>NZ_LMPO01000012.1:146923-217591 GCF_001424385.1 Curtobacterium sp. Leaf183 | reverse complement strand
CGCCGCGAAGCTGCTCAACAGCACCTTCAAGACCGACGCCGTCAAGGGCGGCCTCCTCGTCGGTACCGCCACCATCACCGCGCAGATCAAGTAACACCCCCCGCGCCACGAGCGCACAGCACCACGACGAACACCCCTGCGACGCACCGTCGCGGGGGTGTTCGTCGTCGTGCGAGGTCACACCCCGCACTGGGGTGTACCGATCTGTCCGCCACGGCCTAGTGTGAGCGCTCCACCGGCAGGGAGACGCTCATGCACCACACGCACTCCGATGACCAGCTCGCCTCGATCGCGTTCACCACGGCCTACCGCCAGCACAGCGTCGGTCTCCGGCGATTCGTCGGGGCGATCATCCTCGACCGGTACATGGCGGAGGACGTCGTCCACGAGACGTACCTCGAGCTCTGGCGCCACCCGGAGCGCTTCGACCCCACCCGCGCCGACCTGCAGTCGTGGTTGCGCACGATCGCGCACCGGCGTGCGGTCGACCGGATCCGGAGCACCCAGAGCGCCCGTGACCGTGACGTGCGCGTCGGCACCCGCGACCACCACGACGTCGACCGCTCCAGCGACCAGTGGGACGCCGTCTTCGGTCGACCCGAGCTCCGTGCGGCGCTCGCGACCCTGACCACGAAGCAGCGCGATGCCGTCATCCTCCGTTACCTGGGGGAGCACAGCACGCCTGAGGTGGCGGAACACCTCGGGATCAGCGTCGGGACCGCGAAGACCCGCGTCCGTGACGGTCTGCTGGCCCTCCGCGTCCAGCTGCAGGAGCCGTCGTCCGTGGCGTGACGGACACGACGACGGCCGGCCCCCGCAGGGGGACCGGCCGTCGTGTCGTCGAGCGGTCTACGCCCCGGCGGTCAGGACCGCGGCTGCGGGGTCGAAGTCCTCGGGGAGCGGCGGGATGGCGTCCACGGTCGACGCGATCTCCACGGCACTGCCGTTCGCAGCGGCGTCGCGGATGCCGAGCAGCACGTCCAGCACGTGCAGCGCGGTCGCACCCGAAGCGCGCTCCGGACGGTCCTCGGCGATCGCGCGGGCGAGCTCGACCACCCCGGTGCCGCGGCCCCAGGTCGAGCCGACGGCGGTGATCGTCTCGGGCTCGTCCTGGCCGTAGCGCCAGAGGGTCGAATCGCCCTCGAACGTGTTCGGGTCCGGCAGTGAGATCGTCCCGAGCGTGCCGTTGATCTCGACGAAGCCCATCCGGGGCAGCGCGTGCTGGAACGAGAACGTCGACTGGGCGGACTGCCCGCCGGCGAACTCGATGAGTGCCGCGTGGTGCGTCGGGACCTCGACCGGGAACGTCTCGCCCGCGCGGTCGCCGGACGCGATGGTCCGACGCTCGAGTGACTTCGACGACACGGCCTGCACGCGGGTGGCAGCACCGAGGGCGTGCACGAGCGTGGTCACGTAGTACGGGCCCATGTCGAACAGGGGCCCGGCGCCGGTGGCGAACAGGAAGTCCGGGTTCGGGTGCCACGCCTCGGGCCCGGGCACGTGGAACATCGTGGTCGCGGTCAGCGGCTCGCCGATGTCGCCGCGGGCGATGGCGCGCAGTGCTGTCTGGATGCCGGCCCCGAGCACGGTGTCCGGTGCCGTGGCGACACGCAGCCCCTTCGCCTTCGCGGACGCGAGCACCGCGGCCGCGGAGTCGTGGTCGGTGGCGATCGGCTTCTCGCTCCACACGTGCTTGCCCGCGTCGATGATCTGCTGGTCGACCTCGGCGTGCGCGGCCGGGATCGTCAGGTTGATGACGATCTGCACGTCGTCGCGTGCCAGGAGCTCGTCGACCGAGCCGGAGTTCGGCACGCCGTACTCCGCTGCCTGGGCCGCGGCACGGTCGAGCAGCACGTCGGCGACGAAGCGGACCTCGACGTCGGCGAACTGCGTCAGGTTCGTCAGGTACTGCGTGGAGATGTTGCCGGCGCCGATGATGCCGATCCCGACACGGCTCACTTGTCGTTGTCCTTGAGCCAGGCGAGGGACTCGGCGATGCCCTCGAAGACGTCGCCCTTGTACGCGTCGAACTCGACGACGCGGATGGCCTGGGGAGCTGCCGCGAGGATCGATGCCACGTCGACGTCGCCCTGGCCCGCGGGGGTCTGGTTCTCGAAGGCGCGCTGCAGTGCCTCGGGGACGATGAGGGCGCTCTCGGACGAGGGCAGGGCGTCGCGGATGTCGCCGTCGACCTGGCCGTCCTTCACGTGGATGGCGACGACGCGGTCACCGAGGGAGCGGAGCACGGCGGGGGCATCGGCACCGCCGACGGTCGCCCAGAAGGTGTCGAGCTCGAGCACGGTCTCCGGGGCGAGCTGCGCGACGAAGTGCTCGTAGACCGTGCGGCCGTCGACCTTGTTCGTGAACTCCCACTGGTGGTTGTGGTACCCGAACTGCAGGCCACGGGCCGCGGCTTCGGCGGTGAGCTCGTTGACGCGTTCGGCGATCTTCGCGACGTCGTCGGCGGTCTGCCAGCGGTCGGTCGGGATGAACGGGTCGATGACCGTCGTGATGCCGAGACGCTCGGCAGCGTCCCAGATCGGCGCGGTGTCGGTGGCGTCGATGACCGCGACGTGACCGGAGGGTGCCTTCAGGCCGGTCGCGGCGAACGCACGCTCGAGGTCGGCGGCACGTTCGACGAACGCGTACGGCTCGACGTTCTCGTAGCCGATCTCGGCGACACGGGCGATGGCCTTGTCGAGGTCGGCGGCGATCGCGTCGCGCAGTGAGTACAGCTGCACAGAGGTGGTGGGCATTGCTCGAAGCTCCTTCGGTCCTGACTGGGTGTCGCGGTCCGTCGAGGAGCGATGCTCCACGGCGAGATCGATGACGACGCTACACGGAAAACCACCCGCTGTGTAGTTTTCCAGGCGGGGAGTTCAGCGACGGGTGTTGTGGAAGGTCGTTTCCATGTAGGCTCGCGCTCGGCAAAACCGTACACAGTACGGTTTTCATCGACTCAAGGAGGCGTCATGAGCACACCCGAACCCGCGGAGACCCCGACCCTGGTGCACCCCGAAGCGGGCATCACCCAGCCGGTCAGCACGCTGAAGGTGGGGATCGGCTACCAGGTCGCCCTGTTCCTCGGGCAGTTCGGTCTGTTCGTGGCCCTCATGGCGCCGGTGTACGTGAGCATGCAGCTCAAGGCGCAGGCGCTCGTCGGTGACGACGCGGCGAACGTCATCGGCACGGTGCTGCCGATCGGCGCCTTCGGTGCGCTCATCATGAACCCGCTGGCCGGCGCGCTGTCCGACCGCACCCGCACGCGCTGGGGACGTCGTCGTCCGTGGATGCTGACCGGCGTGGTCGTCTTCGCGATCGCGCTGGCGTGGATCGCGTTCGCCCCGGACACGCTCCAGCTGACGCTCGGGTGGCTGCTCGCCCAGCTCGCCGCCAACACGGTGCTCTCGACCCTGACCGCGAGCTTCGCCGACAACGTGCCCGAGTTCCAGCGCGGCAAGTCGTCGAGCATCATCGCCCTCGCGCAGAACCTCGCCGTGCTCGCCGGGACCTACCTGTCCGTGTTCTTCGTCGCGAACCTACCCGTGCTGTTCATCGCGCCGGGCATCCTGGCGATCATCCTGGTGGTCGTCTACGCCGTCGTCGCCCGCGACGAGCTGCCGACGTACACGCTCAAGAAGTTCACGTTCCTCAACCTCATCGCGTCGTTCTGGACGAACCCGATCAAGAACCCGGACTTCGCGTTCGCGTGGTGGTCGCGCTTCCTCATCATCTTCGCGACCTTCATGTTCACGACGTACCGCCTGCTCTACATGCAGGAGCACATCGGGATCGCCGACGCGGGCGAGGCGACCGCGGCCGTGGCGTTCGGCGTGCTGCTGTACACGATCGCGCTCCTGGTCAGCGCGGCGATCTCGGGCTGGCTGTCCGACCGGCTCGGGCGTCGCAAGGTCTTCGTCGCCGGCTCCACCGCCCTGTTCGCGGTCGGCCTGGTCGTCCTGGCCCACGCCGAGACCGTCAACGGCTTCTACGTCGCCGAGGTCGTCATGGGCTTCGCGTACGGCATCTACTCGGCGATCGACACCGCGCTCGTCGTGGACGTGCTGCCGAACGCGGACCGTCCCGGCAAGGACCTCGGTGTGATCAACATCGCGAACGCGCTCCCGCAGTCCCTGGCACCCGCCGCCGCGCTGTTCTTCCTGAAGATCGGCACCGACGGCACGGCCGACAACTACCAGCTGATGTGCTGGGCGGCCGGGGCCGTCGCGATCGTCGGCGCCCTCGTGGTGCTGCCGATCAAGCGGGTGCGCTGACGCGCTGACCCGCGGGCACCCGCTGACGCCCACCCGCCTCGCACCCGCGTCGCACCCGCGGCGCACCCGCGTCCCACCCGCGTCGCACCCCCTCGCGGACATCGCGCCCCGTCTCCTCGGGGCGCGATGTCCGTCACGGGGTGCGGACCCGATCTGACCAGACCGGCCGCACACCGGACTCGCCGCTGTCGACCCACCGGGCTCGCACCGAGCCTCCCGGGCTAGCGTGGGCTGGTGCTCGACGACCTGACCCCGACCTTCGACAGCCCAGCAGGACGGATCCGCGGGGTCCGCGACGGTGCCGTGACCCGGGTGCTCGGTGTGCCGTACGCCCGCGCCGAGCGGTTCCGGCCCCCGCAGCCCGTCCCGGTGTTCGCCGAGGTGTTCCAGGCCGACCGGCCCGCGCCCGTCGCCCCGCAGCCGCGTGCGGACGTGATCGACCAGCTCCTGCACGTCGTCGAGGCCGAGGTCGACGAGCACTGCCAGGCGCTGTCGATCACGCTGCCCGGGGACGCCCGCGCCGACGAACACCTGCCCGTGATGGTCTACGTCCACGGCGGGTCCTACGTGATCGGTGGCGGCGACCTGCCGATCAATGACGCCTACGACCTCGTCAGCGAGCAGCGCGTCATCGTCGTGACGGTGACCTACCGGCTCGGCGTGCTGGGGTTCCTGGGCGACGGTGAGCGCGTGCCGGCGAACCTCGGGCTGCTCGACCTGATCGAGGCCTTCCGCTGGGTGCGCGCCAACATCGCCGCGTTCGGCGGCGACCCGGAGACGGTCACCGCGTTCGGCCAGTCCGCCGGTGCCGACGCGATCGCGCACCTGATGATCAGCGACGGAGCCGAGGGGCTGTTCCGCCGTGCCGTCATCCAGAGCGCTCCGCTCGGCCTGTCCCGTGGCCGTGCGCGGATGAACCGGGCGATGGTCCGCGCCGTCGGTGAGCTGTCCGCGGACACCCCGCTCGACGACCTGCTCGCCCGACAGGCCCGCGGCACCAGGGTCGCCGCGCCGTACGGACTCCGAGGCGGCATGCCGTACGGCACGCAGTACGGACAGGCTCCGCTGCCGGCCGAGCGGGACCTGGCAGACGCCTGGCGCCGGGTCGCGCCGCGGTACGACGTCCTCATCGGTTCCGGCTCGGACGAGGCCGGCATGTACGTGCCAGTGACGCCCGGGCTGCGTCGGGTGGTCCGGAACCGCGTGGCCCGGGCACTCGTGCGCTGGTGGGTCGTGCGGCCGCTCACCGCGGTGATCTACGGGCGCGATGCCCGGGCCTTCGCGGAACGGCACCGACAGGCGGGCGGCACGGCGGTCGTGTACCGGCTGCTGCGCGGCGCCACGGCGTCGCCGACGGGGGCGGTGCACATGAGCGACCTGCCGCTGCTGCTCGGGCGCAGGGAAGCGTGGGCCGGCAGCCGGTTCGTCCCCGAACGGGACTGGCCCGAGGTCGAGCGCCGCGGCCCGCGCGTCCGGGCGATCTGGGCCGAGTTCGCCCGGACCGGGCGGGTGGCCGCCGCCGACGACGAGACGCTGACCTTCGACCGCGGCTGAGGTGACCGCCTGGAGGCCCGGCACCGGTTCTCCGGACCGGCGCCGGGCCTCCAGGCGGTCACGACCCGACCGTCCACCGGTCGCGCGCGATCCCCCGAACGGGCGGTCGCGTGCCCGTCGCTGGCGCAGGAGAATCGACGCATGTCAGCGACCGAGGCCGACCTCCGCGACCGCATCGTGTCGGCGGGGATCTTCGCGTACCGTGCCGCCGACTTCCACGAGGTGGACGCCGATGCCGTCTCCCAGCACGCCGACGTCACCGTCGAGGACTTCCGTCGCGCCTACCCCGTGTGGGAGCTCTTCATCATCGCCGTCATCGACCGCTGGTCCTCCGCGCAGCAGGCGGCCTTCCGCCACATCGCCGAGCAGGAGGGCGCGGTCGCCCTCGTGCGCGCCCGGCTCGAGACGGGCCTGGCCGACCCGGCACTCGTCCGCCTGCGCCTGGCACTGCTGAGCGCGGCATCCAACCCCACGCACGCGGCCGCCGGCTGGTTCCGTCGGCAGTACGCGCTGACCTTCGAGGACCTCACCCTCGCGCTCGTCCGCGACGTCGTCCTCGGCCGGGAGAGCCGTGGCGTCGCCCCGCGCCTGGTCGCCGAGCAGCTGCTGGCACTCTACGAGGGGCTGCAGATGCAGTCGCTCCTGCGGGACGACGTCGACCTGCTGCCCGGCTTCGACCGCGCCGTCGCCCGGATGCGGGTCGGGTGGCGCTCGGCCCTGACGGACGAGGTGACGGCGCTGCGGTAGGCGCCAGTCGCGCGCGGCCGCCCCTCGGCTCGATCGGCGGCCAGCGGAGTCCGACCGACGGACTGGAGGCCCGGCGCGGCATGCCGAGGATGTCTCCCGTTGCTGGGATGGTCACGCCATGGAGTACACCGACTACGACACCCGGCTCGCCGCCTACGGCGTGGCCGTCCGCAACGGGCGCGTCCTGCTCGCGATGCAGCGGTTCCCCGAGGCCGGCACGTGGGCGCTCCCCGGTGGCGGGGTCGAGTACGACGAGAGCGTCGAGCAGGCCGTGGTCCGCGAGTTCATGGAGGAGACCGGGTACGAGGTCGCCGTCGGTCAGCTGCTCGGCGTGCGGCACCTCCTGGTGCCCGCGGAGCGACGCATGCACGAGAACGGCCGACCGATGAAGGCCGTGCAGGTCGTCTTCCGCATGACGGTCACCGGCGGCGAGCTCCGCGACGAGACCGACGGCTCGACCGAGCGCGCCGAGTGGATCCGGATCGCCGACCTGCCGCACCACCGTCACGGGCTGGTCGTGCCGATCGCGCTCGGGTGGGCCGGCGAGCTCACCGCCTGAGGTCCGGCCGTCACTCCGCGATGACGCTGAACACGTTGCCCGACGGGTCGGTGAACCACGCGATGAGCGGTCCGCCCTTCCGGTTCACGCCCTTCTCGTCGGTCATGCCCTCGTAGTGCAGGAACGTCACGCCCCTGCCGGCGAGCTCGTCCACCGCGGCGTCGACGTCCGGCACCGGGAAGTTCAGGACGGTGAACGCGGCGGGCTCGTGCGCCGGGCCCTTCGGGTAGACCAGCACGTGCCGACCGTCGCCGAGCTGCAGCCCGAGCATCCCGTGGTCCTCGGTCACGTCGAGCCCGAGGACGTCCGTGTAGAACGCCTTCGCCTCGGCGGTGTCCCGGACCGAGAACCCGCTGAACGCCTTCGTCGCATCGATGCTCATGCCCGACAGTGAACACCTCTGCGAGGATGACGGTGTGCGCGCGCAGGGAACGGTCGACCAGGCCGTCGACCGCGCGGTCGGACTCGCCGCGTCGGGGCAGCGGACGGTGCTCGGCATCGCCGGCGCGCCGGGAGCGGGCAAGAGCACGCTGGCCCGCCGCGTCGTCGCCGAGGTCGACGCGCGCCTGGGCTCCGGCACCGCCGTGCAGGTGCCGATGGACGGCTTCCACCTGGCGAACAGCGCGCTCGATGCCCTGGGCCGTCACGACCGCAAGGGTGCGATCGACACGTTCGACGCCGACGGCTACGTCGCCCTGGTCCGCCGACTGGTGGACGCGACCGAGCCGGTCGTGTGGGCGCCCGACTTCGACCGCCGCGTCGACGAGCCCGTCGCGGGCAGCATCGCCGTCCCGCGCGACACCCGGCTCGTGGTCTCGGAGGGCAACTACCTGCTCGACGAGGACACACCGTGGTCCGCGCTGCCGGGACTGTTCACCGAGACGTGGTTCTGCGCCGTCGCCGACACCGTCCGCGTCGACCGCCTGGTCGGTCGGCACATGCGGCACGGCCGCGACCACGAGGCCGCCCGCAGCTGGGCGGTGGAGGTCGACGGCGTGAACGCCGCACGGGTCGCACCCACGGTGAGCCGGGCCTCCTGGACGATCCTGACCTGACCACCACCGAGAGGAACCCCGCATGACCATCGCCATCACCGGAGCCACCGGCAACATCGGGGGCGCCGTCGCCCGTGCGCTCGCCGCGGACGGCGTGCCGTTCCGCATGGTCGTGCGGGACGCGTCGCGTGCACCCGAGCTGCCCGGCACCGAGGTCCGGACGGCCACGTTCGCCGACGCCGAGGCGTCGCGCGCGGCGCTCGAGGGCGTCGACGTGCTGCTCATGGTGTCCGGAGCGGAGGCCCAGGACCGCCTCCAGCAGCACCGCACCTTCGTGGGTGCCGCCGCCACTGCCGGGGTCCGGCACGTGGTCTACACGTCGTTCTCCGGCGCGGCCGCTGACGCGACCTTCACCCTCGGGCGCGACCACTGGGCGACGGAGGAGGCGATCCGGGCGACGGGGATGGCGCACACGTTCCTGCGCGACAACTTCTACCTGGACTTCGTCGAGGACCTGGTCGGCGAGGACGGCGTGATCCGGGGACCGGCCGGCGACGGCGCCATGGCCGCGGTCGCCCGTGCCGACGTGGCCCGGGTGGCGACCGCGGTGCTGGCGGACCCGAGCGCGCACCTCGACCGGACGTACGAGCTGACCGGGCCGGTGGCGATCACCCTCGAGCAGGCCGCAGCGACGGTCAGCGCGGAGCGGGGCCGAGCGGTGTCGTACCACCGGGAGACGCTCGACGAGGCCTACGCGTCGCGGGCGCAGTGGGACCCGGAGCCGTGGCAGGCCGACGCCTGGGTCAGCACCTACACGGCGATCGCCGAGGGTGCGCTCGCGCGGGTGTCCGGCGACGTCGAGCGGGTGACGGGTCGTGCGCCGATGACCCTGCAGGACGTGCTGCGCGCGGGCTGACCACGTCCTTGGGAGGTCGAATCGCGCGTTGGTGGTCGGAAGAACCGACCCGGTACGCGCGATTCGACCGACCACGCGCGGAAGCGCTGGCGGGCTGACGCGTCAGGGCACCCGGCGGGCGGCCAGCGTGCCGACGACACCGAGCACGAGCACCGCGACCAGGACGGTCAGCAGCGTGGCCGTCCAGCCGCCGGTGGCGTCGTGCAGGGCACCGGCGACGAGGGGGCCGGCCGACCCGAGCAGGTACCCGCCACCCTGCACGAACGCGGACATCCGGCGGGCGTCGACGTCGTTCGAGACCAGCCGCACGATGATGATGAAGATCACGGTGATGCCGCCGCCCTGTGCCGCACCGCCGAGCACCGACCACAGCAGCCAGAGCTGCGGCGCGAACAGCAGGCCGAGGGGCATCGCGAGCCAGAAGAACGCGACGAGGGACAGGATCGCGCGCGGACGCCAGCGCGACGCCAGCACCGGCACACCCAGGGCCCCGACGACCGCCAGGATCTGGAACACCGACGAGCTCGCCCCGGACGACGCCTTCGAGAACCCGATCTCGTCGTGCAGCAGCGTCGGGATCCAGGCGGTCAGCGCGTAGTACGAGAACGCCTGCCCGCCGAAGGCCAGCGTCAACCCGATCGTCACCCACCGCGCCGGTCGAGCGGCCCGCGCCGTGTCCGTGGCGGTGTGCGTCGTCGTCCGGATCGATCCGGTGTCGAGCACCTGGTCGATGGGACCGGTGACGGGCAGCGGCTCGGCGGGTGACCCACGGCGCGGGCCGAGCCAGGCCGCGCGGGTGCCGACGGCGTACGACCACCCCAGCGCGGCGACGACCGCGAGCACGCCCCAGAGCGCGATCGCGACCGGCCAGCCCCACAGCGCGGCGATCGGTGCGGTCCCGAGCGAGGTGGTCATCGACCCGACGTTGAGCGCCGACGTGTACACGCCGGTGACGATGCCGACGCGCTCGGGGGAGGTGTCCCGCCGGATGACGACCGGGATCACCACGTTCCCGATCGTGATGCCGATGCCGATCACCGCGGTGCCGACCAGCAGCGCCGCAGCGCTCGGCAGCGATCGGACGACGGTGCCGACCAGCACGATCAGCAGTGAGAGCGACACCGCGCGCTCGGGCGTGGCCTTCGCGATCACCCAGCTGGCGAGCGGCGTCGCCAGCGCGAAGCAGAGCACCGGGATCGTCGTCAGCAGTCCGGCGACCGTCGTCGTCAGCCCGAGGTCGAGCCTGATGTCACCGATCACCGGCGCGGGCGCCACGATCGGGCCGCGGAAGTTCAGTGCGACCAGGACGATCGCGACGGGCAGGACCCACCCGGCGCGGCGGAGGGCGGTGGCGCCGCTCACGACCGGACGGCCGCGCTGGCGGCGGCGTCGGGGGCATCCGATCCCGGCAGCAGGATCGGCAGCAGGTCCAGCGGGGTGGCGGCCCGCGCGATGGTGCCCTCGGCCTCGGCGGGGGAGCCGTAGCCCCACTCGGCGAACACCGTCGGCACGCCGTGCACGGCGGCGCCCTCGACGTCGTGCAGCCGGTCCCCGACGAGCACCGGACGCGAGATGTCGAACCCACGGGCATCGAGTCGTCGCAGGGCCTCTTCGACCACGTCGGCCTTCGACGACCGCACCTCGTCGTCACTGGCGCCCGTGATGACGTCGATGTCCCGGGTCAGGCCGTAGTGGTCGAGGATGTACGTCGCCGGGGTCTCGGGCTTGCTCGTCGCCGTCGAGATCGGCAGTCCCGCCCGGTGCAGGGTGCGCAGCACGACGTCGATCCCCGGGAACATCGCCGAGTCGAGTGCGCCGTGGGACAGGTAGTGCTCGCGGTACACCGACAGGGTGCGCTCGGCGAGCTCGTCGTCCATGCCCATCGCGATGTGGAACGTGTCGAGGATGGGCGGCCCCACGAACGACAGCAGCGTCTCGTGGTCCGGGACAGGGACGCCGACCTGCTGGAACGTGTACGTCAGGCTGTCGAGGATGCCCGGCGCCGAGTCGCTGATGGTTCCGTCGAGGTCGAAGAGGATGGCGCTGAACGGGCTTGTCATGACCTGACCACCCTATCCGGGGCGGTGGACGCGTCCCCTCGGGTCCGCAGCCGACGCGACGATGGCGGACGGGCCTCCCGTCAGAACAGGCGGGTGTGCCCGCCCTCGATGCCGCGCATCGCGTCGTAGTCGAGGACCAGGACGCGGATGCCGCGGTCCTCGGCGAGGGTGCGTGCCTGCGGTGCCACGGTCTGCGCCGCGAGCACGCCCTGCACCGGACGCAGCATCGGGTCGCGGTTCATCAGCTCGAGGTACCGCGTCAGCTGCTCGACCGCGTCGATGTTGGCGTTGCGCTTCATCTCGACCGCGACACTGGCGCCGGCATCGTCGCGCGCCAGGATGTCGACCGGGCCGATCGCCGTCATGTACTCGCGCCGGACCAGGGTGTGCCCGTCGCCGAGCAGCTCGATCTGCTCCGACAGCAGCTGTTGCAGGTGGGCCTCGACCCCGTCCTTGACGAGCCCCGGGTCGACGCCGAGGTCGTGGCTGTCATCGGCGATGACCTCGTACAGGCTGACGACGAGCTTGTCCTGCGTCTTCTTCTGCGTGACGGTCCAGACCTGTTCGATGCCGGCCTCGGCCTGTTCGTCGGTCGGCTCGCCGATCTCGATCGAGCAGGGCGGGCTCATCCAGTTCAGCGGCTTGTAGCTGCCGCCGTCCGAGTGGACGAGCAGCGAGCCGTCGGCCTTGAGCATGAGCAGGCGCGTGGCGAGGGGCAGGTGGGCCGACAGGCGACCGGCGTAGTCGACGGAGCAGCGGGCGATGACGAGACGCACCCGGGAAGCCTAACGGCCCTGGAGGCCCCGCTCGGCTCCGTCGGTCCGGGTCGCGTCCGGCGTCGACTCGCGTGCTGCGCCCGATGCCAGACCGGCCGCGATGATGAACACGAACACGATGAGCAGACCGTTGAGCAGTCCGAACTGCTCGCCGACGAAGCCGATGATCGGCGGGCCGGCCAGGAACGCGACGTAGCCGATGGTGGCGACGGCGCTGACCTTGGCGGCTGCGGTGCGGGGGTCGTCGGCGGCGGCGGACATGCCCATCGGGAAGCCGAGGCTGGCCCCGAGCCCCCAGAGCACCACGCCGACGATCGCCAGGGGGACGCTCGGCACGAAGATGAGCATGCCGAGGCCGACCACCGCGACGGCCGCACTGGTCCGGAGCACCGGCACCCGGCCGAACCGGTCGATCAGCGGGCTGCCGGCAACCCGTCCGACGGTCATCGCGGCGAGGAACACGGTCAGGACCGCCGAGCCGCTCGCGTTGTCCAGGCCGTGGCCGTCGATCATCGCCAGGGGCAGCCAGTCGTTCGCCGAGCCTTCGGCCAGGGCCATGCCGAGCACGATCACGCCGATGAGCAGGGTCGACGGCTGCTTCCAGATGGCCCAGCGCGAGACGGGGAGCTGCACGGGGCTGGTGTCCGTCGGCTCGGGCTCGGTGATGCGCTCGTCTCCGAACCAGCGCACGGCGGTGCCGAGCGCCACGCAGGTGACGACACCGATGACGATGAAGTGCAGCGCGACGGGGACCTCGAGCCGCTCGGCGAGCGCGCCGAGGCCCGCGCCGGCGAGCGTCCCGAGGCTGAACGCGGCGTGGAAGAGCGGCATGATCGTGCGGCCGCCGAGTCGCTCGGCCGTGGCGCCGGTGACGTTCATCGACACGTCGCACAGACCGTTGCCGAAGCCGAACGCGATCAGGCAGACCCAGATCGCGGCGAAGCCCCACCCGGAGCTCACGGCGATGCCGGCCATCACCAGACCGAGTGCCAGGCAGACGGCGGCGATCTGCACGCCCCGCTTCGCGCCGAGCCGTCCGACGATGTGCCCCGCGAAGGTCAGGCCGGCGATGGAGCCGACGCTCATGCCGACGACGAGCAGGCCCATCTCGAACGTGCTGGCGTCGAGTTCGTCCCGCACGCTCGGGATGCGGCCGAGCCACGTGGCGATGGCCAGGCCCGACAGGGTGAACACGACGAACACCGCGTTGCGCCAGGCGGTGGTGGTCGGGATCGTCCGGGTGGCTGACGCCGTCGTCATGGTCTCGGTCCTGTCGAATCGATTCGAGTGGGGTATCTCGGATACGCTAACCGGCGATGGACGACACGGCAACACCACGCGGCGCGTCGGACCCGGGGACGGGTGCGACGGGCTCGACGGGCGCGGACGCGGACGGGCGCCGCGGGGCTGCCGGAGCCGTCCGTGCTGCTCGACCGACGCTCGTCGCGGTCGCGCGCGCAGCCGGGGTCGCACCGTCCACGGCGTCACTCGCCTTCAGCGGGACGGGCCCGGTGTCCGACGAGACCCGCGCCCGGGTCCTCGCCGCAGCGGCCGAACTCGGCTACGACGGGCCCGATCCGCGGGCGCGCTCGCTGCGCCGGGGCCGGTCCGGGGTGATCGGGGTCGTGATGGACGACCGGCTGAGCGACGCCTTCCGCGACCCGGTGAACGTCCTGACGCTCGACGGCATCGCGGAGGTCGCGGGCGAAGCGGGTGCGTCCCTGCTGCTGGTCCGCAGCCCGCTCGACGACGAACGCGGCGCGGGGCCGCTCGTCGACGCTCCGATGGACGCCGTCGTGCTGGTGGGCTGCAACGTGCGGGTCGACCCGGCGGTTGCCGTCCTGCGGCGTCGGGGGATCCCGGTCGTCGCGATCGAGGCCGACGACATCGAGGGCGCGGTCCCCATCCAGCTCGACAACCGCGAGGGCTCCCGCCGAGCCGCCGCGTTCCTCCGTGACCTCGGGCACGAGTCGGTGACGGTCGTGACGCTGCCGCTGGATGCCTCGCACCACCGCGGCCCGATGTCCGCCGAGCGGTTCGCCGCCGGTGCCGCGCACACGACCATGGAACGGCTGCGCGGTGTGCGCGGCGTGTACCCGGACGCCGTCGCGATCGAGGCCGGCGGCAGCTCGGTCGAAGAGGGCCGCATCGCCGGCGATCTGCTGTTCGGCCCCGGCGGGACGCGTCCGACCGCGGTCGTGGCGCAGAGCGACCTGCTCGCGGTCGGGGTCATCTCGGCCGCGCTCGAGGCCGGGCTCCGCGTCCCCGAGGACGTCAGCGTGGTGGGCTTCGACGGCATCCGCGTGGACGACAGCCTGCTGCACCGCTCGCCGATCCGGCAGCTGACCACGCTCGTGCAGCCCTTCGTGCAGAAGGGCCAGGCGGCCGCGCGGGCAGCGCTCGCCATGCTCGAGGGCGCCTCACCCCAGGGTGCGTCGTTCCGCTCCGAGCTCCGCGTCGGCGACACGACGGGCCCCCCGCGCGCGTCCTGAGCCCGGTCGACGAACCTCGCACCGTGCCGGTTCGCCGGCCGCTCGTGCGAGTTTGGTGGCTCGGTGCGAGGTTGTTTCCTCGCACGGGGCGATCAACCTCGCACCGGCCGCGAACCTCGCACCGTGCGACCGCACGCCCCCGCCCCGTCACCGCGCCAGGGCCACCGTGATCCACCCCGGCCGGTGCGCCCGGACCCCGAGCGTGACCGCCCGCACGCCGATGTACCCGAACGCGAACACCGCCCACAGCGCCACGAGCCCGTGGCCGAACGCCCACAGCAGCGGCAGGTACACGACCAGGTTCACCCCACCCGCGATCGCCAGGTACCGGGCGTCCCCCGCGCCGATCAACACCCCGTCGAGCACGAACACGTAGCCCGCCACCGGCATCCCGACCGCGATGAGCACCAGCACGAGCGGCAGCGCCGAGCGGACCGCCGCCGAGTCGGAGAACACCGGCCCGAGCACCCCGCTCGCGGCCAGCGTCAGCGCCCCGAGCAGCACGCCGCCGGCGATCCCGAGCACCACGAGTCGGGTCGTCACCAGGCGGACCCGGTCGGCGTCCCGGGCCCCGAGCGCGTGCCCGACGAGCGCCTGCCCGGCGATGGCCAGGGCGTCGAGCGCGAACGCCAGCGTGCTGAACACCGTCAGCCCGACCTGGGTGGTCGCGAGCCCGGTCGTCCCCAGCCCCGCCGCGACACCGACGGTCGCGAGCATCGCCACGCGCAGTGATGCCGTCCGCAGGAACAGCCACGCGCCCGAGCGCAGCGCCCGCACCACGCCGGAGGTCCCTGGTCGCAGCGGAGCGCCCACCCGCCGCGCTGCCCGGACCGCGATCACGATGTACACCGCGGCCATCGCCCACTGCACGACGACCGTGCCGGCCGCCGACCCCGCGACGCCCCACCCGAGGCCGTAGATCAGCAGTGCGTTGAGCAGCCCGTTCGCCACGAAGCCGACCGTCGCGACGACGAGCGGCGTCCTGGTGTCCTGCAGTCCGCGCAGCAGTCCGGTCGACGCGGTCACGAGCAGGATCCCGGGCAGCCCGACGAGCGACACGGTCAGGTACGACGTCGCCGCACCGGACACCGCCGCGTCCGCGCCGAACAGCGCCACGAGCGGTCCGGCGAGCGGCCACCCGACCAGGGCCAGCACGACCCCGAGTCCGAGCGCGAGCCACATCCCGTCGATCCCGGCGTGCACGGCGCCGCGTCGGTCGCCGCCACCGAGCGCCCGGGCCACCGCGGGCGTCGTCGAGTACGCCAGGAACACGAGCAGTCCGGTGACGGTCTGCAGCACCGCGCTCGCGAGCCCGACCGCGGCGAGCGGGGTCGCCCCGAGGTGGCCGACCAGGGCCGTGTCCGTCAGCAGGAACAGCGGCTCGACGACGAGCGCACCGAGCGCCGGCAGCGCCAGGCGGACGATGTCGCGGTCGACGGCGCGACGGGACGGGGGCATCAGGTCATCATGCCGGACCGGCCGGGAGGCCCTGGTCGCCCCGCGTGCACACCGTGCGGTGCGTGGACACGGCGACCACGGCCTCCCGTCCGGGGGGCGGGACCGGACCGGCTGCGCGTCAGTCGGCGCGCGGTTCGGCGGGGACGCCGCCGGTGGCGGCGTGCGCGGTCTCCGACGCGTCCGGGACCGCGGGGTCGGTGCCCCGGGCGCGACCGATCAGGTCCATCAGGTGGTAGACGACGATCGCGGCGACGGTACCGACGATGATGCCGCCGAAGCTGGCCTGCCCGAACGAGAACGTGAAGTCCGCGATGCCGATGATGAGCGCGATGCCCGCGGTGAGCTGGTTCTTCGGCTTGGCGAAGTCGACGCGGTTCTCGACCCAGATGCGGATGCCGATGACGCCGATCAGGCCGTAGAGCGCCGTGGTCGCTCCGCCCAGGACACCCGCCGGCACGCTCGAGATGACCGCGCCGATCTTCGGGGACAGCCCGAGCAGCACGGCGGCGATCGCGGCGACCCAGTACGCGGCGGTCGAGAAGACCCGCGTGGCCGCCATCACGCCGATGTTCTCGCCGTAGGTCGTGGTCGCGGACCCGCCGCCGACACCGGCCAGCACCGTCGAGATGCCGTCCGCCATCAGGGCCCGGCCGGTCAGCGGGGTGAGGTCACGGCCGGTGAGCTGTCCGACGCCCTTGACGTGCCCGACGTTCTCGGCGACCAGCGCGAGCACGACCGGCACGAACGCCAGGTAGATCGGCAGCTGCGCGGGGTCGAACGCCGGCGCGGTGAACTCGGGCAGGCCGATCCAGGGCTTGTCGGCCACCGTCGAGAAGTCGACCTGCCCGCCGATGAGCGCCGCGACGTACCCGATGACGACACCGATGACGATCGACAGCCGCCCGAGCAGGCCCTTGAAGAGCACCGTGACCAGGATGATCGACAGCAGGGTGATGAGCGCGACGACGGGGGACTTCGTGAAGTTGTCGCGGGCCGCCGGCGCGAGGTTGAACCCGATCAGGGCGACGATCGCGCCGGACACGATCGGCGGCATCAGCCGGTCGATCCACCCCGCGCCCGCCAGGTGCACGACCAGGCCGACCACGGCGAGCAGGGCACCGACCACGATGATGCCGGACAGGGCGAGCGGGATGCCGCCGATCTTCGTCGCGGCACCGATCGGCGCGATGAACGCGAACGAGGAGCCGAGGTAGCTCGGCAGCCGGTTGCCGGTGATGAGCAGGAACAGGATCGTCCCGATGCCGCTGAACAGCAGGGTGGTCGACGGCGGGAACCCGGTCAGCAGCGGGACCAGGAACGTCGCGCCGAACATCGCGACGACGTGCTGGACGCCGAGCCCGATCGTGCGCCCCCAGGTCAGGCGCTCGTCGGGCGCCACGATCGTCGTCGCGGAGACGGTCGTGCCGTCGCCGTGCAGCTTCCACGGAAGTCCCATGCGACGACCGTACCGGCCGGGCGCGGATCCCCGACGCGGGGTGGACCGCAGGGCACCGGTGACTATCGTGGATCGCATGACCGACGTCGCAGGCACCACAGGGATCCAGACCGACGAACTCGACGAGACCGTGCAGCCCGGGGACGACCTGTACCGCCACGTCAACGGACGGTGGATCGACGCCACGCCCATCCCGGACGACAAGGCGCGCTACGGCTCGTTCACCGTGCTGGCCGAGGCCGCCGAGGTCGCCGTCCGCGAGATCATCGAGCGCTCGCAGCAGGCCGCACCCGGCACCGAGGAGCGCAAGGTCGGGGACCTCTACACGTCGTTCACCGACGAGACCGCACTCGAGGCACTCGGCACCGGCCCGATCGAGCCCCTGCTGGCCGAGGTCGCCGCCGTCGAGACCACCGCTGACGTCATCCGCATGGTCGGCCGCTTCGAGCGACTGGGCCTGCCGAGCTTCCTGCAGCTCTTCGTCGACAACGACCCGGGCGACCCCGAGTCCTACGTGGTGTTCCTCGAGCAGTCCGGTCTCGGGCTGCCCGACGAGTCGTACTACCGCGAGGAGCGCTTCGCCGACATCCGCGACAAGTACCGCGAGTTCGTCGCGGCGATGTTCCCGCTCGCCGGGTACGACGAGAGCGCCGACCGCACCGAGCACGTCATCCGGCTCGAGACGGCGCTCGCCGGCAAGCACTGGGACAACGTCGCCACGCGGGACAGCCAGAAGACCTACAACAAGCTGCCCTGGTCCGAGGTGGCGGCACTCGCCCCCGGCATCGACCTGCAGCTGTGGTGGGAGGCGATCGACGCCCCGCTCGGCGCGTTCGAGACGGTCGTCGTCCGCGAGCCCTCGTTCCTGACCGGCCTGGCCGAGCTGCTGCAGTCCGAGACCCTCAGCGCCTGGAAGGACTGGCTGGCGTGGCAGGTCATCCGGGGTTCGGCGCCCTACCTGACCAGTGCCTTCTCGGCGACGAGCTTCTCGTTCTACGGCACCGCCCTCACCGGCGCACCCAAGCAGCGCGAGCGCTGGAAGCGGGGCGTCTCGCTCGTCGAGGGCGCGATGGGCGAGGCCGTCGGCCGGATCTACGTGCAGGAGCACTTCGACGAGACCTCGAAGGCGACGATGGACGACCTCGTCGCGCACCTGGTCGAGGCGTACCGGCAGAGCATCACCGCGCTCGACTGGATGACCGACGAGACCCGTGGCCGTGCCCTCGAGAAGCTCGACAAGTTCACCCCGAAGATCGGCTACCCGGTGCGGTGGCGCGACTACTCCGCGCTGCCGGTCACGGCGGACGACCTGCTCGCGAACGTCCGCGCGGTGGCGAGCTTCCAGGTGGACCGCGAGCTCGGCAAGATCGGCAAGCCGATCGACCGCGACGAGTGGTTCATGACCCCGCAGACCATCAACGCCTACTACAACCCGGGCTTCAACGAGATCGTGTTCCCGGCGGCCATCCTGCAGTTCCCGTTCTTCGACGCCGGCCGGGACGCCGCCGCGAACTACGGTGCGATCGGTGCCGTCATCGGGCACGAGATCGGTCACGGCTTCGACGACCAGGGCTCGCAGTACGACGGTGACGGGCGCCTGCAGAACTGGTGGACCGAGGCCGACCGCGCCGCGTTCGAGGAACGCACGAAGGCCCTCATCGCGCAGTACGACGCCCTCGTGCCGGCCGAGGTGCCGGACAACCACGTCAACGGGGCGCTCACGATCGGTGAGAACATCGGCGACCTGGGTGGGCTGTCCATCGCGTGGAAGGCCTACCTGCTCTCGCTCGACGGCCACGAGCCCGCCGTGATCGACGGGCTCTCCGGTGCCGAGCGGTTCTTCCTGAGCTGGGCCCAGGCCTGGCGGATGGCGATCCGACCGGAGGAGGCCGAGCGGCTGCTGACGATCGACCCGCACTCGCCGAACGAGTTCCGCTGCAACCAGGTCGTCCGGAACATCGACGTGTTCCACGAGACCTTCGGCGTGACCGAGCAGGACGCGATGTACCTCGACCCCGCCGAGCGCGTCGCGATCTGGTGATGGTCGAGCCCGACGCGGCCCCGTCCTCGCGGCGGCGACGCCAGGACGGTCGCGCGGGCGCGGGGAGCCGTGCACGTGGTCGCCACCGCGGCGGCGGCGAGGACCGGTTCTCCGCGACGGTCGAGGCCCTCGGGGGACTCGCGCTGGACGGAGCCGGTGTCAGCGCGTCGGTCATCGACACCTCGAGCGGTCGAGCGCTGCTGGCCGTCGACGACCGCATGGTCCAGTCCGTCGGCGGACTCGGACGGGTCCTGCTGCTGATCGAGGTCGCGGCGCGGCTCGAGGACGGTCGGCTGCACGGGGACCGGCTGCAGCGGATGGCGCGCGACACCGCCGCCGGGCCGGGCCTCTGGCAGTTCCTGCAGGAGCCGACGATGCAGGTGTCCGACCTGGCGACCCTGGTCGGGGCGACCGCCGACGCGTGGGCGACGAACGCCCTGCTGTCGACGGTCGGCATCGACGCCGTCCGTGAGCGCGCCGAGTCGCTCGGGGTCGAGCGGTCCGCGTTCATCGACCGTGTCCGTGACCGCCGGGGCCCGGACGACGCGCCCGACGTCGCCGTGGCGGCGGCCGGCGAGCTCAGCTGGGTGATGCGGGGCCTCGCGCTCGGCGAGGTCGTGGACGAGGGCGTGTCGAACCGTGTGCTCGGGTGGTTGTCCCTGGCGAGCGACCTCAGCCTGGTCGCGGGGTCGTTCGGTCTCGACCCCCTCGCGCACCGGGCGCTCGACCACGGTCTGCAGGCGGTCGCCGTCACCGGGACGGGCCCGGGAGTCCGTTCCGAGGCGGGGGTCCTGCGCGGTCCCGGCTCGTCGGTCAGCTACGCGGTGACCGTGACGTTCGAGGACGACACCCTCGACCGGCGTCTGGCCGTCGTCGAGGCGCTGCGGACCATGGGCACCGAGGTGCTCGACGCGGTCCACGTGACCGTGACCCGCTGACCCGCTGACCCGCTGACCCGCTGACCCCACGCACGAACGCCCCGGCCGTGTGACGGTCGGGGCGTTGCGTGACGGAGGCGGGTCGTGCCTCCAGGCCGGTCAGCTGTGCTTCTTGGCGGCCTTCTCGAGCTTCTTGCGGAGCTTCTTCCGCGACTTGCGGGCGTGCGGGTCGTTCCACATCTTGCGGGCGGTCTCGCCCTTGGACTGCTTGATCACGGTGCGGTTGGACCGCGAGCCGAACCAGAACCCGATGAGCACGATGGCGGCGATGACGAGCAGGCGGTTGCGCATGGTGATTCCCTTCAGTGTCGGATCCCGGCCGGTCAGCCGGTGATCCGTCGTACGAGGTCGGTGATGATCGGCCACACGTCGCCGGCCCGGTCTGCCGAGCCGATCGCGACGGTGACGAGCGGGTAGGCCGTCACGGCGAGGGTGACGAGGACCGCGAGGACGACCGGCACCCACGCTGCCACGCTACGACGCCGGGTCACGGCGAGGATCAGCAAGGCGAGCACGACGACCCCGCCCAGGATCGTCACGAGGGTGACGCGGACGAACGGGAACGGCACCAGGCCCGCGGTGGTGGCCGTGACGCCGGCCAGGAAGCCCGTCAGCGGCAGGAACGCGCCGACGAAGAGCAGGAGGACGGCGAGGACGCCGACCACCGTGGCGATCCAGACGCCGCGGGCGCGCGGCGGACGTTCCCGACCGAAGCGACGGCCGCGGCCTCCGGACCAGACGGTCATGCGCGTGCGTCCGTGTCCCGCGCCGTGGCTGCGGCGTCGTGTGCGTCGTCGGCAGCGGCCTTGGTCGCGTCAGCGGCGTGGGCAGCGGCGTCCGCCATGTCGTCCGCTGCGCGCTTGGTGGCGTCGACGGCGTCCTCGGCCTCGGGGCTGACCGTGTCAGCTGCGTCGTCGGCCTTCGCCGCGACCGTGTCAGCAGCGTCGTCGGCCTTCGCCGTCGCGGTGTCGACGGCGTCGCCGGTCTTGTCGGCGACGACCTCAGCCGCGTCCTGGGCTGCGTGCCGTGCGTGCGTCGCGGCCTCCTTGGCGGAGTCCGCGGCGTCCTCGGCGGCGTCGGCCGCGTCCCCGGCTGCTTCGGAAGCGCGGTCCAGCGCGTCGGAGCCGGCCTCCTTCGCGCGGTCCAGCGCGTCCGACCCGGCTTCCTTCGCGCGGTCCACGCCCTCGGCGGTGGAGTCACGGACCTCGGCTGCGGCCTCGCGGGCGCGGTCGGCGGTCTCGGACGCGGTGTCGCGCACCTGGTCGAGCGCCTCGGCGGCGGCCTCCTTGGTACGGCCGGCGGCGTCACGGGTGCGGTCCGCGACGTCGGCGCCGACTTCCTGTGCCTTCGCGGCGGCGTCGGACGCGACGTCCTTCACCGACTCGGCGGCGTCGGACGCGACGTCCTTCACCCGGTCGGTCGCCTCGGACGCCTTCTCGCGGGCGGCGTCGACGGCCTGGGAGACCTTCGAGGGCTCGTCGTCGAAGGGGCCGTGCACGTCGGTGACACGGACCTCGACGGTCGCCGGCTTGCCGGCCACCTGTGCGACGGCGTGCGCGACCTGCGAGCGGACCTCCTCGGCGACCCGCGTGACGGGTTCCGGGTAGGTGACCACCAGGGACACCTGGACGGCGAGGGCGCCGTCGGTGTCGTCGACCTTCACGCCCAGGGCGCTTGCGGTCCGGCCGAGTCGGGAGCGGACCTGGTCGGCCGCGCGTTCGAGCACGCCACCCAGGTGGTGCACCCCGTCGACACCGATCGCGGTCACGGCCGCGGTGCGTGCCGCGACGGTGAGGGCGCTGGCGTCCTCGGGCAGTGGTTCGGTGAGCGACGCGGGCAGTGCCACGTCGACGACCTGTGTGCGGGCGTGGGTCTCGTTCTCCATGATGTCCTCCTCGGTCCGGACAGGAGACGACGGGGCACCCGATCGCGGATGCCCCGTCGTCGTCACTGCAGCTGCCTAGTTCTTGAAGACGTCCTTGACGTCCTCGCCCGTCTGCTTCGCGCTCGCGGCGGCCTGGTCCTTCTTGCCCTCGGCGACCTTGGAGTCGTCGTTGGTGGCGTTGCCGAAGGCTTCCTTCGCCTTGCCGGCGATGTCCTGAGCAGCGTTCTTGATCTTGTCGTCGAGACCCATGAGGGTGTCCTTCCGGTGGTCGGGCTCATGCCCGGGGTGGTGTTCGAGGAGGAGGTGGGCCGGGAGGCCCGTGGTGCGTCCGGAGACCGGGGTCAGTGGACGCGGACCGACTTCGCGAGCGCGGAGCGGGTCCCGCCGGTCAGGTGCACGAGCACCGGAACGGGGCGGCCGAGGGTGCGGTCCAGCACGGCGAGCGTGCGGTCGACCGCGTCGAGCACGGCGACCGCGTCGCCACCGCGGCGGACCGCGACGCGGATGCGAGCGGCGCGCTGCTTGCGGACCTGGTAGACGTCGACCTTCGCGTTGACGACGTCGCCGACACCGCTGAGCTCGTGGTCCACGAGGTCACGGACGAGCGCGACGTTGATGGTGACCGCGTCGTCGCCCGAGCGTTCCCGCACGGCGACCGAGGTCCCGCCGCCGCCACGGGTGAAGACCCAGATGAGCGACAGGACGATGACGACGGCGCACACGGCGGCGACGATCCACAGCGACGCCGCGGGGACGTCGACGCTGCGCGGGAAGGTGACGTAGGGCTTGATCGCGTCCCGGACGGCCGGCAGGACGCCGGCGCCGATCGCGAGTCCGACCACGACGGCCACGAGGCCCAGGACGAACAGGATGATGCGGTTCATGGTGCGGTTGCTCTTGGTCATGACAGCCTGCCCTGTTCTGCGATGCGGACCTTGACGCGGCGGCCGAAGCGCTCGTCGAGCCGACCGAGGCGTTCCTCGACGGCGGACTTCACCGCGGACTCGTTGACGGCGACCCCGGAGACCGGGACGATCCGGACCTCGGTGGTGGTGCCGCGCGAGCTGGCCGTGGTGTTGTCCTCGGGCACGCCGGCGGCGGAGCTCGCCGCGTTGGCGGCGGTCGCGGCGATGATGCGGGTGTCGATGACGACGGCACCGCGGTCGTGCGGCACCACCGAGCGGTGCTGTCGTCCCGGCTTGAGGGCCAGGACGACCAGGATGACGCCCAGGACCACGAGGACGACTGCGATCACCTCGGCGATCGTCAGGAACGCGGAGTCCGGACGGAGTGCCGTGTTGACGGCGGTCTGCGGGTCCGCCAGGAGCGGAGCCGAACCGACCGCGCGCAGGACCGACTCGGTGCCGATCCATGCCGCCACCAGGACGAGGACCACGAGCGCGATGGACACCGCGGTCGACCGGGAGCTGTGGATGCTCCGGCGACGGATGCGACGCTCGACGCTGTTGTTGCTCATGATGTCTCCTACCGGACTCGGGTGTCGCGCTCGCGCACGATCCCGGTCAGTTCGATGTGGGCACTGCCGACCTGTCGGCCGGTGAGGGCGCCCACCCGGTCCTTGACCTCGGACGCGGCAGCCGTCGCGCGGCCGACGATGTCGTCAGCCGCGGCGATCGGCCCCGTGATGTCGAGGGCGAGGAGGCCCTGGTGGTCGCCGAGGGCGACGCGGACCTGCTTGGCCGGAGCGCCGAGGCGCTCGGCGGCGACGGCGCGGGCGCACGAGGTCAGGGCCCGCGCCGTGATCTCGACGCGGCCCGGGACGTCCGGGCCGCCGGTCACCGGGAGCTCCGGCGTCCGGTCAGCACGTCGGTGAGGGCGCCGCGGTCGATCTTGCCGGAGACGAGCGCTGCGACGAGCGCACCGATCGCACCGAAGACGATGACCAGGACGAAGCCCCAGAACCCGAACTGCAGTGCGACGACTGCCAGGATGGCGCCGATCAGGGCGCCGATGAAGGTGGTGCTCATGCGACTCGCGACTCCTTCTTGTCGTCATCGTCGTCGTCGTCGCCCGGGATGAAGACGTCCTGGACGGTGACGTTGACCTCGGCGACCTCCATGCCGACGATCTGCTCGAGGGCACGGGCGACCGAGGAGCGGACGCCGTCGGCGACCTGCTGCAGCGGCACCGGGTACTCGGCGACGATGACGATGTCGGCGGCGACCTGCTTCTCGCCGACCTCGACCTTGACGCCCTGACCCAGGTCGCGCTGACCGATGGCGTCGCGGATGGCGCCGATGGCGCGGGCTGCGCCGCCGCCGAGGCCGTGCACGCCGTTGACCTCGCGGGCGGCGATGCCGGCGACCTTCGAGACGACGGTGTCGTCGATGACGGTCTTGCCGGCCGTGGAGCCGGAGGTGTTCTGGCTGCGGGCCGCCGTGGTGGCGGTGGAAGCGGTGGTGTTCGTGGTGTCGGCCATGGGGTCTCCTTCCGAAGTGCCCGCCGGGTGTTCCCAGCGGTTGCTGTTCACGGATGAGACGGGCTGGATCCGAGAGAAGTCACGCCGCCGTCACGCTTCCCAGCGAGCTGCCAGGCTCGGGCCGTTCCGGGCTGTCTTTGTCCCCCGGAAGCCGGACACGTCAGCGGTCAGCGCGCTTTTCGTCCGCCCCGTTGCGCTCGGCACGTTCCGCGCGGACACGCCGGAGTGTGGCCATCGGGCTGCTCCCGCACTCGGCCTGGAACAGCTGCTGCAGTCGACGTGGTCGTACCCCGACGGCATCGGCGATGCGCTCGATCGTCACCGGTTCGTCCGCGTGGTCCTCGATGAACGACAGTGCCCGCCGCACCCGCTCGGACACCGCGCCGGTCCCCGGTCTCGGTCCCCGTGCCTCCCGCATCGTCGTCCCGGGGCTCTCGCCGAAGCGCTCGCGGTAGGCGGTGGCGAAGCGGCCCGGGTTGGAGAAGCCCCACATCCGGGCGACGTCGGACACGCCGCCCTCGACGCCCCCGTGCAGGAGCACCTGCCGCGCCCCGTCGAGCCGGGTGTCGCGGAGGAACCGGCTGGGCGTCACGCCGAGCGTGCGCAGGAAGACGTCCTGCAGGCTGCGCTCGGACAGCCCAGCGGCCTCGGCGATCGCCCGGACTGCCGGCCGCTCGCGTGCGTGCTCCTCGATGAAGCGGATGGCGTCCCGCAACCGGCTGGCCACCGGGACGTCGTCGCCGCGGTCACGCAGGGGGAAGGTGTCGAGGATCACGACCGCGAGGCGCCGGTTCAGGGCGGTGCGCATGGCTCCCTGCACCCGCTCGTCGAGCAGCGCCGGGCCGAGTTCGCGGATCAGACGACGCAGCGGCTCGCGCCGGGCGATGAGCTCGTCCTGCTGCTCGAACAGCATCGGGCCGTCGGGCTGGTGGTACCCGAGCTCGCGGCCGACCCGGCGGAGGAACGCGTCCGCGACGTGGACGCCGTTGTAGACCGTCTCCTCGGACTCGAACCGGTAGGCCTCGGATGCCGAGGCGATGTAGGGCGACCCCGGCCGCACGACACGGACCCGGTCGGCGAAGTGCATCTCGAGGTGTCCCTGTGCGAGCCAGAAGACGACGTGGTCCTCACGCGGCCCGATCACGCCGGACCGGCGCCCCCCGGTGGCCCGCATCGTCCGCAGGGACAGGTCGTCGTCCCCGACGACGAGGTACTCGTAGTGCGTGCCCGGCGCGGCCTCGGTCTCGGTCGCGAAGTCCGAGCCGTGGTACTCCGAGCTGAAGATGGCGGCGTAGTCGGAGCCGTCGTCGTCCGTGAACCGCTGCTTGCGGAATCCGTTGCTGGACGACGTGCTCACGCAGACATCATCACATCCTCGTCGTCAGGACGTCGCCTGCCCCTCGGGGACCAGGGCCTGCACGGCGAGCAGCGTCGCGGACGTGTTGCCGCAGGCGCGGTAGTCGGTGTCCTTCACGAAGAGCGACTCCTTCGACCCGGGCGGGTACACGCGGAAGCCGTCGGGCGTCGTGGCGTCGCAGTCGGCAGCGCTGTAGTTGCCGGCCTGTCCGATCTTGAGCGGCGCGACGGCCGCCTGCCCCGGCGTGAGCGTCACGGTCGGGTTCGGCGACCCCTGCTCCTGCGTGGCCGCCGCGCCGATCTGTGTCCCGGTGCCGCCCCCGACGAACGAGACGCCGGGCCAGCCCTGCAGCGTGCACGTGGTAGAACCCGTGTTGGTCAACACGAGGTGGACGATGACGCTGCCGGCCGCACCGCCGCTGCCGGGCGCGATCGACCCCGTGAGGTCGGCAGTGGCGCACCGACCGGAGGCCGAGCCGCCCGTCCCGCCGGCGCTGCCCGTGCCGCCCGTCGCGCTCGGCGCGGACGAGGGGGATGCCGTCGTGGTGGCAGTCGGGGTCGGGGTCGCGGTGACGGTTCGGGTGGCGGTCGCCGTCGCGTCGGAGCTGCCGCCCGACGCGCACCCGGCGAGCGCCCCGACCGCAGCCAGCGCGACTGCTCCGATGACGATCGGTCGTGCGGTGTGTTGCATGCCCACAGGAAACCACTTCCACACCGGTACGTCCGAGGGAGCACTCAGGGACCCCGAGCACACTCGCGGGCGTGCGGCGCAGTGGCCGTCACACCGATCTGGAGGATCACCATGGCAGGCAAGCACGAGCAGGTCCGCGGCGAGGCAGACCGGTCCGACGGCGTCGAGACGCGGGCGGGCGCCTTCACCGACAGCGACATCCCGGGCGAGCCCACGGTCCACTCCGACGAGCCCGTCGGCGAGTTCGTCGGCAGTGACATCCCGGGCGAGGACGTCCCCACGAGCACCCAGACGGACGGTGAGTACGTCGAGTCCGACATCCCGGGTGAGAACGACCCGCGTCCGTCCGGCGAGGTCGGGCACTACGTCGACTCCGGATCCGGCACCGACGACACAGAGAACGGCTGAACAGCAGACGGCTGAACAGTCGACGGCTGAACAGCAGACGGCTGAACAGTCGACGGCTGAACAGCCGGACGTCAGTCGAGCAGGCCAGCCCGGACCAGCAGGCGGAGGGTCTCGACCCCGGCGGGTGGGCACCGGTCCGCGTCGGCGGCGGTGACCCACTCGACCTCGTCCACCTCGGCCGAGGCGACGGGTCGGGCCGTGTCCAGGACCCCGGGCGTCCGGGCGACGAACAGGGTCATCGCGACCACCGTGCCCGGCTCCTGGCCGTGCGCCGGTTCGGTCACGACGGCGAACTCGTCGACGTCGTCCGGCGTGAACGTCAACGACGTCTCCTCGCGTGCTTCGCGCACGACGGCCTGGACCGCTGACTCACCCGGTTCGACCTTGCCGCCCGGCAGGTAGAGCACGTCACGGCCGCGCGCGCGGACCATCAGGACCCGGCGGTCGCGCACCAGCACCAGGGCGCTGACCTGGAGGATCAGCTCGCGTCCGCCTCGGAGTCGTTGCGCGGGCAGGCGGTACGGTCCGCCAGCGGGACGACCGGAGCGGCGACGTCCGGCAGGGCCTCCGGCTCGGGCCGCACGCCGAACAGTGCGTCGAGCGCCCCGACGAACTCCTCACCGCGACCGGCTCGACCGAGTTCCCGCGCGCGCACCGACGGGCGATGCAGCAGCACCCCGACCAGGTGACGCAGCGCACGCTCGGTCTGTTCGGCGGACTCCGGCGTGACGTCGCCCCGTCGGGTGGAGCGCTCGATCTCGTCGTCGAGGATGCCGAACACGTGCTTGCGGAAGGCCACGAGCGCCGGCGTGGTCGACTGCTCGAGCGCCTGGGCGCGGAAGCGGGAGACGGCGTCGTCGACCATCGCGCGGGCCTCGGACTCGGCGTTCAGCTCGGCGACCGGGGCGTGGATGCTGATCGTCTCGAGGTCGAGCAGCTCGACGCCGGCGACGTGCACGGCCTCGGGGTCGACGTTGCGCGGCAGCCCGAGGTCGATGACGATCCGGCGGACACCGTCGTCGAGGTCGCCCGCGCTGATGACCGGTGCCTCGTTCGACGTGCAGGTGATGACCACGTCGCTCGAGGCGATGGCCTGGCGCAGGTCGTGTGCGGCGACCAGGTCGTGCTTGGTGGCGAACCACGGTGCACGGCCCGATGGCGAGTAGACCTGGATGCGCTGCGCGCCGCGGTCGCGCAGCGCGGCGATGGTCGTGGCGGCGTAGCTGCCGGTACCGACCAGGAGGACGTGCGCCCGGCCCCAGTCCGTCACGCGGGAGGACGCGAGCTCGAGTCCGAGGCGGACGAGCGAACGGCCGGCGGCGCCGATGCGGGTGCGGGTCTTGACGCCGCGCGAGGTGTGGGCGGCCTCTTGGAACAGCCGCTCGAGGTCGGACGTCGTCGTGCCGTTGGCGCGGGCGTCCTCGAGGGAACGACGGACCTGCCCGGAGATCTCGGTCTCGCCGATGACCACGGACTCGAGCCCGCTCGACACGGCGAACAGGTGCTGCACGACGTCCTTGCCGTCGAGCACCGTGACGGAGTCGAGGACGTCGGTGCCGGACAGACCGCTGGCGGTTGCCACCGCGTCGACCGTGGTGGCCACGGCCGAGTCGCCGTCGTCGCCGGCGATGTCGAGGTATGCCTCGAACCGGTTGCACGTCGCCAGGACCACGGCGCCGTCGAGGACGTCGGAGTCGGTCACCAGACGGGAGGCGGCCGCGGGCGCGCCGATGCTCAGTCGCTCCAGGAGATCGAAGCTGGCGTTGCGATGCGACGCCGTGAGACAGATGAGCACGTACTCGAGGGTACCGCGCCCGACCGACAGTCGCTGCTGCGACAATCGACAGGTGACCGATGCACGCACCACAGCCCTCCCGTCCACGCACCCCCTGGCGGACGGACGCACCGCCGGATCCGCGCTGGTGCGGGCTCTGCGGGGGGACCGACCGGAGACGCTGCCGGTCTGGTTCATGCGACAGGCCGGGCGTTCGCTGCCCGAGTACCGCGAGCTCCGGGTCGGCACGGACATGCTCGACGCCTGCCTCGACCCGGCGATGGCGTCCGAGATCACCCTGCAGCCGGTCCGTCGGCACGGCGTCGACGCGGGCATCTTCTTCAGCGACATCGTCGTGCCGATCAAGCTGGCGGGCGTCGACGTCGAGATCGTCCCCGGCCGCGGTCCGGTGCTCGGGTCGCCCATCCGCACGCCCGCCGACGTCGACGCGCTGCAGGACCTCGACCCGGACGCGCTCGCGCCGATCCGCGACGCCGTGGCCCGCACCGTCGCCGAGCTCGGGTCGACGCCGCTCATCGGGTTCGCCGGCGCGCCGTTCACCCTGGCCGCCTACCTGGTCGAGGGCGGCCCCTCGAAGGACCACATCCGCGCACGCACGCTCATGCACGCCGACCCAGAGACCTGGTCGCGACTGCTGTCGTGGGCGGCCGGGGTGTCCGGCACGTTCCTCCGGGCGCAGGTGCTCGCGGGGGCGTCGGCCGCGCAGCTCTTCGACTCGTGGGTCGGCTCGCTGTCGCGGGCGGACTACGTCGAGCACGTCGCACCGCACTCGGCCGAGGCGCTGTCGCACGTCGCCGACCTCGGGGTGCCGCGCATCCACTTCGGCGTCGGCAGCGGCGAGGTCCTGCGGGACATGACCACCCTGGGCGACGAGTCCGCGGGCCCCCGCGTCGACGCCGTGGGAGTGGACTGGCGTCTGCCGCTCGACCAGGCCGTCGAGCGCGTCGGCACCGGCGTCACCGTGCAGGGCAACATCGACCCGGCCG
This sequence comes from Curtobacterium sp. Leaf183, assembly GCF_001424385.1. Lineage (GTDB taxonomy): Bacteria > Actinomycetota > Actinomycetes > Actinomycetales > Microbacteriaceae > Curtobacterium. The sequence continues at coordinate 187,764 of NZ_LMPO01000012.1, read as the reverse complement.
TGCTCGCCGCCCCGTGGGACGTGCTCGAGTCGCACGTCCGCGACGTCGTCCGACGTGGCGGCTCCGCGCGCGCCCACGTCGTGAACCTCGGGCACGGGGTCCCGCCGGAGACGGACCCCGCGGTCCTGACCCGGGTCGTCGAGCTCGTGCACTCGCTCGGCAGCGGGGTGTCGGCGTGACGGACGTCGTCGTCGTCGGTGGCGGGTTCGCCGGGCTCCTCGCCGCACGCGACCTCGCCAAGGCCGGCGTGCACGTCGTCCTGGTCGAGGGTTCCGGCGACCTGGGCGGCATGGTCCGCCGGCACACAGTCGCCGGGATCGACCTCGACATGGCGGCCGACTCGTTCGCGACCCGCACGGACGCCGTCGCGACGCTCGCGATCGAACTCGGCCTCGGCAACGAGCTGGTCGACCCGGACCCGCGCGGTGCCTGGCTCATGACGCGCGACGGTCGCACGGCGAAGATGCCCGCGACCGGCCTGCTCGGGATCCCCGGCACGCCGATGGCCGCCGACGTCATCGCCGTCGTGGGGCAGCGCGCGGCGATCCGGGCGCAGATGGACTCCCTGCTGCCGTCCCCGGTGGGCGCCCGCGCCGCATCGCTCGGTGAACTCGTCCGACGACGGATGGGCGCGCGGGTCCTCGACGACCTGGTGACCCCGGTCGTCGCCGGCGTGCACTCGACGCACCCGGACGACCTCGACCCCGACCGCGTGGCTCCGGGGCTCCGCGCGGCGCTGCAACGACAGGGGTCGCTCGCGCGCGCCGTCCTCGCCCTGCGCGAGCGTGCCACCGCCGGGTCCGCCGTGCAGGGCATCCGCGGCGGCATCGTCCGGCTGGTCGACGAGCTCGTCGCCGACCTCGACACGTACGGCGTCGACGTCCGCCTGCACACGCGAGCGACCCGCGTCGAGCGGGCCGCGGTCCAGGTGGTCGGTCCCGACGGCGCCGCCGAACGGTTGGTGGCCGACCACGTCCTCGCCACGGTGCCGGACCCGGAACGACCGGTGTCGCCGACCCGCTCGGGCATCGAACTCGTGACCCTCGTCGTCGACGACCCGGCGCTCGACGCCGCCCCGCGCGGCACGGGCGTGCTCGTCCACCCGGACGCCACCGGTGTGCGGGCGAAGGCGATCACCCACGCCACGGTCAAGTGGCCGTGGCTGGCCGAAGCTGCCGGCGGACGCCACGTCCTGCGGCTCAGCTACCGCACGACCGCAGCCGACGCGGCGGACGTGGCCACGAGCCTCCCGGTCGACCCGTCGGACGCGACCGGCGTCCGCGCCGTGACCGACGCCGCGGCGCTCCTCGGTGTGCCGTTGGAGACCGCGCGTGTCGTCGGCGCCGCGATAGTCCGGTGGCACGGCCCGGACACCCAGGCGGCGGGTCTCGCCGAGGGCGTCGTGGGCATCGGCGAGGCGTCGAGCGGACGGGGTCTCGCCGGCATCGTCGGCACCACCCGGTCGCGCATCCGGGACCTCCTGGGTTCCTGAGCGGACCCCGCACCCACCGAGGGCTACTGTTGGTCAGACGTCGAGACATTCCGCTCGGCGTATGACCACTGCACACTTGAACTCTCGGAGGAACCATGCGAGGCAGGCTCCTGTTCGTCGCCGGCGCAGCACTCGGGTACGTCCTGGGATCGCGAGCCGGACGGGCGCGGTACGAACAGATCAAGACCGTCAGCGGCAAGATCTGGAACAACGGGAACGTCCAGAAGGGCGTCCACACGGTCGAGGAGTTCGTCGCCGACAAGACGCCGGACGTCGCCGAGTTCGTGGGTGAGCAGACGAAGAAGGTCGTCCGCAAGGTCGGCCAGAAGAAGGACCAAGCGACCTCATGACGGACACCCGTGACCGGAAACCGCGATCGCTGTTCGGTCTCGTCGGGGACGTGCCCCAGCTCGTCAAGAACCTCGTCAAGGGTGAGATCGCACTCCTCAAGGCCGAGCTGACCGGCAAGGCCAAGGTCTTCGCCCTGGCGGCCGCGCTGCTCGTGGTGGCGCTGGTCATCGTGCTGTACGCGATCGGCGTGCTGCTGACCGCAGCGGTCATGGGCCTCGCGACCGTCATGCCCGCGTGGCTGGCAGCCCTCGTGCTCGCGTTCGTGATGCTCGTCGTCGCCGCGATCCTGGGCTTCGTCGGGTGGAAGCGGTTCAAGAAGGGGCTGCCCGTCACACCCAAGCGCACGATCGCCAGCGTCAAGAACGACATCAACGCGGTCAAGGGGCTCGGCAAGAAGCCCACGCCCGAGACCCAGCACGCGTCCCGCAACCCGGACGTCGGCGGCCGGTTCTGACGCTGCCGCGTCGCGACCCCGGCACCATCCTTGGAGTACCTGTGACCGACCAGCACCCGCACGACCGACTCGCCGACGACGTCGCCTCGACCCGGGCCCAGCTCTTCGACACCCTCGACGCGATCGAGGACAAGCTCAACGTGCCGAAGCAGCTCGGCATCGCCGCATCGAAGGTGAAGCGTGGCGTCCTCGAGAAGCGTCCCCCGTACCTGGTCGGTCTCGCAGCGGGCGTGGCGGTGGTCGGGGGTATCGTCATGACGGTGCTCCGACGGCGGTAGGTCCGGATCACCGGGCCCACGGCCCAGGGGCGCCCGCCGGCCCGGTGCCCATCGGCGCAGGAACCGGCGCTCCAGTTCCTGCAACCGATAGGACCAAGGACCACATGAGTTCCGACGTGCCCACGCAGGGCGTGCCCGACCAGGGCGCAACCGCGTCCGCCCACCCGCACGAGACCGCTCCGGACTCGGGGATCGACCCGAACCTGCTGACCGCCTACGCGCTGTGGGCCGTCTTCCGCCGTCCCGTGGGTGCGGTCCCCACCCCGGGTGACGACGCCGTCGCCGAGCTCGACGCCGTGGTTGCCGCGGGTGCCGACCAGGGTGTGACGATCCGCGGCTTCTACGACGTCTCCGGCTTCCGCGCCGACGCCGACGTCATGATCTGGCTGCACGGCGACGACGCCCAGGTCATCCAGTCCGTGCTCCGCAGCATCCGCCGCACCGCGCTGTTCCAGGACGCCGAACCGGTGTGGCACGCCATGGCCATGCACCGCGAAGCCGAGTTCAACAAGCGGCACACCCCCGCGTTCCTGCGCGGCAAGGACCCCGAGGCCTGGATCACGGTCTACCCGTTCGTCCGCTCCTACGAGTGGTACCTGCTGCCGGAAGCAGAGCGCTCGACGATGCTCCGCGACCACGGTGTCGCCGGTGCCAAGTACCGTCGGGTCCTGACGAACACCATCGCGTCGTTCGCACTCGGCGACTACGAGTGGATCCTGCCGCTCGAGAGCCCCGACCTGGTCGACCTCGTCGACCTGATGCGTGACCTGCGCTACACCGAGGCCCGCATGCACGTGCGCGAAGAAGTGCCCTTCTACACCGGTCGTCGCGTGACGACCGCCGAACTCCCGGAGGTCCTGTCGTGACCGACACCACCCTGATCACCAACGGCCAGGGCGTCCTCGCCGCCACCCCGGCTGCGGCCTCGGGCCCCGAGCACGTCGAGACCCCGACCGCGTACGACGCCATCCTGCTCGCCGGCTTCGGCGGTCCCGAGGGCCAGGACGACGTCATCCCGTTCCTGCGCAACGTCACCCGCGGGCGCGGGATCCCGGACGAGCGCCTCGAAGAAGTCGCCCACCACTACCGGCACTTCGGCGGCGTGAGCCCGATCAACGCCCAGAACCGCGCGCTCAAGGCCGCGCTCGAGGGTGAACTCGCGGAGCGCGGCATCGACCTGCCCGTGCTGTGGGGCAACCGGAACTGGGAGCCCTACCTCGAGGACGCCTTCACCGAGGCCGGCGAGAAGGGCTACACGAAGCTCATCGCCATCGCCACGAGCGCGTACTCGTCGTTCTCCAGCTGCCGGCAGTACCGCGAGGACTACGCCCGCGTGCTCGACGCCACCGGGCTCATCGACACCATCCAGATCGACAAGGTCCGGCAGTTCTTCGACCACCCCGGGTTCGTCCGCCCGTTCGTCGACGGTGTGCGCGACGGCCTGGCCCGGGCGATCGCCGAGAACGACGGGCTCGACGTCGCGACCGAGCTGCACGTCCTGTTCTCGACGCACTCGATCCCCTCGACCGACGCGGCGAAGTCCGGACCCGACTTCCGCGGCTTCGGGGACGGCGGCGCGTACGCGGCCCAGCACCAGGCGGTGGCGCAGGTCGTCCTCGACCAGGCCTGGGCCGAGCTGCTCGAGCAGCCCGAGCACGCACACCTGCAGGGCACGGCGAAGCCGGCCTGGAAGCTCGTCTACCAGTCGCGGTCCGGCCCCCCGTCGCAGCCGTGGCTCGAGCCGGACATCAACGACTTCCTGAACGAGGACCTCAAGGGCGGCCCCACCCGCGCGGTGCTCATCGTGCCGCTCGGCTTCGTGAGCGACCACATGGAGGTCATGTGGGACCTCGACGAAGAAGCGACCGAGACCGCCGGCGAGCTCGGCTTCTGGTCGCTCCGCACGCAGACCCCCGGTGTGGACCCGGCGTACGTCTCCGGGCTCGTGGACCTCGTGCTCGAGCGGGTCAACGGCCTGTCCAAGGCCGAGCGGCCGCACATGACCGACATCGGGCCCTGGTACGACGTCTGCCGTCCGGGGTGCTGCGAGAACGAGCGCGCCGGGTTCAAGCCGGCGGCCGCCGGCGTTGCCCCGTGACCACACCCACCGACCAGTCCGACGCCGTCCGGCCCATCCGCCTCGGCACCCGCGCCAGCCGCTTGGCGGTCGCCCAGTCCCAGGACGTGGCGGACCGTCTGGCCAAGGCGGCGGGTCGTCCGGTCGAGCTCGTGACCGTGACCAGCGAGGGCGACACGAACCGTGCCTCGCTCGCCAGCCTCGGCGGGACGGGCGTGTTCGCGTCCGCGCTGCGCGAGGCCCTCGTCGCCGGCCAGGTGGACGTCCTCGTCCACTCCCTCAAGGACCTGCCGACCGCGTCGTACCCGGGGCTCACCATCGCAGCGGTGCCCAAGCGTGCCGACGCCCGTGACGTCCTGGTGGCCCGGAACGCGGCCACGATCGAGACCCTGCCCGAGGGCGCCAAGGTCGGCACGGGTTCGCCCCGCCGTGCGGCGCAGCTCCGGGCCAAGCGTCCCGATCTCGACGTCGTGGACATCCGCGGCAACATCGACACGCGGCTCGGCCGGGTACAGGACGACCTCGACGCCGTCGTGCTGGCTGCGGCCGGGCTCGGGCGCATCGAGCGGCTGGCCGAGGCGACCGAGCTCCTCGACCTGGGCTTCTGGCCGAGTGCTCCGGGGCAGGGTGCACTCGCGATCGAGGTCCGAGCGGACGAGTCCGACCGGAACCTGGTGGCTGCACTGCGCAAGATCGAGCACGCGCCCACCCGCCTGACGGTGTCCGCCGAGCGTGAGGTGCTCGCGAAGCTCGAGGCCGGCTGCTCGGCCCCGATCGGAGCGACCGCCATCGTCGACGCCGAGATGCTCCTCGTGTCGGCCACGGTCTACCGCCCGGACGGCTCCGAGTACCGCACGGCGTCCCACGCCGCGGTGCTCGACGGCTCCGCTCAGGACCGCCTGTCCGAGGCGCTCCAGGTGGGTGGCCGTGTCGCCGCCGAGCTGCTCGAGAACGGCGCGGGTGACCTCGCCGACCTCGCCGACAGCGTGCAGTAGGACCCGCCACGGACACGCGCTCGCCCGTCGTCGTCATCCCCCGGGGTGGCGCGTGGGGCGAGCGCGTCGCCCTGGCCGCTCGGGCCCGCGGGCTCGACCCCCGGGTCGTGCCGCTCATCGCGACCGAGCCGCCGCTGGATCCGGCACCGCTGGACCGTGCCGTCGCGCGGCTGGTCGCGGCCACGAGCGACCGGTCGGACTCGCCTGCTGACGGCGTGCGAACCAGCATCGACGGTTACGCATGGATCGTCGTCACCAGTGCGACCGCGGTGACGGCCCTGGCAGGCCTCGTCCCCGGCCTCCCGTCCGGTGTCCAGGTGGCGGCAGTCGGCGAGGCGACGGCTCGGGCCGCGCGTGCTGCTGGCTGGCGCGTGGACCTGGTGCCGGACGACGCGTCGGCGGCGGGCCTGGTGGCGGCACTGCCGCACATGGACGGCACCGTGTTGTTCCCCCGGTCCGAGATCGCCGCGCCCACCCTGGTCGACGGCCTGCGCGCACGCGGGATCGACGTCGACGACCCGGTCGCGTACCGTACCGTGGGGACCGGCGACGAGCCGGTCGTCCTCGACGCGGTGCCTGGCGCGGTGCTCGTGACGAGCGGCAGCGTCGCCCGCGAGGTCGCCCGCCGGATGACCCCGCTCGACCCCACGACCCTGGTGGCGTGCATCGGGCCCGGGACCGCCGCCGACGCCCGTGCCGCCGGACTCCCCGTGCACGTGACCGGAGCCTCGCGCTCCGCAGAAGCCCTCCTCGATGCCGTCGTCGAGGCCCTCGACCCCTCCACTCCCGATCAGGAAGGCCACCCGTGACTGGACGCTTCCCCCAGGTCCGCCCGCGTCGACTGCGCGCGACCCCCGCCATGCGACGCCTGGTGGCCGAGACCCGGCTGCACCCGGCCGAACTCGTGCTGCCGATGTTCATCCGCGAAGGCGCCACCGACGCCGTCGACATCTCGAGCATGCCGGGCGTGCAGCAGCACTCGCTCGACTCGTTCCGCCGGGCGCTCGTCGGGGCGGCCGAGCAGGGCGTGGGCGGAGTGAACCTGTTCGGCGTCCCCACTGCGAAGGACGCGACGGGGTCTGGCGCGACCGACCCCGACGGCATCCTGAACGTGGCGATCCGGGTCGCGAAGGCCGAGGTCGGTGACGCCCTGGTGGTGCAGTCCGACCTGTGCCTCGACGAGTTCACCGACCACGGGCACTGCGGCGTCCTGGCCGCCGCCGGCTCGGTCGACAACGACGCCACCCTGCTGCGGTACCGCGACATGGCGGTCGCCCAGGCCGAGGCCGGCGCCGAGCTCGTCTGCCTGAGCGGCATGATGGACGGCCAGATCGCGGCGGCCCGCGACGCGCTCGACACGGCCGGTCACAGCGGGACGGCACTGCTGGCGTACGCGGCGAAGTACGCCTCGGCGTTCTACGGCCCGTTCCGCGAGGCCGTCTCGTCCTCGCTCGTCGGGGACCGTCGCACGTACCAGATCGATGCCGCCAACGGGCGTCAGGGACTCCGCGAGGTCGCCCTCGACGTCGACGAAGGTGCCGACATCGTGATGGTGAAGCCGGCGATGAGCTACCTCGACGTGCTCGCCGAGACGGCCGCCACGTCGCCTGTCCCGGTCTGGGCCTACCAGATCTCGGGCGAGTACGCGATGATCACCGCGGCCGCGCAGAACGGGTGGATCGACCGGGACGCCGCCGCCATGGAGTCCCTCGTCGGCATCAAGCGCGCCGGGGCGGACGCGATCCTGACGTACTTCGCCGTGGACATCGCACGCAAGCTGAACCAGGAGGCCGGGCTCCGCACCTCCGGCACCACCGCCGACGTCCCCGGCATCGCATCGACCGGGAAGGCCCCCGAATGACCGCCACAGCCACCGCGACCAACGACCAGCTCTTCGGCCGCGCCAAGAACAGCATCCCGGGCGGTGTGAACTCGCCGGTCCGCGCGTACGGCTCGGTCGGCGGGACGCCTCGCTTCCTGGTGTCGGCGAAGGGCCCGTACGTCACCGACGCCGAGGGGCGCGAGTACGTCGACCTGGTCGCGTCGTGGGGCCCGGCGATCCTCGGGCACGCGCACTCCGGCACGGTCGAGGCCGTCCAGCAGGCCGCCGCACGCGGGCTGTCCTTCGGGGCGTCGACCCCCGGCGAGACCGAGCTGGCCGAGCTCGTGAAGCAGCGGGTCTCGGTCGACGGCGACGGCCCGATCGAGAAGATCCGCATGGTGTCCACCGGCACCGAGGCGACCATGACCGCGATCCGTCTGGCACGCGGCTACACCGGCCGCGACCTGCTCGTGAAGTTCGCCGGCCACTACCACGGCCACTCCGACTCCCTGCTGGCGGAGGCCGGCTCGGGCGTCGCGACGCTGGCGATGCCGGGCAGCGCGGGCATCACCGCCGAGACCGCGGCCCAGACGCTGGTGCTGCCCTACAACGACCTCGACGCCGTCCGGGCCGCGTTCGACACGCACTCCGAGCGCATCGCCGCCGTGATCGTCGAGGCCGCCGCGGCGAACATGGGCGTGCTGGCCCCGGACCGTGGGTTCAACCGCACGCTGGCCCAGATCACCCAGTCGCACGGTGCGCTGCTCATCGTCGACGAGGTCCTGACCGGGTTCCGCGTCGGCTCGGCCGGGTGGTGGGGGCTCGAGGCCTCGCGCACGGTGCCGGACGGCGCCGGCTGGAAGCCCGACATCATCACGTTCGGCAAGGTCATCGGTGGTGGCATGCCGCTCGCCGCGCTCGGTGGCAAGCGCGAGGTCATGGACTTCCTCGCACCGCTCGGACCCGTCTACCAGGCCGGCACCCTGTCCGGGAACCCGCTCGCGGTCGCTGCGGGCATCGCGACGCTGCGTGCGGCGACGCCGGCCGTGTACGAATCCCTGAACCGGACGGCGGCGGTGATCTCGTCCGCGACGAGCGAGGCACTCAGTGCCGCCGGTGTCGCACACACCGTGCAGCACGCGGGCAACCTGTTCTCCTTCGCGTTCACCGACACCGCGCCGCGCAACTACGACGACGTCCGCGCGCAGGAGACCTGGCGCTACGCCCCGTTCTTCCACGCCATGCTCGACGCCGGCGTGACCCTGCCGCCGAGCGTGTACGAGGCCTGGTTCGTCACGGCCGCGCACGACGACCGCGCTGTCGACCGGGTGCTGCAGGCGCTGCCCGCCGCGGCGCGCGCGGCCGCGAGCGCGCAGCCGTAGACCGGCGCACGCAGCGGACGGGAGGCCCGTGGCGCGACCGTCACGGGCCTCCCGTCCGTCGTGCGGACCGGTCAGTCGGGCCGCACGGCTCGCCGTGCGTGCCAGCGGCCCTCGGAGCGGACGATCGCGAGCGGGAAGTCGAAGGCGTGCGACACCGCTGACGACGTGATCACCTGGTCGGCATCCCCCTGGGCCACGACGGCCCCGTCCCGCAGCAGCATCGCGTGCGAGGTCGACGCCGGCAGGTCCTCGAGGTGGTGCGTGACCATCACGCTGCCGAGGTCGGGGTGGCGGTGCCGGAGCGCGTCGACGGTCTCGAGCAGGTGTTCGCGTGCGGCGACGTCGAGCCCGGTCGCCGGCTCGTCGAGCAGGAGCAGCTGCGGGTCCGCCATCAGCGCACGGGCGATCAGCGCGCGACCCCGCTCGCCCTGCGACAGCACCGGCCAGCGGGCGTCCCGGCGTGCGGTCAGCCCGACGTCGGCGACGTGCTGGTCCGCGCGCTCGAGGTCGTCGGCGGTCGGTTCCCACCGCGGCATCAGGTCGGTCGTCCCGGTGCGCCCGGTCAGGACGGTCTCGTGCACCGTCAGCGGGGTGAGCATCCGGTGCCGGGGGTCGACGTGCGCGATGTGCTCGCGGAGTTCCCGGACGTCGACACGGCCCAGGCGACGTCCCAGGATCTCGACCGACCCGGCGGTGGGGTGCCCGGTGGCCCCGAGGACTGCCAGCAGCGTGGACTTGCCCGCGCCGTTCGGTCCGAGGAGTGCCCAGTGCTCGCCTCGGCGCACCGTCAGGTCGACGTCGTGCAGCAGGTCCCGGCCGGACCGGGTGACGCGGACGGCGGTGGCGCGGAGCAGGACGTCGGACATCACTCCATCGTGCCGTACCGCGCGCGGACCTCGGCGACGTGGGCGTCGATGTGCAGGCCGTACGCGTGCATGGCCGCGGTGGCGACGTCGGGGTCGCGCTGGTGGACCGCGTCCGTCGCGAGCTCGAGGAAGTCGTCGAGCGCGAACTGTCGGAAGGCCGTGCGGTCCTCCATGATGTACGCGGTCCGGTCCAGGGCGATGCGGCCCGAGTCGCGCAGGAACGAGTTGCCGAGTCGGTCGACGCAGGACCGCGCGAACGACAGCAGTGCGACGACGTAGCCGAAGTCGCGCGCGCGACCGAGACGGCCGATCCGGCGCAGGGTGGCGACGGCCACCGCGGCGTCCGCGTCGGACAGGTCGGCGACCATCCGTCGGAACGCGGCCTCGAAGACGCCGGTCGCGACCTGGACGGAGTCCTGCCAGTCGCGCAGGTCCGGTGTGCGGACGACCACGGTGTCCTGCGTGCCGGGGACAGCCCGCAGCAGGCTCATGAGCTCGAGACGACGGACGATCGGCACCAGGCGGGCGGCGGGCAGGTGGAACCGCCGGGCGAGGTCGCGCATCGAGACGGGTTCACCGGCCGACCACGTCCCGTCGCGGACTGCGCCGAGCACGTCGAACCACGCGGCATCGGGCTCGTCGTCCACCAGCACGGTCGCGTCCGTCGCCGGCGCGGGGTTCCGGAGCACGTCCGGGTCGTCCGTCCCGGTCGCCGCCGCCACGTCCGTCAGGTGGTCGGGCCACATCCGCGCCAGGACGTGGACGGCCTGCTGGGCGCTGACGACGTCAGCACGCTGGACAGCCCGCGAGGACGCCGCGAGCCAGCGGTCGATGCCGTCGACCCGCCACCGTGGCGACGGGTCGAGGCCGTACCGGTACTGCTCCAGCGTCCGGTGCAGCAGTCGTCCGACGAAGTGGTTGGGCGTCTCGTCAGCCCAGAAGGCGATGGTGGCGAGCATCGACGTGTCCAGCCCGTCGGAGCGCAGTCGGACGTCGCGGTCGGCCGCGGCGACGAGCTCCCGGTACCGGCGCGCCTGGTCGGGAGTGAGATCCGGCACCGTCGCTCGGAACGCGATCTCGAGCAGGTCGAGCACGGCCCAGCTGCCCTCGGCCCACCGCTCGGGCGTGAGGGGCTCGAACCGCACGGTCGTCGGGCCCGTGCGACGCGCCAGACCGAGGTACACCAGGCGGAAGAGGGCGCCGCGCAGCTCACCGAGACCCGCGTCGACGCGGTGTTCGAGCTCGAGCTCGTCGTGGTCGGTCCCGCGCTCGAGACTGCCCTCGCGGATCGCGGCGAGCAACCGACGGTAGGTGCCCTCGAACGGCTGTGGGTCCGCGTCCTCGCCGACGGGCAGCATGGTCAGGCGCGCGCGGCGCGGACCGACTCGATGTGCTGCTCGAAGTTGCGGGTCAGGGCACGGCCGGCTTCGGCAGCGGTCTCGCCGTCGCGCTCCGGCAGGGCTTCGCGCAGGATCGAGAAGAACGCCTCGGACCCGTACTGCTCGAAGGCCGGCGTCGGGTTCAACGTGAAGCGCACGCGTTCGAGCGCACCCTGGGCCGCGTTCTGGACGAGCGGGTTGCCGGAGTGGGCGATCGCGAACTCGACGATGTCGGTCACGGCGCCGCTGAAGCCGTTGTCGCGGACCTTGCGGAGTCCGTCCGCCCGGTCGAGCAGCCGCTCCAGGGCATCGGCGTCGTCCTCGGAGTACTCGGGGACGCCCCACCGCAGGCTGAGCTCGAAGAAGCCCACCATCGCGCGGGTCGCGGTCACCCAGTCGTCGAGCGTGGGGGTCGCGACCCGGGTGTACCGGTTCGCCTCCATCTCGACCAGGCCGATGTCGACGAGCTTCGCGATCGCCTCGCGGATGGGCGTCCGACTGACGCCGAGCCACTGCACCAGTTCGTCGTCGTTGAGCCGCTCACCGTGCTGCAGGGTGCCGTCCCGGAGGGCGGCGAGCATCTTCTCGTAGACGACGTCGCGCAGGAGCTTGCGGGGCGAGGTCTCGACCGTGGACTTGGGGACCGGCATCAGGAACTCCACTCAGTGGCGCGTGTGTGACATGCCGATCCTAACGTGTTGATGTGCAAGCGCTTGTGAAATGCGGTGCGACTGCATCTCAGCGGCGGACGTCGACGATCGTGCGTCCGTGCACCCGTCCGGCGACCACTTCTGGGCCGACCGCGATCGCGTCGGACAGCGTGACCGTGCGCGTCACGTCGGTGAGCAGCGCGGGGTCGAGTTCAGCGGCGAGCAGGTCCCAGGCCTGCCGGCGGAGCGCAGCCGGGGCGTCCACCGAGTTGATGCCGAGCAGGGAGACCCCGCGCAGGATGAAGGGCAGCACGGTGGTGTGCAGCTCGACGTCCTGCGCCAGGCCGCACGCCGTCACGGCCCCGCCCCACCGGGTCGACGCGAGCAGGTTCGCCAGGGTCGCTCCACCGACGCTGTCCACCGCGCCGGCCCAGGTCGCCTTCTGCATGGGCCGGCCGCGGTCGCTGAGCGTGGCACGGTCGACGACGTCCGTCGCACCGAGGGCACGGAGCGCATCGGCGTTCCCGGTGCGGCCCGTCGACGCGGTCACCCGGTACCCCCGACCGGCCAGCAGGGGGATCGCGACCGACCCGACGCCGCCGGAGGACCCGGTCACCAGGACCGGCCCGTCGGTGGGGTCCACGAACCGCGCGAGGGCGAGCACGCTGAGCGCGGCGGTGAACCCGGCGGTGCCGATCGCCGCCGCGAAGTCGTCGCCGACGCCGTCGGGCAGCACGACGAGGGCGTCGGCGGGCACGACGGCCCTGGTCGTCCAGCCGCCGTGCCGGTTCTCGCCCGCGCCGGCGCCGTTGAGCACCACGCGGTCGCCGATCCGGACCTGGTGCACGCCCGGTCCGACCGCGGCCACGGTGCCGACGACGTCGATCCCGGGCACGAGCGGGTCGATCCGCGCGACGCCGGGGTCGCGAGCCAGGGCGAGCCCGTCCTTGTAGTTGACGCTCGAGTACACGACGTCGACGAGGGCCTCGCCCTCACCGGCGTCCGGGACGTCGACGTCGGTGACGGTGGGGGCGGCGGAACTGGAGACGAGGACGGCGCGGGTCACGCGCCGAACGCTACCCGCGCCTCCAGGCCGTGGACCGGGCTGACCGGCCCGAACCGGTGCGTCAGCCGAACAGGATCGCGGCCTCGTCGAAGCGCGACTGCGGCACGGTCTTGAGCTCGCCGAGCGCGTCCGCGAACGAGACGTGCACGATCTCGGTGCCGCGCAGCGCGACCATGCGTCCCCAGCGCTCCTCGACGACGGAGTCGACCGCGGCCAGCCCCAGGCGCGTCGAGAGCACCCGGTCGTAGGCGGTCGGCGTGCCGCCGCGCTGGATGTGCCCGAGGGTCGTCGCGCGCGTCTCGATGCCCGTCATCTCCTCGATCAGCGGTGCGAGGCGCTCGCCGATGCCGCCCAGCCGCGGACGGCCGAACGCGTCGAGGCCGCGCTCGGAGTGCGCGTTGTCCTCGTGGTCGGGGACGAAGCCCTCGGCGACGACGACGAGCGGGGCCCGTCCGCGGTCGTACGCCGACCGCACCCAGGCGGCGATCTGCGCGAGCGAGGTCTTCTGCTCGGGGATCAGGATCGCGTGCGCGCCCGCGGCCATGCCGGACTGCAGCGCGATCCAGCCCACGTGCCGTCCCATCACCTCGGCGACCATGCAGCGGGAGTGCGACTCGCCGGTGGTGCGCAGGCGGTCCATGGCCTCGGTCGCGATCTCCACCGCGGTGTCGAAGCCGAACGTGTAGTCCGTCGCGCCGAGGTCGTTGTCGACGGTCTTCGGGACACCGACGATCTTCAGCCCGGCGTCGGTCAGGCGCTTCGCTGCCGCAAGGGTGCCCTCGCCGCCGATCGCGATCATGGCGTCGATCCCGTGGCGCTCGAGGACGCGCTGGATGTTCTCGACGCCGCCCTTCTCGCCCTCGAACGGGTTCGTCCGGCTGGTGCCGAGGATCGTGCCGCCCTGCTTGGCGATGCCCTGGATGTCCTTGCGGCCGAGCGGGACGATGTCGCCCTCGACGACACCGCGCCAGCCGTCCCGGAACCCGACGAACTCGTACCCGTGGATCGCGATGCCCTTGAGGACCGCGGCCCGGATCACCGCGTTGAGTCCGGGGCAGTCGCCGCCGGACGTGAGGATGCCGATGCGCATGGGAACTCCGTTGTCGGGTGGGTGGGACAGGACCCATCTTGGCCGACGGTGGTTTCGCTTACCATCCCTGTCATGCAGCAGGTCCGTCTCGCCCCGCGTCCGTCAGGGGACACCCGGCTCGACACGGTGTACCGACCAGCAGGACCCGTGGACGTGGCCGCGACGCTCCGGCCCCTGCAGCGCGGCTCCGGCGACCCGGCCTTCCGCGTGGTCGGGTCGGACGTCTGGCTCGCCCTGCGGACGCCTGACGGCCCGGCGTCGGTGGCGATCCGCCAGGCCGGCGACACGATCGCGATCTCGGCGTGGGGCGACGGCGCCGCGTGGGCTGTGCAGCACGGGCCCGACCTGGTCGGCCGCGGGGACGACTGGAGCGACCTCGACGTGTCGGGGCACGGGTTCCTGGCCGACGCGCGGCACCGGCAGCCCGGGCTCCGGCTGTGCCGCACGAACACCGTGGTCGCGATGCTCGTGCCGGCGGTCATGGAGCAGAAGGTCACCTCGCGTCAGGCCTGGGGTGCGTGGCGGTACCTGCTCCGTCGCCACGGCACGCCTGCACCCGGTCCCGCCCCGGCCGGCATGGTGGTGCCGCCCTCCGCCGACGAGTGGGCGCGGATCCCGAGCTGGGAGTGGCACCGCGCGGGCATCGAACCGGGACGCTCGGCCACGGTCATGCGGGCGGTCCGGGTCGCGCCGGCCCTCGAGCGGACCCTGGCGCTCGGCCGTGGTGGATCCGTCGTCGCCGCGCGGCTGCAGACGATCCCGGGCGTCGGGGTGTGGACCGCAGCCGAGACGACGCAGCGGTCACACGGCGACCCGGACTCGCCGAGCGTCGGTGACTTCCACGTGCCCGCGCTCGTCGGCTGGGCGCTGACGGGCGGGCCCGTCGACGACGACGGCATGCTCGAACTGCTCGAGCCCTGGCGCGGTCACCGGCACCGGGTCGTCCGGCTGATCGGCGGCAGCGGCTTCCGCAAGCCCGCCTTCGGTCCGCGCATGACGATCCAGGACCACCGGCACCACTGACGGGTCGGACGCCGGCCGGTCGGAGACCCGGGTCGGACGCCGACCGGTCAGAGACCCGGGTCGGTCGGGCCGAGCGCGTCCTGGACCCGCGCGCTGACGGACCGCAGCGTGTCCGCGTCCCCCGCCACGGGCCTCCAGAACAGCTGCTCGAGTGCGGCGGTGTGTGCGCGGATGCCGGCGAGCACCGCGCGCCGACCGTCCGGGGTCATCACGACCCAGCTGCCGCGCCCGTCGGTGGGGCAGTCGGAGCGCTCGACCAGCCCGCGGCTCACCATGCGCGTGACCTGGTGGCTCACGCGCGACTTCTCCCAGCCGATGCCCGCGGCGACGTCGCGCACGCGCAGGCGGTGGTCCGGCTGCCGGTGCAGGCCGATCAGGATCTCGAACTCCGGGATCGAGATGCCGGCGCCCTGCTGCACGGCGTGGTCGAGGGCCCGGTCGAGCCGGCGCCAGACGTCGTGGTAGGCGTCCCACGTCGCCCAGTCGTGACGGTCGGCCCCCTGCTTCGGCATCCCCCCAGCGTATCCATCCGGGTCGCAGGTGGCGCATCGCTGACACGTCGCTGACTGTTGGCCCGCACCCGGCGCGCTCCGAGGTCGCGTCGGCCCCGCGGCATACGATCGGAGGATGCCGCGCGCCCGCCTCCAGGACTGTTCCGACGACGCCGCTGCCCTCGTACGACGGTGGCTCGCAGCGTCCGCGGACGTCAAGCCCGACCCCGGTGCGGCGCGGCTGGCCGATGTCCTCCGTGACGAACAGGGCCTGGACTTCACGCTCGGCTTCATCGACCGCGTGGTCCGCCCCGAGGACCCCCGCGTGGCCGCGCGGCACCTCGAGCAGCTCAGCCAGGGCGTGCCGGACGCGCTCGCCTGGTACCTCCGCGGCGCCGTGTCCCTCGGCGGCGGCTTCGCGACGATGGCACCGTGGGCCGTCATCCCCACCGCTCGCCGGATCCTGCGCCGCATGACCGGTCACCTGGTCGTGGACGCCGCCCCGTCGAAGCTCGGGTCGGCACTCGCCAAGCTCCGCGCCGACGGCACCCGCCTCGATGTCAGCCTGCTCGGCGGCCCGGTGCTCGGCAGCGCCGAGAGCGACCGCCGGCTGCAGGGCACCATGGACCTTCTCGCCCGCGACGACGTCGACCGCGTCTCGGTGGCCATCGGCACCGTCGTGCCGCAGTCGGCACCGTGGGCGTTCGAGGAGACGGTCGCACGCGCGGTCGACCGACTGGTCCCGCTGTACCGTCTGGCGGCGTCCGCCCCGACGCCCAAGACGATCACGCTCCACCTCGACGAGCACGGCGACCTCGACCTCGCCGTCGCGGTCTTCCGGGCCGTCCTCGACCGGCCGGAGTTCCTCGGGCTGCACGCCGGCATCGTGCTGCAGGCGTACCTGCCCGACAGCGCCGGGGCGCTCGAGTCCCTGACGCAGTGGGCGCTGACCCGGCGGGCGCACGGCGGCGCACCGATCACGGTCCGGCTGGTCAAGGGCGCGCACCTGGCTGCGGAACGCGTCGACGCGATCCTGCACGACTGGCCCCTCGCCACGTGGGGCAGCAAGCGTGAGACCGACACGGCCTACCTGCGCATGCTCGACGCCGCGCTGACGACCGAGCGCACGGACGCCGTCCGGATCGGCGTGGCGAGCCACAACCTGTTCGACCTGGCCACCGCGTGGGTCCTCGCCCAGCGCCGCGGGGTCACCGACGCCGTGCACGTGGCGATGCTGCTCGGGATGACGGCGACGCACGCCGACGCCGTCCGCGCCGAGGTCGGCGACCTGGTGCTCTCGACCCCGGTCGTGCACCCGGACGACTTCCGCGGGGCGATCGGGTACCTCGCCCAGCGACTGCAGGAGCACGCCGGCGGCGACAACGCCATGTCCACGGCGTTCGAGATCGGCCACGACCAGGCCGCCCTCGACCGCGAGCAGGCACGGTGGACGGCCTCGGTCGACGCCCTCGACGCCCCCGTGCCGCCGACCAACCGCACGCAGGACCGTCGACTCTCCCCGGGCGACCCCATCCCGCGCGACGCCTTCCGGAACGCCCCCGTCACCGACCCGACGCTGCCCGCCAACCGGCAGTGGGCCGCTGACGTGCTCCGGCGGGTGCCCCGTTCGCAGCTCGGCGCGCAGACGATCCGCGGGTCGCGAGTGCTCGACCGCACCAAGCTCGAGCGGATCGTCCGCAGCACCGCCCAGGCCGGCGTCAACTGGGGGCGGCAGGACCCGGTCGACCGCGCCGAGCTGCTCGAGCTCATCGGGCACGAGCTCGAGGGCCGCCGCGCCGACCTGGTCGAGGTCGCCGTCGCCGAGACCGGCACCACGCTCACCGAAGCCGACGCCGAGGTCAGCCGGGCGATCGACTTCGCGCACCACTTCGCCGACCGCGCGCGGCACCTGGTGGACGTCACCGGCGCGACCTTCGTCCCGCCGCGCCTGACCGTGGTCGTGTCGGAGTGGACAGAGCCAATCGCCGGACCTGCGAGCGGCGTGCTGGCGGCGCTCGCCGCGGGCAGCGGGGTGCTGCTCAAGCCGGCACCCCAGGCCAAGCGGTCCGCAGCCGTCGTGGCCGACGTCCTCCACGACGCCGGGGTCCCGCACTCCCTGCTCCAGCTCGTCGACCTGGACGAGGACGTCCTCGGCCGCCAGCTCATCGCGCACGCGGCGGTCGACCGGATCGTGTTCTCCGGCGCTGCCGACACCGCCCGGTCGTTCACGTGGTGGCGTGCCGGGCTGCCCCTGACCGCGGCCACCGGCGGCAGGAACGTCGTCGTCGTGACCCCGTCAGCGGACGTCGAACTCGCCGTCCGGGACATCGTGCGCTCGGCCTTCGTCCACGCGGGGCAGCGCCCCGACGCCACGTCGCTCGTGGTGCTGGTCGGGTCCGTCGCCGAGAGCGAGGGGTTCCGCCGACAGCTCGTCGACGCTGCCCGGACGGTCCGCGTGGCCTGGCCGGACGACCCCACGGCGCAGATGGGCCCGCTCGTCGCCGAACCGACCGGTCCGCTCCTGCAGGCCCTCACCGAGCTCGAGCCGGGGGAGTCGTGGTTGCTGCAGCCCGCCCCGCTCGACGACTCCGGCCGGCTCTGGTCGCCGGGCATCCGCGACGGCGTCCGTGCCGGCAGCGACCGTCACCAGACCGACCACGCGGTGCCGGTCCTCGACCTGATGCACGCCGAGACGCTCGACGACGCCATCGCGATCCAGAACGGGACCGACCACGGGCTCGTCGCGGGGATCCACTCCCTCGACGTCGACGAGGTCGGGGACTGGGTGCAGCGGGTCCGCGCGGGCAGCCTCGTCGTCAACCGCGGCACCACGGGCTCGGTCGTCGGCCGGAGCCCCCTCGGCGGGTGGAAGCGCTCAGCGGTCGGCACCGGAACGAAGCCCGGTGGCCCGATGTACGTCGCGACGCTCGGCCGCTGGGAGCCCACACCCCGCACGGTGCACAAGAGCATCCAGTTGCACGGCTTGTCCCAGCGCGTGACCGCGGTGATCGAGGCGGCGCGCAGCGGGCTGTCGTTCGAGGAGTTCGACCAGGTCCGCGCCGGAGCCACCAGCGACGTGCAGGCCCGCGCGGCCGAGTTCGGCGTCTCGCACGACCCGGCCGGGCTGGTCGTCGAGCGGAACGTGCTGCGCTGGCGGCCGCAGTCCGTCATCGTGCGCCAGGCCGAGGACGCGTCGAACGGCGACCTCGTGCGCGCCCTCGTCGCGGCCACGGCCAGCCGCGCGCACGTGCTGCTGAGCACGTCGCGGCCGTTGCCCGCGCCGCTCACGCAGCTGTTCGCGGCACGCCGGTCGCCGCTCGACGTGGTCGACCACCTGGTGGAGTCGGACGAGGAGTTCCTGCGCCGCGCCGCCTCGGGCGCGGTGTTCCAGGACAACTGGTCCGACCCCGACGACGAGCCGCAGGACGCGATCGACCTCGTCCTCTCCCAGGGTCGCGAGCGTCCCGCGCACACGGTGTTCGGTGGCCCGGGAGCCCGCGTCCGGCTCATCGGCGGCGACGCCCTGGCACTCGAGGAAGCGCTGGGCGCGAGCATCGACGTCGCGGTGTTCGCCGCGCCCGTCGTCGAGGCCGGCCTGATCGAGATGCTGCCGTACCTGCGTGAGCAGTCGGTGTCGATCACCGCCCACCGGTTCGGCGAGGTCGACTCGGAGTTCAGCCACCTGCGCGTCTGAGGAGCGCGCGCAGGCCGCTCGTGTCCGGGACGACGTCGGGTTCTCGTTCGGCGCGCCACCTGCCCACCAGTTCCAGCGCGCGCAGCGCGGTCCCTGGGACCAGCGGGCTGGCCGTCAGCGCCGCCACCTCGGCAGCCCGTGCGTCCCAGGGGGTCGGCAACGGGTGGTGGTCGGTCCCCGTGGCGGCGTCCGCGGTGCGCATCGACTCGACCAGGGCCTCCCGTCCGATGCCCAGCACCAGGTGGAGGCCGATGAGGAGGTTGCCCCGCCCCAACCGCACCGCGGCGAGTGCCGCGTCGAAGCGGACGGCGAGGTCCGCCGGGGGTGTCGGCAGCACCACGTCGGCGCCCTCGACCGCCAGGTCGACGAACCGCCCGTCGGCGGTGACCAGCCGGACTCCCGCGCCGGACGCCTGCCATGCCCAGAGGCGCGCACCGAGCAGGCGCTCGACGTCGAGCGGCCCCCGCGTCCCGACGCGCACGTCCAGGTCACTCCAGCCGTCGGTCCGGCCAGTCGTGACCGACCCGTAGGGTTCGACCGCGGTGAGCAGCGGCGACGCGCGCAGCCGGTCGAGCAGGTCCTGCCGCCAGTCGTTCATGCCCCACTCCTCTCAGCGGTCCATGAGGATCATGCACTTCCCTGGCCGGATGCTCCAGGACCGCACCCTCGTGGCCGACGGCCTCCGCAACGCCCGCGACCTCGGCGGGCTCCCGCGTCGCGGGGGCGGCACGACGCCCGTCGGCCGGTTCTTCCGGTCCGAGTCGGTCGACCACCTCACCGATGGCGGGTGGGACGCGGTCCACGGGGCGGGCATCCGGACGGTCGTGGACCTGCGCACCCCCTCCGAACGTGCGCGGGACACGACCCCCCGTCCGTCGTGGCTGTCGACGGTGGCGGTCGACCACGACGACCTCGAGGACACGGCGTTCTGGGACGACTTCTGGGCGAACGGCCTGGTCGGCACCCCGCTGTACTACGGGCCGCACCTGGACCGGAAGGCGGACCGGACGGGCGCAGCACTGCAGGCGATGGCTCGCGCCGCACCGGGAGGCGTGCTCTTCCACTGTGCGGGCGGTCGCGACCGGACGGGCATCGTCGCCCTCGCGCTGCTGACACTCGCCGACGTGGAGCCGCAGGCCATCGTCGACGACTACCTGCTGACGGTCCGGACCTCGGACGCCCTGTTCGCGTCGATCGGCAAGCCGGGGCAGGAGGCCCGCATCGAAGCGCTCTGTGCGGAACACGGGACGACCGTCGCCGACGCGTTCCGCGCGGTCGTTGCCGGTTTCGACGTGGACCGGTTCCGGGCGCGGTCCGGTCTCGACGCGGCCGACCTGGAGGCCCTGGGCACCTTCCGCGACCCCGTCACCTGAGTGACGTGGTCGCGTCGGCGCTCGGGCTCAGTCCTCGGTGTCGCCGCGGTCCTCGTCCTCGACACCGGTCTCGTCCATGCGGTCGCGCAGGTGGTCGGCCATCGACGCGGCACCCTCGTGTCCGTGGTCGTGGTTGACCTGCTCGATGAGGCCCGAGAGCTTCTCGTGGTTGGTGGCATCGGTGGCGCCGTCCATGACGGGCTCGGTCTGTTCTGCGTCGTTGCTCATGCGACGGAGGCTACGCGGCGATCCGGGGAGCGTCTCGGGGTTCAGCCGGTTGACGCCCGAAGTGGGGTACCGACCTGTCTGTCCCCCTAAGGGCGGACCGGGTACAGTCGTCATCAGCGAGCCACCCCCGATCGGCGGGTCCCCTGCCCCCGAGGCTCGTGAGAGCGTCGACGCTCCGGCTCTTGAGCGTCCCCTGTGCTCGAGCCGGAGCGCGACCGCCCATCGCCGGAGCCGCAGAGCATGCAACCAGGCAGCGCGCCCGATCGGTCCGCGTGCTGCCGGTCAGCGCTTGCGGCCGGACCGCGCGCTGCCGGTCAGCGCTTGCGGCCGGACCGCGCGCTGCCGGTCAGCGCCTGCGGCCGGACCCGACCAGGGCGACCTCGGCGATCGCCAGGGCCAGCGCGATCACGAACTGACCGACGGCGACGCGGCGCCACCGCCGTCCCACGAACATGAGCGGCAGCATGGTGACCGCGTGCGTGGCGTCCACCGCCGCCCCGAGGGTGTGCGCGTCGCCGGAGCCAGCCCGCGAGAGCACCCCGGCCTGCACCAGCTGCCGGACCCCGAGGACCCGGTGGAACGTCGCGGTCGCCGGGTCGGACCCCGCGCGGATCAGGTGCAGCGCGCCGAGCACGGCACGGGCTCCCTCGACGACGGTCGCGCTCCGGCGTCGGTCGCGTGCGCGGGTCATCGCCGACGCCCGATGGCCAGGGCTGCTGCTCCCGCGACGCCGAGTGCCGCACCGAGCAGCCCGTTGCCGAGCCGGCGGTGCTCCACCCACCAGGTCTGCGGGGACCAGGCGTGGGCGCTGTCGTCGAACACACCGTGCGCGCCGTGGTCGCCGGCGACCGGCTCGTAGAGGTTCGAGGGGAGCGACTCCCCGTCCTTCTCGGCGATCTGCTGGCCGGACACCAGGGTCTTCGCCGCGTACCAGTCCGCGAACCGACCGCTGATGCGGTTGCCGAGGATCGTGTACACCGTCGACTCGCCGACCCAGGTCCGACGACGCGGTCGCTCGGCCGTGGCGGCGATCGCGCGCGCACCGACCTCGGGCTGGTAGATCGGGGCGACGGGCTGCGGGTGGTGCGGCAGGTTCGACTTCACCCAGTCGAACTGGATCGTGTTGAGCGCCGGCATGTCCACGCGGGACACCTGCACCTTGCTGCCCTGCTCGATGAGCTCGGAGACGACGGACTCGGTGAACCCGACGATCGCGTGCTTCGCGCCGCAGTACGCCGCCTGCAGGGGGATGCCCCGGAAGCCGAGTGCCGAGCCGACCTGGATGACCTGCCCGCGGTCGCGGGGGACCATCCGCGACAGGGCCGCCCGCGTGCCGTTCACGAAGCCGAGGTACGTCACGTGCAGTGCGCGCTCGAAGTCCTCGGGTGCGGTGTCGAGGAAGCGGCTGAACACCCCGACCATCACGCCGTTCACCCATAGGTCGATCGGACCGAGTTCGGCCTCGATGCGGTCAGCCGCCGCCTCGACGGCTTCGCGGTCGGAGACGTCCACCGACAGCGCGAGACCCCGCCGCCCGGCTGCCACCACCTCAGCGGCTGCGGCGTCGACGCCCTCCTGGCCGCGGGCGATCACGGCCACGTCCCACCCGCGCGCCGCGAGTTCCCGCACCGTCGCCCGTCCGAGTCCCGCTGATCCACCGGTCACCACTGCCACACGTGTCATCTGCCCGTTGTACCGGTGCTGCCCCCGGACGACCTCAGGCGCAGCGCCCCGTGGACCACCGGACGGGCAGACTGGACCGGTGGAGACGCACGACCAGGACGAACGCGAACCGGCGCCGCCGAGCTGGGTGCTGCGGACGCCGACCCGGCAGCGCGAGGTCTGGACGCTGCCCGCACTCGCACTCGTGCTCGCCGTGGTGTTGGTCACCCTTGCGGCGCTGTTCGGCGACCGACTCACGGCTGTCGTCGGCATCGTGACCGGTGGCCTCGTCGCCGGAGGTGCCGTCGCGCTCGCGGTCGCCGGTCTCCACGCGTACTCGGAGCAGTCCCGAGCCGCGTCGTGGCGGCTCCACGTGGTGCGCGTCGTCGTCGGGTTCGGCACGGCGACGATCATCACGGCCGGCGGTCTGATCGCGGGAGCGTCCGTCGGCACCGCGGCGGGCGTGCTCGGAGCCGGTACGCAGGTCTTCCGGAACGCACGATCGGTTCCCCGGCTCGATCGTCTCGTCGCCGCGGTCACTGCGTTCGTGATGGCGGTCACATCGGTGGTGCTGGTCCTGCTCGGGATCCTGCTGCCCGCGGTGCCCCACCACCGCGCGTCGGTGTGGGTGGGCGGAGGATGGGTGGTCGCGGTCGTTGCCGCGGCCATCGCGGTGGTCCAGTTCCGCGCCGCGTCCCGGGCACCGCGCGACTGACGGTCGACGCACCTTCCGCCCTGACCACCGGTGGAACGACATCCGTGCTGTCGTGCGACATCGGCGATGTCGTTCGGGCGGCGGCGTGCAGCCGGGGCGACAACTGCGCTGTCGTACGACATCGGTCCTGTCGTACGACATCGGTCCTGTCGCACCAGCACCCGCCCGACCGGCCCGACCCGCAGCACCCGCCCGCAGCGCCCGACTCAGCGCCGTCCGGCCCCGAAGCGCGTGGTCACCCCCGGCGAGTACAGCACCGAGTCCGGCTCGAGCTCCGTCAACGCGAACGGCAGCCCCGCAGCGCCCACCAGGTCGTCCCGCAGCGACACCACCGACGCCCGGTGCAGTGCCCACGACGCGTGCTCGTTCGGCCAGAACCGCGTCGCACCCGCCCGGTGCACGTGCATGCCCCACCGCGCCGTCAGGAAGGTCTCGAGCGCGGTCGGCTCCGCGACCTCCGGCCCGACCTGCACGTCGAACATCGACCGCAGATGGGTCCCGTGCCGCCGCATCGCGTACCCGACCCGCCCGTCGCCCGTGCGCATCTCGGCGTTGGCCCACCAGTACGGCAGGCCGGTCGCGACGCGCGCTCCGACCGTCGGCAGGAGCTTCCCCGCGTCGAGGGACAGGAACACCACGCCCCGCCGTCCCTGGTCGTCCCGCGTGTAGACGCGCACGTTCACCTCCACGAAGTCACCGATGCGCCCGGTCCGCCCCAGGGCGCCGAGCGGCGGGAACCGCGTGTCCGTGAACCGGAAGCCGATCAGCCCGACCCAGGTGGTCGCGTCGTCGTCCGTGCCGTCGAGCGCCATGGTGTCCGGCCGCGTGCCGGCCGGCAGCAGCGGCGCGACGGCCGACGCGTCGACCCGCCAGTGCACGAAGACCACGTCGAGCCAGTCCTGCGAGATCCACGGGCGCCCGGTCAGGTCCGGTGCCGCGGCCGTCACGGACTGGAGGACCGGTTCGCTCCCGCCGACCCGGCCGGCGGTCACGACCCGCTCCGGTCGTCCAGGTGGGTCGCGACGGACACGTCGTCCCACCCCTGCTGCGGGGTGTCGCAGGTGTCGCGGAAGACGTACTGCGACGGCCGCTTCCGTTCGCTCGACGTCCAGTCGATCGCGGGTCGTCGACGCTCGGGCGGGAGGTACCCGATCCGGTACACGGCCATGAGCTCGAGTTCCGACGGCACGCGCAGCAGGTCCTCGATCTCGGCCCAGGCGCCCGGTGTCTCCATCGGGAACGACACGAACTGGATGCCGAGGCCGAGCTCGGTCGTGGCGAGCCAGACGTTCTCCATCGCCGCACCCATGCTGAACACCGAGTAGAAGCCGGAGAGCTCCTCCTTCCGGTACTCGTGCCGGTCGAGCATCACGCCGAGCAGCAGCGGGGAGCCGGCGACGAGCTTCCGGTTCTCCTCGCCGAGGGTCTGCGGCACGCGCAGGGTGTTCATCAGCAGCTGCCCGCGCCTGGTGAAGACCTGCTTGGTGAACGGCTTGAGCGGACCGGGCAGCTTGTCGAAGAGCATCCCGTCCCGGCGCTCGTCCATCTCCTGCTGGCTGAACCGGAAGTACGGCTTGTAGCGCTGGAAGAACGTGCCCTCGGCCATCGTGCGGGTCATCGAGCGCCCGCTGATCTCCGCGACCCGGTCGATCGTCGTCCGGTCCTCGACCAGGACGAAGCGCCACGGCTGGCTGTTGAGCTGCGACGGAGCCCGACCGGCCAGCTCGACGAGCAGCCGCTGGTGCACCTCGGAGACGGGGTCGGGCAGGAACGCCCCGTTCGTGGTGCGTCGCCGCCGGATCGCTTCGAACAGTTCCACCGTGTGTCCTTCCTCGCGTCTCAGCGCCGCGCGAGCAACGCCCCCAGGTAGGACGGTGCGGCGGCGACCGCGACGCTCCAGTGTGCTCTCGACCTCGGGTCCGTGCGTGGAGCGACCGCCAACGGGACGAGTGCCGGCAGCAGGAACAGCGCCGACCGTGAGCGGGTCCACAGCGGGGTGGTGGCCGCGACGCCCGTCAGGGTGGCGGTCACGACGAACAGGCCGTGGTGCACCACCCGGAGCTTCTTCGTCCGGATGACCCCGACTGCGACGGCGGTACCCCACAGGCAGTTGGTGACGTAGGCGATCGACGCGGCCGCGACCAGACGGCGGGCGGGACGCGATCCTGCGTGCGTCGGGCCGGGCCTCCAGGACGTCGAACGGAACCGGGACACGGCGGTGACCTACGCGGACTCGCGCGAGACCAGGCGGGAGAGCACGATCGCGCTGCGCGTGTGGTCGACCTGCGGCGCGAGCCGGACGCGGTCGAGCGCTTCTTCGAGCGCGGGGAGGTCCTTCGAGCGCATGTGCACGACGGCGTCGGCGCTGCCGGTGACCGTGCCAGCGTCGACCACCTCGGGGACGGAGTCGAGCAGCGACCGGAGTTCGTCGGGGGAGACCGTGCCGCGGCAGTACAGCTCGACCCAGGCCTCGGTGCCGCGGTCCTCGACCGCGGGGTCGACCTTGATCGTGAAGCCGCGGATCACGCCGTCAGCGACCAGACGGTCGACGCGGCGCTTGACGGCCGACGCCGAGAGCCCGACGACCGACCCGATGTCGCCGTACCCGGCGCGGGCGTTGTCCCGGAGTCGATCCAGGATGCGGTGGTCGAGCGAATCCATTGCCGCAATGCTACGCGTGGTTTCTTGCGAGGAGCCCGGCTGCACGCACGAAACGTGCGCGCGTCCACAGGCTCCGGGCCTCGGGCGTTCCCTAGACTGAGCCTCGGCGTCGACCTGGTCCGCCGCGGTACCGGTGAGTGAGCCTGCATCTCACCGAGATCACCTCAGGAGTGGTTCCTGGCAGGCTCGGGCCCGAAGTCCCCCAGGAGGACTCCAGTGTCGAACGCAGCAACCGAGACCGTGGCGGCTCCGGCCCGCACCGCCACCAAGCGCACGATCCTCATGTGCAAGCCGGACTTCTACACGGTCAGCTACCGGATCAACCCGTGGATGCACCCGGAAGAGCCGACGGACACGTCCAAGGCCGTCCAACAGTGGCAGTCGCTCGTCGCGGTCTACGAGCAGCTCGGCTTCGACATCTCGTACATCGACCCCATCGACGGCCTGCCGGACATGGTCTACGCGGCGAACGGC
Source organism: Curtobacterium sp. Leaf183 (assembly GCF_001424385.1). Taxonomy (GTDB): domain Bacteria; phylum Actinomycetota; class Actinomycetes; order Actinomycetales; family Microbacteriaceae; genus Curtobacterium. Next base: position 161,541 of record NZ_LMPO01000012.1, on the reverse strand, counting down.
GGCTTCGTGCTCGACGGTGTCGCGTACGGCGCCAAGTTCCAGTACCCCGAGCGGCAGCCCGAGGGCCCCGCGTACATGGACTGGTTCCGCAGCGCCGGCCTGACCGTCGCAGAACCGCGTGAGACGAACGAGGGCGAAGGCGACTTCCTGCTCATCGGGAACACGATCTACGCGGGCACCGGCTTCCGGTCGGACAGCACGTCGCACGAAGAGCTCGCCGAGGTCTACGGCCGCGAGGTCGTCACCCTCAAGCTCATCAACCCGAGCTTCTACCACCTGGACACCGCCATCGCCGTGCTCGACCCCGAGCCGTCCGCGGACGGGACCAGCAACATCGCGTACCTCGAGAGCGCGTTCGACGAGCCCTCGTTGGCGATCCTGCGCGAGCGCTTCCCGGACGCGATCATCGCGACGGAGGAGGACGCCGCGATCCTCGGGCTGAACTCCTACTCCGACGGCTACAACATCGTGATCGCCTCGCGTGCGACCACGTTCGCCGAGCAGCTGCGCGAGAAGGGCTACAACCCGATCGGCGTCGACCTGTCCGAGCTGCTGCTCGGCGGCGGCGGCGTCAAGTGCTGCACGCTCGACCTGCACCCCGTCGGCACCGGCAACTCCGTGGCACGGTCCTGATGACCACCGCATCCACGGCGCTCGGCACCGCGACCGCGGCGGCGCTCGCCGTCGAGGACCGGGCCCTCGCCCACAACTACAGCCCCCTGCCCGTCGTGATCGCCTCCGGGGACGGCGCGACCGTCACCGACGTCGACGGCCGCACCTACCTGGACGGCCTGGCGGCGTACTCGGCGGTGAACTTCGGCCACGGCAACCCGCGGCTGCTCGATGCCGCGCGGGCACAGCTCGACCGCGTCACGCTGACCAGCCGTGCCTTCGTCAACGACCGCCTCGGGCCGTTCGCGGCGAGCTTGGCTGAGCTCACCGGTACCGACATGGTGCTGCCGATGAACACCGGTGCCGAAGCCGTCGAGTCCGCGATCAAGGTGTCGCGGGCGTGGGGCTACCGCGTCAAGGGCGTGCCCGCCGACCGCGCGACGATCATCGTCGCGAGCGGGAACTTCCACGGCCGGACGACGACGATCATCTCGTTCTCGGACGACCCCGACGCCCGCAACGACTTCGGTCCGTACACGCCGGGGTTCCGTACCGTGCCCTACGGTGACGCCGAGGCCCTCCGTGCCGCGATGGACGAGACCGTCGTCGCCGTGCTGCTCGAACCGATCCAGGGCGAGGGCGGCGTGGTCATCCCACCCGCGGAGTACCTGCCGTCCGTGCGCGACATCTGCGACGAGTTCGGTGCGCTGTTCGTCGCCGACGAGATCCAGTCCGGGCTCGGGCGCACCGGCCACACGCTCGCGGTGTCGCGCGTCGGTGTGCGGCCCGACCTCATCACCCTCGGCAAGGCGCTCGGCGGCGGGATCGTCCCGGTCTCGGCTGTCGTCGGCTCGCGTGACGTGCTCGGCGTCCTGCGTCCCGGCGAGCACGGGTCGACCTTCGGCGGCAACCCGCTGGCCGCGGCCGTCGGGGCCGAGGTCGTCGCGATGCTCGCCGAGGGCACGTTCCAGCAGCGGGCACTCGACGGTGAACCGCTGCTGCGCGGGCTGCTCGAGGACCTGGTCGGCAAGGGCGTCGTCGCACACCGCGTCGCCGGGCTGTGGGCCGGCATCGACATCGACCCGGTGATCGGCACCGGCAAGGAGATCGCGAAGGCCATGGCGGCACGCGGGGTCCTCGTCAAGGACACCCACGGGTCGACGATCCGCTTCGCGCCCCCGCTCGTCGTGACCGACGACCAGGTCGCCGAGGCGATCGACGCACTGGGCTCGGTCCTGCGCGACCGCAGCTGACGCGCCGGACCCGCACCGGGCCTCCCGTCCNCTCGCACCACGTGATCACGTGGTGCGAGCCGGTTCGCGTTGTGCGTCGACGTGTGGAACCGCGGTTCGCGGGCCGCGTCTAGACCGCCCAGCGCTCCGCGAGCTGGTCCATCAGCGCATCGAGACGCTCGTCGATGACCTGTTCCTCCGGGTGCGCCTCGTACCAGGCGATGACCTCGCGCACACCCTGCCGGTAGGGCGTCCGCGGCCGGTACCACGGCACGAGCGAGCGGATCTTGCTGTTGTCGAACACCGAGCTGTTCGCCTTGTCGCCGAGCAGCGCCGCCCCCCACTCGGCGTCGACGGCGTTGATCGCGTCCGCGGGCACGTGCACGATCTGCAGGTCCTCGACGCCGGCCGCTGCTGCGATCTCGTGCGCGATCGCGTTCCAGGTCGGGGCCTCGTCGCTCGTGATCGTGAACGCCTCGCCGATCGCCGACGCGTTGTCGAGGAGCCCGGTGAACCCGACCGCGAAGTCACGGCTGTGGGTGAGCGTCCACAGGCTGCTGCCGTCGCCCGTGATGATGACGGGCTTGCCCGCGCGCATCCGCGCCACCGCCGTCCACCCACCAGACAGCGGCAGCTTGGTCTCGTCGTAGGTGTGTGAGGGCCGGACGATCGTCACCGGGAAGTCCTGCTCGCGGTACGCCTGCATCAGCAGGTCCTCGCACGCGATCTTGTCCCGCGAGTACTGCCAGAACGGGTTCTTCAGCGGCGTCGACTCGGTGATCGGCAGGTGTGTCGCCGGGGTCTGGTACGCCGAGGCCGAACTGATGAACACGTACTGGTTGGTCCGCCCGGCGAAGAAGTCGATGTCCGCCTGCACCTGGTCCGGGGTGAAGGCGATCCAGTTCACCACCGAGTCGAAGCGGCGGTCACCGAGTGCCGCCGCCAGGGCGTCGCGGTCCGACACGTCGGCCTGGAGGCGCTCCACACCCTCGGGGAGCGGCCTGCCCCCGGTGGTCCCGCGGTTCAGGACGGTGACGTCGATCCCCTGTCGGGTCGCCTCCGTCACGCACGCGGCACTGATGACGCCGCTCCCGCCGATGAACAGGACACTCGCTCCGTTGCTGGTCATGTGCCCACGAAACCACGTGGGGCGTCGGGTGCCGCGCAGTTTCGGTGGTGGAGGTCCGTGGGTCGCCGCTCGCTCACGGTCGCGCCGCGATCACCGCGGGGAGGTCGGACACCTCGTCCGCCCAGGTGCCGGCGTGGGGCGAGACCCAGCGCAGGAGCTCCAGCGCCATCCGGTGGTCGCGTGCGAGGTCGCGGGAGTGGATCGGTTCGTGATGCGCAGCGCGGTTGCGGACGAAGTGCAGTTGCTGGAAGCGGCGCGCGACTTCCGCTCGTCGGACCCGGAGATCGGACGGGCCGCACGCGAACGCCCTGTGCAGCGCCGGTACCCAGAGTGACGCGTGGTACCGAGACTCGACGAGGTACCGCCAGAAGCCGAAGGTGAGTTCCGCGACCACCCGGCCGTGCACCTCCTCCCGTCGCCCTGCTCTCGTCGCGCGATGGCGGGCCTTGGCGAGGTCGCCGGAGCCCTGGCGGTCGAGCGGGACCACATCGAACCAGTCCGCCCGCGGCGGGCGGCGGTCGGCCCAGGCCACGAGTTCGCGATCGAGCGCATTGCGCGTCACCACCTCGACCAAGCCGGTGATGACGAGGACGCTGGCGGAGGCGCGGAGGTTCCACTCGTACAGGCGGACCGCCTCCGCGACGCTCGTCGTGTCGCGCCGGTACGACGCCAGTCGCACCGGAGAGATCAGCGCTGTCACTCGCTCAGGCGATGTTGCCACCCGCCCCCTCCAACCATGTACCCTCGATCACGAAGACCCCGGAACGATCCCTGGCTCAGGCCACATCGCCGGGGTTTCGTCTTTCTCGGCTTCCCCAATCCTCTGGTACTTCAGCATACTGGTCAGCGAGCTGCGGGTTGAGAGTCGTATCTGACCCCGGGACTACCGTCGCCCCGTGAGCCGCATCGACGCGGCCACGACAGGAGTGACACGCACATGGAGTACCGCTACCTCGGCAACTCGGGCCTCAAGGTCTCCGAGATCACCTACGGCAACTGGCTGACCCACGCGTCCCAGGTCGAGAACGACGCCGCGATCGCCTGCGTCCGGGCCGCGCTCGACGTCGGCATCTCGACGTTCGACACGGCCGACGTCTACGCGAACACCGGCGCCGAGACCGTCCTGGGCGAAGCCCTCAAGGGGGAGCGTCGTCAGTCGCTCGAGATCGCCACGAAGGTCTTCGGACCGACCGGCCCGAAGCAGCACAACGACACCGGGCTGAGCCGCAAGCACATCCTCGAGTCGATCGACGGCTCGCTCGGCCGCCTGCAGACCGACTACGTCGACCTGTACCAGGCGCACCGCTTCGACCACGAGACCCCGCTCGAAGAGACCATGCAGGCGTTCGCCGACATCGTGCGGCAGGGCAAGGTCCTGTACGTCGGTGTCTCGGAGTGGACCGCCGACCAGCTTCGGGCCGGAGCCGCACTGGCGAAGGAGCTCGGGTTCCAGCTCATCTCGAACCAGCCGCAGTACTCCGCGCTGTGGCGGGTCATCGAGGGCGAGGTCGTCCCCGCCTCGAAGGAGCTCGGCATCTCGCAGATCGTCTGGTCGCCCATCGCCCAGGGTGTGCTCACCGGCAAGTACAAGCCGGGACAGCCGCTGCCCGAGGGATCGCGTGCCACCGACGACAAGGGCGGCGCCGACATGATCAAGCGGTTCATGCGGGACGAGGTCCTGTCGTCCGTGCAGGAGCTCGAGCCGATCGCGAAGGAGCTGAACCTGTCGATGGCGCAGCTCGCCGTGGCGTGGGTCCTGCAGAACGAGAACGTCGCCTCGGCGATCATCGGTGCGTCGCGCCCGGAGCAGGTGCACGACAACGCCGGCGCCGCTGGCGTGGAGATCCCGGCCGAGCTGATGTCCCGCATCGACGACGCCCTCGGTGGTGTCGTGGAGCGCGACCCGGCCAAGACGAACGACAGCAGCCCGAAGACCCGCGAGGCCTGACCCCGGCACAGAACCACGAGACGGACACGGCACCGCGAACGACCACGGTGCGGTGTCCGTCCCGAGGTTCCGTGCGGACGACCCCGGAAACGGAGAAGGCCCCTCACTCGCGTGAGGGGCCTTACTCCGTGGCTGGACACGGCATCGATCCGTGGACCTTTCGATTTTCAGTCGAACGCTCTACCAACTGAGCTATCCAGCCGTGGCGACCCTGACGGGACTTGAACCCGCGACCTCCGCCGTGACAGGGCGGCACGCTAACCAGCTGCGCTACAGGGCCATGTTGAATTGCTGTTCGATGCTGATCTGTGCTGCTTGCTGTCTCACGAGGAGTGACCCCAACGGGATTCGAACCCGTGCTGCCGCCGTGAAAGGGCGGTGTCCTAGGCCACTAAACGATGGGGCCGCAAGCAGTACATCGCTGCACCGGAGACCAAGCATACGGAAGCCCTGCGTGGATGACAAATCGAGTCGCTCGAGCCCGGGCCGCCCGGCGTGTCGCCGCCGCATCGTCCCCGTCGGCGGGCTTCACTCGCGACGGACCCGGCAGTGATCCGGGATCCGATTCTGCGCCGTCGGTGTTCGAGTGCGACCATCGTCGTCGGACCCTGTCCCTCGTGCGAGGGGCTGCCCCGGGCCGGCACCTGTTGTTACTGTTGCGGTTGTTGACAGTGTTACGTGCGTGAGCCATGCCGCGCTGTTACGAAATCGAGATGTATGTCGACCTCACTCACTCTGATCCCCCGCTTCCGCCGCCGCGTCATCGCCGCCGCGGTCGCCGTCGTCCTCACCGCAGGGGCGATCGCCGCGTTCGCACCCGCTGACGGGGCGTCGGCGACCAGCTACCCGAGCTGGGACGACGTGCAGGCCGCCAAGGCGTCCCAGTCGGCGCAGCAGGACAAGGTGACGGAGATCAAGGGCCTGATCGCCGACCTGACGAGCCAGGCCGCCGCCAAGCAGAAGTCGGCCGAGGCTGCCGGCACGGCGTACCAGACGGCGCAGACGAAGTACGACGCCGCGACGCTGCAGCAGCAGAAGCTCCAGCAGCAGGCCGACGAGTCCGAGAAGACCGCCGCCCAGTCCGAGGCCCAGGCCGGACAGCTCGCGGCGCAGCTCGGGCGAGCGAGTGCGAACGACGTCACGACCGACCTCCTGACGCACCCCACCGACTCGAAGGACTACCTGTACGAGCTCGGCGCGATCTCGAAACTCAGCGAGCAGGCCGACGGCATCTACTCGCAGGCGACGCAGGACCGCGGCACGGCACAGGCCGAGTCGGACAAGGCGGACGTCGCGAAGAAGGCCCTCGGGGACCTGGCCGACGCCGCCCAGCAGAAGATGCGGGCTGCCCAGTCCGCCGCCGACGCTGCTCAGACGGCCGTCGACGCCCAGAACGACAACCAGTCGCGGCTCGAAGCGCAGCTCACACTCCTGACGTCGAACGCCACCGACGTCGAGGCCAAGTACAACAAGGGCGTCGAGGTCGAGAAGGCCCGGCAGGCCGCGCTCGCCAAGCAGCGCGCTGACCAGGCCCGAGCGGCGGCAGCGGCTGCTGCGGCGGCCGCGCGGAACGCGCCCGCGCCGAGCAGCGGCGGGTCCAGCGGCTCCGGGTCCAGCGGATCCGGCGGCGGTGCCCCGACCTCGTCCGGCTGGGTCCGCCCGAGCGCCGGCTACCAGACGAGCCCCTACGGCTACCGCATCGACCCGTACACCGGCGCGCACGCACTGCACGCCGGCGTCGACCTGGCACCGGGCTGCTACTCGCCGATCTACGCCGCGCACGAGGGCACCGTGACCTTCGCCGGCAACGGTGGCGGGTACGGCAACGAGGTCATCCTCGACAACGGCGGCGGCATCTCCACCGCCTACGGCCACATCGTCAACGGCGGCATCATGGTCGGCAACGGCCAGCACGTCTCCGCCGGGCAGCAGATCGCCCAGGTCGGTTCGACCGGCTGGTCCACGGGCTGCCACCTCCACTTCGAGACCCGGGTGAACGGCGCCGCCGTCGACCCGGTCCCCTTCATGGCTGCGCGGGGGATCTCGGTATGACCGTGTGCGCGCCCGAGAGGCACTGACACCACATGAAGAAGCCTGCGCGTTCCCTCGCCTGCGGCATCGCCACCGTCTCGTTGCTCGGCATCGGACTCTCGGTGGGGATCGCGGGACCAGCCGGAGCGACCCCCGCGAAGGCCCCGTCGTGGGCGGACGTGCAGGCGGCGAAGTCCGACCAGGCCGAGTCGCAGCAGACGGTCGACGAGCTCGCCTCGCGCCTGTCATCGCTGCAGGACTCCGCCGACCAGGCCGGCGTCGTGGTGCAGCAGGCCGGCCAGACCTACGCGTTGGCCGCGTCCGAGCAGCAGGAGGCCCAGTCCACGCTCGACGACCTGACCTCGCAGGCCAAGCGGGCGAAGGCAGCGGCGGACGAGTCCGCGGGCCAGGTCGCTGCGCTCGTGGTCGAGCTCTCGCGGAGCGGCGGTGGTGACCTGTCGACGAGCATGCTCGTGGACGCCTCGGACGCGAAGGACCTGCTCTACCAGGTCGGCACGATGACGCACCTGTCCGAGCGGTCGGCCACGGTCCTGGCCAAGGCGCAGGCGGACCAGAACACCGTGGACGCACTCGCGGCGCAGAAGCGCCAGGCGACCACGGCCCTGGCGACCGCGACCGACGCCACGAAGACCGCCCTCGACACCGCGAACTCCGTCGCGGCCCGGGCGAACGGCAAGCTCCAGGACGCGCAGAGCCAGCAGGACGAGGTGCTCGAGCAGCTCGCCTTCCTCAAGGGCACGACGGTGGCAACCGAGAGCGCGTACTACAGCGACCAGCGCGCGAAGCAGGCGGAGACGCAGCTCGCGGCGCAGGCGACGAAGGACGCCGCCAGCGGAACGGGTGCACCCACGCGCACGACGACGTCGAACAACCCCGCACCGAGCACCGGGTCCGGCAACACCGGCGGTGGCAACACCGGCGGCGGCAACAGCGGCGGCGGCAACAGCGGCGGCAGCAACAGCAACCCGGCCCCGGCTCCCGCAGCACCTGCCCCGGCGAAGCCGAGCACGCCGTCGAAGCCGGCACCCGCACCGGCACCGGCTCCCGCCCCGGCCCCGGCCCCGGCTCCCGCGCCGGCACCAGCCCCGAGTACCCCGTCGAAGGCGGCCGGCGCGATCGCCTACGCCCGCGCCCAGCTCGGCAAGCCGTACGTGCTGGGCGGCGCCGGCCCGAACACGTGGGACTGCTCCGGCCTGGTGATGATGGCCTACAGCTCGCAGGGCATCTCGACCGGCGGGCACAACGTCGTCTGGCAGTACAACCACTTCGCATCGATCGGACGCCTGGTCCCGCTGTCGCAGCGTCAGGCCGGCGACATCCTGTTCTACTCGTCGAACGGTGCGGCCTCCGGCGGCTACCACGACACGATCTACACGGGCGGTGGCCGCATGATCGAGGCCGCTCGCCCCGGGGTCGGCGTGGTCGAGCGCGCGGTCTGGGGCACCGGTGACCTGCTGCCCTACGTCGCCCGCCCCTCCGGCTCGATGTAGCTCCTGCACACCGAGGCGCATCGCGCCCCACAACGAACATCGCGCCCCGTGGAGACGGGGCGCGATGTCGTTGCGGGGGTGCGATCGGCTGGCGACGGCGACGCCGCCCGCTGAACGACCGGTGTCAGTGCGCGCTGGGCACGTACGCGGCCTGGCCGGCCGTGACGATCGCCTCGGCCTCGGCAGCGTCGCCCCAGCCCTCGGCCTTGACCCACTTGTTCGGCTCGAGGTCCTTGTAGCGCTCGAAGAAGTGCGCGATCTCGGCCTTGGTCTGCTCGTCGACGTCCGAGATGTCCTGGATGTGGGCCCAGCGCGGGTCCTTCGCGGGGACGACGAGGACCTTCGCGTCGATGCCGGCCTCGTCGCTCATCTTGAAGACGCCGACCGGGCGGACCTTGACGCCGACGCCCGGGAACGTCGGGTACTCGAGCAGCAGCAGCGCGTCCACGGGGTCGCCGTCGTCCGCCAGGGTCTGCTCGAAGAAGCCGTAGTCGGTCGGGTAGACGAACGACGTGAACAGCACGCGGTCGAGGTACACGCGACCGGTCTCGTGGTCCACCTCGTACTTGTTGCGGCTGCCCTTGGGGATCTCGACGACGACGTCGTACGCGGCCATGTCTGCACTCCTGGTGTGTCGGTGGGGCTGTCGGTGGTCCCGAGAGCGCGGCTAACGTTACCGGGTGAACTCTCCGCGTCCCCGGCTCGACCCCGCCGTCGCCGCGACCCGGCTGGCGGTCCGCGGCCTGCTCGCCCGGGCACGGGACGAGCGGCTCGTCCACGACGGCGACGTGGTGCTCGTCGCGCTGAGCGGCGGGCCGGACTCGCTCGCGCTCGCGGCGGCCACCGCGTTCGAGGCGACCAAGCAGGGGCTCCGCGCCGGCGCGGTGGTCGTGGACCACGCGCTGCAGGCGGGTTCCGAGGCGGTGGCGAGCCGGGCCTCCAGGCAGGCCGCCGAGCTGGGACTCGAACCGGTGACGGTCCGTCGGGTCATGGTCGGCTCCGACGGTGGTCCCGAGGGCGCCGCCCGGGAGGCCCGCCACGCGGCCGTCGCCCAGGTCGCGGCCGACGTCGGGTCACCCCTGGTGCTCTTCGGTCACACCCTGGACGACCAGGCCGAGACGGTGCTGCTCGGCCTGCTGCGCGGCAGCGGGCCGGACAGCCTGTCCGGCATGCCGCCGCTCGCGCGGCGGGACGACGGGCCGGCCTACGGTCGACCCCTGCTGACGGTCCGGCGTCACACGACCCGGCAGGCCTGCGCTGCCGCCGGGCTCGCGCCGTGGCACGACCCGCACAACGACGACGGGGCGTTCACCCGCGTGCGTGTCCGGAACGCCGTGATGCCGGTGCTCGAGCGGGAGCTCGGCGTCGACGTGGCCGAGGCCCTGGCCCGCACGGCCGACCAGCTGCGCGAGGACGCGGCGGCGCTCGACCACTTCGCCGAGGAGATGGCCGAGGACCTCGCCGAGCACTCCGAGGCCGGCATCGCACTGTCGGTGCGGCAGCTGCAGGCGAACCCGCCGGCCCTCCGCCAGCGCCTGGTGCGCCTGGCGGTCGAGAGCGAGTTCGGCGTGACGCTGTCCCGCCTCCAGACGCTCGAGGTCTGCCGGCTCGTGACCGAGTGGAACGGGCAGGGGCCGATCGACCTGCCCGGCATCCGGGTGTCCCGCGACGGCGACCGGCTGTCGTTCTCGGCCGCCTAGGGCCGGTTAGGCTGGACCGGTGGAACTCTCCGACGTGCAGGACGACCTCTCCGAAGTGCTCTTCACCCCCGAGCAGATCGACGACAAGATCGCCGAGCTCGCCGCGGCGGTCGACCGCGACTACGCCGACAAGGACCCGCTGCTGGTCGGCGTCCTCAAGGGCGCGGTCATGGTCATGGCGGACTTCTCCCGCCACCTGACCCTGCAGGCGAAGATGGACTGGATGGCCGTGTCGTCGTACGGCTCCGGCACGAAGTCGTCCGGCGTGGTGCGGATCCTCAAGGACCTCGACACCGACCTGCACGGTCGCGACGTCATCATCGTCGAGGACATCATCGACTCCGGGCTCACGCTGTCGTGGCTCAAGCAGAACCTCGAGTCCCGCGGCGCCGCCAGTGTCGAGATCGTCACGCTGCTGCGCAAGCCCGAGGCCGCCAAGGTCCAGGTCGACGTCCGCTACGTCGGCTACGACATCCCCGACGCCTTCGTGGTGGGCTTCGGGCTCGACTACGACGAGCGCTACCGCAACCTCCGGGGCATCGGCGTCCTGGCCCCGCACATCTACTCGTAGACGAACCGGGAGTTCGCCCGCAGAGGACACCCATTCTCGCCACAGAATCGCGGCCGTATGCTGGCGAGCACGCAACTTACGGCAGAGAAAGGCTCGGGCCACAGCGCCCGGATCACATGGACTTCAAGCGCATCCTCCGCGGGCCGTACCTCTACGTGCTCATCGCACTCGTGGGGATCTGGATCGGATGGGCTTTCATCAGCCAGTCCGGCACGCAGCAGATCGACACCCAGAAGGGGCTCGAGCAGCTCTCTGACGGCAAGGTCTCCTCTGCGGTGGTCAACTCCACCGAGCAGCGGGTCGACCTCACGCTCAAGGACGGCGGCACGACCGAGCAGTTCTACTACTCGACGCCGCGTGGTGCCGAAGTGGTCGACGCGATCGCTCAGGCCGACCTCCCCAAGGGCTACAACGACACCGTCCAGCAGTCGAACTGGTTCGTCTCGCTCGTCCTGACGCTCCTGCCGTTCCTGCTGATCCTCGGCCTGTTCTGGTTCCTGCTCTCGAGCGCCCAGGGCGGCGGCTCGAAGGTCATGCAGTTCGGCAAGTCCAAGGCGAAGATGAACAACAAGGAGAACCCGCAGGTCTCCTTCGCGGACGTCGCCGGTTCGGACGAGGCGATCGAGGAACTCCACGAGATCAAGGAGTTCCTGAAGGAGCCGGCCAAGTTCCAGGCCGTCGGCGCCAAGATCCCGAAGGGCGTGCTGCTGTACGGCCCTCCCGGAACCGGCAAGACCCTGCTCGCGCGCGCCGTCGCCGGCGAGGCGGGGGTCCCGTTCTACTCGATCTCCGGCTCGGACTTCGTCGAGATGTTCGTCGGTGTCGGTGCCAGCCGTGTGCGTGACCTCTTCGAGCAGGCCAAGGCCAACTCGCCCGCCATCGTCTTCATCGACGAGATCGACGCCGTCGGTCGTCACCGTGGTGCCGGCATCGGCGGTGGCAACGACGAGCGCGAGCAGACGTTGAACCAGCTGCTCGTCGAGATGGACGGCTTCGACGGCAAGACGAACGTCATCCTGATCGCCGCGACGAACCGTCCCGACGTGCTCGACCCCGCGCTGCTGCGCCCGGGCCGCTTCGACCGCCAGATCGGCGTCGACGCGCCGGGTCTCGCCGGCCGCAAGCAGATCCTCGAGGTGCACGCGAAGGGCAAGCCGCTCGCCGCGAGCGTCGACCTCGAGCTCCTCGCCCGCAAGACGCCCGGGTTCACCGGCGCCGACCTGGCGAACGTCCTGAACGAGGCTGCGCTGCTCACGGCCCGCTCGAACGCGCAGCTCATCGACAACCGTGCCCTCGACGAGGCGGTCGACCGGGTGATGGCCGGTCCGCAGCGCCGTACGCGCATCATGTCCGACCAGGAGCGCCTGATCACGGCCTACCACGAGGGCGGCCACGCCCTGGCGGCGGCGGCGATGCGGCACACCGACCCGGTCACGAAGATCACGATCCTGCCGCGCGGCCGCGCCCTCGGTTACACGATGGTGCTCCCGCTCGAGGACAAGTACTCCGTCACGCGCAACGAACTGCTCGACCAGCTCACCTACGCCATGGGTGGCCGCGTCGCCGAGGAGATCGTCTTCCACGACCCGACCACGGGTGCGTCGAACGACATCGAGAAGGCCACGGGCACCGCCCGCAAGATGGTCACCGAGTACGGCATGAGCCAGGCCGTGGGGTCCGTCAAGCTCGGCGCCGGGTCGACCGAGCCGTTCGTCGGTCGTGACATGAGCGGCGGCACGGGGCGCGACTACTCGGAGAACATCGCCGAGATGGTCGACGCCGAGACCCGTGCCCTGCTCGAGGCCGCGCACGACGAGGCCTACCAGGTGCTCAACGACAACCGCGACATCCTCGACCGTCTGGCGGGTGAGCTCCTCGAGAAGGAGACGCTCGACGCGCCGGAGCTCGTCGAGATGTTCAAGGACGTCCGCAAGCTGCCGGAGCGCCCGCAGTGGCTCTCCAGCGACAAGCGTCCGGTCAGCACGCTCCCCGCGATCGACGTCCCCGGCAAGGCGGCGAACACCGCGTCCGAGTCGAACGACCGCGAGCAGTCGAAGACCCCGCGTCACCGTCCGTTCGGCAACCCGGGCATCGCTCCCGCCTAGCCCCGGATGACCGACCTCCCGACGAGACGGGACCGCCGCCTCGCCGCGCCCGTCCGTCGCCATGACCCGGGTGTGCCCCAGAGCGGGCGCACCCGGGTCATGGGCATCCTCAACGTGACGCCGGACTCGTTCTCCGACGGCGGGCTGCATGCGGCGTACGACGCCGCGGTGGCGCACGCGCGCGACCTCGTCACGGCGGGCGCGGACCTCGTCGACGTCGGTGGCGAGTCCACCCGACCCGGTGCGGAGCGCGTGCCGGTCGAGGTCGAGCAGCAGCGGGTACTCCCGGTGATCGAGCAGCTCGTCGCCGAGGGCATCGCGGTCAGCGTCGACACCATGAACGCGGCGACGGCCGAGCGCGCGGTCGAGCTGGGTGCCGTCATCGTGAACGACGTGTCCGGCGGGCTGGCCGACGACGACATGGCCCGGGTCGTGGCGTCCACGGGCTGCGGCTTCGTCGTGATGCACTGGCGGGGCCACAGCGACCGGATGTACCGCGACGCCGTGTACGAGCACGCGGTCGACGAGGTCCGGCGCGAGGTCGAGATGCGGGTCGCCGAGCTCATCGTGCTCGGGGTGCGCCAGGAGCAGGTCGTCATCGACCCGGGGCTCGGGTTCGCCAAGGAGGGCGCCCAGAACTGGGAGATCCTGGCGGGGTACGAGCGGTTCGCCTCGATCGGCCTGCCCGTGCTCGTCGCCGCGTCGCGCAAGCGGTTCCTGGACGGTGTCGGCAGCCCGGCGGGCGCACCACCGGCGGAGCGCGACCTCGCGACCGCCGCCATCAGCCTGTTGGCAGCAGAACGCGGCGCCTGGGGCGTCCGCGTGCACGACCCGGAACCGACGCGGGCCGTGCTCGACGTCTGGGAAGCCTGGAGGGCAGCTCGATCGTGAACGACACCATCCGCCTGACTGGGGTCCGCGCCCGCGGCCACCACGGGGTCTTCGACCACGAGCGCGCCGACGGGCAGGACTTCGTCGTCGACGTCGCGGTCGAGATCGACGCCCGCGCAGCCGCCGGTCCCGACGACCTCGACCAGACCGTCCACTACGGGGTGCTCGCCGAGCAGGTCGTCGCCGAGATCGAACGCGACCCGGTCGACCTGATCGAGACCCTGGCCGAGCGGATCGCCGCCGCGGTGCTGACCCACCGCGCGGCGCTGGCGACCGAGGTCACGGTGCACAAGCCGCAGGCGCCCATCACGGTGCCGTTCACCGACGTGTCGATCACGATCCGCCGCGAGCGGATGGCGGTCGACCCGGTCCCCGGAGCCGCGACGCCCCAGCCGCCCACTGCCGCCGTCGACGACCCGGACGCCACGTGACCCGCGCCGTCGTCGCCCTCGGCGCGAACCTCGGTGACCGGGGGAGCACCCTCCGCGCCGCGGCCGCCGCCGTCGTGGCGATCCCGGGCGTCACGGCGGTCGCGTCGAGCCACGAGGTCGAGTCGGTCGCCCTGACACTCGACGGCCTCGACACGGCGAAGCCCCGGTACCGGAACGCGGTCGTCGTGCTCGACACCGAGCTGGGGGCCCAGGCGCTGCTCGAGGCGCTGCACGTCGTCGAGGACACCCACGGTCGCACCCGCGAAGTCCGGTGGGGCGACCGCACGCTCGACCTCGACGTCATCACGTACGGCGACGAGCGCATCGCGACCGAGACGCTGGACGTGCCGCACCCGCGTGCGCACGAGCGGGCCTTCGTGCTGGCGCCGTGGCTCGACGCCGACCCCGGCGCGGTGCTGCCCGGTCGCGGGCCGGTCGCCGACCTGCTGGCCGCACT
>NZ_LMPO01000012.1:107875-146899 GCF_001424385.1 Curtobacterium sp. Leaf183 | reverse complement strand
CGAGCCGCGCCTGCTCGACGGTGACGACACGGAGCGCGTCGACGAGCCGCGCCTGCTCGACGGCGTGACCACGGCCTCCCGTCCGGACGCCGACCCGACCACCACCGGAACGGACGCCACCCCGTGAAGACCACCCGCGCCTCCACGCTGATCAGCCTCGCCGTCGTCGCCGGCATCGCCGGCTTCGCGCTGAACGCCGCCCTGGCGTCGCGCCAGGCGCCCGCACTCCTGCTCGTCAGCCCCCTCGGCTTCGCCCTGGCGCTCATCGGCGTGGTGCTCATCGCCCTGGCCCTGCCGGTCCGACGCCACGCGCAGGGTGTCCCCGGCCGCCGCGTCGACCCGATCTACGCGACCCGCGTCGTGGTCCTCGCCAAGGCCTCGAGCATCTGCGGCGTGCTGTTCGGCGCCTTCGCACTCGGGCTTCTCGTGTACCTGCTGACCCGCTCCGTCGTCCCTTCGCTAGGCTCGACCCTGCCGAGTGCCGTGGCGGTCGGTGGCGGGATCGTGCTCACCGTGTGCGCCCTCGTCGCCGAACGCATGTGCATCGCCCCACCGGACGACGACGACCCGGACGACCCACGGGGCGGCACGACGGCACGATGACCACCAGGAGGGCCCGATGCCGCGCGAACGACTCGACGAGCACGGACTCGGGCTGACCGGAATCGACTGGACCAGGGTGTCGTCGAAGCTCGTCTGGACCGAGCTCGTCACGACCGTCCTCGCCGGTGTCGTCGTCACCGCTGGCTGCATCCTGATCGGGGTCGCGAACGGCGGTCCCTCGGACACGGCCGGACTCGTCTGGACCCTGATCGGTGCCGCGGTGGGCATCGCCTCGCTGGTCACCGCGATCCTGACGCCCCGCCGGGTCCGCGCGATCGGGTACGCCCTGCGCGAGGACGACTTCGTGCTCCGCAAGGGCCTGATGTGGCAGCGCTTCACCGCGGTGCCCTACGGTCGTCTGCAGCTCGTGGACGTGAACCGCGGGCCGCTCGACCGCATGCTCGGGATGAGCGAGCTGAAGTTCGTGACGGCGGCCGCGTCGACCAACGTGCGCATCCCGGGCATCCCCGCCGAACACGCCGACGAGCTCCGGGACCGGCTGGTCGAACTCGCCGAGTCCCGCCGCGCCGGGCTCTGAGGGCACCGTGACGTTCCGACCCGGGCCGACGCCGCCCGCACCCCCGCGCCACGGCAACGCGGCCGCAGCCGCGCCCCTGACCGACGGCGAGTGGCACCGGCTGCACCCGCTGACGCCGCTGCTGCGCGGTGGCATCTTCCTGATCGTGGTGCTCGGCATCGTGCTCAACAACCTGCGCGACACCCTGGTCGAGATGGTCATCCCGGGTGGCGGGCCGCAGGAGGACGGCGACCCCGTCCGGTACGTCTACGAGCACGGCGCGGTCGGGTGGGTGCTGCTCGGGATCGTCGGGTTCCTGGTCGTGCTGATCGGCCTGTTCTACCTGTCCTGGCGGATGCACGAGTTCCGGGTGACGGGCGAGATCGTCGAGGTGCGCTCGGGTGTCCTGTTCCGCAACCACCGCAAGGCCCGGCTCGACCGGATCCAGGGCATCAACATCAGCCGCCCGCTCATCCCGCGGCTGTTCGGCACCGCCAAGCTCGAGATCGCCCAGGCCGGCAACGACGCGAACGTCCAGCTCGCCTACCTCGGGGCGAAGGCCGGTGACGACCTGCGGCAGCGCATCCTGGTCCTGGCGTCCGGAGCCCAGGACGACGAGTCCGGCCCCGACCACCCCGCGTCGAACGGTCTGGTGCAGGACCGCGTCTCGGAGTTCCTGTCGCCCGAGCTCGACCCGGCGTCCGTGCACGCGACGCGCATCGTCCGGGTGCGGCCCGGCCGGCTCATCGCGTCGACACTGCTCTCCGGCACGACCGTGTTCATCCTGCTGCTCGTCGTCGCGATCATCGTCAGCATCGCGGTCACGGGCGAGTACTTCCTGCTGGTGTCCCTGTTCCCCGCGGTGATCGGCGCCGGCGGCTACTACGTCCGCAAGTTCTCCAAGTCGCTGCAGTACACGATCGCGGACACCCGCGACGGCATCCGCATCGGGTTCGGTCTGGTGTCGACGACGAACGAGACGCTGCCGCCGGGCCGCATCCACGCGGTCAGCGTCGCGCAGCCGTTGCTGTGGCGACCGTTCGGCTGGTGGGACATCCGCATCAACCGGGCGACGAACGCCGGCAACGGTGCGTCGAACAACCAGCAGGTGTCCTCGATCGTGCTGCCGGTGGGGACCGCCGAGGACGTCCGACAGGTCCTCGAGATCATCCTGCCCACGCTCGTCGGCAGCGCGGTCGTCGGACCCGGCGCCTCGAAGGACCGGATGCGCGAGGGGTCCGCCGAGGCCGTCGACGTCGTGGACGACAGCCTGACCACCACGGGTGACCAGGGCGGCTTCCGGCACTCGCCCCGCCGCGGTCGCTGGCTGCGCCCGCTGTCGGCCCGCCGGAACGGGTACCGCTTCGTGCAGGGCGCCGTGCTGCTGCGGCTCGGGGCCGTCTGGCGCACGCTGGTCGTCGTGCCGTTGCCGCGCGTGCAGAGCGTCAAGGTCTCGCAGGGTCCGGTCGAGCGCCTGCTCCGGTTGGCGTCCGTGCACGTGCAGACCGTGTCCGGTCCGGTCACGGCGACGGTGGGCGCGATCGACGCCCGCGACGCGCAGCAGCTGTGGGCCGAGACCGCCGAGCGCGCGCTCGAGGCCGCGGCCACCGACACCTCGCACCGCTGGCGGTCCGCCTCCGCACCAGCAGGCGGACAGGAGGCCCGGGGCGCTGCCGCCGCACCGGCTGCGGGACCGCAGGTGGCGGGACCGGAGCGGCACGGGCCTCCTGACCGGGCACCTGCGCCCGCCGGGTGGGGCGACGTCCCGCCCACCGGAGCCGTCCGGTGAGGGCCGGACGTCTGGGCGTCGGGGTGGTCGGAGCGGGCCGGGTCGGGCCGGTCCTCGGTGCGGCCCTGGCCAATGCCGAGCATGCCGTCGTGGGGATCACCGCGGTGTCCGAGACGAGTGTCGACCGGGCCGAGGCGCTCCTGCCCGGCGTGCCCGTCCTCGAGACGCCGGCGCTCGTCGAGCGGAGCGAACTCGTCCTGCTCGCGGTGCCGGACGACCAGCTGGTCGGCCTCGTGCAGGGGCTGGCGGACGCGGGCATGTGGCAGCCCGGGCAGCTCGTCGTGCACACGAGCCCGGACCACGGCGTCGGCATCCTCGCGCCCGCCATGGCCGCCGGCGCGATCCCGCTCGCCATCCACCCGGCGATGGCGTTCACCGGCACGAGCATCGACCTCGTCCGACTGCGTGACGCCTGGTGCGCGGTCACGGCGCCCTCGCCCGTCCTGCCCATCGCCCAGGCGCTCGTCGTCGAGATGGGGGCGGAGCCGTTCGTCGTCGCCGAGCAGGACCGTCCCGCCTACGCCGATGCCGTGCGCGCCGCCGTGAGCTTCTCGACCGCGATCGTCGACCAGTCGGCCGGCACCCTGTCCGGGATCGGTGTCGAACAGCCCGGTCGGGTGCTCGGGGCACTCGTGCGGTCGGCCGTCGACAACGCGCTCGCCGCGGCCGACGGGCAGTCGCGGCTGTAGGCCCCGGCACCGTCCCCGCGGTACAGCCCCCGCGGTGCTGTCCCCGCGGTTCCGGGGGAGCGCACGTGGCCGGGTAGCATCGACGCGTCCCCCCACGACCTCCGGAGCCGCACCAGCATGACCGACGAGACCGCCACCACCGACACCGACGCTGCCGCGCTCGCCGACGCTGCCGCGCTCGCCGAGCAGGAGACCAGCGAGCAGCGTCAGGTCCGCCTCGACAAGCGCGCGCGACTGCTCGACGCCGGTGTGCAGGCCTACCCGGCCGAGCTGCCGATCACGACGACCATCCCCGCGGTCCGGGCAGGGCACGAGCACCTCGAGACCGGTCAGGAGACGGACGACCTGGTCGGCGTCGCGGGCCGGGTCGTGTTCTCGCGCAACACCGGCAAGCTCTGCTTCGCCACGCTGCAGTCCGGCGACGGTGCCCGGATCCAGGCGATGGTGTCCCTGGCCGAGGTCGGCGATGAGTCGCTGGCGCGGTGGAAGGAGTTCGTCGACCTGGGCGACCACGTGTTCGTGCACGGCCGGGTGGTCTCCTCACGCCGGGGTGAGCTGTCGGTCATGGTCGACGACTGGGCGATGGCGTCGAAGGCGATCCTGCCGCTGCCGAACCTGCACAACGAGCTCGGCGAGGAGACCCGGGTCCGCCAGCGGTACCTCGACCTGATCGTCCGCGACCAGGCGCGCGCCACCGTCCGCGCCCGCGCCGCCGTGATGACGTCGCTCCGGCAGACCTTCGCGTCGCACGAGTACCTCGAGGTCGAGACCCCGATGCTGCAGACCCAGCACGGCGGCGCCTCGGCCAGGCCCTTCGTCACGCACTCCAACGCGTTCGACACCGAGCTGTACCTGCGCATCGCGCCCGAGCTGTTCCTGAAGCGGGCCGTCGTCGGCGGCATCGACCGGGTGTTCGAGGTCAACCGCAACTTCCGGAACGAGGGCGCCGACTCGTCGCACTCGCCTGAGTTCGCGATGGTCGAGGCCTACCAGGCGTACGGCGACTACGAGCAGATGGCCGACCTGACGCAGGAGCTCGTGCAGAACGCCACGCGTGCCGTCACCGGCGGTGTGCTCAAGGTCACGCTGCCCGACGGGTCGACCTACGACCTCGGTGGGGAGTGGCCGCGCATCGACATGTACGGCTCGCTGTCCGACGCCGCCGGTCGCACGATCAGCCCGTCCACGCCGCTGTCCGAGCTGCAGGAGCTGGCCGCGGCCGAGGGCGTCGAGGTCGCGCACGCCACGCACGGCAAGTACGTCGAGGAACTGTGGGAGCACTTCGTGATCGACTCCCTCGACCGGCCGACGTTCGTCATGAACTTCCCGGTCGACACCTCGCCCCTGACCCGACAGCACCGCAGCCGTCCGGGCGTCGTCGAGAAGTGGGACCTGTACGTCCGCGGGTTCGAGCTCGGGACGGCGTACTCCGAACTCGTCGACCCCGTCGTGCAGCGTGAGCGCTTCGTCGAACAGGCCGAGCTGGCCGCGGGGGGCGACCCCGAGGCGATGCGCGTCGACGAGGAGTTCCTGCGCGCGCTCGAGCACGCGATGCCCCCGTCCGGCGGGATGGGCATGGGGATCGACCGGCTGCTCATGGCCATCACGGGCCTGGGCATCCGCGAGACGATCCTGTTCCCCCTGGTGAAGTAGTCCCAGCTGGCGCCTCGTCGCGCGGGGTTAGGATGCCCGTGTGCCGCATGGAGTCGTGACCGGGATCATCTTCGCCCTGACGCCGACCGTCGTGGTCGGCCTCGTGTTCTGGTTCGTCATGCGTGCGATCATGCGGGCCGACCGCACCGAGCGCGCCGCGTACGCCAAGGTCGAGGCCGAGGAACGCGCGCGCTTCGAGCGTGAGCACGGCAAGCCCGCTCCGGCACCCGCCTCGGCGGAGTAGCCCGGGCGTGCACACCACGTCACCGTCCGTTCACCGGGCGGTGGCACCGTCGTCCCATGCACCCGTGGACGCCTGAGTCCGTCGACCCCGTGGACCTCGACCCGACCGACGCGTTCGGGCACCCGGCGCTGGCCGACCCCGCGCGCGACGACGGCGCCTGGGACGACGGGGACGACGACGACATCGACGTCTGAGCGTCGCCGGGCGTTCACGTGGCGGTTGCCGTCCGGTGTGAGCATCATCGCCATGCCCAACACCCCGATGACTCGTGTCCGCAGCCTGGTCGGCGACATCGAGAGCGAGTACGACGAGTACGACCGCGATGCCGACCTCGAGGTCTCGAAGCGCCGAGAAGGCTGGCTCGAGCCCTCCTGGTGACACCCCACCCGCCTGCTGTTCGGGGTACGGCGACCGGATCGACCTGATCCGGATCGACGTACCCCTTTTGCTTGTCCACGAAGCGCTGCACCCCGGGGTACAACGTTGCGCGGTTGCGGGAAACATCCCCGCNGCCGTACCCCGCGGGGGACGGTTCCGATGGTGAAGCACGGAGAACCCTGGGAATCGATCCCGCCGGTTTGTGGGGTACACCCTCGGACCGCTCTACTTGGTCTCACCCACCGCCGTCACCGTCACTGCAGGGAGAGTCACATGACGATCGCAACGACAGCACCGAGCACGACATCGCGCCGGACGAAGAAGGCCGCGAAGACCGAGACCGCGAAGGTCGAGAGCACGACGCTCGACGCCGTGGCCGAGGTCGAGGCGGACGAGCAGCTCGCCGGGGTCCGTGGTGCATCGGTCGACCAGGTCGGTGACTACCTCCGTCACATCGGGCGTCTGGCACTCCTCACCGCCGAGGAAGAAGCCGACATCGCCCGCCGCATCGAGGTCGGCCTGTTCGCCGGCGAGAAGCTGGCCACCGAGGCCGGCCTCCCCAAGGCCCTGCAGCGTGAGCTCAAGTGGCTCGTCCGCGACGGTGAGCGTGCCAAGGAGCGCATGATCACCTCGAACCTGCGCCTGGTCGTCAGCATCGCGAAGCGCTACTCGCAGCGCGGCCTGCCCTTCATGGACGTCATCCAAGAGGGCAACCTCGGCCTGGTCCGCGCGGTGGAGAAGTTCGACTTCACGCAGGGCTACAAGTTCTCGACGTACGCCACGTGGTGGATCCGCCAGGCCATCTCCCGCGGTCTCGCCGACAAGGCCCGCACGATCCGCATCCCGGTGCACACCGTCGAGCTCATCAACAAGATCTCGCGCACCGAGCGTGACCTGACCGTCGACCTCGGCCGCGCGCCGATGCCCGAGGAGGTCGCGGCAGAGCTGAGCATGTCGGTCGAGGAGCTCGTCGACCTCAAGGGCCGCTCGCACGAGCCGGTCTCGATCCACACCGTCGTCGGTGACTCGGACGACAGCGAGCTGGGCGACTTCATCGAGGACGAGGACGCCGCGTCCCCGAACGAGCTGACCGAGACCACGCTCCTGCACCGCGACATCCGCTCGATCGTCGCTGAACTGCCGAGCGACGAGGCCAACGTGATCCGCATGCGCTACGGCCTCGACGACGACAAGCCGATGACGCTCGACGAGATCTCGAAGATCGTGCACACCACGCGCCAGGCGGTCAGCCGCGTCGAGTCGCGTGCCAAGCTGCGCCTCTTCGCCAAGGCGGTCTCGCAGGACATGCAGCTCTACCTGACCGAGTAGCGCGCAACAGCTTCGGTCGGTGCCGTGCGCGGTGCCGACTGGGGGAACCCGGGTCGTCCTGTGGGAAGGCGATCCGGTGGGGTGATGGGAACGGCCCGCTCGAGCACTGCTCGGGCGGGCCACATCCATGTCCGGGGACGGCTCAGTCCTCGACCTCGCGTCGCAGCTTCTGCCGCAGGTCGCTCGGGATCAGCTCCACGAGCTGGTCGGGTCGGACGGGCAGGTCCAGCAGGCTCAGCTTCACCCGCCCGGTGCGTCCGTGCCGCTCGGCGTCGAGCCGGACGACGCTGCCGGCGTCCTTGCGCAGCCGCATGTCGATCTGTGCGCCCGTGGCGACCTCGCCGACGACGAGTCCGTCGACCTCGAGTGCGGCGCTCCTGGTGCCCTCGGCGATGTCGAACCGGTAGCGCTCGCGGGCTGCGAGCACCACCGCGCGGTCGATGCCCGCCATCGGCGCGACCGGCGTGACGACGGACCCGGAGAGCGCGGGGGACAGGACCGGACCGCCCGCGGCGTAGTTGTACGCGGTGGAGCCGGCCGGGGTCGCCGCGACGATGGCGTCCGCGCGGTAGTACCCGTACCCGAAGCCGCCGACGCTGAGGTCGGCGGAGACCTGCCCGGCACCCGGGCGGCGGACGATCGTCAGGTCGTTGAACGCGAGGTAGTCGGTGCGGGCGCCGCTCCACGTCAGCTTGGCCTCGAGTGCGTGGTGCGGCTCGAGCTGGTACTCGCCGGCGGACAGGCGTTCCAGCGCGGCCTCGAGCTCCGGCGGCTCGATCTCGACCAGGAACCCGACGTTGCCGTGGTTGACGCCGAGCACCGGTACCGGGCGCTTCGCGACGAGGCGCATCGCCCCGAGCATCGTGCCGTCGCCACCGAGCGCGACCACCAGGTCGACGATGTCGGTGAACTCCTCGTCCTCGACCACGTCGATGACCGCGCCGATGCGGGCGGCGTCGATACGGCGGGCGACCAGGCGACCGCGGCCGGAGGAGTTCCAGCGCTGCAGGGTCGTGACGGACTCCTGCACGTTCTTGGTCGGGTGCACGACGAGACCGACGACGGGCTGCTCCATGTGCCGGATGCTACCGGGCGGACCTGCCCGCCACGCTGCCGTGTGGGTCGTCCCGGGGACCGGGAAGCGCACCGGGAGCACGGTGGTCACGCCCACGGCGAACAGGGGCAGCCCGAGGGCGGAGCGCTGGTTACTCTCGGAGTACGTGACCGGACTCACACGAGCCCGGTGCAGCTGTCGGCCCGGTACGAAGGGCCAAGGGAGAGCACATGTTCGAGAGATTCACCGACCGAGCCCGTCGTGTTGTCGTCCTCGCTCAAGAAGAAGCGAAGATGCTCAACCACAACTACATCGGCACCGAGCACATCCTCCTCGGCCTCATCCACGAGGGCGAGGGCGTCGCCGCCAAGGCGCTGGAGTCGCTGGGCATCTCGCTCGACGCCGTCCGCGAGCAGGTCCAGGACATCATCGGGCAGGGCCAGCAGCAGCCGACCGGGCACATCCCGTTCACGCCGCGCGCCAAGAAGGTCCTCGAGCTGTCCCTGCGCGAAGCGCTCCAGCTCGGCCACAACTACATCGGGACCGAGCACATCCTGCTCGGCCTCATCCGCGAGGGCGAGGGTGTCGCAGCCCAGGTCCTCGTGAAGCTCGGCGCCGACCTGAACCGGGTGCGCCAGCAGGTCATCCAGCTCCTGTCCGGCTACCAGGGCAAGGAAGCGGTCGCCGTCGGCGGCGAGCAGCAGCAGAACGCGCAGCAGGGTTCGCAGGTCCTCGACCAGTTCGGTCGGAACCTCACCCAGGCAGCGCGCGACGGCAAGCTCGACCCGGTCATCGGGCGCGAGAAGGAGATGGAGCGGGTCATGCAGATCCTCTCCCGTCGCTCCAAGAACAACCCCGTCCTGATCGGTGAGCCCGGCGTCGGCAAGACCGCCGTGGTCGAGGGCCTCGCCCAGGCCATCGTCAAGGGCGACGTCCCCGAGACGCTGAAGGACAAGCAGCTCTACTCGCTCGACCTCGGATCGCTCATCGCCGGGTCCCGCTACCGCGGTGACTTCGAGGAGCGCCTGAAGAAGGTCACGAAGGAGATCCGCACCCGCGGCGACATCATCGTCTTCATCGACGAGATCCACACGCTGGTCGGTGCCGGTGCAGCAGAGGGCGCGATCGACGCCGCGTCGATCCTCAAGCCGCTGCTGGCCCGCGGTGAGCTCCAGACCATCGGTGCCACCACGCTCGACGAGTACCGCAAGCACTTCGAGAAGGACGCCGCACTCGAGCGTCGCTTCCAGTCGGTCACGGTGAACGAGCCGTCGCTGCCGCACACCATCAACATCCTCAAGGGCCTGCGCGACAAGTACGAGGCGTTCCACAAGGTCTCGATCACCGACGGCGCGATCGTGTCGGCGGCGAACCTGGCGGACCGTTACGTGCAGGACCGCTTCCTGCCCGACAAGGCGATCGACCTGATCGACGAGGCGGGCGCTCGCCTCCGGCTCTCGATCCTGTCCGCGCCGCCGGAGCTCCGCGAGTTCGACGAGAAGATCTCGACCGTTCGCGGGTCGAAGGAAGCCGCCATCGAGGAGCAGGACTTCGAGAAG
The DNA here is from genome assembly GCF_001424385.1 of Curtobacterium sp. Leaf183. Taxonomy (GTDB): domain Bacteria; phylum Actinomycetota; class Actinomycetes; order Actinomycetales; family Microbacteriaceae; genus Curtobacterium. The sequence continues at coordinate 137,084 of NZ_LMPO01000012.1, read as the reverse complement.
GCTGCCAGCCTGCGCGACGAGGAGAAGAAGCTCCTCGGCGAGCGTCTCCGCCTCGAGAAGCAGTGGCGTGCAGGTGACGTGGCCGCCTCTGGCACCGTCGACGAGGGCATCATCGCCGAGGTCCTGGCCCAGGCCACGGGCATCCCGGTGTTCAAGCTCACCGAAGAGGAGACCTCGCGTCTCGTCTTCATGGAGAAGGCCCTGCACCAGCGCGTCATCGGTCAGGAAGAAGCCATCTCGGCCCTGTCCAAGACCATCCGTCGCACCCGCGCCGGCCTCAAGGACCCGAACCGCCCCTCGGGCTCGTTCATCTTCGCCGGCCCCACGGGCGTCGGCAAGACCGAGCTCGCCAAGGCCCTGGCCGAGTTCCTGTTCGACGACGAGGGCGCGCTGATCTCCCTCGACATGTCGGAGTTCGGTGAGAAGCACACCGTCTCGCGCCTGTTCGGTGCCCCTCCCGGGTTCGTCGGGTTCGAGGAGGGCGGCCAGCTCACCGAGAAGGTGCGTCGCAAGCCGTTCTCCGTGGTCCTGTTCGACGAGATCGAGAAGGCCCACCCGGACATCTTCAACTCGCTGCTGCAGGTGCTCGAAGAAGGCCGCCTGACCGATGGTCAGGGCCGCGTCGTCGACTTCAAGAACACCGTCATCATCATGACCACGAACCTCGGTTCGCAGGGCATCGCCGGTGGCCCGGTGGGCTTCCAGGTCGAGGGTGACTCGGGCGTCGGCTACGACCGCATGCGTGCGAAGGTCAACGAGGAGCTCAAGAAGCACTTCAAGCCCGAGTTCCTGAACCGCGTCGACGACACGATCGTGTTCCCGCAGCTGTCGCAGCCCGAGCTGCTGCAGATCGTGGACCTGTTCGTCAAGCGCCTGTCCGACCGCATGCTCGACCGCGACATGACCGTCGAGCTGACGCTGCCGGCCAAGGAGCAGCTCATCAAGGTCGGGTTCGACCCGGCCCTGGGTGCTCGCCCCCTGCGTCGCGCGATGCAGCACGAGGTCGAGGACCAGCTCTCCGAGCACATCCTGCAGGGTGAGCTCACCGCGGGCGACCACGTCAAGGTGGACTTCCGCGAGGGCAAGTTCGAGTTCGAGACCGGGCGTCAGCCGGGCCGCGAGGAAGTCCTCGCCGGAGCCGCTGCCGTGGAGTCCGGAACGGACGCCGCCCCGCAGGGCGAGATCGAGTCCTAGAACCGAGCACAGACAGACGGGAGGCCCGGTGCCAGCTGGCACCGGGCCTCCCGTCTGTGTGGTCGTCGGTTGTCAGAGCTGGTCGCCTCGTTCGGCGTCGCTGGCGACGTCGCTCTCGGCGGTGCCGTCGGAATCACCGGTCAGTCCGTCAGCCAGACCGTTGGTCTGGTCGAAGGCGTGCCCGATCGATTCGTCGTTGAGATCGGCGAGGGACCCGTTGTCCTCGCGGTGTTCCGGGTTGGTGTCCTTGTCCATGTGCCGGACGGTACGCCGGAGGCCCGTGCTGGTTCCCAGCACGGGCCTCCGGTCGTTCAGCAGGGGATCAGGCCTGCACGTCGCCACGCCAGCCGGCGTCGGCGGGAGCGGACTCGACACGCTCCTTGTAGTTCTGCAGGTCCTTCTTGACCGCGTGGCCACCGACGCCCACGGCCGAACCGAGCTTCTCGAGGAAGCCGGAGGGCTGCCAGTCGATCTGCACGGTGACGCGGGTCTCGGCGTCGGCGAGCTTGTGGAAAGTGACGACGCCGGCATGGTCGGTCTCGCCGTCCTTCACGGTCCAGGCGACGCGCTCGTCGGGGTGCTGCTCGGAGATGACGGCGCGGAACTTGCGCTCCTGACCGGCGACCTTGACGGTCCAGTCGGTGGTCGTGTCGTCGACCTGGACGATCTCCTCGACCTCGTCGAGGAAGTGCGGGAACTCCTCGAAGCGGGTCCACTGCCCGTAGGCGGCGCTGACGGGGACGTTGACGTCGATGGTCTCGATGATCTGGGGCATGACCTCGACGGTATGCGGGTGGGGCTGGGCGCGGCACAGGCTCGGGCTAGTGTTGACGCCGATGACTGAGCACGGCAAGCACGCGTTCCACGAGCGGGACGACCACGGCATCCTGGTGCGCCCTGCGCTGGCGTCGGACGTGCCCCACATCCAGCGGCTCATCTCGCCCTACGTCGACCGGCGGATCCTGCTCGGCAAGGAGAACGTGGCCCTCTACGGCTCGATCCAGCAGTTCCGGATCGCCGAGGGTCCCGACGGCACCCCGATCGGGTGCGGTGCCCTGGCCGTGTTCTGGGACGACATCGCCGAGGTGCGGACCCTGGCCCTCGACGCGGACTGGATCCACAAGCGGGTCGGGCACCGCATGCTCGAGGCGCTCGAGCACGACGCGCGAGAACTCGGCGTTGCGCGGATCTTCTGCCTGACGTTCGAGGTCGACTTCTTCGCGAAGCACGGGTACCTGGAGATCGGCGAGCAGGTCGTCGAACCGTCCGTCTACGCCGAGCTCGTGCGGTCGTCGGACGAGGGCGTGGCGGAGTTCCTCGACCTGGCGCGGGTCAAGCCGAACACGCTCGGCAACACCCGCATGCTGAAGATCCTCTGACGCTTTCCGTCGGCCGTCGGCGGGGTTCCGTCGCGGGGCGCCGGGCGTCTCCTACCCTGTGCGCATGTCGTCGTTCCGTCACCCCGTCGGCCCGCAGAAGCCGGGCGTGTACTGGCGCCGTCGTCTGACCGTGCTCGGGGCCGTCGCGATCGTCGTGATCGTGGTCGTGCTCATCGTCATCGGTCGGGGGAACGGTGCTCCGTCCGTCGCCGCCTCGGGCTCCCCGTCCGCCTCGCCGCGGGCCGCTGCGTCATCCCCTGCGTCCGCCGCTTCGGCGTCGTCCGCGCCGTCGTCGGGGTCGTCGTCGCCCGGTTCTTCGGCTTCTGCTTCTGCTGACGGTTCTGCTGACGGTTCCGCCGCAGACGGGGACACCTGCGGCAAGGGGCAGATCGCGCTCAAGCCGGTGCTCGACAAGAGCGCCTACGGCCCCACCGAGGACCCGAAGATCGCGATGTCGATCGAGAACACCGGATCGAAGTCCTGCCACATGGACCTCGGCTCGGCGCAGCAGGTCCTGACGATCAGCTCCGGCGAGGAGCAGTACTGGTCGTCGAAGGACTGCCAGACCGGCGGGACGAACCAGGACGTCACGATCAAGGCCGGGCAGACCCTGACCACGCCGGCGATCGCGTGGGACCGCACCCGGTCGTCGACGTCCACGTGCGACTCGTCTCGGCCGTCGGTGACCGGTGCGGGAGCGAGCTACCACCTGCAGGTGTCCGTGGGGAACATCACGTCGGCGGACTCGGCGCAGTTCATCCTGAACTGAGCCGAGGACCCCGGCGTCAGTCGGACCCCGGCGTCAGTCGAACTTCGGTGTGGTCACCTTGCAGTGGACGGGCTGCCCGGGCTGGCCCTGTTCCTCGGCGATCACGCGCTTGCCGTCGAGCAGGATGCGGCAGGTCGCCGTCCGGCCGTCCTCAGGGGTCGCCATGACGGAGGCCGGGTCCTCGGCGAGGACGATCGACTCGTGCGTCCAGGTCGCGCCGTCGTCACCGTCGCCGGCACCGGGCTTGGTCGACGCGGTTGACAGCGTCCGCTTCTCCGGCGCGTCGCCGCGGCTCTCGGAGCCGACGAAGGCGACGTCTCGCAGGGTGCTGGCGTCTGCGGAGTCGACGCTGACCTCGTAGGTGACGGCCCAGGCATTGCCGACCTGCTGGTGGATCTGGGCGCAGCCCGTCAGAGCGAGGGCTGCAGCGCCCAGGACGAGTGCGGCGGACGTGCGGCCGATGGTGGTGCGAAAGGTCATACAAACACAATCGCGGCCGGCCGATCGAACTTCGTCATGACGAAGGTTCGATCGAGTCCGACCGCGGTCGTGTTCGGGGTCAGCCGACCGGATGACGGTCAGCGTTCCCCTGGGGTTCAGCCGATGACGGTGATGTTCTCCGCCTGCGGGCCCTTGCGGCCCTCAGTGATCTCGAACTCCACCTTCTGGTTCTCTTCGAGGCCGCGGTAGCCGCTGCCCGAGATCGCCGAGAAGTGCGCGAAGACGTCGGCGCTGTTGTCGTCCGGGGCGATGAACCCGAAGCCCTTTTCGTTGTTAAACCACTTGACGGTTCCAGTTGCCATGATGGCGTTTCCTTAACTGTTCTTGCTTTCCATCGCGGTATGACACGCAGACGGAGCCTCGTCGTATGTCGACGAGGATGATGCGCCACGCGGGCAGGTGCCGGCGGGACGGGTGCGGGATCAGACGGTGGGTCGAAGACCCGGTTGCACTGACCCATGAGTCTGGTTGAGGGGCAAAACCACCTCGTCCAGACGTTGGACGCCGCCGAAGCGGTGTGACCAACGTAGCGTGTCTGGGGAGGAAGGGCCAGACGAGGTCGCCGGTATCCGGGGAAATCTGGTGAACTTGATGGTGATGGCAGAGAAGGAACAGCGATTCCGGAGCGAACAGCTCGAGGAAGCGCTTGCGCAGCAGGACGTGGCAGCGGTGGCGTACGCCCTGCGACACGACATCGTGATCGTGCCGCGGCTGGTCACCGGCAAGAAGGACATGCAGGTGCGCGTGTTCGGTCGGGAAGGGTCGGAGCAGCGCATCCTGCTGCTGTTCTCCTCGGCTGATGCCTACACGGCGATGGTCCCGGACGAGAAGGTCCGGCAGGTCATGGTCTACGACGCCGCTCGGCTCGAGGAGTTCCTCGCCGCGCACCTGGACTCGCTCGAGGGTGTGTTCTTCGACATCGCGGGCCCGCACACCATGCAGTCGTCGCCGACGGACCTGCTGGCCGCATTGCGCGCCTGACGCGGTGAACGCCGACTAGAAGGCGGCGTCGAGCTCGCGTTCGCGGACGGACTTCGTCATCGAGAACGCGACGCGCAGTGCTTCGCGCAGGTGTTCGGCGTCGGCGCCGAGCACGGTCGTGAAGCCGAGTCGCCGGGCCTCGTTCGCGCGCTGCTTGGCGCCGGTGGCGGCGCGGATCTCGCCGGCCAGGCTGATCTCGCCGATCGCAGCGAGCGTGTGCGGGTACGGACGGTCGCGTGCCGCGCTGGCGAGGGCCAGCACGATCGCCAGGTCGGCGCCGGGTTCGGTCAGCTTCATGCCGCCGACCGTCGAGACGTAGACGTCTGCGTCGGACAGCTTGATGCCCGCCCGACGTTCGAGCACCGCGAGCAGCATCGCGACGCGTGAGGAGTCGACGCCGTTGACGACCCGGCGCGGCTGCGGCGCCGAACTGGGGACGACGAGTGCCTGGACCTCGACGGGGAGCGCCCGGCGTCCCTCCATCGCGACCGTGATGCACGTGCCGGACACGGGTGTGCCGTTGCGGGACATGAACAGGCCGCTGGGATCCGGGACCTCATGGATGCCGTCGCCCGCCATGTCGAAGCAGCCGACTTCGTCCGTGGGGCCGAAGCGGTTCTTCAGCGCGCGGACGAAGCGGAGCGCGGTCTGGCGGTCGCCCTCGAAGTGGCAGACGACGTCGACCAGGTGCTCGAGCAGTCGAGGACCCGCGATCGAGCCGTCCTTGGTGACGTGCCCGACGATCAGGACCGGCAGGTTGCGCTGCTTGGCTTCGCGGATCAGGGTCGATGCGACTTCGCGGACCTGGGAGGTGCCGCCCGCGATGCCGTCGACCGAGGCCGAGGAGATGGTCTGCACCGAGTCGGCGATGAGCAGGTCGGGCTGGACCTGGTCGATCTGGCCGAGGATGACGCCGAGGTCGACCTCGCTCGCCAGGAAGAGCTCGTCGTGCATGGCGCCGGTCCGCTCGGCGCGGAGGCGGACCTGGTCGACGGACTCTTCCGCGCTGACGTAGAGCACGCGCTTGCCGGTCGCCGCGGCACGCGAGGCGACCTCGAGCAGGAGTGTCGACTTGCCGACGCCGGGCTCGCCGCTCAGCAGGACCGCTGCGCCGGGGACGATGCCGCCACCGAGCACGCGGTCGAACTCACCGATGCCGCTGGTCCAGCGTGGGACGGCGCCGACGCGGGCCTGGGTGATGGGCTGCGCGATGCGGGTCCCCGTGACGGCGACGGCACTGGTGCCACGAGCACTCGCCGTGACGGCCGAGGTGTCCTCGACCGTGCCCCAGGACTGGCACTCACCGCAGCGGCCGACCCACTTGATCGTGGTCCACCCGCACTCGGAGCAGCGGAACGTGGACTGGGGGCGGGCCATGCGTCGAGGTTAGGCGTCGCCGCCGACATCACCCGACCGCTCCTGCGACCCGTCGGCGCGGGTGTCCTGCGCCCCGACGGCAGGGATCGACCCCGTCACGCGGTCGCGCAGGCGGTCGATGCGGTTCGGGCGGTGCGCGTGCTCGAGCTCGTCCACGTCTGCCGTGTCCTGCTCGGCGCGCGCGTTCGCGACGGCTCCGGCTTCACGCCCGAGGTCCTCGGCCTCGCGTGCCGACAGGTAGTGCCGGATCGCGGCCACGGTGTCGACGCGGGCGTCGATCGCGGGCTCGAAGGCGCTCGCCCAGATCTCGTAGCCACGGTCGTTCGGGTGGAACAGGTCGCCGTAGGTGTTGAAGAACGTGCGCCGGATGCCGACGCGCTTGGTGATCGCGTGCAGCGGGGCGACCGTCAGCCCGAGTTCGTCCGCGACGCGGTGGATGATCTCGTTCGCGACAGCGACCTTGCGCTCACGGTCCGGCGAGAACATGCACGGCAGTTCGGCGACGACCGCGTGCGAGGGCACGGCGGCGTAGATCGCCCGGATGTTGCGCTCGAACTTGTCCGGGTGGAAGTCGGCGATGTCGTTCGCGCCGATCGACACCGTGCAGACGTCGGGCGTGAAGTTCCGGAGCTTCGGGAGCTGGTCCTTCTTCGCGCCCCAGGTCGTCGCTCCGGACACGCTGAGGTTCACGACGCGGACGGTGGTGCGGGAGCGGTGCTTGATGCGACGTGCGAGCAGCCCCACGTAGCCCCGTGACGGTACCGTCGCGCCGACGCCCTGGGCCGCGGAGTCGCCGATCGCCAGGTACGTCAGCTGTCCCTCGTGGTGGAGCCGCTCACGCCACCACTCGGCGTGGGTCGGGAGCATCTCGACGACTCGCTGTGAGGCGGCGCGCTGTCCCTTGACGCCGGCCCGGGCGCCGATGGCCGCGCCACCGGCGACCACGAGGCCGCCGCCGATCGAGGAGAGCAGTGCGATGAGGGTGCGGGACTTCATGACGAGGACGGTACGCCCGCGGGACTCGTCGGATCAGAGCAGATGCTGGGGGTGGGGGACGGGCCCTGGGGCCGACCATCTGTGGAGGGCGGGCGGCCCGCGGTGTCGCGAGGGGCCTCCCGGATCGTGTACCCTCGATCCCGGTACCGTGTCCGAGCGGCCGAAGGATCATGTCTCGAAAACATGTGTGGGGGCAACTCCACCGTGGGTTCAAATCCCACCGGTACCGCCACAGAGAACCCCCGCTCTTGCGGGGGTTCTCTTCTTTGTGGCAGCAGCTCTTGTGCGAACGCGATGCGCCCCTCGCCGCTGATGGAGAGCCGGCCTCCTACCAGGGCCCAGGCTCGCGGGAGTCCAGGCCAGCTGGTGATCGCTGCCCCGGGACCGACAGCGCACACCCAGTTGCGCACAGACGGACGGGAGGCGCGGTGCCAGCCGGCACCGCGCCTCCCGTCCGTCAGTTGCTAGCGCTGCTTCGCGGCGAGCTTGCGCTCCTTGACCGCACGGAACCACGCGTTGGACGCCGGCAGGAAGGTCAGGACGGCCGCCACGATCGACGCGAGGACGCCGAGGATGGCGACGATGCCCCCCACGACCCCGGTGAGGCCGAGGATCGTGATGATCAGCAGCACGATGCGGGCCCAGTTCGCGCCACGGCGCATGAGCAGGTCGAACACCACGAACGCGATGATGAACAGGATGCCGACCACGATGCTGACCGCGAACGACGCCTGCACCACGGCGTCCACGTCGATGCCGTTCGTCGATCCGCCGGTCCGGTCGATCGCGTCCTGGGCAGCCTGCTTGGCCTGCGGCAGCTGCGTGGCACTGACGATGATGCTGATGATGCGGATCAGCGCCGTGACCAGGTAGAGCCAGAACGCGATGGTGACGAGCCGGGGTGCGGCCGCGGGCGCGGACGACTGGTACGGGTTCGACTGGTAGGGGTTCGACGTCATGCTGGTGGTCCTCCTCCGGCCTCGACCTTCGGGACCGTCCGCTCAGATACTGCCCGGTTCCCGGCGTTCATGACCGGAAGTCGCGTTCGGAGCGGCTCGGGCCGGGCAGGTGGGATTCTCGACTACCGCCCCTCGACGTCGAAGACGACCACGCGCTCGCTGTTCGCGCCGATGTGCTCGGCGACCGGCCGGTGCTCGGGATGCGGCAGGTAGCCGGCCAGGGCGTCGCGGTCACGGAACCCGACGACGAGCATCCAGTCGAAGTCGCCCTCCTTGCCCTCGGTGCTGATGCTGGGGCCGGACTCGACCGACGTGACCCCGTCGATCCGCGGCAGGTGCTCCTGCGCGATCGCATCGGCCTCGGCGGCGGCATCGGCGCCGTCCTGCCACCGGACGAGGACCACGTGGGTGACTGCGGACATGCTGACTCCTTCGTCGTTCGACATGCGTGCAGCCTGCCAGGGGCGTCGACCGCGACCCTCAGCCCCGAGTGTTCGCCGGTCGCCGCACCCCGTACCGCAGCGCCACTGCGCCGGTCGCGAAGGTCCGCGAACCGAGCAGCTCGAGGTCGACCCGTCGCTCCGCCATCGCGAAGAAGGGGATGCCGCCGCCCACGAGCACCGGCGAGACCCGGACGCGGTACTCGTCGATCAGCCCGAGCCCCGCCGCCGCGGCCGCGAGGGTCGCCCCGCCGATCGCGATCTCGCCGTCGCCGGGTTCGGCGCGCAGCCGTTCGACCTCCTCGCCGAGCGTTCCGGTCGCCAGCCGGGTGTTGCTCGCGTCGACGCTGGTGAGCGTGCGGGAGAACACGACCTTGGGCAGCGCGTTCCACAGTGCCGCCCACTCGCGCTCGGCATCGCCCCACGTGGCCGCCTGCACCGGGTCCTCCCAGTACACCATCGTCTCGTGCAGGCGCCGCCCGAGCAGGTGCACGTCGACGCCGCGGACCTCGTCGATCGACGCGCGGAACTCCTCGGCGTCCGGGGCGCCCCAGTCGAAGCGCCCGTCCGGCCCGACGACGAACCCGTCGGCCGTCATGCCCATGGAGTACGTCACGCGTCTCATGCCGCGGAACCTACGCCGGTGGTGCGGTCGGCGCACCTTCCTGAGCCGGTGCGCATCACCTCTGCCTAGCGTTCGGACCACCACTCACGAGAGGCATCATCATGGCAACAGGAGTTGCAGCAGTCTGGGTCCCCGTCACCGACATGGCCCGTGCGGTCGCGTTCTACCGCGACACCCTCGGGCTCGAGGTCACGAGCCAGGACGACGACTGGAGCGAGATCGACGCGAACGGCCTGCGCATCGGCCTGAACGCGCGCGAGTCCGCCAGCACGTCGAGCGACGGCGGCGCGGTCGTGTCGTTCCAGCCGGACGGCAGCATCGAGGACGAGGTCGCATCGCTCAAGGAGCGCGGCGCCGACATCCAGGGCGAGATCAGCGAGCACCCGTGGGGCAAGATCGTCCCGTTCAAGGACAGCGAGGGCAACGACCTGCAGCTGTACGCGCCGCCGACCAGCTGACCGGTCGCGTCGCGACCACGGAACGGACGGGAGGCCCGGTGCCAGCTGGCACCGGGCCTCCCGTCCGTTCTCCACGACGTCCCGCGACGCTGCCATCCGTGGCCGTCGTCCCGCTACCGTGGTCCCCATGACGACGACGGGGCTGGCCGCGCACGACGTCTGGTCGCGCCTGCCCGTCGGCCGCCGCGAGTACCGGCAGGACGTGGTCGTCGCGCTGGTGCTCGCCGGCGGGATCGCGATCTCGGCCGTCCTGTCCGGCGCTGCCGGCATGTACGACGACCAGGCACCGTGGTGGGTCTCCGCGCTCATGGTCGTCGCGAACGCCGGGCCGCTGGCGTTCCGTCGCCGCTTCCCGATGACGGTGGCGGTGCTCGTCGCGCTGGCGTTCGTCGGCACGCAGCTGCTGCGCGTGCCCGAGGCCATCTTCATCAACTTCACGCTGTTCATCGGCCTGTACACGGTGGGGGCGTGGTGCTCCGACCGGGTCCGTGCCGAGTTCGTCCGGTGGTTCGTCATCGTCGGCATGTTCATCTGGCTGTTCCTGGCGATCGTGTTCCGCTGGTCGGTCCCCAGCGCACTGCCGAACCAGGGCGACTCGCTCATCCCGCCGTTCGTCGCCAACGCGCTGCTGTCGATCATCATCAACCTGGTGTACTTCGGTGCCGCCTGGTACTCGGGCAACCGGGCGTGGACGTCCGCGGTGGCGAAGCACGCGCTGCAGGAGCGCACAGCCGAACTCGCCGTCGAGCGGGAGCGCACGGCGGCCCAGGCGATCACACTCGAACGGGTGCGCATCGCCCGTGAACTGCACGACGTCGTCGCCCACCACGTGTCGCTGATGGGGGTGCAGGCCGGCGCCGCTCGTCGGGTGCTCGAGCGCGATCCGGACCAGGCCGCGGCGTCGCTCGGCGTGGTCGAGGCCAGCGCGCGCACGGCGGTCGAGGAACTGCGGCGGATGCTCGGCACCCTGCGCGAGGGCGATGCGGCCGCCGGGTCCGACGGACCTGACTCGGAGCGGATCGCCCGCACCACCGCACCGAGCACGGACAGCATCGCGCGGATCGCCGAGCTCGCCGACGCCGCCACGACCGCCGGGCACCCCGCCCGGTACTCCGTCGTCGGCGACGTCCGACCGGTGCCGCCGACCGTCGCGACCGTCGCCTTCCGCATCGCACAAGAGGCAGTGACCAACGTCCTGAAGCACGCCGGGCCAGACGCGCGCGCGGACCTGCGGCTGCGGTACCTGCCGGACGCGATCGAGGTCGAGGTGACGGACACCGGGATCGGGAGCCGCGCCTCCCGTCCGACCACCGTGGACGCGACCGGTGACCCGGACCGTCCCGCGGGCAGTGGCCTCGGTCACGTCGGGATGCGGGAGCGGGTGTCCGCCGTCGGTGGCACGGTCGAGATCGGGCCACGTGCCCGAGGAGGGTTCCTGGTGCGCGCATGGCTGCCGACGACGTGACCGTGCGGGTGGTGCTGGCCGACGACCAGGACCTGGTCCGGGCGGGGTTCCGCATCATCCTCGAGTCGGAGCCGGGCATCGTCGTGGTCGCCGAGGCCGCCGACGGCGCTGCGGCGGTCCGGGCGGTCGAGCAGCACCGCCCCGACGTGGTGTGCCTGGACGTCCAGATGCCGACGGTCGACGGCATCGAGGCTGCGCGCCGCATCACGGCACTGCCGGAGCCGCCCGCGGTCCTGATCCTGACCACGTTCGACAACGACGACACCCTGTTCGACGCGCTCGACGCCGGAGCCAGCGGCTTCCTGCTCAAGAACGCGACCCCGGAGCAGCTGGTCGACGCCGTCCTGACGGTCGCGGCGGGCGATGCGCTGCTCGCCCCCGACGTCACGAGGCGGGTGATCAGCCGTGCGACGACGGGGACGGTGCCGGTCATCGCACCGGACGCCGCGGTCCCGGGGCTGACGGAGCGCGAGACCGAGGTGCTCCGGTTGCTCGGTCGCGGGTGCAGCAACGCCGAGATCGCGACGCAGCTGTTCGTCGGCGAGGCCACGGTGAAGACCCACGTGTCGAACGTGCTGCAGAAGCTGCAGCTGCGTGACCGCGTGCAGGCCGTCGTGTGGGCGTACGAGCACGGGGTGGTCCGCTCCGGCGGCTGAGGCGCGCCCGCTTGTGCTCGAGCTCGGCGTCGTCTCGGCTCCGTCTCGGCTCCGTCCGGCTCGTCTCCGTCTCGGGGTGGAGGCCCGGGTTCCGCCCGGCGTGGGAGGTGCGGACCGCGGGTCCTCCGTAGCGTCGGAGGTGCGGTGGGAAGCCTCCCACCGCCGGAAGGGGACACGATGCTCAGGGTCGAGGGAGTGACGAAGCACTTCGGCGAACGCCGGGTGCTCGACGACGTGACGTTCGAGGTGGGCCGAGGCCGCCTCACCGGCTTCGTCGGCGGCAACGGCGCCGGCAAGACCACCACCATGCGGATCATGCTCGGCGTGCTCGACGCCGACGGCGGGTCCGTGTCCATCGACGGTCAGGCCATCGGTCCGGCCGACCGCCGTCGCTTCGGGTACATGCCCGAGGAACGCGGCCTGTACCCGAAGATGCCCGTCGCCGAACAGGTCACCTACCTGGCGCGGCTGCACGGGGTCGACCGTCGGGCGGCGGCGGCGCGCACCGCAGAACTGCTCGACCGGCTCGAGCTCGGTCAGCACGCCGACGACCCGGTCGAGAAGCTCTCGCTCGGCAACCAGCAGCGCGTGCAGGTCGCCGCCGCGCTCGCACACCGGCCCGAGGTCCTGGTGCTCGACGAGCCGTTCTCCGGGCTTGACCCGATGGCGGTCGACGTCGTGCTGGGCGTCCTGCGCGAAGCCGCGGCCGACGGGGTCCCGGTGCTGTTCTCCAGCCACCAGCTCGACGTCGTCGAACGGCTGTGCGACGACGTCGTGGTCATCGCCGACGGCAGCATCCGCGCCGCCGGTCCGCAGGACGAACTCCGTCGGGCCGCTGGCCCCGCGGCGTGGGAACTGCTCGTCGACGGCGACGCCGCGTGGCTGCGCGACGAGCCCGGTGTGCACGTGCGCGAGTTCGACGGCGGCTACGCGGTCTTCGAGGCCGACGAGGCCGTTGCCCAGCGCGTGCTCCAGCGCGCCGTCACCACCGGGACGGTCGGGTCGTTCGGCCCGCGCGTGCCCCGGCTCAGCGAGGTCTTCCGGGAGGTCGTCCGATGAACAACTCCTTCACCATGGCGGTCCGCCTGGTCACCGTCCGCGAGATCCAGGCCCGGCTGCGCAGCAAGGCCTTCGTCGTCTCGGCGGTCATCCTGCTCGTGATGGTCGCGGCGTCGATCGTCGTCGGCGGGATCGTCGGCAAGTCCACCGCCGGCAGCACCACCCCGGTGGCGGTCGTGAACGGCGTCACGCTGCCCTCGTCCGGCGGCCTCGACGTGACGCAGGTCGACGACCGAGCCGCGGCCGAGAAGCTCGTCCGCTCCGGGGACGTCGACGCCGCGATCGTGCCGGAGTCCGGGCCGCTCGGCTTCGAGGTGATCGGCCTCGACCAGGCGCCGACCGACGTGATCCAGGCGCTCAGCGTCTCGCCCAGGGTCGAGCTCCTCGACCCGAACGCGATGGCGCCCGGGTTGATCTCGCTCATCGGGATCGCGTTCGGCATCGTGTACTTCGCCGCTGCCGTGACCTTCGGGCAGTCGATCGCGCAGAGCGTCGTCGAGGAGAAGTCCACCCGGGTGGTGGAGATCCTGATGGCGGCGATCCCGGCCCGTGCGCTGCTCGCCGGCAAGGTGATCGGCAGCAGCATCATGGCGCTCGGGCAGGTGGTGGCCATCGCGATCGCCGCAGCCGTGACGCTCGCCGTGACCGGGCAGGACAACCTGTTCGGACTGCTCGGACCGAGCATGCTGTGGTTCGTCGTGTTCTTCGCGTTCGGGTTCGTGCTGGTGGCGTCGCTGTTCGCGGCCTCGGCAGCGCTGGTCTCGCGGCAGGAGGACGTCGGCAGCGTCACGACCCCGGTGATGATGCTGCTGATGATCCCGTACTTCCTGATCATCTTCGCGGCGGACAACCCGACGGTGCTCGGCATCATGTCGTACGTGCCGTTCAGTGCCCCGATCGGCATGCCCATGCGGATCTTCCTGGGGACCGCCGAGTGGTGGGAGCCGATCCTGTCGCTCCTCGTGGTCGTCGTGTCCGCCGCCCTCGTGGTGGTCGTCGGTGCCCGGGTCTACGAGAACGCCCTGCTCCGCACCGGTGGCCGCGTGAAGCTCACGGAGGCCATGCGTCGCTGACGCGCAGCCCGGTCGTCCTGGTGTCAGTCGGCGACCGACACCGTCCGGCCCGTCCGGACCGACTCCTGTGCGGCGAGCACGATCGCCAGGGTCCGCAGCCCCACCCGGACGTCGGGCTGGGGCTGCGTGCCGTTGCGCACCGCGTCGAGGAACGTGCGGAGCATCGCCTGGTCGAAGTCCGCGCCGTAGCGGGCCTCGATCGGCAGGCCGGTGTCCGCGGCGATCCCGTGTGCGGCCGGCCCGAACGGGTCGATCGACACGGTGCCGCCGGTGCCGGCGACGTCGAGGGTCAGCCCGCCCCACACCGCCGAGGTGTCCGGCTTGCTCCACGAGCAGTCGATCGCGGCCACGACGCCGTTGTCGTACGTGATGGTCACGAGCGCTGCCGTCTCGGCTCGGGCTCGGTCGGCGTGCAGGGTGCGGTTCGCGACCGCCGTGACGGTGAGCGCCCGGGCGCCCATCAGCGCGTCGAGCAGGTCGGCGAGGTGCACGACGTGGTCCGCGAGCGCTCCACCGCCGGACAGCGCCGGGTCCGTGAACCACGCCCGGGTCAGCGGGAGCATGCCGTTGTTGGTCCCGCGCACGGCGAACAGCTGCCCGATCGCGCCGGCGTCGTGGGTGGCCTGCAGCCGTGCGAACGACGACGCGAACCGCACCGGGAACGCGACCATGAGCATGACCCCGGCGGCCTCGACCGCGTCCCGGATGGCCAGCCCGTCGGCCCACGTGGTCGCGAGCGGCTTCTCGCAGAGCACATGGGCGCCGGCTGCTGCTGCGCGCTCCACGAGCTCGCGGTGACGGGCGTTCTCGCTCGCGACCACGACAGCGTCGGGCGCCCAGGCCAGCAGCTCGTCGACCGACTCCGCGTACCCGACCCCGAGCGCGTCGGCCAGGTCCCGCCCGCGCAGTTCGCCCACCGAGTCACCGGTGCTGACGCCGTCGGGGTCCGAGCCGCGCACCTCGACGTCGGGCATCGCCGCGAGCGCCTGCAGGTACCCGATCGCGTGCGTGTGCGCGAAGGACAGCACGCCGATCCGCAGCGCCGTCACGACAGCACCACCGGCTGTCCGGTCTCGATCGACGTGATCGCCGCGTTCGCGATCCGGACCGCGGCCGCGCCGTCCTCGGCGGTCACGCGCGCTGCCGGGCCGCCGCGGAACGACCCGATGAACTCGGCGAGCTCTGCCGCGTACGGGTCGTCCGCCGGGTCGATCGCGGGCAGGAACCCGTCGACGTCGCCGGGTACGGCCAGGTCGGCGCGCAGGTCGAGCTCGTCGCGGGAACGGTGGGACAGGCTGCCGCGGGTGCCCGTCACCGCGTACTCGGTGGTGAACGGCAGGTGCTGCGGACCCCAGATCCCCGCCACGTGGCTGATCGCACCCGAGGCGTGGGTCAGGAGCACGTGTGCGGCCTCGACGGGCTCGTCGGCGGTGCCGGACCGCACGCGGACGGCTGACACGTCGGTCACCTCGCCCGCGACCCACCGGGCGATGTCGAGGTCGTGGATCATCTGGTCGAGCACGATCCCGCCGGACAGCGCGTGGTCCGCGAACCACGGCGTCCGGATCGGGAACGCGCCGGACCGGACGAAGCGCAGGACCGCCAGGTCGCCCAGGAGGCCCGTGGTGACTGCCTCGTGCAGCCGCACGTACGCGGGGAAGAAGCGCACCACGTGGGCCGGCACGAGCTGCCGGCCTGCGTCACGAGCGCACCGGACCAGGTCCGCCGCGTCGGCGTCGGTGCGCGCGAGGGGCTTCTCGGACACGACGTCCTTGCCGGCGGCCAGCGCGGCGCGGACCACCTGGGCGTGCGTGGCGGTCGGCGTCACCACGTCCACCACGTCGACGGCGTCGAACAGCTCCTGCAGCGAGTCCACCACGGTGATCGACGTGCCCGCGGCCCGTGCGGCATCGGCGTTCGCGTCGGCGAGCTGCTGGGCTCCGGCGTGGGCGAACACGGTGACCGGGCCGAGCCGCAGCAACCCGGGCAGGTGGGCCACTGCGATGCCGCCGGCGCCGACGAGTCCGATCCGGACGGGGGTCGGTGACACGGGGGCTCCTTCGCGTGGGCCGGGTCGACGGTTGTCGGGTGTCGACGCTGACGGCCAGTCGCCATGCTAGTCAGCGCACGCGACGCCCGGGTGCCGGCTCAGACGTCCGACCGACGCAGGCGGACGGCGGCGGCGACGCCGGCGACCGCGAGCCACAGGGCCACCGTGCCGAACGGCTGGCTCCAGTCCGGCGTGCCGGCGACGAGCGCCACCGTGCTGTCCGTGAAGAGCGAGTCGGTCAGGTAGCCGTCGCCGATCCGGACGCCGCCCAGCAGCCCGCTGACCAGGAAGAGCCCGAACACCGCGGTGACCGCGGTCGGTGCGACGCGACGGATGAGGAAGCCGAGGAACAGCCCGAACAGCCCTGTGGCGGCGACTGCGGGGCCGGTCGCGAGCACGGACAAGGCCGCAGAGCCGAGGATGCCGTTCGCAGCGGCTCCGACGAGACCGCCGACCCAGCCGACAGCCAGGCCGATCAGCACGACGGCCAGGCTCTTCGCGAGGAAGAGCGCGGTTCGCCGGGGTGCGGCGGTGACGGTCGTCCGGACGGCCCCGGTGGCGTACTCACCCGCGATCGACAGGCCGCCCACGAGCGCGAGGACCGCACCGCCGACCATCGAACCGCTGGCGACGGCGATCCCGGGGCTGAAGTGCGCCGCCGCGATCGTGGTCAGTGCGGCGGCGGGAGCGGCGAGCAGGACCAGCCAGCGCAGTGCCGGCACGGACCAGGTCCCGTGCAGCTCGGAGCGCAGCGTGCCGGCGAAGGAGAGGGAGGTGGTGGTCATCGGATGGCTCCTGCGTCGTGGGTGGTGTGGCCGGCGGTGAGGTCGAAGAAGACGTCCTCGAGGGTGGCGTCGCGGCGGGGGGACGCGGCGAGCAACTGGTCGGTGGTGCCGTCGGCGACCTTGCGGCCGTTCCCGATGACCACCAGGCGGTCGGCGGTCGCGGCGGTCTCGGCCATGTTGTGGCTGGAGAGCAGCACGGTGCGGCCCTGGGCGGCGTACGAGCGGCAGAGCTGCCGGACCCACACGACGCCCTGGGGGTCGAGACCGTTGACCGGCTCGTCGAGCATCAGCACCTGCGGGTCGCCGAGCAGTGCGGTCGCGATGCCGAGCCGCTGACCCATGCCGAGCGAGAAGGTGCGGATCCGCTTCGTGGCGACGCTCGCCAGGCCGGTCATCTCGAGGACGGTGTTGACCCGGCGGCGGCCGATGCCGTGCGTCAGGGCGAGCCCGGTCAGGTGCGCCCGGGCGGTCCGGGCTGGGTGGACGGCCTTCGCGTCGATCATCGCGCCGAGCAGCTGCATCGGGGCGGGCGACTCGACGTAGGGACGGCCGCCGACGGTGACGGTGCCGGAGGTCGGGCGGTCGAGGCCGACGACCATCCGCATCGTGGAGGACTTGCCGGCGCCGTTCGGGCCGAGGAAGCCGGTCACCGTCCCCGGCTGGAGCGCGAACGTCAGGTCCTCGACCACGGTCTGGGCGCCGTGCCGCTTGGTCAGGTTGCGTGCTTCGATCATGGGTTCGACGCTACGGAGCGCGTCGACGTGGCCCATCGCCCCGCAGGGCCGCCGCGGTGGTACCCGGGTACCGCCGTCAGACCAGGCCGAGGTCGTGCGCGCGGATCACGGCGTGCACCCGGTCCCGCAGCTCGAGCTTCGCCAGGACCCGGCCGACGTGGGTCTTCACCGTCGACTCGGACAGGAACAGCTCGGCCGCGATCTCGGTGTTGTTGCGGCCGCGCCCGATCGCGACGAACACCTCGCGTTCGCGGTCGGTCAGTGTGTCCATCCGCGGGTCCTCGGTGGTCGGGCCGGGGAACTTCCCGCGGTGCAGTTCGATCATCTGGCGGGTGACCCGCGGCGACACGATCGCGTCCCCGGCGGCGACGGTCCGGACGGCGTGCACGAGCTCGTCGGGGCGGGCGTCCTTGAGCAGGAAGCCGCTCGCTCCGGCGTTCAGCGCGCCGAAGGCGTACTCGTCGAGGTCGAAGGTGGTGAGGACGAGCACCGCTGCCCGGGACCCCGAGGCCACGATGCGCCGGGTTGCCTCGAGGCCGTCCATCCCGGGCATGCGGACGTCCATCACGACGACGTCCGGGTCGAGTGCGGCGGTGCGTTCGACGGCCTCGTGCCCGTTCGCCGCCTCGCCGACCACGCTGATGTCCTCGGTCGCGCCGAGCACCATCGCGGTCCCCATCCGGATGAGGTCCTGGTCGTCGACGAGCAGGACCCGGGTCATGCGTCTCCCTCTGCACGCAGGACCACGCGCACCCGCCAGCCGTGGGGTGCCACCGGTCCTGCTTCCACGTCGCCATCGTAGAGCGCCGCCCGTTCCCGCAGCCCGACGAGTCCGCGTTCCGATCCCTGCGACGGCACCGGTCCGGGCGCTCGGCCGTCGTCCTGCACGACCACGACGACCTGATGGCCGGTCCGTGTGACCTCGACGTCGACGGTCGTGACGTCCGCCGCGTACCGGGAAGCGTTCGTCAGGGACTCCTGCACGATCCGGTAGACGGTGCCGGCCAGGCTGCTCGGCAGCGCGCCGACACCGTCCGTGTGCAGCGTGACGGGGAGCCCGGCCGCGCGCTGGTCGGCGACCAGGCGCTGCAGGTCGTCGATCGACGGCTGGGGCAGGTCCGGCGTCCCCGGTTCGTCCGCGGGGGCGGACCGCAGCACCCCGAGCACCCGGCGCATGTCGGCGAGCGACTCCCGCCCGACCGAACCGACCCGCCGGACGGCTTCCCGTGAGCGCTCGGGGTCCTGGACGGCGAGGGCGTCCGCGCCGTCGGCCAGCCGGATCATCACCGAGAGCCCGTGGGCCACGACGTCGTGCATCTCGCGGGCGATCCGGGCACGTTCGTCGGCGACGGCGTCCTCCGCCCGCCGCTCCTGTTCGGCGCGCGCTCGGTCGGCCAGTTCGACGAGCGCCTGCACGTATGCCCGACGCGTCCGGATCCAGAGCCCGAGCACCATGCCGACCAGCAGCACGACGGTCCCGAGGAACGCGCGGGTCGGGTCGTGGAACCCGACGACGCCCGCGACGACGAGCACGACGACGGTCGCAGCCGCGCCGGTCCAGGCCGTCCGGACACCGACCCGGGTGACGACGGTGACCACGACCAGCAGGACGAGGGGTGGCAGCGGGATCGGGAGCGCGACTGCTGCGGCGACGGCGGCCACCGCGAGCGCGACGACCGGTGTCCGTCGCCGGAGCGCGCCGACCACGACCCCCGCGACGAGCAGCACCGCCGCGCCGAGGGGTGCGCGGTCGAACGCCTGTAGCGACAGGAGCTGGCTCGCGGTCACCAGTTCGTAGACGATGACGAGCAGCACGTCGACGGTGCCGGGCCGCTCGGCGACCCAGCGCTCCAGGGCACCCGGGCGCGGTGGTGCGGGGGACGCGGTCGTCACGCGCCCACGGTACCGCGCGCTCAGGAGCCAGGCTCCGGGAAGGCACGGAAAATAAACACAATAAATACGGATTTGATATCGTGTCCCAGTGATGTCGCGTACCGGACCTGAGCCCCTTCAGCCCAGGATACGGGCGGCGCCCGTTGGTGTTCGGCGGGCATGACGAGGAACTCGCCGAGTTGACGGCCGTCTTCGAGACGCTGGACTTCGGTGAGAACCAGTCCGTCCTCATCTCGGGTCTCCATGGCGCAGGCAAGACCTCCATGTTGGCCAAGCTCCAGGACTCCGCGAAGGACAACGGGTGGCTCGTCATCAGTGACGATGCGAGCGCGGGGCTCATGGACCGAGTCATGGAGACCGCTGTCCCCACACTGCTCTCGGAACTGAGCCACGAAGCTCGAGGGCGTCTGACCGGCCTCGGTATCTGGCAGCTCAATGCCCAGTGGGAGTATGTGGATCGTCATCGGGAGGTCAAACCGCTCCTCCGCCGGGATCTCGTCGCACTGTCCGCCGAACTCGCCACGCAACGCCCCGCCGGCCTGTTGATCACGATCGACGAGGTGTCGTCTGGCAAGGTGCGGCTGCGTGAGCTCTCGCGGTTCGCTCTCGAGGTGTCGCACGCGATCAGCGAGGGCGCGAACGTGATGATCGTGTTCGCAGGCATCAAGGTAGACCTCGATGCGCTCGTCGAACAGGAGCACACGACGTTCCTCCGTCGATCACGCGAACTCGACTTCCGACGGCTGACTCCTCGACAGACCCAGCACGTGCTCGCCGAGTCGATCCACATCGGCGGGAAGCAGATCGAACCCGAGGCGCTCACGCTGCTCGCGACGATCTCGCAGGGCTACCCGTACCTCGTTCAACTGGCCGGGGACTTCGCCTGGCGGAGCAGCGGATCGTCCTCGACGATCACCACCGCAGACGCGCATGCAGCGCACAGTCGTGCCATCACCGCCGTCGAACGCCGGGTCATCAGCCGGGTGTACCAGGACCTGTCGGACAAGGACCAGGAGTTCGTCACCGCGATGGCAGCGGACGAGGGTGGCAGGAGCAAGATCGCTGACATCGTGCGGCGCATGGGGGTGTCGGACCAGTACGTGCAGGTCTACAAGAAACGCCTCATCGAGAGTGGCTACGTGCAGGCAGACGGTCGCGGCCACGTCGTCTTCTCACTGCCGTACCTCGGGGACTACATCCGATCGATGACCGCGGAGCCATCCGGCGCGCCGGTGTCGGACGACTGGGGTGACTTCCCGCCGCCGAGCGCGCACGCTCCCGCGTGACCCGAGACGGACGGGAGGCCCGGTGCCAGCTGGCACCCGGCCTCCCGTCCGTCACCGCGGTGCATGCGGATCAGACGGTCGCCTGTTCCAGCACCGCCTCGGCGCGCTCCGCGCTCCCCGCGGCCAGCCCGCGGTCGATCCGTCCGCGCGAGGCCAGCCAGACGACGACGCCGGCCAGGAAGACCAGGACCTCGGTGATCGTCAGCGCCCAGATGAT
Organism: Curtobacterium sp. Leaf183; assembly: GCF_001424385.1. GTDB lineage: Bacteria > Actinomycetota > Actinomycetes > Actinomycetales > Microbacteriaceae > Curtobacterium. The sequence continues at coordinate 116,187 of NZ_LMPO01000012.1, read as the reverse complement.
GCCGGCGAGGCCGAACCACAGGTTGCCGAGCAGCACGATCGGGATGAAGAGGATGCCCTGCGCCATGGACATCGCGATCGCCGGGGTGACGAGGCCGGCCGCCTGGAACAGCGAGGTGAACAGGCCGGTGAAGCCGTTCACGACCGTGGCGACGAGCTGCGCGACCAGGATCGTCAGGCCGATCGCCAGCACCGAGTGGTCCGAGGAGAAGACCGTGAAGACCTGCTCGCGGAAGACGAACACCGTGCCCGAGAACAGCAGCACGATCGCCCCCACCGTCAGCGCCGATGCCCGCAGCGCCGAGCGGAGGCGCTCCCGGTCGCCCTTGCCGTAGGCGTAGGCGAGCAGCGGCAGCACCCCGATCGTGACGCCCATCACCAGGAACTCCGGCACCTGGGCGATCCGGACGGCGACGCCCATCGCCGCCAGTGGGTCGTCGCCGTACTGCGCCGCGAGGTTGTTGAGCACGAGGGTCGTCACGATGAGGAACCCGGCCTGCAGCAGCTCGCTGACGCCGATGCCGAAGACCGGCCCGAGGACGGCGGGACGGAGCGTGAACCAGCGGACCGACAGGGAGACGTTCTCGCTGTGCTTCCCGAGCCACAGCACCCAGTAGACGATGCTCACGGCGTTGGCGAGGCCGACCGCGAGTGCGGCGCCGGCGACGCCCCAGTGCAGGACCAGGATGAAGAGCACGTCGAAGACCAGGTTGCCGATCGTCGACAGGACCAGGCCCACCATCGCCTGGCGGGCGGCACCCTCGGCGCGGACCATCTGTTCGAGACAGAACGCGGCGGCCAGGACCGGGACGAAGGCGAGCATCACGCTGACGTAGGCGCTCGTGGCCGGTACGGCGGCGGCATCGGCACCGAGGACGCCGACGAGGGGCCCCAGGAACAGCAGGCCCAGGCCGCCCAGGACGATCCCGGTGACGACCGAGCCCCAGACCGCGAAGGACGCGACGTGCTTGATCTCGCCCGCCTGGGCCGGATCCTGCTCGGAAGCTCCGAGCAGGCGGGACATCAGCGCGCTGCCACCCACCCCGAAGACGCCGCCGATGGCCATGACGAGACCGAGGAGCGGCGTGCCGAAGGTGATCGCGGCGAGGAGCGCGGTGTCGTGCTGCGCGCCGATGAACCCCGCGTTGATGACGTTGTACAGCGCGCTGACGACCATCGCCGCGGCCATCGGCACACACAGGTGCACGAGGGCGCGGGCGATGGGGGCAGCGGACAGGTACCAGCGGTTCGACTGCGCTGCGGTGGTGGTGGAGCTCATGGACCGACCCCTTCCGGGCAGGACGGAGCGCGCGCCGACGGTGTCGGCACGGCAGGACGATGGGGCGCGTGCGGCGGGTGCCGTCGCGTGGGCAGGCTGGCGCCACCGACGGAGGCCGGGAGGCTCGGCTGCGGTTACCGGGTGGGTTCCGGCAGCTCCGCGGTCACCTTGCGGAGGAGGTCGCGGAGCGTGGCGCGCTCGTCCGGACTGAGCGGCGCGAGCAGGCGGTCGTCGAGGGCGAGCATCGCGTCCTCGAACCCGGCGATCAGTTCGATGCCGGTGGGTGTGGCGTACACGAGCTTGGTCCGGGCGTTCCCGGCGTCGGCTCGTCGTTCGACGAGGCCGCGTTTCTCGAGCCCCTGCAGCAGGCTCGAGACGCTGGCGGCACTGGTTCGGGTCATCGCGGCGATGTCACGCTGGATGGCGCCGGGGTTCTGCTGCAGGTACCCGAGCACGAAGCTCTGCTCGTGCGTCAGCTCGCGCTCACGCACCCAGTCCTCGGCGGCCTTGCGCTGGGCCCACCCGATCCAGCGCATGAGCTGGAGGGGTGTGTCGAAGTGCGGTGCCTGCATGATCAGAACTCTAACTGTTTGAACTCAAACTGTCAACGCGCTCGTGCGCACGTGCGGGGCGGAGGCGTCGGACCGCCGTGACGACCAGGACCACCACGGCTCCGAGCAGCAGGCCGAAGACCGCCGACGCTGCCGTGTCCGCGAGCCACTCGACGACCGGCCCGGCGGGCTCGACTGCGTGAGTCAGGACGTGCAGCAGGTCGTACGGGCCGTGCCAGAAGGTCTCGGCCAGGTTCGCGATCACCAGGTGGCCACCGACCCAGAGCATCGCGACGGTGCCGACGATCCCGATCGTGCGGAACACGGCGGGCATCGAGCGCACCACGCGGTCGCCGAGTCGTCGCAGCCCCTGGGACGGGTGTGCCATGAGCCGCAGCCCGACGTCGTCGATCTTCACGAGCAGTGCCACCGCGCCGTAGACCAGTGCGGTCATCCCAAGGGCGATGAGCGCCAGGGCGGCGAGGGTGAGCCAGAAGCCCAGGCTGGTGTCGAGGCTCGCGAGGGCGATGAGCATGATCTCGGTGCTGAGGATCAGGTCCGTGCGGATCGCGCCGAACACGAGCTTGCGTTCGTCGCGGGAGTCGTCGTCGGCGGACACGTGGTGGTGTCCGAACCACTCGGCGACCTTCTCGGCGCCCTCGAAGCACAAGTACGTGCCGCCGATCACGAGCAGCCACGGCAGCACCCACGGCGCGAACGTCGACAGCAGCAGCGCCACCGGGATGATGATGACGAACTTGTTGAACAGGCTGCCGAGGGCGATCTTCCCGACCACGGAGAGCTCCCGGGCGGGCGCGAGGCCCTGCACGTACTGCGGCGTGACCGCGGCGTCGTCGATGACGACGCCGGCGGTCTTCGCGCTGGCCTTGAGCGCGGCGGAGAGGATGTCGTCGACGACGGCGAGCAGTCCAACGGACATGTGCGGCTCCCGGTCTCAGGCGGCGGGGGTCGGTGTCGGCATGCTGTGCACTCTAGGCGGTCCGGTTCCTCACCGCGGGCGGCGTCTCGCGGCCACGGCGCAGCGGCGCAGCGGCGCGGGTCAGGCGTCGAGCGCGGCCCGAGCCGCGGCGACGACCGCCGCGTCGGTGACGAAGTGCGCCGAGCCGTCGTCGCCCGCACCCATCGGCACGCCGTCGTGCGCGCCGCCCGACGACCGCTTCGCCGACAGGTGCACGGCAGCGACTCCGGTGGCGACCAGCGCGGGGACGTCGTGCGGGGTCACCCCGGCGCCGGCCATCACCTGCACGGGCCCGGCGGCGGGCACCATGCGGGCGATCGTCGACGCGCCGGCCGCGGCCGTGGGGGCGCCGCCCGACGTCAGCACGCGGGTGAACCCGAGGTCGGCGAGCAGGGCGACGGCGGCGACGGGGTCGGCGGCGTGGTCGACCGCGCGGTGCAGGGTGACCTCGGCCGAGGAACGGACGGAGCGGGCCGCGTCCACGAAGCGCCGGAGGGCGTCGACGTCGAGCGTGTGGTCCGGGCGCAGCGCACCGACCACGACGCCGGCGGCACCCGAGCGGAGCACCGCGGTGACCTCACGGACCATCAGGTCGATCTCGTCGCCGTCGTGCACGAACCCGCCGGGACGGCACCGGACGAGCGCGTGCGCGGCGATGCCCGTCTCGTGGGTGGCCTCGACGAGGGCCTGCGACGGGGTCAACCCACCGAGCTCGAGACCGACGCACAGCTCCACCCGGTCGGCCCCGGCGTCCCCGGCGACGACCGCACCGGCCGGCGACGTGACCGCGATCTCGAGGGCAACTGGGGCAGTGGTCACGCGATGTCTCCGAGCGGTTCGTTCGACGGGGGGATGATCCGGGCACCGAGGTCCGGTGCCGTGGGGAACACTCGATCGTAGGGGTACATCGGCCGGACGATCCGGTGGTGGCCGAGGCGCTCCAGGTCCTGGTCGACCCCGCCCGGCGTCAGCGCGAGCATCCAGTCGGCGGCCATGTCGAACAGCTCGGGCTCGAGGTACCCGATCTTCACGACGACGACGTCGGCCTCGCGCGGGTTCAGGTCCAGGTCGGTGAAGTCGTGCTCGTGGTGGTACGGCTTGCGCAGCGCCGTCAGGATCGCGAACACGCTGCCGACCTGCAGCACGACCTCGGTCTCGGCGTCGCGGTCGCCGTGCTTGATCGCGTGCACGCGACCGGTCATCGTGATCGGTCCAGCGTGGATGTCGTCCACCGCGGCGCCGGCGGTCACGGTGACGGTCGCACCGACGCCCGCCTCGACGGCCGTGGCAACCGCAGCCGGTCCCGGCACACTCGCGTAGATGACGACCGGGCCGCTCGGATCGGCGAACGCGGGGTGCGCCAACATCTGCGTCAGCCCCCAGGTCATGTCGCCCGAACCGCCGGCGGTCGGGTTGTCGCCCGAGTCGGAGATGAAGTACGGCCGGGCGGCACCGGGTGCCAGCGCCGCGGCGAGGCACTCGTCGAACGAGCCCGTCGGCGCCACGAACACGAAGTCCTCGCGCACGTCCCAGAACGCGCGTGCCAGCCGTTCGGCGCCGGCGGCCACGGCGGCGCGGTCCCACCCGGTGACGACGGTGACGGCACGGTCGCGCGGCTGGTCGGCCCACGCGTACCCGACCCAGATCGCGGCGTCGAGCACACCGGCGGTCGCCTCGACCTCCGGTACCTGGGCGTACAGCGAAGCGGCGGGCTCGAGCCGTGTCGACGTCTGTTCGCCGGGCAGCAGCACCGGGATCGGCACCCAGGCCTTGACCGGACGCTGCGAGCCGACCGGGCGTGTCGAGAGGACCTCGACCAGGTTGCGGACGGCGCGCTCCTTGGTGTCCATCGCGTCCTCGTGCGGGGCCATCCGGTAGCAGGTGACCAGGTCGACCTGGTGCGCGAGCTCGGCGGTGACGTTGCCGTGCAGGTCCATCGACGCCGACACGATCACGTCGGGGCCGATCACGTCGCGGATGCGTCCGAGCAGGTCGGACTCGGCGTCGTCCAGCCCCTCGACGACCATTGCCCCGTGGATGTCGTACCAGAGGCCGTCCACGGACGTCGTCGCCACGATGGAGGACAGCCGCGCGACGATCTCGTCCGCGAGTGCCTCGTAGGAGTCCCGCGCGACGATCCCGCCGGGCAGCGCGTGCCCGATCAGTGCGCCGTGGAAGTCCGCGTCCAGCGACGCCAGGAACGGGTACCGCGCCACGACCTCGTCCCCGCGGTCCGGGTGGAAGGCCGGCGCGAGGGTCCTGGTCGGGGTGAAGGTCGAGGTCTCGATGGCCAGCCCGGCGATGGCGATGACCGGGCGGCGGTCCGGCGACGCGGACGATGCGATGGTGGTCGTGTCAGACACGGACGCTCCTGTTCCTGGTGGTCGACTGGGGGATCGGGGCGGACAGTTCCTGCAGCGAGGCCGTCAGACCGCGCTGCAGGGCGAACTGTCCCGCGCCGACGAGACCCGCGTCCGCGCCGAGCGACACGCGCTCGATGGCGAGGTGCTCGGTCATGAGCGGGTGGCAGCTCTCGTAGAGCTGGCTCCGCACGGCCGCGACGAACGGGTCGAGGGTGGAGAGGATGCCGCCGAGGTACACGGCATCCGGGTTGAAGAAGTTCACGTTGGCGGCGAGGACCTCGCCCAGGTACCGCCCGGCCAGTCGGACCGCCCGCGTGGCCTCGGGGTCGGCGTCCGAGGCGAGCCGGACGACGTCGGCGGTCGAGGTGACGGGGGCGCCGGCGGCGGAGAGGATCCGGACGAGCGCCGCCCCGGACGCCACGGTCTCCAGGCACCCGGTGTTGCCGCAGGAGCAGGGGGTGTCGCCCGCCGCGTCGATGCGCACGTGCGTGATGTCGCCCGCCGCCCCGGTCGAGCCGCGGTACAGCCGGCCGTCGATGACGATGCCGGCGCCGATCGCCGACCCGGCCTTGATCGTGATGGCCTGGCGTCGGCGCGGGTCCTGCACGGTCTGTTCGCCGGCGGCCATGCAGTTCGCGTCGTTGTCGACGGCCGCGGGGACCCCGAACCGCTCCTCGAGCCACGACGCCACCGGGAAGCCGTTCCACCCGGGCATGCGGCTGGGCAGGTCGACGACCCCGGCCTCGACGTCGACCGGCCCGGGCAGGCTCAGCCCGACACCGCGCAGGCCGTCGCGTCCACGCGACTCGACCAGCTGTTCCAGCAACTCCGCCAACCGTGTCAGCCCGGCGGTGGGACCGTCGGAGAGCGCGAACGGGACGTTCGCGACCGACTCGAGCGAGCCTCCCGGCAGGACGATGCCGATCCGCGCGTGTCCGCCACCGACGTCGGCGGCCACCGCGTACTCGTCCGCCCCGCCGATCCGCAGCACCTTGCGGGGGCGACCACCGGTCGAGACGTCGGTGCCCTCCTCGGCGAGGATGCCGTGTTCGAGCAGCTGGCCGACGACGTGCGAGACGGTCGAGGGCGCGGCGCCGAGCAGCTGCGCGATCTCGGTGCGGCTGGACGCCTGACCCGATGCGACGAGTTCCAGCACCCGCGAACTGAGGTCGGCCACGACTTTCTCCAATCACGCACGAAGCACGACCGGAACGGCCGTCTGGCAGGAACTCTACGGTCCGGGCAGACACGTTCCGTTTCGCCCGTTCGGCAGAAACAGACTATTTACACGGGAACGTTTGTTTTTCCAACGACTTTGGCCATTGACTGTGCGCATCCCGACGTCCCTGTTCAAGGAGTCCACATGATGAAGCCCCGTCGCTGGGCACTGCTCACCGGAGCCGCGCTCGCGGTGAGCGCCCTGCTCGCCGGCTGTTCCGGGGGCGGTTCCGCCACCTCGAACGCGAAGTCCGACGAGATCAACTACGCGCTGCCGGCCAACTTCACGCCGAACTGGATCCTGCCGATCGGCACCGCGGCGCACCTCAACACGAACAACGGCTCGATCGCGCAGTCGCTGTACGAGCCCCTGGTGGCGTACGACGGCTCGACGGGCAAGATCGCGTGGAACAAGGCGGGATCGATCGCCACGGCCGCCGACTTCGCCAGCGACGGCACCAGCGTCACGATGACGCTCGGGGACCGGCACTGGTCGGACGGCAAGCCCATCACCAGTCGCGACGTCGAGTTCTGGTTCAACCTGATCAAGGCGAACAAGGACCAGTGGGGCTCGTACTCCGAGGGCAAGGCACCGGACAACTGGACCTCGTTCAAGGCCGTCGACGACACGCACTTCACGATCACGTTCGACAAGGCCTACAACGCCGACTGGATGCTCGCCAACCAGCTGAGCCACATCATCCCGCTGCCGCAGCATGCCTGGGACAAGACCAGCGCCGGCGCGAAGGTGACCGACGCGGACGAGACCACCGCCGGCGCCAAGTCCGTGTGGAAGTACCTCAACACCGCCGCGGGCAAGATCTCGGACTACGCCAGTGACGACCTGTGGAAGACGATCTCCGGCCCCTACGGCGTGACCTCGTTCACGACCGCCGGCAAGGTGCAGCTCACCGCCAACAAGCAGTACGACGGCGGCGAGAAGCCCTCGATCACGACGGTGAACCTGCTGCCGTACACGACGACGGACGCCGAGACCAACGCGGTTCGCTCGGGTGCGGTCGACTACGGGTACATCAACGCCACCGACCTCGACCAGAAGGACTCCTTCACGTCGAAGGGCTACGACGTCAAGCCGTGGACCGGCTGGGCGATCACGTACATGCCGTACAACTTCAACAACCCGACCATGGGCGCCGTCTTCAAGCAGCTGTACGCCCGCCAGGCCGTGCAGATGTCGATCGACCAGGCCTCGCTCTCCAAGGTCGTGTTCAACGGCACCGCCACCTCGACCTACGGTCCGATCCCGCAGGCGCAGGAGTCCGACTACGTGTCCAGCACGCAGAAGGACAACCCGTACCCGTTCAGCACGTCGAAGGCCAAGGCCCTGCTCACCAGCCACGGCTGGACCGCGAAGGGCGGCACGATGGTCTGCACCGACGCCGGATCCGGCGACAGCCAGTGCGGCGAGGGCGTGGCAGCCGGCACGAAGTTCACGATGTCCGTCCTGTCGCAGTCCGGCTCGACCGTCACCGACAACATGATGAGCGCGATCCAGTCGTCGCTGCAGAAGACCGGCATCGGCTTCACGATCAAGACCGCGCCGGTGTCGAGCGTGCTGTCGCAGACCCCGACCTGCACCTCGGACCAGGCGAGCTGCGACTGGGACCTGTCGTTCTTCGGCACGGCGGGCAGCTGGTACTTCCCGGCCTACCCGACCGGTGAGTCGCTCTTCCAGACCGGCGGTTCGGCGAACTTCGGCAGCTACTCCAACAAGGAGGTCGACTCGCTGGTCAACGCGACGACCACCTCGACGGACGCAGCCGCCGTGCAGGACTACAGCGCCGCCGTCGCCAAGGACCTGCCGGTGATCTGGCTGCCCAGCCCGGACTACCAGATCTCGGTGGTCAAGCAGGGTCTGAACGGGTTCGACCAGGACTCGCTCGCCAACTTCCACCCGGCCCA
>NZ_LMPO01000012.1:0-107862 GCF_001424385.1 Curtobacterium sp. Leaf183 | reverse complement strand
GGCGCGGTGCGGGTCCGACCCGCACCGCGCCTCCCGGGTCCCACCGTCGGAATCGACCAACGGAAGCCGCATGACCACAGTCCTCTACCTGACCAGGCGGGTGCTCCAGGCACTCGCCGTGGTCCTCATCGTCACGATCGTCGTGTTCTGCCTGCTGCACGCCCTGCCGGGCGGCCCCGCCCGCGGCGTGCTCGGTGTCTCCGCGACCCCCGCGCAGATCGCCGCGTTCAACCAGCAGCAGGGACTCGACCAGGCGCTGCCGATCCAGTACTTCCGGTTCCTCGGGCGGCTGCTGAGCGGCGACCTCGGCACCTCGTACACGCTCAACGAACCGGTGTCGCAGCTGATCCGCGAACGCCTGCCGAAGACCCTCGTGCTCACCGGCCTGTCCGCGGTGCTCGGGCTCGTCATCGCGATCCCGGTCGGCATGTGGCAGGCAGCCCGTCGCAACGGTGCAGTGGACTACACGGTCACGGCGCTGGCGTTCGTCTTCTACTCGACGCCGGCCTTCTTCCTCGGCCTGATCCTGATCGTGGTGTTCACCCAGCAGCTGCCCTGGCTGCCGTCGCAGGCGCCGACCGGGTCCACGCTCGCCGAGGTCTTCCAGGACCCCGCCGGACTCGTGCTCCCGGTGCTGACCGGTGCGCTCGCGATGATCGCGGTGTTCAGCCGGTACATGCGGGCCTCGACGCTCGAGAACCTGCAGGAGGACTACGTGCGCACGGCCCGCGCCGGCGGGGCGTCGACGGCGACGATCCTACGCCGGCACGTGTTCCGGAACTCGCTGACGCCGGTCGTCGCGATGCTCGGCTACTACCTGCCGGTGCTGTTCGGCGGTGCGCTCGTCACCGAGCAGCTGTTCAACTACCCGGGCATGGGGCTGCTGTTCTGGAACGCGGCCCAGTCCTCGGACTACCCGACGCTGCTCGGCTGCGTCCTCGTCATCTCGATCGCGACGGTGATCGGCACGCTGCTGGCCGACGTCGCGCAGTCCTTGATCGACCCGAGAGTGAAGGCGGACCGCGCATGACCACCGTGCAGATCGCACCGGAAGCCCCCGGCGCCCCCGTCTCGGTCGCCGCGACCGGGTTCCGCCTCGCCGCCCGCCGGTTCTCGCACAACACGCTGGCGGTCATCGGCCTCGTCGTGATCGTGGTCATCGTCCTGTTCTGCTTCGTCGGCCCGTTCCTGTACCCGACCGACCAGACCCACACGCAGCTGTCCCAGGCGAACCTCGGCCCGAGTGCCGGGCACTGGCTCGGCACCGACGCCGTCGGCCACGACGTGGTCGGCCGGCTGATGTACGGGGGCAAGGTCTCGCTGCTGGTCGGCATCGCAGCTGGGGTCCTCGCGACGGTCGTCGGCACCCTGTGGGGTTCGATCGCCGGGTACGTCGGCGGCTGGGTCGACGCGGTCATGATGCGCATCGTCGACGCCGGCATCGCGATCCCCGCGCTGTTCATCCTGCTCGTCATCTCGGCGATCACCACGCCCGGTGTCGCGGGGCTCATCGTGATCCTCGGCCTGGTGTCGTGGCTCGTGCCCTCGCGCCTGATCCGCGCCGAGACCCTGACGCTGAAGAACCGCGACTACGTCCTGACGCTCCGTGCGATCGGCGGCTCGCACGCCCGTGCCATCGGCAAGCACCTGCTGCCCAACTCCGTGTCGACGATCGTCGTCGCCGCGACCTTCCAGGTCGCCGACGCGATCCTGCTGGTCGCCTACGTGTCCTACCTCGGCCTCGGGGTGCAGCCCCCGGCGACGGACTGGGGCGGGATGCTCTCGGCGGGACTCACCGCCGCGTACTCGGGACGGTGGTGGCTGATCGTGCCACCGGGTCTCGCCGTGATCCTGGTCGTCTGCGCGTTCAACGCCGTGGGCGACGGGCTGCGGGACGCCTTCGACGTGAGGGGACGAGGATGACCGACATCCTGCAGATGACCGACCTCGGGGTCACGTTCACGACCGAGTCCGGCCCGGTCGACGCCGTGCGCGGGGTCTCGCTGGCGGTCGCCCCCGGCGAGACCCTGGCGCTCGTCGGCGAGTCCGGCTCGGGCAAGTCCACCGTGGCGCTCGCCGCGATGGGGCTGCTCTCCGGCAACGCGACGGCGACCGGCAGCGCCGTGGTCGACGGCCACCAGGTGATCGGTGCCGGGGAACCCGCACTGCGTGGACTGCGCGGCAGCACGGTGTCGATGGTGTTCCAGGAGCCGGCGACGGCCCTCGACCCCCTCACCCGGGTCGGTGCGCAGATCGCCGAGGTCGTCCGGAACCACCGGCAGGCGTCGGCGTCCCAGGCGTCCGCCGAAGCCGTCGAACTGCTCCGAAAGGTCGGGATCCCGGAGCCCGAGCAGCGCGCGAAGGCCTTCCCGTTCCAGCTCTCCGGCGGGCAGCGGCAGCGCGTCGTCATCGCGATGGCGATCGCGAACGCGCCGAAGCTCCTGATCGCGGACGAACCCACCACGGCGCTCGACGTCACGGTGCAGGCCGAGGTCCTCGAGCTGCTGCGCGCGCTCGCCGTGGACAGCGGCACCGGCGTGTTGCTCGTCACGCACAACATGGGCGTGGTCGCGGACTTCGCCGACCGGGTCGCCGTGATGCTGCAGGGCGAGATCGTCGAGACCGGCAGCGTCGAGGACGTGCTGCTCCGCCCGCAGCACGAGTACACGAAGCGGCTGCTCGCCGCCGTGCCGCGGCTCGACACCCCCGAGACGGTCGCGATCCGCGAGCGGGCAGCGGCACCGGCATCGGGACCGGGCGCGCCGGGCGTCCCGGCCGGTCCGGACGGGAGGCCCGATGCGGCTCCGGTCGTCGACCTGCGGGACGTCTCGGTGACGTTCGGGCGCGGTGCGCGGGCGGTCCACGCCCTGCAGGGCATCGACGTCGCGGTCCACGCGGGCGAGACCGTCGGCCTGGTCGGCGAGTCCGGTTCGGGCAAGTCCACGGCGGCGCGGGTCGCCCTCGGGCTCATCCCGCCGACCTCCGGCACCGTGAGCCTGTTCGGGCAGGACCTGCGCCGGACGCCCCGACGCGACCGGCGGGCACTGCGCGCGGGCATCGGCGTCGTGCTGCAGGACCCCGTGGCCTCGCTGGACGCCCGCATGTCGGTCGGCGAGTGCATCGCCGAACCTCTCGCAGTGCACCGTCGCGGCATGTCGGCATCCGAGCGGCGCACGCGCGTCGACGAGGTCCTCGACGCCGTCCGGCTTCCCCGGGCGCTGGCGAACCGGGCACCGCGCGAGCTGTCCGGTGGGCAGCGTCAGCGCGTCAGCCTTGCCCGGGCGCTCGTGCTCGAGCCGCGGTTGCTCGTCGCCGACGAACCGACCTCGGCGCTCGACGTCAGCGTGCAGGAGGCGGTGCTCGAGGTCCTCACCGAGCTGCAGGCCGACTTCGGGTTCGCGTGCCTGTTCGTCTCGCACGACCTGGCCGTCGTGCAGCACTTCGCCGAGCGGGTCGTCGTGATGCGGCGCGGGGTCATCGAGGAGCAGGGCACGACGGACACGACCCTGCTGCACCCGACGACCGACTACACGCGTCGCCTGCTCGCCGCGGTCCCCGTGCCCGACCCGGTGCTGCAACGACAGCGGCGGACCGAGCGCCTGGCGACGCTCGCGGCGGTGTCCTCGTGACCCGGGTGCTGGCCGGCATCGACGTCGGCGGGACGAACACCAAGGTCGTGCTCGCGACCGCCGCGCTGCAGGTGGTGGACCGCATCGACCTGCCGACGCCCGCCCACGCCGGTGGGGCGGCGATCGTGGCGAGCGCGCTCGGAGCCGTCAGCGGTCTGCTCGAGTCGCACCGGGCCTCCCTGGCGGGCGTCGGGATCGGCGCGGCCGGCGTGGTCGACGCTGCGACGGGCACGGTCCTGGTGACCGGGAACTCGTTCACCGGATGGGCCGGGTACGGGGTGACCGAGGCGGTGACGCAGGCACTCGGTGTCCCGGCGACGCTCGACAACGACGTGAACGCGTTCCTGCTCGGCGAGATCGCCGCCGGGGCGGTCGTGGGGGAGCGCAACGTGCTCGGCATGACGCTCGGCACCGGTGTCGGCGGAGCCCTCGTGCTCGACGGCACGCTGTTCGCCGGACCGCGCGGTGCCGCCGGCGAGATCGGCCACGTGCCGGGGTTCGGCGACGGGCTGTGCACCTGCGGGCAGCACGGGCACCTCGAGACCATCGCCGCCGCGCGTGGCATGGCCGACCGCTACGAGGCCGTGACCGGCCGCCGCTTGCCCGTGCACGCGATCGCCGACGCCGCACGCGCTGGTGACCCCGAGGCCGCCTCGGTGTTCCGGACGGCCGGGTGGGGGATCGCCCGCGGCATTCTGCTGACGGCCGGGATCCTCGACGTGACGACGGTCGTCATCGGTGGCGGTGTCGCGCGCTCGTGGGACCTGCTCGCGCCCGCGATCGAGGCCGCGATCGCCGCCGAACCGCCCGTCTCCGGGGCGGCCATCCGGGTCGAGCCGGCCCTGCTCGGGTCGGACGCGGTCGCGCTCGGGGCCGCGGCACAGGTGCGCGCCCGCGTGCTCGACGCCGAGCTCGCGTAGCGGCGCGCGGCGCTCGGCGCTGCCGCCACGACGTTCCCGCCACTTCGTGGTGCGATCTGCTCCCGCACAACAGAAAGCACCTCGAACCACGTGGTCACGCGGTTCGAGGTGCTTTCTGTTGTGCGAAGACGCGCGGCGCGACGCTGAGTGACGTCCCGCCGACTGCCCTGACCCCGTCGACCTGATCGTGACGGGGTCGACCGGGTCAGGCTCGGCGGGCTCCGACGCGGGGCAGGACCAGTCCGAGCACGATCATGGCGACCGCGAGGACCGCGTGCAGCACGTTGTCAGCGCTGTTCAGCGGGACGAAGTTCGCGGCGCTCGCCATGTTCGCGGTGAACAGGCCGTAGACGAAGAGCACCGCGTAGACGATGCCGCCGACGAGCAGGTACAGCCGGGCACCCGTGGCGGTGCGTGCGGCGAGCAGCCCGACGATGCCGAACAGCAGGTGGACGATGTTGTGCAGGACCGAGACCTGGAACAGGCCGAGCAGGTGCGCCATCGAGCCGTTGCCCGCGGCCGACATCGTGCCCATGTCCATCGTGAGTCCGGGGACGAAGCCGGCGATGCCGACGATGAGGAACACGACGCCGAAGACGAGGGCGCCCTTCTGGGTCCAGGTGGAGCCGTAGCCGGTGCGGCCGGCTGCTGTGTGCGCTGTCATGACGAGACCTTTCGTGGTGGTGAGTCGTCGTGTTCGGCAACCCGTGGCAGATCGTATGCACAGGGGATTCGGAGCGCTCGCCGTGCCGGTTTGCAGCCTTGACCAGGAACAGGTCCCGACTCGTACGATCGACGGGTGGCCACCAGCGCAGATCCCGTCGTCCTCCTGACCGCGTTCGAGCCCTTCGGTGGTGCGGCGCGCAACCCCTCGTGGGATGCCGTCCAGGCCGTCGCATCCGCGTGGGACGGGCCCGGACGGGTCGTCGTCGAGCAGCTGCCGGTCGTCTTCGCCGAGGTCCGCGCCGCGCTCGTCGCCGCGGTCACGGAGCACCGGCCGACGCTCGTGATCGCCACCGGTGTCGCCGAGGGCCGGACGACCGTGTCCCCCGAACGGGTGGCCGTCAACATCGACGATGCGCGCATCCCGGACAACGCCGGAGCCCAGCCGATCGACGAACCGATCGACCAGCGCGGCCCCGACGGCTTCCTGACGACCCTGCCGATCAAGCGCATCGTGCGTGCCGCGACCCGGGCCGGTGTGCCGGCGGCCGTGTCGAACACCGCGGGCACGTTCACCTGCAACCACGCCTTCTACGAGCTCATGTCGATCGCCGCCAACGAGGGCTTCCGTGCCGGTTTCGTCCACGTCCCGGCGACGCCCGAGTCGGCGACCGGCGACGTCCCGACCCTGCCGCTCGACGACCTGGTGACCGCGCTCACCCTCGCCGTCCGCGAGTCGCTCGACCCCGCCCCCGACGCCGTCGTCACGGGCGGCACCGAGCACTAGCACCCCGATGCGTCCGTCGAAGTGCGGACTGGTGCGACCCCTGAACGGGGGATGAAGATGCTCTTCAGTTGCACAGCGCAACGGGTCAGTCCCGGTCAGTGGAGTGGGTCCGGCCCCGACAGAGGAGTCGTCATGAAGAAGTCCATCGCAGCGGCGTTCGCCGCGACCCTCATCGCCGGCGGGCTGTTCGCCGCCGCACCGGCATCGGCCCTGACGGCCAGCCCCCAGGTCGTCGGCGGCGAGCGTGCCACGAACACGTGGGCGGTCCAGCTCGAGGCGTCCGGCGGGTCCATCCCGTCGGGCTACGTCAGCAACTGCACCGGCGAGCAGATCACCGCCTCGTGGGTGCTCACCGCCCGGCACTGCATCGACGGCATCGGTGCGATGAACGTCTACCACTCCAACTCGACGTCGAACCGCGGCGCCGCATCCGTCGTCGACCGGGTGTCCGCCGCACCGACGGGCGACATCGCGCTCGTGCACCTGCGCACCGCGTCCGCGCTGTCGTCCTACGCGCCGCTCGACCTCGCAGCGACCGCGAAGTCGAGCGGCACCGGCACGATCCAGGGCTACGGCCTGCGGGCGAACGCGACGCAGTCCGACGGGCTGTACCAGGCGAGCGTCTCGCTCACCGGCGCCAGCACCGACGCCTACAGCGGCCGCGCGCAGCACGTCACCGGTGTGAGCGGCGCATCGAACCACGGCGACTCGGGCGGCCCACTGATCGTGAACGGCAAGGTCGTCGGCGTGTGCTCGACGGGCGACAGCGCCGACCCGGGCGCGAACACCCGGGCCGGCTCCAACTACGCGCTGCTGACGCAGTCCGCGTCCTGGATCCGGTCGACGGCCGGCGTCTGACCCACTGACGGACAGGAGGTCCGGTGCCAGCTGGCACCGGGCCTCCCGTCCTTGCTGTGGTCGCGCTCATGGCGGGCTCCGGCCCGACCTGAACGCGCGTCCGCCCGCGTCGGAGGACCGTGGTTGCATGAGCCAGTACGACAAGCGCGACCCGAACTCCCTCTACCCCGCACCGCCGTACCCGAAGCAGGAGCAGTCCCTGCCGGGTGCCGCCTGGAAGATGGACCCGAAGCCCGACCACGGCGAGCAGAGCTACGTCGGCAAGGAGCGCCTGACGGGCTTCCGCGGGATCGTCACCGGCGCGGACTCCGGCATCGGCCGTGCCGCCGCGATCGCGATGTCGCGCGAGGGCGCCGACCTCGTCCTGTCCTACCTGCCGGACGAGCAGGAAGACGCCGAGGAGGTCCGCGACCTGCTCGAGTCCGAGGGACGCCGGGCGGTCCTGGTCCCCGCCGACATCTCGGACGAGCAGTACTGCAAGGACCTCGTCCAGCAGGCCGTCGACGAGCTCGGCGGACTGGACACCCTGGTGATGGTGGCCGGTCGCATGGAGAGCAACGAGGACATCCTGACGCTCGACACGCAGATGTTCGACTCGACGTTCAAGACGAACATCTACTCGCTGTTCTGGTTGACGAAGGCCGCGGTGCCGCACCTGGAGCCGGGGTCGACGATCGTGACGACCGGCTCGATCCAGGCGTCGACACCGTCGCCCGACAAGATCGACTACGCCGTGTCCAAGGGCGCGATCAAGCTCTTCACCGAGGCCGTCGCCCAGCAGCTCGCCCCGAAGGGCATCCGCGTGAACTCGGTTGCCCCGGGACCGGTCTGGACGCCGCTGCAGCCGGGCTCCGACGACGCCGAGACCGTGTCGCACTTCGGTGAGCAGTCGCCGTTCGGCCGCCCCGGCCAGCCCGCCGAACTCGGTGCCGCCTACGTGCACCTGGTGAGCCCGGAGTCGAGCTACCAGTCCGGTTCGACCATCACGATCGCCGGTGGCACGCCCGCGTTCTGAGTCACGCCCGCGTCCGGACGCCCTCCGCTCCCAGGACACCGAGGAGCGCGAGGGCGTCCGCGTCCGGTGACCCCGCTGGCGCCGTGTAGAGCACGAGGAACTGGTCCCGGTCCGTCAGCGCCAGGCTGTCGCAGTCCACGGTGACCGGGCCGACGGCCGGGTGGTGGAAGGTCTTCGTCAGCATCGGCGCCGTCCGCACGTCGTGCTGCTCCCACAGTCGGGCGAACTCGGTGCTGCCGGTCCGCAGTTCCTCGACCAGGGCGGACACCGTCGGGTCGGCGGGGTACCGGGCCCGCGCGCTCCGGAGGTGCACCACGACGTCGCGCTGGAACTCGGTGCCGTCGGCGATGCCGAACGGCGGCTGCTCCGGCTGGCCCCCGACCGGGAAGGCCTTCCTGGCCAGGTTCCGCTCCGACGGTGGGCGCTCGCCGAAGTCCTCCATGAGCGCGGCGGCGAGCGCGTTCCAGGCGAGGACCTCGAACGTCGCTGAGATGACGATCGCTGCGGTCTGCGGGAGCCGTTCGACGACAGCGAGGATGCTCGGTCGGACGTCACGCCGGACGAGTCCGCGGTGCAGCGGAGCGGTGCCGGCGAGCAGGTGCAGGTGCTCGGACTCGGCGTCGGTCAGCAGGAGCGCGCCGGTGATCGCGGCGAGGACCTCGGCCGACGGACGTGGCGCGCGGCCCTGCTCGAGGCGGACGAAGTACTCGGTCGAGATGTGCGCCAGGACGGCGACCTCCTCGCGCCGCAGCCCCGGAGTCCGTCGCCGCGGGCCGGAGGGCAGACCCACGTCCTCGGGTCGGAGTCGTTCGCGCCGCGACCGGAGGAACGCGGCGAGTTCCTGCTTGTCCATGGTCCGAGTCTGCTCGCTCCCACGATCCCGATCCTGGTACGGCTCGTACCTGGCTCCGTCGACCCACCGGGCCGGACGCTGAGGGCATGACGAACGACACCACCACCCACACGCCCATCGGCCTGCTCTCCGGCAAGGTCCTGTTCATCACCGGTGCCAGCCGCGGCATCGGCGCTGCCGCGGCCCGGCTCTTCGCCCGCGAGGGCGCCGCGGTCGTGCTCGCTGCTCGCAGCACCGGCGCACTCGACGCCGTCGTCGCCGCCGTCCGCGCGGACGGCGGCACCGCCGACGCCGTGGTACTCGACCTCGCCGACCCCGACAGCATCCGCGGCGCCGTCGCCCGGGTCGACGACCTGCACGGCCGTCTCGACGGGGCGTTCAACAACGGCGCGGCGATCCAACAGCCCGGACCCCTCGACACCACCAGCGACGAGGACCTCGACGAGCAGTTCGCGGTGAACTTCCGCGGGCACTGGGTCGCGATGACCGCCGAGGCCGCGCTGATGCGTCGGGCGGGCGGTGGCGCGATCGTGAACACGTCGAGCATCGGCAGCCGACGCGCGAACCCGGCCCTGCCCGCCTACGGCGCGATGAAGCGCGCGCTGAACAGCATCACCGAGACCGCCGCCGTCACCTGGGCGCCCGAGCACATCCGGGTGAACGGCATCACCCCCGGTGGGACGGCCACCGAGATGATCGACGCGTGGGAGGCCGCGACGCCCGGCATCGCGGCGCAGATCAACGCCTCGGTGCCGCTCGGTCGGATGGCGGAGCCGGCGGAGGTCGCCGAGGTCGCCGCCTGGCTGCTGAGCGACCGCGCCTCGATGGTCACCGGCGCGATCGTCCCCGTCGACGGCGGTGCTGGCGCCTGACCGCGTCGGGGGGACGTGCGCGCTACTCGACCAGCGCCTGGGTCCCGAGCACGATCGCGAGCGAGAGCCGCTCCGCGTCGGCCGTCCCCGGCTCGGCGGTGTAGGCCATGATCCGCAGGTCCTCGGGCCCGACCACGAGCGTGTCGCAGTCCACCTGGATCGGCCCCACCGTCGGGTGGTGGATGGTCTTCTGCCGCGTCGGGTGGTCCGTCGGTGCCGGGGCGGCGGACTCCCACAGCGCGACGAAGCGCGGGCTCGCAGCGCGCAGGTCCCGCACGAGCTGCTGCAGCTGCCGGTCGAGCGGGTAGCGCGCGGCGGTCGACCGCAGGTCCGCCACCACCCGCTCCTCGAAGGCCCCCTGTTCAGCCGGGGTGTGCACGGCGCGACTGCCCGACCCGACCAGGTGCCGCCAGACCGTGTTCCGGTCGTGCCCGCGGAGCGCACCGATCGGCCCCATCAGCGCGTCGTACGGCAGGTTCGCGACGAGCAGGTTGCCCGCGGCGTCGAGCACGGCGACCGGGGTGTCGGCCAGCCGGTCGAGCAACCGCTGCACGCTCGGCGGGATCCGCGTGGGGACGACGTCCGCGCCGGGAGCGGCGTGTCCGGCGAGCGCGTAGAGCAGCTCGCGCTCGGCGTCCGCCACCCGCAGCGCCCGGACCAGCGCCTCGACGACCTGGGCGGACGGCGACGTGGCACGGCCCTGCTCGAGGCGGGTCAGGTAGTCGGCGGAGATCCCGGCCAGGCCGGCCAGCTCCTCGCGCCGCAGTCCGGTGGCCCGCCGGCGGGGCCCGATCGGCACCCCGACCGACGACGGGGCGACGTGGTCGCGCAGCCGCCGCAGCGTGCTCCCGAACTCCGAGTGGTCCATGCCGACAGTCTGCCTCGCGGGGACCGGCCGGGGCCTGGCCCTGCCAGTCCTACGACAACGGGGCGGCTGTCTGCCCGGCAACGGACGGGCGCACGCTGCGGTCATGACAACGACACTCGTGACCGGCGCCTCCCGTGGCCTCGGCAAGGAAACCGCCCGTCAACTCGTCGCCGCCGGGCACACCGTCTGGGTCGGCGCTCGCGACCTGCGGGCCGGCACCGCGGTCGCCGAGGAGCTCGGCGCGCGGGCCGTGCAGCTCGACGTGACCGACGACGCCTCGGCCGCCGCCGCGTTCGCACACCTCGATGCGGCGGGCGGGCTGGACGTGCTGGTCAACAACGCCGGCATCGCGATGTGGGGGCTGAACGGTCCCGACGCACTCGCCGTGTTCGACACGAACGCGGTGGGCATCGTCCGGACCACCGAGGCGGCGCTGCCCCTCCTGCGCCGCTCGGCGAACCCGCTCGTCGTGAACATCGGCAGTGCGCTCGGCTCGTTCGCCGCGACCCACGACCCCGCGAAGCCCGCGTCCACCGTGAACGCGATCGTCTACGGCGCGAGCAAGGCCGCCGTGTCCATGCTCACGGCGCAGTACGCCCGCGCCGTCCCGGAGGTGCACTTCGTCGTGCTCGAGCCCGGCTACACCGCGACCGAGCTCGGCGGGGCGCCGAACCCCCACGGTCGCCCGGTCGAGGTCAGCGCGGCGACGGTCGTGGCCGCGGCATCGGCGGGCCCGGAGGGCCCCAGCGGCGTGTTCCTGGAGGACGGCGAACCGCTCGGGTGGTGACGACCCCACGCTGGGTGTGACGGACGGGAGGCCCGGTACCGACCCGGGACGCGCCTCCCGTCCGCGACGCGGTCACGTCCACCGCACCAGTCGGCCGGCCGGGCCGGATGGCCGGTCGACGGACCACGTTCAGCCCGACGGGCGATCCGCCCGGAGCGTCCGATGGTGTTCCATCGCGGGATGACCTCCGTCTCCGTCCCCGATCGGTGGCGGAGCACCGACAGGGCAGCGCGCCTGCGGGACGCGGGCCTGGCGCTCGTCATCGCGACGGCGTCCGCGGCGTGGATCTGGCACCGGCTCGGGTTCCCCGCTCGCGGGACGGCCTGGGCCGAGGACTCCGGCCGGTTCCTCGAGCAGCGCATCGCGTCGGGTCCGATCCGGACGCTGTGGCACCCGTACGACGGGTACCTGCACCTCGTCCCACGGGTGCTCGTGGACGTCGCCGTGGCGATCCGCCCGGTCCACGACTACGCGACGGTGGTCAACGCACTGTCGTGCACCGTGATCGGCCTCGTCTGCGGTGCGGTCTTCCTGCTCGCGGGTCCGGTCGTCCGGGCCTGGCCGCTCNCCGCCAACCTGCACTGGTACCTGCTGTTCCTTGCCCCGTGGCTGTTCGCGGCACGACCCCGGTCGTGGTGGTCGGCAGCCGTGCTGGCGGCGACGGCGCTCGCCGTGACGCTGACCGAGATCCAGACCGCGGTGTTCCTGCCCCTGTTCCTGCTGGCCCGACGCGAGCGACGTGCACTGCCCGTGCTGGGTGCGGCGCTCCTCGGCATCGCGGCCCAGGTCGTGGCGACCGTGACCCATCCGCGGCCACCGGCGACGAGCATCACCAGCCCGAGCGACATCGTGCTGGGCTACCTGACGCAGGCCTTCGCCGGCGGCTGGACCCCACGGGTGCAGCGTGTCGGGATGGCCGTCCTCGACCACGGCTGGTGGGTCCTCGTCGTCCCCGCGGTCGCGGTCCTGGCCGCGCTGGCGGTCGCCGCCCGTGTCGGCGGTCCGCAGCGTCGCTGGATGTCGGTCGCCCTGGTGGGAGGGTCCGTCGTGGTGTGGACCGCGGCGTTCGCGCTCAACCACGTCGACGACAGCGACTGGTCCGCGTTCACCCGGCAGCAGTACGCGGGCACCGGCCCGTACCGCTACGCCGCCGCCGCGTCGATGCTGCTCGTCGCAGCCGTCGTGCTCGCCGCCGACGCCCTGCTGGCCCGTGGCCGGTGGTGGGCGGTGCCGGCATGGCTGCTCGTCGCGAGCGTGGTCGCGGCCGGCGTGCTCGGTGCCCACACCGTGGAGCGCCGGGACGCGGGTCCGGTCTGGGCGACACAGGTCGAGCATGCGGTGCCCGGGTGTCGCGCGGACCCGACCCGGTCCGTCCAGATCAGCGCCGCGCCCATCCGGCCCACGTGGCGCGCCGACGTGCCCTGCTCGTGGATCCTGCCGTCGGCGGGTCCCGTCAGATGAACTGCCGGAAGTTGGTCGAGGCCAGGTCCAGCAGCTCGTCGCCGCGGCCGCTCAGGACGGTTCGGATCGCGTAGAGCGTGAAGCCCTTGGCCTGCTCGAGCGTGACCGCCGGCGGCATCGACAGCTCCTGGCGGTCGGCCTTGACCGACACCAGCGCCGGGCCGTCGTGCGCGAGGGCCGCTGCCATCGCCGACTCGAAGTCCGCGGACTCGTCGACGCGGAAGCCCTTGATGCCGATCGCCTCGGCGACCTTCGCGAAGTCGGGGTTCCGCAGCTCCGTGCCGAAGTTCACGAAGCCCGCCGCCTTCATCTCGAGCTCGACGAAGTTGAGCGACGAGTTGTCGAACACGACGATCTTCACCGGCAGCTCGTTCTGCACGATCGTGATCAGCTCGCCGAGCAGCATCGTCAGCCCACCGTCACCGGCCATCGCGATGACCTGCCGGTCCGGGAACGCGGTCTGTGCGCCGATCGCCTGCGGCACCGCGTTCGCCATCGTGCCGTGCACGAACGACCCGATCAGCCGTCGCTTGCCGTTCAGGGTCAGGTACCGGGACGCCCACACGACCGGCGACCCGACGTCCGGGATGAACACGGCGTCGTCGGCGGCGAGCCGGTCGAGCACGCGCGTGACGTACTGCGGGTGCAGCGGCTTGTGCTTCCCCGCGGGGACGGCCAGGTCGTCGAGCTTCTCGCGGGTCTTCCGGTAGTGCTTGCGGGCGTCCTCCAGATGGTGCGCGGGCTTGGCGCCGTCGAGCAGCGGGATGAGCGCGAGTGCGGTGTCCTTGACCGTGCCGACCAGCCCGATGTCCACCGGGTGCCGGCGCCCGAGCTGTGAGCCGCGGACGTCGACCTGCACGTGCTTCGCCTTCGCCGGGAAGAACTGCTGGTACGGGAAGTCGGTGCCGAGCATGAGCACGACGTCGGCGTCCTCCATCGCGCGGTACCCGGACGCGAAGCCGAGCAGCCCGGTCATGCCGACGTCGTAGGGGTTGTCGTACTCGATGTGCTCCTTGCCGCGCAGGGCGTGCACGATCGGGGCCTGCAGCCGCTCGGCCAGGGCGACGACCTCGTCGTGGGCCCCGGCGACACCGGCGCCGGCCAGGATCGTGATCTTGTCGGCGCCGTTCAGCAGGTCCGCGGTGCGCTGGAGCTCGGCCTCGGACGGGAGGACGCGCGGGGTGGCGCGCTCGATGCGGGTGGTCCGGGTGTCCTTCGCCTCGGCGAGCAGCACGTCCCCGGGGATGACGAGCACCGCGACGCCGCGCTTCTCGATCGCCTCACGCATCGCGATCTCGAGCAGGCGGGGCATCTGCGTCGGGTCGGCGACGTACTCGACGTACACGGAGCACTCGCGGAACAGCTCCTGCGGGTGGGTCTCCTGGAAGTACCCGGAGCCGATCTCGGCCGTGGGGATGTGCGCGGCGATCGCCAGCACGGGCACGCGGGAGCGGTTCGCGTCGAACAGCCCGTTGACCAGGTGCAGGTTGCCCGGGCCGCAGCTGCCCGCACACACCGCGAGCTCCCCGGTCAGTTCCGCCTCGGCCGACGCGGCGAACGCGGCCGCCTCCTCGTGCCGGACGTGTTCCCACCGGATGGTGCCGTCCTTGCGCAGGGCGTCGGTGAACCCGTTGAGGGAGTCCCCCGGCAGGCCGTAGACCCGCTGGACGTCGTTCAGGCGGAGGGTGGCGACGATGTTCTCGGCAACGGTGGGCATGCGGTTCCTCTCGTGGTGGACACCTCCCGGTGTAGTCGTCCCGCGCGGGCGGCGACCGGACGGCGCGTGGCCGGTCGCGTCAGGACGGAGCCTGTCTGAGCGCTTTCGGATGGGCTCGACGTGCTCCGTGTGCACGCTGGTCCTCCGGGGCTGCGACCATGGACGGATGATCGACGACGCGCCGCCGCTCCGACCCCGCCGCCGAGAGCCCGACGCGAACGGCATCCTGGTGCGCTCCCCGTACCCGCTCGCGATGCTGGCGATCGGCATCGGCGCAGTCGTCGTCCTCACCGTGGTCGGCTTCTTCCTCGGCACCGTGGACATCGGGTTCGCCCGCGCCCTCAACGCCCTGCACACCGGTGCCCTCCGCGCCGTCACCGACGGGGTCTACCACGCGATCAGCCCCGCGCCCGCGATCGTCGTCACCGTCGTCGTGACCGGCGTGATCTGGGCCGTGCAGCGCAACGTCCGACCCGCGGCAGCGTTCGCCGGGGTCGTCGCGATCACCTGGGTGCCGTCGGCGATCGTCAAGGAGATCGTCCACCGCACCCGACCCGACGTGTCCGTGCTGCCGCACCCGTTCCCCGTGCAGCCGGACCCCGGGTACCCGAGCGGCCACACGGTGTTCATGGTGGCCTTCACGATCGCGATCTGCTGGGTGCTGCGCGACACCCGGTGGCATGCGTTCGCCGTGACCGTCGGCACGATCGCCGTCGTCGTGGTGTTCTTCTCGGTGACGATCGACGCCGTGCACTACCCGACCGACGCACTGGCCTCGGTGGCGTGGGCGCTCGCCGTGGCCCCGGCCGCGCGGGTGCTCTGGGTGGACCTGCTCATGCCGCGGCTGCCGTACCTGCGGCCCGCCAAGCCCGTCGCCCGCTGACGCCGCCGGCTCTGATCTGCGGTCGGGTCTGCCACGGGTGGTCGAATCGCGCGTGGTCGGTCGGAACTTCCGACTGACAACGCGCGATCCGACATCCTCTGCGCGGAACGTCTGCCGCGTCAGTCCGCGCGAGCTGCCCGTCGACCCCGCGCCGCCAGCAGCGCGACGACCGCGACCACGGCGGCCGCGAGCATCACGATCGCCAGCGGCGCCGCCGTGCTCGACCCGCCGATGCTCACGAGCGGTGACACCAGTGCCGCGAGCCCGAACTGCAGCGCACCGAGCACCGCCGAGGCGCTGCCCGCGGCGGACGGCACGGCTCCGAGTGCCAGGGCCGTCGCGTTCCCGAGCACCAGCCCGAGGCTGCCGACCGCGGTGAACAGGGGCACGGCGAGCAGGAACACCGGGGCTGCGGTGACGACGAGCAGCGCGAACGCCACCGTCGAGGCCAGCACCAGGACGATGCCGAGCGACAGCACCCCCGTCACGGAGCGACGCTCGGTGAGCTTGGCGGACAGCACGCTGATGCCCATGAGCGCCAGCGCGTTCAGCCCGAACGCCAGCCCGTAGCCGACCGTGCCCAGGCCGAGCATGTCCTGGTACAGGAACGGCGACGCCGAGATGTACGCCATCATCACGGCGAAGGCGAACCCGAACACCGCGGTGTAGCCGAGGAACGTCCGCGAGCGCAGTGCGGTGAGCGGCGAGGACGACGACGAGCGTGCGGCCCGGAGGGCGTCCCGGTGCGAGCGCAGGTGTGTCTCGCGGATGACGGCGAGCACCGCCACGAGCATGACGACCGACAGCCCGAGCACGATCGTCAGCAGGCCGCGCCACCCGATCGGACCGGTGAGCAGTCCGCCGAGCAGCGGGGCGACGACCGGCGCGACGCCGCCGACGATCATCATGAGCGAGAACGCCCGGGCCGCGGGCTTCCCGGTCGCCAGGTCAGAGATCACCGCGCGGCCGATCACCATGCCGGCGGCTCCGCCGAGGCCCTGCAGCAACCGGGCGACGATCAGCACGGCCACGTTCGGCGCGAGCACGGCGGCGACGCTGGCGAGCACGCACAGCGCTGCGCCGGCGATCAACGGGGGCACGCGGCCGAAGCGGTCGGACAGGGGACCGAAGACGAGCTGCCCGGCGGTCACCCCGACCAGGAAGGCGGTGAGGGTCAGCTGCACCGTGGTGGCGGACGCTCCGAGCTCCCGCGTCATCTCCGGGAACGCGGGCAGGTACAGGTCGGTGGCGAACGGCGCCACCGCGCTGAGCAGGCCGAGCACCAGCAGCAGCGCTGTCGTGATGCCCTGTGGTCGTGTCGTGGGTGTCGCGAGGTCCGCGCGGATCGAGCCGGTGTTCGTCGTCATGGTTATGAAAGCATAACTCATTGCTGGTCGGCGGTACAGTCGCTGCATGGAGCCCGCCCCGACCGACGACGTCCTCGCGGAGTTGGCCGACGTCGTCCTGCGCATCTCCCGCGAGGTCGACCCGAACGCCTCGCACGCGCTCGACATCGTGCCGCTGACCGGGACGGAGGCGCTCGTGATGCGGTGGATCGACCGGCACCAGGGCACCTCGCCGAGCGCCACGGCCGAGGCCACCGGGCTGCAGCGGAGCAACCTCAGCGCGGCACTCCGCTCCCTGGTGGCGAAGGACATGGTGGACCGGCGCGCCGACCCGCAGGACGCCCGCCTCGTGCAGCTCTTCTCGACGGTGCGCGCGAAGGAGAGCATCGCCGTGCTGCACGCGCACTGGGCCGAGCAGCTGCGCGGCGCCCTCGGCACGGACCACGCGGGCGTGACCGCGACCCTGGCGCTGCTCACCCGGATCGACGACGGACTGCGCCGGTAGTCAGTGCGCCGACCGGTCCGTCCCGCGGTCGCGTACCGATCCCTCCCGGTGACCGCGTGCCAGGCTCGGACCATGACCTACATCGCCAGCGACGACCGCTACGACTCGATGACGTACCGCCGCACCGGCCACTCCGGCCTCGACCTGCCGCTGCTCTCGCTGGGGTACTGGCACAACTTCGGCGACGACGTGCCCTTCGAGACGCAGCGTGCCGTCAGCCGCCGTGCGTTCGACCTCGGCATCACCCACCACGACCTCGCGAACAACTACGGCCCGCCCTACGGCGCCGCCGAGGTGAACTTCGGCCGCCTGATGCGTGAGGACTTCGCGCCCTACCGCGACGAGATGGTCATCTCGACCAAGGCCGGGTGGGACATGTGGCCGGGCCCGTACGGGCAGGGCGGCGGGTCGCGCAAGTACGTGCTCGCCTCGCTCGACCAGTCCCTGACCCGCATGGGCCTCGACTACGTGGACGTGTTCTACTCGCACCGCCTCGACGCCTCCACCCCGCTCGAGGAGACGATGGGCGCGCTGCACACCGCCGTCCAGCAGGGCAAGGCGCTGTACGTCGGCATCTCGTCCTACGACACCGAGCGCACCCGCCAGGCGGCCGCGATCCTGCGCGACCTCGGCACGCCGCTGCTGATCCACCAGCCGTCGTACTCGATGCTGAACCGTTGGATCGAGACCGAGGGGCTGCTCGACACCGCCGGCGAGCTGGGCTTCGGCGTCATCGGGTTCACCGCGCTCGCGCAGGGGCTCCTGACGGGCAAGTACCTGGATGGGGTGCCGGCCGACTCGCGTGCTGCCGCGGGCAAGTCCCTCGACGCGTCGAGCATCACGCCCGAGGTCGTCGAGCACCTGCGCGCGCTCAACGCCGTCGCCGAGTCGCGTGGGCAGACCATGGCGCAGCTCGCCCTGTCGTGGGCACTCCGCGACGAGCGAGTGACCTCGCTCGTGATCGGGGCATCGCGGGTGTCACAGCTCGAGGACAACGTGGCGGCACTCGGCGACCTGACGTTCTCGGACGACGAGCTGCGCGCGATCGACGAGCACTCCGTCGGCATCGCGGACGTCGACCTGTGGGCAGGAGCGCGTGCCGGCGACGTCTCCTGACGGGTTACATCGCGGTTGACATGGCATCTGACATCCAATATGTTGAACGCACCGAGCCAGATCAGGTGCTCGACAACCCAGGAGTCATCATGAGCGTCGTCGCCGCGACCGTCCGCCCCGCCACCGTCGTCGTCCCGAGCCGGCTGCTGAACGCCGTGCTCTGCGGGCTCGAGGCCGCGGGGGCCCGGCTCCCGCACACGCTGGCGGTCCCCGTCATGGTCGCCCACGACGCGGTCGCCGCGATCGCCTACCGCTGACGTCCGCCGACTGCGGACAGGAGGTCCGGTGCCAGCTGACACCGGACCTCCTGTCCGTCTCCGGCCCGCCACCAGTGCCCGGTCGGCCTCAGCCGACCACCCGCTCGACGGTCCGTCCGCGCAGCCGCTCCCGCGAGAGCGCCGGCAACAGCGACCCCGTGTCCCGCTCCAGCACATGCGTGCCCGGTGCCACCACCAGGTCGACCGCGTCGAGCAGCCCGTCGTCGAGCACGACATCGGCCGCCTGCGCGTAGGCGTCCACGTGCGAGGTCGTGCGCGGCCCGACCACCACCGACGCGATGTCCGGGTGCGTGAGCGCGAAGCCCACGGCGAGCTCGAGCAGGGTCAGGCCGGCCTCGTCAGCGAGCCGGCCGAGCCGGTCGGCGACCGCGAGCTTGTGCCGGTTCCCCGGGCTGTCCACGGCGAAGGTCTCCGGCTGCGCCGCCGCGTGCGGTGAACGAGGCTGCGGTGACCCGGCGCGGTAGGCGCCCGCGAGCCACCCGCCCGCGAGCGGCGAACCGGCCAGCACCCCGAGGCCGAACCTGCGGGCGACCGGGAGCACGGTGCGCTCTGCCGTCCGCGTCAGCAGCGAGTAGGGCACGTGGGTCGCCGTGGCGCGCTTCGTCCCGGCGCGGAGCCACTGCGCCTCGACGAGCTCCTCGGCGGGGAAGCCGGGGATCCCGAAGCTGCGGATCTTGCCCTGCGCCACCAGGTCGGCGAGTGCGTCGAGGGTCTCGTCGAGCGAGGTCGTCGGGTCCGGGCGCGCCGGTTGGTACAGGTCGATCACGTCCGTGCCCAGGCGGTGCAGGCTCCGCTCGACGGCGCGGAACATCCAGCGCCTCCCGGCGCCGCGGTGCGCGCGGTCGTCGTCCATCGGGTCACCGAACCGGACCGACACGAAGACCTCGTCGCGGCGTGCGGCGATCGCCGCCCCGACCGCACGCTCGGCCGCGCCCCCGCCGTCCGCGTCCGACATGTCGACGGCGGTGACGCCGCGTTCGAGCGCGGAGTGGACCAGGTACTCGGCCTCGTCCAGGTCACGTGCCGCGATCCCGGCGACGGCGTGCGTCCCGAGCGTCAGCGCGCTGACCGGCGCCCCCGTCCGCCCCATCGTCCGCTGCTCCATGCGCGCCACGATATGGGTGCTCTGGACGGCAGTGGCCGCCGGTGACGAACCGTGACACGGCCGGCTCCGTGACGCCGTGTGACGCGTGTGCCCCGAGCCGCGACCCCCCGTGACGCTGCGTTGCGACGCGTGTCGCGACGGTCGCGCCGTCGCCGACGCGGTGCCTACGGTCCTCGACATGACCCGATCCGACACCCGGCGGCCGATCCACCGCCGTCCGACCCGACGCACCACCGTCGCGGTGGTCGCCGCGCTCGCCGCCGGCGCACTGCTGGCCGGCTGCTCCGCCGGTTCGACCGCGGCCACGCGGGACTCCGGCCCCGTCCGCGGCGGCACACTCGTCTACGCGACGGACCGGGAACCCACCTGCCTCGACCCGCACAACTCCGGGGACATGCCGCAGACGTACATCGCGCGCCAGTACCTGGACTCGCTCGTGTCGCTGCAGGAGGACGGCAGCGTGCAGCCATGGCTGGCGTCGAGCTGGAGGATCTCGGACGACGGCACGCAGTACGACTTCACACTGAAGCAGGGCGTGGAGTTCACCGATGGCACCCCCTTCGACGCCCAGGCGGTGGTGGACAACTTCACGCAGATCCTCGACCCGGCGACGCAGTCGTCGACCGACCTGCTGTACCTGACCGGGTACTTCGACAAGGCCACCGCGATCAGCGACCACGTCGTCCGGATCACCCTGAAGCGGCCGTACTCGCCGCTCCTGGCCGCCCTGTCGCAGGCGTTCTTCGGCATGGAGTCGCCGAAGGCCATGGCGCGCGGACTCGCCGCGAACTGCGAGTCGCCGGTCGGGACGGGGCCGTTCGAGGTCGCGAAGTGGAACCACGAGCGCGACGTCGAGCTCGTCCGGAACGACTCGTACAACAGCGCCCCGGCTGACGCGAAGCACCAGGGGCCCGCGTACCTGGACGGCATCACGTGGAAGTTCCTCAAGGACAACACGACGCGGTACGGCGCGCTGAGCTCCGGCGAGGCGGACGTCATCTTCAACGTGCCGCCGGAGAGCGAGGGGCTGGCGAAGGCGGACCCGTCGATCGAGCTGCAGTCGTTCGTGCACTCGGGCTCGCCGTTCAGCCTCGACCTCAACACGCAGAGCACCGTGTTCAGCGACATCCGGGTTCGGCAGGCGTTCGTGCACGCCTCCGACGCGAAAGAGGCCGTCGAGAGCGCCTACAACGGGGTGTTCCCCTACGAGGGCAACGCCGTCTCCTCGGGCACGCCGCACTACGACGCCGCGTACCACGAGCCGTTCCCCTACGATCCGGCAGCGGCGAAGCAGCTCCTCGACGAGGCCGGCTGGACCGGACGCGACGCGGACGGTTACCGGACGAAGGACGGCGAGACCCTGACGGTGACGCTGCCCTACAACGCGGACTCCGCGGAGACCCCGCCGGCGGACGTCACGATCCTGCAGGACATCCAGGCGATGGAGAAGCGCGTCGGGATCAAGGTCGTGCTGCAGGCGCTCGACTCGTCCTCGATGAACGCGGTGTGGGGCGACCCGAAGGCGTACGACCTGCTCGGGAACTACTGGAACAGCCCCACCCCGCACGTGATGTACATCAAGTACTCGAAGGCGACCTACGACGTCGACAACGGCCAGAACTCGGCGTTCGCGTACGACGACGAACTCGACCGGCTGCTCATCGCGGGCACCGCGACGACCGACCCGGCGAAGCAGGCGACGGCGTACGCGAAGGCCCAGCAGATCCTGACGTCGAAGGCCTGGAGCCTGCCGCTCTACCCGATCCAGACCCGCCTCGGCATCGCCGACCGCGTCAGCGGCGTGTGGATCGAACCCAGCGAGGGCGAACCCGTCCTCTCCGACGCCTACCTGATCGACGGAGGCAAGTGATGGTCATCCGAGTCACCAGACGCATCGTCGAGGCGGTGGTCCTGCTCCTCGCCGTGGGCACGATCGTGTTCTTCCTCGAGCACGCGGTCCCCGGCGACCCCGCCGTCGCGATCCTCGGCGGCGCCGCAGCGCACCCGACGAAGGAGGCCGTCGCCGCGGTCACCGCGCAGTACGGCTTCGACCGGCCGCTCCTGGGGCAGTACGGCGACTTCCTCGCAGGCCTGTTCCGGCTCGACTTCGGCGAGTCCTACACGCTGAAGCAGTCCGTCACGAGTGTCATCGCCGGGCAGATCGGCCCGACGCTCGCCCTCACGGTGACCGCGCTCGTCCTGGCCTGGGTGCTCTCGATCGTCTCGACCCTGCTGACCGCGGGGCGGCCGGGCATCGTCGGCCGGATCGGCTCGGTGGTCGAGACCGTCGCCGCCGGGCTGCCGCAGTTCTGGCTCGGACTCGTGCTGCTGCTGGTGTTCGCGGTGCAGCTGCACTGGTTCCCGGTGATCGGCTCGGGCCCGCTCGGCATCGTGTTGCCTTCACTCACCCTCGCGATCCCGCTCGCCGGGTTCCTCGGCCAGGTGACCCGCGACGAGTTCGAGGACAAGCAGCAGCAGCCGTTCGTCCTGTCCGCTCGGAGCCGCGGGCTGTCCGAGAACGCGATCCGCGGGAAGTACGTGCTCCGGCACGCGGCGCTCCCCGGCGTCACGCTCTCCGGCTGGGGTCTCGGCTCGCTGGTCTCCGGCGCCGTCATCGCCGAGGTCGTCTTCGCCCGACAGGGCATCGGTCAGGTCCTCGTCACCGCCGTGAGCGCGCAGGACCTGCCGCTCGTCATCGGCATCACGTTCGTCGTCGCACTCGTCTACGTCGTCGCGAACATCCTCACCGACATCGCGTACGTCGTGGTCGACCCACGACTGCGCCGCACGACCGGAGCCACAGCATGACCCCGACGACCATCGCGGCCCTGCCAGCCACCGAGTTACGCCGCACGACCGGAGCCGCAGCATGACCACCGCGACCATCGCACCCAGCGAACCCCGTGCCCTGCAGCCCGACCCGGCACCCGCCGAAGCCGGTGTGCGGAAGGTGCGCCGTGCCTCCCACCCGTTGCGACGCGTGTCGTTCTGGGTGGCGGCCGCCTTCATCGCGCTCGTCGCGGTGGCGGCCCTCTGGCCGTCCCTGCTGGCGCCGCAGGACCCACTCGCCATCGACCTCGGCAAGAGCTTCGACGCTCCCAGCGCGCAGCACGTCTTCGGGACCGACCAGTCCGGCCGCGACGTGTACTCGCGCCTCGTGCACGGCGCCGGCCAGTCCGTCCTGATCGGCGTCGGCGCCACCGCGCTCGGGCTCGCCGGAGCCGTCCTGCTCGGGGTCCTCGGCGGGCTCGGCGGTCGTGCCGTCGACGCCGTCGTGACCCGCGTGATCGAGGTCCTCTACGCGTTCCCGGGCATCCTGCTCGCGCTCATCCTGATCGCCGTGTTCGGCTCGAGCGCGGGGACGCAGATCCTCGCCGTCGGCATCGCGACCGTCCCCGGGTACGCCCGGATGGTCCGCGGGCAGGTGCTCGCCGTGCGGAACGCCGGGTACGTGCAGTCGGAGCGGGCGCTCGGCCACTCCTCGGCGCACGTCCTGTTCCACACCCTGCTGCCGAACGCCTTCCGGCCGCTCACCGTCCTGGTCACGCTCGGGATCGGGCAGGCGATCGTCTGGGCGTCGGCCCTCGGGTTCCTCGGCATGGGCGTCCAGCCACCCGCTCCGGAGTGGGGCGCGATGCTCAACGCCGGCCGCAACTACCTGCAGCAGGCGTGGTGGCTCGACTTCTGGCCCGGCGTCGTGATCGTGCTCCTCGCGTTGTCGCTGACCGCCGTCGGTCGCGCCGTGCAGACCCTGACCCAGCCTGGAGGCCCCCGGTGACCGCTCCTGACCTGCTCACGTCCGCCACGTCCTCCGTCCCGTCGGGTGGTGCCGCTCGTCCGACCGGTCCCCTCGTCGAGGTCCGGGACCTCTCCGTCGCCTTCGGCGACCGCACCGTCGTGCGGGACGTCTCGTTCACGCTCGAACCAGGCCGCTGCGTCGCGATCGTCGGCGAGTCCGGCTCCGGCAAGAGCGTCACCGCCAGGTCGTTGCTCGGGTTGAACGGCCCGTCGTCGTCGACCACCGCCGCGGCGCTCTCGCTCGGCGGTCGCGACCTGCGCGACCTGTCCGACCGTGCGTGGCGCGGGGTCCGCGGCAAGGACGTCGGCTACGTCCTGCAGGACGCCCTCGTCTCGCTCGACCCGCTCCGGAGGGTCGGCGCATCCGTCGCCGACGCACTCCGCGCGCACGGGGTGGGCCCGCGCTCCGCCCGTGAGCAGCAGGTGCTCTCGCTGCTGGGCCGCGTGGGGATCCCCTCGCCGTCGCTGCGTGCTCGGCAGCTGCCGTCCGAGCTCTCCGGCGGGCTGCGGCAGCGTGCGCTCATCGCCGCCGCGATCGCCCTCGACCCCGCGGTGCTCATCGCCGACGAGCCGACGACCGCGCTCGACACCACGGTGCAGGCGCAGATCCTCGCGCTCCTCGACGAGCTCCGCGCCGGGGGGACCGGCCTCGTGCTGATCAGCCACGACCTCGGCGTCGTCGAGCAGCTCGCGGACGAGGTCGTCGTGATGCAGCACGGCGTCGTCGTCGAGCAGGGGTCCGTCGCCGCCGTCCTCGGCGATCCGCAGCACGCCTACACGAAGCGCCTGCTCGCCGCGATCCCCTCCGCCCACGCACCCGGAGCACGGCTGTCGGACGCACCGCCGGCGACGCTCGCGCCGCGTCCGGCATCGCGCCCGGTCCCGGTCGCCGGCTCCGTGGTGCTGTCCGTCTCGCACGTCAGCAAGCGGTACCGGGGGCCCGACGGAGTCGTGCGCACCGTCGTGGACGACGTGTCGTTCGAACTCCGGGCCGGCGAGACACTCGGCATCGTGGGGGAGTCCGGGTCCGGCAAGTCCACGACCGCGGCGATCGCCCTCGCACTGACCCCGCCGTCCTCGGGGCAGGTGTTGTTCGAGGGGCGGCCGTGGTCAGCGCTGCCGGAGCGTGCCCGTCGGGCCGACCGCCCGCGGATCGCGACCGTGTCGCAGGACCCGCTGTCCTCGTTCGACCCGCGACGCACCGTGGGCGAGCTCGTACGCTCGGCGCTCGTCGGCGCGCGGTCCGCGCGAGCGGTCGACGCCGCCGGTCCGCCCCGCGCTGCCGGCACGGACGCGGCACGGGTCGATGCGCTGCTGCAGGGTGTCGGGCTGGACCCGTCGCTCGCCGGCCGACACCCGCTCACGCTGTCCGGCGGTCAGCGGCAGCGCGTCGCGATCGCCCGGGCACTCGCCACCGATCCCGATGTGCTCGTCCTCGACGAAGCCGTCAGTGCGCTCGACGTCTCGGTCCAGGCGCAGGTCCTCGACCTGCTCGCCGACATCCGCCGCGAGTACGGCACCGCCGCGCTCTTCATCTCCCACGACCTCGGTGTGATCCACCACGTCAGCGACCGCGTGCTCGTCCTGCGCGACGGTCGGGTCGTCGAGGAGGGGCCGGCCGACCAGGTCTTCCGCTCCCCGAGCGACCCGTACACGCAGGGGCTGCTCGACGCGGTCCCCGGCGTCAGCGTGCACCGGGACCCCCGAACCCTCCAGGAGGAATCATGACCACCACCGCACTGCCCACCCGTGCGTCGCTCCTGGCGCAGTTCGCCCCGGTCTTCGAGCGCATCGCCGCCGGCGCCGTGGACCGTGAGCGGTCGCGGACCCTGCCGCACGAACAGGTCCGGTTGCTCGCCGACGCCGGGTTCACCGCGGTGACCGTCCCCGTCGCGTCAGGCGGTGGTGGCGCGACCGTGAGCGACCTCGTCGCGCTGCTCGTCCGGCTCGCCGAGGCCGACTCGAACATCCCACAACTGCTCCGCGCGCACTTCTCCTTCGTCGAGGAGCTGCTGCTCGACCCGGGCGTCGTCCGGCGCGAGGACTGGCTCACCCGCATCGCCGCCGGCGAGGTCGTCGGGAACGCCAGCCACGAGCGGAGCAGTGCCGGCGTCGGGTCCCTCGCGACGCACCTCGTGCCGGACGGCGACGGCTGGCGGCTGCACGGCGAGAAGCACTACAGCACGGGCACGATCTTCGCCGACTGGACCACGGTCACCGCGCGGACGCCGGACGGTCACACGGTCGGGGTCACCCTGCGGGTCGACGACCCCGGCGTCCAGGTCCGCGACGACTGGAACGGGTTCGGCCAGCAGCTCACCGGCAGCGGGACCACCCGGTTCGACGGCGTCCGGGTGGAGCTCTGGCAGCTCCGACCCGAGCGCGCCGAACGACGCACGGTGCTGCCCGCGTTCCTGCAGACCGTGCTGCTGGCGTCGCTCGCGGGGGTCGCCGCCGCTGCCGCCCGGGACGCCGCCGACTTCGTGCGCACCCGGACCCGGCACTACCAGCACGGGGTCGGAGCGACCGCCGCGTCGGACCCGCTCGTGCAGTCCGTGGTCGGTCGGATCGCGGCGGACGCCGTGGCCGCCGAGGCGCTCGTGCTCAGCGCGGCCGCCGCCATCGACGACGCCCACGACGCGGTCGTCTCGGACGCGCCCGACACGGGCGAGCGCATCGACGCGGCCGAGCTCCGGACGATCGCGCTGCAGTCGACCGTGGTCGAGGCGGCGCTCCGGGCGACGACCACCCTGTTCGAGGTCGGCGGGGCGAGCGCGACCGACCGCGACCGGGCGCTCGACCGGCACTGGCGGAACGCGCGGACGCTGTCCTCGCACAACCCGGTCGTGTTCCAGCAGCGCGTGATCGGCGACCACCTGGTGAACGGCGCACCCCTGACGTACTTCTGGGCAACGGGCGAGGCGCGCTGACGCCCGGTCGCGCGGCGGACGGCCGCTGGTACTCTGGTCCGCAGCAAGTGTGTATCTACCGGCCGCCGCACCTCGGCGGACAGCGGCGGCACCCGATGGGTCCGCCGGACAGCCGCGGGCCGAGAAGGCACACCTCGACATGCTCCAAGCGCGTTCCTCTGACGCTTCGCTGATCGCCCTCGCCGGACGGTCCTACTTCCCGATCGCGTTCATCGCGCGGCTCCCCTTCGCGATGATGGTCGTCGGGGTCCTGACGCTCGTCGTCGCCTCGCGGGACTCCGTCGCGCTGGGTGGGATCAACTCCGCCTTCGTCGGCATCGGCTCGGCCGTCTTCGGCCCGATGGTCGGTGCCGCGGCCGACCGGCTCGGCCAGCGGAAGGTCCTGGTACCTGTCGGCCTGGCGAACGCTGCGCTGCTCGGCGTCTTCCCCCTGGTCGTGCAGAGCGTCGCGCCGGACCTCGCCGTGCTGGCGCTCTCCTTCCTGATCGGGGCGTCCGCGCCGCAGGTCGCCCCGATGTCCCGCACACGACTCGTCGCGATCGTCCGCCAGCGCATGACGAAGGACCGCCACGAGCGGGTCCTGTCCGGCACGATGGCGTACGAGTCGGCCGCGGACGAGACGGTGTTCATCATCGGGCCGTTCCTGGTCGGACTGCTCGCGAGCGCGATCGCCCCGTGGGTCGCCGTCGCCGGTGCCTCGGCGCTGACGTTCGTGTTCGTCACGGCGTTCGCGCTGCACCCGACGGGCCGCCTGTCGCTCGGACACCGCGACGACGCCCCGCAGGCCCCGGCCCGACAGCTGCTCCGCCCGCGGCTGGTCGTCGTCGTGGTCGGCATCCTCGGGATCGGCTTCTTCTTCGGGTCGACGCTGACCTCGTTGACCGCGTTCATGGGGACCCATGGTGAGTCCTCGCAGGCCGGGCTGCTCTACGGCGTGATGGGCATCGGTTCCGCCGGACTCGCACTCGGCTCGGCGTTCTTCCCGCGGTCGTTCGGCGTCGGGTGGCGCTGGCTCGTGTTCGGCGTCGTGCTGCTCGGGGGTGCGATCGCCTTCGCGTCGGCGGACTCGGTGCTCGCCGTCGGCATCGTCCTGGCCGTGATGGGCATCGGCATCGGCCCCACGCTGGTCGCGCAGTACAGCCTGGGGTCGGACCGCTCCCCGGTCGGCCGGTCCGCGACGACCATGACGATCCTCGGGTCCGCCGTGATCGTCGGGCAGTCGCTCACGTCCGCAGTCGTCGGCGAGGTCGCGGAGTCCGCCGGCACCGGGGCAGCGATGCTCTTCCCAGCCCTGTCAGCCGGCATCGTGGTGCTCGCCGCCGTCGTCAACCTGCTGCTCACGCGCCGCGACGCGACCGTCTGACGCACGGGAGGCCCGTGGCGGCGCAGCCACGGGCCTCCCGTCCGGCTCGTCGCGTCTCGCACGGTGCGCGGTTCGTCGGCCGGTGCGTCGTTGGCCGTTCCGCACGGTGCGTGGTTGGTGGCCCGTGCGCGGTTGTGTGTCTGGTGGCAGGTTGTTGCTCGTCACCAGGCGGTCAACCTCGCACCGGCGCGCAACCTCGCACCGTGCGCGACCCCAACCTCGCACCGTGCGCCGCCGTGACCGCGCCGCGCCGCGACCGCGCCCCCGCCGCGCCTACTCGGTGTCGTCGACCAGCAGGTCCTCGTGGCGGTACTCGCCCGACCGGACACCCGCCCGCGCGATCATGTGCGTCGACACCGGCACCAGGAACAGCTGGAACACCATGATCGGCAGCACGACCCAGAACGCCGTCCAGGTGCCGACGGCGACGACGATCGCCGCGAGGGCGAGTGCGAGCCCGAGCACCTGCGGCTTGGCCATGGCGTGCAGTCGGACCAGCGGGTCGGGGAAACGGACGATCCCGACCGCCGCGCCCAGGGAGAGCACCGCCGCGACCAGCAGCAGGACGAGCGCGATCCACGCCCGGACGCCCGCGGTGTCGATGAAGGACTGCAGGACCTCGGTCACGACTCGCTCCGTTCCGGGGTGGTCACGTCGGTGCCCTCGTCGGACGGGTCGGACGAGGGCGTGACCGCGCGGGCCACGGCCACCGTGGCGAAGACGCTCGTCGCCGCGATCACCACGAGCACGGGAATGGCGGTGAGGTCGCGACGGACGGCCATCGCGACGGCGATCACCACGAGCACGGTGGTCAGCACGAGGTCGGAGCCGATCATCCGGTCGAGGATCGTCGGACCACGGACGATCCGGAACACGGCCAGCACGAGGGTCGCCCCGAGGAGCGCGAGCACGAGCGCGACACCGATCCCCATCACGATCAGGCCGGCGTTCACCGTGTCACCTCCGGCACCGGGTCGGACAGTTCGCGCACGTCCTGCTTCGACCCGAGGGCGCGGATCACCAGGGCGTCGATGCGCAGGGCCATCTGCTTCTCGCTGTCGACCTGTTCCTGCCGCTCGGTGTCCAGCACGTGCAGCAGCAGTCGCCGCCGGTGCAGGTCGACGTCGGCGACGTACGAGCCCGGCACCAGCGAGATCGCCAGGGTCGCGAGCGTGAACGTCATCTCGGACGTGGTGTGCAGCTGCACGAGGACGATCGAGCTGCGCCGCACCCCGCGTGGCCGGAACGCCACCCACGCGACCTTGAAGGACGCCGCGATGACGAGCCCGGTCCAGACGACCAGGAACCGCAACGCGTGCGGGATCGAGAACCGCGGCGACAGCGGCACCGGCGGGAGCGGCAGGGCCTGCGTCACGAGCAGCGCGACGACGACCCCGCACAGCAGCGTCAGGGGCGTCCACGATCCCCACAGCAGCGCCCAGAGCACGGTCAGGCCGATGCCGAGCGGCACCTCGTAGCGCCAGGCGACGACGATGCGTCGCGCACGGCTGATGCGTCGGGTGTCGTCGGTCACGGTGCGCTCCCGAGGACGGCCTGGACGTAGGAGGCGGGCGACTCGAGCGAGGCCGCAGCACGGGTCGCGTAGCCGTAGAGCGGTCCGGCGACCACCGTCAGCGCCACCGAACCGAGGACCGCGACCGTCGTCACGCCGACCAGCATGCGCGGCAGGCGCACCTTCTCGCCGGTCCCGAGTGACGGCCGGGAGGCCCCGCTCACCGGGGCAGCGTCGGTGACGGTCACCGTGCCTCCCGCGACGACACTGCCGTCGGCCTCCGACCGCGTGACCGGCGCCGGTTCCGGCGCGCGCAGGTGCTCGTGTGGCTCGGCGACCGAGGCGTGCGGCGCCGCCGCCTCGGCGGCGGGCTTCGGACGCCAGAACGCGGCGTCCCACACCCGCATGAGCGCGTAGAGGGTGAGCAGCGAGGTCACGACGCCGGCGCCGATGGTCACGTACGCCATCGGACTGCCCGACTCGGCGGCGGCGCGGAACAGGCCGAGCTTGCCGATGAAGCCGGAGAAGGGCGGGATGCCACCGAGGTTGAACGCCGGCACCAGGAAGAGTGCCGCGAGCAGGGGCGTGGCCTTGAGCAGGCCGCCGAGGGACCGGGTCGACGTGGTGCCACCGACCCGTTCCATCAACCCCGACACCAGGAACAGCGTGGTCTGCACGACGATGTGGTGCACCGTGTAGAACACCGCGGCGGCCGTGCCCGCGACCGTCCCGAGGCCGATGCCCATCACCATGAAGCCGATGTGACTGATGAGCGTGAACGACAGCAGCCGTTTGACGTCGGTCTGCGACACCGCACCGAGCACCCCGACGACCATCGTCAGCGCGGCGACCACGAGCAGCACGGTGTTGAGCTGCGGGCGCGGGAAGATGATGGTCTCGAGGCGGATGATCGCGTAGATGCCGACCTTCGTCAGCAGTCCCGCGAAGACCGCGGTGACCGGCGCCGGGGCGGTCGGGTACGAGTCGGGCAGCCAGAACGCCAGCGGGAAGACGGCGGCCTTGATGCCGAACCCGATGAGCAGCATCGTGTGCAACAGGAGCTGCACGTGCTCGGGCAGCCCGGCCATCCGCTCGCTGATCTGGGCGATGTTGACGGTGCCCGTCGCCCCGTAGACCAGGCCGATCGCCGACAGGAACAGCGCCGACGCGATCAGGCTCGTCACGATGTACGTCGTTCCGGCCCGGACGCGCTGCTCGCTGCCGCCGAGGGTGATGAGCACGTAGCTGGCCACCAGGAGCATCTCGAACGCGACGTACAGGTTGAACAGGTCGCCGGCGATGAACGAGTCGAGCACGCCGGCGGCCAGCACCAGGTAGGTCGGGTAGAAGATCGTGACCGGGGCCTCGCCGTCGTCAGCGGCCAAGCCCTGTCCGATCGAGAACAGCAGCACCAGCAGCAGCACGCTCGCGGAGACGGTCAGCAACAGGGCGCTCAGCCGGTCGACGACGAGTGAGATGCCGTACGGGGCCTGCCAGCCGCCGACCTGCACCACGATCGTGCCGTGCTGGTCGACGAGCACCATGAGCGTCGCCGCGACCGCGAGTGCGATGACCAGGACGGCGACGGTGATCGCGCGCTGGAGCTTCTGGTGTCGGAGCAGGCCGAGCGCGACGGCGGCACCGAGCAGCGGGACGAGGACCAGCAGGGGCGCGAGGAAGGTCATCGGCGTTCCTCTCGCTCGGCGTGCGGTTCGTGGTGGCGCTCGTGGCCGTCGTCGGACTCGGGGTCGGTGTCCGTCTCGGGGTCGTCGTGCTCGGCGCGCGAGCGGTCCCGGCGGATCGCGACGTCGGCCTCGTCCACCTCGACCTCGTCGGCGCGTGACAGCGTCCACGAGCGGTGGATCAGCGCGAGCAGGAAGGCGCTGACGGCGAACGTGATCACGATGGCGGTCAGGGCGAACGCCTGCGGGAGCGGGTCCGTGATGCCCTCGGCGGACTTGCCGATCGGCGGGTTCCCCGCGGCGCCGGACATCACCAGCAGCAGCAGGTTGAGCGCGTTGCCGAGCAGCAGGAAGCCGAGCAGCATCCGGGTCAGGGAGCGTTCGAGCAGCAGGTACACGCCGCACGAGAAGAGCACGGCCATCGCGATGACGAGGACGAGGGTGACGGTCATGCGGAGACCTCTTCCTGGTCACGGCCGGCTTCGATGGTGTCGCGGGTCGGTACGCGGGAGTCCTCGAGCCGCTGCCGGTCGACCTCGGCACCCAGGCTCCGCAGCACGTCGAGCACGAGCCCGACGACCACCAGGTAGACCCCGATGTCGAAGAACGTCGCCGTGACGAACTCCACGTGCCCGAGCACCGGGACCGTGGCCTCGAAGAACTCGGAGTACAGCGCGTCCTTGCCGAAGAACAGCGGGACGATGGCGGTGACGGCGGCCGTGGCGACCCCCAGGCCGAGCAGTCGCCCGGCGCGGACGGGAGCGGCGGCGCCGAGCTCGGCCGCGCCGCCGGCCAGGTAGCGGGCGGCAAGGGCGATCCCCGCGACGAGCCCGCCCGCGAACCCACCGCCGGCCGCGTTGTGCCCAGCGAAGAGCAGGTACAGGGAGAGCACGACCAGCCCGTGGAACAGCAGTCGGACGACCACGTCG
This sequence comes from Curtobacterium sp. Leaf183, assembly GCF_001424385.1. GTDB lineage: Bacteria > Actinomycetota > Actinomycetes > Actinomycetales > Microbacteriaceae > Curtobacterium. The sequence goes on along the minus strand of NZ_LMPO01000012.1, from coordinate 75,984 downwards.
AGCAGCGCGGAGCGACCGGTGGGCAGGGCCGCGCTGGTCGGCAACCAGGCGCGCGGCTCACCGTCCGTCCGCTCGTCGGCACCGGGGGACCGGTCGCGCAGCCGGGGCAGGGTGTCCTCGCGCGAGTTGACGAAGATCAGGCTCGCCACGCCGGTGGCCGCGGCGACGACGACGGTGAGCTCGCCGAGGGTGTCCCAGCCGCGTAGGTCGACGAGGGCGACGTTGACGACGTTGAGCCCGTGCCCGAACGAGCTGGTCAGCGCCGGGATGTCCGGCCAGATCGGGGTGGCGGTGCGTGCCGAGGCGGAGACCACGACCACGATGGCCAGGGTCAGCCCTGCCAGCCCGGCGAACAGCGCGCGGAGGACCCGGAAGCGCGAGGGGTTCGCGGTGTTGATCCGCGGGGGGAGGCGCCGGAGCACCAGCACGACGGCGATGAGCGTGACGGTCTCGACGACGAGCTGCGTGAGCGCCAGGTCGACCGCCCCGTGCAGGACGAACAGCACGGACATGCCGTAGCCGGTGACGCCGACCAGCACCGCGGCGGCGAACCGGGTCTTGGCGGCCGTGACGGCGACCGCGGCGACGGCCATCACGACGACGACCGGGATCTGCCCCCACGAGTCGGCGAAGCGCACGTGGAACTGCCACGGACCGCCGACGACCAGGTTGGCGAGCGCCCCGGCGACGAACACCGACAGGATCACCGTCAGGTAGTAGGGGAGCGAACCGCGCTGCAGGTTGGCGGTGAGGGTCGTCGCGCCGCGGTCGAGCCCGCGCATCAGGCGTCGGTAGGTACCGGCCGCGCTCGGGGACCCGGCGAGCCGGTGCTGGACGGCCTCGACGCGCACGCGAGCGGCGAAGAGCGCTACGCCCCCGAGCAGGGTGAGCGCGGAGATGCCGAGGGCGGGCTCGAGCCCGTGCCAGAGCGCCAGGTGGGGGACGGGTTCGTCGCCCGGCAGCGACGACGCGGTGGCCGCGGGCTCGATGCCGTGCGCGACGAGCGGGGTCAGGAGCCCCAGTGCGAGTCCGGTCAGGCCGAGGACGGACGGCACGACACCGAGACCGTGCAGGGCGTGCGGCTCGGTCTGCTCCACCCCGCGCTTGGTCGCGAAGGTGCCCCAGAAGAAGCGGAGCGAGTACGCCGCGGTCAGGACCGACCCGACCGTGACCCCGACCAGGGCGACCCACGCCCATGCGGCGTCCGGGCCGTGCAGGGCCTCGAGGAAGCCGGTGAGCACGGCTTCCTTCGCGACGAAGCCGATGGTGGGCGGGATGCCGGCCATCGAGACCAGGGCCAGGACGGCGACCGTCGCGAGCCACGGCATCCGCCGCCCGAGCCCACTGAGTCGGGCCAGGTCGCGCGTGCCGGTGACGTGGTCGACCGTGCCGACGACCAGGAAGAGCGTGGACTTGAAGGTGGCGTGCGCGACGAGCAGCGCGATCCCGCCCAGGGCCACCGCGGGTGCGCCCCACCCGGCGGCGAGCACCAGGAAGCCGAGCTGCGCGACGGTGCCGTAGGCCAGCAGCAGCTTGAGGTCGGTCTGGCGCAGTGCCCGGTACCCGCCGACGAGCATGCCGAGCACCCCGAGCACGGTGATGGTCTCGCGCCAGCCGTCGAGCAGCGCGAACGCCGGTGCCAGGCGGGCCACGAGGTAGATGCCGGCCTTCACCATCGCCGCGGCGTGCAGGTACGCGCTGACCGGGGTCGGGGCCGCCATCGCCGCGGGGAGCCAGAAGTGGAAGGGGACGATCGCGGACTTCGTCAGCGCGCCGACCAGGACGAGCACCACCGAGACCGTGACGACGGTGCCGGTCGGTGCCTGCGCGACGATCGCGGAGAGCTGCGTCGTGCCTGCGGTGACCGACAGCATGACCAGGCCCGCGAGCATCGCCAGACCGCCGGCGGTCGTGACGACGAGTGCCTGCATCGCCGCGGCCCGACTGGCGCGCTTGGCGGCGTCGTGGCCGATGAGCAGGTACGAGAAGACCGTGGTCGCTTCCCACATCACGAACAGCACGATGACGTCGTCGGCGATGACCAGGCCGTACATCGACCCCGCGAACGCCGTCAGGACCCCGGCGAACCGACCGAGTCCGGGTTCGTCGTCGCCGAAGTACGACGCGCAGTAGACGAGCACGAGCGCGCCGACGACCGACACCACGAGCGCGAGCACCCACGAGAGGGCGTCGACACGCAGGGCGATCGCCAGGTCGAGCTGTGGGATCCACGAGAACGACTCGGTGACGCCGCTGTGCAGTGCGCGGTCGGTCTGGGTGACCGTCAGCACGGCGGCAGCCACCGGGGGAACCGCGGCGACGAAGAACACGCGGCGACCGAGCAGCGGCGTCAGTGCCGGTACGAGCAGTGCGACGACGGCGAACGCGACGAGGACGGTGACCATGGGGCGCCTCCTCGGGGTCGGGCGTTCGAGTCCGGCTCTGGGTGGCTCCCAGGCTACCGAGAGCCGGATGGGCAGAACCTGAGCGGCCGGACAGGATGCCCGACCGCGGGTCAGACTGCGAGCACCACTCTGCCCGCACCGGCCGCACCCTGTCCGGCGGCGCCGCTACCGCCCGTGCGCGCGGGACGGGATCTGCGTCGCGAGCTTGCCGCCGGACACGTCGAGCAGCGTCCCCGTGATGTACGCCGACGCGTCGCTCGCCAGGAACACGAGCAGGTCGGCCACGTCGTCCGGGGTCTCCCACCGCCGCAGCGACAGCGTGTCGAGCAGCCGGTCCTGGGCCTCGGTCGACATCGTCGCGAAGCCGTTCATCGCCGTCGGCACCATCCCGGGCGCGTACGCGTTGACCGTGATGCCCCACGGCCCGAGCTCCGATGCCAGCACCCGTGTGAAGGCGACGACCGCCGACTTCGAGGCCGCGTAGGCCGCACTCCCCACGCTCGGCACGATCGCCGCGAACGACGCCGCGTTGATGATCCGGCCGCGCCCCGCCCGCTGCATCACCGGGGCCACCGCCTGGCTCATCAGGAACGTCCCGCCCAGGTTGACGTCCATGCACCGCTGCCAGTCCGGCCACGACAGGTCCGCCACCAGACCGTCGACGTTGATGCCGGCGTTGTTCACGAGCGCGTCGACCGTGCCGTGGCGCTCGACGACGGTCGCCACGGCAGCGGCGACCGACTCCGGGTCCGCGACGTTGCAGACGACCCGGTCGGGGTCGTCCGGTCCGTCGAAGGCCAGGTCGAGCGCCACGACCCGCGCGCCCTCCGCCCGGAAGCGCTCAGCGAGCACGCTCCCGATCCCGCGGCCGGCTCCGGTGATGACGACCACGCGGTCGCCGAGGTCGAGGTGCATCGTCGCTCCTGTCCGGCCGGCGGACGTCGCCGGCTCCATCACCTCTACCATTCCCCACATGACGAACGCAGCGCCAGACCGGGTCCTCTGGGTGACGGGCGGCGGCAGCGGCATGGGCGCTGCCGCAGCACGCGCCGCAGCCGCGAGCGGCTGGACGGTGGTGCTCAGCGGGCGCCGAGTCGACCGGCTCGACGGGGTCGCCGACGAGATCCGGCAGGCGGGCGGCTCCGCGGACGTGCTGCCGCTCGACGCAGCCGACCGGGAGGCCGTGGTCGCCGCCGCCGCGACGCTCACCGCACGACACGGCCGGTTGGACGGCCTGGTGCTGGCCGCGGGGCTGAACGCTCCGGAACGACGGTGGGACGACCAGTCCGTCGACGGGTTCCGTGCGATCGTCGACACCAACCTGACGGCGGTCGTCAGTGTCGTCGACGCCGCCCTCCCGGCACTCCGCGCCAGCGGTGCCGGCGTGGTGGTCGTCGTGTCCTCGTACGCCGGCTGGTCGTTCCAACCGGGCGCCGGCGTGGCGTACTCGGCCTCGAAGACGGCGCTCGGGTCCGTCGTCCGGAGCCTGAACCAGCAGGAGGCCCCGCACGGCCTCCGCGGGACGCACCTCTGCCCGGGAGACGTCGCCACGGACTTCCTCGACCAGCGCCCGCAGGTCCCCGACGCCGCTGCCCGTGCCGTGATGCTCACCCCCGAGGACATCGGTCGCACGATCGGGTTCGTGCTCGACGCCCCGGCGCACGTGCGCGTCGACGAGCTCGTGATCAGCCCGGTGGCCCAGCACTGACCGGGTGGCTCGTGCGGTGCTGACCTGACGGACCGCCGGGTGTCCGCCGGACAGGTGCCGAGCCTCCCGTCCGTCGTCCGTGGCACGCGCCTAGCGTGACGGCCATGCGCACCCGCACCGCTGCCCCGCTCGCGTCGCTCGCCCTCGTCGTCCTGGCGCTCGCCGGGTGCACGGCCGGACCCGACGCCGAGGACGACCCGACCCGGGGCCGCACCACGGCCTCCCCGCCGAGCGACCTGGCCCGCGACGAAGTGGCGCCGACCGGCGCCGTCCGCGACGTCGCGACGGACCTCGACGCACCCTGGTCGGTCGTGCTGACCGAGGACGACGTCCCGCTCGTGAGCCTGCGCGACTCCGGTGACGTGCTCGAGCTGGCGGACGACGGCAGCACGCGCACCGTGGGGACCGTCGACGGGATCCGCCACGGTGGCGAAGGCGGGCTGCTGGGTATGGCGGTCGAGGACGACGACCTGTTCGTCTACTCCACCGGGCAGGACGGCAACCGGGTCGAGCGCTACCCGCTGACGGGTCGGGCCGGGGCGTACGGGCTCGGCGACCCCACCACCGTCATCGACGACCTGCCGTCCAACAGCTTCCACAACGGCGGCCGCATCGCGTTCGGGCCGGACGACATGCTCTACGTGACCGTCGGTGACGCCGGCGACCGGTCCGAGGCGCAGGACCGCGACTCGCTCGCGGGGAAGATCCTGCGGCTGACGCCGTCCGGGGCGGTGCCGGACGACAACCCGTTCGCCGGCTCGCCGGTGTACTCGCTCGGACACCGCAACGTGCAGGGGCTCGGGTGGGCCGACGACGGCACCATGTTCGCCTCGGAGTTCGGGGAGAACACGTGGGACGAGCTCAACGTGATCACCGCCGGCAAGGACTACGGCTGGCCCGAGGTCGAGGGGAAGGGCGGCACCGACCGGGGCTTCGTCGACCCCGTGCAGCAGTGGCGGACGGACGACGCGAGTCCGTCCGGGCTCGCCGTCGTCGACGACACGGTGTTCGTCGCGAACCTGCAGGGCGAGGTCCTGCGGTCGGTGCCCGCCGCGGACCCGACCACCTCGCGCGAGTGGTTCGGCGGCGCCTACGGCCGGCTGCGCACGGTGCTCGAGGGGCCCGACGACACGCTCTGGTTCGTCACGAACAACACCGACGGCCGGGGTTCGTCCGGGGACGGCGACGACCGGGTGCTCTCCGTGGACCTCACCGACTGACGCGGGCGTACTGTCCGGGACATGCCTGCACTCACCGACACGTTCGTCATGTCCAACGGCCTGCACATCCCGAAGATCGGCTTCGGCACGTGGCAGATCCCGTCCGGCTCCCGGGCCTACGACGCCACCCGCGCTGCACTCGACGCGGGGTACCGCCACATCGACACCGCGCTCGCGTACGGCAACGAGGCCAGCGTCGGCGAAGCGGTCCGCGACAGCGGCGTCCCGCGTGACGAGGTCTTCATCACCACGAAGCTGCCCGCCGAGGTCAAGACGGCGTCGGGTGCGCGCGACGCCTTCGCCGAGTCCTCGGGGAACCTCGACCTGGGCGTCGTCGACCTGTACCTGATCCACGCGCCGTGGCCCTGGAGCGACATGGGCAGCGACCACCGCGACGGCAACGTCGAGGTGTGGAAGGTCTTCGAGGAGCTGTACGAAGCGGGCAAGACCCGGTCGATCGGCGTCTCGAACTTCGCGGTGCCGGACCTCGAGCACCTGCTGGGGAACACCGACGTCGTGCCGCACGCGAACCAGATCCGCTGGTTCATCGGCAACACCCAGGACGACACCACGGCGTTCTGCAGCGGACGGGACATCCTGGTCGAGGGGTACTCGCCGCTCGCCACCGGCGGGTTGCTGGAGAACGCGGAGATCCAGGAGATCGCCGCGCGGTACGACAAGAGCGTCGCCCAGGTCGCCATCCGGTACCTGCTCGAGAAGGACGTCCTGCCCCTGCCGAAGTCGACCACCCCGTCGCGCATCGCCGAGAACGCGGACGTCGACTTCGTGCTGACACCCGAGGACGTCGCGGCGCTCGATGCCCTGCAGGACACCACCGACTGAGCCGGTCCCGGTAGCCTGGCGCCATGTCGACGATGACGGACCTGGTCCCCGACCCCGGCGCCCTCGAGCGCATCGCCACGGGCAGCACCTGGGCGGAGGGGCCCCTGTGGGTGCCCGCCACCGGGACGCTGCGGTGGTCCGACATCCCCGGCGACCGCATCCTTCAGTGGCACGCGTCCTCCGGGCAGACCGACGAGTACGCGACGAGCGTGGAGTTCACGAACGGGCGCACGATCGACCACGACGGCAGCGTCGTGCAGTGCTCGCACGGGCACCGTCGGGTCGAACGTGACCGCGACGGCGTCGTCACGGTGATCGCGGACGCGTGGAACGGCGTCCGGCTGAACTCCCCGAACGACGTCGTCGTGGCCCGTGACGGCGGCGTCTGGTTCACCGATCCGGCGTACGGCATCACCCAGCCGCGCGAAGGCCACGCCGGGGTGCGGGAGTACGGCGACCACTGGGTGTTCCGCTGCGGACCCGACGGCGCGGACCTGCGACCGGTGGTGCTCGACGTCGACGAGCCGAACGGGCTCGCGTTCAGCCCCTCGGAGCACGTGCTCTACGTCGCGAGCTCCTCCGGCGACGATCCGGTCATCCGCGCGTACGACGTGGCCGACTCGCCCCGGGGTGACGGCGACGCGGTCGCCCCGCGCGTGAAGAACGGTCGCGAGTTCACCCGCTTCGGCGCCGGCGAGGGGGTCCCGGACGGCATCCGCGTCGACACCGACGGCAACGTGTGGTCGTCATCGCACCGCGGCGTCGTCGTGTTCGCGCCGGACGGCACCCGGCTCGGCGAGGTCGCCGTGCCCGAGGTCGTCTCGAACCTGTGCTTCGGCGGCCCGGACGGCACGACGCTGTTCCTCACCGCGACCACGTCCGTGTACCGGCTGCCGACCACCGCCCGGGACGCCGTATCCTGACTCGGCCATGCAGTGCGACTACTTCGACCGCGGGGTGTGCCGGTCGTGCACGCTCATGGGGCAGCCGTACGCCGAGCAGGTCCTCGACAAGGAACTCCGCACACGGGAGCTCCTGCACGACGCGGTCGAGGCGGCAGGTGGACCCGGTTCCGTCTCCTGGTCGTCGGCCGTCACCAGCCCCGAGTCCGGGTACCGCAACCGCGCCAAGATGGTCGTCGGCGGGTCGTCCGAGCACCCCACGATCGGCCTGCTCGACCACCGGCAGCGGGGCGTCGACATCCGGCACTGCGGGATCTGCACGCCGGGGATCCGACAGGCGCTGCCCGTCCTGGCCGAGTTCGTCACCTCGGCGGGACTGATCCCGTACGACGTCGCCACCCGGCGCGGTGAACTGAAGTTCGTCCTGGTGACCGAGTCGCCGGACGGTGAGCTGATGGTGCGGTTCGTGCTGCGGTCCGAGGGACAGCTGGCGCGGCTGCGGTCCCGGCTCGGGGACCTGCTGCTCGCCCTGCCGCGGGCGATGGTGGTGACCGCGAACCTGCTGCCCGAACACAAGGCCGTCACCGAGGGTGAGCGCGAGGTCGTGCTCACCGAGCAGGAGACCCTGCCGATGCGGATGGGCGGCGTGACGATGCACCTGCGCCCGCAGAGCTTCTTCCAGACGAACACCGCCGTCGCCGCCCAGCTCTACGCCCAGGCCACGGAGTGGATCGACGAGGTCGCCCCCGCGACGATGTGGGACCTGTACTGCGGCGTCGGCGGGTTCGCCCTGCACGCCGCACGCCCGGGTCGACTCGTGACCGGCATCGAGACGTCGCGCGAGGCCGTCCGTTCCGCGACGCAGTCGGCCCGGGAGGCCGGGCTCGTCGACGTCCGGTTCGCCGCCGACGACGCCACCGCACACGCGCTGCGCTCCCGGCCGGAGCAGACCCCGGAACTCGTAATGGTGAACCCGCCCCGCCGCGGCATCGGCCCCGAGCTGGCGGACTGGCTCGAGGCCTCCGACGTGCAGCACGTCGTCTACTCGAGCTGCAACCCGGTCACGCTCGCGAAGGACCTGGCGCGCATGCCCTCGTTGCGGCTGCGTCGCGCCCGCGTGCTCGACATGTTCCCGCAGACCGGCCACCTGGAAGCGGTCACGCTCATCTCGCGATCCGGACTCTGACCGGGGTCGCGGTCGGGAGACCGAGCATTGCCAGGGGATTCGGATGTTCGTGTCCCCGGGTACACGTGATCGCCGCCTGCGCGGGGATCGACACATACAGGGTCGGGCTCGGGGTACACATCCCCCCTGGGTAGAACTGTTTGTCTCAGTTTGATAACGGGACGGAGTTTCCTATGGTGGCCCACCGTGACGCCGGCGCGGACCACTGCCCCCGGCGACACCTCAACAGACCGCGATCGGTCGGGGTGGGCAGTGGGACGCCGGATCCCGGCGCGCGGCCCCGCTGGAGCAACACACATGAAGAAGACCACCCGAACCCGCGCCGTCCTCGGCGGACTCGCCTTCGCCGGCATCGCAGCGGCCGGCGTGGGGCTCTCCGCCCCCGCGAACGCCGCCTCCGGCTCGACCTGGGACGCCCTCGCGCAGTGCGAGTCCGGCGGCAACTGGGCCATCAACACCGGCAACGGCTACTACGGCGGCCTGCAGTTCACGCAGGGGACCTGGGCAGCGAACGGCGGCACCGGCAGCCCGGCGAACGCCAGCCGCGAGACCCAGATCGCCGTCGCCGAGCACGTCCTCGCATCGCAGGGCTGGGGCGCTTGGCCCGCGTGCTCCGCGAAGCTCGGCCTGAGCGGCACCACCGGCGCGGCCCCGGCGGCCATCCCGCAGCAGCAGGCGGCTCCGGCCCCCGCAGCGCCGGCCCCCGCGCAGCAGGCTGCGCCGAAGGCGACCACGCCCACGACGACCGCTGCTCCGAAGGCCGTGGCCCCGGCGGCTCCGGCTGCGCCGGCGAAGCCCGCCGCCGTGCCGACCAGCGGCAAGACCTACCAGGTGGTGTCGGGCGACACGCTCGACAGCATCGCCACGAAGCTGGGCATCGACGGCGGCTGGACGAAGCTCTGGGCCGCGAACACGTCGATCGACGACGCGAACCTGATCTACGCGGGCCAGACCCTGCAGCTCCCGGCCTGATCCGGCCGACCGGTCACGCGAACGCCCCCACGACCGACGGTCGTGGGGGCGTTCGCCGTTGCGCGTGACGCGCGCGTCAGTGCGGGTTCGTCGCCAGCCAGTGCGTCAGGTCGTCGGACCGGAGGGCGGCACTCAGGGTCTGGACGGCACCGTCGTTCACGATGACGAACGACTGCCCGTCCGGCGCGGTCCCCCCGCCCGCCGTGGGCATTGTGAAGGTCTGCAGGTCGGTCGGTGTGACGTGCCGCAGCGACCAGCCCAGACGCAGGAGGGTGCCGGAGTCGAGACCGGCGTCGACGGACAGGTACCTGCTCGTCGCGGCGACGAAGTCCCGGATGCGACCCGGGTCGGTGATCGTGCCCTTCGACAGCAGTCCGTCGACGATGCCGCGCATGAACGCCTGCTGGTTCCGGACGCGGGTGTGGTCGGCATCGGCGAACGAGTACCGCTCGCGGACGAAGGCCAGCGCCGCGTCGCCGTCGAGCCGGTTCGCGCCGGCGTCGAAGTGGTGGCCGCGTGCGGTGAACGCGGTGGGGGCCTGCACCGTCACCCCGCCGACCGCGTCGGTCATGCCGGCGAACCCGGCGAAGTCGATCTCGGCGACGTGGTCGATCCGGACGTCGAGCAGCTGTTCGACGGTCTGCACCGTGAGCGGGACACCACCCCACGCGTACGCCGCGTTGATCTTCGCCGTCCCGTGCCCCGGCACGTCGACCCACGAGTCGCGCATGATGGACATCAGCTGGACGGACCGCCGGTCTGCCGGGACGTGCGCGAGCATCAGGGTGTCGGACCGGCCACCGGCCGCGTGGTCACCGTCGGGGTCGAGGCTGCTGCGTGAGTCCGACCCGATGAGCAGGACGTCGAGCGCGTCGTCGGACCGGGTCGGGCGGTCGCCGCTCGGGAACGCGTCGGCGATGGTGTCGGTGTCGCGGTCGTAGCTGCTCGCGAGGCTGCCGACGAACACGCTGGCGACGACGGCGACCACTGCGGCGATGCCGAGCAGTGACCCGACGGCGGCGAGCAGTGCGACGAGGAACGGGCGTCGACGACGCGTGGCGGAACGGCGGCCGGACATGCAGACTCCTGGGATCGAGTCGGCATGGGTGCCGACGCTCCAGTCTACGACATCCGGTATATCAGATGCTAGGACTTCCTGCCGCGATCGATGATCCGACCCAGGGCCGCCCGCAGCTCCGGGTCGTCGGGCAGCACCTCGCGCTCCACGTGCTTCGCTTCGTCCCACGCGGCACGACCGCGCTCGGTGACGATCACCACGCGGCGTCGGCGGTCGTCGGGGTGCGGTCCCCGTTCGACCAGACCGTCCCGCTCGAGTCGCTCGAGCGTGCGCGACATGGTCTGGGGCTGGACGCGGGCCGTGCGCGCGATGGTGTCGGCGCCCGTCGGCCCCGTGCGCAGGAGGATGTCGATCGCGATCAGCGCCGCGTGCGGGAGCCCGATGGCACGCAGCCGCTCGTCCCAGTCGCGCTCGACGGACCGGGACGCCGCCGCCAGGAGCCGGCCGAGTGGCCAGGCCGCGGGATCGTCGTGCATGGTGGTGAGTCTACGGAGCGCCGATCGGGTGGGACCGAGTCTTCAGCATGCTGACGATCGGAGTACGCTCAGCCGCGTGCCCCGCTTCCTCCGCATCGTGCTCCCTGCGCTCGTCATCGTCGTCTGGCTCGGCGTCGCCTCGGTCGGCGGCCCGTTCTTCGGCAAGATCTCCGAGGTCTCGACCAACGACCAGACCTCGTTCCTGCCCGCGTCCGCCGACGCGACAGAGGTGCAGCAGCAGTCCGCAGCGTTCCGCGACGAGACCGGCGCCCCGGCCGTCGTCGTGCTCGAGCGTGACGGCGGTCTGCGGTCGTCCGACACCGCAGCCGCGTCCGACCTGGCCCGGACGCTGGGCGAGCGGTCCGACGTCGAGGCCGTCAGCCCGCCGATCCCGAGCAAGGACGGCGACGCGGTGGAGATCGTCGCGACCCTGACGACGGCCGCGGACACCGGTGACGCGGTCGCTGCCATCCGGACCGACGTCGACCGAGCGCTGCCGTCCGGAGTGCAGGGCTTCGTGACGGGGCCAGCCGGGTTCACCGCCGACCTGACGGAGGCATTCGCGGGCATCGACGGGATCCTGCTCGGGGTGGCACTCCTCGCCGTGCTGGTGATCCTGGTGGTCGTCTACCGGTCGCCACTCCTGCCGTTCCTGGTCCTCGGGACTGCCACGTTCGCCCTGACGGCCTCCATCCTGGTCGTCTACGCCCTGGCGAAGGCCGGCATCGTCACCGTGAACGGGCAGGTGCAGGGCATCCTGTCGATCCTGGTGATCGGGGCCGCGACGGACTACGCCCTGCTCTACGTCTCGCGCTACCGCGAGGCGCTGCGGGACGAGCGCACCGGGTGGGACGCGACGAAGGCGGCGTTGCGCGGCAGCCTCGAACCGGTCCTGGCCTCGGGCGGCACCGTCATCGTGGGGGTGCTCTGCCTGCTGCTGTCCGACCTCAACTCGAACAAGGCGCTCGGTCCCGTGGCGGCGATCGGCATCGCGTTCAGCGTGCTCGCCGCCCTGACGCTCCTGCCCGCACTGCTGCTGGCCTTCCGCCGCGCCGCGTTCTGGCCGCTCCGGCCCACCTTCGGCAGCGCGCACCCGGCCGTGACCGGGCCGGACGCCCGCGGGCTCTGGGCGCGGGTCGGTCGTCTGGTGGCCCGTCGCTCGCGCGTGGTCTGGATCGTCTGCACGGTCGGTCTGCTCGCGATGGGGACCGGCTTGCTCGGGCTCCGCGCCGACGGCGTCCCGCAGAGCGACCTGGTGATCGGTCAGTCCCAGGCGCGGGACGGCCAGGCCGTGCTCGCCGACCACTTCCCGGGCGGATCCGGCAGTCCGGCCCAGGTGATCGGCGACGCCGACCGGCTCGACCGGCTCGTCGCCGCCATCGAGCGCACCGACGGCATCGACGGGGTGGCCGCGGTGTCGAAGCAGTCCCAGACCGGCACCGTGCCCGTCGGCACCGACGCGGACACCGCCCGGTCCGGGAGCGCTCAGCCGGGCACCGGGCAGCGGGCAGAGCCCACCGTCGTCGACGGGCGGGTCCTGCTGCAGGCAACCCTGACGCACACCGCCGACTCCGACGCTGCCGAGCAGACCGTGCGGGACCTCCGGGTCGCCGTCGAGCGCGCCGACCCCGGCGCGATCGTCGGCGGGGTCACCGCGACGGCGGTCGACACGAACGACACCGGCATCCGCGACCGCACGCTCATCATCCCGGTCGTGCTGGTCGTGATCCTGCTCATCCTGATGCTGCTGCTCCGGAGCATCGTCGCGCCGCTGGTGTTGATCGGCAGCGTGATCGTCTCCTTCGCGGCAGCGCTCGGCGTGGGCGCCCTGGTGTTCGACCACGTCTTCCACTTCCCCGGTGCCGACCCGTCCGTCCCGCTGTTCTCGTTCGTGTTCCTGGTGGCGCTCGGCGTGGACTACAACATCTTCCTCATGACCCGGGTGCGCGAGGAGACGATCCGCTCGGGGCCGCACGAGGGCGTCCTGCGGGGCCTCGGTGTCACCGGTGGGGTGATCACCTCGGCCGGGGTGGTGCTCGCCGCGACCTTCGCCGCGCTCGGCGTCATCCCGATCCTGTTCCTGGTGCAGATCGCCTTCGTCGTGGCGTTCGGGGTGCTGCTCGACACGATCGTGGTGCGCTCCCTGCTCGTGCCGGCGATCGTGTACGACCTGGGTCACCGTGCGTGGTGGCCGTCGCGCCTCGCACGCAGGCGCGCTGACATGTGACACGCTGGGCCCATGCCAGTCCCCTCGACGCAGCCCGCCGCAGAGCGCAAGCTCCTCCGTGACACCGTGCAGGACAAGATCCGCGACGCGATCATGGACGGCACCCTCGAAGCCGGCGAACGCCTGAACGACGACGACCTGATCGCCTGGCTCGGTGTCTCCAGGACCCCGATCCGCGAAGCGCTCGCGGAGCTCGCCCGCGCCGGTCTGATCGAGATGGCGCCGAACCGCTACACGCGGGTCGCAGCGCCGACGAAGGACGAACTGCTCGACGCGTACCGCACCCTCGGCGTGATCTACGGCGGCGTGGTCCGGCTGGCGGTCCCGCGGTTCACCGACGCCCAGCGCCGCAAGGTCGTCGCCATGCTCGACGACGTGACGAAGCGGACCGAGCACGCCGAACAGGCACAGGTCGCGCACGACGGGGCTGACCTGTACGCGATGTGGGCCGGTGCCTGCGGCAACGCCTCGCTCGAGCAGCTCTGCCGGTCGACCACCGACGGCCTGGCCTTCAAGCTCCGCGTGCCCGAGCTCGCCGAGCTCGTCCCCGCTGCGGTGGTCCTGCCCGAGCTGCAGAAGCTCCGTGACGCGGTCCTCGCGAAGGACCCGATCGCCGCCGAGCTGGCGATGGAGGCCGTCCACCTGCTGCCGACGCGCGGCTGAGCCGGGGCGGGCAGCGGACGGGCGCGAGTCGCTGCCAGCAGACGGACAGGAGGCCCGCACCGGGCCCGCCACGCGCCTCCAGTCCGGGGGCCAGGGCACCGGGCCGGTGTCGGGACTCATGCTCGGCTCACGGTCTGCGGTTATCGTGCTGCAGTGAGCACGCAGCCTGAAGAGACGACCGAGCGCCCCCGTCGCGGCGTCCTGCCGCCCCGGCACGGCCGGCAGAAGCGGGGGATCGGCGTGGTCTTCCCGGCCATCGCCGGCGTCCTGACGATGGGGCTGCTGCTCAGCGGCGGGTACGCGGCGTACGCGTACAACCGCCTCGCGTCGAGCGTCACCAAGGTCGACGCGATCACGGGGTCGACCTCGACGCACGACGACGTCGACGGCAAGGCGATGAACATCCTGCTGGTCGGCGACGACCACCGGCCCGACAACGCGACGCCCGAGCAGCTCGCCGAGCTGAGCACCGAGACCGACGGCGGCGCGACCAACACCGACACGATGATCGTGTTGCACATCTCCGCGGACGGCAAGGACGCGACGATGATCTCGTTCCCCCGCGACTCGTACGTGTCGATCCCCGGTGTCGGCAAGGGCAAGCTCAACAGTGCCTTCTCCTACGGCACCATGAACGGTGGCGGTGCCGCCGGCGGTGCGCAGCTGCTCATCAAGACTATCGAGGGCCTGAGCGGCCTGTCGATCGACCACTACGTGCGGGTGTCGCTGCTCGGGTTCTACGAGATCGTCAAGCAACTGGGCCCGGTCTCCGTCTGCCTCAAGGAACCCGCCCAGGACACGTACTCCGGCGTGGACCTGCCCGCCGGCAACTCGCAGCTCGACGCCAAACAGGCGCTGTCCTTCGTGCGCCAGCGACACGGGCTGCCGAACGGCGACCTGGACCGCCAGGTCCGCCAGCAGTACTTCCTGTCGCAAGAGGCACGGAAGATCCTCTCGGCGGGCACCCTGCTGAACCCCGTCAAGACCACGAACATCATCGACGCGATCGGTGGGTCGATCGAGACCGACCAGGGTCTCGACATGCTGTCGCTCGCGACGCAGCTGCGGAACCTCCGGCCAGCCGCCATCAAGTCGGCGACGATCCCGATCCTCGGCACCCCGACCATCTACGTCGGCGGTTCAGCGCTGTCCATCGTCGAGGTCGACACGGCCGGCATGCCGGCGTTCGTGCAGGGCCTGGTCGGGCAGCCCGAGGCCTACACGTCGGCCACCGCGGCGGACCCGGCGTCGGTCGCCGTCACCGTGCTCAACGGCAGCGGAGTGACCGGCGCGGCAGGCGCAGCGGGCACGACGCTCGCGGGGCGCGGCTTCCAGGTCGGGGCGCCGGGTTCGTCGGACACCACGGCGACGACGATGGTGCAGTACCCGGCGGGGTCGGAAGCCCAGGCCAAGGCCGTCATGGCAGCGGTGCCGGGCGCGGTCGCCGTGCAGACCCCGACCGCGACCGGCGTCACGCTCGTGCTCGGGACCGACGGCAAGACCGCGGTCGCGACGGTGCCCACCGAACCGGGTGGCGGGTCGTCCGACGGCGGTTCCGGGGACCCCTCGGACGCGGCGTCACCCTCGGACGCGGCGTCGCCCTCCGACGAGCCGAGCCCGTCGTCGACGGCCGTGCACGCCTACGGCGAAGCGGACGCCTGCATCTACTGACCGAGTTGCGGTCTGGCGCCAGAAATGTCACATTCTGGTGGTGCACGCCGATCTGTCTGTCACCCGGTCCGAAGAACGCGCGCTCATGGTCGCCGTCGGCAGGGGTGACCGGGCCGCCTTCACGCGGATCCACACCCGGTTCCGCCCGCTGGTGCACCGGTGGGTGCGCCAGTACCTCGCCGATGCGGGTCTCGCCGAAGAGGTCGTGCAGGACGTGTTCCTCGAGCTCTGGATGATCGCCGACCGGTTCGACCCGTCGCACTCCGCGATCGCGTGGATCCGGACGATCACCCAGCGGCGCGCGATCGACCGTCTGCGGAAGTCGCGCGCGGACCGCGACCGCGACCTCCGGATCGGCGCCAGGGACCTCGAGCTGGTCGACCACGCGAGCGTGGAGCGCGCCGAGTCGGTCCTCGACCGCGTCGAACTCGGCCGTGCGCTGCGGACCCTCCCGCCGCGATAGCGCGACGCGGTCGTCCTGCGTCACCTCGTGGGGATGAGCGGGCCGGAGACCGGCGCCTGCCTGGGCGTGCCGACGGCGACCGCGAAGACGCGTGCGCGCGACGGCGTGCTGGCGTTGCGACGGGTCATGACGAGCCCGTCAGGCACGTCCCCGTAGGTTCGACGGGTGACCACCCCCGCGCTGCCGATCACCCTCATGACGTACAACATCAAGAACCCGGACCCGGCGCACGCCTGGCCCGCACGGCTGCCCGTCGTGCTCGACGTGGTCCGCCGCAACGGCCCCGACGTGCTCTGCGTGCAGGAGGCGTTCGCGCACCAGATGGACGACCTGCGGCGGGGGCTGCCCGGGTACGCCGACGTCGGGCAGGGCCGCGAGGGCGGCACGGCGGGGGAGCACGCCGCGGTGTTCTTCCGGACCGACCGGTTGCGTCCGGTCGACGAGGGCTCCTTCTGGTTGTCGGACACGCCGGACGAACCGGTGTCGAACACCTGGGGCAGCGTCTACCCGCGCATCGCCAACCACGCCCGGTTCCTCGACGTCCACGGTCCGGAGTTCACGCTGCTGACGACGCACTTCGACCACGAGGAGAACGCGCACGGCGACGAGGTCCGCGCCCGCAGTGCCGCGCTCGTCGTGGAGCGCCTGGCCGGGGTCGACGGTCCGCTGCTCTTCGCGGGCGACTGCAACGAGCCCGCCGGCTCCGGAGCGGCGTCGCGGGTGTTCGCCGACGCCGGCTGGTCGGACGCGTGGACGGTGGCAGGCGACCCGGACGACCGGACTGCGACGTACAACGACTGGCGTGCGCCGGTGGACACCGGGGCAC
Organism: Curtobacterium sp. Leaf183; assembly: GCF_001424385.1. Lineage (GTDB taxonomy): Bacteria > Actinomycetota > Actinomycetes > Actinomycetales > Microbacteriaceae > Curtobacterium. The sequence goes on along the minus strand of NZ_LMPO01000012.1, from coordinate 59,344 downwards.
GAATCGACTGGGTGTTCACGAAGGGCGTCGCCGGCGTCGACCGGGTCCGCATCGACCACGACGGACCGGAGACCTGGTTCGCGAGCGATCACTTCCCGGTCGTCGCGACGATCCGGGTGTGACCACGGCGTCGGGGTCAGCAGCTCCGCGCGGCGTTCACCGGCATGGGTGAGCCGATGACCGTGACGGTGGTGTCGTCGGTCAGGGCGGACACGCCGTTCGTCCCCGCGCCCTTGCGGTCCGACGGCCAGCCCTCGGCGAGCAGGACCTGCCACGCCGGGGCGTCGTCCGACCCCAGGGACTCGCGGTCGCCGGTCGGGGTGTCCGTGATGACGTCCTCGAGGTCGTCGCCCACCTGGACGCCGTCCGGACCGCTCAGCTCGACGACGCCACCGGTGCGGGCCCGGACGTCCGCGCGCAGGATGCGGACCTCGAGTGCGTTGCCGAGCTCGGAGGGCGAGGCGAGGGCGGCGACCCGCAGCGCGCCGCCCCAGGTGTAGGTGACACCGGCGGGGAAGCAGCGCCCCCCGTCGCCCTCGGCCGTCTGCGTGCGCGACGGCGTGCCGAACAGCCGGTCGAAGAGCGCCACCGTCTCGTCCCCGTTGCGCATCGACGCCACGGCGACGGTCCGGTCCCCCCGGCGGAGCGTGATCGACTCGGAGTCGAGCTCGAGGCCGTCGACGCGCTTGAGCTTGGCGTTCGAGACGTGCGCGGCGCTCGGGTCCGGTGCGAGCTCGGCGGCGACGGCACGCCCGTCCGTGGGGCCACCGCTCGACAGGTCGGCGGCCGTGGCACCCACCAGGACGGCGAGTGTGGCGGCGCCGAGCGCGAGCGAGATCCGTGCAGTCACCGTTCGACGGTACGACCAGCTGCGCCGTTGCGCGACGGCTGTTACCGGATCGGGGCCTCGCCGTCACCGGACCGTGATCTTCTGCTGGACTGGACAGGTCTTGTACATGTACCGTTGCTGTCATGCCCGTCTCATCGAAGCGACGCCTCGTCGCCGACGCCCTCCGCGACGCGATCGCGACGGGCCGCTACGTCCCCGGGGAGCGCCTGCCCGGGGAACACGACCTGGCCCAGCGCTACTCCGTCAGCCGGGGGACCGTCCGCGCCGCGTTGGCCGAACTCGCCGACGACGAGTACATCGCGACCCGCGGCGGCCTGGGGTCGGTCGTGACCTTCGACGGTGCCGCGCTCGACCCCCGAGCCGGTTGGGCGCGGTCCATCGCCGGCAGCGGCACCCCCGTGCACGCCACCACGCTCCGGATCGAACGGATCCAGGACGCGGAGCTCGCGAGCCTCGTCGGCGCCGACCCCGCGTTCGTCGCGGTCGATCGCGTGCGGTCGATCGACGGCGGCCCGCACGTCTCGTTCGAACGGAGCATCGTCCCGCGCATCGGCCGACTCGACCAGGCGGTCGAGGACGGACTGGTCGACGGGTCCCTCAGCGCGACCATCGAGGCAGCAGGGCTCGTGCCCGCCCGCGCCGAACAGTGGATCGACGTCCGGCCGCTCGACGAGGACGAGGCCGTCGTGCTCGGTCGTGCCGCCGGCACCCCGTTCCTGCACAGTCGTCGGGTGGCGCGGACGGCAGACGGGGCCTTCGTCGAGGCCGTCGACAGCCTGCTCGACCCGGAGCGGTTCCGGATCCACATGCGCTTCGGCCAGGGCGACCCGCGACCCAGCACGCGTCCGGACCAGGGGGACCCGCGATGAGCCGCACCACCGACCACGCCCTGGCCGCGTTCCAGGGGCTCGCGATCGGCGACGCCCTCGGCATGCCGACCCAGTCGATGTCCCGCGACGAGATCCGGCTCGACCACGGCGGCATCACGGGCTTCGTCGACGCCGGCCCACACCAGCGCATCGCGCACGGCATGCCCGCCGCGAGCATCACCGACGACACCGAGCAGGCCGTGCTGGTCGCGCGCCTGCTGGTCGAGGGCGATGGACGGATCGACCCCGCCCGCTTCGCCCAGGCGCTCATCGACTGGGAGCGCGGCATGGCGGCGAAGGGGTCGCTCGACCTGCTGGGTCCGAGCACCAAGACCGCCGTGCAGCGCATCCTCGACGGCGTCCCCGCCTCCGAGGCCGGGTCGACCGGCACGACGAACGGCGCGGCGATGCGCATCACCCCCGTCGGCATCGCGACGCCCGCCGACGACCTCGAGGCGCTGGTCGACGCGGTGCAGGACGCCTCGCGCGTCACGCACGACACCGGGATCGGCATCGGTGGGGCCGCCGCGATCGCCGCAGCCGTCAGTGCCGGGATCGACGGGGCCTCCCGGCACGAGGCGCTCGACGTCGCGGTGGCCGCAGCGGCCGTCGGCGAGCGACGCGGGCACTGGATCGCCGGCGCGTCGATCGCCGCGAAGACCGCCTGGGCGCGCACCTGGCTGCCGACCGTGCCCGCGGCCGAGCGGGTCCGGGCGATCGACGGCGTCATCGGCACGAGCGTCGCGAGCCAGGAGTCGGTGGTCACCGCCCTGGCCCTCGTCGCGCTCGACCTCGACCCGTGGGACACGCTGTGCACCGCGGCGAGCACCGGCGGCGACACCGACACGATCGCGGCGATGGCCGGGGCGGTGCTCGGTGCCGTCCACGGGACCGACGCCTGGCCGGCCGGATCGGTCGCCCGCGTCGAGTCCGTCAACGACCTCCGGTTCACCGAGGTCGTGACACCCCTGGTCACCCTGCGACACCGCAGGTAGGCCCCGAGCGGTGGCATCCCCCACGAGTCACCGCTCGGGTCCAGCACGACGAACCCTTCCGACGACGTAAGAGGAACCATGTCCCACCAACCGACCGCCGGCACCCTGACCAGCGTCGAACAGCGCGGCATCGAACCCGTGCCCACCGCCGAACGGACCGGCAGCTCCGGAGCGCTGTTCTGGGTCTGGTTCGCCGCGAACATCTCGATCCTCGGGCTGCCGCTCGGCGCCACCCTCGTGGCCTTCCAGCACCTCAACGTCTGGCAGGCGCTGCTGGTCGCCGTGATCGGCGCCGCCGGCTCGTTCGCGCTCGTCGGGGTGATCTCGATCGCGGGTCGTCGCGGCGGTGCACCCGGACTCACCCTGAGCCGCGCGGTGTTCGGCGTCCGGGGCAACATCGGCCCGACGTTCGTCTCGCTGCTGTCGCGGCTCGGCTGGGAGACGGTGAACACCACGACCGCCGCGTTCGTCCTGCTCTCGCTCTTCACGATCCTGTTCGGCACGGACGGCGACGCGAAGCACACCCCGCTGCTGACGGTCGTCGCCATCCTGGTGTTCGTCGTCGCGACGGTGCTGATCTCCGGCCTCGGCCACGCCTTCATCGTCGCCGTGCAGAAGTGGGCGACCTGGGTGTTCGGCGCGCTCAACGTGTTCGTGGCCGTGTTCCTGGTCCTGCGCGTCGACTGGGACGTGGTCGGGAGCGCACCGGCCGGCCCGTTCGCCGCGATGGCCATCGGGATCGGCACCATCGCCGCCGGCACCGGGATCGGCTGGGCGACCGCGGGCGCGGACATCGCGCGCTACACGAAGACGAGCGTCCGGGCCTCGAAGCTGGTCGCTGCGAGCGCCGCCGGCGCGGGCATCCCGCTCGTGCTGCTGGTCGGCCTCGGCGCCCTGGTGTCGGCCGGTGACCCGACGCTGGCCCGGGCCGGGGACCCGGTCGCAGCGATCCGCGACCTGCTGCCGGGGTGGATGGCGATCCCGTACCTGATCGCCGCGTTCGGCGGCCTGCTGCTCTCGAACCACCTGTCGGTCTACTCGGCGAGCCTGACGACGCTGACCCTCGGCATCAAGGTCCCCCGCGTGTGGGCGGTGACGGTGGACGTCGTCGTGACCTTCCTCGGCGCCATGTACTTCATGCTCGTGGCCGACGGCTTCTACGCGCCGTTCATCACCTTCATCTCGGTGCTCGCCGTCCCGATCACCGCATGGCTCGGGGTGTTCATCGCCGACATCACCCGGCGCACCTGGTACGACCCGACCGCGCTGCTCGACCTGCGCGCCGGCGGCCGCTACTGGTACTCCGGCGGCATCGCGTGGCGCGCCGTCATCGCCTGGGCCGTCGCGATCGTCGTCGGGTTCCTGTTCACGAGCGTGCAGGTCGGTGACGCCGACCCGGTGTTCGTCGGCGCGTTCTCGAGCACGTGGATCGGCGCGAACGGGCTCGGGTGGGTCGTCACCTTCGTCGTCGCTGCCGCCGTCTACCTGCTGAGCGGGGGTCCGAAGGGCCTGCTGCACGAGCAGGCCGACGAGTCCGCGCCGCTGACGTTCGCCGGTCGCCGCTGATGCCCCGACTGGTCTCCGTCGGCAACGTCATCGTCGACCTGGTGATGCGGGTGGGTGCGCTCCCCGAGCCCGGCGGCGACGTGATCGCCTCGTCCTCGGACATCACGGCGGGCGGTGGCCTGAACACGATGGTCGCCGCCCGGCGCGACGGGATGGAGGTGGTCTTCGGCGGCCAGTACGGCACCGGACCCTTCGGCGACGTCGTCCGTCGCGCACTCGTCGACGCCGACGTGCAGGTCGTGCAGCCCGGCATCGACGACGTGGACAGCGGGTACTGCGTCGCGCTCGTCGATGCCTCGACCGAGCGCACCTTCGTCACGTCCGTCGGCGCGGAGGGGCGGCTCGGGCCGGCTGACCTGGCCCGCATCGCGCTGCGGGACGACGACACGCTGTTCGTCTCCGGCTACGGCCTGGCGCACGCCGAGAACGGCGCCGCCATCGCCGACTGGTTGCCGACGGTGCCGGCGTCGGTGCGCGTGGTGCTGGACCCGTCACCGCTCGTCGACACGCTCGACCCGGGGGTGCTCGGCCCCGTCAGGGCACGTGCGGACGTGCTGTCCACGAACGCCCGGGAGGCCCGGCTCATGTCCCCGACGTCGGCCGACCTGCGGCAGGCGGTCACCGCCATGGCCGCCGGGGCGCGCGGCGCCGTGCTGGTCCGCGACGGCGGGGCCGGGTGCTGGGTGGCCGACCGGTCGCTGCCGGACGGTCCGGTCCTGGTGCCGGGCTTCCCGGTCGCGGCGGTCGACACGAACGGCGCCGGCGACGCACACGGCGGCGTCCTGGTCGCCGCGTTGACCCGCGGTGAGCCGGTCCTCGACGCGGTCCGGCGTGCGAACGCGGCCGCGGCGATCGCGGTGTCCCGCCTCGGCCCGGCGACGGCACCCACGCGGGCCGAGACCGACGCCTTCCTCGCCGCCCACCCGGCCTGACCCGCGCGCCGGACCGGTGCCGGGCCTCCCGTCCCGCCTTCCGGGCCCGCCGGGGGACAGTCGGCTGACGGGGCCGGGAGGCGCGCTGCGTACCGTCGAGGACATGACGGACCAGCAGATCGACCAGTACACGATGCAGGACCCGACCAAGCTCTACGCGGACAAGAAGCCCGACGAGCAGTACCTCCAGGGTGCCGGCACCGACGAGGAGATGGCGAAGAACGTGCCGGCCGACCACGGCGAGGACACCTACCGCGGCTCCGGTCGGCTCGAGGGCCGCAAGGCACTCGTCACCGGAGGCGACTCGGGCATCGGCGCGGCCGTCGCCATCGCCTACGCCCGCGAGGGCGCCGACGTCGCCATCGGCTACCTCCCGGAGGAGCAGGAGGACGCCGACCGCATCGTCGGGCTCATCGAGGCCGCCGGTCGCAAGGCCGTCGCGATCCCCGGCGACATCACCTCGCTCGAGTTCTGCGAGCACCTCGTCGCGACCGCCGTGCAGGAGCTCGGTGGCCTGGACATCCTGGTGAACAACGCGGGCAAGCAGCAGAACGTCGACGACATCACGAAGATCTCCGACGAGGAGTTCGACGAGACCTTCAAGACGAACGTCTACGCGACGTTCCGCATCACGAAGGCCGCCGTCCCGCACCTGAAGCCGGGTTCGACGATCATCAACACGACCTCGATCCAGGCGTACGCGCCGTCGCCGCACCTGGTGCACTACGCGGCCACGAAGGCGACCGTGAACAACCTGGCGAAGGGCCTGGCCGCGCAGCTCGCGCCGAAGGGCATCCGCGTCAACGCCGTCGCACCGGGCCCGATCTGGACCCCGCTGCAGCCGGCCGGTGGCCAGCCGCCGGAGGCCCTGCCCTCGGCCGGTGAGCAGACCTACCTCGGTCGCTGGGGCCAGCCCGCCGAGCTCGCGCCGGCGTTCGTGTTCCTGGCGAGCGGCGAGTCGTCGTACGTCGTGGGCGAGACGCTGCACGTCGACGGCGGCATGCCGACGCCGTAGGGCGTCGCACCCGCTGGCGCCATCGGGCGCCGCACAACCAAACGCACCTCGAACCACGGACGTCCGTGGTTCGAGGTGTTCTTGGTTGTGCGGCGGCGAACCGCACCACGCACGCCGAGCCGGTCAGCCGACCCCGCAGCTCCGGGCCATGCGCTCGAGGAGCTCGCGCGCGGACAGCGCCGCAGCCAGTTCGACCTCGACCGGGTTGATGCCGAACGCCCGCTCGAGCCGTCGGCGCTCGGCCTGCGCGGCGACCGGGACCTCGGGACGCTGCGGCAGCACGGCGATGGCGTGTGCCGCGGCGTCGAACGCACCCTGCGGACGCCCGAGTTGCTGCCACATCGTGCGGACGTCGTGCGCGACCTGGTCAGGGTCGCCGCCGAACTCGAAGCCGGCGGAGGCCATCGTCGCCAGGCCCTGGGCGGTGGGGTGGTCCGGGGTCATGCCCGCATCGTCACACAGGACGCCGGGAACGCGCCAGGGGGTCGACCAGCGCCGGTCCTCCTTCCTGCCGACCCCCGTACCGGGGATTCTGTTCCACCCCGCGAACCGCTTGGATGGGTCGAGCGGACAGGACGTCCGCGATCGGACACGGGTCCCGCTGACGTCGACCCGCCGTCCCGGATCGACGGAGGGCATGATGCTCGAGGACACCAGCGCGGACACCGCGGCAGCCGCCGCCGCTGCCGCGACCCTGCACCTGCGGATCACGATCGTCGGGACCACCGTCGACCTGCTCCGCGACGTGCCGTTCCACGAGGCGAGGCCCGAAGCCGTCGCCGAGCGGCTCGACATCACGGTGGAGGAGCTCCGGCAGCACTTCCCGTCGTGGGACGGCCTGGTCCTCGCCGCCCTGGACCGCTGGAACGGCACCCGCATGGACGAGGTCGCACGTGAGGTCGGGGACGGCACCACCGTGCAGCTCCTCCGGGCGATCGTCGCCTCGAACGCCGACGACCCGGCACTGATGCGGTTGCTCGTCGCGCTGCTGTCGGTCGCCGGCAACGCGGCGCACCCGATGTCGTCTTACCTGCGCTCGCGGTACCAGCTCTTCTTCGCGCAGATCAAGCGCGGGCTCGAGCACGACGTCGCCGTCGGCCGTGCTCCGCACACGATGGACCCCCGGCGCGGCGCGGAGCAGCTCATCGCGCTGTACGAGGGGCTGCAGCTGCAGGCGCTCCTGCGGGCCGACCTCGACCTCGTGCCGGCGTTCGACCGGGCCGTGGCGCGGCTCGAGCGCGGCTGGATGGAGCGGTACCAGCCCCAGGCCGCGCGTCGACTGTCCACGTGGTCGGATGACGGCTGGGACCTGTAGCGCGGTCCCGCTGGCCGCGGAACGCGACGCTGGACCGTCGCCGAGACCCGCTCGCGTAGTCCTGGTGGTCCACCGAACGAGGAGCCCCCATGGCAACGCCGAACCCGATCCAGATCCAGAAGTACCTGAGCGGCATCGACTACCCCGCCTCGAAGGACGACATCGTGTCGACCGCCGAGCAGCAGGGTGCTGAGGGCGACGTCCTGGACGCGCTCAAGGGCATCCCGGACGGCGAGTACGACGCCCCGACCGCCGTCTCGAGCGCCGTCTCCGACGCGAGCTGACGGGCACCGTGACCCCTCGGGCGCTCAGTGCGTCCGGGGGAGTCGCGGGACGGTCCCGTTGCCCGGGTCGTACCCGCTGTCCCGGATGACCCGCAGTGCGGTGGTGTCGCTGTGGACCGAGTGCACCACGACCCGACGGGTCCGCCGGAGTGCACGCCGGGCCCCCGGGGTCGCGAAGAGGCCGCCGAGCACGAGACCGGCGCCGATGCCGAGCGCGACGGACACCGCGGCGACGAAGTCGAGTGCAGCGCTCGAGGTCCCGGACATGAAGTTCAGCAGCGCGTTGGACACCGCGACACCGGGCAGCAGTGCGCCGCAGAACGCCGGGACCGAGATCGCCGACACCGCCGTCCGCATCCGGACCGCGGCGTAGGTCGACAGGACACCGAGCAACACCGCGGCGAGGAACGTCGCGCCGAGCAGCGGGAGTCCGAGCTGCCGGAGTCCCCAGAGTGACGCCCCGGCAGCGACCGAGAACACGACGGCCACGGGGATGACGCGGGCGCTGGCCTGCTGGACGAAGCAGTTCGCCGCCGCGGACACCACCGTCAACGACAGGGACGCCCAGAGCGGCAGGGTCTGCGTGACGATGCCCGACGGGTCCACCTCGAGGTGCAGCCACTTCGTCAGCGCGATCCCCGCGGGCACCCCGACCACGATGGCGGCGATCACCAGCCCGATGTAGAACGCCCGGGCCACGGCCATCGCCCGGAACCCGGAGATCGCGTCCTGTGCCCAGGTGACCAGCGCCACGTGCGGCAGGAGCAGCACCACCAGCGCGGCGACCATCGTTGCGGCGCCCGCGGGCTGCAGCACCCCGGCGCCGATCGCGAGCGTGCCGATCACCGACGCGACGGCTCCCTGCGCTCCGGAGACGAAGAACTGGGGGTAGCCGCGGCCGGTCAACCAACGCCCGGACACGATGATCCCCAGCATGAGCACGAAGGCGCCGACCCCGGCGCGCCACCCGCCACCGGCCTGCATCGCCACCGAGGTGCCGAGGACCGAGAGCCCGACGTCGGCGACCCACGTCGGCCACCGTGACGGCATCCGCAGCACGGCGACCAGGGCGCTGACCGCCGAGGTCATGTCGCGCTCGTCGTGGATGACGTCGTCGACGATCTGGTTCGCCCACGCCAGCCGGTTGAGGTCCGACCCGTCCGACCGCACCGTGCGTATCTTGACCAGCGCCGGGCCCTCGGCAGGGGCGTACTGGATCGTCACGGAGCTGCCCGAGAAGTCGAGTTCGAGCGGCGCCAGGTTCCACTTCGTCGCCACGGCGACCAGCGCGATCTCGACGCTGCGCGTGTCGGCACCCGAGGCGAGCATCACCTCGGCGACGTCGAGGCAGAAGTCGACGATCTGCACCGCCGTGTACTGGGCGGCGGCCTGGCGGTCCGGCTCGACGTGCTCGTAGATCGAGCCCCGGAGCCGCGCGCGGATGTCCCGCAGGTCGTGCTGCGCGACGCTGCGGGCGCGCGGGCGGTGCGGTGGACGAGGGGGGCGGCCCGTCCGGGGTGCTGGCTGGAGCGGATCGGGCATCACGCCATTGTGCCTGGCGCCCGCCACCGCGTCCTCCACGCGCGCTGGACGCTCGGCTAGCGTGGCCGGCATGACGTCGACGTCGCGGGACACCGCCCGCGCGCTGCTGGCCGATCTCGCTCCCGGGGCCACCCACCTCGACGTGGACGCGCTCCTGCGCGCGGTCGGGTGGACGCCGTCCGGGGTGGGCGACTGGGCCTGGGCGCTCCGGTCACCGGACGGCGTTGTCGTCGCGCGGATCAGTCCGTTCGACCCCGCGGGGCCGTACGCGGCGATGCTCTACCGGATCGCGTCCGACACCGGGCAGGTGCCGGCGCTGTTCGCCCACCGGGTCCTCGACGGCGGTGGTGACCTGATCCTGATGGAGCCGTTGTCACCGGTGCCGGAGGCCGAGGCGGCCACGTTCCTGGCGTCGGTCGTGGTCGGTTCGCCCGCGGTCGGAGCGCTCGCACACCACCTCCACCAGGTCCACGCCCGCGGTGCTGCCGAGCAGCCGTGGTGGGGCCCACTCGACGACAACCCGGCGAACGTGATGCGGGGTGCCGACGGCCGCCTCGTGCTGACCGACCCCTACTACGCGGACGGACCGGACCTGTACCGCACGGTGCTCGAGGACCCGGACCGCGTCGTCCGGGCCTTCCCCGCGGACCGTCGACGGTTCATGACGGAGCTGCCGCTGGCCGGCTCCGGCGGGTGGGCCGCTGGCGAGGCGGAGCGGATGCGCGCGGCGCTCGCCGCGGCGGATGCCCGGCTCAGCGCGGGCGACGGACGCTGAGGCGTCCGGCAGCGAAGGCGGCGGCGACTGCTCCGGCAACGGCGAGGCCGACACCGGTCCACAGCTGCCAGTCGATGGTGCCCGCGACGAACGCATAGTCGGACAGCGGGGCGTACGCGTACCAGCCGGACGAGGGGCGTGGCGTGGTGGCCGCCACGACCACGCCGGCGACGACGGCCGCCAGGCCGAGCCACAGCGTCACGTGGGTCCAGGTGCGGGGGCGGGCCGTCATGCTCTCGAGGGTACTGAGAGACGGACAGGAGGCGCGGTGCCAGCCGGCACCGCGCCTCCTGTCCGTCAGGTGGTGACGACTACTGCTCGAACGTCGCGTTCAGCGAGATGTCGACACCGGTGAGCGCCTTGCTGACGGGGCAGGTCGCCTTGGCGTCCTCGGCGGCCTTCTGGAAGGCTGCCTCGTCGATCCCGGAGACCTCGCCGTGGACGGTCAGCACGATGCCGGTGAGCTTGAACCCGCCGGCGCTGTCGGGGCCGAGCGAGACGTCGGCCTTGACGTCGAGGGCCTCGACGGTGCCGCCGGCTTCGCCGAGGACCGCGGAGAACTGCATCGCGTAGCAGGCGGAGTGCGCTGCGGCGATGAGTTCCTCGGGGCTGGTGGTGCCGTTCGCGTCCTCGGCAGCGCGCTTCGGGAACGACACGTCGTAGGTGCCGACCTTCGAGCTGGAGAGTTCGACCTGGCCGGAGCCGTCGTTCAGGCCACCGTTCCAGGCGGTACGTGCGGTGCGCGTGGGCATGCCGTTCCTTTCGTCGTGGGGGTGCGGCCGATCGGCCTCGCCAGAGCCGAGTCAATCGGAGAACGACCGTTCTCGCAACCCGCTCTCGGTGAAGACGCAGGCTCGCGACGACCCCGGCCCGGCCGACGCGTCCCTGTCCGGTCTCCGCACGCCTCGGAGTGAACGACAGGTGTAGTTTTGCGGGCATGCGTGCAGTCGTCTTCGAGCAGTACCAGACCTTCCCCTCCCTGACCGAGGTCCCGAAGCCGACACCCGGTCCTGGTGAGGTCCTGCTGCGGGTCGCCGGAGCCGGCGCCTGCCACTCCGACGTCGCCGTGTACCGCGAGTTCCAGCAGGGACAGCCCGGTGCGCAGGCGCCCGCGTTCACCCTGGGGCACGAGAACTCCGGGTGGGTCGAGTCCGTCGGGGACGGTGTGACGGGCTTCACCGAGGGCGACGCCTACCTGGTCTACGGCCCGACCGGGTGCGGCCACTGCACCTTCTGCTCGAAGGGGCAGGACACCTACTGCGTGAACGCCGCCACCAACCCGGCGGCGGGCATCGGCCTGGGGCGCGACGGCGGCATGGCCGAGTACGTGACCGTCCCGGCGCGCAACCTCGTGCCGCTCGGCGACGCGGACCCGATCGCCGCCGCACCCCTCAGCGACGCCGGCCTGACGCCGTACCACGCGATCAAGAACGCCCTGCCGAACCTGGCCGGGGGCGGACGCTTCGCCCTGGTCGTCGGCCTCGGCGGCCTCGGCCAGATCGCCGTGCAGATCCTGACGGCACTGACCGGCGCGACGGTCATCGCGACCGACATGAAGCAGGACGCGATGGACCGCGCTGCCGAGCGCGGCGCGGTCACCGTCCCCGGCGGTCCCGACCAGGCGGACCGCATCCGCGAGGTCACCGGTGGCCGGGGCGTCGACGCGGCGTTCGACTTCGTCGGGGCGGCACCCACGATCCGGGTCGCGCAGGCGTCGATGGCCGTGGGCGGACGCTTCACGGTGGTCGGGATCGCGGGCGGCACCACGGAGTGGAACTTCTTCTCGACGCCGTACGAGTCGACGATCACGAACACCTACTGGGGGACGATCGAAGACCTGCACGAGGTCGTCGCGATGTACCGCGCGGGGCAGATCGTGCCGGACGTCGAGCGGTACTCGATGGACGACGCGCTCGAGGCGTACCGGAACCTCGAGGCCGGCGAACTGTCCGGCCGGGCGGTCGTGGTCCCCTCGGCCTGACCCCTCCTGCACGTCAGGAGCCTCCGGACCACCCCCGCAACTGGGGCTGTGTCGCGCCGTCGGCACTTGTGACGATCGTTCGGCAGCGCGAACAGGGCGCGCTGCCAACGACCCGCACCGGGTCGGCGGCCCGCGCCGTTCTCCGCGGGAGCAGGGGAACCATGCGCAGGACCCACATCTGGACCAGGACCGTCACCGCCGTCACCGCGGTGGCGATCGCCCTCGCCGGCGCGCTCGTCGTCGCGGCACCGGCGCAGGCAGCCACCTACACGGCACTGCTGCCCGCCGGCTCGAAGCTCTACCCCGGTGACTCGGTGACGAGTCCGAACGGGCAGTACCGCGTGGTCATGCAGGGCGACGGCAACCTGGTCGAGTACGGGATCGGGAACGTCGTCATGTGGGCATCGAACACCGCGAACAAGCCCGGGGCCGTCGCGGTGGCGCGCAAGGACGGCTACCTGGTGCTCACGATGAACGGCGTCATCTTCGCCAAGTGGGGTCCGAACGGGTACACGTCGATGGGCTTCTCGGTCGAAGCGGACGGGTCGATGCGCACGACGGACACCGCGGGTGCCGTGCGCTGGCAGATCGCGTCGTTCCAGAGCCGGGTCCCCGCTGGCACCGTCCTGACCGCGGGCACGACGCTCCGCACGGACGCCAGCACCTCACGCGTGCTGACGATGCAGGCCGACGGCAACCTGGTGCAGTACACGAACGGCCGGGCGACGTGGTCGACGAGGACCTACCGGAACCCGGGGGCCTGGACCGCGGTGCAGGCGGACGGCAACCTGGTCGTCTACCGCGCCGACCGCAAGGCGATCTGGTCGACCAAGACCTACCGGGCCGGTGGCGGACAGCTGCTCCTGCAGGTCGACGGCAACATCGTGCTCTACGGCAAGGCCGGCACCAGGGTCTGGTCCGCCAAGCCGATCAGCACGATGCAGTGGCCGGTCGTCAGCCGCGTCATCAGCGGCCGCTACGGCGACGACCGCGGCGCCGGGCACGTCCCGCGCTACCACCAGGGCACCGACGCCGCCGTGCCGATCGGGACGCCGGTGTACTCGTCCGGTCCCGGCACCGTCACGAAGACCGTCGCGAACGACCCGTCCTACGGCAACTACGTCGTGGTGACCTACGGCGTGACGACCGTGCTGACGGCGCACCTCAGCAAGATCGAGGTGACGACGGGCCAGACGGTCGGTGCCGAGCAGGAGATCGCGAAGTCGGGCAACACCGGCCAGTCGACCGGGCCGCACGTGCACGTCGAGACGCGGGTGAACGGGAACCTGGTCGACCCGCTGACGGTCCTGCAGTTCCGCTGACGTTCCTGCCTTCCCGCCGCCCTCCGGTTCAGGCCGTCGGGGCGACTGACCGCAGCTCGGCGGCCCGGTTCGACGACGACCGGGCGGCGTACCCGATGCGGCTCTCGCGGACGTGCCACCCCATGCGCTCCGCGGCCTGCTCGACGTCGCCGGCGTCGATCGCAGCCAGGATCCGGCGGTGGTCCGGCCACAGCCGCTTGCCGCGCGACGCGGTGTCGAGCGCGTACAGCCACTCGATCTTCCGGGACAGTTGCACGAGCAGGGTCGCGAGCGTGGTGCTCCCCGACAGCTCGGCGACCAGGAAGTGGAAGCGCTCGTTGAGCTCGACGAGCAGGTCGAGTTCGTCGCGCTCGACGGCGGCGTCACCCGCGTCGAGCACCGTCCCGAGCTCGCGTCGGACACGCCACCAGTCCTCGGGCGGGGCGTCGGCGTCGAACAGGGTGCGCGCACGGACGGCGGCGCGGCGCGCGGTGGCGATCTCCAGCGACTCGCGGACGGCGAACAGGTCGTCGGCCTCGTCGAAGGGGATCTCGGCGATCCGGGACCCGGCGTTCGGTCGGGACACCACGAAGCCCTCGCCCTCGAGCCCGCGCAGGGCTTCGCGGACGGGCACCCGCGAGACGCCGTAGCGCTCCGCGAGGAAGGCCTCGGTCACACGGGTGCCCGGCTGCAGGGCACCCGCCACGATGTCGCGACGGATCGCGTCGAGGACCCCGCCACCGTTCAGCACGTGGGACAGCGTCTCACGCCGCGGTCGGTGCCAGGCCCCGGCCCGCCCCCGGGACGACGCAGTGCGTCGAGCAGGTCCGTCACGCGGCGGCCTCGGTCAGACCCCGGCCCGGGATCGCCTCGAGCAGGTCGCGCGTGTACTGCTCCCGCGGTGCGTCGAACACCGCCCGCACCGAGCCCCGTTCGACGACCCTGCCGCGCCGCATCACCACGACGTCGTCGGCGATCCGCCGGACCACGCCGAGGTCGTGCGTGATGAACAGGTAGCTCAGCCCGAGCCGGTCCTGCAGCTCGTCGAGCAGGGACAACACCTGCTCCTGCACCAGGACGTCGAGGGCCGACACCGCCTCGTCGAGGATGAGCACCTCGGGCTCGAGGGCGAGCGCACGGGCGATGGCCACGCGCTGCCGCTGCCCGCCGGAGAGCTCGTTCGGCCGCAGCTGCGCGACCGATCGCGGGAGTGCGACCTGGTCGAGCAGCGTCGCGACCCGCTCGGTCCGGGTGTCGCGGTCACCCACGCCGAACACCCGCAGCGGTTCGTCGATGATCCGCTCGATGGTCGACGTCGGGTCGAGGGACCCGTAGGGGTCCTGGAACACCGGCTGCACGCGCCGTCGGATCGCCCGTCGTTCGGCTCCGCGCGCCGTCCCGATTGCGTGGCCGTCGATGAGCGCCGTGCCGGAGGTCGGTAGCTCGAGTCCGAGCAGGATCCGAGCGACCGTGGTCTTGCCGGATCCGGACTCGCCCACCACGGCGGTGGTCGTGCCCCGCCGCACCGAGAACGAGACCCCGTCCGATGCCCGGAGCGTCCCCGCGCCGCGCCCGCGCAGCTTGTACTCCTTGACCAGGTCCGACACGACGAGGACCGGCTCACCGTGACCGGTCGGCTCGGCGGAGGCGGCCGACAGTGCCGGGGCCGCCGCGATGAGCCGCTTGGTGTACTCGTGCTGCGGGTCACGGAGGATCGCCTCGGGAGCGCCCTGCTCGACGACCTCGCCGTCGAGCATCACCACGATCCGGTCGGTCCGGTCGGCTGCGACACCCAGGTCGTGCGTGACGAACAGCAGCGTGGTGCCGTGCTGGTCGACGAGGGTCTGCAGGTGGTCGAGGATCTGCCGCTGCACCGTGACGTCGAGCGCGCTGGTCGGTTCGTCCGCGATGAGCAGCTCGGGTTGCCGTGCCAGGGCGATCGCGATGAGGATGCGCTGCCGCATGCCGCCGGAGAACTCGTGCGGGTACTGGTCCGCACGCCGACCGGCCTCGGGGATCCCGGCCTCGGTCATCAGGGCAACGACCCGCTCGCGGACCGCGCGCCGGCCGCGCAGCCCACCGGCCCGGAGCGTGTCGGCGATCTGCGCGCCGACCCGCATCGACGGGTTGAGGTTCGTCGACGGGTCCTGCGGCACCAGCCCGATGCGTCCGCCGCGCACCGGGCGCATCACGGACTCGTCCGCGGTGCCGATGTCGACGGGCCCCAGGTGGATCGACCCGCCCGTGATGTGTCCGGCTCCGGGCAGCAGCCGCAGCACGGCCGCGATGAGTGTCGACTTGCCGGAACCGGACTGGCCGACGATGGCGACGCGCTCGCCGCGTCGGACGTCCAGGTCGACGCCGTGCAGCACCTCGCGCTCGCCGAACGCGACCCGCAGGTCGCGGACCGACAGCAGGGGGTCGCGGTGGTCGACGGACGGGAGGCCCGGCTCGGCCCCGGTGGGTGTGCTGCGGTCGTCAGCGTCCTGTGGCATGGCCCTGTGCTCCTCTGGGGTTGGCGGCGGCGCCCAGGACGCCGGTGGCGGGGTCGCGCGTCACGCACGACAGGCGGCCGAGCGACCAGTCGCCGGCGCGGGTGACGACGTGGCCGAGGTCCTCGAGCCCGGCGATCACGTCGTCGCCGAGGCGGTCCTCGACGACCAGGCCGCCGGGGGTCCACGTGCGGGGCCAGAACGACCCCGGGAACGACGTGGTGTGCAGGGCCGGTGCGTCGATGGCCTGCTGCGGGGAGTACCCGCCGACGATGGTCCGCAGCAGGAACAGCAGCTGCCACTGGTCCTGCTGGTCGCCGCCGGGGGAGCCGAGCGCCGTGACGGGTTCACCGTCGCGCAGCACGAGCGTCGGGGTGAGCGTGGTGCGGGGGCGCTCGCCGGGACGGAGCGTCGAGGCCGTGCCCTCCTCGAGCCAGGTCATCTGCAGGCGGGTGCCCAGGCAGAACCCGAGCTCGGGGATCGTCGGCGAGGACTGCAGCCAGCCGCCGGACGGGGTCGCGCTGATCATGTTGCCCCAGCGGTCCACGACGTCGATGTGGACCGTGTCGCCGCGCGTCTCGCCGGTCTCCATCACGATCGGCTCGCCGCGGTCCTCGTGCAGGGCATCGTCCTCGGCCGGGGCCGCGACGGCGCTGCCGCGTGCTCCGGGGACCGTGGGCTCACCGACACCGGCGATCGGCTCGCCGCCCGGCGTGTAGGTCACACGGAGCGGCGGCAGCGCACCCGCGGGGACCCCGACGGTGCCAGGCCGGAGCTCGCGCGAGGCGCGTTCGCCGATCAGTGCGCGCCGGGTGTCCGAGTAGTCGTCGGCGAGCAGCTGGTCCATCGGCACGTCGCCGTCGCCGTAGTACGCCTCGCGGTCGGCGAGGGCGAGCTTCTGCGCCTCGACGATCGTGTGCGCTCCCCGCACGGTGGACGGGTCGAGCAGGGCGTCGTCGAGCGGGTCGAGCAGGCGCAGGGTCTGCAGCAGCGCAGGACCCTGTCCCCACGGCCCGGTCTTCGCGATCGTGCACCCGCGGAACTCGGCGGTGGTCGCCGGCTCGTACGAGGCCCGGAACGCGGCCATGTCGGCCGCCCGGATCACGCCCGCGTGGTCGGTGCCTGACGCGTGGCGGTGCGGGTCGCGCACGAACCGGTCGACGGCCTCGGCGACGAAGCCCGTGGCCCAGGCGTCGCGCGCCGCGTCGATCCGCGCCGCGCGGTCCGCCGCACCGTCGCCGGTGTGACCGGAGCCGGCGTCGACGAGTCGGTCGAGCACTGTGGCCCAGGTCTCGTTGCGGATGACGGCCCCGGGGACCGGCACCGAGCCTCCCGGCATCCACCGGTCGGCGGAGGACGGCCAGTGGTCCTGGAAGAGGCCCTGCACCGTCGCGATCGTCGCGGCGACGCGCGGAGCGACGGGGTGACCGTCGCGTGCGTACGCGACGGCATAGGCCAGCACGTCGGCGAGCTCCCACGTGCCGTGGTCACGGAGCAGCAGGAACCAGGCGTCGACGGCGCCGGGGACGGCGGCGGCGAGTGCTCCCGCGCCCGGGACCAGGTCGAGCCCCTCGGCGCGGAAGTGCTCGGGAGTCGCTGCCGCCGGTGCCGGGCCCTGGCCGGACAGCACCGTCGGCACCTTGTCGGCGGCCGTCGCGAAGACCGCCGTCATGTCGCCACCGGGGCCGTTCAGGTGGGGCTCGACGACGTGCAGGACGAACGCGCCGGCGACGGCGGCGTCGAACGCGTTGCCACCGCGTTCCAGGACGGCCTGGGCGGTCGACGAGGCGGTCCAGTGGGTCGACGCCACCATGCCGAACGTGCCCTGCAGGTCCGGTCTCGTCGTCTCGACGCTGGGTTCGACGAAGGCGGGGTTGGTGCTCATGGTGCTACTTCCGGTCGGAGGCGGTGGGGTCGAGGGCGTCGCGCAGGGCGTCCCCGAACAGGTTGAAGCCGAGGCAGATGACGGCGATCGCGACACCAGGCACGACAGCGGCCCACGGTGCCTGGCCGAGGTACTGCTGCGCGTCGGAGAGCATGATGCCGAGGCTCGGCGTCGGCGGCTGGATGCCGAGCCCCAGGAACGACAGCAGTGCCTCGCCGATCACCGCGACCGGCATGATCACCGTCGCCTGCACGATGATCGCCGACAGGCAGTTCGGCAGGACGTGCTGCGCGATGATCCGCGCGCCGCCGGCGTCGAGCGTCTTCGCGCTCGTGACGAAGTCGGCGCTCGTGATCCGCAGCGTCTCACCGCGGACGATCCGGATCATGGCGGGGACGTGCGAGACGCCGATCGCGATGACGGCGTTCGACAGGCTCGGTCCGCTGATCGCGGCGAGGCCGACCGCGATGATCAGGAACGGGAAGGCGAGCGCCACGTCGGTCAGTCGGGAGATGACCGCGTCGAGCCACTTCCAGTACCCGGCGAGCAGGCCGAGCGGCGTGCCGATGACGACCGACACCAGCACGGACAGCGCCCCGACGACGAGTGACACCTGGACGCCGTACAGGGTGCGCGACAGGATGTCCCGGCCGAGGTCGTCGGTGCCCAGGCCGAAGCCGACCGTGAAGGGCACCTGGAACGGCAGGTCGAAGTGGGTCTGCGTCGGGTCGTGGGGTGCGACGAGCGGTGCGGTGAGGGCCGCGAGCACCACGACCGCGAGCATGACGCCCCCGGTCAGCCCGAGGCGGTTCGACCGCACCTGCTGCCACACGCGTCCCCGGCTGCTGCCGAGGTTGGTCAGTGCGATTGCGGTCACTGGGTGCCTCCCACGCGGATCTTCGGGTTGATGACCGAGTACAGGACGTCGACGGCCAGGTTGATGAGCACGTAGCCGACCGTGATGACGAGCACCACGGCCTGGATCACGGGGTAGTCACGGGTGAACACCGCGTCGAGCGTGAGCTTGCCGAAGCCGGGCAGCGCGAAGATGCGCTCGGTCACGACCGCACCCGAGATGAGCCCGCCGAGCTGCAGCCCGACGATCGTGACGACCACGATCATCGAGTTCCGCAGGCCGTACCGGAACAGCACCCGCCCACGGCTCAGCCCCTTCGCGCGCGCCGTGCGGACGAAGTCGGTTTTCATCGTCTCGATCATCGACGCGCGGGTCTGGCGCATGATCACCGCGGCCAGCGACGTGCCGAGGATGAGCGCCGGCAGGGTCAGGTGGTAGACCGCGCTCGCCGGGTTCGTCGTCATCGGCACGTAGCCCGACGCGGGGAACCAGCCGAGGCCGGCGGCCAGCCAGACGATGGCCAGGATCCCGAGCCAGAAGTTCGGCACGGACAGGCCGACCAGCGCTGCGGCGTTCGCCATCCACTCGGGCCAGCGGCCGCGGTACCGCTCGGCGATGGTGCCGAGGGCCACGCCCACGACGACCGCGACGACGATGGCGTAGAGCGCGAGCCACAGCGTGACGGGGAGCGTCCCGCCCAGCAGTTCGGTGACCGGGGTGCCCGTGCGGGTGGAGCGGCCGAAGTCGCCCTGCAACGCGTTCACCAGGAAGCGCCAGTACTGCACCACGATCGAGTCATCCAGGCCGAGCTGCTGGCGGACCACGGCCAGACGCTCGGGGCTCGCCTCCTCACCCGCCAGGGCGAGCGCCGGGTCGCCCGGCAGCTGCCGCACGCCGACGAACACCACGATCGAGGCGAGCACCAGGGTGATCGCGGACTGCCAGAGTCGCGTGGTCACGTACCGGATCACTTGGAACCACCTTCCACGAACGCGGCCTGGCTGAGCCGGACCACGCCGTCTGCGTACGTCGAGACGCCCGCGATGTCGTTGCGGACGCCGGTGATGCTCCGGGTCCGGTAGAGGTAGATGACCGGGTCGTCCCGCTGCACGATCGTCGTCATCTCGCCGTACAGGGCGGCACGCTCCTGTTCGTCGGTGGCCTGTGCGGCGCGGTCGATCAGGTCGTCCACCTCGGGGTTGCTGTACCCGGCGTAGTTGTTGCCGCCGCCCGTCGCCAGGAACCCGCCGATGTTGCCGTGCGGGTCGACGCGGCCCGACCAGCCGAGCTGCAGGGCCTGGAAGTCGCCACGCGTCTGGTCGTCGAGCAGCGTCGTGTACTCGACGGGGGTGATCGTGATCGCGAACCCGCCGGCGCGGGCCTGCGACTGCAGGGCCTGCGCGAACCGGACCGTGTCGGGGGTGTTCGTCACCTCCATCTCGATCGGGAACGGCTGCTGCACGCCGGCCTTCGCCAGGATCTGCTTCGCCCGGTCCGGGTCGTACGCCGGGCATGCCTTGCTGGCGGTCGTCGCGAACACGCTCGTGTTCGAGATCGGCGAGCAGGCGACGTCCGCCCACCCGTGGAAGACGCTCTGGACGAGTTCGGCGCGGTTGATCGACATCGACAGGGCGCGTCGCACGTCGGCGCGCTTCGCCAACGGGGTGTCGATCTGCTCCGGGTCGGTCCCGACGCCGTCCTGGTTGCCGATGTTCACGGTGATGCCCTGGTAGCCCAGCGACCCGACGCGCAGCACGGACAGGTCCTTGCGGGTGCGCAGGTCGTCGACGTCCTGGGTGGAGATCGTGTCCGCGACCTGCACGTCGCCGGACTTCAGGTTGGCGGCGCGGATGCTGGCGTCGGTGATGATCCGGTACGTGATCGTGTCGAAGTGCGCTGAGCCGGGGTCGTGGTACTCCGGGTCCCGCTCGACCTGGATCGAGGTCTGCGGGACGCGCTTGACGAACTTGTACGGGCCGACGCACACCGGGGCGTCCCCGAACGCATCGCCCTCCTGCTGCAGCGCCGTCGGGGACATGACCATGCCGGCCCGGTCCGCCAGTGCCGCCGTGATCGGGGCGAAGGGCGTGTCGTAGTGCAGCCGCACCGTCTGGTCGTCGACCGCCTCGACGCTCGACACCGGGCCCATCTCGCTCTTCCGGCTCGAGTCGGCCTTCGTCAGGTTGCGCTCGAGCGTCGTGACGACCGCAGCCGCGTCGAACGGGGTGCCGTCGGCGAAGCGCACGCCCGTGCGGACCGGGAACGTGACGGTCTTGCCGCCGTCGGTCACGGTCGGCAGCGCCGTCGCGAGCATCGGGACGATCGTGCCCTCGGCGTCGATGTCGTAGAGCTTCTGGCACATCGTCTCCATGACGTACCGGGTGTACAGCGACGACGAGGTCGTGGGGTCGAGGCGGTCGGGCTCGGCCGAGAGCGCCATGACGAGGTCGCCGCCCTCCCGCACCTGCTGGTCGCCGATGGGGGCCGCGGTGACGGTGCCGGCGGTGGTGCCGCCGGCCTTCGAGCGTTGGACGGGGACGCACGCCGTCAGGGCAAGCGTCGCGGCGATGACGACGGCGGGCAGCGCGATGAGGGTTCGGCGGCGCCGGGGGCTGATCGGGGACATGGAGTTCCTGATGCTGGGAGGTGCGTGGCGTTCCTTGTGGGACCGCGCTCAGGAGTTGCTGTGATTGCATACAATCACAGGTGATTGGTTCCGCTTGTACACAATCTGTTTCGATCGTGTAAAACCCGCTCTTCTCCACAGATGTGTGGGACGGCCGTTCCGCGGGCCGTGCCGGCGTGAGTCTGACGGGATGCGCCGCCCTCCCCATCGCCCGACTGCGGTCGTGTACATCGACGGGTTCAACCTGTTCCGGCGCGCGCTGCAGGGGCACGATGAACGCAAGTGGCTCGATCTCGAGGCCCTCTGCATGCGGTTGCTGCCGGGCTACGACGTCGGGCAGATCCGGTACTTCACAGCCCGGGTCCGACACGTCGAGGGGAACGACCCGCGGGCGCCGCAGAACCAGGAGCGGTACCTGCGGGCCCTCGGGACGCTGCCGTCGGTGTCGCTGCACTTCGGGACGTTCCGAGCGGACAAGCGGTGGATGGCGATGTCCCCGATCGAACTCGACGACAGCGGTCGACCACGGCGGGTCCGTGTGCGCAAGATCGAGGAGAAGGGGACGGACGTGAGCCTCGCCGCACACATGGTGTCCGACGCGATGCGCGGGGTTGCCGACGCGTACTTCCTGCTGTCGAACGACTCGGACTTCGTCGAGGCGCTGCGGATCGTGCGCGAGCGGGCGGGTGCGGAGATCGGGCTCATCGTCCCGGGCGGGAAGGCCGCGCGGGGACTGCTCGACGTGGGCATCGACGAGATGCGCGTGGTCCGGCCCCATGTGCTGCTGGAGAGCCAGTTCCCAGACCGGATCGTGGACGAGTCTGGTGCGTTCCGCCGGCCGCCGTCGTGGAGAAGTGCAGAGGCCCCTCTCCGGAGAGAGGGGCCTCGCGCCGGTTAGCCACGTTCTCGGCACCCCGGGTTGCAGCCTCAGCCTGACACGTCTGGGAGTGATCCGCAACTGGAATTCCACATGCAACAAGTTCGGTCACGGCCCGCTCTGAAGCACAGGGGTCGTCTCGTCGGAGGGCACCTCGCGTCGGCGGAGCCACCCGCGTCGTACCCTGGACGCGATGACCTCCCGCACCGCCCGCCTCCTCGTGCTCGTCGCGATCGGCATCGTCGCCGGTGTCCTCTCCGGCCTGTTCGGCGTCGGCGGCGGTGTCATCGTCGTCCCGGCGCTCATGGCCTTCCTGCACCTGGACCAGCGCAGCGCCTCGGCCAGCTCGCTCGTCGCGATCGCCCCCGCGGCCGTCGTCGGGGCGATCACGTACGCCGCCCAGGGCGAGGTGCACTGGCTCGCAGCGCTGACCCTGGCGGTCGGCAGCGTCGTCGGTGCCCCGATCGGCGCACGGCTGCTCCGTGCGATCTCGCTCCGGGTCCTGCCGTGGGTGTTCGTCGCCTTCATCGTGGTCGTGCTCGTCTCGCTGTTCACGAACACCCCGACCCGCACCGGCGACGTGCACTTCGGCGTCGTCGAAGCGTTCGTCCTGCTCGGCATCGGCCTGCTGTCCGGCGTGCTGTCGGGTCTGGTGGGCGTCGGGGGCGGCGTCGTGATCGTCCCCGGCCTCGAGCTCGCACTCGGCGCCGGCGACCTGCTGGCGAAGGGGACCTCCCTGCTGACGATGATCCCGACCGCGGTCTCCGGCACCGTCGCGAACCTGCGGCGGGGCGCGGTGGACCTGCGCGTCGGGCTGACGGTGGGCATCGCGGCCGCGGTCTGCTCACCAGCGGGTGCCGCGCTCGCGCGGGTGGTCGACCCGCAGGTCGGCACCTGGCTGTTCGCGGCCTTCCTGGTGGTCGTCGCGGTGATCGTGGTGCGACGCGGCCTGCGCACGGCGCGCGCCGACGCGCAGCCCGGACCCGGCGGTCTGGAGGGTGCGGCCGAGTCCGCGACGGGCGTGGCGGACCGGTGAGGGGCCTCCCGGGAGGCCCGGTGCAGGTCGTCGACGCGACTCGCGACGGCACGGCGGTCACCGCGTGAGCCGCGCGAGCGCCGAGGCCGTGTTGGTCGCGTTCGCGCGGACGCCCGGGGACGTCGCCGCTGCGCGGCGCGTGGCGCGGCAGTTCGCCGACCTGGACGAGGGTGAGCGGTCGGCGCTGCTGTGGAGCGAGGACCCGGGCGCCCGGCTGGTCGCGGTCGTGCTGCTGGTACAGGCGATGCGTGCGCGCGCGGACCCCGAGCTGACCGACGAGTACCTGTCGGCAGCGCGGGCCGAGCGCATCGACCGGGCCGAGCTCGTCGACATCGCGGCCGAGGAACTCGTCGGCACGCCGATGCTCGGCGGGTCGACCGGGCCGTTGTTCGCGCTCGCCAAGTCCGACGTCCCGTGGGTCCGGCGGATCGCCGTCGTCGCGACCCTGGCGTTCGTGAAGCAGGGCGACGCCGAGGTGCCGCTGGCGGTGATCGGCCGACTCGTCCGCGAGAAGGGCGACGTCGTGCAGTCGGCCCTCGGCTGGGTGCTGCGCGAGGTCGGCAAGCGAGCGTCGGAACCCGCGCTCGTGGCGTTCCTCGAGCAGCAGGGTCGATTCCTGACGCCCGCGGCGCTGGCGACGGCGACCGAGCACCTGCCGGCGGCCGAGCGCGACCGGATCCTGACGAGCGCGCGTTAGGGCTGCTGCCCCTCGGCGAAGAAGGTGGTGAGGCTCGTGACGACGCCTTCGCTTCGAGCGCGTCCCATCCGGTGACGGAGCCGTCCGGATCACGGAACACGACGTCGGGGGCGTAGCTGCGCTCGATCGCCTGACGTCGGGTCGTGGCGTCACGGTTGCCGAAGACGTCGTGCAGGCTGGCGGTGAGGAGCTCTGAGGTGGTCGACATGGCCAGAGCGTCGACGGCACCGCCGCCGATCACGACCCCGGTCGGGTGAACACGTCGTCGAGCGTGTACGTCGCCAGCTGTCGTTGTTGCAGCAGCTCGTGCAGCCGGGGCAGTGCGCCGATGGTGCCGGGGAAGTTGGCGTGGCCGATCACGATGTGGGCGGGCTGGAACCACTGGTCGGCGAACCCGACGATCTGGTCCGACGTGATGTCGCCCGAGTCCGCCAGCGACCCGTACCAGAGCAGTGGTGTGGTGTACCCGGCGCTGGCGGCCGCGGCGTCGACCCGGGCGTCGTGGTAGCCGAAGGGCGGGCGGAAGTACGGCTTCGCGCTCACGCCGAAGGTGTCCTGGATGAAGTCGTGGTTGCGCGTGAGCTGGTCGACGATGCCCTGGTCGGACAGCTTGGTGAGCGCCGGGTGGTCCCACGTGTGGTTGCCGAGCTGCACCTGCCCGGAGGCCACCAGCGGCCGCAGCAGGTCGGCGTGGTCGGTCCACGACGGGCGGACCCCGTTCACGAAGAACGTCAGCCGGGTCCCGGTGTCGGTGGCGAATCGGGCGTAGGCCTCGACGACCTCGCTCGAGGCGCCGTCGTCCACCGTCCACGCGATGCCCGGCGTGCCGTGCGGCAGCCCCGTGATCGTCCCGCTCGGGAGGGGCTGGCGCTGCAGGGTGGGCGAGGTCGGGGTGGGGGTCGGCGTGGGTGTGGCGGTCGGCGTGGGGGTCGGCGTCGTGCTCGGGGTCGTGTCGGCCGCCGTCGCGGTGGTGCTCGCGCGCGGTGACGGTTCGCCCGCGCACGCGGACAGTGCGCCGGCGAGCACCGCTCCACCGACACCGGACAACAGGACGCGGCGCGACGGCTGCCGGGTGGATCGGAGGTTCATCGCCGCCATCGTCCCGAGCGTCGGGTGACGGGCGCATCAGCACGGAGGACGAACTGCGGTGGCCGACCGGCCATCGGTGCGCGTCGATGGCCGTTGACGGCGGGCGTGCCGCGTGCCGCGGACTGCGGCTGTGAAGCCGCCACGGGGCGGGCGCGTACCCAGGACGTGGACCTGAGCCGCGCCTCCCGGTCGGCTCGACCCGCGACGAGAGGAGCGCTCATGCGCGCACTGACCTGGCAGGGCACCGAGAAGGTGTCCGTCGAGACCGTCCCCGACCCGACCATCCAGGAGCCGACCGACGCGGTCGTGCGGATCACCTCCACGGCGATCTGCGGCTCCGACCTGCACCTGTACCGCGTGCTCGGTCCGTACATCGACAAGGGCGACGTCCTCGGCCACGAGCCAATGGGCATCGTCGAGGCCGTCGGCAGCGCGGTCACGAACCTGAAGGTCGGCGACCGCGTGGTCGTCCCCTTCAACATCTCCTGCGGGCACTGCTACATGTGCCAGCGCGGCCTGCAGTCCCAGTGCGAGACCACCCAGGTGACGGAGTACGGCAGCGGCGCCGCGCTCTTCGGCTACACGAAGATGTACGGCCAGGTCCCCGGTGGCCAGGCCGAGTACCTGCGCGTGCCGCACGCCGACTACGGCCCCATCGTGATCCCCGACGACGGCACGCCCGACGACCGCTGGCTGTTCCTCAGCGACATCCTGCCGACCGCGTGGCAGGCCGTGCAGTACGCCGACGTCCCCGAGGGCGGCACGCTCGCGGTGCTCGGCCTCGGCCCGGTCGGGCAGTTCGCCGCGCGCATCGGCAAGCACCTCGGCTACCGCGTGCTCGCCGTCGACCCGGAGGCCGTCCGCCGCGACCTCGGGGCGAAGTACGACGTCGAGACGTTCGACCTGTCCGACGACGTCGTGGCACAGCTCGTCGACCGGACCGACGGGCGTGGCCCCGACGCGGTCGTCGACGCGGTCGGCATGGAGGCCCACGGCAACCCGCTCGCCGGGTTCGCCCAGCGCGCGGCCGGCCTGCTGCCCGACAAGCTCGCACAGAAGGCGATCGAGACCGCCGGCGTCGACCGGCTTGCCGCCGTGCACGCGGCGATCGACATGGTCCGTCGCGGCGGCACCGTCTCGCTGAGCGGTGTCTACGGCGGCATGGCCGACCCGATGCCGATGATGACGCTGTTCGACAAGCAGATCACGGTGCGCGAGGGACAGTGCAACGTCCGTCGCTGGATCGACGACATCATGCCGCTCGTCTCCGACCCGTCCGACCCGCTCGGGACGCTCGACCTGACCTCGCACCGCGTGTCCCTCGAGGACGCGCCGCACATGTACGAGGTCTTCCAGAAGAAGCAGGACGACTGCGTGAAGGTCGTCCTCGACCCCGCGATGGCCGCGGCCGCCGCGTGACCCGGATCGTCGTCACCGGGGCGACCGGCAACGTCGGCACGGCCGTGCTCCGGCGGCTCGCCGCCGAGCCGGACGTGCAGGTCGTCGGGATCGCCCGGCGTCTGCCTGACGTCCACACCCCGCCGTACGGCGACGCCGTCTGGCACGCGGTGGACGTCGGGGCCGCCGACGCGGTCGACCAGCTGGCGGCGGTGTTCCGGGGCGCGGACGCGGTGATCCACCTGGCGTGGGCGCTCCAGCCGACGCACGACATCCCGGCGCAGTACCGGACGAACGTGGTCGGGACGGCGAACGTCCTGGCCGCGGTCGCCCGGGTCGAGGTGCCGCAGGTCGTCGTCGCGTCCTCGGTCGGGGCCTACCGCGGCGTCGACGTCGAGGGGAAGCGCCGGCGGGTCGACGAGTCGTTCCCCGCCGAGGGCATCCCGACGGCGACGTACGCGATCCACAAGGCCGAGAACGAGCGCGTGATGGACGAGTTCGCAGCGGCGTACCCGTCGGTGGTCGTGACGCGCATGCGGCCCGGGCTGGTCTTCCAGCGGCACGCGGCGGCCGAGCTCCGGGGGCTGTTCCTCGGCCCGGTCGTCCCGATGCGCATCGTCCGGTGGATCCGCTGGGCAGTGCTGCCCCTGCCGTACGCCTTCGTGTTCCAGGCCGTGCACGCCGACGACCTCGCCGACGCGTTCTGGCGGACGGTCGACCGACGGGCCGGCGGCGCGTTCAACATCGCCGCCTCGCCGGTCCTCACACCGCCCCGCATCGCGCGGGTGCTCGGCATGCACGGTGCCGTCCGGATCCCCCTGCGCCTGCTGCGCGGGATCGTGACCCTGACGTGGCGGCTGCGCCTGCAGCCGACCGACGCCGGGTGGATCGACATCGCAGCGTCGGTCCCGGTGATGTCGACCGAGCGCGCGCGCACGGAACTCGGTTGGGAGGCTCGGCACAGCGCCACGGACGCGCTCGGTGAGCTGGTGGCCGGGTTCGCCGACGGCACGAACGTCCCGGGGTCCGGCCCGCTGCGCGGGTAGCCTGCTCGGGTGCTGTTGCCGACCGACCTGCTGGGGACCTGGACCCTGCGACGGACGGTGCTGGATCGCCGCGCCGGGCTGTCCGGGCACGTGGTCGGCTCGACCTCGTTGTCGGTGGTCGGGCAGGACGAGGTCGCGTGGACCGAGGTGGGCACGATGCGCTTCGGCGAACGGGTGACCCCCGTGTCCCGGGCACTGTCGGTCCGTCGGGGGGCCGACGGGCGGTGGCGCGTGCACTTCGCCGACGGCCGGGTCTTCCACGACTGGGTGTGGGGCGCGACCGTCGCGCACGCGTGCGCGCCGGACGACTACACCGGGGAGCTCGCGGGCGACGCGTCGCGGTGGACGGTCCGCTGGGACGCGGTCGGGCCGGCGAAGGACTACCGCCTGGACAGCGTGCTCGACGGTCGGGTCGACCCGGCAGACTGAGTGCATGGCCCGCACCTCCGGCAAGTCCTCCGGCACCGACGCCCCGCGCATCTCGCTGACCGAGCCCGCCGACCTGACCGACTGGCGGCCCGGACCCGGCGACGTGCTGTCGGGTGACCGCATCGACGGGCGACGGATCGCGGCGCTCGACGTGGCCGGTGAGCGCCTGCCCGACCTCGAGCTCGAGGAGTGCGTGATCGAGGAGTGGCACGCCGACGGAGCCGATCTGCGCGGCCTCCGGATCCACGACTGCGTGGTCGAGTCGCTCGATGCACCGGTCCTGCGTGCGTCGAGCAGCACCTGGCGCGACGTCCGGATCGGCGGGGGCCGTGTCGGATCGGCCGAGCTGTACGACGCCGGGCTGAGCGGTGTCGAGTTCGTCGGGATGAAGCTCGGGTTCGTGAACCTGCGCGGAGCGACGGTGACGGACGTGGTGTTCCGCGACTGCGTCATCGACGAGCTCGACATCGCCGACGCCCGGCTGCTGCGCGTGTCCTTCGAGGGGACCCGCATCCGCGCGGCGGAGGGCTCGAACACGAGCATCGCGCACGTGGACCTGCGCGCGGCCGACCTGGACCGGGTGGAGCGGCTCGAGGGCTTCCGCGGTGCGACGATCGGCAGCGACCAGCTGTACACGCTGGCGCCGTTGCTCGCGGCCCAGGCCGGCTACCGCGTCGACTGAGGGGCACCAGCGCGCGGCCTGGGTGCGAGGCTGATCGCGCGGTGCGAGGTTGGTTCCTCGCACGAGGCGATCAACCTCGCACCACGGATCAACCTCGCACCAGTGGTCAACCACGCACGGTGCTCAGCGCGGCCGCCAGGTCGGCCTGGATCAGGTCGCCGTGCACCGCCGCTCCTGCCGTGGTCCCGGCTGCGGCGGACACGATCACCGTGGCCATCGGCGACGCCACGTTCCCGACGGCCCAGACCCCCGGGACGTCGGTCGCGCCCGTCGGCCCGGCGGACACCGCGCTGCCGAAGCGGAAGTCGCCCATGAACTGGTCCACGGCGACCAGGGCGAGCCCCTCGAGGCCGTCGACCCGCGCCTCGGCCGTGCTCGCGGCCGCAAGTGCGTCGAGCTCGACCGTGGACCCGCTGGCGAGGGCGACCCCGGTCAGCGCGCCGTCCGTGGCGAGTACCTGCACCACTGAGTCGTCCACCACGGTGATGCCCCGGGCAGCGAGACCGGCACGAGCAGCGTCGTCCGCGAGCGCGGGGTCCGTCACGAACACCGTCACGTGCTCGCTCAGCGCCCGCCACATGAGTGCCTGGTGTGCCCCGAACGGCGTCGTCACGAGCACACCGATGTGGCTGTCACGGACCTCCCACCCGTGGCAGAACGGACAGTGCACCACGCCGCGACCCCACTGCTCCGCCAGGCCCGGCACGTCCGGCAGGACGTCCACGGCGCCGGAGGCGACGACCACCCGTCGGGCGGTCACGGTCTCGCCGGTGTCGAGGGTCGCGGTGAACCCGACCGGGTCGCTGGTGGTGAGGGGAGTTGCGGAGGCGGCCACGATCCTCCCGGCCGTGGACCGGACGCCGTACTGCGCGACCTCCTCGCGGCCGATGCGGGTGAGTTCGCGCGGACCGACGCCCTCGCGACCCAGGTAGTTGTGCACGCCCTCGGCCGGGGCGTTGCGGGGTTCGCCCGCGTCCACCACCAGCACGGAGCGGCGTGAGCGGCCGAGGATGAGCGCGGCTGCGAGGCCGGCGGCACCGCCACCGATGACGAGGACGTCGAAGGAGTCAGACATGCGCTCATCGTGCGACGTCGAGCCGGATACGGCAACGATCCTTGCTGTTCTGGCAACATGGTGGGATGGCACACGGACACCAGGACCGACTCCCCGCGCGCACGACGGCCGAGGTCGTCGACGGGGTCGGGCCTCGGTTGCGTGCGCTCCGGCAGCGCCGGGACGTCACGCTCGCCGCACTGGCGACGGAGACGGGGATCTCGGTCAGCACGCTCTCGCGGCTCGAGGCGGGGCAGCGGAAGCCGACGCTCGAGCTGCTGCTGCCCTTGGCTCGCGCCTACCAGGTGCCGCTCGACGACCTGGTCGGGGCGCCGCAGACCGGCGACCCGCGGGTGCACCTGAAGCCCGAGATGCACGGTGGTCGGGTGGTGGTGCCGCTGACCCGGCGGACCGGAGGCGTGCGCTCGTTCAAGCAGCTGTTCCCGGCGCACTCGCCCGGGGGCGAGCCCGACCTGCGGACGCACGAGGGCTACGAGTGGCTCTACGTCCTGTCGGGGCGGCTGCGCCTGCTGCTCGGGGAGCGCGACCTCGACCTCGGCCCGGGCGAGGTCGTCGAGTTCGACACGCACACGCCGCACTGGATCGGGAACGTCACCGACCAGGTGACCGAGGTGCTCTGCCTGTACGGGCCGCAGGGGGAGCGGGCGCACGTGCGATCACGGCCGGCGGGGTGACCGGCGTCAGAACACGTGCGCCATCACGTCGTCGAGCAGCCCCGTCGTCGGGACGTTCGCCTGCTTGATCTCGATCCCGATGTCACCGAGGGTGAAGTAGGTGGTGCCGAGCTGCACGCCGTACTGCTCGTCCGTCGAGACCTCCTGGCACCAGTAGCCCTGACCATCCCGTGCACAGTCGATGCCCGGCAGGTCCCGCAGCGCGCCCACTGCCGCCGACGAATCGACCACCCCGACGTCGATGGCCATGGTCGTGATGTCCGCACGAGGGTCGCGCCAGACGCAGTACAGACGCTTGCCGTCGGATTGCCGCACCGGGTCGAAGACCGACTTCGGGATCGCGACGGGCGACCCGACGACCGCCGGGTCGTTGAGCGGCGCGTTCGCGAACTTCCAGCGCCCTGCCGTCAGCAGCCCCTCGCACGTCGCCGGGACGGTGCCGCTGGCGTCGGCCCCCGCAGCGGGCGTCGTGGTCGAGGTCGGACGCGGTGTCGTGGAACCCGCGCCGTCGTCCGGCGTGGACCCGGCCGCGGCGGTGCTCGTCGGGGCGGGTGTCGTCGCGGTGCCTCCGGTCGGGCTCGCCGATCCATCCGGCTGCGCGGCACCACCCGTGCAACCAGCGAGTAGGAAGGCTGCGGCCAGCCCTCCGGCGAGAGCGAGCAGTCGTGTGCGGTGTGTCCGTGTCGTCCCCCGGGTCATGGCTCCGACACTAGGAGCCCGATGACGGCGGAGCCCGCCCCGTGACCGGATCGTTGTCCGGCGTGGCAGGCCGCGCGGGTGGTCGCGCGGGGCTCAGCCGCGCCAGACCACCCGTGGCGCGAGCAGGCGGTGTCCGGTCCCCGCCGGCAGCACGGAGCGGCCGGCGCCCATGAGCAGCTCGACCGCCGCCGAGGCCACGTCGACCAGCGGCTGCTCGACACTCGACAGCCCGACCGCCGCGGCGACGGGGGTGTCGTCGTACCCGACGACGGGGACCGCGGCGCCGAGCGCGAACCGCGCACCGAGCGCCAGGGTGTCGGAGGCGCACACCAGGGCGTCGGGACGGGCCCCGGTCTCGAACGCTGCCTGCACCGCGTGGGTCGCGGCGGCGACGTCGTCCTCGCACGACAAGTCCAGACCGGCTGCGGGCTCGTCCCCGGTCGCCTCGACGACGGCGTCGTGCCAGCCACGACGCCGCTCGTCGCCCTGACCGGACGGGCTCGGCCAGCCGAGGAACCCGATCCGCCGGTGTCCGGCCGCCAGCAGGTGGGCCGTGGCCTCGTGCGCACCGGCGCGTCCGTCGACGTCCACCCACGGGTGCGGTGCCGCGTCCATGTCCGGGATGCCCCATGGTCGGCCGAACGTGACGAAGGGGACGTCGTTCGCGGCGAGCCAGGTGGTGCGCGGGTCGTCGTGGAACGTCGACGTCAGCACGAAGCCGTCGACGTCCGAGCCCTCGACCAGGCGTTCGAACTGTCGGACCTCGTCCTCGGGGTCGGTCGCCGTGAACAGCAGGATGCGCATGCCGCGTTCGTCGGCGGCATCGACCAGGGCGTGCAGGAAGCGGTCGAGCACGGCGCCGGAGATCCCGTGCACCCGCTCGAGGCGGACACCGAGCGTCGAGCTCTGCCGCGTGCGGAGCCGACGAGCGGACGCGTGCGGTCGGTAGCCGAGGTCTCGGATCGCGTCCTGCACGCGCGTCAAGGTCGTCGGCCGCACCACGTCGGGTCGGTTCAGCGCGTTCGACACCGTCTGGCGTGAGACCCCGGCCGCAGCGGCGACGTCGGCGACGGTGGCGGGATGCGACATGGGGTTCACGGTAGCGCCCCGGAGGTGTACCTTCGAGCTGTTTGATCGATCAAATTGAACGATCCAACGCCGACTCGACGAGGAGTACCCCCTGATGCAACGACGCACAGCACGCATGCTGACCGCGGGCGCGATGGCGCTCACCGCGGCACTCACCCTCTCCGCCTGCGGTTCGGGCTTCCAGAGCTCCGGCGGCTCCGACTCCGGAAAGCTGACCTCGAGCGGATCCGACCTGTCGGTCCTGATCGGGTCGTCCGGCGACGCCGAGACCGCCGCCGTCAAGAGCGCAGCCGCCGCCTGGTCGAAGACCTCGGGCACCGGCGTCTCGGTGCAGCCCGCCAACAACCTCGACCAGCAGCTCGCGCAGGGCTTCGCCTCGGGCAAGCCCGCCGACGTCTTCTACGTGTCCACCGGGTCGCTCACCGGGTACGCCACGAACGGCTCGCTGCTGGCGTACGGCGACGACCTGAAGGACAAGGCCGACTTCTACCCGACGCTCACCAAGTCGTTCACGGTCGACGACAAGCTGTACTGCGCGCCCAAGGACTTCTCGACTCTGGCGCTGTTCATCAACACCGCCGACTGGAAAGCCGCCGGGCTCACCGACAGCGACGTCCCGACCACATGGGACCAGCTCGCCGAGGTCGCGAAGAAGCTCACCCGCGACGGCCACGTCGGCCTGGGGATGAGCCCGCAGTACGAGCGCCTCGGGGCGTTCATGGCGCAGGCGGGCGGCGCACTCACGAACGCGGACCAGACGAAGGCCACCGCTGACTCTGCGGCCAACGTCAAGGCCCTGCAGTACGTGAAGGGCCTGCTGACCAGCGGTTCCACGAAGTTCTCGAGCGACCTCGGCGAGAGCTGGGGTGGCGACGCGTTCGGCAAGGGCAAGGCGGCGATGACCGTCGAGGGCAACTGGCTGACCGGCGCGATGTCGTCGAGCTACCCGGACGTCGACTACAAGGTCGTCGCACTGCCCAAGGGTCCCGCTGGGGCGGGCACGCTGCAGTTCACGAACTGCTGGGGCATCGCGAAGGCCTCGAAGAACCAGAAGGCGGCGCTGGCCTTCGTCGAGCAGATGACGAGTACGAAGCAGCAGCTGTCGTTCGCCAAGTCGTTCGGTGTGATGCCGAGCGTCGAGTCCGCGGCGAGCACCTGGAAGCAGGACTACCCGCAGTACGCGCCGTTCCTCGACCAGGCCTCGAGCGCGCAGGGCGTCCCGAACAAGCCGGGCACCGCCGACGTCATCGCGGACTTCGACTCCAAGCTCGGCAGCCTGGCGTCGACCGACCCGGAGACGCTGCTCGAGGGCGTGCAGAAGAACATGACCGCGGCGCTGAAGGGCTGAGACCGTGACCACCGCGAGCGTGCGCGGACCCGTCCGCCGCCGTCGCCGCGCGAACCGCGCCGAGACGGTGTCGGGCTGGCTGTTCACCGCACCGACGATCATCGTCCTCGGGCTGTTCCTGGCCGTCCCCGTGCTGATGGCGGCATGGGTGAGCGTGTCCGACTGGCAGGGAGTGGGCAGCCCGTTCGCCTCCGGCGTGCAGTTCGTCGGCGGGCAGAACTACGCCAAGATCCTGGGCGGGGGCGGCCTCGACGAGCAGAACTTCGGCACGGCGCTGCGGAACAACCTCTGGTACGTCGTGTTCGTCGTGCCGCTGCAGACCGCCGTCGCGCTGGGGCTCGCGGTCCTGGTGAACGGCCGGGCACTGCGCGCTCGCGGGTTCTTCCGCACCGCGTTCTACTTCCCGTCCGTCACCAGCTCGGTCGCGATCACCGTGCTGTGGCTCTTCCTGTTCTCGTCGTCCGGTGCCGTGAACAAGATCCTCGGGTGGATCGGCGTCAACGGGCCGAACTGGTTCAACCAGCCGACCGGCCTGTTCCACCTGGGTGCCGGTGACCCACCGGCCTGGCTCGCCGACCACACCGCGCTCGGGATCTCGTGGTGGGAGTGGCTGGCCGGTCCGTCGGTCGCGATGACCGCGTTCATCCTGCTGGCGGTGTTCACGACGAGCGGCACGTTCATGCTGCTGTTCATCGCCGCGCTGCAGAACCTGTCAGCCGACGTCGACGAGGCAGCGATGATCGACGGTGCCGGTGCGTGGACCCGCTTCTGGCGCATCACGCTGCCGCAGCTGCGTCCGACGCTGTTCACGGTGCTGACGCTCGGGCTGATCGGCACGTGGCAGGTGTTCGACCAGATCTACACCGGCACGAAGGGCGCTCCGGCGAACACGACCCTCACCCCGGCGTACCTGTCGTACACGTCGGCGTTCACCAGCCAGCAGTGGGGTGTCGGCGCGGCGATCGCGTTCATCCTGTTCGGCATCATCGTCGTCTTCACGCTCCTGCAGCGCTGGGCACTCCGCGACCGCCCGGTCTCGCGGCGCCGCATGCGCTGGATCGAGACGCCCTCACGGAAGGAGGGGGCGCGATGAGCGCACCCACATCGGTCGCCGCGACGCGCGTGGCGGCGGCGGGTCGGGCCTCCAGCCCGGGAGGCCCGGTGCCGGCGAGCAGGCGACCTCGCCGCATCGGGATGGCCGGGCTTGCCTGGATGGCGGGCGGTCTGCTGATCGCGGTCGTCTACCTGCTGCCGTTCTACGTCGCGATCGTGAACGCGTTCAAGACCGACCAGGACGCCTCGCTGAACCCGCTGGCGCTGCCGACGACGTGGACGTCGGCGGCGTTCAGCACGCTGTTCCAGAACTCGGACTTCGGGGTGTGGACGCTCAACTCGGCGATCGTCGCGGTGTGCGTCACACTCGGGCGGATCTTCTTCGACTCGCTCGCCGGGTACGCCCTGGCGCGCCTGCGGTTCCGCGGCCGGCAGACGGTGTTCGCGGCGGTCGTCGCCGTGATGGCGGTCCCCGGTGTCGTGCTGCTCATCCCGAAGTTCCTGGTGATCAACCAGCTCGGCATGTACGACTCGTACTCGGGCATGATCGTGCCGCTGCTGGTCGACGCGGCCGGGGTCTTCATCATGAAGAACTTCTTCGAGTCGATCCCGGTCAGCGTCGAGGAGCAGGCCAGGATCGACGGCGCCGGCACCTTCCGGACGTTCTGGTCGGTCGTGCTCCCGATGGCCCGGCCAGCTGTCGTGACGATCACGATCCTGTCGTTCCAGGCATCGTGGAACGAGCTGCCGCACTTCATCGTGTCGTCGTCCTCGCCCGCGCTCACCACCCTGACGAAGGGCGTGGCGTCGCTGGCGTCCGGGGCGCTCAGCGCGGGCAACCAGTACCCGATCAAGCTCGCCGCGGCGTTCGTGATGACCATCCCGGTCGCCGTCGCGTTCTTCGTGTTCCAGAAACGGATCATGAACACCAGCGACGGGGCGGTCAAGGAGTGACCGCGGCGACGACGACTGCACGGACCGACACCACGAAGGCCGAGGACCGCCCGATGCCACTGCAGCCCCTGCTCCACGACGAGGTCGCCGTCATCGCGGCACCGACCCAGGCGTGGTCGGCAGCCTCCGGCGACGTCGGTGCGAACCCCGTGCACGGCTACTGGACCGGCGACCAGCGCGTCGTGTCCGCGGTCGCGCTCGAGGTCGCCGGTACCGGTATCGAACCGATCGCGACCGTGTCGACGAGCGCGCGTGAGGTGGTCTTCACCGGGCTCCTGCGGGGGCTCGACGGTGCGGGGGCCGATCCGGACGTCCGACTGGACCGTCGGCGCCGCGTGCGTGTCGACGGCGTGACGGAGTCGGTGCGCATCACGGACCGGCGCGCCCCCGGTGGCTCGCTCGACGTCGTCGTGCGGATCACACCGGACGCTGCGGCCATGGACGCGGTCAAGGGCGGCGGGGGTGCCGTGCCGGTGACAGCCCGAGTGCACGACGGCGGGTCGGTCACGTGGCGGTCCGGGTCGGTCGACGTGGTGCTCACCGCACCCGGTGCCCGTGTGGGCGTCGTCGACGGGGCCGTGGTCCTGTGCTGGACGCTCGACCGGGCGCGGACGATCGAGGTCGGCTGGGACTGCGCGGTCGCCGTGCCGAGCGGCGTCGAGGGGGCCGTCGTCTCGGGCGTGCGCAGCCGCCGTCCGTTCGACCCGCCCGCTGACGTAGCCGACGACCGGCTGCGCCGCTGGCTCGACCGGGCGACGGACGACCTCGACGCGCTGCGCCTGGCCCGACCCGAGGGGGAGTTCCTGGCCGCCGGAGCGCCCTGGTTCTTCACGCTGTTCGGCCGTGACTCGCTGTGGGCCGCCCGGTTCCTGCTGCCCGTCGACACCACGATCGCGGCCGGGACGCTCCGGGTGCTCGCCGCGCTGCAGGGCACCCGGGTCGACCCGTCGACCGCCGAGCAGCCGGGCAAGGTCATGCACGAGCTGCGCCAGGGGTCGCTGCCGATCGACAACGAGGAGCTCTCGCTGCCGCCGCTGTACTACGGCACGGTCGACGCGACGCCGATGTGGGTGTGCCTGCTCCACGACGCGTGGCGTGCGGGGATGCCCGACGACCAGGTTCGTGCGCTCCTGCCGGCGCTCGAACGGGCGCTGGCATGGATGCGCGACCACGGCGACGCCGACGGCGACGGGCTGCTGGAGTACGTCGACGAGTCCGGCCGTGGGCTCGCGAACCAGGGTTGGAAGGACTCCGGCGACAGCGTGCAGTGGCGCGACGGCACCCTGGCGGACGGGCCGATCGCGCTGTGCGAGGTGCAGGGCTACGCGTACGAGGCGGCGGTGCACGGCGCGGACCTGCTCGACGCCTTCGGCCGTCCGGGTGGCGACGACTGGCGTGGGTGGGCGGACCGGCTGGCCACGCGCTTCCGCGAGACCTTCTGGGTGCGCGATGACGTCGGCGCCCACCCGGCGATCGCCCTCGACGCCGACAAGCGGGCGGTGGACTCGGCCACCAGCAACATCGGACACCTGCTCGGCACCGGTCTGCTGTCGGCGTCCGAGGAGGCCGTCGTCGCCGCACGGGTCGTCGCCCCGGACATGGCGAGCGGCTTCGGGCTGCGGACCATGTCGACCACGGCCGCGGGGTACTGGCCGCTGAGCTACCACGGCGGCAGCGTGTGGGCGCACGACACCGCGGTCGTCATCGCCGGGCTGACCCGGTCGGGGTTCTCGTCCGAGGCCCGGACCCTCGCCGAGCAGCTGCTGGCGGCGGCCGTCGCGTTCGACTTCCGGATGCCCGAGCTGCATGCCGGGGACGCGGCGTCCGAGGTCGGGCGTCCGGCGCCGTACCCGGCCGCGTGCCGACCGCAGGCATGGAGCGCAGCGGCGGCGTTCCCGGTGTGGGTCGCGATGCGCTGACGCCGGGTCGCGACGCGGACGTCGGGTCGCGACGCGGACGCCGGGTCGCGACGCGGACGTCGGCTGGGCCGGTGCGGACGTCGGGTCGCGACGCGGACGCCGGGTCGCGACGCGGAAGCCGGCTGGGCCGGTGCGGAGGACCACCCGAGCAGCCTGGACGTATGGCTGACGCACCCACGACCGCCGTCCTCTTCGACATCGACGGCACGCTCGTCGACTCGAACTACGCGCACGTGGACGCGTGGTGGCGCGCCTTCCGTGTCGTCGGCGCCTCGGTCGACGCCTGGCGCATTCACCGCCTGATCGGCATGGACTCGACGCGGCTGCTCGAGGAGCTGCTGCCCGACGCGTCGGAAGACGACCGCGACACCGCGAAGCGGTACCAGTCGGCGTACTTCGCCGAGCACATGCCGCGCCTGCGCCTGCTGCCCGGGGCACGTGCGCTCCTGCAGGGTGTGGCAAAGCGCGGGCACCAGGTGGTGCTCGCCACGAGTGCCCCGCCGAACGAGCTCGGACGGCTGCTGGAGCTGCTCGACGCCGAGCAGTGGGTCGACGTCGTCACCAGCGGCGAGGACGTCGAGCAGGCGAAGCCGGCACCGGACATCGTGCGGGTCGCCCTCGAGCGGTCCGGTGTCGACCCGTCGCGCGCCGTGATGGTCGGCGACGCGATGTGGGACGTCGAGACCGCCGGCAAGGTGGGGGTCGCGTGCATCGGGGTGATGACGGGCGGCATCGGTGGCGACGAGCTGCGCGGTGCCGGGGCGGCGGCCGTGTACGACGACGCGGCGGCGGTGCTGGCGGGCATCGACGACGGGCCGATCGGGGCCCTCGCGCGCTGACCGCGTGCCAGGATGGTCGATCGTGATCACGATCGAACGCGTCTCCTGGGAAGACCCGCGCGCAGTGGAGCTGCGCGCCCGGATGGACGAGGAGATGCACGAGCGGTACGGGTCGGCGAACGCCGACGAGGACCCCGCCGTCGTCGCCGAGCGCAACCGGGCACTCGCCGTCGATCCGGCCACCGTCATCACGTCACTGCTCGCGATCGACGAGTCCGGCGACGCGATCGCACACATCGCCGTCCGGTGGCTCGGCAGCGAGGTCGAGCTGAAGCGCCTGATCGTCCTGTCCAGTGCCCGCGGCAAGGGTGCGGCCACGGCGCTGCTCGACACGTGCGCCGAGGTCGGCCGCGAGGTCGGCGCGAGCCGGCTCGTCCTGCAGACGGGCGACAAGCAGCCCGACGCCGTCGCCCTGTACGAGAAGACCGGCTGGCGGCGGATCCCGGTGTACGAGCCCTACGCGGCGACCATGCCGTGGTCATTCTGCTTCGACAAGGCGCTCTGACCACAGCGCCGTACTTGCACTATGCGCCACTGAGTGCAATTCTTGCTCGGTGAGCACCGCCGAACGCACCCGCACGCTGCGGCGACGCATGATCGTCGAAGCACGTCGGTCGACGGTGGAGCACGGGCTGAGCGGTTTCACGATCGAGCAGCTCTGCGCCGCGGTCGGGGTCTCGCGGCGCACGTTCTTCAACCACTTCGGGTCGAAGGAGGACGTCGTCCTCGGCATCGAGCTGCACGCGGACACCGAGCTGCTGCAGGCCTTCGCGCGCGGCGACGTCGTGCCTCGGGACCTCGACCCACTGAGCGCGATCGTGGCGCTCGCTGTCGAGCAGGTCCGCACCATGGAGCTCGACCGGGCGGAAGAGGTGCTGGTGCGGACGGTCCTCGACCGCGAACCCGCGCTGCTCGCCCGGTTCCTGTCGGCGACGGACGTGCAGCTCGCGCACGTGGCCGACGCCGTCCGTTCCCGGTTCGGCTGGGATGCGGCGGCTGACCCACGTGCGCGCCTGGTCACCGAGTCCGCGGCGGCACTGCTGCGGGTGACCGCCGACCACTGGTTCGACGACGCGTTCGACGAATCGAGCAGCCCGCCCTTCGACGAGCTCCTCGCCACCAACCTCCGCCTCCTCAGGGCGGTCATCACCACCGGACAGGACGACACCCCATGAGCACCTCAGCGCCGCGCACCGCCAAGCGCGCCCGACCCGGGACGGACGGGCCGCTGCTCCTCACCCAGCGACGGATCTGGATCATCTTCGCCGCGCTCATCGCCGGCATGCTGCTGTCCAGCCTCGACCAGACCATCGTCTCCACCGCGATGCCGACCATCGTCGGCGACCTCGGCGGCGTGGCGCACCAGGCGTGGATCACGACCGGGTACCTGCTGGCGTCGACCATCGTGATGCCGATCTACGGCAAGTTCGGTGACGTGCTCGGGCGCCGCAACCTGTTCCTCATCGCCATCGCGCTCTTCACGCTGGCGTCGCTCGGCTGCGCGGTGTCGACCGACTTCTGGCAGTTCGTGGTGTTCCGCGCGATGCAGGGCCTGGGCGGCGGTGGCCTGATGATCCTGTCCCAGGCGATCATCGCCGACATCGTCCCCGCCTCGGAGCGCGGCAAGTACCTCGGCCCGCTCGGTGCGGTC
The DNA here is from genome assembly GCF_001424385.1 of Curtobacterium sp. Leaf183. GTDB lineage: Bacteria > Actinomycetota > Actinomycetes > Actinomycetales > Microbacteriaceae > Curtobacterium. The sequence goes on along the minus strand of NZ_LMPO01000012.1, from coordinate 19,505 downwards.
TTCGGCCTGTCGGCCGTCGGTGGCCCACTGCTCGGCGGCTTCTTCGTGGACCACATGACCTGGCACTGGGCGTTCTGGATCAACCTCCCCGTGGGCATCGCGGCGTTCTTCGTCGCCTGGTTCGCGCTGACGCTGCCGAACAAGAAGGCGACCAAGCGCATCGACGTCCTCGGAGTCGCACTGCTGTCCGCCACCACGGCCTGCCTGGTCTTCTTCACCGAGTTCGGCGGCAACCGCCAGCACGGCTGGGGTGCGCCGGAGACCTGGGTCTGGGGTGCCGGGTTCGTCGTCGCCGCCGCGCTCTTCGTGTTCGTCGAGGCGCGGGCCCAGGACCCGATCATCCCGCTGTCGTTCTTCCGCAACCGCACCTTCGTCACCGCGACGGCGATCGGCTTCGTGCTCGGGCTCGGCATGTTCGCCGCGATCGGCTTCGTCCCGACGTTCCTGCAGATGGCGTCCGGCACCTCGGCCGCGGTCTCCGGGCTGCTGATGCTTCCGATGATGGCGGGCCTGATCGGCACGTCGATCCTGTCCGGAACGCTCATCACCAAGACCGGCAAGTACCGCATGTTCCCGATCATCGGCACGATCGTGGTCGGTCTCGCGATGCTCGGCATGACGACGCTGGCCGCCAGCACCCCGATCCCGCTCATCTGCGTCTACCTGTTCGTCTTCGGCGCCGGCCTCGGCCTGATCATGCAGGTCGTCGTGCTCGTGGCGCAGAACGCCGTGCCCGCCGAGCAGGTCGGTACCGCGACGTCGACGAACAACTACTTCCGCGAGGTCGGTGCCTCGCTCGGTGTCGCCGTCTTCGGGGCGATCTTCACGTCCCGCCTGACGGACAAGCTGACCGACGTGTTCACGGGTGCCGGGGGCAGTGCCTCGCAGGCCGCGAACGCCAGCGCCAGCATCGACCCGACGCAGCTCGCGAAGCTGCCCCAGGCCGTGCAGGACGGCATCGTGAACGCCTACGCCGACTCCCTGTCGCCGGTGTTCTGGTACCTGCTGCCCTTCATCGCGGTCGCCCTGGTGCTCGCGCTCTTCATCCCGCAGATGCAGCTCAACGACGTGGCCGGCATGGTCGCCCGCGGGGAGGCCGTCGGCGGCGCCGAGGCGGACGAGCTCGACCGCGCGCAGCGCGGGGGAGCGGAGCGCGTGTCCACGGGGTCGGTCCCGACGACGCGGCACGACGAGTAGACGCTCGCCCCCACGGACGGGAGGCCCGGTGCCAGCTGGCACCGGGCCTCCCGTCCGTCGTGGGGCCGCGTCCGGTGCGACGAGTCCGATGTCGTACGACAGCGACGGTGTCGTGTGGGTGGCGGGCTGTCGGCGGTGCGACGAAGCCGATGTCGTACGACAGCGACGGTGTCGCGTGAGTGGCGGCAGCCCCCGCGACGCGCGCGTCAGGCGCCCGTGCTCGCCCGCGGGACCAGCCGGGTGGGCAGCGCCGGCGCTGCCGGTTCCGTGCCGTCGAGCATCGCGAGCAGCCGCAGTGCCGCCGCACGACCGAGCTCGGCGCCCGGCAGTGCGACGCTCGTCAGCGCCGGCGCCGTGACCGACGACGAGGGCAGGTCGTCGAACCCGGCCACCGCCAGCGCTGCCGGCACCGCGATTCCCCGAGCCGACGCGACCCGGAGCACCCCGTACGCCAGGGTGTCCGCGGCGGCGACCACGGCCGTGACCCCGTCGGCGAGCCAGGCGTCGACGACCCCGTCGACAGCGGAGGCCGCGGCGTCGATCGTCAGGTCGGCGCTGGCGGACATCGGCGTCAGGGAGATGTCCGCCTCCGCACACGCCTGCTCGAACATCGACCGGCGGAGCGCGAACGTCGTCGCCCGCGAGGTGCCGTCGAGGTAGGCGACACGACGGTGCCCGGCCAGGGCGAGGTGCGACACCAGCGCCGAGACGCCGGCGGACAGGTCGTAGTTGACGGCGTCGGGGCCGCCGGGTGCGTCGAGCAGCACGACGGGGACGCTCGCGGTCATCGCCTGGTCGGCGGCCGGAGCGTCGACGAGGATGCCGGCCGGCCGGAGCCGCTCGAAGCGCCGGACGTCTGCGGTGACGGGCTGCGCACCGCGTTCCGTGACCGAGAGCACCAGCTGGAACCGGTCGCCGACGGTGTCCCGCACGCCGCGGATGACTTCGGCGAAGAAGGGGTTCGACAGGTCGGGGGCGATGAGGACCACGAGGTCGCCGCTGCCCCGCGCCAATGAACTGGCGGCGTGGTCGACGACGTAGCCGAGGTCGTCCACAGCGTCACGGACCCGAGCGACGATCGGTGCCGAGACCCGGCCGCGCTCCTTGCCGTTGACCACGAGCGAGACCGTGGCGATGCTCGTCCCGGCGCGCTCCGCGACCATCGCTGCGGTGACACGGCGGCTGTTCGGGGCGGGGGACGGCACCTCCCGATCGTAGCGAGCAGCGGTCGCCGACTTGACGTCAAGCGTTTGATGCGCTGTGATGTCAAACNNNCCCCCCCCCCCCCCCCCCCCCCGGGCGCGACCCGGATCCCCGACGAAGTGGAGCCCCTGTGCCCGAGAAGATCATCCTGGACTGCGACCCCGGTCACGACGACGCCGTGGCGATGCTGCTGGCGCACGGCAACCCGGACATCGAGCTGCTGGCCGTGACCACCGTCGTCGGCAACCAGACGCTGCCGAAGGTCACGCGCAACGCGCTGGCCGTCGCCCGCATCGCGGGGATCACCGGTGTCCCCTTCGCCGCCGGTGCCGACCGCCCGCTGCTGCGTGAGATCGAGGTCGCGGGCGACATCCACGGCGAGAGCGGCCTCGACGGTCCGATGCTGCCCGAGCCGTCCTTCGCGCTCGACGAGCGGCACGCGGTCGACCTGATCATCGAGACCGTGATGGCGCACGAGCCCGGCACCGTCACCCTGGTGCCGACCGGCGGCCTGACGAACATCGCCCTCGCCGCGCGCAAGGAGCCCCGCATCGTCGAGCGCGTCAAGCAGGTCGTGCTGATGGGCGGCGGCGTGCACGTCGGCAACTGGAGCCCGGTCGCCGAGTTCAACATCGTCATCGACCCCGAGGCCGCGTCCATCGTCTTCGACGCCGGGTGGGACGTCGTGATGGTCGGCCTCGACCTGACGCACCAGGCACTCGCCACCACCGAGGTCGCCGAGCGCATCGCCGCCGTCGGCACTGCACCGGCGGCCTTCGTCGGGGAGCTCCTCGACTTCTTCGGCCAGACGTACCGGGACGCGCAGGGCTTCGACGCCCCGCCCGTGCACGACCCCTGTGCTGTCGCGTACGTCATCGACCCGACGATCGTGCGTGCCGTGAAGGTCCCGATCCACGTCGAGACCCAGGGCACGCTGACCCTCGGCATGACCGTCGCCGACTTCCGAGCTCCCGCGCCCGCGGACTGCCACACGAGCGCCGCCCTGGAACTCGACCACACCCGGTTCTGGGACCTGGTTGTCGATGCCCTCGAGCGCATCGGCGAGACGCCGGACACCGGATGGGCCCCCCGCGCCACCGCCACCGCCACCACCACGACCACGACCACGACCACGGAGATCTGAGACCCATGACCACCACATCGACGAAGAAGTCGATCGGCGCCCTCACGGCGGCGCTCCTCGCCGCGTGCATCGCGTTCCAGCTGAACGCGAGCATGCTCAGCCCCGCGCTGGTCACGATGGCGCGCGAGCTCAAGACCGACGACGCCACGATCGGCCTGTCCCAGACGCTGTACTTCACGCTCGCCGCGCTGTTCTCGCTGTTCCTGCCGCGCCTGTCCGACATCGTGGGCCGCAAGCGCGTCCTGGTCGGCATGCTCGCCGTGATGCTCGTCGGCAGCATCGTCGCCGCGCTCGCGGTCAACGTGCCGATGCTCTTCACGGGCCGCATCATCCAGGGCGTCACCGGACCCGTCGTCCCGATCTGCCTGCTCGTGCTGCGCAACGAGATCAGCGACCCGAAGCGCTACGGTGCCTCCCTCGGCCTGCTCACCGCGGTCAACGGCGGCATCGCGGGCATCGACTCGCTCGCCGGCGGGTGGATCGCCACCAACTTCGGCTTCCGCGGCATCTTCTGGGTCATCGCCGTCGTCACCGTCATCGCGCTGCTGTTCGTCGTGGTCTGGGGCGTCGAGTCCCGTCCGTCGCAGGGCACCCGGATGGACTGGGTCGGCGTGGTCCCGCTCGTGGTCTCGGTCGGGGCGCTGCTGACCGCGTTCAACGAGGCCGGCAAGCTCGGAGCCGCGAACCCGGCGATCGTGATCGGCGGCATCGTCGTCGCCCTGGCCGCCTTCGCCGTGTTCTGGGCCGTCGAGTCGCGGGTGCGCGAACCGCTCGTCGAGACCCGGTTCCTGAAGCGCCGGGGCACGTGGGCGCTCCTCGCCACCACGTTCCTGACGATGACGGGCGTCTTCGCCGTGGTCAACGGGCTGGTCACGTCGCTCGCACAGAACCCCGACGCGGGCTTCGGGATGGAGGCCGACCTCGCCTCGCTCGTGTTCCTCACGCCCTACGCGCTGGTCGGCTGGATAGTCGGACCGTTCGCCGGTCGGCTCGCGCCCACCATCGGCTACCGCGCGATCCTGCGCGTCGGGTTGACCGGCAGCATCCTCGCGACCCTGCTGATGGCGTTCGTCGGTGTGCACTCCCTGCCGGTGCTCGTCGCCGCGACGGTGCTGATCGGCATCACCTACGCCGGCATCGCCAACATCATCCTGAACGGCCTGGGCATCGTGCTGTCGCCCGCGTCGAACCCCGGCTTCCTGCCCGGGCTCAACGCCGGTGCGTTCAACCTCGGCGCCGGCGTGAGCTTCGCCGTGCTGCCCGCGCTGCAGATCGCCCTCGGCGTCGGAGGGTCCTCCGGCACCGCGGGCTACTCCGGTGGCATGCTCCTCGGTGCCGTCATCACCATCGCCGCGCTCGCGGTATCGTTCCTCATCCCGCGGCCGGCCGACGCCGAGACCACCGCCCCCGCCCCCCAGAAGGAGACCGTCCGGTGAACACGATCGTCGTCGTCGGGTCGCTCAACGCCGACCTGGTGGTCCGGACCGAGCGCTTCCCGAAGCCCGGTGAGACCCTGCACGGGTCCGACCTCGCCACCCTGCCCGGCGGCAAGTCCGCCAACCAGGCGGTGGCAGCCGGGAGGCTCGGGGGAGCCGTGCGCATGATCGGTGCGGTCGGCGACGACGGCAACGGTGCGCTGCTCCGCGACTCCGTCGCGGCGGCGGGCGTCGACACGACGCACGTCGCCGTCCGACCGGGAACGGCCACCGGCACCGCCGTCATCACCGTCGACGGTCAGGGCGAGAACACCATCGTGATCTCCGGCGGTGCGAACGCCACGCTGACGCCCGCCGACCTCCCCGCCGACGCGTTCGCCGACGCCGCGGTGCTCGGGCTCTGCCTGGAGGTCGCGATGGACGTGGTGCTCGCCGCTGCCCGGGCCGCGCACGACGCCGGGGTGACGGTGCTGACGAACCTGTCCCCGTTCGGCGACGTGCCGCGCGAGCTCCTCGACCTGACCGACGTGCTGCTGGTCAACGAGCACGAGGCCGAGCTGCTCGGGGACCACGGCGTCGCCCGGTCGATCGTCACGCGGGGCGGGGCCGGGTCGGTCGTGCACGACGGGGACGTGCCGCCCGTCGAGGTCCCGGCGGTCCCCGTCGACGCCGTCGACACCACCGGCTGCGGCGACGCCTTCATGGGTGCGGTGGCGCTCCGGCTGGCGGCCGGGGATGCCCTCGTCGACGCCGCGCGCTTCGCCGCAGGGGTCGGGGCGTACGCCGCGACCGGGGTGGGGGCACAGGCCTCCTACCCGACCACGGACCAGCTGGCGGCGTTCCTGCGGGCCTGACCACGGCCTCCCGTCCGGTGCGTGCCGAGCATGCCGGTACGGTTTCCGTCATGCGCGTGGGAGTCCTCGACATCGGGTCCAACACCGGTCACCTGCTGGTGGTCGACGCCCATGGCGGCGCTGCGCCGCTGCCGGCGTCGTCGTACAAGCGGCCGCTGCGGCTCGCCGAGCACCTGGACGAGGACGGCGCCGTGACGCGGGTCGGGATCGACGCGTTGACGGACTTCGTCGCCGCGTCGGTGCGGGTCGCCGAGGACCGCGGCTGCGAGGACATGCTCGGGTTCGCGACCTCGGCCGTCCGCGACGCCGTGAACTCGGACGCCGTCCTGGCGCACGTCGAGGACCGCACCGGGGTCGAGCTCGCCGTGCTCTCCGGCTCGGACGAGGCGCGGTTGACGTTCCTCGCAGTGCGGCGATGGTTCGGCTGGTCGGCCGGGCGGCTGGCGGTCTTCGACATCGGGGGCGGGTCGCTCGAGATCGCCGGCGGTGCGGACGAAGCGCCCGACGTGGCGTGGTCGATGCCGATCGGCGCGGCGCGGCTCGCGCGGTCGTTCTTCGCCGCGGGGACGCCGACCGAGGACGACGTCCGGCGCCTGCGGCACGACATCCGCGTCGAGATCGCCCGGGACGCCGGCAAGCTCCTGCGCGCGGGCGCACCCGACCGGGCCGTCGCGACCTCGAAGACGTTCCGGTCCCTCGCCCGGATCTGCGGAGCGGCGCCGTCGGCGGCCGGTCCGCTCGTCCCCAGAGCGCTCGACGGTGCGGTCCTGCGTGACCAGCTGCCATCGCTGCTGCGGATGTCGGTCGACGAGCTCGCCGCACTGCCCGGGGTCTCACCGAGCCGGGCGCACCAGGTCGTCCCCGGAGCGCTCGTCGCCGAGGCGTGCCTGGACATCTTCGACCTGCCGGCGCTCGAGATCTGCCCGTGGGCGCTGCGCGAGGGCGTGATCCTCGAGCGACTCGACCAGCTGTCGGTGCTCGGGACGCCCTAGTCCCGACGCCGCCTGGGCGGTGCGAGCAGCCACGGACGGATCAGCGTCGTCACGAACGGCAGCACCCAGAAGGTCATGATCGGCGTCAACACGAGCGTGGTGATCAGGACGCGGGGCAGCGCCGCGAGACCCGCGAACGACGGCACGAGCAGCCCGACCAGGACCGTGAAGGCGAGGTTGACCGGGAAGAACCCGAGCCAGATGCTGACCGCCTGCTTCCACCGCGGGGGAGCACTCGATGCCGGGGTGTCCGACGGGGCGTCGAACCAGCCCTCGATGCCGGTGCGCTTCTCGACGCGGGACTCCACCACGAGGTCGCGGCCGAGGTCGAGCCACCGCAGTCGGTCGTCGGAGTTCTCCCACGTCGACAGGGAGTCGTGGTCGGCGAACCGGTAGAGCATGTGCCACTCGCGGGACTGTGCGCGGGAGCGGACCCATCCGGAGCCGAGGAAGCCCGGGTAGCGGTTCGCCAGGTTCACCCCGGACTGCACCCAGCGGGTGGCCTCGGTGATGCGGTCCGGCTCGACCAGGCGGGTGATGGAGACGGTGACGGGTGGGCCGGCGGTCTCGGGTGGCGACGACACGGCCCCAGGCTCTTCTGGAGTCATCCGCCCAGTGTCGCCGATGCCTGTTTCGCGCTGATGACGTGATCAAGAACGGGCACGTCTTCGCCCCCGACCGCGGCTTCCTCGCGTTCACCGCCCCCGGGATGGCCGACTTCATCCACCGCACCGTCACGACGTGACGGCCGAGGCTGGCGCCCGGAACGGCTAGCTGGCCTGCTTCTTCGCCGCGGGCTTCTTCGCAGGGGCCTTCTTGGTCGCCGGCTTCTTCGCGGGCGCCTTCTTCGCCGGGGCCTTCTTCGTCTCGGTGTCCGCCGCGTCGTCGGCGTCGGATCCCTTCGACGCGGCGCCGGAGCCGGACCCAGACGACCGTGAGCCGCCGGACGAACGCGACCCCGAGCCTCCCGTCCGCTTCTTGTCCACGGACGCGCGCAGCGCGGCCATCAGGTCGATGACGTCACCGCCCTCGTCGTCGTCCGTCGCGGCCTGCTCGCCGAAGGTCGCGGAGGTGTCGACGTCGTCACCCGACTCGAGCTTGGCGTCGATGAGCTGCTGCAGCTCCGCCTGGTACTCGTCGGTGTAGCGGTCCGGGTCGAAGTCGGTCGACATGCTCGCGACCAACGAGGACGACATCTTCAGCTCGTTCGCGCTGACCTTCACCGAGGTGTCGAGGGCCGTGAAGTCGGCGGCGCGGACCTCGTCGCCCCACAGCAGCCCCTGCAGCAGCAGCACGTCGTCGTGCACCCGCAGGACGCCGAGCCGGGTCTTCTGCCGCAGCGTGAACTGCACGATCGCCAGGCGGTCGGTCTCCTCGAGCGTCCGTCGGAGCAGGACGTACGCCTTCGGGGAGCGGGAGTCTGGCTCGAGGTAGTAGGTCTTCTCGAACATCATCGGGTCGACCTGGTCGACGGGGACGAACTCGAGCACCTCGATCTCGTGCGACTGCTCCTGGGGGAGCTTCTTGAAGTCGTCGGCCGTCAGCACGACGGTCTTCTCGCCGTCGTCGTACGCGCGCTGGATGTCGGCGTACTCGACCTCGTGGCCGAGCTCGCACACGCGCTTGTACCGGATGCGGGCCTTGTCCTCGTCGTGGACCTGGTGCATCGACACGTCGTGGGTCTCGGTCGCGGCGTAGACCTTGATGGGCACGTTGACCAGCCCGAACGCGATGGAGCCCTTCCAGATCGACCTCATGCGCTCATGATGCCCGGATGCACGTGGGAGCGTGCGGGTTTTCCCTGCTCCCTCGGTGTGACGGGGGGAACGAGCGAGCACGATGGACGCATGAGCCAGCTGGACAAGGACGACCCGCGCACGCAGTACGCACGGCCGCCGTTCCCCGCGCAGACGCAGCAGGGGTCGGGACGGGCCAGCGAGATGGACCCGCCGCCGGACCACGGTGAGACGAGCTACGTCGGCACGGGGCGGATGACCGGGTACCGGGTGTTGGTCACCGGCGCCGACTCCGGCATCGGTCGCGCGGCGGCAATCGCGATGGCGAAGGAGGGTGCCGACGTCGTGCTGAACGCCCTGCCCGAGGAGATCGACGACCTGACCGAGGTCCGCGACCTGATCGGCGACCTCGGGCGCAAGGCGGTCATGTTCCCCGGGGACCTGACCGACGAGGCCTTCTGCCAGGAGCTCGTCCGGACTGCCGTCAGCGAGCTCGGCGGCCTCGACGCCCTGGTGCTCGTCGCCGGCAGCCAGCAGGTGCACGAGGACGTCGCCGAGCAGTCGACCGCGGACTTCGACCGGACCATGAAGGTCAACGTGTACGCGATGTTCTGGCTGGTGCGGGAAGCCGTCCCGCACATGGCTCCGGGCAGCGCGATCGTCACGACGAGCTCGGTGTCGGCGTACGAACCGCAGGGTCGCATGATCGACTACGCGGCGACCAAGGCAGCGATCATCACGTACACGAACGGCCTCGCGCGGCAGCTCGCAGCGAAGGGCATCCGCGCCAACACCGTGGTCCCCGGCCCCGTGTGGACGCCGCTGCAGCCGATCAGCTACCCCGGCGACGAGATCGCGTCGTACGGGCAGGGCACCCCGTTCGGTCGGCCGGCCCAGCCGGTCGAGCTCGGCAGCGCCTACGTGTACCTCGCCGGGCCGGAGTCGTCGTACACGTCCGGGACGACGCTGACGGTGGCGGGAGCGACCGGGGTCGCGCTGTGAGCCCCGCGGCGCGGACGGGTCCCGCGGCGCGGACGGGTGCCGCGGCGCGGAAGACCACCGTGCTGGTCGGCAACCGTCGACTCGCGCTGACGAACCTCGACAAGGTGCTCTACCCGGAGACCGGCACGACCAAGGGGCGGGTCGTCGAGTACTACGAGCGTGTGGCCCCCTGGATGATCCCGCACGTCAAGGACCGGCCGATGACCCGGAAGCGCTGGGCGAACGGCGTCGACGGCAAGGTCTTCTTCGAGAAGAACCTGCCCGACTCCGCGCCCGACTGGGTCCGGCACCACACGATCGAGCACTCCGACCACGACAACGAGTACCCGGTCGTCGACGACCTGCCGACGCTGGTCTGGATGGCGCAGCAGGCGGCGCTCGAACTCCACGTCCCGCAGTGGCGCTTCGGCCCGCGCGGCGGGCGGCAGGACCCCGACCGGCTGGTGCTCGACCTGGACCCCGGCGAGGGCGTCGGGCTCGCGGAATGCGTCGAGGTGGCGGTCGCCGCCCGGGAGGTCCTGCAGGGCATGGGACTCGACCCCTACCCGGTGACGTCGGGGTCGAAGGGCATCCACCTCTACGCCGCACTCGACGGCCGGGCCTCGACCGACCAGGTGTCCGAGGTGGCGCACGAGCTGGCCAGGGCACTCGAGCAGGACCTGCCCGACCTGGTGCTGTCCTCGATGAGCCGGGCCGAGCGGCGGGGCAAGGTCTTCGTCGACTGGTCCCAGAACAACGGCAACAAGACCACGATCGCCCCGTACTCGCTCCGGGGCCGGTCGACGCCGACCGTTGCTGCACCGCGGTCATGGGGCGAACTGACCGAGCAGGGGCTCGCCCAGCTGACGCTGGACGAGGTGCTGGAGCGACTGCAGGACCACGGGGACCTGCTGCACCCCGTCGCCGCCGGCGCGCTGTCGGTCGGGAGGCCCGACTCCGGTCACTGGGACAGCGATCGGACCCAGCGGGCGAACGACGCCGAGCAGCCTGGTCGCGACCGGCTCGCCGCCTACCGTGCCAAGCGGGACGCGTCGAAGACACCCGAGCCCGTCCCGCAGGACGCCCCGACGGTGCGGGCGGACGGCACCCCGACCTTCGTGATCCAGGAACACCACGCGACCCGCGACCACTACGACTTCCGGCTCGAGCACGACGGTGTGCTCGTCAGCTGGGCCCTGCCGAAGGGCGAGCCGACGGACCCGGGGAAGAACCACCTGGCCGTCATGACCGAGGACCACCCGCTCGAGTACGGCTCGTTCGAGGGCACGATCCCGCACGACGAGTACGGGGGTGGGACCGTGACGCTGTGGGACGACGGCACGTACGACCTCGAGAAGTGGCGCGAGGGGGAAGAGGTCATCGTGACGCTGCACGGCCGGACCAACGGCAACCGGCGTCTGGCGATCCTGCACACCCGCGGCCGGGGACGCGGGCGCGACGGCGACGAGAAGAACTGGCTGATCCACCGCACGAAGGAGCAGCCCGACGACGCAGCTGAGGCAACGGGGAGCGGAACAACGGCGGTGGTCGGCCGGGGAGCCGGCCCGCGAGCACCGCGGACCCCTGCGACGGCGCCGGCGTCGACCCCGCCGTCCGACCGGCAGACCATGCAGGCGACGCTGGCGAAGGGGCCACCGGACCTCGACCCCGCGGACTGGGCGTTCGAGATGAAGTGGGACGGCGTCCGCGCGCTCGCGACCGTCCGTGACGGCGAGGTCACCCTGCGCAGTCGCAACGGCAACGACCTGACGGCGCAGTACCCCGAGCTGCAGGAGCTCGGCGAGCGCGCGGGCGTGGACGGGGTCTTCGACGGCGAGGTCGTCGCGCTCGACGACCGCGGGCGCCCGCGCTTCCAGCTGCTGCAGGACCGCATGGGCCTGACCAGGAAGCGCGAGGTCGACGCCGCACGCGAACGCACCCCGGTGCGGTTCATGCTCTTCGACGTGCTGGAGGCGGACGGACACGAGCTCACCCGGTTGTCGTACGACCGTCGCCGCGAAGCGCTCGAGACGGTGGTCGAGCCGGGTGGGGCGATCGAGTTCCCCGCCGCGGTCGACGGCGACCTCGCGAAGGCGGTCGCCGACTCGGCGCGGGCCGGGCTGGAGGGCGTGGTCGCGAAGAAGCGCTCGTCCCGGTACGCAGAAGGACGCCGCTCCGAGGCATGGCTCAAGATCAAGCACCACGCCACGCAGGAGGTCGTGGTCGCGGGCTGGAAGCCGGGCAGCGGGCGACGCGAGGGTGGGATCGGGTCGTTGCTGCTCGGCATCCCGGGCGACGACGGGCTGCAGTACGTCGGCAAGGTCGGCACCGGGTTCAGCGACCGGGACCTCGACGAGATCGCGGAGGTGCTCGCACCGCTCGGCCGGGACACCTCGCCCTTCGTGGACGTGCCCCGCGCCGACGCCCGGGACGCACACTGGCTCACCCCGGCGCACGTGGGCGAGGTCGAGTTCGCGGAGTGGACCGCCGACGGCCGACTGCGCCAGGCGTCGTGGCGTGGGTGGCGCGCGGACAAGTCGCCGGACGACGTGGTGCGGGAGTGAGCGCGCACGCGGCACCATGCGTGCGCATCGGCTCCGCTGGAGGCGAACTTCCGTCCCCCGACGACGCCGTCGATGGGGGACGATCCTGTCTGCCCCGCCGTGATCGACCGCGGGGCTGTTACGTTCGCCGGGACGAGAGGTGCGGCGATGGGCGCGAGCAACTACCTGCCACCGTTCGACGCGGACGAGCGCGCCACGGCGTCCGGGAACGACACAGGGGCCGACGGGGGACGACGAGCACCGCGGGCTGCGGGCGAGTCGAGCGCGGTGATGACGGCAACGGACGCCGAGGTCACGTACGCCGACTTCCTCGGCGACGAGGTCGAGGACTGATGCCGGTCGATCCGTCGGCACCGTTCGCGCCACAGCGGGTGGGGCGGCCCGTGCGCCGGATCAGGGAGCGCACGGACCGCCGCCCAAGCGCCGTGACCGGTCGTTCAGGGTGACCGGCCACGGCGCGCTCGACCCGTCCGCGCGACGGCGGACGGCAGCTCCGTACTGACGACGAACCGACAGCACGTTTCGTCACGCACGAATCCGACCACGATCCGGGAAGGCCCGACCACTGACCGAGCAGCAGCCGCTCGCGTCCCTGTCGGACGCCTCACTCGTCGAGCGTTCGGCCGACGGCGACGCAGCGGCGTTCGGCGTGCTGATCCGTCGCTACGGCCCGCTCATGCGCGCGTACGCGGCGCGCATCCTCGGGTACGGCGACGGAGAGGCGGACGATGCGGTGCAGGAAGCCGCGCTGCAGGCCTGGCAGCGGATGGAGCGCGTCGAGGACCCCGACCGCGTCCGGACGTGGCTGTTCCGCATCGCGGCGAACAAGGCGCTCGACCGCCTGCGGCGGCGGCACCCCCACCTCGACCTGGAGGCCGTCCCCGAGCCCCCGACGGACCGCACGGTGGACCAGGTGGTCGAGACCCGGATGCAGGTCGACGAGCTCGCGAAGGTCGTCCGCAACCTGCCGGACGCGCAGCGAGCAGTCTGGGTGATGCGGGAGGTCGGGGGCGCGTCCTACGCCGAGATCGCGGAGCAGACCGGGATGTCGGCAGCAGCCGTCCGTGGGTCCCTGGCACGTGCGCGGCGAACAGTGCTCGAACAGATGGAGGGGTGGCGATGACCGACGACCAGGTCGACGACCGCTACGGCGCCTTCACGCTCGACGAGCTCTCCGACTACCTCGACTCGGGACGCGACCCCGTCCGTGACGACATCGAGGCCGACCCGGCGGCGACGGATGCCCTGCAACGGCTGGAACGGCTCCGCGCGGCGTCCTCGGACCTGCTCGACGCGGACGTCCGCACTGCCGGTCGGGATGACGAAGGGTGGATCACCGGCGTGCTCGCGACCATCCGGACGACCGCGCACGCCGGACGGGACATCCCTGTGCCCGACGCAGACCCCGCGTCGGCGCTCGTCGTGACCGAGGGCGCGCTGCGTGGACTCGTCCGCGGGCTCGGGGACGCGATGCCCGGTGTGCTCGTCCGGCGCACCCGGTTCACCGGCGACCTGTCGACACCCGGGGCCGACATCGACGTCGAGGTGACGATCGCCGCGGCAGCGGACGCCCCGCTCCGGGACCGGGCGGAGGCCCTGCGGGTCGTCGTGCACGCTGCGCTCGAGGAGCACGCGCCGTTCACCGTCCGGGCCCTGACCGTGCGCGTCGCCGACGTGCTGGACCCCGGGAGCGCATCGTGACCGCAGACACCCGGGCGCTCTCACGCGCCGTGACCGAGGCGGTCCTCGCCGTGCCGGCCGTCCGGTCGGTCATCCCGCCGGGACCGAGCCTGGCGGTGCTGGTCCGCGACGTCCGGTCGGTGCTGGACCTGCCGCGTGACGGTGGCGCGGTCCTGGTCGAGGACCGCGACGACGGCGTCCGGGTCCGGGTGGTCGCCGCGGTCGGAGCCCAACGGTCGGCGATCGCGAGCGTGCGAGCCGTGCGCGACGCGGTCGTGGCGAGCGTGGAACTCGCGACCGGCGAACGCCCCGTACGGGTCGACGTCCGGGTCATCGAGATCCTCTGACCTGTCCGGACACGACCTGGTCCGGCTGCCGGAGCGGCCTGATGTGGTCCGGCGTCGGTCCGGCGTCGGTCAGGCGGCGGGAGCGGGCCCGTCGGTCGGCTCGGCGTGGTCCGCGACCGGCAGACCCTCGTCCACGAGGTCGTCCTCCTCGGGCTCGACCACGTCGGCCGCTGCGGCCTTCGCCTCGTCGATCGCCTGCTGCGACTCGCGCAGGAGTCCGTCGTCGCCGGTGGGTGCCTGTTCGCTCATGACCGCGACGTTACGCGGGAGCGCCTGAACCGGTCTCACGGCGCGGACGGCGCTGCGGCTCGTAGTCGACGGCCGAGGTCGGGGCGGGCGAGGTGGGCATCATCGGGAGCGCCGGTGCACCGTGTGCGTCGGCGGCGTCGAGCACCGCACGCGTGGCCGCAGCGGCCAGCCGGAGTGCGTCGCCGACGGGCAGCGCACGGTGGGCCGGTGTCCGGACCTCGACGCCCCACGGTTCGTCGTGGCCGAGTTCGCGGGCGACACGGACGACCCCGGGGACGTCCCACGCCGCGGCGCCCGGCAGGTAGCGTGCCGAGCGCGACTCCTCGGCGAGGGTCATGCCACTCGGGGTCGAGAGCAGGCCGTCGCTCAGCTCGACCGCTGCGAGCACCGACGGGTCGACGCCCTGGCGGATCGACGCGAGCGTGGACCCGCCCCGCAGCGCGTGCATCACGTCCAGCAGCACGCCGCCGCTCCCCGCCGTCGTGACGAACCGCGAGGCCCGCTCCACCGTCGGCAGGTTCGACCACGGTTCCGGCTCGAGGACCAGCTGTGCCCCCACCCCCTCGGTCTGCCGTGCCAGCGCCACCCAGTCGTCGAGCATCGCGGCGGGGGAGACGCCCGGCAGGGACACGTCAGCACGAGCCACCACCTGCCACGCGCTGAGCGACGCCGCGGCCTCGAGGAGGACCCCGCGCTCGCCACCGGACCCGGCCGTCGCGTCGGAGCCCGTCCACCACGTGCTGAGGGTCCCGAGCTGCACCCAGACGATCCCGGCATCGTCGAGCATGCGTCGCAGCCGGGCGAAGCCGATCGTGGCGCGGACCTCGTACAGGTCGTCGAGTGCGAGGGCGATCCCCGCGAACCCGGCGTCACCGACGGCGCGGACTCGCTGGTCGATCGGTTCGTCGCCGTCCCAGGTCCAGGACGTCGCCAGCAGGTCGTGTTCGAGCACGTCGCACCTCTTCCCCGGTGCACGCGCGGCGGTCGCCCTCGACCCCGCCGACACCGATCAGGACACCGCGATCCCGACACGGCGTCGGGTCCAGGGATACCCGCCGTGCCTCCGAGCGCTCACAGCGCCCGGCAACACCCTCGACACGCGCTCACACCAGTCGCGTGCGGACGCTCCCGACCCCGGCGATCGTGCCCTCCAGTGTGGAGCCGAGCGCGACCACACCGACACCCTCCGGGGTCCCCGTCATCACGAGGTCGCCGGGTTCGAGCCGCACCGCGCGCGACAGCTCGGCGATGACCTCGGCGACCGACCAGATCTGGTCACCCAGGTCACCGTGCTGGCGGCGCTCGCCGTCGACCAGCAGCTCGACCGTGCCCCGGGTCGGGTCGACCGTGCCCGCGGGGACGACGGCGCCGATCGGGGCCGAGGCGTCGAACCCCTTCGCCATGTCCCACGGTCGCCCGAGCCGCTTGGCCTCGGCCTGCAGGTCGCGGCGCGTCAGGTCCAGCCCGACGGCGTAGCCCCAGACGTGGTCGAGCGCGTCCGCCACGGCGATGTCACTGCCGCCGCTGCCGATCGCGACCACGAGTTCGACCTCGTGTTCAAGTCGTTCCGTCATGGACGGGTAGGACGTGTCCGCGTCGTCGGCCACCACCGCGTCGGCTGGCTTGGTGAAGAAGAACGGCGGCTCGCGGTCCGGGTCGTGCCCCATCTCGCGGGCGTGCGCCGCGTAGTTCCGTCCGACGCAGAACACGCGGCGGACCGGGAAGCGCCCGCCCGTCGTCGTCGGGACGGTCGGGAGGGCCGGGGCCGGGATCACGAGGTCGGACACGTCCTCAGCCTGCCAGACCACGGCGGCCCGGCGCCGGTCAGTCGGCGAACGACGCCTCGTACCGCAGTGCCCGCGCCCGGGCACGCTCCTGACGCTCGCGCCACTCGGCGCGGAGCTCTGCGAGTTCGACGTCGCGGCCCTTGGCGCGCATCAGCGGGCCGTAGTGCGGGTTCGCCAGCAGGCGCGGGATGCAGACCTCGGCACGCCACAACTCGAGTCGGAACTCGTCATCAGTCAGATCGGAGATCATTGTCGTCCCTTCGGCCTGTTCTCGCGCGCACGATCCACCGGAGCGCGTCGTACATCCACTCGTCGTCGTCAGTCGTCCAGGAGCGCGTGGCCAGCGCATCCGCCAACAACGCGGCGGCGGCACGCCGGTCCGTCTGCCCGGACAGGGCCCGTTCCGTGACCCACGACCAACGCTGCCACCACTGGTCGCGGTGCGCCAAGAACTCCGTATTCCGCCGCATCGCGCGGCCCTCGCGCAGGGTCACGAAGGTCGCGCCGACCGCCGCACATGCGCTCAACACCGACACGAGCACGCTCGCCCACCCGATCCCTGATCCGTCCATGTGGACAGCGTCGCGCGCAGGGCGGGTCCGCAGACGGGCCGGCGGCCGTCCTGTGGAGACTGCGCCGGGCCTCCTGGATGTGGAGGACTAGTTCCCCGGAGCGGCCGCCTCGGTCTCGCCCTCACCGGGGTCGCCGCCCGTCCCGCCGACGGCGGGCTCGTCCTGCGGCCAGCCGGAGAACTGCCAGCCCTCGACGGACGGGTGGTCCTCGCCCTTCGCGTACGCGTACGCCCGTGCCGCGTCGCGCGCCTCGGCGAGCTTCGCGATGAGCCCCGCGTAGCGGTCCGGGTCGACCCGGGTCAGCGCGTCGTGGGCCAGCGCGAACCGGTCCATCTCGTTGCGCATCAGCATGTCGAACGGCGACGTGGTGGTGCCCTGCTCGAGGAAGCCGTGCACGTGCAGGTCGTCGTGCCCGTGGCGACGGTAGGTGAGCTGGTGCACGAGTGAGGGGTACCCGTGGAAGGCGAACACCGCCGGGGTCCCGGGCAGGAAGAGCTCGTCGTACCGTTCGTCAGGGATCGGGTGCGAGTGCTTGCGGGTGTCGCCGAGCGAGAGCAGGTCCACCACGTTGACGACGCGGACGCCGACCTCGGGAGCGAGCTGGTTGATCAGGTCAGCGGCGGCGATCGTCTCCACGGTGGGCACGTCACCAGCGCTGACGAGCACGACGTCGACGTGGCCGACGCGCTGCTCGGTGCCGGCCCAGTCCCACACGCCGACCCCGGCGTCGGCGTGCGCGATCGCGTCCTCCAACGACAGGAACACCGGCTCCGGGTGCTTGCCGGCGACGATCACCTCGATGCGGTCGGTCGTCTCCATCGCGTGGGTCGTCACGGCGAGCAGCGTGTTCGCGTCGGCGGGGAGCTTGATCCGGACGAGGTCCTGCTGCTTCGAGGCGACGACGTCCAGGAAGCCGGGGTCCTGGTGCGAGAAGCCGTTGTGGTCCTGCCGCCAGACGTGCGACGACAGCAGGATCGTGAGGTTCGACACCGGTGCGCGCCAGTCGATGCCCTCTGACGACTCGAGCCACTTGGCGTGCTGCCCGACCATCGAGTCGATGATGTGCGCGAAGGCCTCGTAGGTGTTGAGGATGCCGTGGCGACCGGACAGGACGTAGCCCTCGAGCAGCCCCTCGAGCAGGTGCTCGGACAGCACCTCGATCACGCGGCCGGTCGGGGCGAGGTGCTCGTCCTCGGGGTCGTTGCCGGCACGCCAGACGCGGTTCGTCACGTCGAACACCGCGTCGAGCTTGTTCGACACGGTCTCGTCCGGCCCGAACAGCCGGAACGACGACGGGTTGCGTCGTGCCAGCTCGGCCAGCCACGGGCCGAGCGTGCCGGTCGAGGACGCGTCGGAGCCGGCCTCGACACCGAACTCCGTCAGGTCGGGGCGGTCGAGCGCGGTGCGGATACGTCCACCGTTGGCGTGCGGCGTCGCACTCATGCGCTTGTCGCCCTCGGGGCGGATCGACTCGAGCAGCCCGATGCCGGCCCCCTCGGCGTCGAACAGCTCGGACGGGTCGTAGGACTCCATCCAGCCCTGCAGCTGCTCCAGGTGCTCACGGTTGTCGCGGACGGCCGGGAGCGGCACCTGGTGGGCACGGAACGTCCCCTCCACGCGCTGGCCGTCGACCTCCTTCGGCCCGGTCCAGCCCTTCGGGGTCCGCAGGACGATCATCGGCCAGCGCGGCCGGATGTCCGATGCCCCGGCCATCTCGCCGGCGGCGGCACGGGCCGCCTGCGCGCGGGCGGCGGCCTGGATGTCGTCGATCGCGGCGAGGGCACGGCGGAGGGCGCCGTCGAACAGGGCGTGCACCGCGAAGGGGTGGTCGCCGACCCGGGAGGAGTCGACGATGATCGGGTCGTACCCGAGCCCGCGGAAGTACGCCGTCAGGTCCTCGGCCGGGATGCGCGCGAGGATCGTCGGGTTCGCGATCTTCCACCCGTTCAGGTTGAGGATCGGGAGCACCGCACCGTCGGCGACCGGGTCGAGGAACGTGTGGGCCTGCCACGAGCCGTTGAGGGGGCCGGTCTCGGCCTCGCCGTCGCCGACGACGCAGGTCACGACGAGGTCGGGGTTGTCGAGTGCCGCCCCGTAGGCGTGCGCGAGGGAGTACCCGAGTTCGCCGCCCTCGTTGATCGAGCCCGGGGTCTCCGGCGCCGCGTGCGACGGGATCCCGCCCGGGAAGGAGAACTGGCGGAAGAACTGCTGCAGCGTCGTACCCGGGTACAGCTCCTGCCAGGTGCCGTCGAGCCAGGCGTTCGCGTTCATCGCGGGACCGCCGTGCCCCGGGCCGCAGATGTAGAGCATGTCCCGCCCGGAGGACGCGATCAGTGCGTTGCAGTGGGCGTAGACCAGGTTGAGCGCCGGTGAGGTGCCCCAGTGTCCGAGCAGGCGCGGCTTGATGTCGTCCGGGGTCAGCGGGCGTTCCAGCAGCGGGTCGTCCAGCAGGTAGATCTGCCCGACGGTCAGGTAGTTCGCCGCACGCCACCACGCGTCGATCGCGCGGATCCGGTCGGTCGTCGGCAGGTGCTCAGGAGCCATGCCACCACCGTACGGACGGCGGCTGCGGCGGTGTCGGGAAAACTCGTCCCAATCCGTTCTGCGAGGGGTGCCGAATCAGCAGCACAGGGCGAACGCCCAGAAGGCTTCCCGGTCTCGTCCGGTCGGGGCTCAATCAACTCACAGAAGAGGAACGATCACCATGCGCAAGATCACCAAGACCACCCTCTCGGTCGCCGCTGCCGGCGCGATCATCCTCGG
>NZ_LMPO01000011.1:976-67882 GCF_001424385.1 Curtobacterium sp. Leaf183 | reverse complement strand
GCGAGTTGATTCTGACTGTTGACTGTCTACTGACAATCTTCAATCCAAAAGGAATTGTCTCCGGACCCCCACCGAAGTGAAGGTCACGGGGTCAATAAATTGGCATTGACAATGTGCACGCTGTTGAGTTCTCAAGGACCAGACGCACCGGGCTTCTTCTTCCTTGTCGGAATGCCCACCCGGGCAACTTCGGTACTGTACCACTACTTCAGTGGCGGTCGAATCGACCGGCTTCATTGGAGTGGGTGGTCCCGCTTGAGGTCGGCGTGGTCGGACTGCGTCTTCCGGGGCTTTCGCTCCGTGTGACCGTCTCGGCTTCTCCGCCGCACCTTTGGGGTGACGAGTAAGAACACTACGGGTGATCCCGGGATCGGGCAAACCGGGGCCACACGACGGCGTGTCGCCCGGAACGACGGGGAACAGGTGTCGAACAACGACGACGGGCCCGGTGTCCGCGTGGACATCGGGCCCGCTGGTCGTGACGGGTCGTGCTCAGTGCCGGGCGATGACGGGGTTCTTCAACGTGCCGATCCCCGAGATGGTGACCTCGACGACCTCGCCGTCGCGGATCTCCCCGACGCCGGCGGGCGTGCCGGTCAGGATCACGTCACCGGGGAGCAGTGTCCAGATGGACGAGACGAACTCCACGAGCGACGGGATGTCGTGGACCATCTCGCTCGTGGAGGCGACCTGACGCAGGTCGCCGTCCACCCGGGTCTCGAGCCGGATGTCCGACGGGTCGATCTCGGTCTCGATCACCGGGCCGAGCGGGCAGAACGTGTCGAAGCCCTTCGCCCTCGCCCACTGGCCGTCACGTGCCTGGAGGTCACGAGCGGTGACGTCGTTGGCGATCGTGTACCCGAGGATCACGCTCGCGAAGTCCTCACGCTTGACGTTCTTGGCGAGGGAGCCGATCACGATGGCGAGTTCGCCCTCGTGGTCGACGCGGCCGATGCCCTCGGGCAGGCGGATCGGGTCCTCGGGTCCGATGACGGCGGTGTTCGGCTTCAGGAACACCACCGGGTCGTCACCCGACACGTCATCCATCTCGGCGGCGTGCTCGGCGTAGTTGAGGCCGACACCGATGACCTTGGACCGCGGGATCACCGGCGCCAGGAGCTTGGCCTCGGACAGGGGCACCCGCTCCCCTGTCGTCTCGAACCCCTGGTACATCGGGTCCCCCGCGAGCACCACCAGTGCGCGCTCGTCGAGGATGCCGTACCGGGGGTCTTCACCCTTGCTGCTGAACCGTGCGATCTTCACCGTTCGACCCTACCGACGACGGAGCCGGGATCAGGACGCGTCGGTCAGCTTGGTCATCCACCCGTGCGGGTCGGGACGACGGCCGGACTGGATGTCGGTGAGTTCCTGGCGCAGGGACATCGTGAGCTCGCCCGCGCCCTCGGTCGGCGAGCCGATCGTGAAGCCGTCGCCCCGGAGTTCTGCGATCGGGGTGACCACCGCGGCCGTCCCGCAGGCGAACGCCTCGGTGATCGAGCCGTCCGCCACGCCGTCGCGCCACTCGTCGAGCGTCACGCGGCGCTTCTCGACCGTCAGACCGCGGTCTTCGGCGAGCTGCAGGATCGAGTCACGCGTGATGCCCTCGAGGATCGAGTCGGAGTCCGGCGTCACGAGGGTGCCGTCTGCCTTGACCAGCACCACGTTCATGCCGCCGAGCTCTTCGAGGTACTTGCCTTCCTCGGAGTCGAGGAACATCACCTGCTGGCAGCCGTGCTCGTACGCCTCTTGCTGCGGGAGCAGGGACGCAGCGTAGTTGCCGCCGGTCTTGGCCGCCCCGGTCCCGCCGCGGCCGGCGCGCGCGTAGGTCGTCGAGAGCCAGATCGACACGGGCTTCGGTCCGGACGTGAAGTACGCGCCGGCTGGGCTCGCGATGCAGTGGTAGGACACGGCCTGCGCGGCGCGGACACCGAGGAAGGACTCGGTCGCGATCATGAACGGCCGGAGGTACAGGCTGGTCTCGGGCGCGGACGGCACCCAGTCGACGTCGGTGCGCACCAGTTGCCGGATGGACTCGACGAAGACCTCGACCGGCAGCTCGGGCAGCGCGAGCCGGCGAGCGGACCGCTGGAAGCGTCGCGCGTTCGCGTCCGGACGGAAGGTCCACACCGAACCGTCGGCGTGCCGGTACGCCTTGAGTCCCTCGAAGATCTCCTGGGCGTAGTGCAGGACGCTGGCACTCGGGTCGAGCGAGAGCGGGCCGTACGGGTGGATCGAGGCGTCGTGCCACCCTCCGTCGACCGTCCACGAGACCGAGGCCATGTGGTCGGTGAAGTGCTTGCCGAAGCCCGGGTCCGCCAGGATGACCTCGCGCTCGGCGGCCGCTCGGCGTGCTTCGGACGGGGTGGTGGAGAACTCGAGTCCGAAGACCGTGTCAGTGCTCATCGGTGTGGCTCCCTTTCAGGCCGTGGTGGTGCGCGCGGTGACCGCGGCGGCGATCGCGTCGCCGATCTCGGCCGTACTCCGCTGCGTGGTCCCCCGGTCAGCCAGGTCCGCTTCCACGGCCCGCGTCACCGCCGTCGCGAGGTCGCCCCGACCGATGTGGTCGAGGAGGAGTGCGACGGAGAGGACGGCAGCCGTGGGATCGGCCTTCTGCTGGCCCGCGATGTCCGGCGCGGATCCGTGCACCGGCTCGAACATGCTGGGGAAGGTGCCGTCCGGGTTGATGTTGCCCGAGGCCGCCAGACCGATGCCGCCGCTGATCGCGCCGGCCAGGTCGGTGATGATGTCGCCGAAGAGGTTGTCGGTGACGATGACGTCGAACCTAGCAGGCTCCCGCACCATGTGGATGGTCACGGCGTCGACGTGCTGGTAGTCCACGGTGACGTCGGGGAACTCCTGTCCGACGGCGGCCACCGTGCGCTGCCAGAGCGCGCCGGCGTGCACGAGCACGTTGCTCTTGTGCACGAGTGTCAGGTGCTTCCGCGCGCGACGGTTCGCCAGGTCGAACGCGTACCGGACGGTCCGTTCGACGCCGAACGCCGTGTTCAGCGACACCTCGGTCGCGATCTCGTGCGGCGTGCCGACGCGGATCGCTCCGCCGTTGCCGACGTAGGGCCCCTCGGTGCCTTCGCGCACGACGACGAAGTCGACCTGCCCGGGGTCGGCGAGCGGGCTGACCACCGAGTCGTACACCGTGGTCGGACGCAGGTTGACGTAGTGGTCGAACGCGAACCGCAGCTTGAGCAGCAGCCCGCGCTCGATGATCCCGCCGGCCAACCGTGGGTCACGCGGGTCGCCGCCGACGGCACCGAGCAGGATCGCGTCGTGCGACGCCACCGCGGCCAGGTCGTCGTCGGTGAGGATGTCGCCCGTCTCGAGGTAGCGCGTCGCCCCGAGGGCGTACGGCGTCTCGCGCACGTCGATCTCACCGTCCGCCACCGCGTGCAGGACCTTGAGCGCCTGCTCGACGACCTCGGGCCCGATGCCGTCGCCCCGGATGACCGCGAGGTCGAGCGTCTGCGTGTTCGTCATGGCCGTCCCGTCCTCAGAGGGTGATGTCGATCTCGCGGAGCGAGGACGCGTCGATCGTCGACCGGACGTGCTCGAGGATCTCGGTGGGGACCGGCGAGTCGACGGTGAGGACGCTGAGCGCCTGGCCGCCGGCGGCCTGTCGCGCGATCTGCATGGCGGCGATGTTGATGCCGGCCTCGCCGAACTCCTTGCCGTACACCGCGACGATGCCCGGGCGGTCGGTGTAGTCCATGACCACGTGGTGCCGGTCGAGGGCCACCTCGACGTCGTAGCCGTTGATCTCGACGAGCTTCTCGACCTGCTTGGGTCCGGTGAGCGTGCCGGAGACGCTGATCGCCGGGCCGTCGGACTGGGCACCCCGGATCGTGAGCACGTTGCGGTACTCGGGGCTGTCCGCGTCGGTGATGAGCCGCACGCTGACCCCGCGCTGCTCGGCGATGAGCGGTGCGTTGACGTAGGAGACCTGGTCGCTGACGACGTCGGTGAACACGCCCTTGAGCGCCGCGAGCTTCAGCACGCTGACGTCGTACTGCGCCAGCTCGCCGTGCACCTCGACGTCGATGCTCGTGACCGGCGAGGTCGCCAGCGCCGTGAACACCTGGCCGAGCTTCTCGACCAGCGGGATGCCCGGACGCACGTACGGGTCGATGACGCCGCCGGCGACGTTCACCGCGTCCGGGACGAGTTCGCCGCCGAGTGCGAGCCGCACCGACTTCGCGACGGACACACCCGCCTTCTCCTGCGCTTCGTCCGTGGACGCACCCAGGTGCGGCGTGACCACGACGTTCGGCAGGGACACCAGGGGCGAGTCGGTCGGGGGCTCGGACACGAAGACGTCGAGGCCGGCGCCCGCGATCTGGTTGCTGGTGAGCGCACGGTGCAGTGCGTCTTCGTCGATCAGGCCACCGCGGGCCACGTTCACGACGAACGCGGTCGACTTCATGATCGCGAACTGCTCGTCCGAGATCATGCCGAGGGTCTCCGGCGTCTTCGGCATGTGGATCGTGACGAAGTCCGCACGCTTGAGCAGGTCGTCGAGGGAGACGAGCTCGACCCCGAGCTGCTGCGCGCGGGCCGTGGTGACGTAGGGGTCGTGGGCGATGACCGAGACGCCGAAGGCCTGCAGGCGCTGGGTGATGAGCGCGCCGATGCGACCGAGGCCGATGATGCCGACCGTCTTCTCGTAGAGCTCGACACCGGTGTACGCGGACCGCTTCCAGGCCCCGGCAGCCAGCGAGGCGTGCGCGGCGGGGATGTGCCGAGCGAGCGACAGGATGTGCCCGACGGTCAGCTCGGCGGCGGAGATGATGTTCGACGTCGGCGCGTTCACGACCATCACGCCGGCCGTGGTGGCTGCCTTGATGTCGACGTTGTCGAGGCCGACGCCGGCACGGGCGACGACCTTGAGGTTCGGTGCCGCGGCGATCGCTTCGGCGTCGACCCTGGTGGCGGAACGCACCAGGATGGCGTGCGCATCGGCGAGGGAGGCCAGGAGTGCCGGGCGGTCGGTGCCGTCCACGTTCCGGATCTCGAAGTCGGGCCCGAGGGCGTCGACGGTGGCGGGCGAGAGTTCTTCGGCGATCAGGACGACCGGCTTCGGCACAGTTGCTAATTCCTCACACGAGACGGACGGTGTCCGCTCATGCTATCGACGCCGCAGGCTGCGTTACGACCGATCCATCAGCCCTGTGCGGGCGGGAGGCGCGTGACGGCGCCGCCACCAGCCTCCTGTCCGTCGGGTCAGGAACCGATGCGGAGTGTCGAGGACACGTACTGCAGCAGCGTGAACCACAGCGCGGAGACCGCGCAGAGCGCGGCGACGAAGACCACGACGGTGCGGAGCAGGTCCATCCGTCGCGACACCAGCCACGCCACGACGAAGCCCACCGGGGCGATGAGGACGTCGATGATGAGGACGGTCCACGGCGTCGCGGTCTCGAGACCGGTGCCGCCGTTCTTGCGGACGAACTCGTTGAAGTCGGCCACCGACTTCGCGACGCCGACGAGGTTGCCGACCGCCTGCCACGTGACGTAGGCCAGGCACAGCGCCGCCACGACCCAGACGACCGCCTTGTCCGGCGTGACGGTGCGCGGGCGCCCCGGGACGACGCTCACCCGAAGCTCCTGGTCATGATGAAGGGCCACGGGACGAGGACTACGGCGCCCACGAGCAGCCAGATGAACTTGGTGCGGTTGCGGCTGCCCTGCCCGAGCCAGAGCGTGGCGGCGAACCAGAACGCGGGCGCCATGATCGCGAGCACGCGCATCAACTCGGACACGAAGCCCGCGACACCGGTTCCCGTGACGGTCAGCAGGCTCGCGCTGACCAGCCAGGCGACCGTGTAGAGCAGGTAGACGCCACCGAAGACGCCCATGCCGACCAGCGCGCCGGAGCCGAGTGGCTGTTCGGCGTCCGGCTCGGGACGGGCCTTCGCGCGGACCGGGTTGTGGGCGGCGTCGACGTGTGTGGCGTCGTCGGCGTCGTCCCACGAGAGGGCGGCGTCGTCGTCGTGGTCGACGGCGCCGTCCGGCGGGGAGGCCGCGCCGCCGTCGTGTGCGGGAGGTGCCGGGGTCATGGCCACGATTCTACGAGAGGCCCGGGCACCGGGCCGACCCGATCGGACTCAGGCGTCGGCGGCCTGGGTCTGCAGCACCTCGGCGACGACGTCGCGGACGGCCGGGAAGAGCGGGTGGCTCTCCATCAGGCCGGTGAGGATCTCGGTGAGCGCGTGGGCGGTCGCACCGGAGCGGAGCAGCGCGTGCAGCTCGATCGACTCGGGGTCGTCCTGGTCGTCGAACTCGAGTGCCACGCGGATCGCGCCGAGCAGGTGGTCGACGGGCATCCCCCGTTCGGCCAGCTGTGCTGCCGGGCCCACGAACCGCTCTCGCCGACCGAGCTTGCGGAGCGGGTTGCGACCGACCCGGACGGTGCTGTCGGGCAGGTGCGGGTTCGCGATGCGCGCCAGGTTCGCGGCGACGTAGCGCGCGTGCTCGGCCGGGTCGAACCCGTGCTTGGCGATGAGCAGTTCGGTGGTCTCGGCGAGCACGCCGTCGACCTCGGCCCGGACGTCGTGGTCCTCGAGGGCTTCGCGGATGAGCCGGATCCCCCGCACGGTGCCGTGGTAGGCCGCCGTCGCGTGCGCGGTGTTGACCGTGTAGAGCTTCCGCTCGACGAAGGGCTGCAGGTCGTCGACCCAGGTGACGCCCTGGATCGCGGGCGGTTCGGCGTCGGAGTCGGCGAAGGGGGTGCGCTCGATGACCCACTCGTAGAACGGCTCGAGGACGACGTCGAGCCCGCCGGACTGCCCGAGGACGCCCGACTGGTCGGGGACGATCCGGTCGATCGCGCAGTTCGCGAAGACGGCGGCGACGTCGCGGTCCTCGAGGATCGGGGCGCGACGGATGCTGGCGTGCAGCGAGTCCGTGGCGTTGAACGCGTTCTCGCAGGCGACGATGGTGACGTCCCCGCGGTCGAGCGGGCGTGCCGCCAGCCCCTCGGCGATGACCGGCGCGACGAGCGGCAGGGTGCGGGCGCCGACCGCCGTGGTGACCACGTCCGCCTGCGCGATGGCCTGGACGACGCGGTCGCGGTCGGTCTTGCTGTTGAGCGCGCGGAACCCGTGGACCAGGTGTTCGACCGGCATCTCGCCCACCTCGTGGACGACGAAGCGGCCGGCTTCGTTGAGGGCCGAGACGACACGCTCGTCGACGTCGACGAAGGTCAGCTCGTAGCCGCTGGCGACGAGGAACTGACCCACGAACCCGCGCCCGATCTTGCCGGCGCCGATGTGGACCGCTCGTTTCGTCACCGCCATCCGATGATCATCCCATGCGGATCGGGCGTCGCCTGACGGGTGCCACAGGTGCGTGCACGCTGCGGGCCGGTGGTGCGCGCCGCCTGGGCGCCGGTGGTGCGCGCCTGGTAGGCGCCGGTGGTGGTGGAGAGCTGCTGCATACCGTTCGGGTCACATCGAGAAGCGGCGGTGCACGGGTGCACACCGCCGCCTCGTCATCGAGTGGTCTGGGGAAGACTACCGCGCGGCAGAACCGTCGACGTAGTCGGAGTCGGACTGCTTCCACGCGAACAGCGCACGCAGCTCGCGACCGGTCGCCTCGATCGGGTGCTCCTCGCCCTTCTTGCGCAGGGCCGTGAACTCCGGAGCGCCCGCGTCCTGGTCGTCGATGAAGCGCTTGGCGAAGGTGCCGTCCTGGATGTCGGACAGCACGGCCTTCATGTTCTCCTTGACCTCGGGCGAGATCACCCGGGGGCCGGACACGTAGTCGCCGAACTCGGCCGTGTCGGAGATGGACCAGCGCTGCTTGGTAAGGCCGCCCTCCCAGATCAGGTCGACGATCAGCTTGAGCTCGTGCAGGACCTCGAAGTACGCGATCTGCGGCTGGTAGCCGGCCTCGACCAGGGTCTCGAAACCGTACTGGATGAGCTGCGAGGTACCACCGCAGAGGACGGCCTGCTCGCCGAACAGGTCGGTCTCGGTCTCCTCGGTGAACGTCGTCTTGATGCCGCCCGAGCGGAGACCGCCGATGGCCTTCGAGTACGACCACGCGAGGTCCCAGGCGCTGCCGGAGGCGTCGACCTCGACGGCGACGATGACGGGGACGCCGCGGCCGGCCTCGTACTCACGACGGACGGTGTGGCCGGGGCCCTTCGGTGCGACGAGCGACACGTCGACGCCCTCGGGGGCCTGGATGTAGCCGTAGCGGATGTTGAACCCGTGACCGAAGACCAGGGTCGCGCCCTGCTTGAGGTTCGGCTCGATGTCGTCGCGGTAGACGATGCGCTGGACCTGGTCCGGAGCGAGGATGACGACGACGTCCGCCCACTTCGTGACCTCGGCGGGCGTGTGGACCTCGAAGCCCGCCTCTTCGGCCTTCTGGCGGCTCTTCGAGCCCTCCTGCAGACCGATCTGCACCTCGACGCCGGAGTCGCGGAGGTTGAGGGCATGGGCGTGGCCCTGCGAGCCGTAGCCGATGACCGCGACCTTCTTGCCCTGGATGAGCGTCAGGTCGGCGTCGGCGTCGTACACGATGTCAGTCACGGTGCGTGATCTCCTTGTTGGTGGTTCGGTCGGAGCCGGGGGCGCTCAGCGCACCCGGTCGGTGATGCTCTTCGGTCCGCGGCCCATGCCGAGGAGGCCGGCGCGCGCCAACTCCTTGATGCCGTAGGGCTCGAGCACGCGGAGGATCGCCTGGATCTTGCCGGGGTCGCCGGTCACCTCGACGATGAGCGAGTCGTTCGCGACGTCGACGACCTGGGCGCGGAACAGGGTCACTGCTTCGAGCACGGCCGAGCGCGTCTGATTGTCGACACGGACCTTCACGAGCATGTGCTCGCGCTGGACCGACTGCGAGAAGTCGAGTTCGACGATCTTGATGACGTTGACGAGCTTGTTGAGCTGCTTGGTCACCTGTTCGAGCGGCAGGTCCTCGACGTCGACGACCACCGTGATGCGGGACAGGCCCTCCACCTCGGTGTTGCCGACCGCGAGCGACTCGATGTTGAAGCCCCGTCGGGCGAACAGCCCGGCGACACGGGTCAGCAGACCGGGCTTGTCCTCGACCAGGAGCGACAGGACGTGGCTCATGCGGGTTCTCCCGTCATGTCGGCGTCCTCGTCGTCCCAGGTGGGGGCGAGTTCGCGGGCGTACTCGATGGAGGAGTTGCCGGTCCCCTGGGGGACCATCGGCCAGACCATGGAGTCGCGGCTGACGACGAAGTCGATGACGACCGGCCGGTCGTTCGTGTCGAGCGCGAGCTGGATGGCGGCGTCGACCTCGTCGGCCTTCTCGACGCGGATGCCGAGGGCACCGTACGCGTCCGCGAGCTTGACGAAGTCCGGGACCCGACGCGTGCCGTGACCCGTCTGCAGGTCGGTGAAGGAGTGCCGTCCGTCGTAGAACAGGGTCTGCCACTGCCGCACCATGCCGAGCGACGAGTTGTTGATGATCGCGACCTTGATCGGGATGTCGTTGATGACGCAGGTCGCGAGTTCCTGGTTCGTCATCTGGAAGCAGCCGTCACCGTCGATCGCCCAGACCACGCGGTCGGGCTGGGCCACCTTGGCACCCATCGCAGCGGGGACCGAGTAGCCCATCGTGCCGGCCCCACCGGAGTTGAGCCAGGCGTTGGGGCGCTCGTACTTGATGAACTGCGCCGACCACATCTGGTGCTGGCCGACCCCGGAGGCGAAGACGCCCTCGGGCCCGGTCATCTCGCCGATGCGCTTGATGATCGCCTGCGGGGCGAGCAGCCCGTCGGTCGGTTCGGTGTAGCCGAGCGGGAAGTCGGTGCGCAGCTGCTCGAGGTGCGCCCACCAGCCGGTGATCGAGGCGCGGTCGTCGACGGGGACGTCGGCCCACGCGGCGGTGAGGTCGACCAACACCTCTCGCGCGTCACCGACGATCGGCACGTCGGCGTAGCGGATCTTGGAGATCTCGGCCGGGTCGATGTCGACGTGGACGACCTTGGCGTCGGGCGCGAAGTCGTCGACCTTGCCGGTCACGCGGTC
Source organism: Curtobacterium sp. Leaf183 (assembly GCF_001424385.1). Taxonomy (GTDB): domain Bacteria; phylum Actinomycetota; class Actinomycetes; order Actinomycetales; family Microbacteriaceae; genus Curtobacterium. The sequence goes on along the minus strand of NZ_LMPO01000011.1, from coordinate 57,864 downwards.
GTCGAAGCGGGCGCCGAGCGCGATGATCAGGTCGCTCTCCTGCAGCCCGAGCACTGCCGGCACCGTGCCGTGCATGCCCGGCATGCCGAGGTGCTGCGTGTGCGAGTCGGGGAACGCACCGCGCGCCATCAACGTCGTGACGACGGGCGCCCCGGTGGCCTCGGCGAACGCGAGGAGCTCGTCCGACGCGCCGGAGCGGATGACGCCGCCGCCGACGTAGAGCACCGGGCGCGAGGACTCCGCCAGCAGCTGGGCCGCGGCGGTGATCTGCTTGCCGTGGGCCTTCGTCACCGGGCGGTAGCCGGGCAGGTCGACCTTCGGCGGCCAGACGTACGGTGCCGACTTCTGCTGCGCGTCCTTGGTGATGTCGACGAGCACCGGGCCGGGTCGGCCGGTGGTCGCGATCTGGTACGCCGCAGCGATCGTCGCGGGCACGTCCTCGGGCTTGGTGACCAGGAACGAGTGCTTCGTGATGGGCATCGTGATGCCGACGATGTCCGCCTCTTGGAAGGCGTCCGTGCCCATCAGGGTCGAGAACACCTGGCCGGTGATCGCGATGAACGGCACCGAGTCCATGTAGGCGTCTGCGATCGCGGTGACGAGGTTCGTCGCTCCGGGGCCGGACGTGGCGATGGCGACGCCGACCTTGCCGGACGAGGACGCGTAGCCCTCGGCGGCGTGCCCGGCGCCCTGCTCGTGCCGGACCAGGACGTGGCGGATGGTCTTCGACGCCATGAGCTCGTCGTAGAACGGGATGATCGCACCACCGGGCAGACCGAAGACGTCGGTGATCCCGAGGTGCTCGAGGGACCGCAGGACGGCCCCCGACCCGGTGAGGACCTCCGGCGAACGGCGCGCTCCGGTGGCCGCGGACAGCGGTGTTGCTTCCGTGGGCATGTGGGGTTTCCTGCCTGGAGAGATGGCGATGATGCGGGTGTCGACGCTAGCCCGTGACCGCGCCCTTGGCGGCGGACTGGACGAGCTTGGCGTACTTCGCGAGGACTCCGCGGGTGTAGCGCGGGGGCAGCGGCGCCCAGCCGTCGCGGCGGGCCTCCAGCTCGGCCGGGTCGACCAGTAGGTCGAGCGAGCGAGCCGCGATGTCGACACGGATGCGGTCGCCATCGCGCACGAACGCCACTGGACCTGCGTCCACGGCTTCCGGTGCGATGTGGCCGATGCAGAGGCCGGTTGTGCCGCCTGAGAATCGACCGTCGGTCAAGAGTAGTACATCCTTGCCCAGACCCGCGCCCTTGATGGCCGCGGTGATCGCGAGCATCTCGCGCATGCCGGGGCCGCCCTTGGGACCCTCGTAGCGGATGACGACGACGTCGCCCTTCTGGATCCGGCCCTCGGTGAGGGCGTCCATCGCCGCGCGCTCGCGGTCGAACACGCGCGCGGGACCCTCGAAGACCTCGGCGTCGAAGCCGGCGGTCTTCACGACGGCGCCCTCGGGGGCGAAGGAGCCCTGCAGGATCGTCAGGCCGCCGGTGGCGTGGATCGGGTTGTCGATCTTCCGGAACACCTCGCCGTCGAGCTCGGGCGGGTCGATCTCGGCGAGGTTCTCGGCGACGGTCTTGCCCGTCACGGTCATGCACTCGCCGTGCAGCAGTCCGGCGTCGAGCAGCGCCTTCATGATGACCGGGATGCCGCCGTTGCGGTCGACGTCGACCATGACGTACTTGCCGAACGGCTTCATGTCGGCCAGGTGCGGAACCGTCGAGCCGATGCGGTTGAAGTCGTCGAGGCTGAGCTCGACCTCGGCCTCGTGCGCGATCGCCAGCAGGTGCAGCACGACGTTGGTGGAGCCTCCGAGGGCCATCGCGACGGCGATCGCGTTCTCGAACGCTTCCTTGGTCAGGATCTGGCGCGCCGTGATGCCGTGCTTGAGCATGTTCACGACGGCTTCGCCCGACCGGTGCGCGTAGTAGTCACGGCGACGGTCGGCGCTGGGCGGCGCGGCGGAACCCGGGAGGGACATGCCGAGTGCCTCGGCGACGGACGCCATCGTGTTGGCCGTGTACATGCCGCCGCAGGCGCCCTCGCCCGGGACGATCGCGCACTCGATCTCCTTGAGCTCCGCCTCGCTCATGGTGCCGGCCTTGCACGCGCCGACGCCCTCGAAGGAGTCGATGATGGTGACTTCCTTCATCGTGCCGTCGGCCTGCTTCACGTAGCCCGGCATGACCGACCCGGCGTACAGGAAGACGCTCGCCAGGTCGAGGCGTGCCGCAGCCATGAGCATGCCGGGCAGGGACTTGTCGCAGCCGGCGAGCAGCACCGTGCCGTCGAGGCGCTCGGCGTTGACGACGGTCTCGACGCTGTCCGCGATGACCTCGCGCGAGACGAGCGAGAAGTGCATGCCCTCGTGGCCCATCGAGATGCCGTCCGACACCGAGATCGTGCCGAACTGCAGCGGGTACCCGCCGCCGCCGTGGACGCCTTCCTTGGCGCCCTGGGCGAGCCGGTCGAGGCTCAGGTTGCAGGGGGTGATCTCGTTCCAGGACGAGGCGATGCCGATCTGCGGCTTCTCCCAGTCCTCGTCGCCCATCCCGACGGCCCGCAGCATGCCACGCGAGGTGGTTGCTTCGATCCCGTCGGTGACGACCCGGCTGCGCGGCTTCACGTCGATGTCAGGCATGCGCTGAGTCTAGGACGGATTGGGATACCAGCGGCGCACGTCCATGCGTCCGCATGGTGATGGGCCGGGTGGGAGGCTCGGCACGAGCCCGCCACGCCGGCGCGCCTCAGCGCGTGGCGCGGAGCCTGGCCAGCTGCTTCAGGACGTCGGTCAGGGCCGCCGGGTCGGCGACGCGGTGGCCAGCGAGCGTGTCGCCCTCCCCCACCTTCACGCCGACGTCACCGTCGCCGAGCACGCGGAAGGCGTCCTCGTCGGTGACGTCGTCCCCGGCGAAGAACACCGCGTCCGCACCCCGCAGCGCGCGCAGTCGGTCGATCGCGTCGCCCTTCGTGACGTGCCGGACGGCGAACTCGAGGATGTCCTTGCCGCCGCGCTCGAGCACGTCGGCGTCCGCCTCGTGTGCGGCCGCACTGGCCGCGGCGTCCGCCTCGGCAGCGACCTCGGCGCTGACCCGGCGGGTGTGCACGCCGTGGCCGGCCGGCTTGTGCTCGATGACGACACCGGGGAAGCGCTCCCCCACGGCGTCGAGCGCAGCGCCGATCCGCGCGACGCGAGCGTGTTCGTCCTCGGTCAGCGCCGCCTCGTCGTGGCCGTCGACGCGCCACTCGACGCCGTGCGAGCCGACGAGCGACATGCCGTCAGGGGCCTGCGAGACCCGAGCGAGGCTGTCGAGCGGCCGCCCGGAGACCAGGACGACCTCGGTGTCCTTCGCGCGCTGCAGGGTCAGGACGGCCGCCCAGCTGCCCGGCAGCGCCCCGACCTGACCGGGGTCGTCCGCGAACGGGGCGAGCGTGCCGTCGAAGTCCAGCGCGACGAGCAGGCGGTCGACCGCCGCCAGGTCCGCCAGGGCCGTGTCGAGCCCTGGAGCCGTCGTGTCGTCGACGTGCGTGGTCTGTTCAGGCATCACGGGCCTCCCGGGTGTCCTCGGCGGCACGCGCGGTCTGCGCGTCCTGGTCGAAGATGGACATGCTGTCGGTCTGCGCCTCGCGGTGCGTCTCGCGCTCGGCGCCGGAGGGGTCGATCCGCGCGGTGCGCGGTGCGTGCCGGTCGAGCGCCTCGAGGAAGGAGCGCGACCAGCGGGCCACGTCGTTGTCGCGGACGCGCTTGCGGAGCGCGCGCATGCGCGTCGAGCGCTCGCGGCGCGGCATCTCGATGGCGCGTTCGATCGAGTCCTTCAGCGCCCCGATGTCGTGCGGGTTGATGATCACCGCCTGCTTCAACTCGTCGGCGGCACCGGCGAACTCGGACAGGATGAGCACGCCGTCGTTGTCGAACCGGGTCGCGACGTACTCCTTGGCGACCAGGTTCATGCCGTCGCGCAGGGCCGTGACGAGCATGATGTCGGCGGCCAGGTAGAGCGCGACCATCTCCTCGCGCGGGTAGCCGTGGTGCAGGTACGAGATCGGCTGGTGGCCGATGGTGCCGAGGTCGCCGTTGATCCGGCCGACGCTCAGCTCGATCTCGTCACGGAGGGTCCTGTACGTGTCGACGCGCTCGCGGCTGGGGCTGGCGACCTGCACGAGCGTCGCGTCCTCGACCCGGATGCGGCCGTCCTCGACGAGCTCGCCGAAGGCCTTGATGCGGTGCCGGATGCCCTTGGTGTAGTCGAGACGGTCGACCCCGAGCAGCACGGTCTTCGGGTTGCCGAGCCCCTGCCGGATCTCGCGGGCACGCTCCTGGACCTCGGGCCGCCTGGCGATGTCCTCGAAGCTCTCGGCGTCGATCGAGATCGGGAAGTGCCGTGCCTCGACGTGACGGACCGTGATGCCCTTGCGGCTGCGGGGTGCATCGGGGTCGTCGACCGGCACGTCGATCGTGGTGCCCTTGGTCGTGTAGCCCTTGATGTGGCGGACGGCGCGCAGGAAGTCACTCGCGTCGTCGTGGCGCTGGAAGCCGATGACGTCGGCGCCGAGCAGCCCGTCGAGGATCTGCGCGCGCCACGGCAGCTGGGCGTAGATGCCGACCGGCGGGAACGGGATGTGGTTGAAGAAGCCGATCGTCAGGTCGGGACGGAGCTCGCGCAGCAGGGCGGGGACGAGCTGCAGCTGGTAGTCCTGCACCCAGACGATGCCGTCCTGCTCGGTGATCTCGGCGATCTGCTCGGCGAACCGCTTGTTCACGCTCTTGTAGGCGATCCACCAGTCGCGGTGGTAGCTCGGGTGCTCGATCACGTCGTGGTAGAGCGGCCAGAGCGTGTCGTTGCTGAAGCCCTCGTAGTAGTCCTCGACGTCGGACGCACTGAGCGGGACCGGGACGATGTGGATGCCCTCGTTGTCGAACGGCTCGACCGCGACGTCGGGCTGTCCGACCCACCCGACCCAGGCGCCGTCGTTCGCGCGCATCACGGGCTCGAGCGCCGTGACGAGCCCACCGGGTGAGTGCCGCCAGCCCTCGTTGCCGTCCTCGTCGACGACGCGGTCCACCGGCAACCGGTTCGAGGCGACGACGAAGGAGTACTTGCTGGACGAACTGGAGGGAGCAGACACGCACCGAAACTACCAGCGGCCCGTCACACCGGACCGGAGGGGGCCGTCACACCAGACCGGAGGGGGCCGGTCGGTAGGCTCGTGGCCATGGTCAGCACGCGCTCGTGGCGGAACGGATCGGCAGCCGAGCGGGACTTCCCGGTGGAGCGGGTGTCGGACTGCATCGCCGACGGCGACGGCTTCGTGTGGGTGGACTACACCGATCCGGACGCCTCGGACCTGCGACAGCTCGAGGACGAACTGGACATCCACGCGCTGGCGGTCGAGGACGCCGTCGAGCGCGGTCAGCGCCCAAAGCTCGACCGGTACCGCGACAGCCTGTTCCTGGTGGTCTACGACGTCCAGGGTCGTGACCGCGACGGCGGGCTCGTCACCCGCGAGGTGAAGGCGTTCGTCACGAAGCACGCCCTGGTGACGATCCACGGTCCCGAGGTGGACACGGCCGCGATGGAGCGTCGCCTCACCTCGAACGCCGACCTGGCGGGGCACGGGGTGCCGTGGCTCGTGTGGGGGTTGCTCGACTCGGTGGTCGACCACGCGACGGCCGAGATCGAGGCCATCGAGCAGGACATCGACGACCTCGAGGACGACCTGTTCGAGCGGGGCGACCCCCGCGAGCAGCAGATCCAGCGCCGGTCGTTCGCGCTGCGCAAGGCGCTCGGGGTCATGCGCCGGCTCGTGGTCCCCACGAAGGACAGCGTCGCCTCGCTGTTGCACGGTGACGCCGAGACCGTCGCCGACGGGGTCCGGCCCTACTTCCGCGACGTCGAGGACCACCTCGTCTCCATCGCCGACTCGGTCGAGGAGCTCCGCGATGCCGTGTCGAGCGTGCTGGACACCAACCTCAACCTGGCCTCGAACCGGCAGAACACGGTCATGAAGAAGGTCACGAGCTGGGCGGCGATCATCGCGATCCCCACGGCGATCACGGGGTTCTTCGGGCAGAACGTGACGTTCCCGGGTGAGAGCTCGTGGAGCGGGCTGTACCTGTCGCTCTCGCTCATCGTGGTGACGTCGCTGGTGCTCTACCGCGCGTTCAAGCACCGCGACTGGCTGTAGTCCGGGAGCACCGGTCGGGCAGCACGGTGCGAGGTTCGCGGCCACACCCGGCGGGCAGCACCGTGCGAGCTTCGCGCCCCGTGCCGGGTTGATGGTCCCTTGCGAGGAACCAACCGCGCACGAGACGAGCAACCGCGCACGGGCCCGGAACTCGGCACCGTGCTCCCGCGCCCCGCGCCCCGCGCCCCGCGCGCCGCTACAGCCGCAGCGCGAGCACGCCGGCGACGACCGTCAGCGGTGCGACGACGCAGCCGAGCGCCATGTACCGACCCCACGACAGGTGCACGCCCTCGGCGGCGAGCCGCGCGTGCCACAGCAGCGTCGCGAGCGAGGCCCACGGCGTGATGAGGCAGCCGGCGTTCACGCCGATCAACAGCGCGGCGTAGCGCAGGGCCTCGTGGCCGGCTGCCGGCTCGAGCACCAGGTAGGCGGGCAGGTTGTCGATCGCGTTCGCGGCCACCCCGCCCGCACCGGCGAGCACCAGGAGCGACCCGGTCCCCGTCCCGCCCGGCAGCGCGTTGACGATCGGGTCGGTGATGCCGGTCGTGTGCAGCGTCTCGACGACGACGAACAGACCCGCCGCGAAGACGAGCGTCGACCACGGCACCCGCGAGGGCTTCAGTTCGGACGGTGCCCGGAAGGCCGCGACCACGACGAGCGCGACGGCAGCGACCACGGCGGCGATCCACACCGTGACCCCGGCGGTCAGGGCGATCACGAGGGCCACCAGGACGATCGAGGCCGCCGTGAAGAACACCCGGTCGGCCGGGGGTCGGACCGTGACGGGCGTGTAGCGGCCGAACAGCTTGCCGCGGAACACGACGAGCAGCACCGCGCATGGGACCACGACGCCGGCGAGTGCGGCCCAGACCATGAGCCCGGCGAACGGGATCGGACCGTCGAGCCCGATCCGGTCGACGGCGAGCAGGTTCGTCAGGTTCGACACGGGCAGCAGCAGCGAAGCGGTGTTCGCGAGCCAGACGGTGGTCAGTGCGAACGGCATCGGGGGCAGGTCGACGCGGCGCGCGAGAGCGATGACGATGGGCGTCAGCAGCACGGCGGTGGTGTCGATCGACAGGAACACGGTGCAGAGCACGGCGAGGACGACGACCGCGCCCCAGAGCCCGATCGTGCGGCCGCCGCCGATGCGCGCCGCGACGTCCGCCAGACGGTCGAAGACCCCGGCGTCAGCGGCGAGCTCGGACACGATCGTCAGTCCGAGCACGAACCCGAGCACGGGCAGGACACGGTCGGCGAGTTCGACCAGGTCGGGGACGGGCAGCAGACCGAGGGCGACGCACACGGCACCGACGACCAACAGGACTGCACCGATGACGGCTTGACGCACTGCGACTCCTTGGTGAGCGGCCGCGATCGGCGGCGCTCCAATGTAGCGACCAGTAGCGTGGAGGCCGACGACGACAGGAGGAATCCGTGCGCAAGTTCTTGTTCAACGGTGCGGTGTGGAGTTCGATCATCAGCGGCTACAGCGTGATCCAGACCACGCGGCAGGGTCCGCGCGACTGGCGGCTCGCCCTGACGTGGGTGGCCTGGTTGTCCACCACGATCGTGGCGATCGGCACGGTGGTGGAGGACGACCGCGCGGTCCGGTCGCGCCAGCCGTGACCTGAACGCTCCATCAGACGGGAGGCCCGGTGCCAGCTGGCACCGGGCCTCCCGTCTGCTCTCGGGGGTGCGGCTACCGCTCGGACGGCGGGATCTTCGCGGTCTGGATCGGACCGGTGAAGAGCGCTCCGCGCTCGTCGTCCTCGCCGAAGAGCGAGCTGTCCCCCTCGGCGGAGCGGCCGCGCGGCCGCGCCGGCACGCCGGGTTCGGCGAGCTGCACCCGCTGGATCGGCAGCGCGTCCGGGTGGGTGCGCTGGATCCAGTCGACCATCTCCTCGCGGACGTAGCAGCGCAGGTCGAACAGGCCGCCGGCGTCCGGAGCCGTCACCAGGATGCGGACGCGCACGAGCCCGCCGACGGCGTCCGTGACCTGCAGGACCTTCGTGCGGCGGTCCCAGATCGTCGAGGTCTCGAGGATGCGGTCGAGCTCCTTGCGCATCTCGGCCGGGCTGACCCGCCAGTCGAGGTCGAACTCCACGGCGCCGAGGAGCTCGCTGCTGGTGCGGGTCCAGTTCTCGAACGGGGTGCTCGTGAAGTAGGTCGAGGGCAGCACGAAGCGTCGGTCGTCCCACAGGTGCACCACGACGTAGGTGAGGGTGATCTCCTCGATGCGACCCCACTGCGTCTCGACCACGACGACGTCGTCGACACGGATCGATCCCGAGAACGCGAGCTGCATGCCGGCGATGACGTTGCCGAGGGTCGACTGCGCGGCCAGGCCCGCGATCACCGAGATGAGTCCGGCTGACGCGAGGACGCTCGCGCCGGCGGCCTCAACCCCCGGGAAGGTCAGCAGGATCGCGCCGACGCCGATGATGACGAGCACCGCGACGGTGACCCGTCGCAGGATCAGGACCTGCGTGCGGACCCGGCGGGCGACGCGGTTGTCGGGGACGTCGACGCGGTAGCGGTGCAGCCCGAGGCTCTCGAGGAAGACCGCGAGCTCGCACGCCAGCCACGTGCCGACGCCGATCGTCGCGACGAGGAACGCATGCGAGACGTGCCCGCGCCACGGGGACGCGTCGCTGTCGGGGACCGAGGTCGCGAACGCGACCCAGAGCGACGCGACGAGCAGCATGGTCCTGGCGGGGTGCTTGGTGCGACGGGAGAGCGCGGCGGCCCAGCGCTCACGGCGTCCGAGCGTGCGGAACACCAGGTGGAGGACGAGGGCGGCCACGGCGGTCGCGAGCAGGGCGAACCCGACCGCGATCAGGAGGCGGAGGAGGATGTCCATCCGACCATGGTGCCGGATCGACGACGTCCGTCGTCCAGGCCGCGGACAAGTCGATGCGCATGTAGCGTGTCGGCCATGACAGCGCAGAACGACACGGGCGTGGACCGTGCGAAGGCGAACGACTTCTCGCACGAGCAGGAGGGCTACCAGCACGGGCTGAAGCCCCGGCAGCTGCAGATGATCGCGATCGGCGGCGCGATCGGTACCGGTCTCTTCCTCGGTGCCGGTGGACGACTGCACACGGCGGGGCCGGCCCTGGCGGTCGTCTACCTGATCGCCGGCGTGTTCGCGTTCTTCATCCTGCGGGCACTGGGCGAGCTGGTGCTGCACCGCCCGTCCTCCGGCTCGTTCATCTCCTACGCACGCGAGTTCTACGGTGAGAAGTTCGCCTACGCGGCCGGGTGGATGTACTTCCTCAACTGGGCGATGACGTCGATCGTGGACACCACCGCGGTGGCGCTCTACCTGCAGTACTGGCGCGCGTTCACGGCCGCGCCGCAGTGGCTCCTGGCGCTCATCGCGCTGGTGGTCGTGCTGGCCGCGAACATGGTCGCGGTCAAGGTGTTCGGTGAACTCGAGTTCTGGTTCGCGATCATCAAGGTCGTCGCCCTGGTGGCGTTCCTGGTCGTCGCCCTGGTCTGGCTGATCTTCGCGTTCCCCGTCGAGACCGGTGGCGAGGCGGTCCGGACCGGCTTCTCGATCTGGCAGGACAACGGCGGTCTGATCCCGAACGGCCTGCTGCCCGCGGTGCTCGTGGTGCAGGGCGTCGTGTTCGCCTACGCCGCGATCGAGCTCGTCGGCACGGCGTCCGGCGAGACCCAGGACACCGAGAAGGTGATCCCCCGCGCGATCAACTCCGTCGTGCTGCGCATCGCCGTGTTCTACGTCGGGTCGGTCGTGCTGCTGTCGCTCCTGCTGCCGTACACGTCGTACAAGGAGGGTGAGAGCCCCTTCGTGACGTTCTTCTCGTCGCTCGGCAACCCGCAGGTCGGTGTCGTCGTCGGGTCGATCATGAACTTCGTCGTCCTCACCGCCGCGCTGTCCTCGCTCAACGCCGGGCTGTACTCGACCGGCCGCGCACTGCACTCGATGGGCATGAACGGGTCCGCGCCGAAGTGGACCACGAAGATGACCAAGGGCGGTGTGCCGTTCGCCGGCATCCTGCTCACCGCGGCCTTCACGGTCGCCGGCGTCGCCCTGAACTACTTCGTCCCCAGCCAGGCGTTCGAGATCGCACTGAACATCGCGAGCCTCGGCATCATCACCGCCTGGGGCACGATCATCCTGTGCCAGATGCGCCTGCGGCAGTGGGCGAAGCAGGGCCTGGCGAAGGAGCCGTCGTTCAAGCTCCCCGGCGCCCCGGTGACCTCGTGGTTGACGCTGGCGTTCCTGGTCTCGGTGCTCGTGCTGATGGCGATCGACTGGCCCGTCGGCACGCTGACCATCGCGTCCCTCGTCATCATCATCCCGCTGCTGGCCGTCGGCTGGTTCCTGCAGCGCGACCGGATCCTCCGCATCGCCCAGCTGCGCGAGGGCGTCACCGGCCCCTACCCGGTCACCGGTCGTGACCCGGCGAACCAGGTCCGCCGCGACGCCACGGACAAGGAGTGACGCTGTCCGCGCAGCGCGACCCGCGTCCGAGCGACGCGGAGCGCTCCGGCGTCCCCCAGTACGATCAGCGGGTGCCGGACCGCTCTGCTTCCCCCACGCTCGACCTCCAGCTGACCTGGCGTGGCGCCTTCGGCCGCGTGCGGGTGTTCCCCGACCGGGTGCACGCCGAGACGAGCTACGAGCGCGACGCGCTGCAGCCGGTGCCCATGGACGCACTGCGGGGCTGGCGCATCCAGCCGTGCGACTTCGACGCGGTGTGCGTCGAGTTCCTCACGCCGGACGACACGTGGCGGGTGCTGCTCGACACGTCCGACGAGCAGGTCGCCGCGCTCGCGTTGCGCCGGGTGCTCGGACAGCCGGTGCCCGCCGACTCCTGAGGCCTGGCAACGACCCCTGCGTCGCGCGTCACGCGGTGTACTGCATCACCCGGAACGATGCGCCCTGCGGGTCGACGACGTCGGCTGCGCGGGTCGCCGATCCCTCCCACGTCGCGAGCACACGTCCTCCGAGCGTCGTGACCCGGGTTGCCGTGTCGTCGCGGTCCTCGACCCCGAAGGTCACGTACCAGTCGTCCGGTCCCTCGTCGACCCGGGCGAGCGCCGCGACGACGTCGGCGAACTCCGCCGGCGCGCCGGCCTGCCGTTCGCGGATCTGCGGGTCGGACGTCGCCGCGAGGTGATCGCCGTACCCGGGGAGCAGGAGCATCGCGCTCGGGCCCTCCTGCACCGACGACCGCTCCCAGCCGAAGAGCCGTGCGTAGAACGACAGCGCCGCATCGGGGTCGGTCGAGCGCAGGTCGCTGAGGACCCAGCCGCCGGGAGCGTTGATGTACTGCGCCCCGAGGCGGTCGCGCGCCTGCCAGAGCGCGAACGTCGCACCGCGCGGGTCGACGCACTCCGCGCCCCGGCCGGCAGCCCCTCCCGGACCGGCGTCCATCGGTGCCGTCGCCGTCCCGCCGAGGTCGACGACACGAGCTGCGGTGACGTCGACGTCGTCGACCGCGATGGTGGTCCCCCATGCGGCCGGATCGTCGCTCGAGCCGATCGCGCCGACGTCGTGGCCGTCGACGCTGGCGATCCGGTAGGACCCGGGCGCCGACGGCGGAAGCCGCTCCTCGAACCGCCAGCCGAACAACCCGCCGTAGAAGTCGGCTGCGGCGTCCGGGTCGGGGAACCGACCCTCGATCCAGCTCGGGACGCCCTGCGGGTACCTGCGTGGTGTCGCGTCGGTCATCGTGGCCTCCGATCGGGTCCGGTCGATGCGCTCCGGTCTACTCCGCCCCGAAGCCGTGCGACCGCCCGATCGCCGGAGCCCACGTCACGACCCGATCGGTCAGTCGTCGGTGTCGACCGTGTTCGTCACGACGTCACCGGAACCGGCGTCGATCCGGATGCTGTGCTTGGTGCCCGCGGAATCGCGGACGTCGCCCTCCCACACCACGGTGCCGGTGTGGTCGTCGAGCCCGAGCTCGGTGACGGTGCCAGCGACGGTGTCGGTGAGCCGACCCGCGGCGTCCTCGACGTCGAGCTCCGCGGCGGCGACGAACCGACGGTGCTCAGCGACGTCGTCGGCGTCGGTGTCGTCAGCGCGCGGTGTCCCCTCGGCACGGGTGCCGGCCGCGTCGGTGTGGACCTCGTGCTCCGCCCCGTCGTCCGTCACGACGAGGACCTCCCACGCCGAACCGTTGCGCTCCTGCTCGACCGAGATCACGGTGCCGGACCCGACGGCCTCGCGGGCGGTGGCACCGGCGGCGACGAGCGCCTCGTTCGAGTCGGACGCGGTCCGGGCGCCAGCACCGGTGGACGGCCCGGTCCCCGCGGACGAGTCGCTCCCGGATGACGAACCGACACCGGCGGTGTCCGTGTCGTCGGAGTCGGCGCAGCCGGTGACGGCGAGGGCTCCGGCGAGCAGGACTGCTGCGGAGAGGGCGATGCGGCGGGTACGGGGCATGTCGGTGATGGTCATGCGGTGAGCCTGCCGACCGGGTGCTGAAGCAGACCTGAAGCGAGCTGGCCGGACGGTGGACGCCGAGGGCCCGACTCTGCACGGCTCCGGTGCCGAGTGCGTCCGGCGCCGCCTGCACCCGGAGGTCAGTCGCTGCGCGGGAGCCGGACGACGAACCGTGCGCCGCCGCCAGGGGCGTCCTCGACGCGCACGCTCCCGCCGTGCGCCCGGACCGCGTCCCGCACGATCGCGAGCCCGAGTCCCGATCCGCCCTCGTCGCGGCTGCGGGCCTCGTCCAGCCGGACGAACCGGTCGAAGACCCGCTCGCGCTCCGCCGGCGCGATCCCGCTCCCGTCGTCGTCGACGACGACCTCGGCTGTGTCGCCCACGGTGCGCACCCCGACGGCGACCCGACCATCCGCGTGCCGGACGGCGTTGTCCACGAGGTTCCGGACCACCCGTCCGAGCAGCCGCTCGTCGCCGAGGACCCGCGCGGGTCCGATCCCCGAACCGTCCACCGCGACGAGACCCGCCGACCGCACGCGCGCGACCTCCGCCAGGGCGAGGTCGTCGAGGTCCACCGGGCGTCCCTCCACTGCTCCCCGCTCGTCGAGCCGCGAGAGCTCGAGCAGCCCGTCGACGAGCGCGGCGAGACGGTCGTTCTCGGCCGACACGACGTCGGCGAGCTCGACGAGGTCGACGCGGTCGGGGTGCGCCCTGGCGACTGCGGCGTGCTGCCGGACCGAGGCGATCGGGGAGCGCAGCTCGTGCGATGCGTCCGACACGAAGCGCCGCTGCGCCGCCGCCGAGCGGTCCAGCCGCTCGAGCATGTCGTTCATCGTGGCGGCCAGCCGGGCGACCTCGTCCCCGGTGCCCGGAACGGCGACCCTGGCTCCGCGGGACGCTCCCCCGACTTCCGCGACCTGCCGCCGGATCCGCTCGACGGGGCGGAGTGAGCGCCCCACGACGACCCAGGTGCCGACACCCATGAGCAGGACGAGGACGGGCACCCCGACGCCGAGCAGCGTCACCACGGTGGTGGTCGCAGTGTCGGCCGCGTCGAGCGAGGCACCGAAGACGACGGTCGCCTCGGTGCCGTCCGGCAGGTCGACGTCGTCGGCGACGAGCAACCACCGGTCGCCGTCGTCCGACCACCGCGACTCGTCGGCCGTCGGCAGCGCGGGCGGGTCGGCGTCGTCCCCGTGCGCCAGGACGCGGCCGCCACGGCCAACGACCTGCACCAGGACCTCGTCGTAGCCGTCGACGGCACGCGCGCCGTCAGCCTCGACCCGGGCCGTGGCCTGCTCGAGACCGCTCTCGGCGGTGCTCCGGACGCCGTCGAGCAGCACCAGGCGGAGCACGGTGACGAACACCACGGAGCCCACGACCAGCGCCGCCAGCACCAGCAGCACCGCCGCGAATGTGGTCCTGGCGCGGACGCTCCGTGGCCGCGACAGCGCTGCGCGCTGCGCACGCTCAGGCATCGGCCACTGCCAACCGGTACCCGGCGCCGCGCACCGTCTCGATCGTGGCCCGCCCGAACGGCCGGTCGACCTTGCGGCGCAGGTGCCCGACGTACACCTCGACGATGTTCGGGTCCCCGTCGAAGTCGACGTCCCACACGTTGTCGATCACCTGCCGCTTCGAACAGACCTGCCCGGCTCGTCGCACCAAGAACTCGAGGACCGCGAACTCCCGGCTCGTCAGGTCGAGCGCGACGCCCCCGCGGTGGACGGTCCGGGCAGCGGGGTCCAGCACCAGGTCGCCGACGGTCAGGACGCTCGGCCGCTCCCGTGCCCCGCGCCGCACCAGAGCGCGCAACCGTGCGACGAGCACCGGGTGCGAGAACGGCTTGGTGACGTAGTCGTCGGCCCCGGCGTCGAGCGCCTCGACCTGGTCCCACTCCCCGTCCTTCGCCGTGAGCATGAGCACCGGCGTCCAGTCGTGGTCGGCGCGGAGCTGCGCGCAGACGGCCCATCCGCTGAGCCCCGGCATCATCAGGTCGAGGACGATCGCGTCGTAGTCGAACTCCCGCGCGTGCCACAGCCCGTCGACGCCGTCGTGTGCCACGTCCACGGCCCAGCCCTCGGCCTCGAGACCCCGTCGGACGCCGTCCGCCAGCCGGACCTCGTCATCGACCACCAGGACACGCATGGACCGCAGTCTGTCGTGCGGCGCTGAAGCGCCGCTGAAGTGGCGGCACACGCCGCATCGGACGGGAGGCCCGTGGCGGCGCCGCCACGGGCCTCCCGTCCGTCACTCGGTCGCGTCCGGAGCCGGGCGGGAGCCGATCAGACCAGCAGCAGGATCCCCGCGACCACCGAGGCGAGGGTGATCGCCATCGCGACGAGCAGCAGGACCAGGTGCACGCGGTAGAACGTGGTCGGGCGGCCGGAAGCGTCACGGGCCCGGGTGTCCTTCGCGACCCGCTGGAAGAAGCGCGGCCAGGCGATGAGGTTGAAGACGGCACCGATGAACAGGACGACTGCGGCGAAGACGAGCACCGGATGATCCTACCGAGCGGGGCTGGAGCGGCCGGTGCCCGTGCACAGCGATCGGCAGCGCACAGCGATCGGCAGCGCACTGCACACGGCCAGCGGCGGCGCTCGGCCGCCCCCAACGCGGCCGAGTCCCACCGGCGATCACCACACGGATGTAGCAATTGCTACAGACACTACACGGTGGTCGAGACGTCGTCGAGCCACCCGTTCGGGTCACCGTCGCGCTCCCCACCGTGGCGCGCGCCGGCCACGACACGGAGCCGCGCCGGCCCCGACCAAGCCCGGACGAGCGCACGACTCGTCGCCAGTGGGACGGTGCGGTCGGCGGCGCTGTGCACGACGAGGAGCGGCATCGTCGCGCCGGTGACGACCGGCGGCCGGACCCGCAGCGGCACGGGCTGGCCTGCGAGTCGAGCCAGCCCGGGCACCGCGAGCAGCGCGAGCACCCCGTGGCCGAGGGCACGACCGAGCCGGCCACCGCCGACGCCGTGCGCGATGGTTTGGACCCAGTCGGTGAGCGGCCCCGTGAGCACCACCGCCCGGACCGCGACCGGCAGCGGGCCCGCGCGGTCGAGCACGCGGAGCCAGAGGAGCGCGCCGAAGGACCAGCCGAACAGGACGACCTCCTGCGCGCCCGACGCGGCGGCGAAGCGGAGCCAGGCGAGGGCCTCGTCGGTCTCACGCTCCCCGAACCCGTGGCGACGGGCCGGCCACCGTGCCGAGTGCGCTGCGAACAGACAGGTCAGGCCGTGCTCGGCCAGGGCGGGGGCGATCTCCTGGTGCCGGAGCGGATGCGAGCCGAGGCCGGGCAGTGCCACCGCCCACCGGGTGCCGGCACCGACGGCGGGGGTCACCCAGCCGGGCAGGTCCTGGCCGGCGGCGTCGGGGACCGCGACCCGCTGGAGCATCGGCGCCGGCTCGGTCGCCGGGGCCGGGTACAGCGCCGCCGCACGTCGGGCGACGAACGCCAGTGCCCCGACCGCCGTGGCGGCGAGGCCGACCGTGATGCCCACTGCTGTCGCGGCACCGCGCCGTGTCCTACGTGACATCGAGCGCGGCCTCGGCGTGGGCGAGCACGGCGCGTTCGCGGTCGCTCAGGGACGCCCGGGTGCTGCGGACCCCGTCGTTGATCTCGACGATGAGCCGGCTGAGTCGCGTTGCCGGGTCGTCGGTCGCGGGGTACTCGTTGTCGCTGCCGAGCCGGGCGTGCAGGGGTGCCAGGGTCGCGATGGCGCGCTCGACGTGCCGCGATCGCCGGGCCTGGGCGACGCGGTGGCCGATGACCAGGAGCAGCATGCCGGTCGCGACGAAGACCACCGCGCCGGGCGTCAGGACGTCGTACGGCAGCGAGAGCGTTCGGAGGAGGGACAGGTCCCCCAGCACGTGGGCCAGGTCCATCACCACGACGACGACCATGCGCACGACACCGAATGCCCCGCCGACGACGAGCACCCACAGCCCGACGAGGTCCGTCCGGACGCGGGCTTCGCGCAGGTGCAGGACGCAGATGATCCCCGTGGCGCCGAGCGCGACACCGAGGTAGACGGTCTGCGCGATCGAGTACACCGCCGCGGACGGGTGGTCGCCGGCGTCGAGCATGAACGTCGTCGTGGTCGGGGGCTTGTCGAGCACGGCGAACGCGGTGACGATCACGACACCGACGACCGCGCAGAACACGATGATCGCGTTGCGCAGCCAGGGTCCCGCAGCGCCGACGGCCTTGGCCACGCCCCACAGCAGCGTGCTCGTCCCGGCGATCATCAGGCAGTCGCTGACCACGGTCACGACGTTGAACCCGCCGAACAGCGGGTCGAGCCACCGGTACAGCGGGTCGACGTTCGTGACGATCGTGGCGCAGAACAGCAGGAACGTGACGGCGAGGGTGCGGTCCTGGCCGCGCTGCAGGACGAAGAGCACGACGGCGCCGGCGACGAGCAGGACAGCCTGGACGACGGCCAGGATCACAGGAGCGTTCCCGTTGCCGTGGCGTCGAGCCGGGCCCGCACCGGCGGTTGCCCCGTCATCCGAACACGCCGCGGAAGGCGCTGGGCCGACCGCGGTGGTCGCGGATCAACGCCGCGAGCTCGTCGGCGAACAGCTCGGCCTCACGCTCGAACTCGTTCTCGAACAGCCCCCGGGCCATCGCGCGCTCGACTTTGTACTCGGGCAGGTCCGGGATGACGTCGCGGATGTACGCCGACTGCGCCGAGGCCTCGTGGTGGGCGTGCAGCACGTGGCCGAGCTCGTGTCCGATGACGAACGAGCGGAACGTCGTGGACGGGGTCGGCGAGATCATGATGAGGTGCTGGTGTTCGAGCGTGGCGACGAAGCCGCAGACCGGCTCGGCAGCGAGGAACGCCTCTTCGCGGACGACGATCGGCTTGCCGACGACCTGCGCCGCGGCGGCGACGGCCTGGTCGACGCTCGACCACCCTTCGGCACGGCCCCGTTCCCAGAAGCGCGCGACATGAGCGGTCACGGCACGATCCCCCGCTGCGACTCTTCCTCGATCACGGAGGCGATCCGCCGCAGGGCCTCGGGCGACAGCTCGCCGGGGAACGTCCGTGCCGCGAAGCCGCTGACCCGGGCCGACCGGAGCGAGCGGACGAGGGCGAGCTGGGCGCCGATGCGCTCGGGGACGTCACTGTCCTCGAGCAGGAAGCGCTCGTCGACCTCGAAGAACCCGGCCAGCAGCTGCAACAGGGCGGTGTCCCGGTTGCGGCGTCCGTCGCCGGAGAGCATGTACGTCCACTTGGCCCGCGAGAGCGACCCGCCACGGGCGTCGATGTACTCCTCGATCGCGGAGAACGGCACCGGGGTCCCGCGCTGGGACTCCTCGAAGTCGAGCAGCAGGTTGAGACGGCGAGCGAGCTCTGCGGCGTCGAGGGCACCACCCTTGGGTTCCCGTGTCATCATGCTTCCCCCCGGACCGCCTCGGGGACACCGCCTGTGCAGACGCAACCCCTCGGATACACGGGAACCCCCGCCGGAGCGAGGGTTCCTTGTTCGTGGTGCACCCCCTCGGACTTGAACCGAGAACCCACTGATTAAGAGTCAGTTGCTCTGCCAATTGAGCTAGAGGTGCATGCCCGTGTTGCCTGGGCTTCGTTGTGGTGTGTGCCGCAACGGGAATCAACAATAGCATGGGTTTCGCGTGCCCGAGAACACCTGCGGGCACCGACCGAACAGGAGCACCATGACCGACCGCCTCACCCCCGGCGACACCGCACCCGACTTCACGCTGCAGGACCAGGACGGCGCCGAACACACCCTCGGAGCGCTGCGCGGGCGCAAGGTCATCGTGTACTTCTACCCCGCGGCGTCGACGCCGGGCTGCACCACCGAGGCGTGCGACTTCCGCGACAACATGTCGTCGCTGCAGGCCGCCGGCTACGAGGTCCTGGGCGTGTCCAAGGACGAGCTCCCCGCCCTCAAGCGGTTCCAGCACGAACAGGCGCTGACCTTCCCGCTGCTGAGCGACCCGGACCTGGCCGTGCACGAGGCGTACGCGGCCTGGGGCGAGAAGAACAACTACGGCAAGGTCGTCACGGGCACCATCCGCTCGACGATCGTCGTCGACGAGGACGGCCGCGTCGAGCTCCCGCTCTACAACGTCAAGGCGACGGGGCACGTCGCGAGTCTGCGGAAGAAGCTCGGCCTGGTCTGAGCGGTGTCGTCTACTCCACGCGACGGGCCAGCGCGGCCGTCACCGACTTCGACAGCACCAACGTGATCGCGACCAGGGCGGGCAGCAGCAGTGCCCACCCGACCGACGGCACGCGGAAGACGCCCTGGAACGCGCCGATCGCGAGCGCCCCCTGCAGGACCTGCCACACGATGATGCCGCTGCGCACCCAGGGGCGGCGGCGCCAGAGCCCGACGAGCATCGAGCCGAGCCAGAGCGCAGCGATCGCCGTCAGGACCGTGAGCGCGATGCCGGAGGCCAGGCTCGAGGCGGGCGAGACCACCACCTCGACCAGCAGGACCACCGTCGCCACCACCAGGGCCGCGAACTCCAGCGCGACGACCGCGAGCAGCACGAGCATCGCCCGGGAGCGGGGCTCACGACGCGGCTCGACGGGGTCGTACGAGTTCGAGGTGGGCTCAGACACAGTGTTCCTCCAGCATTGCAACCCTTGATTTGGCCATATCAGTATGGAACGATGTCCGAGGTCGTTTGGACGGCACGATGTGGTGTGCGTCTCCCGTGGTTCGATGCTCCTCCCCCGAGCATCTGCGGGCGTCGGACTCTCCCCGCACGGTTTCCTCCCCACAGGATCCTCCCGTACGTCACATGAGCATGTGCAGAGTCCTCGAGCCCCGAACCACGGCCCCGGCCTGCCGTTCGAGCATCGACATCAAGGAGCACCACCACATGGACTGGCGTGACAAGGCAGCGTGCCTCACCGCGGACCCCGAGCTCTTCTTCCCCGTCGGGAACACCGGGCCGGCTGTTGACCAGATCGAGAAGGCCAAGTCGGTGTGCGCACGGTGCACCGTCACCGAGATGTGTCTGCAGTACGCCCTCGAGAACAACCAGGACTCCGGCGTCTGGGGCGGCCTCAGTGAAGACGAGCGTCGTGCCCTGAAGCGCCGCGCCGCTCGCGCGCGTCGCGCATCCTGACACCGCAGCACTGACCGACCAGCACTGACCCTCGACGCCCGTCGCGCCCCTCGGGGCACGGCGGGCGTCGTCGTGCCCGGAGCGGCGACCGTCTGGAGGCCCGGTGCCGGCCCGCCGGACACGCACCGGGCCTCCAGGTGGTCAGCTCCGTACCGCACCGCGGGACGGACACGACACCGCGCATCGGCGCGGTGTCGTGTCCGGATCCCGGTGTGCTGTCGGTCCGCACCATGACGGGCCTACGCTGCCGCGGTCTCCCACCGGAACGGGATGGAGATCGTGACCTCGGTCCCGCTGCCGGTCAGCGTGTGCCAGTCGATCGTGCCGCCGAGCTCGCCCTGGATGAGCGTCCGGACGATCTGCGTGCCCAGGCCGGAGCCGACCTTGCCCTCCGGCAGGCCCACCCCGTTGTCGCGCACCTGGATCGACAGGTGGTCGTCCGACCGGTGGGCGACGATCTCGACCTCGCCGTCGCGCCCGTCCAGGCCGTGCTCGACCGCGTTCGTCACGAGTTCGGTGAGCCCGAGCGCGAGCGGCGTGGCGGCCTCGGAGGGCAGCACCCCGAACTCCCCCGTCTTCTTCGGGTGCACCGTGGTGTTGTGCGACGCCGCGACCTCGGTCACGAGCTTGAGCACCGAGTCGAAGACCTCGTCGAAGTCGACGTTCTGGCTGAGCCCGGTCGACAGGGTGTCGTGCACGACGGCGATCGCCGCCACACGACGCATGGCGTTCTGCAGCGACGTCCGCGCCTCGTCGGAGTGCGTGCGCCGCGCCTGGATGCGCAGCAGCGACGCCACGGTCTGCAGGTTGTTCTTGACGCGGTGGTGGATCTCGCGGATCGTCGCGTCCTTCGTGATGAGCTCACGCTCCTGGTGTCGCATCTCGGTGACGTCGCGGCAGAGCACCACGGCGCCGATCCGCTCACCGTGGTCACGCAGCGGGATCGAGCGGAGCGTGACGGTGACGCCCTTCGACTCGATGTCCGCCCGCCACGGGGCACGTCCGGTGACCACGAGCGGCAGGGACTCGTCGACGTCGAGCTGCTGCCCGAGGAGCTCGGTGGTGACCTCGGCCAGGGACTTCCGCTCGAGCTCTTCCTCGAAGCCCATCCGGTTGAACGCGCTGAGGCCGTTCGGGCTGGCGAACGTCACGATGCCGTTCGTGTCGAGTCGGATCAGACCGTCGCTGGCTCGCGGGGCGCCTCGGCGCGGACCGGCCGGTGCCCCGAGGTCCGGGAAGTCCCCCGTGGCGATCATCCCGAACAGGTCGTTCGCGCTCGCGGTGAAGTTGAGCTCCTGCCGGCTGGGGGTGCGGGACTCGTCCTGGTTCGAGTGCCGGGTGACGACGGCGATCGGACGGTCGGTCGTCTGCTTGCTCTTCGGGCTGAGCCGACGCAGCACCGGGATCGCCCGCACGCGGGTCGGGGTGTCCTCGTACCAGTCGGGCTCCGCCGAGTCCGTCACGCGCGAGCTGCCGAAGCTCTCGGTCACCTGGTCGCGCCACTCCTCGCGGATCTCCTGCCCGACGATGTCGCGGTAGAAGAGCGTCGCAGCGGACGACGGCCGCGCGTGGGCGACAGCGACGAACGACCCGTCCTCGGCGGTGGGGACCCAGAGCACCATGTCCGCGAACGACAGGTCGGCGAGCAGTTGCCAGTCGCCGACGAGGAGGTGGAGCCACTCCACGTCCGCTTCGGAGGACCGGCCTTGTGCGAGGACGAGATCACTGAGTGTCGACACCGGATCAGTCTAGGTGCGGCGGCCTGTGGAGAAAGGACCTCCGTCCACAGGTGAACACCGGGTGAAATCCGAATGTTGCATTCACCATACGCTCGGTCTCCGATGGAAGGGGCCGGGGTGGCGCGGGAAGCACAGCGGATCGATGACGACGCAGAGGGCGAAGCGTGGGGAGTGAGGGCACCGGGGCTGCCGGACGACGTGGTCGTGGGTGGGGACGGCGGTCTGGTGGAGCCCCTCGAGCCGGACGGGCAGGTCGGACCGGACGGGCAGGTCGGACCGGACGGACCGGTCGGGCAGGTCGGACCGGTCGGGCCGGTCGTCGGTCGACCGGGCGATCCGACTCCCCGCACACTCGATGACCCGGCCGTCACCGCGAAGGCGCTCGCCCTCTGCGTCGCGGAGATCCTCACCGGAGCCCGTGAGGTCGACAGCATCGCGCGCTGGATCACCGAGGACGTCCACCGGCACCTCCAGCAGCGTGCCGCGTACGCCGCGCGTGCACGGTCGGCGACGCGACACCGCGGCCGACGCGCGTCCATCCGGGTCGGCAGCGCCGTCGTCAGCCGCCCGGTCGACGGTGTGGCCGAGGTGAGCGTCGTGGTGCACACACGGTCACACGCCCGCGCCGTGGCGATCCGGCTCGAGGTCCGCGCCGGGCGCTGGCGAGCCACCGCGATCGGCATGCTCTGACGACGCTCGGCCGGATGGTCCGGAGCGTGCGCGGACACGTCCGACGCGACCGTCTGGAGGCACGGTGCCGGTCCGTCGGGCGGGCACCGGGCCTCCGGAGCGGCCGGATGCGGCGGCGGCCAGGAGACGACCGGGATCGACGGACGACCACCGGGCAGACCGACGTCGGGCCCGGTACCTGACGGCACCGGGCCCGACGTGGTCGGTCGTGTGGGCGGGTCAGCCCTTCTTGGCTGCCTGTCGACGGTCGGCGCGGTTGTTCGCCGTGGACGTCGCCTGGCCGGTGGCGGTCGCCGCCGAACCGAAGGCGGAGCCCTTCTCGGGCATCGCGGCCGCTTCTTCCTCGGCCTGGGCGCGCTGTGCGAGAGCGGTGGCTGCCTGCTCGAGACGACCGCGCTCGTCGCGGACCTCGACCTCGCCGTCGATCGACGGCGCGGAGTACTCGAGACCCGGGGTCTCCTCTTCGGAGAGGCCCTTCGCCTCGATGACCGCGTTCTCGCCGTCGGACTGCACCTGGACCTCGAGGTTGAACAGGAACCCGACTGACTCCTCGCGGATCTGGCCCATCATGCTCTGGAACAGGGCATAGCCCTCGCGCTGGTACTCGACCAGCGGGTCGCGCTGCGCCATCGCACGCAGGCCGATGCCGTCCTTGAGGTAGTCCATCTCGTACAGGTGGTCGCGCCAGCGGCGGTCGACCACGGAGAGGACCACGCGGCGCTCGAGCTCCCGCATCGCTTCCTCGCCGAGGCTCTCCTCGCGCTGCGAGTAGGCGAGCTGAGCGTCCGAGAGGATCTCGCGGCCGAGGAACTCCCGCGTCGCCTTGCCCTTCGAGCCGGCTTCGGTGATGACCTCGTCGATGGTGATCGAGATCGGGTACAGCGTGCCCAGCTCGGTCCACATCGCGTCGAGGTCCCAGTCGTCCGGCGAGCCCTCGCCGGTGTGGGTGTCGATCACGTCGTCGACCACGCTCTTCAGGAACGACTGCGTGCGCTCGTGCAGGTCGTCGCCCTCGAGGATGTGACGGCGGTCGCTGTAGATCGCTTCGCGCTGGCGGTTCAGGACGTCGTCGTACTTCAGGACGTTCTTGCGGATCTCAGCGTTGCGGCCCTCGACCTGGGACTGTGCGGAGCGGATCGCCCGGCCGACGAGCTTGTTCTCGATGGCCAGGTCGTCCGGCACGTTCGACCGGCCCATGAGGCTCTCGGCGGCACCGGAGTTGAACAGGCGCATCAGGTCGTCGGTGAGCGACAGGTAGAACCGGCTCTCGCCCGGGTCGCCCTGACGGCCGGAACGACCGCGCAGCTGGTTGTCGATGCGGCGGGACTCGTGGCGCTCGGTGCCGAGGACGTAGAGCCCGCCGGCGTCGCGGACCTTGTCGCCCTCTTCCTCGACGATGGCCTTCTGGCTCGCGAACACCTCGTCCCAGGCGGCTTCGTACTCGTCCGGGGTCTCGGTCGGCGACAGGCCCTTCGCGTGCATCTCCTGCACCGCGAGGAACTCCGCGTTGCCGCCGAGCATGATGTCGGTACCACGACCGGCCATGTTGGTGGCGACGGTGACCGCGCCGAGGCGACCGGCCTGGGCCACGATCGCGGCTTCACGCGCGTGGTTCTTCGCGTTGAGGACCTCGTGCTTGACGCCCTTCTTGGCGAGCAGCTTGGAGAGGTACTCGGACTTCTCGACGCTGGTGGTGCCGACGAGGACGGGCTGGCCCTTCTCGTGGCGCTCCTCGATGTCGTTGGCGACCTGCTCGAACTTCGCCTGCTCGTTCTTGTAGACGAGGTCGGTCTGGTCGCGGCGCTGCATCGGACGGTTCGTCGGGATCGCGACCACGCCGAGCTTGTACGTCGACATGAACTCGGCCGCTTCGGTCTCGGCGGTACCGGTCATGCCCGAGAGCTTCTGGTAGAGCCGGAAGTAGTTCTGCAGGGTCACGGTGGCGAGGGTCTGGTTCTCCGCCTTGACCTCGACGCCCTCCTTCGCCTCGATGGCCTGGTGGATGCCCTCGTTGTAGCGGCGGCCCATGAGGATGCGGCCCGTGTGCTCGTCGACGATGAGGACCTCGCCGTTCATCACGACGTAGTCCTTGTCGCGCTTGAACAGGGCGTCGGCCTTGATGGCGTTGTTGAGGAACGAGATCAGCGGCGTGTTGGCCGACTCGTAGAGGTTGTCGATGCCGAGGTAGTCCTCGACCTTCTCGATGCCGGGCTCGAGCACGCCGACGGTGCGCTTCTTCTCGTCGACCTCGAAGTCCTCGCCGGCGGTGAGCCGACCGGCGATCGACGCGAACTCGGTGAACCACCTGTTCGCTTCCCCCGAGGACGGTCCGGAGATGATGAGCGGCGTGCGGGCCTCGTCGATGAGGATCGAGTCGACCTCGTCGACGATCGCGAAGAAGTGGCCGCGCTGGACCATGTCGGCCGCCTGCCACGCCATGTTGTCGCGGAGGTAGTCGAAGCCGAACTCGTTGTTCGTGCCGTAGGTGATGTCGGCGGCGTACTGCTCGCGACGCTCGGGCGGCGACTGGTTGGACACGATGCAGCCCGTGGTCATGCCGAGTGCGCGGAACACGCGGCCCATGAGCTCGGACTGGTACGACGCCAGGAAGTCGTTGACGGTGATGACGTGCACGCCGCGGGACGGGATCGCGTTGAGGTAGGCGGCCGTCGTGGCGACGAGGGTCTTGCCCTCACCGGTCTTCATCTCGGCGATGTTGCCGAGGTGCAGTGCGGCGCCACCCATGAGCTGCACGTCGAAGTGCCGCATGCCCAGGGTGCGCTTGGAGGCCTCGCGCACGGCGGCGAAGGCCTCGGGCAGGAGGTCGTCGAGGGTCTCGCCGTTGGCGTACCGCTCGCGGAGCTCCTTGGTCTCGTCCTGGAGCTCCTCGTCGGTGAGGCTCGCGAAGTCGTCCTCGAGGTCGTTGATGGCCGAGGCGTACGCCTTCAGCCGACGGAGGGTGCGCCCTTCACCGATGCGGAGGACCTTCTCCAGCACGTTTGCCACGTGAACTCCTTACGGGGTCGTCGCGCGCGGGTGGCGCGCCGATCAGCCAGTCATGCTAGCAACCCGCGGGGGCGGACTGCTGGGAGCAGCGATGTGCGCGGCCCGTCGTCGGACCGCGCACACCGTGTCGATCGGGGTCAGCGCCTAGGCGATCGCGCTGGCGGCTTCCTGCGGCGTGCCCTGGGCCGCGGCGGCGGCGGACGCATCGGCCGTGTCGGTGCCGTCGAGTCCGATGACGCCGTAGTCCCAGCCCTTGCGCCGGTAGACGACGCTCGGTCGACGGGTCTCGGCGTCGACGAACAGGTAGAAGTCGTGTCCGACGAGCTCCATGTAGTAGAGCGCGTCGTCGACGGTCATCGGGGCGGCCTCGAACACCTTCTCGCGGATGACGACCGGCGAGTAGACCTCGTCCGCTTCCTCGCGCGCCTCTTCGTCGACGACGCTGATCGACCCCGTCGCGACGTCCTCGATGAGCTTGCCGTCGGCCGGCACCACGTCCATCCCGTCGAACGCCGACCCGGCGGCCTCGGCCACCGACGTCGGACGGTGACGCCCGCGGTGCACCTTCTTGCGGTCGCGCGCCCGACGCAACCGCTCGGACATCCGTGCGAGCGCGAGGTCGAACGCCGCGTACTTGTCCGACGCCGCGGACTCGGCGCGGACGAGCGGTCCGGGGCCGATCAGCGTCAGCTCGACGCGGTCCTCGCCCTGACTGCTGCCACTCTTCTCGTGGTGGCGGCTGATGCGCACCTCGAAGGCGAGGGCGCGGTCGGCGAGCACGTCGATCTTGTCGGACTTCTGCTCGACGTAGGTCCGGAATCGGTCGGTGATCCCGACGTTCCGGCCTGTGATCGTCACGTCCATGGCGGCTCCCATCCGTACTTCGGCGCGTCGCCTCCATCCGGCGACCAACAACGCCTTGACGGGACACGCTAGACCCGCGGCGCGGCCCGCGTCACGCCATCGCGACACTGCGGCCGGACACCCACCGGATGCACAGTGGACACCGGGCGTCCACCCGGGCGACACGCACCGCTCGACCCTCGCGAGTCGCGAGTCGCGAGTCGCGAGTCGCGAGTCGCGCACAGCGGTCGCGGCCTCACGACTCGACGCTCGCGGTCGCGACGCACCGCACCACCCGCCCGCCCGCGGCCCGGACCGCACGGACGGCCTCGGCCATGGTGACCCCGGTCGTCACGACGTCGTCGACGAGCACGAAGTCGCGGCCCTGCACCCCGACCGCCCGGAGCGTGCCGACGGTGGCGTCGACCCGCTCGAGCGCGGTGCGCTCCTTCTGCCCGCCGGCACCGACCGCTCGACGGCCGCGAACCCGTCGCAGCCGGCCCGTGCCGCGCACCCCACCGCGGCCGAGCAGCAGCACGACGGGGTCGAACCCCCGGCGCCGACGCCCGCGGGGCGACGGCGGCACCCGGAGCACGCGGGTGCCCGGTGGCGCCGCGGCGAGCGCCTGCCGCACCAGGGCGGCGGTGGGCCGTCCGAGTGGGGTGGCGACGTCGACCCGACCGCGCAGCTTCAGTTCGAGCAGCAGCGTGCGCACGAGTCCCTCGTACTCGAAGGCGGCGTCGAGACGCGCCCCGGCGACGAGACGGACGCGACCGGGACGGGCAGCGAGGTCCGCGCGGCACCGCGGGCAGAGCGCGTGGTCCGGTGCCGCACAGCCCAGACAGCTGACGGGTAGGAACAGGCCGACCACGGCGGCCACGGCTGCCCACCAGGAGCGGGTGTCGGACGGGGGCGGTGTCGATGTCATGCACCGAGCCTCCCGTCCGCACCGTCGTCGGGTGGCCCGCCCGACGCAACCGTGGACGGCGGAACCGTCTGCCCGTGCTGTGGAGGAAGGGTTGCTCGTCAGCGCTGGATGCCGAGCACCGACGCCGTGACGCCGGTCCGGTCCCAGCCGCCGCCGGCGGACTGCAGGACCTGCCCGTCGGACATCAGCAGCAGCAGCGCTCCCCCGCTGCCGCCCGCGATCGCCTTCGCGGTGCCGTCCGGTTTCTGCAGGGTGGTCGCCTGGCCGCCGATCGTGGACCGGACGATGCTCGGCCCGCTCGGGCCCTGGCCGAGCGACGCCACGTCGAGGTCGCTCACCCAGGTCGCGCTGACGGCGGTCCCCGTCGCGGCCTGCAGCCGCACCGGGGCGCCGAGTGCCGTCGGGGTGCGGTCCGAGTCACGCACGATCGCCATCACGTAGAGGGCGGGCCCGCCGTCGGTGTCGATCAGCGCGAGGGCCCTGGTCGAGTCGCGCGACACCTGGAAGGACACGAGTTCGCCGTCGGGCAGCGTCGAGGTCACCTGGTGCTGGTCGCCGCGGAAGCCCCACGCCGTGATGGTGCGCGTGTTCGACGACTGCGCGGTCCAGACGAAGCCCTGGTCGTCGACGGACGGCGGGATGAGGTCCTGGCTGTCCGTGAGGCGCACGGGCTTCTTCCCGCTCTGCACGACGAAGACCCCGGCGTCGGTGCCCACCGCGACGTCGGTCCCCGACGCGGTGATCGCGACGGACTCGGGGGACAGCGCTGCGACGGCGTCGCCCACCCCGCTGGCCAGCTTCGCCACGTCCCCCGTGCCGGGTGCCGCGTAGCCGACGGCCTTCCCGTCCACGACGAGGGGTCGGGGGTCGACGTCGGGGTTGACGACCGCGCTGGTGCCGCTCGAGTCCGGGACCGCGAACGTGGTGCCCTCGGCGGTGATCTGGACCGACGACACGGTGGCCACGGAGGACAGCGACCGGGCCAACTGTTCGCGCATGCGCACGCGGTCGACGGTGGTCGCTCGGAGTGCGTCCTGGGAGAGGTCGACCTGCGCGCTGCCGTTGTCGACGGTCACGGCGTTCAGGGAGAGCTGGGTGCCCTCGGGGAACGAGGAGAGCACGGCACCCTTCATCCAGTCGGCGGGACCGGCGAGCAGGGCGCTGACGATCCGGGTGCTCGTCGACGACCGGGCCAGGAACCAGCGTTCGTCCGGCACCAGGTACCGGTACGTCGGGTCGTAGAAGTACAGGGCGTGGGCCTGGAACACCTGTCCGAAGCTGACCGGGGTGAGGATGATGCCGTCCGGCGCGTAGCTGATCCGCCACTGGCCGTCCTGCTTGGTGAACTGGAAGGTCAGCGTCGACGAGGTGGGGCGGACGGCCTGGGTGTACTCGCCGTCTCCGTCGACCGTCGCGCTCGCCGTCAGCGTGTAGGTCAGCTCGCGGTCCCCGACCTGTTCGACGTCGCCGTCGCCCTGCCGGATCGTGGTGCTCTGCCGCGGGTTCCACTTCTGGGCGAACGAGTCACTGAGGAACTCGCGGGCGACGGCGTAGTTGTCCTGCGCGCCCGTGGCGGCGTTCACGAACCCGCGCAGGATCGCGCTCTGGCTCGAGCCGTCCTCGGGGGCACTCGGGCGGTAGTCCACGCCGGACACCGACTCGTCCTTGAGGCTCTGCCCGGTGCGGACCGGGCCGCCGGTGGGGATCGCGGCGCAGGCCGACACCGCGACGAGCGTCACGGCGGCGAGCACGACGGCGAGCACGCGGCGGGTACGGGAGGCGGTGCGGGTCATCGGGAGGGGTCCTCTCGTGGGCCGTCGTACGGCTCGTCGAGTTCGGGCAGCCGGATCGCGGACGTGGCCGTCGGCTCCTGCCCCTGCCGCGGCACGGTCAGCACGAACGCCGACCCCTCGCCGGGCCGGGACCAGACGTCGATGCGGCCGCCGTGGAGCTTGGCGTCGCCCAGGCTGATCGCGAGGCCGAGCCCGGTGCCGCCGATGGTGCGCTTGCGGCTGGGGTCGGCCCGCCAGAACCGGTCGAACACGCGGGTGGTGTCCTCCGGGGGCATCCCGACGCCGTGGTCGCGCACGGCGATCGCCACGGTCCTGGCGTCGCTGTCGACGACCACGTGCACGGGCTTGGCGTCGCCGTGCTCGATCGCGTTGCCGACCAGGTTGCGGAGGATGCGGCGGATGCGGCGGGCGTCGAGTCGCATCGTCGTGTGGCCGCCCGGCGTCGCCAGGCGCAGCTCGACCCCGGCCCGTTCGGCGAGCGGACGGAACTCGTCGACGATGTCGGTGGTCAGCGCGGCCGGGACGACGAGCTCGGTCTCGAGCTCGACCGCCTGGGCGTCGTAGCGCGAGATCTCCAGCAGGTCCGACAGCAGCAGCTCGAAGCGCTCGATCTGGTCGTGCATGAGCTCGGCGGACCGGCTGATCGCCGGCTCGAAGGCGTGGCGCGCGTCGTAGAGCACGTCGCCGGCGAGCCGGATCGTGGTGAGGGGGGTGCGGAGCTCGTGCGAGACGTCGGACACGAACCGCTGCTGGACGCGGGAGAGCTCGGCGAGCTGGGTGATCTGTCGGCTGACCGCGTCCGCCATGCCGTTGAAGCTGCGCGCCAGGGTCGCGACGTCGTCCTGCCCGCGCACCGGGATGCGCTCGTCCAGACGCCCGGCCGCGATCTTGCGGCTCGTCTCGGCGGCGCCGCGGATGGGCACGACCACCAGCCGCACGACGAGCGACGTGACCAAGGCGATGAGCACGATGAGCGCCACACCGCCGATCGACAGTGTCTGGGAGACGAAGTCGAGGGTCTGCTGCGCGTCCGACAGGTCGTAGACCAGGTACAGCTCGTACTGGCCGGCGCTCGGCACCTGCAGCGTCGAGCCGACGACGATGCCGGGTTCCCGTCGGCCGCCGTCATCCAGGCGGACGGCCTGCAGGTGCAGTCGGCCGGTGTTCTTGCCCACTTCTCTCCGGAGCGCGTCGGTGATGACGGCGTCCGGGAACTCCTGGCTCGCCCGGTTCTGCAGCGTCTGCGGCGTGGACTGGTCCGGGGACCGCTCGATGGCGATGCTCGTCCCGCCCGGGCTGGTCGTGTTCGACAGGATCGCGCGCTGCGCCTCGTTCTGCAGCGTCTCGAGTTCGGACTGGTTGTTGTCCTCGGCCGCGGTGGCGGCGTCGAAGATCCCTTGCGCGACGTTCGTGGCCCGTGCGGACTCGGCCTCGATCTGGTCACGCCGCTGTGCGTAGACGTTGCTCGAGATGCTCAGCATGACCGCGGTGCCGATGACGGCGACCGCGAGCCCGGTCGTGGCGACGGTGATCGCCACGGACCGGACCATCAGGGAGCGCCGCCACAGGAACGCGAACCCGCGCCACCCCCGTCTGGCCCAGTGTCGGAGTCGTCGGCGCACGCGCCCCAGGCCCGACGAGCCCGAGGTCGTCGGCGGCACGGGACTCAGGCTCCCCCGGCGCGGTAGCCGACGCCGCGGACGGTGGTCACGATGCGCGGGGCGTCCGGGTCGTGCTCGATCTTCGCGCGGAGGCGCTGGACGTGCACGTTCACCAGTCGGGTGTCCGCCTTGTAGTGGTAGCCCCAGACCTGTTCGAGCAGCATCTCGCGCGTGAAGACCTGGTTGGGCTTCTCGGCGAGGGCACGCAGCAGGTCGAACTCGAGCGGGGTGAGCGCGATGACGGCGTCGCCGCGGCGGACCTCGTGCCCGGGGACGTCGACGGTGAGGTCCCCCACGTGCAGCACGGTGGCGTCCGAGGCCGCCGGACGCAGCCGGGTGCGGATGCGGGCGACGAGCTCCTTCGGGTTGAAGGGCTTCACGACGTAGTCGTCGGCGCCGTTCTCGAGCCCGGCGACGACGTCGGACGTGTCGCCCCTGGCGGTGAGCATGATGATCGGCGTCCCGCTCTCGGCACGGATGCGGCGGCAGACCTCGATGCCGTCGATGCCGGGCAGCATCACGTCGAGCAGGACCAGGTCGGGCTTGGTCGCGTGGAAGGCGTCGACCGCGTCGTTGCCGTCGGCGCTGAACTCCGGCTCGTAGCCCTCGGAACGGAGGACGATGCCGATCATCTCGGCGAGGGCCTGGTCGTCGTCGACGACGAGGATGCGCGGTGTCATGTGATGAGGACTCTTCGGTGGCATGCGGACGTACCCGGCCGGGCACGTGTCCTTCACGATAGCCGAGTGCCCCACGGCGGCGGGTTTTCCGCCAGGATGGTCGTGTCCGCGCCGTGCCGCGCGGCCGATGTGAGGGGGCGGTTCCATGGCGGGCGACGAGTGGCGCGTACCCGGTGCGTCCGACGGGCCGGACGACCGACCGGGAGGCCCGGTGCAGCCCCCGACGCAGCCCGCATCCGCGGGACCCGCCGGGGCACCGCCGTGGCCGGGTCAGCAGGGACCGTCCGGACCGCAGGGACCGCAGGGCCACCAGGGCTGGGCCGGCCAGCAGCCGCCGCCACCGCTCCCGCCCGGGCAGCGCCCGGTCATCCCGCTGCGACCGCTCGGACTCGGCGACGTCCTCGCGGGGGCGTTCACGGTCTTCCGTCGCAACGCCCGCGTGCTGGTCCTGTGGGCGGTGCTGCTCTCCGGCGTGCTCGGACTGGTGTCCACCCTGGTCACGACGTTCGGCCAGCGGACGCTGCAGTCCCGCATGCTCTCGGCCGTCGACGGCGGGTCCGACGCGGACAGCATCATCGCGGGCAGCGCGACGCTGTACCTCGTCCTCGCGGTCGCCGTGCCGTTCCTGGCGTACCTGGGCCGCGGCTTCCTGGTCGCGCCGGTCGCGGTCGACACCGGGCAGCGCGTACTCGGACGCCGGGGCACCTTCCGCGGGCTGTGGTCCCTGCTGGCAGGACGCCGGTGGAGCGTCGTCTGGTGGATCCTGCTGCAGCTCGGCGCCGGGGTCGTCGTCGGCGGCCTGTTCGTCCTGGTCGGCTTCGGCCTGCTCGGTGCGGTGACGGCGAACGACGGCAACGGGGTCGTCGGTTTCGTGCTCGGCATCATCGGCATGGTCCTGGTGTTCGTCGTCCTGCTGGCGTTCCTGACGACGCGGTTCGCGTTCACGGTCCCGACCATCGCGCTCGAGGGCCGGGGCGTGTTCTCGGCCGCCGCCCAGTCGTGGCGGCTCACCCGCGGTGCGTTCTGGCGCACGTTCGGCATCCTGCTGCTCGTGCAGGTGGTGTTCGGCTTCGCGGCGAGCATCGCCGGTCTGCCGCTCTCCCTCGGCGCCACCCTGGTGTCCGGCGTCTTCGACCCCCTCGGCCAGACGGACTCCGGGTCGGGTGCGTCCGTCGGGGCGGTCGTCGCCCTGGTCGTCGGCAGCCTGCTCGTGATCGCCGTGCAGTGCGTCACCGACGTGCTGAGCGCGTCGGTGACGACGTTCCTGGCGATCGACCGCCGCATCCGCACCGAGGCCCTCGACCAGCGGATCGCCTCGCACCTCGAGACCGGGCAGCCGGGTGACCCGTTCGCCCCGGCGGATCCGGTCGCCCGGCCACCGTGGACCGCCCAGCAGCAGTGGCCGCAGCAGCAACCGGGGCAACAGCCGTGGCCGCAGCAGCAGCAACAGCCGTGGCCGCAGCAGCAGCCGGGGCAGCCGCCGTCGGGACGACAGCCGCCGCGGCCGCCGCAGTGGGGACCGCCCCGTCCCGGCGGCCACGGATGACGGGCGTCGACCCGGACCAGGCGCGACGGTTGCTCGAGCGCGAGCTCGCGAAGCAGGACTACAGCGGCGCGCACGTGACCTGGTGGGACCGCGCGTCGCGCTCGTTCCTCGACTGGCTCGGCACGATCGGTCCGGACGGCCTGGGCTCCGAGGGGTTCGGGCGCACCGTGCTCGTCATCGCGATCGTGGTCCTGGTCGCGGTGGTGGTGCTCGTCGTCGTCGCACGCGGGCTCCCCCGTCGGCGAGCCAGGCTCGCGGCCACGGCCGACGGCGGGGTCTTCGACGGCGACGACCAGCGCACGGCCGCCACGCTCGCCGCCGCAGCCCGACGGGCCTTCGACGTGGGCGACCACGACCAGGCCGTGCTCGAGGGCTACCGCGCGATCGCCAGGGGCCTCGGTGAACGCGACCTGGTGCCGGACGTCCCCGGCGCCACCGCCCGCGCGATCGCCGACCGCGCCAGCACGCCCTTCCCCGGGCTCGCGGACCACCTGCACGTCGCCGCGGTGACCTTCGACGCGGTCCGCTACCTGGGCGACCGTGCCGACGAGCCCGGCGCACGGCAGGTCCTCGAGACCGAACGGACGCTCCGCGGGACCCGTCCGGCCCGGGTGGGCGGACCGACGGTGCCCGCATGAGCACCACGACCACGCCGCGCCGACACCGGGACGCCGACCCGACCGCGGACCCGACGGCTCCGGCCGGGTCACGGCGTGAGGGCCGCTGGGCGCGGACCGGGCTCTGGGTCGCGATCGCGCTGATCGGCGTCCTGCTCGCGGCGCTGACCGCGGCGGTGGGCGGTGGGGACGGCCCGACCGACACGCCGCTCGACCCGACCTCCACGACGGCGAGCGGGTCCCGGGCGCTCGTCCGCGTGCTCGAGCAACAGGGCACCGACGTCAGCATCGTGCACGACGTCGACCGCCTCGACTCGGATGCCGGCACGGTCTTCGTCGACGACTCGGCCGGCGTCCTCGCCCCCGCGGTCGCCCGACGCATCGCGCGCTCGGCACCCGACGTGGTCCTGGTGACGACGAACCCGGGCGTGCTCGAGGCGTTCCGTACGCGGGCGACTCCGGCCACCACGGTCGAGTCCGCCGCCACCGTGTCCACACGCGGCTGCGCCGTCCCCGCGGCGAGCGCCGCCCGTCGCGTCTCGACCGCCGGGGTGAGCTACACCGTCCGTGGCTCCGACACCCTCCGCTGCGCCTCGACCGGCTCCGGCAGCGACCGGACCTGGGGGCTCGTGCAGACCCCGACCGCCGCGGGCGTCGTCACCCTCGTCGGCACCACGGGCGCGTTCCGGAACGACACCGTCACGACCGCGGGCAACGCCGCCCTGGCGCTCGGGCTGCTGGGCGGCGGCGACCGTCTCGACTGGTACGTCCCGACGACGGGCAGCGCGGACGCCGCTCCGTCGCTCGGCGACCTCGCGCCGCCGTGGGTGCCGAGCGCCCTCGCCCTGCTCGGGGCCGTCGCCGTGGCCGCCGCCGTGTGGCGTGGCCGACGGCTCGGCCCCCTCGTCGTCGAGCAGCTCCCCGTGGTGGTCCGCGCCGCCGAGACCACCGAGGGCCGCGCCCGCCTGTACGCCAGGACCCGCGACCGGACCCACACGCTGGACACCCTGCGGATCGCCGCGGTGCGTCGCACGGCACGCCTGCTCGGGCTGCCCCGGTCCGCGCACGTCGACGAGGTGGTGCGCCGCGCCGCCGGGGCCACCGGCCGCACGCCCGGTGCGGTGGGTGCCGTGCTCGTCGGTGGACCGACCGCCGACGACCGCGCACTCGTGGACGGAGCGGCCGCACTCGACGAACTCGAGCGCGCCGTGACGCGAGCCGTCGCCGGGGACGCACCACGGGCCTCCCCTCCGACCACCCCGGCACCCTCCGACCAGCCCCGCCAGCCGACCGACCCCCGACCAGGAGGACGACCATGACCGACCTGCCCACCACCGCGACGAGCCCCGACACGCTCCGCGACGCCTTCGGCCGGGTCCGCTCCGAGGTCGGCAAGGCCGTCGTCGGCCAGGAAGGAGCCGTGTCCGGCATGATCGTCGGGCTGCTCGCGCAGGGCCACGTCCTGCTCGAGGGCGTCCCCGGCGTCGCCAAGACCCTGATGGTCCGGAGCCTGGCGGCCGCGATGGCGCTCGACACCAAGCGCATCCAGTTCACACCGGACCTGATGCCCGGCGACGTCACCGGTTCGCTCGTGTACGACGCCTCGACGGGAACGTTCCCGTTCCGCGAGGGGCCCGTCTTCACCAACGTGCTGCTCGCCGACGAGGTGAACCGCACGCCGCCCAAGACCCAGTCGGCGCTGCTCGAGGCGATGGAGGAACGCCAGGTCAGCGTGGACGGCACCCCGAAGCCGCTGGCCGACCCGTTCTTCGTCGCGGCGACGATGAACCCCATCGAGTTCGAGGGCACCTACACGCTGCCCGAGGCCCAGCTCGACCGGTTCCTCATGAAGCTGACGCTCGAGATCCCGCCGCGCGACGTGGAGTGGCAGGTGCTCCGCCGGCACGCTGACGGCTTCGTCCCGCGTGACGTCCGCTCCGCCGGCATCACGCCCGTGGTCGGCGTCGACGAGGTGCGCGCCGGGCAGCGCGCGGTGCGTGCCGTCGGTGCACGCGACGACGTGCTCGCGTACGTCGTCGACCTGGCCCGGGCCACGCGTGCGGCACCGTCCGTCCGGGTCGGTGTCAGCCCGCGCGGTGCGACGGCACTGCTGGCGGCGGCCAAGGCGTGGGCGTGGTTGACCGGCTACGACGCCGTCACGCCCGACCACGTCCAGGCGATGCTGCTGCCCGTCTGGCGACACCGTCTGCGGGTGGCCGCGGACGCCGAGCTCGAGGGCGTCGGGGCCGACGGGGTCCTGCAGCAGGTGCTCGAGCAGGTCCGGGTGCCCATCTAGTGGCCATCTCGGGGCGGTTCGTCGCGCTGCTCGCCGTCGGGATCGTCCCCACGGTGCTGTTCGCCAGCGGATGGGGCGCGCTGGCGTGGGTCGGCCTCGTGCTCGTCGCGGGCGCGGTCGACGTCCTGCTGGCCGCCGACCTCGGCACCGTCCGCGTGGAGCGACGGATGCCCCGCCTGGCACGGCGTGACACGACGACGGACGGCACGCTCGTGCTCGCCAACGACGGGCAGCGGGCACTGCGCGCCGTGGTCCGCGACATGTGGGAGCCCTCCGCGGGCCACACGCCGCTCCGGATGCACCTGGACGTCCCCGCCGGTGAGCGACGGACCGCACGGATGCGCTTCGCCCCGTTCCGGCGTGGCCGTCGGCGCACCGCGGGTGTCGCCGTGCGGGCCTTCGGGCCACTCGGCCTGGCCGCCCGCCAACGTGTGCTCGACGCGCCCGCCGAACTGGTCGTCACGCCGCCGTTCCGGTCGCGGCGGCACCTGCCCTCGCGGCTGGCGCGGCTGCGCGAGCTCGACGGCGAGACCACGTTGCAGCTGCGCGGGCACGGTACCGAGTTCGACTCGCTCCGGGACTACGTGCGCGGGGACGACGTCCGGTCGATCGACTGGCGGGCGACGGCACGCCGCCAGGACCTCGTCGTGCGGACCTGGCGCCCGGAGCGGGACCGGCGGGTGGTGGTCGTGGTCGATGCCGGACGCGCCGGTGCCGGCCGGGTCGGGGACGAACCCCGGCTGGACACCGCCATCGAGGCAGCGCTGCTCGTGGGTGCGCTCGCCGCCGCCGCCGGCGACCGGGTGGACCTGGTCGTGATGGACGACCGGGTGCGTGGCCGGGTGCACGGCGCCACCCGGATCGACGTCGTCCAGCGGTTCGGCGAGACCCTCGCGCTCGCGGAACCCGGGCTCGCCGCCACGGACTGGGCCTCGGTGCCGGCGATCGTCGACGCCGTCACGACACAGCGTTCGCTCGTTGTGCTCGCCACGAGCCTGGACTCCGTCGGTGCCTCCGGTGACCTGCTCGCGGTGCTGCCGGCACTCGCCCGGCGCCATGCGGTCGTGGTGACGGCCGTCGAGGACCCGGCCGTCGGCGCGATGGCGACCGGCGGCCCAGGTGCCGACCGCGGCGGCCGCACCACGGGCCTCCCGTCGGCCGCCGGTCGCGACGTCCACCGGCGGGCCGCGGCAGCCCGCACCCTGCTCGACGCCGACGGCGCTGCGGACGTCGCTCGACGCATCGGCGTCGAGGTCGTGCGCGGCACCCCGGAACAGGTGCCGCCGTCGGTCGCCGACGCCTACCTGCGCGCCAAGGCGACCGGGAGGCTCTGACCGACTCCGGTTCGCCCGCTGCGGTCGAGCGCGGCGGGAGACCACGGCGGGACGCCACGGCGTCGCACCCCGCTGCGCGCACCGCGCCCCGGTGCGCGGGGGCGCGATGTCACCCCGGGGGCGCGAACCACGGCGGACCGCTCAGCCGGCGACGATGGCCGAGGCGCCGCGGTCGAACTCCTCGACGTCCCCGCGCTCACCCGCCCGGACCGCACGACCGCCGATGACCCACTGGTAGTACAGGACCGCGGCCAGGGCGACGGTGCCGATGCCGATCTTGACCGGCCAGGGCCAGTCCTGCCGCGTGACGGTGCCCTCGACGATGCCGGACAGCAGCAGCGTGAGCACCAGGCCGATCGCGACGGCAATGAGCGCCCGACCGTCCTCGGCCAGGGCCTGTGCTCGGGTGCGAGGGCCGGGGGCGATCCAGGACCAGCAGATCATCAGCCCGGCGGCCCCGGCGAGGAAGATCGAGTACAGCTCGAGCTGGCCGTGCGGGGCGATGTAGAGGAAGAAGTCGCCCAGGCGCCCCTGCGAGTGCATGATCGACGCCGAGACCCCGAGGTTGAGGGCGTTCTGCAGGATCGAGTACGGGACGAACAGCCCCGTGATGCCGAACGCGACCATGCTCGCGGCGATGTACGCGTTGTTCGTCCACACCTGTGCGGTGAACGCCCCCAGGCCGTGGTCGGAGTAGTAGTCGACGAAGTCCTGGGTGGCGTACTGCCGGAGCGCGGCGTCCGTGCCGAAGGTCGCGACCGCGCCGGGCGTCGTGCTGATCCAGACCGCGGAGACCGCGGCGACGACGACCGTCGCGACGGCCACCCAGATCGTCACCCAGCGGATGCGGTGCAGCGCCGCGGGCAGCTGCCGGCCGAAGAACGTCGTCAGCACGGTGAGCGGGTCGGCCGGCGTGCCGGTGAACCGGAGCCGGGCTCGGTGCAGCGTCAGCGAGAGCCGGTCACCCGTGGCCGAGCGCGGGAGGGCGCCGCGGATGCGTGCCAGGTCGGTCGCGGCGGCCTGGTAGCCCGCGACCAGCCGGTCGACGTCCTCGCCCGTGGCTGGCCGACGTGCCGCGAGGCGGTCGAGGTCCTGCCACCCGTCACGGTGGACCTCGGCGTAGGCGTCCAGGTCCATGCGGCTCCCCCTCGTGCGCGGTGCGGTCCTTCGGCCAGTATGGTCCCATGCCGAAGCGATCGACGCCCCGTGACCTGACGGACGCGCGGTTCGTCCGGACGCTCGACGACGCCGGGGACGAACTCGTCGTGGGCGAGGCCGTCGCGCTCGACGTGCTGCCCGCCGGCATCGTGCTCCGCCTGGCGGCCGCGCTGCTCGACGGGCTCTGCCTGATCGCGCTGTACGTCATGCTGCTCATCGGGCTCGCGCGGGTCTGGCCCCGTGGACTCGACGACGCCTGGCAGGCCGCTGCGCAGATCGCGTCACTGGTCGTCGTGCTCGTGCTGGTGCCCGCCGCGGTCGAGACCGTCACGCGCGGCAAGAGCGTGGGCCGGTACGCCTTCGGCACGCGGGTCGTCCGGCTCGACGGGGGCGCGGTGTCGTTCCGGCACGCGTTCACCCGTGCACTGGTCGCCCTGCTCGAGCTCTGGGGCACGTTCGGCTCGCTCGCGTTGCTCGTGGCGCTGTTCGGCTCGCGGCCGCGGCGGCTCGGGGACCTGCTGGCCGGCACGGTCGTGCAGCACGAACGGCTCCCCCGTACCCGCGACCCGGTGGTGCTCCTGCCGCCGACGCTGACGGGCTGGGTGTCCGTCGCCGACGTCCGGGCACTGCCCCAGCGGCTCGAGAACCGCCTCGGGGCGTTCTTCCGCGGGGCGGCGACGGTGCAGCCCGCGCTGCGCGAGGCCACGGCGCGCGCCCTGGCGTCCGAGGTCGCCGCGTACGCCCACCCCGTGCCGCCGGTGCCGGCCGAGGAGTTCCTCGCCGGGGTCGTCGCGCTCCGCCGGGGCCGCGACCGTCGGGCGTTCGAGGCCCGCGCGCGGCTGCTGGCCGGCGCTGCCGTCACGGCCACGGCCCGCCCGCCGGGCTTCCCGCGCTGACGGCCGCGGCGCGGCGTGCGTCGCACCCCTGAACAGACATCGCGCCCCGTGGAGACGGGGCGCGACGTCGGCCAACGGGTGCGAACTGCGGAAGGGGCTCGACGGCCCCCGCCTCAGTAGCGGTAGTGGTCCGGCTTGAAGGGGCCCTCGACGGGGACGCCGATGTAGGCGGCCTGCTCCGGGCGCAGGGTCGTCAGCCGGACGCCGAGGGCGTCGAGGTGCAGGCGCGCGACCTTCTCGTCCAGGTGCTTCGGCAGCACGTAGACCCCGGTCGGGTACTCCGACCGCCGGGTGTACAGCTCGATCTGGGCGAGGACCTGGTTCGTGAACGAGTTGCTCATGACGAAGGACGGGTGCCCGGTGGCGTTGCCGAGGTTCATCAGCCGCCCCTCGCTGAGCACCAGGATCGAGCGACCGGTCGGCAGACGCCACTCGTGCACCTGCGGCTTGATCTCGACCTTCTCGGCGCCGGCCAGCGACTCCAGGCCCGCCATGTCGATCTCGTTGTCGAAGTGTCCGACGTTCGCCACGACCGCCAGGTGCTTGAGCGCGAGCATGTCGTCGACGCCCACCACACCGAGGTTGCCCGTGCACGTCACGACGATGTCCACCTGGTCCACGACGTCCGACAGGCGCGCGACCTGGTAGCCGTCCATCGCCGCCTGCAGCGCGCAGATCGGGTCGACCTCGCTGACGATGACGCGTGCGCCCTGGCCGCGCATCGCCTCGGCGGCGCCCTTGCCGACGTCGCCGTACCCGACGACGAACACGACCTTGCCGCCGATCAGCACGTCGGTCGCCCGGTTCAGGCCGTCGGGCAGCGAGTGCCGGATGCCGTACTTGTTGTCGAACTTCGACTTGGTGACCGAGTCGTTGACGTTGATCGCGGGGAACCTCAGGTCACCGGCGCGGAACAGCTCGTACAGGCGGTGCACCCCGGTGGTGGTCTCCTCGGTGACGCCCTGCACGTCCGCGGCGATGCGGGTCCAGCGGTCGGGCGACTCGGCGAGCGAGGCGGCGATGGTGTCGAGGACGATCCGGTACTCGGTGCTCGCGTCGGCTCCGGCGTCCGGGACGCGCCCGGCTGCCTCGGCATCGGCTCCGGTGTGCACGAGCATCGTCGCGTCCCCACCGTCGTCGAGGATCAGGTTCGGGCCGGTCCAGGCCGCCCCGGCCGCTGCCGCCTCGGCGCTCCAGTCGAAGACCCGGCTGGTGCACCACCAGTACTCCTCGAGCGTCTCGCCCTTCCACGCGAACACCGGAACCCCGGCGGGGGCGTCGACGGTGCCGTCCGGCCCGACGGCGACGGCGGCCGCGGCCTCGTCCTGCGTCGAGAAGATGTTGCAGCTGGCCCAGCGGACCTGGGCACCGAGCGCCGTGAGGGTCTCGATGAGCACCGCGGTCTGCACCGTCATGTGCAGCGAGCCCGCGATCCGGGCACCGGCGAGCGGCTGCGCCGGACCGAACTCCTCGCGGAGCGCCATGAGCCCCGGCATCTCGTTCTCGGCGAGACGGATCTGGTGGCGACCGGCCGCGGCGAGGCCGAGGTCGGCCACGCGGAAGGGTGCGGCCTGCGTCTGGGTGGTCATGGCGTCAGTCTGACACGCGGTCCGTGGGCACGGTCCGAGACTGCGCACGGTGACGGACGGGAGGCTCGGTGCGGGCCAGCACCGGGCCTCCTGTCCGGTCTCCGGTCCGGTCAGTCCGCGGTGCGCTCCTCGCGGAGCGGCGCGCGTCGGATGACGTGCCAGCCCTGCGGCACGCGCAGGCCGGCGGCGTGCCGGGCACAGAGGTCGTATCCGTGCGGTTCGATCCGGGTCGAGAGCGGGCCGACGACCACCATCGAGTCGCCGTAGTCGTACGTCAGGGTCGCCGAGGCGCTCGCGCCACAGGCGACCTTGCTGCAGATCCGTACGTCCATCCCGTGGACGACCCTACCGGCCCGCCCGACGGACACCCGCCGCGTACGATGTGGGGATGCGCCGCAAGCCCCGACTCGTCATCCCGGTCGACCGTGGCCGAGGACGCTCCCGTCACGGTCGTGGCTACCGTTCGAGCATCACCGGCCCGGAACTCGCGCCGGTGATCACGCGGGCCGAGGCGTTCGACCGCCTGGTCGGCGACACCGCGCACTACCTGCTGGGGCTGTGGCCCGACGAGCTGCAGGGTGTGGTCTTCCAGGTCGCGGACATGCCCACCGACACGGCCGTGCCGGAGTCGATGCCGCGCTGGCGGGTCGAACACGACGAACGCCGCGTGACCGTGTACCGGATCCCGGTCGAGCGCCTGGCACGCTCACCCGAGAAGGACGACACCGATCGCCGCGTGGTCGTCGAGACCGCGGTGTTCCGCGCGGTCGCCGAGCTCATCGACAAGGACCCCTGGGACCTGGCGCCCGACCGCTACCGGCACTGGTGAGCCACGCTGCCCGTCAGGGGCAGACGTGCACCGGGTGCGCGCCCGTCCGGGGCCGACCTGCACCGGGGTGCGCGCTGCCCGTCAGGGGTAGACGCGCACCGGGGTCGAGACCTCGCTGGCCGGACGCACCGGGAACCCCGCGACGCCGTCCCGGCCCGCGTAGCTGACGCCCGCCACCAGACCGCGGGCTC
The DNA here is from genome assembly GCF_001424385.1 of Curtobacterium sp. Leaf183. Lineage (GTDB taxonomy): Bacteria > Actinomycetota > Actinomycetes > Actinomycetales > Microbacteriaceae > Curtobacterium. Next base: position 16,345 of record NZ_LMPO01000011.1, on the reverse strand, counting down.
CCGTGATCTCGAGCTGCTTCGAGGCCGGCACCGACACGGTCGCGGTCGACTGCGAGGGGACCTCGACGGTCTGCCGGTCGTCGCCCGAGCGGACAGTGACCTCGGCGTCGCGGGTCGTGGGGTTCACCAGGTCCATCCGGGCGGCGGCACCGGCCGCGACGGCGGTGATCGCGCGGGACCCGAGAGGCTCGGCCGAGGCGAACCACCCCAGGTCGGTGGCGCCGTCCTCGGTCGGGGTGGTGGTGCGGGCACCGGTGACGACGGGCTGGGTGGAGCTCACGGTGAACGAGTACCGGCCGTCCGGGAAGTCGTCGAGCGCCACGTCCGTGACGACCCCGGGCTCGGCCGTGGTGTTCACGGTCGTGCCGCCGCCGTCCGCCGTGGTGATCCCGAGCGTCACCCGGGCCGACTCCGTGCCCGGGACGAAGATGCGCACGACCGGGGCCGCGTCCGCGGTGTCCTCGCCGCGCTGGGACTCCTGTACGCCGCGGAGCGCGACCGCGGGGATGACCTGGTTGCGGGAGGGAGCCGCACCGCCGGACACGATGTCGAACCCGCCGGGGGTGAGCGTCCGGACGACGCTCTCCTGCATGTGGGCGACGATCTGCCCGCCGGACGAGGTGACGTGCACGACGGTGGAGCCCTGGTCGGACACGAACCCGGACAGCGGGACGACCTTCTGCGAGTTCGGCGCCACGACGATGCCCGTGGTCCCGGGTGCGCTGACGAGCCCGGTCGCGTCGTGGATCTCCAGGTCGACGGTCGCGTTGACGTCGGTCGGGTTCGACAGCGTGATCAGGCTGGTGCGCCCGGTCTCGGTCGAACCGCCCACGAGCCACGTCGACTGCGAGGGGTCGTCGCACGACGCGGCTGCGATGCCGACCAGGTCGCCGTCGGACACGCTCTGGTAGCTCGACCCGGCGACCTGCGGGGTGCTGTCCCCGGCCGGTGCGGTGAGCAGCGTGGGGTCGCTGCTGCCGGTCGTCGAGGCCTGCAGGTCGGTGCGGTCGACCGTCTGCCCGGTGGTGGCCGTGGCGATCGTCGGACGGCCGACGGTGCTGGCGGTGGTCGCGTCGTTGCCCGCGTCGTCCGACAGGCGGAGGGCACTGCCCGCGCAGACGCGCTCGGCGTCGGCCGGCACGGGGGTCACGGTGCGGCCAGCCGGTCGTCCCGGGGTCTCGGACGTGCCGATCGTGTGCGCGGCCGCGATGGTCCCAGCGGCCACCACGACGGCGATCGCGGTGGCGGTCCCCCGGATGACCCAGCGCCGCGTGGTGGAGGTGCGCTGCGTGGTGGCGGTCATTCGTCGCGCTCCTCGTCGAAGGTGGTGGCGGGTTCGTCGGCCTCGATCACGTTCGAGGTGGCACGGCGACGACGGGGCGCGGTCGGGACGGCGAGCAGGGCGGCTGCGCCGAACACCACGCCGAGCACCACGAGGTACAGCGCGTGCGTGGCCTTGGTGGCGGCGGACCCGGTGCTCGTCCGGTCGACCCGGCCGTCGTAGAGGAAGAGCTGCCCGTTCGTGGTGTCGCCGATGCTCGTGAACCGCGCGTCCTGGCCGATCGCGCCGGCCGCCCGGTCGTGCACCTGCTGCGCGAGGTCGTCGTCGGACGCGTCCTCGAGCAGCACGAAGCTGATGCCGAGCTCACGGAGCGCGGGCTCGGGGTCGTAGCCGCTGCGGCTCGCCAGGTTGCCGGCCAGGGTCGCCAGCCGGGAGCCGGACCGGCTCAGCGAGAGTGCCGTCGCGTCGAGCGTGTTCTGGTCGTCGAGGGTCGAGCCCTGCCCACGCTCGAGTGAGACCGCGAGGGACCCGTCCGACTGCGGGTCGACCACGAGGGTGCCGACGTCCGGGTTCGCCTGCGCCTCGGCGTTGACGTAGGCGCTGAGGACCCGGCCGGTCGTCGGCTGGATGGCGGTGTTGCCGAGGTAGAACGCCGCGAAGGCCGGAGCGACCGCGACGCCGGCGAACACCGTCGCGACGAGGCCGACGACGGGCGCCTGGCGCGGCAGCGTGTCGACGCCGATGCAGGCGGCCACGACGATCGCGAGCCAGTACACGCTGAGGCCGCTGCCCGGCCACACGATCGTGGTGGTGGACCCGACCCCGGTGACGGCGACGTGGGTGGCGGCGAAGGCGGTCGCGAACCCCAGCAGACCGGCGAGCAGGGCCGTGCCCGCGACCGACCAGCGGTGCCCGAGCATCGCCCCGAGGGCGCTCGCGGCGATCGGCAGCGCCAGGACGGCCAGGGCGACGGGGAGCGCCGCGGCGACCAGGTCGAGCGGGGAGCTCGCCGACAGCCAGCCGTTCCAGTCGGGCAGGGGCTGCCCGATCGCGAGCTGCAGTGCCGAGGGTGCGCGGGTGGCCGAGGGCACGCCCGGGTCGGCGAAGACGCCGAGCAGGTTGCCGCGTCCGACCTGCGTCAGGACGAGCGGGACGAACAGCACGGCTGCCGGCACCGGGATGAAGACCCGGCGGTGCGCGTGCCGCCATCCGGCAGCCAGTGCGACGAGCCACCCGATCAGCAGGACGGGGAGCAGCGACGGCGCACTCGCGGCCACCGCGGCGAACAGCAGGGCGGCGCCCGATGCCGAGGCCCACGACCGGTGCGCCTCGAGCACGGTGAGGAACAGCCAGGGCAGCAGCACGTGCGCGATGACGGCGCCGAGGTGCCCCGTCGTCACGGCACCGACCAGTGCGGGGGCGATCGTGTAGAGCGCGGCACCGATGACGGGCACCCAGGTCCGGGTGGTCAGCTTCCGCACCACGAACCACGCGCCGAGTGCGGACACCGGGAACGCCAGCAGCATGACCACGACGACGGCGGTGGACGGCGACCAGAACACGATCGAGCCGAGCACGGCGAGCACCGCGGCGAACGGGTCGCTCGGGCCGGTGGACCCGGTGCCGAGCGAATGGAAGCCGTAGCCCACGTTCTGCCACAGCTGCGACACCGTGGTCGACATCGGCAGCAGTCCGCCGCCGGTCAGAGCGGGCGAGCCGAGCAACGGGAAGAGCGTGACGACGCTGAGCAGGGCCGCCGCGAGCACGACCCAGATGCCCCCGTCGCCGAGGAAGGACGCCCGCGCGACCGGGGCGTCCTCGACCCGTGCGAGCTCCACGTCACGCGAGGTGGTGCGACGCTCGTGCACACGGCGCCAGCTGATGCGCAGGGGCTCGACCGCGGCCCACCCGAGTCGCTTCGAGCGCGCCAGCGCCCTGCGGGAACGGGCGACACCGCCGCCGAAGGCCACGGCGACCGCCGCGGCGAGCTCACCGGACACGGCTGCGGGGTGCTTCGCGACGAGGTGTCCGACCGCGCGGCCGATCGCGAAGGGCACGAGGGTGAGCCAGTGGATCCAGAGGACCCCCGCGGGCGCGTAGGTCATTCGCCGGTGCAGCTGGGCCTGCCGGTGCAGGCGCACGCGACGGGCCTCGGACACGCGCTTGCGGCCGAACTCCTCGATCGGGCCGGCGGTGCTCGCGCGCGCGTCCGGCACGACGGCGACGCGGTGCCCGGCCAGACGGACCCGGACACAGAAGTCGAGCGCGGCGTCGACGTCGGGCAGTGCGGAGTCGAACCCGCCGAGCGTCTTCCACACGGAGCGGCGGACCAGCATGCCGCCGGCGGCGACCGCCATGACGTCGGTGTTGCGGTCGTGCTGCCCCTGGTCGAGCTCGTCCTGCACGAGGACCACGGAGCGACCCATCCGGGTCATGCTCTCGCCGAACGCCCGGATGCGGGACGGGTCCTCGACCGCGGTGAGCTTCGGACCGGCCACGGCGACGGACGGGGCGATCTCGACCGCGGCGAGCATCTCGGCCAGCGCGGTCGGGGCCGGGGCGTTGTCGTGCCCGATGAGCCAGAGCCACTCGTCGACGGCTTCGTCGGGCTCGGGGTGCGGTGCAGCCTGTTCCCCGACGGCGACCGCGTCCCCGAACGAGCGGCCCGCGGGGATCCGGGTGAGCTGCGCGGAGCCGCCGAACTCGAGCTGGGCGGTGGAGCCGTCGGTCGACCCGACGTCGACGACGACCAGGTTCTCGGGGTGCCGGGTCTGGTTCGCGAGGGCGGCCAGGGTCCGGTCGAGGTGGTCTGCCCCGTTCGCGACGACCAGGACGGCAGTGACACGGGGCTGAGCGGAACTGGGCTGCATGACGGGCGTCACTCTACGGTTCTGGAGGACCGGTGCCGGACCGTCGGGACGGCGCGCCGTGAACCTGTGGAGACGATCACCGCACGGTGTGCGACGGGCGAGCCGGGCCTCCACGGCTGGTCCCCGGCGCCGTGGTCGCAGGCGCCCATGGCGCACGCCCGGACGGCGCCGGCGCGCCGTGACCGCTCAGGCGCGCTTGCGCAGCTTGCGACGCTCGCGCTCGGACAGGCCGCCCCAGATGCCGAAGCGCTCGTCGTTCTCGAGCGCGTACTCCAGGCACTGCGACCGGACCTCGCACGAGGTGCAGATCTTCTTGGCCTCGCGCGTCGAGCCGCCCTTCTCGGGGAAGAATGCCTCGGGGTCGGTCTGCGCGCAGAGCGAGTCGACCTGCCAGGCCAGTGCATCGTCCTGGTCCGTCTCGGGACGCCGGACTCCGGGGACGCCGAGCGCCACGGGGTCGACGTGCCAGTCTTCCGGAACTCCGGCGTGGAAGTCGGAACCGCTCACCCTGATCACCCCTTGGTTTCCTCGCTCGCAACCCATCGCCCCGAACCCTGTCGGGCGATGTCGTTGCCTGTAATTACAGCGGTGTGATTCCCAAAGGTCAAGTCGCGGATCATAGAAGGCTCTGACCGTTCCGGCGTGTCATGTCCCCCGTACGGGCGTGTCGCGGCAGTTCTGTCGGCAGTCCGGGGGACGTCCCGTGTCCCTCAGCCGACGCGGCGGCGGGCCTCCCAGGCGCTGGTGACCATCTGGTCGAGGGTGTGGCGCATCGCCCACTCGAGGTCGCGAGCGGCCGCTTCGCCGGTGGCGACGATGCGCGCCGGGTCCCCCGCGCGCCGCGGGGCCACGTCGGGCTCGAAGTCGATGCCGGTGCCGCGGGCCATCGCGTCCATGATCTGCCGGACGCTCACCCCGTCACCGCTGCCGAGGTTGTAGGCGCGCTCGAGGGGCTCACCCGACTGGAGCTTCCGCGCCGCGACGGCGTGCGAGTGCGCGAGGTCGGCCACGTGCACGTAGTCGCGCACGCAGGTGCCGTCCGGCGTCGGGTAGTCCGTCCCGTTGATCCGCGGCGTGCGGCCGGCCAGCAGCGCGTCGAACACGAGCGGGAACAGGTTGTGCGGGCTGGCGTCGTACAGGTCCGGCTCCCCCGAGCCGACGACGTTGAAGTAGCGCAGCGACGTCGTGGTGAAGCCGCGGGCGACCTCCATGTCGCGGAGCAGCCACTCGCCGATCAGCTTCGACTCGCCGTAGGGCGACTCCGGGAGCTTGGGCGTGGACTCGACGACGTTCTCGACGTCCGGCGTGCCGTACACGGCGGCGCTCGACGAGAAGACCACCTTGTCGACGTCGACGTCCGCCATCGCCCGCAGCAGCGTCGCCATCCCGGTGACGTTCTGCTCGTAGGTGTGCAGCGGCCGCTCGACCGACACCCCGGCGTACTTGAACCCCGCGACGTGCACCACCCCGGTCACGCCGTGGTCGCGCATCGTCCTGGCCAGCAGCTCGCCGTCCAGGATCGTGCCCTCGACGAACGGCACGTCCGTGGGCACGAAGCCCCGGAAGCCGCTCGAGAGGTCGTCGAACGCGACCGTGTCGATGCCGGCGGCGCCCAGGGCGCGGACGACGTGGGACCCGATGTACCCGGCACCGCCGGTGACCAGCCAACTCATGCTGGTCACGCTAGCGGACCCGTGCGACGCGTCCGGTGCGACCGCGCGGCCGGTGCGGGACGCGTGCGTGGAGCCGCAGCGTCCGACCGGGCCGACGGGATGGGTCAGGTCGTCGGCGTGCCCGTCGCGATGAAGACCGTCGACGTCAGCCCGGTCGCGGAGTCGGCCTCGACCGTGACGTCGCCCTCGTCCGGCGTGACGAAGCAGGACTCACCCTGCCGCAGCAGTGTGGCCGACGTCGCGCCGACCAGCGTCACCACGCCCTCGGTGCAGACGGCGATCGAGGGACCGGAGAGCGGGGCGACGCCGCCCGTGCTCAGGCCGACCGGCCCGCCGTCGCCCGTGACCCGGACGAGTGCGAAGCCCACCCCCTCGGGGGCGAAGCGGTCGACACCGACCGCGAGCTGCTCCGGCTCGAGGAGCGGCGCCGGGTACGCCGTGAAGTCGAGCACGCGCAGGAGCTCCGGTACGTCGACGTGCTTCGGCGTGAGGCCACCGCGCAGCACGTTGTCCGACGGAGCCATCAGCTCGATGCCGAGGCCGTCGAGGTAGGCGTGGATGTTGCCGGCCGGCAGGTACATCGCCTGGCCGCGGGTCAGGGTGACGCGGTGCATCAGCAGCGAGACCACGATGCCGGGGTCGCCGGGGTACGACTCGGCGAGTGACGCCACGGTGGCGGTGTTCGGGCTCGGGTCCTGCACGTCCTGGGCCAGGTGGCTGGCGGCGTCGATGACCGCCTGTGCGGACGGGTCGGCGGTCTCGAGCCAGCGGACCGTGTCCTCGAGGCCCTGCTGCAGGTGTGCCACGAGGGGGCCGAGCCGCCCGCTGCCGGCGTCCAGCACTTCGACGTCGGCCAGTGTCTCGCCGACCGGACGGAAGCCGCTGAGTGCCTCGAACCGCTCGCTCAGCGCCACGACCAGCTCGGGCTTCGGGAACGGGTCCTTGTAGTTGCGCGCGGGGTCGTCGACCGGGACGCCGGCTGCCTCTTCGCGATCGAAGCCCTCGCGCGCCTGCTCCGGCGTGGGGTGCGCCTGCAGCGAGAGCGGTGCCGCAGCCGCCAGGACCTTGAGCAGGAACGGCAGGCCCGTGCGGTCGTCGCCGAGCGCGGTGTGCGGCTCCGCGGCGATCCAGTCGAGGACGGTGTCGGCGCCCCCGACCATCGCCGGGTTGACGACGACGCTCGGGCTGCCGGGGTGGGCTCCGAGCCAGAGTTCGGCCTGCGGAGCGCCGGTGACGGTCCGCCCGAGCAGCTCCGGGATGGCCGTGACGGATCCCCAGGCGTAGTCGCGCGGGGTGTTGGTGATGCCGAGGAACATGAGCCGAGCGTATCGGCCGCTCGCACGGCGTTAGCCTGGTCCCCGTGACGAACACCTGGCCCCTGGCCCGCGGAGCCGTGTCCGAGCGCGAGGCCTTCGCCTTCGCTGCCGCCGTCCTGTTCATCGTGTTCGCCGGCGACGCGCTCCCGAACACCCTGACGTGGTACGGCGCGGCCGTCGTGTGGGCCCTCGCCGGAGCCTGGGGCGTCGTGCTGGCGGTACGGGCGAAGCCGACGATCCAGCGGACGCCACGAGCGCTGTGGATCTTCCTCGGGTGGTGCCTGGTGACGACGCTGTGGTCGCACTGGTGGGCGGCCACGCTCGCGAGCATGGTGGCACAGGTCCTCTGTGCCCTGGTGGCGTTCGTCATCGCGTCGACACTGACCTGGCGGCGGATCCTCGACGCCCTCAGCGTCGCGATGCGCTGGGTGCTCCTGCTGTCGCTCCTGTTCGAGGCCGTCGTGGCGGTCGTCGTCCGACACCCGATCGCACCGATCTGGACCCACTACGGCGACCGGCACATCCCCGACGCCTTCTACTTCTCACGAGCGGAGCTCTTCACCGGCGGGCGCATCCAGGGCCTGCCGGGCAACGCGAACCTGCTGGCGATGGTCGCGCTGCTCGCCGCGATCGCCGTCGCCCTCCAGCTCGCCGAGGGCCGCATCCGCCGTGCCCGGGCGATCGGCTGGCTCGTCGTCGCAGCGGTGGTGTTCGTGCTCGCACGCTCCTCGACGATCGTCGTGGCGGCCGTCGTCGTCGCGGTGGTGGCGCTGGTGGCCCTGTGGATCCGGCGGACCCCCACCGAGCGCCGGACCCCGCGCTACCTCGCCGTCGCCGGTGTCGCCGTCGTCGTGGTCGCCGTCGGGGTGACGGCACGCGGCGCGCTGCTCGGGCTGCTCGGCAAGAGCTCGGACCTGACCGGACGCGGCGAGATCTGGTCGCAGGTGCAGGGCCTCATCGACCAGCACCCGGTCGTGGGGTGGGGCTGGATCGGCTACTGGTGGCCCTCGATCCCGACGCTCGCCGACCTGGCGCACCGCAAGGGCGTCACGTACCTGCAGGCGCACGACGCGTACCTCGACGTGTGGATGCAGACCGGCATCATCGGTCTGGTGCTCTTCGCGATCTACGTCGTCACGACGCTGTCCCGCTCGTGGGCCTCGGCGACGCGGATCGGCTACGACGCCGCGCTCCGTCCCCGCACCTTCGACGCGGTGTCGCTGCTGCCCCTGCTGGTCGTCGTGGCGCTCCTCGCGCAGTCGGTGGCCGAGTCGCGGTTGCTCTACCAGGGCAACTGGATCCTCTTCGCCCTCATCGCGATCAAGTCCCGGATCGTGCTGGTCGGCGAGGAGCCGGTGTCGATCGGTGACGGCCCGCGCACGCCGCCCGCGAAGCGCGAGTTCCGCTGGGCCGGCACGCGCTGACCCCGTCCGAGCGGCTCACCGTCCGCCGAGCACCAGCGTGCAGGGCAGCGTCGTCCCCCATGGTGCCGTCTTCGCGTGCACCACACCCGACGGGTCGGCCCGGCACGCGTCCGTCTGCGACGCGACCTGCGGACGCCATGCCGGTCCCCCGCTGCGTTGCGTGTCGCCCGGCGCGACGTTCGTGACCGCCGCCGCGACCACCACCGCGATCGCCAGCCACCCGACCGACGCCCCGCCGATCGCGAGCCACGTCGAGCCGGCGTCGACCGACCGGCTCCGTCGGTCGATCAGCACCGATGCGGCCAGGACGACGCCCTCGGTCAGCAGCACGGCGGAGGCCGCCGCGTAGCGCGTCGGTGGCGCCGCGGTGAAGGCGGTGACCGCCTGCTCGCCCCACTGCCCGTTCGCGCTGGCGTTGAGGACGAGTGCGGCGGTCCACACCACGACGGAACCGATGCCGAGCGCCAGCACCTGCACCCGCGCGCGCCACGGACCGACGACGACCGCGACGACCAGCAGCACGGCCACGAGGACTGCGGGGAGGACCACGACGACGGCGCCGTGGTGCTCGACCGCCGCGGCGACCGACCCCACCCGCCGGGTCCACGCCCCGGCGAGCGGCTGGAGCAGGTACCCGTGGACGACGTCCCGGATGCTCGGGTCCCCGGGTCGCGAGGCACGCTCGGTGGTGAGCGCGGTCGTCACCTGCGCGGCACCGGCGAGCACCGTGGCCACGGTGACCGGCAGCGCGCGGAGTCGGTCCCGGAGGCCCGGGCGCCACCAGGCGACGACGAGCAGGGGCGCGAACAGCAGCGTCTGCGGTTCGGTGAGGACGGCGCCGAGGGCGAGCACCGCGACGAGCGCGGACCCCCACCACGTGCGGACCCGCGCGGCGAAGAGCCACGGAACCAGCACGAGCATGAACCAGTGCAGGTTCGCGGCGTTCCCGCTGATCTCGAAGGGCACGACGGGCACCACCACGGGCACGGCCGCGAGCACCACGCGGAGCGGCCACGCGGGCACCAGGTCGCGCGCGAGCACGAACACCGCGGCCGAGACGACCCCGACGACGACGCAGCACGCCCCGGCGACGGTGACCGCGTACTCCTCGATCGGACGCGCGAACCCGAGGTCGACGACCAGTCGCGGCAGCAGGTGCAGGTACCCGGCGTACGGACGGAGCAGCGAGTCGACGGGCCCGTCCGCCAGCCGGTCGCGGAAGAAGGGCCCGCCGTCCTCGGCCCAGACCGTCGCCCGGGTGACCGGGCCGAGGCGGTACCAGGCGCCGGCGGTGGCGACGACGAGCACGACCAGCGCGGCGACCGCCGTGGGCAGGGTCCTCGGCGCGCGGTCCATCGCCGGCAGACGCTACCGGAGATATCGCGCCGTGCGATATCGACGCACCGCGATGACGGCGGCGACACGCAGAGGGGTGCGAGAGGATGGTCCGGTGACGGACAGCAGGGTGACCAGGCGCGCGCTCGCACGCCGGTACCTGTCCGCGTGGATCGGGTTCTCTGCGGGCGGCCGGTTCAGCCAGGCACTCGCCACGGTGATGCTGCTGTTCGCGTTCGGGCAGCCCACGGTCCACGCCCTGGTCGGGACCGCCGGCACGTGGGCGGTCCTCGTCACCCTGGTGGTCCTGGCCGGGCTCAGCCTGCTCGGGCAGCGCTACCGCATCGAGTGGCACGGTGTGCTGCCCCTGTCGCTCCTGGCCTTCGTCGGGTACTGCGCGCTCAGCGTCCTGTGGAGCGAGTACTCCTGGGTCGCGCTCCGCGGCTTCGTCGCGACCGTCTGCTTCATCGGGCTCGGCCTCTACCTGGCGCTCGGCCGCGACCTCGTGCAGGTCATCCGGGCCTCCGGCGACGCGTTCCGCATCCTGCTCGTCATCGCCCTCGGGCTCGAGGTCATGTCGGGCCTGGTGCTCGACCTGCCGATCCCCGCGTTCGGCATCCGCGGCGACATCGCGGACGGCGGCCCGATCCAGGGCATCGGCGGGACACGGAACTTCATGGGCTTCGTCGCCGCGGTCGCCCTCGTCACGTTCGTCGTCGAGTTCCTCACCCGGTCGGTGACGATGTGGCGCGCCGTCGCCTCGACCGCGCTGGCCGTCATCGCGCTCATGCTCGTCCAGTCCCCGATCACCGGCCTGGCGATGATCGCCCTGGCCGTCACGGCGCTCGCGCTGTGGTCGCTCCGGCACGCGCAGCCGCGCACGCGGCCGGTGGTCAACGCCGTGCTGGGCGCGTTCGTGATCGCGATGGGGATCGTCGGCGTGCTGGCCCGCCACCGGATCCTCGCCGAGATCGGTGCGGCCGGCGGCAGCGCCATCCGGCTCGACCTGTGGGCGCAGATCCGGCTGCTCAGCGACCAGTACCCGATCCAGGGCTGGGGATGGGTCGGCACCTGGCCGCACGAGGCAGTGGTCCCGTTCTCGACGTTCGTCGACCCGTCCGGCACCCGCTTCACCTCGGGGCTCAACGCCTTCGTCGACGCGTGGCTGCAGATCGGGCTGGCCGGCATGCTCATCCTGCTCGCCACCGCGCTGCTCGCCTTCGCGCGCGCCTGGGTCACCGCCACGACCTTCCCCGGCGTCGCGTACGTCTGGCCGGCAGCGATCCTCGTCCTGCTCGGCGTGACGAGCACCGCGGAGAGCTACCTGCTGCACGGCGCCGGCCTGATGCTCTTCGCCACCGTGATCGTCGTCGCGGCCCGCCGCCGCTCCTGGCGGCGGCACCTGCCGCGCACCGAGCACCTGACCTGACCCGGCCGGCCGAGCCGGGCCGCGATCGCGACCGGAGCCGGACTGGAGGCGCGCTGCCGGGCCGACCCGGGCCTCCAGTCCGTCGCGTCGCGGGTCGCACCCCGTGAGCGGCTACCGTGATCGGGTGCACCCCCGCCCGCTCGAACGTCTCGCCATGTGCGTGGTCGCCGCCGTCGCCACGGTCCTCAACGTGCTGCTGAAGCTGCCCTGCACCCTGCCGACACCCGAGGGCGTCGTGCGGGGCGCGTTCGTCTCGCGGTACGGCTGCTGGTCCGACGTCGCCGCACTCTGGGGCTCGCGCGACCTGGCTGGACACGTCTTCCCCTACGTCACCGGGTCCGAGCTCGGCAACGGCACGGTCGAGTACCCGACGCTCACTGGCGTGTGGGTGTGGCTGACGGCACTGCCCGTCGGGTCCGCACACGGGTTCCTGCTCGTCACCGGCGTGGTCGCGGTCGTGCTCGCCGTCACCGTCACGCTCCTGCTCGTCCGGGTCGCCGGCCGTCGCGCGTGGCTCTGGGCCGCGACGCCCCCGTTGGCGCTGTACGCCGTCTACAACTGGGACCTGCTCGCCGTCGCGTGCAGCGTGGTCGGGCTCGTCGTCGTGGTCCGGCCGCCGTCGTCGTGGTCGACCACCACCCGGTACGCCGTCGCCGGAGCCGCCTTCGGGGTCGGCGGGGCGTTCAAGCTGTACCCGCTGATGTTCCTGGCCCCGCTGGTCATCGCGGCGCTGCTCGACCGTGACGCCGAGCTGGGGACCCGTGTCCGGCGCACCGCCGCCGCGCTCGGATCCGGGGTCGGGGTCGTCCTGGCCGCGAACCTGCCCTTCGTGCTCGTCAACCTGCCGGGGTGGCTGTCCGTCTTCACGTTCCAGGCCTCGCGGCCGATCGGCGCCTCGACGATGTCCGTCTGGTACTACGGGCTGCTGCCGTGGTCGACCGACCTGGACGGGCCGATCCAGCAGACGATGGGCGCCATGTCGACGGTCGCGACGGCACTCGGGATCGTGGCCGTGCTCGTCGTCACGGTCGTGCTCGCGCTCCGCCGGGGCACCACACCGTGGGTGCAGTCCGCCGCGGCGCTCCTGGCCGTCTACATGGTCTGCAACAAGGTCGCGTCACCGCAGTACGTCCTGTGGCTGCTGCCGTTCCTGGTCGTGCTGCGGGTCGGCGGCTGGTGGATCGCGGCGTACCTGGTCGCGGACGTCTGCGCGGTGGTCGGGTTCTTCCGCAACACCTATTACCAGGCGATCGGTGTCGGGACGGACACGTGGGCCTACCAGGCGATGACCGCGGGGATCTGGGGCCGTGCCGCCCTGCTCGTCGCCCTGGTCGTCGTGTTCCTGCGGACGCCGGTGGTGACCCGGCCGGTCCGGGGCACGTCGGAGCGGACCGACTCCGGGCGGTCCGGGACGTCGGGACCGGCGCTGGCCGACCCCTCGGACGCCGACCGGGTCGTCAGCGGCGACCGGGTCGTCAGCACCGACCGGGTCGCCACCGGCGAGCGGGTCGTCAGCACCGACCGGGTCGTCAGCGGCGAGCGGGTCGTCAGCGGCGACGGGCGAAGCGGCGCTGCAGACCCCACTGCGTGACGCGCAGCATCGCCTCGAGCACGATCGCCTGGCTCATCTTCGACACCCCGTGCAGCCGGTCGCGGAACCGGATCGGCACCTCGACGATGCGGCCGCCCAGGTCGTGCACGCGCAGCGTCATGTCGACCTGGAAGCAGTAGCCCTTCGAGTCGACCGCGTCGAGCGCCATGCCCGCGATGACCGCGGCGCGGTAGACCCGGAAGCCGGCGGTGATGTCCCGCACGTCGATGCGGAGCATCCAGCGCGCGTAGGCGTTCCCACCACGGCTGAGCGCCTCGCGGTACCAGGGCCAGTCGACGACCGACCCTCCGGGCACCCAGCGCGAACCGATCGCGAGCTGCACGTCGGGCTGCGACCGCACCGCGTCGATGAGCGCCGGCAGCCGGTCGGCGGGGTGCGAACCGTCGGCGTCCATCTCGATGAGCAGCTCGTACCCGCGCTCCAGGCCCCACCGGAAGCCGGTGACGTAGGCGGTGCCGAGGCCGAGCTTGCCCGAGCGCCGCAGCAGGTGGACGCGGTCGTCCGTTGCCGCGATGCGCTCCACGACGTCACCGGTGCCGTCCGGGCTGGCGTCGTCGACGACGAGCACGTGCGCGTCCGGAACGGCGCCGAGGACGAGTCCGAGGATGTCCCCGACGTTCTCGGCCTCGTCGTACGTCGGGACGATGACCAGGGCGGCGGCAGCCGTCATCGGGTCGTGCCGTCGCTCGGGCGCTCCCGCCCGAGCGTCTGGCGCGCGACCTCGGAGGGTGTCTCGCCCTCCGGGGCGGAGTGCTCGGTCAGCAGCCGACGGACCGTGCCGCCGGCAGCCGAGTACGTCAGGTAGTTCAGGCGACTGGTCTCGCGACGCAGCCGGGTGATGCCCTCGAGGATGAAGCCGAGGGTCCAGGTCAGGAACGCGATCACCATGAGCGACGCGGCCAGGAACGCCGTCGGGAACCGCGGCACGAGCCCCGTGCGGCTGAACTCGATGAACAGCGGGATGGCCAGGACGACGGCGACGACCGCGAACACCGCGCCGATGACCCCGTGGAACAGCACGGGGCGCTCGAAGCGGATCAGGTGCGCGATGAGCGACAGGATCTTGAACCCGTCGCTGTAGGTGTTCAGCTTCGACTCGGTGCCCTCGGCGCGGTCCTTGAAGCCCACCGGCACCTCGGTGTGCGGCACGCGCAGGTTCATCACGTGCACCGTGAGCTCGGTCTCGGTCTCGAACTCGCGCGACAGCGCGGGGAACGACTTCACGAAGCGGCGGGACATCACGCGGTACCCGCTGAGCATGTCGGAGACCGGCGTGCCGAACAGCTTGCCGACCACGCGGTTGAACATCCGGTTGCCGGCCTCGTGGCCCGGGCGGTACGCGGTGGCGTTCGGGTCGTCCTGCCGGACACCGAGGATGTGGTCGTACGGCCCTTCGAGCAGGGTCTTGATCATCTCGGGGGCAGCAGCGGTGTCGTAGGTGTCGTCGCCGTCGATCATCAGGTAGACGTCGGCGTCGATGTCGCCGAACGCCCGGCGGATGACGTTGCCCTTGCCCTTGGTGTGCTCGTACCGGACCTCGGCACCGGCGCGACGGGCGACCTCGTCCGTGCCGTCGGTGCTGTTGTTGTCGTACACGTACACGTGGATGCCCGGCACGGCGGCCTTGAGGTCGGTCACGACCTTGTGGATCGCCGGTGCCTCGTTGTGGCAGGGAACGATCGCGGCGATGACGAGGTCGTCGGGAGTCACGGGATAGGGTCCTTCAGTGGTCGCGGATCCGTCGAGCGGCGGGGTCTGCGGTCACGAAACCCCTGCGAGAGATTAACAGTTCCCCGGTTGCGCGGTGCCCGCCGCCCCGGGACGGGAAGGACAGCGTGGCGAACGCATCGGAGTGGTTCCTGGGTCACCTCAAGCGCGGGGGCTCGTTCCTCGTCGTCGGTGGGATCGGCTTCGTCGTCGATGCGGTCGTCTACAACGCCCTGGTGTTCTGGGGCGGACACGGCCCGCTCTTCGCGCTGCCCCTGGTGGGCAAGATCATCGCGATCGCGATCGCCAGCGTGGTCACGTACTTCGGCAGTCGGCTCTGGACCTACCGCGACCGCGCCGATGCGCAGACCCTCAGGAGCTTCCTGGTCTTCGCCCTGCTCAACGTCATCGCGATCCTGCTGCAGCTCGGCTGCCTGGGGTTCTCGCGCTACGTGCTGCACCTGGACTCTCCGCTCGCCGACAACGTCTCCGGCACGCTGATCGGCCAGGGCGTCGCCACCGTCTTCCGGTACTTCGCCTACGGCAAGTTCGTCTTCAAGGACGACAAGGAAGGCGCCGCCGAGGCGGTCGCCGAGATCGTCTGAGTCGCGGTCCGACCGCACCACGAGACGGACGGGAGGCCCGTGGCGACACCGCCACGGGCCTCCCGTCCGTCACCGGTTCGACCCGGGTGCGGTCACCGGACCCGGTAGATGTGCAG
>NZ_LMPO01000011.1:0-843 GCF_001424385.1 Curtobacterium sp. Leaf183 | reverse complement strand
CGTGTCCACCGGCAGCTCGAACACCCCCCGGTACAACGGGTTCACCCCGAGACCCACCAGCAGGGTCCCCACCAGCAGGGCCGTGACACCCGGCAGGACCAGGCGGAACGCGATGAGCACGACCGCGACGACGACGAGCACCGACACGACCTTCCAGTTCGTCGCGGAGGCGATGACCGGGGAGAGGCCGTGCCGCAGTGCGTACCAGGCGCAGACGACGGAGGCCCCGGCGACGAGACCGCCGGCCAGCGCGACCCACCACCGGGCGCGGACCCGGTCACGGTCGAGCCGGGACACGGCCACCCCGATGCCGATGACCGCCAGCAGGTCGAACGCCAGGCGGAGCCGTCCGTCCGTCGACCGGGTCAGGCCGAACAGGTTCGCGATGGGGGTCCAGCCGGGGACGAGCAGGAACAGCCACAGGACGGTGAGCACGACCAGGATCGACAGCACCGTCCAGTCGAGCCGACGAACGGCCCCGGCGGCACGAGCGGCGCGGACCGAGCGGACCAGCAGCCAGACGAGCAGCGGCACCAGGAACACGATCGTCATGAACGGCGCGGCGGCCTCGGACTGGTTCGGCCCCAGTCCGTCGGACACCCCGTTCTGCAGCGCGCCGGCGAACGGCGCCCCGAAGGTCGACACGATGCCGTCGTAGTCGAGCGCACCCGCGAACTCCACCCGGCGACCCGGGTAGACGGTGTCGAGCACGGCCTCGATCGTGTGCAGGCGGGTGGCGAGCCAGACGCCGAGCACGACGACGGCACCGACGGCGCTGACCACGAGGGGCGTGATGCGGCGCAGCACCGGCCACCACCGCGACCACTCCCCCGAGAACCGCGC
>NZ_LMPO01000010.1:161494-186256 GCF_001424385.1 Curtobacterium sp. Leaf183 | reverse complement strand
ACCTTGTGGGAGAGTAGGACGCCGCCGGACTCAACGTTGGTAACACCAGGGAACCCCTGACCATGACTGGTCAGGGGTTTTCTGCGTTCACCGGACCCTCGTCGAGGTTCTCCACAGCCGGGCTCGACGCCGGTGTCGCGGGGGTGCCCACGGTAGGATCGGGTCCGTCATGACTGCGCCATTCACCACTGCCACCGGCCCCGACGTCCGCGTCCGTTTCTGCCCGTCCCCGACGGGCACCCCGCACGTCGGGCTCGTCCGGACGGCACTCTTCAACTGGGCGTACGCCCGTCACACCGGCGGCAAGCTCGTCTTCCGCATCGAGGACACCGACGCTGCCCGTGACTCCGAGGAGTCCTACCAGCAGATCATCGAAGCGCTCCGGTGGCTCGAACTCGACTGGGACGAAGGCGTCGAGGTGGGGGGACCGCACGGACCGTACCGGCAGTCGGAGCGCACGGACGTCTACCGCGACGTCGTCGCGCAGCTGCAGGCATCGGGGCACGTGTACGAGTCGTTCGTCACCCCCGAGGAGATGGAGGCGCGGAACGTCGCCGCCGGTCGTGACCCCAAGCAGGGCTACGACAACCACGAGCGCGACCTGACCGACGACGAGCGCCAGGCGTTCCGCGACCAGGGTCGCGAGCCGGCACTGCGCCTGCGGGTCCCCGATCGCGACCTCAGCTTCCAGGACCTGGTCCGCGGCGAGATCACCTTCAAGCAGGGGACCTTCCCGGACTTCGTGGTGGTGCGTCCCAACGGCAAGCCGCTCTACACGTTCACGAACCCGCTCGACGACGCCCTGATGGGCATCACGCACGTGCTGCGCGGCGAGGACCTGCTGTCGTCGACGCCGCGGCAGATCGCGCTGTACGAGGCCCTGTTCGAGATCGGTCTGACGTCGTTCATCCCGGTGTTCGGGCACCTGCCGTTCGTCATGGGCGAGGGGAACAAGAAGCTCTCCAAGCGCGACCCCGAGTCGAACCTGTTCCACCACCGCGCGAACGGCATGATCCCCGAGGGGCTCATCAACTACCTCGCGCTGCTGGGCTGGTCGATCGGCCCCGACCGCGACGTCTTCTCGACGCAGGAGATGACCGCCGCGTTCGACGTGGTCGACGTCAACCCGAACCCCGCCCGGTTCGACCACAAGAAGGCCGAGGCGATCAACGGTGACCACATCCGGCTGCTCGACCCCGCCGACTTCCGCGGTCGTCTAGTGCCCTACCTCTCCGGAGTGCTCGCTGACCCCGCGACACCGGAGCAGGAGCGCGTCCTCGCACTCGCGGCACCCCTGGTGCAGGAGCGCATGCAGCTGCTCAGCGAAGCCCCCGGCATGCTCGGGTTCCTGTTCACGGCCGACGACGACCTGGTGGTCGAGGACGACGCGCTGGCCAGCCTCAAGGGCGACACCGCGTCGGTGCTCGGCGCGGGCATCGCGGCGCTCGAGCCCCTCGACGACTGGCGGACCGGGTCGATCGAGGCCGCACTGCGCACGGCACTGATCGACGACCTCGGGCTCAAGCCCCGCGTCGCGTTCGGCCCGCTGCGCGTCGCGGTGTCCGGACGTCGCATCAGTCCGCCGCTGTTCGAGTCGATGGAGATCCTCGGCAAGGACTCCACCCTCGCCCGGCTGCGTGCGCTCGCGGCCCGATGAGCCACCCACGACGATGAGCGAACCCGAGCAGTACGACGTCGCGGTGATCGGCGCGGGGCCGGCCGGCCTCAGCGCCGCGCTCAACCTGGTCCGCGCGACGCGTCGGGTCCTGCTCCTCGACGCCAACCGCCCGCGCAACGCCGCGACCCTGCGCTCGCACGGCTTCCTGACGCGTGACGGCATCTCGCCGCTCGAGCTGCGGCGGCTCGGGCGCGAGGAGGTCGACCAGTACCCCGAGGCCACCGTGACGCAGGCGCTCGTCGACGACGTCACTCCCGACGGCCAGGGCGGCTTCCGGGTGCGGGGCTCGTGGCGTGGTACCGAGGTGTCGGCGACGGCACGAGCGGTCGTCATCGCCACGGGTCTGCGCGAGGAGTTCCCGGCGCTGCCGTCGCTCCGCGCGTTCTACGGTACGTCGGTGCACAGCTGCGTCGAGTGCGACGGGTACGACAAGGCCGGTCAGCCCCTTGCGTTCGTGTGTGAGACGGCGGACGTGGTCGACCGGGCGCTGCTCATCGCCGCGTGGACGGACGACCTGGTCGTGTACACGAACGGCGTGGCCCCCCTCGACGACGACGGGCGCGCGCGACTCCGGCGTGCGGGCGTGCGTGTCGACGAGCGGCCCGTGGCGGACCTCGAGGGGGACCGGTCGGGCATGACGGGCGTGCGCCTGGCAGACGGGCACGTGGAGCCGCGCACGGGTGGGTTCGTCCGGCCGACGTGGCACGTGGACCTCGACTGGGTGTCGGTCCCGCTCGACCGCGACGCCGACGGACTCGTCGTGGTCGACCGAGCGGGCCGCACGAGCGTCGCGGGACTCTACGCGGTCGGTGACGTGACCCCGCCGGGGCCGGAGCAGCTGATCGTCGCCGCCGGACACGGTGCGGTGACGGCGGCCGCGGTGCACCGTGACCTCGTCGGTGGTCTCGATGCCCTCCGGGATCATGTACAGTAGATGACCGTGCCCCGGACAACGGGGGACGGGGCCGACAGGCCTCTTGGGGTATGGTGTAATTGGCAACACAGCGGTTTCTGGTACCGTCGTTCTTGGTTCGAGTCCAGGTACCCCAGCCAGACTGACGAAAGGCCCCCGGGATCTCCCGGGGGCCTTTTGCGTGCCCGCCTGCAGCTCCGCCTGCAGCCCCGCCTGCAGCCCCGCCTGCAGCCCCGCCTGCAGCCCCGCCTGCGTGCCCGCCTGCGTGCCCGCCAGCGTGCCGGCCCGCTCCCATCGCCTTGCTGCGCCGAGCGTGCCTGGCGGTGCCGCACCGGGCCTCCTGTCCGGCCCTGGTGCGCCATTGCGGCTTTCCGTATCCGCAGTGGTGGCCCCGCAATGGACCCTGGATCGCATTGACCGGTCGGTCCACCCCGGCGAGGGTGGGAATCCCCAGGGAGCGGCGTACCCCCGCTCTGGACGGGAACGACGGTGCACCCTCACCGCCGTGCACCGCAGCTGACGTACCCGCGTCCGGTCCTCATGACTGAAGGACCATCGGCCGTCGCCCTGACTGCCCCTCCCGTTTGCAGCCCTGAACCCGACAGGAGCACCATGTCCGCCAGCCCGATCCGTCCCTTGGACCCCCGCGTCTCGGTCGTCATCCCCGCACGCAACGAGGCGAGGAACCTCGAGATCATCCTCCCGAAGCTGCCGCCGGTGTACGAGGTCATCCTCGTCGACGGCAACTCGGTCGACGACACCATCGAGACGGCCAAGCGCCTCATGCCCTCGATCAAGGTCGTGCAGCAGACCCGCAAGGGCAAGGGCAACGCCCTCGTGTGCGGGTTCGAGGCCGTCACCGGCGACGTCGTCGTCATGTTCGACGCCGACTGCTCCGCCGACCCGGACGAGATCCCGCGCTTCGTCGACGCCCTCGTCGCCGGCGCGGACGTCGCCAAGGGCACCCGCTACGCGCTCGGCGGCGGCAGCGACGACATCACCATCGTCCGCAGCCTGGGCAACCGCGGCCTGAACGTGATCAGCAACGTCCTGCTCCGTGCCAGCTACACGGACCTCTGCTACGGCTACAACGCGTTCTGGGCCGACACGCTGCCGAAGATCGGGCTGCTGTCCTCGACGCTGCCCAAGCCGACCGACGGTTCGATGCTGTGGGGCGACGGCTTCGAGATCGAGACGATCCTGACCTGCCGCTGGTCCGCTGCCGACCTGGCCATCTCCGAGGTCCCGAGCCACGAGAAGCTCCGCGTGCACGGCACCAGCAACCTCAACGCGATCACCGACGGCATCCGCGTGCTGAAGTCGATCATGCACGAGCGTCGTCGCGCCTCCGACGCGCAGGCTCGTGCACGCCTGGCCCCGGTGACCACCCGCTCCGTCCCGACGCCCGTCCCGGCGCTCGACGAGGAAGCCGCGTGAGCGCGCCGACCGTCGCGGTCGTCATCTGCGCGTACACCCAGCAGCGCTGGGGCGACCTGCAGGACTCCGTGGAGTCGGCCAAGCGCCAGCCCCACGCCACCGAGGTCATCGTCGTCATCGACCACGAGCCCGAGCTCTACCTCCGTGCGAAGGCCCGCTGGCCGGAGCTGCGCGTCGTGGAGAACGCCGAGGACCGCGGCCTGTCCGGCGCCCGGAACACGGGCGTGGCCCTGGCTGAGTCGGACGTCGTGGGCTTCCTCGACGACGACGCGACCGCGGACGACGACTGGCTCGCCCACCTGGTCGAGGCACTCTCGCTGCCGTCCGTGGTCGGCGTCGGCGGCCGTGCCACCCCGTCCTGGCCCACGGCGACCGGTGCCGGACCGTACCCGGCGGAACTGCTCTGGATCGTCGGCTGCAGCTACACCGGCCTCCCCACCGAACCCGGTGACGTCCGCAACGTGATCGGCTCGAGCATGGCGTTCCGCCGGGACGTGCTGCTGGCCGCCGGCGGGTTCCGGTCGGGCATCGGCCGGGTCGGCAACCAGCCGCTCGGCTGCGAGGAGACGGAGCTCTGCATCCGGATCGCGCAGGCCGACCCGACGGCGCGGATCCGCTTCGAGCCGCGGTCGAACGTGTCGCACCGGGTCTCGCCGGACCGCGTCACCATGCGCTACGTCCGCCGTCGGAGCTACTACGAGGGCATCTCGAAGGCCGTGCTGGCCCGCCGGGTCGGTGCGAAGGACTCGCTGTCGAGCGAGTCGACGTACCTGACGACGGTGCTGCCGAAGGCGCTGTTCCGCGAGCTCGGCCGGCTCGGTCGCGGTGGCGGGACCCGTGCGGTCGCGATCGTCACGACCGTCCTCGGCACCGTGACCGGCTACGCCGTCGGTCGGTTCCTGGGCGGTGTCGTCGTCGCCGCACCGGCACCCGTCGCGACGCCCACCCAGACGGTCGGCGCGCCGTGAGCCGGGCCACCCTCGCGATGGTCGTCTCGCCGATCGTCACCGGGCCGCTGTTCCCCACGTGGGACGGCGCCCTGTGGGTCGGTGAGATCGACCGCGCGGACGTGCACGCCTCGAGCCACCGCGACGTCATCGCCCTCGACGGTGCCGAGGGGTACCGGCGCGCCCGGCTGCTCGTCCGCGACAACGGTGAGCCCCTGGGGTTCGTCGAGGCCGACGTGACCGAGCGTCGCCGCATCGGAGCGACCGTCGACGTCCGCGCGCTCCAGCGTGCGATCCGCCCGATGGCCACCCCGGCCGTCCGGCCCGCACCGGCACAGCCGGCAGCAGATCAGATGCTGCCGTCCGTGACCGTGGTGCTCTGCACCGACGGCGCCTCCGGGGAGACCATGCGCTCCGTCCTGGCCTGCCGGTACGACTCCTTCGACGTCGTCGTGGTCTCGCACGCAGCGGACGCCGGTGACGACGCGGTCGTGACGATCGACGGGCGTTCGGTGACCACGGTCGCTGCCCCCGCCGGCGGACTGGCTGCCGCACGGAACGCCGGGCTGCTCGCCGCCTCGGGGGACGTCGTCGCCTTCGTCGACGAGGGCGCGATCGTGGACGCCGGGTGGCTCGACGCCATCGCGAGCGCGTTCGCTGCCGACCCCGACGTGGCCTGTGTCACCGGGCTGGTGCCGAGCGCCGAACTCCGGACGCCGGCCCAGCGCTGGCACGACGACCGGACCGCGGCCGCCCGCACGGTCCGCCGCCGCGTGTTCCGGCTCGACGACGCCCCCGACGACCTGCCCTTGCACCCCTTCGCCGCGTCCGCCTACGGCACCGGCGCGAACCTCGCCGTCCGCCGCGCGACCGTCCTCCGGATCGGCGGGTTCGACACCGCCTTCGGACCGGGCACCCGCGTCGGTGGCGGCGACGACCTCGACCTCTTCACCCGACTGCTCTTCGCGGGTTCCGCGATCGCGGTCGAACCGGCCGCCATCGCGTGGCAGCGAACGGCGGACGACGTGGCGTCGCTCCGCCGTGCCGCCGCCGCCAACGGCCACGGACTCGGAGCATGGATGACCAAGAACGCCTTCGACCGCGAGACGCTCGCCGCCTCCGTCGACGCCGCCCCCGGAGCGCTCAGCGCCTTCGCGCGACTCGGCCTGGAGCAGGGCGACCGGGTGGAGGCCGTCGACGGCTCGTCCGAGGCGGACGTCGTCGACAGCGAGTTCGCGGCGACCCGTCGTCGTCTGCGCGCGGTCGAGCGTCGTTCGGTCGCCGTCGCTCCGTTCCTCGCCCTGCGTGAGCGCATCGGCGGCGCGGGCACCATCGACCGCACCGCGCGCGGTCGACACGAACTGCAGCGTGGTCTGGCGACCGCAGCGCCTGCGCAGCCGCCCGCTGCCGGCGCCGCGATGGGCCCCGTCACCCGTCTGCTGGCTGCGGCGCTCGTCGTCGCGACGCTCGTCACGGCGGCCGTCGGCAGCCTGGCCGGACTCCCGACGCTCCGCGCGAGCGCCGTCGCGGTGTTCCTCTTCGCCCTGCTCGGCGTCGCGCCCCTGCTGCTCCTGCGTCCGATGCCGCTCGCACGCTTCGCCGTGTTCGCGGTGACCGGGTCGATCATCGGCACCATCGCGATCGGCTACACGATGGCGACGGCCCACATCTGGGACCCGGTGGTGCCGTTCGTCGGTGTGGTGGTGCTGACCGCGCTCGCGATCGCCGTCGCCGTGCCCCGTGACGTGGCCGAACTCCGGCGGTCGGGTCTGATGCCCATGGCCGAGCTGGCTCGCGCCGCATGGGACACCACGAACGCCACGGCGGTGTCCCTCCTCGGCCTGGTGATCGTCGTCGTCACGGCACTCACCCACATCGGCGACCCGGTGCGCGACGGCCTGTTCGGCTCCCTCGGCCCGGGCCTGGTCATCGGGCTCGCGATCGTCGTCCTCGCCGCCGTCGTCGCACTCGTCCGCGGCGTGGGCGTCGCCGTGCCCGTGGTCGTGCTCGGCGGGACCATCCAGCTGGCGCAGGCCATCACCTACGGCATGCCCACGGTGATGGCGGCAGCGCGGCACGTCGGTGTGATCGAGTACATCCGACGCTGGGGCGGCACGAACCCCGCCGCCGACATCTTCCAGACGTGGTCCGGCCTGTTCGCCGGCGGCGCCTGGGTGGCCGACGTCGCCGGGATCGTGAACGCGATGCTCATCGCCGCCTGGGTCCCCGTGCTGCTGGCGTTCGCCACCGTGATCGCGGTCGGCGTGCTCGCGTCGAACTGGCTGCCCGGAGTCCGCCGACCGTGGATCGCCGCCTTCCTGACGGCGATGACCGGGTCGCTCAACACCACGTACTTCTCGCCCCAGTCCGTCGGCATCCTGCTCTCGATCACGATCCTCGTCCTCGCCACCGGTCCGCTGCGGACCGCGGTCGTGACCGGGGCGGACGGCGGCGACCGCTCCGTGCTCCGGGCACGGGCGACCGGGCTGTCCCGCATCGTGGCGATCGCCGCGATCAGCATCGTGCTGGCCGTCACCCACCAGATCTCCCCGTACCTGACGGTCGCGGCACTCGTGGTGCTCGTGGTCTTCAAGCTGGTCCGTCCGTGGTGGCTGCCGCTCGTCGTGCTGGTGCCCGCCGTGGTGTTCGCGGTGCTCAACGGCAGCGTCCTCGACAAGTTCCTGTCGCTCGGCGCGGTCGGCAAGGTGCTGCAGAACGTGCAGCCGCCGTCGCACGACGAGACCGTGTTCGCACAGCCCCTCGTCACCCGTCTGGCGTTCGACGTCCCCGCCGCGGCGCTCGTCGTGATCGGCCTGGTCGCCCTCCTGACGGTGGTGCTGCGCCGGGACCGCCTGCACTGGGCGCTCCTGGTCGCCGCAGCCAGCCCGATCTCGCTGCTCGTCGCGACGAACTACGGCCAGGAGGGCATCTTCCGCGTCGTCCTGTTCGCCACCCCGTGGATCGCGATCCTGGCAGCGGGACTCCCGTCGCCGGCCGGTCGTCTGGCCTGGGTCGGGTCGATGGTCCGGGGGGCGATGCGCCCGACGGCGGTCAAGGTCGTCGTCGCTGCCGCGGGCGTCGCGGTCCTGGTCGGAGTCGGGGCCTTCGGGCAGACGGCCCTCGACTGGAACCGCGTGCCGACGCGCAGCGAGTCGGCTGCCACGCAGGTGTACGACAAGACCGCCCCGAAGGGCTCCGTGATGCTGCTGACGGGTTCCTCGATCGCGGTCCCGAGCAACACGGGCGCACGGTACTTCGACGTGGGGTACCTGTCCCGTGAGGCGCTCACGAAGTACCAGGACCCGACCGGCGCCTACGACCCGACGAAGGACGTGGACGACATCACCACGAAGCTCGTCGACAACTGGCCGGCCACGAAGTACTACGCGCTGGTCGCCGAGCCCTTCGGCGCGTACGGCGAGCGGTACGGCTACCAGACCGACGCGCACTACCAGGAGCTGGCGAGGGCCATGGCCGCGTCGCCGTACTGGGAGCCCGTCTGGTCCGAGGGCACGACCGTGATGTACGAGCTCACCCCCGCCGGCCTCCGCCACGCGGCCGAGTGACCGTGGCGCGATGAGCACCGAGCAGGCCGACGCCCCGCCCCTGGCGGCGGCGGCGTCGGCCGCGCACGGCGCCGGGGTGGCCCACGGCGCAGGTCTCGGCCGACACCGGACCGCGCTCGGCCGCACCGGACGCCGCATCGCCGTCGCGGTCGGCTCCCTGGTGGTCGTGGCCGGCATCGTGGCCGGTTCCGCCACCGCCCTGACCGGCAGCAGTCCCGACCCGAGCGGAGAGCGCATGCCGACGAGCGAGCGCGGCGGATGGAACCGGGTGTTCTCCGAGGACTTCGACGACGACGCAGCGACCGGTCGTTTCGAGGCCGGCTACGGCGACCGGTTCTCGGTCTACCACGGCTTCGCGGACACGGCGGGGACGGGGCGGTACCAGTCGTCCGTGCTGAGCGCACACGATGGGCTGCTCGACATGCACCTCGGCACGACGGCCGCGGGGACCCCGTTGGCCGGCGGCATCGTCCCGCTCGTGGACGGCAGGTGGGGCGGACAGACCTCGGGCCGCTACAGCATCCGGATGAAGAGCGACCCGGTCGACGGGTTCGGCGTCGCGGTGCTGCTGTGGAGCGACGAGAACAAGTGGTCCGACGGCGAGGTGGACTTCCCGGAGGGCGCCCTCGGCGCACCCGCGTTCCTCAACGTCCACTGCCTGGCGGACCCCGCGCAGAAGTGCGTCCACGAGCAGACCAGTGCGTCGCTCGAGGACTGGCACACCTACACGATCGAGTGGAAGCCCGACCGCATGTCGTTCTTCGTCGACGACGAGCTCGTGGGCAGCACCGACAAGGACATCCCGACGGCGCGCATGCACCTGGTCGTGCAGGCCGGGTCGAACGACGGGCACCCGCCGGCGGACGCCGAGGGGTCGCTCCTGATCGACTGGATCACGATCGACGTCCCGCAGGGTCGCAGCTGAGCCGACCGGTCAGGTCGAGCTGTCCGGGCTGCCCGGACCGTTCGGGCCGGGACCGGCGACGGGAAGCACGGCACAGCCCCGCCGAAGTCGCTGCGGTCAGCGGGCTGCGTCGTCCAGGGCCCCCAGCAGCGCGGTGACGTGCTGCGCACGGTCGTACCGCCCGCGGACCCACGCGCGGCACCGTTCGCCGAGCGTCGGGTCGAGCACGGCTTCGTCGAGGGTGTCGAGCACGCGCTCCGCCAGGGCGTCGACGTCGGACGGGTCGACGGTGAACCGCGCCCACTCGTCGGAGAGGATCTCGCCCGTGCCCCCGGAGGCCGCGGCGACGACGGGTCGACCCGTCGACATCGCCTCGACGACGACCCGGCCGAACCCCTCCGGCTCGAGCGAGGGCGCGACGACCATGTCCGCGGCGTGCAGCAACGGGACGACGTCGTCCCGTTCGGGCACCACCAGGACGGAGCCGGCGGGCAGCGCGGCGACGGCGCGACGGACGTCGTCGGCCTCCTCGTCCGGCAGCGCGCCGGCGAGCACCAGGAGCGGTGCCGTGCGCGCATGAGCGGGGGTGGCCGGGACGGTGACCGGGATGCGGGCCGCAGCGGACGCGAGGACGCGACCCCACGCCTCCAGGACGGCCAGCACGCCCTTCGCCCGCGTGAGCCGACCGTAGTACAGGACCGTGGGTGTGGCCTCGTCGATGCCGAGGGCGGCCCGCGCCGAGCGCACGTCCTGTCGGGACGGCGGCGGGAACGCCGTGGTGTCGACGCCGTTCGAGACGACGGTGATCCGGTCGGCAGGGACGCCGACGGCCGACCACGCACGCGCCATCGCGTGCGAGACGGCGAAGTACCGGGTGCGACCACCAGCGATGGGGCCGAGGTGGCGGTAGTTCGGTGCGTGGTGCAGGTGCACCGCGAGGGGCACGCCCGACGCCAACGACACGACCCGCCCGAAGGGCAGGAACTCCGGACGGTTCAGCCAGAGGACGTCGAGTCGCGCCCGGCGCATCCGGAGTCCCTGGCGGGCGAAGCGTGCGGCGTCCCGGATCGCGGTGCGGACGCCGAAGCGGTAGTCGTCGGCGCGGACCAGGCGGACGCCGAGGCGCTCGAAGGCGGCGCGGCCGTCGTCGTCACGTCCGGCGGGCACGGGTCGGTGCCACACGGTGACGTCGTGGCCGGCGGCGACCAGGTCACGGGTGTCCTCGAGGACGCATCGCTCCACGCCGCCCGTGATCGCGAGACCGTTCGTGACGACCCCGACGCGCAACGGTCGCCGTGCGGCGGTGTCCGGCGTCGTCGCCGAGCCGTCGACCCGGCTCATGCCGCGCTCCCGCGGGCGGCGCGCAGCCGGGTGAAGAACCACGGCACACAGGCGAGGACGCCGGCGACCCGGACCCAGTTCCAGAGGGCGTCCTGCGGCACGAAGACCGACACGCCGGCGATGCCGAGCGAGACCACGACGGTCAGGACGAGTCGGAGGTCCGGACCGCGCCACTCGCGGCGGTCGGGGAGGGCCGCCTGCTGGAGCACGGCGAGGACGACGTAGGCGATGACCGTGGCCACCGCGGCACCCGCGATGCCCATGATCGGCACGAAGACCAGGTTGGCGCCGATGTTCACGGCGCCCGCGATCGCGGCGATCACACCGACGGCGACGCCGCGGCGCTCCACGAGCAGCAGCCGGCCGGTGGCGCCGCTCGCGACGACCGGGAAGGCGGTGATCGCGACGACGAAGACGACGACGGTGAGCTCCTGGACCCGGTACGACGCCGGCGCGAGGATCGGCAGGGCGACCGGCGACACCAGCGTCACGGCGAGCAGCACGGGCGCGAGGAGCCGGTAGAGCTCGTTGCGGGAGTGCATGGCGAGCTGCCGGCGGGCCACGGCGTCGCGGACAGCGGCGAAGTGCGGCGCCCAGGCGTTGTTCGTGAACGTCAGCAGGAGGATGACCGCCGAGCCGACGACGTAGGCGATCTGGTACCGGGCGACCTCGTCGGGGCCGAGCAGCCGCTGGACCACCAGTCGGTCGCCGACGTTGAGCACGAAGTACGACAGGTTGCCGAGGGTGATCGGGATGCCCAGGCGGAACGCGCGGCGCATGGTGCGGGTGTCGAACAGGCCGGCGAAGCGGGGGCGGGTCGCCGTGATCCCGATGGCCATCGCCGCAACCTGGGCGACGACGCCGCCCCAGGCGTAGGTCGTCGCGTCGGCCTGCACCCACGTCAGGAGCCCGAGCCCGATGATCGAGCCGCCGATCGAGGACAGCAGGCTCGTCAGCGCGAACACCTTGATGCGGTCCTGGGCGACGAGCAGTGCCAGGGAGATCTGCACGATGGCGGCCGGGCCCGTCCAGAGCACGGCGACGAGCAGGAGCGGGTGGTTGCCGATGAAGCCGGCGGCGTCGCCCCACACCGGGATCGTGGTCAGGGCGAGGACCGTGACCAGGCTGGCGGTGACCATGCCGACCGCCATCAGCCCACGGGCCTTGCGGTCGTCGCCGTCCTCGGCGCGCTGCAGCACGGACGCCTGGTCCATCCCGATGACCGCGAGGACCACGAGTGCCTGGTACAGCGCGATCGCGGACGCCAGCACGCCGAACTCGGCGGGCGGCATCAGGTGCGCGAGGACCGGGGAGATGAGCGAGGAGACGACGAGCTGCATCGACCACACGACGACGTACAGCAGGCCGCGGCCGAACAGGACGGACGACCCCTTGCGGACGGCGACCGAGCCGGTGTCGAGGGCTTCCGGCACCGGCGCGACCGCCGGCTCGGACGGGTCCGGGGTCACGGCGACCGCCGAGGCCTCGGCCTCACGCGCGGCACGGGCCTCGCGGCGGGTCTGCGGGGGGAGCGTCACGGGGTGACCTCCCCGACCGCGCCGACCGGTGCGCCGGCGGTCCGCGGGGCGTGCTGGCGGAGACCGAACGCACCGTCGATGACGTCGAGCAGGTCGGAGCTGCGCTCGGTGGAGAACTTGCGTGCGAACACGTGCGGCAGGTCGACGTCCGACGCGGTGCGGCGCTCGAGCACCCGTCCGGCATCGGCGGTCGTCAGCCACGGCGGGCTCTTCATCGCGGTGCCGTCCCACCCGATCCACCACAGGGCGTGGGGCACGTGCTCCTCGGCGAACCCGGGGACCAGACCCGGTGTGTTGAGCACCGAGGGGACGAAGGTCTCGTCGGCGATCCAGGTGCGGCGCCAGAACCGGACCAGGTCGGGCCGCTGGTCGACCACGGCGACGACGTCCGCGGCGTGGTGCCGGGCGAGGACCTTGAGCTGCGAGCCACCGGCGAACACCACGTCGCGGGGGACCCGGCGCGGGACCGGCAGCCGCAGCATGTGCTTCCGCCACGCCCAGTGCCGGTAGCGCATCCGTGCCACACCGCCGTCGCGCCCCCACGCCGCGAACGGCAGCGGGTGCACGTCGACGAACGAGTCGTCCCGGTGCGCCTCGAGCAGCGCGGAGATCTCCCCGGAGCTGGCGAGCGGGTAGTCGCTCCCGGTCAGGACGGCCACGTGGGACGCGTCCGTCTCCGCCAGCGCGGCGCGGTACCCGGCGAGCTCGGCCTCGACGTTCTCCCAGCGCGCCCAGCCGGTCGCGATCCGCGGCAGCACGCGGACCCGCTCCGGCAGGCCGTCCGTCATGGCGCGGAACACCGGCTCCGGCGTCCGCACGTCGCAGTGCAGGAAGACCGGGAAGGGGTCGAGCGCCTCGACGAGTCGGCGGACGTGCGCAGGGTCCTCGTGGGCGAGGACGATGCACGCGGGAGCCGCGGGTGAGATGGCCATGGACGCGACGCTAACCGTGCCGTTCCGGGGCGGACAAGGCGAGTCAGGGGCCTCTGCGGGGAAGCGGCGGTTTCCCGCACCCGGGGGCCGAGACGACCGCGGATCAGCGCTGGCGACGGTACTTCGGGCAGTCGCAGAGCGCGCAGTCCGAGCCCGGCCGGTAGTGCTCGTGTGCCGCTTGTTCGTGACCGCAGACGCAGGTCGCCGTGTCGACCGAGACGACCGTCTGTTCCGACGGGAGGACCGCTCCGAACTCGGTCCCGGGGCCTGTCGGCATGCGTCCTCCTCGTGCCCGGCGTGCTGCCGCCGGGTCGTCCCCACGATCCTAGGGTGAAACGCCTGGTCACTGGCGGCAAACCGCAAGAGGGACGGGGCTCGCCGCACGGGCCGGTACCGGTCGTTGCGTCGCCGTCGGACGCTGTCGGACCATCGGGTCATGACCGACCACCAGGCCACCGCGTCCCGCGTGCTCACGATCACCCCCGCGATGCCCTCGCCGGACGCCCCCAGCTGGGCCGGCGCCGCCTGGGTCGGGGCGATCGACCGGCCCGCGGCGCTCGCCGCGTCCGTCGTCGAGCTCGCCGGGGCGGACGGCTTCGACCGCGCACGGCTGCTCGTCCGCGACGGCCGCGAGGTCGCCGGCTTCGTCGACGTCGCGGTCGACGCGAGCGGTGACGTGGACCCGGCCGAGCTGGGACCGGCGCTGCGCGCCCTGCGTGCCACGAGCATCCCGGCCGCCCCGAAGGGGGACCCGACGGGTCGCATGTCGGTCGTCATCGGCACCCGCGACCGCCCGGAGGACGTCCGCCGGTGCGTCGCCTCGGTGCTCGCGTCCGCACACGACGACTTCGAGGTGTTCGTCGTCGACAACGCGCCGACCACCACCGCGACCCGCGACGTGGTCGCGTCGTTCCGGGACGACCGGCTGCACTACGTCCTGGAGGCCCGACCCGGCGTCTCACGCGCACGGAACGCCGGTCTCGCCCTCGCCTCCGGTGCCGTGGTCGCCTTCGTCGACGACGACGTCGTCGTCGACCGGCACTGGCTCGCGGCGCTCGCCGACGCGTACGCGCGCGACGCCGACGTGGTCTGCGTGACCGGTCTGGTGCCGAGCGGTGAGCTCCGGAACCCGACGCAGCGCTACTTCGACGAGCGGGTGACCTGGGCGCGGAACCTCGACCGCCGGGTGTTCCGGACGTCGGCACCGCCGGCCGACCTGCCGCTCTTCCCGTTCTCGGTCGGCGCGTTCGGCACCGGCGCGAACATGTCGCTCCGACGCACCGCGGCCCTCGCCCTCGGCGGCTTCGACGTCGCACTCGGGCCGGGGACGCCGTCGCGCGCCGGCGAGGACCCCGACCTGTTCACGCGGGTGCTGCTCTCCGGAGGCGGGCTGGCCGTCGAGCCGTCGGCGTTCGTGTGGCACCGGCACCGTTCCGACCGCGAGGCCCTGCGTGCCCAGGCACTCGGGTACGGCACCGGGCTCGGCGCGTGGGTCGCGAAGCTCATGACCCGGCCGCGGACCGCCGTGGCGGTGCTCCGTCGGGCCGTCGGTGCGCTCCGCCAGCTCGGGGCGCTCGGGCAGGGGAACGCCGACCAGGTCTCGACGGCCGTGTCCGCGGCGGCCGGGTGGCCCGTCGATGACGAGTTCCGCGCGGCGACGGCCGGGCTGAAGCGCGTCGAGCTCGTCGCCGCGCTCGGCGGGCCGTGGCGCTACGTGCTCGGGCGCCTGCGCTCCCGCGCGTAGGCCGCGCTGCGCTCGACGCGCGGCGCGCGGCGCGCTGCGCCCGGCGCGCTCCGTGCCGCCACGGGACCACGAAACGGACACAGCACCACGGGATCCCGTGGTGCTGTGTCCGTTTCGTGGTGCGGGGCGGCGCCGTTGCCGCCTCGCACGCCCAGGGGCGTCCGCGCTACCCGCGGAAGCGCCCGGCCTCGACGTCGCGCCAGCGCCGACGGCTGCGGAACCAGGCCGCCGGCCCGGCCGGGAAGCCGCGGAGCTCGTGGTACGCCAGCGACCGGGGGAGACTCGTCTGCGATGCGTCGGTCGTCGACTCGGTCGCCGCGTCACGACGACCCGCCAGGCGCGATGCCATCTGCTTCGCCTTGACCTTCGCGGCGAGCGGCATGAGCCGGGCCAGGACGGTCAGGTGCCGTCGGTCCTTGGCAGCGAGCGCGCACATCAGCGCCGTGAACCCGACACCGTTGCCGTGCAGCTGCTTGTGCAGGTCCTCGATCGTCTGGCGGTGCCGGTGGTGCACGACCGCGTGCGGTTCGAACCCGATGCGTCCGCCCCGCCAGAGCGTCTCGATGAACATCGCCAGGTCCTCGCCGCCGCGGGCGGGGGAGCCGGCGCCGAGCGTGGTGTCGAAGCCGCCGACCTTCTCGATGAGCGAGCGCCGGTACGCCATGTTCGCGCCCGCGCCGTACGCGCCGATGCCGTAGACCGCGAAGTGCTTGCGCACCGTGCCGTCGGGACGCACCGCCGAGACACGCGCGTGGCGCATGGCGCCCTGCACGTCGTCCGGGACGATCGTCACGGGCGAGAAGGTCCGCTCGGCGCTGAAGCCGCCGTAGTACGCCTCGTACCAGATCTGGGCGGGCGTGGTGAGCTCGACGGGCAGGATCACGCCCGTCACGGCGTCCAGCCCCGGTTCGCGGACGAACCGCTCGCCGATCGCGCGGAGCCACTGCGGGTCGACACGGACGTCGTCGTCGGTGAACGCGATGACCTCGCCGGTCGCCGCTGCGACACCGGCGTTGCGGCCGGCCGAGAGCCCTGGGCGCCGCTCGGTGACCAGGCGGACGTCGCGGCCCTCGAGCAGTGCCGGGAGGGCGTCGATGTCGGGGACGCGGACGCGGTTGTCGACGAGGACGACCTCGTGCCGCGGGTAGTCGAGGTGCTCGAGGACGTCGAGGAGCTTGCCGAGGTCCTCGACGCGGTCCACCACGGTGGACACTACGACGGAGATCGTCGGCAGGTCGTCGTCGGACACCGGGGCGTGGTCGTCGAACGCGCCGGCCTCGACCATCGTGTCGACCAGGGGCGCGAGCGCTCGGGTGGCGTCCGCGGGGTCGTCGGTGAGGATGACGTCGAGCGTGGTGACCGGGTAGCCGTCGCGGTAGCCGATGACGAGCGCGGACGAACCGGTCTCGTCGGCGACGAGCTCGGGCAGCGGACCGTCGAGGTTGACGCCGATGACGCGTCGGGGTCCGGGGACGTTGACGGCGGAGAGGGAGGCCATGTCGGGGACGCTACGGTCGGCCCCGACGCCTCACAATGCGGCATCGGCACCGTGGCGGGGATCATGCGGGACACCGCAGCGCACTGCAGCGGTGCCCCACGGCCGCCCTCGATGCGTGAGCGCTCACCCAGGAAGTCACCGGAACTCCAGAGGTCACACTCAGGTAACAGACCCGATGCAACCGGTTGCGCTCGGTCGGACCGCGGCGTACGTTCACCTCCCAGCAGGCAGCGCCGCCTGCTCCAGGCACCGCCGACCGTTCGCCGATCGACGTCTCCTGGTGATCTCGATGAGGAGACAATCACTGTGGACAACACACGCGCGAAGGTGCGACTCGCATCCGTGGCGGGGATCGCCGTGCTCGGCCTCGCCCTCGCCGGCTGCTCCGGTGGCGGCTCCGGTTCCGACGCCGCGAAGTCCGGGCAGGACAGCCGCGGCCCGATCACGTACGTCCAGGGCAAGGACAACTCGAACGTCGTCCGACCGCTGATCGCCAAGTGGAACAAGGCGCACGGTTCCGAGAAGGTCACGTTCAAGGAGCAGTCCGACCAGGCCGACCAGCAGCACGACGACCTCGTCCAGCACTTCCAGGCGAAGGACGACGGCTACGACGTGGTCGACGTCGACGTGGTGTGGACCGCCGAGTTCGCCGCCAAGAGCTGGCTCGTGCCGCTCACCGGCGACATGGCGATCGACACGTCGAAGCTGCTGCCCTCGACGGTCAAGACGGCGACCTACAACAACACGCTCTACGCGGCGCCGCAGACCTCCGACGGCGCGCTGCTCTACTACCGCAAGGACCTCGTCAAGACCCCGCCGACCACGTGGTCGGCGATGATGGACGACTGCCAGATCGCGAAGGACAACGGCATCGGCTGCTACGCCGGCCAGTTCGCCAAGTACGAGGGCCTGACCGTGAACGCCTCCGAGGCCGTCAACGGCTCCGGTGGCTCGATCCTGACGAAGGGCGGCGCGCCGGACGTCGACACGTCGAAGGCGAAGGCGGGCCTGCAGAACCTGGTCGACGCGTTCAAGGACGGCAACATCCCGGCCGAGGCAATCACCTACCAGGAGGAGCAGGGCCGCACCGCGTTCGAGGACGGCAAGCTGCTGTTCCTCCGCAACTGGCCGTACGTCTACAGCCTGGCGAAGACCGACGGCTCGTCGAAGGTCAAGGACACCTTCGGCATCGCCCCGATCCCCGGCGCCGACGGCGTCGGCGCGTCCACGCTCGGCGGGCACAACGCGGCGATCAGCGTCTACTCGAAGCACAAGGCGACCGCGCACGACTTCCTCGAGTTCCTGGAGTCGAACGAGACGCAGAAGTTCTTCGCGACGCAGGGCTCGCTCGCGCCGGTCGTCGGCGACCTGTACACGGACAGCGACCTGACGAGCAAGCTGCCGTACCTGCCCACCCTGCTCAAGTCGATCCAGAGTGCGGAGCCCCGACCGGTCACGCCGTTCTACCCGGCCGTGACCAAGGCGATCCAGGACAACTCCTACGCCGCGCTCAAGGGCTCGAAGAGCGTCGACGAGGCCATGAAGGACATGGAAGCCGCCCTGAAGTCGGCGACCAGCAGCAGCAACTAGCGACCCTGGTCGACGCGGCTCACGCCGCATCGGACGGGAGGCTCGTGGCGGCCCCGCCACGAGCCTCCCGTCCGGCCCCACTCGTGTCCCGACACCGGCAAGGAGGCCGTCCGTGTCAGCAGCAACAGAGATCCCCGCAGCGATCCCGAACCCCAGTGGGCTCGAACCGCAGAAGCGACGCCGCGGCGGACTCAACGCCGAGCACGGCCGGTGGGCCGTGTACCTGATCGGCCCGACGATCGTCCTGCTGGCGATCGTCATCGGCTACCCCGTCGTCAGCGCCGTCATCCAGTCCTTCCAGCTCGACCAGGGGCTCGACAAGGCGACAGGACTGTTCGTGCAGGGCGGCTTCGCGGGCGTCACGAACTACGCGCACTGGCTCGGGCAGCAGTGCGGCAACGTCACCTGCCCGCCCGGCAGCCTCGGCTCGCAGTTCTGGGTGTCGATGGGCAACACGGTCTTCTTCACCATCGTCACCGTCGCCTTCGAGACGCTGATCGGCGTGTGGATGGCGATCATCATGAACCGGAACTTCCGGGGCCGTGCCCTGGTCCGCGCCGCGATCCTGGTGCCGTGGGCCATCCCCACCGCCGTCACCGCGAAGCTCTGGTACTTCATCTTCGACGCGAACGGCGTGCTCAACCACGTCATCGGGCACCAGATCCTGTGGACCAGCGGCGAGTGGGCGTCCCGGTGGGCGGTCATCATCGCCGACACGTGGAAGACCACCCCGTTCATGGCGCTGCTGATCCTGGCGGGCCTGCAGCTCATCCCCGAGGACGTCTACGAGGCCGGCAAGATGGACGGCGCGTCCACCCTGCAGCGCTTCTGGCTGATCACCCTGCCGCTGCTGAAGCCCGCGCTCATGGTCGCGGTCCTGTTCCGCGTGCTCGACGCGCTGCGCATGTACGACCTCCCCGCGATCCTCACCGGCGGCGGCGGTGGTTCCGGCAACGCCACGACCACGCTGTCCATCCTGGTCGTGGACCAGATCCGGCAGGGGTTCAACTCGGCGTCCGCCCTGTCGACCATCACGTTCCTGGTCATCTTCATCGTCGCCTTCCTGTTCGTCCGCTTCCTCGGGGCGAACGTCGTGCAGACGCAGGCAGCACAGCAGAAGGGTGAACTCAAGTGACCCTCGCAGCCGACCGGCCACGGTCCACGACCCGCACCCGCGAGCGGTCGATCGACCGCGCTGACGTCCGCGTGAAGCGCGACACCGGCCCCCGCGTCCGCACCGCCGTGCAGGCCGTCGTCATCGCGGTCTGGTGCCTGCTGCCGTTCTACTGGATGGTCGTGACGAGCTTCCGGGACGTCGGCTTCACGTTCGACGCCACCCCGTGGCCGACGCACGTGACGCTCGACAACTACACGACGGCGTTCTCCACCGCGCTCGGCAACCACCTGGGGCGGGCGCTGCTCAACAGCCTGCTCATCGGCGGTGTCGTGACGATCATCGCGCTGCTCGTCGGCACGAGCGCCGCCTACGCGCTGGCCCGGCTCGAGTTCAAGGGCAAGTCGCTCATCGCCGGCGCGATCCTGGCCGCGTCGATGTTCCCGGGCGTCGCCCTCATCTCGCCGCTGTTCCAGCTCTTCACGGACATCGGGTGGATGGGCAGCTACCAGGCGCTGATCCTGCCGAGCATCTCGTTCGTGCTGCCGCTCACCGTCTACACGCTCGCGAGCTTCTTCCGCGAGATGCCGTGGGACCTGGAAGAGGCGGCGCGCATCGACGGGTGCACGCGCGTGCAGGCGTTCCGGCGGATCATCCTGCCGCTGGCCGCGCCGGCGGTGTTCACCACGGCGATCCTGGCGTTCATCTCGAGCTGGAACGAGTACCTCATCTCGTCGCAGCTGTCGTCGGACGCCACCCAGCCGGTCACCGTCGCGATCGCGTCGTTCGCCGGCACCCAGCCGCACCAGGAGCCGTACACCGCGGTGATGGCGGCGGGGACGATCGTCACGATCCCGCTCGTGATCCTGGTGCTCGTGTTCCAGCGACGCATCGTGGCCGGCCTGACCGCCGGCGGCGTGAAGGGCTGACGGGCGATGGCGCTGCGTGCTCCCCGGACCCCGGTCGCACCGATCGAGGAGGCCATGGGCTTCGTCGGGTTCTTCGGCGTCGCGTTCCTGCTCGTGACGGTGTTCTGCGAGCTCACGGGGCGTCCGGCGCTCGGGTGGGCGCTGACGCTGCTGGCCTGCGTGCTG
Source organism: Curtobacterium sp. Leaf183 (assembly GCF_001424385.1). Lineage (GTDB taxonomy): Bacteria > Actinomycetota > Actinomycetes > Actinomycetales > Microbacteriaceae > Curtobacterium. Next base: position 165,960 of record NZ_LMPO01000010.1, on the reverse strand, counting down.
GCGGTGGTCGTCCTCCACCGGTGGCGGGTGCGCGTGCTGCGGAGGACCGCGTCCGCCGGCGTCGACGACCGCCGCGCGCACCGCTGACGGTCGGGCGGGTCGTCCGGTGGGGATCCAGGAGATCGCGACCGTCACCGGCCTGTCCAAGGCGACCGTGTCCCGGGCGTTGCGCGGCCTGCCGTCGGTCGCCGACGCGACCATCGACCAGGTGCAGCGGGTCGCTGCCGAACTCGGGTACGTGCCGAGCTCGGCGGCGGCCGGCCTGGCCACCGGCCGACAGCGCGCCGTCGGGGTGGTCCTGCCGGTCATCGACCGCTGGTTCTACGTCAGGGCCCTCGGCGGGATCGACGCCGAACTGCGTCGGGCGGGCCACGACCTGGTGCTGTACAACCTGGGCGGGCCGCTGGGGGACCGGGACCGGGCGTTCCGGCGGTCGATGCTGCGCCACCGGGTCGACGCGCTCGTGCTGCTGTCGCTCGTGCTCGACGAGACCGAGCGGGACGAACTGCAGGGCAGCAACCACCCGATGATCGTCATCGGCGGACCGGCACCGGGGCTGCGCAACGTGGGTGTCGACGACCTGCGGGTCGCCGGTCTGGCTGTCGGGCACCTGCTCGGGCTCGGCCACCGGCGGATCGCGTACGTCGGCGGTCAGGACGAGTCCGGGATGAACGTCGCCGTGCCGTACCTGCGCCGGGACGGGTTCCTGGCGACGATGCACGCCGCGGGCTGCTCAGTGCCGCCAGGGTGGCTCGTGGACGGACGGTTCTCGTTCGCCGGTGGCTGCGCTGCCGGGTCGGCACTGCTGGCGGTGCCCCGTCCGCACCGGCCCACCGCGGTGTTCTGCGCCTCCGACGAGATGGCGCTGGGCGTGCTGGTGGCGGCCGCTCGGCTCGGCGTGCACGTCCCCGGGGAGCTGTCCGTCATCGGGATCGACGGGCACGAGTACGGCGAGGTCGTGGGACTGACGACCGTCGTACAGGACCCCGAGGCGCAGGGACGGACGGCGGCGCTGGCGGTGCTCGCGGAGGTCGACGGCCACGCGCCGGTACCAGTGCCCCCGGCGCCGGCGACGCTCGTGGTGCGGGCGACCACGGCGGCGCCGCGGTAGGTGGCAGGCGGGTCGGGGCGCGGCAGCGCCGCGTACGCTCGCCCGCATGCAGGTGACGAAGCTCGAACACGCGTGCCAGGTCGTCGAGGAGCGCGGTGCACGACTGGTGCTCGATCCCGGCGGGTTCACCAGGCCCGTCGACGTCGACGGCGTCGTGGCGGTCGTCGTCACGCACGAGCACCCGGACCACGTCACGACCGAGCAGCTGGAGCGGATCCTGCTGGCCAACCCGGGCACCCTGGTGTTCGGTCCGGCCGGGGTCGCACGGGCGCTCGCCGGAGCTGCGGCGCACGTGGAGGTCGTCTCGGACGGTGCGCGACGCGCGGTCGGGCCGTTCGACCTGACGTTCCACGGCACCCGGCACAACGTCATCCACTCGTCCGTCCCGGTGGTGGACAACACCGGGGTCCTGGTCAACGGGCGGCTGTTCCACCCCGGCGACAGCTGGACCGTGCCGGGTGTCCCCGTCGAGGTGCTGGCCGCTCCGGTCGGCGCACCGTGGCTCAAGGTCGCCGAGATGATGGACTACGTCGCCGCGGTCGCGCCGCGCCGCGCCTACCCCGTGCACGAGGCCACGCTGTCCGAGGTGGGCCTGGGGATGCACCTCGACCGGTTGCGGCAGGCCGTCGAACCCGCCGGGGAACTCGTCGTGCTGCGGCCGGGGGAGTCCATGACCGTCTGACGGTCCGTCCGACGGCGCACCCGGTCGACACGCCTCGTTTTGGCACCGTGCGGGGCTTGTGCCATACTTGTCGAGTTGTCGGAACGGCCCCATCGTACAGAGGCCTAGTACGTCGCCCTCTCACGGCGGTAACGCGGGTTCGAATCCCGCTGGGGTCACCACGGTGGCTACCCTCCGATTCCGACAACATGCTTGCCGCGGCCCCATCGTATAGCGGCCTAGTACGCTGCCCTCTCACGGCGGTAACGCGGGTTCGAATCCCGCTGGGGTCACCACGAGAACTCCCGTTGGACATCGTCCGGCGGGAGTTCTGTCGTTGTCGGCGCGGGCATCCATCGGCGCGGGCATCCATCGGCGCGGGCATCCGTCGGTGCGGTCGTCCCTCGGTGTCGTCCGCGCGGGCGTCTCGGCGTCGTCGGCGCGGGCGTCCGCGGGCGCCTTCATCGCTCCCGCGTCAGCCGATCACGGTGAGGTCCCGGACGACGAACCGGGGGATCTCCACCGCGACCGTCGCCCGGCACGTGGTGAACGTCGGACCCGTCAGGACGTGCTCGAGCCGGACCCGGATGGTCCTGGTGCCGGCGTCCGTCTGCGGTTCCGCCGCCGTGTCGGTCCGCGCCGAGAGATCGACCGACCACCCGCCCGGCTCGGTCGTGAGCTCGGTCGCCGCCACCGGTCGGAACGCCTCGAGTCGGGTGTCGCCGGTGTGCTGCACCGCCGCGGCGACGGCGGCCTGCTCGACGTGCGACAGGGTCGCCCGCCCGCGGAAGCCCTGCTGTGCGATCCGGCCGTGCAGGTACTCGTCGGCGATCGCGACGGGGTCGTGCTCGTCGACCCGTCCGTGGTTGACCGCGTGCGGGAAGAGCATCATGGTGGCGGCGAAGCGGTCGCCGCCCAGGTGCGAGCACTCCCACGTCTCGTCCGGGTAGGCCCCGGACAGGCGTTCGGCGACGGACCGACCCCGGACCGCGCAGCACTCGTCGTGTCGACCGTGCGCGCAGACCGCGAAGAGGGCCTGGTCCGAGGGGGTCCCCGTGCTGCCGTCGAGCGGCAGGGTCAGGAGCTGCCGCGGGTCGGAGACCTCGCCCCACCGCGTCGTCGCGCGTTCGGCATCGACCACGGCCCACCGCCACCGGCCTGAACCGCGCGACCGACCGGGTCGCCGCACCGCCAGGATCCGCATGCCGGCGTGCTGCACCCGACGCGCCAGCGCCGCGCCGACCTCGGGGTCGAGCACGGGGGACTCCGTCCACACGTTCCAGCCCCAGGCACCGGCGACCTCGACGAGCAACCACCGTCTGCCGGGCGACGCCGTCGCGGACACGTCCTCGTCGCGCAGCCGTGACCCCGCGCTGCACGCCGGCCCGCCCCCGGAGCGGGGGCGTCCGGGGTCGGACGGGCCGGTGCGGCGCCACTCGGTCACGAGGCGGGTACCAGCACGCCTTCCCGCAGGAGCCGTCGCACGACGACGACCGCGTCGTCCTCGTCGAGCCCCGGCAGCGCGCCGACACGGTGGACGTCGCCGTCCGTCAGCGCGTGCAGCGCCTCGGAACAGACGGCGGGGAGCCGGACGGTCCCCGACGGCAGGACGACCGCCACCCGGGTGCCCTCGGTGCGGACGTCCGTCGGCAGGCCGTCACGCCAGCGCACGGTGTCGGCACCGGTCAGCGCTGCGGCCATCTCAACGGTGCGCAGGGGACGGACGGGCTCGGGCCGGGTGGACCGACGGAAGCGGGCGCCGACCGTCGCAGCGACGGCGTCAGACTGATCGTCCGCCGTCGTGAGCGCGGCGACGAGGTCCTCGGCGGCCGCACGGACCTCTGCCGCGATCTGCTCCGGGTCGGCGAGGTCGACGCCGAGGGGCAGCGACGCGCGCAGGGCGTCGGAGCGGAGCGCCCGTTCGACGAGGACCCGCGCCAGGTCCGACCGGGTGACGGCGGGCATCCCGATCGTCAGGTGGATGGTGGTGCCGCCGAGCGCGGTCGCCGAGTGCAGGTACCCGCGCGGCAGGTAGAGCGCGTCACCCGGGCGCAGGACGGTGTCGATCGCCGGGGTGCCGGAAGCCCGGGCGGCGACCGCGTCGCGCCGGTCGCTCCAGGGCTCGTCGGCGAAGGGCAGCTCGTGGACGGGCTCGTGGATGACCCAGCGCTTCTCGCCGGCGATCTGCAGCACGAACACGTCGTGCACGTCGTAGTGCGGGTCGAAGCCGCGCGAGGACGCCGGGGTGATGTACGCGTTGACCTGGGCCGGGTGCCCGAGCTCCGCGACCAGCCGGCGGGTGAACTCCTGCAGGGGCGGCCACGTGCGGTGCAGACCCTGCAGCACGATCGTCGACCCGGCGGCGAACTCCGCCAGCACCTTCTCGGAGCTGACCTGGTCACCGACCTCGGCGCCGTACCCACCGGGCGCGGTGAACGCCTGCGGCGACAGGACCGAGCCCTCCTTCGCCATCCGGATGAACGGCGTCCGGAGACCGCGGACCGAGAGCAGCTCGTCGGCCGCCGCGGTGGAGAACAGGTCGTCGTACGTCGAGCCGAGGTCGTCCGCGCTGCTCAGGAGCGCGCGACGACCCCAGTAGTCGCTGGCGAAGTCGTCGGCCGGGACGGCGACGCACCGCTGGAGTGCGCTCGCCGTCCCCACCGTCTCGAGCCCTCGGCTCACGCGGAGCCGTCC
>NZ_LMPO01000010.1:132607-161448 GCF_001424385.1 Curtobacterium sp. Leaf183 | reverse complement strand
TTCGCCGGCGTCGGCGGAGCCGTCTGCGCCGCCGTCGTGGCCGTTCGGGTTCGCGCCGCCGTCAGCGGGGCCTTCGCCGGCGCTCTGGGGGTCCGTCGTGATGTCGTCGTCGTTGATGGCCATTGGTCGTCCCTTCGGTCGAGCGGCGAGGTGCCGTCTGCGCCCGAGCGTAGGACGTCCGGCTCCGGACGGGCCAAGATCGTCATGTGAACGCCGCACGACCATCCCATCTCCGCTGGCACCTGATCGGACTCGTCGCCCTGGGCGGCGCCATCGGGACCGCCGTCCGTGCTGTCCTGGCCGAGGCCGCCCCCGCCGTCGACGGCGTCAGCTGGACGATCCTGGGGATCAACGTGGTCGGGGCCTTCTGCCTGGGGCTGCTCCTCGAGCACCTGGCCCGGCGCGGTCCGGACGAGGGCCGCCGGCAGACCGTCCGGCTGTTCGTGGGCACGGGTGTCCTCGGCGGCTTCACGACCTACAGCACGCTCGCGGACGACACCGCCCGGCTGCTCACCGACGGACGCTGGGGCGCCGGCAGCGGGTACGCGCTGCTGTCCGTCGTGCTCGGACTCGTCGCGGTCGTCGGGGGACTGGCGCTCGCCGCCCGGACGCGCCGCGTGGGCGGTGCACGATGAGCGCGCTCGACCTCCTGCTGGTCGCGGTCGGCGGCGGTGCCGGGGCCGCGCTGCGGTTCGTCCTCGACGGCGTGGTGAAGGCGCGGGTGACCGGCTTCCCGCTCGGCACGATGGTCATCAACGTCAGCGGGTCCCTCGTCCTCGGGCTGCTGACCGGCCTGGGCGAGGCCGGCACCCTGGCCCTCCCGGTGGTCGCGGTGCTCGGCACGGGCATGATGGGTGGGTACACGACGTTCTCGACGGCGAGTGTCGAGACCGTGCGGTTGCTGCAGTCCGGCAAGACCCGGCTCGCCGTGCTCAACGGCCTCGGCATGCTCGTCGTCTCGGTCGGCGCAGCCGCGCTCGGCCTCTTGCTCGGAAGGAACTCATGACCTCGGAACGCCCCGGCGAACTCGTCCTCGTCCGTCACGGAGAGACGGAGTGGTCCAAGAGCGGTCAGCACACGGGTCGCACGGACATCCCGCTCACCGACGCCGGCATCGAGCAGGCCGAGCGTGCCGGCCGCTTCCTGGCGGACCGCGAGTTCGCGCTCGCGCTGTCCAGTCCGCTCCGGCGCGCGCGGGACACCGCCGCGCTCATCGGCGTCGACCCGGACATCGACGAGGACCTGTACGAGTGGGACTACGGCGCGTACGAGGGACTGACCACCCCGCAGATCAAGGTGCAGCGCCACGGACCATGGGACCTGTGGACCGACGGTGTCCCCGCCGGTGACACGCCCGGCGAGTCCGCGGCCGAGGTCCGCGTCCGGGCCGAGCGGGTGCTCGACCGTGCCCGTCCGGTGCTCGCCGACGGGCAGGACGCGGTGTTCGTCGCCCACGGCCACGTGCTGCGAGCGATCGGCGCCGCCTGGATCCGGCTCGCGCCGCAGGACGGCGCGGTGCTCGCGCTGTCGACGGCCTCGGTCAGCGTGCTGGGGTACGAGCACGGCCGTCCCGTCATCGACGCCTGGAACATCCAGCCCCGGTAGACCGCCAGCAAACCGGCGAAGCTGCGCGTCAGTACGGACGGAACGACACTGCCGATGTCGTACGACAGCGGCAGTGTCGTTCCGCGTCCGCGGTCAGACCGTCGCCTGCGTCCCGCGGACCCGGCCGACCACGACGTCCACGATGCCCGCGACCAGGGCCGCGGCGACGAACCCGAGCGACACCCCGAGTCCGAGCGGCAGCCCGGTCGTGTGGTCACCGTCCGAGCTGGCGAGCGCGGAGTAGAACACGCTGCCGACCGCCGCGATGCCGATCGCCGACCCCACGCGTGCGCCGACCTGGATGAGGCCGCCGGCGGAGCCGCCCTGTTCCACGGGGACCTCCGACAGCGTCAGGGTCTGGTTCGGCGAGATGGTCAGGCCGGAGCCGATGCCCGCGACGAGCAGCGGCGCGATGAGCCACCACCCCAGGTCCGGTCCGTAGTGGTTCGACACGACCCACACCACCGCACCCAGGCCGATGAGCACCAGGATCGTCCCGATGACGATGAGCTGCCGTCCGAACCGGTGCACGATCCGGCCGCCGATCGTCGAGGCGATGCCCGAACCGACCGCGAACGGCACCGACGTGGCGCCGGCGAGCAGCGCCGAGTAGTGCAGGCCCGACTGCAGGGTCAGGGTCAGGACGAAGAACAACGGCGTGAACCCGGCGAAGTAGAGCGTGGCCAGACCGACACCGAGCGAGAAGGACCGGCGGCGGAACAGGCCGAGGTCGACCACGGGCTCCTTCGTGCGCGAGTACCGGCGCTCCCACAGCACGAAGGCCACGGCGAGCACGACGGCGACGACGATGAGCCACCACTTCGTGCCGCTCTTCCAGACCTCGGACTGCACGAACGGCAGCAGCAGGGCGACGACCGCCGCGCCCAGCAGGGCGATCCCGACGGGGTCGAAGTCGTGGCGCTTGCCGCGTGCCGCCTTCGCAGCGGCGGGCAGGTAGCGGAACGCCAGGAGGATCGTCACGAGTCCGACGGGCAGGTTCACGAAGAACACGAACCGCCACCCGTTCTCGGTGCCGAACGCGGTGATCAGCAGCCCGCCGATGAGCGGGCCGATCGCGGTCGCGATGCCGACGGTCGCGCCGAACAGCCCGAACGCGGTCCCGCGCTCCTTGCCGCGGAACAGCTGCTGGATGAGGGCGGTGACCTGCGGGGTGAGCAGACCGCCCGCCAGTCCCTGCACCAGGCGTGCGATGACCAGGACGAGCCCGTTCGGCGCGAACCCGCACAGCGCGCTCGCGACGGTGAACAGCCCGACGCCGATCACGAACATCCGTCGTCGGCCCGAGGCGTCGCCGAGTCGGCCGCCCGGCACGAGGAGCAGTCCGAACGACAGGGCGTAGCCGGACAGGATCCACTGCACGGCCTCGGGGGTCGCTCCTGGCAGGCCGGCCGAGATCGACTGCAGGGCGACGTTGACGATCGACACGTCGAGCAGCACGATGCCACCGCCGAGCAGGCAGATGACGAGGGCCTTCCACCGGTTCGGGTCCGGCTGGTCGTCGGACGGCGGCGGGGAGGTGGGATGCTCGGGGGGACTCGGGGTCGCCGTCGCGGCCACGTGGTGCGCGGCGTGGTGGTCGACGGCGGGAGCCTGGTCGGGCTCGGCGGGCTTGCGGTGATCGGCGCTCATGACGATCCCACGCTAGGCGCGTGGACCTGCGCGGTCCGCGCTGTGCGGTTGCCGGCGTCTCTGGTCAGACCGTCCGGATCGTGCTCGTCGCGCCGAGTGCCCGGCCGCGGTGGCGCTCGATGGCGCGTCCGACGACCAGCAGTGCGACGCTGACGAGCGCGCCGAGCGTCGTCTGTGCGACCCGGTCGAGTGCCAGCAGTTCGGGTGCCTCGGGCACGCTCAACCACGACACCGCGAGCGCGAGCGGGGTGAGGAAGAGCAAGCACACCGCGTAGTTGCGGGCGACGAAGACCTCGGCGAAGAACTGCCCGACCACGGCGATCACGACGATCCACCAGAGGCCCGGTTCGAGCAGCAGGATGCCCACCGCGATCACGGTGCCGCCGATCGTGCCGATGAACCGCTGGAACGCCCGGAGCACCGTGTGCCGCTGTCGCAGTGCGGGCAGCGTCGACACCACCGCGATCACGGCCCAGTAGGGGTGGCCGAGCCCCGGGACCGCCTCGGCGACGGCCCCCGCGACCAGGGCCCCCACGACGTTGAGTCCGACGGTCTCCCAGAGGGCGCGCGTGCGCAGGACCGCGAGCGAGCGGTGCTTCGGTTCGGCGATGGGGCGGAAGCGGTGCGGCGCGCGCGGGTGCAGGGCACGGCGCACCACCGCGCCGGACATCGCCACGAGCCACGCCCACGCGACCGACCCGAGGATGATCGCCGTGACGAGCGGCAGGTCCGTGGCACGCAGCGGGACCAGCGCGGAGACCACGAACGCGAAGGTCGGGAAGATCGGCTGGGCGGGGATCGACCGCAGCGTGCTCAGGGTGCACACCGCGACGACGAGCACCACGACGAGCCCGGCGGCCTGCAGCCACAGCGGAGCCCCGAGCATCGAGACCGCGATGCCTGCGAACATGCACAGCGTCTGCAGGGCGCCGGCGATGCCCGTCGTCACCGCACGCTGCCGGTACGGCTCGGTCTGCCCGAAGATCGCCGTGAAGCCCGCGAACATCGCGAACGCCGCGTACCCGGGCATGCCGAGGGCGATGAGCGCCGCGAGCGGGACGCCGCCCGCGATCGCCGCGCGCGCGGCGCCCTCGAGGTTCACGGTGCGGGATGAGTGCGGGAGCTGCGTCATGACCCGACCATCCTCCCACCGCGACAGGTGTCGCCGAAGGTGAGTGGGGCCTCCCGTCTGGTCCGTCGTTGGTATACCAACGGTGCTAGCATCGCCGGACGAGATGAAGGGCAGGACCGTCATGGGCAGGACGCTCGCCGAGAAGGTGTGGGACGACCACGTGGTCGTGAAGGGCGAGGACGGCAACCCGGACCTCCTCTACATCGACCTCCACCTGGTGCACGAGGTGACCAGCCCGCAGGCCTTCGACGGGCTGCGCCAGGCCGGACGTCCGGTCCGGCGTCTCGACCTCACCATCGCGACCGAGGACCACAACACCCCGACGCTCGCCATCGACCGGCCGATCGCCGACCCGACCAGCCGCACCCAGATCGAGACCCTGCGCCGCAACTGCGAGGAGTTCGGCGTCCGCCTCCACTCGCTGGGCGACAAGGAGCAGGGGATCGTGCACGTGGTCGGTCCCCAGCTCGGGCTGACCATGCCCGGCATCACGGTCGTGTGCGGCGACTCGCACACCTCGACCCACGGGGCGTTCGGCGCCATGGCGTTCGGCATCGGCACGAGCGAGGTCGAGCACGTCCTGGCCACGCAGACCCTGCCGCTCAAGCCCTTCAAGACGATGGCGATCACCGTCGAGGGGGCGCTGCGCCCCGGCGTCACGGCGAAGGACGTCATCCTGGCGGTCATCGCGAAGATCGGCACCGGCGGCGGGCAGGGCTACGTGCTCGAGTACCGCGGCTCGGCGATCCGGGCGCTCTCGATGGAGGGCCGGATGACCATCTGCAACATGTCGATCGAGGCCGGTGCGCGTGCCGGCATGGTCGCGCCCGACCAGACCACGTACGACTACGTCCAGGGCCGCGACCACGCACCGACCGGGGCCGACTGGGATGAAGCGGTCGCCTACTGGGACACCCTGGCGACCGACGACGACGCGGTCTTCGACGCCGAGGTGTTCATCGACGCCGACGCGCTCGAGCCCTTCGTCACGTGGGGCACCAACCCCGGCCAGGGCGTGTCGCTCTCCGAGTCGGTGCCGAACCCGACGGACTACGCGGACCCGAACGACCAGGCTGCAGCGCAGCGCGCGCTCGAGTACATGGACATCGAGGCCGGCACGCCGATGAAGGACATCGCGGTCGACGCGGTGTTCATGGGCTCGTGCACGAACTCCCGCATCGAGGACCTGCGGGCCTTCGCGTCCGTGATCCAGGGCCGGACCAAGGCGGACGGCGTGCGGGTGATGGTCGTCCCGGGCTCCGCGCGGGTCCGGCTCGAGGCCGAGGCCGAGGGGCTCGACAAGGTCTTCACCGACTTCGGTGCGGAGTGGCGCTTCGCCGGGTGCTCGATGTGCCTCGGCATGAACCCCGACCAGCTGGCGCCGGGGGAGCGCTGTGCGTCGACCTCGAACCGCAACTTCGAGGGACGCCAGGGCAAGGGCGGCCGGACCCACCTGGTGTCCCCGCTCGTCGCCGCCGCCACGGCGGTGCGCGGCACCCTGTCCAGCCCGTGGGACCTGGAGTCCACCGAGGCCGAGGCCGTCCTGGAGGGAACCCACTGATGGACAAGATCAGCACCGTGACCGGCATCGCCGCGCCGCTCAAGCGCTCGAACGTCGACACCGACCAGATCATCCCGGCCGTGTACCTGAAGCGCGTCACGAAGACGGGCTTCGAGGACGCGCTGTTCTCCGGCTGGCGGCAGGACCCCGACTTCGTCCTGAACCAGGAGCGCTACCAGGGCGCCCGGGTGCTCGTCGCCGGGCCCGACTTCGGCACCGGGTCGTCCCGCGAGCACGCCGTGTGGGCGCTGCGCGACTTCGGGTTCTCCGTCGTCGTGTCGCCCCGGTTCGCGGACATCTTCAAGGGGAACGCCGGCAAGCAGGGCCTCGTGACGGCGATCGTGACCGAACCCGACGTCGAGCGCCTCTGGGCCGAGATCGAGGCGCACCCGGGGATCGAGGCCACGGTGGACCTTGTGACACAGCGCGTGTCGCTGGGCGATGTGGACGTGGCTTTCGAGATCGACGCTTACACTCGTTGGCGGTTGATGGAAGGGCTCGACGACATCGGGCTCACCCTCCGTGACGAGACCTCGATCACGGAGTTCGAATCCCGCCGGGCAAGCTGGCGGCCGAAAACATTGCCGGTGAAGTAGTGAACTCTCTCGTACAGGACGCAGCGGCCGCAGGGGCGCGCGTGGGACTCAAGTCGGACGAGATCGTCATCCGCGGTGGCAAGCCGCTGGTCGGACGCATCGAGGTCCGTGGCGCGAAGAACCTCGCGACGAAGGCGATGGTCGCGTCGCTCCTGGGTGACACGCCGTCGATCCTCAAGGACGTGCCGGACATCTCCGACGTCAAGGTCGTCCGCGCGCTGCTCGAGGTGCACGGCGTGCGCATCACCGATCCTGCACGAGGCGAACTCATCCTCGACCCGTCGAACGTCGAGTCGGCGCACTTCGCCGAGATCGACGCGCACGCCGGGTCCAGCCGCATCCCGATCCTGTTCTGCGGCCCGCTGCTGCACAAGCTCGGCGAGGCCTTCATCCCCGACCTGGGTGGCTGCCGCATCGGCGACCGCCCGATCGACTTCCACCTCGACGCCCTGCGCGCGATGGGGGCCGTGGTCGACAAGCAGATCTCCGGCATCCACATCACGGCGCCGAACGGCCTCAAGGGCGCGAACATCGAACTGCCGTACCCGAGCGTCGGTGCGACCGAGCAGGTCCTGCTGTCCTCGACCCTGGCCGACGGCGTGACCGAACTCCGCAACGCCGCGATCGAGCCCGAGATCATGGACCTCATCGCGATCCTGCAGAAGATGGGCGCGATCATCACGGTCGAGCCCAGCCGCACGATCTTCATCGAGGGCGTCAAGTCGCTGCGCGGCTACACCCACCGGGCGATCAACGACCGCAACGAGGCAGCGAGCTGGGCCTCCGCCGCGCTCGCGACCAACGGCGACATCTTCGTCGAGGGCGCGAAGCAGCAGGAGCTCATGACGTTCCTCAACGTCTTCCGCAAGGTCGGCGGCGGCTTCGACATCCAAGAGGACGGGATCCGGTTCTACCGCGAGCTCGACGTCCTCAAGCCCGTCGTGATCGAGACCGACGTGCACCCCGGCTTCATGACCGACTGGCAGCAGCCGCTCGTCGTCGCGCTGACGCAGGCCGAGGGACAGAGCGTCGTGCACGAGACCGTGTACGAGAACCGCTTCGGGTTCACCGACGCCCTCAACGAGATGGGCGCCGACATCGTCGTGCACAAGGAGGGGCTGCCCGGGCACGACCGCCGCGTCGCCCGGCGTCCGTTCGAGCAGGCCGCGGTCGTCACCGGCCCGACCAAGCTCCACGGCGCCAACGTCCGCGTGCCCGACCTGCGCGGCGGCTTCAGCCACCTCATCGCCGCACTGACCGCCGAGGGCGAGTCGCACATCACGAACGTGGGCATCATCAGCCGCGGGTACGAGCACTTCATCCCGAAGCTGCGGAAGCTCGGCGCGGACTTCGACTTCGCCGGCTGACGTGGCGGACGACACCACCGGCGGGCGCTCGCTCGACCGCGTGACCACCGGTCTGCCCAACCCCGGGCGACGGTGGAAGCGCGGCGAGCGCAACACCGCCTTCCGGATCACCTCCGTGTTCGTCATCCCGCTGTTCCGGTGGGTGTCGGCCTACCGCTGGCACGGCCCGAACCGCCTGCCTGAGCACGGTGCGTTCGTCGTGGCGCCGAACCACTACACGAACATCGACCCGCTGGTGGTCGGTACGGCCGTGTGGGTCAGTCGGCGGCTTCCGCGGTTCCTGGCGAAGGCCTCGATCTTCCGCGTGCCCGTCGTCGGCAAGCTCATGACCGGCATGGGGCAGATCCCCGTCGAGCGGTCCGGCCGGACCCGGCTGAACGACCCGCTCGGCGGTGGACGGAGCCTGGTCGAGCAGGGCGGCGCGGTGATCGTCTACCCCGAGGGCACCCTCACGCGGGACCCCGACCTGTGGCCGATGCGCGGCAAGACCGGGGCGGCGCGGATCGCGCTCGAGAACGACGTGCCGCTGATCCCGATGGCCCACTGGGGCACGCAGCGGATCATGCCGCGGTACTCCAAGAAGCTCAACCTGTTCCGCCGCGCGCACGTCGACATCCTGTTCGGCGAGCCGATGGACCTGTCCGCCTACCGCGGCCGCCCGCTCGACCAGCAGGTCCTCGGCGAGGTCACCGAGCAGCTCATGGCCGAGATCACCGCGCTGGTCGAACAGCTGCGCGGCGAACCGGCTCCGGCGAAGCGCTGGGACCCGTCCGCGAACCAACAGAAGGAGACCGGCAAGTTTGAGTGACTCGACCGGGGCCCCCGGCCTCCGCCCGCACGACGACCACCCGGACCCCACCGCCGCTGCTCGCGGTGCCGTCGACACCGCGGCCATCCGCGTCGTGATGCAGTCGACCGACAAGCCGCGCGTGGCCGTGATCGGTGCCGGCAGCTGGGGGACCACCTTCGCGAAGGTGCTCGCCGAGGGCGGTGCGTCCACTGTCGTGTGGGCCCGGCGTCCCGAGGTCGCCCGCGAGATCACCGAGACGAAGCGGAACTCGGAGTACCTGCCCGGCATCAACCTGCCCCGCACGCTGACCGCGTCGACGTCCCTGGCGGCGGTGCTCGACGGTGCCGAGCAGGTCTACGTCTCGGTCCCCTCCCAGACGCTGCGGTCGAACCTCGCTGCGATCCGCGAGCTGCTCACCGCGGGCGTGCCCGTCGTCAGCCTGATGAAGGGCGTCGAGAAGGGCACGGGTCTGCGCATGAGCGAGGTCCTGCTCGAGGGGCTCGGCATCGAGCAGGACCGGATCGCCGTCGCGAGCGGGCCCAACCTGGCGCTCGAGATCGCCCGGCGTCAGCCCACCGCGGCCGTGGTCTCCTCGTCGAGCGCGGACACCGCCAGCGCGGTCGCCGCGGTCGCGACCAACCCGTACTTCCGGTCGTTCATCAACACCGACGTCATCGGCACTGAGTTCGGCGGCGTGCTCAAGAACCTGATCGCCGTCGCGATCGGCATCGTCGACGGCGTCGGGTACGGCGAGAACACCAAGGCGTCGATCATCACCCGCGGTCTGGCCGAGATGACGGAGTTCGCGGTGTCCCTCGGGGCGCAGCCGTCGACGCTCTCCGGACTCGCGGGCCTCGGTGACCTGATCGCCACGTGCCAGTCCCCGCTGTCCCGGAACAACACCGCGGGCCGGCTGCTCGGACAGGGCTACCGCTTCGACGAGGTCGTCCGGCAGATGAACCAGACCGCCGAGGGCCTGGCGTCGGTCGCGCCGATCCTCGCGCTGGCCGCGGCGAACGGCGTCGACATGCCCATCGTGGGGCAGGTGGCCGAGGTCCTCGCCGGTAGGCTCGATCCGCGCAACATCGCGCCGCACCTCACCGAGACCGACGAGCCCCAGGGCGAGTGACCGGTCCGACCAACCGGACTGGAGCGCCCATGAGCCAGAACGCCCCCGCCCCCACGACCGTCGTCGTCGTCCTGTTCGGCGGCCGGTCGAGCGAGCACGAGATCAGCTGTGTGACCGCCGGCGGCATCATGGACGCCGTCGACCGTGGCGCGTACGACATCGTGCCGGTCGGCATCACGAAGGACGGCGCGTTCACGCTGCAGTCCGACGACCCGACGCAGTGGGCACTGCGCGGTGACGACCTGCCCGTCGTGCCCGACAACGGCACGCGCGTGCGGTTCCCGACCGCCGCCGAGGCCCGGGCGCTGACCGTCGAGCACGCCGACGGCTCGGTCACCACCGTCCCGGTCGACGTCGTCTTCCCGATCCTGCACGGTCCCTTCGGCGAGGACGGCACGATCCAGGGCATGCTCGAGACCGCCGGGCTGCCCTACGCCGGCGACGGGGTGCTCGCCAGTGCGCTGGCGATGGACAAGCACGTCGCCAAGGCCGTCCTCGAGCACGCGGGCCTGCGCGTCGCGCCCTGGACCACCGTTCTGCGACGCGAGTGGCTCGCGGACGAACTCGGGGTCGCCGAGACCATCGCCGCCCACGGCTGGCCGCTGTTCGTCAAGCCCGCCCGCGCCGGGTCGAGCATGGGCGTCTCGCGCGTCGACGGACCGGACGAGCTGGCAGCGGCGATGCACCTGGCGTTCGAGCACGACTCGAAGGTGATCGTCGAGCCCCGGGTCGTCGGACGCGAGGTCGAGGTCGCCGTGCTCGAGGGCCGTGACGGTGTCCCGCGCACCAGCCTGCCCGGTGAGATCGTCGTCGCCGAGGACGGCTTCTACGACTTCGCCGCCAAGTACCTCGGCGGGGACGAGCAGCTGCTGTGTCCCGCGCCCCTCACCGACGCCGAGACCGACACGATCCGCTCGATCGGTGCCCGCGCGTTCGAGGCCATCGGTGGCTCGGGCCTGGCGCGCGTCGACTGCTTCCTGACCGACGACGGCTTCGTCGTGAACGAGGTCAACACGATGCCGGGCTTCACCCCGTTCTCGATGTACCCGCGCTGCTGGGCAGCGACGGGACTGAGCTACCCGGAGCTCGTGACCGAGCTCATCGAGCTCGGCCGGGTCGCGGTGCGCTGACGCGCGTCCGACCGGACTGGAGGCCCGGTGCCGGACCGGCACGGAGCCTCCCGTCCGATGGGTGGTCGCGCGGTCCGTTGGGTGGTCGCGCCGTCAGCCGTTGACGTCCGACGGATCGAGGCACTTGTGCCCGTCCTTCGGCAGCGAGGACACGGCGGTGCCGATGTCCTGCAGGACCTGGTCCGTCGTCTTCGTCGAGTCGATGACGACCTGCACCGCGGGGTCGCGACCGAAGGTCGTGTAGATGACCCGCTTGCCCTCGTCATCGCGGATCCAGTCGACCGTGCCCTTCGTGAAGCACGGCAGGTCGGAGACCGTCGGCACCGCGACGCCGCAGTGGTAGAGCGCCGCGGAGGGGTCGCCCCATGCAGCCGTCGCCTGGGCGTTGGTGTTGCGGAGCGCGTACTTCGAGTCCACGGTGTCGGGCAGGCGGACCTGGGCGGTGGCGCAGGCGGAGGCGTTCGCGGACGGTGCGGCAGTCAGCGCGACGGCGTTCGTGCAGCCCGTCAGCCCGGCGGCCAGGACGACCGTCACGCCGAGTGCGGCGAGGGAGCGGCGTGCGGTGGACATCGACGTCCAGGCTACCGTTCTCGTGTGGACGCAGCGGACGTGTGGACCGGACCGACGGTGGGGGAGCTCGGGGAGCTCGCCGTGCTGGGACACGTGACCGCCCGGCTGCCATCAGGCAGTCCGCTGGTCGGGCCCGGCGACGACTGCGCCGTGGTCGCTGCACCCGACGGCCGGTTCGTCGTCACGACGGACATGATGGTGCACGGTCCGGACTTCCGGTGGGCGTGGTCCTCGCCCGAGGACGTGGGGTGGAAGGCCGCTGCGACGAACCTGTCCGACGTGGCGGCGATGGGCGCGGTGCCGACCGGCCTCGTCGTCGCGATCGCCGCGCCGCAGGACACCCCGGTGGCGGTGCTCGAGGGCGTCGCGGACGGGTTCCGCCTCGCCGTGGACGCGCTCGCGCCCGGCATCGGCGTCGTCGGGGGCGACCTGTCGACGTCGTCGGCGTTCACCCTCGCCGTGACGGCCTTCGGCGATCTGCAGGGGCGGGCGCCGGTGCTCCGGACGGGAGCGCGCGTCGACGACGTGCTCGCGGTCGCGGGGGAGCTCGGGGCGGCGGCACGGGGGCTCGGGCGGCTGTTCCGGTCCGGGGTCGACGGTGCAGGCGTTCCGTCTGCGACGGCGGTGCGGGCGAACGGACTCGACGAGGACCCGGACGTCGCGCGGCAGCGTCGCCCGGTGCCGCCGATCGGGTCCGGGCGCGCTGCTGCCCGGGCGGGGGCGACGGCGATGCTCGACCTGTCGGACGGCTTGGCCATCGACGGCGGGCGGCTGGCCCGTGCGAGCGGCGTGACGCTGTCGCTCGATGCCGGTGTGGTCGACGACGACGTGGCGCTGCACGGCGGCGAGGACCACGGGCTGCTCGCGACCTTCCCCGCCGACGTCGTGCTGCCCGCGGGGTTCCGGCGGCTCGGCGTCGTCGTGGCGCGCGGGGCGGCGGACGTCCTGCGTGCGGGGGAGCCGGTGCCGACGACGGGGTGGGACCCGTACGCGGACTGGGACGGTGCCGCGGGCTGAGGCGGTGTCGCTGCGTTCGTCCGCAGGTTTCGACACGGCACGAGGCGTTCGACGCGTGCGGTGTCGTTGCTTGCGGATGCATGGGATGCGTCCGCATGTCCCGACACGGCACGAGGTGTTCGACGCGTGCGGTGTCGTTGGTTGCGTCTGCATGTTCCGACACTCGGAGGGCCACCGGAACGACACGGCCGGTGTCGTCCGACGTCGGAGTCGTCGCGCGGGGCGGGGCTCGCGGACGGGCGCGGCTCAGCCCGCGGCCACCACGGCTTCCCACGCCACGGTCTCGCCGTAGCCGCGCTTGCTGAACGGTTCGAGACCGGCAGGCCACGTCGGCTCGGGCGACCGCTTGCTGCGCTCGACGACCACCACGGCATCGGGGGTGAGCTTCGGTGCGAGGGTCTCGAGCACCTCGGTGATCTCGGTCTCAGCGACGTCGTACGGCGGGTCGATGAACACGAGGTCGAACGTGCGGACGGTCCCGCGCAGGAACCCGAGCACGGGCTGCGCGAACACGTCGATCCGCACGCCCTTGACGCGCTGCTGCACGGCACGGGCGTTCTCGCGACAGGCGGTCGCCGCCGCCGGCGCCCGGTCGACCAGGACGACCTCGACCGCCCCGCGCGAGGCCGCTTCCAGCCCGAGCGCGCCCGTCCCCGCGTACAGATCGGCCACCGACGTGTCGTCGACGAGCCCGCGCGACTGCAGCGACGAGAACAGCGCCTCGCGCACGCGGTCGCTGGTCGGGCGGGTGCCCGACTTCGGCACCCGGAGCGTCAGGGAGCCGGCGGCACCGGCGATGATGCGGGTCATGGAGCAACCGTAGCGGCCGACCGCGCCCCGACCGGAGTTCTCCACAGGCCGCCCGGGAGGCTCGTGACGCGTCGGCGGTGACGGGTACCGTTGCCCTGTGGTCACCTCCAGAGCCGCCGCACCGGCGGGCGCGCCCGCCGACGGCACAGTCAGCTCTGCTGCCCCCGCGGCGACGGAGTGGGGCGCCGCCCCGCTCGACACCCGCCTGGCGAACGTCCTCGGCGGGCGAACGGCCAAGGCGATCGAGAAGGCGTTCGGGCACCGCACCGTGGGCGAGTTCCTCGAGCACGCTCCCCGTCGCTACGCCGAACGCGGGGCCCTGACCGCACTCGACTCGCTCGCGATCGGCGAGTCCGTGACGATCGTGGCCGAGGTCGTCGACGTGCGCGAACGCACCATGCGCCAGCGCCGCGGATCGATCCTCGAAGCCAAGATCGGCGACGGCAAGGGACTGCTGACGCTCACGTTCTTCAACCAGGGCTGGCGCACCAAGGACCTGGTGGTGGGCGCCCGCGGCATCTTCGCCGGCAAGGTCGGCGACTACCGCGGCGCTCGGCAGCTCGCGCACCCCGACTACGAGCTGTTCGACGCCGACGACCCGCGCGCCACGGCCGACCCCGAGTCGGACGAGGCGATCCGGTTCTCGCGGCAGCCGATCCCGATCTACCCGGCGACGGCGTCCCTGTCCTCGTGGCAGATCGCCAAGGCCATGGCGGTGGTGCTCGACACCCTGCCGGACATCGCCGACCCCGTGCCGTCCTCCGTGCGGACACGCCTGGACCTCGTGCCCTTCCGTCGCGCCCTGGAACTGCTCCACCGGCCCGAGAAGGTCGCCGACTTCAAACGCGCGCAGGACGCCCTGCGCTACCGCGAGGCATTCGTCCTGCAGACCGCCCTGGTCCAACGACGCATCGCGGCCCGGGCGACCGCCTCGACACCCCGCACCGCCTCGCCCGGGGGGATCCTCGAGCGCTTCGACGCCACGCTGCCGTTCACCCTGACCGACGACCAGCAGACCGTGGGCGCGGAGATCGCGCAGGACATGGCTGGCTCGTGGCCGATGCACCGGCTGGTCCAGGGCGAGGTCGGCTCCGGCAAGACGCTGGTGGCGATCCGCGCGATGCTGACCGTCGCCGAGTCCGGGGGGCAGTCCGCCCTCATCGCCCCGACCGAGGTCCTGGCCGCGCAGCACCTGCGCTCCATCGTGAAGTTCCTCGGCCCCGACCTGGCGGCCGAGCTCCGCCCGGTGATCCTGACCGGTTCGCAGTCCACTGACGAACGCCGCCGGGCACTGCTGGCCGCGGCGTCCGGAGGGTCGCGGCTGGTGGTCGGCACGCATGCGCTGCTCGGCGACCGCGTCGACTTCGCCGAGCTCGGCCTGGTGGTCGTGGACGAACAGCACCGGTTCGGCGTCGAACAGCGTGAAGCCCTGCGCACGAAGGGCCGGACGCCACCGCACGTGCTGGTGCTCACCGCGACGCCGATCCCGCGCACCGTGGCGATGACGGTGTTCGGCGACCTCGACGTCTCCACGATCGCCGGCATGCCGTCCGGACGTGCCGGCGTCGAGACCCACGCGGTCGGACTCGCCGAGCACCCCGCGTGGGAGTCCCGCATCTGGACCCGCATGGCCGAGGAACTCGCGACGGGTCGTCAGGCGTTCGTGGTCTGTCCCGCCATCGACGACGCCCACGCCGAGGACGACGGCGAGCCCGCCCCGCCGACCGAGGGCGACGACGCACCGAAGCACGCCCCGGCGACCGTCCTGGCCACCGCGGAGCGGATGCGCACCATGCCGGTCCTGCAGGGCCGCCGCATCGAGGTCCTGCACGGCCGGATGTCGGGCGACGAGAAGGACCGGGTGATGACGGCGTTCGCGGCCGGCAACGTCGACGTCCTGGTCGCGACCACCGTGATCGAGGTCGGTGTCGACGTGCCGAACGCCTCGATGATGGCGATCCTCGACGCCGACCGGTTCGGCGTCTCCCAGCTGCACCAGCTCCGCGGCCGCATCGGCCGCGGACAGTGGGCGGGCGTCTGCCTGCTCGTCACCACCGCCGAGGCCGAGACCCCCTCGCGCGAACGCGTCGACGCCGTGGCCGCGTCGGACGACGGGTTCGAGCTCGCCCGGGTCGACCTCGAGCTCCGCCGCGAAGGCGACGTCCTGGGCGAACGCCAGTCGGGCGGGCGGTCCTCGCTCAACCTCCTGCGTGTCGTCCGCGACGCCGACCTGATCATGGACGCACGTGCTGAGGCCGAGCGGCTGCTGGAACGCGACCCGGGCCTCCAGGACCAGGACGAGCTGCGCGACGCGCTCGCGCGACGACTCGACGAGTCCGACGCGGCGTTCCTCGGCAAGAACTAGCCGCCGGTCCTGCCGGTATCGTCGCTGCCATGGCGCAGATCGCGGTGGTCCCCGGTTCCTTCGACCCCGTGACCCTCGGGCACCTGGACGTGATCGGCCGCGCCGCCGGACTGTTCGACGAGGTCCACGTGCTCGTCGTGCACAACCCCGACAAGAAGACCGCGATGTTCGACGCGCCCGACCGGGTCCGGCTCATCGAGGAGTCCCTGGCCGAAGTCGGCGCGCCGGACACCATCCGGGTCGGGGAGTGGACCGCCGGGTTGCTCGTCGACTACTGCCGCCAGGTCGGCGCCTCGGTCCTGGTCAAGGGCGTCCGGTCCGGTGAGGACGTCGCGTACGAGACCCCGATGGCGATCATGAACCGGCACCTGGCCGACGTCGAGACGGTGTTCCTGCTGCCCGACGCCTCGCGAGCGCACGTGTCGAGTTCCCTCATCCGCCAGGTCGCGACCCTCGGTGGTGACGTCGCGCCGTACGTCCCCGCAGTGGTGGGCGAGGCACTCCGGCGCCGACTCGCCTGATCCGGCACCGGGGCGCCGGGCACCAGGCGCCGGCACCGGGCACCGGGCACCAGTCGCCCGGCACCGGCACGGCGCTCGCCACGCCGCTCCTCGACGTGTGCTCCGGTCCGCGCTAGGATGGTCGATCGTGTCTTCCCCCGTGAACAGCCCCTACGCCCTGCGCGTGCGTGACCTCGCGCACCGCCCGGGCGAGATGCGCGAGCACACGCTCGACATCACCGTCCCCGAAGCCCTCGGTGCCGGTGTCGTCGCGGTCCAGGAAGGCGCCGAGATGCACATCGAGCTCCGGCTCGAGGGGCTCCACGAAGGGGTGCTCGTCTCCGGACACGCGTCGGCCGAGGCGACCGGGCAGTGCTCGCGCTGCCTGATCGACATCGCCGAGCCCGTCGAGGTCGATTTCGCCGAGCTGTTCGCGTATGATCCCTC
Source organism: Curtobacterium sp. Leaf183 (assembly GCF_001424385.1). Taxonomy (GTDB): domain Bacteria; phylum Actinomycetota; class Actinomycetes; order Actinomycetales; family Microbacteriaceae; genus Curtobacterium. The sequence goes on along the minus strand of NZ_LMPO01000010.1, from coordinate 144,779 downwards.
GGAGGATTTCGACTTCCATGTTCACGAAGACCACGTGGATTGTGAACCGGTCGTTCGAGACGCGGTGGTGCTGTCGCTGCCGTTCCAGCCGGTCTGCCGACCGGACTGCCCAGGACTCGACCCGGTGACGGGCGAACGACTGGCAGATCTGGGTGATCGCCCGGCGTCCGCGCCGACGGATCCCCGCTGGGCCGCGCTCGACGGACTCACGTTCGACAGCGACCGCACCCCCACCGACTGACCACCGACCAACCGAAAGAGAACCACCATGGCCGTTCCCAAGCGCAAGCAGTCCCGTGCCAACACGCACGCCCGTCGTTCGCAGTGGAAGGCCGCGCCGGTCCAGCTCGTGAAGACCATCGAGAACGGCCAGGTCACCTACAGCCTCCCGCACCGCGCGAAGGTCGTCGAGGACTCGGCCGGCACCCCCCTGTACATGGAGTACAAGGGCCGCAAGGTCGCCGACGTCTGAGTGACGACACGCATGAAGGCGACGTCCGGTTCCACGGGGTCCAACCCCGCGGGGTCGGACGTCGTCCGTCTGCAGGCCCTGTTGGGCGTGCAGGTCGACCCTGAGCTGCTCCAGCTCGCCCTGACCCACCGCTCGTTCGCGTACGAGCACGGCGGGATCGGGCACAACGAACGTCTCGAGTTCCTTGGGGACTCGATCCTCGGTCAGGCCGTCACGGTCAAGCTCTACCGCGACTTCCCGGACCTCGACGAAGGCGACCTGGCCAAGCGACGTGCCAGCCTCGTCTCGACAGTCGCCCTCGCCGAGATCGCCCGGCTGAACGGCCTCGGTGCCTTCATCCGGCTGGGCAAGGGCGAAGAACTGACCGGGGGCCGGAACAAGTCCTCGATCCTGGCCGACACCGTCGAAGCCGTCATCGGTGCGACGTACCTGTCCGCCGGCCCGGACGAGGCCACCGCGCTCGTCCTGCGCCTGGTGCAACCGCTGCTGATCGACCCGGACCGCTTCGGCGCGGCGATGGACCCCAAGACGAGCCTGCAGGAACTGGCCTCGGCGCTGTCCCTCGGCAACCCGGCCTACCGGGTGACCGAAGAGGGCCCCGACCACGACAAGCTGTTCCACGCGACCGTGGTGCTGCAGGGCGAGGACATCGCCACGGGCTCGGGCACGAGCAAGAAGACCGCCGAGATGGCCGCCGCACTCGACTCCTGGACCCGCCTGTCCGGGCGCAGCACCGACGCCGCGGCCACGGCGCCGACGCCCTCCGAGGCCTGACCAGGTGCCCGAACTCCCCGAGGTCGAGGTCGTCCGCGCCGGCCTCGAACCCGCCGTCAGTGGTGCCCGCGTCCTCGCCGTGCACGTCCTCGACGACCGCGCACTCACGCGCCACGACGGACCCGCCGAGGACTTCGCTGAGCGGCTGACCGGCCGGACCATCGAAGCGGCCGTCCGCCGCGGCAAGTTCCTCTGGATGCCGCTGCGCACGGCACCGGGCGCGACCCCGGAGGCCCTGGTCGCCCACCTCGGCATGAGCGGGCAGATCCTGCTGGGCCGCGACCGCCCCGCGGCGAAGCACCGTCGGGTCCTGCTCGAGGTGCAGCCAGCCGGTCCGGCCCGCGACGGCGCACCGGAGCCCCCCGTCGAGCTCGAGTTCGTCGACCAGCGCACGTTCGGCTCGATGGCGATCGACCGGATGGTGCCGACGATCGACGGTGCCCCCGCCGGGTCGGCCGGCGCCGTCGACCTGCAGCAGCCCGACGCCGTCTGGCGGCGGAGCATCCCCGGGCAGGTGTCCCACATCGCCCGCGACCCGCTGGACCCCGCGTTCGACGACGGCCGCTTCCTACAGCTGGTCCGGAAGCGCGCCAGCGGGATCAAGCGGGTGCTGCTCGACCAGGGCGTCGTCAGCGGCATCGGCAACATCTACGCCGACGAGTCACTCTGGGCTGCGAAGCTCCACTTCGACCGCCCCGCCGAGCGCCTGCCCCGAGCGAGCGTGCAGCTGCTGCTCGACGAGGTCCGGAGCGTGCTCCGCCGTGCCCTCGAGGACGGCGGGACGAGCTTCGACGCGCAGTACGTCAACGTGAACGGGCAGTCCGGGTACTTCTCGCAGCGCCTCAACGTCTACGGCCAGCAGGGCAAGCCGTGCCCGCGGTGCGGCACGCCGATCGTGCGCGAGGCCTTCATGAACCGCTCGAGCCACCGTTGCCCCGTGTGCCAACCGAGCCCGCGCTCCCGCACGCGCTAGCCTGACGCCGAACAGCGAGCCCAGCAGCGCCCACGAGCGAACCACCCGGAGACCGCATGTACTTGAAGAGCCTGACCATCAAGGGGTTCAAGTCCTTCGCGCAGCCCACGACGTTCGCGTTCGAACCGGGTGTCACGTGCATCGTCGGGCCGAACGGCTCCGGCAAGTCCAACGTCGTCGACGCGCTGGCCTGGGTGATGGGGGAGCAGGGGGCGAAGACACTCCGTGGCGGCAAGATGGAGGACGTCATCTTCGCCGGCACCTCGACCCGGGGACCGCTCGGCCGCGCGCAGGTGCTGCTGACGATCGACAACGCCGACGGGCTGCTGCCGATCGACTACACCGAGGTGACGATCGCGCGCACGCTCTTCCGCAACGGCGGCAGCGAGTACGCGATCAACGGCGAGAACTGCCGGCTGCTCGACGTGCAGGAACTCCTGAGCGACACCGGCCTGGGGCGCGAGATGCACGTCATCGTCGGGCAGGGCCAGCTCGACAAGGTCCTGCACGCCACCCCCGAGGACCGCCGCGGCTTCATCGAGGAGGCCGCCGGCATCCTCAAGCACCGTCGCCGGAAGGAGAAGACGCTCCGCAAGCTCGAGGCGATGCAGACGAACCTCACCCGGCTGTCGGACCTGGCGGGGGAGATCCGCCGTCAGCTGAAGCCACTGGGACGGCAGGCCGAGGTCGCCCGCAAGGCGCAGTCCGTCGCAGCGGTCGCCCGTGACGCCAAGGCCCGCATCCTGGCGGACGACGTCGTCCGTCTGCGGCGAGAGCTGCACGAGCACCAGGAGGTCGAAGCCGGTCGCAAGTCCGAGCGCATCGTCCTCACCGAGCGGCTCGACCAGACGCGCGCCCGCCAGCAGCACGTCGAGCAGAGCATGGTCGGTGACGACGTCGACCGGGCACGCACCGTGGTGCACCGACTCGAGAGCGTCCAGGAGCGCCTGCGGGGCCTGTCCAGCCTCGCGAACCAGCGACTGATGTTCCTCGCCCAGCAAGCGGACGCACCGCAGCAGGGGCCCAGCGTCACGCCCGAGCAGGTCGCGGGCGTCCGCGCCGAGGCCGACGGGCTCGACGAGCGCGCAGGGGAGATGCAGGGTGGCAGCGTCGCCGCCGCGCGTCGAGTGTCCGAGGCACGGGCCGCACTCGACGCACTCGACGAACAGATCGCAGCGCAGGCGGCCCGGGTGGCGCAGCACGACCTGGACGCGCAGCGTCTCGGGAGCGCCGTCGACGTGGCACGGTCGAAGCGCGGGTCCGCGGTCGCCGACCGCGAACGGCGGGAGCGTGCGCTGGCCGAGGCGACCGAGCGCGCCCGCGCCGCCGACGCAGCCCTCGCCGACGTCGGGACGGACCCGTCCGCCGGCGCCGACCCCGACGCGCTGCAGGCCTCGCTCGACGCGGCGCGGGCCGATCTGGAACACGCGCAGACCGACCGCGACGCGCACCGCGACCGGCTGCACGCCCTCGAACGGGAACGGGACGCGCTCGACGCCCGTGTGGCGGCGCTCGGCATGTCCATCGACGTGCGGGACGGCTCCCAGGCGCTCATCGACGCCGGCCGCGACGGCATCACCGGGCGCCTGGCCGACCAGCTCACGGTCACACCCGGCTACGAGGGCGCGATCGCCACCGCGTTGGACGGTCTGGCCGACGCGGTCCTGGCCGCCGACCGCGGCGTGGCACTCGACGCCGTCGCCCACGCTCGTGCCACCGACATCGGGCGCATCGACGTCGTCGTCGCGGACGCGGGGGAGTCCGCCGCCGCGGTGCCCGTCCCCGAGGGCGTCGTGCGCGCGCTCGACCTGGTCAGCGGCCCGCCGGCGCTGTCCGCCGTCCTGGCCGACACGCTCATCGCGGACCGTGACGACGTCGACCTCGAGGCCGTGCTCGCCGCCGTCCCCCGGGCGACGGTCGTCACGCGGTCCGGTGACCTGGTGCGCGCTGTGCGCGTCACCGGTGGCGGTGCGCGGACCACCTCCCGGATCGAGCTCACCGCGGAACGGGACGACGCCGTCACGCGACGCGACGCCATCACGACGGACGCCGAGGCCGCGGCCACGAGCCTCCAGTCCGCGCGGAGCGCCGTCGAGGACGCACGCCGCCGGGCCGACGACGCCGACCGCGCCAGCCGCGCGTACGCCGCAGCCGTGGCCGAGTACGACCGGAGCAGCGCGTCCGTCCGCGCGAAGGCGGAGAACGCGACCGCCGAGGTCGAGCGCCTGCGCGCCGCCCTGGCCGAGACCGACGGCGCCGTCGAGGCTGCCGACGCCGTGCTCACCGAAGCGGAACAGGTCCGTGGGGCGCACGCGGCCCAGCCGCGGCCGACGGTGGACGCCTCGGCGCGGCAGGGGCTGCTCGACACGCTCGAAGCCGCGCGCGCCGCCGAGATCGAACACCGCATCCAGGTCGAGACGGTGCGCGAGCGTGCCCGGTCGGAGCGCGCGCGTGCCGACCAGCTCGACCGCCAGCTCGAGGCCGAACGCGCCGCGGCCGAGGAAGCCGCCCGCCGCGCGGTGGTCCGGCGGGGACAGATCGCGACCGCCGAGAGCGTGCTCGCCGACCTGCCAGCCGTGCTCGGCGCCGTGGACCGGTCGCTCGCCGACGCGCGCGTGCAACTCGCCACCCAGGAGGCCGAGCGCTCCCGACGCAACACCGAGCTGCAGACCATCCGGACCGAGGAACGCGAACTCCGGGACCGGCTGCAGTCGATCACCGACGGGGTGCACTCGCTCGAGATGGAGATCTACGAGAAGAAGCTGCACGTGTCCGGGGTGCTCGACCGGGCGCAGAGCGAGCTCGGGCTGGTCGAGGCCGTCCTGGTCGCCGAGTACGGACCGCACGTGCCGGTGCCCGTCGACGTGCTCGTCGACCCCCGGGTCCTGGCGCGACGGCACCGCGACGCCGAGCGGGCCGCCGCGGCTGCGGCAGCGGCTGCGGCAGCAGATCCGGACACCGCGGCCGCGGTGGCCGCGATCGCGCCCGGGGACGCGGGGACGGACCGCGACGGCGACGAGCCCGACGAGCCCGACGAGCCCGACGAGCTCCTCGTCGATGCCGAGTCCACCCTCCCCGGTGGCCCGGCGCTGCCCGAGTACGACGCGACGGACGGCGTCGACCCGGCCGACGTCGAGACCGTGCCCTACGTCCGGGCCGAGCAGGAGCGCCGCCTGCAGGCCGCCGAACGCGACCTCGGTCAGCTCGGCAAGGTGAACCCCCTGGCGCTCGAGGAGTTCCAGGCACTCGAGCAGCGCCACGCGTTCCTGACGGAACAGCTCGAGGACCTGCAGAAGACCCGGACCGACCTGATGACGATCATCGACGAGCTCGACGCCAAGATGCAGACCATCTTCGAGTCCGCCTTCAACGACACCCAGCAGGCGTTCGACGTCATCTTCCCGATCCTGTTCCCGGGCGGTTCGGGTTCCATCACGCTGACGAACCCGACCGACCTGCTGGCGACGGGCATCGACGTGCAGGTCAAGCCCGCCGGCAAGAAGATCGACCGGCTGACGCTGCTGTCCGGCGGGGAACGGTCACTGGCGGCGGTGGCGCTGCTCGTGGCGATCTTCACCGCGCGGCCGTCGCCGTTCTACATCATGGACGAGGTCGAGGCGGCACTCGACGACGCCAACCTCGGCCGGCTCCTGACCGTGTTCGAGCGGTTGCGCGAGACGTCGCAGCTCATCGTGATCACGCACCAGAAGCGCACGATGGAGATCGCCGACGCGCTGTACGGGGTGTCGATGCGCCAGGACGGCGTCTCGGCGGTCGTCGGGCAGCGCGTGCAGCGCCGCGAGTCCGAGCCCGAGCCCGAGCCGGTCGGCGCGGTGGCGTAGCGACGGTCCCGCGGCGTGGAACCGCAGACGGACGGGAGGCCCGGTGCCAGCTGGCACCGGGCCTCCCGTCCGCAGGGGGTCGCGTTACTTCGCGTCGGCCTCGGCCTCGACGGTGCGCGGCTCCCCGGTCGGGGTGAGCCCGCGCTCCTGGCGCCGCTTCGAGACGACCAGCGAGGCCACGGTCGCGACGGCGATGGTCAGCATGATGAAGCCGAGCGAGAACCAGATCGGGATCTCGGGGGCCCACTCGATGTGCTCACCGCCGTTGATGAACGGCAGCTCGTTGACGTGCATGGCATGGAAGACGAGCTTCACGCCGATGAACGCCAGGATGACCGCGAGGCCCTGACCCAGGTAGATGAGGCGCTCGAGCAGCCCGGCGATCAGGAAGTAGAGCTGGCGGAGCCCGAGCAGCGAGAAGGCGTTCGCGGTGAACACGATGAAGGCGTCCTGCGTGAGACCGAAGATCGCGGGGATCGAGTCGAGCGCGAACAGCACGTCCGTCAGGCCGATCGCGACCATGACGAGCAGCATCGGGGTGAACAGGCGCTTGCCGTCGACCCGGGTGGTCAGGCGGTCGCCGTCGTAGTGGTCGGAGGTCGGGATGATGCGCTTGAGGATCCGGATGAGCTTGGAGTCGCCCTCTTCCGCACCGTGGTCGTTCCCGCTGCGGGCCTGCGACCAGGCGAGCCAGAACAGCAGGATCCCGAACAGGTAGAAGACCCACGAGAAGTTCTCGATGATCGTGACGCCGAGGGCGATGAAGATGCCGCGCGCGACCAGGGCGATGGCGACACCGACGAGCAGCACCTTCTGCTGGAACTCCTTCGGCACCGCGAAGCTCGTCATGATGATGAGGAAGACGAAGAGGTTGTCGACGGACAACGCCTTCTCGGTCAGCCACCCGGCGAAGTACTCACCGCCGGCCTGTCCGCCGCCGAACACCAGGATGCCGACACCGAACAGGATCGCCAGCCCGATGTAGAACACCGACCAGAACGCGGATTCGCGGATGTGGGGCACGTGCGGGGTACGCACGTGCGAGTAGAAGTCGAACACGAGCAGGGCGAGGATGCCGGCGATCGTGATCAGCCAGACATACAGGGGGACGTCCAACGTGGTTCCTCCAGGTGAGGGGCAGCACCGCTTGCCGGGCAAGGTGGGTACGCCGAGGCCTGAAGGTCTCTTCCGCCGTGTGCCACCCGAGTGGGCGGAGCACGACCGGCGCCCCGGGTCCGGATCGTTCCGGGCCGTACTGACGGGGACACCGAGAGGGAATACTCCCCTTCGTGGTGATGATGCTACCGGGGCGTCCGTCCGTGCGTCCGCCCTTAAGCTGGGAACATGGCGAGTTCCTGGTCACTGTCCTCCCGGCTGCGCGGGCTCTTCCAGCGGAAGACCATCGACGAGACCACCTGGGACGACCTCGAGACGGCGCTCATCGGTGCGGACTTCGGGCCGGACATCTCCGAGGAGATCATCGAGGACCTGCACGCCCGCGTCGACCGGTACGGCACGACCGACCCCGCCGACCTGCAGCGGATGCTCCGCGAGGTGCTCGAGGAGCGGCTCTCGAAGCTCGACACCACCCTGAAGCTCAGCGCCCGGCCCGCGGTCGTGCTCGTGGTCGGGGTCAACGGCGTGGGCAAGACGACCACGATCGGCAAGTTCGCGAAGTTCCTCAAGACGTACGACCGCACCGTGCTCGTCGGCGCCGCGGACACGTTCCGCGCGGCGGCGGTCGAGCAGGTCGCGACCTGGGCCCAGCGCGCCGGTGTCGACGTCGTCCGGCCCTCGCAGCCAGGGCAGGACCCGGCCTCGGTCGCGTACCAGACGGTCGAACAGGCCTTGCGCGACGGCATCGAGATCGTCGTCATCGACACCGCCGGCCGCCTGCACACCAAGGCGGGGCTGATGGACGAGCTCGGCAAGATCAAGCGCGTCATCGAGAAGCAGACCGAGATCGCCGAGGTCCTGCTGGTCCTCGATGCGACGACCGGACAGAACGGGCTCGCCCAGGCCCAGGCGTTCATCGAGGGTGCCGGGGTGACGGGGCTGGTCATCACCAAGCTCGACGGGTCGGCCAAGGCCGGGTTCGTGCTCAGCGTGCAGGAGAAGACCGGCATCCCGATCAAGCTGATCGGCCAGGGCGAGGGCATCAACGACCTGACCGGCTTCACGCCGCACGTGTTCGTGCAGAACCTCGTGGGCTGATCCCGGGTACGTTCTGCGCAGTACAGGGATCGTCCAGGTACGTCGGAAGGAGTCCCCACATGCCAGCACTGCTGATCATCGCGATCATCGTCGGCCTCGTCCTGCTCTTCAGCGGGATCTTCATCGGAGCGGTGAAGTTCCTGCTCTGGATCGGCCTCGTCATCGTGATCCTGGCCGTCATCGGTTGGCTGCTCCGCACCATCCGCGGGCGCGCGTAGCGCAGCACAACCGACGGGAGGCACGGTGCCAGCTGGCACCGTGCCTCCCGTTCGTCGTCCTGGTCGCGCCCGTGCACCGGAAGCGACGCCGCAGGTCGGTTCGCGACGCGCAGATGGCCGCGCGCTGTCGCTTCCGTGCCGGTCAGACCGCCTGGCGGCCGACCGGGGCGTCCACCAGGTGGGCCAGGTGCGCGGGGACGGTGCCGCCGCGTGCCACGGTGGCGCGCGCCCACAGGCGGCCGGCGCGGTACGACGAACGCACGAGCGGTCCGGCGAGCACGCCCGCGAAGCCCATCGACTCGGCGAGCTCCCGGAGCCGGACGAACTCCTCGGGTCGGACCCACCGGGCCACGGGCAGGTGCCGGGGTGACGGGCGCAGGTACTGCGTCAGCGTGATGATGTCCGTGCCGGCGTCGCGGAGCTGTCGCAGGGCGTCCTCGATCTCGGCGATCTCCTCGCCCATCCCGAGGATCAGGTTCGACTTCGTCACGAGCCCGGCGTCGCGGCCCTGGGTGATGACGTCGAGGGAGCGCTCGAACCGGAAGGCCGGGCGGATGCGCTTGAAGATGCGCGGGACGGTCTCGACGTTGTGGGCGAAGACCTCGGGCCGGGCGTCGAACACCTGACCGAGCTGGTCCGGGTCGCCGTTGAAGTCCGGCACCAGGATCTCGACGCCGGTGCCGGGGGAGTGCCGGTGGATGGCCTGGATCGTCTCGGCGTACAGCCAGGCGCCCCCGTCGTCCAGGTCGTCACGGGCCACCCCGGTGACGGTGGCGTAGCGCAGGCCCATGTCGGCGACCGAGTCGGCGACGCGCCGGGGTTCGTCGCGGTCGAGCGGTTCGGGCCTGCCCGTGTCGATCTGGCAGAAGTCGCAGCGGCGCGTGCACTGGGAACCGCCGATCAGGAACGTCGCCTCGCGGTCCTCCCAGCACTCGAAGACGTTCGGGCAGCCGGCCTCCTGGCAGACGGTGTGCAGCTGCTTGTCCTTGACCATCGCCGAGACCTCGCGGAACTCCGGGCCCTGGGTCGCGCGGGTCTTGATCCACGCGGGTTTGGTCTCGATCGGGGTCTCGGCGTTGCGGGCCTCGACCCGGAGCATGCGGCGGCCTTCGGGGGCGAGGGTCATGCGGGGATCCGTTCCTTCGTGCTGGGGGTCGTGCTGGTGCTGGTGCTGGCGGTCGTGCTCGTCGCGATCCGGCGACCGGCGTGCATGCCGTCGACCGCGCCCTGGACGCGGGATGCGACCACGGCGGCGATCCCGTCCACGGTCACGGGCCTCCCGGACGTCGCGGTCAGGGTCGTGACCCCCGCGTCGGCGATGCCGCACGGGACGATCGCGCCGTAGGCGTCGAGCGCGTTGTCGCAGTTGACCGCGATGCCGTGGCTCGTCACGCCCTCGGCGACGTGCAGGCCGATCGCACCGACCTTGGCGTGCACCCCCGATGCGGTGCGCACCCAGGCACCGCTCCGGCCGTCGACCCGCTCGGCGACGACCCCGACGCTCGCGGCCGCGTCGAGGATGACCTGCTCGAGGTCGCGCACCCACGCGACGACGTCGAGCGGCTCGACGAGCCGGACGATCGGGTAGGCGACGAGCTGCCCCGGGCCGTGCCAGGTGATGCGGCCGCCACGGTCGACCTCGACCACCGGGGCGCCGTTCGTCGGCAGGTCCGCTGGCTCGGTGCGGCGGCCCGCGGTGTACACGGACGGGTGCTCGCACAGGACGAGGGCACCGGGGGAGCGGCCCGCGACGACGTCGGCGTGCAGCCTGCGCTGCAGGGCGAGCCCGTCGGCGTACGGGAGCAGGCCCGATGGTCGGACGACCTGGAGTTCCGGCATGTGCCGAGCGTACGACGGTTCTTGGACGCCGTCCAACAACTGATCTCGAGGCTGCGGGGCGGGCGTGACGCGGCCCTGTAGAATCGACGCACTATGGCGCAACCCGGCGCTGCATCCCTGCGGTACTCGGCCCTGTAAGATCGACGGATCATGGCGCAACCCGGCGCTGCACCCCTGTGGTATTCGGCCCTGTAAGATCGACGGATCATGGCGCAATTCGGATCCCTCTCTGATCGGCTGACCGAGACCTTCCGCAACCTGCGGACGAAGGGACGGCTCTCCCCGTCGGACGTGGACGGCACCGTCCGCGAGATCCGCCGGGCACTGCTCGACGCGGACGTCGCGCTCGAGGTCGTCAAGGCCTTCACCGCATCGGTGCGCGAGCGTGCACTCTCCGACGAGGTCAACCGCGCGCTGAACCCCGCACAGCAGGTCGTCCAGATCGTCAACGAGGAACTCGTCGGCATCCTCGGCGGACAGCAGCGTCGACTCGAGTTCGCCAAGCGCCCGCCGACGGTCATCATGCTCGCGGGCCTGCAGGGCGCCGGCAAGACCACCCTCGCGGGCAAGCTCGGCAAGTGGCTCAAGAAGGACGGCCACACCCCGATGCTCGTCGCGGCGGACCTCCAGCGCCCCAACGCGGTGCAGCAGCTGCAGGTCGTCGGCGAACAGGCCGGCGTGCACGTCTTCGCCCCCGAGCCCGGCAACGGCGTCGGTGACCCGGTCAAGGTCGCCAAGAACGCCATCAAGGCCGCGGTCGACCAGCAGTACGACACCGTCATCGTGGACACGGCCGGTCGCCTCGGCGTCGACGCCGAGCTCATGAAGCAGGCGGCGAACATCCGCAAGGCCGTCGACCCGGACGAGGTCCTGTTCGTCATCGACGCGATGATCGGTCAGGACGCCGTCACGACGGCCCGCGCCTTCCAGGAGGGCGTCGACTTCACCGGTGTCGTGCTCTCGAAGCTCGACGGCGACGCCCGCGGTGGTGCGGCCCTGTCGGTGGCCTCGATCACGGGGCGCCCGATCATGTTCGCCTCGACCGGTGAGGGCCTCGACGACTTCGAGCCGTTCCACCCGGACCGCATGGCGAGCCGCATCCTCGACCTCGGTGACATCCTGTCCCTCATCGAGCAGGCGCAGGGCGCCTTCGACGAGGAAGAGGCGCGCAAGGTCGCGGACAAGATCGCGACCGACAACTTCACGCTGAACGACTTCCTGCAGCAGATGCAGCAGCTGCGCAAGGCCGGCTCGATCAAGGGCATGCTCGGGATGCTCCCGGGCGCGAAGGGCATGCGCGAGGCGCTCGACAACTTCGACGAGCGCGAGATCGTGCGCACCGAGGCGATCATCCAGTCCATGACCCCGCAGGAGCGCGAGCTGCCGAAGCTGCTCAACGGCTCGCGCCGTCTCCGCATCGCCAAGGGTGCCGGCTCGACCGTCACCGAGGTCAACCAGCTCGTCAACCGCTTCGAGCAGGCGGCCAAGATGATGAAGACCGTCGCACGCGGCGGTGTGCCGCAGATGCCCGGCATGGGTCCGATCCCGGGCATGCACGGGGGCAAGAAGCAGCAGCAGGGCGGCAAGAAGAAGGCCAAGGTCGGCAACCCGGCCAAGCGTGCGGCACTCGCCGCCGGGGCCTCCGCGGCGCCGCAGCAGGCCCAGCAGGGCTCCGGTCTCGGACTGGGTGCGGGCAAGAACGGCAAGGCGCCCACCGAGGAAGAGCTGGCGAGCCTGCAGAAGTTCCTGGGTCGCTGACGCGACCACCTCCACAGACGGGAGGCCCGGTGCCAGCTGGCACCGGGCCTCCCGTCCGTCGTCTGGTGACGCGCGTTCGTTC
>NZ_LMPO01000010.1:121804-132586 GCF_001424385.1 Curtobacterium sp. Leaf183 | reverse complement strand
GCGCGGAGGGGGTCGAGACTTTCGACCACCTCCGCGCGATTCGACTTCCTCTGCGTGAAACGACCCGCCAGCGTCAGAGGGAGTCGGTGAACTCCGTCACCAGGTGGCGGACGACCTCGCGCAGGTCCCCGCCGTGCTGCTGCGCGACCGCGAGCTGGCGCTGGTACGACGCCCCGCGCTCGATCATGGTGTCGAGGTGGTGCAGCTCGTCGACGCAGCCGAGCCGTTCGGCGATCGGGTCGAGTCGGCCGACCAGGTCGTGCACCTCGTCGGTCACGAGTCGTTCGTCACCGGCGACGTTCGTGATGATCTCCGCCTCCATGCCGTAGCGGGCGGCGCGCCACTTGTTCTCGCGGATGAACCAGGGCTGCATCGTCGGCAGCGTCTCGCCCGCGTCGAGTCGATCCGAGCAGGCCGTGACCAGGCACTGCACCAGCGCCGTGACCGCCCCGACCTCGTGCAGCGTCGACAGGCCGTCGGAGACGCGGTTCTCGAGCGTCCCCCATCCCGGCGAGGGGCGGATGTCCCAGCGCAGGTCCTTGACGTCGTCGATGACTCCGGTGTGCGTCAGGTCGCTGACGACCTCTTCGAAGTTCGCCCACGCACCGAGCTGCGGGGGCAGGCCGCCGGTGGGCAGCTGCTGGAACATGAGCGCGCGGTTCGACGCGTAGCCGGTGTCGGTGCCGCCCCAGAACGGGCTCGACGCCGTGAACGCCTGCAGGTGCGGGACGTACGCGAGCATGGCGTTCATGATCGGGATCGCCTTGTCGCGGTCGTCGATGCCGACGTGCACGTGCACGCCCCAGATGAGCATCTGCCGTCCCCACCAGCGGGTCCGGTCGATCAGCGTCGTGTAGTGCTCGCTGTCCGGGGTGATCTCCTGCTGGTCCCACACGGCGAACGGGTGGGTGCCGGAGCACATCACCTGGGCGTCGAGCGGTGCCGCGGCGTCGATCACCTGGGTGATCGTGTCGGACAGCTCCGCGGTCGCGCCCGACACGGTGTCGTGCACACCGGTGACGACCTCGACCGTGTTCGTCAGCAGTTCCTCGGTGACCTTCTCGCGACTGCCGAGGCGCTCGTGCACGGCGGCGATCACCGCGGGCGCGCGGGGTGCGAGGTCGCCGGTGTGCCGGTCGACCAGCGGGAGCTCCCACTCGACGCCGATCGTCGACGGGCGGGACTCGGTGAAGCGGATGTCCATGCTGTACATCCTGCCTGTTTGCATGTCGTACTCGTACAACGTGCGCGCCGCCGGTTGGTGTGGTTTCGTTCCTCAGCGGTTCCCCACCGGGTCTACCGTAGAAGCGCGTCGACAGAAAACGAGGTACGCATGCAGTTGGTCGTGCGCGGTACGTCCGCACCGCTCATCGGAGAACTCGACATCCCGGTCTCGAAGTACCATGCGCACCGGGCGCTGGTCCTCGCGTCGCTGGCCGAGGGGACGAGCACCGTCTCCGGGGTCAGCACGACACGGCAGGTCGAGTGGACCGTCGGCACGCTGCGTGCCCTCGGCGTCGACATCAGGCGCCGCGGCAACGAGTACCACGTGACCGGACTGGGCGGGCGGTACACGGCGACCGACGTCGTCGACCACGGGTCCCGTGGTGCCGACGGCATCCTCAACATGGGGTCCTCGGGGACCACCCTCTACTTCATGACGGGCCTGGCGTCCCTGGCAGACAAGCCGATGACGCTGTCGGGCATGAAGTACTTCCAGCGTCGGCCGATCAAGGCGCTGCTGACCTCGCTCACCCAGATGGGGATCGAGCTCGAGGCGACGAACGACTGCCCGCCCGTCACCGTCCAGCCGAAGCGTCCGCGCGGTGGTGACGTGCAGATCGCCGGCACGCTCTCCCAGTGGATCTCGGGCCTCCTGCTCGTGGCACCCTTCGCCGAGCAGGAGACGCGCATCCACATCACCGGCGGGCGTCTCAACGAACAGCCCTACGTCGAGCTGACCGTGCGGATGATGCGGCAGTTCGGCCTCCGGGTCGAGGTCTCGGACGACTGGCTGGAGTACCGGATCCCGGCGAACCAGCAGGCGACTCCCCACGACTACGTCATCCCACCGGACATCGGCTCGGCGGCGTTCGGCATCGCCGCCGCAGCCATCCGCCGGTCGGACGTGCTGCTGCGCGGGATGACGTCGTTCCGCACCGCCGACACGGACCACCCCGAGAGCGAGTTCCTCGACCTCGCGACGGCGATGGGCGTGCCGATGCGCATCGACGAGGAGACCGGTTTCGTGCGCATCGAGCACGACGGCTCCCCGCTCCGGCCCCTCGACATCGACTGCCAGCCCATCCCGGACCTGCTGCCGGTGCTGTCCACCATGGCGACCTTCGCCGAGGGCACGACCCGGCTGTGGAACGTGGCGCACATCCGGCTCAAGGAGTCCGACCGCGTCGCGGCGATGCTCCAGCTGAACCGGATGGGCGGACGCGCCGAGCAGGGCGCCGACGAGCTCCGCGTCACCGGCGTCGGCGCGGGCGGACTGCGCGGGGCGTCGATGTCCTCGTTCAACGACCACCGCGTCCTCATGTCCCTCGCCGTCGCCGCGTCGAGGGCCGACGGTGCGTCTGCCCTCACCTACCCCCGGGCGTACCGGATCTCGTACCCGACCTTCCTCGAGGCGATGAACTCCGTCGGCCTCGACATGGAGGTCGGCGACGCCCTCACCGACGATTCCGTGGCCGACGACCGCGCTGACCGCGCGCGTCTGTCCGACCAGCCGACCGACCTGGGCGAGGACACCACGACGGCTGCCCCGTCCGTCGACCTGCCCGAGCTCACCGGTGTCGACGCCGATCCGCTGGTGCTCAGCGAGAAGGTCCGCGCGCTCGCCGACACCGAGCCCGACGGCCTGGCGGTCATCGAGGTCGGCGGCCCCGAGCCGGTCGAGACCACCTGGCGCGAGCTGCAGGACGAGGCCGACAAGGTCTCAGCGCTGCTGCTCGAGCTCGGCGTGCGGCGCGGCGAGTCCGTCGCGATGCAGCTGCCGAACTGGCGCGAGTTCGTCTCGATCACCCTCGGGGCGATCCAGATCGGCGCGGTCGCCACGCCGATCATGCCGGTGTTCGGCCCGCGCGAGACCACGATGACGCTCGCTCGGTCGCGTGCGCGCGTGGTGTTCCTGCCGAACGTCTTCCGCAAACGCCGCCCGGCCCTGGAGCTGCTCGACGTGTTCGACGAGGCACGCGCACAGAAGCGCCGACTCAGTGTCGAGCACGTCGTCGTCATCCGCTCCGAGGCCCGTGGACAGGGCGACATCCCCACCAACCAGCCGCCACTGCCCGCCGATGCCTCCGAGCGGGTGGCCGCGAGCGAGTGGAACTGGCGCTACTGGGACACCGCACTCGGCTCCGTCCAGGTCGACGTCGAACAGATCCGCTCGCACGCACCGACGGCAGACGACATCTGCCAGCTGCTGTTCACGTCGGGCACCACCGGCGAGCCGAAGGGCGTCCAGCACCCGCACCGCACGCTCGGGCTGGCGACCGCGATGCACGTGGCGCAGTCCGGCCTGACGAAGGACGACCGGATCTACATCCCGTCGCCCCTGGCGCACCAGACCGGCTTCCTGTACGGCATGCTGCTGGCGTTCCGGCTCGGCGCCGCCCAGGTCATCCAGCCCGTGTGGGACGGTCGGGCCGCGCTCGAGCAGGCCTTCGGGGCGGCACGGGCGACCTTCGTGCAGTGTGCGACGCCGTTCCTGACCGACCTGGTCGACCTGGTCGAAGCGGGTGCACCGGCACCGGAGTCCCTCCGGGTCTTCGTCCCGACCGGTGCCGCCGTGCCGCGGGCGCTCGCCCAGCGTGCGGCGACGGTCCTCGGCACCGCCATCCTCGGGGCGTTCGGCACCAGCGAGACGTGCCTCGGCGCGCTCTCGAGCCCCACCGACGACCCCGCTGACGCCTACGGTCACGACGGACGCGCACTGCCCGGTACCCGGATCCGCATCGTCGACGACGAGGGCAACGAGCTGCCGGCGGGCACCGAGGGCAACTACGAACTGCACTCGCCGACCATGTTCGACGGGTACCTCGACCGGCCCGACCTGACCGACGACGTCTTCACCGAGGACGGCTGGTACCGCACCGGCGACCTGGCGAAGGTCGACGCGAAGGGCTTCCTGTCGATCACCGGGCGCGTCAAGGACGTCATCAACCGCGGTGGCGAGAAGATCCCCGTGGTCGAGATCGAGAACCTGCTGTACCAGCACCCGCTCGTCACCGACGTCGCCATCGTGGCGATGCCCGACGAGCGCCTGGGGGAGCGGGCGTGCGCGTACGTCGTGTCCGCACGGGCCGACGAGTCGCTCGACTTCGCTGGGATGCAGCGGTACCTCGAGCACGCCGGCGTCAGCAAGTACTACTGGCCGGAGCGCCTGGAGTACATCGACGAACTGCCCCGCAACGCGGTCGGCAAGGTCCAGAAGAACGTCCTGCGCGAGCAGGCTGCGGCGCTCGTCGCGATGAAGGAGAACGAACGATGACGATGGTCATGGAAACGGCGGCCGAGCAGGACTTCGCCGAGCTCAAGGCGGAGGTCACGGCGTGGGTCCGCGGCCGTGGTGAGGACTGGGCGAACGAGATCGAGCGCACCGGTCAGGTCGCGCCCGAGTTGTTCCAGGAGCTCAAGGAGCTGGGCTGGCTCAGCCTCGCCGCACCGGCCGAGCTCGGCGGGCGGGACATCCCGTTCTCGCGCTACCTCGAGGTCATGGAGATCGTGTCGCGGTCGCACGCCTCGATCCGCATGCTCGTGCACGTCATCAACGGAACCTGGCGCGCGATGGCGCCGTACGCGTCGCCGGAGCAGATCGAGCAGGTCGTCAAGCCCTCGGTCGCCGGTGACAAGCTCGTCGCCTTCACGCTGACCGAGGCCACGGCCGGCACCGGCGCGGACATCCGCACGACCGTCCGCCGTGAGGGCGACACGTACGTCATGAACGGCGAGAAGCACCTCATCACGTTCGGCGTCAAGTGCGACTACTGGCTGATCGCCGCGCGCCTCGAGGGCACCACCGGGCAGGACGGCACCGTCGCGTTCCTCATGCCCAACTCGGGGCTCCCGGGCGCCGAGGTCATCGACGACTCCGACACGATGGGCATCCGCGGGACCGACCACGCGATCCTGCGGTTCACCGAGACGCCGATCCCGGCCAGCGCCCGACTGGGTGACGAAGGCCAGGGCCTCGAGGTCGCGCTCGGCGGCTTCCTGCTCCCCAGCCGCGTCTCGGTCGCGATGAGCGCCGTCGGGCTGGCCGAGCGCGCGAACGAGCTCGCGGTCGAGTACGCCAACGAGCGCGAGACCTTCGGCAAGAAGCTCGCCACGCGCCAGGCCATCCAGTTCTACCTGGCCGAGAACTACGCCGACATCGCCGCTGCCCGTGCGCTGGTGCTCGAGGCCGCCCGCGCCTACGAGGAAGGGCGCCCCGACGCCGGCACGCTCTCCAGTGCCTCGAAGATGGTCGCGGTCGACATGCTCGCCCGCGTCACCGACAAGGCCCTGCAGGTGCACGGCGGCCAGGGCTACTGGAAGCGCAACGCGATCGAGCGGGTCTACCGCGACGCACGCGCGCAGCGCTTCGAAGAGGGAACGAACGAGATCCAGAAGCTGGTCGTCGGCCGCGCCGTCGTGACCGGCCAGGCCGGGTTCTAGCCGCACCCTGCAACCGACGGGAGGCTCGTGGCGGGCCCGCCACGAGCCTCCCGTCCGTCTCCTGCTCACGCAACGCAAAGGACTGAAGTGACCGACAGCACCGCACCCATCGCGCTCATCACCGGGGCCTCCCGCGGCATCGGCCGCCTGCTCGCGCAGAAGCTCGGCCAGCGCGGTGTCACCGTCGTGGTGACCTACAAGGGCAACGCCGACCTCGCCGAGCAGTCCCTGGCGGACGTCAAGGCAGCCGGCGGCGACGGCATCACGGCGCAGGTCGACATCGAGCAGCCGGAGTCGATCGACGCGCTGTTCGACCTGGTCCGTGACACCTACGGGCGGCTCGACATGTTCGTGGCGAACGCCGCCGCCAGCGCCTTCAAGCCGGTCGCGCAGCTCAAGCTGCACCACCTCGACCGCAGCTACGCCACCAACGCCCGGTCGTTCGTGCTCGGTGCGCAGCGTGCCGCCGAGCTGATGGACCGCGGGGGCCGGATCGTCGTCGTGACCTCGTACGGCTCGCTCCGCGCGTTCCCGACCTACGCCGCCCTGGGCGCCGCGAAGGCGATGACCGAGGCCTACACGAAGTACATGGCGGTCGAGTACGGCCCGCGGCAGATCACCGTCAACGCGGTCAACGGCGGGCTCATCGACACCGACTCGCTGGACTACTTCTACAACGCGGTGCCGGGCATGGCGCCGATGCAGACGGTCATCGAGAAGCTGCCGCTGCAGCGCCCGGGCACGGCGCATGACATGGCCGACGCCGTGGACTTCCTGCTGTCCGACAAGGCGTCGTACATCACGGGCCAGACCCTCTCCGTCGACGGCGGTCTGACCGTCATCGCCCCGCCGTACTGGGCGGACACGACGTCGCCGCTGCGGGACGCCGTGCTCCCCGGGACCCCGGCTGGGGCAGAGTAGGGGCATGAGCACCGTCGCCGTCCCGGACCTCGCCGTCGTCGCCTCGCCCTGGACGCTCGGCCCGCTGACGCTGCCCAACCGGGTCGTCATGGGCTCGATGCACACCGGGCTCGAGGTGCACGACGACGGCGGAGCCGGCTTGGCGGCGTTCTACCGCGAGCGCGCTGCCGGCGGGGCGGCGTGCATCATCACCGGCGGCATCGCGGTGTCCGACGAGGCCCGTGGTGGTCCGGACTTCGCCGTGTTCGGTGTCGACGGCGCGGACGAACGGTTCCGGGTCGCGGTGCAGGCCGTGCACGACGAGGGCGGCACGATCCTGGCGCAGCTCTTCCACGCCGGTCGGTACGCCCTGGTGGGCGGCATGGTCGACCGGCACGGCGGCCCGCAGCGCGCCGTCGCGCCCTCGGCGCTGCCGTGGGCAGCAGCACGCGGGGTCGTGCCGGAGGAACTGACCGCGTCGGAGATCGAACGGACCATCGAGGACTTCGCGGCCGCGGCCCGTTCGGCACGCGACATCGGGTTCGACGGCGTCGAGATCATGGCGTCCGAGGGCTACCTGGTCAACCAGTTCTGCTCGCCGCTGACGAACCTGCGTGAGGACGCCTGGGGCGGCACCCCCGAGAAGCGCCGACGGTTCGCCGTGTCCGTCGTCCGGGCGGTCCGGGCCGCGGTGCCGGACCTCGCGGTGACGATCCGGCTCTCCGGGGCCGACCTGATGCCCGGGTCGACCACCGACGACGAGGTCGACGCGCTCGTGCACGACCTGCTGCCGCTGGGGCTCGACGGCATCTCCGTCGGGATCGGCTGGCACGAGTCCCGCACACCGACCGTGCAGGCTGCCGTCCCGCACGGCGCCTGGCTGGCGTACGCCTCCCGGATCGCGCGGGTCGTCCGCGGCTCCGACCACCCCGGGGTCCGGGTGATCGCCTCGAACCGGATGACGGACCTCCGCGACGGAGAAGCGGTGCTGGCAGACGGGCTCCTGGACGCCGTCGCGCTCGCGCGGCCGTTCCTGGCGGACCCGGCGATCGTGTCGCGGTCGGTCGACGGCCGCTTCGACCTCGTCAACACGTGCATCGGCTGCAACCAGGCGTGCCTGGACCGCTCGATCATCGGCGCACCGGTGTCGTGCCTGGTGAACCCGCGCGCCGGCCGCGAGGTCGCCTTCCCGGTCCGTCCGACGACCCAGCCCCGCCGCGTCGACGTCGTCGGCGGTGGGCCGGCCGGGCTCGCCGCCGCCGTGGACGCCGCCCGTCGCGGGCACCGCGTCACGCTGTGGGAGGCCGCCGACGAGCTCGGTGGGCAGCTCGGCCTGGCCGCGCTGGTCCCTGGGAAAGAGGACTACGCCGCGACCGTCCGTGCCGCGCGCGCCGAGCTGGACCAGCGTGGTGCGACCGTGCACCTCGGACGACCGGCGACGGCAGCCGACCTGGTCGGCAGCGACGCCGTCGTGCTCGCACCGGGCGTCGTCCCGCGGTCGGTCGACATCCAGGGTGTCGAGCTGCCGCACGTGCAGACGTACGAGCAGGCGCTCCGCGACGGCGTCCCCGCCGGCACGGTCGCGGTCATCGGCGGGGGCGGCATCGGCGTCGACACCGCGGCGTTCCTGACCGAGTCCCCGGACGAGTCCCTCCGTGCGCGGGCGTTCGCCGAGCGGTGGGACGTGACCGTCGCCGACGACGTCCTCGGGCCCCTGCCGCAGCGACAGCCCGTCGCCCAGCGCACGACCCGTCCGGGCGAGCAGGTCACCGTGCTCCG
Source organism: Curtobacterium sp. Leaf183 (assembly GCF_001424385.1). GTDB lineage: Bacteria > Actinomycetota > Actinomycetes > Actinomycetales > Microbacteriaceae > Curtobacterium. The sequence goes on along the minus strand of NZ_LMPO01000010.1, from coordinate 124,243 downwards.
CCGCTCGGGCAAGTTCGGGCAGGGGGTCGGTCTGACGTCGCGGTGGGTCGCCCTCGGACGGCTCCGCGACGCCGGTGTCCGCATGGTCGGCGGCGTGCAGGAGTACCTGCGGATCGAGCCGGGTGCACTCTGGATCCGCGACGAGGACGGCGTCGAACGGGCGGTCCCGGCCGACCACGTCGTCGTCTGCGCCGGGCAGGAACGTCTCGAGCACTCGCTCGAGTCCGCGCTCGCGTCGGCGGGCGTCCCGTTCGCCCTGGTCGGCGGTGCTCGTGACGCCCGGAGCGTCGACGCGGTCCGTGCGACCTCCGAGGCCCTCGAAGCGGTCCGCTCCCTCGCGCCGTAGCGCCACGCCGCACTCGCTGGCTCGCTTCTGGGCCGGACATCTGCAAGAATGAACGGTCGAATCGTGTCCGCTCGACCCTCTATCCAGCGGATGACGATCTCATTCGAGCTTTCACCGCGCGTGCCCCCACGCCCGCGGTTCCGGTTCAACCACAACAACACGCAACAGGAGCATTTGTGGCTGTCAAGATCCGTCTCAAGCGTCTCGGCAAGATCCGAGCACCGTACTACCGCATCGTCGTCGCCGACTCGCGCACCAAGCGCGACGGTCGTGTCATCGAGGAGATCGGCAAGTACCACCCGACCGAGGAGCCCTCGTTCATCGAGGTCAAGTCGGACCGGGCGCAGTACTGGCTCGGCGTCGGCGCGCAGCCGACCGAGCAGGTCGCTGCCCTCCTCAAGCTGACCGGCGACTGGGCCAAGTTCAAGGGCGAGAAGGACACCGAGTCCAAGGTCAAGGTCAAGCAGCCGAAGGAGCCCTTCACCGTCGACTCGTCGAAGAAGGCCGTCCTGAAGCCGAAGTCGGAGAAGAAGGCCCCGGCCGCTCCGGCCGAGGCCGACGCTGACGCAGAGACGACCGAGGCGTAATTCCTTGCTCGCATCTGCGCTGACGCACCTCGTCAAGGGGATCGTCGATCACCCTGACGACGTGCGCGTCGCCAGCTCCACCTCCGCGCGGGGTGAGGTCCTCGAGGTGCGCGTGCACCCCGAGGACCTCGGCCGCGTGATCGGACGCGCCGGTCGGACCGCCAAGGCGCTCCGCACCCTCGTCACGGCTCTGGCCGATGGCAAGCGGGTGCGGGTCGACGTGGTCGACACCGATTCCTGACGAGGCGACCCAGCTCCGGGTGGGTCGCATCACCAAGGCGCACGGGCTCAAGGGCGGTCTCAAGCTCGAGCTCTACACCGACGACCCGGATCGTCGGTTCACGCACGGAGCGGTCTTCTCGCTCCAGGTCCCGGACGACTCGCCGTGGTCCGGCAAGACCATCGCCATCGACGAGCTCCGTTGGTACAACGGCCACGCGGTCGCCTTCTTCGAGGGCATCGCGGATCGTTCCGCCGCCGAGACGCTCGCGCGGGCGATCCTCTGGGTCGACCAGGACCCCGATGAAGAGACCGGCGAGGACGACGCCTGGTACGACCACCAGCTGGTCGGCCTCGACGTGGTCCGTGACGGCGTCTCCGTCGGCACCGTCGCGCGCGTCGATCACCTGCCTGCGCAGGACCTGCTCGCGGTGACGACCCCCGACCGCGGCGAGGTCCTCGTGCCGTTCGTGGCCGCCATCGTGCCGTCCGTCGACATCGCCGGGCGCACCGTCACCGTCACGCCGCCCACGGGGCTCTTCGAGGACCCTGAGGACATGTCGCGCCCGGAGACGGTCACGCCGACGCCGGACCCGTCGGACGAGTCCTGACCGTGCGGATCGACATCGTCACGATCTTCCCGGAGTTCTTCGGGGTGCTCGACGTGTCTCTGCTGGGACGGGCGCGGCAGGGCGGGCTCCTCGACCTGCACGTGCACGACCTGCGCTCCTGGACCACCGACCGGCACCGCACCGTCGACGACACCCCGTACGGCGGTGGTGCCGGCATGGTGATGAAGCCCGAGCCGTGGGCCCAGGCGCTCGAGTCGATCCTGCGACCGGACGGGTCGTCGACGCTCGTCGTCCCGACGCCGGCCGGCACACCGTTCGCGCAGTCGATCGCGCGTTCCCTCGCCGAGCACGAGCACCTCGTCTTCACCTGCGGGCGGTACGAGGGCATCGACGCGCGCGTGTTCGAGTGGGCCGCGACGCGCAGCACCGTCGTCGAGCTCTCGCTCGGCGACTACGTGCTGAACGGCGGCGAGGTCGCGGCGATGGCGATGATCGAGGCCGTCGGGCGCCTGGTTCCCGGCGTGGTCGGCAACCCCGAGTCCCTGGTCGAGGAGTCCCACGAGGACGGCCTGCTCGAGTACCCCTCGTACACCAAGCCCGCGTCGTGGCGTGACCTCGACGTCCCCGAGGTCCTGCTCAGCGGGCACCACGGGCGTGTCGCCGCGTGGCGGCGCGAGCAGCAGCTCGAGCGGACGCGTCGCGTCCGGCCGGACCT
>NZ_LMPO01000010.1:67898-121781 GCF_001424385.1 Curtobacterium sp. Leaf183 | reverse complement strand
GGCCCGGAATCCGGGCCACCAACGCGCGTTTCGACCTGCTGTGTCGGAGGCCTGCCGAGCAGGCGGCTCCTGGCGGACGGGAGGCCCGGTGCCAGCTGGCACCGGGCCTCCCCACCGGCACGGCCGGCCCGCCGCTGGCCCGTCGGTCCGGAACCGGCGGCGTGGGCCCACTCCGTCAGGCGCGCTGAGCGCGACGCAGGGTCAGGATCTCGGGACCGGTCTCGGTGACGGCGACCGTGTGCTCGACGTGCGCGGCACGGGATCCGTCGACGCTCCGGAGCGTCCAGCCGTCATCGTCCTGGTACAGCTCGTCGGTGCCGCGCATCAGCCACGGTTCGATCGCGACGACGAGGCCGGGTCGGAGCTTCAGGCCGCGGCCCGGTCGCGCGTCGTTCGGCACATGTGGTTCGCCGTGCATCGTGCGCCCGACCCCGTGGCCGCCGAACTGCAGGTTGACGTCGTAGCCGCCCTGGTGCGCGACCCCGCCGATCGCATGCGAGACGTCGCCGAGCCTGTTGCCGGGGCGCGCCGCGGCGATCCCGGCGACCAGGGCGCGTTCCACCGTGTCGATCAGCCGCTGGTCCTCGGCGTCCTGGGTGCCGACCTGCACCGTCACGGCGGAGTCTGCGACCCAGCCATCGAGACTCGCCGCGAAGTCGAGGCTGACCACGTCGCCGTCCTGGAGCCGGTAGGCGTGCGGCAGGCCGTGCAGCGCGGCGTCGTTGACCGACGTGCAGAGGTTCCTGCCGAACGGCGACTTCCCGAACGACGGGTGGTAGTCGACGTAGCAGCTCACGGCGCCGCGGTCGGCGATCATCCTGGCGGCCAGCCGGTCGAGGTCGAGCAGGTCGACGCCGACGTCCACCGTGGTGAGCAGCTCGTCGAGCACGTCGGCGACGAACCGGCCGGCGGCGCGGAGCCCGTCGAGTTCGTCGGGGGTGCGGAGTTCGATCATGCGTCCATCCTGGTCGGTGCGGATCCGTTTGGCTGCGACAGGACGATGTGGCAGTATTGAGCGCTGTGCCCTGGCTGGACTCTGCCACGGGGGAGTCGCCGACACCGGGCACATCACCACTTCGTTTCCGAATTCGATCCGCGGCGACCCGTGCGCGTCCGCAGAGAGTGACCCAACAATGAGCCAGCTCCTCGACAACGTCGACGCAGCATCGCTGCGGACCGACGTCCCCGACTTCCGTGCGGGTGACACCGTCAAGGTCCACGTGAACATCATCGAAGGCACGCGCTCGCGCATCCAGGTCTTCCAGGGTGTCGTCATCGGCCGTCAGGGCCACGGGCTCGGCGAGACCTTCAAGGTCCGCAAGGTCAGCTTCCAGGTCGGCGTCGAGCGCTGGTTCCCGGTGCACTCGCCGATCATCGACCACATCGAGGTCGTCACCCGTGGTGACGTGCGCCGCGCGAAGCTGTACTACCTCCGCGAACTCCGCGGCAAGGCGGCCCGCCGCAAGATCAAGGAGAAGCGCGACAACTGATCGCCNNNNGATGTACGGTTGTGCATCGGCGGGGGGCTTCCCTGTTCCCTGTTGTCCTGACTCGAGGGTGGAATGACCGACACGACCGAGAACGACGTGCATCGGCCGCGTTCCCCCAAGCAGCGGAACGGCGTCCTGACGTTCCTGCGCGACCTGCTCATCATCTTCGTCGCCGCACTGCTGGTGTCGTTCCTCGTGAAGACGTTCCTGATCCGCTCGTTCTACATCCCGTCGGCGTCGATGCAGAACACCCTGCAGATCAACGACCGGGTGATCGTGAACGAGCTCGTCCCGGACACCGTCGCGCTGAAGCACGGTGACGTCGTCGTCTTCAAGGACCCGGGTGGGTGGCTCACCGGCTCCGAGGTGCCGAGCGTGACGCCGACGTCCCAGCCGGCGAAGGCGATCGACTGGCTGCTGACGCAGGTCGGCCTCGGGACTGGCGACAGCGACGACCACCTCATCAAGCGCGTCATCGGCCTGCCGGGCGACAAGGTGGCCTGCTGCAACGACCTCGGGCAGATGACGGTCAACGGGGTGCCGCTCAAGGAGCCGTACCTCAAGCTGCCCGCGGGGGAGACCCGGGCCTCGGGCACGGACTTCTCGGTCACGGTGCCGAAGGGCACCATCTGGGTGATGGGCGACAACCGCTACGACTCGAAGGACTCCCGCTACAACGGGAACACCCCGTCCAAGGGGTTCGTGCCGCTCTCCGACGTCACCGGTCGGGCATTCGTGATCTCGTGGCCGACCAGCCGCTGGACGTGGCTCGACGACTACCCGAACGTCTTCGCGGGGGTCGAGGAGAAGGACCGGTGACCCCGGTCCGTCCGTCGCTCCGGCTCGAGAAGTCCCACTTCGCGGCCGGGCGCGTGACGGTGATCGGTGTGGACGAGGTGGGGCGTGGCGCCATCGCGGGTCCGGTGGCCGTCGGCGTCGCTGCCGTGACGGTCGACGTCCGACGGGTGCCGCAGGGCCTTGCCGACTCCAAGCTGATCTCGGCGGCGCGCCGCACCGAGCTCGTGCCGGCGGTCACCCGGTGGGCGAGGACGGCCGTGGGCATGGCCTCGGCGTCCGTCGTGGACTCCGAGGGCATCGTGCCCGCGCTCGGTCTCGCCGGAGCACGAGCCCTGTCGTCGCTCGTCGCGTCCGGGGTCTCGCTCGAGGGGGCGGTCGTGATCCTGGACGGGTCGTTCGACTGGCTCTCGCGCGCTCTGCCACCGACGCTCGTCACCGCTTCGGCTCCGCTCGACGTCACCGTCCGGGTGAAGGCCGACCGCGACTGCGCCTCGGTCGCCGCGGCCTCGGTCGTCGCGAAGGTCGAGCGAGACGCACTGATGGTCGCCGCGCACGAGGATGCCCCGCACTACGCCTGGGCGTCGAACAAGGGGTACGGGTCCAGCGCGCACTACGACGCGATCCGGGCCGTGGGGCCGCACAGCATGCACCGGACGACGTGGTTGCACACGGTCGTCGCCGCGACACCCTCGGTCGTGCTCGACGGGTTCGAGGAACTGGACGGGGTCGCCGGCTGAGCTCGTCGGTCGGTCTCGCGCCATGTGGTCCGTCGCGCGCTCCTGCGCCGTAGACTGTGGCCGCAATGGATGACGACGAATTCGACGACTACGACCGCGAGGTCGAGCTCGCCCTCTACCGTGAGTACCGCGACGTCGTGGCGCAGTTCCGCTACGTGGTCGAGACCGAGCGACGGTTCTACCTCGCCAACGAGGTCGAACTCGCCCGACGCGACACCGAACACGACTTCTACTTCGAACTGACCATGAACGACGTCTGGGTGTGGGACGTCTACCGTTCCGACCGATTCGTGAAATCGGTCCGCGTGCTGACGTTCAAGGACGTGAATGTCGAGGAACTCACGACGCGGGAACTCGAACTGCCGAAGGAACTCGCACTCGACGAGTGATCGTCGACTTTTCTGCCGCAGGAACGTCCTCCGACATTCCTTGGGAATGCGCGGTACGCTGACGGGGAATTCCTGTCCCCACAGCAAGGAGAACACAATGGCGCAGAAGGTCACCGTGCAGCTCGTCGACGACCTCGACGACTCGCCCATCACACCCGGTGCAGGACGGACCGTGGAATTCGCTTTCGACGGCTCCACCTACGAGATCGACCTGTCCGACGACAACGTGGACAAGTTCCGCGAATCGATCTCCGACTACGTCGCCGCCGCGCGCAAGGTGAGTGGCCGCCGTACCGGTGCCACGAGCACCCCGAAGGCCGCGCCCAAGCGGGGCAATTCCGAAGAGCTGGCCAAGGTCCGCGAATGGGCCAAGGAGAACGGGTACGAAGTCTCCACCCGCGGGCGTATCTCCACCCAGGTGCAGGAAGCGTACGCAGCCGCGCACTGAACGACTGCTCTCCAGGACCCGATCGACCACCATGGTCGGTCGGGTCCTGCGCGTTCGGCACCGTTGTTCCTGCACAGGTGCGTGAGGGTCGAATTTCCTCCACAGATCATGGTCCGGCCCGCCGTCCGCCTTTCTGGTTCGCGACGCTGTGCTCATGGGAACAGCGGAATTGGGTGCGCAGGGTGAAGACATCGCTGCTGCATGGCTCGAACGACACGGGTACACGATCGTCGACCGCAACTGGCGGTGTGCTCGCGGCGAGGTCGACATCGTCGCCCGGTGCGCCGACGGTCTCGTCTTCGTCGAGGTGAAGACCCGCAGCGGGGCGACGGCTGGGCACCCGCTCGAAGCGATCACCCGGACCAAGCTCCGGCGGCTCCGGCAACTCGTGCCCGCGTGGTTCGCGGCGCACCCGGACCACGCCGCGCCGCAGATCCGGATCGACGCGATGGCCGTGCACCTGATCGGGCCTCGTGCGGTCGTCGAGCACGTCGAGGCGATCGTATGAGCGACATCGGGCGATCGGCGGCCGTCGCACTGCTCGGGGTGAGCGGGCGGCTGGTCGAGGTCGAGGCGCACCTGACCAGCCAGCTCCCCGGATTCAGCATCATCGGGCTGCCGGACACGTCCCTCGGTGAAGCGCGTGAGCGTGTCCGCTCGGCCGCGGCGAACGCGGGCTGTCCGCTGCCGGCGCGACGCATCACGGTCAACCTCACACCCGCGGCGATACCGAAGCGGGGCTCGGGCTTCGACCTGGCCATCGCGATGGCGGTGCTCGCGGCGGCCGGCACGGCCCCGCGGACCTCCGGTCGGGTCGTCTACGTGGGCGAACTCGGACTCGACGGACGCGTCCGTCCGGTCCCCGGCGTGGTCCCGATGGTGCTCGCGGCGCGTGCGGCCGGTGTCGCGCGGGTCGTCGTGCCCGTGGGCAACCTCGAAGAAGCGCTCGTCGTCCCCGGCGTGCTCGTGCACGGCGTCGACTCACTTCGCGGTGCTGCCATCGACGCCGGGGCGATGCTGCCCGCCGTCGACGTCGACCCCGTCCTGCCGACCGCCCTCGCCGACGTCCGGGTCCCCGATGCCGAGTTCGGCGACGTCCTCGGCAACGAGATCGGCGTCCGGGCGATGCTGACCGCTGCTGCGGGCGGACACCACGTGCTGTTGCTCGGACCGCCCGGCGCGGGCAAGACGATGCTCGCCGAGCGGCTCCCCGGGCTCCTGCCCGACCTGCACTCCGAGGCGGCGCTCGAGGTCGCGGCCGTGCGTTCGGTCGCCGGTCTCGGTGCTCGGTCGTGGACGACCCGCCCGCCGTGGGAAGCCCCACACCACTCCGCGTCCGCGATCGCGCTCATCGGCGGCGGCTCGGGCACGATCCGGCCGGGTGCCGTGTCCCGGGCGACGCAGGGCGTGCTGTTCCTCGACGAGGCCCCCGAGTTCCCGCGTGCGGTGCTCGATGCCCTCCGACAGCCGCTCGAGTCGGGCCGGATCACGGTGCACCGCGCCGCCGGATCGGCCGAGTTCCCGGCGCGGTGCCAGGTGGTCTTGGCCGCCAACCCCTGTCCCTGCGGCCACGCCGGCAGCAGACCCGAGCTGGGCGGACCCGTCTGCGACTGCTCGCCGACCACCGTCCGGCGCTACCTCGCGCGGATGTCCGGGCCGCTCCTCGACCGCATCGACATCCGCGTGCAGGTGCCTCGGGTGACGGCCGCGGTGATGCGGCGGTCGGCCGGGACGACCCCGACCACCGCCGAGGCGCGGGTCGTCGTCGAAGCCGCACGCGCCCGCATGACGGACCGACTCGCCGGCACCGGGTGGAGCAGGAACGCCGAGGTCACGGGTGCATGGCTCCGGGGGCCGGGTCGAGCTGAGCCCGGTGCGACGACGGCCCTGGACCGAGGCCTCGAGCTCGGCACGCTGACGATGCGCGGGTGGGACCGGGTGATGCGCCTGGCCTGGACGATCGCCGACCTCACCGCGGTCGACCGTCCGGGTGGCGATCAGGTGTCGGCGGCCCTCGGGCTGCGGAGCGGGCTGTGAGCGCCGCCGACGCCGAGGCGCTCGCGCGGGTGGCGTGGAGCGCACTCGTCGAACCGGGGGACAGCACGGCCGGTGCGCTGGTCCGGATGCTCGGCGCGGAACGGTCGCTGCGGCTCGTCACCGGGCCCGGACCGGTGCAGGCGATCCGCGACGCGTGCGCCGCCGACGTCCATGCCGACGACTCGCTGGCCGACGGGCTCGCCGACGCACTCGTCGTGGCGCTGGAGCGGTGGCGCCCGCGGTTCGCCCGAGCCGACCCGGAGCGGATCCTCGATGCGGCGACGGCGGTCGGAGCGACCCTCCTGCTGCCGGGCGACCCCGAGTGGCCGGCGGGCATGGACGACCTCGGGGAGCACGCGCCACTGGTGCTCTGGCGTCGAGGCCGGCCGCGTGGGGACCAACCGCCCGTCGTGTCGCGTCCGTGCCTGTCCGTCGTCGGTGCCCGGTCGAACACGCTCGCCGGTGCGGAAGCGTGCGCCGAGATCACCTCGGCTGCTGCGGACGCCGGGTGCACGACCGTGAGCGGGGGCGCCTACGGGATTGACGCCGTCGCACACCGGGTCGCCATCGCCGCGCGGACGCCCACGGTCGCGGTCCTCGCCGGTGGCGTCGACCAGCTCTACCCGGCGGGGCACGTCGAACTGCTCGGCAACGTGGGGCGACAGGGCATGCTGCTCGCCGAGTCCCCGCCGGGCACCCCGCCCACCCGATGGCGGTTCCTCGCACGGAACCGGTTGATCGCGGCGCTCGGGCACACCGTCGTGGTGGTCGAGGCGGCTGCGCGGTCGGGAGCGCTCAACACGGCGCACCACGCGGCGCAGCTCGGGCGCCCGGTGTTCGCCGTCCCCGGCGCCTTCTCGTCTCCAGCCTCGGTCGGGTGTCACCGGCTGGTGGCCGACGGCGTCGCGCAGCTGGCCGTGTACGCCCATGACCCGGTGCGCTCCGCCGTCGCCGTCCACAGCGGCGTCGACCCCGACGACACGCCGACCACGTTGTGCTCGGCGACCGTCGACCCCGAGACGGTCCGGGTGGTCGATGCGCTGGGCCGCCGACCGATCACGGTCGTCGAGGTCGCCGAGCGCTCGGGGCTCTCCGTCGCCGCGGCCACCGACACGCTGGCGCTCGCCGAACTGCAGGGGCTCGTCGAGCGTCGCGTCGACGGCTGGGTGCTGGGTGCTGCTGGTCGTTCCGGTCCGACGGGTCGGCGCGCATGAGCGGGAGCGGTGCGGACGCCTACGCTGTCCGACATGGACCACGACGGCGGGACACTCGGCGCTGCGGTCCTCGCGTTCCTCGGACACACCGCCACCGGGCGGGGGCTCAGCGAGCAGACGGTGCGGGCGTACCGGGGCGACCTCGAGGACCTGCTCGGGTTCTGCGCCCAGCGCGGGGTCGACCGGGTCGCCGACTGCTCGCTCGACGTCCTGCGCGACTGGCTGTGGGCCGGCAGCGAGCGCGGGCTCGCGCGGTCGAGCATCGCGCGGCGATCGTCGTCAGTCCGCGCCTTCACCCGGTGGGCGACCGAGACCGGGCTCGTCACGACGGACCCCGGTGTGCGACTCCGTGCACCGAAGGGCGCGGCGCACCTGCCACGCGTCGTCTCCGAGGACCAGGTGCGGACGTTGCTCGACGGCCTGGCGGCACGTGCGAGCTCCGATGACCCGAGTGCCCTCCGGGACCTGGCGCTCGTCGAACTGCTGTACGCCGCGGCCATCCGCGTGAGCGAGCTCGTCGGCATCGACGTCGGCGACCTCGACCGTGGTCGCCTGACGGTCCGTGTGCTCGGGAAGGGCGGCAAGGAGCGCGTCGTGCCGTTCGGTGTCCCCGCGCGGGACGCCGTCGAGGGCTGGCTGGACCGGGGACGACCGGTGCTGCTCGGTCGGGCCGCCGGACCGTCGGATGCGCTCTTCCTGGGGGACCGCGGCGCCAGGCTGGGGGTCCGGAGCGCCTACCGCGTGGTCGCCCGGTTGCTGCAGGACCTGCCCGGCGAAGGGCCGAGCGGACCGCACACGTTCCGACACACCGCCGCGACGCACCTGCTCGACGGGGGAGCCGACCTGCGTGCCGTCCAGGAGCTCCTGGGGCACGCGAGTCTCGGGACGACGCAGATCTACACGCACGTGTCGTCGGCGCGTCTACGCGAGGTCTACCGCACGGCACACCCCCGCGCCTGACGGCTCGCCTCGGTGCACCCCGCTCGGCGGCTCGTGCCGGTGCTGATCGCCCCGGTGTACACCGCTCGGCGGCTCGTGCCGGTGCTGATCGCCCCGGTGCACACCGCTCCGAGGCTCGTCCCGGTGCGGATCGCTCGATGCCTGCCCCCGCCCTCGTCGGGTCATCCAGGCCAGGCATCGTCCGGCAGGAGCACTGGCCAGGCCGCCGAGGGCAGGTACGCTATCGGGTCGACGTACCGGTCGTCGACCCGGGCCCCGAGGTGCAGGCACGGCGAGGTCGACGGACAGTGCCCGACCGCGACCGTCCCGACGACGTCGCCCTGCGCCACCGGCTGGTCCTTCGTGACCGACGGCGCGACCGAGTCCAGCGTGCTGACGAGTCCGCCGCCGTGGTCGATCGTCACGACCCCACGACCGGCAACGGACCCCGCGAACGCAACGACTCCGTCGTCGACGGCGACCACCGGAGTTCCCAGCGCCGCGGGGACGTCGATCCCCCGGTGCCCGGCGCCGTAGTCGCCGTCGGGCGCTTCCCACGGTCGCTCGACCACGCGGTCGCCCGTCGGCCACACCCACGGAGCCGTCGCACGCGCGGGGGTCTGCGTGGACGCGGCAGTGCCAGCGGGGGATACGGCACCGGGTGCTGGCATCGGTTCTCTCAACGCGGCCACTGCGAGCACCGGGGGAGGCAACAGCACCGCGACGAGGGACGCCGCGACGGTCAGGAGCGGTCGGGTCATGGGGCCAGCCTGGCGGCGGTGGAGCCGGCCAGGTCGGCATGTTGGCCGACCTGTGGAGGGTGAGCCGGGCCTCCAGGATGTGGAGGGGCCGCGCATCGGCACCACGAGGTGCGCGCGTCGGCACCACCGCGTGCGCGCGCCGGCACCACCGCGTGCGTGCGCCCGCACCGCCAGGTGCGGACGCCCGCCCCGCCGCCGCAATCCGCCGATGTGACCATCCGTCGATCGGGGAGTACAGTCGGGGCCGCTCCGGAACACGCAACGCCGCTCGGACGGCGAACCAGCCGACCGCCGGGGCACCGTGCCCACACGCAGCACGGCGGCAGAACCCAGGAGCATCGTGTCCAACACAGCCACCGGGCACGGCGAGGACCGTGCGTTCAAGGGGAAGGTCACCGCGTTCGCCATCGCAGCAGCGGTGGGCGGTTTCCTCTTCGGTTTCGACTCGTCCGTCATCAACGGTGCCGTCGACGCGATCAAGGGTGAGTTCGGCCTGTCTGAGGCCGCCAGCGGCTTCGCGGTCGCCTCGGCACTGATCGGGTGTGCGTTCGGTGCGTTCTTCGCCGGGCGTCTCGCCGACCGGTTCGGCCGCACCCGCATCATGTTCTGGGCAGCGGTGCTGTTCTTCGTCTCGTCGATCGGCTCGGGCTTCGCGTTCGCCACGTGGGACTTCGTGATCTGGCGTCTGGTCGGCGGTCTCGGCATCGGCACCGCGTCGGTCATCGCGCCCGCCTACATCTCGGAGGTCTCCCCGAAGGCGATCCGTGGGCGGCTGGCCTCGTTCCAGCAGCTCGCCATCACCCTCGGCATCTTCGCCGCCCTGCTGTCCGACCAGTTCTTCGCGGTCACGGCAGGCGGCGCGTCCGAGGTCGTCGCCGGTCTTCCGGCATGGCGTTGGATGTTCCTGGTCGGCATCGTCCCGTCGATCGTCTACGGCATCCTCGCCATCACCCTGCCGGAGTCGCCGCGCTACCTGCTGGCGAAGGGCCGCACCGAGGACGCGCGCGAGGTCATGACGAAGATCGTGCCGCGCGACACGGTGAACACGAGCCTGGAGGAGATCCAGGACGGCATCGAGAAGGAAGCCAGCGAGAAGAAGGGCTCCATCCGCGGCAACCGCTTCGGTCTGCAGCCGATCGTCTGGGTGGGCATCATCCTGGCCGTGCTGCAGCAGTTCGTCGGCATCAACGTGATCTTCTACTACTCGACGACGCTCTGGCAGGCCGTGGGGTTCAAGGAGAGCGACTCGTTCCTCATCTCGACGATCACCTCCGTGGTCAACGTCGCCGTGACCTTCATCGCGATCTTCTCCGTGGACAAGCTCGGTCGGAAGCCGCTGCTGACCGCCGGTTCCGCGGGCATGTTCGTGTCGCTGCTCATGGTCGCCATCGCCTTCTCGCAGGCGACGATCGTCAACGGCTCGCCGCAGCTGCCCGGCGCGTGGGGGATCGTCGCCCTCATCTTCGCGAACCTGTTCGTCGTGTCCTTCGGCGCGACCTGGGGCCCGCTCATGTGGGTGCTGCTCGGTGAGATGTTCCCGAACCGCATCCGCGCCACCGCGCTGGGCGTCGGCTCCGCCGCGAACTGGGTCGCGAACTTCCTGGTCACGATCACGTTCCCGGTCCTGTCCGGCTTCAACCTGACGGTCACCTACGGCATCTACGCGCTGTTCGCGCTGATCTCGCTCTTCTTCGTCATCGCGAAGATCCCGGAGACCAAGGGCCGCTCGCTCGAGGAGATGGGCATCACGGCCGAAGGCGACACGGTCGACGCGAAGGCGTAGTCACCACCACGGCCAGGAGGCACGGTGCGGGTCCGACCCGCACCGTGCCTCCTTCCCGTCCTGCTAGTATCTCTGCAGCAGCGCGCTGTGCGCGCTGACTTCGCGTGTCCACGCAACACACCCGGTCATCGGTCCCGCTCTCGAGCGGGCGGTCGCGTGTCAGGACACCAGGGACAACGACCTCCGGTCGTGGTCGACACAACCGCACCAGGTGCACGGTCATGCCGCGCGCCGAGAACAACGAAGGAGGACGGCACATGGCCGTCGTCACCATCCGCCAGCTGCTCGACAGCGGCGTCCACTTCGGACACCAGACCCGTCGGTGGAACCCGAAGGTGAAGCGATTCATCCTCGCCGAGCGCTCCGGCATCCACATCATCGACCTGCAGCAGTCGCTGGCCTACATCGACCGCGCGTACGACTTCGTCAAGGAGACGGTCTCGCACGGCGGCACGATCCTCTTCGTGGGCACCAAGAAGCAGGCGCAGGGGTCCATCGCCGAGCAGGCGACCCGCGTCGGCCAGCCGTACGTCAACCAGCGTTGGCTCGGCGGTCTGCTCACGAACTTCCAGACGGTCTCCAAGCGCCTCGCGCGCATGAAGGAGCTCGAGGAGATCGACTTCGACGACACGACGAAGGGCTTCACCAAGAAGGAGCTCCTCATCAAGAAGCGCGAGCTGGACAAGCTCCACAAGACCCTCGGCGGCATCCGCAACCTCACGCGGACCCCGAGCGCGCTCTGGATCGTCGACACCAAGAAGGAGCACCTCGCCGTCGACGAGGCGCAGAAGCTCGGGATCCCGGTCATCGGCATCCTCGACACCAACTGCGACCCCGACGAGATCGCCTACCCGATCCCGGGCAACGACGACGCGATCCGCTCGGTCGGCCTGCTGACCCGCATCATCGCCGACGCCGCTGCCGAGGGCCTCAAGACCCGTCACAACGGTGGCGACGACGACGAGGCCACCGAGCCCCTCGCCGAGTGGGAGCAGGAGCTCCTCGGTGGCGAGACCGCCGCTCCGGCCGCCACGGAGACCCCGGCCGCTGCCGCCTCCGAGACCCCGGTCGAGGAGAACGACGCCGACGCACAGGTCGCCGCGAAGGAGATCGGCGAGCCGATCGCCGACGACGCGAAGAACGCGGAGCCGACGGCCGAGGCCGAGGCCGCTGCGGAGACCACCCCCGCCGAGTGAGTGTCCGAGGGCGCCGGGCCACGCGGCCCGGCGCCCTCGACGCCGCTCTCCCTCCACACACGCACAGTCCAGAAAGGACGCCAGCCAATGGCAAACTTCACCGCACAGGACGTGAAGAAGCTCCGCGAGGACCTCGGGGCCGGCATGATGGACGCGAAGAACGCGCTCGTCGAGGCCGACGGCGATTACGACAAGGCCGTCGAGCTGCTCCGCATCAAGGGCGCCAAGGCCGTCGCCAAGCGCGATGACCGCGCCACCTCCGAGGGCGTCGTCGTCGCGACCGCCGACAACGGTGCCGCCACCGTCGTCGAGCTGGCCAGCGAGACCGACTTCGTCGCGAAGAACGAGAAGTTCACCACCCTCGCCGACAAGGTCCTCGCCGCGGTCGCCGCTGCGGGTGCCACCGACGTCGCGTCGGCCAACCAGGCCCCGCTCGACGGCAAGACCGTCCTCGACGTCGTCAACGAGAACGCCGCCGCGCTCGGCGAGAAGCTCGAGGTCCGCACGGTCCGCCGTGTCGAGGGCTCGGCCTTCGAGATCTACCTGCACAAGACCAGCCAGGACCTGCCGCCGCAGATCGCCGTCGTCGTCGCGTACCAGGGTGACAACGCCGCCGAGGCCCGCTCGATCGCGCAGCACGTCGCGTTCGCGAACCCGACGTACCTGACGCGCGACGAGGTCCCGGCCGACGAGATCGCCAAGGAGCGCGCCACCGTCGAGGCGATCACGCGCGAAGAGGGCAAGCCCGAGGCCGCCCTCCCGAAGATCGTCGAGGGTCGGGTGAACGCCTACATCAAGCAGGTGTCGCTCCTCGACCAGGACTACGCGAAGGACAACAAGATCTCCGTCGCGAAGGCCGCCAGCAACGCCGGCATCACGATCCAGGGCTTCGCTCGCGTCAAGGTCGGCGCGTAACGAACCCGTGACGGGGTCAGGAACCAATCGGTTCCTGACCCCGTTTCTGTGCCCGCGGCACCACCGACCGCTCGGGCGCTAGTAGATTCCACGAGACGCACGCAACGAAGGGCGACCACATGACCGACGAGAAGACCGGGCGACGACGGGTCCTGCTGAAGCTCTCCGGAGAGGCGTTCGGCGCCGGCTCCCTGGGGGTCAACCCCGACGTGATCAGCACCATCGCGAAGGAGATCGCCATCGCCGCGCGCGACGTCGAGGTCGCCATCGTCGTGGGCGGCGGCAACTTCTTCCGCGGTGCCGAGCTCTCGCAGCGGGGCATGGACCGGGGGCGCGCCGACTACATGGGCATGCTCGGCACGGTCATGAACGCGCTCGCCCTGCAGGACTTCCTCGAGCAGGCCGGTGCAGCCACCCGCGTGCAGTCGGCGATCAGCATGACCCAGGTCGCCGAGCCCTACATCCCGCGGCGTGCTGAGCGGCACCTCGAGAAGGGCCGGGTCGTCATCTTCGGTGCCGGTGCCGGGCTGCCCTACTTCTCCACGGACACCGTCGCGGCGCAGCGTGCCCTCGAGATCGGCGCCACCGAGGTCCTCGTGGCCAAGAACGGCGTCGACGGCGTGTACTCCGCCGACCCCAAGAAGGACCCCTCGGCCGAGAAGCTCGACCACGTGACGTACCAGGACGCCCTGCTCAAGGGGCTCAAGGTCGTGGACGCCACCGCTTTCTCGCTCTGCATGGACAACGGCATGCCGATGCACGTGTTCGGCATGGAGGGCGAGGGCAACGTCCAGGCAGCCATCCGCGGTGAGCGCATCGGCACGGTCGTCAGCAACTGACACCTCGCCTGACTAGACTCGACGACGTACCGAAGGAGAACCACCGTGATCAGTGATGTCATGACCGAGGCCACCGAGAAGATGGCGAAGGCAGTCGACGTCGCGAAGGACGACTTCGCAACCGTCCGGACCGGCCGCATCAACGCCGCGCTCTTCCAGAAGATCCCCGTGGACTACTACGGTTCGCCGACGCCGCTCGCGCAGCTGGCCTCGCTCCAGACCCCCGAGGCGCGCACGCTCATCGTGACGCCCTACGACAAGACGGCGCTCAAGGAGATCGAGCGGTCCATCGCGACCTTCCCGAACCTCGGCGCCAGCCCGACCAACGACGGCGAGATCGTCCGCGTGACGATCCCCGAGCTCACGCAGGACCGCCGCAAGGAGTTCGTCAAGCTCGTCCGCGGCAAGGGCGAGGACCACAAGGTCGTCATCCGCAACATCCGCCGCCGGGCGAAGGACGACCTCGAGGCACTGAAGGGCGAGGTCTCCGACGACGAGATCGCACGCAGCGACAAGGACCTCGAGACCCTCACCAAGAAGCACGTCGACCTCATCGACGACGCGCTGAAGAAGAAGGAAGCCGAACTCCTCGAGGTCTGATGCCGCGTCGTGACGAGGGCGCAGACCGCCCCACAGCAGATGATCCCCGTCCCGCGACGAAGGGCTTGCGGCACGACTTCGATGCCCGGGCTCGAGCCGCCCGCGAGGACTTCGAGACCCAGCTCCGGCAGCGTCGCGCGTCGTTCGACGCACACCGGGCGTCGTTCGACGCCCGCAACGAAGCCCTGACGGCGCGGACGGGGCGCAACCTGCCTGCGGCGATCGCGATCGCCCTGGCCTTCGCCGTGGTGATGCTCGGGTCGCTCCTGATCTTCACGCCGGTGTTCATGGTCGTCGCCGCGTTCCTGACCGGGTTCGCGGCGTACGAGCTCGCGAGTGCGATGCGCTTCGCCGGACGCGACGTCCCGCGCATCCCGAGTGTCGCGACCGGCATCGCGATGGTCCCCGCGGCGTTCCTCGGCGGTCCGGTGCAGGTGCTGTTCACGATCCTGGGCGGCATCGTGCTGATCACCGTGTGGCGACTGGTCGAGGTGGCTGTCGCCCGGCAGAAGCCGTCGGCGGGCAACGTGTTCCGCGACCTGACGAACGGCCTCTTCGTCCAGGCCTACGTCACGCTGCTCTGCGCCTGCGTGGTGCTGCTGTCGGCCCTGCCCCGAGGCAACTTCTGGGTGGTCGGCTTCGTCCTGGTCGTGGTGGCCGTCGACACCGGCGCCTACGCCACGGGGCTCAACCTCGGCAAGCACCCGATGGCGCCCCGGATCAGCCCGAAGAAGACGTGGGAGGGCTTCGCGGGGTCGGTCGCTGCCAGCATCGTCATGGGCATCCTGGTGTCCTGGCTGATGCTCGGCGAGCCGTGGTGGTTCGGCATCATCCTGGGCGTGCTCATCTCCGGGTCCGCCACGCTGGGAGACCTGACCGAGTCGATGATCAAGCGCGACCTCGGGATCAAGGACATCTCGTCGTTCCTGCCGGGGCACGGCGGGCTGCTCGACCGGATCGACAGCATCCTGCCCTCGGCAGCCGTCGCCTACCTGCTGTACCTCATCGTCAACCACTGAGGCCCCCGGCGGTTCCGCCACTGCGTGCTCCTGCGGTGTCCGCCGCTGAGTGCTCCCGCGGTCTCCGTCCCGCGCGTCCAGCTGGCGTCGATGGAGTGTCCTGGCAGAATGTCGCCGTGCCCACGACGTTCCCGACAGCTCCCCGTTCGGTCCTCGGATACGACATCGACGAGGTCGAGCGTTTCCTCGAGGACGCCCGTCGCGCCTACACGGCGAACGACAGCGCTCCGGGGATCGAAGCCGCCAAGATCCGCGCCACCGCGTTCTCGATGAAGAAGGGCGGGTACTCGACGCAGCACGTCGACGCTGCGCTGGAGCGCCTCGAGGACGCCTTCGCCACGCGTGAGCGCGAACGCGAGATCGCCGAGTCGGGTCAGAAGACCTGGTACGCCGAGGCCCGCACGAAGGCCTCGGACGTCGTCGCGCGGCTCGAGCGGCCGGACGGCCAGCGGTTCCACCGGGTGAACGTGCTCGCGACGGGGTACCACCCGAAGGACGTCGACGCGTTCGCGCAGCGACTGGGCGGCTACTTCCGCGACGGCAAGCCGCTCAGCCTGACCGAGGTCCGGTCGATCGTGTTCCGGCCCAAGCACGGCGGCTACCGCGAGGCCCAGGTCGACGCGCTCCTCGACGCGGTCGTCGAGGTCATGCTCGCCGTCCGCTGACCCCGTCGGCGACGCGCTGGTCGGATGCGCTTCGCTTTCCGTGATCGTTCCGTTATCCTGGTCGAACTCATGGGCAGGCACACGGCAGACATTCGATCCGACCGCGCATCCCGGCAGCAGTTCGACCACCCCGTGGTCAGCGAGCGCCGCGCGGCACAGAACCGAATCCGCACCGCGGACACCTCGGTTGCTCCGGCGAACGCATCGACCCCGGCGACAGCCGCGGTCGCGACGCCGGTCCCCACCCCGATCGCGCCGAAGTCGGTTGCGGCGAACCGGGTCAGCCCGGACCTCGCGCACGCCGTCCCCGCGACGCCGTCCGACCCGCGCATCGTGAAGCAGCGTCGCGCAGCGGTCCGTCCGGCGAGGTCCGCGACGGCGAAGGCCCCGGTCACGCTCAACGGCTTCATGCGACGCCGCGCCACCATCCCGGCGCTGTCCTTCTTCGCGGTGTCGCTCATGGCCGGCGGGTCGCTGTTCAATCCGCTGCAGGCCGACGTCGCCCAGGCCGCGGTGACGACCCCGGTCCTGACCAAGGCACCGGCCGCTCCGCAGGAGTTCTCCGCGCACGGTGCCTACGCCGCGTTCGACGTCTCGCGTGACGGCTACGACATCACGAAGCCCGCGCCCAAGGTGGTCGCTCCCGCCCCGGTCGTCGCCGACGACACCACGACGGACACCACGAAGACGACGTCGACGTCGACGAAGACCGCAGTCACCCCGACGAACGCGATCGCGCCGTCCGCGGCGACGCCCGACCCGGGCAGCGCCCAGGCCATCGCACAGCAGCTCGTCGCCGCGCGCGGGTGGGGGAGCGACCAGTACAGCTGCCTCGTCTCCCTGTGGAACAAGGAGTCGGGCTGGCGCGTCAACGCTTACAACCCGAGCGGTGCGTACGGCATCCCGCAGGCCCTGCCCGGCAGCAAGATGGCCACGGCCGGCGCTGACTGGCAGACCAACCCGGCGACGCAGATCACCTGGGGTCTCAACTACATCTCCGGCGTCTACGGCACCCCGTGTGGGGCCTGGGGACACAGCCAGTCCTTCAACTGGTACTGATCGGCGGTCCCGCAGGTGCCGCGCAGCAACCGACCGCGGCGCCCACGGGGTGATCGTCGCGTCGACGACGTCGAAGAGCCCGTCGGTCTCGACCGGCTGATGAGTGGGTGGAAGCGCACCGAGCTCCGGCGTGGGCGTGAGTACGCCGTACAGCCCGTGTCCGCTGCGTCGGCGCAGAAGGAGTACGTCTGCCCCGGCTGCGGCGGCGCTGTCCTGCCCGGGGCCGCCCATGTGGTCGTGTGGCGCACCGACGGCGTCCTGGGCGACGCCGCGGACCTGGCGTCACGCCGGCACTGGCACACCCACTGCTGGAGGACCGCATGACCGACCCACGCAGCTCGGACGACGGGGAGATCCGGTCCGGTACCGTCCTGCCCGCCCGCCGGACCGACATCGAGCTCGTCACGGACGACCACCTGACCCTGGTGGGGGAGCTCGCCGAACCACTCGAGCGTCCCGCCCGCGGCACCGTCGTGACACTCCACCCGCTGCCCACGGCGCAGGGGTTCATGGACTCCCACGTCCTCAAGAAGGCGGCGTCCCGGTTGCCCGCCCTCGCCGACATCGCGGTGCTGCGGTTCAACTTCCGCTCGGTCACCTCCCCACGTGGCACGTCCGAAGGGTCCTTCGGCGAGGGCGTCTCCGAGGGCTTCGACCTGCGCGCGGCCGTCGCCGACGTCGCGGCTCGGGGACTCCCGACTCCGTGGCTCGTCGGCTGGTCGTTCGGCACCGAGGTCGTCCTCAAGCACGCGCTCGAGCACGTCGAGGCCGGCCGTGTCGCCGGGGTCGTGCTGCTGTCCCCGCCGCTGCACCGCACGACCGACCAGGAACTCGCCCGGTGGTCCGACTCCGGGGTCCCCGTGGTCGCCCTCGTGCCCGAGCACGACGACTTCCTGCAGCCGGACGAGGCAGCCCGGCGCTTTGCCGTCGCACCGGACATCCGGGTCGTCCCGGTGGCTGGCGCGAAGCACCTGTGGGTCGGCGAACGGTACGTCCGCATCGTGCTCGACGCGATCGCCGACCTGGTCGTCCCGGGCAGCGCCCCGCTGCCCACGCACTGGCACGGCTGACCGCCGAGGCGAGCGGCGGTGGCCGGCCGGCCCCTTCGGAGCTGACCCGGTCTGGAGGCTCGTGGAGCGCCTGCAGACCGGCCTCCGTCAGGAGCGGGTGGCGTCCGCCTGGGACGGGACGTCGTCGACGACGCCGGCGGCGTGCGACAGCACGCCCCGCAGGTTCTCGAGGTAGCCGGCCACGGCATCGCGTTCGGTGCGGATCGCCGCCAGGCGGTCCTCGGCCTCGGCGATCTCCGTCGCGGTGCGTGCCTCGGCCTCGGCGACGATGCGGTGTGCACGTTCGTTCGCCTCGGCGACGACCGCGCGCGCGTGCTCTTCGGCGTCGGCCGTGCTGGTGCGCTCGAGGTCGTTCGCCGCCTGCTGCAGGCGCTCGGCGCGCTCGCGCGCATCGGCTGCACGCCGGGTGGCCTCGGCGAGCTGCAGGTTCGCCTCGTCGAGGTACTTCTGCGTCTCGGCGACGGTCTCGTGGTGCTTGCGGAGGTACTCCTGCTCGGCGTCGTCGCGGCGGTTCGCGAGCTCCGACTCGAGCGTGGTGACGGCGTCGGCGCGTTCCCGGGCGATCTCGGCGCGGACCTCGTCGCGCTCCTTCGTCAGGTCGGCACGCGCGGAGTCGATCTCCTGGCGCAGTGCCGTGCGTTCCGCTTCGAGGGTGCCCAGTTCGGCGCTGCGGCGTTCGGCGATCTCGGTGTCCACCTCGGCGTGCTCGCGTTCGCGTCGAGCGGCGAGTTCGGCCTCGTGGTCCTGCGCGGCTCGCTCGGCGGCGGCGAGGGCCTCGGCCCGTTCGCGTTCGATCCGTGCGACGTGTTCGTCGGTCTCGCGGGCGATGCGGGCCTGGGTCTCCTGCACCAGCCGCTCGTTCTCGATCGCGGTCTGGTCCTGCTCGACCCGCAGCTGCGCGCGGGCTGCCTCGAGCTCCTGGGCGAGGGCCACGCGGGCGGCGGCGAGTTCACGGTCCCACTCGGCCCTGGCGGCGGCGAGTTCCTCGTCGTGGACGCGCCGGCGGTCGGCGAGCTCCGCGGCCAGGTCGGCACGGCGGCCGTCCACCTCGGCCAGCAGGTCGGCGCGACCGGTCGCGAGCTCGAGCTCGTGCACGCGGCGGCCCTCGGCCCGCTCGTGCTCCCACGCCGCGCGACCGTCGGTGATCTCGCGCTCGAGCGCTGCGCGACGGGTCTGCTCGTCGCGGTCGAGGTCCTCGACGCGTCGGGCGTGGTCGGCCTCGAAGACGGTGCGACGGTGCTCGGTCTCGCGGTCGAGGTCAGCCGCGGCCCCACGGGCGTCGGCGGCTTCGCGCTGGGCGAGTTCGCGCAGCTCGGCGACCTCGCGCTCGACCGCGGCCCGCAGTGCGTCGGTCTCGCGGATCGCGACCGAGCGCACCTCGGCGGCCTCGGTGACCGCGGCCCCGCGGATCGCCGCGGCTTCGTTGCGGGCGTCCTGCGTGTGCATGCCGGCTTCGGAGCGTGCACGTTCGACGGTGTCGGCGGACTCGGCGCGGGCACGGGCGAGTTCGTTCGTGGCACGGGTGCGGGCGTCCTCGAGGGTCTCGCTGGCCTCGGAACGGGCTTCCCGCAGCGTGCGCTCGGCCTCGGCGCGGCTGGACGCGCGCAGGCGCTGGGCATCGATGTCGGCCTGGCTGATCAGCCGGGTCGACTGTTCCTCGGCGACACGCAGGGTGGACTCGAGTCGCGTGCCGAGTCCGCTGTACGTGGGGGTGCCCGCTTCGTCGAGCTCGCTCTGCATGTCCGCGACCCGGGTCTGCAGCAGCCGGATCTCCTTCGCCGCCTCGGCGCGGTCGTTGTTCGACTTGATGAGTTCGCGGCGGAGGTCGTTCAGCGCGCGGTCGACGTCGTCCTTGCGGTAGCCCCGCAGCTCGACCCCGAACTCTGCCTCGTCGTTCGCCACGTGTCGCTCCCGCTGGTCCCGCCGGACGACCCCGTGCCGTCCGCGCACCGATTGTAGTGTGCCGCGCCGAGCACCCTTCGAGGCTGTGGACAGGCGACGGGGATGCGTTCTCCAGCGTGGTTCGCGTACCCTGGGCCGTTGGTTCGCGCGCCGATTCCCCCACCCCGGCGCGGAGGGAGAGAGATCCGTGCGATTCGTCCTGGCGATCGTCGCCTTCGTCATCGGGTTGCTGCTGGTCGGCCTCGGTGTGGCGCAGCGGACCGTGTTCGCTCCACCGTCCTCGATCGTCGCGCAGACGTCCACGACCGCGAAGGCGCCGGTGACCGTCATCCCGGGCACCGTGCTCAACGCGAACCCCGGGTACCAGCGCATCAACATCTCCGGCTCCGGCTCGGTCTTCGCGGCGTACGGCAAGACGAGCGACGTCGACGCCTGGGTGGGTGACTCGGCCCACACCACACTGCGGTACGACGCCGACAAGTCCGAGCTCGTGGGCAGGAAGACCGGCAGCGGGACCTCGGTCCCCGACCCCCGGGGCAGCGACCTCTG
Source organism: Curtobacterium sp. Leaf183 (assembly GCF_001424385.1). Taxonomy (GTDB): domain Bacteria; phylum Actinomycetota; class Actinomycetes; order Actinomycetales; family Microbacteriaceae; genus Curtobacterium. Next base: position 101,371 of record NZ_LMPO01000010.1, on the reverse strand, counting down.
GTACCAGGAGTGGGACGACGCGGGGCAGTTCACCGTCCGCCTGCCCCAGGACGTCTCGATGGTCGTCGTCTCCGACGGCAAGTCGGCGGCACCGTCCGACGTCTCCGTCACCTGGCCGAGCGACACCGCGACACCCTCGGTCGGCCCCCTCATGACGGCGGGCACCGTCTTCGTGCTCGGCGGCATCGTCCTGCTGGTGTGGGCGTTCCTGCACCAGCGTCGGTCGCGCGGCCCGCGTCGTCGCAGCGGTGGGACGCGACCCCCGCGCGTGCGTGCCTCGCGCCGGGCGGCCGCCGCCGGTGCGCAGGTCCCGTCCCGGTCGCGTCGCGGCCGCCGTTCCCTCATCGCCGTCCCCGTGGTCCTGGTCGGAGCGCTGTCGCTCGCCGGCTGCTCGTCCGAGTACTGGCCGCAGGGCGGGGGAGACGCCTCGGCGACCCCCACCCCGTCCGCCTCGGCCACCGGTGCCGCCGAGCAGGCCGAGCCCACCGCGGCCACCCGTCAGCAGATCAACCGCGTCGTCCAGCGCGTCGCCGAGGTCGCGACGAAGGCCGACGCCGACAAGGACGCCTCGCTCGCCGAGACCCGCTTCACCGGGCCGGCGCTCGAGCTCCGCAAGGCGAACTACCAGATCCGCGACAAGGACCAGGACGTGCAGGCACCGCCGGCGATCTCGGCCTCGGACATCTCGGTCGCGCTGCCGCAGCAGACCGACTCGTGGCCGCGCACCGTGTTCGTCGTCGCGTCGGACCCCGACGACGAGAAGACCGCCCCGCAGGCACTCACCCTGGTGCAGGAGTCCGCGCGGGACGACTACAAGGTCATGTACGACGTGTCGCTCGAAGCCGACGCCGAGCTCCCCTCGGTCGCGCCGGTCTCGATCGGTGCGGCGCAGCTGGCCTCGGACTCGAAGCTGCTCGCGCTCGCCCCGGACCAGGTCGCGACCGCCTACGGCGACATCCTGTCAAAGGACACCGACAGCGAGGACGCCGCGCTGTTCCGGTCCGACGGCGACGACCTGCGCGCCAAGATCGGCAAGGACTACAAGGACAAGAAGTCCGCGTCCCTGCCCGACACCGCCAAGATCGAGTACTCGTCCGAGTCCCCGGACGACACCGCCGTCGCACTGGCCACGAACGGTGCCGGCGCCCTGGTGTCCGTGAACCTGAACGAGATCGAGAAGGTCACGCCGACCGCCGACGGCGCCGAGGTGAACACCGAGGGTGCCGTCAAGGCCCTGTCCGGCGTCGACTCCAGCAAGAAGGGCGTGAGCGCCACCTACGGCGTGCAGCTGCTCTTCTCCGTGCCGGCCGTCGGGTCGGACGACAAGATAGTCCTGCTCGGGTTCACGCAGGGCCTGATCGCAGCGAGTGAGGTGCAATGAGCAACATCCCCCCGACCCCGTCCGGACTCCGTGGTGCTGTCGACCTGTCATCCCTGGTCGACCGAGCACAGCGACCGGCACAGCAGCAGACGCCAGGAGCCGGTCCGTCCGGCGCCGCGGCTCCGGGTGCGCCCGGGACCGAAGGCGGTGCAGCGCTGACCGTGCCGTCGCTCGTCATCGACGTCACCGACGCCAGCTTCCAGGACGTCCTCGAGCTGTCGACCGTCGTGCCGGTCATCGTCGACATCTGGGCCGAGTGGTGCGGGCCGTGCAAGCAGCTCTCACCGGTCCTCGAGCAGCTGACGGCCGAGTACGACGGCCGTCTGGTGCTGGCCAAGGTCGACGCCGACACGAACCCGCAGCTCGTGCAGGCGTTCCAGGCGCAGTCCATCCCGACCGTGGCCGCGGTGATCGGCGGACGGCCCCTCGGGCTCTTCGTCGGCGCACTGCCCGAGGCGCAGGTGCGCGACGTCTTCGAGCAGGTGCTCCAGGCCGCCGAACAGAACGGCGTGACCGGTCGCGTGGCCGTCGACGGCGCTGCCGCCCCGGACGACACCGCCGAACAGGGCGAGCTCGAGCCCGAACCGCTCCCGCCGCACCACCAGGCCGCCTACGACGCGATCGAACAGGGCGACTACGCCACCGCGATCCAGGAGTACCGGACCGCGATCGCGCAGGACCCGCACGACCAGATGGCCGTCGCCGGACTCGCGCAGGTGTCGCTGCTCGACCGCCTGGCCGGCAGGACCGCCGACGAGATCCGCGCCGCGGCGGGCAACGGCCCCGACGACGTCGCCGCACAGCTCGCGGTGGCCGACCTCGACATCAGCGGTGGCCACGTCGAGGACGCCTTCGGGCGACTGCTCGACCTCGTGCCGACGGTCTTCGGCGAGGACCGCGAAGCGCTGCGGGTCCGGCTCGTCGAGTACTTCGAGCTCATCGGTGCTGAGGACCCGCGCGTCGTCGCGGCACGGCGGCGCCTGGCGAACGCCCTGTACTGACGTCGGCGTCTCGTCGTCCGCGCGGCGACGTCGACGCACCACCTGACGGACAGGAGGCCCGGTACCAGCTGGTACCGGGCCTCCTGTCCGTCGTGTGCTCGCCGCTACTGCTGCAGCTGCAGCCAGACCGCACCGAGCGGCGGCACCACCAGGTGCGCCGACGCGGGCCGTCCGGCCCACGGGGTGTCCTCGGCCGTGACGACGCCGAGGTTGCCGACACCCGAGCCGCCGTACTCCGTCGCGTCGGTGTTGAGCACTTCGGTCCAGGACCCGGCGACCGGCAGGCCGAAGCGACGCTCGACCGGCACACCGGAGAAGTTGACGAACACGGCCAGGCGTTCGTCGCCGGCCTTGCGCAGGAACCCGATGGTCGAGTGCGGTGCGTCGCCGCCCTCGATCCACTCGAAGCCCTCGGCAGTGGAGTCGAACGTCCACAGCGCCGGGGTGTCCCGGTAGACACGGTTCAACTCGGCCACCAGGCGCTGCACGCCGTTGTGTCCGGGCTCATCGGCCTGCCACCAGTCGAGACCGCGCTCCTCGGACCACTCCGCGACCTGCGCGAACTCCTGGCCCATGAAGAGCAGCTGCTTGCCGGGGTGCGCCCACATGAACGACAGGTAGGCGCGCACGTTGGCGAGCTTCTGCCACTCGTCGCCGGGCATCTTGCCGTACAGCGAGCCCTTGCCGTGCACGACCTCGTCGTGGCTGATCGGCAGCGTGAACTGCTCGCTGAACGCGTACACGAACGAGAACGTCAGCTCGTCGTGGTGGTACGAGCGGTACGCCGGGTCGCGCTGCACGTACTCGAGCGAGTCGTGCATCCAGCCCATGTTCCACTTCTGCCCGAACCCGAGTCCGCCCGCGCTGGTCGGCTGGGTGACGCCGGGCCACGACGTGCTCTCCTCGGCGATCATGACGATGCCGGGGTAGCGCTTGTAGGCGGTGGCGTTGGTCTCCTGCAGGAACGCGATCGCGTCGAGGTTCTCGCGGCCGCCGTGGATGTTCGGCAGCCAGTCGGTGCGCGAGTAGTCCAGGTACAGGATCGAGGCCACGGCGTCGACCCTCAGGCCGTCGACGTGGAACTCCTCGAGCCAGTAGAGCGCGTTGGCGACCAGGAAGTTGCGCACCTGCGGCTGCCCGAAGTCGAAGACGTAGGTGCCCCAGTCGAGCTGCTCGCCGCGTCGGGGGTCCGGGTGCTCGAACAGGGCGTGGCCGTCGAACCGGCCCAGCGCCCACTCGTCCTTCGGGAAGTGCCCGGGGACCCAGTCCATGATCACGCCGATGCCCGCGGAGTGCAGGCGGTCGATGAGGTAACGGAGGTCGTCCGGGGAACCGAAGCGAGCCGTCGGCGCGTAGTAGCCGGTGACCTGGTAGCCCCATGAACCGCCGAAGGGGTGCTCGGCGAACGGCAGGAACTCGATGTGGGTGAAGCCGAGGTACTGCACGTGCCCGATGAGCTGGTCCGCGACCTCGCGGTAGCTCAGCCCCGGACGCCAGGACCCGAGGTGGACCTCGTAGACGCTCATCGGCCGGTCGTGCGTGGTCGTCTCGGCACGCTGCTGCATCCAAGCGCGGTCGCCGTCGGACCACGTGTACTCGGACCGGGTGATGACCGAGGCCGTCAGCGGGGGGACCTCGGTGCGGCGCGCGAAGGGGTCCGCACGCTCGACCCAGCCGCTGTCGGTCAGGATCTGGAACTTGTAGCGCTGGCCCACCAGTGCACCGGGGACGAACAGCTCCCAGACGCCCAGGTCGCTCAGGCGACGCATCGCGGTGGTGCGTCCCTCCCAGCCCTCGAAGTCACCGATCACGCGCACGGCGGTCGCCCGCGGTGCCCAGACGGCGAACGCGACACCGTCGACGCCGTCGACCGTGGTGACGTGGGCCCCGAGGTGGTTCCAGAGCTGCTCGTCGCGGCCCTCGCCGAACAGGTGCAGGTCCAGTTCGCCGAGGGTCGGCGGGAACCGGTACGCGTCGTCGGTGGTCCACGTGGCGTCGTCCGAGTCGGTCGACTCGTCGAAGTCGTAGTCGGCTTCGACCCGGTAGCGACCGAGCGTCTCGGCGGTGGCCCCGGCCCAGAGGCCGTCGCCCTCGTGGGTGAGCTCGACGTCGTCGCCGTCGGGTCGGACCAGGCGGACGGCCTTGGCCAGGTGGCGGACGACGCGCACGCTGATGCCACCGTCGACGGGGTGCGGGCCCAGGACGTCGTGCGGCTGGGACCAGCGGGCCTCGGCGACCTGCTGTCGGAGCCACTCCTCGACCGGTGCGGGACGCGGCGCGGGCGAGTCGGGACCGGTGCCGGTCGGGGCAGCGGTGGTCGGCGCAGCGGGGGTTGCCGACGCGGCGGTGGTCGGCGCGGCGGCGGTGGCCGGCTCCGCACTGTGCGCTCCGGCGGTCGGCGACGGCTCGGCGTCGGCGGTCGCAGCGGCCGCGTCCACGGGGGCCTCGGGCGCGACGTGGCGGGCGTGCTCGTCCAGCGGAGCCGTCCGTCCGGCCATCGTGGCTGACTCCTCGACGCCCCGGTCGGGTGCCTCGCGCTTCGGCAGCCGCGCGCCGGGCAGGTCCTCGCCGGGAGCCGACGTGCGCGGCTCGGTCCGAGCCAGTCCAGCGGCGGGTGCCGGACGCGCGGGCACGGGCCGCGGAACGGGTGCCGCGGGGCGTGCCGACACGGGCGGGGGCGGCGGCTGGACCGGCGGAACGCTCGGCCCCTGCCCGCGGTCCCGGGGTTCGGTCCGGTCGGCCTCGTTGGGGTCGGTGGTCATCGGTGTGGTCCTTCCACGACGAGCAGGTGCACGGGCTCCTGGAAGGCGTCCAGGCGCACGTAGTTGGACGAACCCCACACCCAGCGCTGCCCGGTCACGACGTCGCGGACGTCGAACGCCTGCTCCGGGTCGAGGCCGAGGGCGGCGAGGTCGAGGTGCACGGTCGTCTCACGGGCGGAGTGGGGGTCGACGTTCGCGACGACGATCACGGTGTCGTCACGACCGGAGCGGACGAACCGCCCGGGCAGGTGCTTCGAGTAGACGACGATCGCGCCGTCCTCAGCGTCGTGCACGTGCAGGTTGCGGAGCTGTCGGAGGGCGGGGTGCGCTGACCGGAAGCGGTTGAGCATCGTGACGTACGGCGCCAGGCTGGCACCCTCGGCCTCGGCCAGGGCGAAGTCGCGCGGCTTGTACTCGAACTTCTCGTTGTCGATGTTCTCTTCGGACCCCGGGCGGGCGACGTCCTCGAAGAGTTCGTACCCGGAGTACATGCCCCACGTCGGCGCCCCCGTCGCGGCGAGCGCCGCACGCACCTTGTAGCCGGCTCGGCCGCCGAACTGCAGGAACTCGGTGAGGATGTCCGGCGTGTTCACGAACAGGTTCGGGCGGAGGTAGTCGCTCGTCTCGTGGCTGAGTTCCTCGAAGTAGTCGGTGATCTCGTCCTTCGTGTTGCGCCACGTGAAGTACGAGTACGACTGCTGGAAGCCGGCCTCGGCAAGGGCACGCATCATCGCCGGGCGGGTGAACGCCTCGGCGAGGAAGACCGTGTCCGGGTGCTCGTCGCGGACCTCGCGGATGACCCGCTCCCAGAACCACAGCGGCTTGGTGTGCGGGTTGTCGACGCGGAAGATCCGGATGCCGAACGCGATCCAGTGCCGCAGCACCCGCTCGACCTCGGCGACCAGGCCCTCGGGGTCGGTGTCGAACTGGATCGGGTAGATGTCCTGGTACAGCTTCGGCGGGTTCTCGGCGGTGGCGATCGAGCCGTCGGCGCGGACCGTGAACCACTCCGGGTGCTCCGTCACCCATGGGTGGTCGGGGGAGCACTGCAGCGCGAAGTCGAGCGCGACCTCCATCCCCGCGTTCTTCGCCGTCTCGACGAAGTCGCGGAAGTCGTCCTCGGTGCCGAGGTCGGGGTGGATGGCGTCGTGTCCGCCGTCCTCGGAGCCGATCGCCCACGGGCTGCCCGGGTCGTTCGGGCCGGCGTCGAGGGTGTTGTTCGGGCCCTTGCGCGCGGTGTGCCCGATCGGGTGGATCGGCGGCAGGTAGACGACGTCGAAGCCCATGCGGGCGACACCGGGCAGGCGGCGGGCGGCGCTGCGGAAGTCGCCGCTCTTCCACGAGCCGTCGGGGTTGCGCTTGGCGCCTTCGCTGCGGGGGAAGAACTCGTACCAGGAGCCGACACCGGCGCGGGTGCGCTCGACGTCGAGCAGCTGCACGGCGGAGTGCGTGCGGAGCGAGGTGAGCGGCGCTTCCTCGACCTCGGCGGCGATGCGCGGGTCGTCGACCGCGGCGAGCCGTTCGGCAGGGTCGAGGTCCTGGTCGCGGACGCGTGCCGCCGCGCGGGTGGCGGCGGGGGAGTCGGTCGCGTCGGCGAGCCGGTCGAGCAGGGCCGCACCGTCGAGCAGCGTCGCCTGCAGGTCGACGCCCGCGGCGACCTTGAGCCGCGCGGCGCGGAGCCACGTCGTCCAGTCGTCGGAGTACGCCTCGACGTGCCACGCCCACACGCCGACGTGGTCGACCTGCACGGTCGCCTCGTAGCGGTCGGTCCCCGCGGCGACCAGGGTGAGCGGCACCGTGCGGGTGCCCCCGTCTGGTCGTTCGAGGACGACGTCGGCGCCGATCACGCCGTGCCCTTCGCGGAAGACGGTCGCACCGAACGTGATCACCTCGCCGTCGAAGGCCTTGCCCGGGAAGCCGTTGGGCGTCCTGGGGGAGAGCTCGGTGATCGGGATGCGCCCGATCTTCGGACGCCGGGGTCGGTCTGCGGTGGCCACGGACCAGACGCTACCCGGAAGGGACCTCCGTGTTCCCCGGAACCCGGAGCTGTGGACAACTCCCGCTGGGGTGCACCGGGTCGTCAGACGATCGCGAAGACGTGGATGCCGGGGCCGTAGGCGGTGAAGACGGTGCCGGCGGGCCGCAGGCGCTCGTGGTCGCGGTGTTTCTCGCTCGACCACGCCAGCCGGTACGCGGTGACGTCGTCCGGCGCGGGCAGGGTCAGGTCGCGGGTGCGACCGCTGCCGTGCACCACGACCAGGACACGGTCGTCGGGCTCGTCGTCGTCATGGGGGGTCGACGCGACGAACCACTGCACCGCGCGGTGGATGGGCTGGTCCCACCACTCGCCGGTCATCGGCCCGCCGTCGGGCCCGTACCAGCGCATGCGCGAGGCCCCGGGGGTGGTCTGCCCGTCGACGCCGTACCGGTCGGGTCGGAGCGCCGGATGGGCTGCGCGCAGACGGGTGAGCGCGGCGACGGTCTCGGTCATCGACTCGGCGTCCTCGTCGTCGGACCAGTCGACCGGGGTCAGGTCCTCGGTCACCACGTAGGCGTTGTTGTTGCCGTGCTGGGTGCGGCTGCGTTCGTCCCCGGCGGTGAGCATCGGCACGCCGGCCGACAGGAACAGCGTGCCGAGCAGGTTGCGCATCGACCGGCCCCGAGCCGCACGGACGCCGCGGTCCTCGGTCGGGCCCTCGACGCCGTGGTTGAACGAGCGGTTGTCGTCCGACCCGTCGCGGTCGTCCTCGCCGTTGGCCGCGTTGTGCTTCCGGTCGTAGGCGGTCAGGTCGTGCAGCGTGAACCCGTCGTGTGCGGTCACGAAGTTCACCCCGGACAGCGGGCCGCGGTCGACGCCGAACAGGTGGCGCGACCCCGTCAGCGCGCCGGCGAGCGCCCCGATGCCGGCACCGGGGACGCCCGTCCGGCGCTCCTGGGCGATGTCCGTCAGCCAGAACTGCCGCACCGTGTTGCGGAAACCGTCGTTCCACTCGGTGGTCCTGGCACCGAAGTGACCGGTCCGCCAGCCGTCGGGACCCACGTCCCACGGTTCGGCGATGACCAGCACGTCCTGCAGGTCCGGATCGGTGCGGATCCGGTCGAGCACCGGGTGCGCCGGATCGAATACGTGCTCGGCGTCGCGCGCCAGCGATGCCATCAGGTCGAACCGGAACCCGTCGACCTGCACTTCGCGCGCCCAGTACCGAAGGCTGTCGAGCACCAGGTCGGCGGCGGCGTCGACCGAGGTGTCGAGCGTGTTGCCGCAGCCGGTCGTGTCGTAGTAGGTGTCGTCCGGCGCCCAGCGGTACCGGTTCGCACCGTCGATCCCACGCAGGGACGAGGTCGGGCCGCGCAGGCCCTCTTCTGCGGTGTGGTTGAACACGACGTCGAGGACCACCTGGATGCCGGCCTCGTGCAGCAGCCGGACCATGCCCTTGAACTCGCGGAGCACCGCCTGTGCACCGGCATGCCGTGCGGGCTCCGAGGCGTGCGCGGCGTGCGGAGCGAAGAACCCGAGCGTGTTGTAGCCCCACGCGTTCTCGCGTCCGGCCTCCTGCAACCAACGCTCGGAGTCGAACGCGTGCACCGGCAGCAGCTCGATCGTCGTGACGCCGAGGCGCTGCAGGTGCCGGATCGTGCTCTCGTGCGCCACACCCGCGTACGTGCCGCGCAGGTGCTCCGGCACGGCGTGGTTCGCGCTCGTCAGGGTGCGGACGTTCGCCTCGTAGACGACGGCCCGGTCGAGCGGCACGACGGGCTTCGTCGATCCGCCCCAGTCGAAGGCGTCGTCCACCGCGACGCTCGTCCACCGCGACGCCGTGCCCCTGGTGATGCCCCGCGCGTACGGGTCGAGCAGTGGCCGGTCCGCGTCGAAGTCGTACCGCGACCCGACGGGTCCGTCGACGAGCAGGTGGTACGTGTCGCCGGGGTGCACGTCGTCGAGGGTGCCGGTCCACAGGTCCGAGTCCGGGACCCGCTCGAGCGCCACCGCACCGCGGCCGTCGACGACGAGTGTCGCTGCGGTCGCGGTGGCGGAGCGCAGGCCGAACCGCGCACCGCCGTCCACGAGGCGCAGCCCCTGGGCGGTGTCGATCGCGGTCTCGTGCATCCGACCAGGGTACGAGAACCCGCGGCTATCCTGGGAACGCACCAGAAAGGGGTCCCCGTGCCGGTCTACCTCGACCACGCCGCGACCACGCCGATCCTGCCGGAGGCGCTCGCCGCCTTCACCGACGCCATGACGACCGTGGGCAACCCGTCGTCGATCCACAGCGCCGGGCAGCGCGCGAAGATGCTGCTCGAGGACGGTCGCGCCCGTGTCGCCGCGTCGCTCGACGCCGAACCGGTGGAGGTCGTGTTCACCTCCGGCGGCACCGAGAGCATCAACCTGGCCGTCAAGGGCCTGTTCTGGGCGCGGCAGCAGGACCGGCCGCGGCCCCGCATCGTGGTCGCCGCGGGTGAGCACCACGCCACCGTTGACACCGTCGACTGGCTCGAGCGCCACGACGGCGCGGTCGTCGACGTGGTCCCGCTCGATGCGCAGGGTCGCATCGACCTGGCCGGACTGGAGGCCCGACTCGCCTCCGCCGACGACGTCGCGCTGGTCACGTTCCTCTGGGCCAACAACGAGGTCGGCACGATCCAGCCGGTCACCTCGGTCGTCGCGCTCGCGCACGCCGCCTGCGTCCCCGTACACGCCGACGCTGTCGCCGCCTACGGGCAGGTGCCGGTCTCGTTCCGCGCGTCCGGGTTGGACGCGTTGAGCGTCTCGGCGCACAAGATCGGCGGGCCGGTGGGCATCGGTGCGCTCGTCCTCGGGCGCACCGCCACCGTCGAACCGCTCATCCACGGTGGCGGGCAGCAGCGCCAGGTCCGGAGCGGCACCCAGGACGCCCCCGCGGCGATCGCGTTCGGGGTCGCGGCGTCGATGCCGCACGCCTCGGTCCGGGCGCTGCGTGACCGGTTGGTCGCCGGGGTGCTCGACGCCGTGCCGTCCGCGGTGCTCCGCGGCGATCCCGTCGACCGGCTCCCCGGCAACGCCCACTTCACGTTCCCGGGCTGCGAGGGCGACTCACTGCTGTTCCTGCTCGACGCCGCGGGGGTGGCCGTGTCGACGGGGTCGGCGTGCCAGGCCGGCGTGCCCGAGGCGTCACACGTGCTGCTCGCGATGGGGCTCACCGAGGACGACGCCCGCGGGGCGCTCCGGATCACCCTCGGCCACACCTCGACCGACGCCGACGTGGATGCGTTCCTGGCGGCGCTGCCTGATGCCGTGGCACGGGCGGGCGTGGCGGGGATGGCGTCGCGGGAGCCGTCGCTCGGGCGGTAGCCGTCGCACCGGCCCGACCGGTGTCACCGGTCCGGCCGTATCCTGGCTCCGGCTCGCCGCCGCGGGGGAGGACCCCGGGCTCGGCCGCTCGGCATCCACGTCGGGCCTGGAGCCCACGGAAGGAAACCGCAATGAGCATGGAAGGCGTGGCCTGGAGCTCGCTCTACAAGATCTCCACCGCCCGGGACGGCAAGCACGGCATCTCCCGCGAGTCCGTGCGGCGGATCATGACGTTCGCCGTGCCCTACCGGGCGAAGCTGGTGGTCTTCATCGTCCTCTCGGTCGTCGGGGCGTTCCTCGCGGTCGCGACGCCGGTGCTCGCCGGCCAGGTGGTCGACGTCATCGCTGCCCGGGGCGCGGTCGGCACCATCGTGTGGCTCGCGGTCGTCATCGCCCTGGTCGCCGTCGCCGACGCCGCCACGTCACTGGTCACGCGCTGGTACTCCGCGCGGATCGGAGAAGGCGTGATCCTGGACCTCCGCACCGCTGTCTTCAACCACGTGCAGAAGATGCCGATCGCTTTCTTCACCCGCACGCGCACCGGTGCCCTGGTCAGCCGGCTCAACAACGACGTGATCGGCGCGCAGCAGGCCTTCAGCGGCACCCTGTCCGGCGTGGTCACGAACGTCGTGGCGCTGGTCCTCACCCTGGCCGTCATGCTCAGCACCTCCTGGCTCGTGACGGTGCTCGCGGTGGTCATGCTCCCGGTCTTCCTGATCCCGGCGCGCCGGATGGGCAGCCGTCTCGCCGCACTGCGCCGTGAGGCCGCCGACCACAACTCCGCGATGAGCACGCAGATGACCGAGCGGTTCTCCGCGCCCGGCGCCACTCTGGTGAAGCTGTTCGGCCGTCCCGAAGAAGAGGCTGAGGAGTTCCGGGTGCGAGCCGCTCGCGTCCGCGACATCGGGGTCCGGAGCGCGCTGTTGCAGTTCGTCTTCGTCACCGCACTCACCCTGGTCTCCGCGCTCGCACTCGCCCTCGTCTACGGGGTCGGTGGGTCCCTCGCGCTCGGCGGCGCGCTGAACACCGGCGACGTCGTGACCCTCGCACTGCTGCTCACCCGCCTGTACGCGCCGCTGACCAGCCTCGCGAACGCCCGTGTCGAGATCATGAGCGCCGTGGTGAGCTTCGAGCGCGTCTTCGAGGTGCTCGACCTCGAACCGCTCATCCAGGAGAAGCCCGACGCCGTCACCATCCCAGACGGGCCGGTCGCCGTCGAGTTCGACGACGTCCGCTTCGCCTACCCGTCGGCGGACAAGGTGTCCCTCGCCTCGCTGGAAGAAGTGTCGACACTGGACTCCCGTGGCGGCGACGAGGTCCTGCACGGCGTGTCGTTCCGGATCGAGCCGGGGCAGACGGTCGCCCTCGTCGGGACCTCCGGAGCCGGCAAGTCCACGGTTGCGCAGCTCCTGTCGCGGCTCTACGACGTCGACAGCGGCGCCGTCCGTCTGGCGGGGACCGACGTCCGCGACGTGACCTTCGCCTCCATGCGGCACACCATGGGGATGGTGACGCAGGACGGCCACCTGTTCCACGAGACGATCCTGTCCAACCTGCGCCTCGCCCGGCCCGAGGCCACCGAGGCCGAGGTGTGGGACGCGGTCCGCCGGGCGCGGCTCGAGCCCCTCATCCGGTCCCTGCCGGACCAGCTCGACACCATGGTGGGGGAGCGCGGCTACCGGCTGTCCGGCGGCGAGCGTCAGCGGATGACCATCGCGCGGCTCCTGCTCGCGCAGCCGCGGGTCGTCATCCTCGACGAGGCGACGGCCGCGCTGGACTCCACGTCCGAGGCAGCGGTGCAGGAGGCACTGAGCGAGGCGCTCGAGGGCCGGACGGCGATGGTGATCGCTCACCGTCTCTCCACGATCCGCAGCGCGGACATGATCCTCGTGGTCGAGGACGGCTCGATCGTGCAACGCGGGACGCACGAGGAACTGCTGGCCGCCGGCGGACGGTACGAGGAACTGCACCGCACCCAGTTCGCGGTGCAGAAGGACCTGGCGGCGGACGAAGCGGCGCCGGTCGGCTGATGAGCGTGCACCTCGTCGTGCAGCTGGTCCAGGTCGGGCCGCTCGCCGGCGAGGAGCCCATCGGCGCGGACGACGCGGACGACGGGGACACGGCGGCATCGACGGCAGACCGCAGGCGCGGCGTGACGCGGTGGGAACGGATCGACGCGATCCGGTCGGCCGCAGCCGTGCTGATCTTCGTGCTGTCGACGAACGCCCTCGTCCGTGCGTGCTGCTCGCGACGGGCCGTCGGCACCGTGTCCCCAGTCCGGGGTTGATCCGGTCCGGACCCTGTCCCCAGTCCGGGGACGATCCGATCCGGACCCTGTCCCCAGTCCGGGGACGACCCCGTCACAACGGGCTGCTCCGCACGTACTGTCTCGATCGTTCCGGCCGGTCAGGGTCGGACCAGGGGCAGGGGAGCACACGATGGACACGCAGACGGAGACGGGTCGCGACGCGGTGTCGGCACGAACGGATGGCGGGTCGGTCGTCGTCCGCCACCACACACGCCGACGCCTCGCTGTCGTCATCGCCGTGTCGGCGATCGTCGCCGGGGTGCTCAGTCCGGTCCCGGCGCTCGCCGCGGCCGCGACACCGACGGGCTCACTCGACGCCGTCGTTGCCGGTCCGGGCACCGTCCTGGTCCGTGGGTGGGCGGTCGACCCGGCGCGGTCGAGCGCCTCGACGAGCGTCCGCGTCACCGTCGGGGGCTCCGTGGTCGGCACCGTCCCGGCCGCTTCGGACCGTGCCGACGTCAACCGCGCCCTGCGTGTCAGCGGCGCCCACGGGTACCGCGCGACCCTCGTCGCCACGAAGACCGGCACGCAGTCGGTCTGTGTAACGGCACTGAGCCTGACCCGCGGGAAGGACGCCGGGCTCGGGTGCCGGACGGTCGTCGTCAGGGAGCCGTCCCCGACCGGGTCGTACGACGGGGTCTCCGCGTCCCCGGGCACGGTGCGGGTCCGCGGGTGGGCAGTCGACCCGAACACCCCGGCCGATGCGACCGACGTGGCCGTCACCGTCGGTGGCACCAGGGTCGGGACCGTGCACACGGACGTCACCCGGGCCGATGTGAACCAGGCGGTCGGCGTCACCGGTGCCCACGGCTTCAACGCCTCGCTCGCGACGGCGACGACCGGCAGTCAGTCGGTGTGTGTCGTCGCGGTCAACGTCGGCCCCGGGACCGACAGGCCGCTCAGGTGCCGGACGGTGACCATCCCGGCAGCACCACCGGTAACCGAGCCGTCTACCGCGCCCGCGACGTCGCCCGCACCCACGACGTCGCCCACGCCCACGCCCACGCCGTCGCCCGCACCCACGACGTCGCCCGCACCCACGACATCGCCCGCACCCACGACGTCGCCCGCGCCGCCGACGACACCGGACGGTCCCGCCGGGTCGGACCAGCAGGACGGCGGGGCCATGCCGGCGGCAGCGTCGGGGTGGACGCGCGTCTTCGGAGAGGACTTCACGACACCGGCAGCGCCCGGGGCCTTCACGAAGACCTACGGCGACCGCTTCATCGCCTACGACGGGTTCGGTGACACGAGCGGCGCCGGGATGTACCGACAGTCCGCGATGTCCGTCACCGACGGGACGCTCGACATGCACATGTCCACCGACGCCACGGGGCAGCCCACCGGCGCTGCGTTCATCCCGCTCGTCAACGGCCGGTGGGGCGGACAGACCAGCGGCCGGTACGACATCCGGCTCCGCGCGGACCCGGTCGCGGGCTACGGCCTCGCCGGACTGCTGTGGTCGGACACCAACACCTGGGACGACGGCGAGGTGGACTTCCCCGAGGGCGCCCTCGACGGCAGCGTCACGCTCGCGAACCACTGCCCCGGCAACCCGTCCGTCAACTGCCTGCACCGGGACCTCGGGACGACGTTCTCCGCCTGGCACACCTACACGATCGTGTGGACGCCGACCAAGCTGGACTTCCTCGTCGACGGCGTGCGTGTGAGCTCGACGACGCAGAACATCCCCACGAAGCCGCTGCACCTCGTGCTGCAGGCGGCGACGGCGACCTCGCAGAAGCCGGCGGCGAACGCTGCCGGCGACGTGCAGGTGGCGTGGGTGAGCATCTCCCGTGCCGCATGACGGAGCCGGGTGCCCGGCAGACGGGGGTCACGTCGACGTGACCGGCGGGACGGGACCACGCCGGGCCTCCCGTCCGGTCCGCGCGGCCAGCGCACCCCGGTAGACTCGGTGACCATGGTCGAACTGGACTACACCGAGCAACTCTCCGCCCTCCGCGAGACCTTCGGCAACATCCGCTCGGTGGTCGACGTCGACCGCCTGCAGCGCGAGATCGCCGACCTCAGCGAGCAGGCCGGGGCCCAGGACCTCTGGGACGACGTCGACCACGCGCAGCAGGTGACGAGCGCGCTCTCCCACCGTCAGACGGCACTGAAGAAGATCACCGACACGCAAGCGCGCATCGACGATCTCGAGGTCCTGGTCGAGATGGCGAACGAGGGTGACGACCAGGAATCCGCCGACGAGGCCGCATCCGAGCTCAAGGCGATCACGAAGACGATGGGCGAGCTCGAGGTGCAGACGCTCCTCGACGGCGAGTACGACGACCGCCCCGCGGTCATCACCATCCGTGCCGGGGCCGGTGGCGTCGACGCAGCCGACTTCGCCGAGATGCTCATGCGCATGTACCTGCGGTACGCCGAGCAGCACGGTTTCAAGGCCACCGTCATGGACACCTCCTACGCCGAAGAGGCGGGTATCAAGTCCGCCACGTTCGAGGTCGACGCCCCGCACGCTTTCGGCACCCTGTCGGTCGAGGCCGGCACGCACCGCCTGGTCCGGATGTCGCCGTTCGGCGCCGCGGGCAAGCGACAGACGTCCTTCGCCGCGGTCGAGGTCATCCCGCTCATGCCGGAGACCGCCGTCATCGACATCCCCGAGAACGACATCCGTGTCGACGTGTTCCGCTCGTCGGGGCCCGGGGGGCAGTCGGTCAACACGACGGACTCCGCGGTCCGCCTGACGCACATCCCGACCGGCACCGTGGTGTCGATGCAGAACGAGAAGTCGCAGATCCAGAACCGCGCTGCGGCCATGCGCGTGCTGCAGTCGCGACTCCTGCTCCTGAAGAAGGAAGAGGAGAACGCGAAGAAGAAGGAGCTCGCCGGCAACATCACGGCGAGCTGGGGCGACCAGATCCGCTCCTACGTCCTGGCGCCGTACCAGATGGTCAAGGACCTCCGGACCGAGCACGAGGTGAACAACCCCTCAGCCGTGTTCGACGGCGACCTGGACGGCTTCATCAACGCGGGCATCCGCTGGCGCAAGCAGGGTGAGGCGTCCTGAGCTGCCCGCGGGGCCGTCGTGAGCCGCGCGCCTCACTTGCTTTCCGAGCCGCGCGACCTACCCTGATCCGGTCATGATCAAATTCGACCAGGTCACCAAGCTGTACTCGGGCAACCCGAGTCCCGCCCTCGACGACATCACGCTCGAGATCCTCAAGGGCGAGTTCGTCTTCCTCGTCGGCGCGTCCGGTTCGGGGAAGTCCAGCTTCCTGCGCCTCGTGCTCAAGGAGGAGAAGCCCTCCCGCGGGCAGATCCACGTCCTCGGGCAGCGCCTCGGCGCCCTGTCCTCGCGTAAGGTGCCGTACTTCCGTCGGAACCTCGGCGTGGTCTTCCAGGACTTCCGCCTGCTGCCGAACAAGAACGTGTTCGACAACGTCGCGTTCTCGCTGCAGGTGATCGGCAAGAGCAAGGGCTTCATCAGCGAAGCCGTGACCGACGTGCTCAAGCTCGTCGGCCTGAACGGCAAGGCGACCCGCATGCCGCACGAGCTGTCGGGTGGCGAGCAGCAGCGCGTGGCGATCGCGCGTGCCGTCGTGAACAAGCCGTCGGTGCTCCTGGCCGACGAGCCCACGGGCAACCTCGACCCGACGACCTCGGCGGGCATCATGGCGCTCCTCGAACGCATCAACCAAGGAGGCACCACCGTGCTCATGGCGACGCACGACGCCAGCATCGTCAACCAGATGCAGCGCCGGGTCATCGAGCTCTCCGGTGGGCGCGTCCTCCGCGACGAGCAGTCGGGCGGGTACCAGACGCAGGCGCTCCCGGTGCAGCACCCCGCTGGCGTATCGAACACGACCGGCATCCAGACCATCCCGGGGCTCATCCGATGAGGCTCGGGCTCGTCATGTCCGAGGTCGGTTCCGGCCTCCGACGCAACGCCTCGATGGTCGTCTCCGTCGTCCTGGTGACCTTCATCTCGCTCACCTTCGTCGGCACCGCGATCCTGCTGCAGATGCAGATCAACCAGATGAAGGGGTACTGGTACGACCGGGCGCAGGTCGCCGTCTACCTGTGCACCGACACCGACACGACGGGCAACTGCACCGGCGCGAAGGCCACCGACGACCAGCGCCAGCAGGTCGAGGAACAGCTCAAGGGCTCGACGCTGTCGCCGTACATCGAGAAGACGTACTACGAGGACCAGCAGCAGGCGTACGACCGGTTCAAGCAGCAGTTCAAGGACTCGCCCGCGACCGAGTTCGTCAAGCCCGAGTACCTCAACGAGACCTACTGGGTGAACCTCAAGAACCCGTCCCAGGCAGACGTGCTGCAGGAGAGCCTGTCGAAGGTCGCCGGCGTGCAGAGCGTGGTCGACCAGCGCGGCTACCTGCAACCGATCTTCAACCTGCTGAACGCGTCGTCTTACACCGCGATCGGGATCGCCGCGCTGATGTTGGTGGCCGCCGTCCTGCTGATCGCCACCACGATCCGGTTGTCGGCGTTCTCGCGACGCCGAGAACTCGGGATCATGCGTCTGGTGGGCGCGTCCAACCGCTTCATCCAGACACCGTTCGTGCTCGAGGGCGTGATCGCCGCGGCCATCGGGGCGGTGTTGGCCGGGGGTGCGATCACCGCGGTGGTCTGGTTCTTCGTCCGCAACTACCTGACCAAGCGGTTCTCCGGCACGGCGTTCATCGGCATGAGCGACGCGGCCGTGGTCGTGCCGGCGGTGATCGTCATCGGCGTGGTCCTGGCCGGGATCTCGGCGTCGATCGCCATCCGTCGGTACCTCAAGGTCTAGCCGCGGGCCGCTGCGGGTGTAGTCTGTAGGGCTGCCCATCAGCAGCGACGCAACGGAAGGGGACGCGCATGGCGAAGGAACGCGGCGAGAAGACCGTGGCCACGAATCGTCGTGCCCGTCACGACTACCTGATCGAGGACACGTACGAGGCCGGCATGGTCCTGTCGGGCACCGAGGTCAAGTCGCTGCGCGAAGGGCGGGCATCGCTGGTCGACGGCTACGCGTTCGTCGACGGTGGCGAAGCCTGGCTCGACGCCGTGCACATCCCCGAGTACACCGAGGGCACCTGGAACAACCACGCCCCCCGGCGCAAGCGCAAGCTCCTGCTGCACAAGCAGGAGATCGTGAAGATCTCGCACAAGACGGCGCAGGGCGGGTACACGCTCGTGCCGATGAAGATCTACTTCCACGACGGTCGGGCCAAGGTCGAGATCGCGGTGGCCAAGGGCAAGCGTGAGTTCGACAAGCGCCAGGCCCTGCGCGAGAAGACCGACAAGCGTGAGGCCGAGCGGGCGATGCGGTCCCGGAACCGCCTGGGCGACTAGCCCGGGCCGCTGGCGTCCACGCCGGATCACCGATAGACTGAACAACCGCCTGCGCTGCAGGTGATCGCAACTCCACAGTGTGACAGCGGCTCGCTGCTCGGCCCGTACGGGGATGATCGGTTTCGACATTGCCTGTGTGCCGACGGGAAGCGGGCCGAGGACCCACGGTCATCTCGTGAACGATCCGTGGAAAACAACAAGTGCCAATTCCAAGCGCACTGACTTCGCTCTCGCTGCGTAAGCAGCCCAGCACATGAAGTCCGTCGGCCAGGTGATCGTCTCCTAACCTGAGTTCCGGCGTCATCCAGGGGACTTGCTCCACGGTTGCGCCTCAGGGCCGCGGGGGACTTGCACTGAGACTGGGCCCGTCGTCCTAGAAGCCGGTAGCAAAGGACGGGGCCGAGCAGAACGACTCATCCGGATACGCCCGTAGAAGACGTCGAATTGCAGCGATGGACGGGGGTTCGATTCCCCCCATCTCCACCATCGCCGAGCGGCGCAGCTGCTGTCACACGTGGCCTGAGTGATCAGGACGGCAATGCCCGGTCGGTGTCGAAGGACACCGACCGGGCATTCGTCGTTCGTGCACACCCGACGACTACGCTCCGGGGCAGGACCGAGCACACGCCCGAGTCCGGAACCCGTGAGTGGAAGGTGTCGACGTGCAGGAGATCGCGATCCGAGTCCGGCTGCGAGAGCAGGAACGTGTCGGCTTGGCCGAGTACGAGCGCATCGTCGGCTCCGTCGCGACGGTGGCGGCGCTGGTCGCATGGCTGCCGACGCCGGATGCCCGCCTGGTCGTCCGCGGACGCGGCGCAGAGCCCGTCCGGCTGGAGACCCTGTCGTACGGGTCGACGTTCGAGATGCTCGTCGTGCTCGATCAGCGCAGCGCCGGCGTCGAGCGTGCCGCGGCGACCGTGGCTGCGCTGATCGAGTCCGTGCGGCACGAGCACGTCGAGGACGACGTCGCCGGGGTCGCCGGTGAGCTCGACCGTCTGGACCGATCCGCACCGCGGGGTCGTTCCGTTGCCGAGCGCTCACTGCGCGCCTTCCTCGAGGGGGCCCGCGCCGACGTGCTCGCCCGGAAGAGCACGACACGGCTCCGTGCGGCGCAGGCCCTCGTACGGCTCGCCGAGGACGCCGCCGAGCTGACGGTCGAGCGGGTCGAGGACGCCCTCGCCTCCGAGCTCACCGAGCAGCCGGTCGACGTGCTGCAGGACACCGGGTCGGCCGTCGTGGTCGAACCCGTCGACGGCATCGTGGACGACGCGCCCGCCTCCTCCGGCGTGGAGCGGTCGGACCAGTCCGAGGAACCCGACAAGTCCGTCAAGGGCAAGGGCAAGGGCAAGGGCAAGGGCAAGGGCAAGGGCAAGGACAAGAAGTCCGACAAGAAGTCCGACAAGAAGTCCGACAAGAAGTCCGACAAGAAGTCCGACAAGAAGAAGGACAAGGGCAAGGACGACAAGAAGAAGAAGTCCACGAAGAAGTAGCCTGAGGGGTTATACAGGACGATTGTTTCCACTGCGTTAACAATTCGTCCGGGAACGCCGCACAGTGCCAGAGTCGATGACCACGACCCCTGCAAGGGGGTCGTGGTCATCTCGACAGGAGCAACTGTGGCAACCACGACCACCCAGGCGCTGCCCGATTCCGGGCTGAAGCGCAACGTCGGCTTCATCGGCCTCATCTGGGCCTCGACCGGCTCGATCATCGGTTCCGGCTGGCTGTTCGGCTCGCAGGAGGCGCTCAAGACCGCCG
Organism: Curtobacterium sp. Leaf183; assembly: GCF_001424385.1. Classification (GTDB taxonomy): domain Bacteria; phylum Actinomycetota; class Actinomycetes; order Actinomycetales; family Microbacteriaceae; genus Curtobacterium. The sequence continues at coordinate 81,513 of NZ_LMPO01000010.1, read as the reverse complement.
GACCCGCGGCGATCATCTCGTGGGTGATCGGCGGCGTCGCGGTGCTGGTGCTGGCACTCGTGCACGCCGAGCTCGGCGGCATGTTCCCGATCGCCGGCGGCACGGCCCGTTTCCCGCACATCGCGTTCGGCGGCATCGCGGGCGCCTCGTTCGGCTGGTTCTCGTGGCTGCAGTCCGTCACGGTCGCGCCGATCGAGGTCGAGGCGATGATCAAGTACGCGCAGCACTGGCAGTTCGCGCACCCCTGGTTGCACACGACAACGGTGGACGGTGAGACCCAGCAGCTGCTGACCGGCTCGGGCATCGCGGTCGCGGTCCTGCTGATGGCCGTCGTCACGGTCGTCAACCTGCTGAGCGTCCGCATCCTCGCGAACACGAACTCCGCGGCGACCTGGTGGAAGGTGTTCATCCCGCTGCTGGTGATCCTCGTGCTGGCGTTCAGCGGCTTCCACGGCGAGAACTTCACCGCGGCGAACGGCTTCATGCCCGAGGGAGCGAAGGGCATCCTGGCGGCGGTCTCGACGTCGGGCATCATCTTCGCGTTCCTCGGCTTCGAACAGGCGGACCAGCTGGCCGGCGAGGCGAAGAACCCGAAGCGTGACATCCCGCGCGCGGTGATCGGTTCCGTGCTCATCGGCCTCGTCATCTACCTGCTGCTGCAGATCGTGTTCCTCGGTGCGCTCCGCTCCGAGGTCGTCCAGGGCTCGTGGGCGACGGCGGACTTCACGAAGTACAGCGGCCCCTTCGCCGACATCGCCATGGCGGCCGGCATCACCTGGCTCGCGGTGGTGATCTTCATCGACGCGATCATCTCGCCCGCGGGGACCGGTCTCATCTACGTCACGGCGACCACCCGCATCTCGTACGGGCTGAGCCGGAACGGGTACTTCCCGAAGGCGTTCGAGTGGACGACCAAGGCCGGTGTGCCGTGGGTCGGGCTGGTCACCGCGTTCGTCGTGGGCTGCGCCTGCTTCGCTCCGTTCCCGTCGTGGCAGGGGCTCGTCAGCCTGATCACCAGTGCCTCTGTGCTCATGTACGCCGGGGCGCCGCTCGCCCTCGGCGCCTTCCGCAAGCGCATCCCCGAGGTCGAGCGTCCCTACCGCATGCCGATCGCGTCCGTGCTGTCGCCGATCGCGTTCGTCATCGCCAACCTGATCATCCTGTGGACCGGGTGGGACACCGACTGGAAGCTCGGCATCGCGATCCTGCTGGGCGCGGTCGTCATCATCCTGAACAACGTGTTCCGCGGCGCTTCGAGCGTCCGACCCCGGTGGGACTGGAAGGCGGCGCAGTGGCTGCTGCCCTACCTGGTCGGCATGGGGCTCATCGTGTTCCTGAGCGACTTCGGTCCGCTGACGCACCCGGTGTTCCCGCTGTGGATCGACATCGTCGTGGTCGCGGTGTTCTCCCTCGTGATCTACTACTGGGCCGTCAACTCGGCCTCGCCGCGCGAGGAGATCCTGCGGACCGCCGCAGACGTGCGCGACGTCGAGGAGACTGCCGTCATGGAGCCGGTGCGCCACTGACGCGCTGCGTTACGGGGCGCTGCGTCACGGACGCGCTGCGCCACTGCCGCGACGCGGCAGACGACGGACGGGAGGCCCGGTGCCAGCTGGCACCGGGCCTCCCGTCCGTCGTGGGGCACGTCAGAAGTCGAACAGGTTGCCGCGGATCCCGCCCGCGCCGTACTCGCGCCGCAGCAGCCCGCGCTGCCGCAGCACCGGCACCAGGTCGCCGAACATCCGGTACACCGATGCGGGGTGCAGGTCGCCGGAGAAGATGATCCCGTCGTTGTCGGCGTCCGCCCCGAGCTCCTCGATGAAGTCGGCGAACTCGCCCGCGGTGCCGACGAACCCCTGGCGCGATGCGACCCGTCCCTTGCGGGCCTTGCGCGTGAGGAGCTCGCGGAGCGGCGCGTCCGGGGTGTCGCCGAGCAGCCCGCGGATCGTGCCCGCGGAGACGTGGTCGCCGAACGTGCCGTCCGGTACGGGAGCGTCGAGGTCGAGCGCGAGCAGGTCGGTCTCGGAGTCGCTCGACCACGCGATCGCGGCGGTGCGCAGGTCCTCGTCGGACGGGTGCGTCGAGGCCGAGACGATCCGGTCGGCCTCGTCCGCGGAGACGGTGATCTCGGGCTTGAGCACGAACAGGATGCGCAGGTCCGACGCGGCACGACCGGCGTCGGCGGCCGCGGCGAGCACCCGGCCCCGGTACTCCGACACGGCGGATGCCGACAGCGGTGCGAGGGCGAGCTGCACGTCCGAGTGGGTCCCGGCGAACCCGAGCCCGCGACCCGAGCCTCCCGGGGAGACCACGACCGGGTCGCTGTCGAGCGGCAGGGCGTTGAGCGGGCCGTCCGCCGTGAAGTACGCGCCCTCGTGGTGGAACGCGTCGAGCGCGTCACCGGCGGCGAAGTGCCAGTCGGGGCGTGACCCGACGTACCCGTCGGAGCCCCACGAGCGCCAGAGCCGCCGCAGCAGGGTGATCCACTCCTCGGCGCGGTCGTAGGCCTGGTCGTGGGGGAGCGGCGGCAGCCCTGCGTGCCGGGCGCTGCCCACGTCGGTGACGACGTTGATCCCCAGGCGCTCGGACGACAGGTGCGCGAGCGTGGCGAACTGCCGGGCGGCCAGGTACGGCGGGGTGATCCCGGCGTTCACGGTCGGCGCGATGCCGATGTGGCTGGTCGCGGCGAACAGGTAGGGCGCGAGCAGCAGCGGGTCGTGCTTCGGCCCGCCGTACGCCTGGCGGATGCGCAGGTCGAGCGTCGACGGGTTCCCGAGCGAGATCGCGTCCTCGGCGATCACCAGGTCCATGCCGGCCTGCTCGAGTGCCCGGACCGATTGCTGGTAGAGGTCCGGCTTGGTCCAGTCGTGGCCCCAGTCCCAGTCGGACCGGCCCCACGCCTGCGGGCCGAACCCACGCGAGAAGAAGTACCCGAAGTGCTGCAGGTCGGCCATCGTCAGACCTCCTCCGCGATCACGTGCTGCCCGGGGACCGCGTGCTCGAGTGCCGTGCGCTCCGTGTCGGCGTCGACCGGCGTCTGCTGTCCGCGCAGCGCTGCGAAGCCGCGACCCAGGTCGCGGAGCAGGTCGGCCACGTCCTCGATCCCCACGGACAGCCGGATCAGTCCGTCGTCGATGCCCTGCGCGGTGCGCTCGGCGGGCGTCCGCCCGGCGTGCGTCGTCGTCGCCGGGTGCAGGATGAGCGACCGGACGTCGCCCAGGTGGGTCATCCGGCTGAACAGCTGGACCGCGTCGATGAACGTCCGAGCGGCGGCCTCGCCGCCGGCGAGCGTGAACGCGAACACGGACCCGGCTCCCCGGGGCAGGTAGCGCTCGGCGAGGTCGTGGAACGGACTGGAGGCCAGACCCGCGTGGTCGACGCTCGTCACCTCCGGCTGCTGCTCGAGGAACGTCGCGACGGCCAGCGCGTTCGCGCTGTGCCGCTCGACCCGCAGGCTCAGGGTCTCGATGCCCTGGCGGAGCAGGAACGCGTTGAACGGCGAGGGCGTCGGACCGATCCGGGAGCTGATGACGTCGCGCGCGAAGACGACGTAGGCACGGGCGCCGTACCGCTCGACGTAGCTCTGCCCGCCGAGGGAGCGCTCCGGGGTGGTCAGGTGCGTCCAGCGTTCGGGCGATGCCGACCAGTCGAACGTGCCGCCGTCGACGACGACCCCGCCGAGCCCGGAACCGTGGCCGGAGAGGAACTTCGACGCCGAGTGGATCACGATGTCGGCGCCGTGCTCGACCGGACGGACCAGGTACGGCGTGGCGAGGGTGTTGTCGACGACGAGGGGCACGCCGGCCCGGTGCGCAGCCGAGGCCACGCCCGCGATGTCGAGGACGTCGTTCTTCGGGTTGGGGATCGTCTCGGCGAAGAAGAGCTTGGTGTTCGGGCGGACCGCCGCTGCCCAGGCGTCGAGGTCGCGGGCGTCGGCGACGAAGTCGACCTCGATGCCGAGCCGGCCCAGGTTCTGCAGCAGCAGGCCACGCGTGCCCTCGTAGATGCTCTGCGCGCTGACGACGTGGTCACCTGCCTGCAGCAGCCCGAGGAACGCGACGGTCGCCGCCGCCTGCCCACTGGACACGAGGATGGCCTCGGCGCCGCGTTCGAGCAGCGCGATCCGGCGCTCGACGTCGGCGTTCGTGGGGTTGCCGAGCCGGGTGTACGTGTAGCCGTCGTCGGTCCCGGCGAAGCGGTCACGCGCCTGGTCGAAGTCGTCGAACAGGAAGCCGGACGACATGTGGATCGCGGGGACCCGGGCACCGTGGCCCGCGTCGGGCATGAACCCGCCGTGGACCTGCTCGGTCGCGAAGCCGTGGTCGTCGTTCGACATGGCGCACCTCCGGTAGACGTGTCGTCACTCTCGCAGCGTTCGCCGCGTGCCGGCTCCATTGCGGCCTCCGGTTACGTCGCGACCCGGCCGATCGATCGGCAGTGGTCGGGGCGCGGGCAGGTTCGTCGCGCGCCGTGACGAATCCGGTCGACGATCTCCGGCGACCGTGAACCGCATTCGTCAGGAGCGGCCGTGACGACCCCGACCCAGCGCCGGAGCATGGTCCGACTCGGACCCCGACCCCGACCCCGACCCCGTCCGCGATGCCGACCCGACCCCGACCCGACCCCGACCCCGACCCCGACCCCGACCCCGACCCCGTCCGCGATCCCGCCCCTACGGCCGGGTCGCGTCAGCGATGCTCGTCCCGGGCCGCGACCAGGACGCCGTCGAGGCGCTGTGCGAAGCCGTCGGGCAGGGTGTCGGGGAGCTCGTCCACCGGGAACCAGCGGACGTCGTTGCTCTCGTCGCTGACGGCGGTCGCGGTGCCGCGGGGGACGATCGCGACGAAGCCGACGTCCCAGTGCGCGGCGCAGGAGAACCCGCCGTGCAGGTCGTGGCGGTCGAGGTCGACGATCTGTTCGGACGCCAGGTGCAGGTCGGCGATGCCGGACTCCTCGCGGGCCTCGCGGCGTGCTGCTTCGGTGAGCGAGCGGTCCCCGGGCTCGAGGTGCCCGCCGAACTGCACCCAGAAGCCGCCCTTGCGGTGGTGGCAGAGCAGCACGTGCGTCAGGTCGGGCGAGAGCACGAAGCACGACGCGGTCAGGTGCTCGGGGCCACCCGTCCGCCACAGCGCCGCGTCTCCCGCTCGGTGCACGAAGGCGGTGTACCGGTCGCGGCGTGGCCCTGCCGGTGCGTCGGCGAGCTCGGCGAGGACGTCGGTCGCGTCCACGTCAGAACAGCCCTCGGACACCGGCGGCGATCGTGTCCCACACACCGAGCAGCGGGCCGCGCGCGAACCACACCGCCACGCCGTTGACGACGACGAAGAGCACGAACCACACGGCAGCAGGCAGGCGCATCTCGGCAGCCGCGATGTGGAAGTCCGTCTGCACGCGGGCGCCGGTGAGGAGCCAGCGTGCGACCTGGACCACTGAGCGGAGACCGTCGACGACGAAGAGCGCGCCGACCGCGGCGACGACGAGCACCGTCACCTCGGACGGTCGGAGGGCGACCCAGAGCGCCAGCGCGTCGAAGCCGACGACCACGAGCAGCCCGAACCAGTTCCGGACGAACAGCAGTGCGATCACCCCGATCACGCCGAGCACAGCGACCGGGAGCCACCGCGAGCCGTGCAGCACCCCCGTCAGCAGCAGCGCCCCGGCCCACAGCGGTGCGCTGTAGCCCGCGTACAGGTTGAGGACGCGGACGAGCCAGCGGATGCTGTGCGGCACGCCGCCGAGCTGGACCCAGGCCTCGCCGGAGCCGTCCGGGCGCAGGTCGATGCGGCGGATCTGCCCACCGAAGGGCACGACGACGACCGCGTGCCCGACCTCGTGCGCGATCGTCGCGGCGATCCGGGCCACCCGTCCGACCACGGGGACGAACGGGAGCACGGCGCCCACGAGGATCGCGACGAAGACGAGCGAGGCGGAGGACACGAGGGGGACGGTGGACATCGTCCGCCACTGTGGCAGAGGCGGCTAGGAGAGTCCCGAGGCGGCGGTGAGCAGGACGACGAGCGTCACGGCCACGGCGACCGCGGTGAGGACGATGAGGAACACCGTCAGGCGGTTGTTGCGCGAGTGACCGGCTATTCGACCGTCACCGACTTCGCGAGGTTCCTCGGCTTGTCGACGTCGCAGCCCAGCTGCAGCGCGAGTTCGCGGGCGAGCATCTGCAGCGGCACGACGGCCTCGAGCGGTCCCCACGGGCCGGTCGTCCCGAGTGCGGGGATGTCCGACCCCGGTCCGCCGATGGTGATCACGAAGCCGCCGCGTGCACGGACCTCGGCGATCGCGGCCTGCAGGCGGTGCTCACCGTGGTCGATGACGACGACCGGGGTGCCCTCGTCGACGAGCGCCAGCGGTCCGTGCTTGAGTTCGCCGGCCGGGTAGGCCTCGGCCCACCGGTAGCTGAGCTCCTTGAGCTTGAGGGCGCCCTCCGCGGCGTAGGGCAGTCCGACGCCGCGGCCGAGGAACAGGAAGCCCGTGGCCTCGCGGACGCTCGACACGAGCAGCGGGATCCGGTCCGCGGCGACCTGTCCGGCCGTCGTGATCCGAGCCGGCAGCTCGCGGAGGCCGGCGACGAGTTCGTGCGCCCGGCCGTGGTCGATCCGTCCCGAGGCGACGAGTGCGGAGACCATCGCAGCGACCCCGACGACGACCTGCGCGGTGAAGGTCTTCGTCGCGGCGACGCCGATCTCCGGGCCGGCCTGGCAGTCGAGCACCGCGTCGGCCCGGCGGGCGAGGGAGGAGTGGACGTTGTTCGTCAGGGCGAGGACGGGGAAGCGGTCCTCGAAGCGGTCGAGTGCCCGCAGGACGTCCGCGGTCTCGCCGGACTGGCTGATGGCGACCACGAGGGTGCCGGAGCCGAGGACCGCCTGGTCCGCCTCGCTGGCGACGACGATGTCGGTCGGGATCCCGCCGATGCCGCGGAGCGCGGTGGCGATGACCTGCCCGGCGTTCAGCGACGTGCCGCAGGCGACGATCGCGAGCCGGTCGAAGCCGGGGAGTCCGAGGCCGACCCACATGCTGCCGTCGGCCGCCCGCGCGGCGATGCGCTCGACGATCTCGGCGACGACGCCGGGCTGCTCCTCGATCTCCTTCGCCATGAAGTCGGGGTGGTCGCCGAGGTCGAGGGCCGCGGCGGCGAACGGCGACGGCGTCGGGAAGGGCACCGGCACCGCCACGCCGTTCGAGGACCAGTTCCAGGACTCGCCGAGCTCGACGACGTCGCCGTCGCGGAGCGCCACGAAGGTCTCACACCACTCGGCGATCGCCCCGATGTCGCTGGCGACGAAGTCCCCACGCGGAGCGCGGGCGACGACCAGGGGGGAGCGGTCGGCGGCGACGACCATGCGGTTGGTCCGGGCGTCGAGCACGACGAGCGCCCAGGAACCCTCGAGCTGTGCGGTGGCGATCTGCACCGCGAGCATCAGGTCCTGATCGACGACGAGCGCCCGCTCGACCAGGTGCGTGACGACCTCGGAGTCGACGTCGGACACGAAGCGGTGGCCCTGGGCCTCGAGCATCGCGCGCAGCGGACCGGCGTTCTCGATGATGCCGTTGTGCACGACGCTGATCCGGCCGGAGCAGTCCTGGTGGGGGTGGGCGTTCCGCTCGCAGACGCCGCCGTGGGTGGCCCACCGGGTGTGGCCGATGCCGGTGCCGGTCAGGGCGTCCCCGGACCGCGCTGCGACGAGCGTCCGGAGGTCACCCACACGCGACACGGACCGGATGACCTCGGTGCTGCCGGAAGCGGTCCGGACGGCGATGCCGGCGGAGTCGTAGCCGCGGTACTCGAGTCGTTCGAGTCCGTCGAGCAGGTAGGGGGTCGCGTCGTCGGAGACACGGGCCGCGATGATGCCGCACATCGGGTTTCCCTTCGGGGGAGGCTGCGGGAGAGCGGGGCGGCACCGACCGCCGCTCGGGTCCGCCACGCGATCGGGGCCACCGGCCGAGACCGACGCCCGTCCTCGGATCAGGCGAGGACGGACGTCGGCGTTCGTGGGCCGATGGTTCGGGTACCGATCGGGGTACCGTGGGCTGGCCTCCGAGGAGGCGCGGCGGTCGGTGCACCAGAAGCATCTCCGCAACCGGACCGGACCGACAACGTCGGGCGACGCTTGTTGCGGTTCCCCGCGCGCAGGGTGCGACTCCGTGCGGTGGCGTGCGGAGTCGCGCAACGCCCGGACAGACGGCAAGGAGGCCCGGTGCCAGCTGGCACCGGGCCTCCCGTCATGCGGAACGGACCGTCAGGTCACGTGAGCAGCGCGACCAGGTGGGAGCGCGATCGCGCACCGACCTTCCGGTAGATCTGCGTCAGCCGCAGTTCCACGGTCCGCTGCGACATGTACAGCGACGAGGCGATCTCGCGGTTGCGGTACCCCTCGGTCACCTTCTGCACGACCGCGCGCTCCTCCGCCGTGAGCGAGGTGAGCACCGCGGCGGCGTCGGGAGCACTCCGGGGTGTGCCCGGGGTCATCGGGGTGGACGCGGACAGCACCGCGCCGGAGCGCACACCGCCGGCGAACGGACCCGCGACGCCCGTCGTCCCACCGAGGGACGGCATCGCGACCGTCGGCGCCGGCGTGACGAGCGGACGCCGGAGCCCCGCTGCCTCGTAGGCGGCCGCTGCCGCTGCGCCGAGCCGGGCCCGGTCGGCCGGGTTGCCGATCGCGGCGAGTGCCGCGAAGGTCCGTGCCCGTTCGAACTGCGAGTCCGCCGGCTGGAAGAGCTCCAGCGCACGACGCCGCGAGGTGTCCCTCGTGGTGTCGTCGGCGATGAGCGCGAGGCTCCGTGCCAGCACCAGCGCGCCCCACCGGGACGGACGGGCGTGGTGGTCGGCGGCGAGACGCGCGGTGATGTTCCGCGCGTCCTCGACCCGGTCGAGCCGGACGTACGCCTCGACCAGGTCGCCGAGGTGCCGCAGGACCGCGGGGTTCCGCAGGCTCCGGCCGATCGCGTCGGCGGCCTCGAGCGAGGACGCGGCCTCGTCGAGACGGCCGTCGAGCAGCAGGACCCGCCCGCGGAGCGCGTACAGCTTCGCCGTCGCTCCCCACAGCCGGTTCGTCGACCGTTGCCGCAGGCAGTGGTCGACGACGTCGAGCGCGTCGGCGGTGCGTCCCTCGGCGAAGTGCCGCCACGCGACGGCGATCGCGCGAGACGGCTCACGGAGTCGTTCCATGACGGCCGAGCCGGATTCCCACACGTCGATCGCGCGGAGCGCCTGCCGGTAGTTCCCGGAGCGCACCTCGTTCTCGGCGGACAGGTAGCGGGCGGCCTCGATCCACACGGGCTGCGTGTCCTTGGCGCGTGCCAGGACCAGCGCGAAGACCCGGCGTGCGCTGCGGTAGCGCTCGGCGAGGCTGAGCGCGTGCGACAGCAGGAGCAGGGCGGGGTCGCTCATGGCGAGCAACTGCTGCGCGGCGAGACCGTCGTGCAGCTCCGCGTCCGGCGGCAGGGTGCCGTCGACCGCGGCCACGAGCTCCCGTGCCGTCGCGAGGATCTCCGCGGTGTGCGCGGAGGCGTGCTCCTCGAAGGTCTCGGCCCGGTGCAGCAGGTCGCGGGCCTGGTCGAGCTCCCACGCCTCGGCACGGAAGGACGCGACCATCGCCAGCAGCCCGGTGAAGGCGTCTGCCTCGGCGGGGTCGGCGGTGTCGACGGGCACCATGAGCTCGTCGGCGTGCACGGCGTCCCCGCTGAGGTACTGCACCGAGTACTGCAGCCGGAGTCGGCGGACCTCGTCCGACAGCTCCACGAACGGCTTGATCGCCGCCAGGTACCGCTGCCCGTAGCCGAGCAGCCGGTGCGCGAGCAGGACCTCGGTCACCCCGAGCAGGGCGATGTGCTCCTCCTCGGACCCCGTCCCCACGTGCAGGGCACGTTCGGTCAGGGCGACCGCGGCGCGTGCATCACCGTCGCGGGCGTAGGAGCGACCGGCGTCGAGCAGCGCGACGGCGTCGGGGACGTCGTCGACGAAGCTCGTGTGCCACACGGCCGATCGGTCGTCGTGTGCTGCAGCGGCGACCGCCAGCTCGGCGTGCGCCTCGCGGCGGTCCTTCGCTGGCGTGCTCCAGTACAGGTACGACCGGACGAGCGGGTCCTTGACGCCGATCGACTGCCCGCGGACGGTCGCGAGACCGGCCCCGACTAGGTCGTCGATGGCGTCCCGGTCCCAGGCGGCGACGCGCGCCGTCGGGACGAGTGCCAGGCGCTGCAGGACATCCAGATCCCGTCCTGCAGCGGCTTCGAGGACGAGCTCCGCCGCAGCGGTCGTCGTCGGTGTGGGGCGCAGCGGCAGCACGAGCGGCTCGGTGCCCACGAGCTGCTCACGACGGAGTCCGCCGATCTGCTCGCGGAGCGCACCGGGGTTGCCGCCCGTCTCCTCGGCGAGGACGGCGAGCACGCCGTCGTTCGCCTCTTCGGGCGCCATGTCGCGGGCCAGCACGAGTGCCTCGTCCGACGGCAGCGGCGTGAGCCGCAGGATCGGGAGGGACGCGAGGGGACCGTCGAGCGGCACACGGCGGACCGTGGCCACGAGACGCAGCGCGGTGCCGGCGAGCCGACCCGCCAGGAACGCCACGAGCTCCTGGCTCTCGGCGTCCATGCGGTCCAGGTCGTCGATGAGCACGAGCGTCGGCGGGAGCGTCAGCGCGTGCACGGCGTCCAGGAAGTCGTGCGCTGCGGCGAGGCCCTCGTCGACGTTCCGGACGAGCCGCGCGATGTGCGCCGAGGCCCGGGGGTCGTCGAGAGCGGTGAACAGGGAGGTGACGCCCGACATGGGCCAACGTGCTTCTGCACCGTTGACGCCGAGTCGGACGACGGGGATGGAGACGCGGTGCGAGACCGCGTCGAGGACGCTCGAGCGTCCGGAGCCAGGGTCGCCGACGACGACCATCGCGGACTCCCGAGGGAGTACGGCGAGGGTCGCGATCCGGTCGACCTCAGAACGTCGACCGGTGAGTTCCATGCGGACTCACCGGCCTCCGGGCCCGGATGCGAACGGGGAGGCGGGGCGCACGGAGGCGGACCGGGCACGCGCGCGGCGGGTGACCGCGGCGGAGCTCGGACGTGTGGCGGCCATCAGGGTGGCGCCGGGCTGATCGTGGTTGGCATGCGGCCGAGTGAGGGTGCACTCGGTTCCGCTCGGGAACGATGAATTCATCGTCGTATCACCCTTCGGGTTGGGTTCTTGACGAACACGACGGAGTCTGCGCTGCTCCCGGGACTAGGGATCCCGAGACGGCACCTGACCTGTCGTCTGCGATGACGATAACCCAGGTCGAGGGACATTGAGCCGGACCACGCAATCGGATGTGACGGATGGTCACCCCAGTACGGGGGGTGCCGACCCCCCTGGTGGGGGGTCAGCGATGCCCATGCGTGTGCATTGAGGTACAGCCACGGGGTACGTCGACCGGATCCCGGTTGGAGCGCTCCGCGAAGCTCGGAGGTCTCAGCGACGGATGACGTCGACCACGGCGTCGTGCACCAGGCCGTTCGTGGCGAGGGCGCTGCCGTGCCAGGGGCCGGGATCGCCGTCGAGCGAGGTGAAGCGTCCGCCGGCCTCCTCGACGATCGGCACGAGGGCCGCCATGTCCCACGGCTTGAGGTCGGGCTCGCCCGCGACGTCGAGGACGCCCTCGGCCACCATCATGTACGACCACATGTCGCCGTACGCGCGCGTCCGCCAGACCCTGCGCGAGAGGTCGATGAGCGGCTGGAGACGGTCGTCGTCGTCCCACTGCTGGATGCTGTTGTAGCTGAGGCTCGCCTCGCCGAGTTCGGCGACGGTCGACACGTGCAGTTCGCCGTCCAGGGAGTGTGCACCCCTGCCCTCGGCCGCCCACCAGCGCTTGCCGAGGGCCGGTGCACTGACCACGCCGAGCACCGGGCGCCCGTCGACGGCGAGCGCGATGAGCGTCGCCCAGACCGGCACGCCGCGGAGGTAGTTCGCCGTGCCGTCGATCGGGTCGACGACCCACTGGCGGTGGCCCTCGCTGGCGGCCTCGGCGCCGGAGTCCGCGGTGGTCTCCTCGCCCAGGAACGCGTCGTCGGGACGCTCGGCCGTGATGCGTGCGCGGAGTGCTCCTTCCACCGCCTGGTCGGCGTCCGTGACGTGGGTGCTGTCGGCCTTCCGCGAGACGCGGAGGTCGGCGGCGCGGAACCGCTCGAGGCTGATCGCGTCGGCGGTGTCGGCGAGGGAGCGGGCGAAGTCCAGGTCGGCGCGGAGGTCCACGGGTCGAGCGTAGCGGCGGGCGCTACGCGGCGACGACCTCTTCCTCTTCGAGACGGCTGACCTCGCGCTCGCGGGCGATCCGGGTGCGTCGGGCGACCAGGCCGTGCACCACGACGCAGAGCACGACGGCGGCGACGAGCCACAGGCTCAGCACGAGCGAGCTCCGTCCGAGCGACGCGCCGGGGAAGTACTGCAGGTCCTGGGCGGCCTGCAACCACGCCGCCCCGCTCCAGAACGTGTTGAGCGCGGCGAAGAACCCGGGCTGGAACGCCGGTTGGAAGATGCCGCCCGAGGACGTGAAGTTGAGCATCACGAAGAGCATCGTCAGCACCGGGGTGGTCCAGCGCCCGAGCAGCGGGTGCAGCCCGATGCCCAGGCCGACGATGACCGCGTCGTACATCCATGCGAACAGGAACACCTGCCACTGGTGGGTCGTGATCACCCCGTACACCGGACCTGCCACGAGGACGCCGATGCCGGCGACGACCGCAGCGGTGCCGAGGCCGACGACCGCGGTCCAGACGGCACCGAGCCGGGTCGCGAAGGCGGCGACGGCGATCGCCGACGCGTACCCGCCGACGCTCAGGGCCACGAGCAGGAAGAACAGCCCCTGCCCGGTGGTGTCCTGCTCGCCCGTCGGCACGACGTCGACCACGGTGAACGGCAGGTGCTGTCCGTACGCGATCGGCAGGAACACCTTCTGCGCCGCTGTGGCGGTGGTCTCGCTGGCAGCGGTCGAGACGTAGAGGGTCGCACTCGTCGACGTCGGTGCGTACACCGCTGCCAGGTCACGGTCGCGGACCTGACGCTCCGCGCTCGCGGCGTCCGGCACCACGTGGGCGACGAGGGCCCCGTCGGACTGGTCGGTCACGGTCTGGGCGAACACCTGCGTGGTCGCGCCCTGGCCGACGATGCCGACGGGCAGGTCCTTCGGTGCGGGGGCGTGGAAGGCGCCGAGGTACGCCAGACCCATCCCGCCCGCCAGGAACAGCGGGACGAGGATGTGCGTCGCGAAGGAGAGCAGCGTCCGTCCGAGGCCGGCGGGGCGCAGGGCGTTCGGGGAGCGGTGGGGCGACCGGGGCGCGGCGTGGCCTCGGTGCTGGGACGCGGCGACGTCGGCGCGGGCGGGGGAGACGGGAGCGTCGACGCGGGTCGGCGCAAAGTTGTACTTTGCAACTTCAGACACGAGGGGCAACGGTACCACCGCGGGCGACCACCGGACAACCGCCGCCCGAGTCCGTCCCACCTCGCCGCCCCCGCCTCGCCGCCCCGCCGAGGTCGCACAATTGTGGGATCTCGAGGCCGCGCACGTGCTGAACGCGACACCTCGGCGCAACTGAGCGGCGAGTTGTGCGACCTCGATGTCGGTTGCCGAGA
>NZ_LMPO01000010.1:67750-67855 GCF_001424385.1 Curtobacterium sp. Leaf183 | reverse complement strand
CCGAGGTCGCTCGTGCCGCCGGTGCCGGAGCTCCGGGGCGGCACTTCGCGCGACGTCGACGCAACTGAGCGGCGAGTCGCGCGACCTCGACGTCAGGCGCCGACG
>NZ_LMPO01000010.1:0-67726 GCF_001424385.1 Curtobacterium sp. Leaf183 | reverse complement strand
CCGAGGTCGCTCGTGCCGCCGGTGCCGGAGCTCCGGGGCGGCACTTCGCGCGACGTCGACGCATCTGAGCGGCGTGTTGTGCGACCTCGGCGTCGGGGCCGACGCAGGACAACCCCCGCGGCACGGCACGGCACGGCACGGCCGCGCCCGCCGCCGCGCAGCACGCCGCGGCCGCGCCCGGGCTACTCCGTGCCGGGGTCGTGCGCGCCCATGCCCGTCAGCAGCGCGCGGAACGAGTCGAGCCGCTCGATGCCCGTCGCCCCGAGCTCCCCGGCCTGCACCCGGTCGACGATCTCCCAGTCGTGCGCCTGGTCGAGCGGGATGCCCGTGTCCGGGATGCCCGACACCGACGACGGGACCGGGATGGCATGCGACGCGAACGCCCGGAAGACGTTCGCGGGGTCGACGTGGCCGAGCCCGAACGACCGGACGCCCGGGGTGTCGATGATCCAGCCGCCGCCCGTGACTTGCAGCGCGATCGAGGACGACGACGTGTGCCGCCCCCGCCCGGTCACCGAGTTGACGACCCCGACGGCGCGCGTCGACCCCGTCAGCGCGTTCACGAGCGTCGACTTGCCGACACCCGAGTGCCCCACGGTCACGGTGACCTGCCCGTCGAGGACCTCGTGCAGGGCGTCCAGCGGGAAGGAGTCCGACCGGCTGGTCACGATCCGCAGGTCGAGGCACGCAAAGTGCGCCAGGAAGTCGGTCGGGTCGGCGAGGTCGGTCTTCGTGATGCAGAGGACCGGGTCGAGCCCCGCGTCGAACGCCGCCACCAGGTAGCGGTCGATCAGCCGGGTGCGGGGCTCCGGGTCGGCCGCGGCCACGACGACGAGCATCTGCGTCGCGTTCGCCACGATCACGCGCTCGACGTCGTCGCTGTCGTCGGCGCTCCGGCGCAGCAGCGTGGTGCGTTCCTGCACGCGGACGATGCGCGCGAGCGAGCCCTCCGCGCCCGACACGTCGCCGGCCAGGAAGACGGTGTCCCCGGTGACGACGGACTTCTTGCCGAGCTCACGGGCCTTCGTCGCCGTGATCAGCTGGTCGCCGACCAGCACACCGAAGCGCCCCCGGTCGACGTTCGTCACCCAGCCGGTCGGGGCGTCCTGGTAGGTCGGCCGGACCTTGGTGCGCGGCCGGTTGCCCTTCGGGTTGGGCCGGACCCGGACGCTCGACTCGTCGTACTGTCCGTACGGCTCGTCCTGGTCTGCGTCATCGTCGACGTCGTCCCACCAGCTCACGGTCTCAGGCCCCCGGTCCGGCGGTCGCGACCAGGTCCGCCCACAGCGACGGGAACTGCGGCAGCGTCTTCGCCGTCGAGCCGATGTCGTCGACCGCGATGCCCGGCGTGACCAGGCCGACGACCGCGCCCGCGGTCGCCATCCGGTGGTCCTCGTAGGCTGTCCAGTCCGCGCCGTGCAGCGGGGCCGGCTCGATCCGCAGGCCGTCGTCGAGCACCTGCACGGAGCCTCCTGTGCGGGTCACGTCCGCCGCCAGTGCGGCGAGCCGGTCCGTCTCGTGGCCCCGCAGGTGGCCGATCCCCGTGATGGTCGTCGGGCCGTCGGCCAGGGCCGCCAGGGCGACCAGCGCGGGTGCCAGCTCGCCACCGCGGGTCAGGTCGAGGTCCAGACCCGGACAGGAGGCCCCACCCCGGATCCCGAGGCCGCCGTCGAACACCAGGTCGTCGCCGTCGCGGGCCACGGACGCGCCCCACAGGGGCAGGAGGGTCTCGAGGTCGGCGCCGACCTGCGTGGTGTCGGTCGGCCAGGTGCGGATGCGGACGGTCCCGCCCGCCACGAGGGCGGCGATCGCGAAGGGCGCCGCGTTGGACAGGTCCGGCTCGATGGTGACGTCGCGCGCCGCGATGGGGCCCGGGTGCACGACCCACTCGCCGACCGCGGGCTGGTCCACCCGGACACCGCGGGCACGCAGTGCGGCGACGGTCATGTCGATGTGCGGGATGCTCGGCAGCCGGTCACCGGCGTGGGTGAGGTGCAGGCCCTCGTCGAACCGCGGCGCGGAGAGCAGCAGACCGGAGACGAACTGCGACGAGGCCGACGCGTCGATCGTGAGCGCGCCGCCGCGGACCGAGCCGGTACCGGTGAACGCGAAGGGCAGGGCGCCGTCGCCGTCGTCGGTAACCTCGACGCCGAGCGCGACGAGGGCGTCGATGACGGGGCGCATGGGCCGGCGGCGGGCGGCCTCGTCGCCGTCGACGACGACCGGGCCGGTCGCCAGGGCGGCGAGCGGGGGCAGGAAGCGCATCACGGTGCCCGCGAGCCCGCAGTCGATGCGCACGTCGCCGTGCATCGGCGCCGGGGTGACCCGGAGGTCGGGGCCGTAGGGGTTCGCCGGGGCGCCGTCGGCCGGGGCCACCGCGTCGATGCCGACGCCGAGCGCGCGCAGGGCCTCGATCATCAGCGCCGAGTCCCGTGAGTACAGCGGCAGGTGGATGGTCGACGGCCCGTCGGCCAGGGCGGCGAGGACGAGCTCGCGGTTCGTCAGCGACTTCGAGCCGGGCAGGGACACGTCGCCGTGCAGCGGCCCCGTCGCGACGGGGGCGATCCAGGGTCCGGCGGTGCCGGTCCCGCTCTGGGAATGCGTCGTGTCTGCCATCGGTTCACAAGACTACTGAAACGATCGGGAGGACCCATGGCGACAGCACTCGCACCGGCGCGGCCGCACCTGCCCGCCGCACGGACGCACCTGCCTCCTGTGGTGGCCGCCCTCGCTCTAGACTGGCCCGCGATGACCACCGACGAGCCGCAGGCAACACCGCACGACCTGGTCGACGCGACCGAGGAACAGCTCGACGCCGTCTCCGAGGAAGCGGCGGCGCTCGAGGCCGACGCCGACGTCGTGGACGCGACGACCGTGTCCGCCGACGAGCTCCGCGGGCTGTTCGAGGACCAGGCGCTGCCCTTCATGGACCAGCTGTACGGTGCGGCGATGCGGATGACCCGCAACCCCGCCGACGCGTCCGACCTGGTACAGGAGACCTTCGTCAAGGCGTTCGCCGCGTTCCGGCAGTTCCGACAGGGCACGAACCTCAAGGCCTGGCTCTACCGGATCCTGACGAACACGTTCATCAACACGTACCGCAAGAACCAGCGGAACCCGTACCAGGGCACCATCGACGAGCTCGAGGACTGGCAGCTGGGCGGCGCCGAGAGCGTCACGCAGTCGATCTCCGCGCGGTCCGCCGAGGCCGACGCGATCGACCACCTGCCGTCGTCCGCGGTCAAGGACGCGCTGCAGGCGATCCCCGAGGACTTCCGGATGGCGGTGTACTTCGCCGACGTCGAGGGGTTCTCGTACCAGGAGATCGCCGACATCATGAAGACCCCCGTGGGGACGGTCATGAGCCGCCTCCACCGTGGACGCCGGCTCCTCCGGGGGCTCCTGGCCGACCACGCACGAGAGACCGGGGTCGTCCCGGATGCAGCGTCGACGGCGACGATGCGCGGACGAGGCCGAGGGACATCTGCGGCGACGAGCCGCACGAACGGGAAGGGTACGCGATGAGCGGCTGCGACTGCTCCAAGGCGAAGGCGGAGCTCGAGGAGTTCCTGCACGACGAGCTCTGCCGCGAGGACGCGGCGGACATCCGTGAGCACATGGCGGACTGCCCGGACTGCGAGACCGAGCACCGCGTGGGCGTCGTGCTGATGGAGACCGTCAAGCGCGCCTGCCGAGAGACAGCTCCCGACCAGCTCCGCACCGAGATCCTGACCCGGATCCGCGCCGAGCAGTCCACGCACTGACGGCGGGGACACGGCACCCGCGCCGGGTAGGGTCGCGAGCATGACCCTCTCCGTCGAGTCGATCACCAGCTGGTCCGACCCGGACGTCGCCGACGTCGCCGCCCTCGTCCGCTCCCTCGGCCACACCGCCGACGACGCCGCGATGCGGGAACGTCTGGAACGCCTGACGCCCGAGGCCGGTCACCACACGTGGCTGGTCCGTGGCGACGACGGTCGCGCGGTCGCGGTCGCCGGCGCCCAGGTCACCTGGGCGTACGCGTCGGACGAGCCCACCGCGCAGCTGCTGCTCCTGGTGGTCGACCCTGCGGTCCGTCGGTCGGGTACGGGTTCAGCGCTGCTCGGGACCTTCGAGGAGTGGGCGGCCGAACAGGGGGCGCGACAGCTGTCCGCCGTCAGCGCCGCTGCGACCGACAGCGCGCACCGGTTCTACCAGAAGCGCGGGTACCACGACGCCGGTGTGCGCTACACGAGGATCGCGTAGCGCACACCGGCGTCGTCGCTGCTAGCCGAGCGCCGTGGTGATGACCTCGGACGCCTCGGCTGCCGAGCGCTTCGACGACCCGGTCGCCGGCGCGGCGCTGGCCGGGCGTGAGGCAACCGACAGCGGGCGACCGTCGAGGTGCGGCGACAGGTTCATGCACACGAACGGCCAGGCGCCCTGGTTCTCCGGCTCTTCCTGCGCCCAGACGACGTCGGCGTTCGGGTAGCTCCCGAGGACCTGCAGGATGCGTTCGAGGGGGAGTGGGGCGAGCTGCTCGAGGCGCACCAGGGCCACGTCGGTGCGCTCGTGCTTGTCGGCCTCGGCGCGCAGGTCGTGGTGCACCTTGCCGGAGTGCAGCACCACGCGGCGCACGGCATCGCGGTCGGTGACCTTGGCGTCGTCGATCACCGGCTCGAACGTGCCGCTCGTGAAGTCCTCGACCGCGCTGGTCGCCTGGCGCAGCCGCAGCATGGCCTTCGGGCTGAACACGATCAGCGGCTTCTGCGGGCGCTCCCACGCCTGACGACGCAGCAGGTGGAAGTACGACGCCGGGGTCGACGGGCGTGCCACCACCATGTTGTCCTCGGCGCAGAGCTGCAGGTAGCGCTCGATGCGGGCGGACGAGTGGTCCGGTCCCTGTCCCTCGTACCCGTGCGGCAGCAGCAGGACCAGCCCGGAGCGCTGTCCCCACTTCTGCTCTGCCGAGGAGATGAACTCGTCGATGACGGTCTGCGCGCCGTTCGCGAAGTCGCCGAACTGGGCCTCCCAGAGCACGAGCGCGTCCGGACGCTCGACCGAGTAGCCGTACTCGAACGCCATCGCCGCGTACTCGCTGAGCAGCGTGTCGTAGATGTAGAAGCGGGCCTGGTCCTCGGTCAGGTTCGACAGCGGCAGCCACTCCTGCCCGTTCTCACGGTCGTGGAACACCGCTTGGCGCTGCACGAACGTGCCACGGCGGGCGTCCTGACCGGCGAGCCGGACGGGCTTGCCCTCGGTCAGGAGGGACCCGATCGCCATGAGCTCGGCCATCGCCCAGTCGACACCGCCCTTGCGGGTCATGTCGGTGCGCTTGGTGAGCAGGGACTGCAGCTTCGGGTGCACCTGGAACCCGGCGGGCGGGTTGCCGTGTGCGTCGCCGATCCGCTCGACGAGCTCCTGCGAGATCGCTGTCTCACGGACCTGGTTCTCGGAGTCGTCCCGCTGGGCCGCTGGGCGTTCGAGACCCTGGACCGCGCCGTCGTCGTCGACCTCGATGACCGGGATCGTGCCCGTCTGCGCCTCGTGTGTCTCGGCGAAGGCCCGTTCGAGGCGGTCCTGGAAGTCGCGGTGCGCCTGGTCGTACTCGTCCTGCGTGATGTCGCCACGGCCGACGAGCGCCTCGGTGAAGAGGGTGCGGACGGAGCGCTTTGCCTCGATGAGGTTGTACATCAGCGGCTGCGTCATCGAGGGGTCGTCGCCCTCGTTGTGGCCGCGGCGGCGGTAGCAGACGAGGTCGATGACGACGTCGCGGTGGAACTCCTGCCGGTACGCGAACGCCAGGTCGGCGACGCGGGCCACGGCCTCGGGGTCGTCCCCGTTGACGTGCAGGATCGGCGCCTGGATCGTCTTGGCGACGTCCGTGGAGTACACCGACGTGCGCGCCGAGTCCGGCGGCGTGGTGAACCCGACCTGGTTGTTGATGACGAGGTGCACCGTGCCGCCGGTGCGGTAGCCGCGGAGCTGCGACATCTGCAGCGTCTCGACGACCACGCCCTGGCCGGCCATCGCCGCGTCGCCGTGGACCAGCACCGGCAGGACGCCGAAGACGCCTGCGGGGCCGCGGTCCTGCTTGGCGCGGACGATGCCCTCGAGGACCCCGTCGACGGCCTCGAGGTGCGAGGGGTTCGCCGCGATGGTGATCGGGATGGTGGTGCCGTCCGACGCGCGGAAGACGCCCTCGGTGCCGACGTGGTACTTCACGTCGCCCGACCCCTGACCAGACACGGAGCCGGGGAGCGTGGTGCCCTCGAACTCGCGGAAGATCTGGCCGTAGGTCTTGCCGGCGATGTTCGTCAGCACGTTGAGCCGTCCGCGGTGCGCCATGCCGATCGCGACCTCGTCGAGCCCGGCGACGGCGGCGTGCTGGATGAGCGTGTCGAGGAACGCGATGGTGGACTCGCCGCCCTCGAGCGAGAAGCGCTTCTGGCCGACGTACTTGGTCTGCAGGAAGGTCTCGAACGCCTCGGCCTCGTTGAGCTTGCCGAGGACGCGCAGCTGCTCGTCCTTCGACGGCTTCGAGTAGGGGACCTCGATGTGGGACTGGAACCAGCGACGCTGCTCCGGGTCCTGGATGTGCATGTACTCGATGCCGACGGTGCGGCAGTACGCGTCGCGCAGGACGCCGAGGACGTCGCGGAGCGGGGCGTTCGTGGTGCCGGCGAGACCACCCGTGACGAACTCGCGGTCGAGGTCCCAGAAGGTCAGCCCGTGACTCTCGATCTCGAGGTCGGGGTGCGTGCGCTGGCGGTACTCGAGCGGGTCGATGTCGGCCATCAGGTGCCCACGGACGCGGAAGCTGTTGATGAGCTCCTGCACGCGCGCGGTCTTGTTGACACGGTGCGCCAGGTCGACGTTGATGTCGTTCGCCCACTGGATCGGCTTGTACGGGATCCGGAGGGCCGAGAAGATGCCCTCGTAGAAGCCGTGCTCGCCGATGAGCCGCTCGTGCACCTTCTTGAGGTACTCGCCGGACCCGGCGCCCTGGATGACGCGGTGGTCGTAGGTGCTGGTGAGGGTGATCGTCTTGCCGATGCCGAGCTCG
This sequence comes from Curtobacterium sp. Leaf183, assembly GCF_001424385.1. Classification (GTDB taxonomy): domain Bacteria; phylum Actinomycetota; class Actinomycetes; order Actinomycetales; family Microbacteriaceae; genus Curtobacterium. The sequence goes on along the minus strand of NZ_LMPO01000010.1, from coordinate 60,681 downwards.
ACCAGGGTCTTGGCCGCAGAGCCCTGGAACTGTGCGGGGTACTCGAGTGCGCCGGCGCCGATGATCGCGCCCTGGCCCTTGGTCAGGCGTGGGACCGAGTGCACGGTGCCGATGCCGCCGGGGTTCGTCAGCGAGATCGTCGTGCCCTGGAAGTCCGCCGGGGTCAGCTTGTTGTCGCGGGCGCGCTTGACCAGGTCCTCGTACGCGGACAGGAACTGGCCGAACGTCAGCGACTCGGCGCGCTTGATGCTGGGGACCAGGAGCGAGCGGGTGCCGTCCTTCTTCGGGACGTCGATGGCGATGCCCAGGCCGACGTGCGCGGGCTGCACGACGAAGGGCTTGCCGTCGCGCTCCTCGTAGAAGACGTTCTGGCTCGGGAAGTCCTTGAGCGCCTGCACCATCGCCCACCCGATCAGGTGCGTGAACGAGATCTTGCCGCCGCGGGCACGGCGCAGGTGGTTGTTGATGACGATGCGGTTGTCGATCATCAGCTTGGCGGGGATCGTGCGCACGCTGGTGGCGGTGGGGACCGTCAGCGAGGCGTCCATGTTCGACGCCAGGGTCTTCGCCATGCCGCGCAACGGGGTCGCCACGTCTTCGTGGGTCTCCTCGTGGTCGTCGGCGGTGTCGTTCGCCTCGGCGGGGATGGGCTGCGGCGACGGCTGCTTCGAGGTGGTGCGGGCCTGGATCGGTCCGCCCTTGCCGTCGCCCGTCGGGGCAGCGGGCGCCGGAGCGGCGGGCGCGGGGGCGGCGGACGTGTCAGCAGCGGACGTGGCAGCGGCAGGAGCGGACGCCGCCGGGGTGGGTGCCGGAGCGGCAGCCGCGGACCCCTTGCCGGACTGGTGGTAGCTCTCGAGCACGGGCCACCACGACTCGTCCACGGAGTTCTTGTCCGCGAGGAACTGCTCGTAGAGCTCGTCCACGAGCCACTCGTTCGCCCCGAATTCGCCCGCGGTCTCGTCAGTTCCGGTCAGATGGCTCGACACAGCCGATCGCCCACTCTCCGTCGATTGATGCTCGTGTGTGTCGTGCGGCGCAACCCTGCCCCGCACGACGTCAAGCGTAGCCGTTCCCACATGTCCGTCCGGTGTCAGCGGCGAGGGCATGTCGTCCCGCAGTACGGTGGGCGGCATGAGGTTCTACGAGACGCGGCCGACCCACGACCTGACCTACTCCGACGTCTTCCTCGTCCCCAGCCGTTCGGCGGTGACGAGCCGCTTCGACGTGGACCTCGCCGCGAACGACGGGTCCGGCGTCACCGTGCCGATCGTCAGCGCGAACATGAACTCCGTGACGGGCCCTCGGCTCGCCGCCACCCTCGCCCGTCGTGGCGGCCTCGGGGTGCTCCCGCAGGACATGCACCTGCAGGACCTCGACGCCGCGATCCGCTGGGTCAAGGACCAGCCCGTCGACTTCGACACCGCCATCGAGATGGGTGCGGACACCACCGTGGCCGAGACCCTCGAGCAGCTCCTGCCGGTCGCCGGTCGGGGGGTCGTCGTGCGCGACGCCGCGGGGGAGTACCTGGGCTGCGTCCCGGCGACACGACTCGGCACCGCTGGCCCCGACGCGACGCTCCGCGACCTGCTGCACGGCGCCTCGACCGCGATCGACGCCGAGGACGCCGGCACCCCCCGCCACGTCTACGACGTGCTCACGGCGGCCGGGGTCGACTTCGCGCCGGTCACCCGGCACGGCCGGGTCGTCGGCACCACCAGCCCGACCAGCGCCATCCGCTCCGACATCTACACGCCCGCCGTCGACGCGTCCGGTCGGCTGCGGGTCGCCGCCGCGATCGGCATCAACGGCGACGTCGCGGCCAAGGCGTCGGCCCTGGCTGCCGCCGGCGTGGACGTGCTCGTCCTCGACACCGCACACGGGCACCAGGAGGGCATGCTCCGGGCGCTCCGGACCGTCGCCTCCCTCGACCTCGGCATCCCGCTCGTCGCGGGCAACGTGGTCACCGCCGACGCCGTCGCACACCTGGTCGAGGCCGGGGCGTCCATCATCAAGGTCGGCGTCGGCCCCGGCGCCATGTGCACCACCCGCATGATGACCGCCGTCGGGCGCCCGCAGTTCTCCGCCGTGCTCGAGACTGCTGCGGCCGCACGGTCGCTCGGCGCGCACGTGTGGGCCGACGGCGGCGTGCGCTACCCCCGCGACGTCGCGCTCGCCCTGGCCGCCGGTGCCAGCGCCGTGATGATCGGTTCGTGGTTCGCCGGCACGCTCGAAGCGCCAGGGGTCCTGCGCCGCGACACGGCGGGCAAGGCCTACAAGGAGAGCTGGGGCATGGCGAGCGCCAAGGCGGTGCGCGAACGCTTCGAGCGTCTCGACCCGTACGAGCGCGCACGCAAGGCGCTCTTCGCCGAGGGCATCTCGTCCTCGACCATCTACCTCGACCCGGAGCGCCCGAGCGTCGAGGACCTGCTCGACATGATCACGACCGGCGTCCGCAGCTCGGCCACCTACGCCGGCGCGACCAGCCTGGCCGAGTTCTCCGAGCGCGCCCTGGTCGGCATCCAGTCCGCCGCCGGGTACGAAGAGGGCAAACCGCTCCCCGTCAGCTGGTAGCCGACCACGGACGGACAGGAGGCTCCCCACCAGCTGGTGGGGAGCCTCCTGTCCGTCGCCCCGGTGCGTCTACCGGCGTCGGGTCGCGTCCTCGACGGTGCCGACCAGTTCCTCGAGGATGTCCTCGAGGAACAGCACACCCGTCGTGCGCCCGTCCGCGTCGAACGCCCGGGCCACGTGGCGGCCGGCCGCGCGCATGGTGGCGAGCGCGTCCTCGAGGTCCATCCCGGTGTACAGCGAGATGAGCTGACGGATGCGCTTGGGCGGCACCGGGTCGTCGTACTCGTCCGGGCGCAGGTCGATGACGTCCTTGACGTGCACGTAGCCGGTGGGGTCGCCCTGGTCGCCGACGAGCACGTACCGCGAGAAGCCGCGCTGGGCGACGGCCCGCTCGACGTCACCGGGAGTGGCGACGTCGGGCAGCGTGACCAGCTCGGACATCGGCACCGCGACGTCGGCGACCTTCTTCTCGGTGAACTCGAACGCCATCTTGAGCGTGCCGCCGTCGTCGGAGAGCGTGCCCTCGCGCCGGGACTGCTCGACGATCGTCTGCACCTCTTCGACCGTGAAGGCGCTGACGGCCTCGTCCTTCGGCTCGACCTTGAACAGGCGGAGCACCCCGTTCGCGACCTCGTTCAGACCGACGACGACCCAGTGGAGGCCGTGGCCGATGTACCAGAGCGTCGGGACCAGCAGCAGGGCGGCCCGGTCCGGCATCGAGAACGAGATGTTCTTCGGGACCATCTCGCCGAAGACCACGTGCAGGAACGACACGAGCAGCAGCGTGACGACGAACGCGACGATGCCGATGACCTCGACGCTCCACCCGGTCAGGTGCAGCGGGCCCTCGAGCAGGTGGTGGATCGCCGGCTCGGAGACGTTCAGGATCAGCAGCGAGCACACGGTGATGCCGAGCTGCGTGGTCGCGAGCATGCGGGTGGCGTGCTCCATCGCCCACAGGGTCATCTGCGCGGCGCGGGAGCCCTGTTCGGCGCGTGGCTCGATCTGCGAGCGACGCGCGGAGATGACCGCGAACTCGGCCGCGACGAAGAAGGCGTTGCCCGCCAGCAGCACGAACAGCCAGAAGATGCCCCACCAATCAGAGCTCATCGGGCGGCCTCCTTCTTCTTGGTGTGGTGCTTCGTGTCCGGGATGGCGATGCCGTCCGCGGGGGTGTCGGTCGGGGTCGGGGTCCAGCGGATGCGGTCGACGCGGCGGCCGTCCAGGCGTTCGACGCGGAAGACGCCGTCCTCGAGCGGGACCTCGTCACCGACGACCGGCAGGCGGCCGAGGGTCGACATGATGAACCCGCCGACGGTCTCGTAGGGTCCGTCCTCGGGGACGGTCACGCCGGCGCGGTCCTCGAGCTCGTCGGGACGGAGCAGCCCGGGGAACGTCAGCCAGTTGCGGGAGCGGACGACGTCGATGCGAGCGCGGTCGTGCTCGTCGGAGACCTCGCCGACGATCTCCTCGATCAGGTCCTCGAGCGTCACGACACCGGCGGTGCCGCCGTACTCGTCGACCACGATGACCATCTGGTAGCCGCGGCCGCGGACCTCGGTGAGCAGGGTGTCGCCGGGCATGGTCTCGGGGACACGCTCGGCGTCGGTCATGAGCGCACCGACGGGCACCTCGGGCCGCTTCTCACGGGGGACGGCGACGGCCTGCTTGACGTGCACGATGCCGACGACGTCGTCCGCGTCCTCCTCGATGACGGGGAAGCGGCTGAAGCCGGTGCGTCGGGCGAGGGCGATGACGTCCTCGGCCGACTCGGACACGCGGATCGTCGACAGCCGCGGCCGCGGGGTCATCACGTCGCTCGCGTCGAGCTCGGAGAAGGACAGCGTGCGCTGCAGGAGCGTCGCGGTGTCCTGTTCGAGCGAGCCCTCGGACGCCGAGCGTCGGAGCAGCGACGTGAGCTCCTCGGCGCTGCGCGCACCGCTCAGTTCCTCTTGCGGTTCGATGCCGATGCTGCGCAGCACGCCGTTGGCCGTGCCGTTGAGCACGGCGACGGCGGGCTTGAAGACCGTCGTGAACGCGATCTGCAGCGGCACGACGAGCCGGGCGGTCTGCAGGGGCAGCGCGAGGGCGAAGTTCTTCGGCACCAGCTCGCCGAGGATCATCGACAGCAGGGTCGCGATGACGAGCGCCACGATCGAGCCGACCGTCTCGACGACGGCCTCGGGGAGGTCGAGCGCCAGGAACGGTGCCTCGAGCAGCGTCGCGATCGACGGTTCGAGCAGGTAGCCGGTCAGCAGCGTGGTGAGCGTGATGCCGAGCTGGGCGCTCGACAGGTGCGTCGAGGTGACCTTGAGCGCGCTGATGACCGGCGCGAGACCGGCCTCGCCGCGGTCCCGACGTGCCTCGACGTCGGCGCGGTCGAGGTTGACGAGCGAGAACTCGGACGCGACGAACACGCCGGTGCCGAGGGTCAGGAGGATGCCACCGACGAGCATGACGATGTCGATGGGGCTCACCGGGTCCACCACCCGTCGGGGTGCAGGCGCAGTGAGTCAGAGCAGCTCACCGAGTGAGCGGCGGATGAGTGAGGCGAAGAAGGATTCGGAGGATCGTCCACAGTGCTAACGATCGTACCGCAGGGCTTCCCCGGGACTCCGGGAATCAGCCCTGCTTCGTGACGGATGCTCGATGGTACTGCTGGGGCTCGTAGTCGATCGCGACGTTGAGCTCGCGTGCGGCACGGAGGGGGAACCCCGGGTCACGCAGGAACTCACGGCCGACCATCACGACGTCGGCCTGCCCGGTCGCCACGATCTGCTCCGCCTGGAAGGCCTCGGAGATCATGCCGACGGCGATCGTGCCGATGCCCGCCTCGCGCTTGATCGCCGCGGCGAACGGGACCTGGTAGCCGGGGCCGACCGGGATCGGCGCGCTCGCCACGTTGCCGCCCGTCGAGACGTCGGCGAGGTCGGCACCGTGCTCGCCGGCCCAGCGCGCGACCTGCACGACCTCGTCGAGCGTCAGCCCGCCCTCGGTCCAGTCGGTGGCCGAGAAGCGGACGACCACGGGGAAGCCCTCGCCGACCTCGGCGCGGACGGCGTCGACCACGTCGAGCAGTGCCTGTGCGCGGTGTTCGAGGGACCCGCCGAAGTCGTCGGTGCGCTGGTTGCTCAGCGGTGAGAGGAACTGGTGCAGCAGGTACCCGTGCGCCGCGTGGATCTCGACCAGGTCGAAGCCCGCCTCGATCGCGCGGCGTGCCGCGGCGGCGAAGCCGAGGGCGACGAGGCGGATGTCCTCGGTCGTGAGCTCGCGGGGTTCGGCGTACCCGTCGAAGGCGACGGCGGACGGGGCGACGGTGGTCCAGCCGCCGTCCTCGACCGGGACCGAGCCCTGCGTCGAGGACCAGGGGCGGTACGTCGACGCCTTGCGCCCGGCGTGCGCGAGCTGGACTCCGGCCGCGGCACCCTGGGAGTGGATGAAGTCGACGATCGGCCGGAACGCGTCGCGCTGCTCGTCGTTCCACAGGCCGAGGTCCTGCGGGCTGATGCGCCCCTCGGGCACGACGCCGGTGGCCTCGACGACGACGGCACCGGCGCCGCCCTTCGCGAAGCCGCCCAGGTGCACGAGGTGCCACGGCGTCGGGACGCCGTCCTGCCGCTCGGCCGAGTACTGGCACATCGGGCTGACCCAGATGCGGTTGCGGACGGTCAGGTCACGGACGGTGATCGGGTCGAACAGGGCGTGCGTCACGCGGTGGCTCCTTCGTGGGGTGCGGCCGCCGCCAGCTCCTCCAGGGCGGTCCGGAGCAGGTCGGGCGACGTGTGGTGGAGGCCGACCGCCCCGATCGCTTCCGCGCCGGCGGCGTTCTCGGCCCTGTTGTCCACGAACACCATCTGCGACGGGGTGATTCCCAGCCGGTCGCACGTGACGCGGTAGATGGACGGGTCGGGCTTCAGGACGTGCTCCTCGGCGCTGACGACGACCGTCTCGAACAGCGAGCCCATCGGCGACCGCCGGTACGGGTCGCCGAAGTCGAAGCCGGCGTTCGACAGCAGCGCGAGCCGGGTGCCGGCGTCGTGCAGCTCCTCGACCAGGTCGAGGACGTCGGGGTCCACCTCGAACCAGCCGGTGTAGTCGAGCGCCCAGAGCCGGTGGACCTCGCTGACGCTCCAGCTGCGGCCGGTCCGGGCCGCGATCGCGCGCCAGTACTCCAGCACCGACAGGTCGCCGCGGTCCAGGTCGTGGCGCAGCTCCTGGTAGACGGGGAAGAGCTCGTCCGCGCTGAGCCCGGTCGCCCGCACCAGGGCCTCGCGGGCGGAGACGGGTGTGCGGCTGATCACCTCGCCGTAGTCGAAGACGACGACACGACCGGGCAGGGACAGGCTCATGCGCTCCACCGTAACGTGGGGTCGATGAACGACTTCGTGCCCTTCTCCGTGTCCGATGCCGCCGCCTGGACGACCGCGCCCGTCGGCGAGTCGACGAAGTACCGCCGGGGAGTCCTCGGGGTGGCGACGGGGTCGGACCGCTACCCGGGCGCCGCGGTGATGGGGGTGGACGCCGCGGTCCACACCGGCGTCGGCATGGTCCGGTACGTCGGGCCCGACCGCGCGACGGACTTCGTCCTCGCCCGTCGACCCGAGGTGGTGTCCGGGGTCGGTCGGGTCCAGGCCTGGCTGGTCGGGTCGGGCATCTCGGCGCAGTCGCTCGACGACCTCGCGGACAGCACCGCCGACGCCTTCCGGCACGCCTCGGACGACGGCGTGCCCGTGGTCGTCGACGCGGGTGCGATCCCGCTCGTCGACCTCGGTCCGCTCGCGGTCCTGACACCGCACGCGGGGGAGCTCGCCGGCGTGCTCGGCGTCGACCGCGACCGCGTCGAGGCCGACCCCGAGGGCTCGGCGCTCCGGGCAGCGGAGCAGACGGGCAGCGTCGTGCTGCTCAAGGGCGAGCGGACCCACGTCGTCACCCCCGACGGTGCGGTGCGGCTCGTCGCGTCCTCCGCGACCCCGTGGCTGGCCGCAGCCGGGGCCGGGGACGTGCTCGGTGGGGTGCTCGGAGCGCTGGTCGCCACGCGGGCCGGCCGGGGACAGCCGACGCCGGCCGACCTCGCGCACCTCGCCGCCGCGGCTGCGGTCGTCCACGGGACGGCGGCTCGTCGTGCGTCGGGCGGGGGTCCCTTCACGATGACGGCACTCATCGAGGCGCTGCCCGGGGTCGTCCGTGACCTGGTGACGACGGGTGACGCCCCCGCCTGACGCGGACCGCGCACCCGCCTGACACCCGTCGCGGGAACACGCATCGCACGCGGGAGCCCGCATCGATCCCGCCACCGAGGTGTGGGGACCTCGTCGGAGTCCACGTGGACGGTTAGACAGGGTCCGAGGGACGACGCCGGCTCGATTCAGGGACCCGGTTGCGCTCTCGGGAAGCGAACCAGTCACCATGCAGGATGCACACGACACCGTCGACGACGACGGCCACCCCATCGCACCGACGCGACGGGCGCCCCGGCGACCCCTGCGGATCTCGCGCTTCCTGCTCGTGACGGCCGCGGTCGTCGCCGCCGGCGTGACCCTGGGATCGGTCACCACCGCCGACGCCCGCCCCACGGTCGACGGGCTGCCGTCGCCCTCCCCGTCCGTGTCACACCCGACGTCGAGCCGGACGCTGGCCGCACCCACCACGGCACCGTCGTTCTCCGAGGACTTCGACACCCCGGCAGCCGCGGGCGGCCCCTTCGCCGCGACCTACGCGGACGCGTGGCAGCCGTACCCGGACGGCATGAGCGACAAGTACTGGTCGGGTGACGTGATCAGCGCGCACGACGGCGTGATGGACGTCGCGATGGACGGCACCCGCGGCGCGGCCGGCACCTTCGGCACCCGCGAGGGCGCCTGGTCGCACGTCGGCGGGACCTTCAGCGTCCGTGCCCGGGCCAGCGGTGGCGACGGCAACGGTGCCGCCTTCATGCTGTGGCCGACGTCGAACGTGTGGTCGGAGGGCGAACTCGACTTCCCGGAAGGCACGTTCCAGGGCACCGTCGGCGCGTTCAGCCACGCGATGGTCCCCGGCCTGGAACGACGCGCCAACGGTCTGCACACCACGGCGACCTGGCGGAAGTGGCACACGTACACGACCGTGTGGGTCCCCGGGAAGTCGGTCGAGTACTACGTCGACGGTGCGCTCGTCTTCGCGGACACGCAGTACGTCCCGACGACGGCCCACCGGTACATGTTCCAGATCGGCGACCACGGAGCACCGGGCAACCTCGAGATCGACTGGGTCCGCGTCTGGTCGGCGTCCGAGGGCGGATCGCAGCCCTGATCGTGACGGCCTGCGGGACAGGAGGCTCGGTGCCGGCTGGTACCGAGCCTCCAGTCCGTCCGGTGCGCCGGGCCGGTACGCTCGTCCGGTGCAGCAGTCCAGGTGGTTCGCACCCGTCGGTGCCACGGTCGCCTTCCTGGCTGTCCACGCCGTGCTCTGGTGGCTCGCCACCACGCTGCCCAACCAGCCGATCGGTGACGTCGAGATCACCTACCGACGGTGGATCGCGACCGGGTTGACCGACCACGTCTGGGTCGGCACCGACACCGCCTGGGTCTACCCGATCCTCGCCCTCCTGCCGATGGCCGCGGCGGCGGTCGGTGGCGTCGAGCACATCGCCACCGGGTGGCTCGCGCTCATGGTCGTGCTCGACGCGGTCGCCTGCCTGTTCCTCTGGCGGTTCCGCGCGCTGGGCGTGCGAGTCGTCTGGTGGTGGCTGGTGTTCCTGCTCGCGCTCGGTCCGATCGGGCTGGGGCGGATCGACACCGTGGCGACGGCCGTCGCGATGGTCGGTGTGTGCTTCGTCGCGACCTGGCCCGCCGTGGCCTCCGCGATGTTCACCGTCGCCGCCTGGGTCAAGGTGTGGCCGGCGGCGCTCGTCGGCGTGTTGCTGGTGCTGCGGCGCGGCCACCGTCGCGGCGTGGTCGTCGGCGCGCTGTCCGTCACCGCGCTCGTCGTGCTGGTCGACGTGCTGTTCGGCGGGGCGGCGTACCTGCTGTCGTTCATCGGGCAGCAGTCCGGACGGGCGCTGCAGATCGAGTCGCCGCTCGCGACGCCGTTCATGTGGGCGGCCGCCGCGCACGTGCCCGGTGCGGCCGTCTCCTACGACACCGGCATCCTGACGTTCGAGGTCTCGGGGACCGGCACGCACCTGGCCGCGGCGCTCTCGACGCCGCTGATGGCCGTCGTGGTGCTCGGCGGGGTGGGGCTGGCGGCTTGGGCGGTCGGACGCGGCGCGCGTCGCGCGGACGTGGCTCCGGTGCTCGCGCTGGTGCTCGTCGCGGCCCTCGTCGCGACGAACAAGGTCGGGTCGCCGCAGTACGTCGGGTGGTTCGCGGTGCCGGTGGTGTGGGGGCTCGTCGCCGGACGGGGGAGCGCCCGTCGGTTCCTGCCCGTCGCGGTCGCCGCGCTGCCGATGGCCCTGCTGACCCAGGTGGTGTACCCCGGGTACTACGACCAGCTGCTCACCGTGCAGCCCTGGATCCTCGTGGTGCTGACGATCCGCAACGCCCTCGAGGTCGGTGTGCTGGTCTGGGCCATCGTCACGGTGGTACGGCTGGGGCTCGCCGGGCAACGGACGGGTGGCACGGACAACGCCGTCGGTGCGCGCGCCGGGGTGCCGCGGGGCAGGATGGGCGCATGATCGTCGCCTTCTCCGTCGCTCCGTCCGGTGGTCCCTCCGCGCAGTCGGACGGGTCCGTGCACGACGCCGTCGCCGCTGCCGTCCGTGTCGTCCGCGAGTCCGGGCTGCCCAACCGCACGTCGTCGATGTTCACCGAGGTCGAGGGCGACTGGGACGCGGTGATGGACGTCGTGAAGCGCGCGACCGAGGCCGTCGGCGCGTACGGCACGCGGGTGTCGCTGGTGCTGAAGGCCGACATCCGACCGGGCCACACCGGGGAGCTCGACGGCAAGGTGGCGCGGCTGGAGCAGGCGCTCGGGGACGGTTCCTGAGTCCTCGGCGACACGCCGCCCGCGTCGCTCGGGATGTCGGTGGTCAGGTGTCTCATGACCGCAGGTAGTCACACGCGGTGACGCTGACAGGACGAGGAGTCAGGCATGCTGCACGACGGAATGCACGACGGCTGGTGCGACGACTGCGAGACGCAGACGGTCGTCGTCGATCGCGACACCGCGTCCGGCAACGCCTGGGCGACCTGCACCGAGTGCGGCGTCGGCTGGATCCACCGCGACGAGTCCCCGGAGCAGCGGGTCGTCGGGCACCGGGTCGATGGACAGCGGGTCGACGGCCAGCGGGTCGCCGAGCAGCCGGCGGAGCGTCGCGCGGCCTGACGCCCCGGCACTCGAATCGATTCGGAGCAGGTCTTCCTCCGATGCGTTGGAGCGGTCTACACTGAGCCGGTACCGGACCTGACGGGTGCGGTGCGGATCAGCCGACCACCATCGTTCGAAGACCAGGCTCATGTCCCAGCTCTCGCCGGCGCGTCGCGCGCTCGCCATCACCGCACTCGCCCTGGGTGGCTTCGCCATCGGGTCGACCGAGTTCGTCGCGATGGGGCTCCTGCCGAACATCGCGCAGGCACTGCTGCCGGCGCAGTACGGTGCCGACCCGGATGCCGGGATCGCGCATGCCGGATGGCTCGTCAGCGCCTACGCGCTCGGCGTCGTCGTCGGTGCGCCGACCATCGCCGCGATGAGCGCGCGGTTCCCGCGCAAGGGCCTGTTGCTCGTGCTGCTCGTCGGCTTCGTCGTCGCCACGGTCGCCAGCGCGCTGCTGCCCTCGTTCGGCCTGGTGCTCGTCGCCCGCTTCGTTGCCGGACTGCCGCACGGGGCCTACTTCGGCATCGCGTCCATCGTCGCGGGGGACATCATGGGCCCGGGCAAGCGCGGCAAGGGCATCGCGATGGTGCTGCTCGGACTCTCCGTCGCCAACGTCGTGGGCGTCCCCGCGATCACCTGGGTCGGTCAGAACGCCGGGTGGCGCGTGGCCTACGGCGTGGTCGCGGTGCTGTTCGTCGCCACCTTCCTGGCAGTCGCAGCGTTCGTCCCGCGGTCCGCCCGCGACCAGAGCGCATCGATCGGTCGTGAGCTCCGCGCCTTCCGCGTGCCGCAGGTCTGGCTCGTGATGGGTCTGGGCGCCGTCGGGTTCGGCGGGTTCTTCGCCGTCTACTCGTACATCTCGCCGCTCGTCACGAACGTCACCGGGCTGCCCGAGGCCGTCGTTCCGCTCGTGCTCGTGGTGGTCGGGCTCGGCATGGTCGTCGGCGGTGTGCTCGGCGGGCACCTCGCCGACCGCAGTGTCAAGCGCACGATCTACATCGGCATGCTGTCGCTGATCGTGTCGCTGCTCTTCATGGTCCTCACCGCGCAGTGGACCGTCGGCGTGTTCGTCGGGGCCTTCCTGCTCGGAGCCACCTCGTCCGCCATCCCGCCGGCGGTGCAGTCGCGCCTGATGGACATGGCGGGGGATGCGCGGACCATCGCGGCGGCGCTCAACCACTCGGCGTTCAACATCGGCAACTCCCTCGGCGCGGCCCTCGGTGGTGCGGTCATCGCCGCCGGGTTCGGCTTCGTGGCCCCGGGGTGGCTCGGCATCGTGCTCGCGCTGCTCGGTGTCGGGATGACCGCGATCAGCTACGGCGTCGAACGTCGGTCCACCGAGCGTGCACGGTCCACCGGTCGGCACCCGTCCACGGGCCCGATCACGGCGCCGGTCCCCACCGTCTGACGCGGCGCGCGCCCACCGCGCACTCGGAACCACGAAACGGACACAGCACCACGGGATCCCGTGGTGCTGTGTCCGTTCCGTGGTGCTGTGTGCTCCCGGGGGCGTGGGGGCTACAGCGCGCGCGGGCTACAGGCCGTGCGGGCTGCCGTCCTCGAAGATGATGCCGTCGGTGATGGCGCGCTTGCGCAAGGCCACCTTCGTGCCGACGTCGAATCCGGCGACGCGGTACTTCTCGCGGATGCGCTTGAGGTAGCTCTTCGCGGTCTCCTCGGAGATCCCGAGCTGGTACGCCACGCTCTTGACGGGCTCGCCACCGCCGTACAGCGCCATGACGCGGCGCTCCTGCGCGCTGAGCTTCGGCACGCCGCCCACGTCACCGCTGTTGATCGCCAGGTCGAGCTCGGCGGAGACGTACTGCTCGCCGCGCTGGGCCGAGCGGATCGCCTCGACGATCATGTCGGCGTCCTCGCTCTTGACCAGGTACCCGAGCGCGCCGGAGCCCAGGGCCTCGCGGACGACGTTCGGTTCCGAGTACGTGCTCATGACGACGGTCTTCACACCGGCGGTCTTGAGCGTCGAGATCTTCAACGAGACCGGGATCGAGTCCTTGAGGTCGAGGTCGAGGAGCACCACGTCGACCGGGAACGCGGGGCTGGTGAGCAGCTCCGGCCAGGTCGTCACGGCGGCGACGAGCGTGATGTCGTCCGCGGCGCCGCGGATCCACTCGGTGAGCGCGCCGAGGAGCATCTTGTGGTCGTCGACGAGCGCGAGTCGGATCGGTTGCTCTGGAGTCGCCATGCTGGCGTCCTTTCTCGTGGTCTGCGTGGCCGAGCCTAGGTGGCAGGCACACCGCGACGGCGGAGGCTGTCCGGGTGTCCGGCAAGCGCGCCGCCAGGGTCACATCGTGGGGTGGCGGTTCACGACGCAGTGGGCGTGGATGTGGACGGCTCCGTCGCGCATCGTGTCCGTGTACGGACCGATCCGGGCGAGCCCGCTCCACGCGGCCGGCCCGAGCCGCCGACGGGGGACACCGCGGGACTCGATGACGATCGGGACGTCCATCGTGTCGTCGGTGACCGGGTGCCCGTCGCTGCCGACCGGGCCGAGGGTGACCGACACCACGGGGACGCCGGGCTGCAGGCCGCGTCCGTCGCCGACCATCTGCCACAGCGCCTGCAGCAGTCCGTCGCGCTGGGCGGGGGAAAGGTGTCCGGCGAGGGACCCGGGGTCCGCGACGCTGACGGCCCGACCGAGGTGGTCGGACTCGGTGATCGCGTGGTAGAGCCAGGTCTCGCGGCGTCCCTCGATGAGGTGCAGGCGGAGTTCCGTGGCCAGCGACGCCGCGACCGAGGAGGAGGCGTCGGACAACGGCAGCGGGTCGGTGCCGTTCGCGACGGCGTCGAGCAGCTTCTCGGCGGCGAGGTCGAGTCGGGCGAGTTCGTCCGACGCCAGCATGCCGACGGCGAACTGCGGCGCGGTGACGTTCGACTGCACCAGCACGCGGTCGAGTTCACGTTGGACGAGCTGGCGGAAGCGATGGGTGACGAAGATCGCCACGGACGGGGGGACGACGACCAGGGCGAGCATCGAGAAGAGCCCGGGGATCGTGTCCGCCGTGATCGGCGTCGAGGCGATCGACATCGCGACGAACGCGAGTCCGAGCACGGTGATCGCGGCAGCGACCTCGCGGGCGGGACGCAGCGTCGCGACGGGCAGCAGTGCGAAGCCGGCGGCGATCGAGGCGCTGGCTGTGTGCGCGAGGTCGTGTTCGGGCCACACCCCGATGAAGTCGAGCGTGACGACGCAGGCGAGCACGACGCAGATGAGCGCGAAGGCGACGCCGGTGAGTCGTTCGCCGTACGTCATGACGCTGAGTCCGACCCCGACCGCCGCGACGACGAACAGGATCCACGCGGCGGCGGGCAGCCAGGGCATGGTGTAGTCGTCCCAGCTCGACAGGAACAGGGCGATGCCGGCGACGGCCTCGACCGCGGTGAGCACCGCGGCACCGAGGCCGAGGTGCCCCGCACCGAGCGACGCGCCGGGCTTCGCGGCCTGCCGCAGCGACCGTGCCCCGGTGGAGGTGGAGGGGAGGCCGCGCGCCTGCCGACGTTCCGTGCCCCGGTAACGCTCCCGGGCCTCCCGTCGGGTCCGCGGAGCGGGCTGCGGTGGTTCGCCGGGCAGGCCCCGGTTGATGGTGTCCTCGGGGACGCGGCTCATCGGGGTGCCTCCAGGACGACCGTGGTGCCGGAGCCCGGCGCGGAGAAGAGCCGCGCGTCGCCGCCGACCTCGCGCAGGCGGTTGACGACGCTCTCCTTGAACCCGAGCCGTTCCTCGTCGATCGCGCCGATCTCGAACCCGACGCCGGAGTCCGTGACCATCGCCCGGACCATGTCGTTGTCGTGGACGATCGTGACGTGCGCCTCGGCGACGCCGGCGTGCCGACGGACGTTCTCCAGGCACTCCGCGAGGGCCAGCAGGAACGCGTCGAGGACGTGCGTCGGCAGCAGCACCTGACCGGTGCCGTGCCAGCTCACCTCGAGCCCCATCCGCCCGAAGCGCTGCTTGACCGACTCGAGCGTCTGGCCGAGGGGGGACTCCTCGGTGCGGGTGAGGGAGTAGTCGCCGGACTGCTGCGGCTGCGGGGTCGCACCGAGGCGCAGGTGGCGGAGCAGCCGGGCGTCCTCGGCGGCCTGCTCGCGCATGGCCTGTTCGGACACCCCGACCCCGGAGTGCGCGAGCAGGGTCAGCGTGGCCAGGACGGTGTCGTGCAGCAGACGCGCGCCCTGGCGGCGCTGTGCCTCGGTCTCGCTGGCCTGGCGCTCGGCGCGGTGCGCGGTGCCGATGCTGTAGATGCGGCGGGCCACCCGGGGGATGCTGCGCGAGATCCAGTAGGCGACGACCGCGGTGAGGACCCAGCCGAGCGCGGTGCCGCCGACCGGAGCGCTGAGGACCGTGCCGGTCGCGTTGGCCATGACCGCCAGCGACGCGACGCCGCCGAGGGCGGCCAGGCCAAGCCCGGCCAGGTGGCCGCGCTGGGCCATCAGGAGCGACGACAGCCCGCCGGCGGCGAGCGGGACGAGCCCGCTGGCGACGACGGAGCGGACGTCCGGCGCAGCGGCCGAGGTGAGGATGACCATGGCGGCGAGGCCGGAAACGAGCGTCAGCGCGGTGCACCACACGGCGCCGTTCACCCCGAACACGACCAGTGCGCCGATCATCACGGCGATGCAGGCGATCCCCGCGACGAGCGGGCCGACCGGGACGGCGAAGGAGCAGAGGACGCTCACCAGGCTGACGAGCGTGCAGATGATGCCGACGACACGGGTCGTCGACCGGAGGAGCCGGTCACGTTCCTGTGCGATGAGTTCCATCGGTGTCCTGGTGCGTCAGTGTCTCGTCGGTGGGAAGCGTGTCGTCGTCGCCACGCGGTGCTGCGAGGTGCTGCTGGTGCCGGCTCCGTCCGGGGCTGCTCGCGAGCGGTTGGGAAACGCGAGCCTCGGTCGGGACCGGGTACCGGCCATCATTCCACGGGGGACACCCGTTGGGGGGCGTTCGGCGCGCCCACACGTTGGGTTTGGCAACCAAGTTGTGATCGCAGGCGTGATGAGAACACCGGCTGCGCGATCTGGATGTATGGGGAGCGCACTCCGACGTCCAGCGGAGCAGCCCACGCAGGTGCACCGCGTCGCAGCGCGCTCCGACGCTCAGTCGAGCAGCCGGCGCAGGTGCGCCCCGACGGCGTCGTGCTCGATGAGGAACCCGTCGTGCCCGAACTCGCTCTCGATCACCGCTGCCCGGTCCCCGTCGATCGCCCCGGGCACGCCCGCCGCGATGCGGTGCTGGTCCTCGACCGGGAACAACCGGTCACTCGAGATCCCCACGACGAGCGTCGTCGCGGAGATCCGTGCGAGCGCCGCAGCGACCCCACCCCGACCGGCCCCGACGTCGTGCGAGTCCATCGCGTGCGTCAGAGCGACGTACGTGGACGCGTCGAAGCGCCGCGTGAACTTGTTGCCGTGGAAGTCGAGGTAGCTCTCCACCGAGAAGCGCCCGTCCTCGCCGAGCGGGGAGACGTCCGACTGCCACGAGCGGTCGAACCGCCCGTTGAGCTCGTCGGAAGCGCGGTAGGTCATCATCGCCATCCGCCGCGCCAGCGAGAGCCCGCGTGACGGACCGTCTCCGGCTTCGGCCTCGTAGTAGTCGCCGCCCGCGAAGCCCGGGTCCATCTGGATCGCCGCGCGCTGCAGCGAGTTCGCCGCGATCTGGTCGGCGGTCGTCTGCGCGGTGGTGCTCAGGACGGCGAGCCGGGCCACGCGGTCGGGCAGCGACGCGGCGAACTCGAGTGCGTGCATGCCGCCCATCGAGCCGCCGACGACGGCCGCGAACCGGTCGATGCCGAGCGCGTCGGCCAGCTGCGCCTGGGCGGCGACCTGGTCGCGCACGGTCACGAACGGGAAGCGCGATCCCCACTCGACGCCGTCCGGCGACACCGACGACGGCCCCGTCGAGCCCTGGCACCCGCCGAGCATGTTCGGCGCGACGACGAACCAGCGATCGGTGTCGATCGCCTTGCCCGCGCCGACCACGTCGTCCCACCACCCGGCGGTGCGGTGCCCGGGGCCGGCGTCGCCAGCCACGTGCGAGTCACCGGTGAGGGCGTGGAACACGAGCACGGCGTTGTCGTGGGCGTCGTTCAGGGTGCCCCAGGTCTCGTACGCGATCCGCACGCCCGGCAGCCGGCCGCCGCGGACCCACTGTTCGCCGAGTGCGACGAAGTGGCGTGCGCCGGGGTGGTCTCCCGGACGCCATGCCCCGGTGACCGGGGGCTTGCCGAGGGTGCCGAGTGCGGCGCCCGGCACCAGGGTGGACGGCACGGAGTCCTCGGGAGTCGTCTGCCAGTCCATGGTGCGTCCATTCTCGTGGACACCGGCCCGGCCGGGCGCCGTGTTACGTCGCGGTCCGACGGGAGGCCCGGCTCGGCTCCGCCCCGCACCGTGTGTCAGCGGACTGAACGACCCGGAACGACGATGCCGCTGTCGTACGACAGCGGCATCGTCGTTCCGGGTCTGCAGGCGCTCGGGTCTGCAGGCGCTCGGGTCTGCAGACGCTCGGGTCTGCAGGCGCTACGCGCGCAGACCCGCCTGCGACACGGCCCGCGCCGCGGCCAGCCCGACCTCGAGGTCCGCCTTGAGGTCCTCGACGTTCTCGATCCCGACCGACAGCCGCACCAGCCCCGGGGTCACTCCGGTCGTCAGCTGCTGCTCGGGCGTGAGCTGCGAGTGCGTGGTCGACGCCGGGTGGATCACGAGGGACCGCACGTCGCCGATGTTCGCCAGGTGCGAGAACAGCGTCAGGTTGTCCACGAGCGCCCGACCGGCGTCGACGCCGCCCTTGAGCTCGAACGACAGCACCGCGCCGACGCCCTTCGGCGCGTACCGCGAGGCCGCGCCGTACCAGGGCGAGGTCGGCAGCCCCGCGTACGCCACCGTCGCGACGTCGGGGTGCCGGTCGAGCCACTCGGCGATCTCCTGCGCGTTCTGCACGTGCCGCTCGATCCGGAGCGACAGGGTCTCGATGCCCTGCAGCAGCGCGAAGGCCGTGTCGGGGGAGTTCGACGCACCGAGGTCGCGGAGCAGCTGCACCCGCGCCTTGATGATGTACGCCAGCGCGTTGCCGACGGCCTCGGCGAAGACCACCCCGTGGTACGAGGGGTCCGGGGAGTTGAACTCGGGGAACTTCTCCGGGTGCTCGGACCACGGGAAGGTGCCGCCGTCGACGATGACGCCACCGATGACCGTGCCGTGTCCGCCGAGGAACTTCGTCGCCGAGTGCACCACGATGTCGGCGCCGTGCTCGAACGGTCGGATCAGGTACGGCGTCGCGATGGTGTTGTCCACGATCAGCGGCACGCCGGCCTCGTGGGCGATGCCCGCGACCGTCGTGATGTCGAGGACGTTGATCTTCGGGTTGCCGATGGTCTCGGCGAAGAACAGCTTCGTGTTCGGACGGACCGCGCGGCGCCACTCCTCGGGGTCGTCCTGGTCCTCGACGAAGGTCGTCTCGATGCCGAGGCGCGCCAGCGTGTACTTGAACAGGTTGTAGGTGCCGCCGTAGATCGACGACGAGGACACGATGTGGTCGCCCGCCTGAGCGATGTTCAGCACGGCGTAGGTCTCGGCAGCCTGTCCGCTCGCCACGAGCAGCGCGCCGGACCCGCCCTCGAGCGCCGCGATGCGCTGTTCGAGGACGTCGTTCGTCGGGTTCATGATGCGCGAGTAGATGTTGCCCGGCGTGGCCAGCGCGAACAGGTCACGCGCGTGGTCCGAGTCCCGGAAGACGTACGAGGTCGTCTTGTAGATCGGCGTCGCGCGGGCACCCGTGGTCGGGTCCGGCTGTGCACCGGCGTGGATCTGCGTCGTCTCGAAGCGCCACTGGGCGGCGTCGTTGTCGGTCATGTCGGGCTCCTGTTCCGTCTGCTGGCGTCCCGGCCGGGAGGCTCGGATCACGTGCGCGTCGCGGCTCACGGTACGGACGTGGTCGGGCCTGCACCAGCGCCCCCGACTCGTGACGTAACGCACGTGGCGGGGGCGGGCCGGGCCTCCCGTCCGGCGAGCCGATGCGTGGCGGACCCGCACCGTGCGAGGTTGCCCGGTGGTGCGCCCCTGGCCGGATGATGCGTGGTTGGTGCCCTGCACCGGGCGGTGAACCTCGCACGCAGGGTCAACCGCGCACCGTGCGGGTTCCGTGTTGGTGGCGGGTTGGCCGGCCGGTGCGTGGTTGGTGCCCTGCACGGGGCGGTGAACCTCGCACGCAGGGTCAACCGCGCACCCTGCGAGGTGCGGGCTACGCGGCGTCGCGGCGGAACAGCCAGCCGACGTTCGGCTCGAGCAACCACTTCATGCCGCGCCGGACGAACGGCTGCGCGAGGAACAGGCTCACCGCGCACGCGATCGCGACCATGAGGAGCACGAACGGCCAGGCCGAGTGCGGGCCCGCCAGCACGCCGGACTCGCGGATGGGGTAGAGCACGAACGTGTGGAGCAGGTAGACGTACATCGTCGCCGCGCCGAACTGCGTCAGCCAGACGTTCCGCCGGGGGACCAGCACCAGGAACGACGCCGTCAGCAGCGTCGCCAGGAGCATCAGCCCGAACCGGACGGCGCCGGCCCACCACGCGTCCTCGCCGAGGCCCGAGTACGAGTCGTCGTAGAAGAACCAGTGGTGCAGGTCGAACTCCTTGAACTGCGGGATCCACAGCACGCAGGACACCGCCCACGCCAGGAACACCACGCCGGCGGCGACCCGCACCCGGACGACCGTGCGACGGGAGGCCTCGTACCAGCGGTCGAACACGCCCCACTGCTTGACCTGCCACCCGAGCAGGAAGAACGGCAGCAGGCTGATCGCCCGCGAGAGCGACAGCGTGGAGTCGACGTTGTCGAAGTAGCCGACGCCGATGCTGAACACGACCGCCCAGAACAGCGGCCACCGCAGCTGCGCGAGGTACGGCAGGATCAGCCGGAAGATCCCGAGCGCGAGCAGGAACCACAGCGTCCACGTCGGCTGCGTCGGGTTGAACTTCTTGCCGCCCTCGACGATCCCCTGCACCACGGTCCAGATCGTCTGCATGATGATGTACGGCACGACGATGTCGGTGATCGTCCGCCGCATGCGCTTCGCCGTCGGGGTGTCCGCGGACGAGAAGTACCCGCTGATCACGCCGAACGCGGGCATGTGGAACGCGTAGATGAAGGTGTACAGCGCCAGGGCGTGCTCGCTCGCCGTCGTCTGGCGTTGGATCGCGTGGCCGATGACGACGAGCGTGACCGCCAGGAACCGCGCGGTGTCCCACATCGGGATCCGTCGGGGGGCCCGGCCCGGCTCGAGCACGGCGTCCGGAGCCGAGGGTGCCGGGGTCGCAGCGTCCGTCGTCATCGGCGGTCACGTTACCGGATCGTGACATGTCCCGTTCGGTACGGTGGTGCGGACATCCCCGTTGCGACCATCACCGACGTCGCCGGGCCGCAGCGCAGGAGGAACCACATGGCACGTCGCGTCGTCGTCACGGGAGCGAGCTCCGGCATCGGGGCGGCCACCGTCCGCTCGTTCCGCGCCCGGGGATGGGACGTGCTGGCCGTCGCCCGCCGTGCCGACCGGCTGGCGGCGCTCGCCGAGGAGACGGGGGTCGAGACCCTGGTGGTCGACGTCACCTCGGCGGACGACGTCGCGGCGCTCGCCGCCCACGTCGCGGCGACCGGAGGAGTGCACGCGCTGGTGAACAACGCGGGCGGTGCCCTCGGATCGGCCACGGTCGAGGAGTCCGACGTCGAGGACTGGCGCACGATGTTCGAGGTGAACGTCATCGGCACCAAGCGGGTGATCGCGGCACTGCTGCCCCACCTGCGGAACGGCGCCGTCGCGTCGGGGAGTGCCGACATCGTCACCGTCACGAGCACCGCCGGCTTCGTCTCCTACGAGAACGGCGGCGGCTACAACGCGGCGAAGGCCGCCGAGCACGCGCTGGTCGGAGCGCTCCGCCTGGAGCTCGCGGGGGAGCCGATCCGGGTCGTCGAGATCGCCCCGGGCCTGGTGAAGACGGACGAGTTCGCCCTGGTGCGCTTCGGCGGCGACGCGGCCAAGGCGGCCGCGGTCTACGACGGGGTCGAGGACCCGCTCAGCGCCGAGGACGTCGCCGAGGCCATCGTGCACAGCGTGGAACTGCCGCCGCACGTCAACCTCGACCTGGTCACGATCCGCCCGGTGGCCCAGGCGGCGCAGCACAAGCTGACCCGCGGCCCCTTGACCCCGAAGGCGTAGACGTCCCGGACCTCGGTACGGCACCGTCTCCGAGGGCCACGCGCCCAGGCGGCAACTGCAGGTCGCGGCACAGCATCCCTGCCGGTACCGTGGTCGGATGCCGATCAGCAGCGAACCCGCCGAGTCCCCGTCGCCAGCTGTCGTGACCATGACGAGCGGGCCCGAGGTGCTCGGCTGGCTCGAGTTCGGTGACGCGGCACGGCTGCTCGCGAAGGACGTCCTGTCCGCCGGGTTCGAGCCCGAGGTCGTGGTCGCCGTCGCCCGCGGAGGCCTGATCATCGCCGGGGCCGTCGCCTACGCGCTGGGCACCAAGGAGTGTGGCTCGATCAACGTCGAGTTCTACACCGACGTCGAGCAGCGCCTCGAGGAACCCGTCGTGCTCGCCCCCGCGCTCGACGCCCCGAGCCTGGCGGGCAAGCGGGTCCTGGTCGTCGACGACGTGTCCGACTCCGGCCGGACCCTCGCGCTCGTCGTCGACATCATCACCGGGGCCGGTGCCGACGTGCGCAGCGCCTGCCTGTACTCCAAGCCCGGCACCGTGCTCGAGCCCGATCACGTCTGGCGTCGCGTCGACGGCTGGATCACGTTCCCCTGGAGCGCCCTCGCACCGGTGACGGCCGAGTCGTGAGCATCCACCTGGTCGGTGGCGGGTCATTCGCCGACTCCGACGCCGCAGCACCCTTCCTCGCCGAGGCCACCGCACGCGCAGCCGCCGTCGGCCGCAGTGCGCCGCGCGTCGGCCTGCTCTCGGTCAGCGGTGTGGACGGCGCGACGCCGTCCTCGACGCCGGACATCGCCTCGGTGCTCGCCGAGACGGCGGACGTCCTCGTCACCGAGGTCGCACCGGGCCAGCCCTTCACCACGTCGGTGCTCAGCGACGTCGACGCCCTGGTGATCGGCGGTGGCCGCACGCCGGACTACCTCGACGCGATCGCCCCGCTCGTCGACCAGATCCGTCTGCTCGTCTCCGACGGCCTGCCCTACCTCGGCTACTCCGCCGGCGCGATGATCGCCGCCGACCGTGCCCTGGTCGGCGGCTGGCGGGTCGGCGGCGTCGAGGTCTGCCCCGAGGACGCGTCGGAAGGCCTCGACGAGGTGGAGCTCCGCGAGGGGCTCGGGCTCGTCGACCTGACGATCGACGTGCACGCGGTGCAAGCCGGCACGCTCGCCCGACTCGTGGCGAGCGCCGAGGCCGAGTTCGTGACCGCGGGACTGGCGATCGACGAGGACACCGTGCTCGTCGTGGGCGAGGGTGCGCTCGAGGTCCGGGGCTCCGGCAGCGTGTGGCGCGTGGTCGCCGGCGACGAGTCGGTCTCCGTCGCCACCATGGGCGCGTAGCACCCCGTGCAGCCGAAGCCGCTCGCCGACCTCGTCGACCCCGGGTGGGCCGAGGCACTCGCCCCGGTCGAGGACGACGTCCACCGGCTCGGGGAGTGGCTCCGCGAGGAGACCGCCGCCGGACGCCCGTACCTCCCCGCCGGCGCCGCCGTGCTCCGCGCGTTCACGTACCCCTTCGACCAGGTCAAGGTGCTCGTCATCGGCCAGGACCCGTACCCGACGCCCGGCCACCCGATCGGCCTGTCGTTCGCGGTCGACCCCGGGGTCCGGCCCGTCCCGCGCAGCCTCGCGAACATCTACCGCGAGCTCCACGACGATCTCGGGGTGACCCCGCCCGCACACGGCGACCTGCGGACCTGGTCGTCCCGCGGGGTGATGCTGCTGAACCGGGTGCTCACCGTCACGCCGCGTGACGCCGGCAGCCACCGCGGCAAGGGCTGGGAGCGGGTCACCGAGCAGGCCGTCCGGGCGCTCGTGGCACGTGAGCAGCCGCTCGTCGCCGTGCTCTGGGGAGCGCAGGCGAAGTCGGTGGAGCCGTTCCTCGGGGACACCCCGTTGGTCGCCTCGGCGCACCCGAGTCCGCTCAGCGCCTCCCGCGGGTTCTTCGGCAGCCGGCCGTTCTCGCGGGTCAACGAACTCCTCGTGGCGCAGGGCGCCGAGCCGGTCGACTGGTCGCTCCCGACCCAGCCGTGACGGGCCGTGGACCGCACGACGGTCCGGACGGGAGGCCCGTGGCGGGCCCGCACCGCGCCTCCCGGCCGGTGGTCGGCGTGGACCGGAGCCCGGAACCGGGCGCACACCCGTAGGCTCGGTGCGTGCTCGAGGAGGAATACCGCCAGCGTCGGATCTTGCCGCGCCACCTGCGGCCGCCCGCGCCGACCGAGACCGCCTTCACGTGGTCGATCCGCTCCGCCGAGGCCGCCGACCTGCCCGACATCCGCGAGGTCCACGCCCACTACGTGCGGAACTCGTCGGTGACGTTCGACGGCGCGGTCCTGTCGTTCGCCGCGTGGAAGAAGCGCTTCGAGGAGATCCGTCGTCGCCAGCTGCCGTTCCTGGTCGCGGTCAACCCGGCCGGCCAGCTGCTCGGGTACGCCCTGGTCGACCCGTGGAACCCACGTGACCGGTCGAACCACGTCGTCGAGAACTCGATCTACCTCGGACCGACGGCCGGCGGCAAGGGGCTCGGCCGCGCGCTGATGGAGGCGCTGCTCGACGCCTGCCGTGCCGCAGGCGTGCGCGAGGTCGTCGCGGTGATCGCCGACCGCTCCGCCGACGCCTCGATCCGGTTGCACGAGCGGCTCGGCTTCGAGGAGATCGGCCGGATGGGCAAGGTCGGCTACAAGTACGACCGCTGGCTGGGCACCGTGACGATGCGGCTGCGACTCAAGGGCGGTCGGACGCGGCGCGGTCGCGAGCGCGAGCGGCGCTGATCCGCGCGTGGCGAGTCGAAACGCGCGTGGTGGGTCCGGAATTCCGACCGGCAACGCGCGATTCGACCACCTCCGCGCGGTCCGACCCCGCTACCGCGCCGGATCCGCCGGCGCCTCGGCGATGAACTCGTCCCGCGTGACCGACAGCAGCGCGGTCGCCGCCGACCCGGCCGCCGCGGCGTCCCCGGCCGCCACCGCACGCGCGACGGCCTCGTGTCGTGCTGCGGCGGCGTCGGTCCACCGGGTGATCGTGTCCCGCGACTCGCCCGTGCGGGTGCGGAGCAGTGCCTCGACCGTGCCGGCGAAGTGCCCGAACACCGTGTTGCCCGAGCCCACCAGCAGCGCCCGGTGGAAGCGCACGTCGGCCTCGAGGTACGCGCGCCCGTCGCGCCGTGCGGCCGCGTCGACCATCTCGAGCGCCGCGTCCAGCACGGCCCCGGTCACCGCGACGCCGCGTGCGGCGGTCAGCCCGGCGGCGACGGGCTCGATGCCGAGTCGGAGTTCGAGCAGCTCCCGCTGCTGCGCGAAGTAGGTCGCGGGTCCGCCGCGCC
This sequence comes from Curtobacterium sp. Leaf183, assembly GCF_001424385.1. Classification (GTDB taxonomy): domain Bacteria; phylum Actinomycetota; class Actinomycetes; order Actinomycetales; family Microbacteriaceae; genus Curtobacterium. The sequence goes on along the minus strand of NZ_LMPO01000010.1, from coordinate 36,271 downwards.
AGCGGATCACGGCGGGGGAGAGGAGCTCCCACGCGGTCGTGGGCAGCACCTGGGTCCCGACGCGCTGTCGCGGCTCGACGAGCCCGAGGGACTGCAGGACGCGGAGGGCCTCGCGCACGACGGACCGGGACACGCCGAACTCCGCCGCGACGTCCTCGGGACGCAGGACCGTGCCGGGCGGGACGTCGCTGGACACGATGCGTTCGCCGAGCGTGTCGAGCACGTGCGCGTGCAGGCCCCGGGGCGTGGTCATCGTTCCTCCGTGCAGCATCGATCGATCGTCGCCGTGACGCGTCGTCCGTCACAGCGGCAGACTGCCGTGACGGGCGGGCTGTGCGCGGCGCACCGCCGTGTAGTCTGATTAATCAGATTATTGCGGAGTTGCTCGGACACCGCACACGACCGTGACGGGACCGCGGAGCAGCGGTCCCAGGAAGGGGCACCGATGCCTCATCTCCCGACCGCCGGCGGCGCACTGCTCGCCGCGGGGACCGAGACCGTCAAGGCCGCCGGTCCCGTCCCACAGCTCGTGATCGCCGCGCTGATCGGCGTGGTCGTCATCATCGTGCTGATCACCTGGCTGAAGATCCACCCCTTCGTCGCGCTCACGATCGGCGCACTCGGGGTCGGCATCGGTGCGGGACTCGCGCCGGAGAAGGCCGTCACGAGCTTCGGGGACGGCTTCGGCGCCACGATGACGAGCGTCGGCATCCTGGTCGGGCTCGGGTCGATGTTCGGCAAGATGCTCGTCGACTCCGGGGCCGCCGACCGCGTGGTCGACACCCTGGTGCGCCGGTCCTCGCCTGCGGCACTGCCGTGGACGATGGCCCTCATCGGCGCACTCATCGGTCTGCCGATGTTCTTCGAGGTGGGCCTGGTTCTGCTCATCCCGATCATCGTCCTGGTCGCGAAGCGCAGCGACGTCCCGATCATGAAGATCGCGGTGCCGGCACTGGTCGGCCTGTCCACCATGCACGCCTTCGTCCCGCCACACCCCGGCCCGCTCGTCGCGATCGCCACGGTGGGCGCGAACCTCGGCACGACCCTGGCGTTCGGCATCGTGCTGGCGATCCCCGTGATCATCCTGGCCGGACCGGTGTTCGCCCGCTTCGCGGCCCGCTGGGTCGACATCCCCGCGCCCGACCTGTTCGGTGCACGCGGGTCGGCGGGGGACACCGGGTCCGGTCCCAGGGACCCTGCACACGAGGGCCGGGAGGCTCGGCGCGGCCCCGCCACCCAGGACACCGCGTCCCTGCCGAACGGCAAGAGCGACTTCACCCGCGTGATCAGCGAACCGCGCAGCCCGTCCTTCACCGTCGCGCTCGTCGGCATCCTGCTGCCGGTCGTGCTCATGCTGGCCCAGGCGATCCGCGAGGCCACCGTGCCCGACGCCTCCGGCACCTGGGTCGGCCTGCTCGACTTCCTCGGCACCCCGATGATCGCGATCGGCATCGCGGCGCTCTACGCCATCGTGTTCTTCGCGATCGGAGGCGGCATGGACCGTTCCGCCGTCGCCAAGTCCCTCGAGAGCGCGCTGCCACCGGTCGCCGGGGTGCTGCTCATCGTCGGCGCGGGTGGTGGGTTCAAGCAGGTGCTCATCGACACCGGGATCGGCGGGGTCATCGCCGACGCGGTCAAGGACTCCGGCGTCTCCGTCCTGCTCGTCGCCTGGGTCGTCTCGGCCCTGGTCCGCGTGGCCACCGGTTCTGCAACGGTCGCGACCGTCACGGCGGCCGGGATCATGGCGCCGATCGCGCACGACCTGTCGTCACCCGTCGTGTCACTCCTGGTGCTCGCGATCGGAGCGGGCTCGGTGTTCCTGTCACACGTCAACGACGCCGGGTTCTGGCTGGTGAAGGGCTACCTGAACACCACCGTCGGTCAGACCTTCAAGACCTGGACGGTGTTGGAGTGCCTGATCTCCGTCCTCGGGCTGCTCGGCGTCCTGCTCGCCGGGGTGTTCATCCGATGAACACCGATCCGATGAGCGACCTCGACGCACGAGTCCTGGTCGTGATGGGCGTCTCCGGGTCGGGCAAGTCCACCGTCGCCGCGATGATCGCCGACCGCCTGGGCTGGGACTTCGCCGAGGGCGACGCCGTGCACCCGCCCGCGAACGTCGCGAAGATGCAGGCGGGGACCCCGCTCGACGACGAGGACCGCTGGCCGTGGCTCGACGTGGTCGCCGCGTGGATCCGCGACCACCTGTCATCCGGCACGCACGGTGTCGTGACCTGTTCCGCGCTGAAGCGTTCCTACCGCGACGTGCTCCGTGCGCCCGGAGTGGTGTTCGTGCACGTGGCCGGCGACGGCACCCTGATCGGGGACCGGATGGCCGCGCGCTCCGGCCACTTCATGCCGACCGCCCTGCTCGCGTCGCAGCTGGCGACCCTCGAGCTGCCGCAGCCGGACGAGGCGCACATCACCGTCGCTGCGGACCGCACGCCGCAGGAGGAGTGCGACGAGGTCATCGAGCGCCTCGGGCTCGCACCGACCGTCAGGTGAACTGGATCGCGGTGCCGACCGGCAGCTGCGCGAGCGTCTTCGTCATCGCGGCCGAGATGCGGACGCAGCCGTGGGAGCTGCCCGTCGGGTCCGGGTAGAAGTGCAGCGCCGTCAGGGCCGCGTTCCCACCGTACGACGGGATGCGGGACGAGTGCGCCCCGGTCAGGATGATCGGGTTGCCCTGCGTGTACGTCACGCGAGTGTCGACGTATGCCGCTTCGACGTACGTCGAGGTCGCCGTCGGCGTCGGGTCGTCGGGCGTCCCGAGTCGTGCTGCCTCGGTCGCCGACACGGAGCCGTCCTTCCCGACGACCGAGACCGTGCCGGCTGCGACGTCGACGCGGATCATCCGGTCGGTCCCGGTGACGGTGAAGTCCGCGGCCCGGGCCCACGCGAACGTGGCACTCGGCGCCTGGGGATCGCCGCCGTCGCCCGGCGTCCGGTTCCGCGCCGGGGTGGAGACGAGCAGCATCCCCCCGTCCGCGCCGGCGGACCGACCCCACACGGCCGTCGCAGCCGGCGTGTCGATCGTGGACACCGTCGTCGACAGCGTCGCGACCGGGGTGGCGTCGGCAGCGGGGCTGGCGTACAGCGCGACGAGCGGGGCCGTCGGCGTGGCGATCTCCCACGTGGTCTCGGGGTGCACTGTGGTGCCGTCGAGCAGCTGCGGGATGACCCCGTCGTGGTACGCCAACGGCAGCGCGGCGAGCTCGGCCGACGACGGGGCTGAGGGGACGGCGGCGAGTGTCGGTGTCGGCGTCGGTGTCGGTCGCGGGGTCGCCGAGCGTGTGGGCGCAGCGGCAGTCTCGGTGGGGCCGCTCGCGGTGCCGGCCACGACGGCGACGACGATCCCGACCGCGACGACCCCCGCCGCTCCGGCCGCGATCCAGGTGGTGCGCCGCATGTGGACCCCTCTCCGGGTCCAGTCCACCAGATCGGGGCCGTCCGTGCACGTCGCAGCGCGGCCGGCCGGGCCGGCGGAGGCCGATGGGACCCCTTCGGGTCAGGGTCCCACCGGCCCGCGGGCGTGCCGTCGCCGCAGCGTCGGCTCGCCCTGCCGCGCGGGAGCCGTACCGGGACGCGCCGTTGCGCCCGGGGTCCCGCGGCCGTGGTCGTCCGTCCACAGGACGGCCCGTCCGCGTCGCGGCATGATCACCGGAGGCTGCGGAACGGACACGGGGTGCTCCCTGCTGGCGCGGACGACGAGATCGATCCGGCGGCCGAGGTCCAGGGTCACTTGCCGCGAAGAGTACGCCCGACCGCGCTCGCGCACCAGGGGGGTGGCGGCGGTCGTCGGGACCGGGAACGGACGGGAGGCCCGGTGCGGGCCCGCACCGGGCCTCCTGTCCGGTGGTCCTACCGTTCCGTGACGCGGCCCGCCTGCACCAGCCACTGGCGGTCCAGGCGGACCGTCTCGAGCATCCGACGGTCGTGCGTGACGAGCAGGAGGGTGCCGTCGTAGGACTCCAGCGCCTGTTCGAGTTGCTCGATGGCGGCCAGGTCGAGGTGGTTGGTCGGCTCGTCGAGGACCAGGACGTTCACGCCCCGGGCCTGCAGGAGCGCCAGCCCGGCACGGGTGCGTTCCCCGGGGGAGAGCTCGCCGGACGCACGGCCGACGTGGTCCGCCCTGAGGCCGAACTTGGCCAGCAGCGTGCGGACCTCGGCGGTGGCCATCTCCGGCACCAGCGACTCGAACACCGCGGCGAGGGGCTCGGTGCCGACGAAGCGGCCGCGGGCCTGGTCGATCTCGCCCACGGCGACGCTGGACCCCGTGCTCGCGGTGCCGGTCGTCGGCGCCTGGGTGCCGAGCAGCGCGCGGAGCAGGGTGGACTTGCCCGCGCCGTTCGGCCCCGTGATGCCGATGCGGTCGCCGCCGTCGACCTGCAGCGACACCGGGCCGAGCGTGAAGTCGCCCTGGGTGAAGGTCGCGTCGGACAGGGTGGCGACGACGGAAGAGGACCGCGGGGCCTGCCCGATCGTGAACTCGAGCTGCCACTCCTTGCGCGGTTCGTCGACCTCGTCCAGTCGGGCGATGCGCGACTCCATCTGCCGGACCTTCTGGGCCTGCTTCTCACTCGACTCGGACGCGGCCTTGCGGCGGATCTTGTCGTTGTCCGGCGCCTTCTTCATGGCGTTCCGGACACCCTGGCTCGACCACTCCCGCTGCGTGCGCGCCCGGGACACCAGGTCGGCCTTCGTCGCCGCGAACTCGTCGTACGCGTCCCGCTTGTGCTGCCGGGCGATCTCGCGCTCCTCGAGGTACGCGTCGTACCCGCCGCCGAACAGCCGGTTCGACGACTGCGCCAGGTCGAGCTCGAGCACCGCGGTGACCGACCGGGCGAGGAACTCGCGGTCGTGGCTGACCAGCACCACGCCACCGCGCAACCCGTGCACGAACGTCTCGAGACGGGCCAGGCCGTCCAGGTCGAGGTCGTTCGTGGGCTCGTCGAGCAGCACGACGTCGAACCGCGAGAGCAGCAGCGCCGCCAGGCCCACCCGCGCCGCCTGCCCCCCGGACAGCGACGTCATGAGCGACTCGGCGGTCACCGAGCCCTCGGCGCTCCCGAGCGTCAGCCCGAGGTCGGCGAGCACCGCCGGGGCGCGTTCGTCGAGGTCGGCTGCCCCCGAGGCCAGCCACCGGTCGAGCGCCACGGAGTACCGGTCACCGGCGTCGTCGCCCACGTCCGGGTCACCGAGTGCCGCGGCCGCGGTGTCCATCTCGGCCGTCGCCGCCGCGCAGCCCGTGCGACGCGCGAGGTAATCGGACACCGTCTCGCCTGCGACCCGCTCGTGTTCCTGGGGCAGCCACCCGACGAAGGCATCTGCCGGGGCCAGCGAGACCGTGCCGGCGAGGGGTTCGTCCACGCCCGCGAGCAGTCGGAGCAGCGTGGACTTGCCGGCGCCGTTCACCCCGACGACGCCGATCACGTCGCCGGGCGCGACGGTCAGGTCGAGGGAGTCGAACAGTGTGCGTGCGGCGTAGCCGCCGGCGAGGCCCTTGGCGACGAGCGTGGCGGTCATGGGTCCATCGTCCCATCCGTCGAGGGACTTCGTGCCCGGAACGGGCTCACGCCCCGGATGCATCTCCGGGGCGTGAGCCTGACGTGTCTAGTGCTCGTCGTAGTGGTCGCCGTGGCGTGCGTGCTTGTGGCCGTCGTGCACGTAGTCGACGTGGTCGCCGTGCTGCACGGTCTCGTGCTCGTCGCCGTCGGCGCCGTGCTCGTGTTCCTGCACGTCGTGCTCGGCGACGCGGTGGTCGTCCTCGGGGGTGGGGGTGTCGGTGGTGTCGGACATTGTCATCCTTTCTGAGAGTGGTTCTCACCAAGGATAGAGTCCCGCGGGAGCGTTGTCCGGGCGTGACGCTACCGTCGGGGTGTGGGGAACGTCGAGGTCGTCGAGTACCGGTCGCTGTGGCGCGTCCGGTTCGCGGAGCTCAGGGACGCGTACGCAGCGGCGCTCGAGGCCTCGGGTGTCGTGGTGCGCGGGATCGAGCACGTCGGCAGCACCGCGGTCCCGGGACTCGCGGCGAAACCGATGATCGACGTGGACGTCGTCGTCGCGGCTGCCGACGTCGCTGCGGCGGTCCGAGCGCTGGCGTCGATCGGGTTCCGGGTGTCTGCCGGGGGAGACGTCCCCGGACGCGTCGCCTTCGTGACGCCCGAGCGCTTCCGGCCGAGCAACACGTACGTCGTGGTCGCCGGATCGCTCGCACTGCGCAACCACCTGGCCGTCCGGGACACCCTGCGGGCCGACGACGCGCTCCGCGACGAGTACGCAGCGGTCAAACGGGACGCCGCCGCTCGGGCGTCGGATCTCGACGAATACCGCGCGATGAAGGACGCCGTGCTCGGTCGGATCCTGCGGCGGGCCGGGCTCTCCGCGGAGGACCTCGCCGGGATCACCGCCGCGAACCGTGCGATCGCGGATCGGGGTGCGCTCGGCTGACGGTCTCGGGTCCCGGCTGTGCGGCCGGCCGGCCGTCCGTGTGTGCTTGCTTGTGCTAGTCCGTGCCGGGCATGATGAAGGTGTACCGCGGTGTCGCGGGGATCGTCGAAGCCCAGGCCGACTTGTCTGCCGATCGGTCCCGGGCGTCGCGTCGGAGGCATCGCCCATGGCGACTGCGCGCACCCTCATCTCCTCGGCATCCAAGCCGTTCCGGTCGGCCACCGCCCGGTACCGCGACGTCCTCGGTCGACCCGGTGCACGGGCGTTCTTCATCCCAGCCGGCCTGGCTCGCCTCGGCGTGGCGATGACAGGACTCGGACTGCTGTTCTCGGTCCAGAACGCGACGGGGTCGTTCGCAGCTGCGGGCACGGCGACTGCCACGTTCGCGATCGCGGAGGCCGTGGCCGGTCCACAGGTCGCGCGCCTCGTCGACCGGTGGGGCCAGGCGGTCACGGTCCCGGTGGTCGTCCTCGTCCACGCCGCGGCGATCGCCGCGGCGATCTCCTTCGCCGGGATCGCGCCGATCAGCGTCACCCTGGCTGCGGTCGTCGTCGCGGGAGGAGCGATGCCGCAACCGGGCGCACTGGCAGCGGCCCGGTGGTCGGCGCTCGTCACGGAACCGGCGGCACTCCGCACTGCCTTCTCGCTCGAAGCGAGCGTCAACGACGTCGTCTTCCTGTCCGGTCCCGTGCTCGTCACCCTCGCGAGCACAACCCTCGTCCCGTGGGCGGGTTCGGTCGCGGCGGTCACGCTCGTCAGCGCCGGCTGTGCGGCGCTCGCGCTGCACCGCAGCACCGGTCCGCCTGCGCGCCCGGCACGAGGGCGGGCCGCGGGCCGCACGCGGAGTTCACTCCGTGCCCCACGGTTCCTGGCGGTGCTCGGGGTGAACCTCGGACTGGGATGCTTCTTCGGGGCGGTCCCACTGCTCGTGACGGCGACTGCGACGGCCGGAGGGGTGCGTCCGCTCACCGGACTCATGCTCGCGCTCTCCAGCGCCGCGAGCATGGTCGCCGGGCTCGGCCACGGCGCGCTCCGGACCACGCCGCGGCCGACGACCGTCCAGCTGCTCGCGACGATCGTGCTCTCCGTGGGCGTGCTCGTCGGTGTCGTCTGGCCCACACTCCTCGGCCTCTCGGTGATGCTGGTCGTCGGTGGGAGCGCCGTCGCACCGCTGCTCGCCTCGTCCTCGCAGATCGTCCAGGCGACGGTCGTCCCGTCGGAGCGCACCCAGGCCTTCACCTGGATCAACTCGGCTTCCGCGTCCGGGATCGCGCTGGGTGCAGCACTCACCGGGACGGTGGTGGCGACCAGTGGGACGCAGGCGGCCACGACGCTGGTCCTGGTCCTCGTCCTGACAGCAGTCGCAGCCGCGGTCCTGGCCGCTCGACGGAACGGGGCATGGGAACAGCCCTGAGCGCGTCGACCGGACACGGGCGGGTCACCAGGCGAGTTGCCGGTCGTCCTCGATGACCATGCCGGTGGGGCCGTCAGCGGGCAGGGTGGCGAGGCGGACAGCGACAGCAGCCCCTTCGTCGGGGGTCCTCGTTCCGCGGAAGTCGTTGAAGTCGGTGGCGACGTGCCCAGGGGCTGCGCCGTTGACCTTCAGTGCCGTGTCGGCGAACTCGCGGGCGTAGTGGACCGTCAGCGCGTTGAGGGCCGTCTTCGAGCTGGAGTACGCCATCGACGGCTGCCCGACCCAGGCGCCCGCTTCGCCGATGGAACCACGCTTGCTCGTGACGTTCACCACGCGCGGTGCGTCGGCTTCCATCAGCAGCGGAAGGAACGCGTTCATCATCCGCACGACCGCGAACACGTTGACCTCGTACACGTTCCTGATGTCGTCGACCGTCTCCTCGGTGGGCTTCGGGAGGTGGTCCATCGGGTGGAAGGTGAGGGTGTTCACGCCGGCGTTGTTGACCAGCACGTCGAGGTGTCCGAACTCGGCCGAAACCTGCGCGGCGAGTGCGTCCACCTGGTCCTGCCGGGTCACGTCCAGCGCGACGGGCCGGACGTCACCGTCGAGCGTCCCTGCGGCTTCCTGCACGGCGACGGTGCTCCTCGAACCGAGGAGCACGGTGAACCCGGCGAGCGCGAGCTGACGCACGATGGCGAAGCCGATGCCCTTGTTGCCGCCGGTGACGAGTGCGATCTTCCTGGTGTGGCTGTGTGTTGTCATGTCAACAGCATGCGCCGGCTACGTTGACGTGTCAACACCACTGCCCTATGTTCGGAGGATGACCGCACCGCTGACCGCGCACGAACAGCGCCTCTGGCATGCGTGGAAGACCGCTGCGGAACAGGTCCGGCAGCGCGTGGCTGACGACGTCAAGGCCGGCTCGGGGCTGTCCGACCAGGACTTCGGGATCGTGACTCGCCTGGTCGAGCTCGGGGACGGCGAACTCCGCCAGAACGACCTCGGCGCCCTGTTGCAGTGGGACCGCACGCGGCTCTCCCACCAGCTCACACGGATGGAGAAGCGCGGCCTCCTGAGTCGTCGATCCGTCGAGGGTGGCGTCCTCGTCCGTGTCACGGACGAGGGGGCAGACCTCGTTCGCGTCGCTCGTCCGATCCACGCCGCCGCAGTTCGCGAGCACCTCCTGAGCCGCACCGACGGCATCGAACACGCGTCCCTGCTCCACGTGCTCGAACAGCTCGCGCTCGACTGACCACGCGCTGCATCAGGACCGGGCGCAGGTCGGGCTTGGCATCGGTGATCGGCGGCCGGTCGGAAGACCGGGCCCTGGCGACCCCAGCCGCGATGCACGCCCCGGCACTGGCGCCGCCGACCACCACGCCCCGCGGTGCGTCGACGACGACGGACCGGTACACGGCGAGCACCTCGTCGTGGGCGGCGGGGGCAGCCAGGCGTGCCCGGGGACCGCGCCGACCGATCCACGCCAGGCCGGGCAGTGGACCGAGCCGGTAGTCGACGGCCACGACCGGGATGCCCCGCTCGGCCGCGGCGCGGGCGACCGCGTCCGACTCGGGTTGGTCGAGGCCGCAGCGGAAGAAGCCGCCGCCGTGCAGCCACAGCAGCGTCGGGGCGGTCGGGACGCTGGCCTCGTACCGGCGCACCGGTACCGGACCGTGCGGACCGTTCACGAAGTCGCCAGCCACTGTCACGTTCCCGAGGACCCCGCGGGGAACTGCCCGGCCGGCACGTCCACGATGCGCTCGGCGCCCTCCACGGGATCGAGCACGCCTCCTGACGCCGCGGCCAGGTCGGCGCGCAGCACGGCGACGTCGGCGTGCGGCACGGACACGGAGAACGTCGCCTCGGTGCCGTAGGACGTCGCACCGAGGACCGCCCGGTGCCGCACGACCCAGTCCCGCAGGACGTTGTCGATGCGACCGGCGTCGGCGTGCGGGACGTCCACCGACACGTCGATCAGGGCCTCGCGGTGCAGGACCGTCGCCCGGTCGAGCGCCTCGGACACCGACGTCGAGTAGGCGCGGACCAGGCCACCGGCACCGAGCTTCACGCCGCCGAACCAGCGCGTGACGACCGCGACGACGTCGGTCAGTTCGCGCCGGCGCAGGACCTCGAGCATCGGGACGCCGGCGGTCCCGGAAGGCTCCCCGTCGTCGGAGGACCGCGCCTGGTCGCCGAGGACCCCGGTCACCATCGCCGAACAATGGTGCCGCGCGTCCCACGCCCGCTTGCGGATGTCCGTGATCACCCGGTCAGCCTCGGCTGGGTCCGACGCGGGCACCACGTGCGTGAGGAACCGCGACCGGGTGATGACGATCTCGTGTTCGACGGCTGCCGCGATCGTGGACGGGTAGCGGCGGGCCATCCGACGAGCGTACCGAGGGGCGGCGCGCCTAGGCTCGGGGATCGTGTTCGAACTCCACCACCTGTCGGCGCAGGACCTCTGGGACTGGATCCGCCGCGGCGACACCACGGCCCGCGAAGCCACCGACCACTACCTGGCCCGGATCGCGCGGCTGGACGGCGAGCTCGGCGCGTTCGTGACGGTCACCGCGGACGCCGCACGCGAGCGGGCCGACCGTCTCGGACTTCTGGTGCCGACGTCCCGGCCGCTGTGGGGCCTGCCGTCCGGCGACAAGGACCTGTACGACCGGGCCGGTGTGCCGACCCGGTCCGGGACCGCCTCGTTGCCGCCGCGACCGGCTGCAGCCGACCACCCGCTCGTCGCCGCGATGGACGCGGCGGGCGCGGTGAGCCTCGGCAAGACGGCGAGCCCCGAGTTCGGGATGTCGTCGTCGTCCGAGACGGCGTTCGGCGTGACGCGGAACCCGTACGACACGCACCGCGCGCCGGGCGGGTCGTCGAGCGGTGCGGCCGTCGCCGTGGCCGCCGGACTCCTGCCGGCCGCCGTCGGGTCGGACGGCGGCGGATCGGTGCGCATCCCGGCCGCCGCGACCGGACTCGTCGGGCTGAAGCCGAGCCGCGGACGGGTGCCGTCGATGCCGGGCCGCAGCGGGGTCGGCGGGCTGTCCGTCGCCGGCCCGATCACCCGCACCGTCGCGGACGCGGGCATGTACCTCGATGCCCTGGTCGCGCCGACCGGCCTGGACGAACCGACCCCGTACGCCCTCGTGACGCCCGACGTTGGCGACGGCCCCTTCACCGCGGCGGCCGTCCGGGGCGAGGGACGCTTCGTGCTCGGGGTCCTGGACGGGTCGCCGTGGGACGACACCGTCGACGTCGTGGTCGACCCCGCGGCACGTGCGGCGGTCGACACCGCCGTGCGGGTGCTCGGCGAGCTCGGGCACGGGGTCGAGGACGTCGCGATGCCCCGCGTGCCCTACGGCGACCCCTTCCGCGTCGCCTGGGAGTCGAGCGCGGCGCGGCTGCCGCTCGTCCCGGGCATCGATCTCGACGCCCTGACACCGCTGGTCTCGTGGCTCGTCGCCCGTGGCCGGACACTGACCGGCACGGACGTGCTCGACGCGATGACGGCGCTCGACACGTTCTCGGTCGCGCTCATCCGTGCGTTCCACCGCTTCGACGCCGTCCTGACGCCGACGCTCGCGCTCACCCCGCGGCCGCTCGGCTGGTACGGCACCGATCCGGAGGAGGACTTCCGGCGCCAGTGCGCGTACTCGCCGTGGACCTCGATGGCGAACGTCGCGGGGCTGCCGGCGATCACGCTGCCCGTCGGGGTCACCGCGGACGACCACCCGGACGGCGGCGGCCTGCCGATGGGGGTGCAGCTGATCGGCCGACCCGGTGGCGAGCGGTCCCTGCTCGCGATCGGGGCGCAGCTCGAGCGGCGTGTGCGGTGGCAGCGGCGACACCCGGCCGGGTGGTGACCGAGCCCTAGGGGAGCGTTGGTGCCGCAGCGACCAACGCCCTCGTGACGGGGTGCGTCGGTGCGTCGAGCAGGGACACCGGGCCGTGTTCGACGACCCGCCCCGCCGCCATCACGGCGACGGTGTCGCACAGCCGCTGCACCACGCCGATGTCGTGCGACACGAGCACCATCGTCAATCCGAGCGAGCCAGCCAGGGACTCCAGCAGTTCGATGACCCGCGCGCGGACCACCACGTCGAGCGCGCTCATCGGTTCGTCCCCGAACAGGATCGCCGGCCCGTGCACGACCGCGCGCGCGATCGCGATGCGCTGGCGCTGCCCGCCGGAGAACTCGTGCGGGTACCGGTCCACGGCATCGGCCGGCAGGTCCACGCGCGACAGCGCCGACGCCACCATCGACGCGTGCACGCCCGGGATCCGCAGGGCCCGCAGCGGCTCGGCGACGATCGCGCCGACACGCATCCGCGGATCGAGGGACCCGTAGGGGTCCTGGAAGACCACCCCGGTCTCGCGACGGAACCAGCGCATCGCGGCGGCGGACCCGGACGCGACCACGGGACGGCCGTCGGCGGTCACGGTCCCCGCACTGGGGGCCTCCAGTCCGGCCAGCAGACGGACGAGCGTCGACTTGCCGGAGCCGGACTCGCCGACGATCCCGAGCCGCGCGCCGGTGGCGACCGTCAGGTCGACGCCGTCGACGGCGGTGCGGACCGGACCGGGTTCGAAGGGGCCTCGGCGGGGGAGCCGGTAGGTGCGGTGCAGGCCGACGGCCTCGAGTGCGGTCACGGTGCCCTCCTGGCGGTGGCGCGTGCCGCGTCGACGAGCGCGCGGGTCGTCGGGTGCCGCGGTGCGGCCAGCAGGTCCGCCACGGTGCCGGTCTCGACCACGCGGCCGGCATCGAGCACCACCACCGTGTCGGCGATCCGGGCCAGGACGGCCAGGTCGTGCGTGACGAACACGAGCGACACGTCGAGTCCGTCGAACAGGTCGAGGATGCGCGCCTCGGTCGTCACGTCGAGCGCCGTCGTGGGCTCGTCGGCGATGAGCAGCCCGGGCCGCCCGGCGAGTGCCATCGCGATGCAGATCCGCTGCCGCTGCCCACCCGACAGCTGGTGCGGGTACTGGCGAAGCAGCGACGCCGGGTCGGGCAGCCCGACGGCGTGGGCGAGGTCGAGCGCCGCGGCGTCGGCGCCCCGACGGTCGAGCCCGCGGTGCAGCCGGAGCGGCTCGGCGATCTGTCGGCCGACCCGGCGCAGGGGATCGAGCGCCGTCGCGGGCTCCTGGAACACCATCCCCATCCGTGCGCCGCGGAACGGCGCGCGCTGCCGGTCGGTCAGCCCGACCAGTTCCTGGCCGTCGAGACGGATGCTGCCCGACACGTCGGCGCCGGTCGGCTCGAGGCCCATCAGGGCGAGCGAGGTCATCGACTTGCCGGACCCGGAGGCCCCGATCACGCCGACACGACCGCCGGGAGGCACGGTGAAGGTCACGTCGTCCAGGACCGTCCGCCCCGCGATGCGGACGGACAGTCCGCGCACCTCGAGCGTGCCGGCGGCGGTCGTGCCCGTGGTGCTGCCGTCGGCGGTCATGCGGTCACCTCCGACTCGCCGGCGGTGCGGGCGCTGTCGCCCGCGGCGCGGGCGTCGCGGGCGCGGTCGCCCGTGGCCAGGCGCGGGTCGGATGCGTCGCGGACGGCGTCCCCGAGGAGCGAGAGCGCCATCACGACGAGGGCGATGGCGGCGCCCGGCCAGGTCGCGCTCCACGGGTGCACGCCGATGTAGGTCTGCAGGTCGGACAGCAGGCTGCCCCATGACGCCGTGCCCGACCCGGCGCCGTAGCCGAGGTAGGACAACCCCGCCTCGGCCAGCACGGCGGTGGCCATCGCGAGCGAGAGCTGCACGGTGAACACCGGCGCGGCGTTCGGCACGAGGTGTCGCAGCAGCACGCCGGTCGGCCCGACGCCCGAGGCCCTGGCCGCGGTGACGTAGTCGCTCCGGGCGATGCGGCGGATCTCGCCACGGGCGACCCGGGCGATCGTCACGCCGAACGCCAGGCCGACCGAGACGATGACGACCCCGAGCGACCCGCCGAACACGGCGGTCAGCAGCATCGCGGTCAGCAGCGTCGGGAACGCGACCAGGATGTCGAGCAGCCCGGCCGTGCCCTCGCGCACCCAGCGGGCGGTGAGCGACCCGAGGGCGGTCAGCAGGATGCCGACGACGCTGGCGATCACGCCGGACCCGACCGCGACGAGCACGGTCGTCCGGGTGCCGGCGAGGAGGTAGCTGGCGATGTCCCGGCCGACGGCGTCGGTGCCGAACCAGTGCGCGGCGCTCGGCGGGTCCCACTGGTGGAACGGGTCCGTGCGGAACGGGTCCTGCGGCGTCCAGACGAGCGACACCGCGGCGAGCACCACGAGCAGCCCGAGGACGACCACGGCGAAGGCCCCGGTCGGTCGGGCGACGAGTCGGCGGATGCTGCCTCCGGTCATCACGAGGCCTCTCGCTGCCGGGGGTCGAGGGCCCGGTGCGCCACGTCGACGGCGAACCCGACGAGCAGCACGAGGCCGGTCAGCACGAGCAGCTCGGACTGCACCTTGGTGATGTCGCGTCGTCCGACGTCGGTGACGAGCATGCGGCCGACCCCGGGGAGCGAGAAGACCTGCTCGACGACCACCGCGCCCACCAGCAGGCCGGCGATCTGCACGCCGAGGACCGCGAGCACGGTGAGTGCGACCGAGCCGAGCCCGTGTCGCAGCAGCGCCTGCGTGCGGGTCAGCCCGACGGCGGCGGCGGTGCGCAGATGGTCGGCGTCGAGCACGGACAGGGTCGCCGAGCGGGTGAACCGCAGGATGACGGCACCCTCAACCGCACCGATCGTCACCGCGGGCAGCACGAGCGACGACAGCGCTCGCCCGGGCTCGGACCAGCCGTCGAGGGGGAAGCCCTGCGTGGGCAGCCAGTGCAGCGTCACGGCGAAGAGCGCGACGAGCAGCAGGGCGGCCCACACGACCGGGACCGCGGCGACGGCCTGCGCGACGAACGTGATGACGGCACCGCTCGCGCGTCGGCGGAGCACCGCAGCGAGGACGCCGAGCGGGACGCCGAGCACCAGCGCCGCCGCGAGCGACATGCCGGCCAGGGGGAGCGTCACCGCGAGCTTCTGCGCGATCTCCGGCGCGACCGGGCCGCGGGTCACCAGGGACCGCCCGAGGTCGCCGTGCAGCACCCCGCCGATCCAGTCGAGGTACTGCACGACGACGGGACGGTCCAGGCCGAGCTGCTGCCGGAGCTGGGCGACCGTCGCGGGCGTCGCCTGGGTGCCGGCGACGACCTGGGCGACGTCGCCGGGGAGCACGCGCAGGACGGCGAACACGATGATGCTCGCCACGAGCAGGCCGACGACGAGCAGCAGCAGTCGCCCGACGAGGAACCGGGTCACGAGACGATCGTAGTCAGGCGCTACGAGACGGCGAGCTTCGCCAGGTCGAGGCGGGAGTTCCCACCGTCGACCGGGAACCCGGTCACCCCCGAGCGGACCGCGGTGATCTCGGTGGCGGTGTAGAGCCACTCGCCGGCCGCGTCCTCGCTCACGATCCGCGCGGCCTTGCGCAGGTCGGCCGCCTTCTCGTCCGCCGAGGTGGTGGCGATGGACGACGCGTAGAGGTCCTGGACCTGCTGGTTGTCGTAGCCGAAGTAGTAGTCGGGGTTCGCCCAGTTGCCGAAGTCGCGCGCCTCGACGTGGTCGACCATCGACAGGTCGAAGTCGCGGGTCCCGGACGCCGGCTTCTGGAACACGCTCGACAGCCAGGTCGCGAAGTCGACCCGCTCGACCTTCAGGGTGATGCCGACGTCGGCCAGCTGCGACTTCAGCACGTCGCCGATCGTCGCCGGGTAGACGTTCGCGTACGTCAGCGTGAGCTGCAGGTCCTGCTGTCCGGCCGCGGCCAGGAGCTTCTTGGCGTTCGACGGGTCGTACGCGTCGATGTCGGTCAGGTCCTCGTAGCCGGGGTCGAGCTCGGGGATCGGACCGCCCTGCTCGACGCCCGTGCCACCGATGGCCTTGATCAGCGCCTTCGGGTCGATCGCCTGGCGGATGGCCTGACGGACCCGCTTGTCGGTGAACGGCGCCTTCTGGTCGTTGAACGCGAGCGTGTACTTGTCGGTCGTCTTGCCGCTGTGCAGCGTGACGTCGCCGTTGCCCTGCAGCTGGCTCTTGAGCGTGCCGTCGACGGGGTTGAGCACGTCGAGGTCGCCGTTCGCCATCGCGTTGACGGCCGTCGACGGGTCGGTGATGTACCGGAACACGATCTTCGCGACCTTCGCCTTCGTGCCCCAGTACCCCGAGTTGCGGACGAACGTCAGTGCGTCGCCCTGCTTCCACGACGAGACCTTGAAGGGTCCGGTGCCGTTCGCGGTGTCGGACAGGTCGTTCGTGGCGGCCTTCTCGAGCACGAGCCCGGAACGGCCGGTCAGGTTGAACAGCAGGTCGGAGTCCGGCTTGCCGAGCGTGAGCCGGACGACACCGTCCGAGGGGGCGGTGATCGACGTCACACCGGCGAGCTTGGCGGAGTCGACGTACGAGGCGTTGCCCTTGACCTGCTCGAGCGACCAGACCACGTCGGCGGCGGTGACGGACTTGCCGTCCTGGAAGGTGATGCCCTTGCGCAGCGTGAACGTGTACGTCAGGCCGTCGCTCGAGACCTCGTGCGAGGCCGCGAGCACGTCGCGCACGTCGCCGTCCGCCGTGCGACCGACGAGCCCCTGGTACACGTTGTCGATGAGCACCTGGTCGAGCGCGGCGCCGGACTGGGTCCGGATGTCGAGACTGGTCGGTTCGAGCACCAGGCCGACGCGCACGGTGGCGTCGTTGCCGCCGGTCGGCGTCGACGAGCCGCTGCAGCCGCTCAGGGCGACGGCCGCTGCGACGGCGACCGCGGTCGCGACCAGCGCCGTCCGGAGGCCCCGACGGCCCCCCGGGCTGACGGATCGACGGGGGAGGAGCGGGCTCATGGGTGGTGGGTTCCTTCCGGCGGGGAGCGACGGCACGTCGCGTGCG
Organism: Curtobacterium sp. Leaf183; assembly: GCF_001424385.1. GTDB lineage: Bacteria > Actinomycetota > Actinomycetes > Actinomycetales > Microbacteriaceae > Curtobacterium. Next base: position 19,482 of record NZ_LMPO01000010.1, on the reverse strand, counting down.
CTCGGGAGAATCTACCGGCGCGCTGTGGGTTCTCCGCCCCCGTGCAACAAATCGTGACGCGACGCCCATTCCCGGATCGCGGCGGCCAGCGCGTGCGGCGCCTGGGTCTGCACCGCGTGCCGTGCCTCGACGGTGACGATCTCGGCGTCGCGCAGCCGTTCGCCGAACGTCCGCTCGAGCTTCGGGGAGACGTACCCGCGGTCGCCGCGGACGAGCAGGACCGGGACGTCGAGGGACTGCAGGTCGGGCCAGGCGTCGGCGAACCGCCCCACCGACGACGTCCGTCCGGCGGGCAGGTGCGGGAAGTGGTGCCGGCGGACCAGGCGGCCGTCCTGCCCCAGCCGTGTCGTGTGCCGTGCCTCGCGCAGCAGGACCTGGCGGTCGTCGCCGACCCGGGCCTCGATCGCCCGGTCGACGACCTCGTCCAGGTCGGCGAACGGCTCCTCGGTCTCGAGCGCGCGGGCGATGCGGTCCACGGCGCGCTGGGCGAAGTCCGGCGACATGTCGACCAGCACCAGGCCGGTCACGCGCTCGGGCGCGGTCGCGGCGATCCGGGCGGCCAGGATCGCGCCGAGGGAGTGCCCGACCAGCAGCCCCGGCGGGACCGCGAGGGCGTCGAGGGCGGCCAGGACGGCGGGCGCCGTCGCGGACGCCGCGTAGTCGGCGTCGTCCCGCCACGCGGACCGGCCGTGGCCGGGCAGGTCGAGAGCGACCGCGGGCTCGCCGACGAGCAGGGCCGTCTGGTCGAAGCTGTGGGCGTCGATGCCGAGGCCGTGCAGGTAGGTGACCCGGGCCTCCCGTCCGGGGTCCGCTGGGTCCTGCCACCGGATCGCGGAGACCGCGCCGTGGCCGTCGACGGGCAGGTCCTGTCGGGAGGCCCGGAGCGGCTCCGTCACGCCGCTCGCGCGGGCGAGGTCGGTCAGGTCGCGGAATTCGTCGTCGGGTTCGAGCACCACGCCAGTGTTGCACCGCGCTTTCCCCTGGATGCCTTAGGTAAGGCATGCCATACTCGAAGGCGTGGCAGTCCGGTACCGAGTCTTCTCCGTCCGTGTGGCCGCCGTCGTGTCGCTCACCCCGTCGTTCGTGCGCGTGACCCTGACCGGCGACGACCTCGGACAGTTCGCGTCGGTGGGGCTCGACCAGCGGATCAAGGTCGTGCTGCCGATCCCGGGTCACGGGTTCACCGACCTGCCGGACGGGCCCGACTGGTACAGCGCCTGGCGTGACCTGCCCGACGCCACCCGCAACCCGCTGCGCACCTACACCGTCCGGTCGTTCCGCCCCGACGCACACGAGCTCGACATCGACTTCGTCGCGCACGGCGACACCGGGCCCGCATCGCGCTGGGTCGCGTCCTGCGCCGTCGGCGACGAGCTCCGGATCGTCGGCCCCGCCGTGCCGTCCTCGCCAGCGGAACTGCCGTCCGGTGCGGCGGAGTTCGCTCCCGGGGCGGCGAACCGGATCCTGCTCGCGGGGGACGAGACCGCCGCGCCGGCCATCTGCGCCATCCTCGAGGCCCTCGACGTCACGACGGTCGGCCACGTCTTCATCGAGGTCCCCACCGACGCCGACCGGCTGCCCGTCACGGCGCCCGCGGGGGTCGAGGTCCGGTGGATCGCGCGCAACGGGGCGACGCACGGCGCCCGGATGACCGACCACGTGCACGCCTGGGCGTCGCGTGCGGTCGGTGACGACGGCGCTGTGTCCGGTGCCGGTGCCGGTGCCGCTGACGCTGGGGACGCGCTGGTCGACGTCGATGTCGACCAGCAGGTCCTGTGGGACGTTCCGCCGGCCTCCGACGCGCAGCTCTACGCGTGGATCGCCGGCGAGGCGGCGTGTGTCAAGGAGCTCCGCCGGCACCTCGTGCGCGGCGTCGGCCTCGACCGCCGTCAGGTCGCGTTCATGGGCTACTGGCGGCACGGCAGGGCCGAGAACTGAACGCCGCGGCCGGGCCCGCTGCGTCGGTCGCCGCGCCGACGACGGCGCTCGGGGCACGCGGACTGACGCTCGCCTACGACGACCGTGTCGTCGTCGACGGTCTCGACGTGGACATCCCCGACGGCGAGCTGACGGTCATCGTCGGCCCGAACGCGTGCGGCAAGTCGACGCTGCTCAAGGCGCTCGCCCGGACGCTGACGCCGTCCACGGGAACGGTGTACCTCGACGGGGCGCCGCTGTCGTCGTACCGCCCGAAGGCCGTCGCACGCCGGGTGGCCATGCTGCCGCAGACCCCGATCGCCCCAGACGGCATCACGGTCCGCGACCTGGTGTCCCGGGGACGCTTCCCGCACCAGGACCTGCTGCACCCCACCAGCGGCAACGACCGTGCCGCGGTCCAGAAGGCGCTCGTGCAGACGGACACCCTGGCGCTGGCCGACCGCGGCGTCGACGAGTTGTCCGGCGGGCAGCGGCAGCGCGTGTGGATCGCGATGGTGCTGGCGCAGGAGACCGGGATCGTGCTCCTCGACGAGCCGACGACCTTCCTCGACATCGCGCACCAGTACGACGTGCTCGAGCTGGCGGCGTCGTTGCACGCCGCCGGGCGCACGGTGGTCGCGGTGCTGCACGACCTGAACCAGGCTGCGCGCTACGCGACGCACGTCATCGCGATGCGGGCGGGGGAGATCGTGGCGCAGGGGCCGCCGGCCGCCGTCCTGACGGCCGAGCTCGTCGAGGACGTGTTCGGGCTGCCGTGCGTCGTCGTCGCCGACCCGGAGACCGGCACCCCGCTCGTCGTGCCCCGCCGCGCGCGCCCTTGAGGTTCCGTAATTTGCGCATCTCGGGCATCCGCACCGTTCGTTCGTGACACGTCGACGCGTGACGTGCGGCGTGTCGTGGAACCTCGGCGGGCCGGCGGAACCGAGTCAGCGGTAGCCGCCGTCCTCGAGCCCGGCCTCGACCTCGAAGCGGTTGCGCAGCGGGTCGCGACCGGCGACGGCGTACAGCAGGGGCATGAGCATGCCGTACCGCCGCCACTGCGTGACGTGCACGCGTTCGTGGCGCAGCACCCGGTCACCGTCGTTGTCCCGTGTCAGGTAGACCGAGCCCACGCAGGTGCCACCACGCCGGAACACCCACCGCGGCAGACCGGAGCAGACGACCAGACCGTCGACGACCCGGATCGGCCCGGTCGAGAGCGGCAGCCCCACCGCGAGCCCGACCCCGGTGGCGAAGAGCCACCCGAGCCGGGACACGGGTGAGTCGAGCAGCGGGTTGCGCACCCGCTACTCCGGACGGCCGTAGGTCTCGAGCAGCCGCAGCCAGATCTCGTTCATGGTCGGGTAGGCGGGGACGGCGTGCCACAGCCGGTCGAGGGGGACCTCGGCGACCACGGCGATCGTCGCTGCCTGCAGCATCTCGGCGACGTCCTGGCCGACGAAGGTCATGCCGACCACGACCTTGCGGTCCTCGTCGACGACCATGTTGGCGCGACCCACGTAGCCGTCGGCCTGCAGTGCGGCGCCGGCGATGTTGCCGAGCTCGTACTCGACCACGCGGACGTTGATCCCCTGCTGCCGGGCCTTCGCCTCGGTGAGGCCGACGCTCGCGACCTCGGGGTCCGTGAAGGTGACCTGCGGAGCAGCGGCGTGGTCCGCGGTCGCGACGTGCGCTCCCCACGGCTCGGTGTGCAGCGGCGTGCCCTGGTGACGCGCTGCGATGGCCTCGCCCGCGGCGCGCGCCTGGTACTTGCCCTGGTGGGTGAGCAGCACGCGGTGGTTCACGTCGCCGACGGCGTACAGCCAGTCGGTACCGGTGACGAGCATGGTGTCGTCGACGTCGAGCCAGTCACCGGCGGTCAGGCCGATGGACTCGAGCCCGAGGTCCTTCGTGTGCGCGGCGCGACCGGTGGCGGCGAGGACCTCGCTGGTGATCACGGTCGAGCCGTCGTCGAGCGTCGTCGTCACCAGGCCGTGCTCGTCGCGGTCGACGCGGGTCGGGTTGACCCCGAGTCGGACGTCGATGCCGGACTCCCGCATGGCGTCGGCGACGAGTTCGCCCGCGAACGGCTCCATACCGCCCAGCAGTCCGTGCCGCGCGACGATCGTGACCTTCGCTCCGAGGGATGCCCAAGCGGTGGCGAGCTCGGTGCCCGCGACGCCGCCGCCGATGACGAGCAGGCTCTCCGGGACGGCCTTCGCGCTCGTGCCCTCGCGCGTGCCCCACGGTGCCGCTTCGGACAGGCCGGGGACGTCGGGGAGCGTGTGCAGCGAACCGGTGACCACGGCGATCGCGGCGCGGGCGGTGTGGGTCGCGACGTCGCCTTCGGGGCTGGTGACCTCGAGGGTCTTCGGGGCGGTGATCCGCGCGTGGCCACGGAGGAGGGCGATGTCGGCGGACTCGAGCCAGGCGACCTGGCTGGAGTCGTCCCAGTCGCTCGTGAACGAGGTACGACGTGCCAGCACCGCGGCGGCGTCGAGCTGACCGGTCACGGCCTGCTTCGCGCCGTCGAGCCGCTTCGCCGCGGCCAGGGCGTGTCCGCTGCGCAGGAGGGCCTTGGAGGGCATGCACGCCCAGTAGGAGCATTCACCGCCCACCAGCTCCGCCTCGACGACCGCGACCGAGAGGCCGCGCTTGTGGGCGTAGTCCGCCACGTTCTCGCCGACTGCTCCGGCGCCGATCACGATGAGGTCGTAGTCCGTCATGGCGTCGAGCGTACGCGGAGCGGCATGGACCGGCCCGAGCGATGGGGATGCGGCGGTCGTGGACCTGCTGTGCGGCTCAGGACACCCGCGAGGCCGCGGTCAGTGCGCCCACCGCGCGGAGGATGACCCCCATGTCGTCGACCGCGCGGTCCGGGCTGACGGGTGCGAACCCCGTCAGTGCCGCACCGGCCAGCCGTCGGCCGCGCGTCGCGGCCTGGATGCGCTCGACCAGGGCGGCGCCGTCGAGGCCGAACGGCACGGGTTCGAGCAGGCCGTCCACCTCGGACGGGTCGAGCACGTCGAGGTCGACGTGCACGTACACGGAGTCGGCCCCGGTCGCGTCGACCGCTGCGGAGATCGCGTCCGGCGTTGCAGCGTCGACGTCGAGTGAGCGGATGCCCGCACGGGTGACGGCGTTGGTCTCGGCGTCCTCGACCCCGCGGGTGCCGGCGAGGACGACCGATCCCGCCGGGACCACCGGCAGCCCGGTGAACAGGTCGTCCGCCCGGTCGACGAGGATGCGGAGCGCGGCGGTCTCGGCGGCGACGGGCTGGGCGCGGTTCAGCGACCGGTAGCCGCTCGACCCGGAGATGCGGACGAAGGCCGTCTGCGGCCCCAGCGCGACGCTGCCGCCCAGGGCACTCGCTCCGTCGCCACCGATCACCAGGACCGGCTCCGATGCGATCGACACCTCTTCTGCCACGCGTTCTGCGACCTGCAACACGGACGTGTACCGGGCCACCGCGGTCTCGAGCCGGTCACCCGCGCCCGTCGGGACGTCGATGACGGTGGTCGCGGTGCGGGGGAGATCGGCTGCTATGGCGGCGGCTCCGTCGCCGAGGCGCATCGCGCGCGACGACGCCGAACCCTGCCACTGACCGACGACGAGGAACTGCATGTCCTCATCCTGGCAGGCCGGGCTCGGCGCCGTCCGTGCTCGCGGGTCAGAGCGAGGACGACCCGCCGGACTTCAGTGCCGCGAGTCGGGCCTCGACCTCGGCGTCCTTGCCCACGTCCTCGAGCGACTCGAACTGGGCGTCGAGGCTCGACGACTGCAGTTCCTGCTGCCCGATGACCTTCGCCTCTTCGCGACGGACCTTCTCCTCGAAGCGGTTGAGGTCGCTCGTCGGGTCGGTGATGTCGATGTTGCCGAGTGCGTCGTTGACCTTCGACTGGGCCTCGGCGGTCTTGGAGCGGGCGACGAGGCTGTCGCGCTTGGACTTCAGCTCCTGGAGCTTCTCCTCCATGCCTGCCAGGCCCTGCTTGAGCTTCTCGACCTGCTCGTTCTGCGTGGCGAGCGGCGTCGCGTTGTCCTTCACCTCTTGTTCGGCCGCGATCTGCTTGCCGATCGCGATCTTCGCCAGGTTGTCGAACTTGTCCGCGTCACTCGCCTTGCCCTCGGTGCGGTACTTGTCCGCAGCCGTCGACGCGTTCGCGGCCTTCTGGCCCCACTCCTGTGCGGCCCGGACGTCCTCTTCGTTGTCCTGCTCGAGCAGGCGGAGGTTGCCGATCGTCTGGGCGATGGCGCTCTTGGCGTCCGCGATGTTGTTCGTGTAGTCGCGCACGAGCTGGTCCAGCATCAGCTGCGGGTCCTCGGCGTTGTCGATGAGCTGGTTGACGTTCGCCCGGACGAGCGAGGAGATACGACCGAAGATCGTCTGCTTTGCCATTGCGGTTTCCCTTCCTGGGGTGGTGCTGGTGTGTGGTGGTGCCGTCGGTGGTGCGTCTGGGGTTCGGTCTCAGCGTGGTCGGCTCAGAAACGACCACCACCCGAGAAGCCGCCGCCTCCGCCGCCGCCGCCTCCGCCGAAGCCGCCGCCCCCGCCGAAGCCGCCGCCGCCCCCGCCGAACGAGCCGCCGCCGAAGGAGCCGCCGCGTCCGCCGAGGAGTCCACCGAGCACGATGCCGGTGACGAGTCCGCCGAGCTGGGCCCCGCCACCGGTGCCACCGCCCCCGCCGGGCCAACCGCCCATGTCGCTGCCGGCTTCGTCCATCGCCGCAGCCGCGTACTGCTCGGCTGCGCGAGCCGCCTGGAGCGCTCGCTGCGGGTCGGTCGTGGCCAGGTCGATGGCGTCGTCGAGCGCCCGCTCGGCTTCGGACAACCGGGTGCGCGCCGTCGTGCCCACGCCACCGCGACGCAGCGAGATGAACTCCCGCGCCTGGCTGATGCGTGCGCGGGCGTCGCGGATCGCGGAGTCGAGTGCCCGCTGCGCGCGTTCGTGCTGTTCCTGGGCGCCGCGGGCCGAGGCCAGCGCGGCGTCGATCTCGGTGTTCGCCTTGGTCAGGGCGTCGACCGCGGCGATCGGGTCCTTCGGGTCGAGCCGCTCTCGCAGGACCGTCTCCGCCGTGACGACGGCGGAGGCCAGCTCGGGGCTCTGCGCCCGCATGGCCCGGGCCGCGGCGACGTCGCCCTGGATGTCGAGCCGCATCGCGTCGACGCGGGCAGCGGCTTCGCGGAAGGTCGCGTCGGCGCCGACCGCGGAACCCGTCAGTTGCTGCACCTGGGCGAGCGCGTGCTGCCCGTCGCGCACGGCGACGACCGCCTCGCCCTTGTCGCCGCTGGCGATCGCTGCGTCGGCGGCCTGTGATCGCTCGGTCGCGAACGCGAGCACCTGGCGAGCCTGGTCGACGTTGTCGGCGACGGTGGCGAGCGTGCGGCCGGTGTACGAGCCCCGGACCTGGTCGAGCGCCGCCGCGGCCCCGTCGACCGAGGCCGGTGCTGCACGGACCGCGTCACCGAGCGCGGCGGCCGCGTCCTCGACGCCGTCCTCGAGCGAGCGGAGCTGGTCGAACGACTCGGTCTGCTCGGCGATGGCGGCGTGGGCCTGCTCGCAGATGGCGATGATCTGGTTCGACCAGTCGGCACGCTGCTGCGGGGAGTCCGGGACCTCGTCGTCGAGCTGCTGCTGGTACGTGAACGCCGTCCGCACGTTCTTCTTGGCGGCGTCGACCGTCTTCGCGAAGGGCTCGGCGGCGTCCGTGCCGAACTGCGCGGCGGCGAAGCCGACTTCCTGTTCGGCGGTGCGGAGTTCGTCGTCGATGGTCACGAGCGCAGCGCCGGCCGTGCGCTCGAGGTCGGCGAGCGAGGCTTCCTGCGCCCGCGTGGCGGCCGCGGTCCGGCGCTTGTTGCGGGTGCGGACCACCAGCACGACGACCACGATCCCGATCACGACCACGAGCAGCAGGATCCACAGCCACGTCAGGTCCGGCGGGTCCTGTGAGGACGACAGACCGTTCGCGAACGCGGTGGCCGCGCCGGACCAGTTGCCGTCCCGCAGCCCGGGGAGCAGGTCGTCGTTGACGGCCTGCTGCACGTCGGAGCTGCTGATCGAGGTCTCGTTGGTCTGCTGCACGTCGTACGTGCGGGCCTGCGTCGCGATCGACAGCAGGATGCCGTTGGAGTCGATCTGGTTCTGCGACAGCGTCGCCGCACCCCAGGCGGTGTGGTCCGACGGGTTCGTGAAGGAGTCGACGTACACGACGTAGAGCTGCGTGTTCGTCTTGTCAGCGAGGTCGCGGACGGCCCGCTCGACCGAGGACTGTTGCGCGGAGGTCAGCGCTCCGGAGTCGTCGACGACGTAGGCGCCGTCGAGCTGCACCGGGGCCGTGGCGCTGGCGGCCGAGGCCGGACCCACCACGAGCAGCGCCGCGACGAGCACCGCGGCCACGCGAGCCGCCCAGCGCCGGGACCGGACCCGCACCGATGTACCCCGCCCGCCCGTCGGGCCGTCCGTGTCCAACTGCCAGGTGTGCGATCCACGCTGGACCGTTCGCATCCGTTCTCCGTCCGTCCGGCAGCGCGTGCGCCGCGGCCCCGGATCCCCGGTGTCACCGCGCCAGGAGCGCCGTCGCCCGGAGTCTATCCAGGGGGCGCACGGTTCTGTCGGATTCCCCCAGGACCTGTGGAGAGAGTGGGGCGGGGGACGTCGCTTGTCCCCCGTCGGGAGTAGGATCCGACATGACCGTTTCGACGACGAAAGGGGTCGACAGATGGAACGTACGATGAACACGGAGGTCGTCCCGCTCGAGGACGGCTTCCACCGGGTGTCAACACCCGCCAGTGGCGTGATCGGCTTCGTGCGCGAGCACGACGGCCGCTACGAGGTCCTGCGGGGCCGCGTCCGCCAGGCCACCCGGTCCGAGGGGCTCTACTCCACGATGAACGTGGCGCTGATCGCTCTCACCCACGCCTAGACGAGCACACCAGCAGGAACGACCCGACCGAGACGCCGCCGGACCCCGGCGGCGTCTCGTCGTCCACTCGACCGCTGCGGCTCCGACTACACACGTACGGTGGGGCCATGGACGAGTCAGCTGTCTGGGTCCGCGTGACGGGTCGCGGTGCCGACGACGCGGCCGACCGGGAGGCCCTGCGCGCGTTCGTCGCGTCGGTCACGGGCGCGCTCCTCCCCTCGACGGCCGTCGGCCGGCGGTGTCCGCACTGCCGCGGCACCGACCACGGTCGCCCGTGGGCGACCGTCGACGGCGAGCCGGTCGAGATCAGCCTGGCGAGGGCGCCCGGGGCGGTCGCACTCGCGGTCGGCCCCCGGACCTCCGGCAGGGCGACGCCCGGCAACCGGACGCCCGCGCCACCGAGGGTGGACGATGGAGCGATCGGTGTCGACCTCGAACGCCGCAGCCGGCTGGTCGCGGCACCGCTCGACGATGCGTTCACGCCCGGCGAGCTCCGACGGTCCGGCGGTGACCCGGCAGCGTTGACGGCCTGCTGGGCTGCCAAGGAAGCGGTGCTCAAGCGCGACGGGCGCGGCCTGCGGGTCGACCCCGCGTCGGTCGACGTCGACCTCGCCCGGGGCGCAGCGACCCTCGGCACCGCCGAGTACCCCGTGCACGTCCGCTGGCTCGACGAGGACCTGGTGGTCGCGGTGTCCTGCACCGGCCCGGTCCAGGTCGAGGACCACCGGGGGCCGTCCGTCGTCCGCGACCTCGCCGCCGACGACGTCGATGCCCTGCAGCAGCTGCTCGAGTCGGTGCCGACCTACTCCGAGCGGGTGACCGGCTACCCGCCGGGGCCGTCCGACGCACTCTCCGCCCTCATCACGGTGCCGCCGGGGTTCGACCCGGCGGGCAAGCTGGGCATCGGGCTGTGGGACGGCCCGGAGCTGGTGGCCTTCGCCGACGTCCTGATCGGGTACCCCGACCCGGCGACCGCGTACATCGGGCTGCTCGTCGTGCACGGCAGGCGCCACGGACAGGGCCTCGGCCGGAGCATGCACGACGCGGTGCTCGCCCGGGTCCGCGGTGTCAGCGGTGTCGAGCGGATCCGGCTGGGGATCGTGGCGACCAACGCCGCGGTCGCGGAGCCGTTCTGGCGCGCCCTCGGCTACCGGCCGAACGGCGTCGTGCAGCCGCACCGGTACGACCGGTTCGAGAGCACCGTCGCGCTCTGGGAGCGTCCCGTCGGCAGCGGCAGCGGCAGCGGCAGCGGCAACGTCAGCCGCAGGGGCAACGTCAGCGGCTAGGGCAGCTCGGGCACGGTCGGCTCGTCGACCCACGGGCCGAGGACTGCTCGGACCCGGTCGGCGTCGGTGCCGGACGCCTCGACGAAGGCGTCGACGACGTCGTCCGGTGCGACCGTGCCGTGGCGGTGCCGGTCCGTGACGGTCCAGAGTCCGGAGAAGAACGCCTCGTCACCCAGGGTCCGACGCAGCGCGTGCAGGGCCAGGGCGCCGCGCTTGTAGACGCGGTCATCGAACATGTCCGCCGCGCCCGGGTCCCCGACGACCAGGTCCGCGGGCTGCTCGAGCAGGCCGGCGCGGTGCTGCGCTGCCAGGGCGTCGGCCGTGTCACCGCCGCGGTGCTCGGACCAGAGCCACTCGGCGTAGCAGGCGAAGCCCTCGTGCAGCCAGATGTCCCGCCAGCGACCGAGCGTCACGGAGTTGCCGAACCACTGGTGGGCGAGCTCGTGCGCGATGAGCCGGTCGGTGCCGTGCTCGCCGTCGACGTGGTTGCGGCCGAACACGGCCAGCCCGTGGGCCTCGAGCGGGATCTCCAGCTCGTCGTCGGTCACCACGACGCCGTAGGCGGGGAACGGGTAGGGGCCGAACCGGTCGGCGTACAGGGCGAGCATCTCGGGGACCTGCCCGAAGTCGGTCTTCGCCGCCGAGGCCAGGTCAGCCGGGTGGTGCAGGGTGACGGGGACCGGTCCGCCGCGGAGTTCGTGCGTGCGGTAGCGACCGATCTGCACCGTCGCCAGGTACGTCGCCATCGGCTCGGTCGTGGCGAAGGTCCAGCGCGTCCCGCGCCCGGCGCGCTCCTTGCCGAGCAGCTGGCCGTTCGCGACGACGTCGTACCCGGCCTCGCAGGTGATCTCGAAGCGGTAGGTGGCCTTGTCGTCGGGCCGGTCGTTGCATGGGAACCAGGACGGCGCACCGGTGGGCTGGGCGGCGACGATGACACCGTCGGTCAGCTCCTCCCACCCGATCTGTCCCCACGGACTGCGCAGGGGCCGCGGGGCACCCCGGTAGCGCACGTGCAGGGTGAACTCCGCACCGGCATCGATCGGCGTGGCCGGTGTAACCGTCAGCTTGTGGATGCCGGACGAGGTCTTCTTCGCGCGGACCCCGTCGACGTCGACCCGGTCCACCGACATCCCGTGCAGGTCGAGCACGACCCGGTCCAGCGCCGTGTCCGCGGTCGCCGTGATCGTCGCGGTGCCGTCGAACCGGTTCGTCGCGACGCGGTAGTCGACGCGGAGCTCGTAGTGGCTCGCGCTCCAGCGGCGGTCACCGCTGTGCGGCGTGTACGGGTCGGGGTCGGCGGCCGTCGGCGCGGCGGTGGTGATCGGCTTCACGGTGCCGGTCAGTCTGCCACGACGACGGAGTCGGGGACCGGGGCGGCGACGAGGGGTGTCCACGGGGCGCTGTCCCACGGCGAGATCGGGTTGCCCGCCCACGAGGTCCCGGCCGGCACCTGCTCGCCACGCATCACGAGCGACGCCGGCGCGACCGTCGCTCCGGCACCGATGCCGGCCGCCGGCAGGATCACGCTGTGCGGACCGAGCGTGCCGCCGGCGTCGACCGTCACGGTGTCGAGCTGCATCACCCGGTCGTGGAACAGATGTGTCTGCACGACCGTCCCGCGGGAGACCGTCGCCCCGTCGCCGATCGTGACCAGGTCGGCCTCGGGCAGCCAGTACGTCTCGCACCACACCCCGCGTCCGATCGTCGCCCCCAGGCTGCGCAGCCACGCGGCGAGCGCCGGCGTCCCCGTCGCCTGTTCGGCGAACCACGGACGGGCGACGGTCTCCACGAAGGTGTCCTGCACCTCGTTCCGCCAGACGAACGAGGACCACAGCGGGTGTTCCCGCGCGGCGATCCGGCCGACGAACGCCCACTTGGCGGCGGTCGACACCACGGCGGCGACGGCACCGGCGACGACGAGGACCGGCGCGGTGAGCAGGACCGTCCACCCGAACCCGACGGCGGACCACGACGCCAGCAGGGTCCCGCAGACGGCGAGCGCGATCGCGCCGGACACCATCGGGGCGACGAGCCGCAGGAGCTCCCAGCAGCCGCGGGCGACACGGAGCCCGCGGGACGGACGGAAGGTGCGTTCCTCGTCGAACGTCGTGACCGCGCGCCGCAGTCGCACGGGCGGGGAGCCGAGCCACGAGGACCCGCGCTTGGCCTTCTTCGGGACGGCGGAGAGCACCGCGACCAGGGCCTCGCGCGGGACGGACCGTCCCGCGCCCGTCATGCCGCTGTTGCCGAGGAACGCCCGGCGACCGACCTTCGACCTGCCGATCGTCACCCGACCACCACCGAGCTCGTAGGTGGCGACCATCGTGTCGTCGGCCAGGAACGCCCCCGACGCGATCTGGGTCAGGGACGGCAGCAGCAACACCGTGGAGATCTCGGTGTTCCGTCCGACCCGTGCCCCGAGCAGCCGGAGCCACAGGGGCGTCACCAGGCTGGCGTACAGCGGGAACAGCAGCGTGCGGGCCGCGTCGAGGACCCGCTCGGTGCACCACGCCTGCCACCCGATCCGCGACCGCACCGGGTGTCGACCCTCGTGCAGGCCGATGCCGAGCAGCCGGACGACGCCGACGACCAGGCCGGCGTACACGACCCCGGCGACGACCGTGGCCAGCGGCACGAGTGCCAGCGCGTGCCCGACGGCGGAGCCCAACGACTGCGCGCGCCCGACCAGGGCGGCGGTGACCAGCAGACCCACCGCGACCCCGACCACCGGCAGCCCGGCCACGGCCACGGAGCCGGCCCCGTACGCGACCAGCCACCGCCGGCCGGGCGCGGGGCGTTCCTCCCGTCCGTGCCGGGCCGACCCGACGCGTTCCGCAGGGGATCCCGCCCAGCGTTCGCCGTCTGGCACGGACCCGGTGACGGCGGAACCGGGTTCGATCTCGGCGCCCGCGCCGACGACCGCGCCGGGCAGCAGGGTGGTGCGGCTGCGCACGACGGCGTCCGGGCCGACCCGCACCCGGCCCAGCCGGAAGACGTCGCCGTCCACCCAGTGTCCGGCCAGGTCGACCTCGGGTTCGATCGACGCGCGCTTGCCGATGGTGAGCATCCCGGTCACCGGGGGCAGCGTGTGCAGGTCGACGCCCTGCCCGATCCGCGCGCCGAGCGCACGGGCGTAGTAGCTGATCCACGGCGCACCCGCGGTCGAGGGACCGTCGACGGCCTCGGCGATCCGTTCCGCGAGCCACACCCGCACGTGCACCGACCCGCCACGGGGGTGGTCGCCCGGACGGACCCCGAGCAGCACGAGCCGTACCAGCACCACCGTCACGGCCATCTTGCCGATCGGCGTCACGAACACCAGCAGCGCGAGCACCAGCGCCGGCCAGGGCAGCGTCGGCAGGAACGGCAGCGTCGTCGCGTGCAGGACCTCGGCGACCAGCGCCGTCCACGTCAGGACCCGCAGGCCGCGGAGCACCTGCACCGGCAGGCCGAGCAGCGTCATCGCGATCCCCGTCGCCGGCGGTGTGGGCCGCACGTCCCGGTGCGCCGCCGCGACGGGACCCGAGGCGTCGAGCGCGTCCGCGAGGGCCCCGATCCGCGGGTGGTCGTAGACGTCGGCCACGGTCGTCGCGGGGTAGCGCTCCCGGATGGCGGAGACGAGCTGCGCCGCGGTCAGCGAACCGCCGCCGTGCGCGAAGAAATCGTCGTCTTCGCCCGTGACCGGCACGCCCAGGATCGCGGCCCACCGCTCCGCGATCCACGTCACGGTCGGCGGGAGCGCCGCCGTCGCCCCGTCACCGGTCAGCGGCCAGGGGAGTGCCGCACGGTCGACCTTGCCCGACGTCCGGGTCGGCAGCGAGTCGACCACGGCCAGCAGCGGCACGAGCGCCGCCGGCAGCTCCTGCCGCAACCGGGCGTTCGCGGCGCTCGTGTCGATCGTGGCACCGGCGACCGGGGCGACGTACCCGACCAGCACCTGGTTGCCCGCGGGGGTCCGCTGCACGACGGCCGCACCCCCGGCCACGCCGTCGAGCGCCTGCAGCGCCGCGTCGACCTCGCCCAGCTCGATGCGTCGACCGCCGAGCTTGACCTGGTCGTCCGCGCGACCCTGGAACACCAGCCCCTCGGGGTCGTACCGCACCAGGTCCCCGCTCCGGTACGCCCGGTCCCACCCGAGCTGCGGGAACGGCGCGTACTTCTCGGCGTCCTTCGCCGGGTCGAGGTACCGACCGAGTCCCACCCCACCGATCACGAGCTCCCCGACCTCGCCCGGCGCGACCCGCTGCCCGGCCGCGTCCACGACCGCCAGGTCCCACCCGTCGAGCGGCAGGCCGATCCGGACCGGCGAGGACCCGTCCATCAGCGCACCACACGCGACGACGGTGGCCTCGGTCGGACCGTAGGTGTTCCAGAGCTCCCGGTCGCGGCTCGCGATCCGCGCGGCCAGCTCCGGCGGGCAGGCCTCCCCACCGAAGATCACCAACCGCACCTGCTCGAGGGCATCGTCCGGCCAGCGTCGGCACCGTCGACACCACGGTGATCCCGTGCACGATCAACCACGGCCCCAGGTCCACCCCGGTCCGCACCAGCGACCGCGGCGCGGGCACCAGGCACGCGCCGTGCCCCCACGCCAGCCACATCTCCTCGCACGACGCGTCGAACGCCACGCTCAACCCCGCCAGCACCCGGTCACCCGGCCCGATCGGCGCGCGCTGCAGGAACATCCGCGCCTCGGCGTCCACGAACGCCGCAGCCGACCGGTGGGTCACCGCGACGCCCTTCGGCACCCCCGTCGACCCCGACGTGAAGATGACCCACGCGTCGTCCTCGGCGGTGGGTGCGCTGGCGCTCGCCGCGGGGTCGACGACGGGGGACTCGGGCGCGTCGGCACGGCCAGAGGCCCGCAGCACCCCGCCCGCACCGATCACGCCGGCGACCCGCGCCTCGCCGAACACGAGCGTCGCGCGTTCTTCGGGGTCGTCCGCGTCGACGGGCACGTAGGCGGCTCCGGCGGCCAGCACCGCCAGGATCGAGACGTAGAGCTCACGGCTGCCCGAGGGGATCCGGATGCCCACCCGGTCGCCGGGGTGCACGCCCCGTCGGGCCAGGTCGTCGGCCCGTCCCGCGACGAGCTGCACGAGTGACCGGTAGTCGACCGCGCCGTCGGCGTCCTCGAGCGCGAACGCCTCGGGATGCGCCTCCGCCGTCGCACGGAGCACGTCGAGCAGGGTGCGCGCATCGGGTGCGGCACCACCGCGGGCGAGCTCGGTCTGCGGGTTCCCGGTGGCGACGGTCATCGAGTCCTCTTCCCGGTCGTGTGCAGGTCGACCGGCCCGTGATCCTAGGGGGCCGAGGTGTCCTGCTGGGGAACGTCGAGTGCCGCGCGGGCCGCGTCGAGCGCTTCGGCGACCCCGATCGCGTCGTCCAGCGAGTGGACCGGGGAATCCGTCCGGCCGTCGGCGACGTACCGCGCCAGCGCCGCGGCCTGCCACACCAGTCCCTGTCGGCCGCGCAGCCCGGTCGGCTCGGACCAGCGGTCGGCGTCTGCGCCACGGTGCACCGCGAACGAGGCCGGGAACACGAAGTGGTCGGTGTACCGCACGGTCGCCGCGCTGCCCGCGATCATCGCCAGGCCGGGGGTCCACGCGGTGATCGACGTGGTCACCACGGCCTGCGCGCCGCCGGTCGCGCGTGACACCGTCACGGACTGGAGGTCCACCCCACGGTCCGAGACCGCTCCGGTCGTGCGACTGGTCACCGGGGCGCCGGTGGCGAAGCGTGCGAACCAGTGGCTGTAGACGCCGGCGTCGAGCAGCGCACCACCTCCCACGGCGGGGTCGAACATGCGGTCGCCCGGGTCGGCGGGGTCGTGCGGCCAACCGACGTCGACGGTCGCGAGCCGGACGTCGCCGAGCGTGCCGTCGGCCAGCAGGCGCGCAACGACCGTGGTGCCCGGCAGGTACCGGGTCCACATGGCCTCCATCGCGAGCACGCCGGCCTCGCGGGCCGCGGCGGCGAGGCGACGGGTGTCGGCCCCGGACGTGGTCATCGGCTTCTCGACCAGGACGTGCTTGCCGGCCGCGATCGCGAGCAGGGCGTGCTCGAGGTGCTGCGGGTGGGGCGACGCGACGTAGACGATGTCGACCGCGGGGTCGGCGACGAGGGCCTCGTACGAGTCGTGGGCGGCCGGGACGCCGTGGCGTGCGGCGAAGGCGGCGGCGCGCTCGGCGGACCGTGAGCCGACGGCGACGACGCGCTGGTCGGAGTTGGCGTGCAGCGTGCTCGTGAAGTCGTTCGCGATCTCCCCGGGACCGATCACGCCCCAGCGGAGGACCGGCCCACCGCGCAGTGGCTCGACCTCAGGTTCCGGGAACACGAACGTCATGGCCGCGACGCTACCCCCGCCCGAGGCCCCCGACCGTGCTCGTGCCGGCGCCCCGCCCGCCCGCCCGCCCGCCCACCCGGCCCCCGCGAGCCCCGCACCCCCGAGGTTCCACAATTCGCGCATCTCGCCGCCCGGTACCGACGACTCGAGCACCCTGGACGTACCTGAGCGGCAAGTCGTGCGACCTCGAACATGACGCTGGACGTCGGACCACGGTCGCGGCCCGCCGCGATGTCGATCGCAGCAGATCGAGCGCAGCGGCGGACTTGGTCTACCGGCGGTACCCACGGGGATTGGTCGCGGCCTGCCGCGATGTCGCGCGCTGCCGACCGAGCGCAGCGAGGACGACAGCTTGCGCGGGAATGTCTCTGTGCCCCCAGGAGGATTCGAACCTCCGCCCCTGCCTCCGGAGGGCAGTGCTCTATCCCCTGAGCTATGGGGGCCCTGGGGTGTGATCAACCGTAGCAGGTCCCCACCGCCCGACCGGACCACCCGTCGGGGCGGCAGCCGCGGTGCGGAGGCGAGCCGGGCCTCCCGTCCGGTCAGCCTGCTGGCGTGGCCGACGCGCTCGGTGTGAGTGCCTGGCGGGCGGCGTCGACGACGGGCTGTGCGGTGCCCGGTTCGGTGAAGAGGGTCGACGACGTGGTGATCCAGTACGGGTCGGCGAAGGCGTCCGCACGGCCGACGTCGTGGGTCAGGGCGAAGTACCCCTCGACCGTGTAGGTCGGGACCGATCCACCGCGGTCGAACAGCGCGTCCTTCAGGTTCGTGAGCGACTTCTCAGGCAGTTCCGCGACGGCCAGCGTGATCGTGACGGAGGGGTCGTCGGCCTCCTGCCAGACGCACACCCGGCCGTGCTGCTGGGCGATGCGGGCAGCGGGGGAGCCCTTGGCGGGTGTCGCCGACGTGTCGCGGGTGAACCGTTCGCCGTAGACCGTGAACGTCTCCGCGGGGACGAGTTGTGCGCACGTCTGGTCGACGCTGCTGCCGGTCGCGGCACTCGGTGAGGTCGTGGGGGAGGCGCCGCCACCGGAGCAGGCGGCGAGGACGAGGGCGGCTGGGACGGCGAGCGCAGCGACGCTGATCGCCCGGGCGGGTCGTCGGGTGGTCATGCGGCCCATGATGCTGCATGTCCCCGGTAGACTCGTTCGCCGTGACTCCTGCCGAACTCTCCGCCGCGTACCTGTCGATCCTGACCGGGATCGTCGACCGACGTGGGGCCTCCGACACCGTGACGGTCCAGGAGTCGCACGCAGCGCTCGAGCGGCCGAAGAACCGGGCGCACGGCGACTGGGCGTCGAACGCGGCGATGCAGCTGGCGAAGCGCCTCGGCACGAACCCGCGTGCGCTCGCGACCGAGATCGCCGGCGAGCTGACCGAGCTCGACGGTGTCGCGTCGGTCGACGTCGCCGGCCCGGGCTTCATCAACATCACGCTCGAGGCTGCCGCCGCTGGCGAGGTCGCCCGCACGATCGTCGACCAGGGCGAGGCCTTCGGCCGCGGGGACCTGTACGACGGCGTCCGGATCGACCTCGAGTTCGTCTCCGCGAACCCGACCGGCCCGATCCACATGGGCGGCGTGCGGTGGGCGGCCGTGGGCGACAGCCTGGCGCGGGTCTTCCAGGCGCAGGGCGGCCTCGTTACCCGCGAGTACTACTTCAACGACCACGGCAACCAGATCGACCGGTTCGCCCGGTCGCTCGTGGCCTCGGCGCTCGGCGAGCCCACGCCCGAGGACGGCTACGGCGGTGCCTACATCGGCGAGATCGCCGCGCGGGTCATGGCGACGTACGACGGTGACGTCCGCGACCTGCCCCGTGCCGAGGCGCAGGAGCTGTTCCGCCGCGAGGGCGTCGACTTCATGTTCGCCGACATCAAGCAGTCCCTGCACGAGTTCGGTGTGGACTTCGACGTCTACTTCCACGAGAACGCGCTGCACGAGTCGAAGGCCGTCGAGCGCGCCATCGAGCGGCTGCGGTCGCTCGGCAAGATGTACGAGGCCGAGGGTGCACTGTGGCTGCGCACGACCGACTTCGGCGACGACCGCGACCGCGTGGTCATCAAGTCCGACGGCGAGCCCGCGTACATCGCCGGCGACCTGGCGTACTACCTCGACAAGCGCGAGCGCGGGTTCGAGCGCAACCTGATCATGCTCGGCGCGGACCACCACGGCTACGTCGGCCGCATGATGGCGATGTGTGCGGCGTTCGGTGACGAGCCGGGCACGAACCTCGAGATCCTCATCGGCCAGATGGTGAACCTCCTCAAGGACGGCGAGCCGATGCGCATGTCGAAGCGCAACGGCACGGTGGTCACGATGGAGGACCTCGTCGACGCCGTGGGGGTCGACGCAGGCCGGTACTCGCTCGTGCGGTTCGCCAGCGACACCGCGATCGACATCGACCTCGACCTGCTGACCAAGCGCACGAATGACAACCCCGTCTTCTACGTCCAGTACGCCCACGCCCGCACGCAGTCGGTCGCGCGGAACGCCGCCGCGTCCGGTGTCGACCGGTCGGTGTTCGACGCCGCGCTGCTGACCCACGACACCGAGAGCGCGCTCCTCGGCGCCCTGGCGGAGTACCCGAGCGTGGTGCGCCGCGCCGCCGAACTCCGCGAGCCGCACCGCATCGCCCGCTTCATCGAGCAGCTCGCCGGGCTGTACCACCGCTGGTACGACGCCTGCCGCGTCACGCCGCTCGGCGACGAGGCCGTGACGGACCTGCACCGCACCCGGCTCTGGCTGAACGACGCGACCGGCCAGGTCGTGCGGAACGGCCTCGGCCTGCTCGGGGTGAGCGCGCCCGAGCGCATGTAGCGCCACGCGCCGCGGCAGCACGGTCGGCCGACGTCGCACAACAGGGAGCAGCTCGCACCACGTGATCCCGTGGTGCGAGCTGCTTCCTGTTGTACGACACCGATCCGCACCGCGACCGCGGGACCGCACCTCGGCGCGACCGCGCCCGACGCGCGACCGCGCCCGACGCGCGACCGCGCCCGACGCGCGACCGCGC
>NZ_LMPO01000009.1:695278-814519 GCF_001424385.1 Curtobacterium sp. Leaf183 | reverse complement strand
ACCTTGTGGGAGAGTAGGACGCCGCCGGACTCAACGTTGGTAACACCAGGGAACCCCTGACCAGTACTGGTCAGGGGTTTTCTGCGTTCACCGGACGGCTTCCGCCGGCGTCGATCAGCCAGCCACGAGCCTCCAGTCCGTCATTCGTCGTCGGCGACGCCGTGCACCTCGACGATCGCGAAGGCGGCGGTCGCGGCCCCGATGCGTCCCGCCAGTTGCTCCGCATCCCTGTGGAACGACATGCGATCCGTTTCGTCCGTCCAGCCGGTCTCTGATGAGGAGCTGCGCTCCCATCGGTCGAACCACGCTCGGAGATCCGCCACGAGGTCGTCGGGGAGTGCGAGCTCCCAGGGCTCGAGGGGGCCGTCAGGACCCCAGAGCGGCCATGTCACCCCGTACTCGGGCATCAGGCGGATGGTGATGCGCTCTGCCGGGTGCGTCGCAGGACGGCGCATGAGGCGGGCGTTCTTGCGGCGCTCTGCGTGATCGAGTTCGTCGGCGCGGGCCGTTGCAGTCGGGTTGGCCTCGATCGCGGTGAAGCGCCAGGTGAACGGCGAGGAGTCGTCCTCGGCTTCATCCGGGAAGAGGTTGGGCTCGTCGGTGAGCGGCCAGAGTGACTGCACCGTGAAGGTCTCATCGCTGGAGGGATCCCGGAACAGCCCGCCACCGTGCGACCATCGCGGCGTGTTCGGCACCCGCACGAGTCGGCGACCGGTGTGCGCCATCGTCGCGGTGTGCCATGAGCGCGAGAAGTGCACGACGGCTTGGACCTCGGGGGCGTCGCTGTCGGGCCAGGGCATCACCTGGAGCAGACGCGTGTGCATCCGGCGATCGTACGCCGGGGCTGGATCAGTCGCTGGCCGTCGTGACCTGGTTCGAGTGCGACTCAGGCGCTTCGTCATTGCGACGCGGGGCCTTCAGCCTCAGGGTCGCGCCGAGCCCGATCACGAGGAAGCCGGCGGCCGAGAACGCTGCGGCGCGGGTGCCGTCCGAGAAGGCGACGGCCGCGGCGTCGCGGGTGTCTCCGGTGAGTGACCCGATCGCACCGCCCGAGGACTGCACGACGGCGTCAGCGACCTTCGATGCCGCGGTTGCGGGTGCGCCGGCGTCCTGCAGGCGGTGCTCGAGGACGGTGCCCGTGGAGGTGAAGAGGACGGTGCCGAGGACCGCGATGCCGAGTGCCGAACCGATCTGGCGGGCAGTGCTCTGGGCACCGGAGGCCTCGCCGCTGCGTTCGACGGGGACGTCCTGCAGCACGACGCCGGTCAGCTGCGCGGTCGCGAGGCCGACGCCGAAGCCGTAGACGAACAGGCAGGGGACGATCGCCCACCACGCTGTCGTGGCGCTGATGACGACGCCGATCGCCGCGACACCGAGGATCTCGGCGCCGATGCCCATGCGCACGATGGGCAGGGCTCCGACGCGCTGGCCGACGGTCGCGGCGAACCCGCTCGCGACGAACGAGCCGATGGCCAGGGCCAGCAGGACGAAGCCGGTCTGCAGCGCCGAGTAGCCGAGGACGTTCTGGAGCCAGAGCGGGAGCGACAGGATGATGCCGAACTCGCCGAGCGACACGATGAGCGCGGCGATGGAGCCGTTGCGGAACGAGCCGATGCGGAACAGGTCGAGGGCGATGAGCGCCGAGCGGCCAGAGCGCTGGCGGCGGAGGGACCAGCGGACGAACGCGACACCAGCCACGACGGCGACCAGGAACGCGATCGGGATCGGCGAGATGCCCCTCGACCAGGACCAGTCGCCGATGGTCAGCGGGGTCGACGACGGTGTCCACCAGCCGTAGGTCCGACCCTCGATGAGGCCGAACACTAGGGTGGCGCTCGCGACGACGGAGAGCACCGCCCCGACGACGTCGATGCGGCCCGCGTGCTCGGCGTCCTTCGACTCCTGCACGGCGTACACGAGCCCGATCAGGATGACGGCGACGATCGGCACGTTGATGCCGAAGGCCCAGCGCCACGAGAAGTCGGTCGTCAGCCAGCCTCCGAGTAGCGGACCCACTGCCACCATTCCCCCGATCGTGGAACCCCAGACGGCGAAGGCGATGCCACGCTCGCGGCCGGTGAACGTCGCGTTGAGGATCGACAGCGTGGTCGGCAGGACCATGGCGCCGCCGATACCCTGCAGGATGCGCGAGACCACGAGCAGGTCGCCCGTGGGGGAGAGCGCAGCGAGGACCGACGCCACCGCGAAGACGATCACTCCCGTGGACAGCAGACGACGGCGGCCGTAGCGGTCGGCCAGGGCACCGAACACCAGGAGCAGGGCGGCGAAGACCAGCGTGTAGCTCTCCTGCACCCACTGCACGAGCGTCGAGCCGATGTCGAGGTCGGCGACGATGCTCGGGATCGCCACGTTCACGATGGTCGAGTCCACGATGATCAGCGCGACGGCGAGGCTGATCACGACGAGGCCGATCCAGCGACGGCGATCGGGTGCGGATGTGGTGCTCACGGTGGCGTCCTCCCAGGTGTTCAGCATGCTGACGATGTGACGCTACACCCCTCGCGAGGTGGAGGCGCCTGGGAACGATCCGCAGCCACCCGGTAGAACGGAGGGGTGAAGGTCGTCGGAGTACAGCAGTTCGGAGGGCCCGAGGCCCTCGCCGTCCACGAGGTACCGGAGCCGCACGCGGGAGCCGGCTCCGTCCGGATCCGGGTGCAGGCGTTCGCGGTGAACCCCACCGACACGGGCGTCCGCGCGGGGGAGCGCGACAGCTCCCAGGCGTCGGCGCCGTACGTGCCCGGGATGGACGCCGCCGGGGTCATCGACGAGGTCGGACCCGACGTGTCCGGCTGGCAGGTCGGGGACGCGGTGATGGCCATGGCGCTGCCGCTCAGCACGCACGGCGGGGCCTACGTCGAAGAACTCGTCGCCCCGGTCGGCTCGTTCACCCACATCCCGAAGGACACCTCGATCGAGCTCGCTTCGACCGTTCCGATGAACGGGTTGATGGCGATCCGCATCCTCGAGCTCGCGGGTGTGCAGCGCGGTGGGACCCTGGCCGTCACGGGCGCCGCGGGCCTGCTCGGCAACTACCTGGTGCAGCTCGCGAAGGCGGAGGGCATCACGGTCATCGCCGACGCCGCACCCAAGGACGAGGCGCTCGTGCGCTCCCTGGGGCCGGACCACATCGTGCCGCGTGGGGACGGGTTCGCGGAAGCCGTGCGGGCGATCGTGCCCGAGGGCGTCGACGCACTCGCCGACGCTGCTGTGCAGCGCGACGTCGTCGTACCCGCCGTGCGCGACGGCGGTGCGTTCATCGACGTGCGGGGTTGGGAGGGCAACGGCGCCGAGGGGGTCCGGTTCGAGCAGGTGATGGTGTTCGGGGAGTACCGCTCGTTCGACAAGCTCGAGCGGCTGCGGCACGCGGTCGAGGGCGGCACGATCACGCCGCGGGTGGCCGAGGCGCTGCCGGCGTCCCGCGCGTCCGAGGCGCACGAGCGCCTCGAGGCCGGTGGAACGCGGGGACGGTTCGTGCTGACCTGGTGACGCTCGGGGGGATCGGCATGACACTCGGCAGGGCGCGAAGGGATGCGCCACGCGTGATCCGACGACGGATGCACCGATGACTCGGCACGTGCCGTGGGATCCCTGGCCCGACCCGCGGTGGGATGCGCTCGTCATCGTCGGGGCCCTGGTCGTCGAGATCCCGGTCGGCTGGACGGCATCGACGACGGCGAGCGGCGTGCGGCTCGACCGTGCGGACGGCGCGGTGTCGATCCGTCTCCGAGCGACGTCCGAGTCACCCGTCGAGGACGCACGTCGGGGGCTCGCAGCTGGGTCGGAGGCCGTGCTGCTGGAAGCCACGGCCGACCGGGTCCTGCTGGCGCTGCCCGAGCCCCACGACGTCGTCGTGCGCGAGCACCGGTGCGTCGACATCGCTGACGAGCGCCTCCGGATCGACGTGCAGTGCTCCGCGCAGGACTGGCCCGCGACGTCCGAGCTCGTCGACGGCCTGCTCGAGTCCCGGTGGTGCACGCTGGACACCGATGCCCAGGTCGGCCTGCCGGAGATGGTGCCCGACGGCGACACGGGGCCGGTGCTGCGATGGCGGACGGATGCCGGCGTGCTCGACCACCTCGTCCGCTTCCGTGACCGCGGCGTGGTGCCGGGCGCTGCTCGACACTCCGCGGCCGGCCGTTCCGCGCGAGAGCACGGACTGGTCGGCCGGTTCGGCGGCGTCACGGACAAGGGCGACGAGCTGGTCGGTCCGGTCCGGGAGAACGACGCGGTGCTCGCCGTCGAACGCGACGACCCGGCGCACCCGGACGTCGTCAGCCGCTGGTCGTGCTGGGTGCAGGGCCGGCGATGCGTGGTGCGCGCGGAGCAGCCGGACGGTTCGACGATGCTCGGGGTCGTGGACGTCGGTACCGTCGCGGGGCACCTGCTGGCATGGCTCTCCCCGGATCCAGCGGTCTCGATCGCCGGCGCGGACACGGTGACGATCTCGTCCGCGCAGTTCGAGGACCGTTCCGGTCCGTGCCCGAGTGACGTCGCCTGGTTCCGGGCAGCGTGGACGGCTCCGACCTGGCAGTCCGTGCGCGGATGGAGCCACGCTGCGCGCTCGGGGTTCGGGTGGCTGGGGATCGACGGTGTCGGCGTCGCGACCTGGAGCCGCGAGGGCGACAGCGTCACGCTGCGTCCCGAACGCCTGACCACCCTGCTCCGCCAGGTCATCACCACGACGAACGGGCTGGACCGGGCAGCCGTTCGGGGCTGACGGGCCTCAGCGCAGCAGGCCGAGCTCCATCGCGCGAGTCACCGCACGGGTGCGGTCGTTGACGCCGAGCTTCTCGAACACGTGGCCGAGGTGCGTCTTCACCGTGGTCTCGCTGAGGAACAGGCTGCGGCCGATCGCGGGGTTGCTGTTGCCCTGCGCGACGAGTCGGAGGACGTCGAGCTCGCGCGGGGTCAACGACGGCCCGGTCGGCACCGACCCCGTGGCGCGGCGGACCAGGGCAGCCGCGGCCGACGGGGCGAGGGCGGTCTCCCCACGCGCGGTGGCACGGACGCCGGCGAGGATCTCGGACTCGGGCGCGGCCTTGAGCAGGTAGCCCGTGGCCCCGGCCTCGATGGCGGCGAGGATCTGGTCGTCGGACTCGTAGGTGGTCAGGATGAGCACGCGGACGCCCGGATCGACCCCGAGGATCTCGGCCGTCGCGGCGGCGCCGTCGAGCAGCGGCATCCGCAGGTCCATGAGCACGACGTCCGGACGCTCGGCAAGCGCGACCGAGACCGCCGCGGCACCGTCGCTGGCCTGACCGACGACCTGGACGTCGTCGGCGTCCTGCAACAGCGCGACGATGCCGGATCGGACGATCGGGTGGTCGTCGGCGACCACCACGCGGATCACGGGGTCACCTGCGGCACGGGGCGTCCGGCCGAGAGCGGGGCGGACGGGAGGGCCGGTGCGGGTGCCGACGGCAGGGTCGCCTGGACGACGGTGCCGGCTCCGGGAGCGCTGGTGATCCGGCAGGTACCGCCCGCCAGGGCGAGGCGGTCGCGGAGCCCCCGCAGCCCGTGACCCGCGGCCGGGAGCGACGGGTCGAAGCCGACGCCGTCGTCCTGCACCGACAGGACCGTCTGTTCGGGGGTGTGGTGCAGCTCGAGGTGCACCGCGGTGGCACCGGCGTGGGCGCGGACGTTGCCCAGGGCCTCTTGCGCCACACGGAGCAACACCACCTGGGCATCGCGGTCGAGCGCGCAGTCGGGAGCATCGACGGTGACGGCCGTGCCGGTCTCGCGCGTGTGCCGCTCGCCGAGTCGGTGGAGTGCCCCGCCGAGGCTGTCGCGGGGAACGCCTGCCGCGCCGGCAGCGATGAGCGCGCGCGATTCTTCGAGTGCGGCACGTGCGGACTCTTCGAGCACGACCAGGCGTTCCTCGAGGGCGTCGGTGCGATGGCCGGCGAGGTCGCTCTGCGCGCGCTCGGTGAGCATGACGATGCCGGCCAGGTTCTGCGCGACGGTGTCGTGGATCTCGCGCGCCAGACGCTCGCGTTCGCTGGTCACGCCCGCGTGCCGGTTCGCCTCGGCCAGGGAGGCCTGCGTCGCGCGGAGTTCGTCGATCAGCTGGCGGCGCTCGTCGGACAGGTGCGCGATCCGGGTGATCCAGAGCCCGAGTGCGCAGGCACCCACGATGCTGACCCCCTCGATCAGCAGGGTGCTCACCAGTTCGTCCGGGCCGGAGGCGATCTGCAGCCCGACCCCGGACGCGATGCCGATCAGCACCGAGACCACGACCGAGGTGCGGAGCCGGTCGAGCTGGCACCAGGCCACCGGGTACAGGATGCACTGCACGAACGCGGTGCTCGGGGCCACCGCGGGGAGCACCAGTGCGGCGACGACCAGCAGCGGTACGAAGGCGGCAGCGGCACGCGGGCTGTCGTACCCGCGCCAGCCGTACGATGCGTAGGCCACGGCGAGGACACCGAGCATCGCGAACGCCGGCCACCTGGTCGACCACGGCGACCACCCGAGCAGCGTGATGACCGCGACCATGGCCACCGTGACGGCGAAGGCCACGTGCAGGCCCCAGTTGCGGTGCGCGGTGATGCGGTCCATGCCGACAGCATCCCACCGCCCGGTGCCGCTCCGACCGTTGTCCACAGGCACGATCACGCGTCCTTGCGGTTCCATCGGAACGTGAGCAGGCAGGCCACCGTGCCCAGGACCAGCCATCCGACCATCACGAGCGTGCCCAGGAGGAGCTGCCACGAGCCTCCCGGCTCAGCGGACGCGAACGCGTCGGGCAGGAAGACGGACCGCATGCCGGACGCCATCCACCGCAGGGGGAAGACCGACGCGACGTTCTGCAACCAGCTGGGCAGCTGTGTGAAGGGGAGGTAGACGCCGGAGATGAACTGCAGCACCAGGACGATCGGGACGATCGTGGCGGTGGCGCGGCGGCCCTCCCGGGGGAGTGCGGAGATCGCGATGCCGAGGACACAACTGGTGGCGATGCCCAGGATCATGATGCCCGCGAACCGGGCCCAGAGGGCCGGGTCGGTGGGCAGGTCGACGCCGAAGACCAGGCTGGCGATCGCCAGCAGCAGGGCGGTCTGGATGACGGTCGTCACCAGGACCATGCCGATCTTGCCGACGAAGTAGCTCAGGACCGGCAGGGGTGTGCCGCCCAGTCGCTTGAGTGTGCCGTCGCTGCGCTCGCCGGCGATGTCGACGCCGAGGGACTGGGTGCCCGACAGCAGGATGCCCGTCGCGACCAGACCCGGCAGGTAGTACGTCGCGTAGTCGACGCTGACGTTCGGGCCGGCCTGGATGTCTGCGGCGCTGCTGAAGGCGACCGAGAACAGCGACAGCATGATGATCGGGAACAGGAACGTGAAGAACACCGAGTCCGGTGCGCGGAAGTACGAGCGGATCTCGTAGCTGATGCGGGCGGCGCCCGTGGTCATCGCGGTCATCGTGTGCTCACCATCTCGAGGTAGACCGTCTCGAGGGAGGGGCGGATGACCTCGAGGTCGTGCATCGGTTCCGTGCTGCTGCGGATCAGTCGTGCGGCGTCGTCGGTGCGCTCCTCGTGCTCGGCACCCGAGTCGTCGCGCCACCGGATGCGGGGTGTGCGGGCCTCGGAGCCGCCGAGCTCGTCGATCGGGGCGATGTCGAGTAGTCGGCCGTCGGCGATGACCGCCGCCCGGTCGGCGAGCTGCGCGGCCTCGTCGAGGTAGTGCGTGGTCAGCAGGATCGTCGTGCCCTCCGCCTGCACCTGGCGGAGCAGGTCCCAGAACTGGCGCCGTGCCTCCGGGTCGAAGCCCGTGGTCGGTTCGTCGAGGAACAGGACCTCGGGGCGGCCGATGATGCCGAGGGCGACGTCGACGCGGCGGCGCTGGCCGCCGGACAGGCGTGCGACGCGGGTGGTGCGCTGGGACTCGAGCCCGACGGCGGCGATGAGCTCGTCGACGTCGCGGTGCCGGGGGTAGAGCTTGGCGAAGTGGACCAGCTGCTCGACGACCGTGACGTTCGGGGACTCGCCGCTGGTCTGCAGGACCATGCCGACGCGGGCGTTGTGGCTGCGGCTGGTGCGGGCCGGGTCGTGGCCGAGGACGCTGACGTCGCCGGACGTGCGGGAGCGGTACCCCTCGAGGATCTCGACGGTGGTGGACTTGCCGGCGCCGTTCGGGCCGAGGAGGGCGAAGGTCTCGCCGGCCTCGATCGAGAAGCTCACGTCGTCGACGGCGACCTTGCCGGTCGCGTACTGCTTGCTGAGGTGACGGACCTCGATGGCGGGGGTGTCGGGCATGCCTTCAGCCTGGCCGGGTTCTGGGCGCGGGGGATCGGTGGGGGCGGTGGAGGTGGGTCCTCCGATCGGGGGATGCGACCGACACGACAATGGGCGCCGGACGCGCGGAGCCGCGGGACCTCCGCAGGGGCGGACTGGAGGCTCGGTGCACGACCGGCACCGAGCCTCCAGTCCGGCCTGTGGTCGCCGCTCAGGCGAGCCGCGTCGACGCGATCCCGCCGTCGACGTCGATCGTGCCGCCCGTGACGAACGCAGCCTGGTCTGAGACCACCCACCGGACGGCGCGCGCGATGTCGACCGGCTGCACCGGCCGCCCGGCCGGAGTGCCCTGCGTCATCGCCGCGAGGACTTCGGCCGAGTCCGCGTTGCCCGGCGTCGCCGTTGCGCCCGGCGCGACGGTCACGACCCGGATCCCGCGGTGGCCGTACTCGGCTGCCCAGGCCCGGGTGAGCTGCTCGACCGCGGCCTTCGTCGCGGGGTAGAGGGCCATGAAGGGGACGCCGACGCGCGCCATCCACGAGCCGATGTTCACGATGTGGCCGCCTCCGCGCTCCGTCATGCCGGGGGCGAGTGCAGCGACGAGGACGTGGGGCGCCCGGATGTTCGTCGCGAGCAGGGCGTCGACGGTGTCGTCGGACAGCGATTCGGTCGGGCCGCCGGGGTAGAGGCCGGCGTTGTTCACGAGGACGTCGACGCTACCGCCGAGCTGGTCGAGCGCGTCGGCTGCGAAGGCTCGGATCTCCGCGGCGCTGGCGGAGAGGTCGGCGGTGAGCGCGACGGCCCGGCCGCCCTGGCGCTCGATGTCGGCGGCGACCGCGCGGGTGCGCTGCTCGTCGCGGCCGTGGACGGCGACGGTCAGGCCGTCGGCGGCGAGTTCGCGGGCGATGGCCTCGCCGATGCCGCTCGAGGCGCCGGTCACCAGGGCGGTGCGGGGGACGGTCTGGTCATTCGGTGCAGTGGTCATGTGTCGATGTTCCGGCCGACGGCGGGTGCGCACCTTGCCCGGATCCGCGAGGACCTTGCCGGATCCCGCGCCGGGGCATCGAGCCGCTCATCGAGACGATCAACGGTGGGTAGGTTGGCGACATGGACGACCGGATCGCGCAGCACCTGGACCGCGCTGCGGCGATCGCGTCGGCGCACGCGGCTGTGGTCGGCAGCGACCACCACGCGGCGATCGCCCGCATCGGATCGGCGCACCACGCCGAGACCCTGGGGCTGACCGTGTCGCGGGTGCACGAGCCGACCGGACTGTTCGACCGCCGGTACGTGCCGTCACTGTCGGTGGTGCTGCGCGGGCGGAAGCGCTCCATCGTCGGGGACGACGACCAGGTGTGGGGCCGCGAGCGGTTCATCATCACACCCGTGGACCTGCCTGTCGTCGCCGGGGTGGTCGACACCGCGGGGGAGGACGGCTTCGTCTCGGCGGTGTGGCGGCTCGACCCGGCCGTCGTCGGCGAGGTCGTCGCGTCGATGTCCGTGCCCGCCGTTGCCCTGGCGGCACCGGTACCGCGGCTCGGGAGCTGGACGGAGCCCCTCGCGGATGCATTCGCCCGATTGCTCGGGCTGCTCGACGCGCCGGAGGACATCCCGGTGCTGTTCCCCCTGGTCTCGCGGGAGATCGTGCTGCGGCTGCTGCAGACCTCGCAGGCGCCGCGGATCATGGCGGCGCTCGACGGGACCGGTCCCTCGGTGGTGGCCGGGGCGACAGCGCTGCTCACCGGGCGGATGGAGGAGCCCTGGTCGATGGACAGGCTCGCGCGGACGTTGCGGGTGAGTGAGTCGACGCTGTTCGCCCGGTTCAAGGAGGCGACCGGCATGACGCCGGCGCAGTACCTCAAGAAGACGCGGTTGGCGGAGGCACGGCGCCGGATGGTCGTGCACGGGGACACCGCGGCGCGGGCTGCGGCTGCGGTGGGGTTCCGGAGTGCGTCGCACTTCTCGCGGGATTACCGGGAGGCGTACGGGCGGCCGCCCGCGGCCGATGCGGTGGTGACGCGGGCGCAGTTGGCTTTGGCGACGGCGGTGTAGGTGCGGGGGTGGGACGGGGCGGACTGGATGAGCGCGCCTACCGAATGGGGCGAGGCACGCGGTTCTCTGAGCGCTTCGGCATCAAGCGCGGCGGCTACGATGACTGCATCGATCCTGACCTGACGATCGACGCGTGCCTTTTCGGGGACCCCCTCCTGCTCCTCGAAGCAGGCGAATAACTCACTGCCAAGCACGAGGTCGAGCAGAGGCGTGATCTGGTGGAAGAAGATTCAGACCGCTCATAAGAGAGGCGCTGAGGCCGCTGCTCGAAAGTGTGAATAGCAGATTCGATAGGATCTTGATCGCCGCACTCCGAAGCGTAAGACGCCGGCGGGGTGGAGTGGTTGAGACTTCGGGACGACGGCTAGCGTGAGAGGAGGATGATTTGCGGGAGGACTCGGGGCTGTGGCGGGTGATGGGCGACCCCGCGCAAGCGCAGGAGGCTGCCGCGCTCGCCAGGATTAAGGAGCTCTTGCCCGACGACGGGATCGCCCGCGCTTGGGTGAACGTCACCTTCACTGACACGGACGGGCGTCTCAATGAGGTCGACGCGCTGGTCGTTACCCGCTCCGGACTGCTCTTGGTCGAGCTGAAAGGCTGGCACGGCCTGATCGGCGGCGATCAGACCACTTGGCACCACAACGGGCGAGCCGTGGACAACCCGCGGAAGCTTGCCAATGCGAAGGCAAAACGACTGGCCTCAGTCCTGAAAGATCTCGCCCACGCCGCCCGTCTTCCGAGCGGCGCCGTCCCGTATGTGGCGGAGGCTGTCATCCTCCATGAGGACCCGCAGGTGCGTCTCGACCAGTACGGTGTCGAGTCGGTGTGGGCGCTCGATGGCTACAACGTCCGCGGGCTGGGCCAGGGAAAGAAGTTCTCCGACCTGCTCGCCCGTGCCCCACGGCGCGCCCTAATCGACCGGGCTCAGGCGAACAACATCGATCGCCTTATGGAGGCCGCTGGCCTAATGCCGCGGGCTCGTCAGCGGATGATCGGTGAGTACGCGCTCAACTCCGGCGAGCCGCTTGACGAGGGTCCTGGCTGGCAGGACTTCCTCGTCACGCATCCACGCACGAAGCTGCAGCGCCGTATCCGGCTCTTCCCGTACCCGAAGGGCGCATCGCGCGATGTCCGCGCCGCCGTCGACCTGAGGGCGGCCCGCGAGATGCGTCTCACCGACGGCATCCGGCACGACGGCATCGTCGGCCCTGCCGAAACGTTCTTCCCTGAGGAGGGAGCCGCCCTCGTCTTCCCCTTCGACGCTCACGAGGTAAGCCTCGCGGCGTACATGCAGCAGCATGAGGATCTGAGCTTCGAGGCCCGGGATCGCCTCGTGCAGGACCTCGCCGAGCTGGTCCGTTTCGCCCACGGACAGCGGCTAACCCATCGTGCGCTCTCTCCACTCAGTGTCCGGGTTCGTGCGACGGGCGGGACGACGACCCTGCGCATCCGAGACTGGGACCTCGCCCGCCGTCCCGCTCCCAGCACCTCGACGTCGACCGAAGTCGGACGGGGCCTCACCGACGTCGCCGCGGCGGTCGATGGTGAAGTGCATCTCTACCTGGCGCCGGAGACCCAGCGCGGGCAGACGCCGGCTTCACCGCAGACCCTCGACGTCTACGGCGTGGGAGCGGTTGCGTACCTGATCTTTACGGGGAAGCACCCGGCAGTGAATTTTGCTGCGCTACAGGGTTTGGTCACGTCTCAGGCTACCGGGCTCGACCCGCGCGCCATCATGCCCGAAATTCCCGACATGTACGCCCAATTGGTGCGGGACGCGGCCGCG
This sequence comes from Curtobacterium sp. Leaf183, assembly GCF_001424385.1. Classification (GTDB taxonomy): domain Bacteria; phylum Actinomycetota; class Actinomycetes; order Actinomycetales; family Microbacteriaceae; genus Curtobacterium. The sequence goes on along the minus strand of NZ_LMPO01000009.1, from coordinate 802,427 downwards.
TTTCGCGAGCTGGACCGCACGCTCGACATCGGCGACTTTCTGGTGCAACTCGCGGCTGCCCGCGTGTACGAGCGTGGTGACGCCGAACCAGTACCCGCGCTGACCGATCCGCTGGACGCCGCGGAGGGGGAGATCGTCGGTGACCGCTTCGAGATCGTCCGCCGCCGCGGGTCTGGCTCGACGGGCGTGGCACTCGAGGTCGCGGACTACGAAAGCGGACGCGAAGGCGTGATCCTGAAGCTCGCGAAGGATGACACGGCGGCGGCGCGGCTCGCCGTCGAGGCCGACGTGCTGCAGCGACTGGACAGCCCGCGGATCGTCAAGCACCTCGACGGGCCGCTCACGGTCGGCACTCGGCAGGGTCTGCTGATGACCGATGCGGGCGAGGAGACGCTCGCCGACCGCATCCGCATCGAGGGCAAGGCGACAATCGAGCAGCTCGAGCGCTACGGATCCGACCTCTTTGAGGCGGTCGCGCACCTCGACAGTCGGGGCGTGTTCCATCGCGATATCAAGCCGTCGAACCTCGCTATCAAGCCCGATCCCGGCAGCCGCAGGCCTCGCCTGACACTCTTCGACTTCTCGCTCGCCGACGAGCCACTGACGAACATTCGCTCCGGCTCGAGCGCCTACCTCGACCCCTACCTCGGCCACGGTGGCCGCGCGCAGTACGACAGCGCCGCGGAACGATTCTCGATCGCCGCGACGCTGTTCGAGCTGGCGACCGGTGACCCGATCTGGTGGAGCGACGGCGACGCACCGAGCAGCGCGACAGACGCACCGGTGGTGCAGGCGACCATGTTCGACCCCGCGGTCGCGGAGGGTCTCGGGCGCTTCTTCACCGCGGCACTCGCTCCCGCGAACGCCGACCGGCACCCGTCCCTGGACGCCATGCACCTAGCGTGGACGTCCGCACTCGCTGGGGCGACGGTCGGTGTCGATGATGCCGCAGCGAACGAGTCGCTAGCGGGCGCCGCGACGCTTGACACGTCGCTGCGCGAATCGGGTCTCAGCGCCCGCGCCCTCTCCGCGTTGGCGCGCGTCCCGGCGACAACGATTGGCGAGCTGCTCGGCGTGCCACCGATGACGATCAATCAGCTCCGCGGTCTCGGCGAGCAGATCCGGCGGGAGATCCAGGGCCGCACCCGCCAGTGGCGACAGCGGCTTACGAAATCGGAAACGCAGACCGACGAGCCGGTGCAGGTCGGGCGTCGCCCCGTGGAGGACTTCCTCGGCGCCATCAAGTTGAAGCCGGAGGAGTCTTCGGAGGACCGCTACAAGCGGTTGAAGAAGAACGGCGCGCTGCGTTCGGCGACCGAGGACGCGGCCCGCTGGGTGCGGGACCTCGGCGGCGTCGCGACGCTGGACGAGCTGGCAATGAAGCTGCTGCGCGAGTACGGCTCGACGCTGGCGGACGACACTCGTCAGAAGGCGGCGGCGGAGGTGCTCCGCGCAGTCCTGGAGGTAGACATCCGTTCCGGCGCGTCGAAGTTCGTCTACGAGCAGTTCCGCGACCGTTCGCGGACTGTGATCGCGTACGCGCCGGACGACGGCGCGGGGCTCACGTTCGACGAGGCCGAGCTACACCTCGAGGCGCTGCATTCCGCATCCGACCTCGTGGACCAGCTGCTCGCCGAGTCGGACGTCGTCCCCGGGCCGCAGCTGCGAGAGTCGCTGCTCGGCAGCGGCATGCCGGCGCTGCGTCTCCCGGTGGCGCGGACGGCGCAGCTGGCGATCGGGTTGTCGAAGGAGGGCCGCATCTCCTCACTGGGCGAGGCGTACCGGGCGGACTTGGCGTCGACCCGCGCTGTCGAGCTGGCACTGCGCGGAGCGGCGACCCGTGAACTGGCGATCGTCACCATCGAGCACCGGGTCCGTGCCCGCTTCCCGGAGATCAGCTCGATCCCGCCGCGCCCCGACCTCGACCAGCCGGTGCGCTCGACGATGCCGTATCTGGAGTGGCGCGCGGACCTGGGCAAGTACGTGGTCCGGGCGAATGATGGCGCCTCGCTTACAGTCACCGGTTCGTCGACGACCTGGGGACGCACGGAAGCTGACCCGGCGATCGCCGCACGGCTGCGCCAGTCGATCGAAGACCGGGGCGCGCTGACCGTCGTCGTGTCCGGCCGCCAAGGTCTGCTCGCCAGTGCGCGCCGCCTCGGTCGCGAGCACGGGCTGCACGTCGTCGACCTCGCCGACCTGGCGCTCGATGCGCTGCGGACGACGGCCGTGGCGAAGAATATCCAGTGGCCGACCGTACTGCGCGCGGATGGTCAGGCGAAGGGTTCCCAGGACCGCGGGAATTTGCTTCAGCTCGCTCGGCTCGCGATCGAGCCCGCGTGGACGGAGCTGCTCGCGACACCGGAGCCTCTGCTGCTGGTGAATGCGGCGGTGGTCGCGCGCTTCGGCCTCGTCCACCTGGTCGCCGCGGTGACGGACCTTGCGACACCGCGTGCCGCCGCGCGATGGTTCCTGCTGCCGCGCCCGGCCGGAGTCAGCACGCCGGACCTCGACGGGGTGCCGTTCCCGTTCGGTGCCGACGGCCACCTGGAGCTCTCCCTCGACCACCTGCCCGCGGCCGCATCGGAAGGCGCCCGGGATATCGACCGACAGGCACCTGCGGTCGAATTCACCCGAAAGGTCCCCGCGACGTGATCGACTCCGCCGCCCTGCTCGCCGACCTGCAACGCCAGCTGAAGCTGCTGCAGACGGACCTCACCCTGCGCGCCGAAGATGAGGCAGACGCATGGGGCACTCGCCTCCGCGACGAGCACCGCCGCGCCTCCGCGCGGGAGCGCACCGGGAAAAGCTGGATCGACTGGCGCGACGGCGAGGTCGCCCAGGCGGCAGTGACCTGGATCCTCGCCTGCGTGTTCATTCGCTTCGCCGAGGACAACGACCTGCTCGCCGGGGCGAAGCGCGATGGCACGCAGGTCTCACTGCCCTGGCTGGCCGGTCCCGATGACGGACTCGACCGTGCCGTCGAGAACGAAGCGGCGTTCTACGCTGCGACCCCGACCGCGACGAGTCGTGACTGGCTGAAGGCGGCGTTCAGCGTGCTCACCGACCTGCCCGCCGGTCGTCCGCTCGTGGACCCGGACCACTCCGCCGTGTGGCACGCGCCGATCTCGGCGTCCGCGGCCGATGGGCTCCGCGATTTTTTCCGCCGCACCCGGCCGGACGGCACACTCGTTCACAACTTCAGCGACTCGGACCTCGGCACCCGCTTCCTCGGTGACCTCTACCAGGACCTCTCGGACTACGCGAAGAAGACCTACGCGCTGCTACAGACCCCCGACTTCGTCGAAGAGTTCATCCTCGACCTGACCCTCACCCCGGCCATCGCCGAGTTCGGGCTCACCGGACTGAAGCTCATCGACCCGGCGTGCGGCTCGGGGCACTTCTTGCTCGGCGCATTCGAACGGCTCGTGGCGAATTGGGCGGAAGCGGCACCCGCGGTCGACAAGGGTGCCCGTGTGCAGAAGGCGCTCGACTCCATCCACGGCGTGGACCTCAACCCCTTCGCGATCGCCATCGCCCGCTTCCGCCTCACGGTCGCCGCGCTGCGGGCATCCGGTCTCACGTCGCTCGTCGGCTCGCCTGCCTTCCGATACCACCTTGCCATCGGCGACTCGCTGCTCGGCAGCGTCAACCCGAACGCCGGCTTCGACCTCGGCGACGACGAGTACTTCGAGTACAGCGCCGAAGATCTCCGCGACTACCAAGGCATTCTGGAGCACGGCCAATACCACGTCGTCGTTGCAAACCCGCCCTACATCCAGCCGCCGGACGCGAAGCTGCGCGACACTTATAGGGCACTGTATTCGACCTGCCGTGGAAAGTACGCCCTTTCAGTGCCCTTCATGGAGCTACTGTTCCGGCTCGCAAAGCGTCCGAACGCGAGCGGCGCCGGATATGTTGGCCAAATCACCTCGAACTCCTTCATGAAGCGGGAGTTCGGCAAGAACCTCATCGAAAAGTTCCTATCCGGCGGCTTCACTGGTCTGTCGCCGGAACATGTGGACCTCAGCCACATCATTGATACTTCGGGCGCGTACATCCCTGGGCATGGCACTCCGACGGTGATCCTTGCGGGTCGCCCCCGGAAGCCGCAGTCGGATTTCGTCCGGGCGGTGCTGGGGGTGCGCGGCGAGCCTGGTCAGCCCGCGGTACCGGCTGAGGGGCTCGTGTGGCGGGACATTCTCGATCACCTTGATCAGCCAGGCTATGAAGGGCCCTATGTCTCGGTCGCGGACATGTTGCGCAGCAGCTATGCGCAGTTCCCGTGGTCGCTGTCCGGCGGCGGAACCGCGGACGTCCGAGCTCTCATCGACGGTCAAGGAGAACGGAGGTTGTCGGACGTAGTCGAGTCCATTGGATTCACTGCGATTACGGGACTCGACGATTTCCATGTGCGGAATGAACCCTCGGGATCGGCTCTATGGGAATCGATTCCGACCCGCAGCTACGTCGAAGGAGAGAGCGTCCGGGACTGGCGCGTTCAAGCCCGTCGAGTGGTTCTCGACCCATATGCAGATTCAATGAGTCGTGGTGCAACTGCAACGTATTGGCCATATCGCCGAGCGCTCAATGCGGTGATTTTTTTTGGTAAAACGCCGTCCGCCCGCGGCCATTGGTGGGGTGAGTTCGCTTTTGTTCACAACGCGAGGCTACAGGCTGAGGCCCTCATCTCCTTTGCCTTTGTCAGCACGCATAACCACTTCGTTCTTGTGAATGATCATTCGGTAATGAACAAGTCTGCCCCGGTGATTAAGCTGCCAGAGGGGGCAACTGAAGACGATCATTACGACCTGCTCGGAGTGCTCAACTCCTCTGTGGCGTGCTTTTGGCTCAAGCAGGTGAGTCACAACAAGGGAAGTACCCTCAGTCGTGACGGCGCGAGAACGACCCTGGCGCCGTGGGAGGATTTTTTTGAATTCACAGGTACGAAGCTGCAAGAGTTCCCGCTTCCGCGCGAGCGGGAACGGGACCTTGCTCGGCGCATCGACCTCGCGGCGCGAGAGCGAGACGAGTCGACGCCGAGCAATGTTCTCGCGGCGGACGGTCCTTCTGAGCTAGAGGCCGCAGAGCCGAAGTGGCGTACTTTCGGCCGGGAGATGACCTTCTTGCAAGAAGAACTCGACTGGCGGACGTATGCCGCATACGGGCTGGTGGATGCTGAGCTTGCGCCGAAGCGCCCCGACGTTGTCGCAATCGAGCCGAACGAGCGCGCGTTCGAGATCAAGCTCGCCCGGACCGTCGCGGCCGGGGAGACGAAGACAGCATGGTTCGAACGGCACGGGCGCTCTCCGCTAATAGACCTTCCAGAGGCGTGGCCGGTCTGGTATCGCGATCTCGTTGAGCGGCGCCTCGAGGCGATGGAGACGAATTCGTCTTTGCGCCTGCTGGAGCAGCCCGAATACAAGCGCCGATGGGCCGGTGCGAGCTGGGAGACGCTTGTCGCCGGCGCGATCCGCGAGGTAATTCTCGACCAGCTCGAGGCGCCTGAACTGTGGCAGGACGCCTCGGGCCGCCCGGTCGTGCGGTCCGTCGCTCAACTCGCCGACACGCTGCGCCACGACGAGCGGCTGCGGGAATTGCTCGCCATCCACACAGGCTCTCAGGACTTCGACCTCAGCACCGAGATTGGCCGGCTGATCGAGCCGGAGGCCGTTCCCGCCTTCGCACCGCAACGGTACAAATCCTCCGGGCTGGAGAAGTTCCGTTCCTGGGAGCACATCTGGGAGCTCCAGCGCGCCGAGGACCGCGGCGAGCGAGTCGACGTGCCCGTCCCGCCGAAGTACAAGCCCGTGGACTTCGTGAAGGTGTCTTACTGGTCGGCGCGTGGCAAGCTCGACGTGCCGAAGGAACGATTCATCGCCTTCCCCGGCAGCCACTACCCCGAGGACTCGACGGGGGTCTACGGCTGGGCGGGGTGGGATCACTCCGAGCGCGGCCAAGCGGTCGCTCGGCTCGCCAACCAGCTCAGTCGTGCTGGGGCATCCGACCAGCAGGTCGTGCCCCTTGTGGGGGTACTGCTCGAACTCGAACCGTGGCTGCGGCACTGGCACGATGAGATCGATCCCCGCACGGGCGTCAGTCCGGCGACGGCCGTCGCCGGGATCACCACCACACTGCTCGGCCGCCTCGGCCTCGGCAGCGACGTCGTCCTCGCCTGGCGACCGGAAGCACCCGCCCGTGGGCGGAGGAGCTCATCATGATCGAACTCACCCTCAACGCGCTGCTCCGCGACGCCATCGACCTGCCTGAGCGGGTCGAAGCCGCCGACTTCGTCATCAAGCTCGACGAGGGCGTCGCCAAGCACGCCCAGACGATCCAGGACTACGTTGTCACCGACGCCATCGCGGCGGCGGTCGGCGAGGGACTCGGGCTCGTGACCAGCTCGCTGCAGCAGCAGTCCTCCCGAGGTGCCTTCCTCGACGGCTCCTTCGGCTCCGGCAAGTCGCACTACTTAGCCGTGCTCCACCTGCTGCTCTCCGGCCACGTCCCAGCCCGGCAGATCCCCGGGCTGGAGGCCGTGGTTGCTCGGCACCTGGATACCCTGGACCGGCCGCTGCTCGTCCTCGACTACAACCTGCTCGGCGCCAGGTCGTTCGAGGATGCAATCTTCGGCGGCTACATCGCCACCGTCGCCCGCCTCCACCCCGACGCCCCCGCACCCGTGCTGCACACAAGTGACGCAGTGCTGGAGGACGCTCGTGCCGAGCGCGAGGCATACGGCGACGAGCTCTTCTTCCAGCGTCTCGGCGCCGGGGGTGACACCGGCTGGGGCGACCTGGCCGGAGAGTGGAACGCCGAGACGTTCGAGGCGGCCGCAGCCGAAGCGCCCGGCCACCCGGACCGGGACCGTCTCGTCGGCGACCTGCTTGCCAAGGTGTTCACCGGCTACGCCCGCGCCGGCGAATGGCTGCCGATGGCCGACGGACTGAAGGCCCTCGCGAACCACGCCAAGCAGCTCGGCTACCAGGGGCTCGTCTTCCTCATCGACGAGGTCGTGCTCTGGCTCGGTCAGCACCTCAGCGACCAGGTGTGGGTGGAGCGCGAAGTCGAGAAGGTCGTCATGGTCGGCGAGAACGCCGCCGCGAACCTCGCTATCCCGATCACGTCCTTCCTCGCCAGGCAACGGGCGCTCAGCGACTTCCTCGGCACAAACGTCTCCGGCGCGCAGCGAGTCGCCCAGGGGCAGCTCTTCGCCTACTGGGAGGACCGGTTCACGAAGATCAAACTGCAGGCGGCCGACCTGCCGAAGATCGTCAAGAAGCGGTTGCTGCGGCCGAAGTCGACCGCGGCCGTAGCCGTCCTCGCCGCCGCCGTCGCCGAAGTGAAGCAGGACTATGCCGCCTGGGGCTACCTCCTCGACGACGAGGTGCGGTCGGACGAGCAGTCGTTCGCCGACGTCTACCCGTTCTCACCCGCCCTCATCGACACGATGGTGGCCCTCTCCAGCCTCATGCAGCGCGAGCGCACCGCGCTGAAGCTCATGGCCGAGCTGCTCGCCGACGGGCGCGACACCCAGCTCGTCCGCGACGTCATCCCCGTCGGTGACCTCTACGAACCGGTCGCGCTCGGCGGATCCGAGCCGCTCAGCGAGGAGATGAAGCAGCACTTCCGCATCTCCCGGACCTTCTACCGGCAGAAGATGCTCCCGTACCTGCTGCGGAAGCACGGGCTGACGGAAGCCGAGGCAGCAGCACTGCCGCGCACCCACGCCTTCGTCACCGAGGATCGACTCGCGAAGACGGTCCTCATTGCTGCGCTCGCGCCCGAAGCGAAGTCGCTGACCTCCCTCACCGCCGCTAAGCTCGCCGCCCTCAACTACGGCACGATCGACGCATTCATCCCCGGAGCCGAGGCCGACCAGGCGCTCGGACTTGTGCGCGCTTGGGCCGCCGAGTTCGGCGAGATCAACGTCGGCGACGGCTCGGACCCCATCATCAGCGCCACGCTGAGCGGCGTCGACTACGACTCGATCCTGGAGCGCGTCGCCACCGAGGACAATCAGCAGACACGCCGGGAGCTCGTGCGCAAGCTCATCGCCGAGGAGCTGAGCCTCCCGCCGGAGAACCTCACCGGCCGCCAGCTCACCCACGTGTGGCGCGGCCACAAGCGCACCGTCACCGTGAAGTTCGGAAACGTGCGCGACGAGACAGACGTGCTCGACAGTGACCTCATCCACGGCGACCCGGAGTGGCGGGCCGTCATCGACTTCCCCTACGACAACGGGAGCCACAGCCCGGCCGACGACGTCGCGCGGCTGCGCAAGCTCGGCGACGGCGGACGCAGGGCGAACACCATCGCCTGGATCCCGAACTTTCTTACCGCCGCGAAGCAGGACGAGCTGGGCAAGCTGGTGCGGCTGGAGTATCTCCTGACCGGTGGACGCTTTGACCAGAACGCCGACCACCTGGCCGTGGCCGAGCGCGGACCGGCCCGGCAGACGCTCGAATCGCAGCGGCGCACCCTGCGCGATGCGATGGTGGTGGCACTCCGGCAGGCCTACGGGGTCAACACGCCCGTCGACACGAACGTCGGCAACGATCTGGGCGGCAACGAGATCTTCTCCACCCTCGCCGGGCTCACGATCGCCCCACCAGCGACCGGCACCCTCCTCACCGGATTCCGGTACGCGCTGGACACCGCCTGGGCAGACGAGTTCCCCGAGCATCCCGACCTCGGTGCCGAGGAAGTTACCGCGAGCAAGCTCAGCCCCGCGCTCAACCTGATCACGTCGACGATCGAGCAGGGCGGGCGCAGGCAAGGCCTCGCCGCCGGTGAGCAGCGCGCGGCGCGTGATCTCATTGTGCCGCTCAAGCTTGGGGCGCTGAATGAGAACGTGCTCGTCGTCGACGCAGCACACTTCGGCTGGACCGCCGATCTCGCTCGCTGGCAGGGCGAGCTCGGTGCCGGAATCACCGTCGGACAGCTGCGGTCGAAGCTCGCCCCCTGGGGCATGACCCAGCCGATGCAGGACACGGTCCTCCTCACCTGGGGACTGTTGCACAACATCGAGTTCGGCAGCGGCACCCCGGGCATCGGCTCGCTGCCGGACGCCGCGACGCCTCGGCACGCGAACCTGCCGAGCGACGCCGACTGGAAGGTCGCTCAGGGTCGTGCTGGCGCGATTTTCGGCGTGCCGCCCGAGGCGCTCCTCACCCCGCGCGCCGTCGGTCGCTTCGCACAGGCCGTCCGTCACCAGGCGACGTCGAGCAAGGTTGCTGATCTTGCGGCGCAGCTCGAAGGGAACGCCGCGACCCTCGGCATCGACGTCGCGGCAGTCACCGGGCGACTCGCCACCGCGCGTCGCGTCGGCGAGCTGGTGCGGGCACTCGGATCGTCGACGAGCGGCGACAAGGCCCTCATCGACACGCTCGTGACCTTCGACCTGCCGACCGAGCTGACGGCCCATGGCAGCGCGCATGCGTCGGCGGAGCGGCTCGCGCGGGAGCTGCAGGGGCTCAACTGGCGGGTCGTAGCCGCGGCGGCGAGCCGAGGCGACGCGGGCATTGACGCGTCCCTCCAGGCGCTTCGGGATGCGGCCGCGGTCGACGAGTCGGTCGTACCGCTTGAGCCGCGCCTGCGGGAAGTCGCCGCGAAAGCGGAGGCACTGCTCGTGCAGGCGCCGCATACACCGCGGCCTCCGCAGCCCGCACCGACCAATCCGCACGGCACCCATTTCGGTGCGCTCGCCGACCTGGGGAGCGTCCTCGCCGACCTCCGCAGCGAAATCGAGCAGGAAGCCGGCGTTGAAGGCAGCGTGACGATCAGCTGGCAGATTGACTGACCGTGGCCATCCCGATCGCAACCGAAACCGCACTCCGCGACCACGTGGCGGCATGGCTGAAGAAGCCGCGCCCCGCTCGTACGGTCCTGGTGCGTGCGCAGCCCGCGTGGTCGGGGCAGCGGGTACTCACGGTTGGTGAGGCGAGGGTCCACGTCATCGAAGGCGTGTCCGGGCTCGCTGCGCTGGATGCGATGCGATCCGTGCCCGACGGCGAATACGTCGCGGTGCTCACCGACCTCACGGAAGCGCAGCTCGGCAGCGCGGTGGTGCTCGACGCGTCGCCGCAGCAGCTCACCGACCTCGACGAGTGGGCGTTCGTCGCGAGCGCCTTCGGCGTGCGGGACGATTCGGTCCCGCGCCCGGTGAAGGAACTCGGGAACTGGTTGCCGCGGCTGCTGGCCGACTGGCGCCGCGAGCGGAACTACCCGCAGCTCCCGTCGGGAGCGGTGCTTACCCCGGGACACGTCATCCGGTCGCTGCTGCTCGCGCTCCTCGGCCTGGGGCGACCCGAGGACCTCGACCTGTCCACGGCGCTCGCCCCGCTGGATGACGCGACCGCACGGATGCGGCTGCAGTCACTGGCCGCGGATGCTCGCCTGGGGTTCATCCAGGCGGTCGCCGCGCACACCGAGCCGCACCTGGCACTCGCACTCACGGCGGCGAGTCGGCTCGGTAATGTGTCACCGATCGCCGTCGGCCTCGCCGCCGGCGAGCTTTGGACTGCCGGTTCCCTCGCGCCGAACGCCACCGTGGCCGCCGCCCGGGTCCGTGCCGAAGAGTATCTGGGGCGGGCGCCAAGTGCCGCCGCTGTGCAGCGCTTCGGTGGCGGCGCGAAGCTCATCACGCAGCGCTGGCTCGCGAGCGGGGACCGGCATGCCACCGAGGTGCTCGAGCAGGCCGAAGCGCTTTGTGGCGAGTGGGGTTGGGCGGACGGCGCGGCGGGATCCGCCCTGCTCCCTGCGGGTCTCCGCGTGCGCATCGCTGCATTCGCCGCCGCGATCGACGCCGCGGTAGCGACGCCGACGCCGCAGACGGCGCGTTCGGTCGAGCGGGCATTGGCCGCGATCGACGGGCACAGCGTCCGGGCGTCGTTCGATGGCTCGCGACCGACCGCACAGATGGCCGCCCGGCTCGTGCGTTGGCTCGTCAGCAGTGTGACCCCGACAGCGGGACTTAGTGGGGCGCTCCAGGACTACGCCACGGATGGCGCATGGGCGGAGCGTGCCCTCGGCGACATCTGGGACGGCGACACCGATCGCGGCCTCGCGCGAGCCTACGGTGCACTCGCACTCGCCGTACAGGCGAAGCGGCGCGACCAGGATCGCGCGGCATCGGCGCTGCTCACCGGCGCCTCCAGTAAGGACGAGCGGGTCACGCCCGTTGAAGACCTGCTCGCGCGGACCGTCGTGCCGCTCGCCGCTCGGAACGGTGTGCTCCTGATCGTGCTCGACGGTATGAGCGTGCCGACCGCCGCCGAACTCGTGCCCGAGCTCACGGGGCTCGGCTGGGCAGAAGTCGTCCGCGAGGGGCAGCGGCACCGTGGAGTCGCGCTTGCCGCACTGCCGACGGTAACGCAGTACTCGAGGACCTCCCTCTTCGCCGGGGAACTACTCGACGGCCATCAACAGATCGAGAAGTCGAGATTCACCAGCGGCGTGAACGGGGTCGTCTTACATAAGGACGACCTCCGGTCCAGGCCCGGCTTCGCGCTCCCCGAAGCGGTGACTGATGCGATCGGCAGCCGGACCCAGAAGATCGTCGCCGCCGTGCTGAACACGATCGACGACGCCCTCGCCAGCGCCGACGTCGACGCGCTGCGCTGGACGCCGCACTCCATCGCCAACCTGGAGGCGCTGCTCGCGGCCGCCCAGGACGCCGGGCGTCTCGTCATCCTCACCTCGGACCACGGCCACATCGTCGAGCGCGGTAGTGAGCTGCGGAACGTGCCGGGGTCGCCAGCCCGTTGGCGCGATGCAGGTGGGGCCCCGGCCGGCTCCGATGAGGTGCTCGTGGCGGGGCCGCGCGTGCTCGCCCCCGGCGGGCAGGCGATCCTGGCCGTATCGGACGGTCTCCGATACACGACGAAGAAGGCCGGCTATCACGGTGGTGCGTCCCTCGCCGAACTGACGATCCCCGTCGTCGTGCTGAAGCGACAGGGAGCCGATGACCCGGTCGGCTGGGTCGAGGCCCCGCCGCAGGAGCCGACCTGGTGGAATGAGCCGAGTCGTGCCGAGACCTCAGCCGCCTCGGCTGCGCGCCCGGCTCCGAAGGCCAAGACAAAGTCGGCCAAGGTGGCTGCGCCGACCGGGCCGACCCTGTTCGGCACCGAGCCGGAGCAGCCCGCGGTGGTGGCTGCGCGCGCGGGGGCGAGCCTCGGCACCTCGCTCGTGAGCGCGGCGACGTACAGCGCACGCCGAAATCTAGCGGGGCGCCATCCGGTCGAGGACACCATTGTCGCGACGATTGTCGACTCCCTCGAGGCCGGTGGGGGACGGGCGCACCGAGACACGCTGGCGGTGCAGCTCGGCATCGCCGCCCACACCTTCGCTGGGCTCTTGACGACGCTGCGCCGTGTGTTGAACGTCGATGGCTACCCGGTCGTCGACACCGATGCGGATGGTGTGACGGTCGTGCTCGACATCCCGCTGCTCCGAGAGCAGTTCGAGCTCGGGGGCGCCTGATGGTCGACGTCAGTCCGCGCCGTCGCCGCGAGATCATCGACGCCCTGCGCCGAGGGACCGTCCCGCAGCGCGGACTCGACGTGATGGCTGTCGGCCTTGAGCGCTTCGGCACCGCGATCGCCGCTGAGCTTGCCACGGTCGCCGAGGGCGGCGCGAACTTCAAGGCCATCCGCGGCGAATACGGTGCTGGCAAGACATTCTTTGCGCGCTGGCTCACCGAGACGGCCAAGCAGCAGGGCTTCGCGACCGCCGAGGTGCAGATCTCCGAGACCGAGACGCCGCTGCACCGACTGGAGACCGTCTACCGGCGCATCACCGAAACCCTCGCCACCGAGGCGATCGGGGCGAGCGCATTCCGCGACATCGTCGACGGCTGGTTCCGAGTCCTGGAAGAAGACGCCATCGCGGCCGGGGCCGACCCGCGCGACCCCTCCGCCGTTGCAGCCCGCACCGACGCGCTCCTGGAGCAGCGGCTCGCCGTCGTTAGCCGCACCGCCCCCGCATTCGCCGCAGCCCTCCGCGGCTACCACAAGGCCGTCCGATCGGGGGACGGCCCGACGTCCGACGGACTCGTCGCGTGGCTCGGCGGGCAGCCGTCCGTCGCCGCGAGCGTCCGTCGTGTTGCCGGCGTCCGTGGGGACATCGACCATTTCGCTGCTTTCGGATTCCTCCAGGGCCTCCTCGCCGTGCTCCGGGACTCGGATTACCGCGGACTCGTGCTCGTCCTCGATGAGGTCGAGACTCTACAGCGGGTGCGCAGCGACGTACGCGAGAAGTCGCTCAACGCGCTCCGGCAGCTCCTCGATGAAGTCGACGCCGGGCGATTCCCCGGGTTGTACGTCCTCGTCACCGGCACACCCGCGTTCTTTGACGGGACGCAGGGCGTCCAGCGTCTCCCACCACTCGCGGCACGCATCGGCGTCAACTTCTCTGGTGACCCAAAGTGGGACAACCCTCGTGCGCCGCAGGTCCGCCTGCTCGGATTCCAGCATGCGAGCCTCGTCGAGCTCGGACAGCGCATCCGCGACATCTATGCGAGCGGCAGCCCCACGGTAGACCGGATCGGGGCGTTGATTACCGACGACTATCTCGGTGGGTACGCGACTGCGGTCGCAGGGCAGCTCGGCGGGCGAGTCGGCATTGCGCCGCGCGTGTTCCTACGCAAGCTCGTCGATCTGCTCGACAAGGTCGAGCAGTTCCCTGATTTCGTGCCCGACGCCGCCGGAGCGGTGCAAGTCGCCGCCGGTGAGCTCAACGACGATGAGCGTGCCGCCCTCGGTAGCCTCGACGCGATCCACATCGATGTCTAAACCGACCGGCATCGCCCCGGCGCTGGAGTACCACGTCGCGAATACCCTCGGCTGGCCGGACCTGCGGCCGCTCCAGCGGGCGGCCGTCGCGCCGGTGTACTCGGGGGCAGACTGCCTGCTCATCGCGCCGACCGCCGGCGGCAAGACCGAGGCCGCGACGTTCCCGCTGCTCACCCGGATGACCGAAGAAGGCTGGACAGGGCTCTCCGTCGTCTATGTCGCTCCGCTGAAGGCATTGCTCAATAATTTGCTGCCGCGCTTGGAACAGTACACGGCTTGGCTCGGGCGTCGCGTCGCACTCTGGCATGGGGACATCGGCGACGGCGCCAGGCGAGCGATTCTCGCTGAACCACCCGACATCCTCCTCACCACACCGGAATCCCTCGAGGCGATGCTCGTTTCGCGCCGGGTCGACCACCGGCTCCTGTTCCGCGGGCTCCGCGCTGTCGTCGCCGACGAAATCCACTCCTTCGCCGCCGGGGACCGCGGGTGGCATCTGGTGGCCGTCCTCGAACGTGTTCAGCGGCTCACCGAACACCGAATCCAGAGGGTCGGCCTATCCGCGACCCTCGGGAACCCGAGGGATGTGCTCGCTTGGTACCAGGGATCGAATGCCGCTCTTGGCGTTCCAGCCCAGGTAGTCGCCGTCGACGACCCACCCGCCCCACCGGAACTAGTGCTCGATCACGTCGGCAGCCTGGAGAATGCCGCCACCGTGATCTCGCAGCTTCACGTCGGTGAGAAGCGCCTCGTTTTCTGTGAGTCCCGGAGGCAGGCTGAGGAGCTCGCCTTCGAGCTGCGCGGCCGGGGCGTCACGACTTTCATCTCCCACTCGTCGCTGTCGCTCGATGAGCGCCGCCAGAGCGAGCGGGCGTTCGCCGAGGCGCGAGACTGCGTCATCGTGTCGACGTCCACACTCGAGCTAGGCATCGATATCGGCGACCTCCACCGGATGATCCAGCTCGATTCGCCACGCTCCGTCGGCTCGTTCCTACAGCGCCTCGGTCGCACCGGCCGTCGCCTGGGCACAGTGCGTAATGCTCTGTTCCTCACTACCGATTACGACTCGCTCCTGCGGGCCGCAGGCTTGCTTCACTTATGGGGCAACCGGTTCGTCGAGCCGGTCATCCCGCCGCCCTCGCCGAGGCATCTCGCCGCGCAGCAGTTCCTCGCGCTTGCCCTTCAAGAGGGTCGATTTGCCCGTGCGACCTGGCGTGGATGGTGGGGCGGCAGCCCGGTAATGAACGCAGGGGAGGAGGTGCTGGAATACCTCGTGAACAACGACTTCCTCGTGCAGGACAGCGGGTGGCTCATCATTGGACCCGCCGCGGAGAAGACATTTGGCGGTCGACATTTCATGGACCTGCTTAGCACCTTCATCGCCGATCTCGAACTCTCCGTGCTCATCGGCCGCAAGGAAATCGGCAGCGTCACGCCGCTTTCCCTCACCTACGCGGTCATGCGTGGAGAGAAACCGCTGTTGCTTGCAGGACGCGCATGGCGCGTCCTCACGATTGACTGGGCGCGCCGCCGCGTCGAGGTAGAACCCGAGAACGCTCGGGGGAGGGTCCGCTGGTCGTCTGACTCCCTCCCCGAGTCGTTCGAGATGGTTCGGGCGCGGCGAGACGTGCTCCTTGGTGCCGATCCGCCGGCGTGGTTGACTGAACGCGCGACGAGGGCTCTCGCTGCGACTCGAGAGTTCTGGGCCTCGCGCGTCGACCCCGAAAGCCTCGTCCTCACTCGCAGCACGAATGAGGCCACGCTCTGGAGCATGGGTGGGCTCAAAGCGCATGAGACCCTCGCGGCGGCGCTCCCCATCAAGTTCGAGGCCCGCTCCACCAATGAGTACATACGGGTCACCGTTGATTTTGACGTGAAGGTTATGCGAGCTGTCACCCTTGAAGGCGTGTTTCCCTACATCGACGCACGGGCGGTCGATGGGCTGAAGTTCTCCGCCGCTCTGCCGGCGGACCTGGCCTATGCAACGCTCGCCGAGCGATTCGTCGATACGGTGAATGCGGCTGGGATAGCCTCGTCGTCGATTGCGATCGTTACTGGCGGAGAGTAGGTTTGAAGATTTATGAAAGCGCTTAGGATCGACAACGTTGCCTGAGTTGCTTGTATGCTTCTCGGATTGACAAAGTCAGCTGTCTACAGCCGCCCAGTGTTGCCGAAGTGCACGTCTCCGACGCTCGTCAGCTCAGATGAGCGGTTCTTTGAAGGCGTCACTGGCGAATCGCAAGCGGTTGTGCCCGAATTTGCGGCTGAGCACAAGGACTGTCGACGAAATAACGTCGACGAGTCTGGGCGGGGGATCGGTCTTGGGTGCTCAATATGACGACGTGCTGGGGTGGATGTCACGGTCGCGCTCGAACGCGACGGCTAGTGCCAGATTTGCGACGACGCGATCGACCGGGAATCATCGCCCTTCAAAGAACGCGAGCCGGCTTCAGACCGTACGGTCCAAGTGACCGATGACGGGTGAGGGGAACTCATTGCCGAGGCAGCGCAGGCTCGATTCGCGTAAGTCGTTGCCCCGCGCGGGCCCGTGTCGCGGGGACGTCGGACACGAGTGCCTCCCGGTGATCGGATCGCAAACGGACGTTTCGTTCCGAGATTCGGCGGCCAACTGCTGCCGAGCCTTGCTGCAGGAGTTTGCCAAGCAGCCCGAGGATCACCGGCTCAGCGACGGTGCGGGGCTACGTACGTGTCCCACGAACCACCGAACACCTCCAGATCGAGCTGTTGCGACGACGAGTTGAATCCGCCCTGGGTTCCGGAGCCGGACCAGCTCAGCCCGACTGGACTGTGTCACGGCACCATTGTCGGTGTCCTGCCGGTCCCGAACTCTTCCAACCCTCGGCCCACCGCACCTCCAGAACGCCCAGCTCACGGGCGACCTCCGCGACCGTCCGACCGGTGTTGGTC
This sequence comes from Curtobacterium sp. Leaf183, assembly GCF_001424385.1. Lineage (GTDB taxonomy): Bacteria > Actinomycetota > Actinomycetes > Actinomycetales > Microbacteriaceae > Curtobacterium. Next base: position 785,706 of record NZ_LMPO01000009.1, on the reverse strand, counting down.
ACCAGCTTCACAGCCTCGTCCTTGAACTCAGGAGTGAACTCCCGACCCGCCCGTCTCAAGATGAACATCCTCACTTACAAGGTGTCCACCGACCCGGCCTAAGGCCAGCGTGAGGCAGGGCTGCTTGCCCAGCACGGTGTGGGACTGCCGGGTCATCTCGGCGCTGGTTGTGACGAACCGCCACGTCCGTGTGGGAGCGGGATCGAACCACCAGTCGAGGTCGGCGGTGATGCGGTCTTGGAGAAGGTTCGTCAGGGCGGTCTCGTTCTGTACGGAGTCAGTCGATGGGTTCCGACCTGGGCCGCCTCTGTGAGAGGTCGGCTTGGGTCGCAGGCAGGGCTCTCCACAGGACCACTGACATTCCCTGCGACTGCGGCGCGCTAGGCAGGAGCGCAGCAGGCTTTCGCACTCGATCTTCTGGCCGCTTCGGGTTGTCGCATTTGGGGAATCACTGACGCAGTGCTCATGGTTGTGCTGCTGCTCGTAATTATCGTGATGGGGCCGATCTGGCTCATCGGATCGTTCCTCGGCTAGCGCTGCAGCTCGAGAACGACGGCCCTATAAAACTCGGGTGCCACCTCGCTTGTCCTGGCCAGCTTGGCTTCATTCAGCGTGGGATTGAGCTGGCCGGCTCGTCCCAGATCGAGGCGTACTCCTCCTCAACCTCGTGCCAGAGTGCAGCACGCGCACTCTCGCAGTCGGAGAAACGAAGGTGGTCGGGGGCAAGCACGACGAACTCGTGGGGGATGACCCGGCCAGCGCGATCCTTCCGCCGTTGCGGATCGGGGATTCGCACCGCGAGCGTGTCGGCCCGCTGGGTGAACGTGAATGGCTCCCCGTCCGAGCCGGTAAACGCCTCCTCGTAGACCTCGAGCGGATTCGCCAGCCCGCCAGTGCGAACGAACCGGAACCCCCAGGTTTTCCCACGGGTGGCCCAGATGAGCCTCACTTCGGACTCTCGATGAGGACGTCGTTCTCGACCGCGCGGTTCAAATCGAGGCGGAAGCCGAGCAGTACGGCCGTGAGGAAGTCATGGCGGTCTGCTGCCTTGTTGCATGCGTCCTGCAGCTTCTCGGTGCCGTGTTCGATAAGCGGGTCGACGACGAACGGCACGAGCGCGGGGAGGAGCTTGAGCTTGCCCGGAAGCCTGACCGCGAACGCGCTGAGGAACGAGATCGCGGTTCCGGCGTTCTTCATCAGTTCGGTCGCGACCTTCCCGCCGTGGCGGAGCGCTTTCGCCCAGCGCAGCTGCCGCGAGAGCGGCAGCATTGCTGCGATCGGCAGCATCAGCGGCACCCCGATCTGCTCACCGAAGTCGATCCTGCCGGGTTCGAACTTCGCGGAGGACAGTATAACGAAGTCCTCCCCGAGGGAGAACGCTTCCGGCTCTTCAGCGAATGCGGCGAGCTCCTCGCGCAGCAGGGTTATCTCCTGCCCGACCTTCTCCACAAGGAGGTCCCGGAACGCCGTCGCATCCGTCCCCGGCAACAGGTCCGCCTTCGACAGCCCAAAGAGCCATACTCGAGGGAACCGAACGAGCCGCTGGCTATTTGGCAGGAGCTCGCTGCGCACCCGTGACACGTGTGCGATGTAGTTCGTCAGCAGCGCTTTTAGGTACCGCTCTTCCTCGCCAGCGTTGTCGACGAGACGTTGCCCGTCGACGAGCAGCACAGCTACGTCGGACCCGACCAGCGCCTTGAAGGTCTCGGCACGACGGCTGATCTCCTCGAGGGTGGAGGGTTCTTCCTCAAACCACTCACCCGGGTAGTCGTGCCACACCAGCCGGAGCTCCTCCGCAGCCGGCTTCCTGCCCCTCGACGCGGCGTTGGAGCGCTGCTGGACCGAGAACACGTACTTCGTCGCAGAGAAACGGCTCGTGGCCGGCATCGCGCCAGTGTTCTTCATCCCGAGATAGTTCTGATGCAGCCGCAGGCCCTGCGCGGCCGTATCCGCGGTGATCTTATACAGACTCTTGTTGATGAAGGCTGGCTCTTGCGCGGCGCCGTAGAACGACGAGAGCAGCACGGTCTTCCCGCTGCCGGACTCCCCGAACACTGCGATCTGCTGTTCCCGTGCAACCTTCATCGGCTTCATGTACCAAACCTAAGGGACGTCCGGGCACGGTTGCTCCCGGTTCAATGGATCCGGCCAGGTACGAGGAGCGACCGGTTCTCCACTGGACAGGTCAGGACTTCAGCCGAGGGGTCTACTGAGGGCGTTTCGCCGCTTAGGGGGGCGAGCTATCGGTTCCAGAGCCCATGTGGGCGAAGCAGCAGGATGATCTGCGATTCGAGCTGCCGCGCTGCAAAGCCGCCCGCGCAGGTCGTCCAACGCAGCTCGACGTTGTGCCACTCAATCGCGTCCTTGGCCCACCTGGTGACGCGACGAGGTTGGCCTTCTGTCAGTGCGATGAGCTGCTGGCTGACGAAGCCGACGTCGGCGAGAGCACGATCAAGTGCTGCCTCACCAAACCCCGAGGCGGCTGCCTTACCGCTCGTGTGCCTGGAGAGCCTGCCACGCATGCCTTCGGGTTTGCGGCTGCCACTGCCAGCGCGCTCGCCTGCCATTCCGACGTAAACGATGCTTGCACCGACGCGCATCGAGTAGACGCCGGGAAGCCGTTCGATCATGCGAGTCGCCTCTCCGAACGGCAACCAATCAGACCAGGCAGCGAGCGCGTCGACCGCTGCGTAGTCGGCGCCACGGGAGCCCTGTGCGTCGATCATTGAGCGATTCTGGCATGCAAGTCACGACCGAACTCCGAACAACTCATCGCACCGGAGGCGGGCAGGGGCTCAGGTGGCGGCTGCGTCCCGCAGTCGTGGACCTCGAGATGGATAGCCATGACCGCAGCATTTCTGCTGTGACACTTCGGGGTCGGCTCGGACTGCTAAGCAGTGTGGTCGGCGCTAGCGTCAGGTCAGCGCCCCAGCTGCGTCGAGAACTTTGAGTGTCGCCAGAACGGCGTCATCCCGATACTGCTTCGACCGCGCAACCGTACGAACCGTCTTGACCACCTCAGCTGCTCCAACGACTGCAATCGGGCCAGAACCGACCTCTTGCGTTGCGCACCACTGTCGAGCTTCCGCCTCGTTCGCGCCACCTGCAAATCGGCCCACGTACAGCCTCAACTCGACCTGGTCGAGTTCAAAACCGAAGCGGTCGGCTGCACCCTCGACGACTGTGGCCCGCACCACGCTGTCATTCATGAGTGCGTACAAGGCATTGTGGCGCGGGTCGACGGCTTCCCCGCGGACGTGTGCTGCAACCACGCCGCGGGAACCGAAGAACGACTTCACCGTGGCCAAAACGAGCCGGTTGGCACGGGCCCCCACAAGGTCGACCTCAAATCCGTGGGTCTGCCACTCCTCGTAGGCGGCTTTGCGGGTGCGACGCTTCACCGGGAACTTCAGTGCGCTCGAGACCACGAGCCCTTCCGTCTCCATAGCCAGGGCCACAAAATGCTCGAAGGCTTCCACGTAAGGAGATTAGCGAGTGCCCCTGAAGCTGGCACTCTGGCCGGCGCCGGCGCCGGCGCCGGCGTCGGCGCCGGCGCCGACGTGGAGCGGGTCATGCGGCGGTGCAGGCGCTCGGTCCTGGTCAGCCATTGAGAGCGAAGAACCCGAAGATCCCGGTCAGTACCCCGACACCGCCGCTGAGCCAGGTCGCGCGACGTGTCCAGATCGTCGCGCTGTCGTTGTAGGCGAAGTCGATCACGGCGAACAGTGCGCACGCGATCGTCACCCCGCCTGCGATGAGGAGCGCGATCGGGAAGTCGCCCATGAGGAACACCACCCCGACGGTCATCGCGGCGACGAAGGTTGCGACGATCGCGAGCGGAGGGGCGGGGACTGCAGCGTCGTCTGACCCGGCGACAGCATGCCGCCGGACGTGCACAAGGCTGAATGTGAGGAGCACGACGCCAGCGACGGCAATCGCGACGACCGCCGCGATGAGCGCGAAGGCTATCGCGACCAACGCCTGCACGAGGCCGAGGCCGACACCCATCGATCGCACGTGCTGTCTCCTTCGGGCTCCCTGAGCCCTTGATCGTCCGCGCTGCTCTAGTCGGCAGCGCGTCAAGGAGCGTAGCGGAGAAGATCTCAGAGCCCTGACCCGAGACAAGGCGCACTCCGCCATCGACGGCTCCGTCAGAAGGCCTGCTTGTCGAAGCACTCGGGCTCGGTGTGCAGGGGGTCCTCCCACGCGAGGCTGGCGGACATGGCTCGGGTCGCAGTTTCATCCCACATCCTTAGGCAGACCCGACCTTCCGTAGGCCACCGTCTGACGCCGTGAGCCCAAGCGAGCGGAATTTGCCGTGCGCAACCGGCGAGGCTGCCGCTAGCCGCGGCTGCGTCCGGGCCGAGGTTCGCTGACCATAGCAGTGCCGCCTCGGTCGCTCTGGCTACTTCGTGGTGCATTTTGGTGCGGCTGGCTACAGATGGCACAGTGCTCCGCGAGGTGGCCGTCAGATCCTCGTAGTTCTGGGGATCTTCCGCTTACGTGGCTCAGCCTGAGACCCGGGCAACGGGTTCAAATCGCATCGGGACCCATCTGAATCGAGAGCGCCTGAGTACCGAACTTGGGGCGCACAGTTTGTTCGGTTTCTGGCTGGGAAAGTCGGGCAAGTCGGGCAAGTTGGGCGACTCGGCGATCCGGGGGCAGATCCCGCAACGTGATCGCCACCTCCCCGCAGTACCTCCCGGCGGACGCCAACTGCACGGTGACCGACCCGGCCGGCCTGGGCTGCCCACCAACCTCGGGCAGCGGTAGCCCGGCGAAACGCTCCCGAGAGTGCTCCAACCGGATCATCGCCTCGGCAGCGTCGGGCCGGTTCCGGTCGGGGATCGCCAGCGCCTCGATGACCGCGGGGTGCACGCCCGGGGCGGCGGTGCCGTCGAGCGCGACGAGGTCCTCGCGGACGAACGACCCCAGCCGCGACCAGGAATGATCGGTCAGCGCCGGATCCCCGACGTACACGTCGTCCACGCCGGCGTCGACGAGCGACAGCGCCTGGAACAACGGCGGCATGTTCCGGTGCTCCTCGACGGTCGGCAGCCCCTCGCGGAGCGGCCCTCGACGCGCCGAGTCGCCGGCGATGAACGCCCCGACGCGCCACCCGAACTGTCGCGCGACGGACACGGACGACGCAACAGAGGACAACGCCAGCCCGGTCCACTCCCGTGGGTAGAAGTTGTGGATCAACTCGACGTCCAGGTCAGCGAACGGCGCGAGGTCAGCGGCCTGCAGGGTGCTCGCGTTGAGCGCGATCGGCAGGATCGAGGCGATCGAACGGATCTCCGCCACGGAGAACCCGAAGTCGATCCGCACCCGCGCCACCCCGATCAACCGCAGGAACTCCCACGGCGAATCGCCGAGCAGCCGCGCGGTGTTGGGGGAGACGTCGGCCACGACCGACAGGCCCGACGAAGTGGCTGCCGAGACGATAGCGGCCGCCGCGGCACGAGCCCCATCGGGGGAGTCCTCGGGAATGTGCAACGACGTGAACGCGAGCGTCGCACCCGCCTCCGCTGCGGCGGAGAACGTCGGACCCGCCATCGAAGCGTGCGCCAGGTACGCGCTCGCGCCCAACCGCATCAGCGCGAAGCCCCGGCCCGAGCGGAACCAGCAGCGGAGCCGGCAGCGGAACCAGCACCAGTACCCGCAGCCCCGGCAGCCGGAGGCGCATCGGTCGCGTCAGCCGGCACGGCCGACGACACCAGGTCGAGCGGCGCCCCGGGAACGGACTGCTCCTCGAGGTCGGCCTTGACCGACGCGGACACCCCGAACAGCAGCGTCGCGACGAACCCGACGACGTACGCCACGACCAGTCCCGACCCGTACCCGAGCAGCGCCCAGCCGTACCCGGACGAACCGTTGAGCAGCGGCAGGAGTGACAGGTCCGATGCCCCGATGGCGATCGCCCCGACGGGGTGCCCGAGCTGGTCGAACAGCCCGACGACACCGCCACCGAACGCCCCACCGATGCACGCGGTGATGAACGGCCGACCGAGGGGGAGCGTCACGCCGTAGATGAGGGGCTCACCGACGCCGAGGAGCCCGGCGGGCAGTGCGCCACGGATGGTCCGCGAGAGCGCCTCGTTGCGACGGAAGCGCATCCACAGCGCGAGCGCGGCACCGATCTGCCCGGCACCGCCCATCGCGAGTACGGGCAGCAGCACGGTCCACCCGGTCTGGTCGATCAGGGTGGTGTGGATCGGGGTGAGCGCCTGGTGCATGCCGGTCATGACGAGCGGCAGGAAGAACCCGCCCAGGATGAACCCGGCGAAGGCGCCGCCGTTGGCCAGGAGCCAGGTCGCGGCCGCACCGATCGCGACCGAGACGACCCCCGCGACCGACATCAGGATGCCCAGGGTGATCGACCCCGCGACGAGCACCGTGACCGTCGGCACCACGATGAGCGCGATGACGTCCGGCGTGTTCCGCCGCATGAAGCGCTCGACCAGGGCGGCGAGGATGCCGCCGGCCATCGCGCCGAGCACACCGCCCTGCCCGGGAGCGAGCGTCTGCCCGAACACCGTGACGTTGGCGACCCCGGCCGCGACGACGATCGCACCGACGGCGCCACCGAGGATGGGCGTGCCGCCGAACTCCTTCGCGGCGTTCATGCCGACGAAGACGGCGAGCAGCGACAGGAACCCGGACGACAGCACGCCGAGGAACGGCGTCACCCCCGGCAGCCACCCGAGGTTCGTCAGAATGCCGTTGATCCCGGCGATGAGACCGCAGGCGATCAGCGCGGGGATGAGCGGGATGAAGATCGCGGAGATCTTCCGGATGGCGCGCATGGTCCGGCCGTCGGCACGCGACCGCGCAGTCGCTTTGATCGACGCCCCGCGCGCAGCCAACTCGTCAGGCGACGCACCCGAGGCACCCGCGGAGCCCGAGGCCCCCGACGCACCGGACCCACCAGCCGCAGTCGGCGGGGCGGAGGCGCGCAGAGCCTCCAGGTCGACGGCCACCCGGTCGACGAGACCCGGGCCGAGCACGATCTGCAGGTTCGAGCCGGCCGCGATCGCGGCCATGACGCCGTCGGTGGACTTGAGCTCGTCGAGCGCGACCGCGTCGGTCGAGACGACCTCGACCCGCAGCCGGGTCATGCAGTTCTCGACGTCGGCGATGTTGCCGGAGCCTCCGACGGTGTCGAGGATCCGCTGTGCGAGTTGCTGTGCATCGGTCATTGATGGTGCTCCTCGGGGGCAGGAAACGGGGTGGTGCAGGGTCAGAGGACGGCTCGGAGCGAGCCGGAGGCATCGGCGAGACGCTGGCGGACCGTGTCCGCGGACGCCCCGGTGAGGATCACCGCGATGGCGGTCTTCACCTCGCCGTCGCTCTCCGCCAGGGCAGCGGAGACCGACGCATCAGAGGCCCCGGTTACGTCCTGCACGAGCGTGAACGCCCGGGCGACGAGCTTGGCGTTCGTGGCACGCACGTCGACCATGCGGTTGCCGAACGTCTTGTTGCTGCGCACCATCGCGAGCGTGGTGAGCATGTTGAGCACGAGCTTCTGCGCGGTCCCCGCCTTCAGGCGGGTGGACCCGGCGATGAACTCCGGGCCGACGACGACGTCGATGGCGATGTCGGCGTGCCGCCCCGCGGCCGAACCCGCGTTGCACGCGACCGAGACCGAGAAGGCGGAGCGGCGGCGGGCCTCCCGGATGGCGGCGATGACGTAGGGCGTCCTGCCGGATGCGCTGATCCCGACGATCACGTCGTCCTCGGTCAGGCCGAGGGCGTCGAGGTCGCGGACCGCCGCTGCTTCGTCGTCCTCCGCACCCTCGACGGCGGTCGTCAGCGCGACCTGGCCTCCGGCGATCAGGCCGACCACCTGCGACGGGTCGGTGCCGAATGTGGGCGGGCACTCGCTGGCGTCGAGGACGCCCAGCCGGCCCGGCGTGCCGGCGCCGACGTAGACGAGCCTGCCGCCGCGCGCGAACGCTGCGGCGATCCGGTCCGCCGCTTCCGCGATGGCCGGGAGGCACGGCTCGACCGCCGCAGGCACGCTGCGGTCGCCAGCGTTCATGCGCTGGGCGGCTTCGAGAGTCGAGACCAGGTCGATGTCGTCGAGGCTCGCGTCGGTCGCCTCGGTGGTCAGGTCCTTGAGTTCGTCGCGCAGGTGGTCGTGGTGCATGGGTCGGCCTTCAGGATCGGTGGTGCGTGCGGACAGCGGCGCGGCTGCGTGCGAGGAGGGGGCGGGAGCGGTCGTCGGTGCGCTGCGCGACGACGATGAACAGCGCGTCGACGATGGCGAGCTGGCTCATCCGGCTGCCCATCGCCGCGGGGCGGAGGTCGCTCTCGGCCCCGGCGACCCCGAGCAGGACGTGGTCAGCGGCCCGGGTGAGTGCGGTGCCGCGGTGCCCGGTGATCGCGATCACGCCGGTGCCGCGCCGCTGTGCTTCGGCCGCGACCTCGAGGACCTCGGCCGTCGTGCCCGAGTGGCTGACGAGGACGACCACGTCGTGCTCGTCGACCACGCTCGCCAGGGTCAGGGCGTTGTGCGGGTCGTCGGCGATCGAGCTCGCGATGCCGATGCGCTCGAGCTTGAGGTGCAGGTCGCGGGCGACGATGCCGGACGCGCCGACGCCGTAGAGGACGACGCGGCGGGCGTGTTGCACGGCCTCGGCGGCGTGCTCGAGTGACGCCGGGTCGAGTGCCGCGCGGGTGTCGGTCATCACGGCGCGGACGTCCTCAGTGACCTTCGCGATGACGGTCGCGACGTCGTCATCGACCCCGACGCCGGCGTGGATCTCGCCGTGGTCGTGGATGCCGCGCTCGACGGCGCGGGTCATGCTGCGCTGGAGCTCGGCGTAGCTGGCGAAGCCGAGGTGTCGGGCGAATCGGGAGACGGTCGCGGCGCTGACGGCAGCGCGGGTGGCGAGGTCGGCGGCGCTGCCGTTGGCGCTGTCCTTCGGGTTGGCCAGGACCGCGTCGGCGATCGCCCGCATGCCCAGCGGCATCGTCGCCGACTGGGTCCGCACAAGCGCGAATGCGTCAGCGCGGTCGGGGCGGGCCGTGGCGGTGTGTGTCTCCGGCATGCATGCCATGAAAGCGCATTGCACGGGACATCACCAGAGCTGAAAGTAAATTACGTGTTACGGCGACGGCCGGTACAGCGCCGCCGGCTTCCCCGGCCCCTCCGCCGCACGCTCCCCGGTCGCAGTGAGCATCGGCACCATCGCTCGCCGGAACGAGTCCGGCAGCAGCCGCTCGCCGAGCACCGCCTCGTGCAGCCCGCGCAGCGCCGACATCGTGAACGGGGAGGGCAGCAGCCCGTGCGGGTCCGGCGCGCCCCGGTGGTCCTGCCGGAGTTGCGCCACCGCTGCCCTGAGGATGTCGTCGTGCCCGTGCACCATCCCGGTGGCGTCGGTGACGGGCACGACGCGGGACGCCGTATCTCCGTCCGTCCCGCCCGCGGCCGACAACAGCGAAGCCGGCACGACATCGAGGTGCGCCACCGACAGCACCCACCCCCGGTCGTCCCGCGCCGGGTCGTCGAACACGTGCAACTGCCGCGGCGCCAGCCCCGTCACGCCGGCCTTGTCGCGCAGTGACCGCAGCACCGCGTCCGCCAGCCGCTCGCCCTCGTGCACGAACGTCCCCGGCAGGCGCCAGTCCCCGTCGACCTGATCGCGCACCTGCAGCACCGACAGTGGACCCCCGACCGGCACGGTCAGCACGGCGGTGTCGACCGCGACGGAGGGCCGTGGGTAGTCGGACAGGCGATTGCCGCTGGCATCGCGGTACGTGGTCATTGCAGGAGTTTACGCCCGCTTGCGCAAATCATGCTCGCGTGCCAGGCTCGGTTTACGCAGTTCCGCGTAAACCCTCGGAGGGCTCATGACGAACACCCACGACCGCGCCGTCGGCGCCGTCCTCGGCTCCGCAGCAGGCGACGCCCTCGGCGCCGGCTACGAGTTCAAGCCCGCCGTCCCGGAACCGACACCGATCCGCATGGCCGGCGGCGGCTCGTTCGGCTGGGCCCCCGGCGAGTGGACGGACGACACGAGCATGGCCGTGCCGATCCTCCGCACCGTGGCGCGCGGTGGCGACCCGGCGTCCGAAGCCGCCCTCGACGGCCTGGTGGCCGCCTGGTCGAGCTGGGCGGTCAACGCGCCGGACGTCGGCATCCAGACGCGCAACGTCCTGACCGGTCTGGAGGAGCACACCGCCTCCGACGCACGCGCTTCGGCCCGACAGGAGCACGAGGTCAAGGGCCAGTCGGCGGGCAACGGCTCGCTGATGCGGACCGCGCCGCTGGTCCTCGGATACGTGACCGGCGCCGCGGACGAAGAACGCGAACTGGCCGCCGCTGCGCGGGCGATCAGTGACCTGACGCACTACGAGTCCGACGCGGGCGACGCGTGCGTGCTCTGGTGCGTGGCGATCCGGCACGCGGTCCTCACCGGTGAGCTCGACGTCCGGCGCGGACTGGACCTGCTCGACCCGTCGTCACGCGACGTCTGGGCCGAGCGACTCACCACGGCGGAGCAGTCGGAGCCGGTGGACTTCACCGACTCGAACGGCTGGGTGGTGTCAGCGCTGCAGGCGGCCTACGCGGCGGTCAAGCGCAGCGACTCGCTCGAGGACGCCCTGGTCCGCGCGGTCCGCACCGGCAACGACACCGACACGGTGGCCGCGATCGCCGGAGGGCTCGCTGGGGCGCTCTACGGGGCGTCGGCGCTGCCAGCAGCATGGCGCGAGCTGCTCCACGGCTGGCCGGGACTGCGCGCGGACGACCTCGTCGCGCTGAGCGAGCAGGCGCTGCAGGCACGACGGGCCTGACGGCGCCGCGACCGCGCGCGGGGCCACGCCGCTGCCGCGCGGTCCGCGAGCCCGGCTTCGCCCGTACGCTCGGGCAATGGCCAGCTTCACACCCGCCGTCCTCGCGCTCGTGTTCGGGTCGCTCATCGCGATCGCCGGGCTCGTGCCGTGGGCCGCCGTGCAGTACCGCCGCCGTGGAGGTCTCGGCTTCGGCAACACCGTCCTGGCGTTCATCACGGTGGTCTACGCACTGGCGCTCGTGACCTACACGCTGCTGCCGCTGCCGGACACCAGCGACGTCGCGGTGCTGTGCCGCTCGGCATCCGGCCCGCAGCTGCGCCTGTTCGCCTTCGTCGGGGACATCGCGAAGGAGGGCGGGCTCTCCGGACCGCGCTCACTGCTCGCGAACCCGGCCGCGGCGCAGGTCATCTTCAACGTCATCCTGTTCGTGCCGCTCGGGATGCTCGTCCGCCACCTGTTCCTGCACGGACGGTTCCTGGCCGGGGTCATCAGCGGCACGGTCGTCGGGTTCGCGGTGTCGCTGCTCATCGAGTTCACGCAGCTGACGGGGGACTGGTTCCTGTACCCGTGCGCCTACCGCCTGTTCGACGTCGACGACCTGTTCGCCAACACCCTCGGAGCGCTCGTCGGCACGCTGATCTCCCCGGTGCTCGTGATCTTCGTCCGCAACCGGGCGTCGACCACCGCGGACGTCGCTCGCCCGGTGACCCGCACCCGGCGGGCGTTCGGCATGTTCTGCGACCTGCTCGCCATCACGCTGACGTCCGGCGCGCTGGTGTCGATCACGAGCCTGGCCCTCGCGCTGGCGAACCAGGGCCTGCGGTCCACCACCGCGACGGTGCTGCTGGCGACGCTGCCGTTCGTGGCGCCGGCGATCCAGCTCGTGCTGGTCCTGGTCACCGGGCGCACCCTGGGGGAGGCCGTGGTGCGGCTCCGTCCCACACCGCGGCCCGTCCTGTGGCAGCGTCTGGTGCGGTGGGCCGCCGGGTCCGGCGGGTGGGCGACACTCACGGCCGCGACGTTCCCGCTGTCGGGCGTACTGGCGTTCGCGCTCGCGGTGGCGGCGCTCATCGGCTTGTTCGCGACGCGGGAGCGCCGGGGCTTCGCGAACGCGCTCGCGCGGCTCGACGTCGTCGACGACCGGGTCACCGCTGACGAGCGGGCAGCGGAGGAGTCAGTCCGGTAGACCGGCCTGCTCGCAGGGGTGCTTCACGCTGCGGGCTCGACCACCAGGAGGTACCGGCGAGCGGCAGCGGTCCGCCTTCGCGCCCAGGCCACGAAGGCGACCGCGGTGACCGCCACCGCAGCGACGAAGATGCGGCTGAACCAGATCTGCCACGGCTCGTCGGAGGTCAGCTGCGCGAGCTGCGGTCCACCGATGCCGACGTAGAGCAGGACGAGTTGTGCGGTCTGGTACGGGAGGAGCAGCGCCAGTGCGCGCGCACGCTCGGCACCGCGAAGCGCGAGTTCCCCGTCCAGCGGCGGTATCGGCGTGGCGGTGCGGATGCTCCGATTGACCGCTTGTCTCGTTGCGCGGTCGAGACCGGCGAGCGGCCGCGAGAGCTCCGGAAGGAGTCCGGTCAGGTGCAGAGCGAGCGTGACCGCGCCAGCGAGGCCGCCCACGGCGCAGGCGATGCCGATGACGATGAGGATGCCGGCGAGCCCGCTGTCGCTCGTCAGCGCGAGCACCACGCCACCGACGCCGCCGAGGACTGTACCGACAGCGACGATCCACGTGGCGCGCCGGCGGGCTCGCTGCAGGGTCGGTCCGATGTCCTCCACACGGCCATCGTAGGGAGGGGAGCCGTGCTGTCGGCACCCGGCCCTACGGTGGGTTCCATGCAGATCACCGAGGCCGGCCGCGCGCTCCTGAGCCCGAGCGACCTCACCACGTGGGCGACGTGCGAGTGGGCCTTCCTGCGCCGCCTCGACGCCAAGCTCGGGCGCGCGGAACCGCTGCCGGACGAGCACGACGACATGCTCGACCGCACGGCTCGCCTGGGGGACCAGCACGAGCTCGACTACCTCGAGATCCTCAAGCGCACGCACGACGTCGTCGAGTTCGACCGTCCGGCACCGCCGCAGTACGCCGATGCCGCCGCCGCAGCGATCGAGGCCATGCAGAACGGCGACGCCGACGTCCTGTACCAGCCGACGTTCCACACGCCACCGACCGAGCACGACGCGGGCTTCATCGGCTTCGCGGACTTCATCATCCGCAACGCCGCGGGGGAGTACGAGGTCTACGACACCAAGCTCGCCCGGCACGCCAAGATCAGCGCCCTGCTGCAGCTCGCCGCCTACGCCGAGCAGATGCAGGCGCACGGCATCCCGACCGGGCAGCAGGTCCACCTGGTCCTCGGCGACCGCACGACGACCACGCACGACCTGGCCGACATCGCGCCGGTGTACCGCACGCAGCGCGCCGAGCTCGTCCGGGTGATCGACGAACGGCTGCACGCCGACCAGCCGCTCGCCTGGGGCGACGTCCGGTACAGCAGCTGCGGCCGATGTGCCGCCTGCCAGACCCAGGTCGCCGAGCACCGCGACCTGGTCCTCGTCGCGGGCATGCGCCTGGACCAGCGAACGAAGCTGATCCGGCAGGGCGTCCTGACGATCGACGACCTGGCGGTCCGCACCACGGCGGTCCCCGGCATGTCGAGCACGACGCGCGAGCGGCTGGTGCGGCAGGCGAGCCTCCAGATCGAGACGGAGCACGCAGCGCACCTGGCCGGACCGGGCGGGCCGGCCTTCGAGCTCCTCGACCCGGTCGCGCTCGACGCGATCCCCACTCCGGACGCGGGCGACGTGTTCTTCGACTTCGAGGGCGACCCGCTCCACACCGAGGACGGTGAGCACTGGGGCCTCGACTACCTGTTCGGCCTGGTCGACGACCGGGCCGAGTTCACCGCGTTCTGGGCGCACACCATCCGTGACGAACGTCAGGCACTCGTCGACTTCCTGGCGTTCGTCGAGCAGCGCCGTCAGCAGTACCCGGGCATGCACATCTACCACTACGCGGCCTACGAGCGGACGCACCTGCTGTCGCTCGCCGCCAGACACGGCGTCGGAGAAGAAGCGGTCGACGACCTGCTGCGTGCGGGCGTCCTGGTCGACCTGTACCCGGTCGTCCGCAAGGCCCTGGTCGTCGGCAGCCGCAGCTACTCGATCAAGAAGCTCGAACCGCTCTACATGGGCGAGGACCTGCGCGAGAGCGACGTCACCAACGCCGCCGACAGCATCACCGCCTACGTCGAGGCGATCGAGGAACTCCGCACCGGCGACCCCGCCGAGGGGCAGCGCATGCTCGACCAGGTCGCCGACTACAACGCCTACGACTGCCGCTCGACCCTGCGGCTGCGCGACTGGCTCCTGTCGCTGCGCCCGCCCGCCGCCGACGCCCCGGCCGAGCTCGACCTGCCGCCGATCCCCGTCGAGCGCGAGCCGAACCCGGTGTCCGTCGCGCTCGCCGAGCAGCTCGAGCACGTCGACGCCCTCGACCGCACGCCGGACCAGACGGCACTGGCGCTCGCCGCAGCCGCGATCGACTACCACCGGCGCGAGGCCAAGACCTTCTGGCAGGACCACTTCGACCGGCTGCGCAACCCGATCGACGAGTGGGCCGACACCCGCGACGTCCTGGTCGTCGAGCGCGCGAGCGTCGAGCGGGACTGGGACACGCTGCCGCGTGCCCGCTCGCAGTCGCGTGAGCTGCGGTTGTCGGGGACGCTCGCGCCCGGCAGTCGGCTCCGGCCTGGAGGCTCGCCCCACCTGGTCTACGACACCCCGCCCCCGCCATCGATCGGGTCTTCGGGCCCCGGGTCGAAGGGCGCGACGGATCGCGCCGTGGTCCTCGACGTCGTCGACCACGGTGACGCGACCGAGGTCCGGCTGCTGGAACGCCTGCCCGTCGGCGGGGAGCCGCACCACGAGTACCCGGTCGCGATCGCGCCGTCGGCCCCGCCGCGCGCCAAGCCCCAGCCCGAGGCGATCGCCGAGTGGGGCGGATGGGTCCTCGACGCGCTGCCCTCGATGCTGCCCGACCCCGCGCTCGACCTGCTGCGACGGGTGCCGCCGCGGGGTGCGCTCGCGCCGGTGGTCGACGATGACACGGTCGGGGCGGTGGTGGCGACCCTGCTCGGACTGGACCGGTCGTACCTGGCGATCCAGGGGCCTCCCGGCACCGGCAAGACGTACGTCGGGTCGAACGTGGTCGCGCGCCTGGTGCGCGAGCACGGCTGGCGTGTCGGGGTCGTCGGGCAGTCGCACGCGACGAGCGAGAACTTCCTGTCCGCCGTGGTCCGCGCGGGCGTGCCGGCGGACCGCGTCGTCAAGCAGCCGAAGGCCGGAGCCGATGCCGACGAGGTCGAGGCGGCCGAGTGGACCCCGGTGAAGAACGGCGCGGCGATCACGGCGTTCCTGTCGTCGTGCGAACAGACCGGCACCGGGGGCGTCGTCGGCGGCACGGCGTGGACCTTCGCGAACGAGACGACGGTCGCGCGGGGGTCCCTCGACCTGCTCGTCGTCGACGAGGCCGGCCAGTTCTCGCTTGCGCCGACGATCGCGTCGTCCGTCGCGGCCTCGCGACTGCTGCTGCTCGGGGACCCGCAGCAGCTGCCGCAGGTGTCGCAGGGCTCGCACCCGGAGCCCGTCGACCAGTCCGCGCTCGGCTGGCTCGCGCACGGTGAGCACGTCTTGCCGCCCGAGTTCGGGTACTTCCTGGCGCGGACCCGGCGGATGGAGCCCGCGCTGACGGCCTCGGTGTCGGGCCTGTCCTACAACGGGCAGCTGACGTCGATGGTGTCCGGGCGGCAGCTTGAGGGCGTCGACGCAGGTGTGCACCCGGTGCCGGTCGTGCACGCGGGGAACACGACGTCGTCCGTCGAGGAGGCGGCGCGGGTGGTTGCCCTCGTGCAGGACACCATCGGGCGCTCGTGGACGTCGTCGTCGGGCACGCGCGCCCTGACCGACGAGGACGTCATCGTCGTCGCGCCCTACAACGCCCAGGGTGCGGTCATCCGCGCGTCGCTCGATGCGGCAGGGTTCAGCGGCACGCAGGTCGGCACGGTCGACATGTTCCAGGGGCGCGAGGCCGTCGTGTCGATCGTGTCGCTCGCGGCGTCGAGCGCGGCGGACATCCCGCGCGGGCTCGACTTCCTGCTCATGCCGAACCGGTTGAACGTGGCGCTGTCGCGGGCGATGTGGGCGGCGTACCTCGTGTACTCGCCGGCGCTGACCACGGCGTTGCCGCCCTCGATCCCGGGGCTGTCGCTGCTGTCCCGGTTCATCGAGCTCGTCGAGCCGCGGGCTGGACGGTCGCGCGGCTGACGCTTCAGCCGGGGACCGGGGCCGGGGATTGGGCGCCCGGTTTTCGCAATCCGAAGTGACGAATCCGGTTCGCGAGAACCGGGTATCGCGTACCGGATTCGTCAGCGGCGAACGCGAAGTCCAATCCCCGGACGGGGGCCTGCAGAGTGCTGAGGGCTTCTCATAGGCTCGTCAGGTGATCGATTTCAGCAACGGAACCCTGTTCAAGCTCGCGCAGTGCGACCCCGCGGAGATCGCACCGCAGGTCCAGCAGCTCCTGATCGACGGAGAGCAGATCCTGGTCGCCGCGAAGACGATCCGCGACTTCGTCGTCTTCACGGACAAGCGGATCATCGCCGTCAACGTCCAGGGGATGACGGGCAAGAAGCGCGACTTCACTTCGCTGCCGTACGGCAAGATCCAGTCGTTCTCGGTCGAGACCGCGGGCACGTTCGACCTCGACGCGGAACTCGAGCTGTGGTTCAGCGGCCTCGGCAAGGTGCGGTTCGAGTTCAAGGGACGGTTCGACATCACGTACCTCGGCAAGCTGATCGCCCACCACGTCCTCTGAGTCGATGAGCGTTCCGCTGACGCTCCGTGCCCGCAAGCCCGGGTACGCGGTGATGCAACGATGCCTCGAGCTACAGGCAGCAGCCCCGGCGCGATCCTCGTGGCAGCGCTTCCGCGGCGTCGACGTGCTCGTGCCCGAGGCTCGCTCCTGGTACAAGGGTGCGCTCGGCGAGCGACGTGTTGCTGCGGTCCTCGACGAGCTCGGGCCCGAGTTCACGGTCCTGCACGCAGTACCAGTCGGCTCCGGAGCTTCCGACATCGACCACGTCGTCATCGGTCCGACCGGCGTGTTCTGCATCAACACGAAGAACCACGCCGACCACACGGTGTGGGTCGGTGGCGGAACGCTGATGGTCAACGGGCAGCGGACCCCGCATGTCCATCGGGCACTCGACGAAGGCGCACGAGCAAGCCGTCTGCTCTCGGCAGCTGCGGTCAGCGACGTGGCCGTTCAACCCCTCCTCGTGATCGAGAGCGCATCGCTCCGGTTCGGGAAGAAAGTCCCCGCGGTCGTGACCCTCCGGCCGCAGGAACTCGGTCGGTGGATCAGCGGGCTTGAGCGCGCGTGGTCCAACGAAGCGACGCGGTACCTGGCAATGGTTGCCGAGGAACGCGCGACTTGGCACGTCGAGTCGCTCGTCATCACCGACACGCTTCGGCACGTCCAGCGCTTCGAGCGTCTCGAGCGGGACATCGCGCAGGCGGCGGCGCAACGCCGCTTCTTCCGCAAGGCGGTCGTCCTCGCTGTCCTGGCCGTGCCGGCCGGTGGTTTGCTCGGGTACTGGTGGGCGGTGGCGGCAGAAGCGCTCCAGAACGCAGCGTGACGGCTCGCCGAGTCGCGGTGCGCACTCGCGACACCGATGTCGGTGACGGCGTCTAGCGTTCGTGGGAGTCTCCACCGCCCCCTCCCGAGGAGTCCCGTGCCGCCTTCGTCGTTGTCCCGCCGCTCGCTCCTCGTCGGCGCGCTCGGCATCGCCGCCGCCTCGAGCCTGAGCGGTTGTGTCGCGAACAACGGCCCGGCTCCGAGCACCGCTGCCGCGGGATCGAAGGCCGACATCGGCGAGGTCGAGGGCACGCTGCGCTTCGCGTTCTGGGGCGGCAGCGACGGCGAGAACACCGGGTTCGCCCGCGCCAAGAAGGGCTTCGAGGCGCGACACCGGAAAGCCACGATCGAGCTGCAGATTCTGCCGTACGACGGGTTCTTCTCGGGCATCGACCGCGGCATCCTGTCGAAGACCGCGCCCGACGTGTTCCGCGTCGACTACACGAGCATCGGCAAGTACACCTCGCACGGGGTGCTGCTCGACATGACCCCGTACCTGACCGCTGCGGAGTCGTCGGCGTTCCTGCCGGCGCTGTACGACGCGGTGCGGTTCGAGGGCCGCACGTACGGCGTGCCGCACCAGACGGACACCTCGGCGATCGCGTTCAGCCGCAAGGCCCTCGACGAAGCCGGCATCGGCGCCGTGCCGGACCGGCTCGAGGACGCGTGGACGTGGGACGAGTTCGCGGCGATCAGCACGAAGCTCCGGCAGACCCTGCCGGACGACAAGTTCCCGTTCGCCTACGACTGGACGGCCGCGGGGGCGTACCGGTGGGCGAGCTTCGTCTACCAGGCGGGCGGGTCGCTCCTGACGCCCTCGCTGCGGCACTCGGCGGTCGACAGCGACGCCGGGCGCAAGGCGATGGCGTTCACGCAGCGGTTCTTCGACGAGCGCTGGGTCCCGGCGAACAACACCATCAAGACGACGGTCTACTCGGACAACTTCTTCCTGAACCAGACGGTGGCGATGACGTTCATCGGCGACTTCCTGGTGCCGGAGCTGGCCGACGGGGCGAACGGGTACCAGGGCGGCGACTGGGCGACGACGTACATGCCGCGGGACCGGGCAGCGGCATCGGACCTCGGCGGCAACGCCCTCGTCGCCACCCGCGACACCGCGAACCCCGAGTTGGCAGCCGCGTTCCTGAAGTACATGGTGGAAGAGGACCCGATGCGTGACTTCTGTCAGCGAGCGAACGAACTGCCCACCCTGCAGAGCCTGGCCGACACGACGCTCGACTACGCGGTGCGCCCCGACGTGATGGACGTCTTCACGCAACAGGCGACGACGATCACCGAGACCGCGGTGCGCGAGACCGTGGTGCCGGGCTTCGCGTCGGTGAACACCGCGCTGCAGGACCAGCTCGAACTCGCCTTCCACGGTCGCAGCACTGACGACGCGGTCAAGGCCATCGACGCCGCGATCGACCAGGCGGTGTCCGCGTGACGGGCGCGGCCGAGCGGATCGGCGGCGCCACGGCGGGTGGAGCCGTGCGGCGCGGACCGCGGCGGACCGTCGGGCCGTTCCGGGCCTCCAGTGGGGCTGCGGCGACCGCGTTCCTGGTGCCGAACGTCGTGCTCATCGTCGTCTTCACGCTGCTGCCGCTCGTGTACGCGCTGGTCATCAGCTTCCAGGACCTGGACTCGCTGGGCGGGACCAGCTGGGCCGGACTCGGCAACTACGCACGTCTGGTCACGGACCCGGTGTTCTGGCAGTCCGTGGCGAACACCGGCGTCTTCACCCTGTTCACCGTGCCGGTCGGGATGGCGCTCGGGCTCGGCATCGCGGTGCTGCTGAACGGGGTGCTGCCTGGCCGCGCGGTGTTCCGCACGATCATCTTCCTGCCGCTCGTGGTCTCCGGCGTGGCGACCGGCGTACTCGGGGCGTGGATGTTCGACCAGAACAACGGGTTCGTCGACGAGTTCCTCAAGGCCCTCGGGCTGCCGGCGCTGCAGTGGCAGTCGAGCGGCGGCTGGGCGATGACCGCCGTGATCCTGATGACGCTGTGGCAGCGCATCGGGTTCGACATGCTCATCTACCTGGCGGGGCTGCAGGGCGTCGACCCCGCGGTGCAAGAGGCGGCGACGACCGACGGCGCGAGCGGCTGGCAGCGCTTCCGGCTCATCACGTTCCCACTGCTCGGTCCGTCGACGTTCTTCCTGCTCGTGATGAACCTCATCTACTCGTTCCAGGTGTTCGACACCGTGTGGGCGATGACCCGCGGCGGTCCCGGCTACGGCACGACGACGATCGTCTCGTACGCGTACCGGGTGGCGTTCGACGAGCACGGCCCGCAGCTGCTCGGCTACGGCGCTGCGGTGGGCATCGTGATCTACCTGGTGACCCTGCTCATCACCGGACTGCAGTGGCGGTTCAACGCCGGACGGGACCAGACGGACTGATGACCACCTCGACCTGGGACACCGGCGCTGCCGGCACCGCGCCCGCCGCGGTCGCGCCCGTCGCCGCGACCCGCTCACCACGCAAGCCCCGCAGCCGCACGCTCTGGCTGCGGCTCACCGTCGCGGTGATCGTGACCGTCGTGATGGCGTTCCCGCTGTACTGGATGCTGCTCACGGCGTTCTCGACGCGTGCCGACCTGTACGCGCCGGGGCTGCAGCTCTGGCCGGAGCACTTCACGATCCAGAACTTCGTCCGGCCGTTCCAGGAGTTCCCGGTCTGGCGGTGGTTCGGGAACTCGCTGATCGTGTCGGTCGTCGTCACGGTGATCACGGTCGTCTGCAACCTGCTCGCCGGGTACGCGTTCGCCAAGCTGCGCTTCCGCGGCCGGAACGCGCTGTTCCTGGTGCTGCTGTCGACGCTGATGATCCCGCCGCAGGCGATCATCGTGCCGCAGTTCTTCATCTCGATCGGCCTGCACCTGTACGGCGGACTCTGGGGTGTGATCCTGCCCGAGGCGGCGGCGATCTTCGGGGTGTTCCTGGCGCGGCAGTTCTTCCTGGCGGTGCCCGACGAGCTCATCGAGGCGGCGCAGCTCGACGGTGCCGGCCGGTTCCGCACGTTCGTGTCCGTCGTGCTCCCGCTGTGCCGGCCGCTGCTCGCGGTGCTCGTGCTGCTGACGTTCATGGGGGAGTGGAACGCGTTCGGCTGGCCCCTCGTGGCGCTGTCCGGCAACCAGGACCTGTTCACCGTGCCGATCGG
This sequence comes from Curtobacterium sp. Leaf183, assembly GCF_001424385.1. GTDB lineage: Bacteria > Actinomycetota > Actinomycetes > Actinomycetales > Microbacteriaceae > Curtobacterium. The sequence goes on along the minus strand of NZ_LMPO01000009.1, from coordinate 765,040 downwards.
CATCGTCGGCACGCTGCAGGGCCAGTACACGTCGGACTACGGCGCGATCATGGCGGTCAACCTGCTCATGATCCTGCCGATCGTCGCGCTCTTCCTGGCGTTCCAGCGCTACTTCGTCGAGGGCCTGTCGCGGAGCGGCCTGCGGTGAGCCCCGAGCCTCGCCGCCCCACCGTCGCCGACGCGCGCAGTTGGGTCGCCGCGGACTTCGGCGTGCACGCTGTCGAGGTCGAGCAGGTCGCCGGCGGGACCGACACGTCGGCCGTCGTGTGGCGGATGGTCGACGACGCGGGCACCGCCTGGGCCGCGAAGTGGACCACCCGGCCGACCCGGACCGGCACTCGGCTGGTCGCGTCGATGGCCGCAGCAGGGCTCGAGAGCACTCCGGCCGCCCAGCCCACCGGGGACGGCCGCCGACGCAGCCGTCGCGCGGGCGGCAAGCTCGCGCTCACCCGCTGGTCCGGTGGTGAGGACGCGGCGACGGTCGGGCTCGACCTGGAGGGGTGGCGCGCGTACGGCGCGCTGCTGGCGGACGTGCACGCGCACGTCTTCCCACCGCCGGTCCGGAAACAGGGAGCGCGGCGGGGCATCCGTCGTCGCCGACGCCGCTACCGCGCCGAGATCCGCGCGCTCGACGCGGCGGCCGCTGCTTCCGCGGTCGACCGCGATGCGGTGCTCGACCTGTGGCAGGAGGCTCGTCCGCGGATCGACCTGCTGCTGCGGGGGACCGCGCTGGTCCCCAGCAGCCCTGCCGAGGCCGTCCCGTGCCACGGCGACCCGCACCTGGGCAACGTCCTGGTCGAGGCGGATGGCGCACTCCGTCTGGTCGACTGGGACGAGGCCGTCGTCGGCCCGCGCGAGCTCGACCTGCACCTGGTGGAGTTCAGCGTGCTATTCGACCCGGCGACGCCCGAGCAGCTCGACGCGTTCCGCCAGGGCTACGGCCCCGCCACTGTCGACGAGTGCCGGATGGTGCGGTTCGCCTGTGTTCGAGCGCTCGAGGACCTGACGTCCACGATGACGGAGGCGCTCGCGACCACGGGCGAGGACCGGGACGAGGCACTTCGGGTGTTCACGGGCATCCTCGCGCCGACCGGATCGGCCTCGCTGGTCGAGGACCGGCTGCGACGTGCCCTCGCCGCGGCCGACGAAGCCGGACGAGCCGGCCAGGGCTGACGGGTACCGGCCAGGGCTGACGGGTACCGGCTCGAGCTGACGGGTACCGGCTCGAGCTGACGGGTACCGGCTCGAGCTGACGGGTGTCGGCTCGAGCCGACGGCGCCTGACCGACGCCGACGGAACGGGCCGGGTCGAGGCAAGCAGCGCGGATCACGGGGAGCGGTGAGCGCTGGGGAGAGCAAGGTTCCGTGTGCGCGCTGACGAATCCGGTTCGCGAAAGCCGGGTTCGGAGAACCGGATTCGTCAGCGCCGCGATCGGAAACCGTCATGCGGGGACCGTCGGGACCGTCAGGACCGTCGGACCGTCGGGACCCGGCGGTCCGGTCCCGACCTGCCGGGCCGGTCCGACCTGACCGGACGGGGCGGTCCCGACCTGCCGGGCCGGTCCGACCTGACGGCCCGGTTGCGAACCGGCGGGCGTCGTCGGTCTGGGTCGCCTAAGAACTGGCCGTGGCCGCGCTGGCCGCGATGACCCCGGCCATGACGGCAGTGGTCTGGATGTCCTGCAGGACGCCCTTGACGGCGGGCGACGCCCATGTGCCGGACGTGATGTCCTGCACGAGCGCCTTGTCGACCTTGCCGAACTGCCGGCGGAGCGACCCGGTGGCATCGAGCAGCGCGATCGTCGCAGCGGTGAACGGCGTCGGTGCGGCGCGGCCGTCGAGGACCTCGAGCACGGTGGACCGCAGTGTCATCTCGGGGCGGCCGTCGAGCTCCGGGTACGACGTCGACGAGAAGATCCCGAGCGTGGTCCGCTGCTGACTGGTCAGGAGTCCCCGCTCGACGAGCGAGGCGGCGACGTCGTCGCGGAGCTGCCGTTTGCCGAGCTTGGCCACCCACCACTTCGCCTTGCGCGGGGTCCCGGTCGCGGCGATCGTGCCGACCACGCCGTCGAGGACCGTGTCCCCGGTGGCGCTGCCGTCGACGACGCGCACCAGCTTGCCGTCCAGTGACACGGCGCCTCGCAGGGCGAGGTCCGCCAGGACCGCGCCGGCCAACCCGGTGTCGAACCGCTGCGCGTCGACCGCGCGGCGGCCGTCCGGTTCGGTCAGCAGGAGCGTGAACGCCTGGGGCACGGTGAGTTGCTCAGCCATCCCGGCATCGTGCCACGTTCGGCGGGGGTGGGGCGAGCCTCCAGGACGTCGCGCGCGCCGCGCCGACTGGGCAGTCGTCAGTACGCGGCGGACTGTCCGCCGTCGATCGGGACCACGGTCGCGTTGACGTAGCTGGCGTCGTCGGAGAGCAGGAACGCGACGACAGCGGCGATCTCGGGGGCTTCGCCGTAGCGCTTGGTCGGGTTGACCTGGATGAACTCCTCGGCCGCCTTGCGCGGGTTCTCGGCGTCGAGCTGCTTCATCGAGTTCTCGACCATGGGCGTCCAGATCGCGCCGGGGGCGATGGCGTTGATGCGGATGCCGTAGCGGCCGTACTCGACGGCGGAGTTGCGGGTCAGGCCCACGACGCCGTGCTTGGCGGCGGCGTACCCGGACTGGTTCCCGATGCCGCGGATGCCACCGACGCTCGCGGTGTTCACGACCATGCCGGAGCCCTGTTCGCGCATGATGCCCAGGACCTTCTCGAGGCCGAGGAAGACCCCGCGCAGGTTGATCGACACGACCTTGTCGAACTCGGCGGCCGTGAAGGACTCGGTCGGGTTCTGCTTGCCCTCGATGCCGGCGTTGTTGAAGAAGCCGTCGATGCGCCCGAACCGCTCGGTCGTGGCGGTGACGTAGGCGTCGACCTGGGCCTCGTCGGAGACGTCGGCGACGGTGGTGAGCACCTGGGCCTCGGGGGCGGCCTCGAGGACGGCGGCCTTCGTGCCGTCGAGCCCGTCGGACGAGACATCGACCAGGGAGAGCGCGGCGCCCTCGGCTGCGAGACGGACGGCGGTCGCGCGACCGAGGCCGGAGCCGCCGCCGGTGATGAGGACGACGCGGTCGCTGAAGCGGGTGGGGACGGTGGTGGACACGGACATGGGGAGGCCTCCTGAGGTCTTCGTCGTCGAAGGTCGATGCGTTCGCATCGGCTCGAATCTAGACTACACCTGTCGTTCAACCTGGGGGCCTGGTCAGCAGCGGGCGAGGACCCGGGCCATTGCGTCGTGCTCGGCGGGGACGACCCACAGTCGGTAGGTCGTCTTCACCGCGATCTGGTGCTCGACGTAGGTGCAGCGGAACGCCGAATCGGCGGGCAGCCAGGTCGCGGCGTCGCCCGACCGCTTCTGCGCGTTCGCGTGCTGGTCGACGGCGAACAGGTTGTCGGGGTCGTTCGCCAGGGCAACGCGCTCGGACGGGTCGAGCTGTTGTGCGCCGGTGGTCCAGGCGTTCTCGAGCGCGACGACGTGGTCGATCTGCACGAGCGTGGACGTGGTGTCGCCGCGTACGAAGTCGACCCGGGTGCCGGTGTACGGCGACACGAGCACGCCCGAGGTCACCCGGCAGGGACCACTGCGCACGACGTCGGTCAGGTCGCGGGCGAGCACGTCGTTGCGGGTGTCGCACCCGTTGTGGTCGACGTCGAGCCAGGCGGTGCCGAAGTCGGCGGTGCGGTCGTAGCCGGTGGCCGGAGCGCGGCCCTTGACGGGCAGCGCTGCGAGGCGGGTGCGTGCGGTCGCGACGTCGGCCGGACTGGGGGCTCGGCTCGGCTCCGGCCCGGACGCTGCGGTCGGGCCGGTGTCTGCGGTCGGGCCGGTGTCTGCTGCCTGGCCCGTGGATCCGGTCGGGCCTGTGTCTGCTGCCTGGCCAGCGGATCCGATCGGGCTCGCCGGGGCGGCCGTCTCGGTGGTGCTGGCGGCGTGCAGGGCGTACCCGGCGATCCCGACGGCGATCCCGACGGCGAGAACGATCAGCGTGGAGGACAGCGTGCGGCGGGTGGTGCGGCGTCGGCGGGACGTCATGCGGGGTGGTGCTCCTGGTGGTGCTCGGCGGTTCGTCCCTCGATCCTGGTGGTCGCGTCCGACATCGCCGCGTAGACACGATGGCATGACCGACTACGCAGAACCGTCCGTGCCGGTGACCGGGGGAGCGATGCCGCTCCTCGGGTTCGGCACCTGGCAGATCGACGACGCCGACGCTCCCGCGGCCGTGAGCGCCGCCCTCGAAGCGGGCTACCGCCACATCGACACCGCGACCGGCTACAGCAACCAGCGCGGCGTGGGGAAGGCGATCGCCGACTCCGGGCTCGCGCGCGACGACGTCTTCGTCACGACGAAGCTCCCGCCGGACAACGCCGACCGGGTGCGCGCCACGATCGAGGAGAGCCTCGACCAGCTCGGGCTCGACCACCTCGACCTGTGGCTCGTGCACTGGCCCCCGAACGGCGAGGCGCGCCCCGACGTGTGGGAGCAGGTCGTGCAGGCGCAGACCGACGGACTCACGAGGACCGTCGGCGTGAGCAACTACTCGCTCGCGCAGATCGACGAGCTGATCCAGGCGACGGGCACCACCCCGGCCGTGAACCAGATCAAGTGGAGCCCGGCCGAGTTCGACCGTGACGTCGCCGACGGCCTGCGTGAGCGTGGCGTGGTGCTCGAGGGCTACAGCCCGTTCAAGGCGAGCAACCTCGAGGACCCGACCCTGGTGTCCATCGCCCAGGCACACGACGTCGACACCGCCCAGGTCATCGTCGCGTGGCACGTCGCGCACGAGTTCGTCGTCATCCCGAAGTCGTCGAACCCCGACCGCATCCGGTCGAACGCCGCCGGTGCCACGGTGACCCTGTCGGACGACGAGGTCACGCAGATCGACGCGCTCGGCCACTGAGGCCAACCGAACAACCGAACAACTGACCAGTTGACCGGCCGGCCGCGTGCAGCGGCCGGCCGGTAGCGTCGGCGGGGTGAGCAGCGCCCTCCTCGTCATGGACTACCAGAACAGCATCGTCGAGCGCCTCGGCACCGACGACGGGCTCGCAGCGGCGGTCTCGGCCGTCGACGCAGCGCGTGAGCGGCGCATCCCCGTGGTGTTCGTCCGCGTGGCGTTCCGCCCCGGTGCGCCAGAGGTCGCCGCCGCGAACAAGATGTTCGGCGGCATGCGCGACCGCATGGGTGCGCAGGCACCGGATGCCACCGAGGTCCACCCTGCGTTCGACGTGAGCGACCAGGACATCGTCGTCGTGAAGAAGCGGGTCAGTGCGTTCGCGGGGTCCGACCTCGAGGTGCTGCTGCGCGGGCTCGACGTGCGCGATCTGGTGCTGGCCGGGATCGCGACGAGCGGCGTCGTGCTGTCGACGCTGCGGCAGGCGGCGGACCTGGACTACGGCCTGACGGTGCTGTCCGACGCGTGCTCGGACGGCGACCCCGAGGTGCACCGGGTACTGCTCGAGAAGGTGTTCCCCCGCCAGGCCGAGGTCCTGACGGCAGCCGACTGGATCGCGTCGCTCGGCTGACCCCTCAGGCGGCCCCCGGGAACTCCCACTCCAGATCCGCTGGAGCCCGATCGATGACCGGGAACCCGACAGCACGCGCGACGCGGGCGAGCTTGGCGTCGAACGTCACCAGGGCGTCGCTCGTCATGATCGCGGTGTGGAGCACGACGGCGTCCGGAGCGCTCAACCGGTGATGCGCTGTCAGTCCGGCGATGCCCTCTGCGTCGTCGTCCTCCACCGGGACGACGAGGACGCCCATGGTCTCCACGTGGATCATGCATTCGTCCACCCAGGAGTCCCGAACCGGGCGAACCAGTACCTCTGCCAGCGTGACCGCGGTCGTCAGGAACTCGTCCCACTCGTGATGGTCGAGGACCTCGACCGCGCGTTCGTGGCTGGCGTCGGTCTGGTTGCATCGAGCGATCAGCACGTTCGCGTCGAGCAGGATCACAGCCGTCCCGCCCGGAGGTCTTGCAGGTAGTTCGGCGGGTAGTACATGCCACGCGTGATGCCGTTGAGCGTGACGACCTGGCCGTTGCTGAGCCGGATCGTCGCGGACATCCCGTTCTCTGCGCGCATGAGCGGGCCGGGATCCGCCATGTCGAGGTCGAGGTCGAGGTCGGGTGGGTCGGTCAGCGGGGCATCGTCGAGCAAGGTCATACACCGACGCTACGAGCGCTCGGTCTCGAACGACAAGCTCTCCAGATGTCGTATGTCGCGCCGGCGCTCAGTCGAGCAGCGACCGGATGTCGTCCGCCGACAGGTCGTCCGCGAACAGCGCGTCGTCGTCGATCATCGTGGCGAACAGCTGCGCCTTGCGGGCCGCGAGTGCGAGCACCTTCTCTTCGATGGTGTCCTCGGCGATGAGCCGGTTGACGTTGACCGAGCGGGTCTGTCCGATGCGGTGTGTGCGGTCGACGGCCTGGGACTCGGCAGCGGGGTTCCACCAGGGGTCGAGCACGAAGACGGTGTCCGCCTCGGTCAGGGTCAGCCCGAAGCCGCCGGCCTTGAGCGAGATGAGGAACGCCGGCGCGGTGCCGTTCCGGAAGCGGTCGATGACCTTGGTGCGGCCCCGCGTCGACCCGTCGAGGTAGTCGTACCCGATGCCCCGTTCGTCGAGTGCCGCGGCCACCATGCGCAGGAAGGACGTGAACTGGCTGAACACCAGCGCCCGACGCCCTTCGGCGGCGAGCTGTTCGAGCTCGTCGAGCAGCAGGTCGAGCTTGGCGGACGGGATGTCGTGGTCGTCCGGCGACGCCGACGAGACCAACGCGGGGGAGAGCGCGAGCATGCGCAGCAGCGTGAGCGACCGGAAGACGATCATCCGGTTGCGGTCGAGGTCGTCGATCAGGTCGAGGACCTTCAGCCGCTCCCGGTTGAGCGTGCGTTCGTAGACCTGCCGGTGTGCCGGGTCGAGCGTGACACGCACGACCTGTTCCTGCTTGGGTGGCAGGTCCGACGCGACGCTCTCCTTCGTCCGACGCAGCATGAGCGGTCGGATGCGCCGCCGCAGTCGTGCGGTCAGCTCGGAGCGGGCCTCGCCGCGCAGGTCCGGCGAGGCGAGCGGCTTGACGTAGTCGTCGCCGAAGCGCGTCCACGACGACAGCAGCCCGGGCGCGACGATCGAGAACAGCGCCCACAGGTCGGTGAGACCGTTCTCGAGCGGCGTGCCGGTGATCGCGATCTTGACCGGCGCGCGGAGCTCGGACGCGACCCGGTGGGTCTGCGACTGCGGGTTCTTCACGAACTGCGCCTCGTCGAGCAGCAGCGCCGACCAGGGCAGGTCGGTGTAGGCGGCGGCATCGAGGCGGAGCAGCGCGTACGAGGTCACGACCACGTCCGCCCCCGCCGCGACCCGGGCGACGAGGGACGGGTCCTTCAGCGAGGTGGTCTCGATGGTCGCGACGCGCAGGGACGGGACGAAGCGTGTGGCCTCGGCAGCCCAGTTGCCGACGACCGAGGTGGGCGCGACGACCAGGAACGGCGGTTCGTCGGGTGCCGCTCGGCGTCGGGCGGCGATCATCGCGAGCGCCTGCAGCGTCTTGCCGAGCCCCATGTCGTCCGCCAGGACCCCGCCCACCCCGTGATCGACCAGGAACGACAGCCACGCGTACCCGGACAGCTGGTAGGGCCGCAGGTCGGCGTGCACGGTGTCCGGCACCACGACGTCGGTGGGCGGCGCGGCGTCGAGCAGCCGCGCGGCCATCGAGCGCCACCGCTCGTCGTGGTCGGTCTCGTCGGCGAGCTGGTCGAACTCGGACCACAGCCCGGCCTGCAGCGGGGTGACGGCCATCGACTGCGACGGCTCCCACTCGTTCTGCTCGCGGGCTTCCTCGATCAGCTCCTTGAGCCGGTCAAACGCCGGGTCGCCCAACGACAGGTACGAGTTGTCGACGAGCTTCATCCGGCGCTGCCGACTGGCGAGCGCGGTCAGCAGCGGCGTGAAGGGGATCTCCTTGCCGTTCACGCTCACGAAGATGCCCAGGTCGAACCAGTCGTGCTTGTCGGACGGCATGGTCGTGACCCGTATGTGCGGGCGTCCGCTCAGCCGTTCGTAGTCCAGCCGCTCACCCTGCACCACGACGCGGACACCGTGCTCGGACAGTGCCGGCAGCAGCTCGTTCGCCAGGACGGCGACGTCGGCCCCCTCGACGGTGCCGTCGACGAACCAGTCCAGTCCACCCCCCGGACCGACGGGAGGCTCGGCGCGGCTCGCGTCGTCGGCCGCGGCCGGTGCCGTGGTCGCGTCGTCGGCCGCGCGCACGCCCGTCAGGTCGGGGAGCGGACCGTGCATCGCCACCGGGTCCTTGCGTCCGTCGACGTGCCAGCGCCACTGCACGTGGGCGACGTCGTCCGTGCGGGGTGCCCGCGCCGGCTCGAACGTGACCGTCAGCACGAGCTCGGGCGGCGTCCGCTCCGGCAGCTCGATCGAGCCGTCGGAGCTGACCAGCCCGAGTGCGCCGCGCAGCCGCGGGGACCAGTCGGCCAGGAACTCGTCGACCTCGGCCGCGGGCACGTGGATGCGGGCGTCCTCGGTCAGCATGCGGCGCTGGTCCTCGGGGACGGGTTCGGGCGTCGGTGCCAGGTCCACACGGAACTCGGGCGACTCGCGGAACACGTACAGGCCGTGGTCGCCGATGAGCCGCGCGGCACCGTGCACCACGGGACGGCCGTCGAACACCGCGCTCGCGCCGATCACGAGCCCGTCGTCGGCACGAGCGACGTCGAGCAGGACCCGGGCGTCGGAGCCGAGTGCCGCACCGCCCTCGCGTTTGCCCGTGACGAACGCGATGCCGAGCGCCGGGGCCTGTCGCAGCAGCGGCCACAGCAGCGGGCTCGGGAAGTCGTCGAGGTGGATCCAGTCGCTCTCGCCGGGCAGTCCCGCCAGTGCGCCGGCGCGGTGCAGGGCCGCGAGCTGCAGGAACCAGGCGTGCTGCTCGGCGCCGAGGCCCAGCCGGTTCATCGAGTAGGGGAGCGTGCCCCACGTCAGCTGCCCGCGCACCCAGTTGCCCGCGTCGCTGCGGGTGACGGGGCGGACGCCGAGCCGCACGGAGCGGGACGCCGTGGGGACCGCCCGACCGGTCGCGCGCGCCCGTGCCGCCATCCGTGCGGGGACCGCGTCGCGGAGCTCGAACTGCAGGCCGAGCGGGGTGGTGCTCGGGACCGGACCACTCGGCGGGGTGTCGCCGGCGAGGCGGGCGACCTCGTGCCTCCAGTCCGCCGGTGGTGGCGGCGCCGGCGCCTCGGAGCGCGGTCCGGCGTGTGCCGCGACCGCGCGGGCGTTGACGGTGAGCAGTGCCGCGGCGACGTGCTTGCACTCGCCGCCGATCGGGCACGTGCAGCGGGAGCGCACCGGGCGGACGAACTCACCGCGCGCGACCGTGGTGTCGACGTGGACGTCGTAGGGCACGTCGGACGAGCCGGACACGGTCGCGGTGATGGTGCCGTCGTCGTGGACCACTGCCGCTTCCACCAACCCCTGGCGGACGATGTCGCGCGCCCGGCCGAAGGTCTGTGGCCCGACGAAGCGGATGACGTCGACGGCGTCGATCATCGGGGCGGCTGGCACACGCCCATCGTGCCAGGCCCCACCGACCCCCGCGGACCGTTCCCACCCGGACAGGGGCTGTCGCCCGCGGCCCGGGTCCGACAGGGTGGGGGGACCATGCTGCAGTCACTGCTCTACATGAGCTCCGCGAAGGAACCGTTCGACGACGACGCGCTCGAAGCCCTGCTCGAGCACGCGCGTGCCCGGAACACCGCGGACGGGTTGACCGGGCTGCTGGTGCACCGCGCCGGACGGTTCATGCAGCTGCTCGAGGGGCCGTACGACGCCGTGATGGCGACCTACGCGCGGATCCTCCAGGACGAGCGGCATGGTGACGTCGCACTGCTGGTCGAGGAGACGTTGCACACCCGCCGCTTCCCGGAGTGGTCGATGGCCTACGACCGCTCGGAGCCGCAGGACGTGCCAGAGGGATTCAGCGACTTCCTCGCGTCGGGGGACAGCAGCGCCGACCGCAGCAAGTCGCGCGAGCTGCTGCGCTGGTTCCGGAACCACCCGCTGGCGGACCCGACGGCCTCGGGCGGCAAGCACCGCCGCTAGCGCTGCTGCTCGACCGCCAGCTTGCTGTGCTTCCGTGAGTAGCCGAAGTACACGCCGAGCCCGATCGCGAACCACACCGCGAAGCGCACCCACGTCTCCCACTGCAGGAACGTGACGAGCCAGAGCGACGCGATCACGCCGACGATCGGCACGATCGGCATGAAGGGGAGCTTGAACTGCCGGGGGAGATCGGGCTGGGTGTAGCGCAGCACGATGACCGCGGTGCACACGACGACGAACGCGAGCAAAATGCCGATGTTCGTCAGCTCCGCGACCACGCCGATCGGCAGCACGCCCGCCAGCACCGCCGACGCGATGCCGAGGATCCAGGTCACCCGGGTCGGCACGTGGCGCTTCGGATCGGTCTTCGCGAACCACTTCGGCATCAGGCCGTCGCGGCTCATCGAGAACCACACCCGTGAGGCGCCCAGCATGAAGGTCACGAGGACGGTCACGATGCCGACGATGGCCCCGATCGCGATGACGTTCGCCACGCCGCCGAGCCCGACCGACGCGAACGCCGACGAGAAGCCCGAGGCCGGGTCGATCTCGGTGTACTTCTGCATCCCCGTCAGCACGATCGTGGCCAGGACGTAGAGCACCATCGAGATGGCCAGGGACAGCAGGATCGCCTTCGGCATGTGCTTGCGCGCGTCGACCGACTCCTCGGCCGCGGTCGACATGGCGTCGTAGCCGAACACCGCGAAGAACACCGTCGCCGCTCCGGTCATCACGCCGCCGAAGCCGAACGGGAAGTACGGGTCGTAGTTGGCGCTGTTGATGTGGAACACGCCGAGCACGACGATGAGGACGACGAGGGCGACCTTGATCCCGACGGCGACGAACTCGAACCGGGCGGCACTCCGGATGCCACGGGTCAGCACGAACGCGGTGAGCAGGCAGAGCAGGATCGCGAACACGTCGAGCACGTGCCCGTCGCCCGTGCCGGGTGCGCCGAGCATCCAGGCGGGCAGGTCGATGCCGAACTGCCCGACCAGGAAGCCGACGTAGCCGGAGATGCCGATCGCGACCACCGCCACGATCGCGGTGTACTCGAGCAGCAGGTCCCAGCCGATGAACCACCCGACGATCTCGCCCAGCACCGCATAGCCGTACGTGTACGCGCTGCCCGCCTTCGGGATCAGTCCGGCGAACTCCGCGTACGACAGCGCGGCGGCGGCGCTCGCGACCCCGGCGACCAGGAAGGAGATGAGCACGGCGGGTCCGGCCACCCCGTGGGCGACCGTGCCGGCCAGGGTGAAGATGCCCGCGCCGATGATGCCGCCGATGCCGATCGCGGTGAGCTGCCACAGCCCGAGGTGCCGTTTCAGGCCGCCCTCGCCCCCGGTGTCGTCGTCGATCTCCTCGATCGGCTTGCGGCGGAACAGGGTCGGTCGCGGCGTCGTTGCCATGCGCCCACTCTGCACCCTGTGCGGGCGGTGTGTGCGGCCGTTGCCGCTGCGCGGGGCGGACGGGAGGCCCGGTGCCGGGCCGCCACGGGCCTCCCGTCCGTCAGGGGCCACGGACCTCCGGTCCGTCAGGGGGCCGCGTAGGGCGACCAGAACGGCGGCGGCACGGCGCCCCCGCTCAGCACGTAGACCAGTTGGTACGCCATCGCGACGAACGCGACACCGATGATGACGATGCCTGCCCAGGCCCACCGGCGGGCAGCGCGGCGACGACCGCCGATCGCGATGGCCCGCCAGCCGCTCAGCAGCCCGACGGCGCCGAAGAACCCGCCGAGCGCCACGTGCTGGGCGAGCTGCTCCGCCGGGATCACCAGGCCGAGGTACAGGGCGATGCAGCCGAGCACCACCGCGACGGACGCGGGAGCCGCCGGGGGTTCGTGGTCACGGGTCCGTGCGGCCATGCTCCGAACCTACCGACGCTCTGTGATGTCCGGCAGACGCCGGTTCAGGGGGCATCGTGTTCGGGGGCCTCGTGCGAGCCGCGCGCTCGCCAGGCATGCTGGGTGCATGCGTTCGTTCGTCCGTGTCCTGCTCGGGATCGCGCTGGTCTTCGCCGGCACGAGCCACCTCACCTTCGCGCGGAAGGACTTCCAGGCCCAGGTGCCGGAGTTCGTGCCGCTTGACACCGACGCGACCGTGCTGGCGTCCGGGGTCGCCGAGATCGGTCTCGGGTCAGCACTGCTGTTCACCGGTCGTCGGCGTCGTCGGCTCGTCGGGAACGTCGCGGCCTGGTTCTTCGTCGCCGTGTTCCCGGGCAACCTGTCGCAGTGGGTGAACCGCCGGAGTGCGTTCGGCCTGGACACGGACACCAAGCGCATCGGTCGTCTGTTCGGACAGCCGCTCCTGATCGCCGCGTCGCTGTGGTCCACGCGCGGCGGGACGCGCCGGCGTTCCTGATGTCCGCGCCGGTGACGCCGTCCGAGCGTCCCGCGACCGACCGTCCGGGTCCTGGTCGCCGGGCTCGTCACCCCCTGGTCGGTGGCCGTCGCGTCGCGGACCTGGTCGCCACCATCGTGCTGCTCGCCATCGACGCGGGTGTCGCGCTCGTCGCGGGGTGGGGGATCGTGTTCCTGTCGCTCGGTTTCGGGTCGTGCACCGCGCCGGGCAACCGGTGTGACGAGACGCTCGGGGGCGTCGTGGTGTACGCCGGGCCGGTGCTCGTGGCGCTGGTGCTGGCGCTCACCGTCGTCTTCTCCGTGCTGCGACTGACGCGACGCCGGCTGGCCTGGCCGGTCGCGGTGACCGGGTTGGTGGCAGTGGTGGTGGTGTTCTTCGGTGCGCTGCTGCTGGTGGACAGCGCGATCACGCACGGGATCTGAGCGGGACTGCGGACCTTCCTCCACAGCAAGGCCGTGCGGTCTCGTCGTCCACAGATGCGGGCTCGTGCGGCCTGTCGGCGGCCGGTCTGAACGAGCCTGGAGCCATGCCAGACACCGATGTGCTCGACCGACTCGAGCGAACCGCAGTCCGTACCGATGACGACGTCGTGGACCTCGTCGTCGCCCTCCTCGAACGTCCCGTGCGCCGGCAGTGCTGGGTGCTCTTCCTCGCACCCCGCGGCGTGCCGATCCAGCTCGTGGTGCCGATCGCCGACCTGCCGTACCAACCCGACGACCACGTCGACGACTTCGGAGCGCTGGTCGCCGACCTCGTCGAGCAGGTCGACGCCGCCGACGTCGTGCTCGCATGGGAACGGCCGGGTGCGCGCGGACTCAGCCCGGTGGACTGGGAGTGGGTGGACGCCATGGCGTGCGTGCTCGACGAGCACCACGTGCGTCTGCGCGGGCAGGTCGTCGTGCATGACGGGGGCGCGTCGATGGTCGAACTCGACGACGACGAGGTGACCGCCGCTACGGCGTGACGCGTCGGCCTGACGTGGCGGCGGCCGCGCGGCGGCTGGCTCGGGTCGGAGCGGCGCTGATTGGTGCGGCGCGGGTCGGTGCGGCGTGGGCCGGCGTGACGCGCGCCGGGGTCAGCCCTGTGGGGCGGTGTCCGGCACGTCCTGGCCGGTCAGGCCCTCGACCACGGCCTTCGCCGCCGGCCAGGACTTCGCGTAGTGCTCCGGGTCGGCGTTCACCTGCACGGCGTGCGCCATCTGCGTCGGGGTCATGGTCTTCCACCCGGGGACCTTCACGAGCTTCGCGTAGAACATCGACGCTGCCGTGTACGGGTCCATGCGCTGCTCGTACGTGCCCCACGCGCCGTTGTCCCGCTGCTGGAACAGTCCCCGGCTGTCGGGGCCGACCGCGTCACCGTGGTCCAGGTTCTGCAGCCCGGACTCGCCGATCGCGGTCATCACCCCGACGGCCTGCGTGTGCGGGCCGATGCCGAGGGACTGCGCGGCCTCGATGACGTACGCGGCGTTCACCAGCCGGTCCTGGCAGTAGCCGGCGACCGGCCCCGCGGGGACGACGATCCCGCCGATGGTCTTCGACGCGGCCGCCGGGCACGTGACGGCCTGCGGGGACGACACCGAGCCGGCCACGCCGGACAGTGAGTGGACCGCCATGACGACCAGCACGACCACGCCGATGCCGACGGCCACGATACCGGCGCCGAACACGGACGCCAGCGTGATGCCGACACGGTGCATGCTCGGGTCCTTCCGTCCGGGGTCCGGTGCCGGGGTGCCGGATGTCGGTCCGGGTCCCGGGGTGCCGGATCTCGGTCCGGTCGCCAGGACGAGGGTACGAGGGCGGCCTGGGAACGGCCGCCCTCGACATGCCCCGCGTTCAGGTGCGCTCTGGTCCGAGTGGGCGCCGGTCAGCTGCGCGGCGGCCGGGGTGAGCCCCGGTCAGCTGCGCTGCAGCCGGGGTGTGCCCGCGTCAGCTGCGCTGCAGCCGGGGTGTGCCCCGGTCAGCTGCGCTGCAGCCGGGGTATGCCCCCGTCAACTGCGCTGCAGCCGGGGTGTGCCCCCGCCAACTGCGCTGCAGCCGGGGTGTGCCCCCGTCAGCTGCGCTCGACCGGCTCGTCGTCGCGGTGGACGACCTGCGTCGGCTCGGTCACCAGCCCGGTCGGCGCCTTGTCCGTGTGCTTGCGACCGTGGGTGAACCAGGTCACGATCCACAGCAGCACGCCAAGCGCCAACAGGGCACCCGCGATCTGGTACTGCTCCACCGCGCGACCGGACGAGAACGGCAGCACGAGCCACAAGCAGGTGACGACGCCGATCACGGGGATCACGACGCCGGCCCGGAAGTGCTTGTGACCGACCTTGTCGCGCCGCAGCACCAACACCGACAGGTTGACGACGGCAAACACGGACAGCAGCAACAGCGACGTGGTCCCGCCGAGCACGACCACGATGGGGGAGTCCGGGCTGAGCGACACCCAGCCGATCAGGGCCAGGGAGATCACCGTGGTGAAGACGATCGCGGTGGACGGGGTGCGGCGGGTCTGCGACACCTTGGACAGGAACCCGGGCAGGACACCCTGCTTGCTCATGCCGTACAGCAGGCGCGACGCCATCATCATGTTGATCAGCGCGGTGTTGGCGACGGCGAACATCGAGATGAAGGGCAGCAGGTTGCCGATCGGGAAGTCCGGCGCGGCGGTCTGCACGACGGTGACCAGCGGCGTCTCGTTGCCCGCGAGCTCACCGATCGGCACGACGGCGACGGCGCAGATGGACACGAGCACGTAGATGACGGCGGTGATGCCGAGGCCCGTGAGCATCACCTTGGGGAAGATCCGCGACGGGTCCTTGGTCTCCTCGGCCATGTTCACCGAGTCCTCGAAGCCGACCATCGCGAAGAACGCCAGCGAGGTCGCCGTCGAGATCGACAGCAGCAGGCTCTTGTCCTCCGGGGTCTCGAACATGACCACGCGCGAGAAGTCCGCGTTGCCGCCCGCGATCGCCCAGAACCCGATGAGGATCACCATCACCAGACCGCTCAGCTCGACGAGGGTCAGGACGACGTTGGTCTTGACGCTCTCGCTGACGCCTCGGAAGTTCACCGCCATCACGGCGAGCATGAACCCCATCGCGATGAGCATCACCACGCCGTTCGGCAGCTCGAGGCCGAAGCCGACCCCGAGGTTCGCCGCGAACGCCCGCGACGCCGTCGACGCCGAGGTGATCCCCGAGCACATCACGATGAACGTGACGATGAAGGTGACGAAGTGGATGCCGAACGCCTTGTGGACGTAGAGCGCGGCACCGGCGGTCTGCGGGTACTTCGTGACGAGCTCCAGGTACGAGAACGCCGTCAACAGCGCGACCGCGAACGCGATGAGGAACGGGAGCCATGCGGCCCCACCGACCTCCGCCGCGACCTGCCCCGTCAGGGCGTAGACACCCGTGCCGAGGATGTCCCCGATGATGAACAACAGCAGGAGCTTGGGTCCGAGGACACGGCGCAGTTCGGGCTGCTCCGTCGTCGGGCGCTCGGTGTTGGTTGTGGCCATGCACCACACTGTTGCGCCTGCACGCTTCCCTGTCCAGTCTCACAGAGTTCTCGCCGGTCATCGCAACACGTCCGTGTCCTGCCGGAAACCGGACGCCTCCAGCACGGCGCCGCTAGCATCCGCTGCATGGACGACGAGTCGAACACCACCGAGGAACCGATCGAGTTCGCCGACTTCAACGCGAAGCTGCTCGTGCTCGACGTGCTCTGCTACGACCTCGACGTGCTCGAGCCGTACGACGCGGACAGCGCCGACGAGTCGGACGAGGACATCGACGTCGAGGGGCAGGACGACCGAGCGCGCGAGTACTACGACGACCTCGACCTGCTGCCCTCGCACCTGTCCCTGGTGACCGAGCTCACCGTCGACTCCGACCTGCAGGTCCTGCAGGACGTGCACCCCGGCTGGGAGGGCACCGACGACCGCTTCGACCCGCAGAACTGGGACGACGTCATCGAACTCCCGGCGCTGCGGACGGTCTACGTCGCCACACGACTGCCGGCGCACGTCGCCGAGGCCCTCGCGGCGAAGGGCGTCGACGTCCAGTCCGCCTGACCCCGGCGCCGCCGTGCACTCGCGGCGCCGCCGCGCACTCGAGACGCCGCCCCGGAAGGCGGCGTCTCGCTGGAAGCGCGGCGTCTCGCCTGACCCGCGGCGTCTCGAGCGAGCGCGGCGCCGCGGCGTGGGGCGCCCCCCCTCAGCCGGACAGCGCGGCCAGCTGCTCCGTGAACTGCTTCGCCCCGCCCTGCGCCGGGTGCCGCACCGCGATCGCGTCGATTCCGGCGAGGGCGAGCGCTCCCTGCGCCTTCCGTCCGACGGCGATCACCCGACTCGCTCCGAGTGCCTCGAGCAGCGCGAGGGTCACCGGCGCGCCTGACCGGACCTCGGCAGGTCGCGGCGTCCGGTTCGTCAGCCGGTCGGTCCCGACGAACGGGTGGTGCGGGAAGATCGCCCACGCGACGGGGAGCGGACCGCGCCACCCGGCGAGCGCGGCGTGCACGACCCGTGACGATGCTTCCCACGGGGCGGTCGGCTGCGAGGGCGCCAGGAAGTCGGGTCCGAGTTCACGCATGCTGGTGAACGGGATGCCGGTGTTCGTCATGCCGCGCCAGCCGGGGGCCTCGGCGACCAGCAGCGTGTCCGCGTGCGGGCCGACGGCGTCGAGGTACCGCGTCAGGTTCTCGCGCCGCAGCCGGCCCGCGACGGAGCCGTCGTAGAGCGCCTCGGCGTCCGGGTCGACCGGGACCGCGTCGAGCGCCGCCCAGAACGGACCGAGGTCGAGCGCTCCGGCCATCAGTCGTGCCCGAGCACCCGGCGGTACACCTGCTCGAGGCCGGACGCCGACCGCTCCCAACTCAGGCGCTCGGCGTGTTCGCGACCCGCCGCGGACAGCCCGGCCGCGTACGTCGGTTCGGTGAGGACCCGCTCGATCTCCGCTGCCCAGACCTCGGGCGCACGGGACTCCAGGACGACGCCGGTCTCGCCGTCGAGCACCGCTTCGCGCAGGCCCCCGGCGGCAGCGGCGACGACCGGCACCCCGGACGCCGAGCCCTCGAGCGCGACGAGCCCGTACGTCTCCGAGTGCGACGGGACGAGCACGGCCGACGACCCACGGAACAGCAGGGCCAGGTCGGCGCGTGACTGCGGCCCGATGAACGTCACCCGGTCAGCCACGCCGAGTGACGCAGCGAGCCCACGGAGCTCCGTCAGGTAGTCGCCGGCTTCGCTCGAGGAGTCCCCGGCGATCACGAGGGTCGGACGGACCGCCTCGGAGATCCCCGCGATGGCCTTGATCGCCAGGTCGAGGCCCTTGAGCGGCTGGACGCGGGCAGCAGCCACGACGTAGGGCACCTCGGCACGGCGGGCCCCGGCGGCAGCGGGCCGGAACACCGATCCGTCGACCCCCGGCGGGACGATCCACACACGGGCGGGGTCCCCACCGAGCCGGTCGCGCACGGTGTCGGCCTCGGCCTCGCTGACCACCACCACGGCGTCCGAGTCGCGGGCCAGCGTCGCCTCGCCCGCCATGCGCCCGGCGGACTCGGGACGCTCACCCTCGGACAACGGCGTCGCGGAGTCGGCGGCGATGGAGTGGAACGACTGCACGTGCGGGATGCCGCGCTGTCGGGCCACGGGCAGGGCGGCGGCTCCGGAGAACCAGTGGTGCGCGTGCAGTACGTCGAAGGGGCCGAGCGCTGCGAGCCCGTCGCGGAACGGCTCGATGAACGCGTCGTGTTCGCCCTTCGGCACCGGTTCGGCCGGCCCGGCGGAGAGGAACCGCAGACAGACGCCGGGCACGATCGACACGGAGTCGGGCTGGGTCGGCGACGAGCGCCGCGTGACGATCTCGACGTGGTGTCCGAGGTCGGCGAGGGCTTCGGCCTGGTGTCGGACGACGACGTTCATGCCCCCGACCTCACCGGACCCGGGCTCGTCACCGGGGGAGGTGTGCAGCGAGACCAGCCCGATGCGCAGGGGTTCGGGGGTGCTGCTCACGCCATCAGCCTAGCCGCGGGGCCGCCGCTGCGACCCGCGCGCCGGAGTGATGACGACCGGCTTGCGGCCCGCCTCGTCGAGCGGATCGGACGGGAGGTCCGGGTCGCCGCCCAGCACCTGCACGCGCTGGTCGCCGTGCCGGTCCCAGAACGCGGCCGTCCAGGCGCACAGCACACCGTCGAGCAGGTCCTCGCGGTGCTTGTGCGTGGGGCCGTGCAGCACGGACGGGTCGGCGAGCGCAGCCGTGAGCGGGTGCGCGTCCAGGACGAGCGGCGGGTCGAGCGGCGTCTCGCGGAGCCGACGGACCAGGTCGTCGAACGCCACGGCGCGACGGGCTCGGGCATCCGGTGCGGGCAGCGCCGTGTCGAGCCGCTTGTACCGGGGGCGTTCGGCGTCGTAGCCGAGTTCCTCGACCCCGACGAGCGTCGTGTAGGGGTAGCACTCGAACACCGCCGGTCCGCGGCGGTCGTACATCGACGGGGTGTCGCTGACGTACCCGATGCCGAGCGCGGTCAGGCGTTCCAGCAGCCGGGCGCCGGCGCTCGCCGCCGAGGCAAGGTTCGTGGGGTTGGCCGCCACCTTCCACCGACCGTAGCGCTGTCCGACCTGCCGTTCGGCCTCGCGGATGCCGGTCGGGTTCGTCACGACCAACGACGCGTCGACTCCGATGAGCGTCCGCGGTCCGAGGTGCTCGGTGATCCACGTGGTGACGTCGTCGACGCCGCGGGCCCACCCGGCGTCGAGTACCCGGCCGTCCTCGTCGAGCGTGGCGAGCCCGGTCTCGTTCGGCGCACGTCGCTCGGTACCGAGCCCCCACGCCAGGTCCACTCCGAGGTACGCGCTCACCCACCCATCCTGCCGCGCCGGGCCCACGGACGCCGGTGCGGCAGCGCCCACGGGCACGCACGAGTAGGTTCCCCTGCATGGCGAGCGAAGCGACGACGCTGACGGTCCCGGGGCCGCACGGCGACCGCGAGGTCCGGATCAGCAGCCCGTCCCGCGTGCTGTTCCCAGACGTCGGGATCACGAAGCTCCAGCTCGCGGAGTACCTGGTCGCGGTCGGCGGCCCCTTTGTTCGGGCGAACGGCGACCGGCCGGTCTCCCTGCAGCGCTACGGCGCCGGCATCGACGGCGACTCGTTCTTCTCGAAGAACCCGCCCAAGGGCGCCCCCGAGTACGTCCGCGACGTCACGGTCACCTACCCAAGCGGCCGGTCGCACCCCCAGCTCGTGCTCGACGAGCCGGCCGTCGCGGTGTGGGCGGCACAGATGAACACGGTCGTGTTCCACCCATGGGCGTCGCGCGCGGAGGACAGCGACCACCCGGACCAGCTCCGCATCGACCTCGACCCGCAGCCCGGTACCGACTTCCGTGACGCCGTGCCCGCTGCCGAGGAACTCCGGAAGGTCCTCGACGAGGTCGGGCTGACCGCGTGGGTCAAGACCAGCGGCAACCGGGGACTGCACGTCTTCGCCCCGATCCAACCCGAGCACGAGTTCCTCGACGTGCGGCACGCCGTCATCGCTGCCGCGCGTGAACTCGAACGGCGGATGCCCGATCGGGTGACCACCGCGTGGTGGAAGGAGGAGCGCGGCCAGCGCGTGTTGGTCGACTTCAACCAGGCGAACCGCGACCGGACGATGGCGGGTGCCTACAGCCCGCGCGCCCTCGCACACGCATCGGTGTCGGCGCCACTGGCCTGGGACGAACTCCGCGACGCGGACCCGACGACGTTCACGATCCTGTCGATGCCCGAGCGACTGCGGACGACCGGCGACCCGTGGGAGTCGATGGGCGAGCAGCCCGGCTCGATCGCTCCGCTGCTCGCGTGGTGGGAGCGGGACCTGGGGAACGGCCTCGGTGAACTGCCGTTCCCGCCGGACTTCCCGAAGATGCCCGGCGAGCCGCCGCGCGTGCAGCCCTCGCGTGCGAAGAAGCCCGCGGCACCCGACCCGACGGACTAGAGCGTGGGGCGGTCCGGGCGACGGTCGGAGTCGTCGACGCGCTTGGTGTGCATCGGCAGGTCGATCGTGGCGGTGTGCAGGCGCGTGAGCTTGGACCAGGTGCCGCGGTTGCGGTCGGTGATGCCGTCGACGATCATGCGCCGAGTCCGATCGTGACGAGCGCGAGTGCCGTCGCGGTCACGCCGGCGATGGCGGTGACGACGGCACTCAGCTGCAGTGCGCGCTGGTGACGCGCCTCGCGCACCTCGGTGAACGGGTGCCGCTGCGCGTGTCGAACGAGAGTTGCGTTGCTCATGTCGATCCGCTCCGATCCCTCAGCAGCCACCTCGGCTGCCGATGGATCGATCCTTCCACGCACTCACTAGTTTGCCTAACTAGTTTCGAGAAACGGACAACTCGCGCACTCAGGACAGCACTTTCCGGAGGTCGTACGCTCCCGGAACCTCGAGTTGCTCGAAACCACACGACCGCGCATCGCGGTCGGGGCGCCACCGCTCGAACTGGACGGTGTGCCGGAAGCGGTCGCCCTCCATCTGGTCGTAGCGCACCTCGAGCACGACCGACGGTTCCAGCCGCACGAACGACGTGTCGCGACCCGACGAGAACCGTGACTTCTCGCCGTCCCCGGTCACGGGCCTCCCGTCCGCATCGCGGAGCACGACGGGCTCGAGCTCCTCGACCAGCGCGAGCCGTCGCTTGTCGGAGAACGCCGACACCCCGCCGACCTGGCGGAGCTCGCCGTCGTCGTCGTACAGCCCGACCAGCAGCGAGCCGACCCCGCTGCCGCTCTTGTGCACGCGGTACCCGATCGCCACGACGTCGGCGGTGCGGTGGTGCTTCACCTTGAGCATCGTGCGCTTGCCCGGCTCGTACGGACGGATGCGCGGCTTCGCCACGACGCCGTCCAGCCCGGCGCCCTCGAACGTCTCGAGCCAGGCGCGCGCCTGCTCGACGTCGAGCGTGGTCCGTGTCACGTACAGCGGGTCGCTGACGTCGGCGGCCAGGGCCTCGAGGCGGGAGCGCCGCTCGTCGAACGGCAGGTCGGTGAGTTCGTCGCCGTCGGCCGCGAGCAGGTCGAACGCGACGAACTGCGCGGGGGTCTCGACGCTGAGCTTCGCGATCCGCGAGGCGGCGGGGTGGATCCGCTGCGACAGCGCCTCCCAGTGGAGGCGCTCGTGCCCCGGCTCGCCCGTGCGCAGGACGACCTCGCCGTCGAGCACGACCGGGTGCTCGCGGCCGCCGAACTGGGCGCGGAACGCCTCCACCAGCTCGGGGAAGTACCGGGTCAGCGGCTTGGCGCCGCGGCTGCCGATCTCGACGTCGTCGCCGTCGATCGTGACGATCCCGCGGAACCCGTCCCACTTCGGTTCGTAGCGCAGCCCACCCCGGACACTGTCGGGTTCGGGGACGTCGGGGACGGCCTTGGCGAGCATCGGTGCGATCTCCATGGCTCCTGTCTACGCGTGCGCACCGTCACGGCCCGGGAGGCCCGGCTCGGCTCGACCACGTCCGTCGCGTCAGTAAGGTGGCCGGGTGTCGACCGTCCCGTCCCCGCCGCCGGCCGCGTCGCCCCCGACTCCGGTCAGTCCCGTGCAGGCGCAGGCGCTCGCCGACGGGGTGCTCCCGCCGGTCGAGGAAGTCCGTCCGGGCATCTGGACGCTCGCCGTCCCCTTCCGGTCCGGGGTGCCGGACGCCACGCTCGTGTACGTCGTCGAGGGTTCCGACGGGGTGCTGACGGTCATCGACCCCGGTTGGAGCGACGGCGGCGAGCTCGAGGTCCTGTCCGCGGGTCTCGCCGCGATCGGCCGCTCGGTCGCCGACGTCGGCCACGTCGTCGTGACGCACCTGCACGCCGACCACCTGGGCGCCGCGGCTGCCGTCCGTCACGCGTCGGGGGCGTCGGTCGCGATGCACGGGCTCGAGGTCCGGGCGCTCGAGCACGAACGCCCGGACGCCGAGCGGCACGAGGCGGACATCGCGACGTGGGGGATCCCGGACGACCTGCGCGCCGGGGTGAGCGCAGCGTGGGGGACCGGCCGTCGTCTCGGGCTCGGAGCCGCGGTGACGCCGTTCGCCGACGTGCTGCTCGACGACGGCGACGTGCTGCCGGTCGCGGGTCGGACGATCCGTGCGCTGTGGACCCCCGGTCACACGGCGGGGCACCTGTGCTTCGTCGACGAGGGCGACGGGCTGCTGTTCACCGGCGACCACGTGCTGCCGCGCATCAACCCGGGCATCGGGCTCGGCGGACGGACGGACACGAACCCGCTGGGGGACTACCTGGCCTCGCTCGCGCGACTCGACCCGTACGCCGACCTCGAGGTCTGTCCGGGGCACGAGTACCGGTTCCGCGACGTGGTCACCCGAGCGCGCACGCTGACCCGGCACCGCGAGGAGCGCAGCCGGCACGTCGCCGCGGCGCTGGACACGCTCGACGCACCCACCCTGTTCGAGGTCGCCTCGCGCGTGCCGTTCAGCGGCGGGATCGAGTCGATGACCGGCTTCCTGCTCGCGAGCGCGCTGACGCAGACGGCCTTCCACGTCGACCTGATCGGCCGCGCGGACGAGGTCCGCCCCGCCTGACCCCTCCACAGTCGTGGACGAACTCGATGTTCTCAACAGCTGAAGGAGCGCACCTCCGAGCGGTGTCGCAGCTTTCTACCGTGGTCGTGAGGGGGTGCTCTCTAGTGCCCATTGATGGCGACGACAAGAGGGCATTGATACCGTGGTTCGAGCAGTACGGCATCGGGATGTGGCGACGTTCCTGCGTGCGAAAGGCTGGTGGGTGGATCGCATCAAGGGAAGCCACGAGGTGTGGTGTGGGCCCCGCGGCGAGGGGCGACTGGTGTTGCCGCGACACGGTGAGATCAGCCCGGGTGTGGTTCGGCAAGTGGTGAAGCGATTCCCGGACGTACCCGGGAGCTGGCGATGAACGGAGCGATCATGGCGGTCTACCAAGCACGAGCCCACCGCGAAGGTCGGTGGTGGGCGATCGACATCCCGTCGGTCGACGCCGCGACCCAGGCCCGACGAGTGACAGACGTCGAGTGGATGGCGCGAGAGTGCGTCGCGCTGACCCTCGACGTGCCAGAGGACGACGTCGAGATCGACGTGCACTTCGTGCTCCCGGACGACGCCCGCGCGAAGTGGGAGGTGTCGCGTCAGAAGGCCGAAGCGGCGCGCAGCGAGGCGGCCGAGGCCGCGTCGCTTGCACGCGAGGTCGTCCGAGCGATGCGCGCTGACGGGTACACCTACGCTGAGACGGCGTCCCTGCTCGGTGTCTCGCCCCAGCGCGTCCACCAGCTCGCGTCGGCGTCGTGATCATGCTGGGTCGTGCGGACGAGATCCGCCCCGCCTGAGCGGGCTCCGCGGCCGACGAGCCGCTGCCGTCAGAGGACGGTGGTGGCGAGCCGTTCGAGCGTGGTCCTCGCGTCATGGAACTCGGCCGTGGCGTGGTCGGCGAGCGGTGCCAGGTCGGGCAGCCGGTCCGCGAGCGTCGCACTCACCGTGACCGGGTAGTGCCGCATGCCCAGGGCACTGGCCAGGACGATCTCGAGCACGGGGGAGCCGTGGTCCCAGAGCTCGGTCGGGGTGCCGGCGTCGTAGGTGCCGCCGCGGCTGACGACGGTCACGACCGGCCGTCCGGCGAGGGGCTGGACGTCACCCGCGAGCACGCCGGGGATGTGGATGCGGTCGATCCAGGCCTTCAGGCTCGACGGCACCGTGTAGTTGTACAGCGGCGCACCGACCACGACGGCATCGGCGGCGAGCAGCTCGTCGATGACCTCCTGGCGCAGGGCCTCGGCGGCCGGGTCGACGGACTCCTCGGACGTGCGGTCGCCCGCTGCCCAGTGCAGCGCCGACGTCTCCAGGTGCGGCAGCGGCGACGTGTGCAGGTCGCGGCGCGTCACCGTGTACTCCGGACCACGGGCACGCCAGGCGTCGGCGAACGCCGCGGTCAGGGCGCGCGAGCGGGAGTGGGCGAGGTCGGCCGAGGAGTCGATGTGCAGCAGCGTGGGCATGCGGGCAACGCTACCCATCCGGCGGGGCGCGGGAGGCGAACGAAACGGCCCCGTCGGACCCGGTGGGGTCCGACGGGGCCGTGACGGTCCTCCCGGCTAGCGCTGGGTGCGGCGTCGCAGCGCGCGGAGGCCGACCAGACCGGCGCCCGCGGCGAGCATCGCGAGACCCCACGGGAGTGCACCCGTCGTGTCCGAACCGGTGAAGGCGAGCTGGCCCTTCGGGGTGGTCGGGGTGGCTGCCGCGACGGGGGCGACGGCGGCGACGGTCGGGTCGACCGTCACCGGGAAGGAGACCGACAGGTCGTCGGCGGCCACCGTCAGTCGGTGGGTCGACGCCGTCGGGAACGTGACCTTCGTGGCGAACTCGTCCTCGTCGAACGCGATCTGGTCGGTCGCGTGGTCGCTCGTGACGGTCGGCTGCGGGGCGTTGCCCTCGTCGTCGTACTGCGTCGTGTCGTTGCCGTACTGGTCGACGGGCGAGCCGTTCACCCAGAGCGAGCCGCCCTGGTTGACGGTCGGCTGTCCACCGTCGGTGATGGTCGGGTCCTGGCTGAGGTCAGCGGGGAAGACGATCGTCAGGACGGACGCGTCGGGCTCGATGATCCACGCCGTGGTCGGGTTCACGCCGTCGAACGCGTCCTGGGAAGACCGGTCGGTCGCTGAGGCCATGACACCGATCGCCTGCGCCGGGTCGACGACGACCTCGACGTACTGGGTCGCGGTCGAGGTGCCGTTCGAGGCGACGACGGTGAAGTCGTACACACCGGACGACGTGACCTGGCCACGCAGCGTGGCGGTCGACGTGTCGAACACGCTCTCGTACGGCAGGTACGACTCGGGCTGGTCGTCGGGGTCGGTCGGGTCGGAGCTGTCCGGGTCGGTGTAGCCGATCGCGTACGAGACGGGCGCGCTGCCCTTCGCCACCTCGAAGGTCTCGTTGAGCGTGTCGCCCGCGGTGACCTCGATCGTCCGCGGTGCGTCGGCCGTGGTCGCCGTGTCGAACGCGACGTCCTCGGTGACCTCGGCGGTCGTCGCGGTCGCGGTGTCGCCGTTCGCGCCGGTGATGACGACCGTGATGCGCTTGCCCAGGTCGGCTGCCTTCAGCACGTACACGCTCGACGTCGACGCGACGGTGACACCGCCGTCCGTGGACCAGGCGTAGGCGTAGGGGCCGGTGACCTCCGGGGCGTCGGCGCGCAGGGTGACGCCGACCTTCGGGTCGCCGACGATCTGCGCCTCGGACGCGACTGCCTGCGCCGAGACGGCGGCCTTCGGGGCCTTGGCCGGAGTGCTGCCCGTGCCGGTCGTCGCCGGGGCGGTCGGCGCGGCGGCCGGGTCGGTGGCGGGAGCGGTCGGCTGGTCCGTCGCCGGGGCCGTCGATCCGTTCGAGTCGGTCGGCGTCGGCGAGTCGGTCGGCACCGACGGGTCGGTCGGCGTCGACGAGTCCGCCGGTGCGCCGGCATCGGTGGTCGTGATCGTCGTCGTCGGAGCACTGTCGGTGTCGACCGCGTACGCCGTGGACGCCGAGAAGACGCCGAGGCCGGTCGTCAGGCCGATGAGTGCGATGGTGGTGCCGACGGCGCAGGCGCGTCGGGCTGCGGAGGTGCTGCGGTGCACGGGTTCCCCTGTGGGTCAGGTCCGGTCGGGTGCCGGATCGTAAGAATCCGCCGAGAATCTCGAGCGTGATCGGAGCGTACTGGTACTCGCGAGGCCAATCGGGTATGGGGTGCCGAAATGTGACCCGGGTTGGGGGTCCGGTGCGGGCTCCCGCACCGCACGACACAGCGGCCACACCGATCCGGAGTGGCCGCTGTGTCCGCTTCGTCAGCTCGTGATGGTGGTCAGGCGCGGCGTCGCCGGACCCGGGCCACCACGAGTGCGGCACCCGCTGCCATCAGCCCGAGCGCCCAGGCGAGCGGGCTGGACGGGTCCGCTCCGGTGAAGGCCAGCTGTCCGGCGGGCGTGCGCGGCGTCGTCGAGACGGACGTTGCCGCCGCGGGCACCGGGTCGACCTGCACGGTGAAGCGCACGCTGACCGAACCGGAACGGGCCGTGATGACGTGTGGGCTCGCGTGCACGAAGCGGAGCGTCACGGCGTCGACCGCGCCAGTCGGGGTGAAGGTGTCGCCCGGTTCCGAGGACGACCAGGTCAGGTCCTCGAGTGGCGCCACGTTGTCCTGCTGGTCGAACCCCAGCGCGTCGAGCTCGAGGGAGCCGTCCTGACGGACCCGGATCGGGGCGGTCACATCGCCGGTCTGCACCTCGGGGGAGTCGCTGTGGATGACCGTTCCGTCGGAGGTGGCCAACCAGGTCGGCGCGGTGGTCGCATCACCGGCACCACGGATGACGACTGACATGTCGGTCACCGCACCGGGCTGCACGGTCAGGACGTACCGGGAGACCTCGGTGCCGTTCGGGTGCGTACCCGTGGACGTGTGCACCCAGAACTCGATGACACCGGTCGTGGTGGGGGTCCCGGACAGGGTGCCGTCAGCGGCGAACGTCAGCCCCGCGGGCAGCACGCTCGCGTCCGGGCCGCCTTCGGGGCCACCGCTGACGAAGTACTGCAGACCGTCGCCGTCGAAGGCGTTGAGCTGCGCCGAGAACTGCACGCCCGAGGTCGCCTCGCCCGTCCGGACGCCGAGGTACCCCCATCGCATGTCGGGGTTCTCTGCCACCGGACCGGTCAGGGCGCTCGCCACGGCGGTCGGTTCCTGTCCCGGAGCCGTTCCGGTGACGACGACGCGGAGCTGGTCGAGGTCGCCGAGGACCGGGCTGATCGTCGTGGTCGACTGTGTCGCACCCGGCAGGTCGATCGGGTCGCCGCCCGCGAAGGCCGTCTGCCACTGGTACGTGAACGATGTGTCGGCGGGCCAGCCGGACGTGTCCGCCGTCAGGGTGTGCCAGCGCATGACGGTCCCGCTGACGGTGGCCGTGCCCGCCGGGGTCGCCGCAGCGGGCACGACCGAGGTGGCTTCGGCCGACGGCGCTGCGGCGGGCTGCGCGGCGGAGGTCGGGGCATCACCGGGCGTGGCGTCGACGGGCCTGGCTTCGGTCGGCGCGGCGTCGGTCGGTGTCGCACTCGCGCTGGGAGCCGCGTTCGAGCCGGCGAGCGTCCCGTCCGCTGACGGCGCTTCGGTCGCGGGTGTCGCCGCGGACGGAGCGTCGCTGACAGCATCGTCCGCCGTCGGAGTGTCCGACGACGTCGACACCGCGGCGGACGATGCGGTCGGAGCGGTGTCGGCGACGGCTGCCGTCGTCCCGAGGCCGAGTGCGGTCGAACCGACGGCGACGAGCACGGCGGTGGCGACCGTGCAACGGCGGAGCGTGGTGGTGGTCTGGAACAAGGTGGTCCCCCCGAGGAACGTGGATCGAACGAGCACCGCGATCGGTGCACGGCTCAGATCGTACGGTGTGGGAACGCTCAGACGTCGGTTCCGTCGATCACGATTTCGTTGTGGAGGAACCTGTCACGATCAGGGATTTCCCGACAGCGGCGGGGCCGCGCGCTCGAGCGCCGCACGGAACGCGGACACCGCGGGGGAGTCAGCACTCGCCATCCGCTGCGCGGTGAAGATCGTCCTGCGCGCAGGGACGGGCAGCTCGAGCAGCCGGCACGCCGTCGACCGTCCGGCCCACACCAGGTCGGGCATCAGCGCGACGGCGTTCCCCGACTCGATGAGCCGGATCTGGGCCTGCAGGTCGGCGGTCTCGTAGCGGACGTCGGGCTCGAAGCCCGCGCGGCGACAGGTCTGCTCGGCGAAGTGCCGCGAGGCCGCCCCCCGGGGCTCCATCACCCAGGGGAGCCCGGCTGCCGACGCGAGCGAGTCGACGGGCCACAGCGCGGTGTCCCTCGGCGGCAGCGCGAGGCGCACCGGGTCGGTCGTCAGGTCGCGGGCGTCGAGGCCCGGGAAGCGCGGCGCGGCGTGGGCGGGGTAGCGCTCGGCGACGACCATGTCGAAGTCGCGGGCCCACGTCTCGTTCAGGGCGGTCTCCGGCTCGCGCTGCACCATCTCGACCCGCACGTCCGGGTGCTCGGTCGCCATGGTGCGCAGCGCGGAGGGCATGAGCGCGAGCGCCGCCGACTGGAACACCGCGACCCGGATCCGTCCCTGCACGGTGGTCAGCGTCGACTCGACCGACGCCTGCGCTCGCTCCAACGTGTCGAGGACGTCGCCCGCCGCAGCGACCAGCACCTCGGCCTGCGGGGTGAGCTGCAGCCGCCGGCCGGCCTTGCGCAGGAGTTGCACGCCGGCCTCGCGCTCGAGCACCCCGAGCTGCTGTGACACCGCCGACGGCGTCAGGTTGAGCGCCTCGGCGACCGCCGCGACGGTCCCACGGATCGAGAGCTCACGGAGGAGGACCAGGCGGCGCACGTCGAGCATGTCGAAAGCGTAGATGAACTGAACGGAAAGCATCAGGAAGAGTTGCTTCCGCTACCGAAAGCGCAGAGGACACACTGATCCCATGACCGACGTGCAGCCCCGCAACGACGCGCCCACCACGACCGCACCTGACGACCTCGCCGACGCGTCGGTCGCACTCGTCCGCCGGTGGCTCGCCGAGGCCGAGACCTACCCGGTCGACGGCTCGGCCAAGCAGCTCGCCGGTGTGCTGGCCGACCCCAAGGGGCTCGCGTTCGCGGTCGGGTTCGTCGACGGCGTCGTCCGACCCGAGGACCTCGGCGTCGCCGCGCGCAAGCTCCGCGCCATCGCGCCCGACGCGCCGGGGTTCCTGCCCAGCGCACTCCGCGGTCTGGTGCGGCTCGGTGGCGGACTGGCACCGGGCCTCCCGGGTGTCGTCGTCCCCGTCGCCCGTCGCGTGCTGCGGAACATGGTCGGCCACCTGATCGTCGACGCGACCGACGCGAAGCTCGGTCCGGCGATCGCGAAGATCAAGCGGGACGGCGTCCGGCTCAACGTGAACCTGCTGGGCGAGGCGGTCCTGGGGGAGAGCGAGGCGGCACGCCGGCTCGAGGGCACGCACAAGCTGCTCGCGCGCGACGACGTCGACTACGTGTCGATCAAGGTGTCCTCGACCGTGCACCCGCACTCGCCGTGGGCGTTCGACCAGGCCGTGTCCGACATCGTCGACAAGCTCCGGCCGCTGTTCCAGCGTGCCGCCGCGGCGACCCCCGCGAAGTTCATCAACCTCGACATGGAGGAGTTCAAGGACCTCGACCTGACGATCGCCGTCTTCACGCAGCTGCTCGACGAGCCGGCGTTCCTGCAGCTCGAGGCCGGGATCGTGCTGCAGGCGTACCTGCCCGACGCACTGTCCGCCATGCAGCACCTGCAGGAGTGGTCCGCGGCCCGTCGTGCCCGCGGTGGTGCCGACATCAAGGTGCGGCTCGTCAAGGGCGCCAACCTGCCGATGGAACAGGTCGAGGCGTCGACGCACGGCTGGCCCCTCGCCACCTGGCACACCAAGCAGGACTCGGACACCAACTACAAGCGGGTGCTCGACTGGGCGCTCACCCCGTCCCGCATCGAGAACGTGCGGGTCGGCATCGCCGGGCACAACCTGTTCGACGTCGCCCACGCGTGGCTGCTCGCCGGGGAGCGCGGGGTCCGCGACGGCATCGAGTTCGAGATGCTGCTCGGCATGGCGCAGGGCCAGGCCGAAGCCGTCCGTCGCACCGTCGGCTCGCTGCTGCTGTACACGCCGGTCGTGCACCCGGGGGAGTTCGACGTCGCGATCGCGTACCTGATCCGCCGGCTCGAAGAGGGTGCGTCGCAGGACAACTTCATGTCCGCGGTGTTCTCACTCGCGTCGTCGCCGTCGCTGTTCGCCCGCGAGGAGACGCGGTTCCGCGACTCGCTGGCTCCGCTGGCGGCCCCGGGTGGTCTCGCCGCTCCCGCGTCGCACCGTGTCGCCGACCGGTACGCGGCCGTCGGCCGTCCGGCGCCCGGTCACTTCGAGAACACGCCCGACAGCGACCCGTCGGTCGCGTCGGTCCGCTCCTGGGGCGCGGCCATCACGTCCCGGGTCGCGACGTCGACACTGGGTGCGTCGGCCGTCCGGGAGGCCCGGCTCACCTCGCGCGAGCAGCTCGACTCCGTCCTCGGCCGGGTCCGCGCCGCGGGTGCGGTCTGGGGGACCTGGTCCGGCGCCGCGCGCGGCGCCGTGCTGCACGCCGTCGGCGACGCGCTCGAGGCGAACCGCGCCGCCCTCATCGAGGTGATGGCGTCCGAGACCGGCAAGACCATCGACCAGGCTGACCCCGAGGTGTCCGAGGCGATCGACTTCGCCCACTTCTACGGCGACATGGCGGCCGCCCTCGACGAGGTCGACGGTGCGACGTTCTCGCCCGCGGCGCTGACCCTGGTCGCACCGCCGTGGAACTTCCCCGTCGCGATCCCGGCCGGCTCGACCCTGGCGGCGCTCGCCGCCGGGTCCGCGGTCGTGCTGAAGCCCGCGCCGCCGGCCGCCCGCTGCGGTGCCGTGCTCGCGTCGGTCATCGACACGGCGCTCGACGCGATGGGCGCCCCGGCCGACGTGCTGTCGTTCGTCGACGTCGGCGAGAACGAACTCGGGTCGGCGTTGGTCGCATCGCCGCTCGTCGACCGGGTCATCCTCACCGGCGCCTACGAGACCGCGTCGCTGTTCCGCTCCTTCCGGCAGGACCTGCCGCTCCTGGCCGAGACGTCGGGCAAGAACGCGATCATCGTCACGCCGTCGGCCGATCTCGACCTGGCCGTCAAGGACGTCGTCGCCTCGGCGTTCGGACACGCGGGGCAGAAGTGCTCCGCCGCCTCGCTCGTGGTGCTGGTCGGGTCCGTCGCCAAGTCGCGGCGGTTCCACTCGCAGCTCGTCGACGCGGTGTCCTCGCTGACCGTGGGGTACCCGTCCGACCCGACGTCGCAGATGGGCCCGGTCATCGAGCCCGCCCAGGGGAAGCTGCTCGACGGGCTGACGACGCTCGAGCCCGGTCAGTCCTGGGCCGTGCGCCCCCGTCAGCTCGACGACTCCGGTGCGCTCTGGAGCCCGGGCATCCGTGGCGGCGTGCGGCGAGGTTCGGCGTTCCACCGGACCGAGTACTTCGGCCCGGTGCTCGGGGTCATGCGCGCCGCGACCCTGGACGAGGCGATCGACATCGTCAACGAGGTCGACTACGGCCTGACCTCGGGCATCCACTCGCTCGACCCGACCGAGATCGGCACGTGGCTGTCGCGCATCGAGGCCGGCAACCTCTACGTCAACCGTGGCATCACCGGGGCAATCGTCCGCCGGCAGCCCTTCGGCGGGTGGAAGAAGTCCGCGGTCGGTGCGGGCACCAAGGCCGGTGGGGTGAACTACCTGTTGGGACTCGGTTCGTGGGCGTCGGCTTATGCCACCGCGGGTGCGCCCGTGTCGACCGACGTCGCCGCATTCGTCCGCGCCGCCGGTGTGTCGTCGCCGTCGCTGTCCCGGTCGCTCGCCTCGGACGAGCTGGCCTGGTCGTCGCTGTTCGGCACCGCGCGAGACGTGTCTGGTCTGAGCGCCGAGCGGAACATCGCGCGGTACCTGCCGTACCCCGGCGTGCACGTGCGTGTGGCGTCCGCGCTGCCGGACGACGACGCCATGGTCGAGCTGGTGCGGGTCGTCGCGGCGGCGGTGCGCGCGGGGACGACGATCGACGTGTCGTCAGCGGGGTTCGTGCCGCCGGCGGTCGCCGCGCTGGCGAACGTCCGCTCGGTCACCGCGTCGGAGTCCGACGCCGCGTTCGGTGCCCGGATCGCCGCGGGCCCGTCGACGCGCGTGCGGCTCATCGGTGGGTCCGCTGACGCTGCTTCGGAGCTGTACGCCGCGGTCGGCGGTCGTCCCGACGTCGCCGTGTACGCCGAGTCGGTCACCGAGGCCGGGCGCATCGAGCTGCTGCCGTTCCTGCGCGAGCAGGCCGTGTCGATCACCGCGCACCGCTTCGGCACGCCGAACCACCTGACTGACGACCTGATCTAGCTCGGCTGGCGGCGGCGGCGGGGGCGGCCGGGGCACAGCACCACGCAGCGGACACAGCACCGAGGAGATCCTCGGTGCTGTGTCCGTTCCTCGGTGCGGCGCAGTGCGGCGAGCGGGCTGTCGGTGGCGGCGTGTCGGTGTCCGGTCTCCGCGTGCGCACGGGGTGCTCCGAGCACGTGGGCGTTGTGTCGACTGCATGAGTGAACCGATCGCCCGTCCCACCGCCCTCGCCCACGTGCGCGTCACCGTCACCGACATCGCCCGGAGCAAGGCGTTCTACCAGCAGCTGCTCGGGTCTGACCCGGTCATCGACTTCAGCGACCAGGTCGACGAGCCCGGCATCCGCGAGGACCAGGCGCGCTTCTACGGCGGCTGCGTGTTCCAGCTCGGCGACCAGGTGTTCGGCCTGCGCCCGGTGGCCCCGGCCGGTCAGCGGTTCGACTCGACCACGGTCGGCCTCGACCACGTCAGCTTCGTCCTGGGCAGTGTCGACGAGCTGCACGAGGCGGCCACCCGGCTCGACGCGGCGGGCATCGAGCACGGTGAGGTCACCGAGCTCGGCGACGCCGGCATGACGATCCTGAGCGTGCAGGACCCCGACGACATCAACCTGGAGTTCGCCGCCCGCATCGGCTGATCTCCGCTGCCCGGGATCGCGCCCCCGGACGGACATCGCGCCCCGGTCCTCCGGGGCGCGACGTCGTTGCGGGGGTGCGATCCGGACGGGTCAGGCGTCCAAGCGGCCGGCGCGGCCGGTCAGGCGTCGACGGAGACCGTCATCGTCTCGGTCACGAGCGCGCGGAGGGACTCCGGCAGGGGCTTGGGGCGACGGGCGCCCTCGCGGTCGATGATGACGTGCACGAACTCGCCTGTGGCGAGCAGCACGCCGTCGGACTGCCGGAACAGGCCGAACTCCCATGACAGGCTCGTGTTCCCCAGTCGCTTCGACCGCATCCCGACCTCGATGACGTCCGGCCACACGGCGGACTCGACGAAGTGACAGCTGGACGTCACCAGCACGGCGATCCAGTCCGAGGTGAACGGGTCGAGGCCGGCTTGCTCGCGGAACCAGTACGTCGCCGCGTTGTCCATCGCGCTGTAGTAGATCGTGTTGTTGACATGGCCGAACATGTCGTTGTCGTTCCAGCGCGTGGGGTACGTACGGCGGAACGGGTACTCGTCGATGGTCATCGGTCTCCGATCAGTGCACAGACATCCTCTCTCGGAAACGAGACCGTCGAGTCCACGTCCTGGTTCAGTGCCGGCCCGGCAGCACGAGCACGTCGTCCGCCCATGCGACCACGGCTGGGTCGTGCGTCGCGACGATGATCGCGGAGCCCTGGGCCCGGAGCTCGGACAGGCACCGCAGGACCTCGGCCCCGGTCGCGATGTCGAGCGCCGCGGTGGGTTCGTCCGCCAGGACCACGGGCGGTCGACGGATGACGAGTCGTGCCGAGGCCAGGCGATGTCGCTCGCCACCGCTCAGCCGATGGGCCTTCGTCCGCTCGTCCACCTGCAGGCCGACCGACGCCAGCGCCGCCTGCCGGATCGGCGCCCGCGCTGCCCGCTTGGTCGCTGCTCCGATGAAGGCGACGTCGAGGTTCCGTCGCACGGTCCAGTCGTCCTCGAGCGCGCCGTTCTGGAACAGGTGTCCGATGGTCTGCCGGTACAGCGCACCGCGTCGACCGGCGCGGACGCGGGTGACGTCCTCGCCCGCGATCACGATCTGCCCGGCGTCGACTCGTTCGACCAGGCCGAGGCACCGCAGCAGGGTGGACTTGCCGCTGCCACTGGGACCCGTGACGACGAGTGCTGCTCCGGGCGACACCGTGACGTCGATGTCGCGCCACAGTGTTCGACGACCGTGCGACTTCGCGATCGACGCTGCCTGCAGGATCGGCCCGGTCATGGCAACTCCTTCGTCCGGAGATGGAACGCGGTGAGGATGGCCACCACGAGGACGTCGAGCGCGGCACACGCGATGGACGGCGCGTCGGCGGGTGTGATGCCGGTGCTCGCGAGCACGGTTGTGGCACCGACGATCATGGCGGTCGGGCCCGCGACGACGGAGCTCAGTGTCACGAGCCGCCGACGACCGTGCAGCAGCGCGATGCCGGTTCGCCGACGTGCGATCGCGGCGATGGCCTGGCTCGCGAGCACCGCGGAGAGGACGAGCACGAGGACCACGACGCCGAGCGCGAGCAGCGCGTGCCGGAGACCGCGTTCGATGACCACCGACCGGTACGAGACGAAGTCGCCGAGCGGTGCGATCGTCGCGACCACGTCGGACAGCCCGTGCGCGGCGAGGTCCGCTCGGAGTGCGGAGGGGTCGGTGAACACGACTTCGCCGCTGGTCATGGCCGCCGTCACCAGATCTCCCGACGCCGAGGGGAAGGCCGAGGGGAGAACGGCGACGACGCCACCGGTCATGGTGCTGGTGCCGGCGAGGTCATCTGTCGCATAGGTGAACACGGGGGCATCTCGCATGGGCATCACCTGCACTGGCACCTGTGTCGGTATGCGTCTCGGCTCGGCGGAGAGCTCCCGCTGCAGCGCCATGTAGTCGCGCCACACCTGGACGTCGGACTCTGGGAGTACGACACCCTCCGGGACCAGCAGCGTGAGTGCCGTGTCCGACACGTCCTCAGGGAGCACTCGTGCGCCGGACAGTGTCTGGATCGACTGCGCTCGGAGGTACTGCGCATTCACGATGAGGACATTCCCGCCGTCCGGGGTGTGCTGCGAGTCGTCCGGTTGCACCGTGTGGTCGGCGAGGATCGCGGTCCCTGCTGCGTCCATCCGCTCGTACACGCCCGCGAGGCCGTCCTCCGCTTCGTCGAGTTCGGCGATCGACGATTCGAAGCCCATCCGCACGTCACCGAGTGACCCGCGCCACAGGGTGCGCTCCACTGCGTCGGCTCGAGCCAGTGTGACGTCGGTCCACGCCGTCGCAGCGGCACCTGAACCGAGTGCGAGCGCTCCGAGGTTGCCGACGAGCGCGATCGTCAGGACGGTCCGCCACGGCCGAGCACCGTTGATGCTGGCGAGCATCGAGCTCCTGGGAAGAGCAGCCGCGACCATCGTCGTTGCGCCCATGGCCGTGGTCGCAAGCACGAGGCCAGCGATCGCGATCAGGAGGAAGGTGCCGATCCTGGTCCCGCCGTTGACGACCACGAGAACCACCGTGACGGCGATGATCCCGACGGCCCCCCACGCGGTGGTTCGCGCCGCGAGACCGCCCGCGTCGAACCAGGCTGACCGCACGGCGGACCGCCCATGACTCGCGGCGATCGCGACGCGCCTCCTGCGCCCGGACTGCCAGGCAGTGGTTCCGAGCACGACGGCGATCACCAGGCATCCGGAGAGGGGAATCGCGGGGATCTCGGACACGACCCAGAGCGAGACGAAGAGCGGTGAGAGCGCGTTGACCGTCACCGCGACGCCGTGGTCTGCGAGCGACGCTGCGAACGCCCGCGCACTGGAATCGCCCGCATCGGTGAGGTACATCCCGTTGATACGGTTGTCTGGCAGGTCGCTGATGGGGTGGAAGGTGGTCGTGAGACTGGGGTCGAACCCGGTCAAGTCCCGATGCACCGACTCGAACGAGCGTGCAGCGCCCGCGTTGGCGACGTACTCCGCTCGGGCCACGCCCGACCCGGCCTCGTGCCGGAGTTCCTTCATGACCGTCATGTCGTGGGAGCGGGCGGTGCGCTCGACCAGGTGTTGGAAGGAGCCGGACGAGGATGCGTCCGAATCCCAGACGGTGACGATGTCGGTTGCGCCGCGGGGAGCGACATCGTCGATGACGGTGGTGACGAGGATTGCGAGGCCGAGGACCAACGTGACGGTTCCGGCGATGAGTGTGCGCAGCATGAGGGCGGAGTGACCCTCCGGACCAGAGCGATCCGGAGGGTCGGTTCCTGGACCTGCTAGTTGATGAACCGGTGGTAGGCGAGGTTGCCAGCGGTCGTCTTCGTGATCGACGACTTGGCGGTCGCACCACCCAGCGCGGTTCCGCTCCGATCGAGGTTGCCTCGACCGTTCTGCACCGACGAGCCGTGCTTGCGAGACGCGTGGTAGAAGTTCGAGTACGCGGTGTTGTTCGGCCCGTTCGTGCCGTAGGTCCACGAGCCGCCGCCTTCCGGCGTGACGGTGTACCGCGGTGCGTGCGCCCCGGACGGGATGTGCACTCCGATGCCCTCTGATGCAGCGGACTGTGTGGCCGGTTCGACCTGAGCGGCGCTCGCCGCGGTGGGTGCTCCGAGCGCGCCGGTCAGGACGATGACGACCGACAGTGCGATGGTTCGTTTCTGCATGGTGTTCCCCTCTGGATCTGCGTCGACAGTGACGCGGCGGCCCCCGTGGCCAGCACGACGACACTAGTACGTGGAATTCCAGCGGTCAAACATCACCGGAGGACGTACTCGAACGCCGCCCGCGCCCTGGCGGGGTCCGGCGTCTCGCCGGAGATCAGGTCGGCGTACGTGAACGACTCCGAGATCCGCACGAGCAGCCGCGCGAGCTCCTCGGCGGATAGCGGCCCCGGGTCGAACGCCCCCGAGGCCTGCTCCGCGGCGACCAGCTCGGTGACCGCGTGCACGAACCGACTCTGCACATCGCTGTCCGTCGTGGTGAGCAGGCGCAGCGCCCGAGCGGGTTCGCGCTGCAGGAACCCCCGGAAGTAGGGCGCCTCGATCAGGTCGGCGGTGAACTGAGCGAGCACGTCGACCAGTCGCGCCGCACCCGACCCGGCGGCGTCACGACGGGCCGCGTCGAGCGTGGGGACCGCCAGTGACCACAGCACCTCGGACAGCAACCGGTCACGGTTGCCCACCCATCGGAACAGCGACGTCCGGTCCACGCCGAGGTCGGCGGCCAACGCCCCCATGTCGATCCGTGAGCCGGCGATGAAGGCGTGGCGGGCCTCCCGGAAGGCGCGCAGCGCGGTTTCCGACGTGTACACAGATCTCCCTTGCAACGTTTCCGAGAATGATGCATCGTTGTTCCCATGTCAACATCCGTGTCCCTGCCCACCCTGCTCGAGTCGGACTTCTACGGCTTCGCCGAGCAGCTGACGGACCAGGAGCGTGAGTCGATCGGGCGGGTGCGCGAGTACCTCGAGCGCGAGGTCGCACCGATCGCCGACGAGTACTGGGCACGTGCCGAGTTCCCGATGCAGGTCATCAAGCCGCTCGCCGACCTCGGCATGTACGGGCCCGGCGTGCCGCTGGTGCGCCAGTTCCAGAACTCGGCCGTGTACCGCGGGTGGGCGGCACTCGAGCTCGGACGTGTCGACGCCGGCGTGGCGACGTTCATCGGGGTGCAGTCCGGCCTCGCCATGAACTCGATCGCCGTGGCCGGCAGCGACGAGCAGCAGCGGGAGTGGCTGCCGCGCATGGCCGCCGGCGAGCTGGTCGGTGCGTTCGGTCTGACGGAGCCGTACTCCGGCAGTGACTCCGCCAAGGGCCTCCGCACGACGGCGCGGCGCGAGGGAGACACCTGGGTCCTCGACGGCGAGAAGCGGTGGATCGGCAACGCCACGTTCGCCGACGTCGTCGTCATCTGGGCCAAGGACGTCGAGGACGGCCAGGTCAAGGGCTTCCTGGTGACGACCGACACCGACGGCTTCACCGCCACCAAGATCGAGGACAAGATCGCGCTGCGCGGCGTGCAGAACGCCGACATCGTGATGACCGGCGTCCGTGTTCCGGAGTCGCGACGACTGCAGCGCGCGACGTCGTTCCGCACGACGGCCGAGGTCCTGCGCCTGACCCGCACCGAGGTCGCCTGGCAGGCCGTCGGCATCGCGGTCGGTGCGTACGAGGCCGCCCTCGCCTACGCGAAGACGCGCATCCAGTTCGGCAAGCCGATCGCCGCGCACCAGCTCGTGCAGGACCTGCTCGTGAAGTCGCTGGCGAACATCACGGCGTCGATCGCCCTGTGCACGCAGGCGAGTGCGATGCAGGACGCCGGGGTCGGCGGCGACGAGCACTCCGCGCTGGCGAAGGCGTTCGCGACGTCGAAGATGCGTGAGACCGTCGCCTGGTGCCGCGAGGTCCAGGGCGGCAACGGCATCGTGCTCGGCAAGGGCGTCGCGCGGTTCTTCGCGGACGCCGAGGCGATCTACTCGTACGAGGGCACGCGCGAGGTGAACACGCTCATCGTCGGGCGCGCGATCACCGGCGAGGCCGCGTTCGTGTGAGCACCGCCGTGTGAGCACCGCCGTGTGAGCACCGCCCACAGACCGGGCGTGCGGCGTTTCGGGTCGCCGCACGCCCTCCTGCACCAGCGAGCTAGCCGAGCAGTTCCGGTCGCTCCCACTCGGCACCGAGCACGTGCTGGTCGAGGAACGCGAACACCGTCTGGTACCAGATGACCGCGTGCTGCGGCTTGAGCACCCAGTGGTTCTCGTCCGGGAAGTACAGGAACCGGTGCGGCATCGTGCCGTCGGGCCCGGCATGGTGCTCGGCGAGCTCGGACCAGAGCCGCAGGCCCTCGCCGATCGGCACGCGGTAGTCCTTGTCGCCGTGGATGACCAGCATCGGTGACGTGATGTCGCGCACGAACCGGTGCGGGTCGTTGTCGTGCATGCCCTGCGCGTCGAAGATCGACTGCCAGTAGTCCGACGAGTCGGTCGTGCCGTTGAACTGCTCGAGCGCCCACAGGCTGGCGTGGGTGACGACCGCTCGGAACCGGTCGGTGTGCCCGGCGACCCAGTTCGCCATGTAGCCGCCGAACGACCCGCCCATCGCGGCGGTCCGGGTCTCGTCGACGTCGTCACGCGCCACGACGGCGTCGGTGATCGCCATCAGGTCGGTGTAGGGCGCCTGGCCCCACGCGTTCCAGCCGCGGTTCACGAAGTCGAGCCCGTAGCCGGTCGACAGTGCGGGGTCGGGCAGCAGCACCGCGTACCCGCGCGCCGCAGCGAGCATCGGGGTCCACCGCCACGACCACTGGTTCCAGGAGTTGAGCGGTCCGCCGTGGATCCAGAGCAACAGGGGGTGCGGTCCGTCGCCCTCCGGCAGCACCAGCCAGCCGCGCACGCGCACGCCGTCGGCAGCCGTGGTCTCGACCTCTTCCAAGCGCCCGGGCACGGCCGGCAGTGCGGCCGGCGTCGCGAGCGGGGTCACCGAGCCGTCGGCGTCGATCCGCACGGGGTGCAGCGGCGCCGCCCAGGAGGCCCGGAGCGCGACGACCACGCCGCTCGCGGCCGACACACGGAGACCCGAGTACGCCCAGTCGTCGTGCGTCAGCTGCTCGACGGCTGCGCCGTCGAGGGGGAGCCGGAAGACCGGCGCGCGGCCGTCCTGGTCCGCGGTCGCCAGGACCGCGGTGTCGTCGGATGCGAACACCAGCTCGTTCGGCCACCGGT
This sequence comes from Curtobacterium sp. Leaf183, assembly GCF_001424385.1. GTDB lineage: Bacteria > Actinomycetota > Actinomycetes > Actinomycetales > Microbacteriaceae > Curtobacterium. The sequence continues at coordinate 725,222 of NZ_LMPO01000009.1, read as the reverse complement.
CCCAGTCGGTGGCGATGCGGCGGGCGTCGGAGCCGTCGATGCCCGCGACCCAGACCTCCTGCTGGTTCGCACCGGCGGGCGTCGCACGGACCGTGCGGACCCAGGCGATCGTCGTGCCGTCGTGCGAGAGCGCCGGGAGCTCGTGGTCGACGTCCGGGTCGTCGAACAGCACGGTGCGCTCGGCGGTGGCGACGTCGATCGCGACGAGCACGGTGCGCTGCCCACGGGCCTCGTGCACACCGACGGCGGCGATCAGGATGCTGCCGTCCGGGGTGAGTGCGCCGGTCACGTGGTCGAGCGAGCGACCGGGCCGCGGCGTGATGTCGATCGGGTTCGGCAGGTGTGCCGGGTAGGGCTTCGGGAGCGTGGTGTCGGTGGTGCCCGTCGCGCTCGCGTCCGTCGCGACGCCCGTGAGGGGTTCTGCGTCGGTCGGCTCGGTCAGGTCCGCCAGGTCGAGTGCGAGCACGTGGGTCTGGTCCGGACCGAGGTCGTGGTCCCAGTACCGGACCGGGTACGACTCGTGCAGGATCCCGTGCACCCCCTTGTCGTCGCGACGCTTCCGCAGCGCGGCGTCGCGGGAGACGACACCGACCCGCTCGCCGTCGGCCGCCGTGGGGAGCAGTCCGGCGGTGACGGCGACCACGTCGCTGCCGCTGGCCGTCGCGAGCACGCCACCCGTGCCTCCCGTCAGGCGGGTCACCGGACGTGCCTCGCCGCCCGTGGCGGGCAGCAGCCAGAGCTGCGTGGTGTCGTCGTCGTCGCCGTCCGCTCCCGGTCGGCCCGAGACGAACAGCAGGTCACCGTGCCGCGTGAACGCGGTGCCGGACTCGCCCTTCGCGCTGCGGGTGAGGCGCACCGCCGGACCCACGCCGGATGCGGGCACCGACCACACGGCTCGTCGGTACCCGGTCGCGTCGGGGTCGAGCGTGCTGACGGTCAGTGCCACGCGCTCGCCGTCCGGGCTGAGCGCGATCCCGTCGACACGGGGCAGGGCGATGAACTGGTCGAGGTCCGAGAACGGCGTCGTCATGCCCCCACGCTAGCCACGGGCGGGGACACCCGTCCTCATGCCCAGAACGAAGCGATGCGGTCGGCGATGGGGGTCGCCTGCGCGCGGCCCGCCTCGGCGGACGGACGCTGCGTCGACAGGGCCAGGGAGTTCGTGCCGAAGGCCTGCTGCGACGCGCTGTCGGCGACGACGACCTCGACGCTCGACCCGCCGGCGCGCAGGGCCTCGACGGACTGGTCGAGCCACGGGCCGAGCGGCGAGGGGGCTTCGGGGCCGCAGGCGATGACGAGCACACGCTCGTGACCCGCCGCGACGTCCACGTTCGTCGCCGAGCGCATGCCACCGTCGATGTAGGGGCGTCCCTCGATCGTCACCGGCGACCAGACGACCGGCACCGAGCAGCTCGCCGCGACCGCACGCGCCAGCGGGACGCCGTCCGCACTCGTCAGGACCCGGAACGTGCCGTCGGTCGCATCGATGGCGGTCAGCGCGAGGGGCCGCTCCGGCCATGCGGTCGACGGCAGCATCTCGGAGAAGGTCGCGACACGCTCGTCGTCCGTCTGCCCGGCCGTGACCTGCTGCGCGAGGTGGCCGAGGCGTGCGCGGGCGTCCTGCTCCGAGGTGGCTCCGGCCAACGCCTGCCCGATCTCCTGCTGCACGCGCTCGGCGTCGATCCGGACGGGCTCCTCGTACGTCGTGGGGACCGGGGCGGTCTGCTGCGCGAAGGCCTCGGCGATGCCGCCGTGTCGGACGAAGGTCCCCACGACGCTGCCGGCGCTGGTGCCGACCACCAGGTCAGCGGCGCCCAGGTCGACGCCGGCGTCCTCGAGCGCCGACAGCACCCCGAGCTCCCACGCGATGCCGGCGACACCGCCACCTCCGAGGACGATCGCTCGGGTTCCGGCAGCGGGGGTGTCGAGTTGGCTCATGCACCATGCTTACCAACCCGGGGGCCGCTCGGGGTGCGGCTCGCGGGAGCGTCGTCGCGCGTTCACGCTCAGCCGGTGCCCGGACGAGGTACGGCCAGTGCGCCGAGTGCACGCAGCTTGTCCCCGAGCTCGAAGCGCCGCTGGTCGCGCAGGTGCACCAGGTAGTCGGCGGACACCAGGGCGTGGAGCAGTCGGTAGGCGGTGGGGAGCGGGAAGCCCGTTGCCTCGGCGACCTCCTTGGCGGTCGCACCACCGCGGTCGGCGACGACCTCGAGGATCGCGAGGGTCTTCTCGACGGTCTGCACGGTCCCGGTGCTCGTGGCGGAACCGCTGGCCGCGGCCGTGCTCGCCTCCTTGCTCGCGCCGGCGGTCGGGCTCGTCGGCCGGGTCGCCGGGTCGGCGGTGGCCGTCGGCGGGTGGGGCGGATCGTCGCTGATGCGCATCCGACGATGGTCCTCCCGTGCACCCGCGATGGCAACGGCGGATCCCGGATGTCGCCCGCTGCCGAGGTCGGTGGTCGGCCCTAGCGTCGCCTGCGTGGGTCAGGGGAACGAACGAACGGGCGGCAGGCGGTACGGCGACGTCGTGTTGCCCGTCGTCGCGGCCGCGCTGCCGACAGCCGCGTTCCAGGCGCCGAACCTGGTCGGTGTCCCCGTCGAGCGTGCGGTCGTGGTGGTCGTCGCCCTCGTGGTCTTCGCCGGCGTCGTCGCCTGGCAGGTCGTCCGCGCTCGCCGGACCGCCGCCGGACGACGCCGAGCCGAGGACGCCGGGGCCACCGCGCTCGCCGCGTACGAGGTCGCCGTCCAGTACGGCTTCGGGCAGATAGCGACACGACTCACGCGCTTCGCCGCCCACGACCACGCCACCCGCCGGTCCGAGCTCGGGGCGTTCGCCGACCGGGCGGCCGCCGCGCTCGCGTTCTACCTGCTGCCGCACGTGCCGGACGTCCGCGCCAACGTGTACCTGCTGTCGCCGTCGCTCGACGCCCTCGAGCCGATCGGTCACGGCGGGGCGGACGACACGGCTGGCACGTTCCGCGCTGGCACCCCGTACGGTGACCGGAACCTGGAGTGGGTGCTGACCGGTGGTCCGCCGCGCGTCGTGGGGGACCGCGAATCGGACGTCGACGCGGTGGACGACGCTCCCGACTTCGACCCGCGGTACCGGTCGTACGTCGCGGTCGTCATCCGTGGCGAGGGCTACTCGTTCGGCATGCTCACGGTCGACTGCCCGACGCCGGACGCCTTCGCCGACCTGGACGTCCGCAACGTCGACGTCGTCGCACAGTACGTCGCGGTCGCCTGCACGCTGGCGTTTCCGGTGCGGCGAACCGACCGGCAGCCGTCGCCGTGACCGCTGTCGGTCGGCAGTCGTACCCTGTCGGCATGACGAGCGTGCAGCCGGGTCCGTTCCCGTTCGGGCGTGCCCCGATCGGCCCGGGCGGACGGCGGGCCGAGGCCACCGACGCGGACTACGACGATCCCCGGGTCATCGCGGCCAACCTCGATCGTGCGCTCCGGGCTGCCCGGGCCCGACTGACCGGCCGCGCGCGACGACGCTGACGCCGCTGACGCCGCTGACGCCGTGACCGGCAGCGCGGCCCCGTTCGCCGGCCGATCCGCGCACGCGACCGCCGCGTCGTCCTGACGTCGCACCCCCGCACAGACATCGCGCCCCGAGGGAACGGGGCGCGATGTCGGTGCGGGGGTGCGGGGGTGCGGGGCCCGGTGTACCCGGCCCGGCCTGGCCCGGCCCCGGCCCGGCCCCGCTGCCTACGCCGACGTCACGTCGATGAGCACCTTGCCGACCGTGTCGCCCTCGACGGCGTCGTGCGCCGCAGCGGTGTCGGCCAGGTCGAAGCGCGTCAGCGGCAGCCCGGCCTCCGCGCCCACGGGCAGGACCCCGTCGTGCAGAGCCTCGGTGACGTCCTCCGCGGCGGCCGCCAGCGCTTCGTCGCCGATCGTGTAGAGCAGCAGGAACTGGTACCGCGCGTTGACGCTCATGTTCGGGCGGATCGGGATCGAGGCCTCGTCGCCGCCGTTGTTCGCGTAGATCGACACCACGCCGTGGTTCGCCAGCACCTCGGCGACCAGGTCGGCGTTCTGCGGGATCGACACCTCGACGACGATGTCGACCCCGTCGGGGGCGATGTCCCGGATCTGCGACGCGGCGTCGTCGGACCGGTAGTTCACGGTGTGGTGCGCACCGGCCGCGGTGGCGAGCGCGGCCTTGGCGTCCGAGCTGATCGTCGCGATGACGGTGGCCCCGGCCCACCGCGCGAGCTGGATCGCGGCGTGTCCGACGGCTCCGGCGCCACCGGCGACCAGGACGGTCATGCCGTCGAGCGCACCGGGACCCAGGCGCGCGGGGCCCTCCTCGTGCGTGGTCAGTGCCCGGTGGGCGGTCATGGCGGGGACGCCGAGCGACGCGCCGATGTCGAACGAGGTCTCGGCCGGCAGGGGCACGACCCGCGAGACCGGCACGACGGTGTACTCCTGCGCGGTTCCGGTGGGGCGGGACGCGGCGGCCATGAACAGCCACACGTGGTCGCCGAGGGCGACGCTGTCGACCCCGGGTCCGACGGCGTCCACGACGCCCGCGCCGTCCTGGTTCGGCGTGATCTCGGGGAAGGGCAGGCCGTCGCCGTAGGTACCGCCAGCGCGGGCCTTCCAGTCCGTCGGGTTCACACCGGAGACGACCACGCGCACGCGGACCTCGCCGGCGGCGGGCTCGGGCACGTCGCGGTCGACGAGGGAGAGGACGGAGGAGTCACCGGGCTGGGAGTAGACGATCGATCGCATGCCTCCACGCAACCACCCGCGGCGTCCGGCGATTCCAGGGACCGGTCAGTGAACGGCGTCGTACTGGTCGCGAGCGACCGCGACGTCGGCCATGTGCGTCGTGGCCCAGTCCTCGAGCGGTTGCAGCACGGTGCGGAGCGACCGGCCGGCATCGGTGAGCGCGTACTCCACGTGCGGCGGGATCTCGGGGAACACCGTGCGCGTGACGAGCCCGTCGCGTTCGAGGGCGCGGAGGGTCTGCGTGAGCATCTTCTGCGACACGCCCTGCACCGCGGCCGCGATCGCAGAGTACCGATGAGGACCGGACGCCAGGGTCCCGATCGTCAGCACGCTCCACCGGTCGCCGATCCGGTCGAGCAGCTGCCGCGAGGGGCACTCCGCCGCGTAGGGGCTGTACTCGAGCGCACTCATGGGACCTCCGGTCACGCACCGTGAGGTGCCTACTTACTCAAAGAGAGTAACACCCCTACAGTGAGTCACGACAGACCGCACCACCACGAGAGGAACACGCATGAGCACCATCGTCGTCGTCGGAGGCACCGGGTACGCCGGCTCCGCCATCACCCACGAGGCCCTGTCGCGCGGCCACCAGGTCGTCGCCGTCGCCCGTGACACCAGCAAGCTCGAGCCGGCCGAGGGCCTGACCCTGGCGCAGGGCGACGCGTTCGACCCGGACTTCGTCGCCGAGGTCACGGCGGGTGCCGACGTCGTCGTCGTCTCGCTGCACGCGGTGCAGGCAGACGGCAGCGAGCTCAAGGACCGCTTCCAGCACTTCGTCGACGCGGCCGCTGCCGCCGGTGCGCGCCTCGGCATCGTCGGCGGTGCCGGGTCGCTGCTCGTCGCCGAGGGAGGCCCGGCGCTCTTCGACACGCCGGACTTCCCGGACGCGTTCAAAGCCGAGGCGAAGAGCCACGCCCAGGTCCTCGAGGCCCTCCGCAGCAGCGACACCGACGTGGACTGGTTCTACGTCAGCCCGGCGGCGGCCTTCGGTGGCTACAACCCCGGCGAGCGTCGTGGCACCTACCGCACCTCGGACGACGTGCTCCTGACGGACGCCGAGGGCAACTCGGACATCTCCGGCGCCGACTACGCGATCGCGGTCGTCGACGAGATCGAGCGTCCGGCGCACCACCAGGCGCGCTTCGGCGTCGCGTACTGACCAACAGCGGCAGTTCGCACCCCGGGACCCACGTCGCGCCCCGTCCCGGCGGGGCGCGACGTGCGCAACGGGGTGCGACGCGGAGATGGTGACCACCACCGGACAGGAGGCTCGGTGCCAGCTGGCACCGGGCCTCCCGTCAGCGGTGCCCGCTGAACGCCGTCAGCGGTGACCGACGATGGCCGGCAGCGGCATGTGGTGCCGCATCCGCACGCCCAGGTGGAAGCCGCCCCGACGGGCGAGGACCAGGCCGATCACGGCCGCTGCCGCGGCGGGCACGCCACCGGCGACCATCATCCCGACGTGCGCGCCGAAGTGGTCGACGACCTGGCCCATGAGCGGTCCGCCGATGGCCTGTCCGCCGAGCAGCACCAGGATGTACAGCGACATCACGCGCCCGCGGATCGCGATGTTCGACGACAGCTGCACGAGCGAGTTCGACGCCGTCTGGAACAGCAGCTGCGACATCCCGACCGCGACCAGCATCACGGTGAACGGCGCGATGACGGGGATGCTGCCGCTGACCACGAGCAGGATCCCGGTCCAGAACACCCCGCCCACGATGGTGCGCAGCCGGACCACCGCCCGCCGGGTGGACAGCAGCGCCCCGACGAGCGCGCCGACCGCGACCGCCGAGTTGAACAGGCCGTAGCCACCGGCACCGACGTCGTAGACCTTGGACGCGAAGGCGGACAGCAGCACGGGCATCGTCAGCGCGAAGACGGAGAAGAACGCGACCAGGATGACCGGCACGATGATCGTCGGCTTGCCGACCGCGTAGCGCAGCCCCTCGACGAGCTGGCCCTTGCCCCGCGGCGTGGACGGTGTGCGGTGGAGCTCCGAGGTCTTCAGGAACCCGAGCGTCACGACGACCGCCACGCAGGCCACCGCGTTCACGCCGAACGACCACCCGGCCCCGACGGCGACGAGCAGTGCGCCGGACAGCGCGGGGCCGATCATCCCGCCCAGCTGGAACACCGACGAGTTGACGCTGATCGCGTTCCGCAGGTGTTCGTGCCCGACGATCTCGGTGACGAAGACCTGGCGGGCGGGGTTGTCGATCACGGTGACCATGCCGACGACGAAGGCGATCGCCCAGATGTGCCAGGCCTGCACCACCCCGGTCAGCGTCAGCACCGCGAGCAGCAGTGAGAGCACGGCGAAGGCGCCCTGCGTGATCATCATCAGCGCACGCTTGGAGAACCGGTCGACGATGACCCCGCCGAACAGCCCGAAGAACAGCATCGGGGCGAACTGGCACGCGACCGTGATGCCCACCTGCGCGACGGAGCCCGTCAGCTGCAGCACGAGCCAGTCCTGGGCGATGCGCTGCATCCACCCCGCGGTCATCGCCACCAGGTTCGTCGCGGTGAACAGCCGGAAGTTCGGCACGGACAGCGCGATGAGGGTGTGCCGCCACGGCGGGCGGGTGGTCTGGATCGGGAGTGGTTCGGTGGGCGGGGGGAGGGTCGTCGATGACGCGCTCACGGTGCAGGGACTCCGGACGTCGGATGCGGACTGGTACCTCATCGAAACTACGTGACACCGACCCATTCGATCCCCGTATGGTTGCTATCACTCCATTGCGATGTCGAATGAGAGGCACCCGCGTGCTCGATCCCGTCCTGCTGCAGACCTTCCTGGCCGTCGCCGAGACGCAGAGCTTCACCCAGGCGGCAGCACGACTCGGCATCAGCCAGCCGACCGTGTCCCAGCACGTGCGTCGGCTCGAGACCGCGGTGTCGCGCACCCTGGTCGCGCGGGACACCCGAGGCGTCCGGCTGACGGACAACGGGGACGCGATGGCGGGCTTCGCGCGCACGATCCTGGCGGCGCACGCCACGGCGGACGCGTACTTCTCCGGGTCGGCGACCCGCGGGCGGCTGCGGTTCGGTGCCGCGGACGACCTGGCCATCACGCAGCTGCCCCGGATCCTCCGGGACTTCCGCCGGTTGCACCCGCAGGTGAACCTCGAGCTCACGGTGAACCAGTCGTCACCACTGCTGCGCCGGGTCCACGCCGGGGCGCTCGACCTGGTCTTCATCAAGCAGACGGCGGGGGAGTCCGCCGAGGGGACCCGCGTCGCGACGGACCAGATGGTGTGGATGGCCCAGGACGGCATCGCGGTCGAGCGCGACGAGCCCGTGCCGCTCATCGCCTACCAGGCACCCAGCATCAGCCGGCAGATGGCGATCGACGCGCTCGAGGCAGCCGGCCGCACCTGGCGCATCACGTGCAACACGCGCGACGTCAACGGCGTGCTGGCGGCGGTCCGCGCGGGCATCGGTGTCGCGGTGTTCCCGCACTCGCTCATCCCGGCGGACCTGGTGAAGGTGTCGCAGCGCCTGGGGTTGCCGGACCTGCCCGCGGTCGACTACGTCCTCATCGCGAACCCGACCGTGCAGCGCGAGCCGATCGACGCGCTGACGAACGCGATCCTGTCCCGGGGTGTCGTGCGGGCGGTCTGAGTCGCTGCCGCAGGATGCGCGAGACGCCGCCGGGCGCTCGAGACGCCGCCGAGCTGCCGAGGCGCCGCGCTCCCGGGCGGCGTCTCGAGCCGATCGCGGCGTCTCGACCGGCTGGCGCAGCGCCGTTCCGCGCGTCAGGGTGCGAGCGTGGGGGTGGTGCCCGTGCCGGTGAGGTCCGGCAGCGGAGCACCGAGCGCGGTCGCCACGGCCCAGAGCAGCACGAGCATGCCGACGCCACCGAGCACCGCACCGAGGAGCGCCACCGGCCGCTGCCACGTGGCGGCTCGGGAGCGCACGGCCGCGACCGAGCAGACGACCGCGACCACGCCGAGCAGCAGGCCGAGGGCGTGCACGGTCGCCGGCGCGGCGAACCACGAGACCGCGAGACCGACCGTCGCGACCCCCGCGACGGCGCCGAGGACCGCGGACGGGGTCGCCCCGACCGTGCGGCGTGCGCGGGTGGGGGACGCGGACGGGAGGACCGGCTCGGCCTCGGCGGGCTCGGTCGCGTCGAGCGCGCGCACCGGTTCCTGGGCAGCGGCGGGCGCTGCGGCCAGGAGGGACTCGAATGAGTGCTCCTGCGCCGGGGCGGTGGTGGTCTGCTGGTGTGCGAAGCGCGCCGGCGTGCGGAACCCGACGGGGCCGCTCGGCGCGGGCTCGGCGCCCTCGACGACGACGTGCTCGAGGCCGGGCACGGAGAACCGGGGCTGGCCGGTGCGGGGGACGACCGGCCCCTGGTGCGAACCGCCGGCGAGCGCGGGCTCGCGGGCGGCGTCGATCGGGGAGACCGGCGCGGGCTCCGCGGCGATCGTCGGAGCGGGGCCGGACCCGACGGGAGTGGAGCCGACGGGCGCGGTGTGCAGCGTGGGCGAGGTCGGCGCCGGGGGGAGCAGGTCCTCGGACGGCGGGTAGTCCGGCACGACCGCGTCCGGGTCGAGCACGGGCCTCCCGGGCTGCCGGTCCGACGGTGCGGACCGGACCGGTTCCGCGGGAGCCGCGGCGGGGGCGGTGGGCTCGGGCGTGACGACGAGAGCCGACGCTGCGGGCGTGGGGGGTGCCTCCCGGTCGGCGCCCCGCGGGACGGAGCCGTCGTGGGGAGCCGTCACCCAGGCCGGGACGGGCCGGCGGGGTCGATCGGAATCGGGCATGCGATGCGACGCCACGTGCGCAGCTCCCTCCGTCGGCTGATCCATCGTCAGTTCTAGCGGCAGAGCAGTGCCGTGACCCAGCCCCAGTTCCGGGGGCGCGGTAGCGTCGCACGCATGACCGTGATCGAACGCCGTCCACTCGGCCCCTCGGGGCTCGTCGTCTCCACCGTCGGCATCGGCTGCAACAACTTCGGCCGGCCCGGCACGGCCACCGAGTCGCAGGAGGGGACGGACGCCGTGGTGCACGCGGCGCTCGACGCGGGCGTGACCCTGTTCGACACCGCGGACGTCTACGGCGGGACACCGGGGCAGTCGGAGTCGATGCTCGGGAAGGCACTCGCCGGGCGTCGTGACCAGGTCGTGCTCGCGACGAAGTTCGGCATGGACATGCGGGGCGCCAACGGCCCGGACTGGGGCGTGCGCGGCTCGCGGCGGTACGTGCGGCTGGCCGTGGAGTCGTCGCTGCGGCGTCTCGGGACGGACTGGATCGACCTGTACCAGCTGCACGGCCCCGACGCGGTGACCCCGATCGAGGAGACCCTGTCGGTGCTCGACGACCTGGTCCGCGAGGGCAAGGTCCGGTACGTCGGCCACTCCAACTTCGCCGGGTGGCAGATCGCCGAGGCCGAGCTGACGGCCTCGATCGCGGGCACCACGGCGTTCGTGTCGGCGCAGGACGAGTACAGCCCGCTGGCGCGCGGGGTCGAGACCGAGGTCCTGCCGGCGGTGCGGGCCTACGCGCTGGGGTTCCTGCCGTACTTCCCGCTGTACAACGGGTTGCTCAGCGGCAAGTACACGCGGTCCGGCGGTCCGGCGGACGGTCGGCTGTCACTGCGGAAGCCCGAGGTCCTCGAACACGCCCCGTGGGACGTGCTCGAGGAGTTCCAAGGGTTCTGCGACGAGCGCGGCGTGACGATGCTGCAGGCGACGTTCGCGTGGTTGCTCGCGCAGCCGGGTCTCACCAGCGTCATCGCCGGGGCGACCAAGGCGGAGCAGGTCACGCAGAACGCCGACGCGGGCACGGCGTGGACGCCGACCGAGGACGACCTGGCGGAGATGACGGTCGTCTTCGACGGAGCCCAGTCGCGCTGAACCGGAGCCCAGTCGCGCTGAACCGGCGCCCAGTTGCGCTGAACCGGCGCCCGAGCGCGCTGGGTCGGCGCCCAGCCGCGCTGGGTCACATGTCGCGGTAGCGCTTCGCGTCGGCGACGGCCTGCTCCAGCTCGAGCGCGGCGTACGGCTTGCCGTAGCCGGGGGTGTCGCGCTGGATGCGCCATCCCTCGGCGAGGGCGCCGACGTCGACGGCGTCGAATCCGAACTCGTCGAGCAGGTCGGTCACGACGCGCTTGGCCTCGGCGTCGTCCCCGGCGACGACGAGGGCACGACGGCCCTGGGTGCCGGTGGGGGTGCCGGCCGTGGTCAGGTCGGCCGCGCCGATGTGGTTGAAGGCCTTGACGACCCGGGCGCCGCGCAGGTGGTCCTGCAGCAGCTCGGCGGTCGTCGTCGTCTCGTCGTCGAGCGCGGCGATCTGGCCGTCGCGCTGCGGGTAGTAGTTGTTCGTGTCGATGACGACCTTGCCGACCAGGGGCTCGACGGGGATGGTCCCGATGGCGGCCAGCGGGGTGGTCACGACGACCAGGTCGCCGGCTGCGGCTGCCTCGTCCCGCGTGACGGCCCGGGCGCGGTCGCCCAGCTCCGACACCAGGTCCTGCAGGGTCTCCGGGCCGCGCGAGTTCGCGATCGCCACGTCGTACCCGTGCTGCACCGCCAGTCGTGCGAGTTGTGAACCGATGTTGCCTGCGCCGATGATGCCGATCGTTGTCATGCCCCGTGCAACTCCGACCGTCGGAGGTGCATTCCGCACCGACCGCTGTCGTGGCGGGGCCTGTCGTCCGGCGCGACCGCGGGGCATGATGGCGGCATGGCACACGAGTTCCGCCACGAGACCGACCAGCAGCGGTACGCGATGTACGTCGACGGCGCGCTGGTCAGCGTGCTCGACGAGCGGGAGAACGCCGACGCGGTGGCCTTCCCGCACACGTACACCGTGCCCGCGCACCGGGGACACGGCTACGCCGCCGACCTGGTCGCATACGCGGTCGACGACGTCGAACGACGGACGGACAAGCGCATCGTGCCGATGTGCTGGTTCGTCGGCAAGTGGTTCGACGACCACCCCGACAGGGCAGCACTGCTCAGCCGCACCGCCGCGGACTGAGCCCGACGACAGGACCGACCATGCGACAGATCGTCCCCTTCATCTGGTTCGACGGGCAGGCCGAGGAGGCCGCCACGTTCTACACCTCGGTGATCCCCGGGTCCTCGGTGGACCACGTCGAGAAGATGCCGGACGGATCGACGATCGTCGTCGAGTTCCGTCTGCACGGTCAGCCGTTCCGGGCCATGAACGCCGGACCCGGACACCCGCACACCGACGCGATCTCGTTCCAGCTCGACGTCGACGACCAGGACGAGCTCGACCGGGTCTGGGACGCCTTCCTGGCGGGCGGGGCGACACCGTCGATGTGCGGGTGGCTCACCGACGCGTGGGGAGTGGCCTGGCAGGTGACCCCGGCGAACTGGGGGGAGCTCATGCACGCCGGTGGCGACCCCGAGGCCTCGGCGCGGGCGTACCAGGCGATGATGCAGATGGTGAAGCTCGACATCCCCACGGTGCAGGCGGCGATCCGCGGCGACTGACCGCCCGCTGCGCGAAGCCGCAGGGGCAAGCCGGATCACGCAGACGTCGGCGCTGCGGCGCGACGGACCCCCGAGACCCGCAGGTATGGTGACCGCCAAGGGAACACGAGGGTTGGAGGCACCATGGACCAGCCGAGGCCCGACGTCCGCACCGCCGCGATCGAGCGTGCGTACACCGAGTTGTCGCGCATCACCCGGCGTGCGAGCATCCGGGCACGCGGCAGCGACGCCGTGCTCAGCGTGGTCGACCAGTCGCTCGTCGACTTCGTCGTCCAGCACCCGGGGTGCATGGCCATCGACATCGCCCGCTACCTTCACCTGAACCGCTCCACCATCTCTCGGCAGCTCGCCGGGCTGCTCGCCGCCGGCCTGATCCGGACGACGGACGGTGGCACCGGCAACGCGAAGCCGCTCGAGGCGACGGACGCCGGCTGCGCCGCGCTCGACCGCTCCGTCCAGCTGCATCGAGCCGCGTTGGACGAGCGGATCGCCGACTGGTCCGACGACGACATCGCCCTGCTCGCCGGGCTCCTGGAGCGCCTCGGTGCGGCGGACGAGGCCGGTCTGCCGATGCCGAGCCGCGACGACGACGCGTGACGACCTCGCTGCTCCTGGTCTCGGACACGCACCTGCCGAAGCGCGCGAAGGACCTGCCGGCCGCACTGTGGCAGGACGTCGACGCCGCCGACCTCGTCGTGCACGCGGGTGACTGGGTCGACCTGGCGACCCTCGATGCGCTCCAGGCCCGCAGCCGTTCGTTCGTCGGCGTCCGCGGCAACAACGACGGGCCGGAGTTCGACGACCGGTTGCCCCTCGTCGCCCGGTTCTCCGTCGAGGCCCTGCGGTTCGCACTCGTCCACGAGACCGGGGCCGCCACGGGCCGCGAGCGTCGGGCGACGTCGACGTACCCGGACACCGACGTGCTCGTCTTCGGTCACTCGCACATCCCCTGGGACACCACCGCCGACGGGGGCCTGCGGCTGCTCAACCCCGGTTCGCCCACCGACCGCCGACGGCAGCCCGACTTCACCTGGATGCGCTGCACCGTCGACGGTCCCGAGCTCGACGTCCGGGTGGTCCGGCTCGCTCCCGGCGCCACCGAGCCGCGCGTGGTGTCCTCACCGGCAGCCGACCGCGAGGTGCGTGTGGAAGGGTGGGGACGTGCCCGATGAACTGCCCCCGGGTCCGCCCCCCGGACCGCGCGATCCCGGCGACGCCTGGGCGCAGGGCCCCGACGGCACCAAGGCCTGGGGCCTGTTCGGCGCGGCCGGTCTGCTGGTCGACGACGGCGCGGGCCGCGTCCTGCTGCAGCACCGCGTCGAGTGGAGCCACCACGGCGGCACCTGGGGCATCCCCGGTGGGGCGCGGCACCAGCACGAGGACGCGGTCACCGGCGCCCTCCGCGAGTCCGCAGAAGAAGCGGGCGTCCCCGAGGACGGGATCGACCTGCGCCACACGTCCGTGCTCGACCTGGGGTTCTGGACCTACACGACGGTCGTCGGCCGCGCCGCCCGCCCGTTCGAGCCCGTCATCGCGGACCGCGAGAGCCTGGCCCTGTCGTGGGTGCCGCTGGCCGAGGTCGACGACCTGCCCCTGCACCCGGGGTTCGGCGCATCGTGGCCGGCGCTCCGTGCCGCCATCGACATCGCACCCGTGGTGGTGGTCGACGCCGCGAACGTCGTCGGGAGCGTCCCCGACGGGTGGTGGCAGGACCGCGCCGGGGCTGCTGACCGGTTGCTCGACGGGGTGACGACGCTCGCTGCCGCCGGCCTGCCCGCAGCGGAACTCGGGCTGGAGTTCGACCGGTGGTGGCCGCGGTGGACCGTCGTGCTCGAAGGAGCGGCACGGGACGCCTCCGCGGCGTCGACCGCCCCCGTCGACGTGGTCCGTGCCGCGGGCTCCGGTGACGACGCGATCGTGGAGGTCGTCACGGCAGCCGTCGCTGCGGGTCGGGGACCGGTGGTCGTGGTGACCGCAGACCGCGGGCTGCGCGACCGGGTCACTGCCCTGGGCGACGGCGTCCAGGTCCGCGGGCCGCGCTGGCTGCGCGACCGGCTCTGACGCAGCGCCCCGTCCCGGGAGTGGAGCCGGCTGCGGCCTGTCCGATCGGAGATGGATCGCGACATCGGCGCTGGTCAGCCGCTACGCTGACCCACACGTCGGCAGCACGTCAACGGAGACGACCGCGACAGGAGGCTCTCATGGAGCGCATCACCAGGGCAGCGGACCGGGTCCACCGCCCGGCCGGACCGTGGACGCCCACCGTCCACCGTCTGCTGGGACACCTGCACGAGCAGGGGTTCGTGGCGGCACCGGAACCCATCGAACTCGGCGACACGCTCGAGACCGTGTCGTTCGTGCCCGGGGTCGCTGGGGAGTACCCCTGGACCGAGGACATCGCCAGCGAGGCCGCCCTCGTCACCAGCGCACGGCTGCTCCGGCACTACCACGACGCGGCCGCCTCCTTCCCGCTCGACGGCACCGTCGACGTGTGGTCGCAGTCCGACCGGGCACCGGTCGAGACCGTCGTGCACGGCGACTTCGCCCCCTACAACTGCGTCTACGACGGCATCCAGGCCGTGGGCATCATCGACTTCGACACGGCGCACCCCGGCCCGCGGGTGTGGGACGTGGCGAGCGCGGTGTACCGGTTCGCGCCGTTCACCACCGGGCAGGTCGAGGGCAGCACCGCCCCGACACTCGACGAACGCCTGGCCCGCGCCGCGGAGTTCTGCGGTGCGTACGGCCTCGACCCCGAGTCCCGCGCCCGTCTCGCTCCGACGATGGTGGCGTCGATCGTCGCGCTCGTGACGACCCTCGAGTCCGAGGCCGCGGCCGGCAACCCCAAGTTCGTCAGCGATCTGCAGCACGGCCACGCCGACCTGTACCGCGCCGACGTGGCCTACCTCGAGGAACACCTCGACGCCATCACCGCAGCGGTCGTCTAGGCCGGTCGCCCGCGTGTGACCCCGACCGCCGCCCAGCTCCGCGCGATGCGCCTGGCTGCGCAGCGCGTCGGGACCACGGGCGGGACACCGCTCGACGTCGTCACGCACATGCACGCGCTGCAGGGGCAGGACCTCGGCCAGTCGCTCTGGGCGGTCGGCGCACGCGCGCTCGGAGTGACACGGCGCGACGTCCGCGCGGCCTTCGACCGCGCGGAGTTCGTCCGGTCGTGGCCGATGCGCGGGACCCTGCACGTCCTGCGGGCGGACACCCTGCGCACGGTCCTGTCGCTCACCGCCGAACGGACCCTCCGCGGGCTCGCACGACGGGCGCGGGAGCTCGGGATCGACGACGCCCTGGTCGGCCGGGCGCGGGACGCGACGATCGAGGCACTGCAGGGCGGTCGTTCCCTCGACCGCGAGGGCGTCTTCGCGCGGTGGCGCGACGCCGGCATCGACGCGTCCGGCCAGCGGGGGTACCACCTGCTCCTGCACCTGTCGCAGCAGGGACTCGTGGCGTGGGGCCCGACCGGCCGGGTCGGCCAGGGACTCGTGCTGCTCGACGAGTGGTCGCCGGCGACCGAGACGGTTCCCGACCACGACGAGGCCCTGCGGCGCACCCTGGTCGGGTACCTGCGCGGCCGTGGCCCCGCGACGGATGCCGACGCGGCGCACTGGACGAAGCTCCCGCTCGGCGAGGTCCGTCGAGCGCGAGCGGTGGCAGGAGCGAGCGTCGAGGACCTCGGTGACGGGATCCTGGCGCTCGCCGACCGTCCCGATCCGGCACCGCTGACCGCCACGCACCTGCTGCCCGGCTTCGACGAGTACCTGCTCGGGTACGCCGACCGCAGCGGCCACCTCGCTGCCGCGCACGCGCAGCGGGTCGTCCCCGGCGCCAACGGCATGTTCCTGGCGATGGTCGTCCACCGCGGCCGGGTGGTCGGCACGTGGCGCACCGCCGAGCGCACTCGTGACGTCCGACTCACGGTCACGCCGTTCGAGCCGCTCTCCGCCGCGGCCACCCGCGCCGTCGACGGGGCTGCCGAGCGCGTCGGGCGGTTCCTCGAGCTGCCCGTGGTGCCGCAGGTCCTGGACCCGGCTGCCTGACGGTCCGGACCGGCGGGTCCGCGTCGGTCCGGCCTCCAGGCAGTCCGCAGCGCGCATGCGGCTGGGTCATACGGAGCGTCGGGTACTGTGCCAGGGCCATGACCGACAGCCCGGCCGACGCCACCCCGTACGAAGTCCTCGGCGTCGCCGCGACCGCCGACGACGAGGAACTCCGACGCGCCTACCGGCGCGCAGCCCGCGAGACGCACCCCGACCTCGGCGGCGACGCCATCCGGTTCCGCCGCGTCCAGATCGCCTGGGAACGCGTCGGCACGCCGGCGGCCCGGCGCGCGTACGACACCGGATCGCGGCCCACCTCCGCCCCGACGGCACCGTCCGGCGGGTCGGACTGGAGGACCGGCTCGGCCCGCGACGCCTACGCACCGCCCACGGTGCGGCGCGACTCCCGCCCGCGTGCCCGCTCCCACGGACACCCCGGCGGTCGCTCGCGCGAGGTCTTCCTCGCCGCCGAGCGCGAGTGGGTCGGTCTCGGCGACCCCATCGAGGACCCCTACGACCCGTCGCTGATCCGCAGCGCGCCGCGGTTCATCCGCCGCCTCCTCGGCGAGGCCCTCGCCGAGGAGGCGACGGCCTCGATCGTCGCCGACATGGGCATGGGCGTGACGGTGTGGCACGACCTCGACGCCGGCGCCGAGGGCAAGCTCGACCACGTCGTGCTGATGCCGAGCGGGCTCTGGGCGCTCGAGTCCATCGACTGGGGCGGGCCCGTGCGCGTGGAGCACGGCGAGGTCGTCGGTGAGACGCTCGAGCCCGGGGAACGCCCGGTCAAGGAGCTCGTCCGTGCGGCTCGCGCCGTGCAGAAGCAGACCCGCGTGCGGTTCACCGGCCGGTTGCTCGTCGTGCCGGACTCCGCGGTCGACGTCGACGTGCAGCTCGTCGGGCCGCAGCGGAAGCCCACGGCGTTCGTCGTCCGACGCAGTGCGCTCGGCCAGGTGCTCAACGGCGTCTGGTCGCCCGAGGGGGCCGTCGACGTCTTCGAGGTCCGCGACCGGCTGCAGCAGACCGTCCGCTTCGTCTGAGTCGGGGTCAGTACCCGCGGAGCTTCTCGAGGTCGCGGCGCTCCCGCTTGCTCGGGCGTCCGGCACCGCGGTCGCGCATCGGCACGAAGCCCGCTTCCTCCTTCGGCAGGCGTGCGGGCGTGCGGTCGTCGAGGTGCTTCGCCGCCTCGGTCGCACCGACGCGCTTGAGGATCAGGCTCTTCACGACGACGATCCGGTCGAAGCCGGCCTGGCGCACGCGGACCTCGTCCCCGGGGCCGACCGGCTGCGAGGGCTTGGCGCGCTCACCGTTGACCTTGACGTGCCCGGCCTTGCACGCGGTCGTGGCGGCGGACCGGGTCTTCGTGATCCGGACCGCCCAGATCCATGCGTCCACCCGGGCCTTGTCCATGCCCCCACCCTAGGCGCGCCGTACGCTCGGGTGCATGGGGGCGGACGCACAGGGGGAGATCGCACGAGCACTCGCGCTCCGGGTGCTCGGCGAGGTGGCCATCGGCGACCGCGTCGTCGTCCGGGCGCTGCACGGTGACGGTGCGTCGGACGCCCTCGGGGAGCTCGTCGCGCGGACGCCGGACACCGTCACGATCGACACCCGCCGGGGCCTCGTGGCGATCGACCTGGCGGACGTCGTCGCCGCCAAGCGCGTCCCGCCGCCGCCCACACCGCGCTCCCGCCTGCGCTGAGGCTCGTGGGCGCACCGTGCGGGGTCAGCACGGTGCGAGGTTGTTCGTCGGTGCGAGGTCGAAGGCGTGGTGCGGCGTCAGTTCCTCGCACGGGCCGGCCAACCCCGCACCGGCCGCGAGGCGAGCACGGCGCACAGCGCCCCGTGGTGAACACGCCCGACCCCGGCGAGCCGTGCCCAACCGGTCCGCCGCCGGGTCGTAGCCTCGGGCCATGGCAGTCCCCGTCCCGCTCGGCACCGAGGACCGCACCGCACGCCTGGTCCTCCGGCGTCCCGACTCCTGGCAGCGTGCGGACGTCGCCCAGGCCGACCTGCGCGTCACCGGTGAGGACGTCGTCCTGACCGTGCGCTCCCGACCGAGTGACCGCACGATCGGGGACGAGAACGCCTCGCTGCTCGACCGGCTGCCGGGCTCCGTCGACGGCCTGCTGCTGGTCGGGTGCGACGTCTGGACCGGCGTCGGCGCCCCCGCACGCCTGGTCGAGTACGTCCGTCCGGACGCCGGCGACGAGGACCGCGACGACGCCCACGGCGACATCGTCGGCGCGCACCTGGTGTTCGTGACCGGACGCCACCGCGTCGACGTCACGGTCGAGCGCCCACTGGCCCGGCTCCGCGCCACGGACGACCTGGTGTTCGCCGTCCTCGAGTCCGTCCGCGCCACCGACACGGTCACGGCCCGGGACAGCCGCGACCTCGAGTCGCTCCCCGTCCCGCCCGTCCCCGCTCCGGTCCTCGGTCCGCAGCTGGGCGACGAGGCCCTCGGGACCCTGCAGAGCATGGCCGGCAAGCGCTGGACCCCGACGCTCCTGCGCACCACGGGCGGCCGCGAACTCGTCGAGGCCGGCCTCGTCGGCCGGTTCGGCACGCTCCCCGCCACGACGCAGACGCTCATCGACCCGTGGAGCGGCGACGCAGCGCCGACCACCCTGGAACAGCACCTGCCCGACGGGCGCGTGTCGCGCCTCCAGGCCTGGGCGGGGACCGTCGTCGACGCGCCGGACGACCGTGGCTCGGTCGTCGCGCGGCTGTCGGCCGAGCGGGTGGTGCAGACGGCGGCCGGGAGGCTCGGTGTCGGTCCGGTGTGGACCTTCCCGTTCCGGACGGGGTCGTTGCGAGCCGACCTGCTCGGTCGGCGCCTGGCCGGCGGCGACGACGCTCCCGACCTGCCCGCGGAACTGGCCGAGGCCGACCCGCGACTGGCGCGGTTCTGGGCGGCCCCGTGGACCGTGTCCTTCCTGCGCCGACCCGGTGCGTCGCGTCCCGTCACCGTCGTGCGTGCAGAGGGTCACGGTTTCGCGAGGGTCGGACGCACGGACGCCGGCGAGACCGCGTTCTCCGCGGAGTCGCCGGCGAACGTGTACCGGTCGCTCGTGCGTGCCTTCCTGTCGGCCGACCCTGCCTAGAGTGCCGGGCCCGCCGTCAGCGTCACCGTGACGGTGCTCGCCGCGCCGGCGCTGTTCGTGTAGCCGACGGTGACCTGGTCGCCGACCGACTTCGACTGGATGACCTGCGTCAGCTGGTCGGAGCTCGTCACCGCGGTGCCGTCGATCGAGGTGATCGTGTCACCGGCGGCGAGCCCCGCGGTCGCGGCACCCGAGCCCGCGACGGTGCCGGCCACCGCGACGCCACCGGTGGTGGCGGTGCCGCTGACCTGCACGCCGAGGAACGCGGGCAGGCCGATCGTGATCGTGCCCGACGCGTCACCGGCCAGGATCTTCTCGGCGATGGACTTCGCCGTGGCGATCGGGATCGCGTACCCGGTGACCTCGGCGGAACCCGACGAGGCCGCGGTCGCCATGCCGACGACCTCGCCCTCGGAGTCCAGCACCGGGCCGCCAGAGTCGCCCGAGACGATGTCCGCCGCGACCTCGATGAGCCCGGAGAGCGACTCGGTCCCCGTGCCGGACTCGCTCTGCACCTGGATGGCCTGGTCCGTCGCCGTGACGGTGCCCTCGGCGGCGACCAGGTTGCCCGTGCCCTCGGCGTTCCCGACGTCGGTGACGGCGTCGCCGGTCTTCGCGCCGCCGTCGTCGTCGAGCGAGACCGTCGACAGGCCGGAAGCGTCCTTGAGCTTGAGCACGGCGACGTCGTTCGTGGCGTCGGCCCCGACCACCTCGGCGTCGTACTGCTTGCCGGTGGTCTCGTCGGTGACGCTGATGCTCGTCGCGCCCTGGATGACGTGGTTGTTGGTCAGGATCGTGCCGTCCGAGGTCAGCACCATGCCGGTGCCGGCGGCCTGGGACGCGGCGTCGTACCCGATCACCGTGTTGATCGTGACGACGCCCTTCTTCTGCGCCGCAGTCGCCGCGGTCGCGGGGGACTGGGTGCTCGACCCGTCGCTGCTCCCGCTGCCACTGCCGTTGCCGCTTCCCTCGCCCGGCACGGTGAAGCCGTTCGTGCCGCTGCCGTCCGAACCCGTGCCGCCGCCCGTGCCCGGCAGGGTCGTCGTGCCCTGCGACTGGCTCGACGTCGTCTGCGTGCCGTGCGAGGACAGGCCGAAGGCGGTGCCTCCGGCGGCGCCGAGGATCGCCAGGGCGGCGACACCGGATCCGATCATGAGACCGAGGCGACGCTTCTTCGTGCCGGGGCGGGTGCCGAAGGCGCCGTTCCAGCCCTGCGGGGCCGCGGCGCCGTGGCTGAACGCGGCGTGGTCGCCGTGCTGGGCCGCGTGGGCCCACGTGTGGGTGCCGGCCAGCGCGGGGCTGCCGATGAGGTACGGGCCGCGGCCGTCGGCGGCGTAGGCGTAGGGACCGGAACCGTCGGGAGCGTAGAGGTACGGGCCCGAGCCGTCGAAGGCGTGGGCGGGACGGAGCGTCGACGCGTCGGCGTGCGGGGCCTCCCACGCGGAGCGGCGTGCGGTGTCCTGGGCGTCGATCGGCGTGGTGCCCGGTTCGGCGTCGGGGTTCGGGGTCTCGTTCATCGGTGCTCTCCGGTCGCTCTCGACGTCCCGGTCGGGCGTCGTGGGTACGAGTACAGGCCCGGAACCCATGACGCACCTATGAACGAGCCCTGCGTGCGCTCACGACTCCCTCGGCGGTCACCGAACGGGAGTCCACGTTAGGGTTGCCTCACCCCTCATGCGTTCCCCGTCGTCCGCGCCACCGGCGCCCAGCTCCGTGCCACGACTCGTCGGCGCGACCGTCCTCGCGGTCGTGGTCCTCGCCGTCGCGGTGGCGTTGAGCGTCGCCTTCGGGTCGCGGCCGATCCCGCTCGGCACGGTGTTCGACGCCGTGCTGCACCCGGGCCGGAACGACGAGGTCGGGCTGATCGTGATCGGCAACCGCGTGCCCAGGACCGTCGTGGGCCTGCTCGCCGGGGCCGCGCTCGGCGTCGCCGGCGCGGTCATGCAGGGCGTGACGCGGAACCCGCTCGCCGACCCGAGCATCCTCGGCATCAACTCCGGCGCCGCCCTGGCCGTCGTCACGGGCATCGCGGTCTTCGGGATCAGCGGGACCGCCGCCTACCTGCCCTTCGCGTTCGCCGGTGCGGCCCTGGCGGCCCTGTTGGTCTACGGCATCGCCGCGGTCGCGCGCCGCGGTCTGACGCCGGTCGGACTCGCCCTCTCCGGCGCGGTCGTCGCGGCGGCGCTCGGTTCGGTGACGACCGCGGTGCTCGTGACCAGTCAGAGCCTGCTCGACCAGCTGCGGTTCTGGCAGGTCGGCGCGCTCGCCGGCAAGGACCTCGGCACGGCGGGCGTCGTCACCGTGCCCGTGCTCGTCGGGCTCGTCCTCGCCGTCGCGCTCGGGCGGTCGCTCAACACCCTGGCGCTCGGCGACGAGCTCGCGGCGTCCCTCGGGCAGCGGGTCGTGCTCGTCCGGGCGCTCGGGGGGCTCGTCACGGTCCTGCTCGCCGGGTCCGCCGTCGCGGCAGCCGGTCCCGTCGCGTTCATCGGGCTCGCCGTGCCGCACGCCGTCCGACGACTGAGCGGTCCGGACCACCGCTGGACGATCCTGCTGTCGGCGGTCGTCGCTCCGGCGTTCCTGCTCGTCGCCGACGTCGTCGGTCGCGTCGTGGCGTACCCGGGGGAGCTGCAGGTCGGCATCGTCACCGCGCTGATCGGCGCTCCCGTGTTCATCGCGCTGGTCCGTTCGAAGGCGGTGCGTGGCCTGTGAGCAGGCGCGTGGTCGGTGTCCGGCGAGAGCTCGTCGTCCTGGGATCGGTGCTCGTGGTGCTCGTCGCACTGGTGCTCGTGGGCCTGGGCGTCGGCGAGATCCCCCTCGCACCCGGACAGGTCGTCGCGGCGCTCGTCGGGCACGGCGACACGGTGTCGGACTTCGTGATCGGGCAGCTCCGCGGACCCAGGACCCTGGCGGCGCTCCTGGTCGGGGCGAGCCTCGGCGTCGCGGGGGCCATCGTGCAGAGCATCGTCCGGAACCCGATCGCGAGCCCCGACGTCATCGGCATCACCTCGGGTGCGAGCGCAGCCGGGCTCACCGCCATCGTGCTGTTCGGTGCGTCCGGCGTCAGCCTGTTCGCGACCGTCGTCGTCGGGGCGCTCCTGGTCTCGGTGGTGATCGCGGGGCTGGCCTGGCGTCGGGGGATCACCGGCAACCGGGTGGTCCTGGTCGGCATCGGCGTCGCGGCGATGTGCCTGAGCGTCACCGGGTGGCTGCTGACGAGCGGCTCCGTGCAACAGGCGGGCACGGCGCTGCTCTGGCTCTCCGGCAGTCTCAACGCGGTCGACCGCGGGATCGTCGGCGTGCTCGGGATCGCGTTCGTCGTGCTCGTGGTCGCCGCGCTCGTGCAGTCGCCGCGCCTGACGGTCCTGACCCTCGGGGACGAGGTGGCCTCGTCGCTCGGACTGCGTCCCGACCGCGCGAAGGTCCTGCTGCTCCTGACCGCGGTGTGCCTGACCGCCGGAGCCGTCGCGACCGCCGGCCCGGTGTCGTTCGTCGCGCTGATGGCAGCACCGATCGCCCGACGACTGGTGGGCGGGGGACGCGTCGCGCTGGCACCCGCCGCCGGGGTCGGCGCGACCATCGTCCTGGCGAGCGACCTGGTCGCGCAGTTCGCGATCCCCGGCACCGCGCTGCCGGTCGGTGTCGTGACGGGCGTCGTCGGCGCGCCCTACCTGCTCTGGCTGCTCGCCCGCGGGCGCTGAGCGGCGACGCGCCACTGGTCCCTCCGCGGCCGCGAGCCGTCGCGCCGGACCCGCACCGGGCCTCCTGACCGACCCGTCCGGACGCGCAACCCGCACGCACCCCGCAGCGGTGTTGCGGGATGCCGCACAGCAGGCCCGGAACCCCCCGTCCGGGTGTCCACGTCCCCCGTCGTGTCCCCCTACCGTCGGACACGAACCGGACACCCGACAGCGCGCGAACCCGATCGCGGGCTGGTCCGGACGACAGAAGGACACCCATGCCCGAAGAGTTCGACGCCGCGCCCGTGCGCCGTCGGCAGTGGGGTTCCGAGCGGCGTACCCACCCGCTCGACACACTGCACGCCCGCCCCTCCGACCGGAAGCTCGTCTCCGGCCGGATCGCCATCATCCTGACCATCGCCTTCTGGCTGGCGTACGTCGTCTACACGGTGATCCGCCAGTTCCTCGACTACGGCACCGAGAGCTTCCGGTTCACCACCGAGGCGCTGTCGTACCTGGTCGTGGTGACCTTCCTGACCTTCTCTGCGCTGATGCACCTCATCGCGCGGCAGGGGGCGCTCGAGCGGTTCGCCACGCACGTGCGGGTGCCGCGCGCCGAACTCGACCGGCACTTCGCCGCGGGCCACGAGTCACCGCTGACCGTCCTGGTGCCGAGCTACGCCGAGGAGCCCGACGTCGTCGCGACCACCCTGTGGTCGGCGGCGCTGCAGGAGTACCCGTCGCTGCGCATCGTCCTGCTCGTGGACGACGCACCGTTCCCGACCGACCCCGAGACCCTCGCCAAGCTGCAGCGCACCCGCGCGGTCGCCGCCGGCATCCAGACGCAGCTCGCCCCGGCGGCCGAGCGCTTCCAGGAGGCGCTCCTGTCCGCCGAGGTCGAGGCGTCCCACACCCCGACCGCGACCGTCGACTCGCTCCGCACGCTCGTCGAGCACCACCGCTGGGCCGACGCCTGGCTGCGGCGTCACGCCCGCGAGCACGACGTCGTCGACCACGTCGACCGGTTCTTCAACGACCAGGTGCTGGTCGGGCTGGCGGACGAGTTCCGCCTGACGTCCGACGCGCTCGACGCGGCGATCACCGATGCGCTGGACGCGGCTGACCCGTCGCGCACCGACACGGCCGACACCGAGCAGCGCCCCGTGCTGACCGGCGTCAGTTCGGCGCGCGTCGTCGAGCTGCAGCGTCGCCTGACCTGGACCTTCACGGCCGAGATCACGACGTTCGAGCGCAAGCGCTTCGCCAACCTCTCCGACGAGGCGAACAAGGCGATGAACCTCAACTCGTACATCGGGCTGCTCGGTGGCGCGTACGCGTTCGACGAGACGGCCTCGGGCACGATCCTCCGTACCGTCACCGACCCGGAGACCGCCGACCTCGTGGTCCCCGCGTCGGACTACGTGCTGACCCTCGACGCCGACTCGGTGCTGCTGCGCGACTACTGCCTGCGCCTGGTCTACTTCCTCGAGCAGCCGGAGAACGCCCGCGTCGCCGTCACGCAGACGCCGTACTCGTCGTTCCGCGGCGCTGCGACGCGCATCGAGCGGCTCGCCGGCGCGACCACGGACATCCAGCACATCCTGCACCAGGGCATGTCCCGGCACGACGCGACCTTCTGGGTCGGCGCCAACGCGGTCATCCGGACCCGTGCGCTCCGCGACATCGAGGAGGTCGAGACCGTCGGCGGCTTCGAGGTGAAGCGCTACGTGCAGGACCGTACGGTCATCGAGGACACCGAGTCGAGCATCGACCTCGGCATGCACGGCTGGACCCTCGTCAACTACCCGGAGCGGCTGTCCTACAGCGCGACCCCGCCGGACTTCGGGTCGCTCATCGTGCAGCGTCGACGGTGGGCCAACGGCGGTCTGCTGATCCTGCCGAAGTACCTGCGTCAGGTCCGCGAGCGTCGAGCCCGGGGCGAGCGGGTCGGCATCATCGAGATGGCACTGCGCGTCAACTACATGGCGTCGATCGCGTGGGGGTCGCTCGGGCTCATCTTCCTGCTGGCCTACCCGTACGACTCGCGGCTGCTCAGCCCGATGGTGCTCCTCGCCGCGCTGCCCTACTTCTGGCTCTACGGCAGCGACCTGAAGTACTGCGGGTACCGGCGGACGGACATCCTGCGGATCTACGGCTTCAACCTCATCCTGATGCCGGTCAACGTCGCCGGCGTGCTCAAGAGCATCCAGCAGGCGCTCACGGCGAAGAAGATCCCCTTCGCCCGCACGCCCAAGGTCCGCGACCGCACGGCTTCGCCCGCGCTGTACGTCCTGGCTCCGTTCGCGATGGTGGCCTTCTCGGTGTTCACGTTCATGCGCGACTCCGACGCCGGCAACTGGGGCAACGCGGTGTTCGCCGCGTTCAACGCCCTGCTCGCGCTGTACGCGATCGTCGCCTACATCGGGCTCTGGAACGCCGTCGTCGACGTGTTCCTCTGGGCGACGTCCTGGATGTACTACGACCCGTCCGCCCGGGCCGCCCGACGCGCATCGCGCCGTGCTGCCCGTGCGTCCCGCCGTGCCGCGAAGCGCGGCCGCACTCCCGAGCTGCAGCCCGTCACCGAGGACTGGCGCGCCGTCCTCTACTTCGG
The DNA here is from genome assembly GCF_001424385.1 of Curtobacterium sp. Leaf183. Lineage (GTDB taxonomy): Bacteria > Actinomycetota > Actinomycetes > Actinomycetales > Microbacteriaceae > Curtobacterium. Next base: position 699,561 of record NZ_LMPO01000009.1, on the reverse strand, counting down.
TGACCGCGGCCACGCGATGCCGAACCGCCACCACGCGGACGTCGTCGGCGCGGCGCGGAGCATCGCGCACCCCACATCGACCACCACGAACGAGAAGACGGCCGCCTGACCATGTCGAGCACGAAACGCCTCTCACCGATCCGCGTCTCGCTGGCCGCCGTCGTGGCCGTCGCCCTGGTCGGCGCCGGCTGGGTCGGCTTCGACCGCTGGCAGTCCGCCCAGGCCTCGGAGACCCAGTCGCCCTGGTTCGCGGCCTACACCGACGTGACCGCCACGCCGACGTTCGCCTTCGAGGACGTCAAGAGCCACCGCGGCCGCAACGTCATGCTGTCCTTCGTGGTCGCCGACCACGACGCCGCGTGCAGCCCGAGCTGGGGGTCGTACTACTCCATGCAGGGCGCCTCGGACCAGCTCGACCTCGACCGGCGCATCGCCCGGTTGCAGCAGCAGCAGGGCGAGGTCGGCGTGTCCTTCGGCGGTCTGGCGAACGACGAGCTCGCCACGACCTGCACGGACACCGACGACCTGGTCGACGCCTACGCCAGCGTGGTGCGTCGCTACGACGTCAGCACCGTGGACTACGACGTCGAGGGGGACGACCTGACGAACCACGCTGCGGGCCAGCGGCGTGCGGAGGCCGTCGCCACCCTGCAGCGCGAGCGTCGCGACGCCGGTCACCCGCTAGCGGTCTGGCTCACCCTGCCCGTCGCACCGGCCGGCCTGACGAGCGACGGCACCACCGCCGTCGCCCAGTTCCTGAAGGCCGGGGTGGACCTGGCCGGGGTCAACGCCATGACCATGGACTACGGCGACGCCAAGGGCGCCAGCCAGAGCATGTACGGCGCGTCGGTGCAGGCACTCCAGCAGGTCCACCGGCAGCTCGGCGTGCTCTACACCCGCGCCGGCACCCCGCTGTCCGACGGCACGCTGTGGCACAAGGTCGGCGCGACGCCCATGATCGGGCAGAACGACGTGCAGGACGAGGTCTTCTCGATGGCCGACGCCCGCAAGCTGAACGCTTGGACCCGGCAGCAGGGCCTCGGCCGCATGTCGATGTGGTCCCTGAACCGCGACACGACGTGCGGCTCGAACTACGTCAACCTGTCCACCGTGTCGAACTCGTGCTCGGGCGTCGACCAGCACGGCGTGCTCTTCGCGGACGTCCTCGGCAAGGGCTACTCGGGTCGGGTGCTGGCCGCTGCGTCGGGCGTCACGACGGCGGAGCCCTCCGCCACCGTGCAGCCCACCGACGACCCCTCGACCAGCCCGTACCCGGTCTGGAACGCGGACGCCTCGTACCTCGAGGGCACCAAGACCGTCTGGCACCGCAACGTCTACCAGGCGAAGTGGTGGACGTCGGGCGACCTGCCCGACGACCCGGTGCTCAGCGCGTACGAGACCCCGTGGCAGCTCGTCGGCCCGGTCCTGCCGGGCGAGAAGCCGGTGAAGCCGGTCACGCTGCCCGCGGGGACGTACGACGCCTGGTCCGGCACGACCACGTACGACACGGGTGCTCGCGTGCTGTTCCACGGCACGCCGTACCAGGCGAAGTGGTGGAACACCGGCGACAGTCCACAGGCGTCCACCAGCGACCCGGACGGGTCGCCGTGGGTCCGGCTCAAGGACGCCGAGGTGCGGCGGATCCTGCAGGACGTCCAGGCCGGCGGGGCGGCCCCCACGGCCGACGCCGACTGACGTCGCCGGAGACGGTCTGGAGGCTCGGCGCGGTCCCGCACCGAGCCTCCCGTCCGCCACCTGGCGGACACCGCGTGTCCGCTCGCCGCGGACAGTCCGTGTCACCCGTCCACGGGGCTCTCGACGGACCTCTGGTTTCCGATACGCTTGGACGCCAAGAGGAGGAGGTCCACGATGCCAGATCCAGTGGTCCCGCAGCCCGAGGGACAGAAGACCCCGGAGCAGCGGCTGGTCGACACGACGCTGACCTTCAGCATGGAACTCGGAGCGGCACTCACGCCCGAGTCCGGTGTCTCGCCCGAAGAACGCGACGCGATCAACGCGCTGCCGTCCGGTTCCGCGCTGCTCGTCGTGCGCCGTGGCCCCAACGTCGGCGCCCGGTTCCTGCTCGACTCGGACGTCACGACGGCCGGCCGACACCCCGACGCCGACATCTTCCTCGACGACGTCACCGTGTCGCGCAAGCACGCGCAGTTCCTGCGGAGCGGCACCAGCTTCACCGTCAAGGACAACGGCTCGCTCAACGGCACCTACTTCGACGGGGAGCGCATCGACGAAGCGCCGCTCGCCGACGGGGCCGAGGTACAGGTGGGCAAGTTCCGCCTGACGTTCTACGCGTCCCGCGTCGACCTGGCGCGCCTGGCGAACGCGTAGTGGCTGCGCGCTCGGCCGCGGTGCGGTCGGGTTCGCCTGCTGCGGACCTGCTGACGATCGGGCAGGTCCTGGCTCGGCTCAAGCCGGAGTTCCCGGACCTGTCGAGTTCGAAGCTGCGCTTCCTCGAGGAGCGCGAACTCGTGACGCCGATCCGGACCGCCAGCGGGTACCGCAAGTTCTCGCCCGCCGACCTCGAGCGCCTGCGGGTCGTCCTGGGGCTGCAGCGCGACCACTACCTGCCGCTCAAGGTCATCAAGGAGTACCTCGCCGACCTCGACGCCGGGCGCGAGCCCGTGCTACCGGGTGGCGGTGACGGACCGAAGCCGTCGATCCTCGGGGGCGAGAAGCGCTACTCCCGCGACGACCTCGTCCGAGCGGCCGGCGCGTCGCCGATGCTGCTGTCGGACGCCGTCTCCGCGTCGCTGCTGCCGGCGTCCGACACCTTCGGCGAGGACGCGGTCGTCGTCCTCAAGGCCCTCGTCGAGCTGCAGCGCACCGGCATCGAGCCGCGCCACCTCCGGACGTTCCGCAGCACCGCCGAGCGCGAGGTCGGCCTCATCGAGTCGGCGCTGATGCCCGTCTCACGCCGTGGGGACGCCACCGCGAAGGCCAAGGCACTCGAGGCCGCGCGCGAGATCGCCGGGCACCTCGAGGTCATCCGTTCCAACCTCATCCGCGCGGCGATCGGGCGGATGGACGCATGAGCGTGCGAGGTGCGAGGCCTGTCGTTCCGTCGGTGCGTGGGCGTATCCTCGACACGCCGGACGCGCCGAGTCGGATGTCCCGCGCGGGAGCCGTCGGAGTCGCTACCGTTGACCTCGGCACAACTCTCAACCCGTCGTTGAAGCTTCGGGTGAGGGCTCGATCGTCCTGGAAGGCAGTCCAATGAGTGGGAACGAAACCCCCGGTACCCCGTCAGACATGACGCGGTACGACCTCGGTCTGCTCTTCACCGACGGCCTGCCCGAGCACGACGAGCAGAACGGCTACCGCGGCACCGTCGCCGCCAAGGCCGCCGGCATCAGCTACCGCCAGCTCGACTACTGGGCCCGGACCGAGCTCGTCGAGCCCACGATCCGCGGGGCCGCCGGTTCCGGGTCGCAGCGGCTGTACGGCTTCCGCGACATCCTCGTGCTCAAGCTCGTGAAGCGCCTGCTCGACACCGGCATCTCGCTCCAGCAGATCCGCACCGCCGTCAACCAGCTCCGCGAGTCCGGCGTCTCCGACCTGGCACAGACCACGCTGATGTCCGACGGTGCATCGGTGTACCTGTGCACCTCGGACGACGAGGTCATCGACCTGGTCTCGCGCGGGCAGGGCGTGTTCGGCATCGCGGTGGGCAAGGTCCTGCGCGAGGTCGAGACCTCGCTCGTCGAGCTCGACGCGACCCCGGCGGCCGACCCCGCCGACGAGCTCGCCGCGCGCCGCGCCACCCGCGCTTCCTGACGCACGCGTCCCGCGTGACCCCTGCGCCCGCGTGACCCCTCGCCCGCGTGACCCCTCGCCCGCGTGACCCCTCGCCCGCGTGACCCCTCCAGGTTCCACAATTCGCGCATCTCAACGCTCGTGACAGTCGACTCGTGCCACCTCGAGGGACGTGAGCGGCGAGTCGTGGAACTCCGGCAGTGTGCGAGGCGGATCGAGGCTGCACCTCAGGGGCACCTCACGCGTCCGACGTCGCGGGACATGCCGTGCGAAGGCGCCTGACGTCGCACAGCCCGTCGCTCGGGCGCGGCTCGGGCGGCAGTTCGGGCGACCTCGGTGCCCGCGAACGGTGAGCGCGTGATCGGGATGTGGCGGTCGCCCTCCCTGCAGGACTGACGCTCGACATCTCACGACATGCCGCGCGCAGGACGACCACGTCGCACGGTCCGCCGTGCGGAACACGATCAAGCGGCAGTTTGCGCGACCTCGGCAGACGCGGACGGCCCGAG
>NZ_LMPO01000009.1:690057-695221 GCF_001424385.1 Curtobacterium sp. Leaf183 | reverse complement strand
GGCGCCGTGTGAGGCTGTGCCGATCTGCCCGGGGTCAGGCGGGAGCGCCGTCGGCGCCGTGTGGGGCTGTGCCGATCTGCCCGGGGTCAGGCGGGAGCGCCGTCGGCGTACGGGCCGATCTTCCCCGTCCGCATGATGCGCTCGAGCAGCTGGTCGAAGTTGCGCGCCATCTCCTGGGCGGACTCGCCCGGCCACACGTGCAGGGGCTTCGCGGCACCCTGGGCCTGCTGCAGCGACGTGCGCTCCGGCAGCTGCGGTGAGAGCACGAGCGGCCCGAACATGTCGCGGAGTTCCTTGATGCGGAACTGGTGCTCGAGGGACTGCACGCGCGCCCGGTTGACGATGATGCCGAGGGGCTGCAGGCGGGGGGAGAGTCCGCGGCGGATCTCCTCGATCGCGCGGAGTGCCCGGTCGGCAGCAGCCACGGAGAACAGGCCCGGCTCGGTGACGACCGTGACGCGGTCGGATGCGGCCCAGGCGGTACGGGTCAGGGCGTTGAGCGACGGTGCGCAGTCGATGAGCACCAGCTCGTAGTCCTGCTCGACGTTGGCGAGTGCCTCTTCGAGCTTCCAGATGTCGCGGATGGAGGGGTGCGGGCCGTCGAAGTTGATGGCCGAGGGTGAGCCCACCAACACGTCGATCTTGCCCTGCGAACCCTTCGTCCAGCCGGACGGCGCGATGGCCTGGCGGACGATCTTCTCCTTCGGGTTCTCGAGCACGTCCGCCACGTTCAGGTGACCGGCGATGTTGATGTCGAGGCCGGTGGAGACGTCGGACTGCGGGTCGAGGTCGACGACCAGCGTTCGCAGGCCCTTGGCGAACGCGGCCGAGGTCAGACCGAGTGTGACCGTCGTCTTGCCCACACCGCCCTTGAGAGAGCTCACGCTGAGTACATGCACGTTGAGCAACGTTACCGCCAGTAGGGTTGTCCCACCTGACCCAGCGCTGAAAGGGCCCGCGTGTTCCGCAAGATCCTGGTCGCCAACCGTGGCGAGATCGCGATCCGTGCCTTCCGTGCGGCGTTCGAACTCGGTGCCCGCACCGTCGCTGTCTACCCGTACGAGGACCGCAACTCCCTGCACCGCCTCAAGGCGGACGAGGCCTACCTGATCGGGGAGCGCGGGCACCCGGTGCGCGCGTACCTCGACGTGGCGGAGATCATCCGCGTGGCGCGGGAGTCCGGTGCCGACGCGATCTACCCCGGGTACGGCTTCCTCTCCGAGAACCCCGACCTGGCGGCGGCTGCCGAGGCCGCGGGCATCACTTTCATCGGCCCCGGGCAGCACGTGCTCGAGATGGCCGGCAACAAGGTCACGGCCAAGGAGCACGCGATCGCCGCCGGGGTCCCCGTGCTCGCCAGCACGCCGGCCAGCCGCTACGTCGACGAGCTCGTCGCGGGCGCCGAGGCGGTCGGCTTCCCGGTGTTCGCGAAGGCCGTCGCGGGCGGTGGTGGCCGTGGCATGCGGCGTGTCGAGACGGCCGCCGAGCTCCGACCCGCACTCGAAGAGGCCATGCGCGAGGCCGACAGTGCGTTCGGCGACCCGACGATGTTCCTCGAACAAGCCGTCCTGCGCCCGCGGCACATCGAGGTGCAGATCCTCGCCGACGCCTCGGGCACCGACGCCGGCACGATCCACCTGTTCGAGCGGGACTGCTCCGTGCAGCGCCGCAACCAGAAGGTCGTCGAGATCGCCCCCGCGCCGAACCTCGACCCCGCGGTCGCCGCTGCGCTGCACCGCGACGCCGTCGCCTTCGCGCGCTCGATCGGCTACGTGAACGCCGGCACCGTCGAGTTCCTGCTTGACACCGTCGGCGAGCGAGCCGGCCAGCACGTGTTCATCGAGATGAACCCGCGGATCCAGGTCGAGCACACCGTCACCGAAGAGGTGACCGACGTCGACCTGGTCCAGTCGCAGATGCGCATCGCCGCGGGGGAGACCCTGGCCGACCTCGGGCTCGCGCAGGACACCGTCGCCGTGCACGGTGCCGCGCTGCAGACCCGCATCACGACCGAGGACCCGACGCAGGGCTTCCGTCCCGACACCGGTCGCATCACCACCTACCGCAGCCCCGGTGGCGCCGGTGTCCGTCTCGACGGCGGCACGGTCGCCACGGGCGCCCAGATCAGCCCGCACTTCGACTCCATGCTGGCGAAGATGACGTGCCGCGGGCGGGACTTCGCCACCGCGGTCAGCCGGGCCAAGCGTGCCCTCGCCGAGTTCCGCATCCGGGGCGTCAGCACGAACATCCCGTTCCTCCAGGCCGTGCTCGACGACCCGGACTTCGCGCGCGGGGACATCTCGACCGCGTTCATCGAGGAACGCCCGCAGCTGTTCGGCGGGCACGTGTCGAAGGACCGCGGCACGAAGGTCGTGAACTGGCTGGCCGACGTCACCGTCAACCGGCCGAACGGCGTCCGCGGCGCCCAGACCGTGGATCCGGCGCGGAAGCTGCCCACCATCGACCTGACCACCCCGCCGCCCGCGGGGCAGCGACAGCGCCTGCAGGAGCTCGGTCCCGCCGGGTGGGCGAAGGCCCTCCGCGACCAGACCCCGCTCGCCGTCACCGAGACGACGATGCGCGACGCCCACCAGTCGCTCCTGGCCACCCGGGTCCGCAGCAAGGACCTGGTCGCCGTCGCCCCGCACGTCGCCCGTCTGACCCCGCAGCTCCTCAGCATCGAGGCCTGGGGCGGTGCGACCTACGACGTCGCCCTCCGGTTCCTCGGCGAGGACCCGTGGGAGCGACTGGACGCACTGCGCCAGGCGATGCCGAACATCCCGATCCAGATGCTGCTGCGCGGCCGCAACACGGTGGGCTACACGCCGTACCCGACCGAGGTCACGGACGCGTTCGTCGCCGAGGCGGCCGCGTCCGGCGTCGACGTCTTCCGCGTCTTCGACGCCCTGAACGACGTCAGTCAGCTCCGACCCGCCCTGGAGGCCGTGCTCGCGACCGACACGGCCGTCGCCGAGGCCGCGCTCTGCTACTCCGGCGACCTGTTGGACCCGGCCGAGGACCTCTACACGCTCGACTACTACCTGCGTCTCGCCGAGCAGATGGTCGAGGCCGGTGCGCACGTCATCGGGATCAAGGACATGGCGGGGCTGCTCCGCGCCGGCGCCGCCGAGCGCCTGGTGACCGCGCTCCGCGAGCGCTTCGACCAGCCGGTCCACGTGCACACGCACGACACGGCCGGCGGGCAGCTCGCCACGCTCCTGTCCGCGGCGCGGGCCGGGGCGGACGCGGTGGACGTCGCAGCCGCGCCGATGGCCGGCACCACCAGCCAGCCGAGCATGTCCGCGCTCGTGGCCGCTCTGGCGCACACCGAGCGGGACACGGGCCTGTCGCTCGCCGCCGTCGGTGACCTCGAGCCCTACTGGGAGGCGGTCCGACGGGCGTACGCCCCGTTCGAGTCCGGTCTCGCCGGGCCGACCGGGCGGGTGTACAAGCACGAGATCCCGGGCGGTCAGCTCTCGAACCTGCGTCAGCAGGCCATCGCGCTCGGCCTCGGCGACCGCTTCGAGCAGGTCGAGGACTGGTACGCCGAGGCGAACCGGATCCTCGGACGCCCGACCAAGGTCACGCCGTCCTCGAAGGTCGTCGGTGACCTGGCCCTGCAGCTCGCGGCGGTCGACGCCGACCCCGTCGACTTCGAGCAGAACCCACACAAGTACGACATCCCCGACTCGGTGATCGGCTTCATGGCCGGGGAGCTCGGCGAACTGCCGGGCGGCTGGCCAGAGCCGTTCCGCTCCAAGGTGCTCGCGGGCCGCGACGTCACCCCGACGATCACGCCCGTGCCCGACGACGAGCGTGCGCACCTGGCCGTCGCGGGGCAGGACCGCCGACAGGCGCTCAACCGCCTGCTCTTCCCCGGTCCGACCGAGGCCTTCCAGCGGGTCCGCGACGAGTACGGCGACCTGTCCGTGGTCCCGACGATCGACTACCTCTACGGTCTGGTGCCGGGCGAGGAGCACGTGGTCGCGCTCGGCAAGGGCGTCGACCTCTTCGTCGGCCTCGAGGCGATCGGCGAAGCGGACGACCGCGGCGTCCGCACCGTGATGGCGACCCTGAACGGGCAGCTCCGTCCGGTGTACGTGCGCGACCGTTCGGTCGAGGTCGAGACGAAGGCCGCCGAGAAGGCGGACCGGACCGACCCGAAGCACGTGGCCGCGCCGTTCTCCGGCGTCGTCACGCTCAAGGTCGCCGTCGGTGACGTCGTCGCAGCCGGGCAGGCCGTGGCGAGCATCGAGGCGATGAAGATGGAAGCGGCCATCACGGCTCCCGTCGCGGGGACCGTCGGCCGACTCGCGATCCCGGTGACCCAGCAGGTGGACGCCGGAGACCTCCTGGTGGTGCTGCAGTAACGTGACCGTCCGTCCCATCCGCCTGTTCGGCGACCCCGTCCTCCGTTCGCCCGCGGACCCGATCGCTCCCGCAGCACTCGGGTCGCCCGGCATCCGCGATCTGGTCCAGGACCTCATCGACACCGTCAAGGAGCCCGGTCGTGCCGGGGTCGCCGCACCCCAGATCGGCGTCGGGCTGCGCGCCTTCTCGTACAACGTCGACGGCGAGGTCGGGTACGTCCTGAACCCCGAGGTGGTCGAGGTGTCCGGGGAACCCGAGCTGATGGACGAGGGCTGCCTATCCGTGCCCGGCCTGGCGTACCCGACCAGTCGGCACCCGTACGCCAAGGTGCGTGGGGTCGACGTCGACGGCAACCCCGTCGAGGTCGAGGGGACGGGCCTGATGGCCGAGGCCCTGCAGCACGAGGTCGACCACCTCGACGGCACCGTCTACGTCATGACGCTGGCCCCCGACACGCGCCGCGAGGCACTCCGCGACATCCGCGCGCAGGACTGGTTCCACTGATCCGGGGCGCACGTCCCGCTGGCCGGCGGCGTGCGGTTCACCGCACGATCGTGACACCCGGACGCGGGATTGTCGTCATGTCCTGACGAAGCGGTACCGTATCCGGGTCGGACTCCCTGCCGACACGGTCACCCACACCCCAGGACGCACGATGGCCCCTCAGAACGACGAGCTCAGCTCGCACCGCACCCGCACCAACCGCCGGCCCGAGCCGGCCCCCACGACGACCGCTGCGACGGCCGTCCTCGAGCCGATGGACGCACCGGAACAGGCCGCCGCAGTCTGACCC
>NZ_LMPO01000009.1:685133-690029 GCF_001424385.1 Curtobacterium sp. Leaf183 | reverse complement strand
GTGCCGGTCTCGTCGACCGGCACCGGGCCTCCCGTCACCGTCCCCGACGGTCGTGGCGGGCCGCAGCCCGTCGGCTCACCGTCGTCGACGTCCCTGGACCACCGGCGTCGCCGTGGTCTGGACCTTCGAGCCCGCGTAGATGTGCTCGACGTCCGCGGCGAAGTCGCGCATCACGACCGCGCGCTTGATCGTCAACTTGGGCGTCAGGTGGCCCGACGCCTCGGTGAGCTCCGTGTCCAGGATCGTGAACGAGCGCACGGACTCGGCGCGCGAGACGCGGCCGTTCGCCGCGTCGATCGCCTCCTGCACCGCCCGGTGGACGCGGTCGTCGTAGGCGGCTTCGTGCGCGGAGAGCGCCGGCTCGATCCCGCGCGAGGCGCACCAGCCGGGCAGCATGTCCCGGTCGAGCGTGACGAGGGCGGCGACGAACGGCTTGGCCTCGCCGACGACGACGACCTGCCCGACGAGCGGGTGCTCACGGATGCCGTCCTCGAGCGGCGCCGGTGCGACGTTCTTGCCGCTCGCGGTGACGATGAGCTCCTTCGCGCGACCCGTGACGGTGAGGATCCCGTTCCCGTCGAGGCGGCCGAGGTCGCCCGTCCGGAACCAGCCCGCGGCGAAGGCCGCCGCCGTCGCCTCGGGGTTGTTCCAGTAGCGGTCGAAGACGTCCACGCCGCGGATCAGGATCTCCTCGTCGTCGGCGATCCGGACCTCGACGCCGGGCAGCGCGCGCCCGACCGACCCGATGCGGAGCTCACCGGCGCGGTTCACGGTCGCCGGAGCCGTGGTCTCGGTGAGCCCGTAGCCCTCGAGGATCAGCACCCCGATCGACCGGAAGAAGTGCGACAGCCGGGGCGAGAGCGGGGCGGAACCGCTGATCGCGTACTGCACCCGTCCGCCCATGGCGTCGCGCAGCCTGCTGTAGACGAGCCGGTCGAACAACCGGAAGCGCAGGCGCAGGCCGAGCGGGACGCGACCGGTGGCGAGGGCCTCGGAATGCGCGACCGCGGTGGCCGCCGCGGCGCGGAACACCTTGCCCCGCCCGCCGAGGTCGGCCTTCTGCTCGGCCGAGTTGTAGATCTTCTCGAAGACGCGGGGAACGGCGAGCAGGAACGACGGTCGGAAGGTCGACACCGCCCGCATCAGGTCCTTCGTGTCCGGCTCGTGCCCGACGAGCACCCCGGTCGAGATGCTCATCACGGCGATGAACCGCGCGAAGACGTGGGCGAGCGGGATGAACAGCAGGGTCGAGGACCCGTCGGCCACCACCTCGGGCATGGCCTCGGTCGCACCCTCGACGGTTGCGGTGAAGTTGTCGTGGCGCAGGACGCAGCCCTTCGGCCGCCCCATCGTGCCCGAGGTGTAGATGATCGTGGCGTCGTCGTGCCCGTGCACGTCGGCCGTCCGGGCGTCGAGTTCGTCGTCGGTGACGTCCTCGCCGAGCCGGGTCAGGTCGTCGAGGCCGCCGCCGTCGATCGTCCAGTGCTGCCCGAGGTGTGGCAGGTCCGCGGCGATCCCGGCCACGCGGCGTGCGTGCTCCTCCTGTTCGACCACGACGGCGACGGACTCGGAGTCGCCGAGGATCCACCGGACCTGGTCGGGGGAGCTCGTCTCGTACACGGGCACCGACACGAGCCCGGCGGTCCACACCGCGAAGTCGACGAGCGTCCACTCGAGTCGGGTGCGCGACAGGATGGCCACGTGTGCGCCCGGCTCGAGCCCCGCGGCGACGAAGCCCTTCGCGATGCCGCGGACGCGCCGCTCGACCTCGGCGGCAGTGATGGTGGTCCACGTGTCGCCGTGCCGTTCCGCCAGGATCGGTCGGTCGGGGGTGGCCCGTGCCCGATCGGCGAGCAGGCGTGCTGCCGAGCCGTGGTCCGGGGCGGCCGGAGCCGCGTCGTGGTGTGACTCGCTGGTGGGTACGGGTCGTTGATCGTTCACGGCAACTCCCTTGTCGACCGGTTCGATGGCGAGGTCGTCTCATGTTGAGGCCTCTGTTCCCAGCATAGAGGCGGATGTCGCACGTTCGATGCGCACGCAGCGAACCGGTAGGCTCGGTCTTCGTGCACGCCATCGGAATTGACATCGGGGGCACCAAGATCGCGGGAGCGGTCGTCACGGAACTGGGCGAGATCGTCGCCGAGGACCGCGTCGCCACGAACGCTGCGGACCCGGACGCCATGCTGGACGACGTCGTCGCGATGGTCTCGCGACTCCGCGCCGCGAACGACGTCGGCGCGGTCGGCGTCGCCGCCCCGGGCTTCATCGACGCCTCGCAGTCGATCGTCTACTACACGCCCAACATCCGGTGGCGGAACGAGCCCCTGCGGCAGAAGCTGCAGCAGCGCCTCGGCGACCTGCACATCACCGTCGACAACGACGCCAACGCTGCCGGGTGGGCCGAGTTCCGCTTCGGCGCCGGGCGTCTGGTGTCCGACATGACCATGCTGACGATCGGCACCGGGGTCGGCGGCGCGATCGTCACCGAGGACCGCCTGTTCCGCGGCGGCTTCGGCACCGGTGGCGAGATCGGCCACCTGCGCATCGTCCCGAACGGCCTGCCCTGCGGCTGTGGCGCCCGTGGGTGCATCGAGCAGTACGGCTCCGGCCGTGCCCTCCAGCGCATGGCGAACGACGTCGCCGACGCCGGCGGGATCGGCGTCGCACTGGCCCAGGCGCGTGACGACAACGGCGGCCAGCTCGACGGCGCGGTCGTCGGCGAGCTCATCCTGGCCGACGACCCCGGAGCCCTGGCGGCCCTGCGTCGTCTCGGCCGGCACCTCGGCGAGGCCTGCGCGTCCCTGTCGGCCGTGCTCGACCCGCAGCTGTTCGTCTTCGGCGGCGGCGTCGCCAGCGCGGGGGAGCGCCTGCTCGACCCGATCCGCCAGGCGTACCTCAACAACCTCCCGGCCCGCGGGTACCACCCGGAGCCGGACTTCGTGATCGCGGAACTCGTCAACGACGCCGGTGTCGTCGGTGCCGCGGACCTCGCGCGGATCCACGCCCGTACCGCCTGACGCCCGCTGCCCGCCCCACCCACGACGGAGTCGACGATGCTCTACTGGCTGCTGAAGAACTTCCTGCTCGGCCCGCTCATCCTGACGCTGTTCCGGCCGTGGGTGGTCGGTCGTGAGCACGTCCCGACCTCGGGGCCGGTCATCTTCGCGTCGAACCACGTCTCGTTCATCGACTCGGTGATCCTGCCCGCCGTGCTCGACCGTCGCATGTCCTTCCTGGCGAAGAGCGACTACTTCACCGGCCGGGGGCTCAAGGGCTGGGCGACGAAGACCTTCTTCAACGCGATCGGCCAGCTGCCCATCGACCGGTCCGGCGGCAAGGCCTCCGAGGCGTCGCTCCGCACCGGCCTGCAGGTGCTGGCCCGCGGCGAGCAGCTCGGCATCTACCCGGAGGGCACCCGCAGCCCCGACGGCAAGCTCTACCGCGGCCGCACCGGCATCGCCCGGATGATCCTCGAGGGCCGCGTGGTCGTGGTCCCCGTCGCGATGATCGGCACCAGAGAGGTGCAGCAGATCGGCCAGCGCTTCCCGAAGTTCAAGCGCGTCGGGGTCGTGTTCGGCAAGCCGCTCGACTTCTCGCGCTTCCAGGGCTTCGAGACCGACCGGTTCATCCTGCGCAGCGTGACGGACGAGGTCATGCACGAGCTCGCCGGGCTCAGTCGCCAGGAGTACGAGGACGTCTACGCGACGAGCGTCAAGGAGCGGGCCAGCTCCGCACGCGAGCAGGTCATGCGAGAGCGCCGCAGCACCCCTGCACGGTAGGGTGGGACGGTTCCGGCGTCCCGTCGGACCACCGCCAGCGAGAGAACACCGAGGTACCGCCTTGTCCGAGTCGACCGACTTCGTCGCCCTGCAGGAACCGGACGCGATCGACGGTCTCGACTACTGGCGCACGCTCCCGATCAAGCAGCAGCCGACGTGGCCGGACCAGGCAGCGGCCGAAGCCGCCTCTGCCGAGCTCGCCACGCTGCCGCCGCTCGTCTTCGCCGGCGAGGTCGACCAGCTCCGCGACCGGCTCGCCGCCGCCGCCCAGGGCAAGGCCTTCCTGCTGCAGGGCGGTGACTGCGCCGAGACCTTCGCCGGGGCGACCGCCGACTCGATCCGCGACCGCGTCAAGACGATCCTGCAGATGGCGGTCGTGCTGACGTACGGCGCCTCGATGCCCGTCGTCAAGATGGGCCGCATGGCCGGTCAGTTCGCCAAACCCCGCTCGAGCGACCTCGAGACCCGCGGCGACGTCACGCTGCCGGCCTACCGCGGCGACATCGTGAACGGCTACGACTTCACGCCGGAGTCCCGCCAGGCCGACCCGCGCCGCCTGGTGCAGGGCTACCACACGGCCGCGTCGACCCTGAACCTGGTCCGCGCCTTCACGCAGGGCGGGTTCGCCGACCTGCGCCAGGTGCACTCGTGGAACAAGGGCTTCGCGTCGAACCCGGCGAACGCCCGGTACGAGCACCTCGCCCAGGAGATCGACCGCGCGATCCGGTTCATGGGTGCCTGCGGGGCCGACTTCGACCAGCTCAAGCACGTCGAGTTCTTCGCCTCGCACGAGGGCCTGCTCATGGACTACGAGCGTCCGATGACCCGGATCGACTCGCGCTCCGGGCTGGCGTACGACACCTCCGGTCACTTCATCTGGATCGGGGAGCGCACGCGGGACCTCGACGGGGCCCACGTGGACTTCCTGTCGCGGGTCCGCAACCCGATCGGCGTCAAGCTCGGTCCGACCACCACGGTCGCCGACATGGAAGCCCTGATCGAGAAGCTCGACCCGAACCGCGAGCCCGGCCGTCTCACGTTCATCACCCGCATGGGCGCCGGACGCATCCGCGACGAGCTCCCCAAGCTGCTCGAGGCCATCAAGGGCATGGACGCC
>NZ_LMPO01000009.1:618664-685113 GCF_001424385.1 Curtobacterium sp. Leaf183 | reverse complement strand
CCCGCCGGTTCGACGACGTCGTGGACGAGGTCCTCGGCTTCTTCGAGGTGCACCGCGAGGCCGGCACCTACCCGGGCGGCATGCACGTCGAGCTCACGGGTGACGACGTCACCGAGTGCCTCGGCGGCTCCGAGCAGATCGACGAGGCCACCCTCGCCACCCGCTACGAGTCGCTGTGCGACCCGCGCCTCAACCACATGCAGTCGCTGGAGCTCGCGTTCCTGGTGGCCGAGGAACTGGGCGCGCACCCGTACCCCGCGCGCTAACAGCGCGAACTGCAGACGGGAGGCCCGGTGCCAGCTGGCACCGGGCCTCCTGTCCGTCGCGGTGTCGCCCCCGGGACCACCCCTTGCACGAGCGCACCGGAAGCGACAACGTGCGCGGCTCTGCGCGTCGCTTCCGCCTGCGCGGTGTCGCTTTCGCGACAGTGCGGCGTCGGCTGCGGACGGGAGGCTCGGTGCGGGCTGGCACCGGGCCTCCTGTCCGTCCGAGTGTCGCGAAAGCGACGTGGTGCGCGGCTCTGCGCGTCGCTTCCGCCTGCGCGGTGTCGCTCCCGCGACAGTGCGGCGTCGGCTGCGGAGGGGAGGCTCGGTGCGGGCTGGCACCGGGCCTCCCGTCCGTCGGAGTGTCGCGAAGCGACAACGTGCGCGGCTCTGCGCGTCGCTTCCGCCTGCGCGGTGTCGCTCCCGCGACGGCCCGCCCTGCCCGTGCCCGAATCCGACCGCCGCAGCGTCTTACTGGTCGTAGGACAGCCGGACCGTGTCGCCCTTGTGCACCGTGGCGTTCGCGCCGGGGTCTGTGCCCGTGACGGGGAGCTTCGACTTCCAGTCGTAGAAGCCGCAGAGGATGTTCGTGCAGTCCGGGTACGTCACCTTGAGCCCGAGGTTCTCGAGGGTCGAGGCGGCCTGGTCGATGGTCTTGCCCTGCACGTCGGGCAGCGTGATCGGCGCGGGACCCTTCGAGACGACCAGGTCGATCGCGGTGCCCTTGACGACCGGGTCGGCCTCGGCCTTCGCGGAGATGACCTGGCCGGAGGGGACGTCCTCGTCGTACTGGTCGGTCTGCGACCCGACGGTCAGCTCGACGCCCTCTAGCGTGCTCTGCGCCTGCGCGGCGGTCTGCCCCGTGACGTCGGGGACCGCGCCGAGCGACACCGTCAGCGTGATGGGTCCGCGTTCGCCGTACTCCTGCACCGTCGTCAGGTCGACGGTGTTGCCGTCGGTGTCGCGCCCGGTCGCCGCGATGACCGTGTCCTTGGCGACGTCGGTCGAGAACTGGTACTGCGGGTCCTGCAGGTCGAAGTCGTCGTCGAGCGCCGCCTGTGCCGTGGTCGCGGACTGGCCGACGATCGTGGGGAGGGCGATCATCTTCGGTCCGTTCGACACCAGGATCTGCACCTGCGTGCCCTTGCGGACCTCGCGCGCCGCGGCGGGGGCGGTCGCGGAGACCTCGCCCTTGGCGACGACGGCGTCGAACCGCGCCCGGGTCTGGTCAGCCGCACGGAGTCCCTCGGCCTCGAGCATCTGGCGGGCTTGCGAGACGGACTTGCCCGCGACCTGGGGGATCCGGACGTTGCCGCCCGGTCCCGGGCCGAACCACCAGCCGATCCCGGCGCCGACGACGATGAGCAGGACGACGACCACGAGGGCGATCCAGCCGCGCTTCGAGCGCCTGGTCGTCTTGTCGGCGAGCCGCTGGCTGGCGGGAGAGAGCGCGCCCGGCGTCTGCCCGGTGCGCCGTGGCCCGGGGGCGTTCCGCCCGCGACCGCTGCCGTTCGGTCCCGTCCCGCCGCCGGTCCCGGCCTGGGGCGGGATGACGGTGGTGGCGTCGGTCGCGTCCGGTCCGGGGGCGCCGGCCGGGAGGATCGCGGTCGCGTTCTCGGGACGCAGCACGGCCGTGCGGTACTGACCGGTCGCCCGCTGCTGGTTGCCGTTGATGTGCTCGAGCATCTCGCGGGCGTCGCGGGGGCGGTCGTCCGGGTCGCGGGCGGTGGACCACGCGACGAGGTCGTCGAGCTCGGACGGCACGCCCGGCACGGCACGGCTCGGCGCGGGCACGGTGTCGTGGGCGTGCTGGTACGCGATCTGCATCGGCTGGTCGCCCTTGTAGGGCTGCTCGCCGGTGAGCATCTCGTAGAGCATGATGCCGACGGCGTAGACGTCGCTGCGGGAGTCGGCGGCGCCGCGGGTGACGAGTTCGGGGGAGAGGTAGGCGATCGTGCCAAGCAGCGCGGCCCCGGTGGCGGTGTTCTGGGTCGACGCCCGGGCGAGCCCGAAGTCGCCGAGCTTGATGCGTCCGTCGTCGGCGAGGAGCACGTTCTCGGGCTTGAGGTCGCGGTGCACGATCCCCGCACGGTGCGCCGAGGCCAGGCCGGCGAGCACGGCGCGCAGGATGTCGGTCGTCTGCTCGGGCGTCAGCGCACGGTGCTCTTGCAGCAGGTCCCGGAGGGTGATGCCCGGGATGTACTCCATGACGATGTAGGCGGTGTCGGCCTCAGCGCCCTGGTCGTACACGCCGACGAGGTTCGGATGGGACAGCCGCGCGGCCGAACGTGCCTCTTGGATGAAGCGCTCACGGAAGGCCGCGTCGTCGGCCAGGTGGCCGTGCATGATCTTGATCGCGACACGTCGCTCGAGGCGGACGTCCGTGGCGAGGTAGACGGTCGCCATGCCCCCGCGCGCGATCCGGGATCGCACACGGTACCGCTGATCGATCATGCGACCGATCATCGGGTCCGTGGCGGCGTTCGTGGTCATCGGCGGCATTCTACGAAGCGTGGGCGGGGACCTCCGCATCGGCGCACCGGTCGTGATGCAATCTCGATCTCGAGGATGAGTCCGGTCCGCGGACGTGCCCCGCTGCCGGCGCCGTCCGCGTCCGGGCTCAGAGCGTCGCCAGCCAGGCGGTCGCGGCCTGCTCCCACTGGGCGTACGCCTTCGGGTACGCCGACATCTGCACGGCCTGCGCCGCGTCGGTCACGCTCTTGGTGGACCAGTCGGAGACGTCGAGCAGACCGCGGGTCGTCCCGGCGTTCGGGTTGGACCGTCCTCCGAAGAAGAGGCGGGCGGCGTAGGTCGGGTCCTGCAGCTGGGCGGCGGTGCCCCATCCCTGGCTCGGGCGCTGCTGGAACAGGCCGACCGAGTCGCGGTCGCCGTGTGGCAGGTTCCGCAGGCTCGACTCCTGCATCGCCGCGGAGAGCGCGACGACCAGGCCACGCTGCGGGACGCCCAGCGACCGCCCGACGCGCACGATCGTCTCGGCGTTCGCACGCTGCTCGGCCGTGAGCGCCGTGCCCGACGCCGTCGTCGCGGCTCCGGCCGTCGGCAGCACGAGCGTCTTGCCCGCGTAGATCGTGCTCGTGTAGGTCAGGCCGTTGGCCGACAGCAGTGCCGAGACCGACACGCCGTGCGCGGCCGCGATGGTCGCGATCGTCTGGCCGGCCGTGATCGTGACGGACCCGGCCTTCGCGGCGGACGCGGCCGGGGCCGTCCGCGCCGGGGCGGCAGGCGCGGCGGCACGCGGAGCCGCACCGGCCTTCGGCACCGTCAGGGTCTGCCCCGGGAAGATGACGCTGCCGAGGGACAGCGCGTTCGCGCCGAGCAGCGCGCTGGTCGACACACCCACCCGGGCCGCGATGCCCGAGATCGTGTCGCCCTGCTTGACGTGGTAGGTCGACGAGGTCGAGGAGGCCGTGCTCACCGTCGCGACCGCGGGCGCCGACGCGAGGTGCAGCGTCTGGCCGGGGTGGATGATCGTGTTCCAGCCCAGGCCGTTGCGCACCAGGACCTCCTGCGCCGACAGGCCGAAGCGGGCCGCGATGCCCGACACGGTGTCGCCCTGCTGCACGGTGTAGGTGGTCGGGGCGCCCCGGACCGCCGACACGGTCGTCGCGACGGTCTGCGCGGGTCGTGCCACGGCCGGGCTGTACACCGAACGGTGGCCGACGTTGTGGTCCTCGTCGACGTGGCGCTTGGCGTTGCCGTCGTCGTCGTGGCGCGGTTCGGCGTGCGCGACCGGACCGGTCAACCCGGCGGTGACGGCGATCGTCCCGGCCAGGACGATCGGCATGGTGGCGAAGCGGGCGGATCGTTGGCGTCGAGCGTGGTCGTCTGCTGCGGTGTCCACGGGGTGCTCCTGTCTCCGGGTGAGCCATGCGCGCACGCGGGAGCGCATTCACAGGCGACTCCACGCTGGCATGTCGTGAATCGCAAGTCAACCAGAGAGCTGGATGTGGTGTGCGTGACGGATGTGACTCATGTGGTGGTTCGCGAGCAGGCGGCACTCTGGCACGATGAACGTGTGAGTGCCACACCCACGGACGACATGTCCCTATCCGAACGCTGGCTGACGGTCCCGGACCTGGTCGAGTTGCTCGGCGTGAGCCCCGGCCGCGTCCACCGCCTGTTCGAGCAGCACACGCTGCTGCCGGCGCGCGTCGGCGGCGTGCTGCGCGTGCCGAGCGAGTTCCTCGACGAGGGTGAGCCGATGCCCGAACTCCGCGGCACGCTCATCGTGCTCTCCGACAACGGGTTCTCCGACGACGAGGCCGTCCGTTGGATGCTGACCGTCGACGACGTGCTCGGCGTCGCGCCGATCGCCGCGCTGCGCGCCGGCCGCAAGGCCGAGGTGCGCCGCGTGGCGCAGTCGCTGCTCTAGCCCCGACGGACAGCAGGTCCGGTGCCAGCTGGCACCGGACCTGCTGTCCTGGCCGTTGTCCGGTCAGGCGGAGCGGCGGCTGACCGTGTCGGCCAGCGACGCGAGCTGCTCGCGCGCGGACGGTGTGAGGGGCGCGGCGTCGAGCGCCGCCTTGGCGCGTTGTACGTGCCGGTCGATCGAACGCTCGACCGCGGTCACCGCGCCCGACTCGGTCAGGGTCGCGCGGAGCATCTGCACCTGGGCCTCGTCGAGGTCCGGGTCGCCGAGCAGTTCGTCGAGCAGCGACCGCGAGCCACCCGGCAGCGCCTTGCGGGCCGTCGCGATGAGCACCGTGCGCTTGCCCTCGCGCAGGTCGTCGCCGGCCGGCTTGCCCGTGACCTCCGGGTCACCGAAGACGCCGAGCATGTCGTCTCGGAGCTGGTACGCGACGCCGAGGGGGAGGCCGAACGAGCGCAGCCCCTCGAGCTGCGACTCGGAGGCGCCGGCGACGAGCGCGCCGATGACGAGCGGCGCCTCGACCGAGTACTTGGCGGACTTGAACACGACGACCCGCTGCGCGCGGAGCAGGTGTTCTGCCTCGTCGACGGTCGGCCAGGCGGTCTCCTCGTGGATGTCGAGGTACTGGCCCGCGGTGACGTCGAGCCGCATCGCGTGGAACTCCTGTCGCACGACGCGCGCCCGCGCCGGGTCGAGCAGTGCCAGGCCCTCGTCGAAGACGGCGTCACTGAGGGACAGCAGCATGTCGCCGAGCAGCAGCGCGGAGTTCGTGCCGTAGAGCGCGCGGTCACCCACCCAGCCGGAGTCAGCGTGTCGGGACTCGAACCGTCGGTGCGCCGCCGGACGCCCGCGACGGGTGTCCGAGCGGTCCATGATGTCGTCGTGCACGAGGGCGGCCGCGTGGAAGACCTCGAGCGCGGCGGCGACCGTCACGACCGCTTCGGCCGTCGTCTGCCGTGAGCCCTCGGCCAGGGGGTCGAACGACCCGGAACGACCCGCCACCGACTGCCACCCCCAATAGCAGAACAGGGCCCGGAAGCGCTTGCCGCCGGAAAGGAGGTCTCGGGCGAACTCGTCGAACGGAGCAAGGTCCGGACTGATCGCGGCGAGTCGATCGCGCTGCTCGTCGAGCGCCCGATCGATCCGCGCCGAGACGAGGTCCACTAATCGCGTACTCTCAGCCACGGTGCCTACCCTAGTGGAGTGGTCGGGACATAGAATCGGCCAACCAACCACGCGTTGATCCCAGGGACAAAGAGGGAATCAAGATGCCACTCTCGGAGCAAGAGCAGCGACTTCTCGAAGAGATGGAGCGCAGCCTCTACCAGAACGACTCCGACTTCGTGGCGCGCGTCACCCGGCGACAAGGGCGTCCGACGTACACGTCGATCACGCTCGGGGTTCTGGGCGCGCTCGCTGGAGTCGCCGTCGTCATCCTCGGGCTGGTCTTGCGCCAGCCCCTCATCGGAGTCCTCGGCTTCGTCGTCATGCTCGCCGGAGTGCTGTTCGCACTCCGACCCGGCATGCGCGCGCCGCGTTCGTCCTCCAAGCCCTCGCGGACGGCGTCGTCCGGTGGGACTCGGGGGAGCAGCTCCGGTGGGTCCTTCATGGACCGGATGAATGATCGATGGGACAAGCGCAACGATCCCAGTTGAGACCATGAACTGACTTCCCGGAACGGGGTCGGCCCACAGGGGCCGGCCCCGTTCTGTGCGTCCGGGAGCCGTTCCGTGCTGGGGCTGTCTCGCACGCAGCAGGCGGATTCGTGCGCGGGAAGCCGGTTCGCGCATGGGCGGTCGGAAGTTCCCACCACCCACGCGCGATCCGTCCTCCCATAGTGCGGGTGACGGGGTGAGGTGACCGACCGACGGACGGGAGGCTCGTGGCGACGGCGCCACGAGCCTCCCGTCCGTTCTGCATGCCGCTCCACCGCGCCGCCAGGGCTGCGAAAGTCCTCCACTTCGCTCCACCGCTGCTCCCGACGCTTCGAGGCCCGGATTTCCGGTGTTCTGACGTGCACCGATGCCCGGCTCGACGCCCCAGAAGGGGGCACAGCGCTGATTTCGGGGAGCAGAAGGCCCCGTGGTGGAGGGAAGTGGAGTACCGTGGGGTTCATCGACGACCGGTGGAGCTGAGGGGAGGCCCCGAGTGCTGCTCGGTACCCATGCCCCGAAGCTCGACGAGAAGGGTCGCGTGATCCTCCCCGCCAAGTTCCGGGACGAACTGTCCGGGGGGCTCGTGATGACCCGCGGCCAGGAGCGGTGCGTCGTGGTCTTCAGTGCTCGCACGTTCGAGGAGATCCACGAGCGCATCCGTCAGGCGCCGATGACGTCGAAGCGCACCAGGGACTACATGCGCCTGTTCCTCTCGGGGGCCAGCGCAGAACAGCCCGACAAGCAGAACCGCGTGACGATCCCGCAGAACCTCCGTGAGTACGCGGGGCTCGAGCGGGACCTCACGGTCATCGGCTCCGGTGACCGTGCCGAGATCTGGTCGACCACCGCGTGGGAGACCTACTACGCCGAAGCCGAAGAGGCCTTCGCAGAGAACGACGAGGAGGTGATCCCGGGCATCTTCTGATCCGCGGATCGGGACTCCCAGCCGTCTGCCCTGATGCACCTTCCCCGGTGTCAGGTCGGTATGGATGGGGATCCGGGTCAGCGGCCCAGGGGATCAGGGCTGCACATGACAGACCACATCGACGGCGACACCCCCCAGCGGTTCCCGCACACCCCCGTGATGCTCGAGCGCATCGTGGACCTCTTCACCCCCACGCTCGACGGCCCCGGCAAGGTCGTCATCGACGCGACGCTCGGCATGGGCGGCCACTCCGAGGGGCTCCTCGAGCGGTTCCCGGAGCTGACGCTGATCGGGCTCGACCGCGACACCGACGCACTCGGCATCGCGGGGGAGCGCCTGGCGCGCTTCGGCGACCGGGTGCACCTGGTGCACACCGTCTACGACGAGATCGACGCGGCGCTCGACGAGGTCGGCGTGCGCGAGGTCGACGGCGTGCTGTTCGACCTCGGCGTCTCGTCGCTGCAGCTCGACCGGGCGGAGCGCGGTTTCGCCTACAGCCAGGACGCACCCCTCGACATGCGGATGGACCGGACGCAGGGCATCACCGCCGCCGAGGTCCTCGCCGAGTACGACGAGCGCGAACTCCGCCGCATCTTCCAGCGCTACGGCGAGGAGAAGCTCGCCGGCCGCTACGCCAAGGCGATCGTCGAACGGCGCGCCGAGCAGCCGTTCACGATGTCCGGCGACCTGGTCCAGGTCCTGCACGACGCCACCCCGGTGGCGATCCAGCGCCAGGGGCACCCGGCCAAGCGGGTCTTCCAGGCGCTGCGCATCGAGGTCAACACCGAGCTCAGCGTCCTCGAGCGGGCGATCCCGGCGGCGCTCGACGCCATCGCGGTCGGCGGCCGGATCGTCGTCGAGTCGTACCAGTCCCTCGAGGACCGCATCGTCAAGCGGGCGCTCGTCGCGCGGACCACCTCGAGCGCCCCGGCCGACCTGCCGGTGGAGCTCCCCGAGCACGCCCCCACCTTCGCGCTGGTCGTGAAGGGCGCGGAACTGGCCGACGAGGCCGAACGCGCAGCCAACCCCCGAGCAACACCCGTGCGACTCCGCGCGGCCGAGCGGATCCGGAAGTGACATGAGCACGAACCTCGCACTCGTCGACCCTGCCGTCCTCCCGTCGCGCACGCCGCGTCCGTCGGGCGACCGACACCGGCCGGAGCTCGTCGAGGTCACGTCCACCAGGGCCCAGCGTCGCGCTCGTCCGAAGGTCGCCTACGCGATCGTCGCGGTGGCCGCGCTCGGGACCCTGCTCCTCGCGCAGCTCGGCATCAGCATGGTGCTCAGCCAGGGCGCCTACGAACTGAACTCCCTGTCGGCCGAGCAGACGTCGCTGAGCCGGACGCAGCAGTCGCTCTCCGAGGACCTGCGCGTACTCGACTCGCCGCAGAACCTGGCTCGCAACGCGCAGTCGCTCGGCATGATCGCGAACTCGACGCCCGTGTACCTCGACCCGAAGACTGGTCGTGTCTACGGCACCCCGACCCCGGCCACGCCGGACGAGGCCACGGGCAACACCGCCAACCAGGTGCCCAACTCGCTGCTCGACGACGTGCCGCTGGTCGCGAAGCCCGGCGACACGGCGACGAGCAAGGAGAACGGCCCGGCGGCCGGCAGCACCGCTGACACCACGGGCACCGCCGACGCCGCGGGCACGACCGGCGCTGCCGGTGCGGGGTCCGGCACGGCCGACGCTGAGAAGACCGACGGCGCCAGCGCGTCGGCCGGGGGTTCCTCGTCGCCGTCCGTAGAGTCCGACCCGAACCAGCTCCAGGCACCCTCCACCCGGTGACCTGCGGGTCAACCAGGTGACCTCCGGGTCAGCAGAACCAGCCGGGAAGGACCGCACCGCGTGACGAAGACGATCCGCAACCGCCGACTCCGTTACAGCGTCGTCATCGTCGCCGTGATCGCCCTGGTGGCGGTCTTCGTGATCCGCCTCGTCGACATCCAGGTCGTCCAGGCGGCCGAGCTGAACAAGGCCTCGAGCGCCAAGCGCAGCATCCCGGTGACCCTCTACGGCACGCGCGGATCGATCGTCGACCGCAACGGCACCGCACTCGCCGACAGCGTGACGCGCTACAACATCACGACGGCCCCGCGGCTGGTCAAGGACTTCGAGGGCAAACTCGGCGGCACCCGCGTCAAGGACGTCAGCGTGGCCGACGCCCTGACCGCCATCGCGAAGGCCGCGGACGGCGACGCCGCGGCGATGCGGAAGTCGATCGACGCCGACCCCACGTCCGACTTCGCGTACCTGGTCAAGGGCCTCGACGTGAAGCAGTACGAGGCGGTCCGTGCGCTCGACGTGCCCTGGCTCTACCCGCAGCAGCAGTCGGCCCGCACGTACCCGACCGGTGCGACCACGGGCAACATCACCGGCTTCATGGGCACCGACGGCGCGCAGGCCGGGCTGGAGTACGCCTACGACAAGTGCCTGGCGGGCACCAACGGCTCGCAGACCTACGAGCGCGGCGAGGACGGCGTCCAGCTGCCGGGCAGCACGGTGACGACCAAGCAGGCCAAGGACGGCGGGACCCTGCAGACGACGATCGACAGCGACCTGCAGTACATGGCGTCGCAGGACATCGCGGACGCGGCCCAGAAGCTCCAGGCGGTGTCGGCGACCGCCACGGTGACCAAGGTGAAGACCGGCGAGGTCCTGGCGGTCGCGGACTACCCGACCGTGGACCCGAACGACGTCGACGCCACGACGGACAAGGGCGCGTTCGGCTCGCGAGCGCTCACCGACTCGTACGAGCCCGGCTCGACGATCAAGGCGGCCATCGCGGCGGCGCTCATCGACCAGGGCAAGGCCACCCCGACCACCGGGGTCGTCGTCCCCTACGAGCGGACCTTCCCGTGGGGCGGGACGATCCACGACGCCGAGTACCACCCCACCGAGAACCTGACCCTCACCGGGATCCTGCGCGACTCGTCGAACGTCGGCATCACCGAGCTCGGGTCACGGCTGACCGACCAGCAGCGCTACGACGTCATGAAGAAGTTCGGCCTGTTCCAGCCGGAGTCGGCGATCGACTACCCGGGCCAGCCGGGCATGCAGTACGGCGCGAGCCCGAACTGGGACCAGCAGACGGGCATCAACTCGATGTTCGGGCAGGGCATCTCGACGACGGCGATGCAGGTCGCGAGCATCTACCAGACCATCGCGAACGAGGGCGTCCGGATCCCGCTGCACTTCGTCAAGGGCTGCACCACGGCCGACGGCACCACGATCGACGCGCCCGACGTGCAGAGTGAGCGCGTCGTGTCCGCGAACGCGGCCACCCAGGTGACCGACATGCTCCAGAGCGTGGTCACGGGCGGCACCCTGGTGGGGATGAAGCCGATCTCCGGCTACAACATCGCCGCCAAGACGGGCACCGCCGAGGTGGCCGAGGGCAGCAAGGGCTACGGCTCCCAGCGCATCATCTCGGTGGCCGGAATGGCACCCGCCGAGGACCCCCAGTATGTTGTCACGGTGACGTTCACGAAGCCGCAGACGAGCAAGTTCTCGAGCGGAGCGGCTCCGGCGTTCCGCACACTCATGTCCCAGGTGCTCGAGAAGTACCGCGTCGCCCCCTCCACGACCGAGGCGCAGACCTACCCCTCCACGTGGTAGTCCAGGCCGTCCCCGTGGTGAGGAAGAAGGAGCACTTGTCCGCACGGATCCCCCCGGTCCTCCGACCCGAACACCCGACCCCGAGGGCCGTGGCCGAGCTGGCCAACGGCTTCGGCCTGCGGGTCGTCGGGTCGCTGGACGCCGTCGAGACGACCGGCGTCACCCTGAGCGCTGCCGAGGTGCAGCCGGGTGACCTGTTCGTCGGCGTGCACGGTGCGAACCGCCACGGTGCGGAGTTCGCAGCCGAGGCCGCCGAGCGCGGCGCCGTCGCGGTGCTCACCGACGCCGAGGGTGTCGACGTCGCCCAGGGATCCGGACTGCCGGTCCTCGTCGTGGACGACCCCCGTGCGGCGCTCGGCGACGTCGCGGCCTGGGTGTACCGCACCCACCCGGACGAGGCCACGGACCTGCCGCAGCTCTTCGCGGTCACCGGCACCAACGGCAAGACCAGCACGTCGTACATCCTCGAGGGCATCCTCAAGCAGCTCGGCCTGGTCACGGGACTGAGCTCCACCGCCGAGCGTCACATCGGCTCGCTCAGCGTCACGAGCCGCCTGACCACCCCCGAGGCGAGCGAGATGCACGCCCTGCTCGCCCGCATGCGCGAGAGCGAGGTCCGCGCGGTCGCCGTCGAGGTGAGCGCGCAGGCCCTCAGCCGCCACCGCGTCGACGGCATCGTGTTCGACGTCGTCGCGTTCACCAACCTGAGTCACGACCACCTCGACGACTACGCCGACATGGAGGAGTACTACCAGGCCAAGCTGCCGCTGTTCCAGCCGGAGCACGGCCGTCGCGGCGTCGTCTCGCTCGACACCGACTGGGGTCAGCGCGTCGTCCAGGACTCCCGCATCCCGGTCACCACGATCACGGTGCACCCCGAGGTCGAGGCCGAGTGGCACGTCGACATCGTCGAGGCACACGCGGCCTACACCGAGTTCCGGCTGACCGGACCCGAGGGCCGCGAGCTCACCACCCGCGTGCCGCTCATCGGCTGGCACATGGCTGCCAACGCCGCGCTGGCGATCGTCATGCTCGTCGAGGGCGGTTTCGAGCTCGGGGCGATCGCGCACGCGCTCGAGAGCGGCCACCGGCACTACGAGGACGCCGGCGACGGCACCGTCAGCGCGATCGAGTGCTACCTGCCCGGCCGGACCGAGCGCGTGTCCGGCGACCGCGGCCCCAGCGTCTACGTCGACTTCGGCCACAGCCCCGACGCGTTCCTCAACACGCTCGCCGCCGTCCGGCAGTTCACGCCGGGCAAGGTCGTCATGCTGTTCGGCGCCGACGGGGACCGCGACACCACCAAGCGCGCGGACATGGCCCGGGTCGCTGCCGAGGGCTCCGACATCCTCGTCGTCACCGACCACCACCCGCGCTTCGAGGACGCCGCCTCGATCCGGAAGACCCTGGTCGACGCCGCCCGCGCCGCGCTGCCCGAGCACGAGATCCACGAGGTCAGCCCACCCGAAGCGGCGATCCGCACCGCCGTCGGACTCGTCGGCGAGGGCGACTCGATCCTCTGGGCCGGTCCCGGACACCAGGACTACCGCGACATCCAGGGCGTGCGCACCCCGTACTCGGCCCGCGACGAAGCCCGCGCGGCACTCCGTGAGGCCGGCTGGGAGCCGAACGCCGGCCCGGTGGAGGACGCGCGATGATCGCCCTGTCCCTCGCCGAGGTCGCCGCCGCGATCGACGGCGAGCTGCTCCGCGGTGCCTCCGAGTCCGTCGTCGACGGTCAGGTGGAGACCGATTCCCGCCTGGTCCGGCCCGGCAGCGTCTTCTTCGCGCTGCTCGGCGAGGAGACCGACGGCCACCGCTTCGTGGCCGCTGCGGCCGAGGCCGGTGCCGCACTGGTCGTCACCGAGCGGCCCGTCGACCTGCCCGACGGTTCCGCCACCGCACAGATCGTCGTCCGTGACGGGTACGCCGCCCTCGCCGCGCTCGCGCACGAGGTCGTCGCCCGGGTCCGCGCCTCGAGCGCCGACCGCGTCGACGACGACGGCTCGCCCGCACCGCTCCGGGTGGTCGGCATCACCGGCTCGAACGGCAAGACGAGCACCAAGAACATGCTCCGCACGATCCTGTCCGGACACGGCGAGACCGTCGCGCCCGAGGGCTCGTTCAACAACCACGTCGGCGCGCCGATCTCGATGCTGCGCATCACCCACGACACCCGGTACCTGGTGGTCGAGATGGGTGCGAGCGGCAAAGGCCACATCGCCAAGCTCGTCCGCGTGGCCGAGCCGGACACCGGTGTCGTCCTCAAGGTGGGCCTGGCGCACGCGGGCGAGTTCGGCGGCATCGAGGCCACGCAGCGCGCCAAGTCCGAGATGGTCACCGACCTGCCGGACTCGGCGACCGCCCTGCTGAACGTCGACGACGACCGGGTCGCTGCGATGCGCGACCTGACCGCTGCCCACGTCGTGGGCTTCGGCACCGCTGACCAGGCCGACTACCGCCTGTCCGACGTCGTGACGGACCGCGACGGCACCCGCTTCACGCTCACCGCGCCTCCAGGACGCTCTGGAGGATCGGCGCAGGTCCCCGAGACCGTCGACGTCCGCCTCGCCATCCTGGGCGAGCACCACGCCATGAACGCGACGGCCGCCCTGGCCGTCGCCCACCGCTGGGGCGTCCCGCTCGCCGACGGCGCCGCGGCACTCGCGTCGATGACGCGCGCCGAGCGCTGGCGCATGGAGCTGCTGCAGGGCGGACCCGAGGGCGTCACCGTCATCAACGACGCCTACAACGCCTCGCCCGACTCGATGTCGGCCGCGCTCCGTACCCTGGCGCAGGTCGTGCGGCCGGGGGAGCGGACCATCGCCGTGCTCGGCGAGATGGCCGAGCTCGGCGAGTTCTCGGTGGAGGAGCACGACCGCATCGGTCGGCTCGTCGTCCGGCTCGGCATCGGGCAGCTCGTGGTCGTCGGCCGCGGTGCGATGCCCATCCACCAGGCCGCCACCCTCGAGGGGTCGTGGGACGGCGAGTCCGTGTTCATCGAGGACGTCGACGACGCCGTCCACACGCTGCAGGAGATGGTGCGCCCCGGCGACGTCGTCCTGGTGAAGTCGTCGAAGTCGGCCGGGTTGCGCTTCCTCGGCGACCGCCTCGGAGGTGTGTCCGCATGATCGCCCTCTTGATCGCCGGCGCGGTGTCGCTGGTGTTCACACTGCTGCTCACGCCGCTGTTCATCAAGCTGTTCCACCGGCTCGGCTGGGGACAGTTCATCCGCGACGACGGACCGCAGTCGCACCACACCAAGCGCGGCACCGCGACCATGGGCGGCATCGTCCTGATCCTCGGGACGGTGATCGGCTACTTCGTCGGGCACCTGGTCGGCCGCGACTCCGTGACGCTCTCCGGCATGCTCGTGCTCTTCCTGATGGTGGGACTCGGCTTCGTCGGGTTCGTCGACGACTTCCTCAAGGTCCGGCGGCAGCGCAGTCTCGGGCTCGGCGGCTGGGCCAAGGTGCTCGGCCAGGTCATCGTCGGCGTCATCTTCGCCACGGTGGCCCTGGTGGTCCCGTCCTCGACCGGCAAGCCGCCGGCGTCGACGATGGTCTCCGCCATCCGGGACATCCCCTGGCTCGACTTCATGGCGCTCGGCACGGTCATCGGCACGATCCTGTTCCTGGCGTGGATCGTGCTGCTCACGGTCTCGACGTCGAACGGCGTCAACGTGGCCGACGGGCTCGACGGTCTGGCCACGGGATCGAGCATCCTGGCGATCGGGTCCTACGTGATCATCGGCTTCTGGCAGTCGAACCAGGCCTGCGGCAGTCCGCGCCTCGACGCCAGCACCGAGCACGCCTGCTACACCGTGACCAACCCACTCGACCTCGCCGTCGTCGCGGCTGCGGTGTGCGGCGGCCTGATCGGCTTCCTCTGGTACAACACGTCCCCGGCGCAGATCTTCCTCGGGGACACCGGGTCGCTCGGCCTCGGCGGTGCACTCGCCGGTCTCGCGATCCTCAGCCGCACCGAGCTGCTCCTGATCCTGATCGGTGGCCTGTTCTTCATCGTCACCGGGTCGGTCATCCTGCAGCGGGCGTACTTCAAGATCACCCACGGCAAGCGGATCTTCCGGATGAGTCCGCTGCACCACCACTTCGAGCTCAAGGGCTGGGCCGAGGTCACCGTCGTCGTGCGGTTCTGGATCATCGCCGGGCTCTGCGTCGCCGCGGGTGTCGGGCTCTTCTACCTGGAATGGATCGCGCGCGTTGGCTGAACGACTCGACGGCCTCGACAGCTGGTGGTCCGAGGGCTGGAAGGGCCTCGACGTCGCCGTGCTCGGGCTCGGCGCGACCGGGTTCTCCGTCGCCGACACCCTGGTCGAGCTCGGCAGCTCGGTCACGGTGTACTCGTCGGACGCCCCGGCGGACAGCGTCGAGCTCCTCGACGTGATCGGGGCGCGGTTCGTCCAGACCCCGCTCGAGGCCGTCCCCGCGTCCCTCGCCGAACAGGCTCCTGACCTCGTGGTCGTGTCACCCGGCCTCCCGCCGCACAACCCCACCGTGCAGTGGGCGGTCGCCAACAGCACCGTGTGGGGTGACATCGAGCTCGCCTGGCGGGTGCGGGACAAGGTCGTCCGCGGCCCCGTCGCCGCCCCGTGGGTGACGATCACCGGCACGAACGGCAAGACCACCACGACCCAGCTCACCACCGCGATGTACGAGGCCGAGGGCCTCCGCGCGGTCGCGTGCGGGAACATCGGCGTGCCGGTGCTCGACGTCGTGCGCGATCCCGACGGGTTCGACGTGCTCGTCGTCGAGCTCTCGAGCCACCAGCTGCACTACATGGCGGACTCCGGCGACGGCGCCGTGCTGCCGCTCGCGTCGGCGTGCCTGAACATCGCCGACGACCACCTCGAGTGGCACGGGTCCGCCCAGGCGTACCGGGCCGCCAAGGCCAAGGTCTACGAGCGCACCGTGCTGGCCTGCGTCTACAACGTCACCGACGACGCCACCCGCGCGATGGTCGAGGACGCGGACGTGGTCGAGGGGTGCCGCGCGGTCGGGTTCACGCCCGGCATCCCGGGTCCCAGCGAGGTCGGCATCGTCGAGGACGTGCTGTGCGACCGCGCCTTCACCGAGGACCGCCGGAACAGCGCGCTCGAGCTCGCGACCCACGCCGACCTGGTGCAGGCCGGGCTCGACAGCCCGCACATGACGATGAACGTGCTCGCGGCGGCGGCACTGGCCCGCGCCGGGTCCGTCCGACCGAGTTCGATCCAGCGCGCGGTCCAGGCCTTCCGAGCCGACCACCACCGCACCGAGCGCGTCGCGACGAGCGCCGACGGCATCGTCTGGGTCGACGACTCGAAGGCGACGAACCCGCACGCGGCCACCGCCTCGCTGTCGTCCTTCGAGTCCGTCGTGTGGATCCTCGGCGGGCAGTTCAAGGGCGTCGACATCGACGGACTCGTCGCGCGGTTCGGTCCCGCCGCGCGCGGCGTCGTCGTGATCGGCACCGACCGGACCCCCGTGCTCGAGGCATTCGCGCGACACGCGCCGACGGTACCGCTCCTGCAGGTCGAAGCACCGGACACTGATCAGGTCATGCCCGAGGCGGTCCGGCATGCCGCATCGGTCGCGAGACCGGGCGACACGGTCCTCCTCGCGCCGGCCGCTGCGTCGTTCGACCAGTTCGGTTCCTACGCGGACCGGGGTCGCCGGTTCGCGGCGGCGGTCCACGAGCACCTGGGAGGAAACGCCGATGGCGACGACACCGACGGACCTTCCGACCACCGCGCGTAGCGGCCGGAGCACGAGCGGTCAGCCGAGCAGGACGCGTCGTCCGAACGGCGCGGTCGTCGCGGTGAAGAACGTCTTCGTCGCGGAGTCCAGCACCTTCTACTCGATCCTCGGCGTCACGCTGTTTCTGGTCGTCTTCGGCGTCGTGATGGTGCTGTCGTCCTCGAGCGTCGAGCAGTACGCCAAGACGCACGACTTCTTCGGCGCCTTCACCCGCCAGGGTCTGTACGCGATCATCGGCGTGCCGCTCATGCTCGTGGCGAGCCGGATCCCGACCGGCGTGTGGCGGAAGTACTCGCGCTGGGTCATCGTGCTCGGTCTCGTCGTGCAGGCGGCGGTCGTGCTGACGCCGCTCGGCTACTCGATCCAGGGCAACCGGAACTGGATCAAGCTCGGCACCTTCACCGCCCAGCCGTCCGAGATCCTCAAGCTCGCCCTCGTGCTCGGCATCGGCACGATCGTCTACCAGAAGCGCTTCAAGCTCGACCAGTGGAAGCAGATCCTGCCGCCCATCGGCCTCGTGACGGCCGGCTCGATCGGCCTCGTGCTGTTCGGCGGTGACCAGGGGACCGCGATGGTCATGATGATCCTGGTCTTCGGCGCGATGTTCGTCGGCGGGGTCCGGCTGCGGCACATCGGTCTCGGCGTCGGCGCGATCCTGGTCCTGCTGCCGTTCATCACGATGGCGTCGAGTTCCCGCTCGTCCCGCATCAGCGCGTGGTTGTCGGGCTGCACCGACACCAGCCAGTACCAGGACCTCTGCTGGCAGCCCGTCCACGGCATGTGGGCGCTGGCGTCCGGCGGCGTGTTCGGCGTCGGCCTCGGCAACTCCAAGGCGAAGTGGTCGTGGCTGCCCGAGGCGGACAACGACTACATCTTCGCGATCATCGGCGAAGAGCTCGGCCTGATCGGTGCCGTCGTCGTCCTGGCGCTGTTCGTCGTACTCGCCGTCAGCATGGTCCGCATCATCCGGCTCTCCGACGACGCCTTCGTGCGCACCGTCACCGGCGGGGTGCTCGCGTGGATCATCGGCCAGGCGCTCGTCAACATCGGGGTGGTCCTCGGGCTGCTCCCCGTGCTCGGCGTCCCGCTCCCGCTCATCTCGGCCGGTGGGTCGGCGCTCATCATGACCCTCGTGGCGATCGGCGTCGTGCTCTCCTTCGCCCGTGACCTGCCGAGTCGGCACGACCTCGCTGCCCGGGGTGCGACGCGACTGCCCGACGCTGCGCGTGGCGTCCCGCTCGTGGACGGTCGACGCCGATGAGCACGTACCTCTTCGCCGGCGGGGGCACCGCCGGGCACGTCAACCCCCTGCTCGCCGTCGCCGACCGGCTGACCGAGCGGTCACCGGACGACCGGGTGATCGTGCTCGGGACGGCCGAGGGACTCGAGTCCCGCCTCGTCCCGATGCGTGGGTACGAGCTCCTGACGATCCCGCGCCTGCCGTTCCCGCGCAAGCCGAACGCCGCGGCGTTGCGATTCCCCGGGGCGTTCTGGCGGGCCGTCCGGCAGACCGAGGCGATCATCCGCGACCGCGGCGTCGACGTCGTGCTCGGCGTCGGGGGCTACGCCTCCGCGCCGGCCTACATCGCGGCGAAGCGGACGGGCACGCCCATCGTCGTGCACGAACAGAACGCCAAGCCGGGCCTGGCGAACCGACTGGCGGCGTTCCTGACGCGGCACGTCGGGGTCACGTTCGCGAACACGCGCCTGCGACACGCCCGTGTCGTCGGCATGCCGCTGCGCCGCGAGGTCGAGTCCCTCGACCGACGGGCGAGCCGAGCCGCGGGACTCGCCGAGTTCGGCCTCGACCCCGCGCGGCCGGTGCTGCTCGTCACCGGCGGGTCCTCGGGCGCGCGCAGCATCAACCGCACCGTGAACCGCTCCGCCGCCAGCATCGTCGGTGCCGGGTGGCAGGTGCTGCACGTCGTCGGCGGCAACTCCGACATCGGTCCGAGCGACCTGGACGGCTACACGGTGCTGCCGTACTGCGACCGGATGGACCTGGCGTACGCGGCGTCGGACTTCGTGGTGTCGCGCTCCGGCGCGGGGATGGTGTGCGAGCTCACTGCGGTCGGGTTGCCCAGCGTGCTCGTGCCGTACCCTGTCGGCAACGGCGAGCAGCGGCACAACGCCCGCGACGTCGTCGAGGCGGGCGGCGCGGTGCTCGTGGCCGACGAGGAATTCGACCAGGACTGGGTGACGTTCCACCTGCTGGACATCCTGCAGGACCGTGCCCGCATCGCGGACATGGCGGTCCGGGCAGGCAGCGTCGGCCACCGGGACGGCGCCGACCGCATGACCGACCTCGCCCTCGACGCAGCCCGGTCCGCCAGCAGCGAGCGCGCCGGCAGCACCACGGAGGAGCAACCATGACCATCAAGCCGGACCTGACCCAGCCGATCCCGGACGACCTCGGCACGGTCCACTTCGTCGGCATCGGCGGCTCCGGCATGAGCGGCATCGCGCGGCTGTTCCTGGCGGCCGGGCACTCCGTCACGGGCAGCGACTCCCGCGAGACCGCCACCACCGGTCGCATGCGCGAACTCGGCGCCGAGGTCCACATCGGCCACGACGCCGCGAACGTCGGTGCCGCGGACACGATCGTCGTCACGAGTGCGCTCTGGCCGGACAACCCCGAACTGCTCGAGGCCCGGCGCCGCGGTCTGCCCGTGCTGCACCGGTCGCAGGCCCTCGCCGCGCTCATCGCCCAGCACCGCCTGGTCGCGGTCGCCGGCGCCCACGGCAAGACCACCTCGACGGGCATGATCGTGACCGCGATGGTCGAGCTCGGGCTCGACCCGAGCTTCGTCAACGGCGGGGTGATCCAGTCGCTCGGCACGAGCTCGGCCCCCGGCTCGAGCGACCTGTTCGTCGTCGAGGCCGACGAGTCCGACGGCTCCTTCCTGCTCTACGACGTCGCCGTCGCGCTCATCACGAACGTGGACGCCGACCACCTCGACCACTACGGCACGGAAGCCGCCTTCATCGACGCCTTCGTCGAGTTCGCCGCGAAGGCCGGCGAGCGGGTCGTCGTCTCGAGTGACGACGCGGGCGCCAAGCGCGTCACCGAGGGTGTGCGAGCCCGCCCGGACGCGCCGCAGGTCACGACCTTCGGCGAAGCCGTCGACGCCGACGTCCGGATCGAGCGCATCGTCGAGTCCGCCGGCGTCGAGGTCGACTTCCGTGCCGACGGCCGCTCGCACCACCTGACCCTGCGCGTGCCCGGACGGCACAACGCGGTCAACGCCGTCGGTGCGTTCGCCGTGCTGGTCGGCCTGGGCGTCGCGCCCGAGGACGCGGTGCGCGGGCTCGAGGCCTTCGGCGGCACCGAGCGTCGGTTCGAGCTGCACGGTGTCGAGCGCGGCGTGTCGGTGTACGACGACTACGCGCACCACCCCACCGAGGTCGCGGCGGCACTCCGGGCCGCGCGCAACGTCGTCGGCGACGGTCGGATCATCGCGATCCACCAGCCGCACCTGTACTCGCGCACGCAGCTGATGGCGGGCGACTTCGCGAAGGTCTACGAGGACCTCGCCGACCACACCGTCGTCCTCGACGTCTACGGTGCCCGTGAGGACCCGGTCCCCGGCGTGACCGGCGCCCTGGTGCAGGAGCGCTTCGTCGACCAGTCCCGCGTCGAGTACCTGCCCGACTGGGCCGACGCCTCGGCCCGCGCGGCCGAGGTCGCGCGGGACGGCGACATCATCATGACCCTCAGCTGCGGTGACGTGTACCGGATCATCCCGCAGGTGCTCGGCGCACTCCAGGACGACAGCGCGCTCCGGGTCGACGGAGCACCCGCCCGGTGAAGCGTCCCGAGGGCTTCGACGAGCGTCCGGCCGCGCCGGCTGCTCCCGCCGAGGCGGAGCACGCACCGCGCGAGCGACGGGTCCCGCGCATGCCGCGGCTGTCGGTCCGTCGCGGCGCGGCCGACACCCGGGAGGCCCGGCCCGACACCGACGCGCCGGCTGCGGCCGACGAGACGGTCGCACCGGACGTCCCCACCACCTCCGCCCTGCGGGCGTCGCACCCCGTCGCGGACGTCGCGCCCGCGCAGGACGGGGCGCGACGTCCGAACGGGGGTGCGACGGCGGGCGAGGGTGACCAGCTCGCCGGCGTGACCGACGTGATCGACCTGCACCGGCCCTCCAGTCCGCCGCATCCGGACACGGACGCACCCGACGAGCCGATCGGCTCGAAGGTCCGCGCCGCCGAGACCGCGCGCGAGGCGCGCGCGGCCCGCAAGCGTCGCCGCCTGCTCGAGCGCACCGAGGTGCGGCGGTTCACGCGGCGCTCCCGGCACCGGCGCGCCGTCGGCATCACCGCGGCGAGCGTGGTGCTGGTGCTCGGCGTGTCGATCCTGGTCGCGGTGTTCTCCCCGCTGATGGCGCTCCGCACGATCGAGATCAAGGGCACCAGCCGTGTGGACGACACGCAGCTGCGTCAGGCGCTCTCGGACCAGATGGGCACCCCGCTCGCACGGCTCGACTTCGACGCGATCAAGAAGGACATCGCGGGCTTCCCGCTCATCGAGAGCTACGTCACCGAAGAGGAACCGCCGCACACCCTGGTCGTCACGGTGACCGAGCGCACGCCCGTGGTCGCCGTGAAGTCCGGCGACGCGTTCCAGCTGGTCGACCCCGCCGGCATCGTCGTCCAGTCCTCGCCGACACAGCCCGATACCATGCCCGTCGCGGACATCGGCCGCACACAGCTCGGCTCGAGCGTGTTCCGCACCATGACCGAGGTCGTCCTGGCGCTGCCCTCGGCTGTGCGCTCGCAGGTGTCGGGTGTCGCGGCGTCGACCGCGGACGACGTGACGCTGACCATGAAGGACGGGTCGCGCGTCGTCTGGGGGAGCCCGGACGACTCGGACGCCAAGGCGGCGCTCCTCGACGCCCTCGTCAAGGACCACGCGACACGCGACCCGGGGACGGCCGTCGAGTACGACGTCTCGGCGCCGGACAACGGCATCATCCGCGCCCAGTCCTGACCCGTTCGGACGGCCCGGGTCGTGCCGGCCGCGGGGAGCAGCGAGAATTGCGGGACCACATCGCCGACACGCGGCGTGGCGGGACGACACCGCGGGGAGGGCCCCCGTAGCGTCGTCGCAAGCACCACACCTAGCAGCAAAAACCCTGAACTTCAAGTGGAGGTTGAGGGTTCAACCGGAGGCCGGACTGACGTGACCACGAACCACAACTACCTCGCCGTGATCAAGGTCGTCGGTGTCGGCGGCGGCGGCGTCAACGCCGTCAACCGCATGATCGAGCTGGGCCTCCGAGGGGTCGAGTTCATCGCGATCAACACCGACGCCCAGGCGCTCCTGCTCAGCGACGCCGACGTCAAGCTCGACGTGGGCCGCGAGATCACCCGCGGCCTCGGCGCCGGCGCGGACCCCGAGGTCGGCCGTCGTGCCGCCGAGGACCACGCCGAGGAGATCGAAGAGGCCCTCGCCGGTGCCGACATGGTCTTCGTCACGGCCGGTGAAGGCGGTGGGACCGGCACGGGTGGTGCTCCCGTCGTGGCCCGCATCGCGAAGTCCATCGGCGCGCTCACCATCGGTGTGGTCACGAAGCCGTTCAGCTTCGAGGGCAAGCGTCGTCAGTCCCAGGCCGAGAACGGCGTCGCCGGGCTCAAGGACGAGGTCGACACGCTCATCGTCGTGCCGAACGACCGCCTGCTCGAGATCTCCGACCGCGGCATCTCGATGGTCGAGGCCTTCGCGACCGCCGACCAGGTCCTGCTGGCCGGCGTCCAGGGCATCACCGACCTGATCACGACCCCGGGTCTGATCAACCTCGACTTCGCCGACGTCAAGAGCGTCATGCAGGGTGCGGGTTCCGCGCTCATGGGCATCGGGTCCTCGCGCGGGGCCGACCGGGCCATTAAGGCCGCGGAGCTCGCCGTCGCGTCGCCGCTGCTCGAGGCGTCGATCGACGGCGCGCACGGTGTGCTCCTCTCCATCCAGGGTGGTTCGAACCTCGGCATCTTCGAGATCAACGACGCGGCCCGCCTGGTGCAGGAGGCCGTCCACCCCGAGGCGAACATCATCTTCGGTGCGGTCATCGACGACACGCTCGGCGACGAGGTGCGCGTCACGGTCATCGCGGCCGGCTTCGACGGCGGCGAGCCGTCGTCCCAGGTCAAGGAGCGTCGCGCCAGCTGGGTCGACCCGGAGTCCAACGCGACCGCTCCGGTGGCCGGTGGCGGCTCGACCGCGATCGAGGACTCGACGACCTCGACCCGCTCGTGGGCGTCATCGGACCACGAGCCGCCGACGCAGCGCGCCGCAGACCCGGCCTTCGACGGCGACGACGACGAGCTCGACGTCCCCGACTTCCTGAAGTGACCCCGGCGTGACGGACGGCTCCACGAGCCTCCAGGACCGGCTGTCCTCGGTCCGCGACGGCATCGCCGACGCGGCCAGGGCAGCCGGTCGTGCGTCCGACGAGCTCACGCTGATCGTGGTGACGAAGTACCACCCGGCGTCGCTCGTGCGCGAACTCGCGGCCCTCGGCGTCACCGACGTGGGGGAGAACCGCCACCAGGAGGCCCAGGCCAAGGCGGCTGAGCTCGCCGACCTCGCGCTGACGTGGCACTTCGTCGGCCAGCTGCAGTCGAAGAAGGCACGGCAGGTCCGCCGGTACGCCCACGTCGTGCAGTCACTCGACCGCGACTCCGTGGTGGACGCCTTCGCCCCGACCGAGTCCGAACCGGACCCACCCGTGATCGACGGCTTCGTCCAGGTGAACCTGACCGACGACCCCGACCGGGGTGGCGTGCAGCCGGACGACGTCGAGGCGATGGTCGAGCGCGTCCTGCGCACCGGCACGATCGCACTGCGCGGCGTCATGGCCGTCGCACCGCTCGACGAGGACCCGCGTCGGGCCTTCGCCCGGCTGCGCGGCATCTCCGAGCGCGTGCGGCGGATCGCACCCGGTGCGACCGACATCTCGGCCGGGATGAGCAACGACCACGCCGAAGCCATCGCCGAGGGCGCGACACACCTGCGGATCGGAACGGCAATCACGGGAAAGCGGCCGAGCGCGCCCTAGCCTCATGGCAGGGCATCCACGAGCACGCACACCCCTGGAGGGAACCATGGCCGGTCCGTTGAAGAAGACGATGGTCTACCTCGGCCTCGCCGACGAGGAACTCGAGTACGAGGACGAGCAGCAGCCGACGCAGCACCAGCAGCGCGTGCAGCCGCAGACCCCCGCACCCGCGGCATCGCAGCACGAGGCACCGGCGGCAGCGCCCGCGGCAGCCCCCGCCGCGGCCCCCGTCGAGACGAAGGCCCCGCACACCCAGCACCAGCGCGGCGCACAGGTCACCCCGCTCCGCCGCTCGCACACGACCGCACAGAAGGCGACCCCGGTCCAGGAAATGAACGAGATCCTCACCGTCCACCCGCGCGAGTACAAGGACGCCCAGTCCATCGCCGAGAGCTTCCGCGACGGGATCCCCGTCATCATCAACCTCTCGCAGATGACCGAGTCGGACGCGCGGCGCATGATCGACTTCGCGAGCGGCCTGTCGCTCGGGCTGTACGGCAAGATCGAGCGCGTCACGAACAAGGTCTTCCTGCTCTCCCCGGCCCACGTCGCAGTGAGCGGTGAGGCGCCCGAGGTAGAGTCCGACATCGAGGCGTCCTTCTTCGCCCAGTCCTGAGTCGTCGCGTCCCGGGGTCTCCCTGACCCCGAGGCGCCGCCCAGGCCCACCCGCCCTGTGTCCGGCGCTCCAGCAGTGCCGTGCACCCGAGACGAGCGAGCCGAACCGTGTCCGTGATCTTCACGCTCCTGTACTTCCTGCTCCTGCTGTACTTCTTCGTGCTCTGGGGGCGGTTCGCACTGGACATGGTGCAGTCCTTCAACCGCTCGTGGCGCCCCCGCGGCGGCATGCTCGTCGTCGCAGAGGTGGTCTACACGACCACCGACCCGCCGATCCGCACCGTCCGTCGTGTGCTCCCGCCGCTGCGCATGGGCGCGGTGGCCCTCGACTTCGGGTGGTCCATCGTGATGCTCGTCACGATCATCCTGATGAGCATCGTCCGGGTCATCTCGGTCACGGTCTGACCACCAGCCCCACGCATCGACTGGCCGCGACACGCGCCACGCCCAGTCGGTGATCACGGTTCCGGTCCAGCGTCGGTGTACGGTAGTTGGGATCGATGCCCGCGCATGTGGGTATCCGCACCGTGAGTTCGCGCCTGGTACATTCGGGCGCACCGTTTCGGTTCCACACGTTCAGCAGTTCTATTGAGGTGACGGCAATGGCTTTGACGCCGGAAGACGTAGTCAACAAGCGGTTCCAGCCGACCAAGTTCCGCGAGGGCTACGACCAGGACGAGGTCGATGACTTCCTGGACGAGGTCGTCGTGGAGCTGCGCCGTCTGACCGCAGAGAACGAGGAGCTCCGGCAGCGCCTGCAGGCCGCCGAGTCGGCGCCCAAGCCGGCCGCGGCCGCCGAAGAGGCTCCTGCCCCCGCTCCGACCCCCGAGCCCGAGCCGGCCCCCGTCGCCGCCGCTCCGGAGCCCGCGCCGGTCGCCGCCGCCGCGCCGACCACCACGGTCAACCCGGACGACGACACCGAGGGCACCACGAACCTCCTGACGCTCGCGCGCCGTCTCCACGAGGAGCACGTCCGCGAAGGCGTCGAGAAGCGTGACGCGCTCATCGCCGAGGGTCAGGCGCAGGCCGCTCGACTGGTCTCCGAGGCCGAGGCGAAGCAGCGCCAGATCATCGCCGACACCGAGAACACCAACCGCCAGCGCGTGCAGGTGCTCGAGGGCGAGCAGCGTCAGCTCGAGGGCAAGATCGACGAGCTCCGCACCTTCGAGCGCGACTACCGTGCGCAGCTCAAGAGCTACATCCAGGGCCAGCTGAGCGAGCTCGACGCATCGTCGGGCACCGAGCAGTCGGGCCTCACCCCCGCGCCGGCATCGGCGCAGGGCTTCGGCAACTGACGTTGTCCCAGCAGCAAGACCAACGAGCGAAGGTCAGTGTCCGCGCGATCGCGGCACTGGCCTTCGCCGCTGTCGTCGTGGTGGCGATCGACCAGGTCGCGAAGGCCATGGTCGTCGCGAACCTGCCGTACGGACAGGTCGTCCCGGTCCTCGGCGGCGCGCTGCAGTTCCTGTACGTGCGGAACCCCGGCGCCGCGTTCTCGTTCGCGGTGAACATGACGTGGGTGTTCTCGATCGTGTCGGCCGCGGTCGTCGTGGCGATCATCGTCTTCGCACGGCGCATCCGGTCCATGTGGTGGGCGATCGTGCTCGGCATGCTGCTCGGCGGAGCGCTCGGCAACCTGCTCGACCGGCTGTTCCGTGAACCCGGCTTCGGCCGCGGACACGTCGTCGACTTCATCTCGACGCCGTGGATGATGCCGGCGATCTACAACGTCGCCGACTCCTTCATCTGCATCAGCATGGTGGTCTTCGTGCTCCTGGTCATCCTCGGGGTCAACCTCGACGGCACCAGGACGGTCTCGACGAAACGCGCAGGTACGGACGGCCAGGAGGCCCCGGCCGGGTCCGCGACGGACGCTGCAGTGACCCCGCCGGTCGCGTCCACCGACGCGGCGGAGCCGAACCGGTCCTCCCGGCCCGACCAGCTCGGCCACGACGCGACGTGAGCGAGCAGCGTCAGCTCCCCGTCCCGGACGGGCTCGCCGGTGAGCGCGTCGACGCGGCCATCGCGAAGCTCCTCGGCTTCAGCCGCTCCTTCGCCGCCGAGGTCGTGACGGCCGGTGGTGTCCGCGTCGACGGCGTGGTCGTCGACAAGTCCGACCGGCTGCAGGCCGACTCGTGGCTCGAGGTCGAGTGGACCCCGAAGGAAGCCCCGCGCATCGTGCCGGCCGTCGTCCCCGGGATGACCATCGTGCACGACGACGACGACATCGTCGTGGTCGACAAGCCCGTGGGGGTCGCCGCGCACCCGTCGCCCGGGTGGGACGGTCCGACCGTGCCCGGCGGCCTCGCGGCCGCGGGGTTCACGATCGCGACCTCCGGAGCCGCCGAACGCGCGGGGATCGTGCACCGGCTCGACGTCGGCAC
The DNA here is from genome assembly GCF_001424385.1 of Curtobacterium sp. Leaf183. Classification (GTDB taxonomy): domain Bacteria; phylum Actinomycetota; class Actinomycetes; order Actinomycetales; family Microbacteriaceae; genus Curtobacterium. Next base: position 658,443 of record NZ_LMPO01000009.1, on the reverse strand, counting down.
CTCGGGGCTGATGGTCGTCGCCAAGTCCGAACTCGCCTACACGAGCCTGAAGCGGGCGTTCAAGGAGCGCACCGTCGACAAGGTGTACCACGCGCTCGCGCAGGGGCACCCGGACCCGACCACGGGCACGATCGACGCACCCATCGGGCGGCACCCGTCGAGCGACTGGAAGTTCGCGGTCACCTCGGACGGCAAGCCGAGCGTCACGCACTACGCCACGCTCGAGGCCTTCCGGTCGGCGACGCTGCTCGAGGTGCACCTGGAGACCGGTCGGACGCACCAGATCCGCGTGCACATGGCGGCGACCCGGCACCCGCTCGTCGGGGACACGACGTACGGGGCCGACCCCGTGTTGGCCGCCGAGCTCGGGCTGACACGGCAGTGGCTCGACGCGGTCCGGCTCGGGTTCGCGCACCCGCGCACCGGCGACTGGGTGGAGTTCCAGGCGTCGTACCCGGAGGACCTGCGGCTCGCGCTCGAGCGCATCCGGAGCGCGTCGGTCTGACACGCGGGCGGTTCCCTCGACACGCCCATGGGTGTCGTCGGCCGCGGTTAGGCTGTCTGCGTCCCACACGCAGTTCGTTCGACCGGAGGCCCCGTGGCGAGTTCCGACTCCTTCGTCCACCTGCACGTGCACAGCGAGTACTCGATGCTCGACGGCGCCGCGCGACTGAACGACCTGGTCGCGGAGACCGCAGCGCAGGGCATGCCTGCCGTGGCGGTGACCGACCACGGCAACATGTTCGGTGCGTTCGAGTTCTGGAAGGCCGCCAAGGCCGGGGGCGTCAAGCCGATCATCGGGACCGAGGCCTACATCACCCCTGGGACGCACCGGTCCGACAAGACCCGCGTGCGCTGGGGCGACGGCGGCGGTGACGACGTCTCCGGTGCTGGCTCGTACACACACATGACGATGTTCGCCGAGAACACCACGGGCATGCACAACCTGTTCCGGCTGTCGTCGAAGGCCTCGCTCGAGGGCTACTACTTCAAGCCGCGCATGGACCGCGAGCTCCTCAGCGAGCACCACGAGGGCATCATCGCGACGACGGGCTGCCCGTCGGGCGAGGTCCAGACGCGCCTGCGCCTCGGGCAGTACGACGAGGCGATCAAGGCCGCGGCCGACTTCCGCGACATCTTCGGCAAGGAGAACTACTTCGCCGAGATCATGGACCACGGTCTCGAGATCGAGCGCCGGATCATGGGCGACCTGATCCGTCTGGCGAAGGACCTGGGCCTGCCGCTGGTCGGCACGAACGACCTGCACTACACGCACTCGCATGACGCCAAGTCGCACGCGGCGCTGCTCTGCGTGCAGTCCGGCTCGACGCTCAACGACCCGAACCGCTTCAAGTTCGACGCCGACGAGTTCTACCTCAAGACCCCGCAGCAGATGCGGCACCTGTTCCGCGACAACATCGAGGCCTGCGACAACACGCTGCTCATCGCCGAGCGGTGCGACGTCGAGTTCGACACCTCCGCCAACTACATGCCGAAGTTCCCGGTCCCCGAGGGCGAGACCGAGCACTCGTGGTTCGAGAAAGAGGTGGCGAAGGGCCTGCAGTACCGGTACCCCGGCGGGATCTCGGACGAGGTGCAGGCACGCGCCGACTACGAGGTCGGCATCATCAACCAGATGAACTTCCCGGGGTACTTCCTGGTGGTCGCGGACTTCATCAACTGGTCGAAGGACCACGGCATCCGCGTCGGTCCTGGCCGTGGTTCCGGCGCTGGTTCGATGGTCGCGTACGCCATGCGCATCACCGACCTCGACCCGATCCGACACGGCCTGATCTTCGAGCGGTTCCTCAACCCCGACCGCGTCTCGATGCCCGACTTCGACGTCGACTTCGACGACCGGCGCCGGGGTGAGGCGATCAAGTACGTCACCGAGAAGTACGGCTCGGAGCGCGTGGCGCAGATCGTGACGTACGGCACGATCAAGGCGAAGCAGGCGCTCAAGGACTCGTCGCGCGTGCTGGGCTTCCCCTTCGGCATGGGCGAGAAGCTCACCAAGGCGATGCCGCCGCCCGTCATGGGCAAGGACATCCCGCTCACCGGGATCTTCGACAAGGAGCACCCCCGCTTCAAGGAAGCGGTCGACGTCCGCACCGTGGTCGAGACCGACCCCGAGGCCAAGACGGTGTTCGACACGGCTCTCGGGCTCGAGGGGCTGAAGCGCCAGTGGGGCGTGCACGCGGCCGGCGTCATCATGTCGAGCGACCCGCTGATCGACATCATCCCGATCATGAAGCGGGAGCAGGACGGCCAGATCGTCACGCAGTTCGACTACCCCGCGTCGGAGTCCCTCGGCCTGATCAAGATGGACTTCCTGGGGCTCCGCAACCTCACGATCATCAGTGACGCCCTCGACAACATCAAGAGCAACCGGGGGACCGACCTCGACCTCGAGACCATGGGCCTCGAGGACCCCGAGGCGTACGCGCTCCTGCAGCGCGGCGACACCCTCGGCGTGTTCCAGCTCGACGGCGGCCCGATGCGCGGTCTGCTGCGCCTGATGAAGCCCGACAACTTCGAGGACATCTCCGCGCTCATCGCCCTGTACCGTCCGGGGCCGATGGGGGCGAACTCCCACACCAACTACGCGCTCCGCAAGAACGGCGAGCAGCCGATCACGCCGATCCACCCCGAGCTCGAAGAGCCGCTCAAGGACATCATCGGCACGACCTACGGCCTGATCATCTACCAGGAGCAGGTCATGGCCATCGCGCAGAAGGTCGCGGGCTTCTCCCTCGGCCAGGCGGACATCCTCCGCCGCGCGATGGGCAAGAAGAAGAAGTCCGAGCTGGACAAGCAGTACGCGGGCTTCGAGAAGGGCATGCAGGACAACGGCTACTCGGCCGCTGCCATCAAGACCCTCTGGGACATCCTGCTGCCGTTCTCGGACTACGCGTTCAACAAGGCGCACTCGGCGGCGTACGGCGTGGTGTCGTTCTGGACCGCGTACCTCAAGGCGCACTACCCGGCCGAGTACATGGCCGCGCTGCTGACCAGTGTCGGCGACGCCCGCGACAAGCTCGCGCTGTACCTCAACGAGTGCCGCCGCATGGGCATCCGGGTCATGCCGCCGGACGTGAACGAGTCGATCGGGTTCTTCGCCGCCGTCGGCGACGACATCCGCTTCGGCATGGGCGCCATCCGCAACGTCGGCTTCAACGTCGTCGACGACATCGTCCAGGCCCGCACCGAGAAGGGCGCGTTCGAGTCGTTCCACGACTTCCTGCGCAAGATCCCGATCTCGTCCGCGAACAAGCGCACGGTCGAGTCGCTCATCAAGGCCGGCGCGTTCGACGAGTTCGGCGACAGCCGCCGAGCCCTCGTCGAGATCCACGAGGGTGCGGTCGAGGCAGCCGTCAAGGTCAAGCGTGACGAGGTCCACGGCAACGTCGGGTTCGACTTCGACTCGTTGTTCGCCGAGGTCGCCGAGGAGCAACCCGCCATGGCCGCCGTGTCCCAGGTGCCGGAACGGCCGGAGTGGTCCAAGCGCGACAAGCTGGCGTTCGAGCGGGACATGCTCGGGCTGTACGTGTCCGACCACCCGCTCGCCGGGCTCGAGATCGAGCTCGCGAAGCACCAGTCGATCACCATCGCCGACCTGATCGGCGCCGACGACTCGGTCGAGGGCGAGACGGTCACGGTGGCCGGCCTGCTGACGAGCGTGCAGCACCGGGTGGCCAAGACCAGCGGCAACCCGTACGGCATCGTGCAGATCGAGGACTTCGGCGGCGAGATCGGCGTGATGTTCCTGGGCAAGACCTACCAGGAGTTCGGACCGTCGCTCGTCGCCGACTCGATCGTGGTGCTCCGCGGGCGGGTCAACGTCCGCGACGACGGCAAGGCCCTGCACGCGGTGAGCATGTTCCAGCCGGCCCTCGGCGACGTGATGGGCTCCGGTCCGCTCACGCTGACGCTGCCGGAGCGGCAGGCGACCACCACGACGGTCACCGAGCTGGCTGCCGTCCTCGGTCGCCACACCGGCGACACCGAGGTGCGGCTCCGCCTGCTCAAGGACGACGTCGCCCGCACCTTCGAGCTGCCGTTCCCGGTCAACCTGACTCCCGACCTGTTCGGCGAGCTCAAGAGCCTGCTCGGCCCGCGCTGCCTGGTCTAGCACCGGATGACCGAGCACGCGGCACCGCGCCCCTCGGACGCGGTGCTGCGTGCGTTCGGCGTGGCGAGCGTCCCGCTCGAACGGCTGCCCGGCGGGCAGGGACAGACGTGGCGTGCGGGCCAGGTCGTGTTCCGTCCGCACGGCGACGCCCAGGAGGCCCGGTGGCGGTCCGACACGCTCGCCCGCCTCGAGCACACGGTCGTGTTCCGCACGCCGCGTCCGGTCGCCGCGACGGGCGGCGGCTGGCTCGTCGACGGCTGGGAGGCGTGGGAGTGGCTGCCGGGCGCGACCGACCCCACACGAGTGGACGACGTGATCGCCGCCGGTGCCGCGTTCCACCGGGCACTGGTCGGACTGCCCCGTCCCGGCTTCCTCGACGACGTCGGCGGTCCGTGGGCCGAGGCCGACCGGCTGGTGTGGCACGGTGTGCTGCCGGCCGACCCGACGCTCGACCGTCTGGCGCGGTCGTTCCGTCCCGTCGTGTCACCGTCGCAGCTCATCCACGGGGACCTGCTCGGCAACGTGCTCTTCGTCCACGGGCAGCCGCCGGCCGTCTTCGACTGGGCACCGTACTGGCGCCCAGCGGGACTCGGCGCCGCGATCGCCGCGGTCGACGCCGTCTGCTGGCACGGGGTGTCGATCGAGCGCCTCGAGGCGCTCGGCACGGGTGTCCCCGAGTGGTCGCAGCTGCTGGTCCGGGCGCTGGCCTTCCGCATCGCCACCCTGCACCTGCTGGGGGCGTGGGACCGCGCCCAGGCCGACCACCACCGGCCGGTCGTCGACGCGCTCGTGCAGGGTGCCGCCGGTACGCTGGTCGTCTCATGATGCAGCGAATCGACCTCCGTGGTGGCCTGCCCGCCCGCGCCGAACTCCTCCGTCTCATGCCGCGTGCCGTCGGCGACATCGCGGCCGCCGTGGACGCCGCACGGGTCCTGGTCGACGACGTCAGGTCCCGCGGTGCGGAAGCGTTGCGCGACCAGGCCGAGCGGTTCGACGGGGGAGCACCAGCCGACGTCCGGGTCCCCGCCGCCGAGATCGCCGCGGCCGTGGCGGGCCTGACGCCCGCGCTGCGCGAGGCCCTCGACGAGGCGATCCGCCGGGTCCGCGCCGCCAGTGCCGCGCAGGTCCCCGCAGCGTCGGTGACCACACTCGCCGACGGCGCCGAGGTGCACCAGCGCTGGCAGCCGATGCGCCGCGTCGGCCTGTACGTGCCCGGTGGCAAGGCCGTCTACCCGTCCAGCGTCGTCATGAACGTCGTCGCGGCCCAGGTCGCCGGGGTCCGCTCGATCGCCCTGGTGTCCCCGCCGCAGCGCGACCACGGTGGCGCCGTGCACCCGACGATCCTGGCGGCTGCCGGGCTGCTCGGCGTCGACGAGGTCTACGCGATGGGCGGTGCCGGCGCGGTCGGCGCACTGGCCTACGGCGTGTCGGCGATCGGTCTCGAGCCCGTCGACCTGGTCACCGGCCCGGGCAACAACTACGTCGCCGCGGCGAAGCGCCTGGTGCGCGGCGTGGTGGGCATCGACTCCGAGGCCGGCGCCACCGAGATCCTCGTGATCGCGGACGACACCGCCGACCCGGGGTTCGTGGCCGCCGACCTCGTCAGCCAGGCCGAGCACGACGAACAGGCCGGCAGCGTCCTCGTGACGACGTCCGCGGCGTTCGCCGACGCGGTCGAGGCTGCCATCCCGCAGCGCACGGCCGTGCTGGGGACGGCCACGCGCCTCCAGACCGCACTCGACGGTCCGCAGTCCGCCGTCGTGCTCGTGGACTCGCTCGCCGACGCGGCCACCGTGAGCAACGCGTACGGACCCGAGCACCTCGAGATCCAGACCGCCGACGACGACGCGGTGCTCGCCGACATCGACGCGGCCGGTGCGGTGTTCGTCGGCCCGAGCACGCCGGTCAGCCTGGGCGACTACCTGGCGGGCTCGAACCACGTGCTGCCCACCGGTGGCCAGGCCCGCTTCGGGTCGGGGCTGTCCGCGTCGACGTTCCTGCGCCCGCAGCAGGTCGTCCGCTACACCGGTGCGGCCCTCGCCGAGGTCGCGCCGCACATCGTCGCCCTCGCGACCGAGGAGCAGCTGCCCGCGCACGCGGCAGCCGTGACGGAGCGCGTGAACCGATAGCCTGGGGGAGACATGTTCTGCCCCTTCTGCCGCCACCCGGACTCCCGCGTCGTCGACTCCCGCACCAGCGACGACGGCACGTCGATCCGCCGCCGCCGCCAGTGCCCGAACTGCGGGCGACGGTTCTCGACGACCGAGACCGCCTCGCTCAACGTCGTCAAGCGCAACGGGGTGCTCGAGCCGTTCTCGCGCGAGAAGATCATCTCCGGCGTGCGCAAGGCGTGCCAGGGGCGTCCGGTGACCGACTCGGACCTGGCCGTCCTGGCGCAGCGCGTCGAGGAGATCGTGCGGTCGTCGGGCGCCAGTCAGATCGAGGCGAACGACATCGGCCTGGCCATCCTCGACCCGCTGCGCGAACTCGACGAGGTCGCGTACCTGCGCTACGCCAGCGTCTACCAGGCGTTCGACTCGCTCGAGGACTTCGAGTCCGCGATCGGTCAGCTGCGCGTCGATCACCACGGTGGTGCCGCCGGTCACGCGCCGGCCCCGGCCGCCGAGGCCGGCGCGTGAGCGGCGTCGGGGAGCGACTCGTCCGGAACGGGTACCGCGTCGTGTTCCGGTCCGTGTTCGCGAACATGGACCCCGAGCGCGCGCACCACATCGCTTTCGCGGTCATCCGCTGGTTGCCGCGCGTGCCGTTCCTCGCCAGCACGGTCGAGCGGTACTCCCGACCCGCGGCGGCGGACGGCATCACCACGATGGGCATCCACTTCCCGTCGCGCTTCGGACTGGCTGCCGGCTTCGACAAGGACGCGCACGGCATCGCCGGGCTCGGGTTGCTCGGGTTCGGCCACGTCGAGGTCGGCACGATCACCGCGAAGCCCCAGCCGGGCAACGAGAAGCCCCGCCTGTTCCGGCTGGTCGGCGACCGGGCGCTCATCAACCGCATGGGCTTCAACAACCGCGGAGCCGCCGCTGCCGCGCGGCGGCTCGAGCGTGCTCGCCGGAACCCGGGTCGGCCCGTCATCGGCGTCAACATCGGCAAGAGCCGGGTCGTGGACGTTGCCGACGCGGTCGAGGACTACCTCGAGTCGACCCGGCTGCTCGCGCCGTTCGCCGACTACCTCGCGGTCAACGTGAGTTCACCGAACACGCCCGGGCTGCGTGGTCTGCAGGAACTCGACCAGCTGCGCCCGCTGCTGACCGCCGTGCGGGACGCTGCGGGCAAGACCCCCGTGCTCGTGAAGATCGCGCCAGACCTGGATGACGCGCAGATCGACGCGATCGCCGGGCTCGCCGTGGACCTCGGTCTCGCGGGCGTCATCGCGAACAACACGACCATCGCGCGGACCGGGCTGTCGGCTTCGGCTGAGTCCGTCGCACAGATCGGGGCCGGTGGGCTCTCCGGAGCGCCGATCGCCGAACGCTCGCTCGACGTGCTGCGCCGGGTGCGGGCCGTGGTGCCGGCGGACTTCTGCGTGGTCGCCGTCGGGGGAGTCACCTCCGAGGCCGACGTGCAGGCGCGGCTCGATGCGGGGGCCACCCTCGTGCAGGGCTACACCGCGTTCCTCTACGAGGGCCCCACCTGGGCGACCCGCATCAACCGGTTGCGTCGGCGGCGGTTGCGGCGCGAGGCGCGCGAGTCGCGCTGACGCTGGCCCCGGCCGCGGGTCCTGGCGGGTGTGTGCGATCGGTGCCGGTGCCGGTGCCGGTGCCGGTGCCGGTGCCGGCCTGCCGCCCCAGGTTCCACAGTTCTGGCATCTCGAACCGCGCGACCGGTCGCTTTCCGCACTTCGACGGTGGTCCTGCGGCGAGTTGTGCCACTTCGGCGGCGTGCACGGACCGATGCGGATGATGCCGTCTCGTGATCGACCGGGGCCGAGGATCTGGTCTCGTGAACGACCGGGGCCGAGGGGTCACGACCTGCCGCTTACGTCCGCTGAGGTGTCCCGATCCGTCGGTGTGCGGCGTCGAGGACCGCGAATTCTGGCATCTCGGCGGCGCGCGGGCGGCGCGTTGTGACAATTCGACGGGGCGTCTGGACGGGAGGCGCGGGGCGGACCCGCCTTGCGCCTCCCGTCCGGTGGGGTGGCGGGGCATGGACGCGCCTGCCGGGGGGTCACGACTTGCCGCTCACGTCCGCCGAGGTGTCGCGTTCCGTCGGTGTGCGGCGTCGGGAGCGGCGAATTCTGGCATCTCGGCGCCGTGCGGGCGGCGCGTTGTGACAAGTCGACGGGACGTCTGGACGGGAGGTGCGGCGCGGCCCCGCCACGCGCCTCCCGTCCGGTGGGTGGCGGGGCATGGACGCGCCTGCCGATGGGGCGCGACTTGCCGCTCACGTCCGCCGAGGTGTCCCGATCTGTCGGTGTGAGGCGTCGAAGACCGCGAATTCTGGCATCTCGGCGGCGCAACCCGCCCCGCCCCGCGCACGACGAAGCGCCGCCGACCGAGGGTCGACGGCGCTTCGAGGGGCTGGACTCAGGCTGCGGGGTACTGACCGCGCTTGACCTGGGGCTTCGGCAGGCGGAGGAACCGCAACTGCCACGCCCGCGTCAAGATGTAGAGGAACGTCCCCTTCTGGAACTGGCCGAACTTCGCCGTGAGCTTCTTGCGCAGGATGGCCCAGAGCACCACGCAGTCGAGCAGGAACAGGGCGACGAACGCCCACACGAGCAGCAGTGCGTAGGACGCGGCGGCGGTCTGCGACGCGACGAAGCCGACGATCAGGAAGACCACCAGCACGGGCATCATCACCTCGCCCACGTTCCACCGGGCGTCGATGTAGTCACGCACGAACCGGCGCTGCTCGCCCCGGTCCTTGGCGGGCAGGTAACGCTCTTCGCCGTTGGCCATGCCGACGCGGGCCTTCTCGCGCTCGGAGTTCAGCCGTGCGCGGGCGGCCTTCTTGTCGACCGGCGTGTTGCCGACGAGGGGGCGGCGGTTGGCGGCTTCGCGCTCGCGACGGGACGGCGTGGGACGGCCCTTGCCCTGGTCGGGCAGCCCCTGTTCGAGCAGTTCCTCTTCCGAGGGGTTGACTGTCGTGTTGGTCTTGGGTGCTGCCTTGGCCACGATGATTCCTGCTGTCGGTGAGCGGTGCGCCGAGGAACGCCCCGGTGCTGGTTCTCCTCTAGATTACCGGGCATGACCGACACCCAACAGTCCGCGCCCGCGACCGACCCCGCGCTCCTCGACGCCCTCCGCGAACAGGTGCAGGGCGACCTGCCCACCACGATCGCCGACCTGTCGGCGCTGGTGCGGATCCCGTCGGTGTCGTGGTCGGCGTTCGACCCGGCGCACGTCCGGCGCAACGCCGAGGCCGTCGCGGAGCTCGCGCGGGGCACGGGCGTGTTCGACGAGGTCCGCATCGTCCGGAGCGCCGTCGACGGTGACACCCCGGACGGCGCGTCCGACGCGACCGGCACCGACCACGACGGCGTCGAGCTGGGGCAACCGGCGGTCCTGGCGGTGCGCCCGGCCCGGAACGGCAAGCCGACGGTGATGCTCTACGCCCACCACGACGTCCAGCCCCAGGGCGACGACGCCCTGTGGGAGACCCCGCCGTTCGAGCCGACGCTCCGTGGGGACCGCCTGTACGGCCGCGGTGCCTCCGACGACAAGGCGGGGGTGATGACCCACATCGCTGCGCTCCGCGCGCTGCACGCCCGGTTCGGCGACGACCTCGACCTCGGCATCGTGCTCTTCGTCGAGGGCGAGGAGGAGTTCGGTTCCCGCTCCTTCCGCACGTTCCTCCGCGAGCAGAAGGAGCACCTCGCCGCCGACGTGATCGTGGTCGCCGACAGCGACAACTGGTCGACCGAGGTCCCGGCGATCACCGTGTCGCTGCGCGGGAACGTCACGTTCAAGCTCACCCTGACGACGCTCGAGCACGCCAGCCACAGCGGCATGTACGGCGGCGCCGCCCCGGACGCGATGCTCGCGATGGTGCGGCTCCTGTCCTCGCTGCACGACGACCAGGGCTCGGTCGCCGTCGACGGTCTGACCGCGTACGACGCCCCCGTCCCCGCACGCTCCGAGGACGAGTTCGCCACCGACGCGGCCCTGGTCCCCGGGGTCAAGCCGGTCGGAACCGGCGACGTGCTGTCGCGCATGTGGTTCCAGCCGGCGATCACGGTCACGGGCATGGACGTGCCGAGCGTCGCGAACGCCTCGAACACGCTGCTGCCCTCGGTGTCCGCGCGGGTGTCGGTGCGGGTCGCGCCGGGCCAGCCCGCGACCGAGGCGTACGCCGCCGTCGAGCGCCACGTGCACGCGCACACGCCGTTCGGTGCGCGCGTCGAGATCAGCGAGCCGGACGCCGGCGACGGCTTCCTGGTGGACACCAGCGGATGGGCCGTGCGCGAGGCCCGCACGGCGATGACCGAGGGCTGGGGCGCCGCGCCGGTCGAACAGGGCATCGGCGGCTCGATCCCCTTCGTGTCCGACCTGGCCGCCGAGTTCCCGGACGCACAGATCCTGGTCACGGGTGTCGAGGACCCCGACACGCGGGCGCACAGCCCGAACGAGTCGCAGCACCTCGGCGTGCTGCACCGCGCGATCGCGAGCGAGACGGTCCTCTTGGCCCGGCTGGCGACGCGCGGCTGACGCGCGCAGGGACGGACGGGAGGCCCGGGTCGACTCCGCCGCGGGCCTCCCGTCCGACTCGTGCCCAGTCCCGCGCCGGCACCGCTTCTCCACAGGGCGGCGCCACATGGTGCGGACCGTCGGGGGCGGTGCTTACAATCGGGGGAGGCGCGGTGATCTGCACCGCCCGGAGGGAGACGCGCGATGAGCGACACCATCACGAGCGAAGCCACCGCGATCGACACGACCGCCACGGACGACACGGCCACGCACGGCGTGCAGCTCAGTGGCGCCGCCGCGGGCAAGGTCGCCAGCCTCCTCGAGCAAGAGGGACGCGACGACCTGCGTCTGCGCCTCGCCGTCCAGCCCGGCGGCTGCTCGGGTCTGATCTACCAGCTGTACTTCGACGAGCGACTGCTCGACGGTGACACGACTGCCGCGTTCGACGGTGTCGAGGTGGTCGTCGACAAGATGAGCGTGCCCTACCTCGACGGCGCCACGATCGACTTCGAGGACACGATCCAGAAGCAGGGCTTCACCATCGACAACCCGAACGCCCAGGGCAGCTGCGCGTGCGGTGACAGCTTCCACTGATCCCACCGCGATCTGCGGACCAACGCGGACGGGGAGTGACCGACAGGTCGCTCCCCGTCCGCGTTTCGCGTTCGATCGTCCACCGACCGCACCGAGTCCGAGGTGACCAGGGAAAAGGGCTCCAGCACCTGCGCCGATCGCGCCCCCAGGTGTGTCGCGTGTGCACTGAGCGTCACCGGCTGCGAGTAGGCTAGGAGTGTCCCACCCAAGCTGGGAGCCAGCCATGGAACACCTCGGTGGTCCGCCGTCGGTCTCCGACGAGCTGAGCCCGCAGCTTCAGTCTTTCCGAGAGGTAACAGTGCGTTCGAATCGCCGTATACGTTGGGCGGCCGTCCCGGTGGCCGTCGGTCTGGTCATCGCACTGGCGGGCTGCTCGCAGCAGCAGCTCAACGGGTGGCTGCCCGGTACCGAGGAGACGAAGGACGTCACCAACCACACGAGCCGCGTCGTCGGCCTGTGGACCACCAGCTGGATCGTTCTGCTGGCCGTCGGTCTCATCGTCTGGGGCCTGATCATCTGGGCCGCGATCGTGTACCGCCGCCGGAAGGGCCAGACCGGCCTCCCCGTGCAGATGCGCTACAACATGCCGCTCGAGATCTTCTACACGATCGTGCCGCTCATCCTGGTGCTGGGCTTCTTCGCCTTCACCGCGAAGGACCAGGCCGCCATCGAGAAGCCGTTCGCGCAGCCCGACACCACGGTGCACGTCTACGGCAAGCGCTGGGCGTGGGACTTCAACTACATCGACCAGAACAACCCCTCCGAGAGCGTCTACTACCAGGGCATCCAGGCCCAGGAAGAAGAGAACGGCAACGGGGCGATCGACGAGTCGCAGCTGCCGACGCTGTACCTGCCGGTCGGCAAGAAGGTCAAAATCGAGCTGGACTCGCGCGACGTGGACCACTCCTTCTGGGTCATCGACTTCCTCTACAAGAAGGACATGCTCCCCGGCAAGACGAACTACGAGTACTTCATCCCGCAGAAGGAAGGCACCTACCAGGGCAAGTGCGCCGAGCTCTGCGGCGAGTACCACTCCCTGATGCTCTTCCAGGTCAAGGTCGTGTCGCCCGCCAAGTACCAGGCGTACCTCGACACCCTCAAGGACCAGGGCAAGGTGGGCCTGCTCGGCAACGAGTACAACACCAACACGAACCAGCCTGACAACAAGGCGCCCGTCACGGCGTCGGACGACAAGTAGGGGCTCGCCAGATGACAACGTCATTCGTCGGCCAACCGACAGCGACCGCGACGCCGGACTTCCAGGCGTCCAAGGTCGGTCGGAAGGGCAACATCATCGTCCGGTGGATCACCTCCACGGACCACAAGACCATCGGGTACATGTACCTGATCACGTCGTTCCTGTACTTCCTGCTCGCGGGCGTCATGGCACTCGTGATCCGTGCGCAGCTCTTCGAGCCCGGCCTGCAGGTCGTCGCGACGAAGGAGCAGTACAACCAGCTGTTCACGATGCACGGCACGATCATGCTGCTGCTCTTCGCGACGCCGCTGTTCTCGGGCTTCGCGAACGCGATCATGCCGCTGCAGATCGGTGCGCCCGACGTCGCCTTCCCGCGACTGAACGGCTTCGCGTTCTGGCTCTACTTCTTCGGCGCGCTGATCGCCGTCGGTGGCTTCCTCACCCCGCAGGGTGCGGCGTCGTTCGGGTGGTTCGCGTACGCGCCACTCAGTGACACGACGTTCACACCAGGGCTCGGCGGCACGTTGTGGGTGTTCGGCCTCGGCCTCACCGGCTTCTCGACGATCCTCGGCGCGGTGAACTTCATCACGACGATCATCACGATGCGTGCCCCCGGCATGACCATGTTCCGCATGTCGATCTTCACGTGGAACACCCTCGTGACGTCGCTGCTCGTGCTCATGGCGTTCCCCGTGCTCGCCGCCGCGCTGTTCGGCCTCGGCCTCGACCGCGTGTTCGACGCGCAGATCTTCAACCCGGCGAACGGCGGAGCGCTGCTCTGGCAGCACCTCTTCTGGTTCTTCGGGCACCCAGAGGTCTACATCATCGCGCTGCCGTTCTTCGGCATCGTCTCCGAGGTCTTCCCGGTCTTCAGCCGCAAGCCGATCTTCGGGTACAAGACCCTGGTCTACGCGACCATCTCCATCGCGGCCCTGTCGGTCACGGTGTGGGCGCACCACATGTACGTCACCGGTTCGGTGCTGCTGCCGTGGTTCTCGCTCATGACGATGCTCATCGCGGTCCCGACCGGCGTGAAGATCTTCAACTGGGTCGGCACGATGTGGCGCGGTTCGGTCACCTTCGAGACCCCGATCCTGTGGGCCATCGGCTTCCTGATCACCTTCACCTTCGGTGGTCTGACCGGCGTCATCCTGGCGTCGCCGCCGCTCGACTTCCACGTGTCCGACTCGTACTTCGTCGTGGCGCACTTCCACTACGTGGTCTTCGGCACCGTCGTGTTCGCGATGTTCTCCGGCTTCTACTTCTGGTGGCCGAAGTGGACCGGACGCATGCTCAACGAGCGTCTCGGCAAGATCCACTTCTGGCTGCTGTTCATCGGCTTCCACACGACGTTCCTGATCCAGCACTGGCTGGGCGTCATCGGCATGCCGCGTCGCTACGCGACCTACCTGCCGAACGACGGGTTCACGTGGATGAACCAGCTGTCGACCATCGGCGCGATGATCCTCGGCATCTCGTTCCTGCCGTTCATCTTCAACGTCTACGTCACCGCACGGAACGCGCCGAAGGTCGCCGTGAACGACCCGTGGGGCTACGGCCGCTCGCTCGAATGGGCGACCTCCTGCCCGCCGCCGCGGCACAACTTCACGTCGATCCCGCGCATCCGTTCCGAGTCCCCGGCCTTCGACCTGAACCACCCCGAGGCCGGAGTGCCGGTCGGTGTGGGTCCTGCGAAGGACGCCCCGGATGCCCCGACCTACGACGCCGCGAAGGGCGAGGTGAAGTAAGGCGATGCGCGCCAACGTCAACCTGTTCTGGATCCTCTTCGGGTTCTTCATCCTCGCGGACGCCGCCTACACGATCTGGGCGATCCTCTACTACGGCAAGCCCGAGCCCGTTGGCACGGTCGGCATCGGTCTCGTCGGCATCATGTCCGCGTTCATCGCCTTCTACCTCGGGCGGGTGCTCTCCGCCCAGGGCGGTGACCTGCCCGAGGACCGGCAGGACGCCAACATCGAGGACGGCGACGCCGAGCTCGGGCACTTCAGCCCGTGGTCGTGGTGGCCGATCCTGCTGGCCGGCGCCACGGCGTTGACCTTCCTCGGTGTCGCAGCCGGTCTGTGGATCGTCCCGTTCGGGCTCGCCTTCGTGGCGATCACCCTGGTCGGCTGGGTCTTCGAGTACTACCGCGGCAACTTCGGGCACTGACCCGCACCTGACGCACTTCGGGCGGCACCACTTCCGGTGCCGCCCGAACTGCGTCCAGACGACGTCCCCGACCGGGCGAGCACGCCGGACGACCCCGTCCGTCGACATCGCCCTCCGGGGGAATCAACCGGTCCGCGCCCGGCTTGTGCCACACGGACCCCCACAACCTCGCGAAAGGAGTCACCTCAGGTGACCGACAAGCGCACCCTCATCATCTTCGGCGCAACGGGCGACCTCGCCTCCCGCCTGCTCCTGCCGGGCCTCGGCACGTTCCTGCAGAGCGGCCGGGCCGTCCCCGTCCAGCTGATCGGGACCGGGCGCAGTGAGCGTTCCCCCGAGCAGTGGAAGGACGTCGTCACGAAGTCCTTCGCGACGCAGGACGTCAAGGGCCCTGAGGTCGACGCGACCCTGGAGTCGACGGCGTTCATCCAGGGCGACCCGACCGACCCGAAGCACCTGGAGGCGCTCCTCGACGCGGCCGACAACGAGCCGATCCTGTACTTCGCGCTGCCGCCGCAGATCGCGTCCGACATCTGCGAGGCGCTGCAGGAGGTCGAGCTCCCCGAGGGCACGACCCTGGCGTTCGAGAAGCCGTTCGGCACCGACGTCGCGAGCGCGAAGGCCCTCAACGAGACGGTGCTCAAGCTGGTCCCCGAGGACCGCGTCCACCGCACCGACCACTTCCTCGGTCGCACCACGGTGCTCAACATCATCGGTCTGCGCTTCGCGAACCGCCTGTTCGAGCCCATCTGGAACGCCGAGAACATCGAGAAGGTCGACATCTTCTACGACGAGACCCTGGGTCTCGAGAACCGCGCCCAGTACTACGACGAGGCCGGCGCGATGGTCGACATGATCCAGTCGCACCTGCTGCAGATCCTCGGCATCGTGACGATGGACGCTCCCGCGGAGATCGACGCCGTCGAGTTCCGTTCGTCCCTGGCCCGCGCGCTCCGGTCGACCCAGCTCAAGGGCGACGACCCCAAGGTCGCGTCGCGTCGTGCCGTCTACACGGCCGGCACGATCGACGGCAAGGACCTGCCGTCGTACCAGGACGAGGACGGCGTCGACAAGTCGCGCGAGACCGAGACCCTCGCCGAGATCTCGGTCGAGGTCGACACCGCGCGCTGGAAGGGCGTCCCCTTCACGCTGCGATCGGGCAAGGCACTCGGCGCGAGCCGCAAGGAAGTCCTCATCACCTTCAAGCCCGTCACGCGCCTGCCCTCCGGGCTGAGCGGTCGGCCCAAGGCGGACACGCTGCGCATCGTGCTGAACCCCGACGAGATCGAGCTCACCGTGTCGGCGAACGGCGGTGGCAACCCCTTCGAGATGGGGCAGGTCACGCTGTCGTCCTCGTTCAGCGACGGCGAGCTGACGCCCTACGGCGAGGTCCTGAACGGCATCTTCCACGACGACCCGCTGCTGTCGATCCGTGGCGACGTCGCGGAGCGCTGCTGGGAGATCGTCGAGCCGGTCGTCGCCGCCTGGAAGGCCGACGAGGTCCCGCTCGAGGAGTACCGCGCCGGTTCGCGCGGTCCCGCAGACTGGGAGTCGTCGTCCTGACGAACTGACCACGACACGGACGGGAGGCCCGGTGCCAGCTGGCACCGGGCCTCCCGTCCGTCTGCGGTGGGGGACCGCCCGCGGTGACGGGTCAGGCGGGCGTGCCGGCCTGCTCGCCCTCGCCGGTCACGGACCGGGTGGAGCCGTCACGCTGCGACACCCGGGTGCGGTGGCCGGCCGCCTTGCCTCGAGCTCGGTTGATCGCGTCCGACGCGGACACCAGGGTCAGGTGCGACAGTGCCTGCGGGGTGTTGCCGATGTGGTGCCCGGTGGCGACGTCGATCTCCTCGGAGAGCATGCCGACGTCGTTGGCAGCACCGACGAGCACGTCCATGAGCCGTTCCGCGTCCTCGATGCGCCCCGAGGCCGCGTACTGTTCGACGAGCCAGAACGAGCAGGCCAGGAACGGGTGCTCGGTGCCGCGCAGGCCGTCGAACCCCGACGAGGTGCGGTACCGCAGGATCAGGCCGTCGTCGCCGACACGGAGGTCGTGCTCGATCGCAGCGACCGTGCCGAGCATGCGTGGGTCGTCCGCCTTGCAGTAGCCGATCTGGGGGAGGACGAGCAGGCTGGCGTCGACCTCGTCGGTGTCGTAGTGCTGGCGGAAGGCGCCGCGCTCGGCGTTCCACCCGTGCTCGTCGATCTCCGCGCGCACGGCGTCACGGAGCTGGCGCCATCGGTCGACCGGGCCCTCGAGTCCGAACTCCTCGACCGCGGCGACACCGCGGTCGAACGCCGCCCAGATCATCGCGCGCGAGTGCGTGAAGCTGCGTCGAGGCCCGCGCATCTCCCAGATGCCGTTGTCCGGTTCCTTCCAGTGCTGCTCGACGTAGCCGAGCAGGGCGCGCTGCAGGGCCCACGAGTCCGCGTTCTCCTCGAGCCCCAGCTCGCGCGCGTCGTGCAGGGCCGCCAGGACCTCGCCGAACACGTCGCCCTGGTACTGCGTGTAGGCGCCGTTGCCGATCCGGACCGGCTTGGACCCGAGGTAGCCGGGCAGTTCGTCGAGCTCGCGTTCGGTGAGCTCTCGCTCGCCGGCGATGCCGTACATGATCTGGACGTCGGCCGGGTCGCCAGCGATCGCGCGCAGCAGCCAGCGGCGCCAGTGCTTGGCCTCGTCCTGGTACCCGTGTGCGATCAGCGAGGCCAGGGCGAGCGACGCGTCACGGAGCCAGACGTACCGGTAGTCCCAGTTCCGCTCGCCACCCGGGTCCTCGGGCAGGCTCGTGGTCACCGCCGCGACCACCCCACCCGTCTCAGCATGCGTCATCGCCCGCAGGAACAGCAGCGATTGCCGGGTCGCGTCGGCGTACGGCCCCTCCACCTGGGTCTTGCCGCTCCAGTCGTGCCACCAGTCGATGGTCCGGGTGAGCGCCTGGTCCACGTCGAGCGGCTCCGGCGGCTCGCGGTGCGACGGGTACCAGGTGAGCACGGTGTCGATGACGTCGCCGTCGTGCACGGTCGCGTCGGCGACGTGCCGGTGGTCGTCCGCGTGGAAGCGGGAGCCCCGCACCAGGACGGAGTCGGGACCGGCCGTGGCGAGCAGGGCGGGACCGTCGTCGTCGCCGACCTGTCGGACCCAGGGCAGGGCCCGGGCGTAGTCGAACCGGATGCGCAGCGTCTGGCGCAGGTCGACCGATCCACGCAGACCGCGGACCCGGCGGACGATGCTGGCACGGTGCGCGTCGATGGGCATGAACTCCGTGACCTCGACGACGCCGGTCGCGGTGGTCCAGACGGTGCGCAGGACCAGGGAGTCCGGGACGTAGTGGCGTTCGGCACGTGCGTCTGCGTCGGTCGGACGGAGGGTCCAGTGACCGTCGTGCTCGTCACCCAGGAGTGCCGCGAACGTCGACGGACTGTCGAAGCGCGGCAGGCACGCCCAGTCGATGGTGCCGGCGCGGTCGACGAGCGCCGCCGAGTAGCAGTCGCCGATGATCGCGTGGTCTTCGATTCGCTGGGGCATGCACCGATCGAACCACCGACCGCCGATGTTCCACCGGCTGCCGGAGGGATCGGCTGAAGGTCGGCTCAGGGTACGGAGCGTCAGCTGTCGGGCTGGTCGCCGAGGTCGGCGAGCCCGATCCGGCCGAGTTCGGTCCACAGGCCGGCACCGTCCGGGGCGTAGACCCACGGCGCGCTGGAGTCCCGCGATCGCTCCTGGGCGCGCGACCGACCACCGGCGAGCACTGCTTCACTCGTGGACAGCTGCCGGATCGCCACGCCGGCGACGTTGCCGGGGTGCTCGCGGACGAAGTCGCCGTACAGGGTCTCGTCGTGCTGCCCGTCGTCGCCGACCAGCAGCCACTGCACGTCGGGGAAGTCGCGTGCCAGGCGCCGGAGGTTCTCGTGCTTGTGCATCTGCCCGCTGCGGAAGAACCGGTCGTGGGTGGGGCCCCAGTCGGTCAGCAGGAGCGTGCCGGACGGGTACATGTTGCGCGTCAGGAAGCGCTGCAGCGTCGGCGCGACGTTCCACGCCCCGGTGGACAGGTAGACGGTCGGGGCGCCGGGGTGCTGCGCGAGGACGCGCTCGTACAGGACGGACATGCCCGGCACCGGGCGGCGGGCGTGCTCGGTGACGACGAAGGAGTTCCACGCGGCGAGCAGGGGCCGGGGGAGCGCGGTCACCATGACGGTGTCGTCGATGTCGGACAGCAGCCCGAAGCGGGTGTCGGGGTGGACGATGAAGACCTCGGCCTCGACGTCACGCTGCCCGCCCGCGGACAGCCGGACGGTGTGCCACCCGGGCTCGAGGTCGATCGGCACGATCGTGTCGACGACGCCGCCCCGGTCGGACTGCACGGTGTGCGAGGTCCCGCCCGCGGTGACCGTCACCTCGGCATGGTCGACCGCGACGCTCGTGAAGGACTTCCACCCGCGGACGCCCTCGTAGGACACGTCGGACGCCAGGCCGCGCCGCGTGAGGAGCACCCGGCACAGCACGCGGATCCACCCCGGCGCGCCGTACCCGGTGTAGGGGATGACGGTCGGGACCTGTCCGCGGCGGCGTGCACGCTGTTCACGGAACTCCTGCACGGCGTCCTCGATGCGGGCGGCTCGGTGCAGGATGGGCTCGGCCAGCGACGGTTCGTGGGACGTCGGGTCGGGCATCGGGCCATCATCCCACGGTGCGGACGCCGGTTGTCCACGATCCGGTGTCGACACTCGACGAATCGCAGCGATGTTCCAGCCGGGCTCTGGGAGAGTTGCCCCGTCACACAATCAGTCCGCGCTCGCTGCGAGAAGGAGAACACGTGCTCGTCACCGAGGTTTCGAACGCACTGCCGGGGGGATCATCACTGCTCAGGAACGAGCCGGTCCAAGCCCGCAGTTCGGCACGCCTCGCCGGACTCCTCGACGCGGCAGCGGCCGTCATCGACGAGATCGGGTTCGAGCGGCTCACGACCGCCATGGTCGCCGAGCGCGCCGGGGCATCCATCGGCACGGTCTACCGGTACTTCCCGGACCGCATCGCCGTGGTCGAGGCCCTCGCGATCCGCAGCACGCAGCGTCTGGCGGCCCGCTTCGTCGAGGCGCTCGAGACCAGCGGGGCGACGACCTGGCAGGAAGCCTGCGACGCCCTCATCGACATGACGAGCGAGATGTACCGGACCGAGCCGGGGTTCCGCGCGATCCGGTTCGGTGACCCGGCCGACTCGGGCGTCGGTGACGACGACGACCGCATGGCGGCGCTCGGCGGCACCGTCGGCACGATCCTGCGGGAACGGTTCGGCATGCCCGACAACGAAGCGGTCTCGCGTGCGTGGGTGGTCCTGGCCGAGTCGTCCCACGCGCTGCTCGCCCGTGCGCACCGCGACCGCGAGCACCCGGACACCGCGCTCATCGAGGCCTACCGCACGATGAGCCGGGGCTACCTCGAGAAGGTCGTCGCAGCCTCCTGACGTGTTCCGGGCGGGTCTCCCGCTGTCCGCGACACGTCACGATTCGACACGCGGTGCAACCACTGTCGGTCCTGACGGGTACTCTCACTCGGAGTCGGGCTACCTCCCACCAGAAGGGCACCCACCCATGATCGAATTCCGCTCGGTGCGCAAGACGTACCCGGACGGCACCAACGCCGTCGAGCGGTTCGACCTCGTCATCCCATCCCGCACCACGACGGTCTTCGTCGGGTCCAGCGGCTGTGGCAAGACGACGTTGCTCCGCATGATCAACCGGATGGTCGACCCCTCGTCGGGCTCGGTCTCCATCGACGGCAAGGACGTCGCCGACGGTGACCCCGTCAAGCTGCGCCGCAGCATCGGCTACGTGATGCAGAGCTCGGGGCTGCTGCCGCACCGCAAGGTCGTGGACAACATCGCCACGGTCCCGTTGCTGACGGGTGTGTCGAAGTCCGAGGCCCGGTCGCGGGCCCTCGAACTGATGGACACCGTCGGTCTCGACCGGGCGTTCGCGGACCGGTACCCGTCGCAGCTGTCCGGCGGGCAGCAGCAGCGCGTCGGCGTCGCGCGCGGCCTGGCCGTCGACCCGAACGTCCTGCTGATGGACGAACCCTTCGGTGCCGTCGACCCGCTGGTCCGCAACGACCTGCAGGACGAGCTCATCCGGCTGCAGCGCGAGCTCGGCAAGACGGTCGTGTTCGTCACGCACGACATCGACGAGGCCTTCAAGCTCGGCGACCAGGTCGTCATCCTCAAGAAGGGCGGCGAGATCGCCCAGCTCGGCACGCCGGCGGAGATCCTCTCCGAACCGGCTGACGACTTCGTCGCGAACTTCATCGGTGCGGGCCGGGGCCGTCGTGCCCTGCGCATCGAGCAGACCCCCACCGGTCCGATCGTCGTCGACGGCGACGGTCGTGCTGCCGGAGTCCTGACCGGTCCCGTGGCGGTGGTGGACGCCGCGGCAGCAGTGCAGGGTGCCCCGTCCGCCACGACTGAGGCTGTTGCGTCCCACGACGCAGCGGGTGCTCCGGCGCAGGGTGGGAGCACCGAGTGAACTGGGTGCTGGCGAACGTCGACACGATCTGGGACGACGTCGTCGCACACCTGGTGATCGCGATCCCGCCGATCGTCATCAGCTTCCTGCTGTCGATCCCGATCGGGTGGCTCGTCGTCCGGCTCCGTCGCGCCGGCGGTCGGCGAGTCACTCGCGGCGTCGGCGGCGGCATCGTCACGGTCGCGGGTCTGCTCTACGCGATCCCCTCGCTCCCGCTGTTCATCGCGCTGCCGAGCATCCTGGGCACCGGTCTGCAGGACCCCGTCAACGTCGTCATCGGCCTGACGCTCTACGGCCTGGCGCTGATGGTGCGGTCGACCGTCGACGGCCTCGAGTCGATCGACGGCCCGACGGTCTCGGCCGCCACGGCGATGGGCTACTCGGGAGCGCAGCGGTTCTTCCGCGTCGATCTCCCGCTCGCCGGCCCGGTGCTGTTGGCGGGGCTGCGCGTCGTCGCGGTGTCGACCATCTCGCTCACGACCGTCGGTGCCGTGCTCGGCATCCAGAGCCTCGGCTCGCTGTTCACCGACGGCATCGGTCGCGGCATCACCGAGGAGATCGTGACCGGCATCGTGATGGTCCTGGTCCTGGCGTTCGCGCTCGACGGACTGCTCGTGCTGCTCGGTCGGCTCGTGATGCCCTGGACCCGGAAGTCCACTGTGTCCAAGCGTCAGGCGCGCCGGGTGCTGCAGGCTGCAGAGGTGACCTCGTGATCATCGGACAGGCCTTCGCGTGGGTGTTCGACCCCGCCAACTACGGCGGCTACAACGCCATCCCGACGCGGCTGTGGGAACACATCTGGATCTCGCTGCTCGCGGTGGTCATCGCGTCGCTGATCGCCGTGCCGCTCGGCTGGCTGATCGGGCACACCGGGCGTGCCCGTGGTGTCGCGATCGCGCTGTCCGGGGGCATCCGCGCCCTGCCGACACTCGGCGTCCTGACCCTGTTCGGCCTGCTGCTCGGCGTGGGGCTGCAGGCGCCGCTGCTGGCGCTCGTGATCCTCGCGATCCCGTCGGTGCTGGCCGGTGCCTACTCGGGCATCGAGTCCGTCGACCCGGTGACCGTGGACGCAGCCCGGGCGCAGGGCATGACCGGGTGGCAGATCCTGGCCAAGGTCGAGGTCCCGCTCGGCCTGCCGCTGCTGATCGGTGGCATCCGAGCCGCCGTGCTGCAGGTCGTGGCCACCGCCACCCTCGCCGCGTACGTCGGGGCCGGCGGCCTCGGTGGCTACGTCTTCCTGGGGCTCAAGACCCAGGACTACGCCGAGATGCTCGGCGCCTCTGTCCTCGTGATCGCACTCGCGATCGCGTTCGAGATCGTCTTCTCCCTGCTCCAGCGAGCGGTGGTGCCCGCGGGCGTCTCCGGTCGCACCGCGGGGGGACGCCAGGGATCGCGCGAGCGAGCCCGCAATCCCATCCCGGAAGGAAATCCCTCGTGATCACAGCACCCAAGATCCGCGCAGGCATCGCCGTTGCGCTGGCCGCGGGCGTCGTCGCCGCGTTGTCGGGCTGCGCGTCCAGCAACCCGCTCGACAGCGGTTCCAGCGCCTCGTCCGACTCGAAGACGATCGTCGTCGGCTCACAGCAGTACTACTCGAACGAGATCATCGCCGAGCTCTACTCCCAGGTCCTCGAGAAGGACGGCTTCAGCGTGAAGCGCAACTTCAACATCGGCCAGCGCGAGGTCTACCTCCCGCAGCTGCAGAAGGGCGCCATCGACGTCATGCCCGAGTACAGCGGCAACCTGCTGCAGTACTACGACAAGAACTCGACCGCGAAGACCGCGTCGGAGATCTCCGCCGGCCTCAAGGACGCACTGCCGAAGGGCCTCCGGGCACTCGACGCGGCCGAGGCCACGGACCAGGACAGCTACACCGTGACCAAGGAGTTCTCCGAGAAGAACGACGTCACGAGCCTGTCCGACCTGTCGAAGGTCAGCGACAAGCTGACCGTCGGCGCGAACTCCGAGTTCCAGACCCGACCGTACGGTCCCGAGGGCCTGAAGTCCGAGTACGGCGTCGACGTCGGCTTCACGGCCATCGAGGACTCCGGCGGGGCCCTGACCGTGAAGGCGCTCAAGGACGGCACCGTCCAGCTCGCCGACATCTACAGCGCGGACCCGAGCATCAAGGCGAACGACTTCGTGTCCCTCAAGGACCCGAAGAACCTCATCCTGCCGCAGAACGTCACGCCCGTCGTGTCGAGCAAGGTCAGCGACAAGGCCGCTGCCGACATCGACAAGGTCAGCAAGGTCCTGACGACCGACGCGCTCATCGAGCTCAACTCGAAGAGCACCGCGGACAAGGAGAAGGCGTCCACCATCGCCAAGGAGTTCCTGACCGACAAGGGTCTGCTGTAAGGACCGCGACCCGGTAGTACAACGACAGGTGTCGGGCGAACGCCCGGCACCTGTCGTTGTTCGTGGAGCACAGGATTTCCGCACGGTTGTGCCGTGCAGGCAGGTTGCACGTTCGTGCACGAGCGGCTTCTACAACTTGTAGGAGCAGGTCTCCACTCGGTACCGTTGCAGTGTCCCGAGGACGCGACGAGAACGAAGTGCCCCTCCTACAGGAAGCAACTGACGTGCACCACCTGCGCGCGGCGACCCCGAGTGGAACAGCCGCATGAACGACCTCCTCGATCCTCTGATCCTGTCGCGCTGGCAGTTCGGCCTGACGACGATCTACCACTTCCTCTTCGTCCCGCTCACCATCGGGATGGCCGTCGTCGTCGCCGTGTTCCAGACGGCGTGGTACCGCACGGGCCGGGCCCACTACCTGCAGCTCACGCGGTTCTTCGGCCGCATCTTCCTCATCAACTTCGCGATGGGCGTCGTCACCGGCATCGTGCAGGAGTTCCAGTTCGGGATGAACTGGTCGAACTACTCCCGGTTCGTCGGCGACGTGTTCGGCGCACCGCTCGCGCTCGAGGGCATCCTGGCCTTCTTCTTCGAGGCGGCGTTCATCGGCATCTGGATCTTCGGGTGGGACCGCCTGCCGAAGGGCCTGCACCTGGCGAGCATGTGGTGCGTCAGCGCGGGGACGATCATGTCGGCGTACTTCATCATCGCGGCGAACGCGTTCATGCAGCACCCCGTCGGGTACGAGATCAACCAGGCGAAGGGCCGCGCCGAGCTGACGGACATCTGGGCAGTGCTGACGAACAAGGTCGCGCTGGCGGCCTTCCCGCACACGCTCTTCGCCTGCTTCATGGTGGCGGCCGGCGTGATCATCTCGGTCGCCGCCTGGCACCTGGCGCGCAACCAGAACCTCGAGACGATGATGCCCGCGCTGAAGTTCGGCCTGTGGACGATGGTCGCGGCCGGAGCGCTCACCGTGCTGACGGGCGACCAGCTCGGACTCACCATGGTCGACACGCAGCCGATGAAGATGGCGGCGGCCGAAGCCCTGTACAACACGGCAACCGGCAAGGACGCCTCGTTCTCGATCTTCACGCTCGGCACCCCGGACGGCGTGCACGAACTGTTCTCGATCCGCGTCCCGTACCTGCTGTCGTTCCTGTCCACGCACACGTTCAGCGGCACCGTCGAGGGCATCAACAACCTGCAGGCCGAGTACAGCCAGGTCTACGGCCCGGGGGACTACAAGCCGGTGATCTGGGTCACCTACTGGTCGTTCCGCTGGATGATCGCCCTGGGCGTGGGCGCCGTGATGGTGTCGCTCGCCGGGCTCTGGCTGACCCGCAAGGGCCGGTTCCCGACGCAACGCTGGGTGTGGCGGATCGCGACGTGGGCCGTCCCGCTGCCGATGGCCGCGATGATCGTCGGCTGGGTCTTCACCGAGATGGGCCGCCAGCCGTGGCTCGTGTTCGGTCTGCTGAAGACCGCCGACGGCGTCTCCCCGAACGTCACCGGGCTCGAGGTACTCATCTCGCTCGTGGTGTTCACGCTCATCTACGGCACCCTGGCGGTGGTCGAGTTCCGGCTCATCAAGAAGGTGGCCCAAGAAGGACCGGCGGCGCCCGCCGAGGTCGACGAAGCGACCGGCGAGGTCAAGCACGAAGTGACGGTGTACTGAGATGGACCTGCCCGTGCTCTGGTTCGCGATCGTCGCGCTGTTCTTCGTCGGCTACTTCGTCCTGGACGGCTTCGACTTCGGCGTCGGCATGGCGCTGCCCTTCCTCGGCCGCGACGACACGGACCGCCGCGTGATGATCAACACGATCGGACCCGTCTGGGACCTCAACGAGACGTGGGTCATCGTGGCTGGTGCGTGCCTGTTCGCGGCCTTCCCGGAGTGGTACGCCACCATGTTCTCCGGGTTCTACCTGGCGCTGCTGCTCATCCTGGCCGCGCTCATCGCCCGCGGGGTGTCGTTCGAGTACCGACACCAGGACAAGCAGCTGTCGTGGAAGCGCCGCTTCGACCTCATGATCATCGTCGGCAGTGCCGTGCCCTCGTTCCTGTGGGGCGTCGCGTTCGGCAACGTCGTGCGGGGCATCCCGATGGACGCCGGACACAACTTCACCGGCACGGTGTTCGACCTGCTCAACCCCTTCGCGCTGCTCACCGGCGTCGCCACGCTGCTGGTGTTCTTCACCCACGGCGTCGTGTTCATCGCGCTCAAGACCGAGGGCGACATCCGCATCCGGGCGAAGCGCCTGGCCACCCGCGCCGGCGTCGTGACGATCGTCGTCGCTGCGGTGTTCCTGGTCGCGATGGCGTTCGTCCGCGCGACGCCGACGTCGCTCGTGCTGTCGGTCGTCGCCGCCCTGGCGCTCGTGCTGGCCGTGCTCTGCAACGCCTGGGGCCGTGAAGGCCGGGCCTTCACCCTGATGGCCGTCACGATCGCCGCGGTCGTGCTGGCGATGTTCACGGCGGTCTTCCCGAACGTGATGCCCGACTCGGTCGACACCGCGAACAGCCTGACGGTGACGAACGCGAGCAGCGGCACCTACACGCTGACGGTGATGAGCTGGGTGGCGTTGGTCTTCGTGCCGCTCGTGTTCGCCTACCAGGCGTGGACCTACTGGGTCTTCCGCAAGCGGGTCTCCCGTGCACACGTGACCGCCGCTGCCCACTGAGTCACCGACCCCGGGAAGGCACGCCATGAAACCGCTCGACCCGCGTCTGCTCCGCCTGTCGCGGTCCGCGCGCGGCTTCGTCGCTGCCGCCGCCACGACCGGACTGCTCCGGACGGTGGCGACGATCGGCATCGCCTGGGCCGTCGCGGCCGCGGTGACCCAGGTGATCGACGCCGTCGACCGGGGCGTGGTCCCCGAGCGGTTCCCCGCCACCCTCGCGCTGCTCGGCGCGGCCTTCGCCGTGCGGGCGGTCGCGGCGTGGGCGACGGACGACCTGGCCGCCCGTGCAGCTGCGTCGGTCAAGAGCGAGCTCCGGACGACGGTCCTGGCGCGGGCCGCCGAACGCGGCCCCGCCTGGCTGGCCGGGCGATCGAGCGCCGGCTTCGCGACCACGCTCGGCCCCGGGCTCGACGCCCTGGACGCCTACTTCGGCCGGTTCCTGCCGCAGCTGGCACTGACCGCCGCCGCGACGCCCGTGCTGCTGGTCGCGATCGGCCTGGGCGACCGCACCAGCGCGCTCATCGTCCTGTGCGCCCTGCCGGTGATCCCCGTGTTCATGGTCCTGATCGGGCTGGCCACCCAGGCGCTGCAGCGGGGTCAGGCCGACGCCCTCGCACGGCTCGGCAGCGCCTGGACCGAGGCCGTCGAGGGACTGGCCACCCTCAAGGTCTTCGGACGCGCACGGCGACAGGTCGGCCGCATCGGCACGGTCACCGACGAGTACCGGCGCGGCACGCTCGGGGTCCTGCGCCTGTCGTTCGTCAGCGGCTTCGCGCTCGAGCTCGCCGCCAGCCTGTCGGTCGCACTCGTCGCGGTCACGATCGGCATCCGGCTCGTCGACGGATCGATGGGCCTGGGCGCGGCGATGTTCGTCCTGGTGCTCGCTCCCGAGGCCTTCGCCCCGATCCGGCAGGTGGGTGCCGACTTCCACGCGGCCCAGGACGGCGCAGAGGCCGCCGGCGCGGTGCTCGACGTCCTCGACGCCGACGATGCGGCGCCGACCGCCACCGACGATGCGGCGCCGACCGCCACCGTCGGTGCGGCCGGCGCCGACGCGCTCGTCCTGCGCGGCGTGACGGTCCGTCGCGACGACGTGCGCATCGGTCCCGTCGACCTCGAGGCACCACGCGGGTCGGTCGTCGTGCTGACCGGGGCGAGCGGATCCGGCAAGTCCAGCCTGATCGCCGCGATCCGCGGGGTCCTGCCACACGAGGGCGGGGTCACCGTGCCGGGGCCGGCCGGGTCGACCCGGGCCGACCGGATCGCGTGGGCCGACCAGCGGCCCCGCCTGCTGCGCGGGACGGTCGCGGAGAACGTCGCGCTCAGCGCGACCCCCGACGACGTCGCGGTGCGTTCTGCGCTCGGTGCGGTGGGGCTGGGACTCGACCCGGACCTCCAGGTCGGCTCCGGTGGCACCGGCCTGTCCGGAGGCCAGGCGCAGCGCGTCGCCGTGGCTCGTGCGCTGTACCGGGCCGCGCAGGCAGACACGGCGCTCGTCGTGCTCGACGAGCCGACGTCCGCACTCGACGCCGAGGCCGAGGCGACCGTGCTGACCGCCGTCCGCCGCCTGGCGGACCGGGGCGCCGTCGTCGTCGTCGCGAGCCACCGGCCCGCGGTGGTCGCCGCGGCCGACGTCCGTGTCGCCGTCGACGGGGCCGTCACCGGAGCGCGCGCATGAGCACCACCGAACGGGAGGCCCGGTCCGGCTCCGTCCTGCGACTCGCGACGCCGACGGGGGCCGGGTGGGGACGCGCGGTCGCGGCCGGCGCGCTGAGTGCGCTGTGCGCCGTGGCGCTGTTGGCCGCGAGCGGGTACCTGATCACCCGTGCAGCGGAGCACCCGCCGATCCTCTACCTGACGCTGGTGATGGTCGGGGTGCGTGCGTTCGCGCTCGGCCGGGCCGCGCTGCGGTACGTCGACCGGCTCGCCGGGCACGACGCGTCGTTCCGGCAGCTGGCGGTGGTCCGGACGGCGATGTACCGGCGGCTCGCGTCGGTCGCTCCTGCCGGACTCGGCAGCGCTGGCCGGGGCGACCTGCTGACGCGGCTCGTCACGGACATCGACCGGCTGCAGGACCTGCCGATCCGAGTCGTCGGTCCGCTCGTGTCCGCCGGCACGACCGCCGTGCTGTCCGTCGTCGCGGTGGCGGTCGTGTCACTGCCGGCGGCGCTCGTCCTGCTCGTGGCGCTGGTCGTGGCGGCGCTCGTCGGCTCGGTCGTGACGGCGTCGATCGCCCGCACGAGCGACCAGGCGACCGCGGCCGACCGAGGGCGTGTCGCCGACCTGGTGCTCGACACGGTCCGGCTGCTCGACGTGTTCGCCGCGTACGGCACGCTCGACGAGCGCCTCCGCCAGGTCGAGGACCTGGACCGACGGGTGACCCGAGCGGTCCGGCGACGCGGAGCGGTCGAGTCCCTCGTGGGCGCCCTCGTCGGCCTGGCCGGTGGCGGTGCGGTCGTCGGGATCCTCGCCGTCGGTGCACCGCAGGTCGTGTCCGGGGCGCTCGACGGACCGTTGTGGGCGCTGGCGGTGTTCGTCCCCCTGGCGCTGTTCGAGGTCGTCGGCACGGTGCCGATCGCGGTCCTCACCCTGCGCCGTGTGCGCGCGGCGGCCGAGCGGGTCGAGCAGGTCGTCCCGGCGACGCTGCCTGATGGACTCGTCGCCGAGCCGGACGAGCCCGCGTCACCGGCGTCGCTCGTGGTGCACGGTCCGGTGTCCGTCGCGGTGCGGGGGATGCACGTCCGCTGGCCCGGGTCGGCGACCTCCGCGGTCCGGGACGTCTCCTTCGACCTGCACCCCGGCGAGGTCGTGGTGGTCGCGGGTCCGAGCGGCGCGGGCAAGTCCACGCTGGCGCAGGCACTGGTGCGCTTCGTCGACCACGAGGGCAGCTACACGCTCGACGGGGTCGAGGCCCGGTCGATGCACCCCGACGCCGTCCGTGCGCGGATCGGGCTCATCGAGCAGGACCCGTTCGTCTTCGACCAGTCCGTCCGGCAGAACCTGCTGTTCGCGCGCGAGTCCGCGTCGGACGACGAGCTCTTCGCAGTGCTCGACCGCGTCGGGCTCGGCGACTGGGTGTCCCGCCGCGGTGGACTCGACGCCGGGGTGGGCGAGCGCGGCGTCCTGGCGTCCGGCGGTCAGGCGCACCGCCTGGCACTCGCCCGGGCGCTGCTGCACGAGTTCCCCGTGCTGGTGCTCGACGAACCCACGGCGGGCATCGACCCGGACCTCGGGGACCGGGTGCTGCGGGACCTGGTCGGGACGGCCCGTGGCGCAGGGCGCACCGTGGTCGTCGTGTCGCACGTGCCGGTGCCGCCGGAGCTCGTCACGAGGACCCTGCGGATGCGGGACGGCCGCCTGGTCGGGTGAGCCCGCCGTCCGTGCCGGGTGCCCCGGGCTTGTACCCTTGGGGACCGGCGCATGTCTTGCGGACCTGCACCGCGCCTCCAGACCGATTGAGAGTTCCGTGACCACCGAGCAGCACGTCGAGGACCCGAACGCCTACGACTTCCGTCGTATCCAGGACAAGTGGCAGGGCCGCTGGGAAGAGCTCGGGCTCTTCACCACCGACCACGACGACCGCCGTCCCCGGAAGTACATCCTCGAGATGTTCCCGTACCCGTCCGGCGACCTGCACATGGGCCACGCCGAGAACTGGGCGCTCGGCGACTTCGTGGCGCGGTACTGGCGGCAGCAGGGCTTCAACGTGCTGCACCCGATCGGCTGGGACTCGTTCGGGCTGCCCGCCGAGAACGCGGCGATCAAGCGCGGGGTCGACCCCGGGGCCTGGACCTACGCCAACATCGCGCAGCAGAAGGCGTCGTTCAAGCGGTACGCGCCGTCGTTCGACTGGTCGACCGAGATCCACACCTCGGACCCCGAGTACTACAAGTGGAACCAGTGGCTGTTCCTGAAGATGTACGAGAAGGGCCTGGCGTACCGGAAGGACAGCTGGGTCAACTGGGACCCGGTGGACCAGACCGTGCTGGCGAACGAGCAGGTCCTGCCCGACGGCACCTCGGACCGCTCCGGCGCCGTGGTCGTCAAGAAGAAGCTGACGCAGTGGTACTTCGGCATCACGAAGTACGCCGACCGCCTGCTCGACGACCTCAACCAGCTCGAGGGACGGTGGCCGTCGAAGGTCATCGCGATGCAGCGCAACTGGATCGGTCGTTCGGTCGGCGCGGACGTCGACTTCGTCATCGAGGGGCGCGACGAGCCCGTGACGGTGTTCACCACGCGTCCGGACACCATCCACGGCGTGACGTTCCTGGTCGTGGCGCCGGACTCCGACCTGGCGGCGGAGCTCGTCGAGTCCGCCGACGAGTCGGTGCGCACCGCGTTCTCGGACTACCTCGTGGCGACGCAGAAGACCTCCGAGATCGACCGGCAGAACGCGGACCGCCCGAAGACCGGCGTCCCGCTCGACCGGTTCGCGGTCCACCCGCTGACGGGTGAGCGCCTGCCGATCTGGGCTGCCGACTACGTGCTCGCCGACTACGGTCACGGCGCCGTCATGGCGGTGCCCGCGCACGACCAGCGGGACCTCGACTTCGCCCGCACCTTCGACCTGCCGGTGCGTGTCGTCGTCGACACGAACCAGCCGGTGACCGGCGCGATCCCGGTGATCCCCGAGGGCGCGACGCTCGACGACTTCGACGTGCCGACGCTCGACCCGGCATCGACGGGCCAGGCGTTGACCGGCCAGGGGCGGATGATCAACTCCGGCCCGCTCGACGGCATGTCGAAGCAGCACGCGATCACCGCGGCGATCAGGCTCCTCGACGAGCGTGGCACCGGTCGCGCGGCCAAGACCTACCGCCTGCGCGACTGGCTGATCTCGCGCCAGCGGTTCTGGGGCACCCCGATCCCGATCATCCACGGCGAGGACGGCACCGAGCACCCGGTGCCGTTCGACCAGCTGCCGGTCCGCCTGCCGTCCACCGAGGGGCTCGACCTCAAGCCGAAGGGGACGTCGCCGCTCGGTGGCGCCACCGAGTGGGTCAACGTGCCGAACCCGGTCGACGGCACCCCTGCGCTCCGTGACACCGACACGATGGACACGTTCGTCGACTCGTCGTGGTACTTCCTGCGGTTCCTGTCCGCGAACGACGACACGCAGGCCTTCGACCCCGAGCTCGCCCGCAAGTGGGCACCGGTCGACCAGTACATCGGCGGCGTCGAGCACGCGATCCTGCACCTGCTGTACGCGCGCTTCGTGACGAAGGTGCTGTTCGACCTGGGCTACCTCGACTTCACCGAGCCGTTCTCGGCGCTGCTCAACCAGGGCATGGTGCTGTCCGGCGGCTCGAAGATGTCGAAGTCGAAGGGCGGCGTCTCGCTCGGCGACGAGCTCGACGCGCACGGGGTCGACGCCATCCGCCTGGTGATGGGCTTCGCCGGTCCGCCCGAGGACGACATCAACTGGGAGGACGTCTCGCCGGCGGCCTCGGCGCGCTTCCTCGCCCGCGCCTACCGCCTGGCGACCGACGTCACCTCGTCGCCGGACGCCGTGTGGGCCGACGGGGACCGCGCCGTCCGCCAGGTCACCCACCGGTTCCTGGCAGACGCGCCCGGACTGATGGAGTCCTTCAAGTTCAACGTCGTGATCGCGCGGCTGATGGACCTGGTGAACGTGACCCGCAAGGCGATCGACAGCGGCCCCGGCGCCGCGGACCCCGCCGTGCGCGAGGCGACCGAGACCATCGCGCTCGGGCTCAGCGTGTTCGCGCCGTACACCGGCGAGGAGATGTGGGAGCAGCTGGGCCACGACACCACCGTCGCGACGCACGGGTGGCGCAAGGCCGACCCGACGCTGCTCGTGCAGGAGACCCTGACCGCCGTCGTGCAGGTCAACGGCAAGGTGCGCGACTCGTTCGAGGTGTCGAAGTCGATCGAGGCGGACGAGCTCGAGCAGCTCGCGCGGTCGTCGGCGAACGTGCAACGGTACATCGGTGAGCGCGAGGTCGTGAAGGTCATCGTGCGGGCGCCGAAGCTCGTGAACATCGCCATCAAGGGGTAGCGCCGCTCCTCCACATGTCGAGCGTGTTCCTGGCGCTCCACAGTCGCACGTCGGGGAGCCTGGTCGGACGGTCGGGCTCCCTAGCGTTCCCGGCATGTCCCGGTTCACCCTCTCGCCGCGTGCGGCGGTCATCCTGGCGGCGGTCGTCGTCGCGGTCGCCCTGGTGGTCGTCGTGCTCGGCGCACGGGGGAGCGGCGGTGCGGGCACGGTGTCCGTGTCTGGTGCCGCGGGGGTCTCCGCCGCGCCGACGGCTCCTCCCACGACCGAGCCCGGCGCCGGGTCCGGTTCCCCGGCCCCCTCGGCGTCGCCGGCACCCGTCGTCGTGCACGTGGTCGGCGCCGTCGGGCGCGCGGGTCTGGTCACGCTGCCCGGTGGCAGCCGGGTCGCGGACGCCCTCGACGCGGCGGGCGGGGCCGGTCCGGACGCTGATCTCGCTCGGGTCAACCTGGCGCGCGCGGTGGTCGACGGGGAACGCCTGTACGTGCCGCGGACGGGGGAGACCGAGATCCCGGCGACCGTGGACGGGGGCAGCGGTGCTGGTGCCGGTACCGGTGCCGGTGGGTCGGCTCCGGGCGCGGGCGGTGCGTCGGCTCCCGGTGCCGGTGGTGGGCCGGGCGACGTCATCGACCTGAACGCCGCTGACCAGACCGCACTCGAGACACTGCCGGGCATCGGCCCGGCGCTCGCGCAGCGCATCCTGGCATGGCGTCAGGAGCACGGCCGTTTCGCATCGGTGCAGGACCTGCTCGAGGTGAACGGCATCGGTGACGCTCGTTTCGCCGAGCTCGAGGACCGGGTGCGGGTGTGAACGTCGCACCGGACCGGTCGGACCTCCGGATCGCCGTCCCTGCAGCGGTCGTGTGGGTCGCGGCAGCGGTCCTCGTCGGGGTCCCGCAGGCAGTCTGGCGGGTGGGTGCGGTCAGCGGTGCGGTGGCGGCGGTCGCGCTCGTGGTCACCGTCGTCCGCGGTGCGGCCCACGGTCGCACGGCCGATCGGATGCCCGTGGCACCCGTGGCACCCGTGGCACTCGTGGGGTCCGTGTTCCGGGTGACGGCCGCCCTGCTCGTGACGACCGGACTGCTGGTCGGCCTGGTGGCGGTCGCGGTGGCGGTGGGGGACGCTCGTCGGCGTCCCGCGGCCCTCGACCCTCCGCGGGCCGGTGCCGTTCCGGTCCTCGTCGTCCTCGACCGGGACCTCGCCGCGGCTGACCGGTCGGTGCTCGGCACGCTCCGCTCCGTCGGCGAGGCCGCGGGACTCGACGTGCCGGTGCGGGTCGTCCCGTCGCGCGACGACCAGCGGCACCACACACTCGGCGCCGGTGCCACACTGTCGGGGCCCGCGCAGATCGAGCCCGACGAGCCGGGGTCGTCGACCGCGTTCGTGCTGTTCCTGCGGACTCCGAGCGCGGTCACGGACGCGTCGGGGCTCCTCGGGGCGACGAACGACCTCCGGGCGTCCTTCGCCGCCGTGACCTCCCGGTTGCCGCAGCCGGGCGGCGCACTCCTGCGCGGTCTCGCGATCGGGGACCGCAGTGGTCTCGACCCGATGACCGCGTCGGCGATGGAGACCAGCGCGCTGACGCACCTGACCGCGGTGTCGGGCTCGAACTGCGCCGTCGTCGTCGCCCTGGCGGTGCTGTCGGGTCGCGCGCTCGGCCTCGGGCGGGTCACGCGCGCGGCGTGCGCGGTTGTGCTGTTGCTGGGGTTCGTCGTCCTGGTCCGCCCGGACCCCTCGATCGTCCGGGCGACCGTGATGGCGATCGTCGCGCTCGTCGTGCACCTGGTCGGCAGACCGGTCCGCGGCGTCCCGCTCATCGGTCTCGCGGCCGTCGGCATGCTCGTCGTCGACCCGTGGTCCGCGCGCTCGTTCGCGTTCGGGCTGTCCGTGCTGGCGACCAGCGGGATCGTCGTCCTGGCCCCGCCGCTGACCGCGCTGCTCGGCCGACGGTGCTGGACCCCGGTGGCGGCTGCCCTCGCCGTGCCGATCGCAGCGCAGGTCGCATGCTGGCCGCTGACGATCCCACTCGCCCCCGCCCTGCCCACGTACGCGGTGCCGGCCAACCTGCTCACCGAGCCGCTCGCGCCCGTGGTCACGGTCCTCGGCCTCGGTTCCTGTCTCCTGGCACCGGTGTGGCCGTGGGGTGCGACCGTCATCGCGGGCATCGCCTGGGTCCCGGCAGCCGCCATCGGGGCCGTCGCCCGCGGGGCCGCGGTGCTGCCGTTCGCGTCGGTGCCCTGGCCGCTCGGCGTGGTCGGTGTCGCAGCGGCCGTCGTGGTCAGCGCCGCGGTCGTCGTCGCCGTCCTCGCCCCCGCGGCGATCCGGTCGCGTGTGCTACTCGTGGCAGCGGTCGTCGTGGTGATCGGTGTCGCGTCGACCTCGGTGCCGACACTGCTCGTCCGCGCCGGGTTGCCGACGGGCTGGAGCGTCGCGGCGTGCGACGTCGGACAGGGTGATGCGACGCTCCTGCGCAGTGGTGACTCGACCGCGCTCGTGGACGTCGGGGACGACCCGGACCGGCTCCAGCGCTGCCTCGACCTGCTCGGCGTCCACCACGTCGACCTGCTCGTCCTGACGCACTTCGACCGGGACCACGTCGGAGCCGTGGACACCGTCGCCGGGATCTCCGAGGTCGCACTCGTCGGCCCACCCGGACGCCCCGCTGACGACGCCGTCGTGCGTGACCTGGTCGGCGCCGGGGTCGACGTCCGGCGGGCCGACGACCGCACTGCTGGGACCCTCGGCGCCCTCGCATGGCGGGTCTTCTGGCCCAGGGCAGGCGACACGACCAGTGGCAACGCGGCGAGCATCGTCGTCACGACCTCGGTCGCGCAGACCTGCGGGACGTGCGTGCGTGCGACTCTCCTCGGGGACCTCGACGAGCGCGCGCAGCGGCGGTTGCGCGACGCGGTCGAACCGGGACCCGTCGACGTCGTCAAGGTGTCGCACCACGGCTCGTCGGACCAGGACCCGGGACTCTACCGACAGCTCGCGGCGCCGGTCGGGCTCATCGGCGTGGGTGCGGACAACACCTACGGGCATCCGACCTCCCGGGCGCTGGACATGCTCACCGCAGCGGGGACGACGCCCTTCCGGACCGACCGGCAGGGCACGATCGTCGTCCGGCGCGGTGCCGATGGCCCCGAGGTCTGGACCGAGCGATAGGATGCCACCGCTGCCGTTCCGTCAGGATCGGCCGCGTCGGGGCACGTCGTCCCGTCGACGTCGGCGCGGGCCGTGTCGGGGTCGGCCCGTAGACTCGGGAGCCGCACGACCGGAAGGACCGCATGCCCGCCAAGAAGCCCGTTCGAGCCGCCGCGAAGATCGACCAGGTCCCGTGGTCGGGCATCCGTCCCGCGCCCGTCGTCCTCGTGACCGGCCCCGAGACGTTCCTGGCGGAGCGCTCGACCGGCATGCTGCGGGACCTGCTCCTCGGCGAAGACCCCGCGCTCGAGGTCCACGACCTCGAAGCCGACCAGTACGCGCCGGGTCTGCTGGCGACCCTCGCCAGTCCGTCCCTGTTCGGCGAACCACGCATGGTCCGCGTCACCAACGTCGAGAAGTGCACCGACGCCTTCATCACCGAGACCATCTCGTACCTCGGCGCCCCGGCCGACGACGTCACCCTCGTCCTGCGGCACGGTGGTGGCGTCCGCGGCAAGAAGCTGCTCGACACGGTCCGCAGCGGTGTGGGCGGCGGGATCGAGGTGCAGTGCGACGAGCTCAAGCGCGAGACCGACCGCATCGACTTCGTGAACGCCGAGTTCCGCGCCGCGCGGCGCCGGATCGCTCCCTCGGCGGTCCGGACGCTGGTGGCCGCGTTCGCCGACGACCTCGCCGAGCTGGCGGCGGCGTGCCGGCAGCTCCTGGCGGACGAAGCCCAGGAGATCACGGACAAGGTCGTCGACAAGTACTACGGCGGCCGCGTCGAGACCAACGCGTTCAAGGTCGCCGACATCGCGCTCGCGGGTCGGTCCGCGCCGGCGATCGTCGAACTCCGACACGCCCTCGCGACCGGCGAGGCCCCGGTGCCGATCGTCGCCGCCTTCGCCAGCAAGATCCGCACGATGGCCAAGGTCAGCGCGTTCCGCGGGTCGAGCGGACAGGCCGCCTCCGCGCTCGGGCTGGCGCCGTGGCAGGTACAGCGTGCGCAGCGCGACGTCGCGGGGTGGAGCGAGTCCGGCCTGGCGAACGCCATCATCAGCATCGCCGAGGCGGACACCGCGGTGAAGGGCGGTTCGCGCGACGCGCACTACGCCCTCGAGGTCATGGTCCGCACCATCGCCCGACGCGGCGAGCCCCGCTGACGCCGGTCGGGCCTCCTGGCCGGCGCACGCGGCGCCGCACTTGCTGACAGGCCGTGCGGTAGCCGAGACGCCGCATGCCCGCCGAGACGCCGCCGAGTCCGGCTCCGTCTCGGGGGCTCGGCGGCGTCTCGGCGCAAGCACCCCACTCAGCGCCCGGAACGACGGAAGCCCCACACCGGAACGGTGCGGGGCTTCCGAGATGGTCAGTGCGTCAGAGCGACGCGACCTTCTTCGCGATGGCCGACTTGCGGTTCGCGGCCTGGTTCTTGTGGATGACGCCCTTGCTCACGGCCTTGTCGAGCTTCTTCGTCGCGGTGACGAGAGCGGCAGCGGCCTTCTC
Source organism: Curtobacterium sp. Leaf183 (assembly GCF_001424385.1). Classification (GTDB taxonomy): domain Bacteria; phylum Actinomycetota; class Actinomycetes; order Actinomycetales; family Microbacteriaceae; genus Curtobacterium. Next base: position 621,476 of record NZ_LMPO01000009.1, on the reverse strand, counting down.
CTTGTCGCCAGCGGTGATGGCTTCGTTGGTGTGGCGGATGAGCGTCTTGAGCTCGGACTTGTAGGCCTTGTTGCGCTCCTGGGCCTTCAGGTTGGTCTTGATGCGCTTCATCTGCGACTTGATGTTCGCCATGTGGTGCTCCTGCTTCGTCTCGTACGGGTGAATGCGACCGCTGGGTAGAGGGGCCCTTGGTCGTCTCGCGTTCCACCCGTGGGCGGGGAACGCGCAAGCCAGCAAGCCACACTACCAGGGCGGAGCGCCGCGGACAACGAGCAGAGGAGCGTGTCACGGACCGGAAACACGGCTCCGTTACCGTGATCGGCATGCCGTCCCTCGCACCTCGGATCGAGACCGTCCCCGCCTCCGGCATCCGCCGCGTCTTCGAGCAGGCGGCGCTCCTGCAGGCCGGCGGCGAGGACGTCACGATGCTCGTGATCGGGGAGCCCGACGTCCCCGTGGCGACGCACATCGGCGACGCGGCACGACGCGCCTGGACGGAGGACCACACCGGCTACACGCCGAACGGCGGCATCGCGCCGCTGCGTCGCGCGATCCAGGAGAAGCTCCTGCGCGAGAACCGCATCGCCGCCGACCTCGAGCAGATCTGGGTGACGGTCGGCGCGACGCAGGCGCTCTTCCAGGCCATGACGCTCGTGCTCAGCCCGGGCGACGAGGTGCTCGTGCCGGATCCCGGGTACACGACCTTCACGATGAACGCGCACATCCTCGGGGCGACGCCGGTGCCGTACCGCCTCGAACCGCAGCACGGGTTCGAGCCCGACCTCGAGGCCCTCGAAGCCAGCGTCACCGAGCACACCCGCGCGATCGTGGTCAACTCGCCCTCGAACCCGCTCGGGTCGGTCTTCGGTGAAGCGACCCTGCGCGAGGTGCTGGCGCTCGCCCGGAGGCACGACCTCTGGGTGGTCTCCGACGAGGTGTACGAGTACTTCACCCACGACGTCCGACACGTGAGCCCGGCTGCGCTCGACGAGGACGACCGCGTCTTCACGGCCTTCTCGCTGAGCAAGACGTACGCCATGACCGGAGCCCGGGTCGGGTACCTGGTCACCCCGAAGGGTCTCGGCCCCACGATGCGCACGACCCAGGAAGCGATGATCAGCTGCGTCGCCGAACCGGACCAGTACGCGGCGCTGGCGGCCATCGTGGGCGACCACTCTGCCGTCCGCGACGCCCGCGAGCACTACCGCGAGAACCTCGGGGTGGCGACGGAGGTCCTCGACGCCGCGGGCATCCGGTACAACGACCCGCGCGGGGCGTTCTACCTGTGGATCGACGTCTCGCACGCGACGGACGGCGACGTCGCCGAGTGGGCGCTCGCCTTCCTGCAGCGCGAGAAGGTCGCCGTGGCGCCGGGGAGCGCGTTCGGCCGGACGGGTGAGGGGTGGATCCGGGTCTGCCTGGCGGCGACGCCGGAGGACCTGCGTCGCGGGCTCGGTGCGCTGCCGAAGAAGTGAGCAACGGCCTTCGACATGTAGTATTCCAAATACTACTTTCGAAGGGTCTCCTGTTGTCCATGCATCCCCCTGTCCTGCGACGGTCCGTCATCGCGACCGTGCTCGCATCCGCCGCCCTCGTGGGGAGCGCGCTCACCGCCGCTTCCGCCACTGCTGCTCCTTCGTCGGCGCCCGCGGCCGATCGCCTGAGCGGTCCACTGGTGTTCCACGCGCAGTCACCGAGCTCCGCGAACTCCTACTGGTACGGCGTCGGCGCTCCCGAGTCGTCCACCCTCGTACCCGTCAGTCCGGGAGGTTCCTCAGCGGCCGTCGTCGCGGACGCCGTCGCGTGGACCACGCCGGCGCTCGGGGCGACCGGGCCGGTCTCACCCGCGTCCGATGAGGGAACGTGTCTGGAGGACCCCAACCAGCAAGCGCTGATCGCGGTCGCCTGCACCGGGGCGCCGATCCAGGACTACCGCTGGGTGGACGTCCCGACGGGGAAAGCACTCCAGAACATCGTCACCCGGAACTACCTCGGTACGGCTTCGGACGGCGCCAGGGACTACCTGCAGCCGGCGAAGTCCAGCGCCTACGGGACGGGTGCCGTCGACACGGACCTGTTGACCGGTGGTGTCGCACCGCCGGTCGACGATCGGCTCCACGGGCGGATCGTCTTCCGGCAGGGGACGTACTGGTGGGCCGTCGAAGACCCCGACAGTGGCGGGTACGGACGGGCGAAGACCGGTGCTGATGCCGCCGCCGCTGCGCGCGCCGGCACCGACTGGACGACTCCCGCACTCGGCGCGGCAGGTCCGCTCTCCCCGGAGGCCAGCCCGACGATGTGCCTCGACGCGAACGACCGCGGCCCCGTCTACGAGGTCGTCCGCTGCGACGGCAGCGCCCTCCAGCAGTGGCGGTGGGTCGAGCTGCCCGGAGGCGTCGGCCTACAGAACGTCGCCGATCCGGTCAAGTACATCGGAACGGGGAACGGCGGCGGGTTCGACGACTACCTCGAGGGAGCCTCGTCCTACGAGGGTCGTGCGAACGGCGTCATCGACCCGACCTACCTCGGCGTCGACGGCGGCGGCGACGACGGCGACGTTGCTGCTCCCACGGGTTCGGTGACCTTCGATGCGGACGTGTCCAAGAAGGCCACCGTGTCCGGCACGGGCGCCGAGGGTGCCACCATCGAGCTCTTCGACGGCACCACGAAGATCGGGACCAGCAAGGTCACGGGCGGTACGTGGTCCACCCCGATCGACGCGCTCGGTGCGGGCAAGCACACGATCCGCATCGAGCAGTCCGGCATCGACGGCGTCCAGTCCGCCACGACCGAGGCCGACTTCGGTGCCGGA
>NZ_LMPO01000009.1:618450-618609 GCF_001424385.1 Curtobacterium sp. Leaf183 | reverse complement strand
CAGGCCGGCAGCGAGACCTCGACCGTCCCCGTCACGGGTGGCACCTGGTCGGCCCAGGTCGAGATCCCCGCGTCGAACACCGCGGTCGAGATCACCGCGACGCAGCACTCCAAGGGCGCCCTCACCACCACCAGCAAGCAGCAGATCACCCCGAACGGA
>NZ_LMPO01000009.1:618195-618382 GCF_001424385.1 Curtobacterium sp. Leaf183 | reverse complement strand
CGCGGACATCGAACTCCGCTTCCAGTGGAACAACACCGTCTACGGCACCGCGAAGGCCGACGTAAACGGCGACTGGAGCCTGAAGCGTCAGTTCGGTCCGGCAGCGAAGTACGAGCTCACCGCCACGCAGCAGCGCTTCGACGGCACCAGCTCCGCCTCCGCCGCGTTCGCGTTGAACCCCGAGGGG
>NZ_LMPO01000009.1:515627-618100 GCF_001424385.1 Curtobacterium sp. Leaf183 | reverse complement strand
ACTGGAACATCATCCGCAAGTTCAGCAACGTGTCGTACGACCTCACCGCCACCCAGCACCGCGAGGACGGCACCACGTCGACCACGGACGTGTTCCCGCTCACGCCGCAGCCGTGACCCCGACGAGCACCAGCTGACACCGCGGCCCACGCAGCAGGCGCCATGACAGCGGGGCGCTCCCGCACCGCGGGAGCGCCCCGCTCGGTCGCCGAGGGACGTCCACGATCCTCGGTGCACCCGTCGAGCGGGCGCCGGGACACCGATGCCCGCGCAACCGTGGGACAATCGTCCGACCGTCCGACCCACCTGAGGAACCGTGAGCCCACAAGCATCCGCTCCGCTCGAGCCCGCCGCGACTCCGGCCGAGGCGATCCGCAACTTCTGCATCATCGCGCACATCGACCACGGCAAGTCGACGCTGGCCGACCGCATGCTGTCGATCACCGGCATCGTCGAGGACCGGGCGATGCGCGCGCAGTACCTCGACCGGATGGACATCGAGCGCGAACGCGGCATCACGATCAAGTCGCAGGCCGTCCGGATGCCGTGGGAGCTCGACGGTGCGACCTACGCGCTGAACATGATCGACACGCCCGGGCACGTCGACTTCTCGTACGAGGTGTCCCGGTCGCTGGCGGCGTGCGAGGGCGCGATCCTGCTGGTCGACGCCGCCCAGGGCATCGAGGCCCAGACGCTGGCCAACCTGTACCTGGCGCTCGAGAACGACCTGCAGATCATCCCGGTCCTCAACAAGATCGACCTGCCCGCCGCTGACCCGGACAAGTACGCGGCCGAGCTCGCGCAGCTGATCGGCGGCAAGCCCGAGGACGTCCTCCGGGTGTCGGGCAAGACCGGTGTCGGCGTGCCGGAGCTCCTCGACCTCGTCGTCCGCACGGTGCCGGCACCCGTCGGTCGTGTCGACGCCGCGCCCCGCGCGATGATCTTCGACTCGGTCTACGACAGCTACCGCGGCGTCGTGACCTACATCCGCATGATCGACGGCTCGATCGCCCCGCGCGAGAAGGTCCAGATGATGTCGACCAAGTCGACGCACGAGATCCTCGAGATCGGGGTGTCGAGCCCCGAGCCGAGCCCGACGAAGGGCCTGTCGGTCGGCGAGGTCGGCTACCTCATCACCGGCGTGAAGGACGTCCGCCTGTCCAAGGTCGGCGACACCGTCACGAGTGCGCAGCGGCCGGCGACCGAGGCCCTGCCCGGCTACACCGACCCGAAGCCCATGGTGTTCTCGGGCCTGTACCCGATCGACGGCTCGGACTACCCGGACCTCCGTGAAGCGCTCGACAAGCTCAAGCTCTCCGATGCGGCGCTCGTCTACGAACCCGAGACCTCGGTCGCGCTCGGCTTCGGGTTCCGCTGCGGGTTCCTCGGGCTGCTGCACCTCGAGATCATCACCGAGCGCCTGTCCCGCGAGTTCGGGCTCGACCTCATCACCACGGCCCCGAGCGTCATCTACGAGGTCACCACCGAGGACAACTCGGTCACCGAGGTCACGAACCCCTCCGAGTTCCCGACCGGGCGCATCGTCGAGGTCCGTGAGCCCATGGTCCGCGCCGCGATCCTGGCGCCGAAGGACTACGTCGGGGCGATCATGGAGCTCTGCCAGCAGCGCCGCGGCTCCCTGCTCGGCATGGAGTACCTCGGCGAGGACCGTGTCGAGATCCGCTACCAGATCCCGCTCGGCGAGATCGTGTTCGACTTCTTCGACCAGCTCAAGAGCAAGACGCAGGGCTACGCCAGCCTGGACTACGAGCCGGTCGGCGACCAGGCGGCCGACCTCGTCAAGGTCGACATCCTGCTGCAGGGCGACCAGGTCGACGCGTTCAGCGCCATCGTCCACCGCGACAAGGCGTACGCGTACGGCACGCTGATGACCGAGCGTCTGCGCAAGCTCATCCCGCGCCAGCAGTTCGAGGTCCCGATCCAGGCCGCGATCGGCGCGCGGATCATCGCGCGCGAGAGCATCCGCGCGATGCGCAAGGACGTCCTCGCGAAGTGCTACGGCGGTGACATCACCCGCAAGCGCAAGCTCCTCGAGAAGCAGAAGGAGGGCAAGAAGCGCATGAAGACCATCGGTCGCGTCGAGGTCCCGCAGGAAGCCTTCATCGCCGCGCTGTCGGGTGACGTCGAGGAGAAGAAGAAGTAGGTCCCAGCGGCGCGACCGGGCGCGCAGGACCGTCGGGCAGACCGCCGGGAGGCTCGCCGCGGCCGGTCCCACCGCCCCGGTCCGCAGCACGCGCACGTCCACGGCCGCGCTGACGTCGCCCACAGTCGTCACGACGACCACGAGCGCGCCGCTGCCCGCATGCAGCGCTCGGCGGACCACCGGACGGGCGTCGTGGAGGTACGCACGCTGCCCACGACGGACGCGTCCGCGACGGCCCCGGGCCTCCAGTGCGGTGTGCACCGGCGGTGCGCCGCCCTGGTTCGTCGACGTCCGCGCGCCCCGATACGATTGCGTCATGAGCAGCCGCGGAGGGTACCTGACCGCCCTGACCTACGGAGCGGTCGGTGCGACGCAGGCGCCGGACCTCATGACGTACCCGCCCGAGGGCTTCACGCCGGCCGAATCCCGGGCCCGGATCGGCCACGGCGACCAGCGGTTCGAGACCGCGGTGACCCAGGCGCTCACGTGGCAGATCCAGGAGCGCAGCGGCATCGGGGTCCGCGTCGACCAGGCGCCCGACGACGACGAGGTCCGCTACAACCCGGTGACCTTCGACGACCAGGGGGTGCCGATCCGACCGGCCTCGATCGGCACGCCGCGCGTCGAGCAGTTCTCGGCCGACGGCACCCCGCTCGTCACCGCAGGCACCAGCGCCGTGCTGACGATGCACGCGTTCGGGCAGACGGTCCACGCGCCGGTGCGCGTCGTGTCGGTCATCGACGAAGCCGACCGCAAGGGCTTCGCCTACGGCACGCTCGAGGGGCACCCCCTGTCGGGCGAGGAGTCCTTCGTCGTCGAGCGCACCGCCGACGGCTCGGTGTGGCTGCAGATCCGGCAGTTCTCGCAGCCGGCCAGCGCGAAGTGGCGCTTCGTCGCGCCGCTGCTCCGTCGTCAGCAGCGTGTCATGGCAGAGAAGTACCTGACGGCGCTGCGCGGGGACTAGTCCGCGGTCAGTCCTCGTGTCGCAGCGGTGGCAGCGCCGCGATGGCGTCCTCGATGAGCGGCGCGTCGGACACGCAGTCCCGGGCGATCGCGACGGCGTTGGTGTGGCGGAGCGCGTCGACGTCGTAGACCCCGGTCGCGACGGCGAGGAACGGGATGCCCGCGGCGTCCGCGGCCTCACCGTCGCGGGGGGTGTCGCCGACGATCACGGCGCGGGTACCGGCCAGGGCGGCGGCCGCGAGGGCGGTGACGCCGGAGCGCTCGACCGCCTCGTCGCCGAAGTACGAGTGGTCCCAGTCGAAGGCGTCGACGTCGAAGCCCGCACCGGCGAGCTTGACCCGCGCCCGGTACGCCGAGTTGCCGGTGAGCAGGCCGTTCCGCCACCCGAGCGTGCCGAAGCGGGCGACGAGTGCGGTTGCGCCCGGAGCGGCGACCCGGTGCTCGCCCGAGCGGTGTCGTTCCTCGGACAGGTCGCGCAGGTGTCGGCTGACGACCGGGATGACCTCGTCGCCCAGGTCGTGGGCGCGGACGTGCTCGGCGATGATGCCGGCGTCGGTCCGGCCGTGCTGGTGCCCGACGAGCTGAGGGAGGTCCCGGCCGATGGCGCGCTCGAGGGCCAGGTGGTAGAGGTTGCCCGGCGAGGTCGCGTTGCGGACGAGGGTGCCGTCGATGTCCCACAGCACCGTGGTCGGGACGGTGTGGTGCTCCATGGCTCCATCATGGCGGACAATGGAGTCCATGCCGAGTGCTCTCCCGATCGCTGACCCGGCACCCGCGGACGGACTCCTCACACCGCGGGCTGACGCGGGCGACGTCCCCTTCGGCGTGTACGTGCACGTGCCCTTCTGTCGGGTGCGCTGCGGGTACTGCGACTTCAACACGTACACGGCCTCCGAGCTGCGCGGGGTCCGCCGTGACGACTACGCCGGGCACGCGGTGCGCGAGATCCAGTGGGCGGCGCAGGTGCTCGACCGGTCCGGTGTCCCGCGCCGGCCCGTCTCCACCGTGTTCTTCGGTGGCGGCACCCCGACGATGCTGCCGGCGAGCGACTTAGCGATGATCCTCCGGGCCGTCGACGACACGTGGGGCATCCTGCCCGGGGCCGAGATCACCACCGAGGCGAACCCCGACTCGGTCGACGCGTCCTCGCTCGAGACGCTCCGCGCCGGCGGGTTCAACCGGATGAGCTTCGGCATGCAGTCGGCGGTGCCGCACGTGCTCGCCACCCTCGACCGCACCCACGACCCCGAGCGCGTGCCGATCGTCGTGGACCTGGCCAAGCAGCAGGGCCTCGACGTCTCGCTCGACCTGATCTACTCGACCCCGGGGGAGTCCCTCGACGACTGGCGGACGTCACTGGACGCCGCGATCGCGTGTGAGCCGGACCACGTCTCGGCCTACTCGCTCATCGTCGAGGACGGCACCGCGATGGGCCGCGCGGTGTCCCGGGGCGAGCTGCCGGCACCGGACGACGACCTGGCCGCCGACATGTACGAGCTGGCCGACCGGGTCCTGGGCGAGGCGGGCTACGGCTGGTACGAGGTCTCGAACTGGGCGCGCGGCGATGCCCAGGCCAGTCGGCACAACCTGTCGTACTGGAAGGGCCACGACTGGTGGGGTGTCGGACCCGGCGCGCACTCGAGCGTCGCCGGCACCCGCTGGTGGAACGTCAAGCACCCCGCGGCGTACGCCGCCCGGGTGCTGGCTGCCGAGTCCCCGGCCGCCGGTCGCGAGACCATCGACGACGAGACCCGGTACGTCGAGCGCGTGCTGCTCGCGGCACGCGTGCGCGGGGAGCTCACGACGTCCGAGCTCCGCCAGGAGGCCCGTGGCCGGGTGGCGGGACTCATCGCACGCGGTCTCGTGGACGGCCGCAGTGCCCTCGGCACGCCCGGCACGGCGGGGCGCCTGGACCTGACGCTCCGGGGCCGGTTGCTCGCGGACGCGGTGGTGCGCGAGCTGCTCGACTAGGCCTTGATGAACTGGAACGTGAGCGGGTACTGGTAGAACCGACCCTGGTTCGCGGCGACGGCAGCCATGATCGCGAAGACGACCACGAGCACGCCGATGACGGGCAGCAGGACGAACCCGATCAGCACGACCGTCAGCAGGCCCGAGACGAAGCTCGCGATCGCGACGGTGATGTGGAAGTTCAGTGCCTGGCGGGTGTGCTCACGGACGAACTGCCCTCGGTCACGCAGCACGACGTAGGCGACGAGCGGCACGATGAAGTTGAAGAAGATGCCGCCGATGTGCGTCAGCGTGGCCCAGAGGCGCTGGTCCTCGGGCGACATCGGCCGGGGCGGCTGGTACTGGGGCCCGCCGGGCTGCTGTCCGTAGCCCTGGGGTCCGTTCGGCGGCTGTCCGTAGCTCATGCCCAGAGCGTATCGGCACGGTGCGCAGAAGTGCCTGACGTCGGTGCCCGGGCGTAGGATCAGCACTCGACACGTCCGAGTGCCAGTGCGACAGGAAGGGGTCCCGGTGGTCAGTGAACGCTCCCTCGAAGTCCTCAAGGCCATCGTGCGGGACTACGTCGCCTCGCGCGAGCCCGTCGGGTCCAAGACCATCGTCGAGCGCCACGCGTTCGGCGTCAGCGCAGCGACGATCCGCAACGACATGGCCCTGCTCGAGGACGAGCAGCTCATCATCGCGCCGCACACGTCGTCCGGCCGGGTGCCGACCGACAAGGGCTACCGGCTCTTCGTCGACCACCTGGCTGCCGCCCGTCCGTTGACCAGCGCGCAGCGGCAGGCGATCGAGACCTTCCTCGGGGCGTCGAACGACCTCGACGACGTCCTGAGCCGCACGGTCCGGCTGCTCAGCCAGCTGACGAACCAGGTCGCGCTCGTGCAGTACCCGTCGATGGTCCGCGCGCGGGTCCAGCACGTCGAGCTGGTCCGGCTCGGCGACACCCGCCTCATGGTCGTCCTGATCACCGACACGGCCCGGGTCGAGCAGCGCGTGGTCGAGACCGACGTCGACCTCGACGAGTCCGCACTGGTCGAGCTCCGCACCGTGCTCAACGGTGCGACCGTCGGACTGCTGCTGCACGACGTCCCCCGGGCGCTCCGTGCGATCCCGGCGCAGATCCGTCCCGAGTCCCAGACCCTCGCCGGGGTCGTCGTGGCGACGCTGATCGACCAGGTCGCCGCCAACCGGCAGGATCGCCTGTTGATGGCGGGCGCCGCGAACCTGGCGAAGAGCGAGTCGGACTTCTCCGGTGGCCTCTTCCCGGTGCTCGAGGCGATCGAGGAACAGGTGACCCTGCTCCGGCTGTTCGGGGAGATGCAGCTCGACGATGCCGCGGTCACCGCGCGCATCGGCGTCGAGAACGCCGAGTACGGCCTCGACGCCACCAGCATCGTCGCCGGCGGGTACGTCGCGGCCGGCGGCGAGGTCGCCCGACTGGGCGTCCTCGGGCCGACCCGCATGGACTACGGGTCGAACATGGCCGCGGTCCGCGCGGTCGCGCGGTACCTGTCCAGACTGCTCGGGGAGAATTGACGACCGCCCCGGTGTCCGCCGCCTCGGTGCGCGCCACCCCGACGACGCACCAGGCTGTCCGGACGCACCCCGGGCCTCCAGACCGATCCATCCACACCACCGACGAAACCTCCTGAGGAACACGTGGCAGACCACTACGACGTCCTCGGTGTCCCGCGCGACGCGGCCGACGCCGACATCAAGAAGGCGTACCGCCGACTCGCGCGCGAGCTCCACCCCGACGTGAACCCGAGCCCCGACGCAGCCGAGCGCTTCAAGGACGTGACGCACGCGTACGACGTGCTGAGCGATCCCGAGCAGCGACGCCGCTACGACGCCGGCCCCTCGGCCGACAGCCCGTTCGGCGGCGGTGGCGCGGGTGGGTTCAGCGACATCTTCGACGCCTTCTTCGGTGGTGGTGGGGGTGGTGGTGGCCGTGGCAACGGTCCCCGCAGCCGCGCCGAGCGCGGGCAGGACGCCCTGCTCCGCATCGAGGTCGACCTGGACGAGGTCGTCTTCGGCACCCACAAGGACGTCGAGGTCGACACGGCCGTGCTCTGCGAGACGTGCGGCGGTTCCTGCTGCGCTCCCGGCACCAGCCCTCGCACGTGTGACATCTGCGGCGGGACCGGGCACATCCAGCGCCAGGTCCGCTCGCTCCTCGGCAACGTGGTGACGAGCGCCCCGTGCGGCACCTGCCGCGGACACGGCACCGTCATCCCCAACCCGTGCCCGACGTGCCAGGGCCAGGGGCGCGTCCGCGCACGTCGGACCGTCCCCGTCGACGTGCCCGCCGGCGTCGACTCCGGTCTGCGGCTGCAGATGCCCGGTCAGGGCGAGGTCGGTCCCGCGGGCGGTCCCGCTGGTGACCTGTACCTCGAGATCCGCGTGCGGCACCACGACGTCTTCAGTCGCGACGGGGACGACCTGCTCGCCACCCTCGAGGTCGCGATGACCGACGCCGTCCTCGGCACCACCACCACGATCGACGGGCTCGACGGTCCGGTCCAGCTCGAGATCCGCCCGGGCGTGCAGAGCGCCGACGTGCTCGTGCTCAAGGACCGCGGTGTGACGAAGCTGCGCGGGAGCGGCCGTGGCGACCTCCGGGTCGGCGTGCAGGTCGTCACCCCCACAAAGCTCTCGCACAAGGAGCGTGGCCTGGTCGAACAGCTCGCCAAGTCGCACAAGGCGTCGCCGCCGCAGCTCGCCCGCTTCCAACAGGGCATGTTCGGCAAGCTGCGCGACCGCTTCTTCAACTTCTGATGGCGTCGCTCTACCTGGTCGACTCGCTCGACGGCGTGACGGTCGGCGGGTCCGTCGCCCTCGACGGACCCGAGGGCCGGCATGCCGTCACGGTGTCGCGCGTGCGGGTCGGCGAGACGCTCCGGCTGTCCGACGGCCGGGGCACCGTCGTCGTCGGGCCGGTCGAGTCCGTCGACCGCGACGCACTCGTGCTCACCGTCGCGACGATCACCACCTCGCCCGTCCCCGTGCCGTCGCTGACGCTCGTGCAGGCGCTCGCCAAGGGCGGTCGCGACGAGATGGCCGTGCAGGCGGCGACCGAGATCGGTGTCGACCACGTCGTGCCGTGGGCAGCGGCCCGGAGTGTCTCACGGTGGGAGGGCGCGAAGGTCGCGAAGGGCCGGGCCCGGTGGCAGGCCATCGCGCACGAGGCGGCGAAACAGGCCATCCGGTCGCGCGTGCCGTCGGTGTCGGACCCGGTGACGACGACCGCGATCGCCGCGACCACAGCGCCGTCCGCCGGCGTCGTGGTCCTGGTCCTCGACCCGACCGCCACCGAGCGGCTCGCGACGTGGGAACCACCGGCGGACGCCACCTCGATCGCGCTGGTCGTCGGACCCGAGGGCGGCATCGACGCCTCGGAGCTCGACCGGCTGTCCGCAGCCGGGGCCGTCCGAGTCCGTCTGGGCGACACCGTGCTGCGGACGTCCACCGCCGGCCCCGCGGCGCTCGCGGTGCTGCAGTCGCGGCTGGGGCGCTGGTGAACTCGGTGTGCCGGTCAGTGGCGCGTCCTACGATGGGTCCATGAGCAGCGTCTTCTCGAAGATCATCGCGCGCGAGATCCCGGCGACCGTCGTCACCGAGGACGACCGCGTCATCGCGTTCGAGGACATCGCCCCGAAGGCCCCCGTACACGTGCTGGTCGTCCCAAAGACCGAGGACTACGCCAACGTGACCGAGTTGGCCGCCGGGGACCCCGGACTCCTCGCCCACATGGTGGCCACCGCGCAACGCATCGCCGACGAGCGTGCCGGCGGCCAGTACCGTCTCGTCTTCAACACCGGCGAATCCGCCGGACAGACCGTGTTCCACGTGCACGCGCACGTACTCGCAGGCGACCTGCAGGAAGGCACCCTTGCCAGCTGACGAAACCGCACCCACCGAGACGGAAGCCGTCTCGGAACTCAGTGTCGACGGGATCGCGATGGTCCAGTTGCTCGGCCCCCAGGACCGACTGCTGAAGACCGTCGAACGCCAGTACCCGGGCGTCCGGGTCCTGGTCCGCGGCAACGAGGTCACCCTCACGGGGCCGGAGCGCGACGTCGCCCGAGCCCGCGCGCTCGTCGACGAGCTCGTCGGCATGGTCAAGCGCGGACAGGACATCGGGCAGGGCGACATCCCGACCTCGGCCCGGATCATCGACGAGGCGCGCAGCCCCGCCGACGTCTTCGGTGCGCCGATCGTGTCCAGCCGCAACAAGTCCGTGCGTCCCAAGACCGACGGGCAGCGCCGCTACGTCGACGCCATCGACGTGAACACCATCACGTTCGGCATCGGTCCCGCCGGCACCGGCAAGACGTACCTGGCGATGGCGAAGGCGGTGCAGGCCCTGCAGCGGCGCGAGGTCACCCGCATCATCCTGACCCGGCCCGCGGTCGAAGCGGGCGAGCGCCTCGGCTTCCTGCCCGGCACGCTGACCGACAAGATCGACCCGTACCTGCGGCCCCTGTACGACGCGCTCAACGAGATGATGGACCCCGAGCTCGTGCCGAAGCTGCTCGCGGCGGGCACGGTCGAGGTGGCTCCTCTGGCGTACATGCGCGGTCGCACGCTGAACGACTCGTTCGTCGTCCTCGACGAAGCGCAGAACACCACGCCCGAGCAGATGAAGATGTTCCTGACGCGACTCGGCTTCGGGTCGAAGATGGTCGTCACGGGTGACATCACACAGGTCGACCTGCCGGGCAACCTCTCGGGGCTCCGACTCGTCACGCAGATCCTCTCCGAGGTGCAGGACATCCACTTCGCCCGGCTCGGCAGCGAGGACGTGGTCCGGCACACGCTCGTCGGGCGCATCGTCGACGCCTACACGGTCTACGACGAACAGCGTCTGGCGGAACAGGCCGGTCATCGCCCCGGTGGCCGGGGGACCGCCCCGACGCCGAACCCGGGCGGCGCGAACCGCGCCGAGCGTCGCGGGCACGCGCCGCAGGACCGTCAGAGCGGTCCGTACCCCCAGAACGACGCCCGAGGAGGCACCCGGTGAGCATCGAACTCAACAACGAGTCCGGTGTCGCCATCGACGACGACGCGGTGCAGCGGCTGGCTGCGTTCGCGCTCGACGCGATGCACGTGCACGCCGACGCCGAGCTCGCCATCGTGCTCGTCGACGAGGGCGCGATGGAGCAGCTGCACATCCGGTGGATGGACGAACCGGGGCCCACGGACGTCCTGAGCTTCCCGATGGACGAGCTCCGTCCCGGCACCGAGGACGACCCGACGCCCGCCGGACTCCTCGGGGACATCGTGCTCTGCCCGCAGGTCGCCGAGGCCCAGGCCGCCACGGCCGGTCACTCGACGACCGACGAACTCCTCCTGCTCACGTGCCACGGCATCCTGCACCTGCTCGGGTTCGACCACGCCGAGCCGGACGAGAAGGCCGAGATGTTCGGGCTGCAGGGGGAGATCCTGACCGCCTTCGCCGCCCAGCGTCGGGGGCGGTGACCGCAGTGCTGCTCGTCGCCGTCCTGCTCGCGGTGGCGTTCGTGCTCGTCGTCCTCGGCGGTCTGCTCGCCGCGTCCGACAGTGCCCTCGGGGTGCTGTCGCGTGCCGACCTCGACGAGATCGCCCGCGGACACCAGCGCCGCCGTGCGATCGAGGCGATCGCCGACGACGTCGGTGCCCACGTCAACGCCCTCAACTTCTTCCGCGTGCTCGCCGAGACCGCGGCCGCGGTGCTGGTGACCATCGCGTTGTTCACCGTCCTCGACACCTGGTGGGTCGCGCTCGTCGTGTCCGCGGCGATCATGACCGCGGTGTCCTTCGTGCTCGTCGGGTCCAGTCCCCGCAGCGTCGGTCGTGCCCACGCGGACCGCCTGGTCGGGGCGACCGGCGGGCTGGTGCACGGGGTCCGCATCGTCCTGGGGCCGCTGGCCGACCTGCTCGTCGTGATCGGCGACCGGGTGACACCGGGGCGCAACGGCAGCACGTCGAGCGTCTCGAGCGAGGAGCAGCTGCTCTCGCTCGTCGACGAGGCGACCGAGAGCAACGTGCTCGAGGCGGACGACCGCGAGCTCATCCACTCGGTGTTCGAGTTCAGCGACACCCTCGTGCGCGAGGTGATGGTGCCGCGCACGGACATGGTGACCGCCGACGCCGCGCACACGCTGTCCGCCGTCATGGAGCAGTTCCTCGCCACGGGCGTCTCCCGCATGCCCGTGACGGGTCGCGACAGCGACGACGTCCTGGGCGTGGTGTACCTGCGCGACCTGGCCCGCGCCCTCCACGAGAGCAAGGACGCCGGCGGGCGCGTGGTCACCTCGCTGCTGCGCCCGGCCGAGTTCGTCCCGGAGTCGAAGCACGCCGACGAGACCCTGCGGCACATGCAGGCTGCCAAGAACCACCTCGTGCTCGTCGTCGACGAGTACGGCGGGGTCGCCGGGCTGGTCACGATGGAGGACCTCATCGAGGAACTGGTCGGCGACATCTCGGACGAGTACGACCGCACCGTGATCGACCGCGTCGAGGTCTCCGACGGCGTGTGGCGCGTCTCGGCGCGCATGCCGATCGACGACCTCGGCGACCTGTTCGGCGTCGACCTCGACGACGACGACGTCGACACCGCGGGTGGCCTGCTCACCAAGGAGCTCGGCCACCTGGCGACGGCGGGGGAGTCCGTGTCCGTGTCCGGCGTGGTGCTGACCGCCGACCGGGTCGAAGGCAAGCGCCGACACCTCATCTCCGTGCTCGCCGAACGCACCGACGCCCTCGCCGGCGCCGAGCAGGCGTTCGACGACACCGCATCCACCACGACGGGAACCACCCACGCATGAGCGACACCGAGCAGACCCCCACCTACCGCGCGGGCTTCGTCTCGTTCGTCGGCCGGCCGAACGTCGGCAAGTCGACGCTGACCAACGCGCTCGTCGGCGAGAAGGTCGCGATCACCTCGTCGAAGCCGCAGACCACGCGGCGCGCGATCCGCGGCATCGTGCACCGTCCCGACGGCCAGGTCATCATCGTCGACACCCCCGGTGTGCACCGTCCGCGCACCCTGCTCGGCGAACGGCTGAACGACCTGGTGCAGTCCACGCTCGGTGACGTCGACGTGATCGGGTTCTGCGTGCCGGCCAACGAACCGATCGGCCCGGGCGACCGGTTCATCAACGAGACGCTCGACCACTTCCCGCGTGCGAAGAAGATCGCGATCGTCACGAAGGTCGACCGCGCCGGCAAGGAGAAGATCGCCGAGCAGCTCCTCGCCGTGTCGGCGCTGCGCGAATGGGACGCGATCGTGCCCACCTCGGGCACCCAGGGCACGCAGCTCGAGGCGCTGCTCACCGAGATCACGTCGATGCTCCCCGAGTCGCCGCCGCTCTACGGCGCCGACGCGATCACCGAGGAGACGAGCGAGGAACGCATCTCGGAGCTCATCCGCGAAGCCGCGCTCGAGGGGGTCCGCGACGAGCTCCCGCACTCGCTCGCGGTCATGATCGAGGACATGGTCGAGCCGGACCCGGACGACGACCCGAACGGCCCGCTGCGCATCTTCGCGAACCTGTTCGTCGAGCGGGACAGCCAGAAGTCCATCGTCATCGGACACAAGGGCGAGCGCCTGAAGGACGTCGGCACCCGCGCGCGGGTCGAGATCGAATCGCTGCTCGGCGGGCGCCACGTGTACCTGAACATCCGCGTCAAGGTCGCCAAGGAGTGGCAGCGTGACCCGAAGCAGCTGGGTCGGCTCGGGTTCTGAGCGTCCACCGCGCGTCATCCCGGCGAACGACGCGCACATGACGGGCTCGACGTACCGTGGACGGGTGTTCCGTCCCATGCTGCGCGCGCAGGTCATCGCCGACCTGGTGATCGCCGGCGCGCTCGGGCTGCTCGTCGCGGCGTCGTCCGCGCGCGGCATCGACGACCTGAGCAGCTACGTGGTCATCGTGGGGCTCACCGCGGCACTCGCGCTCCGTCGCCTGTCGCCCGGGCTGGCGTTGACGATCGCCTGGGTGTTCGCCGTCGTGCAGATGGTGACCATGCAGGTGCTCGGGTCGAGCAGCGTGTTCCCGGCCGACCTGTTCATCGGCGGCGTGCTGTACACCACGAGTGCGTACGGCAGCCGGCGGGTGCGCCTGTACGGCCTGGTCTCGGCCATCACCGGGGCCGTCGTCGCGGCCGGCTACTACGGCATCACCGACTTCGCCACCCGGTCGCAGGGCGAGACGATGTACGGCGCCGGACCGGAGTCGTGGACGCTCACCGTCGGGGTGTTCGCGGTGGTGCTCGCCGTGCTGCTCCTCCCGTGGCTCGGCGGCGTCGTCGCCCGCACGCGGCAGACGGCCAGGATGAGCCGCGAGGCCCAGCTGCTCGCCGAGCGTGACGCCGCGCGCGCCGACCGCGCCGTGGCCGTCGAACAGGAGCGGGTCCGCATCGCCCGCGACATGCACGACATCGTCGCGCACTCCCTCGCCGTCGTGATCGCCCAGGCCGACGGCGCACGGTACGCGCTGAAGGCCGACCCGGCCATCGCCGACCAGGCACTCGGCACCATCTCCGGCACGGCACGACGTGCCCTCGGCGACGTGCGCGAGCTGCTCGGCGCACTCCGTCACGAGCAGGGGACCACACCGACCCCGGACGTCGACGACATCGAGCGGCTCGTCCACGAGATGCGGGACGTCGGCGTCGACGTGCGGGTCGAGCGGCGCGGGGACCCCTCGTCGCTGCCCACCTCGACGCAGCTCGCGGTCTACCGCATCGTCCAGGAGAGCCTGACGAACGCGTACAAGCACGGCGAACAGGGCACGCCTGTGCACACGACCCTGACCTACCGCCCGGACACCGTCGAGATCGACGTGGTGAACCGGCGCGCCGACGACGGCCGCGCGGGACCCGGCACGGGCCACGGCCTGGTCGGGATGCGCGAGCGTGCCACCATGTCCGGGGGCAGCATGACCGCGGGACCGCGCGGTGACGACTTCGCGGTGGCCGTCCGGATGCCGTCGCACCCCGCCAGCGGGCAGATGCCACGCGGGCTCTTCACCCCGACCGACCAGGAGCGAACCGCCCGATGACCGCCAACCCCATCCGCGTCGCGCTCGTCGACGACCAGGCGCTGTTCCGCACCGGCATCCGGATGCTCATCGACTCCCAGCCGGACCTGCAGTTCGTGGGTGAAGCGGGCGACGGTGCCGAGGGCGTCGAGCTCGTCCGCCGCCACCGCCCGGACGTGGTCCTGATGGACGTCCGGATGCCCGTGATGGACGGCATCTCCGCGACCGCCAAGATCGTCGAGGACGCGGGTCCCGACGGTGCGAAGGTCCTGGTCCTCACCACGTTCGACTTCGACGAGGCAGCTGCCAAGGCGATCCGGGCCGGCGCGAGCGGCTTCGTGCTCAAGGACGCCGACCCCGAGTTCCTGCTGGCAGCGGTCCGCACGGTGCACGCGGGCACCGCCGTGTTCGCGGCGTCCGCCACCCGCGAGCTCCTCCGCCGGTACGACGACTCGGCCGAACGAGCCGCCAACGTCCCCGCCGCCGTGGACGACCTGACCCCGCGGGAGCGCGAGATCTTCGACCTCGCCGCGCGGGGTTTCAGCAACAGCGAGATCGCCCAGCACGAGTTCGTCAGCGAGGCCACGGTGAAGACGCACGTGTCCCGCGTGCTGACGAAGCTCGGGCTGCGCGACCGCGTCCGGTTGGTCGTGTTCGCACACGAGCACGGGCTCGTCACCCGGGACTGAACCCGGCGGCGCGCCGGCGCTGCTGTCATCCCGCAGGATGAGTCCTCCACTGGGACGTGCACCGATCGGTCCATCCACAGGAGACGACCGGCCGACGCGCCAGGAGCCTCCAGCGGGCGAGGGTTGACCCATGACCACCAGCCACGCTCCGATCATCCGCCTCGACCACGTGTCCAAGCACTACGGCGACGCCGCGCGCCGGGTCACCGCGCTCGACGACGTCAGCGTCGACATCGGCGCGGGGGAGTTCACCGCGGTCATGGGACCGTCGGGTTCCGGCAAGTCGACGCTGATGCACGTCGCAGCCGGTCTCGACGCCGTGTCGACCGGCCGGATCTCGATCGACGGCACCGACATCACGCAGCTCGGTGACAAGGACCTCACCGAACTGCGCCGCCGCCGGCTCGGGTTCGTGTTCCAGTCGTTCAACCTCGTCCCGACCCTCGACGTCAGCGAGAACATCCGTCTGCCGTTCCTGCTCGGCGGCCACAAGCCCTCGCGGGACGAGGCCGCCTGGATCGACCGCCTGGTCGACCAGCTCGGGCTCGGCAACCGGCTCGGGCACCGCCCGCACCAGCTCTCCGGCGGCCAGCAGCAGCGGGTCGCCATCGCCCGGGCACTCGCCTCGCGCCCGGCCGTGGTGGTCGCGGACGAACCGACCGGCGCGCTCGACTCCCGGACCGGTCGCGACGTGCTGGCGATCCTGCGCGGTGCCGTGGCCGAGTGGGGCCAGAGCGTCGTGATGGTCACGCACGACCCCTCCGCCGCCGCCAACGCGGACCGGATCCTGTTCCTCGCCGACGGCCGCATCGTGGGGGACCGCCCCGCGATGTCCGCCGCCGAGATCTCCGCGACGATGCTCGGGATGGAGGCCGCAGCGTGAACGCCGTCCGCGACTTCCGGCCCACCATCCTGGTGGCTGCCCTCGGCACCACCTTCGGCTCCGCCCTCGTCATCGCACCCGGCATCGTCACGGAAGCGCTCGGCGCCGCCGGGTTCGGCGACGTCGCCGCGGTGAAGTCGATCCTCGACGTCATCGGGTGGCTGTTCCTCGGGATCGCGCTCTACGTCGGCGCGATCGTCACCGCCAACACCTGCGCGACGCTCATCGCGGGGCAGACCCGGGTGATCGCACTCCAGCGCCTGGTCGGCGCCACGGGAGCGTCGCTGCGTGCTCGCATCACCCGCGCCGGGCTCGTCGTCGGTGTCATCGGCGGCCTCGTCGGGGCCGTCGCGGGCACCGGTCTGAGCGCGTTGTTCGTCGCCGTCCTGCGCAGCAACGGGTTCCTGCCGGACACGTCGTACACACTGGTGCCGTGGCAGCTCGTGCTGCCGATCGTCGCCGTGGTGCTGGCGACGTGGGGCGCGTTCGCCGTCGGCTCCAAGCGCGTCCTCAGCGTGACCCCGCTCGAGGCCCTGTCCTCGAGCATCGAGCCGAGCCACGACGACCTGCGGTCCGGCACGGCGCGCAAGGTCTGGGCGATCCTGCTCATGGCCGGTGGTGGTGCACTCATGCTGCTGGGCCTGGTCCTCAGCGGGTCCACGCCCGTCGCCGTGCTGCCCGCGGCACTCGGCGGGTTCGTGTCCTTCGCGGGTGTCGCCGTCGGTGCCACGATCGTGATGCCGCCGGTCCTGGCACTCATCGGCAAGATCGGCGCGAAGGACCCGGTCGTGCTCCTCGCCGGGCGCAATGCCCTGCGCGCGCCCGGTCGTGCCGCACGGGCCACCATCGGGCTCGTCATCGGCGTCACCCTGCTCGTCACGTTCGCGGTCGCGCTCGGGATGATGCAGCACGTGCTCGAGACCGAGGTCGGCAAGCAGGTCCAGGGCGCCAGCGCCGACCAGGTGCAGGCCGTGCGCGACTTCTTCCTCCAGGTCAACGGCGTCGTCAGCGTGATCGTCGGGTTCTCCGCCGTCATCGCCGCCGTCGGGGTGGTGAACGCGCTGGCACTCGGCGTGCTGCAGCGGCGTCGTGAGCTCGGACTGCTGCGCGTCCTCGGCCTGACGGGCGCCCAGGTGCGGCGCATGATCATCACCGAGGCGGTCCAGATGGTCGTCGCGGCCGTCCTGACCGGGCTCGTGCTCGGCACCTTCTACGGCTGGGTGGGCGGGCAGACCCTGCTCGGCACGCTCGGCACCGTCGGAGCTCCGGTCCTGCCCACGATGACCATCGTCATCGTGGTCGTCGGCGCGCTGCTCCTCGCCGTCGCCGCGACCGTCGCCCCGGTGCGCCGCGCCATGCGCGTCCCGCCAACCGAGGCACTCGCGGTCGACTGACCCGCGGTGCGCGGCGCGCGGCGCGTGGCGGTGGCTAGTGGCGGTGACGCGACCGCATGAGGAACGGGAGGCCCGGTGCCAGCTGGCACCGGGCCTCCCGTTCGTCGTCGGTGCGCGGACCGGTGTCGTGTCCGGGCCGCTGCGCTACCGGCCGCTTCTGACCACGCCACGTGCTCGAGGTTCCGCGACTCGCCGCTCAGGCCCATCGAGGTGACAGGTCTCGAGCGTGTCGGCCCGCGAGATGTCGGAATTGTGGAACCTCGGGAAGGCCCTCGTCGCTCGCCCTGTCACAGTCACGAGCTCCGGTGCTACCGTTGGCTCGATGTACTCGGCGCTCCTCCTCCTTCGCTGCCGCGACGAGGCCTGACAACGGCCCACCTCGTCGCGGAGTCTGTCGTCGGCCGACACCACCTGACGAACCGAAAGCGAACGACCGATGCAGAACACCCAGCGCCCCTCCGGGATGCCGATCCACAAGTACGTCCCCTTCCACGAGCAGATCACCGTGGACCTGCCCGACCGCACCTGGCCGACGAAGCGCATCGACAAGGCCCCTCGCTGGTGTGCCGTCGACCTGCGTGACGGCAACCAGGCACTCATCGACCCGATGGACGCCGACCGCAAGCGCGCCATGTTCGACCTGCTCGTGGGCATGGGCTACAAGGAGATCGAGGTCGGGTTCCCCAGCGCCTCGCAGACCGACTTCGACTTCGTCCGCAGCCTCATCGACGAGGGCGCCATCCCGGACGACGTCACCATCCAGGTCCTGACCCAGGCGCGCGAGCACCTGATCCAGCGGACGTACGAGGCGATCGACGGCGCGAAGCAGGCCATCGTCCACCTGTACAACTCGACGTCGATCGTCCAGCGCGAGGTGGTGTTCCGCACCGACGTGCAGGGCGTCGTCGACATCGCGGTGGCCGGCGCGAAGCTGTGCAAGGCCGCCGAGGCGACGCTCCAGCACGACACGACGATCTACTACGAGTACTCGCCGGAGTCCTACACGGGGACCGAGCTCGAGGTCGCGCTGCAGATCTGCAACGCGGTGCTCGAGGTGTTCGAGCCCACTCCCGACCGCAAGGTGATCATCAACCTGCCGGCGACGGTCGAGATGGCGACGCCGAACGTCTACGCCGACTCGATCGAGTGGATGTCGCGCAACCTGGCCCACCGGCAGGACGTGATCCTGTCGCTGCACCCGCACAACGACCGCGGCACCGCCGTCGCCGCCGCGGAGCTCGGCTACATGGCCGGCGCTGACCGCATCGAGGGCTGCCTGTTCGGCAACGGGGAGCGCACGGGCAACGTCGACCTGGTCGCCCTCGGCATGAACCTCTTCACGCAGGGCATCGACCCGGAGATCAGCTTCGCGGACATCGACCAGGTCAAGCGCACGGTCGAGTACTGCAACCAGCTGCCCGTGCCGGAGCGCCAGCCGTGGGCCGGCGACCTGGTCTACACAGCGTTCAGCGGCTCGCACCAGGACGCGATCAAGAAGGGCTTCGACGCCATGCAGGCCAAGGCGGCCGCGGCGGGCACGAGCATCGACGAGGTCGAGTGGGCCGTGCCGTACCTGCCCGTCGACCCGAAGGACATCGGCCGCTCGTACGAGGCCGTCATCCGCGTCAACTCGCAGTCGGGCAAGGGCGGGGTCGCCTACCTGCTCAAGACCGACCACGCGATCGACCTGCCGCGCAAGCTGCAGATCGAGTTCTCCGGCGTCGTGCAGCAGCGCACCGACACCGAGGGCGGCGAGTTCACGTCGGAGAAGATCTGGGACCTGTTCCGCGACGAGTACCTGCCGGCCGACGACGAGTCGGACAAGTGGGGCCGCTACGAGATCACCAAGACGGCGACGTCGAGCGACTTCGCGGGCACCACGTCGCTCTCGGTCGCGATGCGCGTCGACGACGGCTCGGTCTCGGCCGAGGCGATCGGCACCGGTCCGATCGACGCGTTCCTGTCGGTCATGCGGGAGCAGGGCGTCGCCGTGACGCTCTACGACTACTCGGAGCACACCATGAGCGCCTCCGGTGACGCGAAGGCGGCGTCCTACGTCGAACTCGACGTCGACGGAGTCCGCCTGTGGGGCGTCGGGATCGACGCCGACATCGCCACCGCCTCGCTCAAGGCGATCGTCTCGGCGGTCAATCGTGCGGTCCGCGCGGGCGCCGCGTCCGGCGCGGCGCCGGAGCTCGTCTCCGCCTAGGCATCGCACCCCGCTCCACACATCGCGCCCCGTCCTGACGGGGCGCGATGTCGTTGCGGGGGTGCGATCCGTGCGGTCAACGGCACCACGGCCGGGAGGCGCGGTGCGGGTCCGACGCGCACCGCGCCTCCCGTCCGGTGTCGGCCCGGTGCGCACCGACCCCGTCGGCGCATGGTGTCGTGGGCACGGGGGATACTGGGTCCATGCCGCTGTACCGGGACGAGTGCGTCGTGCTCCGCACCCACAAGCTCGGCGAAGCGGACCGCATCGTCACCATGCTCAGCCGGCAGCACGGCAAGATCCGCGCCGTGGCGAAGGGCGTCCGGCGCACCGGGTCCAAGTTCGGCAGCCGGCTCGAGCCCTTCATGGTGGTCGACGCGCAGTTCTACGAGGGCCGCTCGCTCGACATCGTCACGCAGGCTGAGTCGCTCGGGTCGTACGGCGCCCAGATCGTCGCGGACTACGGCGCCTACACGGCGGCGAGTGCGATGGTCGAGACGGCCGACCGGCTCAGCGAAGCAGACGCCGGACTCCAGCAGTACCTGTTGCTCGTCGGCGCGCTGCGCTCCCTGTCGAGGAGCGAGCACATGCCGAGTGCGACGCTCGACTCGTACCTGCTGCGGGCGATGAGCATCGCGGGGTGGGCGCCCTCGTTCTCGGACTGCGCCGTGACGGGCGAGCCGGGTCCGCACTCGGCGTTCGTCGTGCAGCTCGGCGGTGTCGTCGCGAACAGCGCTGCGCCTCCCGGGTCACCGCGGCTCGACGGCACGACGCTGACGATCCTCGGCTCGCTGCTGGCCGGGGACTGGGCCACCGTCGACGCGGCGGACGAGCGCTCGCGGTCGCGCGCCTCCGGCGTGGTGGCGGCGTACGCCCAGTGGCACCTGGAACGATCGCTGAAGTCCCTGCCGCACGTCGACCGGTCCGAGCGTCCGGCCGCGGTGCCGGCGCACGACGGACCGGCGCACGACGGGGTGGCCGTGGTGGCACGAGCGGTCGCTGCGACCCCGGCGCCGCCGGTCCCGCAGCCGGACGAGCACGACCTGTCCTGACGGCCGGACACGGACACGCACACGCACACGCACACGGACACGCACACCCGTCCCGCACCCGCGGACGCATCCACCGAGGAGGAACGCACCGCATGAGCCCGCGCCGATCCGATGCCGCCGAACCCTTCCGGCCGGTCGACTGGACGGGCGAGACACCGCCCGCGATCCCCAAGCGCTTCGTCCCGCAGCACGTGGCGATCGTGATGGACGGCAACGGCCGGTGGGCGAACGGCCGCGGACTCACCCGCATCGAGGGGCACAAGGCCGGCGAGGCGTCGTTGCTCGACGTCGTCGCCGGGGGCATCCAGATCGGCGTCGAGCACATCAGCGCCTACGCGTTCTCGACCGAGAACTGGAAGCGGTCACCGGAGGAGGTCCGGTTCCTGATGGGCTTCAACCGCGACGTGATCCGCCGTCGCCGCGACCAGCTGAACGAGTGGGGCGTCCGCGTGCGATGGGCCGGCCGACGTCCGCGGCTGTGGCGCAGCGTCATCGACGAGCTCGAGACCGCCGAGCAGATGACGGCGGGCAACGACGTCCTGACGCTGACGATGTGCGTCAACTACGGCGGCCGGAACGAGATCGCGGACGCCGTGCGCTCCCTGGCCGAGGACGTCGCCGCCGGTCGACTCAAGCCGAGTCAGGTCACCGAGAAGGCGATCGCCAAGCGGTTGTACGTGCCCGAGATGCCCGACGTGGACCTGTTCCTGCGGAGCTCGGGCGAGCAGCGCACCAGCAACTTCCTGCTGTGGCAGTCGGCCTACGCCGAGATGGTGTTCCTCGACCGGCTGTGGCCGGACTTCCGACGGACGGACCTCTGGGGAGCGGTGGAGGAGTACGCACGCCGCGATCGCCGGTTCGGCGGTGCGGTGGACACCCCGACGGCATGATCGAGGGGCGCGATCCCGCGATCGGTACCCGGGAGACCGTCACGCCGACGAACGGCTGACGCGGACGCTACGACAGCAGTGCAGCCGCGGAACCGACGGCCTCGAGGGTGGCCCGCACACTCGGCACCCGCTCGGCCCCGGCCGCGACGACCACCTCGACGCGCCGGGCCAGGTCGTCGTCGACGGGGTCGATCACCACCTCGGCGGGGATCACCGTCGTCGCGAGCGCCAGTCGGGGGAGCAACGCCACGCCGAGCCCCGCGGCGACGAGCCCCACGACCGCGGCGGCGTTGTCGGTCTCGAGCACGATGTCCGGCGTGAACCCGGCCGTCGCGCACGAGGCGAGCAGGTGGCCCCGGCAGCGGGGGCAGCCGCCGATCCAGCGGGCATCACGCAGCGACGCCAGGTCCACCGTCGGACCGGATCCAGCGGACGCGCCGGACCCGGCCGACGCCCGCGAACCGTCCACGGGACCGTCCGCAGCGGACGCGTCCGACGGCCCAGGGCCTCCTGCCCGGACCAGCGCCAGCGGGTCCCGCCCGATCGCGCGCGTCAGCAGCGTCGGGTCCGCGACGACCTCGTCACCGACGTACGTGAACGTCAGCGCCAGGTCCACCTCGCCGCGGCGGAGCATCGCGAGCGCCTCGGGAGGCTCGACCTCGACGTAGGTGGTGCTGACACCGGGGACGGTCGCGGCCATCGTCGCCAGGATCGCGGGGACGAGCGTCGACGAGGCGCTCGGGAAGCCGGCGATCCGCACCCGTCCGCGCGTGAGGCCGCCGACGGCGTCGAAGTCCTCGCGCGCGGCGGCCAGCGCGGCCTGCACGTGCAGGGCGTGGTCGGCGAGCACCCGGCCGGACTCGGTGAGCGTCACGCCACGCGCACCGCGGAGCACGAGCGCGTGCCCGAGTCGCTGCTCGGAGCGGTGCAGCATCTGGCTGACGGCGGGCTGGCTGTACCCGAGGGCGGTGGCGGCCCCGGTGATCGAGCCCGCGTCAGCGACGGCTCGGAGCACACGGAGCAGCTGCAGGTCGATCGTCTCCACAACACGATGTTATGGCAGGGCGAAGGATCCTGTCCTGGTGTGATGGCTCGGGCTCCCGGACCATGGGCGGCATGGACTCCTACGTCGATGGCCACGGGTACCTGGCCGCCTGT
This sequence comes from Curtobacterium sp. Leaf183, assembly GCF_001424385.1. Lineage (GTDB taxonomy): Bacteria > Actinomycetota > Actinomycetes > Actinomycetales > Microbacteriaceae > Curtobacterium. The sequence goes on along the minus strand of NZ_LMPO01000009.1, from coordinate 595,705 downwards.
ACGGCCGGGTTGCCGACGCACGGCACGCTCGCCGCCATGCGCGCCGACCTGGACGAGTGGGGGCGCAGTGCGTCGGACCCGGCGCGCTACGGCGCGCTCGTCGAGGAGGGCCGCGCGCGGTTCGCGGCACTGGTCGGGGTGCCTGCCGACCGGGTCGCGACGGGTTCGCAGACCTCGACCATGACCGCGGTCGTCGCGGCGGCGCTGCCGGACGGAGCCGAGGTCGTGGTGCCCGACGGCGACTTCAGCTCGATCGTCTTCCCCTTCCTGGCACAGGCGCACCGCGGCATCCGCGTGCGGAGCGTCCCGCTCGCGACGCTGTCGACCGCGCTGACGTCGGACACGGCGCTGGTCGCCTGGTCGGCCGTGCAGTCCGCGACGGGGGAGGTGGTCGACTCCGCGGCCGTCGTCGCAGCGGCTCGTGCCGTCGGCGCCCGCACGCTGTGCGACCTCACCCAGGCCGCGGGCGTGCTCCCCGTCGCCGCCGCACCGTTCGACGTCACCGTCACCCACGCCTACAAGTGGCTCTGCGCGCCGCGTGGCGTCGCCTTCATGACCATGTCCGACGACGCGCTCGGCTGGCTGCGGCCCGTGCAGGCCGGGTGGTACGCGGGCGCCGACGTGTGGTCCTCGTGCTACGGCCCGGACATGCGGCTCGCCGACGACGCCCGGCGGTTCGACGTGTCCCCGGCCTGGCAGGCCTGGCCCGGGGCGGTCGCCGCCCTGCGGCACGTCGGATCCCTCGACATGGCCTCGGTCTGGAGGCACGGTGCCGGTCTCGCGGACCGGCTGGCGGACGCGCTCGGTGCGGTGCGGCAGTCGCAGGCGGTCATGACCGTGCCCGATCCGTCCGGCGCGGGGCTCGCAGCGCTGACGGCCGCGGGCATCACCGCGTCGGGGCGTGCCGGTCGGCTGCGGCTCGCCTTCCACCACTGGAACGACGACTCCGACGTGGACGCGGTCGCCCGGGTGCTCGCCCGTTAGTCTTGCCGGGTACGTTTCCGCACCGGGCACCCAGCTCGGCGACACTGATGGAGTTCTCCTTGGCTCAGCCCTCCCGTCTCGACTCGGTCATCGCCCTCGCGAAAGGCCGCGGGTTCGTCTTCCAGTCGGGTGAGATCTACGGCGGGTCCCGCTCCGCGTGGGACTACGGGCCCCTCGGCGTCGAGCTGAAGGAGAACATCAAGCGGCAGTGGTGGCAGCGGTTCGTCCGCGGTCGCGGCGACATGGTCGGCCTCGACTCCGCCGTCATCCTGCCCCGCAAGGTGTGGGAAGCATCCGGTCACGTGGCGACCTTCACCGACCCGCTGGTCGAGTGCCTGCACTGCCACCACCGCTTCCGCGAGGACCACCTGATCGAGGCCTTCACCGCCAAGAAGGGCCGTGCCCCCGAGGGTGGCATGGCCGAGATCGCCTGCTCGAACTGCGGCACCCGCGGGCAGTGGACCGAGCCCCGCGAGTTCTCCGGCATGCTCAAGACCTACCTGGGCCCGGTCGAGTCGGAAGAGGGCCTGAACTTCCTGCGCCCCGAGACCGCGCAGGGCATCTTCGTCGACTTCGCCCAGGTCGTCACGACCAGCCGCATGAAGCCCCCGTTCGGCATCGGGCAGGTCGGCAAGGCGTTCCGCAACGAGATCACCCCCGGCAACTTCATCTTCCGCACGCGCGAGTTCGAGCAGATGGAGATCGAGTACTTCGTGCCGCCGGCCTCGGCGCAGGAGCACTACGAGCAGTGGATCGCGGACTCGGTCGCCTGGTACACCGACCTCGGCATCGACCCGGAGAACCTGCGCCGCTTCGACGTGCCGGACGGCGAACGCGCGCACTACTCCGACGCCACCGCCGACATCGAGTACCGGTTCGGGTTCCAGGGCTCGGAGTGGGGCGAGCTCATGGGCGTCGCGAACCGCACCGACTTCGACCTGAACAACCACATCGAGTCCTCCGGCAAGGACCTGCGCTACTTCGACCAGGCCGCCAACGAGAAGTACGTGCCGTACGTCATCGAGCCGTCGTTCGGCCTGACCCGCGCGCTCATGGCCTTCCTGCTCGACGCCTACCACGAGGACGAGGCGCCGAACGCGAAGGGCGGCGTCGACAAGCGCACGGTGCTGCGGCTCGACCCGCGCCTGGCCCCGGTCAAGGCCGCCGTGCTGCCGCTGTCCCGCAACGAGCAGCTGTCGCCCGTCGCCCGCGGCCTGGCCGACGACCTGCGCAAGGTCTGGAACGTCGACTTCGACGACGCCGGCGCGATCGGCCGCCGCTACCGCCGCCACGACGAGATCGGCACCCCGTTCTGCATCACGGTGGACTTCGACACCCTCGACGACAAGGCCGTCACCGTGCGCGAGCGCGACACGATGAGCCAGGAGCGCGTGTCGCTCGACCAGCTGCAGGGGTACCTGGCCCAGCGCCTGCTCGGCGCGTAGCCACCGCCTCCGCGACGCGGTCGTGCTGCCGGGAATGCCGACGGCACGGCCGCGTTGACGGTCGTGTGAACGATTCTGTGAAGGTCGACGTCTGGTCCGACATCGCGTGCCCCTGGTGCTACATCGGCAAGCGCAAGTTCGAGGCCGGGGTCGCCGCGTTCGGCGGTCCGGTCGAGGTCGAGTACCACTCCTTCGAGCTCAGCCCGGACACCCCGGTGGACTTCGAGGGCACCGAGGCCGAGTTCCTCTCCGGCCACAAGGGCATGCCCGTCGACCAGGCACAGCAGATGCTCGACCAGGTGACCGCGATCGCCGCTTCGGTCGGGCTCGACTACGACTTCGACGCCATGCACCACACGAACACGGTCAAGGCGCACCAGGTCATCCACCTGGCCAAGCAGCACGGCAAGCAGCTCGCGATGGTCGAGCGGTTGTTCGCCGCGTACTTCGAGCGAGGCGAGCACGTCGGGCAGGAGTCCTCGTTGGCGGACCTGGCCGCCGAGGTCGGTCTCGACCGCGACGAGGTCCTCGCGACCCTGCGCGACGACGCCAAGGTCGCCGACGTCCGTGCCGACCAGGCACAGGCCCAGGCGTACGGCATCAACGGCGTGCCGTTCTTCGTGATCGACGGCAAGTACGGCGTCTCGGGCGCCCAGGACCCGGCGGCGTTCGAACAGGTCCTGCGTCAGGTCGTCGCGCTGCGCGAGACCACACCGGACGAGGTCGCGTCAGCGACGGAACATGCCGGGGACGACCGTGCAGCCGACGTGGCGGCGACCCGATGACGGACCTGGACGTGCGCGCCGCGGCCGCACCGGTCCTCCAGGCCGTGCCCGGACTGCAGCCGCTGCTGGCGGACGCCGCCGTGTGCGAGGGCGACGCCTGCTTCGTGCCCGGCGCCGAGGGCGACTGGTCAGAGGTCCCGGACTAGCGCTGTGGTTCCTCGTCGGTGATGTCGGCGACCGTCGCGTCGTACGCGGCGATCAGCGCATCGGCGTCGACGAACGCGCTGGCGCCGTGACGACCGGCCCCGAGCGCCACGCGGCGGCCGACGATGCGTTCGTCGGCGAAGACCGGCAGGTCGCCCGTCGCGCCGATCGGGGTGATCGTGCCGCGTTCGTAGCCCGAGGCCTGCAGGGCCGTCGCCGCGTCGGGCATCGACAGCTTGTTCACGCCGACGAGTGCGCGGAGCTTCTTCCACGCGATGCTCCGGCCCCCGGGCACGAGCGCCAGCACGAAGTCCCCGTCGTGGCGCTTCACCACGAGCGTCTTCACGATGTCGCCCGGGTCGATGCCGAGCAGCTCGGCAGCCTGGGCCAGGGAGTCGGCGGCGGGACGCTCCACGACCTCGACCTGCAGGCGCCGGGCTGCTGCGTCGGCGTCGAACCGGGCGATGGCGTCGGTGGTCATGTGGAGAACGCTACCGGCGGACGCCGACGTGGGAGGATGGAGGGGCGATGACGATCACACAAGCCCCCCGGAAGCCCCTGCGCATCGGCCCCATCGAGGTCGACGTGCCGGTCGTGCTCGCGCCGATGGCGGGCATCACGAACATGGCGTACCGCCGGCTCTGTCGTGAGTACGGCGCGGGCCTGTACGTCTGCGAGATGATCACCTCGCGCGCGCTGGTCGAGCGCACGCCCGTGTCGATGCAGCTGATCCAGCACCACGAGTCCGAGACGCCGCGGTCGATCCAGCTCTACGGGGTGGAACCGAACACCGTGGCCGAAGCCGCCACGATCCTGGTCGGCGAAGACCGTGCCGACCACATCGACCTCAACTTCGGGTGCCCCGTGCCCAAGGTCACGCGCAAGGGCGGCGGCGCTGCCCTGCCGTGGAAGACCGACCTGTTCCGCGACCTGGTGACGAAGACCGTCAAGGCCGCCGGCGACGTCCCGGTCACGGTCAAGATGCGCAAGGGCATCGACGCCGACCACCTGACCTACCTCGACGCCGCCCGCATCGCGCGGGACGCCGGCGTCGCCGCGGTGTCACTGCACGCCCGCACGGCGAACGAGCACTACTCCGGCCAGGCCGACTGGTCCGCCATCGCGACGCTGAAGGAAGCCGTCACCGACATCCCGGTGCTCGGCAACGGTGACATCTGGTCCGCTGCCGACGCGCTGCGCATGGTCGACGAGACCGGCTGCGACGGCGTGGTCGTCGGGCGTGGCTGCCTGGGGCGTCCGTGGCTGTTCGGCGACCTGGCGGCGGCCTTCCGCGGCGAGGGGCTGCGGTACATGCCCTCGCTGGGCGAGGTCGCGGTCGGGTTCCGTCGGCACGCCGAGCTGCTCGTCGAGTTCTTCGGGTCCGAAGACCAGGGGTGCAGGGACATGCGCAAGCACGTGGCCTGGTACTTCAAGGGCTACCCGATCGGCAGCGATGTCCGCTCCGGTCTGTCCATGGCGTCGTCGCTGCAGGAGATCGACGACCTGCTGGGCCAGCTCGACCACGACGCGCCGTACCCGGGCGCCGACGCCGAGGGGCCGCGCGGCCGTGCCGGACACCCCAAGCGCACCGCCCTGCCCGACCGCTGGCTCGAGAGCCGCGACGTCGACGCCGACTTCCGCCGGGTCCTGGCCGCCGCCGAGCTGCACCACAGCGGCGGATGAGCGCCACCGCCTCGTACGGGCCCGCCGACGCCGACCGGTGGTTGCCGGAGCAGCACGGCAACCGCCGCAGCGACTTCGCCCGTGACCGCGCCCGGCTGCTGCACTCCAGCGCGCTCCGGCGTCTGGCTGCGAAGACCCAGGTGCTCAGTCCGACGACCGGACTCGACTTCGCCCGCAACCGGTTGACCCATTCGCTCGAGGTCGCCCAGGTCGGGCGCGAGCTCGCCGACCAGCTCGGGCTCGACCCGGACGTCGTCGACACCGCGTGCCTGGCCCACGACATCGGTCATCCGCCGTTCGGCCACAACGGCGAGACCGCGGTGAACGCCTGGGCGGCTGACATCGGTGGGTTCGAGGGCAACGCGCAGACACTGCGGCTGCTGACCCGGCTCGAGCCGAAGGTCTACGGGTCCGACGACCGTCCGTACGGCCTGAACCTGACCCGGGCGTCGCTCGACGCATCGTGCAAGTACCCGTGGCCGGCCTCGCAGGGTGTCGGCGAAGCGTCCTCCGGGCGCACCAAGTTCGGCTTCTACGACGACGACCACGACGCGTTCGAGTGGCTCCGTGCGGGCGCACCCCGACGACAGCGCTGCATCGAGGCGCAGGTCATGGACCTCTCCGACGACATCGCGTACTCGGTGCACGACTTCGAGGACGCGGTGGTGGCGAGCTTCATCGACGTGGCGGCCCTCGGTGACCGCGTCGGCGAGAACGACATCGTCGCCGCCATGCACGCGTGGGTCGGCGACGACCTCAGCCGCGACGAACTGCTCGAGGCGTTCGACCGCCTGCGCGCGCTGCCGCTGTGGATGACCTCCTACGACGGCTCCCGGCAGGACGCGGCACGGCTCAAGAACCTGACGTCGCAGTTGATCGGCCGCTTCGCCCGCACCGCGACCAGTGCGACGCGACAGGCCTACGCGTCCGGCTCCCTGGTCCGGTTCGCAGCGTCGGTCGTGACCCCGCCCGAGATCATCGGTGAGATCGCGGTGCTCAAGGGCATCGTGGCGGCGTTCGTGATGACCCAGGGCGATCGGCAGCCGGTGTACCAGGACCAGCGCACGATCCTGACCGAACTGCTCGACGCCGTGGCCGACCGCGGGGACCGCGCCCTCGAGCCCGGGTTCGCGGCCGACTGGCGCGCCGCCGAGGACGAGGCCGGGCGGCACCGAGCGGTCGTCGACCAGGTCGCCAGCCTGACCGACCAGGGCGCCATCGCGTGGCACAGGCGCCTGGTCGTGGGGGAGCGGGAGCCCGTCCACATCCCCGTCTGAGCGGTCGGTGGGGTCCTCGGTCCGAACTAGGATCGAGGGGTGGCTGGACTCATCGTGCGGAACGACATCGACGAGGTCCGCGCGCGCGTGAACATCGCCGACGTCGTCGGTGACTACGTCACGTTGAAGTCGGCCGGGGTCGGCTCGTTGAAGGGCCTCTGCCCGTTCCACGACGAGCGATCGCCGTCGTTCCACGTCCGCCCGCAGGTCGGCCGCTACCACTGCTTTGGCTGCGGTGAGGACGGCGACGTCTTCAGCTTCATCATGAAGCAGGACCACACGACCTTCTCCGAAGCGGTCGAGCGGATGGCCGCCAAGATCGGCTTCACGCTCCACTACGAAGAGGGCGACGGGCCCCGCACCGACTACAACACGCGTGCCCGCCTGATCGCCGCCAACGAGGCGGCGCTGCAGTTCTACACCGCGCAGCTCACGACCCCGCAGGCCGACCCCGCCCGGCGCTTCCTGGGCGAGCGTGGGTTCGACCCGGCCGCCGCGCAGCACTTCGGCGTCGGGTTCGCCCCGAAGTCGTTCGACGTCCTGCGGGACCACCTGCGCGGGCAGGGCTTCACCCTCGACGAGATCGTCGCGGCGGGTCTGGTCAGCCAGGGGGACCGGTCGCCGTACGACCGGTTCCGTGGGCGGCTGATGTGGCCGATCCGCGACGTCACGGGGGCCACGATCGGCTTCGGCGCGCGCCGCCTGCTCGAGGACGACAAGGGCCCGAAGTACCTCAACACCCCCGAGACCGCGATCTACCACAAGAGCCACGTGCTCTACGGCATCGACCTGGCCCGACGTGACATCTCCAAGCAGAAGCAGGTCGTCATCGTCGAGGGCTACACCGACGTCATGGCCTGCCACCTGGCCGGGGTCACGACCGCGGTGGCCACGTGCGGCACGTCGTTCGGCGTCGACCACATCAAGTCGCTGCGCCCGATGCTCGGCGACGTCAGCGGCGGTGACCCGAACGCCAACGGCGAGGTCGTCTTCACGTTCGACCCGGACGAGGCCGGACAGCGTGCGGCCTCCCGAGCCTTCGCCGAAGAGCAGCGGTTCGCCGCCCAGACGTACGTCGCGGTCGCCCCCGGCGGACTCGACCCGTGCGACCTCCGGCTCGCCAGGGGTGACGACGCGATCCGACGGCTGGTCACGAACAAGCGGCCGATGTTCGAGTTCATGATCCGGCGCACGCTCGACGGACACGACCTCGAGACCGTCGAGGGTCGGGTCAGCGCCCTCCGCTCGGCAGCGCCCGTGCTCGCCGGCATCCGTGACCGCTCCCTGACCCAGGGCTACGTGCGCGAGCTCGCCGGCTGGCTCGGCATGGAGATGGGCGACGTCCGTCGTGCCGTGGAGAGTGCCCGGTCGCGGGCCTCGTCCGACCAGGGCCGCGGGCACGGATCCTCGAGCGCGGGGCAGTCCGGTCCCGGTACGCAGCCGGTCGCGCCGATCGACGAGCCCGTCGCCGGCATCCGGTCGTTGCCGAACGACCCGATCACGCGCATGGAGCGTGACGCGGTGATGGCGATGGTGCAGCAGCCGACGTCCGTGGGGGCGCCGCTCCTCGGCTTGGCGGCTGCCGCCACGTTCTCCGCGCCGATGCTGGCCGTGGTGCGCGACGCCGTCGTCGCGAACGTCGACGCGCTCGGCGGGAGCGACTGGCTCGACCGTCTGTCCTCGGACGTGCCAGCACCGGTCCGGGGCCTGGTGTCCGAGCTCGCGCTCGCGCCGATCCCCGCCCGCAACGACGAGGACCTGGCGATCTACTGCCGGGGCATCGTCGTGGCGCTGGTCGAGCGCGACCTGCTGGCGCGCAAGGCGTCGTTGCTCGGGCAGCTGCAGCGTGCCGACCCGAACGAGAACGCCGAGCGTCGCGGCGAGATCCAGCGTCAGCTCGTCGACCTCGACGCGCAGCGGATGCGGCTGCGCGCTGACGCCGAGGCGTCCTGACCGCTCGCCGTCCTCGCGTGCCCCCAGGCCCGGATCGGCGGCCGTCGCGGGGTGTTCGCGGGTCGTCGCGGGGTCCTTGCGGTCGTCCCGAGGTCGCATGACGCGCCGTCGGCGCATCGTCGGGGTCGCACGACGTGCCGCCCGCCGGAGCGCGAGGCGACCGATGGTGCGACCTCGCCGAACATGAAGGGCATGTCGGGCGACGTCGAGCAAACCCCGCCGTGGTGCGCGGCGCAACGAAGCTGCGCGACGCGCCGAACTCCAGTGGCGGAATCATGCGGCATACGCACGACTGCTGCGTTACAGCGGTGTAACAGAATCGCCCCCGGTGGAAGAAGTTCCGTGGCAGGGTGTCTCTCAATGAGTGTCCCTGGTCGGTCACACAGTCGAACCACCCTCCGTCCAGGGTCCCTGCAACCACCACCAGAGAGGCATCGGACATGGCATCCGTGTTCACGAACCACCGCGCCACGTGGGGCAAGCGCGCCCTCGCGCTCGGCGCCGGAGCAGCAGCGACGGCGCTGGTGCTGACCGGCTGCGCGGGCGGCGGCAGCGGCGGCTCCGGCGACCTGAACGGCCTGATCATCGGCACGACCGACAAGATCACGTCGCTCGACCCGGCGGGCTCGTACGACAACGGCTCGTTCGCCGTCCAGAACCAGGTGTTCCCGTTCCTGATGAACACCCCGACGGGCAGCCCCGACGTCAAGCCGGACATCGCCACGAAGGGCGAGTTCACCGACCCCACGACGTACGAGGTCACGCTCAAGAAGGGCCTCGAGTTCGCCAACGGCAACAAGCTGACCTCGAGCGACGTCAAGTTCTCGTTCAACCGCGAGATCAAGATCAACAACCCGAACGGCCCGCAGTCGCTGCTCGCGAACCTCAAGAGCATCGACACGCCGAACGCCACGACGGTCGTCTTCCACCTCGACCACGCGGACCAGACCTGGCCGCAGGTGCTGTCCAGCCCGGCCGGCCCGATCGTCGACGAGGACGTCTTCTCGGCCACCAAGCTCACGAGCGCCGACGACATCGTCAAGGGCAACGCGTTCGCCGGCCAGTACGTGATCAAGTCCTACAAGGAGAACGACCTGATCTCCTACGAGGCGAACGACAAGTACGACGGCGTGCTCGACAAGGCGAAGACCAAGGACGTCACCGCCCAGTACTTCACCAAGGAGACCGACCTGAAGCTGGCCGTGCAGAAGGGCGACGTCGACGTGGCGTACCGCTCGCTGACGCCGACCGACATCACCTCGCTCCGCAAGGACAGCAAGCTCCAGGTCATCGACGGTCCCGGCGGCGAGATCCGCTACGTGGTCTTCAACTTCAAGACCCAGCCCTTCGGCACCGGGCAGAGCGACGCCGACGAGGCGAAGGCCCTGGCCGTCCGCCAGGCCGTCGCCGACGTCGTCGACCGGAGCGCCCTGGCGAAGGAGGTCTACAACGACACCTACTCGCCCGTGTACTCGATGGTGCCGGACGGGCTGACGGGTGCCGCGACGCCGTTCAAGTCGATGTACGGCGACGGCGGCGGCGCACCGGACGTCGACAAGGCGAAGCAGACCCTGTCGGACGCCGGTGTCGACGGCAAGATCGAGCTCAACATCCAGTACGCACCGGACCACTACGGTTCGGCGTCCGATGACGAGTACGCGCTGCTGAAGTCGCAGCTCGAGGCCTCGGGTCTGTTCACCGTGAACATCCAGTCGACGGTCTACACGACCTACGCCACCGAGCGCACGAAGGACGCCTACCCGGAGTACCAGCTCGGCTGGTTCCCGGACTTCTCGGACGCGGACAACTACCTGTCGCCGTTCTTCACGAAGGACAACTTCGTGCAGAACCACTACGACGACCCGACGATCCAGAAGCTGATCGCCGACGAGCAGGAAGAGTCCGACAAGTCCAAGCGCGCGGACATCATCGAGCAGGCGCAGGAGCGTCAGGCGTCGCAGATCTCGACGCTGCCGCTGCTGCAGGGCAAGTCGGTCGCGGTGGCCGGCAAGGACGTCAAGGGCGTCGAGCTCGACGCGTCGTTCAAGTTCCGCTACGGGACCATCACCAAGTAACCCGGCGACGGGCAGGGGGCGCTCCCACGAGGAGCGCCCCCTGCTCGTGTCACTGGAAAGGCACCCCACCCCGTGACCCTCACGAACTCCGCTGGCGTCGACACGGAGCCCACCAAGCCACCGGCACAGCGACGTGCCAGCGGCGGCGGGCTCGGTCGCTACATCGTCGTCCGCTTCCTGCTCATCTTCCCGACCGTCTTCATCCTGGTGACGCTCGTGTTCTTCCTGATGCGCGTCATCGGGAACCCGATCACCGCGAGCGTCGGCGGACGCCTCACCCCCTCGCAGCTGCAGGAACGTCTGCACGCCGCCGGCTACGACCGCCCGGTGATCGTCCAGTACCTGGAGTACCTCGGCCAGATCGTCCGCGGCGACTTCGGCTCGTCGGTGACCGACAACCGTCCGGTCACCGAGATCATCCTGCAGTACGGCGGCGCGACGGCCGAGCTGGTGTTCTACGCGCTCGTCGTGGCCCTCGTGCTCGGCATCCCGCTCGGCATGCTCGCCGCGTACCTGCGCGACAAGTGGCCGGACGTGCTGCTCCGCGCGCTCGCGATCCTGACCTACGCGACCCCCGTGTTCTTCGGTGGCCTGCTGCTGAAGCTCGTGTTCTCGGTGTGGCTCGACTGGCTGCCGCTCGGCGACCGGGCGTCGACCCGCGCGCAGCTCGTCCTCGACCGGATCGACAACCCCACCGGCGTGTACATCATCGACGCGATCCGGACCGGCAACGGGCAGATCATCGGCGACGTCCTGTCGCACGCGGTGCTGCCGGCGCTGACCCTCGGTCTGCTCACCGCCGGGATCTTCCTGCGGCTCGTGCGCGCGAACATGATCGGGTCGCTCGGCTCGGAGTACGTCGACGCGGCCCGCTCGCGCGGCGTCCGTGAGTCGCGGCTGGTCCGGACGCACGCCTTCCGACCCGCCCTGGTGCCGATCATCACGGTGATGGGCCTGCAGATCGCGATGCTGCTGGGTGGCTCGGTCCTGACGGAGACCACCTTCGGCTGGCGCGGGCTCGGCTTCGAGCTGAACCAGTACCTGTCCGCCCGTGACTTCGTCGCGGTGCAGGGCATCGTCGCGATGCTCGCGGTCATCGTGGCCGTCACCAACTTCGTGGTGGACGTCGTCGCCGCGCTGATCGACCCGAGAGTGAGGTTCTGACGATGTCCGACATCACCCTCGTCGACCGCCACGAGCCGCTGTGGAAGCGGCTCCCCGTCGTCGTCCAGCTCCGCAAGAGCACCGGATGGCAGCGCGCGATGCTCATCGTCGGCGTCGTCATCTGCGCCGTGTACCTGCTCGTCGCCGTGTTCGCACCGCTCATCGCCCCGTACGGCTTCGGCCAGCTGCAGGGCACCGACGGGCAGAGCTTCCCCCGCACGGGCGCCCCGAGCGCCGAGCACATCTGGGGCACCACGGTCGGTGGCTTCGACGTGTTCAGCCGCGTCGTGTTCGGCACCAGGACCGCCGTGCTCGTCGTCATCGTCGCCGTCGTCGTCTCGATCATCATCGGCGTCCTGCTCGGGATGGTCTCCGGCTACCTGGGCGGCTGGCTCGACCGGGTCCTGGTCGTGGTGGCCGACGCCGTGTTCGCGTTCCCCTCGCTGCTGCTCGCGATCGTCGTGTCGATCGTGATCTCCGGCGGCAACTCGAGCTACCAGGGTGGCATCCTCGCGGCGGCGATCTCGATCACCGTGGTCTACGTGCCGCAGTACTTCCGCGTCGTCCGCGCTGAGGCCGTCCGCCTGAAGAACGACGCCTTCGTCGAGTCGGCGCGCGTGATCGGTTCGAACCCGTGGCGCATCATGACGCGCCACGTGCTCCGGAACTCGACGCGGTCGCTGCCGCTCATCCTGACGCTCAACGCGAGCGACGCGATCCTGACCCTGGCGGGCCTCGGCTTCCTCGGGTTCGGCATCGGCCCGACCGCTGGCGCGGAGTGGGGCTACGACCTCAGCCGTGCCCTGTCCGACGTCGCGTCCGGCGTCTGGTGGACCGGCGTCTACCCGGGTGTCGCGATCGTGGTCCTGGTCCTCGGGGTCACGTTCATCGGCGAGAGCCTCAACGACATCTCCGATCCCCGCCTGCGTGCGCGCCGGCGGCTGAAGCAGCTGGTCTCCACGCGCGACAAGGCGACCACCGCGGAAGGGGCAGCAGCATGACCGGCACCGACACGGATCCCCAGGGCGACCCGGTCGTCGTCGTCGACGACCTGACGGTCACCTTCGCGACCGACGGGGGCGCCGTCGACGCGGTCAAGGGCGTGAGCATCGACGTCCGACCCGGCGAGGTCCTGGCGCTGGTCGGCGAGTCCGGTTCGGGCAAGTCGGTGACGGCCAGGAGCATGCTCCGGCTGATGCCCGAGACCGCGACGCTCGGCGGCGCGGTGCTGCTCGACGGCACCGACGTGGTGTCGGTCGGGTCGCAGAAGCTCCGCGAGCTGCGCGGCACCGCCGGCGCGATGGTGTTCCAGGAGCCCTCGACCGCGCTCAACCCGGTCTTCACGGTCGGGTGGCAGATCGCCGAGGGGCTGCGGGCGCACGGCGGCGTGTCGAAGAAGGACGCCCGCGCCACGGCGATCGAGTACCTGCGCCGGGTCGGCATCCCGGACCCGGAGGACCGGGTGGACCACTACCCGCACCAGTTCTCCGGCGGGCAGAAGCAGCGCGTCGTCATCGCGAGCGCGCTCGCCCTCGAACCGAGCGTGATCATCGCGGACGAGCCGACGACCGCCCTCGACGTGACCGTGCAGGCAGAGATCCTCGACCTGCTGCGCCGGTGCCGGGACGAGTTCGGCGCGGCGATCGTGATCATCACCCACAACATGGGCGTGGTCGCCGACCTGGCCGACCGCGTGGCCGTGATGTACCAGGGCGAGATCGTCGAAGAGGCCCCGGTCGCCGAGCTGTTCGGCAACCCGCAGGCCGACTACACGAAGCGCCTGCTGGCCGCGGTCCCGCGTCTCGAGGCGAGCACCGGCGTCGCCCGGCGCGCCATCATCGCGGAGGACGTCGAGCCGGTCGTCCAGGCGACGGCGCTCGAGATCGAGTACCCCGGCCGTCTCGGCAGCCCGGCGTTCCGCGCGGTCAAGGGCGTCGACCTGGCCATCCGACCCGGCGAGGTCCTGGGACTCGTGGGGGAGTCCGGTTCCGGCAAGACGACCATCGGCCGGGCGATGGCTGGGCTGACGAAGGTCACCGGCGGCTCGCTCCGGGTGCTCGGGCAGGAGATGCTCGGCTACCGCGAGCGGGACTTCAAGCGGCTGCGCAAGGACATCGGGTTCGTGTTCCAGGACCCGGCGACGTCGTTCAACCCGCTGCTGACGATCGCCGAGTGCGTCGCCGAGCCGCTCATCGTGCACGGTGTCGCGTCGTCCCCGCGTGCGGCTCGCAAGCAGGTCGACGAGCTCATGGAGGCCGTGCAGCTCCCCGCCGCGTACGGCGACCGGTACCCGCACGAGCTCTCCGGCGGGCAGCGACAGCGTGCGTCGCTCGCCCGGTCGCTCGCGCTGCGGCCGAAGCTGCTCATCGCCGACGAGCCGACGAGCGCGCTCGACGTCTCGGTGCAGGCCCGCGTGCTGGAGCTCTTCCTCGAGCTGCAGCAGGACTTCGGGTTCGCGTCGCTGTTCATCAGCCACGACCTCGCCGTCGTCGGAGCGCTCTCCGACCGGATCGCGGTGCTGTACCGCGGCGACCTGGTCGAGACGGGCACCACTGCCCAGGTGCTCGGCGCGCCGCAGCATCCGTACACGCAGCGCCTGCTGGCGTCGCTGCCGGTGCCCGACCCCGTCGAGCAGGCCGAGCGACGGCGTACGCTTGAGCGACTGGAGCAGGCCGGAGCCTGACCCACCTGCTCCCTGCAGGAACGGGTCCGGACCGACCTCCCTGGAGGCCGCACCCGCGTTGACGACGCGGGTCGCGCCTCCAGGCAGGCAGCTCCGGTGCACGACGTCCGTCGCGCGGACCGATGCGGTCCGCGCTGCGCCGCCAGGGGGCGGCGCGGAAGGGGTTCCATGATCGGGCTGAACGACCCGACCGTCGTCGCGGACGACGTCTCCATCGAGTACCGGGTCCCCGGGTCCCGGCCGATCCGAGCCGTCGGTGGCGTGAGCCTGACCGTGCGGAGCGGCGAGATCCTGGCGGTCCTGGGTGAGTCCGGCTCGGGGAAGTCGAGCTTCGCCGCCGCGGTCGCCGGGCAGCTCGGAGCGCGCGGCGAGGGCGAGGGTGCGCACCGACGGCACATCGTCGGCGGGGAACTCACCGTCCTCGGCCAGCCGATGCGCGGACTGCGGGCCTCGTCCCGCCGGCTCGCGCGCCTGACCGGTCGGATCGGCTACCTGTCCCAGGACGCCGCCGACCGCCTCAGCCCCGACCTCACGGTGGGCGAGGCCATCGCCGAGCCGATCTACGCCCGCGACCGCCGGTTCGACCGGAAAGAGGCCGGCCTGATCGTCGCCCGGTTGGTCGACGCGGTGCACCTGCCGCTCGGGGTGATGCGGCTCAACACGTGGGAACTCTCGAGCGGACAGCGGCAACGCGTCGCCCTGGCCCAGGCACTCGTCCTCGAACCGGAGCTGCTCGTGGCCGACGAGCCCGCTCGTGGCGTGGACGTGCTGGTGCGCCAGGCCGTGCTCGAGGCCCTGGCCGGACTCCAGCGCAACCGGCAGTTCTCGGCGGTCGTCGTGTCGAGCGACCTGCGCGAGGCCCGTGCCCTCGCCGACCGCGTCGCCGTCATGAGCGAGGGCCGCCTGGTCGGGCTCGGCACGTTCGACGAGGTGCTCGACAGCCCCGTCGACCCCTACGTGCGGACCCTCGCGGCGACCGCCGCGCGCCCCGTCAAGCGTCCCGCCGGTGCCCAGGCGGCTCCGCGCCGGTCCGCGGCGCCGTCCGCTGCAGCAGCATCGTCCCCCGCGGCCGCCGGCACCGGCGCCCGTGCACCCCGACAGGAGAACGCGTGACCGACACCGACGTCCAGCCCCGCGGCCACCGAGCCGTCGTCACCGACGCCGGAGCGCCGCTGCCCGTGGCCCCGCCGGCCCCGGGTCCGATCGCGATCCTGCCGAAGCCGACCGACCTGCACGTGTCGGCCGTCACCGGCGCCGGCGGCACCGTCGCCGCACTGGACGGTGACACCCGTGGCATCGTCTGGCTCGACCCGCGTGACCCGTCCGGCCTGCAGGACGCCCTCGACGCCGCACCCGCGGTCTCCTGGGTGCAGCTGCCGTTCGCCGGGGTCGACGCCTTCGCGGACCTGATCGGCGCGCACGGCGACACCGTGCTGTTCACCTCGGCCAAGGGCGCCTACGCCGAACCGGTCGCCGAGCACGCGCTGGCGTTGACCCTCGCGACGCTCCGGGTGCTGCCAGCCCGGGCCCGTGCCTCGTCGTGGGCGACCGAGCCGGAGGGCGTGTCGCTGTACGGCCGCCGCGTCGTCGTCATCGGCGCCGGTGGCATCGCGCTCGAGTACCTGCGACTGCTCGCGCCCTTCGACGTGGACGTGACGGTCGTCCGGCGCTCGTCGTCCCCGGTGGAGGGCGCGGCGCGCACCGTGACCACCGACCAGCTCGACGCCGTGCTGCCGGACGCCGACGTCGTGATGATCGCCGCCGCGATGACCTCGGGCACCGCGAAGCTGCTCGGCGCCCACCAGTTCTCGATCATGAAGCCCTCGGCACGACTCGTGAACATCGCCCGTGGTGGCCTGGTCGACACGGATGCCCTCGTCGAGGCCCTGCGCACGGGGGAGATCGCCGGCGCCGGGGTCGACGTCACCGACCCGGAACCCCTGCCCGACGGGCACCCGCTGTGGGACACGCCCGGGGCGGTCATCACGCCGCACCAGGCAGACACGCCGGAGATGGTGGAGCCGCTGCTCGCCGAGCGGGTGCGGGTGAACGTGACCGCGTTCCTCGGCGGTGCGGGCGAGGGCTTCGTCGGCGTGGTCGACCCGGTCGCGGGGTACTGACCGGCGGCACGCCCGGGGTGCACGTCCGATGCGCGGGCACGGGCGCATCTCCTGCTATGCTCGTGTGCGTTGTCCAGGCCGGTTCGTCCGGAACGGCAGCTGATCCTCGATAGCTCAATTGGCAGAGCAGCCGGCTGTTAACCGGCAGGTTGTTGGTTCGAGTCCAACTCGGGGAGCGTCAGGCCCTCACCGTCCGCGGTGGGGGCCTCTTCGTTTCTGTCGATGATGTTCCCGGCTGGGTCCCCGGTCGAACCTGTTAGCGTTCACAGGTGCCCGTCCTCCGTCGATCCGCCGCCGCAGTGCTCTGCGTTGCGGTGGTCGCCCTCCTGGTCGGCTGCACCGCGGGCGCCGAGTCCGAGCCGGACGAGTCGGTCGACAGTGCAGCCTCCACCGAGGTGACGCCGTCGGGGACGTCGCCGATCGTGTTCGCGTTCGTGTGTGACTCCGGGGACGCCGAACGGACCGAGACCTACACGACGTACTCCGCCGTGTGGCAGGACGACCGCACGGGGTGCCGCGCCGAGCGCATCACCGGCACGGAGATGTCCGCGCAGCAGCAGGCCGCGGTCGAGGCCACCGACGGAGCCGCGACGCTCGAGGAACTGGCGACGACCTGCGCCCGCACCACGGGAGCACCATGGTCGACCGACGTCGGCGACTCGGACGCCGCGCACGTCGCCGACGGCCTCGTGCTCTACTGCCCCGGCCATCCCGCCATGCGACACCTGCGGGACGCGTTGGCGGCATACCGGGGCTGAGCCGGGCCTCCAGTCCGTGCCGGCTCCGGGCTGGTTGCGGTCTGCCTGCGGGCGTTCAGCCCTCGGGGTGGTCGCGGCCGGGCAGCCACGACTGACCGGGTCCGCCCCAGCTGTGCTTCTTGACGGCCTTCTGGACCTGCTTGGCGTACGGGTGGACGAGTCGGTCGGCGTAGAGCAGCCCGTCGAGGTGGTCGTACTCGTGCTGGAAGACCCGCGCGAGCCACCCGTGTGCCTCGATCTCGAAGGGGGCACCGTGCTCGTCGACGGCCCGGAGCAGCGCGCCCTCGGAGCGTCGGAGCGGGAAGCGAAGCCCCGGGATCGAGAGACAGCCCTCGGACTCCTCGTCCTCGTCGAGCTCCTCCACCGACTCGGGTTCCGGGGGAGTGATCCACAGGACCGGATTGATCGCCACGCCGCGCCACTGCACCTCGGCATCATCGACGAATGAGTACACGAACAGCCGCTTGCCGACACCCACCTGCGGCCCGGCCAGTCCCACGCCTGGCGCCAGGTCCATCGTCTCGAACATGTCCGCGACCAGCGCGCGCAGTTCGTCGTCGAAGGCGGTGACCTCGGTCGCGGGGTCGTGCAGGACGGGTTCACCGGTGATCCGGATCGGGAGGACGGCCATTCACCCAGGTTATCCGGCCGTGTCGGCTAGCCTCGACGCGTGACGCCGGACCTCCAGCTGCCTGCGGCAGTGAGCAACCTGACGCCGTTCCAGGCGCTGATGATCCCGGTCGCCCTCGTCGGAGCGGTGTTCCTGTCCCTGGGGGCGCAGTTCCAGTCGCGCGGGGTCAAGCGCGTCGAGGCGAAGCTCGGCAAGCAGTCGAAGGGGCTGAGCATCGGGCACGTCATGGCCCTGCTCGGCAGCGGCTACTGGGTGCTCGGCACGCTCATGCTCGGGATCGCCGTGGTCCTGCAGCTGATCAGCATCACGTTCGCACCGCTGATCGTGGTGCAGCCCCTCGGTGCGGTGGCGCTCGTGATCACCACGTGGTTCTCGTCCCGCTCGTCGGGCATCCCGCTCGGGCAGCCGGCGCGCCGCGCGGTGTGGACCTGCATCATCGGCGTCGGCATCTTCGTCGCGATCGCAGCGTTCGTCGGGCACGAGAGCGCGATCACCCAGCCCCAGCTGATCACGGTGCTGCTGATCCTGGCCGTGGTGCTCGCCCTGGTGCTCGTGTCCTTCCGTGTCGTGGCCAAGCACAAGAGCGCGCTGTACTACATCGTCGGGGCCGGCATCCTCTACGGGTTCGTCGCGACGCTCGCCAAGGTGACGCTCAACCGCTTCGTGAACCACACGTTCGACTGGGTGACCGTCCTGGCCATCGTGGGGGTCGTCGTCGCGGCGGCCCTCGGCGGGTACTTCGTGCAGAACGCGTACTCCACCGGGTCTGCGGACCTGGTGATCGCGGGGCTGACCGTGGTCGACCCCATCGTGGCGGTGGGCATCGGCGTGATCGTGCTCGGTGAGGCCTCCGGTGCGCCGGTGATCGCCGTGCTTGGGTTCGTCGTCGCTGCGGCGATCGCCGTCACGGGCGTGTTCCTGCTCGCCAAGCACCACCCCGAGGCCGCGCGCCGGTAGGCGTGCCGGCGGCGCTGCCGTCCTTTCGCCCTGCCGCCCCGTCGGTCCGGGCGCATGTCAGCCGCGCGGCGGACGTGCCCACCGATCGGCGTACGGTAGCGTTTCACACCCAGACCAGCCCGGTACCAGCGCCAGCAACGGGTACCGGACGAAGGCCCAGGAGAGGACGACGCCCGCCGTGTCAGGAGACGCCACCCCCGCCCCGCTCGACCACCCCACGGAGCACCGGCCACTGCGGGTGCTCATGGCCGCCGACACGTTCGCCCCGGACGTCAACGGCGCCGCGACCTTCACCGAACAGCTCGCCGTCGGACTCATCGAGCGCGGCCACGAGGTCCACGTGATCGCGCCGGCTGCCAACCGTCACCACGGCACCTACGACGAGGAACTGCACGGGGTCAACCTGGTCGTGCACCGTCTGCCCTCGTACAAGTGGCCGCTGCACGCGTGGCTCCGGTTCGCGTGGCCCTGGACGGTCCGCAAGCACGTCGCACCGATCATCGACGCGTTCAAGCCCGACGTCGTGCACATCCAGTCGCACATCATCGTCGGTCGGGGCGTCGCCCGCGAGGCGCACGACCGCGGGATCCGCATCATCGCGACGAACCACTTCATGCCGGAGAACCTGCTGGAGTACACGCCGTTCGGCCGGTTCACGCTGCCGATCGCGCTGAAGATCGCGTGGAACGACGCCGCGCACACCTACCGGCTCGCCGACGTCATCTCCACGCCGACCAACCTGGCTGCCGACTACCTCCGCAAGGCGATCGCCGGACAGCGGGTGCTCGCGATCTCCTGCGGCATCGACGCCTCGCGGTACCTGGCGCGTGAGGGCCGCCCGGCCACCAACGACATCACCTTCGTCGGGCGGATCGCGCCGGAGAAGAACCTCGACGTGCTCTTCCGCGCGCTCCCACTGCTGCCGTCCGAACTCCGCGCGACGATCACCATCGTCGGCGACGGCGAGATGATCCCGAAGCTCACCGCCCTGGCGAAGGAACTCGGCATCGAGGACCGCGTCACGTTCCTCGGGTTCGTCTCGGACGAGGTCAAGTACCGCGCGCTGACGAACTCGACGGTGTTCGCGATGCCGTCCACCGCGGAGCTCCAGAGCATCTCGTCGCTCGAGGCGATGGCCTCCGGACTCCCCGTCGTGGCCGCCGACTCCATGGCGCTGCCGCACCTGATCGACGGCAACGGGTACCTCTTCGAGCCGGGCAGCGAGCGTGACCTCGCCGACAAGCTCACGATGGTGCTCACCGCCTCCGACGAGGAGTACACGGCCATGCGTGCACGGAGCCTCGCCATGATCGAGGCACACGACATCAACCGCACGCTCACGACGTTCGAGGCGCTGTATCGTGGTGAACCGGTGGCCTAGGCCTGCCGACGAGGGGCGGTAGCCAAGCTGGTCAAGGCAGTCTGCTCATAACGGAACGATTCGCGGGTTCGAGTCCCGCCCGCCCCACGTAGTCGTGACCCAGCGCGGGTTCGAGAAGTTCCTGACGCTGGCCCGCTCCACGTCGTGACCCAGCGCGGGTCCGAGAAGACCCGAAAGGCCGGCCCGCCCCACGTGCACTTCCGCAAGAACAAGAGCCACGGACCTGACGTGGTCGATAGCCAAGGCCCCACCCCGAACGTGACGTTCGAGGCCTCCAAGGGATCCACCGGCGTGCGCGTGAACGCCTTCCGCATCGGGTTCATGGGCGGCATCGGTGTGCTCGTCGCCCTGCTGGCGGGTTCGCTGATCGGCCAGCTGTCGACCGTCCTGGTCTACATCGGCGTCGCCCTGTTCATCGCGCTCGGCCTCGACCCGCTGGTGACGTTCCTCGAGCGCTACATCCCGCGCTGGCTGGCCATCCTCGCGGTGGTGATCACGGTGCTGGCCGCGTTCGCCGGGGTCGTGTTCGCCGTGGTGCCGATCCTGATCGCCCAGGCCACGAACCTGGTGCAGAACTTCCCGGACATCGTCGAGAACGTCTCACAGCTGGAGTGGGTGCAGAACCTCTCGAAGCAGTTCGCCGGCTCGTTCGACGTTGACCACGCGCTGCAGTCGGTGCAGTCCTTCGTCGAGGACCCGGGCAACCTCCTCAGTCTCGGCGGCGGGATCCTCGCGGTCGGCAGCGGCATCCTGTCGGGGCTCACGGGCGCCCTCATCGTCCTCATCCTGATGCTCTACTTCCTCGCGTCGATGCGGGGGATGAAGCGCATGATGTACCGCTTCGTCCCGGCGTCGCGTCGGCAGAACTACATCGCCGTCAGCGAAGAGGTGACCTCGTCGGTCGGCCGGTACGTCGTCGGACAGATCAGCCAGGCCGGCATCAACGGGGTCCTCAGCCTGGTCTTCCTGCTCATCATCGGCGCGCCGCTGCCGGTGCTGCTGGCCACCTTCGCGTTCATGGGCTCGCTCATCCCGCTCGTGGGCACCATCGGCGCCGCGATCGTCATCTCGCTCCTGTGCCTGTTCGCGTCCCCCGCCACGGCCCTCGCCGCGGCGATCTACTACCTGGTGTACATGCAGGTCGAGTCGTACCTGATCTCGCCGCGCATCATGTCCCGCGCGGTCCAGGTCCCCGGTGCCCTCGTCGTGATCGCGGCCGTCGCCGGGGCCACGATCGGCGGGGTGCTCGGTGCACTCGTCGCGGTCCCGGTCGCCGCATCGGTGATCATCATCGTGCAGAAGGTCATCTACCCCCGGCAGGAGCAGGCGTGACCGAGCTCGACGACGCAGCGACGGCACGTGATCGCTGGGTGCGCAGTCCGCGTGGGCCGCTCGCCCTGGTCAATGCGCAGCGGGTCGACCAGCCCCAGGTGGTCTGGCCCGTACCCGGTCAGTGGGCCCCCGCCACGGGCGGACTGACCGTGACCGCCGGTGCCGAGGACGGGGTCGTCGTCGACGGGGTGCCGGTCGACGGCACGGTCCTGGTCGCTGGGGACGACGCCGTGGTCGCCTCCGTCGTCGCGTTCCCCGACGGGCGCGCCGGCACCGTCGCGGCGACCGGCGGTGGACACACCCTGCGTGTCTGGGATCCCGCCGCCGAGGCGATCACCCGCTTCGCGCGCATCGATAGGTTCCCCGCGTCCGATGGGTTCGTCACCACTGGCCGGTTCGTCCCGGTCTCCGACCACGCGGCGCCTGGTCACGTCCTCGACGCCGCCGGCGAACCGCTCGTGGTCGCCGGCACGGTCACGACGACTGTCGGCGGGCAGACGGCGGAGCTCGTCGCGGTGCGGTCGGCGCCGTACGGCGGGACGCAGCGACTCCAGCTGATCGTCCAGGACGGCACGAGTGCGCTGCCCGAGAGCGACCCCGGCAGCGCCTACTCGATGGGTCGGTTCCTGTTCCTCGACGACCCCGGCGTCGCCGCCGAGGTCGAGCTCGACTGGAACCGGCTGGTGCTGCCGCCGTGCGCGTTCTCGTACCAGTACGCCTGCCCGATCCCACCGCCGTCGAACCGCGTGAGCGCGCCGATCGCGGCGGGGGAGCGACACCCGCTCGACGTCGACGGGGCTGTCTTCCACTGATCGCGGGCGCGGCCTTGCCGTTCCCAGCGGGCACGCTGCATAATGGGCGTGTCCGACAGGACATCACAATCGCATATCGATGGTTCCGGGCCGCTCTCGAGCGCTGATCACGGATCCTCCAGCACTGGCCGATGGGCCTCCTGCACAGGTCGATGGGGAAGTCGCACCTGATGATCGGAGGAACCATGACCGGGACTGCGTCGGGAGTGCTCTACGTGCACTCCTCCCCTCGCGCGCTCTGCCCCCACGTCGAATGGGCAGCAGGTCGCGCGATGAGTCGCGCCGTGAACTTCTCATGGCTCGACCAGCCCGCTCAGGACGGCGCCCGTCGAACCGAGTACACGTGGACCGGCGCGATCGGCACCGGAGCGGCCATCGCCTCCGCGCTGCGCGGATGGGAGCACCTGCGCTACGAGGTCACCGAGGAACCCACAGCGGCTTCTGACGGCGGCCGGTGGATGCACACGCCCGACCTCGGCGTCTTCTACGCGCAGACCGACGTCACCGGCAACATGGTCATCCCCGAGGACCGTGTGCGCTACGCCATGGAGGTCGCCGGCAGCAACGCACTCGAACTGCACCGCGAACTGCGGCTGGCACTCGGGCAGGCCTGGGACGACGAGCTCGAGCCGTTCCGTCACGCCGCCGAGGGCAACCCCGTCGTCTGGCTCCACCGCGTCGGCTGACCCGCCGCGACCGCGCCCAGCGCGCCCCCGATCCCGCGAGACGCCGCCGAACACGGCGGCGTCTCGTGTGTGTCACTGCTCCGCACGACCGGGCCGAGGCGACGCCGGGAAGCCGCACCGGGCCTCCTGTCCGGTGGCTCCTCAGACGGCACCGGGGAACGGACACGGCACCCCGCGATCGCGAGGTGCCGTGTCCGTTCCGCGGTGCCGTGCGCCGCGTCGCTCTAGGCCGAGCGGAACGCGACGACCGCGTTGTGGCCACCGAAGCCGAACGAGTTGCTCAGCGCGACCAGGTCGCCCTCGGGCAGCTCGCGCGGTGCGGTCGCGACGTCCATGACGATCTCGGGGTCCTGCTGCGTGAGGTTGATCGTCGGCGGGGCGACCCGTTCGTGCAGCGCCAGGACCGTGAACACGGCCTCGAGCGCACCCGCACCACCGAGCAGGTGTCCGGTCGAGGCCTTGGTGGCCGACACGACGACGGAGTCGAGGTGGTCCCCGAAGACCCGGCGCATCGCGTGGTACTCGGCGATGTCCCCGACCGGGGTCGACGTGGCGTGCGCGTTGACGTGCACGACGTCCTCACGCGTGGCACCGGCGTGCTCGAGCGCCATGAGGACGGCGCGGGCGGCTGCGCTGCCCTCGGGGTCGGGCGCCGTGATGTGGAACGCGTCCGAGGTGATGCCGGCGCCGGCGACCTCGGCGTAGATCTTCGCGCCGCGGGCCTCGGCGTGCTCCTTCGTCTCGAGGATCAGCGCTGCAGCACCGTCGGCGAGCACGAAGCCGTCACGCGTGACGTCGTACGGACGCGATGCTGTCTCGGGGGAGTCGTTGCGACGCGAGAGCGCCTGCATCGCTGCGAACGACGCGAGCGGCATCGGGTGCAGTGCCGCCTCGGCCCCACCGGCGATGACGATGTCGGCGTCACCGGTCGCGACGTGCCGGTAGGCCTCGGCCAGGGACTCGGTGGAGGACGCGCAGGCGGAGAGGTAGGTCCGGGCGCCACCGCGGGCACCGAACTCCATCTCGATGGCCGCTGCCGGCCCGTTCGCCATCAGCATCGGGACCGTCATCGGCAGGACGCGCCGCGGGCCGCGCTCACGCAGGGTGTCCCACGCGTCGAGCAGGGTGTTGACCCCGCCGATGCCCGTGGCCCAGTCGACGATCAGCCGTTCGGGGACGACGGTCGCGTTGTCGATGCCGGCGTCGGCCCAGGCTTCGCGCGCGGCGATCAGCGAGAGCTGCGACGAGGGGTCGAGCCGCTTGGTCTCGGGGCGGGTGAGCTGGTCGGTGATCCAGTGGCGCGCCTGGCCGGCGAACTCGACGGGGAGTTCGAGCTCGGCGAAGCGCGGGTCCTCGATCCTGGTGATGCCCGACTTGCCCGCGAGCAGGGCGTCCCAGGTCTCCGAGGCGGTCGCGGCGAGGGGGGAGATCGCACCGATCCCGGTGACGACGACGGTCTTGTTGGTCATGGAACGACTGGTTTCTGCTGAGGTGGACATGGCGAGCGCCGCGGCCCGTGACCGGTGAGGTCGAGCCGGACCACGGCGCTCAGGAAGTTCGTGTCAGGCCTGGGCCTTGACGATGAAGTCGACGGCGTCACCGACGGTCTTGAGGTTCTTGACCTCTTCGTCGGGGATCTTGACGTCGAACTTCTCTTCGGCGTTGACGACGATCGTCATCATCGAGATGGAGTCGATGTCGAGGTCGTCCGTGAACGACTTGTCGGCCTGCACCGTGTCGGTCGCGATGCCGGTCTCGTCGTTGATCAGCTCGGCCAGGCCGGCGAGGACTTCTTCGTTGGACAGGGCCATGATGGTGTCTCCTTGAGGGGGGTGTCGTTTGACCGTGGACCAGCCTAGGGCACGGGGTGGACCCGCGCCCGCCGCCGGGCGGGACTGTGGGAAGTGGCGGTCGTCCTAGGGCAGGACGACCACCTGCGCACCGAACACGAGTCCGGCGCCGAACCCGATCTGCAGGGCGAGGCCGCCCGACAGGGCGGGGTGCTCCTCGAGCAGGCGGTGCGTCGCGAGCGGGATGCTCGCGGCCGAGGTGTTGCCCGTCGTCGTGATGTCGCGGGCGATCATCACGGACTCCGGGATGCCGAGCTGCTTGGCGAACTCGTCGATGATGCGGATGTTCGCCTGGTGCGGCACGAAGGCGGCGAGCTGGTCGGGGCGGACCCCGGCGGCGTCGAGTGCTTCGCGTGCGACCTTGACCATCTCCCAGACGGCCCAGCGGAACACGGTCTGCCCCGCCTGTCGCATCGTCGGCCGGGGAGCGCCGGCCGCCCACTCGTTGTAGGTCGCGGTCATGCCGATCGCGTCCCACTTGGAGCCGTCGGACCCCCAGATGCTGGGGCCGATCCCCGCGAAGTCGCTGGGTCCGACGATCGCGGCGCCCGCTCCGTCGCCGAGCAGGAACGAGATCGAGCGGTCCGTCGGGTCGACGACGTCGCTGAGCTTCTCGGCGCCCACGACCAACACGTGGTCGGCGACGCCGGACTTCACGAACGAGTCGGCCTGGGCGATGCCGTAGGCGTACCCGGCGCACGCGGCGCTGATGTCGTACGCCGCCGCGGGGGTGGCGCCGATGCGCTCGGCGAGGAGCGCTGCCATCGACGGGGTCGCGACGGTGTGGGTGACGGTGCTGACGAGCACGACGCCGATCTGGTCCGCGGTGATGCCGGACTTCGCGATCGCCTCGCGTGCGGCGGCCTCGGCCAGGTCGACGGCCTCGACGTCGGCACCGGCGCGCATGCGCGTGATGATGCCGGTCCGCTGGCGGATCCACTCGTCGGAGGAGTCGATCGGCCCGATCAGGTCGTCGTTCGGGACGGTCTTCTCGCCGCGGGCGGCGCCGAACCCGAGGATGCGGCTGAACTCGTGTCCGCGGCGCTGCGACAGCACCGGACGGACCGTCGCGGTCGGGCCGGCCTGGAGGTTCGTGGCCCGGTCGTCGGTGTTGCTTGCGTCCGTCACGCGGTCACCTCGGTCTTCTCCGCGCCCTGGGCGCTCTGCAGCAGTTCGATCGCGGCCGGCAGGTCCTCGGGGGTCTTGATCGCGACGGTGGGCGTGCCGCGCAGGCCGCGCTTCGCGAGTCCGACGAGTGCGCCGGCCGGCGCGAGTTCGATGATCCCGGTGACGTCGGCCTGTCGGAACGAGTCCATCACGGCGTCCCAGTGCACGGGGCTGGCGATCTGGCGCACCATCAGGTCGACGAAATGGCGGCCGTCGTCGACACGGGAGCCGTCGGCGTTCGTCCAGATCGGGAGCGTGGGGTCGGCGACGGACGCCGACGCGGCGACCGGGGCCACGCGGTCGACGGCCGGGCTCATGAAGCGCGTGTGGAACGCACCCGCGACGGCGAGCGGCACCACGCGGGCCTTGGCGGGCGGGTCGGCGGCGAGGGCGGCGATCGCTGCGGCGGGGCCGGCGACGACCGTCTGTCCGCCGCCGTTGTGGTTCGCGGGGACGAGGCCGTGCGCCTCGAGCGCCTGCGCGAGCTCGTCCGGGTCGCCACCGAGGACCGCGGCCATCGACGTCGGCTCGAGCGCGGCCGCGTCGGCCATCGCGCGCCCGCGTTCGGCGACCAGGGCGACGGCGTCGGTCGGCTGCAGGACGCCGGCGACCGCCGCCGCGGTGAACTCCCCGACGGAGTGGCCGGCGACGCCGCCGACCAGGGCGCGGCGGCCGTCGGCCAGCAGCGCGTCCGCGGTGACGATGCCGGCCGCGACAATGAGCGGCTGCGCGAGCGCGGTGTCCTTGATCGTGTCCGCGTCGGACTCGGTGCCGTGCAGGGCGAGGTCGACGCCGATCGCCTCGGACCACTCCCCGACGCGGTCACGGACGGCGGCGTCCTCGAGCCAGGGGGCGAGGAAGCCGGGGGTCTGGGAGCCCTGTCCGGGCGCGACGACGACGATCACCGGACAATCCTGTCGGGGTCGGGGAGCGGCACCCGTGTGGACACCCGACACAGATCGGGGAGCGACATTGTGGGACCCCTACCGGCGGACCGGGCGGCGACGGCCCGACGCCGACTCGGACATGGCCCCGAGGATGAGCGCCGACTGCACGATCAGGGCGTCACGGGCGTGCGTGGCGTCCCAGCCGATGATGTCGGCGACGCGGCGCAGGCGGTAGCGGACGGTGTTCGGGTGCACGAAGAGCTCCCGCGCCGTGGCCTCGAGCGACCGGCCGGTGTCCAGGTAGCACCAGAGCGTCTGCAGGAGCTCGGTGGACTGGTCCTTCAGCGGCACGTAGATGCGCTGCACGAGCGCGGACCGGGCGAGCGGGTCGCCGGCGAGTGCACGCTCCGGCAGCAGGTCGTCGGCCAGCGCGGGACGGGGAGCGCCGCGCCAGGCCCGCGCGACCGCGAAGCCGGCCAGTGCGGCCTTCGCCGAGGTGGACGCGTCCACCACCCCCGGGACCTCGTTGCCGAGGACCAGGTGCCCCTCGCCGAACAACGGCTCGAGTGACTGCGCGATGGCCATGAACGAGACCGGTTCCTCGCCGTCGGGCACGTCGTCGCGCGGGGTCGCGCGACCGATGACCACGACGAGTCGTGAGCCCTGTACCCCGATCAGCACGTCGGCGTCCATGTGCCGGGCCGTGCGGCGGACCTGGTCCACCTCGAGCTGCTTCGGCGCGGTCCCGACGAGCACCGCGACCTCGCCGTGCCCGTGCCAGCCGAGGGCGGCGATGCGGGACGGCAGTTCGTCGTCGTACTCCCCGGACAGGATCGAGTCGACGACCAGTGCCTCGAGTCGCGCGTCCCAGAGCCCACGGGCCTCGGCCGCGCGGGCGTACACGTCGGCAGCGGCGAAGGCGATGTCGCGGGAGTACTTGAGGATCGCCTCCTGCAGCATCTCGTCGTCGGCGGCGCGTTCCTCGACGACCGTCACCACGACGCGGATGAGCTGGAGGGTCTGCTGCAGGCTCACCGAGCGCAGCAGTTCGCGCGGTGCCGATCCGAAGACGTCGGCGGCCGCGATCCACGGGGTCGACGCGCTGCCCTCGAGCCATGAGATGAACGACGTGATGCCGGCCTGCGCCACCATGCCGACGGCGGACCGGCGGCCGGGTGGCATCTCGCTGTACCAGGGGAGCGTGTCCTCGAGCCGCTTGATGGTGGCGGTCGAGAGTTCGCCCGACACCTGCCGGAGCCAGGAGAGCGCGCGTTCGCGGTCGCTCTGCTGGCCCCCGGCAGGGTCGGTGCGGGGTGTCGTCACTACCGGCGTCAGCTCTCGCCGCCGGCGCTGCCCGTGGTGCCGGCGGTCACGTCGTGCAGGCGGTACTTGTCGATCGCCTGCTGGACGAGGGCGCCGTCGACCCGGCCCTGACGCGCGAGCTGCTGCAGTGTCCGCACGACGACCGAGGGGCCGTCGATGTGGAAGAAGCGGCGGGCCGCGGGGCGCGTGTCCGAGAAGCCGAAGCCGTCGGCGCCGAGCGTGGCGTAGTCGGTCGGCACGAACGGGCGGATCTGCTCCTGCACCTGGTGCATGAAGTCGCTGACGGCGACGACCGGCCCCTCGGTGCCGAGGAGGCGCTCGGTGACGTACGGCGTGCGCGGCTGCTCGTTCGGGTTGAGGAACGCGTGCTGCTCCGCTGCGAGGCCGTCGCGGTAGAGCTCACCCCAGCTCGTGACGCTCCAGACGTCGGCCGACACGCCCCAGTCCTCGGCGAGCAACTGCTGCGCTTCGAGGATCCACGGCACGGCGACACCGGACGCCAGCAGCTGGGCCTTCGGGCCGTCGTGCTCGCTCCGCTTGAGCAGGTACATGCCCTTGACGATGCCGTCGACGTCGATGCCCTCGGGCTCCGCCGGCTGCACGATCGGCTCGTTGTAGACCGTCAGGTAGTACATGACGTTCGGGTCGGCGTGCTTGGGCGAGCCGTCCTCGTTCGTGCCGTACATCCGGTCGAGACCGGCCTGCACGATGTGCCCGATCTCGTAGCCGTACGCGGGGTCGTAGGACACCACGGCCGGGTTCGTCGTCGCGAGGAGCAGCGAGTGGCCGTCGGCGTGCTGCAGGCCCTCACCGGTCAGCGTGGTGCGACCGGCGGTGGCGCCGATCATGAACCCGCGGGTCATCTGGTCGCCGGCGGCCCAGATGGCGTCGCCGGTGCGCTGGAAGCCGAACATCGAGTAGAAGACGTAGACCGGGATGAGCGGCTCGCCCTGCGTCGAGTACGAGGTGCCGACGGCGGTGAACGCCGCCATCGCCCCGGCCTCGTTGATGCCGACGTGGATGATCTGGCCCTGCGGGCTCTCCTTGTACGCCAGGAGCAGCTCGCGGTCGACGGACGTGTAGTGCTGCCCGTTCGGGTTGTAGATCTTCGCCGTCGGGAAGTACGCGTCCATGCCGAACGTGCGTGCCTCGTCCGGGATGATCGGCACCACGCGGTTGCCGAAGTCGGGGGAGCGCAGCAGGTCCTTCAGCAGTCGGGCGAACGCCATGGTCGTGGCGATCTCCTGCTTGCCGGAGCCCTTCTTGACGACCTGGTACTTGGCGTCGTCCGGCAGGGTGATCGACGTGTACTTGGTGCGGCGCTCGGGGACGTACCCGCCGAGGGCCCGACGGCGCTCGTGCATGTACTGGATCGCCTCGTCGTCGTTGCCCGGGTGGTAGTACGGCGGCGTGTAGGGGTTCTCCTCGAGCTGTGCGTCGGAGATCGGGATGCGCATCTCGTCGCGGAACTGCTTGAGGTTGTCGAGCGTGAGCTTCTTCATCTGGTGGGTCGCGTTGCGGCCCTCGAAGCTCGGGCCGAGGCCGTAGCCCTTGACCGTCTTCGCGAGGATGACGGTCGGCTGGCCCTTGTGCTCGGTCGCGGCCTTGAACGCCGCGTAGACCTTGCGGTAGTCGTGGCCACCGCGCTTGAGGTTCCAGATCTGGTCGTCGGTGTAGTCCTTTACCAGCTCGAGCGCCTTCGGGTCGCGCCCGAAGAAGTTCTCGCGGACGTAGGCACCGTTCTCCGCCTTGTACGTCTGGTAGTCGCCGTCGGGCGTCTGGTTCATCAGGTTGAGGAGCGCACCCTCGGTGTCGCGTGCGAGCAGGTCGTCCCACTCGCGGCCCCACACGACCTTGATGACGTTCCAGCCCGCGCCGCGGAAGAACGCCTCGAGCTCCTGGATGATCTTGCCGTTGCCGCGGACCGGTCCGTCGAGCCGCTGCAAGTTGCAGTTGATGACGAAGTTCAGGTTGTCGAGGCCGTCGTTGGCCGCGACCTGCAGCTGGCCGCGGGACTCGACCTCGTCCATCTCGCCGTCGCCGAGGAACGCCCAGACCTGCTGGTCCATCGCGTCCTTGATGCCGCGGTTCGACAGGTACTTGGCCTGCTGCGCCTGGTAGATCGCGTTGATCGGGCCGATGCCCATCGACACGGTCGGGAACTGCCAGAAGTGCGGCATGAGGCGCGGGTGCGGGTACGAGGACAGCCCGCCGCCGGCGTGGGACTGCTCTTGGCGGAAGCCGTCGAGCTGGTCCTCGCCGAGCCGGCCCTCCATGAAGGCACGCGCGTACATGCCGGGGGAGGCGTGGCCCTGGAAGAAGACCTGGTCGCCACCGGACGGGTGGTCCTGGGCGCGGAAGAAGTGGTTGTAGCCGACCTCGTACATGGCGGCGCTCGACGCGTACGTCGAGATGTGTCCACCCACCGCGATGCCGGGCCGCTGTGCGCGGTGCACCGTGATGGCCGCGTTCCAGCGGATCCACCGGCGGTACCGGCGCTCGAGCTCTTCGTCGCCCGGGAACTCCGGCTCGTTCTCCGGAGCGATCGTGTTGACGTAGTCCGTCGTCGGGACCATCGGCACGCCGAGGTGCAGCTCGTTCGAGCGCTTCAGCAGGCTCTGCATGATCTCGCGGGCCCGCTGGTGGCCGTGCGTCGCGACGAGTCCGTCGAGCGATTCACGCCACTCTGCGGTCTCTTCCGGGTCCTGGTCGGTCCCTGCGATGCTGCGCGGGTCCTGGTCGTTCACCGTCACCCTTGACCTCGTTCGTTCTCGTGGTGGTGGACATAGGTGGTCCACCGGTCGATCGGGTCGCGACCGTCGGTGGGAGCCGCGGTCCACTCTAGGCCCCACCACCGACTCGGACGCTGGGTGCGCGCACGCTTGCATTCACGTGTCGTCGGCGTACGATTGCCGATCGTGCCCACGCGAACCCGCGGGGCGTGGATCGACGGGCACACCCGCAGCCCGAGGAAGCAGCACCCAACGATGGCACTGGAGATCGGCTCACTCGCGCCGGACTTCGAGCTCCCGAACCAGTTCGGTGAGCACGTCCGCCTCAGCGACTTCCGCGGCACCCGCCCGGTCGCCCTCGTCTTCTTCCCGCTGGCGTTCTCGTCGACGTGCACGACCGAGCTCTGCGACCTCCGGGACAACATCACGATGTTCCAGGACAACCGCATCGAGCTCATCGGCATCTCGGTCGACTCGAAGGCCACGTTGCGGTCGTTCGCCGACCAGAACGGCTACGACTTCGAGCTGCTCGCGGACTTCTGGCCGCACGGCGCCGTCGCCAAGGAGTACGGCGTGTTCCTCGAGCACAAGGGCTTCGCGAACCGGGCGACGTTCGTCATCGACGTCCAGGGCCGCATCCGCGCGTCGATCATCTCCGAGCCCGGCGTGGCCCGCGACGTGACCGAGTACCGCGCGGCGCTCGACCGGCTCGCCGCCTGCACGGCGCCCGTCACCGTCGGCTAGCAACCGCTCGTCGGTCCGGTTCCGAATCCTCCGCAGGTGCATCCGCACCCGACAGGAGGCACGGTGCACGCCCACGACACGACGTCCCCACCCGACGTGGTCGCGTCCACCGCGTACGCCCCGTTCCCGGTGTCGTCAGACCCCGTCCCGTGGTCGCTGACCCGCATCGTCGTGCCGACCTCGTCCGGCCCCGTTGTCGTGCACGCGCGCCCGGGCGACCGACCACTGCTGCTGCTGCACGGCGTCGCCGGGTCGTGGACCACCTGGACGCCCCTGCTCCGTGCGGCACACGGGTACGGCGACCGCGGTCTGGTCCTCGTCGACCTGCCCGGGTGGGGTTCGTCACCCGCTCCGACGACCCCGATCGGCGTCGACGACACCGTGCGGGTGCTCACCGAGGTCCTCGACGCGGTCGGTGTCGGTGCCGTCGACGTCATCGGGCACTCGATGGGCGCGTTCATCGCCCTGCACCTCGGGGTCGCCGTCCCGGAGCGGATCCGGACGATCGGGCTCGTGTCGGGGACGACCTTCGCCGCGACGGACGCCGCCCGGCGCCCGCTCCGCGGCGTCCTGACCCTGCCGGCGTTCGCGCTGCTGCGCGCCGGTCTGGCGGTCGCCCGGAGCGCCGCGGTGCCGATGCTGCGCGGCCTGGCGCGCGTCGGCCTGCTGCGGCTGCTGGCCGCGCCGGTGTTCACGCACGTGCGGGCGCTGGACCGCAGCGTGCTCGATGCCTTCGTCGAGGAGCTCCGGCCCGCCGGCTTCCTGGCCGCCGCTGCCGCTGGTGGTGCCTACGACACGGACCGTTGGCGGACCGTCCGGAGCCCGGTCACCGCGGTCGCCGGACGGGACGACGTGTTCGCCCGGGTCGAGGACCTGGAGCGCCTCGCCGAGGTGCTGCCGCACGTCCGGACGGTCCTGCTCGACGACTGCGGCCACTTCGCGCACGTCGAGCACCCCGACGCCGTCGTCGCGGCGCTGGCCGGTCGGCCGGTCAGTGGTACTGCGGAGGCCAGTCGAACGCGGCCGAGCGGTGCGGGGCCTCACCGAACGTCGTGACGGCGATGTCGACCTGCTCCAGGTCCCGCAGCGGGATCGACCGCGGGTTCGCGAACCACCGGTCGCCGTCGATCCACACCGTGACGTCACCGTGCAGACCCCCGACGTGTCCGGGCCCGAGCGAGACTCCCCACTCGTCGAAGAACTGACCGAGGGTGAAGTCCCGACGTTCCGGGGACTCGACGTGGATGATGCCGGAGGTGTCGTGTGTGTGGATCTCGGCCGCGAACCTGCGTGCCGCGGAGTGCCCGATGTTCCCCGGCACGACGACGGGCTCGTCGCCGTCGGTGATCGACAGGTGCGTGTGGATGTGCTCGGCCAGCCGCTGCCCCCACACGTCGTGGAGTCCGGCGGCCTCGGCGCGTCCGGCGAGGTCCGTCGGCCGTGGCCACGGCGGAGCGCCCTGGTTCGCGGAACACCCCGTCAGGAGCACCACGAGCGCCGCTGCCGTCACCGCCACCGTCGCTCGTCGCACCCCTCAGTTCCTACTCGGTCGCACGCCGGCCGGGAACGTGGCCCTGACCCGCGCGCGGACTTCGGACACCACGGCCCGTCGCATGTGCGGGGAGAACAGCGAGTGGTCGCCCCCGGGGACGCGGACGAGGGTCACCGAACCCGGCTCGGCGCCCGGTGCCCAGCGCGCGAGGGCCGCCCGGCCACCGAGCCGGTCGAACAGGGCGGCGTCGACGTCCGCGGCGATCATCACGACGTCGGTGCCGGCGGAGACCAGCGGACGGACGTGGTCGACGACGCCGCCGGCACGGTCCCGTCGCGCGATGCGCTCACGCAGGGCCTCCGGCACGACCACGTTGTAGCGCTCACGCACCCACCGTCTGGCCGGTGACGGTGCGTCGACGGCCCGGACGCCGTCGCTGTAGCTGCCGGGTTCGGCGGCACGTCGCCGGTAGTCGTTCGGGCTGATCTCCACGACGAGTCGCGGGGACGCGGACGACCCGCGTCCCGCGAGCCAGGCGCCGGCGCACATGCCGACCAGCGCGAGCCGGTCGTGGTCGACGTCGAGCGCGGCCACCACCGCGGCCTGGTCGTCGATCCACTCCTGTGCGAACAGGTAGTCGCGTTCGTCGGCGGCCACGGGGGAGCTCTCGCCCGTGCCCCGGCGGTCGACACGCAGCACGCGGACGCCGTCCCGCGCGAGTGCCCGAGCGAGCTCCACCTGGTAGTCCGACGCGCCCACGCGGTGCTCCGCTGCGCCGTTGTGCAACACGACCACGGGGGCGTCCTCGTCGTGCGGCACCGTCTCGATCGCGAACAGGCGCTCCGGGCCGAGGAGCACGACACGCTCGGACACGCCGTGCCCCAGGTGCAGGACGTCGTCCACCTCCGGAGGGGTCGTGGCGGTCCCGGCGGCGGGTGCCAGGTCGTCGATCCAGGAGACCACCGTCTCGAGGGCGTCGGCGGGGATGCGCGCGTGGATGCTCGTGCCGTCGAGGAGTTCGGCGCTCCCGGCGACCTCGACGACGGCGACGTCCCCGAGGGCCTTCGGGGCGCGGGCACCGGGACGCACCAGCACCAGGGTGGCGTCCGACCGGGGGCCGTGTCGGAGTGCCCCGAGGGCCGCCAGCTGGTCCGGGTCGAGGTCGATGCCGACCAGGGTCTCGACACCGTCGACGACGCGGTCCGCACCGATGGTCATCGTCGCCAGGGCGCGCTGTCGCCGAAGCCAGGCGCGACCCGACTCCGGAGCGTCCCAGAGCACGAGCCCGTCGTCGTCCGTGGCCGCCGCAGCCGCGACGAGCGCCGCCGACGCCAGTCCGACGAAGACGACGCGCTCGACACCGGTCGTGCGGAGCACGGCCGCGGCGTGCCGGGCGGACCGGACCAGCGCGTCGGGGTCCGCATCGGCCTGGGCGTCACCACGTCCGGACGGGTCGTAGCGGATCGAGGCCACGCCACGGGCCTCCAGGCGGTCTGCCAGCAGGCGCAGCGTGCGGTAGGCGATCACGCCCTCCTGGCCGAGCGGCGGGCAGATCACGACGCCGAGCCGCGCCGACGGCGGCGTCTGGACGGCGACACGGAGGGCCGGGGAACCCGACCACCCGTGCGACGTGGTCACAGGTCCAGCGCGCGACGGACGTCGGCCGGCCACGAAGCCGGGTCGGTGCCGTGCGCGGCGAAGAGGGCGATGGTGACGCGTTCCAGTCCCCAGGCGACGCAGGCGCTGTGGGCGACCTCGCCGTCCTCGGTGCGGATGTCGAACGACGTGCCGAAGTGGTCCTCGTGCAGGTTGGCCGAGCCGATCGCGGTCGGGTCGCCGGCGTCGCCGTAGACCGGCGTGACGAACTCGAACTTCAGCGCCTGCTCGACCTGGTTGCGGGCCAGCATCCGGCCGACCCGGCCGAAGAACGGGTCGTTGGCCGGGACGACGTCGATCTCGAGGCCGAACGAGGTCAGCAGGTCGCGGATCACGGGGACACGCCCGTCGCGGTGCGCCTGCGCCGAGGCCGGGGTGCCGACGTGCACGAACTCGTGCATGTGGAAGGCCTGCAGGCGCATCGGGTCGAGCGACGGCTCGCGGCGGAACGAGTCACCGAAGATGTCGAAGGTGCGGCCCTGCTGCGGGACCGTCCCCGTCAGCAGCCCGTAGAGCGGGTGGCACACCGCCGGGGTGAGCATGAGGTCGGCGGGGTCGAGGAAGTCCTCCCACCGCTCGCCGCGCTCGCGAGCCGCCAGCAGCTCGCGGTGCTTGCGGTCGTCGCCGGTGAAGCCCGAGATGGACGCGGCCAGGTCGGGGAACGAGGCGATGTAGTCAGTGCGTTCGAAGGCGGCGAGGGGCTCGACCGGCGGGAAGCGGACCACCGCGGTGTCGAGGTCGGCCATCGACCGGACACCGGCGGCGTCGACCGCGCTGGACACGCGCTCGAAGACACCGGTCCGGCCGTACAGGCCGGGGGAGCCCAGGTCGATGAGCACACCGTCTGCGAGCAGGTCCCGGCGCAACGCTGCGCGGGCCCGGTCGAGCGGCGTGTCGGTCGCGGTGGTGGGGTCGGTGATCGTCATAGGATCGCTCCGGTCATCAGGGCCAGTCCGGCGTCGTTCTGCAGGAGACGGTCGTTGCTCACCATGACGGCGGCACCGTGGGCGTCGCGGAGGTTCCGCGAGATGCTCATCGGCCCGGAGGCGGCGTACCCGGCGATCCCGACGATGCGCAGCGCCTTCGTGACGAGGTCGGTGACCCGCTCGGACGCGCCGATCTTCAGCGCGTTGGCGGCGAGGGCGTACGCGCTCGACTCGAGCGTGTCAGGGTCGTCCGCGACGCTGTCGAACCGCTCCGCGGCGTGCCGGACGCCGTCGGCGAGGAACTGCAGCTCGACCAGCAGCTCCGCGAGCCGGAGCGCACCCGGGGGCGTGGTGCCGACGTTCGCCCGGGCCTGCTTGCGGACCGCTGCCCGCGCACGCTCGGCGGCCGACGCGGCGATGCCGAGCCAGACCGACGCCCAGAGGACGTGCGAGACGGGGAGGACGGTCTGCGCGGAGATCGTCGCGTAGTCGTCACGGAACACCGCGTCCGCCGTGGTCTCGGCGTCGAGGACCCAGCCGTTGCTGCACGTGCCGCGGAGCCCCATCGTGTCCCACGTCGAGGTCTGCGAGAGCACGGTGTCCTTCGTCCAGCAGCCGACGAGCCGCTGGTCGGACGCGGCGGCGTCGGGGTCGCGGCGCGCGGTGACGAGGACGACGTCGGCCTCGGTGGCGTAGGAGATGACCGGCGCGTCCTTGCGCAGGCGGATCCGGGCCGCAGACGAGGGCTCGTGCTCGGTGTGCAGGGTCTCGATCGCGCAGGTCGAGCGGCGGGCGTCACCACCGACGCCCTTCTCGGTCGTCGACGACGCGACCAGGGCACCGTCGCGGACCGCGGCGGTCATCGCGAGCACGCCGGCGCCGTCGCCGCCGTGCCGCCACAGCGCCATGACCTGCCCCTGGTGCATCGCGAACACCATGCCCGTCGCCGCGCACGCGCGACCGAGCTCGGTCGCGATGACCGAGAGCTCGGAGACGGAGGCACCCTCGCCACCGAGTCCGGTCGGCACAGCGGCGGCGAGCAGACCGTACTCGCGCATGGCGGCGATCGCCTCGCGCGGGGGACGGGCGTCGCGGTCGACCTCGTCGGCGTGCTGCGCGG
The DNA here is from genome assembly GCF_001424385.1 of Curtobacterium sp. Leaf183. Classification (GTDB taxonomy): domain Bacteria; phylum Actinomycetota; class Actinomycetes; order Actinomycetales; family Microbacteriaceae; genus Curtobacterium. The sequence goes on along the minus strand of NZ_LMPO01000009.1, from coordinate 558,938 downwards.
CGACGGCAGCGACGGCGGCGGTGCGCTCCGCGAAGCGGTCGACGGGGACCGGTCCGGTCCGCAGCAGCGGGGTCTCGTGGTCCGTCAGGGTCATGAGGTCGCCAGCGCGGCGGCGGCGACGATGGACGCCACCGAGCCGAAGGTCGCGCGGTTCAGTACGTGGTCCGGGAACTCCGCGTCGAGGTCGTTCTCGACGGCGAGCATCACGTTGACCGTGGCGTGGGAGGTGAGCCCGAGCGCGTAGAGGTCGGCGGTCGACGCGACGTCCCCGGCGTCGACGGTCAGGCGTCCGTGGTCGGCGAGCGCACGTCGGACGGCCTGCTCGGCCGTCGGGTCAGCGAGTGCGAGCGAGGTCGCTCCGGTGTTCTGGTCCTGTTGCATGTGAGCAACCATAGGGAGCGGACGACCCCGGAAAACCGCCGTGCCGGTGCGGGAACCCGCACCCTCCGGACCCGTTCCTGCACGGGTTGACAGTCTCGCCGGGCATGTCCGCCGTCACCGCTCCGAGAGGGCCACAGCCGTCGCGAGCGCCAGCCCCCGTTCGTGGGACAGGGACACGTCGACGGTGGTGATGCCGGCCGTCGCCGCGAGTCCGGCGGCCGCTCCGACGAGCTCGACGGAGGGAGCGCCGTGCTCGTCGAGGACGATCGCGACGTCGCGGAGCGGGACCGACTCGGACCGCGTGGGGCGGAGGAGCTTGATGACCGCCTCTTTCCCGGCGAAGCGGGCCGCCAGGCGTTCCGGGTCGTCCCCGGCGTCGGCGCGCTCCCGCTCGGTGAAGACGCGGGCCAGGTACCGCTCGCCGTGGGCACTGATGCCGGCGCGGACGTCGTCGACCGACGCCAGGTCGCAGCCGGTGCGGATCTGGGTCATGCGGTCAGCGTACGGCGGGTGCTCAGCGGCGGACGAGCCGCGCCACCCCGATCTTCGAGTCGGCCATCCCGTAGAACACGTACCGCACCCCGTCGATCTCCTCGATCGCCGTCGGGAACACCACGTTCGGCACGATGCCCGACTGCTCGTCCTCGGTGTCGGCGGACAGCAGCGGCTCGGTCGTCCGGGACACGACCTGCCACGGCCGCTCCGCGTCGAGGATCATCGCCCCGGCCGCGTAGTTGACGTTCTGCTGCTGGGCGAGGGAGCCGACGAGCTCGCCGGTCACCCCGTGGTGCAGGAGCAACCAGCCCTCCGGCACGCGGATCGGCGCCGGTCCCGCCCCGATCTTGAGCGCCTCGAACGGCATCTCCGGTGCGGCGAGGACCCGGTGCCCGCGCCACTCCGCGAGTGCCCCGACGTCCTCGCGGACCCGGTCGAGGTGCACGAACGAGATCCAGATCGACGGCCGGGTGTCCTCGACCCACGACGGCGGGTGCACGCCCTCGCCGGGGCGGATCTCGGACAGGTCCCAGCCCGGGCGCTGCAGCACCGCGATGCTCGTGACGCCGTCCGGTCCGACGACCGGCTCGGGGAGGAAGACGCAGTCCTTGTTGAAGTACAGACCGAGGTCGACGTCGAGGGCGTCGTCGTACCCGAACCGGACGGGTCCGAGCCGGCGCCACGCGCGCAGGTCCTCCGACACGGCCACGGCCGTGTGCGGTCCGAGCGGCCCGTAGGCGACGTACGTCATGACGTGCAGGCCGATGGCCGGGAGGAACGTGGTGCGCGGGTCCTCGACGCCGGCGTTCTGCGCCCCCACCTCCCACGTCCGCTCCGGCTCGAGCACGATCCCCTCGCGTTCGACACCGACGGGCACGCCGTCCTCGACGACGACGCGGGCGATGCCGATCCGGGAGACGTTGCCGGTCGCCACGAGCCGGGGGAGCAGGTAGAGCTCGCCGTCCGGGCCGCGGCCGCTGCCGGGGTTCAGCACACCCTCGGCTTCGAGCGGGTCGTCCGCCAGCGGCGACATGAGCAGGCCGACCCGCTCGAGGGCGTACGGGAAGTCAGCGGCGGCAAGGGCGTCAGTCATGGTGGTCCTCTCGGTAGCAGTACATCTCGCGGGTGCCGCGCGGCGCGTCCCAGCCCTGTGCGAACACGCGGTCGCCGTCCCAGCGGAGCAACCCGCCCCACGCGAGGGACCCGCCGCTGTGCAGCTCGCGCTGGGTGAACGGGGCGTCGACGTCGTAGCGGGCCTGGGCGGCGGCGAAGTGCCCGGCGGGGTCGCGGTGGAAGAAGTCGAGGACGAGCCGGTCGCCGTCCACGACCGCGCACGCGACCTCGTACAGCTGCGGCCCGAGCGAGGACATGTCGAGGTAGTCCTCGGGCGCGAACGTCCAGTGCACCATGTCGTCGGAGTGGCCGACGGTCAGGCGTCCACCGCACCCCTCGGACAGGTACATGAGGTACTCGCCGCCGATCCGGACCGCTTCCCCGCGGTCGTTCCGCGGGATCACGGCGCCCTTCGCCCAGAGCTGCGACACGGCGTACGGCACGACCTGTCCGAGCTTCTCCCAGTGCACCAGGTCGTCGGACACCGCGAGGTTGATGTCGCATCCGACTTCGCCGTCCAGGTGGTCGGCGGACGGGTACTCGGCACGCTCGGGTGTCCCGGTGGTGTCCCAGATGCCGTTGTAGAACAGGAACCAGCGTCCCTCGGCACGGTAGAGCTTCGGGTCCTCGACCCCGAGCGACTCGTTGCGGAGCGTCGGCCAGAGGATCGGGCCGCCGTCGTCGACCCAGCCGTCCGCGGTCAGGACCGCGTGCCCGATCCGCGACGAGGTGCTCTCCTTGCGCGGGGCCGCACGGTAGACGAGATGCAGCTGCTCCGGGCCTCCTGGCCGTCCGTCGACCGGAGCGACGCCCAGCGTGGGGTTGAAGACGGACTCGGCCGTCCACCCGATCCCGGTGGGGTCCGCCCAGGCACGCGGCTGCGTGAAGGTGAGCGACGGATCGCGCCGGAACGGCCCGATCATCCAGGCCGGTGGGTCGTCGTAGACGGCGGAGAAGTCGTCCGTCGAGATCCGGTCGGTCAGCGCGTTGTCGTGCCGGAGGGCTCGCTCGTAGTCGGCGACGAGCTGGGCGCGGTCGAGCTGACTCGGTTCGGACCGGCTCGGGTCGAGGTCGGCGCTCATCCCTTGACCCCGGACCCGACGTCGGTCGAGATGAAGTAGCGCTGGAACACGATGAACAGCACGACGACCGGCGCGGCGAGCACGACCGCCCCGGCGAGGATCGCTCCGAACGGGTTCGCGGTCGACTGGGCGATGTTCGAGATGTAGTTGGCGAGCGACACCGCAAGGGGCTGCATCGATGCCTCCTTCGTGATGAGGAACGGCCAGAGGAAGTCGTTCCACGGCCCGATGAAGGTCACGAGCACCACGGTCACGAGCGCCGGCCGGACCAGGGGGAGTGCCACCCGCCACAGCACGCTGATCTCACCGGCACCGTCGATCCGCGCGGCGTCGAAGATCTCCTGCGGGACCTGCAGGAAGTACTGGCGGAAGATGATCACCGCCGTCGAGTTGATCGCGAACGGCAGGATCATGCCGAGGTAGTTGTCGGCGAGTCCGTAGTTCCGCGCGATGAGCACGTAGAGCGGGATCATCAGCAGCTGGAACGGGATGACCTGCACGAGGAGTGCCAGGGCGAAGGTGACGCCGCGTCCCTTCCACTGCAGGACCGCGAGCGCGTAGCCGGCGAGGACGCCGAAGACGACCGTGCAGATCACCACGCCGCCGGTGTAGATGCCGGAGTTCAGGAGCCCCTGGCCGAGGTTCACCCGGGAGTTGATCTCGGCGTAGTTGTGCCCGGTGATGTTCGACGGGTTCGGGAACGCACCGGCGATCGAGGTGTCCGGGGACGCCTGGAGCGAGCCGACGATCATGTACCAGAACGGGAACAGGAAGACCGCGGCGCCGATGAGGAGCACCACGAACCGGAGCGCCGCCTGGCCGCGGCTCAGCTGGATCCCGTCCATGCGGCGTCGCCGCGTGCGGCGCGGTCTGGAGGCCCGACCTTCGTCGTCCCCGCCGGTGCCGGTCCCCGGGACGGGGAGGCCCGCAGCGCCTGCGGCGCCGGTTGCTGTCTGGCTCATCGTTCTCTTCCTCCGGCGAATCGGTTCTGCAGGAACGCGATGACCATGACCCCGACGACCAGCACGATGCCGATCGCGGACGCGTACCCCGGGTGGTTCTGCTCGATGCCCTGCTGGTACATCACCAGCACGGGTGACGACGACGAGCCGTTCGGGCCGCCGCCGCCAGTCAGCAGGTAGGGCTCCGTGAACAGGTTCGCCCCGATGACGGTGCTGAGGAGCAGGACCAGCACGGTCGCGGGTCGGACTCCGGGGGCGGTCACGGAGAAGAACGACCGCACCTTGCCCGCACCGTCCGTCGCGGCTGCTTCGTAGAGCTCCTTCGGCACGTTCTGCAACGCCGCCAGGTACAGCAGGATGTAGAACCCGAGCTGCTTCCACGTGACGAAGAGCGCGACGATCGGCATCGCCCAGTGCTCGTTGACGAGCCACCCAGGGTTCGGGGCGAGCGGGCCGAGGAGCTTCGACACGAGGCCGGTCTGGTTGAACAGGAACAGCCAGACGCCGACGACGGCGACGGACGCCGTGACGTACGGCACGTAGTAGCTGACCCGGAAGAACGTCGACCAGCGGACGACGCTGTTGAGCGCCGCCGCGAGCACGAGCGACAGCACGACGGTGAGCGGCACGTTGATGAGCAGGAACTCGCCGACGTTCAGGAACGACTGCCGGACCTGGGGGTCCTCGAACGCCTGCACGTAGTTCTGCACGCCGATGAACGGTCGGTCGACGGTCGCCCCCGGGGCCGAGAAGAAGTAGTCGTGGAACGACATGTAGACGGCGAGGACCAGGGGGTAGGCGAAGATCACCAGCACGAACACCAGGTACGGCGCGCTGAAGAGCCAGCCGAGGGGGTTCCTGCCGAACACCCGGATGCGCCAGGGGTGCCGGTGCTGACTGCGGTCCCCAGCGGATGCGGCGGCCGGGGCGGTCGCTGTTGCGGTCATGGTCGGTCCTCCTTCACTTCTGGACAGCGAGCTGGGTCGTCTTGGTGGCCGCGGCGGCGAGCTGCGGATCGAGTTCGCCGTCGCCGGAGATGACGGCCTTCGTCCAGAAGTTCCGGAACGCCTGCAGGACGGCCGTCGAGTTGGGACCCGTCGGGTCGTCGACGGTCCTGGCTGCCTGGGCGCCGAACTCCCGGTACGACGGGTTCTTCGCGAAGTAGTCCGCGTAGGTCGACGCGAGGTCCTTCCGGATCGGCATCTGCCCGGTCGTCTCGAGCAGCGCGCGGTCCTGGTCGGGACTCGTCGCGTACTTGAGGACGTCCCACGCGGTTCCCTGGTTGCGGCACGACGCGTACATCGCGGCGTTCTTGGCGTCCGGGAACGTCCAGGTCGCGTCCGCTGCGGTGCCGTCCTTCGTCGGCACGGGCACGACGCCCCAGTCCACCGCACCCTTGTAGCTCGCGACCGCCCACGGGCCGACCATCGCCATCGCGGCCTGGCCGGTGGCGAAGGCGTCACCCTGGAGCTGGTCCTTGCCGGCGTACCCCTTGGCGTACACGGTCTTCCAGAAGTCCGCGACGTCCTTGCCGGCGGCGTCGTCGAACGTGGCCTTCTGGTCCCCGTCGAGCAGCCCCGTCCCGCCGGTCTCGGCGGCGTACAGCGGCAGGAAGTCGAAGTTCGGCTGGAAGAACTCGCTCGTCGCCGCGGGGTAGATGGCGAACGGTGCGGCCTTCGCAGCCTTGATCTTGGCGGCGGCGGCGAGGAAGTCGGCGTAGGTGCTGAGCTTCGGGTCGGTGGTGCTCAGCCCGGCCTTCGCGAAGAGCTTCTTGTTGTAGAACATCATCACCGGGTTCGACTTCCACGGCATCTGGTAGTAGTCGCCGTCCGGGGACTTGTACTGGTCGGCGGTCGTCCCCGAGCGCGCCTGGATGTAGGCGTCGGCACCGGGGAACTTCGACAGGTCGACCAGGCCGCCCTGCTTCTGGAACTGCCCGGTGGCGGCGGGCAGGTTGTTGAACACCAGGCACGGGGTGGTGCCCGCCGTGATCGCGGCGCCGATCACCTCTTCGGTGCTCTTGCCCGCCGGGACCTCCTGGGCCTTGATCGGCTCGTCCGGGTGGTCCTTGTTCCACGAGCTGACGAGCCCCTTGCCCCAGGTGACCTCCTGGGCGTTGTTCGAGTACCAGATCGTGATCGGACCGTGCTTGGTCCTCGCCTCGGGTCCGGCCACCGTGTTGCCGGTGGCGCAGCCGGAGACGGTGAGCGCCACGGTCGCCGCGAGGGCGGTGCCGATGGCGAGCATGCGGCGGTGCATGTGACTCCTTCGTCGGGGGTGCGTCCGAGCCGTCGAGGCTCCCGCGCGCACTACGCGGTCGTGTGCTGTCGGGTCGGGGGCGCGCCCGTCGACCCGCGGACGATGAGTCCGGCGGGGTGCAGAGCGCGGTCGACGGGCGTGGTGCCGTCGACGAGGTCGAGCAGTGTGGCGGCGACGATGCGTCCCCACTCGGCCGGGTCGTTGTCGAGGGTGGTGAGGGCCGGGAACACGAGCCGCCCGATCTGCGAGCCGTCGAGTCCGGTGACCGAGAGGTCGTCCGGCACCCGGAGACCGCGGTGCTGGGCGACGGACATGCCGGCGATCGCCATCGGGTCGTTGCCGTAGACGATCGCGGTCGGCCGGTCGCGCTCGGCGAGGTCGAGGAGCTGCTCGGTCGCGGCGGCCCCCTGTTCGGGCGAGAAGTCCGTCGGGACCACGACCGCGTCGACGCCGGCCTCGAGTGCTGCATCGGCGAACAGCTGCCGCCGCTCGTGTCCGTGCAGCATGGACTCAGGACCGGACACGTGGGCGATCCGCTCGTGACCGAGGCCGACCAGGTAGCGGACGAGCTCGTGGATGCCGGGGGCGTAGTCCCGACGGACCGCGGGGAACGCCGTCGGCACGTCGGGCTCGCCGAGCGTGACGGCGTGCACCCCGAGCTCGGCGATGAGCTCGATGCGGGGGTCGCCGGCGAGCAGGTCCGTGACGATGAACCCGTCGACCCTGGCGTCCGCCGCGAGCGTGCGGTAGGCGCGTTCCTCGGCGTCGTGGTCCCCGACGAGGCTGAGCACGAGGACCTGGCCGCGCTCCGACAGGACGGTCTCGAGGCCGGAGATGAACGACGCGAAGAACGGGTCGACCTCGATGATGCGGGGGTCGCGACGGACCACCAGGCCCAGGGCGTACGCACGACGGTTGGTGAGGCCACGGGCGGCCGGGTTGGGGCGCCAGCCGATGTCGGCCGCGACCCTGTGGATGCGTTCGCGGGTCGTGGCGTTGACACCGGGCCGGTCGTTGAGGGCGAGGGACACGAGGCCCTTCGAGACGCCCGCTTCGCGTGCGACGTCGACGATGGTGGGGCGTCGTGTCATCGTCCGCTCCTTCGCGTCGTGCCCGTGTTCATGGTTCTAAACCGGTTCAGGGGCATTTATACCGGTTTAGGTGCAGCGTCGCAAGCATCGACCCAGAACCGGACGGGAGGCGCGGGTCGGGCCCGCACCGCACCTGGCGTCCGTCACCAAGTACGATCGTCGCTGCGGGCTCTTAGCTCAGTTGGTAGAGCACTTCGTTTACACCGAAGTGGTCGGCGGTTCGAGCCCGCCAGAGCCCACCGTGCCCCCACTGCGGTCGTGGTCCGGGTCGCGGACCGCCGAACAGGAGCCCGACGCATGCTCACGCCGCAGCTCGTCACCGGGACGCTCGTCGGCATCAGCGCACTCGTGGTCCTCGCAACGGTGCTGCTGCTGGCGGTCCGGGCGCCGAAGCCGTTCGCGCCGGCGCTCGCCGTCCTGCAGGGCACCGTGCAGCTCGCTGCCATCAGCCTCATCCTGTCGAACATCATCCGCAGCCCGTTCTGGATCGGCGTCGCCCTGTTCGTCATGTTCACCGTGGCGACGTGGACCGCGGCCCGTCGGCTGGGTGCGTACCGGCGCATGGTCGGACCGGTCGCGAGCGCCATGGGCGCCGGCGTCGTCGTCAGCCTGGCAGTGGTGTTCAGCACCGGAGCGATCGAGTTCTCGCCCCGGTACGTGCTCGCCATCGGCGGGATCGTCATCGGGAACGCGATGACGATCGCCACGCTGAGCGGTCGGCGGTTCGTCGAGCTCACCGGCGACCACTGGGAGGAGGTCGAGGGGTGGCTGGCGCTCGGCGCACGTCCACGCGAGGCGACCGTGGACCTGGTGCGCCGTGCTGTCCACGCCGCCATGGTCCCGACGACCGACCAGACCCGCACCACGGGGCTCGTGACCCTGCCGGGAGCGTTCGTCGGGGCCGTGTTCGGCGGGGTCTCGCCGCTCGAGGCGGGGCGGTTCCAGATCGTGGTCCTGGCCAGCATCATCGGCTGCGGCGCGGTCGTGGCCATCGTCCTCACGCGGTGGCTCGCCCCCGTCCGTGTGCGGCCGGCGGTCCTGCACAACTGACGAACGCGCGACGGCAGCGCCGTGGTGGTCGGGACAGGTGGGCGTGCACCTGACCGGCCGCCCGTCGACGCCGCGCCCCGGGCGCCTCGCGGGGTGATCCGGCATGATCGACAGGTGCCCTCCCCGAACGTGACCGCCGCGTACCGCGCCGCCCGTGACCAGCTCCTCGCCGTGACGGACCCAGCACGAGCTGACCACCCGGCGCTGCCCGGCGCGACCGTCGCCGGGTTCGCCTGGCCCGACCTCGGCGACACGTTCAACTGGGCCGACGACTGGTTCGACGTCATCGCCGCGGGCAACGACCGCACGGCGCTCTGGCTCGCGGACGCCGACGGCGACCGCCGGTTCAGCTACGCCGAGATGGCCGCGCGCTCCGACCGGCTCGCGGTCGTCCTCGACGCCCACGGCGTCCGGAAGGGCGACCACGTGCTGGTGATGCTCGGCAACCAGCTCGAACTGTGGGAGACGATGCTCGCGGTCATCAAGCTCGGCGCCGTCATCCTGCCGACCTCGACGATGCTCGACACCGCCGACCTGCAGGACCGCGTCGACCGCGGGTCCGTCGCCCACGTGGTCACGAACGCGTCTGAGACCTCCAAGTACACGGGCGTGCACGGGGACTTCTCACGCATCGTGATCGGCGGCGCCGCGGACGGGTGGACGCCGTACCCCGACCACCTCGGCGACCCGGCACCCGCGGGCGAACAGCGCCCGGTCGTCACCACCCGGACGACCGACCCGTGCCTGGTGTACTTCACGTCCGGCACCACCTCGAAGCCGAAGATGGTCGTGCACACGCAGACCTCGTATCCGGTCGGGCACCTCAGCACGATGCACTGGATCGGTCTGCGGCCCGGCGACGTCCACCTGGCGATCAGCTCACCGGGGTGGGGCAAGCACGCGTGGAGCTGCTTCTTCGCACCGTGGATCGCCGAGGCCACCGTGTTCGTGCACGACACCCCGCGCTTCGACCCCGCGGCGCTGCTGGCACAGCTCGACCGGGCCGAGGTCAGCACGTTCTGCGCGCCGCCCACGGCCTGGCGGATGATGCTGCAGGCCGACCTCGGAGCCCGGCCACGGGCACTGCGCGAAGTGGTGTCCGCCGGCGAGCCGCTCAACCCCGAGGTCATCGACCGGGTTCGCGAGGCATGGGGCCTGACGATCCGCGACGGCTACGGCCAGACCGAGACGACGGCGATCATCGGCAACGCCCCGGGCGCGGACGTGACCGCCGGCGCGATGGGGACGCCGCTGCCCGGCGTCACCGTGGTGCTGCTCGACCCGGTGACCGGTGCACCCGGGGACGAGGGCGAGGTGTGCCTCGACCTGAGCGAGCGCCCGGTGAACCTGATGGCCGGGTACCTCGGCGAGGCGGACCGGACCGCCGACGCGATGCGCGACGGCCACTTCCACACGGGCGACATCGCCGCCCGTGACGCGGCCGGACAGCTCACCTTCATCGGCCGCACCGACGACGTCTTCAAGTCCTCCGACTACAAGGTCTCGCCGTTCGAGGTCGAGAGCGCCCTGCTGCAGCACCCGGCCGTCGCCGAGAGCGCGGTCGTCCCCGCACCCGACCAGGCGCGGCTCAACATCGTGAAGGCCTACGTGGCGCTCGCCGCGGGCTGGGAGCCGACGGCCGACACGGCGCGCCAGGTCCTCGAGCACGCACGCGACGTCCTCCCCGTGTACGCACGGGTCCGCCGCGTCGAGTTCGCCGAGCTGCCGAAGACCATCTCCGGCAAGATCCGCCGGGTGGAACTCCGTGAGCTCGAGGAGCGGGCGGCAGCGAGCGGGACCCCCGCCGTGGGTGAGTGGCGCGAGGACCACTTCCCCGAGCTCCGCGGCGCGCGCGCAGCCGAGGCGCCCGGCGCGAGCTGACGCGGCGCCAGCCCGGCGCGACCCACGGCCGGACAGGAGGACCGGGCCGGGCCCGCACCGCGCCTCCCGTCCGGTGGTGACCGCTACCCGTGCCGCGGGGACGCGGTCAGGGCACCCTGCAGCGCGCGCGCCTGCGCGAGCCAGAAGGCACGCGACACACCGGCCTTCGGCATCACCGCGTCGAAGCCGTGGAACGCGCCCGGCACGACCTCGAGCGTGCAGTCGACCCCGGCGGCGCGGAGCCGCTCGGCGTAGTCGACGTCCTCGTCGTGGAACAGGTCGTTCGCGCCGACTCCGACCCAGGCCGGCGGCAGCCCTGCGAGGTCGGTGCGGCGGGCCGGGGCCGCGTACGCCGACACGTCCGGGCTGCCGGGATCGGTGCCGAGGTACGTCGCCCAGCCGTAGCGGTTGCTGCCCGGCATCCACACGTGCACGTTGGTGGTGTCCATGTCGGTCCGCAGCACCGTGCGGTCGTCGAGCATCGGGTAGACCAGCAGCTGGAAGACCGGCACCGGACCCGGTCGGTCCACGGCCATCAGGGTGGCCGCGGCGGCGAGCCCACCGCCCGCGCTCGCACCCCCGATCGCGATCCGGGCCGGGTCGATGCCCAGCCGTCCGGCCCGCTCCACCAGCGCGACGAACGCGCTGTACACGTCCTCGGCGGCGGCGGGAGCGACGGCGTCGGGCGCCAGGCGGTACCGGACGGCGGCGACCGCGATCCCGAGGCTGCGGACGAAGCCGGCGTTCGCGCGGTCGTCCTGCTCCGGGCTGCCGGAGATGAGCCCGCCACCGTGGACCCAGAGCAGCAGCGGCGTCGGGCCCTCGGCGAGCGCCGGACGGAGCAGCCGGACCGACACGTCCGGGTTGCCCGCGGTGCCCGGCAGGTGCAGTTCGGATGCCGTGACCTCCGGCCCGAGGTCGGCCGGCCGCGGCCGCACCCGCCGGACGAGCCCCGTCAGGCGCGGTCCCCAGGAGAACCCGGGCAGGAAGCGGATCGCACGGAGGTCGGGGTGGGTGGGGGTCATCGTGTGCTCCTGGCTGTGCCGTCTGCCGGTCCCGTTCCGCCGGTGTGCCGAACGTACTCGTCGACGAGGGCGAGTTCCACGTCGGTGACCGGCTCGAACACGCCCTCCGCCCACCGCAGGTCGTCCTCGGTCAGGGGTGCCGACCCGGGCGCGGCAGCGGCGTTGCGACGACGCAGCCGCTCCCACAGCGTGTCGTGGTCGACCTCGAACACGTGGAAGCGCACCCGCGCACCGCAGGCTCGGGCGTCCGCGAACTTCTGCCGCCGCTCGGCAGCGGTCCACAGCCCGTCCTCGAGGACCACGTCCACGCCCGCCCGCAGCAGGGTCAGGGCATGCCGGTACAGGACCACCTGCAGGGACTCGTGGAAGTCGGAGTCCGCGTGCGGGACGCCGATCATCGCCTGCCACTCGTCCGTCGCGATCCGGATGCCGTCGCCGGCGGCCTCGAGCCGGCGTGCCAGCGTGGTCTTGCCGGACCCGGGCAGCCCGCAGAACAGGGTGAGGGTGGGTGCGCTCGGGGACAGGGCCATGCGCGCACTCTGCCACGGTCGGTCGTGCCATGATCGGGCGATGACCCGGCACATGGTGGCACTCGGCAGCTCGTTCGCCGCCGGACCGGGGCTCGCGCCCGTGGTCGACCGGCTGGCCGGGCGCTCGGGTGCCAACGCGTCGCACCAGATCGCTCGTGCACTCGGAGCCCGCCTGACGGACGCATCGGTCAGCGGTGCGACGACGGACACGGTCCTGCGTACGGCGCAGCGCGTCGGCCCGAAGCGGCTCCCACCGCAGATCGAGGCCGTGCGCCCCGGTTCGGACGTCGACCTCGTGACGATCACCGCGGGCGGCAACGACCTGCGGTACGTCGGATCGCTGTCGGAGGCGGCGTGGGGGAGCTGGCTGTCCGCACGGCCCCTGACCCGCGCGCTCGGCCGACGGCTCCAGCGGACGGCAACGGCCGACCCGCCGACGCAGCGGGACGTCGACGCCGCGACCGCCGGGCTGGTGGACGTCGTCCGGGCAGTCCGTGACCGCGCACCCGCGGCTCGGGTCGTGCTGGTCGACTACCTGACGATCATCGGGACGGCCACCACGCGCTCACGGCTGGCGCCCTTCTCCGAGGACCAGATGCTGGCGTTCCGACGGACCGCCGACCAGCTCCGCGACGCCTTCGCCGCGGCGGCAGCGCAGTCGGGCGCCGAGCTCGTCGACGTCGCCGGGATCAGCGACGAGCACGCCGTCGGCTCCGCCGAGCCGTGGGTGCAGGGCTTCACGGCCTTCCGCAAGGGCGACGCGGCCTTCTTCCACCCCACGCCCGCCGGCATGCGTGCCGTCAGCGACGCGGTGCTCGCGCACCTGCGCCGGTGACGGACGGGAGGCACGGTGCGGCCCCGCACCGCGCCTCCCGTCCGCGATGCCCCCGGCTGGTCATCGCGGCGACCGGCTCAGGAACCGGGCTGGATCGCCTGGACCTCGAGCTGGGTGTCCTGCGTGTTCGTGCACGCGGACAGCTGCAGCTGGCCGGCGTCGATGAACAGCGACTGCTTCGACCCGGGCGGGTAGACGCGGAAGCCGTCGGCGGTCGTCGCGCCGCAGTCGCCGAAGTCCCCGGCCTGCGCGACGATCACTGTGGCGTGGGCGATGCTCCCCGCGGCGATCGTCACCGTGCCGTGCGGGCTCGCACGGTCGAAGGACGCGGCGGCACCGAGTTGGGTGCCGTTGCCCTTCCCGACGAACGAGACGCCGGGCCAGCCCTGCAGCGTGCACGGCTTCGACCCGGTGTTGCGGAAGACGAGCTCGTAGCCCTGGTGTCCGGCTGCGCCGCCCCCGGGGGTGCTCGTCACGGACCCGGCGAGGTCGGTGGTCGCGCAGGCGCCGGTGCGGAGCGAGTCGCCGCCGGTGCCGCTGCCGCCGGTGCCGCTGCTGCCGGTTCCGCTGCCGCCGGCTGCGCTGCTGCCGGTGGTCGGGCTCGCCGTGCCGGAGGCGGTGCTCACGTGTGTGGCGGGCGTCGCGGCGGTCGTGGTGGCGGTCGTCGGCTCCGCGGTGACGGATCCGTTCGCGGCGCACCCGCTCAGGGCGATGAGCGTCGCGATCCCTGCCGCGCTGGCGAGTGCCAGGGTCTTCGAGGGTGTCATGGTCAGGCTCCTTCCTGTCGGCCTGCGTCCACGATGCGCGCGGGTGTGTGAGGTTTCGATGAGGCCGTCCGACGTGCTGTCCGGAACCGGATCGTGACCGTCAGGCCGGGTCGCTCGCGGTCCCGCGGGTCCGTGTCGGCCAGGGACAGCGTCGCTCGTTGGACGCGCGTCGCCCACTGCACGATGGCCAGCCCGGTGCCGGTCCCGGCGCCGCCGGTGCTGCCGGCCCGCAGTGCACGTCTGCGGTCCCGCGCCGGGATGCCCGCGCCCGAGTCCGCGATCGTCAGGGTGCCCTCCGCCACCCGCACCCGGATCGGCGGACTGCCGTGGCGGTCGGCGTTCGCGAGCAGGTTCTGCACGATCTGGTCGACCAGGTCCGGGTCGGCGTCGACCGTCGTCGGTGCGAGGTCGACGTCGAGGTCGCGCGCGGTCGCGTCCCGGTCCAGGGACGTGATCACCGCCGACTCGACGACCTGGTCGAGTCGGATCGCCTGGGTGCTGACCACCGAGGTCGACGACGACCGTGCGCGCAGGAGCAGGCGGTCGGAGAGCGTGACGAGCCGGTCGACCTGCCGGATCGTCTGGTCGGGTGGAGCACGCCGCTCCGCGAGGACCCGCAGGGCAGCGAGGGGAGTCCGGAGCTCGTGGGCCGCCTCGACCAGGAACTGTTCCTGTGCCTCGAGCCCGCGCACGGCGGGCCGGACCGCCAGACCGGAGACCAGGTGCGCGAGTGCCGCGGCGACGACGGTCAGGGTGCCCGCGGCCAGCAGCAGTCCCGTCCGGAGCTGTGTGTGGCCGGCCGCGGCGGCCACGGGCTTCCCGGCGACCGCGATGCCGCCCGTGTAGGTGCCGTCGACGTAGGTGCCGTAGTCCGTGATCGTCGACGCTGCCCAGTGCAGGCGCTCCCCGTCGGGGGATGCGGCCTCCGGCGCCACGAAGGTCACGACGCCGCCCTTCGCGTGCCGCGCGTCGGCGAGGGCACGCCGGAGGACCGCGTCGCTCGGCAGGGCGTCCTGGGCGGGTTGGGCGTAGGCGATGGCGGTGTTGGTGACGAAGCCGTACACGGGGACCGACCCGGCCGCGTGGCTCTGTTGCACCGGACCGAGGTGCAGCTGCTGGTCGTCGCCGAACGTCACCAGGTCGGCGAGGGTCTCCACCCGCTGCTGCAGGTCGGTGTCCGTGGCCTCGCCGCGTGAGGCCAGGTCGATGTGCAGCGCCGCCGCGACGAGGACCCCGAGGCACGCAGCGGTCGCCGCGGCGAACACGACCGTCGTCGTCCACCGGATCCGTGCGATGCGACGGCGCGCCGGGTCGGACCGGCGAGCGGAGCTGCTGCCGGGCATCACACGGGCACCCGGTAGCCGACGCCGCGGATGGTCTCGATCGGGTCCGGCGGACCGAGGCGGCGACGGAGTTGGCCGACGAGCACGTCGACGACGTTCGAGCCGGGCGGGCTCATCTCGTCCCAGCAACGCTCGAGCAGCTCGGTGCGCCCGACCACACGTCCCGTCGCGGACAACAGGACCTCGAGGACCTGGAACTCCTTCGCGGTCAGGGTCAGGAGAGCCCCGTCGCGGCGCGCCTGGTGCCGCGCGAGGTCGAGTTCGAGGTCGCCGGCTCGCAGCACCGGCGGGCTCGGATCGACGCCGCGGCGACCGAGCGCACGGATCCGCGACACGAGCTCCGCGAACGCGAACGGCTTGACCAGGTAGTCGTCCGCCCCGTGGTCGAACCCGGCGACTCGGTCGGACACCCGGCTCCTGGCGGTCAGCAGCAGTGCCGGGGTGGTGTCGCCGTCCTGCCGCATCCGGTCGACGAGCGCGAGTGCGTCCCCGTCGGGGACCATGCGGTCGAGGACCAGGCAGTCGTAGTGGGTGGCCACGCGCTGGACGTCGGCGACCCCGATCGTGGTGACGTGGTCGACGACGAAGCCCTCGTCGCGCAGGCCGTCGACGACCGCAGCGCCGAGCTCGACGTCGTCCTCGAGGAACAGCACCTTCACGCGTGCGACGGTACGGCAGTGCCGGGGGCGTCGTTCGCGCGCGCCGCGATCAGCGCAGCGGCAGCGCCGCGCTCAGCGCAGCCGCAGCGCCGCGCTCAGCGCAGCGGCAGCTGGGCCGCAGCCGGGTCGAGCGCTCCGAGCAGCTCGGTGAACGCCGCGTCGGCGCGTTCGAGGTCGCCCGTCGCCTCGACGTCCATGAGTAGGCCGCGGATGACCGCGAGCACCAGGGTCGCCGAGCCGCCGCGGCCGATGCTCGCGAGCCCGGCGTCGAGCGGCCCCAACCAGTCGGTCGTCGCCTGCCGCGTGAACCCGGGCCACAGCGACTGCTCGGACTGCTGCCGGAGCTGGGTGAACATCCGCAGGAACGGTGCCTCGTCCGGGCCGGTCATCGACACCCACGCGCGGCCGAGGGTGGTCGCGTAGTGCTCGTCCGGGCGGAGCCGCAGCAGCCCTCCCCAGCTGTCGAGGTGTCGCCGTCGGGCCTGCCGGAGCACCGCGAGCAACAGGGCGTCGCGTGTGCCGAAGTGGTACAGGAGCATGCGTGCCGAGGTACCGGTGGCCTGCACGAGGGGCTCGAGCCGGTCCGGGAGCCCGTGCTCCAGCGCGTGGTCGGTGCACCGCTCGAGCAGCTGCTCGGCGATCTCCGGCCGCGGGTGTCGTCCCATGTCGGCATCGTCGCACACCGCCCGCGTTTCACGTAACGATCGCTACATGTACCGTTGACGAGACACCGCTGTCGAACCAGGAGGAACTCATGGACGTCGTCTTCGTGCACGGAGCACTGGTCCGCGACGGGACGTGGTGGTGGCAGCCCACCGCCAACGTGCTGCAGCAGCGCACAGGGATGCGCAGCCACGCGGTCGCCCTGCCGTCCTGTGCCGAGGGCGGCTCGACCGAGGTCGCCGCGGACGGCCTGGCTGCCGATGCCGCAGCGCTCCGCCACGTGCTCGACCAGCTGGACGACGACACCGTCGTCGTCGCCCACTCGTACGGCGGGACCGTCGTCGCCGAGGCCGGCCACCACCCGGCCGTCGCGCACCTGCTGTTCGTGTCGTCGTACCTGCCCGACGTCGGCCAGCCCCAGGGCGGGATCATGAGCGGCGAGCCCGACCCGGTTGCCGTCGCCGAGGTCCGTCCCGGCGTGATCGGTGTGGACGGGTACGACGCCGAGTCGTTCGGCGCCCGGTTCCTGCAGGACGCCGACCCGACGACGCAGCAGGCGGCGTGGAGCCGCGTGACGGAGCAGGCCGTCGGGGCGTTCGCGACGCCGACCACCGTCGCCGGGTGGCAGGGCGTCGACTCGACGTACCTGGTGTGCACCGAGGACCGCAGCACCACCGTCGGCCTGCAGCGGCACCACGCGGCGCGGGCGACGCGCAGCATCGACCTGCCGACGGGGCACCACCCGTTCATCACGCGACCCGACCTGGTCGCCGACGCGGTCGAGCGGTTCGTCACCACCGCATGACGGGAGGCCCGGTGCCAGCTGGCACCGGGCCTCCTGTCCGACCCGTGATCGCGGCTCAGGCCGCCATCGGGCCGTACCGACGGTGCCCCTTGACGTCGTACCGGTCGAGCATCATGACCTTGTCCCAGACGCGGACGAAGTCGGCGACGAAGCGCTGCTGCCCGTCGCTGCCCGCGTAGGCGTCGACGACCGAGCGCAGCTGGGCGTTCGAGCCGAACACCAGGTCGTTGCGCGTCGCGGTGAAGCGTCGTTCGCCGGTGGCCTGGACCGTGCCCGCGAAGGTCGACTCGGTGTCGTCGGTCGTCGTCCAGACCAGCTCGGTGTCCGTCAGGTGCACGAAGAAGTCCGTGCTGAGGACACCGACGCGGTCCGTGAACACGCCCGCGTCCGAACCGTCCCAGTTCGCCCCGAGGACCCGCAGGCCCCCGGTCAGCACGGTCCACTCCGGCGCGGTCAGGGTCATCAGGTTCGCCTTGTCCAGGAACGTGGCCTCGGGGGCGACCCCGGGGGCGAACTCGGCGAAGCGGTCCGACACGAAGTTCCGGAACCCGTCGGCGACCGGGCGGAGCCACTCGAACATCTCGATGTCCGTCAGCTCCTGCGTGGTGTCGACGCGACCGGGCGTGAACGGCACCGTCGTGTCGGAGCCCGCCGCTCGCGCTGCCTGCTCGACCGCAGCGCAGCCGGCCAGCACGACCAGGTCGGCCAGTGAGACGTGCTTGTTGGACGTGCGGGCGAAGTCGGCCTGGACGCCGCGCAGGGCCTCGACCACGGGGACGGTCCGCCGGTTGACCGCCCAGTCCTTCTGCGGCGACAGCGCGATGCGGCCGCCGTTCGCCCCGCCGCGCTTGTCGCTGTCGCGGTAGGTCGACGCTGCGGAGAACGCGGTGAACACCAGGTCGGACACGGACTGCCCGGACGCCAGGACGGCCTGCTTGAGCGCCTGCACGTCGGCGTCGTCGAGCGGGGCGCCCTCGGCCTCTGGGAGCGGGTCCTGCCAGAGCAGGTCGTCGGCGATCGTCACCTCGGGTCCCAGGTAGCGGTGCTTCGGGCCCATGTCGCGGTGGGTCAGCTTGTACCAGGCCTTCGAGAACGCCGTCGTGAACAGGTCGAAGTCGGCCAGGAACCGTTCGCAGACCTCGCGGTACGCCGGGTCGACCTTGAGCGCGATGTCCGACGTCATCATCATGAGCGGGTTCATCTGCCCGGGCACGTGCGCGTCCGGGGTCTTCGGCGCGGCGGGGTCCGTCGGGGTCCACTGCAGGGCACCCGCGGGGCTCTTCGTCTGCTCGAAGTCGTACGCGAACAGGTTCTCCAGGTAGGCGTTGTCCCACTGGGTCGGGTTCGGCGTCCAGCTGCCCTCGATGCCGTTCGTCGAGGTGTACTCGGCGTTGCCGGTGCCGACCGGGTTGTGCCAGCCGAGACCCATCGACTCGATCGGCGCGGTCTCGGGCGACGGGCCGATGTCCGACGCGGGGACCTGCCCGTGGCTCTTGCCGAAGGCGTGGCCGCCGGCGATCAGTGCGACGGTCTCCTCGTCGTTCATCGCCATCCGCGAGAACGTGATCCGGATGTCGCGCGCCGAACCCATCGGGTCCCCGTTCGCGTACGGGCCCTCGGGGTTGACGTAGATGAGCGCCTGGTGCGACGCGGCGAGCGGACTCTGCAGGTCGTAGTCCGCGTCGCCGTTCTGCCCGGTCCACCGCTCGTCGCGCGTGACCATGTCGTCGCCCTGGTGCGCCTCGTGCGGGTTCCACACCTCGGGTCCCCACCAGGTGCCGTCGTCGGGCTCCCAGGCGTCGAGCCGGCCCCCGCCGAACCCGTACGTCGGCAGGCCCATCAGCTCGAGCGAGCAGTTGCCCGTCAGGACCATCAGGTCCGCCCAGCTCAGCGCGTTGCCGTACCTGTGCTTGATCGGCTGCAGCAGCCGGCGGGACTTGTCGGTGTTGCCGTTGTCCCACCAGCTGCCGATCGGTGCGAACCGCTGCATCGCGGTCCCCGCGCCACCGCGGCCGTCGGCGATGCGGTACGTGCCCGCGGCGTGCCACGCCATCCGGATCATCTGCGGGCCGTAGTTGCCGTAGTCCGCCGGCCACCAGTCGACCGAGGTCGTCAGCAGCTGCTTGATGTCGGCCTTCAGCGCGTCGAGGTCGATCGTCGCGAAGGCGGCGGCGTAGTCGAAGTCGGCGCCGAGCGGGTCGGCGTCGATGCCGTTGCGGTGCAGCAGCTCGACACGGAGTCGCTGCGGGTACCAGTCGGACAGGGTCGGGGACTGCCCGAACGTGCCGCCCTGGTGGTCACCGCCCGCGGGCAGTGCACCCCCCATGTGGAAACTGCAGGTGTTCGTCCCGTCCGGGTCGGTCGTGTCGGCGGGGGACCCTCCGGTGGAGGTCCCGTTGGTCTCGGCGGTGCGGTGTTCGGTCACGGCTGCTCCTCGTCGTGCGGTGGGACGCGCCAGGTGCCCCGTGGCGACGCGTCCGCAGCCAACGTTCCGCCGTCGCGCTGGGAGAAGTGCGCACAGTGTTCGCAACGGGACTCGAATCCTCGAATGAACGGACCGGACGCCTCGTGGGGGCGGACGATGGCACCCGGGTCAGTCGCGATCCGCCTGCGCATCTGGTGCCCGACCCGAACGGGCACCAGGTGTCGTCGCAAGTGACGCTCGCGTCTTCCCGCAGCGACGAGGCGAAGCGACGGGCCGAGGCCGACGACGCGCACCGCCGGCGGCAGGACTACCGGCCGTAGCCGCGCAGGTCCTCGTCGCTGACGTGCTCGTTCCACGTCGTCGTGGCCGCCGGGTCGTCGCCCTGCTCGAGCATCGCCAGGTGTTCCATGAACCCGTCCTCGGTGGCGGCGTGCCAGTGCTCCTGCCCCGGCGGCGTGTACAGGGTCTGCCCCGGGCGCACCTCGACGACCTGACCGTCACGGGTCCCGAATCGGGCGGTGCCCTGCGTGACGCGCAGGTACTGGCCACGGGCGTGCGAGTGCCAGGCGGTGCGGGCGCCCGGAGCGAACCGCACGAGGGCGACGGTCATGCGCTGGTCGGCTCCGTGCGGGGCGGCGACGGCGTCGACCCAGACGTCGCCGGCGAACTGTTCCGGTGGGTTCTTGACGGTGGGGGTGCGGGGTTCGATGTTCATGCGTCCTCCTGCTCGTGCTGCGGATCGGCGTGTTCTGCGCCGGTGGCCGGTGCGGCGTCCTCGACGACCGCGAGTCCGTTGAGCGTCCGTGGGTACCCGATGTCCTGCACCAGCACGGTCAGGACGTCGACCAGGTCCCGACGGGAGTTGCCGACGGTGCGGTTGCCGGCGACGTGCGCGCGGACCTGCGCGTCGGCGCCGCCGAGGGCGACGAGCATCGCGAACGTCAGCAGCTCGCGCGTGCGGAGGTCGAGTCCGTTGCGGGCGACGGTGTCGCCGAAGCAGTTGTCTGACAGGAACCGCGGGAAGTGCACGGTGTCGGCAGGCGCTCGGTCGTACAGTGCGTCGACCTGGTCACCGCCCACGATCGCCTTCTGCACCGCGAGCCCGCGCTCCGACCGTGACGCCGGGTCGGTCGTGCTCTGGCCGGGCAGCGGGAGTGCGACACCGCGGGCGGACAGCTCGGTGTTCGTGACGGCGAGGAAGTCGCCGGTGCGGGCTGACCCGACGTAGGCAGCCGCCTGGTAGACGACCTCCTTGACCTCGACGGGCGTGATGCCCGCGTCGAGGGCGGTGGTCAGGACGGCTCGGAAGGCGGTCTGCGCGCCGACGGCGATGGTCGCGCCCAGCCGGACGACCAGGCGGTGGTGCTCGCTCAGCGCCACGCGCTGCAGGGCTTCGACGGCGAAGGCGCTGGTGTAGGCGGTGAACTCCGGGTCGGTGGTGGAGGAGGTGTCGGACGGCATGTCCTCGACGCTACGTCGGCGGCACGCAGCGTGGGGTGGTCCCTCGAGAGGTGCTCCGACGGGACACCCCTCGCCATCCCGTCCGCGCGTGACGGTTCGCGCGACGGCCCCGCCGACGACATGATGGACATTCCCACAGCAACGAGGAGTGCCCTTGCCTGACCTGCCCGTCGTGTTCGAAGTCGGGTCGATGATCGCGATCGTCGTGATCCTGCTCGCCGACCTGCTCATCGTCGCGCGACGCTCGCACGTGCCGGCCGTGAAGGAGTCGGGCCTGTGGGTCGGCCTCTACGTCGGGCTCGCCCTGGTGTTCGCGGTGCTGATGCTGGTCGTCGCGGGTGGGGACGCCGCCGGGCAGTTCGTCGCCGGCTGGCTGACGGAGTACAGCCTGAGCATCGACAACCTGTTCGTCTTCGTCATCATCATGGCGCGGTTCTCGGTGCCCAAGCAGATCCAGCAGTCGGTGCTGATGATGGGCATCATCATCGCCCTGGTGCTGCGGGGCGTGTTCATCCTGCTCGGCGCACAGCTGATCGAGGACTTCTCGTGGATCTTCTACCTCTTCGGCGCGTGGCTGGTGTACACCGCGATCCAGCAGGTGCGCGAGGACCACGACGACGACGCCGAGCAGCAGGACAGCTTCATCGTCCGCCAGCTGCGTCGCCGGGTCCGGATCACCGACACCTTCGACGGCATCAAGCTCCGGACGACCCAGGACGGCGTCCGGCACCTGACGCCGATGATCGTCGTCCTGATCGCCATCGGGACCACCGACCTGCTCTTCGCCCTCGACTCGATCCCCGCGATCTTCGGTATCACCGAGAGCGCCTTCATCGTGTTCACGGCCAACGTCTTCGCGCTCATGGGCCTGCGGCAGCTGTACTTCCTGCTCGGCGGCCTGCTCGAGAAGCTCGTCTACCTGAAGTACGGCATCGCGGTGATCCTGGCCTTCATCGGGGTCAAGCTCGTGCTGCACGCCCTGCACGAGAACGAGCTGCCGTTCATCAACGGCGGCCGTCCGGTCGAGTGGGCACCGGAGATCACGACGGTGACGTCCCTGGTCGTGATCATCGTGTCGATCGGCCTCGCGACCCTCGCCAGCCTGGTGCGGATGCGCCACGAGTCATCGACCGAACGGCAGTCGGCCGACCACTGACCCGTGCCCGTGGAACGCGAGGAGTCCCGATGACGGTCGTCACCACGACCCTGCAGATGCTCGCTCCGCCGCGGACTGCCCCTCGCCCGTTCCCCGAGGACGTCCGGCTCGACCGGGCGGCACGGGTGTCACCGGAGTACGCCCGCTTCCTCTACGGCCTGGTCGGCGGACCATGGCACTGGACGGACCGGCTGGGATGGTCGCGGCAGCAGTGGGTCGACGAACTCGCCACCGCGGCGACCGAGTTCTGGGTCCTGTACGGCGACGGCAACCCGCTCGGGTACGTCCACCTGCACCCCCAGCCGGCTGACGGTGGGACAGCGGTCGAGATCCGGTACTTCGGGCTCGCCGAGACCGCGATCGGCCGCGGGCTCGGCGGACGCCTGCTGGAACACGGTGTCCGGGCCGCCTGGACCCTCCCTGAGCGCGCGGGGATCCCCGCGGTGTCGCGCGTGTGGGTCCACACCTGTTCGCTCGACGGACCCGCCGCCCTCGCGAACTACCGGGCGCGTGGGTTCGTCGCCACGGGCTCCGAGGAGACGGACGAGGACGTCCCCGACCGTCCGATCGGCTCGTGGGTCGCCACGGGCGGCCCGGCCGGCTGACCGCCGGGGACGGGAGGCCCGTGGCTGGCTGGCCACGGGCCTCCCATCCGGGTCCACGACCGACGGGTGGTCCGGTGCGGGCTCGCCACGGGCCTCCCGTCCGCCACACGGTGTCGAGCGGGCTCAGCCGATCGCCAGCACGTCGAAGGCGCGCTCCATGGCGTGCGCCGGACTGCCGGTGTCGTCGTGCAGCGCCCACCAGGTCAACGCCGCGCTCGCCGCGGCGGCGACCGCATGTGCGCGGACGGTGACCGCCAGGTCGTCCGTCGGTCGTCCCTCCCGTTCGGCGACGAAGCGGACGATCGTCTCCGTCAGGGACGTGACCGTCGCCTCGCCGCCGCGTTCCAGGGACGGGTTCGCACGGATGACGCGCAGCCGGCGCCGCGTCACCTCGAGCGTGTCGTCCGGGAACGACGCGCCGACCAGGTAGGCGGTGCGCAGTGCCACTCCCGACGCCTCGGTGGCGGGTCGGCGCTGCAGCGCCTCGGTGAAGCGTGCGGCGAACTCGTCGAGTCCGCCCCACACCAGCGCGGACTTGCTCGGGAACAGGCGGAACAGCGACCGACGACTGATCCCGGCCGCCGCGGCGATGTCGTCCATCGACACGGCGTCGAAGCCGTCGTCATCGAAGAGCCGGAGCGCGGTGAGGGACACCGCGCCGGGGTCGATCGTGCGCGGGCGCCCGGTCGGACGGTCGCTCGTCGGACTCATCGGTTCCTTTCGGCACTGAGTGCTACAACTGGGTTCGGCGCACACCGCGCCGCTCGACGAGGAGGCACCATGACCGACACCACCGCCGGACGCTTCACCGGCAGGACCATCATCGTCACCGGAGCAGGATCCGGCATCGGGCGCGCCACGGCGGCCCGGATCGCGCACGAGGGCGGCCGTGTGATCGCGACGGACGTCGTGGCCGAACGACTCGACGCCCTGCGTGCCGAGCTCGTCGACTCCGCCGGACTCGCGGTCGAGACGGTCGTCGGGGACGTCACCGGCACCGAGACGATCGACGCGTTGCTCGCTGCCGCGGGCGACCGCATCGACGGCCTGGCCAACGTCGCCGGGATCATGGACGCGTTCCTGCCGCCGAGCGAGGTCGACGACGCCACGTGGGACCGGGTGTTCAGCGTGAACGTCACGGGTCCGATGCGCCTGACCCGGGCGGTGCTGCCGGTGATGATCGCTGCCGGGCGCGGCGCCGTCGTGAACGTGGCATCGGAAGCGGCCCTGCGTGGGTCGGCGGCCGGCGTGGCGTACACGGCGTCGAAGCACGCGATCGCCGGGTTCACCAAGAGCGTCGCATTCTTCCACGGGCCGCAGGGGATCCGCGCGAACGCCGTGGCGCCGGGTGCCGTGGCGACCAACATCGAGGCGCCGATGCGCAGCGAGTACGCGGCCGGACGGATCGGCCCGCTCCTGCAGGTCGTCGTCCCGCCGGTGGCGCAGCCCGAGCAGCTCGCGGCCGCGATCACCTGGCTGCTGAGTGACGACTCGGCGAACGTCAACGGTGCCGTCCTGCCGAGCGACGGCGGCTGGTCGGTGGTCTGACGGACGCGAGCCGCGCCTCCAGGCCGCGCACCGTGCGCGGTTTGTCTTCGGTGCGAGCTTGACGGCTCGGTGCGAGGCACCAACCTTGCACCGAGCCACCAAGCGCGTGCGGACCGGGCCGTCCGCGTGCGGACCGGGGCCGTCCGCGCGAGCACCGGGGCGTCCGCGTGAGCACCGGGGCGTCCGCGTGCTCAGCCGCGCCGCATTGCCGCCGTCCGGACCGACAGCCAGATCGCGACGCCGTAGACGACGAACGCCAGCACGACGTGCCACGGCGTCACCCAGTCCCAGCCGAGGGTCGTGATCGCGTGGCCGAGCAGCCACTGCACGACGCTCAGGACGAACAGTGCACCGGCGCCGACGGCCGCGAGCCGGGCAGTGCCGAGCCGGGTGAACGCGACGACGGCCGCGGCCAGGGCGAAGACCATGATCGGGTAGGCGACGAGCCCGTGGACGTCGGTCCAGGTCGCCTTTGCGGACTCGGGCAGGCCGTCGGAGATGAACTCGCCGGCGGTCAGCGACTGCAGGAAGACGAACAGGACGGTCAGCCCGACCAGGATCGCGAAGGCCCGCCGGGGTCCGGCGGGGAGCGTGCTCGTGGTGCGGGAGTCGGACCGGGTGGTGGGGACAGTCATGGCGAGGACGTTAGTCAGCCCGGCGCGCACCGTGCCCGCGCGGCGTCGTTCGAAACCTCACACGATGCGCGGGCTGGATGCTGGTTGGCTGGGGGCATGGCGGCGATCCTGGTGGTGGAGGACGACCCGGCGATGGGCGCCCTGGTCGCGCGCGGGCTCACCGGCGAGGGCCACACCGTCACGGTCGTGACCGACGGCGTCGAGGCGCTCCTCCGTGCCCGCGAGCAGGCGTTCGACGCGGCGGCCATCGACGTGATGCTGCCGGAGATGACCGGCTTCGAGGTGTGCCGCCGGCTGCGCGAGATGGGGCAGGACCTGCCCGTGATCCTGGTGACCGCGCGCGACGCCGTCGACGACCGCGTGTTCGGGCTCGACTCCGGCGCCGATGACTACCTGACCAAGCCGTTCGCGATCGCCGAGCTGAACGCCCGGATCCGCGCGCAGCTGCGTCGTCGTGCAGCGGGCACCGCGACCGTCGTGACGGCCGGACGGGTGCGGCTCGACGTGGTCGCCGTGCGTGCATCGGTCGACGGACGCGACCTGCCACTGAGCGTCAAGGAGTTCTCGCTGCTGCGCTTCCTGATCCAGGGGAGCCCGGCGACGCGCTCGCGGGCCGAGGTGCTGCAGGAGGTCTGGGGGAGTGCCGAGCACTTCGATCCGACGATCGTCGACCAGTACGTCAGCTACGTCCGGAAGAAGCTGTCCGCCGCCGGTGCCGACGTGTCGATCCGCACGGTGCGCGGTGTCGGCTATGCACTCGAGGTCGTCCCCGCGTGATGCGGGTCCTGGGGCGCCTGTCGATCCGTGCGCGCATCACCCTGGGCAGTCTGCTCATCGGTGCCGTCGTGCTCACCGGGGCGGCCGGGGTGCTGCACCTGCAGATCCGGCAGGCGACGCTCGCGACGGACCGGTCGCTGGCCGCGGGTGACGCCGCCCCGTTCGTCTCCGACCTGCGGAACAACCCCGACGAACCGCCGGACCGCCCGGCCGAGGACGTCCTGGTCGGCATCCGGAGTGCGGACGGCAGCTGGGTCGTCGACGCCCTTCCGGCCGACGTCCGCCGGGTGCTGCCCGACACCGTCCCGGACGACCAGGTCACGCTGCGCCTGCACACCGACCGTCGGAGCGTCACGGTCGTCGGCACCCCGGTCGTCAACGACCGTGGGACGTTCGTCGTCTGGGCCGCACACGACGGCCGCGCCGGGCAGGAGACCCTGGAACGCGTCGACCGGTCCCTGGTGATCGGGGTGCTCCTGGCCGTCGCGGCGTTCGCGGGGACGGCGTGGCTGCTCTCGACGCTGGCGCTCCGGCCGGTGGGTCGGTTGCGACGCACCGCCGAGGACATCAGCGCGGGCCGCAGCGGTGGGCACCTGCCCGTCGGCACGTCGGCCGACGAGCTCGACGACCTGGCGCGGACCCTCAACGCGTTCATCGACCGGCAGCGCGCGGACGCCGCACGCGAGCGACAGATGGTCTCCGACGCCAGCCACGAACTGCGCACCCCGTTGGCGGCGCTGACGGCGCGGCTGGAGCTGGCACACCGCGAGTCCGGCGACGCCGAGGCACTCGAACGCGAGCTGAGCGCGGCCGAGGTCGACGCGGGGCGGCTCGTCGCGCTGGCGAACACGCTGCTCGAGCTGAGCCGCCTGGACGAGGACGGTCCGCAGCCGACCACGACAGCGCGCGACCTCGTCACCGAGTTGATGGGCAGCGTGGACCGCGCCCGGGCGCTCGGCGGGGTCGAGGACCGCGACATCGACTTCGACGTCGAAGCGCCCGACAGCGACGTCCGGTACGCGATCGGCACCGCGGCCTTCGCCCGCGTCGTCGACAACCTGGTCGCGAACGCGGTCGCCGCCGGCAGTGCGGGTGGTGTGGTGCGGGTGGCACTCGGCCAGGAGGACCGGCTCGGCCTGGTCCTGCGGGTCACCGACGACGGTCCCGGCGTGCCGGTGGACTTCCTCCCGCGGGCGTTCGACCGGTTCACGCGTGCCGACGAGGCCCGGCGCTCCCGGCTCGGCGGCAGCGGGCTCGGGCTCGCGCTCGTGCGGGCCGTGGCTGAGCGGGCCGGCGGGAGCGCATCACTCGCCAACCCGGTGGGCGGGGGCGCGGAGGCCGTGGTCCGGTTGCCCGCGCTCTGACGGCGGCGCTTCGTTCGAGGTCTCGAACGAAGCGCCGTGGCCGTTCCCGGTCCACGCATAGGAGTCATCCTCAGGCTGTGTGTCACCCGACCACCTGCTGAAGAGGAGCGCGACGATGATCGACACCGCTCGCCCCGCCCGCACCGCCGTCCGACACGCGGTCCCACCCGCTGCCGAGCCGCTCGACGTCGCTGTCGGACGCCGCCGCCGAGCCCACCGTCGGCGCACCGCCGCGGGCGACCTGCTGGGTGTCCTGGCGTGGGCGTCGGCTGCCGCCGCGGTCGCGCTCTGGCTGGCCTCGCCGGGGTCGCACACGGTGTCCGGCATCAGCGGCTGGCTGACCGACGCGGGCATCGTCGCGGGGCTGGTCGCGACCGACCTGGTGCTGGTCATGCTCGTGCTGGCCGCCCGGGTCCCGCTCATCGACCGCACCTTCGGCCAGGACACCGCGATCGCCGTGCACCGCTCGCTCGGCAAGCCCGTGCTGTACCTGCTGCTCGCACACGGCCTGTTGCTCACCCTGGGCTACGGCGCGGCGGACCGGACGAACCCGATCGCCGAGACCATCGCGCTGTTCTCGACGCCGGACATGCCGCTGGCGTACCTGGGACTCGGGCTGTTCGTGGCCGTCGTGGTGACGTCGCTCGTCGCCGTGCGCCGGCGCCTGCCGTACGAGGCGTGGCACGTGATCCACCTGCTCAGCTACGCCGCGGTGCTCGTGGCGCTGCCGCACATGCTCAGCGTCGGCAGCGTCCTGGCGAACGGCACCTGGCAGCGGGTGTACTGGATCGCGCTGTACGTGATCGCGCTCGGGCTCATCGTCGTGTACCGGTTCCTGCTGCCCGTCGTGGTCTCCCTGCGGCACCGCATCCGTGTCGTGGCGGTGGAGCCGATCGCACCCGGCGTGGTGTCGATCCACCTGACCGGGCGGGACCTCGACCGGCTGGGAGTGCGCGGCGGGCAGTACGGCGTGTGGCGGTTCTGGACCGCACGGACCTGGTGGCACGCACACCCGGTCTCGTTCTCCGCCGTTCCCGGTGCCCGCTCTGCACGCATCACCGTGCGCGACCTCGGCGCCGGATCGGCCCGACTCGGTCGGATCACCCCCGGGGCGGTCGTCTCGCTCGAGGGGCCCTACGGACTGTTCACCACGCGAGCCCGGACGGCTCCCTTCCTGGCGCTCGTCGCGTCCGGGATCGGCATCACCCCGGTCCGCGCGCTGCTCGAGGACACCGACCTGCGGCCGGGCGAGGCGACCGTGCTGCTGCGCGGGACGGACGCCGACCAGCAGTACCTGTGGCACGAGACCGCAGCGTTGGCCGCGTCGACCGGCAGCGTGTGCGCCACCATGGTCGGTCCCCGCGCATGGTCCCGCGAGAGCTGGATGACCGAGGACGACGTCCGACGCGGTGTGACGCTGCGCGCGGTGTTCCCGCGCCTGCTCGAGTCCGACCTGTACGTGTGCGGCCCGCAGGTGTGGGCTGACCTGGTCGTCCGCGAGGCCCGGCTCGCCGGCGTCCCCGAACACCAGATCCACCAGGAACGGTTCGGCTCGTGAGGGCGCGGATGGTGGCCGGCGGGATCGTCTCGTCCGCCGCGGTCCTGGTCATCGGCTGGCAGCTCGGCGCGCAGCCGGCGGTGACGACACCGGTGCAGCAGGGCACGACCAGCGGCAGCACCTCGTCGGGCAGCGGTACCTCCGGAGGCACGTCGAGCGGTGGCGCGTCCACCGGGACCGGGACCTCGACCGCGTCCGGCACGTTCACCGGCACCACCGCCCAGACCCGGTACGGACCGGTCCAGGTCGAGATCACGGTGGCCAGCGGGAAGATCACCGAGGTGACGGCGCTCCAGCTGACCAACGACGGCGGTCGCTCGGTGCAGATCAGCCAGCAGGCCGCCCCGATCCTGCGGCAGGAGGCCCTGCAGGCGCAGTCCGCGAAGATCCAGGCGGTGAGCGGCGCGACCTACACCAGCGACGGCTACGTCACCTCACTGCAGTCCGCGATCGACCAGGCGGGCCTGTGAGCGTCCGGACGTTCCCGACGATGGGCACCGTGGTCAGCCTCCGCGGTGCCGACGACGCCACCGCGGCCGAGGTCCGCAGCGTCTTCGCCGGGTACGACCACCGCTACAGCCTGTACGACCCGAGCTCGGTGCTGCGCCGCGTGGCCGACGGGGCGCTCCGCCTGCCGGACACCCCGGACGAGGTCCGTGCGACGTACGCCCTGGCGCTGGCATGGCGTGACCGGACCCACGGGGCGTTCACCCCGCACCGCCCGGACGGCGTCGTCGACCTGTCCGGGGTCGTCAAGGCGATGGCCATCCGTGACGCCGGCACGGTGCTCGACGCGGCTGGTCACGACTGGATGCTCAGCGTGGGCGGCGACGTGCTGGTGCGCGGGCAGCACGAGGAGCAGCCCTGGGGCGTCGGGATCGTCGACCCGACCGACCGGCAGCGGGTGGTCGCCGTCGTCCCCCTCACAGCACCCCGTCGGGCGGTCGCGACGTCCGGCACGGCGGAACGCGGGGAACACATCTGGCGCCGCGCCGCCCCGACGTTCGTCCAGGCCACCGTGGTCGCCGACGACATCGTCACCGCCGACGTGCTCGCCACCGCGATCGTCGCCGGCGACGAGACCGACCTGGCCGGGTTCACCGCGGACGAGGACGTCGACGTCATCGCGTTCAGTGCCGACGGCCGGGTGTGGGCGACGCCGGGCCGCGCGACCGCCGCGCTGACGCAACCGAGCACGGTGCGAGGCTGACGGCCTCGAGCACGGTGCGAGCTTCCCGCTCGGTGCGAGGTTGACGGCCCGGTGCGGGGGGGGGCAACCGCGCACCGGGCGGCCAAGCTCGCACGGACCGCCGCCGCACCCCGCCCGGTCAGCGGAACGTGATGTCGAGCGCCACCTGCCGCGGCCAGAGTGCGTATCGGGGGAGCACGTCCGGCCCGCATGCCCGTGACCCGAGCCCGTGCTGCGCAGCGTCGAGGTACAGGTGGAGTCGATCGGACGCCGGCAGCTCGTGCGCGTGCCCGACGGCGCTCCACTGCTGGGCGCTGTGCCGCGCGACCTGGAAGCCGGGCAGCGTGGCGCCGTGCCCCTCGGCGGCGGCGACGACGAGCGGACCGAGCCGCAGTTCGTGCAGCCCCGGCCGGTGCCCGGTCTCCTGCGGCCGCGCGTACCGGATGCCGAGGTCGTCGATCGGCGCGGTGAAGCGTCCGACCTCGACGCCGTTGCGGGCGTCGGCGTAGGACTCGTGCGGACCGGTGCCCCACCACGAGGCGTCGTCGGTCAGGTCCTCGGGCAGCTCCAGGTGCAGCCCGATCCGCGGCCACGTGCAGTCCCACGGACCGATCGGCACGGTGGTCCAGCGCAGGCGCAGGCTGCCGTCGTCGCCGGTCCAGCGGAACTCGGACTCGATGCCCGTCGAGGAGCCCGCCGGCATCGACCGGACGCGCTGCACGAGGGCCCGCCCGTCGGTCTCGAGCGACAGCACGCGGTGTGTCAGCCGGTCGAGGCCCCGCTCGCGCCAGCGGTCGGCGGACGGCGGGACGGACTCGTCGCCCCGTCCCGAGGTGAGTTCCGGCAGCACCGTCTCGGAGGACCCCTGTCCGGCGGCACGGTCGTTCTCGGTGGGCGCACGCCACAGTTCCGGCCGCGGTCCGGCGAGCGGGACACCGCGCCACGACCGCAGCGTGCCGTCGTCCGAGAACACCGCGGACACCGGCAGTGCGGTCCGGCCCGGCCGGCCGGACTCGGCCTCGACGGGCTCGACTGCGACCACGTCGGCCGCGACCTGGCCGCTCGCGACGGCGTGCCCGGCGTCCGCCCATGCGGTGTCGGCACGCAGGTCCGCTCGGAAGGTCAGGTGCGCACGGTGGCCTCGCCGCGGGGCGATCGCCTCGCTCGGCAGGGCGACTGTCGCCTCCGAACCGGGGCGGACGGGAGGCACGTCCAGCGTCCCGTCGTCGACCGCGCGTCCGTCGACCCGCAGCTCCCACGACACGACCAGGTCTGCTGTGTCGGCGTGCGCCCGGAGGTTCCGGACGGTCAGCGACGAGCCCGTCCGGACGAAGCGGACGGGCGCCCAGAGCGCCGCCAGGTCGGCGAGTGCGGGGGTGGGCGTGCCGTCGGACAGCACCAGACCGTCCATCACGAAGACCCCGTCGTGGACGGGCTCGCCGAAGTCGCCGCCGTACCCGAAGTACGTCGTGCCGTCGGCCGTCCGGGTGCGGAGGCCGTGGTCCCGCCACTCCCACACGAACCCGCCGTGCAGCGACGGCCACCGCTCGATGCGCTCCTGGTACTCGGCGAGCATGCCCGGCCCGTTGCCCATCGCGTGGCCGTACTCGCACAGCAGGAACGGCTTGGCCCGCTGTCGGGCACCGGCGGCGGGACCCGAGGTCTCGTGCACCGGCATCGTGACCGTGCCGCACACCGAGTCGATCTCCTCGAGCGTCGGGTACATCCGCGAGTAGACGTCCGTGTACGCGCCGTCGACGTCGCCCTCGTAGTGGATCGGCCGCGAGGGGTCGCGCTGTCGGATCCAGTCCGCCATCGCCGCCAGGTTCCGCCCGGTGCCGGACTCGTTGCCGAGCGACCACATCACGACCGAGGCGTGGTTCTTGTCCCGCTCGACGGTGCGCCGTACCCGGTCCAGGTACGCGTCGCGCCACGTCGGGTCGTCGGAGGGGTTGCCGACCCAGTCGACCTCCCAGAAGCCGTGGGTCTCGAGGTCGCACTCCAGCACGACCCAGAACCCGAGCTCGTCGGCGAGCTCGAGGAAGCGCGGGTGCGGCGGCTGGTGGGCGGTGCGGACCGCCTGGACGTTGTGGCGCTTCATGAGCGCGAGGTCGGCGCGGACCACGTCCTCGTCGAACACCCGGCCGAGGTCGGGGTGGGTCTCGTGCCGGTTCACGCCGTGGAACACGAGCGGGACGCCGTTGGCCAGCAGCTGGTCGCCGACGACCTCGACGCGACGGAACCCGACCCGCATGCGGACCCGTTCGCCGTCGGTCGCGACCGTCAGGTCGTACAGCCGGGGGATCTCGGCCGACCACGCGTCGACGACGCCGACGTCGAGGTGGGCCGGCGAGGCGGGGCTGATCCGGGCCTCCAGTCCGGTCTCCGGCAGCCGGACCGTGACCGACCCGGCGGTGGTGACCGTCTCGATGCGCAGCCGGCCGCGGCCCGTGACGGGGTCGCGGTCTGCGGTGACGAAGACGTCGTCGAGCGCGTCGACCGGGCGGTGTTCCAGCGCGACCGAGCGGAAGACGCCCGGCAGCCACCACTGGTCCTGGTCCTCGAGGTAACTGCCCTGCGACCACTGGTGCACACGGAGCGCGACCGTGTTGGTGCCCGGACGCAGCACGTCGGTGACGTCGTACTCGACCGCGAGCCGGCTGCCGGTGGACCAGCCGATCTCGGTGCCGTTGACCCACACATGGGCGAGCGACTCGGCGCCGTCGAGCCGCAGCACGGTCCGCCCGGTCGCGGGCCAGTCGTCGGGGAGATCGACCGTGCGGACGTGGTCGCCGGTCGGGTTCGTGTCGGGGACGTGCGGCGGGTCGACCGGGAACGGGTAGCGGATGTTCGTGTACCAGGGGGATCCGTGGCCGTGCAGGGGCCAGTGGGACGGGACGACCAGGTCGTGCCAGTCGGCGCCGTCGGATCCGTGCACGGCGAACGGCGGGATGCCGTCGACCTCGTCGAGCGGCGCGTGGTCGGTGAGCCGGAACCGCCACACGCCGTCGAGTGACAGTGCCCTGGCGTCCGACCGGACCCGTGCGCGAGGAGGCAGGCGCGAGTCCGAGCCGGGCGTCGTGGTCCCAAGGGGCCGGACGGCGTGCGGTGCGCTCACTTGATGGCGCCCTTGGCGATGTCCCCGATGAACTGGCGGGCACCGATGAGGAACACGACCAGCAACGGCAGGACGGACAGCAGCGCGCCGGCCATCACCATGCTGTAGTTGTTCGCGAAGGTGGTGTTGAGCTGCGCCATCGCGACCTGCAGCGTCAGGTGGTTCGGGTCGTTGAGCACGATGAGCGGCCACAGGTAGTCGTTCCACGAGCCGATGAACGTGAAGATCCCGAGGAACCCCAGGCCCGGACGGATGAGCGGCAGGCACACGGTCCACCACTGCCGGAAGAACCCGGCGCCGTCGATCACCGCGGCGTCCATCAGCTCGTCCGGGACGCTCGACAGGATGTACTGCCGCAGCCAGAAGATGCCGAACGCGTTCGCCGCGGCCGGCACGATGAGCGCCTGCAGGTGCCCGACCCAGCCCAGGTTCGTCATCGTGATGAACTGCGGGATCACCGACAGCTGCATCGGCAGCATGAACGTGACGAGCACCACGGTGAACAGCGTCTTGCGCAGCGGGAAGTCGAACTTGGCGAACGTGAACGCCGCCAGCGAGTCGAAGAACAGCACGAGCGCGGTGACGCTCACCGAGACGATCACGGTGTTCAGCAGCGCGCCGCCGAAGTCGATCTTGTCGAAGACCTCGCCGATGTTCTGGAAGAGCCACGGCCCCGGCACGAACACCGGCGGCGACTTGTAGATGTCGCTCGTGGTGTTGCTCGCCATCACGAACAGCCAGTACAGCGGGAAGATCGACACCACGGCGCCCAGGGTGAGCAGCGTGTACAGCACCACGCGTGACGCGGGCGGTCGACGGTGGCGGCGCCGGGTCAGGGGAGAGCGCGGTTCGGTCTGCGCCGCCGTCGGGCGCTGGGTCAGGACGGTCACGACTGTGCCTCTTCCTTGCGGCCGGCGGTGAAGCGCCAGCTGATGATCGTGAACACGACGACGATGAGGAACACGCCCCAGGCGATGGCTGCGCCGTAGCCGAAGCGGTTGAAGCCGAAGGCCTGCTGGTAGAAGTAGAGGACCATCGTCAGGCCGCCCTGCCCGGCACCGCCGCTGTTGGTGGACCCGGCGGTGGTGGTCAGGACCTGGGCCTCGGTGAAGCTCTGCAGGCCGGTGATCGTGCTGACGACCAGCACGAAGATCACCGTCGGGCGCAGCAGCGGCAGGGTGATCGAGAAGAAGCTGCGGAAGGCGCCGGCGCCGTCGATCTTGGCTGCCTCGTACACCTCGCCGCCGATGGACTGCATGCCGGCCAGGAAGATGATCGCGTTGTAGCCCGTCCACTGGTAGGTGATCAGGAGCGACACGGTGACCTGGATGCCGAACGGCGTGCTCAGCCACGGCACCGCGGGCAGACCGACGGCATGCAGCAGGGTGTTGGCCAGGCCGAAGTTCTGCCCGAAGATCGAGCCGAACAGCACCGCCATGGCGACGACCGACGTGATGTTCGGGATGAAGTAGGCGATGCGGAGTGCCGTGCTGTAGCGGACGGCGCTGTTGAGCATCGCCGCCACGACGATGGCGATGACGAGCATCGGGAACGTCGACAGCGCGAAGATGACGAAGGTGTTGCGGATCGACAGGTAGAACGTCGGGTCGGCGAAGAGCTTCTGGAAGTTCTCCAGGCCGACCCAGGTCGGGTCGCCCAGACCGTTCCAGTCCTGGAAGGACAGCACGAGCGAGTACATCGTCGGGTACAGCCCGAACACCAGGAACAGGATGAAGAACGGTGCGACGGCGAGGTACATCGGCCAGGTGCGGCGGATGCCCCGCCAGCGACGGTGCGACGGAGGTCGTCACTTGGCTGACTCCAGCGCCGACTTCGCGGCCTTGACGGCGTCGTCCCAGGCCTGGTCCGCGTCCTTGCCCTGCGACTGGATGTTCGTCAGCTGGGTGAGGTACGGCGCCGAGACCTGGGCGTCGTAGGGGCTGGTGTACTTCGTCGGCATCGACTCGATCGCGTCCTTGAACACGGACGCGGTGTCCTGGCCGCCGAAGAACGAGTCACCCTTCGTCAGCGCTGACTCGTCGAGCGCCTTGGACGAGGACGGGAAGTTGCCGACCTGGCTGTACGTGGTCGCCTGGGCCGACGGCGAGATCAGCGACTCGATGACCTTGAGTGCGGTCTTCTTGTCGGACGTGGCGGCGGGGATGGTCAGGAACGAACCACCGACGTTGCCGGGCCCGCCGGGCGTCGCCGTGACGCGCCAGCTGCCCGACGTGTCCGGCGCCGCGCTCTTGATGTCCCCGGCGTGCCATGCGGCGCCGAGGACGGTCGGGATGGTGCCCTCGTTGACGGCTGAGGCCCAGTCCGGGCTGCCGTCCTCGATGCCGGCGACGATGCCGTCCTTCTCGGCGGTGACGGCGCGGTCCCAGGCCTGCTTGACCGTGTCGCTGTCGCCGGTGAACTTGCCCGACTTGTTGACGAACCCGCTGTCGGCCTGCGCCATCGACCAGCTGAAGACGTCGCCCATCGAGACCTCGAGCGACGCGCCCGTCTTCTCCTTGAGCTGCTTGCCGAACGCGAAGTACTTGTCCCACGTACTGGTGGCGTCCGCGACGGCTGCGGGCTCGGAGGGCAGCCCCGCCTTCTCGAGGACGTCCTGACGGTAGAACAGCGCCGAGGGGCCGATGTCCGTCGGCAGCCCGATCAGCTTGCCGTCGGCGGTGGTGGCCTCGGCGAGCTTCCACTTCGGGAACTGCGCGAGGTACGAGGCCGGCACCACGTCCTTCAGATCGGTGAACAGACTCGACTGCTGCAGGAAGTAGGGCATGTCCTCGCCCTTGACGCCGGTGATCGAGGGGATGTTGCTCTTGCCGGTGAACGTCGTCACGAGCTTCTGCTTGAAGTCACCGCCGATGACGTTGACCTGCAGCTTGTCGGAGCTGAACTCCTTCTTGGCGCTCGAGACCACCGTGTCGCCGACGGCGCCGGGCCACAGCCAGGTGGTGAGCTTGCCGGACGATGCGGACGAGCCCGCGGAGCAGCCGGTGAGGACGATGGCCGCGGCGACCGCGGTGGCGAGGACCGCGGCGGTGCGGCGACGCTTCGAGGAGGTGCGCATGGGGTGTCTCCTGGTGTTCGGGAAGTGGAGCGGGGAGGGGGAGGTGGTGGGTCAGGTGGTCCGGCCCGCGGTGGCGGGCGTGACGGACAGGAGGCTCGTGGCGAGGAACCCGAACCGGTCCGGATCCGCGGCGGCCGGGTTGGCGGCCAGCCACGGGGCCAGGTCACCGGCGCGGGGGGCGGTGGACGCGCCTCCGGGCCGGGAGACGGTGATCGCGGCGACGAGCGCGGCGAAGTCGACCCGCTCGCGCAGCGGCAGGTCGGTGAGCGAGGCCACGGCGAGCGCGGCGCAGAAGACGTCACCGGCGCCGGTCGCGTCGACCGCGCGGACCCGGACGGGCGCCGCGACGACCTCGTCGCCGGTGCTCGCGTCGACCGCGACGACGCCGTCGCCGCCCATGGTCACGACACTGAGCGGGACACGCTCGGCCAGCGCTCGTGCGGCTCGGACCGGGTCGTCGGTGCGGGTGTAGGCCATCGCCTCGCGGTCGTTCGGGGTGAACGCGTACGCGCCGTCGATCGCGTCGAGGAGTGCGGGGTCCCAGGAGCCGGACGCGTCCCAGCCGACGTCGGCGAAGACACGCAGACCCCGATCACCGCTGGCGCCGACCCAGTCGGCGGTGGTCGCGTCGACGTGGAGTGCGGCGACGCGCCCGCCCCGTGCCGGCAGCAGGTCGTCGAGGGCGACGGGGGACTCGGTCCCACCGGTGACGATCGCGCGGTCGCCGTCGTACCCGAGGCAGGCGCTGACCGGGACGCTCCAGCCCGGCACCGTGCGGAGCAGGTCGGTGCCGATGCCCTCGGCCGCCAGCGACGACCGGCACAGGTCGCTCAGGGCGTCGTCCCCGACGGCCGCACAGGCGTCGGTGGACGCACCGAGGCGGGCCGCGGCGATCGCGAAGTTGGCGATGCCGCCGGGCGTCCAGGCGAAGTGCCGGGTCCAGTGCTCCTCGCCCAGGACGGGTGCGCCGTGCAGGTCGGCGAACACCGCGTCGAAGAACAGCATGCCGGCAACGAGCACGTCGGCATCGGTGCTGGGGTGCAGTCGGTCGTCCATCGCGGTCTCCATCGGTCGGCGCTGAGGAAGTTGTAACACAGATCGATCCCGATCGCGCAGGATTTTGGTTGAAGATCATTGCAAGTTGATCGATTTTGATCGCTATGCTGGTGACCATGAAGGACATCCGCGATCTCGCCATCCTCGATCGACTGCGGGCCGCCCGCGCCGCGTCGGTGACCGACCTGGCCGAGGCGACCGGGTCCAGCGTCGCGACGATCCGCCGCGACCTGCAGCGGCTCGACGATGCCGGCCTGCTGCGGCGCACCCGCGGCGGCGCGGTCCTCGCCGACGGCCACGAGGGCGACGCCCCGTTCCCCGAGGTCGAGACCGTGCACCGCGACGAGAAGGTCCGCATCGCCCGGGCCGCCGCCGACCTGATCGAGGACGGCCACACCGTGGTGCTCGACATCGGTACGACCGTCCTGCAGCTCGCGATGCTGCTGCGCGGGCGCCCCGTCACCGTCATCACCGCGAACATGGCGGTGTTCGAGGCGCTCAAGGACGACGCCGCCGTGCACCTCGTGCTGCTGCCGGGCGACTACGACCCCGTGTACCACTGCGTCTCGGGACCCCTGACCACCGACTCGCTCCGACTCATCCGCGCCGACCACGCCTTCCTGGGCGTCAGCGGGATCTCGGCGAGCGGCGACCTGCGCGACACCACGATCGCGCAGGTCCCCATCAAGCAGGCGATCGCCACCGCGTGCGACGAGGTCACCGTCCTCGCCGACAGCAGCAAGTTCCCGGGCACCGGGGCCGCGCGCATCGACCTGCCGTCATCGATCGTGCGGGTCGTCACCGACGCCGAACCGCCGGTCCCGGTCGCCGCCGCGTTCGCCGCGCACGGCGTGGAGGTTCTCGTCCCGTGAAGCTCGTCATGATCGGCGGTGGCGGGTTCCGCACGCCGCTGGTGTACTCCGCCATGCTCCGCGACCACGCCCCCGGGCGGGTCACCGAGGTCGCCCTCGTCGACGTCGACGCCGACCGCCTGCGCACGATGGCCCGGATCCTCGCCGACCAGGCCGACGGGGTCGCCGACGCCCCCGTCGTCTCCGTGCACACCGACGTCGAGGCGGCGCTCCCCGGTGCCGACTTCGTGTTCTCGGCGATCCGGGTCGCGGGGATGGAGGGCCGGGCGACCGACGAGCGGATCGGCCAGTCCCACGGCGTGATCGGGCAGGAGACCGTCGGCTTCGGCGGGATCTCGTACGCGCTCCGCACGCTGCCGATCGTCATGGAGCTGGCTCGGACGATCCGCCGTCTTGCTCCGGACGCCTGGGTGATCAACTTCACCAACCCCGCCGGCGTCGTCACCGAGGCCATGTCGACCGTGCTGGGTGACCGTGTGATCGGCATCTGCGACTCGCCGATCGGCCTGGCCCGTCGTGCGCTGGGCACGCTCGGCATCCAGCACGGCCCCGACGTCGAGCTCGAGTACGCGGGTCTGAACCACCTGGGCTGGCTGACCGCCCTGCGCGTCGACGGGGTTGACCGGCTGCCCGAGGTGCTCGCGGACCCGGGGCGGATCGAGTCCTTCGAAGAGGGCCGCCTGTTCGGCGCCGAGTGGGTGCAGGCGCTCGGGGCGCTGCCGAACGAGTACCTGCACTACTACGCCTACCGCCGGGACGTGCTGCAGGCCGACCAGTACGCGCCGCACACCCGCGCGCGCTACCTGGTCGAACAGCAGGACCGGTTCTGGGCGGACGCCGCGCAGAGCCCCCAGCCGTTCCACACTTGGCAGGAGAGCCGCCACGAGCGTGAGTCGACCTACATGGCGACCAACCGCGACTCGGTCGGCATGGGGGAGCGCGACCTTGAGGACATGACCTCCGGCGGCTACGAGGACGTCGCGCTCTCGCTCATGCGGGGCATCGCGTACGACCAGCCTGCCCGGCTCATCCTCAACGTGCCGAACCGGGGCACGCTCGCCGGACTCGACGACGACGCCGTGGTCGAGGTCCCGTGCACCGTCGACGCATCCGGCGCGCACCCGATCGCCGGAGCCCGCGTGCCCGACTTCGGGCTCGGCACCGTCACCGCGGTCAAGTACGTCGAGCGCCAGACGATCGAGGCAGCGCTCCACGGCTCCCGTTCCGCCGCGCTGCGCGCACTCGCCCACCACCCGCTCGTGGACTCCGTCCGGGTCGCCCGGGCGCTGCTCGAGGACGCGACCACGTCG
The DNA here is from genome assembly GCF_001424385.1 of Curtobacterium sp. Leaf183. Taxonomy (GTDB): domain Bacteria; phylum Actinomycetota; class Actinomycetes; order Actinomycetales; family Microbacteriaceae; genus Curtobacterium. Next base: position 519,847 of record NZ_LMPO01000009.1, on the reverse strand, counting down.
TTTCCGCACCTGTCCTACCTGAGCTGACCCGCGACTCCCGGTCGACCCACCGACCGTGCTCGTCCCAGCAGCCCCGCCCACCCTGGCCCCGCCCACACGGCCCGTCCCGAAAGCCCCGCCATGCACCAGAACCAGAAGCTCGTCGAGGAGCGCATCGAGCGCGTCCTGAACGAACGGATCGTCCCCGCCGTCCACCAGGCCCGGACGCCCGTCGCACTGCGTGCGTGGCAGGTGCCCGACGAACCGGTGCCCGCGGACGAGGCCCTGGGCGCCGAGTACCGTCCCTTCGCGGTCGGTGAGCCGTGGGGTCGGGCGTGGTCGACCTGGTGGTTCGAGGTCACCGGCACGGTGCCGCCCGAGTGGGCCGGCCGGACCGTCGAGCTGCTCGTCGACCCCGGGTTCCAGGGGGACTGGCCCGGCAACCAGGCCGAGGGGCTGCTGCACACGCCGGACGGCACGCCGGTCAAGGGCATCCACCCGCGCAACCACTACCTGCGCATCGCGGACCAGGCGGAGGGCGGCGAGCAGGTGCACTACTTCCTCGAGGCCGCGGCCAACCCTGACATCCTGGTCAACGAGTTCGTCCCGACGCGGTACGGCTCGAAGAAGACCGCGCCCGAGACGCCGATCTACACCTTCCGCACCGCGGAGCTCGCCGTGTTCGAGCCCGAGGTCTGGGCGCTGCGGTTCGACGTCGAGGTGCTGTTCCAGATGGTGCGGGAGCTACCTGAGACCGACCCCCGCCGCGACGAGGTGCTGCGCGACCTGGAACGCGCGATGGACGTGCTGGCACTCGACGACATCGTCGGCACCGCAGGCGCCGCACGCGCCGAGCTCGCCGGTGCCCTCGCCAGCCCGGCCAACCGCTCCGCCCACCGCCTGAGCGGCATCGGGCACGCGCACATCGACAGCGCCTGGCTCTGGCCGATCCGTGAGACCAAGCGCAAGACCGGCCGGACGTTCTCGAACGTGCTCGCCCTGGCCGAGCAGTACCCGGACCTGAAGTTCGCCGCGTCGAGCGCCCAGCAGTACGCGTGGGTCAAGGAGCGGTACCCGTCGGTCTTCGCCGGGATCAAGGCCGCCATCGCGCGCGGCCAGTGGATCGTCGTCGGGTCGCAGTGGATCGAGCCGGACGGCAACCTGCCCGGCGGCGAGGCCATGGTCCGGCAGGTCACGCAGGGGCTGCGGTTCTTCGCGGACGAGCTCGACGTCGAGACCCACGGGATCTGGCTGCCCGACTCGTTCGGCTACACGGCGGCGTTCCCGCAGATCGCCAAACTCGCCGGGCTCGACTGGTTCCTGACGCAGAAGCTGTCGTGGAACCAGACGAACACCTTCCCGCACCACACCTTCTGGTGGGAGGGAATCGACGGCTCGCGGATCTTCACGCACTTCCCGCCGATCGACACCTACAACGCGACGCTCGAGGGCGAAGAGCTGCACCACGCCGTGCGGCAGTTCCGCGAGAAGGGTGCCGCGACCACCTCCCTGGTGCCCTTCGGGTACGGCGACGGCGGCGGTGGCCCGATCCGCGAGATGATGGAGCGCCAGCGCCGGGTGGAGTCCCTCGAGGGCTCGCCGCGCGTCGAGATCGAACACCCGGACGACTTCTTCGCCCGAGCGCGTGCGGAGTACCCCGACGCGCCGGTCTGGGTCGGCGAGCTGTACCTCGAACTGCACCGCGGCACCTTCACGTCGCACGCTCGCGAGAAGCGCGGCAACCGCCGGGCCGAGCACCTGCTGCGCGAGGCCGAGCTGTGGTGGACCGCGGCGGCACTGCACGGCGCCGACTACCCGTACGACACGTTCGACCAGCTCTGGCAGGCGACCCTGCTGCAGCAGTTCCACGACATCCTGCCCGGGTCCTCGATCCAGTGGGTGCACGAGGAGAACGAGGAGACCTACCGCCGCACCCACGCCGAGATCGAGCAGCTCGCCCTCGACGCCCTCGCGGCGCTGGGGTCCGCCGCGGGCGCGGTCGGCGCGGTCGCGAACCCGGCCGACCACGCCCGCCGGGAGCTCCTCGTCGACGCTGACGGTCGGGCCGTCGGCGTCGTCGAGGTCCCCGGTCACGCGGTCGTGCCCGTGCGCGCGGTGTCGCCGGTGCACCCGGTCACGGCCATGCAGGACGAGGACGGCATCGTGCTCGACAATGGGCTCGTGCGCGTCCACGTCGACGCCGAGGGGCTGCTCGACTCGATCCGCGACCTGACCGCCGGCCGCGAACTCGTGCCCGCGGGCCGTTCCGCGAACCTGCTGCACCTGCACGAGGACCTGCCGAACGCGTGGGACGCGTGGGACATCGATGCGCACTACCGCCGCTCCGTCGTCGAACTCCGCGCCACGGACCGCATCGAACTGGACACGGACGGTGACCTGCGCGCGGTCGTGCGCGTGCACCGCACGTTCGGCTCGTCCGAACTCGTGCAGACCGTCACCCTGCACGCCGACGACGTGCGCGTGCACCTCGGCGTCGACCTCGAGTGGCAGGAGCGCGAGAAGCTGCTCAAGGCCTCGTTGCCGTTCGTCGTGCACGCGCAGCACCACAGCGCCGAGATCCAGTTCGGCCACCTGCGCCGCCCGACCCACACGAACACCTCGTGGGACGACGCCCGCTTCGAGGTGATGGCGCACCGGTGGGTGCACGTCGAGGAACCGGGCTACGGCATCGGTGTGACGAACGCCGGCACCTACGGGCACGACATCACGCGCCGGGTGGGTGACTCCGGCGAGGTCGAGACCGAGGTCCGGCTGAGCCTGGTCCGCGGCGCGCAGTCACCCGACCCCCAGCAGGACCTGGGACACCACACCTTCGCCTACGCCGTCCACCCGGGCGCCGACATCGCCGCCACCGTGGCGAGTGGCTACGACCAGAACCTGCCGTTGCGTGCGGTGGCGGCGGGCGCGGACCTGACCGCTCCGGTGGTGTCCTCGTCGTCGGGCGTCCGCGTCGAGTCGGTCAAGCTCGCCGACGACCGGTCCGGCGACGTCGTCGTCCGGCTGTACGAGGCGCTCGGCGCACGGACCGACACCGAGCTGGACCTGCGGGTCGACGCGGCGTCGGTCGAGCAGGTCGACCTACGCGAACGGCCCCTGTCCGACCCGGCGCTGACGGCGCGGCACTTCGACTGGACGGGCGGCACCGTGTCGCTCGGGCTCCGGCCGTTCCAGGTGGTCACGCTGCGGGTGCGGCCGTGCGCCTGACTGAGCACGGTGCGGGGAGCACGGTGCGCACGTGCGCACCGTGCTCCCGACGCGTCAGCCGAGCCGCCGGACCTGCTCGGCCGCTGCAGCGCCCCAGCCCGTCGGGTCGTCGCCGGGCGGCACGAGCGCCAGGGACGTCCACAGCACCAGGACGTCCCACCACGCTGACTCGGCCGACGACAGCGGGCTGACCGACTCGACCGCCTGGCGGAACGCCGCCCGGACCTCGGCGTCGACCGGCCCCCAGTCGTGGAAGCGCGTGCCGAGCAGGACGGCCCCGCGAGCGAGCTCGACGACGCGGTGGTCGAGCCGGAGGTCCTCGAAGTCGATCAGGCCGACGACCTCGCCGTCGGCGCACAGGACGTTGGCCAAGCGGACGTCACCGTGCACGACCTGTACCGGCAACGGCTCGCTCGGCACCGAAGCGAGCCGAGCGCGCAGCAGGTCGAGCGCCGCGGGCGGCAGGTGCGACGGGGCACCGTCGAGCCATCCCGTCACCTGGTCGACGAGCGGCAGGGGCGCCGGCCGGACGGCGGCGACGTCGTCGTGGCGCGGGCAGGCGGCCAGTGCGTCGTGCACCCGCGCGATCAACCGACCCGTCGACCGCACCGCATCGGGGTCATCGACGTCGAGGAGCTCGCCGCCGATCACACGCTGCAGCCCGGCCGACACGCCGTCGACCTCGACCTGCACCGACCCGTCTCGGGCCGGCACGGGTGCCGACACCGGCAGCCCCCGGTCACCGAGCCACGCGACGACGTCGGCGGCGACCGCCAGCCGCGGGAAGCGTGAGGGCTCGATGCACCACTTGAGCAGGACCTGACCGGTGTCCGTGGCGAGCCATGCCAGGGCGTTCCGGTCGCTCATGACGATCCGCGTGCACGCCGAAGCTGCGATGCCCCAGTGCTCGCTTGCGGCCCGGACCGCCCACCCGGCTGCCTCGTCCTCGGACGCGAACCCGAACCGGTCGCGCAGCACCTCGGCCGCGTCGGCCGTCTCCCACAGCATCGTGATCC
>NZ_LMPO01000009.1:482046-515618 GCF_001424385.1 Curtobacterium sp. Leaf183 | reverse complement strand
CCCGCCACGAGCCTCCAATCCGATCCCGGCCACGGATCAGGGGTGGCCGGGTCAGCGGTCGGCGAAGCCGCCGAGCATCCCCGAGATGAACCGCTTCTGCAGGAAGAAGTACAGGACCACGATCGGCAGCGCGACGATCACCCCCGCAGCGGAGAGCAACGAGTAGTCGGTCAGGTGCGCGCCCTTGAAGAAGGCCAGGCCGAGGGGCGCGGTGCGGTGGTCCTCACTGGTGATGAGGACCAGGGGGAGCAGGAACTCGTTCCACGTCCACATCGTGATCAGCAGCGCCATCGTCATGATCGGCGCGACGGCCGCGGGCACGATCACCTGCCACAGCAACTTGACGTCGCGGGCGCCGTCGAGCCGCGCGGCCTCGATCACCTCGCCGGGGAAGGCGCGGAACTGGCTGCGCATCCAGAAGATGCCGAACGCCAGGGACTGCGCGGTCTGCGGCAGGATCAGGCTCGTGTAGGTGTCGGTCAGGCCGACCGAGCGCAGGTTGAAGTAGAGCGGGATGATGAACGCCTCGGCCGGCAGCATCAGGCCGGCGAGCATCACGAAGAAGATCACGTTCGACCCGAAGAAGTCGAGCCGTGCGAAGGCGAACCCCGCGAAGACGGCGAGGACGGTGGTGAGCACGACGACCGACACCGTCACCAGCACGCTCGACAGCATGTACGACGCGAAGTGCCCCTGGTTCCAGGCGGCGCCGAAGTTCCCGAGGTCGATGGTGGACGGCACGCTGAAGCCACCCGAGTTCTGCGCCGACGGGGTGACCGACGACAGCAGCACCCCGATCAGCGGGATGATCGCGAACAGCGCGAACAGCGTCAGGATGACGTAGTTGACGGTCTTCTCGCGGACCGAGATCCTCATGCGACGTCCTTCGGCTGGATGCGGCTGATCAGCGCCGTGACGATCAGGATGACGACGGTGAGCGACACCGCGACGGCCGCGGCGGACCCGACCTGCCCGGTCTGGAACGCCCGGTTGTACGCCTCGAACGCGGGGACCGACGTCGAGTTCCCCGGACCGCCGCTCGTCGTGACGTAGACCAGGTCGAAGGACTTGAGCGCGGACACCACGGTGAGTGTGAGCGCTGCGGCGATCTGTCCGCGCAGGGACGGCAGCGTGATCGAGAAGAACTCGCGCGCCGCTCCGGCGCCGTCGATGCGTGCCGCCTCGAACAGGCTCGGGTGGATGTTGCCGACGCCGGACAGGAACAGGACCAGGCAGAGCCCGACGTTCAGCCAGGTGCCGACGAACCCGATCGCGGGCAGCGCCGTGTCGTACCCGCCGAGCCAGACCTGCGCGAGCTGGCCGAGCCCGACCAGTCGGAGTGCGTCGTTGAGCAGGCCGTCCGCCGAGTAGATCGACACCCAGATCGTCGCGACGACGACGGACGCGATCACCTGGGGGAGGAACAGCACGGTGCGGAAGAACGACATCCCGCGCAGTCCGTTCGCCCGCGAGATGATCGACGTCAGGAACAGTGCCACGACCACCGGCACGGCGGCGTAGAACACCATGAGCACGAGCGCGTGCCCGAAGGCCGCGCGGAGCTGCGGGTCCGTGACCACGCCGGCGTAGTTCGCGAACCCCGCCCAGGTCGCGGCGGACAGCCCGTCCCAGTCGTAGAACGAGTACTGGATGCTCTGCAGGAAGGGCACCCCGAGGAACACGGCGAACACGACGAACGCCGGCAGGATGTAGAGGTAGGCGACGAGGCTCCGCCGCCGCTTCCGGACACCGCCGGTCGTCGGGCGGGCCCGCCCGCGGCGGGTGCTGCGCTCGGCAGCACCCGCCGTGGTCCCGGTGAACTGGGTCACGTGGTCGCCCCGCTACTTCTTCACGAAACCGGAGTAGTCGTCCTGGAGCGTCTTCGTGTACTGCTCCGGGGTCGCCTTGCCCGCGACCAGGTCCTGCATCGCCGCCGTGATGGTGTCGTAGAACGTCGGCGTCGCGTAGTCCAGGTACGGGGTGATGCTGTTCGACGACGAGATCGCCTTGTAGTTGCTGGTGATGTCCCCGGCGATCGTCCCCTCGGCGGGGGTGTCGTCGTCCGGCACCACGGTCGGCAGGTTGCCCTTGTCGACGAGCGTCTCGGCGGCCTTCGCGTTCGTCACGAAGTCGACGTAGGCCGCAGCGGCGTTCGCGTTCTTGGTCTTGGAGGTGATGGCCCACGCCAGGCCCTCACCGCCCATCGTCACCGGCTTCGATGCGCTGGGCGGGGTCAGGGCGGTGAAGCCGATGTCCTTCGCGCTGGCGGCGGCTTCGAGGGTGGCCTGGTACCAGGTCCCCGTGATGAGGAAGGCCGAGCCGCCCTTGCCGAACGTGCTCACGGCGTCGTCACGTGAGACGCCGTTCGCACCCTCGGTGACGTAGCCCTTGTCGACCCAGTCGGTGATGGTGCTGGCGGCCTTGACCTCGTCGTCGCCGGTCCAGCTGCCGGACTTGCCCGCGACCAGGTCGTTGACGGCGTCGTGTCCGGCCAGGGCGGAGAGGACCAGCCCGTACAGGTGGATGCCCGGGCTCTTCTCGACGTCGCCGTAGCTCAGGGGCAGCGACCCGGCGGACTTGACCTTCGCCATGTCCGCGGTCAGTTCGGCGACCGTCGTCGGCGGGCTGTCGATGCCGGCCTGCTGCAGGACCTCCTTGTTGTAGTACAGACCCACGAGCTCGCCGGTCTGCGAGACGCCGTACAGGTCGTCGCCCTGCCAGGTGCTGCCGTCGCTCGAGAACGAGTTGAGCTTCAGCAGGCTCGACGGGTAGTAGTCGTCCCAGCCGTACAGCTTGGAGTAGTCGTTCACGGGGCGCAGGAAGCCCGCCTTCACGAAGGCACCCATGTCCGGGTACCCCTGGTTCGCCTGCACGACGTCCGGCGGGTTGTCACCCGACAGCGCGAGCTTCAGCGTCGTCTTCAGGTCGGCGAACGAGCGCGAGACCCGCTTGATGGTGATGTTCGGGTGCGCCTTCTCGAACGCGTCGTTGAGCTCCTGCTGCGCGTCGTTGATGCCGGTGTCGGTGTTCTGGTCCCAGACCGTCAGGGTCGTCTTGCCGGACCCGACGTCCTTCGACACGGGGCCGAGGCTCTGCGACGCGGCCGGGGCTGCCGATCCGCCCGGCGTGCACGCGGTCAGGCCGAGTGCCAGGGCTGCGGCGACGCCGATGACCATCGTCGCCTTGCTGGAGTGCTTCATGGTGGTCCAGTCCTTCGAGTGGGCTTCGGGTTGGGGGAGTGCGGGAGGAGTCAGTGGCTGGGGGCGACCGCGTCGAGGAACGACCAGTCGCCGGGGGCGGCCGTGCGGCGCAGGAAGGCCCGGAGCTGCTCGGGGTGCGGCGCGCTCGCGGCACCCCCGAGTCCGGTGACGGCGTAGGCGGCGCTCGCCGCGGCGAAGCGCAGCCGGGTCGGGAGGTCCTAGCCGTGGTGGGCCCCGGCCATGAACGACGCCACGAACACGTCGCCGGCGCCGGTGGGGTCGACCACGTCCACGCGGACCGTCGGCGCGGTGACGACGGTGCCGTTCGCCGAGTCCACCGCGACGACACCGTCTCCGCCGCAGGTGACGACGGCGAGGGGCACCCGCTCGGCGAGGGCCTTCGCGGCGTCGAGTGCCGTGTCGGTGCGCGTGTACCGCATCGCCTCGACGTGGTTCGGCACGAAGACGTCCACCTCGGCGAGCCGGTCGAGCACGCCGCCCGACCACGCACCGGTGTGGTCCCACCCGACCCCGCCGACGACCGTGGTGCCCGTCGCGCGGAGCTCGGCGACCCATGCGGGCAGGGGCGCCGCGATGCCGACGTGGGTGGCGGCGACCGGTCCGAGGTCCTCGGGCACGGTGAGGGCGTCCAGGTGTTCCTCGTACGTGATGAAGCTGCGGTCCTCGGGACCCGTCAGCGCGACCGACACCGAGCTCTGGTGGCCTGGCACGACGGTCAGCAGGCTGGTGTCGAGCAGCGGTTCAGCGGTGAGCGTCGCGTACACGTGCTGGCCGAGCACGTCGTCGCCGAGCCGGCTGAGCAGCTTGGTCGGTGCACCGGCCCGGGCGGCGGCCACGGCACGGTTCGCCACCCCGCCGGGTGTGACCGTGAACGCGTCCGCGTAGACCTCCGCGCCCTGCTCCGGCGCCGTGACGCCGGCGAAGACCAGGTCGCAGAACACGTCGCCGGCGAACAGCAGTGCGGTCACGGCTTCTCCTCATCGTTGCGGATCGTCCCTGCGCAGGGATGCGCATTCCGGGACGGGACCGCTGGTGATGCTCAAGCCTGCGTGCTTGGTGTTGCGAGGACGTTACTCGATTGCACCAGATTTGTTAAGTCTGCTCCAGATCACGATTCGGTTGCGCGATCTTGCGTGAGGTTGCGCGAGTTCGGATACAGTGACGCCATGATCCTGCGTGAGCGGCAGAACCGCATCATCACGGCGCTGCGGGTCGGCGGGGCCGCCTCGGTCCAGGAACTCGCCGACGCGCTGTCCGTGAGCCCGGCGACGATCCGCCGCGACCTCGAGATGCTCGACCGCAACGGCGAGCTTGTCCGCACCTGGGGTGGCGCCGTGGTCGCTCCCCGGCAGACCGCACAGGACGGCGACGGCCCCGAGCCGATCGAGACCCCGTTCGAAGCTGCCGGCGACCTCGACCTGAAGCGTCGGATGGCGGTGGCTGCCGCTGCGATGGTGCAGGACGGCCAGGTGGTCATCCTCGACATCGGCACGACCACCCCGCAGATCGCCGAGCTGCTGCGCGGCCGCGACATCACCGTCATCACGACGAACCTGGCGGTGTTCGACGTCCTGCGGGACGACGAGGCAGTCCGGCTCGTGCTGCTCGGCGGAGTCGTCCGGCGCAACTACCGCACGCTCGTCGGCTCCCTGGCCGAGGCGGCGCTCGAACACGTCAGCGCCGACCTGCTCTTCCTGTCGTGCACGGGTGTCCGCGCGAACGGGCACGTCGTGGACAACATGGCGGTCGAGGCCCCGATCAAGCAGTCGATGATCACCGCTGCCGAGCGGGTCGTCCTGCTGGCGTCCGAAGCCAAGTTCCCCGGCAGCGGCGCCCTGCGGCTCTGCTCCCTCACCGACGTCGACGTGGTCATCACCACGACCGGCGCTCCCGACGAAACACTCGCACACAGCCGGAACGCCGGCGGAGAGGTCATCACCACATGAAGCTCTGCATCCTCGGAGGCGGCGGGTTCCGCACGCCGTACGTGTACCAGGCACTGCTCCGCGACACCGGGTCGCCGCGCGTGGAAGAGGTCGCGCTGTACGACGTCGACGAGGTCCGGCTGCACGCCATGGTGGCGATCCTCACCGAGCTCGCCGCGGACTTCCCCGACGCCCCGGTCCTGAAGCCCACCACCGACCTGCACCGCGCGGTCGAGGGCAGCGACTACGTCTTCGCGGCCCTGCGCGTCGGCGGGCTCGAGGGACGACGATGCGACGAGCACGTCGCGCTCGACCTCAACGTCCTCGGGCAGGAGACCACCGGCCCCGGCGGGCTCGCCTACGCCATCCGCACCGTGCCCGTCATGGTCGATGCGGCGAAGGTCATCCGCGACCTCGCCCCGAACGCCTACGTGATGAACTTCACCAACCCCGCCGGCATCATCACCGAGGCGATGCAGACCGTCCTCGGCGACCGCGTGCTCGGCATCTGCGACACGCCGTCCGGCCTCGGCCGTCGTGTGGCGGGGATGCTCGGGCTCGACCACACCCGCGTGCAGATGGACTACGTCGGCCTGAACCACCTGGGTTGGATGCGCCGCGTGATGTACGACGGCCGCGACGTCCTGCCCGAGCTGATGGCGGACGACGAGCGTCTGGGGGCGATGGAAGAGGGGCACGTGTTCGGCCTCGACTGGATCCGCTCGCTCGGCTCGATCCCGAACGAGTACCTGTACTACTACTACTTCAACCGTGACGCGGTCCGCACGATCGTCGGCTCCGGCAAGACCCGCGGCGACTTCCTCGCCGAGAGCCAGTCCGCCTTCTACGAGCGCGCGAGCGCCGCGGGTGACGGCGTGGCCGAGTTCTGGCGCCAGACCGTCGAGCGGCGCAGCGCCTCGTACATGGCCGAGGCGAAGGGCGGCACGCAGGACGAGCCCCTCGACCCGAAGGAGCGCGAGACCGACCCGTCCCACCAGGGCTACGCCGGGGTCGCCCTCGGGGTCATGGCCGCGATCAGCCGCAACGAGCGCCAGACGATGATCCTGAACGTCCGGAACAACGGCACGATCGCCGGGCTCCCGCGCGACGCGGTCGTCGAGGTCCCGACGATGGTCGACGCGAACGGTGTGCACCCGATGACCACGGACCAGCCGGACCTGCACCAGATCGGGCTGATGAGCCAGGTGAAGGCCGTCGAGCGCCACACGATCGCGGCCGCCCTGACCGGGTCGAAGGACGAGGCCCTCAAGGCGTTCGCGCTGCACCCGTTGGTCGACAGCGTCAGTGTCGCCCGTGACCTGGTGCGCGGGTACGTCGACCGCATCCCCGAGGTGGCGGCGGTCCTGACGAAGTAGCGCGTTCCTTCCCGTCACGCGGGGGACGGGAGGTCGGTTCGCGCGTGGTCGGGTGGAACATCCGCCTGCCAACGCGCGATTCGACGGTCCATGCGCGACCACACGGCGGACGGGAGGCCCGGTGCCAGCTGGCACCGGGCCTCCAGTCTGTGCATCAGCGGTTGACGGCCGCCATGCCGGCCGCGTCGTAGCGGTCGCCGGCCACACCGACGCGCTCGGCGAGCCCGTCGAGCGACGCGACGTCGTCAGCCGACAGCGCGACGGCCGTGGCACCGGCGTTCTCGTCGATGCGCTCGGTCCGGCGCGTCCCGGGGATCGGCGCGATGAACGGGTGCTGTGCCAGCAGCCACGCGAGTGCGATCTGTCCCGGCGAGGCGTCCCGTGCGGCCGCGAGCTCACGGACGGCGTCGATGAGGGCCTGGTTCGCGGCGAGGTTCTCGGCCTGGAACCGGGGGACCTTCCCGCGGATCTCGCCCTCGCCGAACGACGCACCGGGCGTGATCGTGCCGGTCAGGAACCCCTTGCCGAGCGGGCTGAAGGGGACGAACCCGATGCCGAGCTCGGCGCAGGCGGGCAGGACCTCGGGCTCGGGATCGCGCGTCCACAGCGAGTACTCGCTCTGCACGGCGGTGACCGGGTGCACGGCGTGCGCGCGGCGGATGGTCGACGCAGCCGCCTCGGAGAGCCCGAAGTGCCCGACCTTGCCCTCGGCGACGAGCTCACCGACCGTGCCGGCGACGTCCTCGATCGGGACGTCCGGGTCGACCCGGTGCTGGTACAGCAGGTCGATCTTCTCGACGCCGAGACGCCGGAGCGACCCCTCGGCCGCCTGCCGGATGTGCTGCGGTCGCGAGTCGACGCCGACCGAGCGCCCGTCGACGATGTCGAAGCCGAACTTGGTCGCCAGCACCACCCGGTCGCGGACCGGGGCGATCGCCTCGCCGACCAGCTCCTCGTTGTCGTGCGGGCCGTACACCTCGGCGGTGTCGATGAAGGTGACCCCGGACTCGACGGCGTACCGGAGCACGTCGATCATCGCCGAGCGGTCGCCGGGGTTCGGGCCGTAGCTCTGTGACATGCCCATCGCGCCGAGGCCGATCGCCGACACCTCGAGGCCCTGTCCGAGTGTCCTGGTGTGCATGGGTGCTCCCGTCGTCGTGGTGGTGCGGTCGTGTGTCAGATCCACCGTACGGATCCGGAGCGTCCGCACAGGTGTACCCGTGGAACACCCCTGTGCGCCGGTGGGGTGCGGCGTCCTCCGAGCCGGCGTGCGGCAGGGTTGGCGGACGGGTGCAGCGCACCCCGACGACGAGGGGGAGCATGGACGACGACCAGGTGACGGCGGTCCGACACGGCAGGCTGCGGCGACGCGGCCCGTTCGGCTTCGCGGTTGCGGTGGTGGCGGCCGCGGCCGCTGTGGTCCTGGTGAGCACCGGCTCCGTGGCGGCGATCGCGACCTGGCAGGTGGTGCAGCACGCCCGTCCGTCGGTGTCGCTGGCGATGCCCGGTGGCAAGTCCGCCAAGCCCGCTCCCGCGCTCACCGCCCAGTCGGGCGAGGTGAACATGCTGCTCGTGGCGACCGACACCCGCGACGGCCAGGGCGCGGGCTTCGACGACGCCGCGAACCGCAAGGCGAGCAGCGGTGTCGGCAACAACGACACCAACATCCTCGTGCACATCTCGGCCGACCACACGAACATGGCCGTCGTCAGCTTCCCCCGTGACCTGATCGTCCCCATCCCCGCCTGCACCAACGACGAGGGCTCGACGACCCCGGCGACGTCCGCGGCGATGCTCAACACCGCGCTGTCCCGGGGCGGCGAACAGCACGGGCTGGCCTGCGTGGCGAGCACCATCGCCGGGCTCACGGGACTGCAGATCGACTACGCCGGCAAGGTCACCTTCGACGGCGTCGTGGCGATGGCCACCGCGGTCGGCGGTGTCGAGGTGTGCCTGGCGACACCGATCCGCGACGACGACGTCACGCCCGCGCTCGACCTGCAGCCGGGCAACCAGAAGCTCACCGGCGCCGAGGCCGCGGCGTTCCTGCGATCCCGACACGGCGTGGGCGACCGGAGCGACCTCGGGCGGATCAGCAACCAGCAGACGTTCATGGCGGCGCTCGCACGCCAGACGGTGTCCGCCGGGACCCTGACGAACCCGGCCAAGGTGCTCCGCCTGGCGAACACGGCCTTCTCGAACATGGTGCTGTCCGACACGCTGTCGGACCCGGCGACCCTGGCGCGGATCGCCCTCGCGGTGAACACCGTCGGGCTGTCCAACATGGTCTTCGTGCAGTACCCCGTGTACGACGACCCGGACGCCCCGGGCCGGGTGCTGGAGTCGCCGGACGCTGCCGCGACGCTCAACCGGGCGCTGCAGGCGAACGAACCGGTCGTGCTCGGGGCGGACAGCCTCGGCCGTTCCGCCGTGCGCGACCCGTCCGCGTCCGCCGCACCGTCCTCGCCCTCCGGCACCGACGGTACGCCGACGCCCGATGCTCCGGCAGCGTCGACCGGGACGACGTCCGAGCCGGCGACTCCTCCGGCGACCGCGGCGCTGCCCGACAACGTGTCCGGGCAGCGGGCAGACACGGTGACGTGCGCCGCCAAGAAGTGAGCGTCCCCGGTCAGCGACCGAGCTGCGCGCGCAGGTAGGGGGCGGTCCGGCTCGTCGTCGACCCGGCGACCTCGTCCGGGGTCCCGGTCGCCACGACCTGCCCGCCGTCCTCGCCGCCGCCCGGCCCCATGTCGATGACGTGGTCCGCGGTCGCGACGACGTCCATCGCGTGCTCGACGACCACGACCGTGTTGCCCGCGTCGGTGAGCCGTGCGAGCTGTTCGGTCAGCAGTTCGACGTCGGCGGGGTGCAGTCCCGTCGTCGGTTCGTCGAGCAGGTACAGCGTGTGACCGGTCCGCGCGCGCTGGAGCTCGGTCGCGAGCTTGATGCGCTGCGCCTCGCCGCCGGACAGCTCCGGCGCCGGCTGCCCGAGTCGCAGGTACCCCAGACCCACCTGCCGCAGCGTCTCGAGCGCGCGGGACGCCGCCGGCACGGACGCCAGGAACGGCGCCGCGTCGTCCACCGTCATCGCGAGTACGTCGGCGATCGTCGCGTCGTGCCAGCGGACCTCGAGGGTCTCGGCCGTGTAGCGCGAACCGTGGCACTCCGGACAGGGTGCCCAGCTGCCGGGCAGGAACAGCAGCTCGACGGACACCGAGCCCTCGCCCTGGCAGACCTCGCACCGTCCACCCGCGACGTTGAAGGAGAACCGTCCGGCGGTCCATCCGCGGGCGCGGGCGTCGTCCGTCGCGGCGAACGTCGACCGCACCGCGTCGAACAGCCCGGTGTAGGTGGCCAGGTTCGACCGGGGTGTGCGACCGATCGGCTTCTGGTCGACCTGGACGACGCGGTCGACCAGCGGGTGGTCCAGGGCGGTCCGGGGGAGCACGCCACCGACGAGCGAGGACTTGCCCGATCCGCTCACGCCGGTGACGGCGGTCAGGACACCGAGGGGCAGGTCGACGTCGAGCCCGCGCAGGTTGTGCTGCGTGACGTCACGGAGCTGCAGCGTGTCCACCGGCACGCGCGGGCTCCGGGGTGCGGTGTCGTCGACCCGTGGCCGCAGGAAGCGCCGGGTGACCGACGCCTCGACGTCGGCGAGCCCGTCGACCGGGCCGCTGTACAGCACGGTGCCGCCGCCGCTGCCCGCACCGGGACCGACGTCGACGACCCAGTCGGCGCGACGCACGATGCCCATGTCGTGTTCCACCACGAACACGCTGTTCCCGCCGGCGCGCAGGTCCTCGAGCACCTCGACCAGGGACTCGGCGTCGGCGGGGTGCAGGCCGGCGCTCGGCTCGTCCAGCACGTACACGACGCCGAACAGTCCGGAGCGCAGCTGCGTCGCGATGCGCAGGCGCTGGGTCTCGCCGGGGGAGAGCGTCGGGGTCGCGCGGTCGAGCGACAGGTACCCGAGCCCGAGGCCGGTCAGCACCTCGACACGGGTGAGCAGGTCGCGGGAGATCGCGACGGCGACCTCGGTGTGCTCGCCCGACGACGCGCGCGACGTCGCTGCGGTCGCGTCGGTGATCGTGGCGATCGGACCGAGCACGTCGGCGAGGGCCGTCAGCGGCATCCCGTTCAGCGCGGCGATCGTGTGCCCGCCGACGGTCACCGCGAGGGCAGCGCGGGTCAGCCCGGTCCCGCCGCAGAGCCCGCACGGACCGGACTCGACGAAGCGCAGGGCCTTCGTGCGCTGCGTCTCGCTCTGGCTGTCGGCGAGGGTGTGCAGGATGAACTGTCGGGCGCTCCAGAACCGGCCCCGGTACGGCTTCGCGACGCGGTCGCGCTTCGGGGTGACCTCGACGACGGGCTGTTCCTCGGTGAAGAGCAGCCAGTCGCGGTCGGACCGTGACAGCTCGCGCCACGGCCGCTCGATGTCGTAGCCGAGCGCCGCGGTGACGTCCCGCAGGTTCTTCCCCTGCCACGCGCCGGGCCACGCGGTGATCGCGCCGTCACGGATGCTGAGCGAGTCGTCGTGCACGGCCGACCGCTCGGTCACCTCGTGCGCGGTGCCGAGGCCGTGACAGCGGGGGCACGCCCCGGCCACGGTGTTCGGCGAGAAGGAGTCCGACTCCAACCGGTCCGCCCCCGCGGGGTAGGTGCCGGCGCGGGAGAACAGCATGCGCATCGAGTTCGACAGCGTCGTCAGGGTACCGACGGTCGACCGGGAGCTCGGCGCACCGCGCCGCTGCTGCAGCGCCACGGCCGGGGGCAGTCCGGTGATCGAGTCGACGTGCGGGGTCGACCCCTGCGCGATGAGCCGTCGGGCGTACGGGGCGACCGACTCGAGGAACCGTCGCTGCGCCTCGGCGAACACGGTGCCGAACGCCAACGAGGACTTGCCCGAACCGGAGACGCCGGTGAAGGCGACGATGCAGTCGCGCGGCACGTCCACGTCGACGTCCCGCAGGTTGTTCTCACGGGCACCACGGACCCGGATGAACCCGTCGCGGCCGAGGTCGGGCATGGTCGAGGGGGAGGGCATCCTGTCGACACTAGGCCGAGCAGCTGAGCGTCGGCGCGTGCGTCCACGTCATGGTGGGCTGCTGTTCACCCGCGATGGCCACACTGGGAGCAGAGCGCGCGGGTCGGACCCGCGCGGGGAACGGAGACGCGATGCTGGACGCCACACCGGTCGGGGACCTGCGCGAGTACATCGAGGACCTCCGGACGCGGGGGTTCACGGTCGAGAGCGCGCACACCGCCGACCCGGAGCTGATCGACCCGCAGGGCAACCCGATCCACACCTGGCGAGAGGACTACCCGTACGACGAGCGGATGGACCGCGACGAGTACGAGTACGAGAAGTACCGGCTGCAGGTCGAGCTGCTCAAGCTGCAGTACTGGCTCGAGGACGAGGGCCGTCGCGCGATCATCCTCTTCGAGGGCCGTGACGCCGCGGGCAAGGGCGGCACGATCAAGCGCTTCACGGAGCACCTCAACCCCCGGACGTCCCGGGTCGTCGCGCTGTCGAAGCCGAACGACCGCGAGCGGGGCCAGTGGTACTTCCAGCGCTACGTGGAGCACCTGCCCAGCGCCGGCGAGATCGTCATGTTCGACCGCTCCTGGTACAACCGTGCCGGCGTCGAGCGGGTCATGGGGTTCTGCTCGGACGACGAGTACGAGACCTTCATGAACCAGGCGCCGTCGTTCGAACGCATGCTCGTGGACTCCGGCATCCACGTCACCAAGTTCTGGTTCTCGGTCACGCGCAAGGAGCAGCGCACCCGGTTCGCGATCCGGCAGCTCGACCCGGTGCGACGGTGGAAGCTGTCGCCGATGGACGTCGCGTCGCTCAGCGTCTGGGACGACTACACCGCTGCCAAGGAGGCGATGTTCCAGCGCACGGACAAGCGCTACGCCCCGTGGACCATCGTCCGCTCGAACGACAAGAAGCGGGCCCGCGTCAACGCCATGCGCTACTTCCTGGCGCAGTTCGACTACGAGGACAAGGACACGTCCGTCGCCGTCGCCCCGGATCCGCTGCTCGTGATGCGCGGCAAGGCCCTGCAGCTCGAGGAGTAGCGGGACCCAATCCCTGGGACTTCCTCAACGTCGCTCTCCACCCGTCCGGCAGGGTGGAGGGCATGCGCACCACCCGGATCGGCCTCACCCTCCTGTCCACCGCCGCGGTCGCCGTGGCCCTCGCGGGCTGCTCGGGCGGTGGCGCCCCCGGACCGACCGAGACCGTCACGACGACGGCCACGGCCACGGCGACCCCGACCGCTCCGGCCGCAGGCGGTGGCACGGCACCGTCGCCGACGCCGTCCGCCACGTGCGGACCGGACGACGCCGGCACCGCGGTCACCCGGGCCACGGCGTCGCTGCCCGCACCAGCGGGCCTGTCCGGCGCCCGCTGGGACGCGACCGCGGCAGACACCTCCGGCTACGACGCCTGCGCGGCACTCTCCTGGTCCGTCGTCCCCGTCGCCGAGGGGACGGCGAGCAGCCCGAATGCCATCCTGCTGTTCCACGAGGGCACGTACCTCGGCACGGCCACGAAGGAGCAGTACCCGTTCCAGCCGACCGTGCGTCGGACCGCCGACGACGCCATCGCCGTCACCTACCGCTACGCGGGTGCGTCGGACGCGAACGCGGACCCGAGCGGGACGACCGATGCGACCTACACCTGGGACGCGGACGCCGGGCGCGTGCAGATGACCGGCGACGTGCCGCCGGAGCCGTGAGCCACGTTCGCTAGGGTCGAGCGGTGACAGTCATCATCGCCGGCTGCGGCGACCTCGGCATCGCCACCGGGCTCCGGTTCTCCGCAGCCGGCCACCGCGTCGTCGGCCTCCGTCGTCGGGCGGAACTGGTCCCGGCCCCGCTCGAGGGTCGCGCCGTCGACCTCCGGCAGGACGTCCCGATCCTCGACGACGACACCGACGTCGTGGTCGTCGCGCTCGCGGCGGGCAGCCGCGACGTCGCGACGTACCGCGCGACCTACGTCGACGGGCTCCGGAACGTGCTGGACGGCATCGCGTCGTCCGCAGCCGCACCGCGGCTGTTGGTCGTGTCCTCGACCGCGGTGTACGGCGGCGAGGGTGAGGTGACCGAGTCGACGCCCGCCACCGGGGGGACACCGACGGCGGACGTCCTGCTCGAGGCCGAGGCGCTGCTGCGCGCCCGTGTCCCGGACGCCACGCTCCTGCGCCTGTCGGGCATCTACGGCCCCGGTCGTGAGCGCCTGGTCGACCAGGTCCGCGACGGCTCTGCCCGTCTGGCCCCGACGCCGGAGCGGTCGCGCATGACGAACCGCATCCACCGGGACGACGCGGCGGCAGCACTCGTCCACCTGGCGTCGCTGCCGTCCCCGCCGACGACGGTGATCGGGACCGACGACGAGCCCGTCCGGCTCGACACCGTCACCCGGTTCATCGCGGCCGAGCTCGGCACGGAAGTGCCCGCGGTCGACGACACGGCGACCCCCGGCCCGGACAAGCGCCTGTCGAACGCGCTGCTGCGGTCGACCGGGTTCACGTTCTCGTACCCGACCTACCGCGAGGGCTACCGCGCCGTGATCGCCGGCGACGGCACGCGCCACCCCTGACGCTGATCAGGCCGCGGCGACGAGCAGCCGCGCGACCGACCGCGCCACGGCGGTGTCGTGCCCGGGGTCACGCAGCCGCATCGCGAGCGCTCCCGAGACCACGAGCGTGAGTTGTTCGCCGACGACGGCCGCAGCCGGGCCGACCAGGGGCTCGGCGAGCGCGGACAGCCGCGTGCGGAGCCCGTCCGTCTCGGCGTCCAGGACCACGCGGATCTCGGCGGGCGCGTCCGCGTACTCGGACGCGGTCCCGAGGAACGCGCACCACCGGGACGCGGCCGACCGCGCCCGGAAGTCGTCGAGCGCGTCGAAGACGGCCAGCAGCCGGTCGAGGGGGTCCGTCCAGCGTTCGACCGCAGCGGTCCAGGTGTCCTGCCAGTCGCGGTGGCGACGCGTCAACGTCGCCGCGACCAGGGCCTCCTTGCTCGCGTACCCGCGGTAGAGCGTCGCCGACGAGACCCCGGCGTGTTCGAGCACCGCGTCGACGGACGTCGCGGCGATGCCGTGTGCGAAGAACAGCTCCTCGGCGGCGTCGAGCAGCTTCTGCTCCGTTCCTGCACGCATGGCCATGGCAGCACCCTAGACTCCAAGAAGTGAAACGATCGTTTTCGAAAACCACCGTGGTCCTCGCCGGGACGGCACTCATCGCCGTGACCTACGGGCTCGTGCGGCTGGCGTACGGGCTGGTGCTGCCGGACGTGCAGGCGGACCTGGACCTCGGTGCCGCCGCCGCCGGTGGGATCTCGGCCGGCGCGTCCGCGATGTACTGCGTCGGGGCGTCCGTCGGGTTCCTCGTCGCCGCCCGGGTTCCCCGCACCCTGGTGGTGTCCGCCGCGGGCACGGCGGCGCTCGGTGCGATCGGCGTGGCCGTCAGTCCGTCCGCCGCGGTGTTCGGCGCGTCTGCGGTGCTCGCCTCGGCCGGCGCCGGACTGGCATCGCCCGCACTGGTGCGGATCGTCGCGCGGAGTGTGCCGTCGCAGGACGTCCCCCGGACGCAGACGATCGTCAACAGCGGGACCGGACCGGGCCTGGTCGCCGCCGGGGTCCTGGCACTCGTGCTCCTGCCCGAGTGGCGGACGGCCTGGCTGGTCAGCGCCGCGTGCGCCGTCGTCGCCGGGGTCGCCGTGCTCCGAGCGGACCACGGCGACACGGCGCCCGAGGACCGCGCGACCACCGGTCCGCGAGGGAAGTCGTTGCCGCCCGCGACCTGGTTCCGCCGGCACGCCGGCCTGCTCGTGGCGGCGCTGCTGCTCGGGGCGGGGTCCGCCGCCGTGTGGAACCTCGGTCGCGCCGTCCTGGTCGACGCGGGCTCCGGGCGGACGGCGTCCGTGGTCGCGTGGATCGCACTCGGCGTCGGGGGGACAGCGGTCGCGGTCACGGCGCGCTGGCTGGACGCCCGACCTCCGCGGACCGCCTGGACGATCACCGTGGTCGCCGTGGCGCTCGGGACGGTCGGGCTCGGTGTCGGTGCCGCGGTCCTCCCCGTCGCCCTCGTCGCGTGCGTGGTGTTCGGCTGGGGCTACACCGCGGCGACCGGTGCGCTCGTCGCGTGGACCGGCGCGATCGACGCGGAGCACGCGCCGTCCGGGACCTCGATGTTGTTCGTCACACTCGTGCTCGGGCAGGCCGTCGGCGCCGCGGTCGCGGGTGCGGTGGTCGGGCAGGCCGGCGCCGCCGTGACGATGCTCGGTGCCGCCCTGGTCGTCGCCGCCGGGGTCCCGGCCAGCCGGGTGCGGCAGGATGGGGTCCCGTGAACCCGCAACCGCAGCAGCCCAAGTGGCGGACCCTCTGGTCGACGATCCAGGTCGGCGTGCTGTCGGCCGCGGTGGTCACCTGCATCGTGCTGCTGGTCGTCGGTGACCCGAAGCTCGCCCGTGTCTGGTCGGTCGCACTCGTCTTCTTCGGCATCGCGCTGCTCGGGCACGTCTCGTTCCTGGTCTGGACCAGGCACACGGAGCGCGACCGCCGCTGACGGGATGCACGGAGCGCGGCCGCCCGGGGGACGACCGCGCTCGACGCAGAACCGTGGCGCTACGGCGTGACCATGCCGCCGTTCACGTTGAGCGTCTCGCCGGCGACGAAGCTCGACTCCTGCGACGCCAGGAACACGTACGCCGGGGCGAGCTCGGCGGGCTGGCCCGCTCGGCCCATCGGCGACTCGCTGCTGCCGAACTCGGGCAGCGACTCGGGGTCGACGCCGCCGGTGACCTGCAGCACCGACCAGGTCGGTCCCGGCGCGACGACGTTGACGCGGATCCCGCGCTCGACGAGCAGCTGCGAGAGCCCCTTCGAGAAGTTGTTGATCGCGCCCTTCGTCGCGGCGTAGTCCAGGCGGTCCGGCGCCGGCTTGTACGCCTCCATCGACGCGGTCGTCGTGATGGTCGCGCCGGGCTGCAGGTGCGGCAGCGCCGCCTTGACCAGGCGGAACAGGGCGAACACGTTGACGTCGAACGTCGCCTCGAACTGCTCGTCCGTGATGTCGAGCAGGTCGGGCTGCCACACCTGCTTGCCCGCCACGCTGACCAGCGCGTCGATCCCACCCAGGCCGGCCACGGCCTCCTGGACGAGCCGGCCCGCGTACTCGCGGTCCCGCAGGTCGCCCGGGATCGCGACGGCGGTGCGACCCGCTGCGCGGATCTGCTCGATGACGTGGTCGGCGTCGGCCTGCTCCTCCGGCAGGTAGGCGAGCGCGACGTCGGCGCCCTCGCGGGCGAACGCGATCGCGACCGCACCGCCGATGCCGGAGTCGGCACCGGTGACCAGGGCCTTGCGGCCGGCCAGCCGGCCGGTTCCGCGGTAGCTGGACTCACCGAGGTCCGGTACCGGCGTCATCTCGGACTGGAGGCCCGGCTCGGCCTGCGTCTGCGGCTCCGGGCTGACGTTCGGGTAGCGCGACCGGGGGTCGCCGAACTCGTACTGGTCCGTTGGCATCGGGTGGTCTCCTGTTCTGTCGGTGCTCGTCGTTCGCGGACCATGCAACCCGGGGAGCCCTGGACGCCACGTCGGCGGATGCGGGAACCGACGTCAGGACCGCTGCCAGAAGACGAGCCGGTTGCCGAAGGGATCGGTGACGGTCATGGTCCGGCCCCACGCGTCGTCCGACAGGCCTGGGCGCGAGTTCGGGTGGTGCTGCGCGATCAGGTCGTCGTGCAGCGCCTGGACGTCCGGCACCACGATCATGACCGCGCCGCCGGGCGTCGCGTCGCCGTGGTGCTCCGACAGGTGCAGCACGGCGCCGTCCCGGACGACCTGCGCGTACACCGGCAGGTCCGGCTCGAACCGGTGCTCCCACTGCCACGTGAAGCCGAGGTGGTCGCAGTAGAAGCGCCGCGCCAGCTCGTGGTCGAACACGCGCAGGATCGGGACAACGCGCTGGCGCGCGATGTCGTCGAGCTTCGGTTCGTCGTCGGACACGGGACCTCCCGGGGCAGTGCGGACGGTGTCCTCGGCACGGTACCGACCAGCGCCGACCGCGTCCAGGACCAGGGTCAGGCCGGGGACGGTCGTCGTCGTTCGTCGTCGTCGACGACGGTCAGGGCGAGCTCGCAGAACATCGCGTCCGCCCACGAGAACCACGGGCGCGAGTACGACGTCGGGTCGTCGACGTGGAACGACTCGTGCATGCGACCGGTCCCGGCGTCGGTGGCCAGGAGCACGTCGAGCAGCTCGCGGCGACGCTCGGGGGTGCCGGTGATGCCCTCGACGCACAGGGCGATCGGCCAGACGTGGTCCGGCTCGGTGTGCGGGCTGCCGATGCCCTCGGCCGCCGATCCCCGGAACCAGTACGGGTTCGTCGGTCCGAGCACGAGTCGCCGGGTCGCCGCGGTCACGTCGCGGTCGAGGACGTCGGGCGCATCGAAGGGCAGTGACAGCAGCGACGGCATGTTCGCATCGTCCATGAGCACGACCCCGCCGAGTCCGTCGACCTCGTACGCGTAGACCCGCTCGCCGTCGTGCTCGACGACGCCGTGCTCCGCGACGCCCGCGGAGATCGTCGTGCGCAGGGCGTCGGCGTCGTCGGCCAGTCGGTCGTCGCCGTACACACCGCGGGCGATGTCGGCCAGCGCGAGCAGGGCCTGGGCGGCATGCAGGTTCTCGGGCACGTTGTAGCCGTACGTGCAGGCGTCGTCGGACGGCCGGAACCCGACCCAGGTCATGCCGGTCACGGCGACCGGTGTCCCGCGGCCGTCGCGGGCGAGGGTCTCGGTCGGCAGCGGCGAGTCGCGGACGAACCGGTAGCTCGACTGCTCGTGGTCGGTCTCGAGACGCCACTGGTCGACGACGGAGCGGAGCACCCGGTGGGCGCGCTCGTCGAACACGTCCGTCCGGCCGGTCGCCCGCCACAGCCGGTGGGCGAACTGGACCGGGTACGCCAGGCTGTCGACCTCGTACTTCTGCTCCCAGACGAGAGGGTCGTCGCACAGGTCCCCGTCATCCCAGTGCGCACCGGTGGCCGTGCGGTTGAAGGCGTTGGCGTACGGGTCGTGCTCGATCAGCCGGAACTGCCGTCGGACGATCCCGGTCAGGACGTCCGCGAGCGGTGCGCAGGCGCCGGCGAACCGCAGGTACGGCAGCATCTGGGTCGTCGAGTCGCGGAGCCACATCGCCGGGATGTCGCCGGTGATGACGAACGCGGTGCCGTCCTCGTCGAGCGTGACGGTGTCGGTCAGCGTGCGGGTCAGGGACTCCTCGACCCGCGCACCGACCTGGTCGCCGAGTGCGCTCCGGACCGTGTCGGCGGCGGTCCGGAGCGTCGCGGTGACGTCGGGGTGCAGGATCATGCCCGGACCGCGTCGACCTGCAGCACCGAGGCGATGGTGCCGTTGCGGGCGCCCTCGTAGGCGGCGAGGATCATGCCGAGCACGGCGATGCCCTCGCGCTCGGTGTGGATCGGTCGGGTGCCGTCGCGCAGGCAGGCCCCGAACGCGCCGATCTCGGCCGCGAACGTGTCGACGTCCTCGAAGGTCACGGTCTCGCTCGTGCCGTCGAGCAGGTCCCACCGCAGGGTCGTGCCGTCGCTGGTGAGGGACCCGAGCTCGCCGACGACGCTGAAGCGCTCCGTGCCGACGGCCGGCTCGTACGCCCAGCTGGTGACGAGCTGGCCGACGGCGCCGTTGTCGAAGCGGAACAGCGCCTGCGCGGAGTCCTCGCCCTCCATGAACGTCAGACGATGCGTGGAGAGCATCGCGGTGGCCTGCACCGGGACGCCGCCGGCGAGGTGCATCATCAGGTAGCTGGGGTGGTAGCCGGTGTCGATGAGCTCGCCACCACCGCTGGTCGAGGCGTGTGCGCGCCAGCCCATGTTCGACGGGTCGAACTCGTTGCGGAAGCTGTCGGTCGTGCGGACCTCGTACACGGTGCCGAGGACGCCGCCGTCGATGAGCTTCTTGGCCTTCGCGACGGCCGGCATGAACAGCTGGTTGTGCGCACACATCAGCGTGACGCCGGCCTCGGCGACGGCGGCCTGCACGTCGCGGGCCTCGTCCGGTGTCAGGCAGAGCGGCTTCTCACACAGCACGTGCTTGCCCGCCCGTGCCGCTGCGACGATCGCGTCGCGGTGCAGGTGGTGCGGCAGGCAGATGTCGACGGCGTCGATGTCGGCGCGCTCGAGCATCTCGCGGTAGTCGGTGAAGAACGGCACGTCGAGCTCGGCGCCGCGGGCCGCGGCGGTGTCGGCGAACGCGTCCGCGACGGCGGCGATGCGGATGACGTCCGCGTGCTGGGCGTACCCCTCGATGTGGACGGTGGCGATGCCGCCGCCGCCGATGAGTCCGACGCGGATGGGGTCGGTGGACATGGTGACTCCTGTTGGTGCTGGTGGTGTGTGGTGGTGGGGCGTGTCCGGGCTCAGACGGTGGCCGGTACCCGGGCTGCCGCGTTCGCCGCGACGACGAGCCGGGTGAGCTCGACGGCGCGGGCGACGTTGTCGTCAGCGCGCGTGCCGGAGGTGATGTGGTCCACCCACCGGCCGAACGCGTCCTGGGCGTCCTCGGGGACGTCGATGGTGACCGGCTCGTCGCCGTAGGCGGACCCACCGGCGGTGAGCCGGGCCTCCTGGTCGGTGTACGAGAGCCAGCCCGCGGTGCCGGCCACCTCGATCGTGAACGGGGTGCCGGCGACGAAGCCGGCCTCGATCACCCCGATGGCCTGGGAGGGGTAGCCGACGGTGACGACGGCGTGGTCCTCGACCGCGTGTCCGGTGACCGAGCGGTAGACGGCCTGGACGGTGTCCGGTCGTGCGCCGAGGAACAGCTGGGTCAGGTAGACGGGGTGGCAGCCGAGGTCGGTCAGCGCACCGCCGATCGCGGTCGTCGGGTCGAAGAAGCGCTCGGGCAGCCACGGCACGACGGCACCGTCGTGCGAGAGCCGGACGCGGGCGTGGTTCACCTGGCCGAGCCTGCCGGACGCGATCTCGTCGGTGATCGCCCGGGTGTACCCGTGGTACAGCCGGGGCAGCGAGACGACGAGTGCGACACCGGCGGCGTCGCAGGCGGCGATGACCTCCTCGCACTCGTCGACGGTCGGGGCGAGGAGCTTCTCGGTGAAGACGTGCTTGCCGGCCCGGGCCGCGCGGGTGATCACGTCGCGGTGCACGTCGGTCGAGGTCGTGATGGTGACCGCGTCGACGTCGTCGCGAGCGAGCAGCGCGTCGAGGTCGGCGACGAACTCGACACCGAACTGCTCGGCGCCCGCGCGACCGCGGTCCTGGTCGTCGTCCCACACCGCGACGAGCTCGGTGCCGGGGTGCTCGACGGTCTGTCGTGCGTAGTCGCCGGCGTGCACGTGCCAGAAGCCGACGACGGCGACGCGGATCGGGGTGGTGGTCATGGTGGGCATGGGTTCCTCAGATCCGGACCTTGTCGTAGTCCTTCGGGAGCGTGAACGGGGAGTACGTCTGCATCATCGGGTCGACGCGGGCCTGGGCGCGGTCGACCGCCTGCTGCGGGGTGGCGGTGCCGAGCAGCACGCTCGACCGGGCGTCGGCGAGCGAGTCCCACCACTGGCCGCCCACGGGCAACGGCGGGCGGCAGGTCGACGCGGGCATCGACTCGACGAAGAACCGGATCGACTTCGCCGAGCCCTTCGGGTCCTTGAGTGCGGCGATGTTCGAGGGGACGCTGGTGGCCGGGACCATGTAGGTCTCCTGGCCGCGCTTGCCGGTGAAGTACTTCATCAGCTCCCACACCGCCTTGTTCTTCTTCGACCCCTTCGGCAGGCACAGGGCGAACCCGCCCGACCACGTGTACTTGTCGGCGCCCGCGGTCTGCGTCGGCAGGTACGCCATGGTCCAGTCCAGGTCCTTGGGGCCGTAGTTGTCGAACGTCTGGATCGTGGACGGGACGCTCACCATGAACGCCATCCGGTCCTGCAGGAACGCCATCTGTCCCGGCGGGTGGCCGGTCGGCTCGTACGTCGCGATGAAGGTGTCGGCGTCGCGGTAGCCGTACCGCTTCGCCCAGTCCTCGTAGAACTCGTAGACCTTCCGGACGCTGGTCGAGTCCATCGTCATGTGCGAGTCCGCCTGGTCGAAGTAGCTCGCGCCGAGCCCGAGGCCCCACGTGAACGGCCACCCCTCGCCGTACCAGGGGAGCAGTCCCATGTGGGTGTAGCTGCCGCCCGACTTCTTCGTGACCTTGTCGCTCACCTCGGCGACCCGGTCGAACGTGACGGGACCGTTCTGCTGCCAGTCGAACTCGTCCAGGTCGACCCCGACGTCCCGGAGCATCTTCCGGTTCACGAACATGCCGCGGGCGTCGGTGTCGTGGGGGAGCCCGTAGGTCTTGCCCCGGTAGGTCAGCTCGCCGACCGTGAACCCGAGCCAGTCGGCCAGGAACTCCTCCTTCGACACGTCCTCGAACTCCTCGATGAGCTCGTCGATCGGCTCGATCAGCCCGATGGCGGCGTACTGGGCGGCGCTGAACCGGTCGAGCAGCCACAGATCCGGCGCCGTCCCGCCCCGGACCGCGGTGATGACGCTCGTCGCGTCGCCGGTGCCCTGCGAGGGCACCTGGTTCACCTGCACGTCGATCTCCGGGTGCAGGGCCTTGAACTGGTTGATCACCTTCGTCTGGAACGGCACGAAGGTACCGGTGACGCCCCAGAGCGACACCGCGTTCGGGTTGCTCCGCGCACCCGAGCCGGACGCGCAGGACGCCGCCAGGAACGCGAGTGCCCCGGCGCCACCCGTCGCGGCGGCCGTGCGGAGGAAGGTGCGGCGGTCGAAGGCGCTGCCGGTCATTTGAAGCTCCCGATCTGGATCCCCTTGAGGAAGGTCCGCTGGAAGAAGAAGAACAGGACCACGAGCGGCAGGATGATCAGGATCGCCGCCGCCATCAGCTGGTTGAACTGGAAGTCGGCGCTGTTGTTGAGCCGGAACACCTGCAACCCGATCGACAGCGTCTGCACGTTCTGGTCCTGCAGGTAGATCAGCGGTCCGAGGAAGTCGTTCCACGCACCGACCGCGGCGAAGATGCCGACCGTGACCAGCGCGGCCTGGGCCTGCGGGAAGACGATCCGCCACAGGATGCGCCACTCCGACGCGCCGTCCATGCGCGCGGCGTCGAGCAGGTCCTTCGGGATCTGCAGCAGGAACTGCCGGAGCAGGAACACGTAGAACGCGGACCCGAACAGGCTCGGCACCACCAGCGGCAGGAACGTGTTGATCCACCCGAGCCGGGCGTACAGGTCGAACATCGGGATGAGCGTCACCGGGAACGGGATGAACAGCGTCGCCAGCACGACGTAGAACATCTTGTCCCGCCCGCGCCACTCGATGCACGCGAAGCCGTACGCGATCACCATGTTCGACGCCATCGAGAACACCGTCACCAGCACCGTGATGACCAGCGTGTTCCGGAAGAACGTGAAGAACGGCATCGCGTTGACCGCGTCCCCGAAGTTCGACCAGTCCAGCCACTGCGGGAACCAGGTCGGGGGGAACGCGCCGAGCTCGGTGTTGCTCTTCAGTGCGGAGATGACCATCCAGTAGATGGGGACCAGGAACAGCAGGCTCATCGCGATGAGCACCACGCGGGCGCCGATCGACGACCACACCGAGCGGACCGAACCGTCGGCGTTGCGCGACCGGTCAGTTCCGGCGTTCCGGCGGTCCTTCGGACGCACCGTCTCGAGGGACGAGGTGACCGTCTGGTCGTCCTTCTGCAGCGTCATCGTCTACTCCCCGCTCACGTCGTAGTTCACGAACCGCCTGGACAGCCAGTAGACGAGTCCCGACAGGACCATCCCGGCCAGGAACAGCAGCACCGCCATCGCGCTGGCGAACCCGAGCTGCGCGTAGCTGAAGGCGTTCTTGTAGAGGTAGAGCATGTAGAACAACGTCCCGTTGTCCGGCGACCCCAACCCACCGGTCCCGGACGAGATCACGTACGCCTCGGTGAAGACCTGCAGGCCGTTGCTGATCCCGGTGATCAGGTTGAACAGGATCGCGGGGGAGATGAGCGGCAGGGTCAGCGCGAAGAACTGGCGCACCGGACCCGCACCGTCCACCCGCGCTGCCTCGTACAGGGTCTTCGGGATGCCCCGCATGCCCGCCAGGAACACCAGCGCCGCGTTGCCGGCACCCATCTGCGCCAGCGCGACGATGACGAGCTTCGCCGTCGTCGGGTCACCGAGCAGGTTGGTCGCCGGCACCCCGACGAGCTTGAGCACCTGGTTCACGATGCCGGTCTGCGGGTTGACGAGCACCACGAAGATGAACGCCAGCGCGAAGGTCGGGATGAGCGACGGGATGTACAGCGCCGTCCGGTACCAGCTGATCTCCTTGACGTCCTGGTTCATCGCCAGGGCAATCACGATGGCGACCACGATCCCGACGGGGACGGCGATCACCGCGTAGAACAGCGTGTTCTCGACCGCCGTGTGCACGAGCGGGTCGATGAACGCCGCGACGTAGTTGCCGAACCCGACGAACGTCGCCGCGTTCATGCCCGAGTACCGCGTCAGGCTGATCACGAACGAGTACACGAGCGGGTAAGCGATGAACACGAGCACGCCGACGATCCACGGGGAGATGAACGCGATGCCCACACGCAGGCGTCGCTTCTCGGCGGGGGTCCAGGGGTGCTTCTTCGCCGCGCGTCGACTCCTGCGTTCGGTCGAGGTCGCGGGTCGCACTGCGGTGGCCGGGCGAGCGGTCGTCGTCACGGGCGTCCCTTCGGGTCTCCGTGTCCACGCCGGTGGAACCACGGGCGCCGCCACGTCGGTGTGGCCGCTGGCGGACGGTCGAACCCCAGGACGATTCAATCCAATTGATTGACAAATCCGCTTGGACAGTGATGCTAAGGACCACGACCACCACCCGTCAACCACGAGGACGCCGGAATGTCTGCAGGGCAGAACCACACGCACGTCGGAGCGCACAACCGCGCCGTCGTCCTCGACCTCGTCCGACGCAGCGGACCCGTCACCCGCACGGACATCCGTGACCGCACCGGCCTCACCGCCCAGACCGTGTCGAACATCACCGCCCGCCTGGAGTCGGACGGACTGGTGCGCGACGTCGACCGACGCCTCACGCTCGCGCGCGACGGCCGCTTCGCCGTCGGTGTCCACCTCGACCCCGCGCACGTCGCCGTCGTGCTGCTCGACCTCGGCGGCGGCCTGGTCGCCGAGCACCAGCTCGGCGCCGCCGACGTGGCAGACCCGGCGACCACGCTCGACGCCATGGCCCAGGCGATCGACGACGTCGTCACCCGCTCCCACGTCGACCCCGACAGGGTAGTAGGCATCGGCGTCGCCGCGCCGGGCCCCATCGAACGGGACGGCGCCACCCTCGGCGCACCCGCCCAGCTCGCCGCCTGGTCCGGCTACCCGCTCGCCGCCGAACTCGCCCGCCGCACCGGACTCGCCGTGCACGTCGAGAAGGACGTCGTCGCCAGTGCGCTCGCCGAGTGGTGGACCGCCGCCACCGTCACCGACCTGGTCGCCGTCTACCTCGGGCACGGCGTCGGCGCCGGGATCGTCGTCGGAGGCGAGGTCGTCCGCGGCAGCACCGGCAACGCGGGAGAGTTCGGCGGGATGCCGGTGTACGCGCACGGCGGGTGGACCGCCCTGTGGGAGGCCTGCCAACCGCTTCAGCAGGTCCGACGCGGCATCGACGCGGGGCTCCTCCCGCCGCGGATCCCGCTCGACGACCCCGCTGCCGTCCGTTCCGCGTTCGACGACCTCTGCCGCGAGCCCGGCGCGGCCCCGCTCATCACCGAGGCCGGTACCGCCCTGGGTTCGGCCTTGGTCCACGTGGTCGAGCTGCTCGACCTGCCGAGGATCGTCGTCGGCGGGAGCGCTGCACGTGCGGCCGGGCCGCTGCTCCTCGACGCGCTCCGCGCGCGACTCGCTGACCGACTCGACCCGAGCCTCCTGCCGAGGGTCGACGCGACGGCGCTCGGCGAGAACGTGGTCGCCCGCGGGGCCGCGTGTGCGGTCCTCGTCGCCACGCCGGAACCGTCACGGCCTGCGGCCGGAGCCGGTCGGACGGTCGCGCTGCGCTCCGTCCGGCCAGGAGGCTCGCCCCGCGCCCGTGACATCGCCCACCCCTGGTAGGACCGGGGGTCCCCGCTACTCGCTCGCGATCTTCAGCAACAGCGGCCCGAGCAGACCGATCACCCAGACCAGGACGATGCCCGCCGCCCCGATCGCGAGCATCCGACGCTTCCACCGGCGTCGCGGTGTCGGCGGGGTCTCGCCCCACATCTGCGTGCGGACGAGGATGCGATTCGCCTCACCCACCAGCCGGCGGATCTCCGGGTCGTCGAGTTCGAGCCGGCCTTCGCGGGCATGCTCGGCGATCGCCGTCGCTTCGGCGAGCGACAGCCCGTCGCTCGTGCCCTCGCGCTCGGTCATGTCGCCATCGTCCCACGCGGTTCCGGACTGTGCGCGCGGTCAGCGCATCCCGCGTACCGAGGAGGCATGTCACAACGCTTCCGAGGCCAGGTCGTCGTCATCACCGGTGCGTCGAGCGGCATCGGCCGCGCCGCCGCGCACGAGTTCGCCCGCCGTGGTGCGACAGTGGTGCTCGCCGCCCGCAGCCACGACAGTCTGGAAGCCGCCGCCGAGGAGTGCCGCCGGCTCGGCGCCGAGGCCGTCGCGATCCCCACCGACGTCGGAGACGAGCGCCAGGTCAAGGACCTGATCAGCACCGTCACGACGCGCTTCGGCCACATCGACGTGTTCGTCGGCAACGCTGCCCTGTTCATCTACGGCCTGTTCGAGCAGACCCCGACCGACTCGTTCAAGCGCGTCGTCGACACGAACCTCTACGGTCACCTCTACGCGATCACCCACCTGTTGCCGCACTGGCGGCAGCGTGGCCGCGGCACCTACGTGCTGGTCGGCAGCATCCAGTCGCTGCTGTCGGCGCCGTACCAGTCCGCCTACGTCACGAGCAAGCACGCCGCACTCGGGCTGGTCGACGTGCTCGGCGACGAGTTCGCGCACACCGGCATCCACTTCACCACGCTGATGCCCTCGACGATCGACACACCGATCTACCAGAACGGCGCGAACTACACCGACAAGGCGTCGCACCCACTGCCGCCCACGGTGTCCGTCGAGCGCGCGGGCAAGGCGGTCGTCACGGCGGCGCTGCACCCGAAGCGCTACCGGTTCGTCGGTCGCGTCCAGGCGTCGCTCGTGCCGCTGCAGTACGTGTTCCCCGGGCTGTTCCACAAGATCACGAAGCCGATGGTGGAGCTCTTCGCCCTGCGCGGCAGGCAGGCACCGACGGACGGCAACCTGTTCGAACCCGCCGACGCGGGCAACGCCACCGACGGTGGCTGGGTCGCGAAGCGACGGCGCGTCACGCGCCCCCTGCTGTGGCTCGGCGCCGCGGCCGCGGTGGCGACCGTCGTCCTGCGACCGCGTCGCTGACGGACAGGAGGCTCGTTGCGGCCCGGCCGCGGGCCTCCCGTCCGGACGTGGGCACGCCCGAGCATGCGAGGCGCCCTCAGGCGGCTGGGGGAGCGCGCGGGCTGACCGCGTCAGTCGAGCACGGCGGCGACTGCCTCGATCTCGACGAGCTGGTCGTCGTACCCCAGGACGGTGACGCCCATCAGGGTGCTCGGCACGTCGTGCTCGCCGAAGGTATCCCGCACGACCTCCCATGCTGCGACCAGGTCGGCCTGCCGTGTCGACGCCACCAGGACCCGCGTCGAGACGACGTCGTCGAGCGTGGCACCGGCGTCGGCGAGCGCCTGCCGCAGGTTCGCCACGCATGCGGCCGCCTGTCCCGCGTGGTCGCCGACGGCGACCGTGCGTCCGTCGGCGTCGAGCGGGCACGACCCCGCCAGGAACACGCGTCGCGCCGCGGCCGGTGCCGTGGCGGCGTACGCGTACTCGGCGACCGAGCTGAGCGAGGACGAACGGATGAGCTGCACGGCGCTGACCATGCTCCCCATCCTGGTCCACAGCACGTACGGTCGGACCATGACGACCGCGAGCCCGACGACGGACACCACCGGCTGGGCGACCTGGCACGCAGCGCACGAGGCAGCCCGTGCGAGCGAGCACGGCTTCCTGTCGGTGACGAGCATCCGGTGGCTGACGACGACGCCCGAGCGGTTCGACGACGTCCCCGGAGCGTGGTCCGTCGACCAGGACGGACCCGTGGTCGTCCTCGCCGACGACCCTGCTGAGCGCCTCGACGTCGACGGCTCCCTGGTGACGGGAACGCACCGGTTCGGAGACCTCGACAGCAGCCCCGCACCGCAGGTCGTGTGGCGCCGCGACGACCGCGACGTCGTCATCGAGGTCGCCCGACGGGGCGGGAGCGACCTGGTCCGGCCCCGCGATCCGGCCGCCCCGGTGCGCCTCGCGTACCGCGGTACGCCCACCTACGCACCCGACGACCGGTTCGTGGTCGAGGCCCGGTTCCGCTCCTTCGCCGAGCCGCGTGCGGTGACGGTCGGCTCGGTCGTCGACGGGCTGGAGCACGTGTTCGCGGCACGTGGCACGCTCGAGTTCGACCTCGACGGCCCGCGCACGCTCCTGGCGTTCAACGGACAGGGGGACGACCTGCACGTGCTGTTCTCCGACCGCACCAGCACGGTCACGACGTCGGCGACCCGGACGCTCGACGTGGGGGCTCCTGATGCCGACGGTCGGACCCGCGTCGACTTCACCCGGGCCACGAACCTGCCCTGCGCGTACACCCCGCACGCCACGTGTCCACTGCCGCCCCGCGAGAACCGACTCGACGTCGCGATCGAGGCGGGGGAGCGGCTGCCCGGACCCGGTGTCGCTGACTGACCGGGATGTCGTCCGCTGCCGGTCAGGTGCCGACGGTCAGGGCGTGACCCGGGTCCACCCGGACAGTGCTCGCCACGCCCGAGGGTCGAAGGTGATGACGCTCCCCATGCCGGGCTGGTCGAGCGCTCGGTCGATCGGGACACCGCGCAGGTCCGCCAGCAGCAGCGCACCGACGGCGCCGTGCGAGACGAGCGTCACGTCCTCATCGGCCGTCAGCGCTCGAACGGCCGCGACGATGCGGGTCTGGGCGTCGACCGCTCGTTCCCATCCGCGCACCGAATCGTCCGGCCGGTCGAAGAACCGGTCGACCACCGCATCGAACTCCTCCGGCGGGAGGTAGCCGGTCGCGCTGCGGTCGATCTCACCCAGCCGTCGGTCGACCTCCGGCACGACGCCGACCGTCTGGCCGAGCACCTCCGCGGTCTCGATCGCCTTCCGCTCGGCGCTCGACACGATGCGAGCGATGCCAGGATCCCAGGCGCTGTGGTGGGCGGCGCCCGCACGCACGCGGCCGACCCCGCTCAGCGTCCACGACTCGATCGGGACCGCGGGGTCGATGACCACCTCGGCATGGGTCAGGAAGTACGAGGCCATGAGCCGACCCTGCCAGATGGCCTCACTCCTGTCGGGCGGTTGCGGTGCCGGAGGGTCGTCGTAGGGTGTGCTCGTGGAGTTCCCGGGGGAGGCGGACGGCGCGCGAGACGCGCCGACCTCTCCGGGGTCACCCCGGGGCACGCAGGACCAGCAGGACCACACGCCCCGAGAGGCTCGGCGCGCTCCGCGCGCTCGCCCTCACGGAGGCACCGACAGGTCCCCCGGGAACCCCACGCCCCTCGCCGTGGTCGCAGGCGCACTCGCCGACGCGTTCCTCGCCGCGGAGGGGTGGCACCGGGACGAGCTGACCGCGGCCGGGTACGACGTGCTCGGCGTCGAACGGACCTACGTCGGCGTCGCGGTCGGCGTCGCGCTCGAGGCGTACCCCCGTGCGCCGGTCGACGCACCCCGGCAGTTGGCCGCCGTGCTCGCGAGCGCACCGCGGCTCGTGCGACTGCACGACTCGCGGGTGCCCCTCCGCCCCGTGCGGGTGCTCCTCCGTCGCGCGACCGCCGTCCGCGCCCGGCCGATCGTGGCGAGCCGCCTGCTCGTCGACACGCTGCCGGAGCTCGCCCGCGAACTCGACCTGACCGCCGGACGACTGCTCTGGCTCGCCGACACGAAAGGCTGGAACCGGCACCGGGGCCCGACGAGCGCGCTGCACCACCACCGTCACGAGTGGGTGCAGCGCCCCGGCCGCGCCCCGCGGCTGCTCGAGAAGCCGATGGCGATGCTCAAGCGGACCCAGCGGACGATCCTCGACGAGCTCCTCGCGGCGATGCCGGTGCACGACGCCGCGCACGGGTTCATCGCGGGCCGTGGCGTCGTGTCGAGTGCTGCCGAGCACGTCGGGTGCCCGGTCGTGCTGTCGGCCGACCTCACCGCGTTCTTCGCGAACGTCCGCGCGGCGACCGTCTACGGCGTGTTCCGCTCGGCCGGGTTCGCCGAGCCCCTCGCACACGTGCTCACCGGGATCTGCACCCACCGCGTCCCGCCCCACGTGCTCACCGCGATGCCACCCGGCGGCGACCCGGACCAGCGCACCGCACTCCGACGAGCCCTCACCGAGGCGCACCTGCCGCAGGGAGCGCCGACGTCGCCGGCGCTGGCGAACCTGGCGCTGCGGCACCTCGACGTGCGCCTGGCCGGATGGGCCGCGGCCGTGGACGCCACCTACACGCGCTACGCCGACGACCTGACCTTCAGCGGCGGCGACGCGCTGGCCGCTCGGCCGGACGCCTTCCTGCGCGGGGTCGACCGGATCGTCACCGAGCAGGGCCACACGCTCAACGCCCGCAAGACCCGCGTCCGTCGCGCCGGCGTGCGCCAGTCCGTCACGGGCGTGGTCGTCAACGAGCGGACGTCGCCCGGGCGCCGCGAGGTCGACCGGCTGCACGCGATCCTGCACAACTGCGTCGTCCACGGCCCGGCGTCGCAGGACCGCGACGGCCACGCGGACTTCCGCGCGCACCTGCTCGGGCGCATCGGCTGGGTCGGTCAGGTCCACCCGGTCCGCGGCGCAGCGCTCATGACGCTCTTCGCACAGATCCGGTGGTGAGCAGATCGCGCCGTGGCTACTGTGACGCCATGACCGTGCATCGTGTGACCGCTCCCCAGCTGCCCACCGACGGCACGAAGGTCCGGGGGCCGGCGTCGTACTTCCCGAGCATCGAGACGACCTACGGTCGCCCCGTGCAGGAGTGGATCGACCTCGTCGTCGACCGGCTGGACACCGAACCGCACATGGCCGTCGTGTCCTGGCTCAAGGCCGAGCACGGCATGGGCCACGGGCACGCCAACGCGGTCGTCGCCTACGTCCGGCAGGCGCTCGCCTGAGTGGTCAGGAGCGGACCAGGCGGGCGATCGCCTCGGAGGCTTCGCGGACTTTCGCGGCCGGGTCACCACCGTCGGCCATCGCGTCGGCGACGCAGTGGCTGAGGTGGTCCTCGACGAGTCCGAGCGCGACCGACTGCAGGGCCTTCGTCATCGCCGACACCTGCGTCAGGATGTCGATGCAGTACTGCTCGTCCTCGACCATGCGCTGGAGGCCGCGGGCCTGCCCCTCGATGCGCCGCAGACGCTTCAGGTAGGCGTCCTTCGACGAGATGTAGCCGTGCTCGTGCTCGGTCATGGGGCCTCCCGGGGAGTGGTACCCCTCCAGGGTATGCCATTGCTCCGGTCTGGTTGACGCGGTTGACGGTGCGAGCGTACGGTTGGTTGACACGGTTGCAGGAAGGCGGACCTCATGCCCACAGCACGACGCGCGGTCACCGGGACGGCCGAGGCGGCACTGCTCGCCGCGATCCAGGACCGGCTGCGCGGGGGTCGCTACGACGACGCGCTCGCTGCCGTCGAGGACGTCGACGCCCTGGCGGACCGCATGGTCGCCGCGCTGCCGGCGGTCAAGCACGAGGCTGACGAGTTGATCGGCCCGTTCTACGACGCGGCTTCGCTGGCGAACTGGCGCGGGGTCACGCGACAGGCCATCAGCAAGGCGAGCACCAAAGGCGACCTGCTCGGACTGAAGATCGGCGACGGCAGCCGGATCTTCCCGTCGTTCCAGTTCGGCCCGTCCGGTGCCCCTCTGCCTCGGTTGCGCGAGGTCCTCGACCTGCTCGACCCCGACCGGATCGACCCATGGGGCAGCGCACTGTGGTTGAACACCGTCGCCGACGAGTTCGGCGGCACGACGGCTGCCCAGGCACTCCGTGCCGGGCGGCACGAGCCCGTCCTGCGGGCCGCCCGCCGTGCTGCCCGCGCCTGGCTGGCCGACGCGTGACGGAACGGCGGACCGAGGTCGCACAGCGCGGGCCGGCTCCCGAGGCGGAGCTCGCCGGGTTCCCCACCGTCGAGTCGCGGGGCACGACGTTCTACCGTGCCAAGCGCCACGACCGCGGTGCGTGGTGGTTCGCGAGCACCCCGGCAGACGCCGATGGCGATGACGGTGGCCGGTTCGACCTGGCCGACCCCCGGGGCACCTGCTACTGGGCGGACTCGGTCGAGGTCGCGGTCCGGGAACGCCTCGCCCACCACACGCTGCACACCAACACGGTCTTCGTCGGGCGTGCTCGCGAGATGGTCGTCGTGGCGGCGCGGGCGTCGCGTAGTCGGCGGTTCGCCGACGTCACCGCACCCGGAGCGGTCCGGCACGGCGTCGGTGCCGAGCTGCAGACGATGGTCGACTACCGCGTGCCGCAGGCCTGGGCACGGGCCTTCGACGCCGCGGGGTTCGCCGGTGTCCGGTACAGCACGCGGTTCACGAGCGCCGCTGCCCCGAACGCGTGGGCCGTGTTCGGGACGGCGGGCGTACCGCGACGACCCCGACCCGAGCGCGTCCACCGCGACGGCGTCACGGCGTGCCGCGAGTCCGGCATCCGCGTGCTCGACGACGGCTCGACCGCCGGCCCCGAGCGCTTCACGATCGTGTCGCCGCCCCGCGCCTGACCTCCCGTCCGGCAGCGCCGTGTCGGTGGCTGCTCCTACCGTTCCCGACGTGGTCGAGCCAGTCGATGCGTGGTGGCGCCGCCGGCAGTTCTCGCGCGGCGTGCCGATGCCGTACGCCGTCGGCCAGTTCCGTGACGCGTGGGCGTCCTTCCCCGTGCTCATCCGGCAGTACCACCCGGAGTGGAACGCCGGCATCGTCCTGACCCAGATCCCGCCTGCGGCCGAGGTGCTGCTGACGTGGGAGTGTGACGTCGGCCACGTCTTCGTCGCCACCCCTGCCGAGCAACGCGGCCGACCCGGGCGTGAGCGACGGCGCTCCGTCTGGTGCCCGGAGTGCACGGTCATGGCCAAGCCGCAGCGCTGGCCCGTCCTGCCCGCGGACTGGCCGGCGGTCGTCCCCGCGCCGCAGCGCGCCGTCCGGGTGACGGGCCGTCAGACCCTGCCGGCGGCCGGCCGGATGCGCGCACCCGGTGCGGACGCCGTGCCGACGGGAGCGGTCGCGTCCACACGAGCGGCCCGCCCCGGTGCACGCCGGGCCACGGTCCGGCGTCCGGCGGCCGAGCGCGAGATCTGCCGCAGGACCCCGCGCCTGCCGTCGGGCGACGCCTTCGTCAGCGTCTGCGCACCGGCGACCGCCTCGGCGGTCGAGGCGGAACTCCGCCAGGCCCTGGTGGACCGCTTCGACTTCACGTTCGACCGCAACGCCGTCCGCCTCGACCGGCCCTTCCACGACCACGTCGAGGCCTGGCCGGACGTCATCCTGCCCGAGCTGCGCGTCGCGATCGAGTACGACTCGACGGGGCGCCACGGGCTCGAACACGTCGGACCGCGCGAGGACTCCGACCGCCTTAAGGACCGCGCACTGCGCAGCGTCGGATGGGAGGTCATCCGGATCCGCACCGGACGGCTGCCGGCGCTCGGTCCGCACGACCTGCAGGTGTCGGGCGTGTCCGGTCGGACGATCGAGCGCCTGGTCGACACCCTGCGCGACGTCCGCGGTGCGCTCTTCGTCGACGCCTACGCGCGCTGAGTCGCGCGACGCTCGCACGGTGCGAGGTCGGGGTGTCGGCACGGTGCGAGGTTGCGTGTGTGTGCGACCGTGACCGCCCCGTGCGGGCTTGTTGCGCTGCACGGGGCGATC
>NZ_LMPO01000009.1:454368-482039 GCF_001424385.1 Curtobacterium sp. Leaf183 | reverse complement strand
ACCTCGCACCGGGAGCGAACCTCGCACCGGGAGCGAACCTCGCACCGGGAGCGAACCTCGCACGGTGCGCCCCCCACGGGGCGAACCACCCACCGGCGTGTCAGCCGCGCAACGCCAGCGCCTCGCTGCACCACCGCGCGTGCAGCGCCCAGGGGTCCTCGACGCCCGCGCCCACCACGCGCACGTGGTCGAGCAGCTCCGCGGTGGCACGGAACCACTCGGTGCCGGGCCAGCGCGCGCCGGCGAACTGCTCGTGCCGGCGTCGCTCGAGCGTCCGGTCCCCGCGCTCGAACGCCAGCAGGTCCTGGTGGGGGATCCGGGCGAGTCGCTGGCGGGGGTTCGTCGTCGTGCCGATCTTCACCCGGTCGCCGACCGCGTCGCGCTGGCGCAGGTAGTAGACGACGTCGACCCGCGGAGGAGCGAGGTCGCTGTCCGGCACGTCGCCGTACGGCCACTCGCACACGGCGCAGACCGTTCCCGATGCGAACCGCACGCCCAGCCGGCATCCGCAGACGAGACACGGGCCGGGCAGCGCGTCCTCGACGCCGCGCGTGCCGTCGGCGAAGTCGCGGACCAGGACCACGTGCGCCTCGCACAGCGGGACCGGCGAGCCGGCGGCGGGCGCACCTGCGCAGCCGGGCACGCAGCAGGAGTCGACCATGCGCGGAACGCTAGCGGTCACGACCGACGTGCACCGGGCCTCCCGGCCGTCGCGGACGCGTCAGTCGAAGACGGCCCCCACCGGTTCGCGCTTCTCCTCCTGGAAGCGGTCCTCGGCGCGGCCGAGCGCCCAGTACGCCGACAGTGACATCTGCGCCTTCTCCACGCCCCACTCGTCCTGCAGCAGCCGACGGATCGCCTTCACGGCGGCGCGCTCACCGTGCGCGAACACCTGGACCGGCCGGGAGGCCCGCGGCAGCTCCCGGGTCGCGGCCAGCAGGAGCGTGCCCGGCTCGGCGCCGGTGGCGTCGCGGTGCAGCCACCGCAGGTCGACTCCCGACGGGTGCGGGACGTCCTGTTCGTCGTCGGGGCCCGCGACCTCGACGAGGGCGGTGCCGGTGGCGTCGGCGTGCATCGCCTCGAGCGCGGCGGAGATCGCGGGCAGGGCGCTGTCGTCGCCGAGCAGCAGGTGCTCGACCCCGGGGTCGGTTGTCGGCGCGTACCCGCCGCCCGGGCCGGACAGGGCGAGCAGGTCGCCGGGCTGCGCGGTGGCTG
Source organism: Curtobacterium sp. Leaf183 (assembly GCF_001424385.1). Lineage (GTDB taxonomy): Bacteria > Actinomycetota > Actinomycetes > Actinomycetales > Microbacteriaceae > Curtobacterium. Next base: position 480,824 of record NZ_LMPO01000009.1, on the reverse strand, counting down.
CCCACGGACCGGCGAGTCCGTCGTCGCCGTGCACGACGAAGTCGATCGCGATGGTCTGCGCCCCGTGGTCGACCGCACGCACGGTGTAGGTGCGCCGCGCCGGACGGTCCTCCTTCGGCAGCTGCTCGCGCAACGCGTCGAGGTCGTAGGGCGGCTGCAGTCCGAGCTCGCGCCGGGCGACGAGGAGCTTGACGTACTTGTCGGTCGTCGCGAGGCGCTCGGGGTCGGCCGCGCCGACGAACTCCGCGAACGCCGGGCCACCCAGGTGCACGCGGACCATGTGCGGCGAGACGCGTTCGGTGCGGTCGACGACGAACACGTGCTGGGTGCGGTTCTTCGGGCTCATGCTGGGGGAGCGTCCTCTCGTCGGCGATTCCTGGTGCGCGCTCGTCCTTGTGAGGTTAGCCTCACCTCATGGACGCATCCGTCACCCGGTTCTCGGAGCTGCTCCGCCTGCGCGCGTCGCGGACACCGGGGCCCACGGCCGGTGCCGACTTCATGGAAGCGCTGCGCGGGGGCCGGTGCGAGGTGGCGGACTACGCCGACCTGCTCGGGCAGTACGCGTTCGTCTACGACGCGCTCGAGCGCGCGGCTGAACGGATGGCCGACCACCCGGTGGTCAGCCCCTTCGTCACGGCCCACCTGACGCGGATGCCGGCGATCCGTGCGGACCTGGAGTACCTGGTCGGTCCGGACTGGTCCGAGCTGGTCTGCCCGACGCCGGCCACGACCGCGTACGTCCGTCGCCTGAACGAGGTCGCGTCCACATGGCCCGGCGGTTTCGTCGCGCACCACTACACGCGCTACCTCGGCGACCTGTCCGGGGGTCGCGCGATCGGCCTGACGCTCAGCCAGCAGTTCGGCTTCGACACGAACGGCGTGCTGTTCTGGATCTTCGACCAGCTCGCCGACCCGGCAGCGTTCGAGGACACCTACCGCGCCCAGCTCGACGCCGCCCCGTGGGACGCCGCCGAGCGCGAGCGGGTGATGGCCGAGGTCGAGCTGGCGTCCACGCTCGACGACGGACTGCTCGCCGAGCTCGACGCGCGGCGCACCGCTGCCGCCACGGCCTGAGGGTCCACACCGAGCGTGAGCCGACCGGCTGGACGGTCGTCGTCACGTGGGCGCGTCGGCCGATACGCTGCTGAGGTCCCGGCGCTGACGTCCCGGGCGACCGGGAGGACGAGATGACGGCGATCGACGGCTCGACACGCTTCGGCAGCGCACGTGACCACGTCAGCGGTGCGGTCGACAGCGACCTGCGCGCGGACGTCCGCTACCTCGGCAGCCTGCTCGGACGGGTGCTCCGCGAGAGCGGCGGCGACGACCTGCTCCAGGACGTCGAGTCGCTCCGTGCGGCGGTCATCACGGCGTACGAGGGTGACGACGCCGACGGTGCTGCGCGGGCCGAGGCCGTCGTCGCGGCGTTGTCGCCGGAGCGGGCAGAAGAGGTCGCCCGCGCCTTCACGACGTACTTCCACCTGGCGAACCTGGCCGAGGAGCACCACCGTGTGCGCGTCCTCCGTCAGCGTGGCGACGACGGCGGTGTCGCGGGCGACTCGTTCCCCGCCACCTACGCCGAACTCGTGGACCAAGTGGGGGCGGACGAGGCCGCCGCACGGCTCGAGGCCCTCCGCTTCCACCCCGTGCTGACCGCCCACCCGACCGAGGCCCGTCGCCGCGCGGTCACCACGGCCGTCCGCCGCATCACCGACCTCATCGACGAGCGGGACCGCGCGAAGAACGCCACCGCCCGCGCCGAGAACGAACGGCGGCTGCTCGAGGAGATCACGAACCTCCTGCGCACCTCGCCGCTCCGCACCACCCGGCCGACCCCGCTCGACGAGGTCCGGACGGCGATGAGCGTGTTCGACCAGACGCTGTTCGAGATCGTCCCGCAGGTCTACCGCCTGCTCGACGACCGGCTGCTCGGGGACGACGCGGGCAGCGGCCCGGTCCGGGCTCCGGCCTTCGTGCGCTTCGGCACGTGGATCGGCGGCGACCGGGACGGCAACCCGTTCGTCACCGCAGACATCACGCGCCAGGCCGCCGAGATCGCCGCCGAGCACATCCTGCTCGGGCTCGCCCGTGCCGCCACCCGCATCGGCAGCACCCTGACGCTCGACGCCAGCGAGACGCCCGCCGACGCCGGACTGACCGCGCTCGTGGCCGCCCAGGAAGCCCTCGACCCGGACATCGCCGAGCGCATCGGCATCCGCGCACCGAACGAGACCCACCGTCGCGCGCTGCTGTTCACGGCGGCCCGCATCGATGCGACCCGCCGCGGTGACACACCCCTGGCGTACGAGGCGCCCGAGGCGTTCCTGGCCGACCTGCGGACGATCCAGACGTCGCTCGTCGCGGCCGGCGCAGCACGCCCGGCCCACGGCGAACTGCAGAACCTCATCTGGCAGGTCGAGACGTTCGGGTTCCACCTGGCCGAGCTCGAGGTCCGCCAGCACTCCCAGGTGCACCGCACCGCCCTGGCCGAGATCCGCGCGGGTGGCACGCTGAGCGAGACCACGGAAGAGGTCCTCGCCGTGTTCCGCACGATCGCTGACCTGCAGCGTCGGTACGGCGTCCGTGCCGCGAACCGCTACATCGTCTCGTTCACCCAGTCGGCCGCCGACCTGGCGAACGTGCACGAGCTCGCCGTCGCCGCGCTGGGGTCCGAGCAGGACGCGCCCGTGCTCGACGTGATCCCGCTGTTCGAGACGTTCGCCGACCTGCACGCGAGCGTCGACATCCTCGACGAGGCCGTCCGCACCGAGGCGTTCCAGCGTCGCCTCGCCGCCACCGGCCGCAAGCTCGAGGTCATGCTCGGGTACTCCGACTCCTCGAAGGACGTCGGCCCGGTCTCGGCGAACCTCGCGCTCTACGACGCCCAGGCGCGCATCGCCCGCTGGGCCGTCGAGCACGACGTCGAACTGACCCTGTTCCACGGCCGCGGTGGCTCCCTCGGACGCGGGGGCGGCCCCGCGAACGAGGCCGTGCTCGCGCAGCCACCCGGGTCGATCGACGGTCGGCTCAAGCTCACCGAGCAGGGCGAGGTCATCTTCGCCCAGTACGGGGACCAGGACATCGCAGCGCGGCACCTCGAGCAGATGGCCTCGGCGACCCTGTTCGCGTCGTCCCCGTCGAACGAGTCCCGGACCCAGGCTGCCGCCGAGCGCTTCGCCGACCTGGCGCAACAGCTCGACGACGTCTCCCGCGCGGCCTTCTACGGACTGGTCAAGGCCGACGGGTTCGCGCCCTGGTTCGCGCGGGTCACGCCGATGGAGGAGATCGGGCTGCTGCCGCTCGGGTCCCGCCCCGCGCGCCGCGGACTGAGCGTCGAGTCACTCGAGGACCTCCGCGCCATCCCGTGGGTGTTCTCCTGGACCCAGGCGCGCATCAACCTCGCCGGCTGGTACGGCCTGGGGTCCGCACTCGAGGCCGTCGGCGACGTCGAGCTGCTCCGCACCGCGTACGCCGAGTGGCCGCTGTTCGGGGCGATGATCAAGAACGTCGCGATGTCCCTGGCGAAGACGGACGAGCACATCGCCCGTCGCTACCTCGACCTCGCCGACCGCGACGACCTGGCGAGCGCCGTCCTCGACGAGATGGTCCGTACCCGCGACTGGGTCCTCCGCATCTCGGGCGGCTCGGACGTGCTCGAGGACCGTCCGGTGCTCGCCCGTGCGGTGCGCCTGCGCAGCCCGTACGTCGACGCCCTGTCGCACCTGCAGCTCCGGGCGCTCCGTGCCATCCGCACGTCGGGCAGCACCGACCCGACGGACGCCGACCACCGGCTGCTCCTGCTCACGGTGAACGGGATCGCCGCCGGCCTGCAGAACACCGGCTGACCCGCCGCGTCGCCACGGGGTCGCCGCGGACCCGGGCGTGCCCCTCGAGGTTCCGGAACTGCGGCATCTCGAGCGCGAGGACGGACCGATCGCGCCACCTCGGCGAACGTGCGCGGCAGGTTGTGCGACCTGGCCGCGTCCGGACGGGAGGCCCGGTGCCAGCTGGTACCGGGCCTCCCGTCCGTCGTCTCCGCACGTCCCTCTCCCAGGTGATGCCGCTGTTGCGGAACCTCGCGTCGTCGGACCGGCCGCTCGCGCGACCTCGACGCACCGCAGGCGGCGAGTCGTGCGACCTCGCGCGGACGGGAGCGTGGTGCCCGACCCGCGGCACGCGGCCGCGACCCCCCCCTGTCGAATCGATTCGGCGCGGCGTAGCGTGGCGCGGGTGACGACGGAGCGCAGCCGGACCAGACCCCGCACCCAGACGACCCTGCCGCCGATCGTCCCCCTGGCGCTGATCGTGGGCGTGTCGCCCTTCGCGACCGACATGTACATCCCCGCGCTGCCGACCATCGCGCGGGACCTCGGCACCACACCGAGCGCCGTCCAGCTGTCGTTGACGGCGTTCCTGGTGGCGTTCGCGGTCGGTCAGCTGCTAGCCGGACCCGTCAGCGACGGGATCGGACGCCGGCCGATGCTCCTGGGCGGCACCGCGCTGTTCGCGGTCGCATCGCTCGGCTGTGCCGTCGCGCCGGACGTCGTGACGCTGGTCATCGGTCGTGTGGTCGAGGGACTCGCCGGCGCGGCGGCGGCGGTGGCCGGGCGGGCGATGGTCTCCGACGTGACGGAGGGACCGCGCATGGCGACGGTGTTCGGCACCCTCGCGGCGATCAACGCGATCGGGCCGGTCGTCGCGCCGCTGGTCGGGGGAGCGGTCCTGACGGTCGCGTCCTGGCGCGTGATGTTCGTCGTCCTCGCGGTGCTCGGGGCGGTGTTCTTCGTGCTCGTGCTGCCGTTCTTCCACGAGACGCTCCGGCCGGAGTCCCGCGGTGGCATCGGCCTGGCGGCGAACTGGCAGCGGATGCGGCAGCTCGTGCAGATCCCGCGGTTCCGGGCGTACCTGCTGACGTCCGTCCTGTCGACGATCGGGTTCTTCGCCTACATCGCCACGAGCTCGTTCGTGTTCCAGACGCAGTTCGGGTTCTCCGAGGGGCTCTACACGATCGTCTTCGCCACGAACGCCACGATGATGATCATCACGACGCTGGTGTTCCGGCGCGTGGTCGGACGGTTCTCCGAGGACGCGCTCCTGACCGCCGGGCTGCTCGTCGGGACGTTGGGCGCCGCCGGGGTGCTGACGTCGGCGCTGCTCGGCCTCGGCCCGGTCCCGGTGTGGTGCTCGCTCGCCGTGGTCACGGCGGCGTGGGGCTTCGTCCTCCCCGCGGCCATGACCCGGACCCAGCACATCGGCGCGGCGCACCCGGGCACGGCGGCCGCGCTGCAGGGCGGCTTGTCGTTCGGGCTCGGCGGCCTCGGCACGCCCCTCGCCGGACTGCTCGGTGGCACGGCGCTGGCGATGGGCACGGTGATGGTGACGCTGATGGCAGCGGCGGTCGTGGTCCAGACGATCGCGACGCGACGAGCGCGGTGAACGGGTGCGGCCGTACCCCCTGGCCACGACGCGACGCGCGGGGAAGTGTCGAACGCCTGTCGGACGGCGACCGATAGTGTCGGGTGCGCAGCCCCTACCGATGCAAGGAGAACACCCCGTATGGACATCGTCGTACACGAGGCGCAGACGGACGCTGCCGTGCTGGAGTGCAAGGGCCGCCTGAACATGGTGTCGGCGCCGGCGTTCCGCGAAGCCGTCGCCAAGGTCGTCGGGGACGGCCGCAACCGGGTGGTCGTCGAGCTGTCGGGCGTCGAGTTCATGGACTCGTCCGGCCTCGGTGCGTTGGTCGGCTGCCTCAAGACCGCGCGCCAGGCCGGTGGGGACCTCCGCATCGCGGCGCCGTCGGACCAGGTCAGCATGGTCCTCAAGCTCTCCAACATCGACAAGATCCTGCGGACGTACCAGGACGGGGACGCCGCGGTGTCGACCTGGGCATGACCGGCACCGCCGTGGCCGACCACCGTCTGGAGTTCGCGTCGCCGCCCGACGACGTCACGTGCGTGCACGACTTCCTCGCTGCGGTCTGGGGCGCGGAACCGTCGGTCGGCATCGAGGACCGCATGGCCTTCGAACTCGCCGTCGTCGAGCTCGCCTCGAACGTCGTCGAGCACGCCGGGGGCGGCGAGCGGGTCGCCTGCTCACTGTCGCTCGCGGTGAGCGGCGGCGAACTCGAGGCGGAACTCACCGACGATGGCCTGCCCGCGTCCGTCGACCCCGCCGGTGCCGCGCTGCCGGATGCCTCGGCCGAGAGCGGCCGGGGACTGGCGCTGGTCGGCATGGTCGTCGACGAACTCCGCTACGAGCGTGCCGGCGACCGGAACCACTGGACCGTCCGTCGCGGTCGGGTCTGACCCACCAGAACGAGCAGTCGTCAACACTCCGGGGACCCCGGGCAGGCGGACGATCCGGTAAGCGCACACCGGCGGCCGGAACCCGCGAGAGCCGACGGGGGATTGCGGACCCCCCGGGGGCGCGTGTCACGATGCGCCGGTGACCATCGACCACGACCCGCGGATGACCTTCGAGACGTCCGGCGATGACCTCGACGACGCGCAGCGCATGTACGAGGCGGCCTACGAGGGATCCGGGTTCAGCACCCACACGACCGACCGGATGTTCCAGTACCGGTTCCGCGTGGTCGGTGACGAGACGATGTCGTTCCGGTCCAGCCGGTTCGACGCCAGCGTCCGCGGCGAGGTCGAGCTGCGCGACGAGTACGCGGTCATGTGGCTCGCCGACGGGGGCGGTCGCGTCGACATCGGTCGCGACGAGGTGTCCTTCGGACCCGGCATCCCGATGATGTTCCCCACGGGACGGCCCTTCGAGTTCGAGCTGGCGGACGTCCGCCAGAGCCTGGTGCAGTTCGAGCGCACCTACCTCGAGGGCATGGCGGCGGAGATGCACGGCGTCCAACCGGGTCCGCTCGTCTTCGACCACGCCGCCACCCCGGCACCCGATGCGCTGCGGTCGTGGAACCGGCAGGTGCAGGAGGCTGCCTCCGTCGTGCTGGCGAAGGCCGCGGTGTCGCCGCTCGTCCTCGCCGAGACGTCACGGACGACCGCCATGGCCCTGCTGCGGACCTTCCGCCATCGCCTGCTGGCGCCCGACGTGGCGCTGCCCCAGGGAGCGACGGGCCGCGTCCGCGAAGCCGTCGAGTACATGCACGCCTTCGCGCACACGCCGGTCACGACCACGGACGTCGCCGAGCACGTCGGGCTCAGCGTGCGCGGGCTGCAGCAGGCGTTCCAGCGGCAGGTCGGCATCGCGCCCAACTCGATGCTGCGCGGCATCCGACTCGACCGGATCCGCGAGGAACTGCGACACGGGACCCCGCGTGAGCTCACCGTGGCGTCGGTCGCGGTGAAGTGGGGCTTCGCCCACCTGGGGCGGTTCTCGGCGGCCTACGCCACCCGGTTCGGCGAGTACCCGCGGGACACGCTGCAGGGCTGAGGCCCCCGCCGAGGCCGCGCGCCCTCTACGCTCGAGGGGTGAGCCGACCTCGACCCTGGGTGATCGTGCCCGGCATCTGGAACTCCGACCCCGAGCACTGGCAGTCACGGTGGCAGGCCGAGCGCCACGAGACCGCGGTCCGCATCGCGCCGACGTCGTGGTCCGGTCCTGATCCGGACGACTGGGCGCGTGCGATCGACCGCGCGGTCGCGGCCACCGAGGGACCGCCCGTGCTCGTCGCGCACAGCCTGGGCGTGATCGCGGCGTGGCGGTGGCTCGTGGACCACGACGACGGTCGGGTCGCCGGGGCGTTCCTGGTCGCCCCACCCGACCCCGCGGCGCCCGGCTTCCCCGCGGCAGCGGCCGGCTTCACGCTCCCCGAGCGATCCGTCGCGACGCCCACGCTGCTCGTCGTGAGCGACGACGACCCGTACTGCTCGACCGAGCGGGCGACGGCGATGGGGGACGCGCTCGGTGCCGACGTCCGTCGGATCGGGGAGCACGGTCACGTGAACGTCGCCAGCGGTGTGGGCGACTGGCCGGTGGGCCGAGGGCTCCTCGAGGACTTCACCGCAGGGCTCTGATCTCGGGTCCGACACGCCGTTCACCTTCGGCGTGACATGCCGCCGGATGCGCGACACACCGCGGATGTCCCAGCCTGGCGTCCCCCGGTGTCCATACTTCGAGCATGAAGACCCAGTCCGGTGCACGAACGCCGCTCGTCGACCCGTTCGGTCGTGAGCTCGAGGAGTGGCTCCGCGACGCTCCCGCCACCCGTGCGCCGTACCTGTCGGACCTGGTCGTCCCGCCGGTCACCGGCCCGGTGCAGCGACCGGACACGGCCCAGGCCGAGCTGGTCGACCCGACCCAGGACGAGCTGGTCGACCCGAGCGACACCGCACACGACGCGTCGTCCGAGGTCGCGCCGTCCGAGGTCGAGCTGGACCACCCGGTCGACAGCGCGCAGGACCAGTCGTCCGACGCCGCGTCGGCCGCGACCTCCGATCTGGCCTTCCGCCGCCCCCGCGACCGCGGTCGGCACGCGTCCACCTGTGGTCCTTCCTTCCCCGAACCCCCGGAGCGCATCGCCCTGCGCATCGAGGAGCTCGCCGTCGAGGTCTCCGCACAGAGCGGCCGGCCCACGCTCGAGCGCATCGTGGTGCTCGAGGACGAGGTCCGCCGCCGCGACGAGGACCTCGCACGCCTGACCGCGTGGGAGGCCGGCGTCGCCCACCTGACCGACCCCGAGGTCGACGCCGCGCGCGCCTACGCCCGCTCGGTGTTCGCCGACCTGCTCGCTGACGCTGCCGACGAGGCCGACCGCCGCGACCGGGTCGCCTCCCGACGCGCCGACGCGAGCCGCGCCGCCGCCGCGACGGGGACCGTGGCCCTGCAGCGTCCCGCGCCCGCACCGGAGTTCGCTGCCACGCCGGTCCCCGTGGCGCCCACGTCCCCCGATGCGCCGGTCCTCGTCCTGCCGGCCGTCGCCGCGCCGGTCTCCGTGCTGGGTGCACCGGCGTTGGACGATGCGTCCGCCGACCGAGACGAGCCCGCTCGGCTCGTCCCGAGCACGCAGACCGTCACACCGGTGTCCGCGAACACGCGCCCCACACCGCTCATCCAGCCCGCGACCGGGCCGACCGTGATCGACCGCGACGCCTTCGCCGCCGTCCTCCGCTCGCACCGCGCCGAGACGGCCGAGACCCCGGTCGTGTTCCCCGTTGCGCTCACCGCGGACGGCGAACAGGCCGCAGCCGGCGAGCCCGCAGCGGACTCCGCGGCGGCCGACGACGTCGCAGCGGAGCGTGCCGAAGCCGTGCAGGACGCCGACCGCCCCGGCTGGTGGGCACGCGCGGTCGCCGCGGTCCTGCGCCTGCTCGGCCGTCGGTGACCACCGCGCACTGGTCCCCGTCGGCGCCTCGGTAGACTGTCGGGATGCCGACGCTCCGCGATCTCCAGGCCGTGATCGAGTCCCTCTGGCCGGCCCGGGGTGCCGAGTCGTGGGACGCGGTGGGGCTCGTCTCGGGTGACCTCGACGCCGATGTCGACCACGTGCACCTCGCCGTCGACGCTGTCCCGGACACCGCGCGCGAAGCCGTGTCCCTGGGCGCCGACCTGCTGCTGACCCACCACCCGCTGCTGCTGCGCGGTGTCACGACCGTCGCCGAGTCGACCTCCAAAGGCGCGGTGCTCGCCACGCTGATCCGTGGCGGCTGCGCGCTCGTCGCAGCGCACACGAACGCCGACGTCGTGGCCACGGGGACCTCGGCCGTGCTCGCGGACCGCATCGGACTGACCGACCAGCGTCCGCTCGAGCCGGGCGCGACCGCCGACACCGGTATCGGCCGCGTGGGCGTGCTCGCCGAGCCGATGTCGCTCGGCGCCCTGGCCCGCCGCATCGTCGACGTCCTGCCCGCGACGGCATCGGGGGTCCGCGTCTCGGGCGACTACGACCACCCGGTGCGCACGATCGCACTGTGCGCCGGCGCGGGCGACGCGTACCTCGGCAACCCGCTGGTGCAGGACGCCGACGTCTACGTCACGAGTGACCTGCGGCACCACCCGGCCTCCGAGTTCCGCGAACAGGCCATGCTGTCCGACGGACCGGCACTGATCGACACCTCGCACTGGGCCACCGAGTGGCTCTGGCTCGACGTCGCCGCCGAACAGCTCCGCCAGGCGACCGGCATCCGCGTCACCGTCAGCGACCTGCGCACCGACCCGTGGGACTTCGCCGTCCTGCCGAGCGCGCCAGCACCCACCACCGAGCACCAGCACGAAGGAGCCTGACCATGAAGGCAGCACCCGAGGACCAGGTCATCCTCCTCGACGTCCAGCGACTCGACAACGACATCACGCGCCTCGCGCACCGCATCAGCTCGCTGCAGAAGGGCGACCGGCTCACCGAGCTCGCCACCGCCGCAGCCAAGCTCCGGAGCGAGCTCGCCGCCGCCACCGGCGACGTCGAGGACGCCGAGCGCGACCTGGCCCGGCTCGAGTCGGACACCGCGACAGCGCAGGCGCGCGTCACGCGTGACACCACGCTGCTGGCGAACTCGTCGAGCACGAAGGACTCCGCCGGCCTGCAGAGCGAGCTCGACTCCCTGCAGCGACGGATCGGTGACCTCGAGACCTCGGAACTCGAGGTGATGGAGCAGCTCGACGTGTTCCGCGCCCGGGTCGGGGACATCGAGGCGAAGCTCGCCGACGCCGAGGCGGCACGGAACGCGCTGGTGTCCGAGCGCGACACCGAGATCGGACGACTCGAGAACGACCGGGCCTCGGCGGTGCAGGCCAGGGCAGACGTGGCCGCGAAGGTGCCGGACGACCTGCTCGCGCTGTACGAGCGCCAGCGTGCCCGCTACGGCTTCGGTGCGTCGCTGCTGCAGGGCGGGGTCTCGACCGCGTCGGGCGTGACCCTGACCGGTGCCGACCTGCAGACCGTGCGTCGTGCGGCACCGGATGACGTCGTGCTCTGCCCCGACAGCGAGGCGATCCTGGTCCGCACCGCGGAGTCCGGTCTGTAGACGCGCCCCCACCGACAGACGGGAGGCCCGGTACCAGCTGGCACATACCAGCTGGCACCGGGCCTCCCGTCTGTCTCGTGGTGGCTCTGGACCACCGTGGCCTGTGCGAACGGGCCGGCCGTACGCCGGGTTCTGTCCTGCCTTGCGGCAGTGACGGCCATCTGTCTCGGACCGACGTTGCCGTCGGCCTCCAGCGGTCTACCCGAGGACTCGGCGAGCAGCCTCGACGTCCTCTGTCTGACCTTGCTCCGGGCGAGGTTTACCGAGCGGATCCGGTCACCCGGACCCCTGGTGGTCTCTTACACCACCGTTTCACCCTGACCGGTGTCGCCACCGGCGGTCTGTTCTCTGTGGCACTGTCTCGCGGATTGCTCCGGGTGGGTGTTGCCCACCGCCCTGCTCTGTGGAGCCCGGACGTTCCTCGGCACTCCCGGGGGAGTGACGCGACCGTCTCACCGACCCGTTCGCAGTCGAGAGTGTAGCGGAGCGGTGGGCGCCCCCGCCCCCAGGTTCCGCAATTTCGGCATCTCGAGCGGCCGGACCGGCAGGACCTGCGACCTCGACGACACGCATACGGCGAGTCGTGCGACCAGGAGCGGCGTCGTCAGAGCGGTGTCGCCCGACTCGTCATCAACCAGGCGAGGATCAGGCGCTGCGTGCGGCCAGGGTCGCCGCCCCGATGATGCCCGCGTTGTTGCGGAGCGTCGCCGGGATGACCGGGGCCTGCAGGTCGAGCAGCGGGAGGAACTCCTCGTGGTGCTTCGACACGCCGCCGCCGACGACGAACAGCTCCGGGGAGAGCAGCGCTTCGAGCCGGGAGTAGTACTTCTGCAGCCGCTTCGCCCAGTGCTTCCACGACAGCTCGTCGCGCTCCTTGGCCGCGAAGGACGCCTTCGTCTCGTAGTCCACCCCGTCGATCTCCAGGTGGCCGAGTTCCGCGTTGACGATGAGCACGCCGTCGTTGATGAGCGCCGTGCCGATGCCCGTGCCGAGGGTCGTCATGATGACCAGGCCGTCGCGACCCTTCGCCGCGCCGAACTGCTGCTCGGCGAACCCGGCGGCGTCGGCGTCGTTGACGAAGTGGATGGAGCGTCCGAGTTCCTTCTCGAACAGGGCCTCGGCCTCGAAGCCGATCCACTTCTTCGACACGTTCGCCGCCGACATGGTCTTGCCGTCGCGCACGATCGCCGGGAAGCAGACGCCGACCGCGACGTCCGAGGCCGGGGCGAGCTCGTCGAGGATCTCGACCACGACCGCCACGATGTCGTGCGGCTTGCCCCCTTCCGGAGTGGCCTTCTTGATCCGCTCAGTGGTGAGTTCGCCGGTCGCCGTGTCGACGATCGCGCCCTTGATGCCCGTACCGCCGATGTCGACGCCGACTGCGAGTGAGGTCATGGGAGCTGTGGCCCTTTCAGGAGACGGTGAGGAGTTCGGCGCCACGTTCTGTGACGACGAGGGTCTGTTCGAACTGCGCGGTCCACGACTTGTCGCGGGTGCTGACGGTCCAGTCGTCAGACCAGATGTCGGCTTCGATCCCGCCGAGGGTGAGCATCGGCTCGATGGTGAACACCATGCCGGCCTCGATGACGGTGTCGTGCTGGGGCGCGTCGTGGTGGGGGATGATCAACCCGGAGTGGAAGGCACGACCGACGCCGTGTCCGGTGTAGTCGCGGACCACGCCGTAGCCGAAGCGCTTGGCGTAGGACTCGATGGCCCGCCCGATGACGTTCACCTGGCGCCCGGGAGCGACGGCGCGGATGCCGCGCTGCATCGCTGCCTCGGTGCGGGTGACCAGGTCCTGGACCTCGGGTGCGGCGGCACCGACGACGAACGTGCGGTTCGTGTCGCCGTGCATGCCGTCCTTGTACGCGGTGATGTCGATGTTGACGATGTCGCCGTCCTGCAGCACGGTGTCGTCCGGGATGCCGTGGCAGATGACCTCGTTCACGGACGAGCACAGCGACTTCGGGTACCCGCGGTAGCCGAGGGTCGACGGGTACGCGCCGTGCGCGACGACGAACTCGTGGCCGATCCGGTCGAGCTCGTCGGTGGTGACACCCGGGCGGATCGCCGCGCCGACCGCGTCGATGGCCTGCGACGCGATGCGTCCGGCGACGCGGATCCGCTCGACCTCGTCCGGGGTGTAGGTGTCGCCGAGGCCGTGCTCGTGGGGTTCGACCCGGCCGACGTACTCGGGTCGCTCGATGTCCCTGGGGACGGGCCGCTGCGGGGAGATCCGGCCAGCGGTCAGGTGTCCGTGTTCGTCCCGGGGCATGCGCACGAGTCTAGTCAGCACCGTGGTGTGGCCGGTGACCCGGCGCCCCGGGGGGACGCCGGGTCACCGGGGCTCCACTACGCGCCGACCGTGACGGTGCGCGTGGTGATGTTCGGGCTGACCCACGCGAAGACGACTCGGTCCCCGGCGTGCAGGCCGTGCAGGACCGTCGTGAAGGCCCCGCGCTTGTCGGTCGCACCCGGCTTCGGCGTCGCCACGAGGGCTCCGTCAGCGGACAGGACGTGGTACTGGAACTCCGACGGACCCTTCGTGGACCCGGAGAGGTGCGCCACGCCGTTCTCGGCGTCGAACCAGTCCTGGCGGACGGTCGTCTCGCCGCCGGGAGCGTGCCCGTCGCCCGGGTCGGTCCCCGGCTGCTCGGGGTCGGTCCCCGGCTCCTCGGTTGCGGCACCCGGGGCGGTGAAGGTGGTCCGTGCGAGTTCCGAACCGTTCGACGTCGAGTGCACGACGGTGTAGGTCGCGCCCGGGGTCCAGTCGACGAGGTACTGCTGGACGAGCGCTCCGCCGCTGTTGGCGTTGCCGCTCGTCATGCTCCGCTCCTTGCCGGTGTCGTCCTTGACGACGACCATGCCGGCCGCGTGCGTCCGCACGTCGACGGTCAGGCCGCCCGCGGCGTCGACGGCGGTCCGCTCGACGTCGGGGCGGGTGGTCCCGGTGCCGGGCTCCTCCGGTCCGACGACGGGTGGCAGCGGGTCGACCGTGCCCGGCGCGCTGAAGGACACCGGCTCCGAGGTCCCTCGGTCGGTCTCCCACGCGGCGCCGTACGTCGCTCCGGCGGAGGCGCCGTCGATCGTGAAGGCGATCCGCCGGTTGCCGAGCGACGCGAACGACGCGGTGATCCGCTTGCCCTCGGCGTCGAGGATGCGGAGGTACCCGGACTCCCCGGTCGGCAGGCCGGCCACCCCGGTCAGTCGACCGCCGGCGAACGCGACGCCCGACACGACCGGGCTCTGGACGGGGTCACTCGTGTCGACCGGAGCATCGACGTCCACGTGGACCGTCCTGCTGACGGGGGTCCGGAGCGCACCGTCGTGCGCGATGAGCACGGCGGCGATCGACGTCACGCCGCCGGCGAGCGGCGTGTCGGGAGTGCACCGGAAGTCGCTCCCCAGCGTGCCGAACGCCCCGTCGGCGGCACACACGAGGGCGTCCGTCGTCGTGTCACGGACCTCGAGGCGCGCGTCCTTCGGGTACCCGAGCGCCGGGACCGAGATGCGCGGCACCGCGTCGGTGACCGCGACCGTGCCGGGTCCGTCGTTCGAGGTGTACCGCACGTCGTGCCGCGCGACGGTCGCGATGGTCGGGTCGAGGTCCTGCCAGTCTGGGAGGGGATGCGTGGCAGCGGAGGCCGGGGCCACACTCGCGATCGTGGCGAGCGCCAGGCCCGTTGCGCCGATGGTCATGAAGAGTCGAGATGACTGCATGGTGTCCTTTCGAGACGGAGCCGAAACGTAACATGCAGAATATGTAATGGTCGAACCGACCCGCCCGACGCCCCGAGCACGCCACGCGTAGGGTCGGTGCCATGAGCGACGAACGCATCGAGTCCCAGTGGTGGTTCAACGACAAGACCCACACCGTCGAACAGGGCCCGCAGTCCCCGCAGCGCGACCGCATCGGCCCGTTCGAGACGCGCGAGCAGGCGGAGCACGCGCTCGACCGCATCAAGGCCAACAACGAGCAGTGGGACGAGGAGTCCTGACCGGTCGCGTCCGCGCGACGCGACCTGGTGACGGACGGGAGGCCCGTGGCGGCGCCGCCACGGGCCTCCCGTCCGCCATCGGAACGGTGTGCGTCCGCTGCCGGACCGGTCAGGGTCGGTAGGTCACCGGAAGTCGTCGGTCACGGCCGAAGGCCATCCCCGAGATCTTCGGGCCGATGGCTCCCTGGCGACGCTTCCACTCGGACCGGTCGACCAGCCGGGTGACCTCGGCGACGACGTCGGTGTCGAAGCCCATCGCGACGATGTCCGCAGCACCCTGGGCGCGCGTGACGTACTGCTCGAGGATCGCGTCGAGGACCTCGTACGGCGGCAGGGTGTCGTCGTCCTGCTGTCCGTCGCGGAGCTCGGCGGACGGCGGCTTCGTGATCGAGTTCTCCGGGATCGGCTCGGTCTCACCCCGCGATGCCGCGACCGCGTTCCGCCAGCGCGCGAGTGCCCAGACCATCGTCTTCGGCACGTCCTTGATCGGGGCGAACCCACCGACGGAGTCCCCGTAGATGGTCGAGTACCCGACGGCGAGCTCGGTCTTGTTGCCCGTCGTCAACACCAGGTGTCCGTCGAGGTTCGACAGGCCCATCAGGATCACCGCGCGGACCCGGGCCTGGACGTTCTCGGCAGCCAGCCCGGTCAGGGACAGCTGGGCGTCGAAGGGCGCGACGAGGTCGGCGATGGGCTCGGTCCGGTACCGCAGCCCGAGCCGGGCGGCGACGTCGTCGGCGTCGGACCGCGAGTGCTCGGTCGACCACCGCGACGGCATCGACACGCCGACCACCGCGTCCGGACCGATGGCGTCGACGGCGATGGCCGCACAGACGGCGGAGTCGATGCCGCCGGAGAGTCCGAGCACGACGGACCGGAAGCCGTTCTTCTCGACGTAGTCCCGCGTGCCGAGGACGAGCGCGTCCCAGATCGCGTGCAGCTCGTCGGGGAGCTCGGCCACGTCGCGGGGGAGCGGCGGCCGTGCGGGGAGCTCGCCCGGCGTGGTGTCCGGGGTGTCGAGCGCGACCCGCTGCACGTGCTCGGTGACGATGGCGTCGGGTCGAGCGGGTGCGGGGTCGACGTCCACGACGAGCACGTGCGGGCGGAACTGCGGCGCACGGGCCAGGACCGTCCCGCGTTCGTCCACCACGACCGAGTCGCCGTCGAACACCAGGTCGTCCTGACCGCCGACGATGTTGACGTAGGCGACGATCGTGTCCGACTCGGTCGCACGACGGGTGACGAGCGGCAGACGGACCTCGTCCTTGCCGGCGACCCACGGCGAGGCGTTCACCACGAGCAGCAGCCCAGCGTCCGCGTCGAGCACCCGTGCGACCGGACCCCCGTCACGCCACAGGTCCTCGCAGATGATGACGGCGACGTCGACGTCGGCGATGCGCACCACCAGCAGGTCGTCGCCGGGGATGAACACCCGGTACTCGTCGAACACCGAGTAGTTCGGCAGGTGGTGCTTGGCGGTGGTCGCGACGACGCGCCCGTGCTGCAGGACGCTCGCGCAGTTCGCCGCGATCGCACTGGGGGCGGTGCTGACGTCGACGGGTCGGGGTGGGAGCGGTCCGTCGGGGTGTCCGACGACGACGGCGACCGCGCCGAGGCCCTCGTCGTCGAGCGTCCGTGCGAGCGCTTCGACGGCGGCTCGCGCGGCACGGAGGAACGAGGGCCGCGACGCCAGGTCCTCGATCGGGTAGCCGGAGATCGCCATCTCGCCGAGGGCGACCAGGTCCGCGCCGCGTGCTGCTGCGGTACGGACGGCATCCACGATCCCGGCGGCGTTCCGGGCGAAGGCGCCCACGACCGGGTTGGTCTGGGCGAGTGCCAAGCGGAGACGGGGCATGAGCACTAGCCTATTGAGCACGGTCGCGGGACGACCGTGGTGGAACGCGGAAAGGGCGTGCATGGACAAGCAGACGGACTTCGTGCTCCGCACCATCGAGGAGCGGGGCATCAAGTTCATCCGACTCTGGTTCACGGACGTCATCGGGACCCTGAAGTCGGTCGCGATCGCCCCGGCCGAGGTCGAGGGCGCCTTCGCCGAGGGCATCGGCTTCGACGGCTCCGCGATCGAGGGCCTCAGCCGTTCCTACGAGGCGGACGTCCTCGCGCACCCGGACCCCTCCACGTTCCAGATCCTGCCCTGGCGGGGCGAGATCGACCCCACCGCCCGGATGTTCTGCGACATCGCGACGCCCGACGGGCAGCCGGCCGTCGCCGACCCACGCAACGTGCTCAAGCGCACGCTGGCGCGGGCGAGCGAGCGCGGGTTCACGTTCTACACGCACCCCGAGATCGAGTTCTACCTGCTCAAGGACCGCGACTGGAAGGACGGCGGCCCGAAGCCCGTCGACCAGGCTGGCTACTTCGACAACGTCCCCGGCGGCAGCGCCCACGACTTCCGCCGCCGCGCGGTGCGCATGCTCGAGGACCTCGGCATCTCGGTCGAGTTCAGCCACCACGAGGCCGGTCCCGGGCAGAACGAGATCGACCTGCGGTACGCCGACGCGCTGACCATGGCCGACAACATCATGACCTTCCGCACCGTCGTGAAAGAGGTGGCGATCGAGCAGGGCGTCTACGCGACGTTCATGCCGAAGCCCATCTCCGGCCAGCCCGGCTCCGGCATGCACACCCACGTGTCGCTGTTCGAGGGTGACCAGAACGCGTTCTACGAGCCCGGCGGCGAGTACCAGCTGTCGACCACCGCCAAGCAGTTCATCGCCGGTGTGCTCAAGCACGCGCCGGAGATCACGGCGGTCACCAACCAGTTCGTGAACTCGTACAAGCGACTCTGGGGCGGCGACGAGGCCCCCTCGTTCGTCACCTGGGGCCACAACAACCGGTCGGCCCTGGTGCGCGTGCCGCTCTACAAGCCGAACAAGGGCCAGTCGTCCCGCATCGAGTACCGCGGCATCGACTCCGCGGCGAACCCGTACCTGGCGTACTCGCTGCTGCTGGCCGCGGGACTCAAGGGCATCGAAGAGGGCTACGAGCTCCCGCCCGAGGCCGAGGACAACGTGTGGAGCCTGTCCGACTCCGAGCGCAAGGCCCTCGGCTACGCGCAGCTGCCGGCCAGCCTCGACCACGCCCTGTCGCTGATGGAGGACTCCGAGCTCGTGGCCGAGACCCTCGGCGAGCAGGTCTTCAACTTCGTGCTGCTGAACAAGCGGCAGGAGTGGAAGCGCTACCGCGACCAGGTCACGCCGTTCGAGCTCGACACCAACCTGGGCATGCTGTAACGACCATGGGCAGCTCCGCGTCGGCACCCGCCGAACGATGACCGGCAGGACGAAGACGTCCCGCTCCGAACTCGCCCGGCTGGGGTTCGCGGAGCTCTCGGAGAGCCTCGAGCGACTGTCCGCACTCGAGTCCCGGTTCGGCTCCGACCTGCCGGTGTCGGTCGGCACGTGGCCGGCCCTGTGGTCCTCGACCGCCGACCCGGACGGCGCCTTGCGTCGCCTCGAGCGCCTGGTCGAGACCCACCCCGACGCCCTGCGGCCCATCCTCGACGACCAGGCGGCCACCGAGCGGATGGTGCGCCTGCTCGGGGCATCGGTGGGGCTCGGCGAGTTCCTGCAGCGCCGCCCCGCCGAACTCGACCTGCTCCTCGCGCCGGCCACCGAACCGTGGACCCAGGCGGAGTACACCGACTCGCTGACCCAGGCCGTCGACGGTGCCGTCGACGAAGCTGCTCGGATGCGGCTACGGGTCCGGTACCGCCGCCACCTCGCGCAGATCGCCTTGTACGACGTGCTGCACCCCTCCCCGACGCTGGCGTTCCCGGCGGTCGCCGCGGGGCTCGCCGACCTCGCCGGGGCGGCGCTGGACGTGGCCGTCGACGTCGCCCGGCGCGAGGTGCCCTTCCCGGCGGACCAGGTCGCCGCGACACCGCTTTCCGTCATCGCGATGGGCAAGGCCGGGGCGCGTGAGCTCAACTACGTCAGCGACGTCGACGTCATCTTCGTCACCGAGCCCACCGACACGGTCGACACCGAGCGCGCGGTCCGGATCTCGACCCGCATCGCGATCGCGGCGACGCACGTCATCACCGACCTGGCGGCCGAACCCGCGCTCTGGGAGGTCGACGCGAACCTCCGTCCAGAGGGCAAGGACGGCGCACTGGTCCGCACGCTGGACTCGCACGTCGCGTACTACGAGCGCTGGGCCCGCGAATGGGAGTTCCAGGCGCTGCTCAAGGCGCGGCCCATCGCCGGGTCCGTCGACCTGGGGGAGCGCTACGCCGCGGCAGTCGCGCCCTTCGTCTGGCGCTCGTCGAAGCGTCCGGGGTTCGTCGAGTCCGTGCAGCGCATGCGCGAGCGGGTGACGGACAACATCCCGGACGCCGAGGTCGACCGGCAGCTCAAGCTCGGTCCCGGCGGGCTGCGCGACGTCGAGTTCACCGTGCAGCTCCTGCAGCTCGTGCACGGCCAGGACGACGAGAGCGTCCGCGTCCGGTCCACCCTCGAGGCCATGGACGCCCTGACCGAGGCCGGGTACGTCGGACGCCCCGAGGCCGCGCGGTTCGGGCCCGACTACGCCCTGCTGCGCGTGCTCGAGCACCGCATCCAGCTCCGCCGCCTGCAGCGCACGCACCTGATGCCCGTCGACGAGGACGAACTCCGGGTGCTCGCGCGGTCGAGCGGGCTGGCGACGGGAGCCGCTGCGCTCGAGACCCGGTGGCGGTCGGTGAAGCTCGAGGTGCGCGGGCTGCACGAGCGCCTGTTCTACCGCCCGCTGCTCTCCGCCGTGGCGGCGTCCGACGGCGGCATCGTGCTCACGAGCACCCAGGCACGCGACCGTCTCGGTGCCATCGGCTTCGTCGACCCCGACGGTGCCCTGCGGCACATCCGTGCCCTGACCCAGGGCACGTCGCGGCGCGCGGCGATCCAGCGGAACCTGCTGCCGGTGCTGCTGCGCTGGATGGCCGAGGGCCCCGCCCCCGACCGTGCGCTGCTCGCCTTCCGCAAGCTCAGCGACACGCTCGGCGAGTCGAGCTGGTTCCTCCGCATGCTCCGCGACTCGTCGGGTGCGGCACACAGCCTGACGACCGTGCTGTCCGAGTCCGCCTTCCTGTCCGGGCTCCTCGAACGCTTCCCCGAGGCCGTCGCGTGGCTCGACGAACCCGACACGCTGCTGGTCCCGCGTCCGATCGCGTCGCTGCTGTCCGAGGTCCGCGCCACCACCGCCCGTCACGGCGACGACGTCGCGGCCGCCGCCTCGCTGCTGCGCTCCGTTCGGCGTCGCGAGACCCTGCGCCTCGGCATGGCGGCGACGCTCGGCCGGCTCGACGTCGACCAGCTCGGTCCCGCGCTGAGCGACATCACCGAGGCGACCCTGACCGGCGCGCTGGACCTCGCCCGCCGCGACGCACCCGATGGTCTCGAGTTCGGCGTCATCGCGATGGGCCGGTACGGCGGGCGCGAGCTCGGGTTCGGCTCCGACGCCGACGTGCTCTACGTGTACCGGGCGGACGGGGTGCCGCCAGAGGCGGCATCCCGGGCGGCGCAGGGGATCGTCCGCGAGCTCTCCCGACTGACCGAGGACACGATCTACCCGTTCGACCTCGACATCGACCTGCGCCCCGAGGGCGGGAACGGTCCGGTGGTCCGCACGCTCGAGTCGTACGGCGCGTACTACGCCCGCTGGTCACTGACGTGGGAGGCCCAGGCGCTGCTGCGCGCCCGGGGTACCGTCGGCGATGATGCGCTGCTGCGCGACTTCGAGCACCTGGCCGACCGGACCCGTTACCCCGCCTCCATCGCGGAGCGCGAGGTCCGCGAGGTCCGGCGCATCAAGGCCCGGGTCGAGTCCGAGCGGCTGCCGCGCGGCGCGGACCCGGCGCGGCACCTCAAGCTCGGTCGCGGGTCACTGAGCGACGTCGAGTGGTTCGTGCAACTGCTGCAGCTGCAGTACGCGCTGCGGGTGCCCGCGCTCCGGACGACCTCGACCCTCGACGCCCTCGACGGTGCCGTCGCCGAGGGGCTCGTCGCCCCCGAGGACGGCGAGCGACTCGCCGCCGCGTGGCGGTTCGCCTCGCGGACGCGCAGTGCCCTCGTGCTCTGGTCGGGCAAGACCACCGACGTGCTGCCGGTCGACCGCACGCAGCTCGAGGGGGTCGCTCGCCTGATGGAGTACCCGCCCGGGTCGGCGTCGCAGCTCGAGGAGGACTACCTCGGGGTGACGCGGCGAGCCCGACAGGTGTTCGAGCGCGAGTTCTACGGCACGGTGTGACCCCACATCGTCGGGGCCGCAGCCCGTGGACGACCGGCGCTGGCGCCCGCACTGGCCGGCGCGGGAGCCGCGACACGCCCGGGCTCCTGCCAGCGAGCTGAAGCTGACGAGCCGTCAGAGGTTAATTCTTCGTGTCGGCAGACGTCCCCCGTTCCCGAGATCGTGTACCCCGTCCGACCAGGGCCCGGACTCTGCTCCGGGTCGTCGCCGTGCCGGCTTGCCGGGGTCGGCCGACCGACCTGACCCAGCGCCGCGCGGATCCGCAACTCCGCGCTGACCGGGACTTCCCTGTCGAAGCACCGCGATCCTCCGGGATGCCTGTCGGTGCACCGGCGGGCCGCGCCGCCGGTGGCGCGGTCCACACAACTGCTGTCAGCAACCGGGGGGACAGCGCTTGTGGGCGGAGCAGAGGACCACGGTGTACCCCGTCACGAAACGGAAACACCCCCGCGTGGGGGACGCGTTGCACCTGCTCCCTCCGGGGTGCGTGAATGGTGCCACCCGAACCGACCCCCGATTTCCCGATGGCGCGGAATCTCCACCCCGAACGTTGAAGCAGGGATCGATGTTCACCTTCATTCTGCAGATCCGGCAGATGGTCGACGGGCACCCCGAGTTCTACCTCTTCGCCGTGTACTCCATGGTGATCTGGTTGCTCTGGTTGCTCAAGGTCGTGCTGTCTGCGCGGTACCGCCCCTTCACCGGCACGTACACCGGGACGACGAGTGTCGTCGTCCCCGTCGTGGACGAGCCACTCGACCTCTTCCGTGACGTGATCGGCCGCATGGTCGAGCAGCGTCCCGGCGAGATCATCGTCGTCATCAACGGCGCACGCAACGAGGCCCTCGAGGAGGTCTGCGACGAGTTCGCCCCGCTCGTCCGCTGGACCCACACCCCGATCTCCGGCAAGCGCAACGCCGTCAAGGTCGGGACCGAGATGTCGAACGGGGACATCACCGTCCTGGTCGACTCGGACACCGTCTGGACCCCCGGCGCACTCGAGGAGCTGCTGAAGCCCTTCGCCGACGAGTCCGTCGGTGGCGTCACCACCCGGCAGCGCATCCTCGAGCCCGAGCGCTCGTGGATCACCCGCTGGGCCGACTGGCTCGAGAACTCCCGTGCGCTGTACTCGATGCCTGCGCAGAGCGTCCTCGGGCAGATCGGCTGCCTGCCCGGGCGGACGATCGCGTTCCGCCGGAACATACTGATGCGGGTCATGGACCGGTTCATGCACGAGAAGTTCATGGGCGTGTTCCTCGAGGTGTCCGACGACCGGACGCTGACGAACCTCACCCTCAAGGAGGGCTACCGGACCGTCTACCAGTACACGTCGCTCGTGTACACGGACGCTCCGCTGCAGGTGAAGAAGCTGTTCAAGCAGCAGCTCCGCTGGGCCCGTGGCTCGCAGTACAACACGCTGCGGATGCTGCCCTGGATGCTGGGGCACGCACCGATCCTGGCGCTGTTCTTCCTGACCGACATCATCCTGCCGTTCATGCTGTTCGGCGTGATCGCCGGCTGGATCTACCGCGCGATCACCGGCCAGGGCGAGAACCTCTACCAGGGGATCCTTCACCAGTACGGCTTCTCGACGGGCTTCGTCTACGTCGCCGGTCTCATGGTGGTCTCGAGCGTGCTGAGCATGGCCATCCGGCAGATGCGGCACCTGGCCGAGAAGCCGAGCGACTTCTTCCGCCTGCCGATGTTCATCATCGTGTCGACGTTCTTCCTCATGCCGATCCGCCTCATCGGGTTCTTCCGCCTGGCACACGCCAGCGGCTGGGGCACCCGTGCCGGTGCCTACGCCGGTGGTCCGATGGAGACCGAACCCGCGCAGCCCGTCGCACAGGGCACCCGGACACCGGTGAGCCCGATCGACCGGGTCGGCCCCGTGTCGGACGACCAGGCCGCGGCGGACCGCGCGTTCGACGACCTGTTCGGACCCGCGGCGACGCCCTCGGGCACCGGCCTCGACGTCGCCACCAACTCGACCTCGACCGTCCTCGCGACTCGTCGTGGAGCGGCTGCGGCAGCGGCGGCAGCCAGCGCGCCGACCGCTCCGGCGACGGCTGCGCGCCCCGCCAAGGTCCGTCGCTACAACCCCTACGCGGCCATCCCGTACTGCATCGGCATCGCCGTCTTCGCCCTGGAGGCCTTCCTCATTGTCTGACCTCTTCCGCTCCACGGGCTCCTGGTGGGCGCCGTCGAGCAAGCACGCCAAGCGCACGGCGATCGGCACCACCGCGATCGTCCTCGCACTCGCCCTCATCACGTGGTCCGTCTGGGTCTCGCCGTCCAGCCCCGTCTCCACCGCGGTCCACCACGCCCTCGGCGTCAAGACGGCCTCGGAGAAGGCGGTCGACGCCGACGCACTGCAGACCAAGCTCACCGCGGCGCAGAAGCAGATCTGGAAGCTCGAGGGACAGCTCAAGTCCACGAGCGCCCAGGCCGGCTCCCGCGGCGACCAACTCACCCAGCTCAAGGCGCAGATCGCCTCGCTGCAGTCGCAGCTCGGCTCGGCCCAGGCGCAGGCCGCTGGGAAGGCCGGGTCCGCGTCCGGTACCGGGGCTTCGGCCAGCGGGACGGGAGGCTCGTCCTCGTCCGGCGGGTCGGGTTCCGGCACCCACACGGCCGGTTCCGGTGGCGGGGTCACCAACCCGAACACCGGTCCGTCGAAGGACCCGACGACCACACCGGTCGCCGTCCCGACGAAGCAGCAGATCCTCGAGCAGCCCACGCGCTGGTACGGCCTGTACACCGCGCAGTCGCCCTTCAACTGGGCCGAGTACGACCAGGTCTCGCAGCAGGTCGGCAAGGCCACGAACATGGTCGGCTTCTTCCAGGGCTTCGACCAGGACTTCAACGCGAACGCCGTCAACCGTGCATGGGCGAACGGGCGCCTGCCGCTCATGACGTGGGAGTCCGCCCCCGCCCAGACCGGCAACGACCAGAAGTACGTCCCCGGCTACACGAACCAGGACATCATCTCGGGCAAGTTCGACGCCTACCTGACCAAGTACGCCCAGGCGCTCAAGGCGAACGGCCAGCCCATGGTCATCCGTCTCGACCACGAGATGAACGGCTCCTGGTACAACTGGTCCGAGGGGTCGGCGCAGCAGAACGCGGCCGGGTCCTACGTCGCGATGTGGCAGCACGTCCACCAGGTGTTCGCGGACGCCGGCGCGAACGACTACGTCATCTGGAACTGGGCGCCGAGCCGGATCGACAAGCTCGGCAACGCGAAGTACCAGACGCTGGCGTACCTGAAGCAGTACTACCCGGGCCCCGACCAGGTCGACTGGGTGGGCATGAGCGGCTACTACCGCACGGCCTCCGAGACCCCGTCGTTCACGAACACCTTCGGCGCCACGGTCGACCAGCTGCGGCAGATCGCCCCGGACAAGAAGATCCTGCTCAGCGAGGTCGGCGCCACCGAGACGGGCACCTCGGTGTCCGGCGGGCAGAAGTCCAAGTGGATCACGTCGCTCTTCGACGCGCTGGCCCAGCCCGCCAACGACGACGTCATCGGGTTCTCGTACTTCTCCGAGACCGCGACCACGGTGGTGGACGGCGTCCGCTCCACCAACGACTGGCGACTCAACTCGCGCTCCGACAGCCTCCAGGCCTTCGTGGACGGCATCAAGCGCACCGACATCGACTACGACCTGCAGGAGGTCACCCAGTGAGTGCTCCGAAGAAGTCCGTCCCCTCCGCCGACGTCCGTCCGGCACCCGTCATCAGCGTCATCGGCACCGGGTACCTCGGCGCGACGCACGCCGCCGCCATGGCCGAGATGGGCTTCGAGACCATCGGCGTGGACGTCGACCCCGCCAAGCTCGCCGCGCTGTCGGCCGGTGAGGTCCCGTTCTTCGAGCCCGGCCTGCCTGAGCTCATCACCAAGCACGTCGCGAGCGGCAAGCTCCGGTTCACGGCGGACATCGCCGAGGCCGTCGCTGCCGCGGACGTCCACTTCGTCTGTGTCGGCACCCCGCAGAAGGCCGGCTCGCACGCCGCGAACCTCGCCTACGTCGAGAGCGCGACGCGTGGCGTGGCCGAGAACCTGACGCACCCGGGCCTGATCGTCGGCAAGTCGACCGTCCCCGTGGGCACCGCGGAACGGCTGCGGGGGATCGTCCGCGAGTTCGCGCCGAGCGGGATCGCGGCCGAGCTCATCTGGAACCCCGAGTTCCTGCGTGAGGGCAAGGCCGTCCAGGACACGCTGCACCCGGACCGCCTGGTCTGGGGCGGCGCGTCGGCAGCCGCGGACGCCGTGATCCGCGAGGTCTACGCCGCACCCATCGCCGAGGGGACCCCGGTCATCACGACGGACCTGCCGACCGCCGAGCTCGTGAAGGTCAGTGCCAACGCGTTCCTGGCGACGAAGATCTCGTTCATCAACGCGATCTCCGAGATGTGCGCGATCACCGGGGCCGACGTGACCACGTTGGCCGATGCCCTCGGGCACGACGAGCGCATCGGGCGGAAGTTCCTGAACGCCGGCGTCGGCTTCGGCGGCGGGTGCCTGCCGAAGGACATCCGTGCCCTCATGCACCGCGCCAACGAACTCGGCGCGGGCCGGGTCGTGGGGCTCATGCAGCAGGTCGACGAGATCAACATGGGCCAGCGCCAGCGCGTCATCGACATGGCGATCGACTCGGCCGGGGGATCGGTGCTCAACCGGCGCATCGCGGTCATCGGCGCGGCGTTCAAGCCCCTCACCGACGACGTCCGGGACTCCCCGGCGCTCAACGTCGCCGCGGCGCTGCACCTGCGCGGTGCCCAGGTCACGCTGTGGGACCCCGAGGCGATGGAGACGGCGAAGCGCTCCTTCCCGACCCTGAGCTACACGACCGACATGCGCGCGGCGATCGAGGGTGCCGACGTGGTGCTCGTCCTCACCGAGTGGGACGACATCATCGGCGCGGACCCGGAGGAACTCGGCGGGATCGTCGGGCGCCGGACCGTCATCGACGCGCGCAACTGCCTCCCGGTCCAGGACTGGGTCAAGGCGGGGTGGACCGTCCGTTCCCTGGGACGGCCCACACCGGTCACGGGTGCACCCGTGAGCGTGGCAGCGGGGACGTACGACTCGTTGGCCACGAGCCGCTAGTCACCGCAGCAGACGGGGTCCGTGCCGGGGCGGCACGGACCCCGTTCGTGCGCGCGGGTGCGGGTGTGGGTGCGGGTGCGTGTGCGAAGGGTGATGCAGTCCGGATCGGTCACGAAAGCGACATGGTGGCGTGGGAAGCGCGTCGCTTCCGCTGCGCGCATGTCGCGG
>NZ_LMPO01000009.1:454156-454322 GCF_001424385.1 Curtobacterium sp. Leaf183 | reverse complement strand
GGTTGCGGGTCGCGTGGCGGGACGTCAGGGAAGCGACGTGGTGGCGTGGGAAGCGCGTCGCTTCCGCTGCGCGCATGTCGCGGGGTTGCGGGTCCCGTGGCGGGACGTCGGGGAAGCGACATGGTGGCGTGGGAAGCGCGTCGCTTCCGTTGCGCGCATGTCGCAT
>NZ_LMPO01000009.1:445045-454102 GCF_001424385.1 Curtobacterium sp. Leaf183 | reverse complement strand
CCGGTGCCGGTCCGTCGGACCGGCACCGGGCCTCCAGGCGGTCACCACCGGCACGCGGAAGGCCCCGCACCTGAGGGTGCGGGGCCTCCTGTCTGCCGGGACGGACTCAGACGCCGAAGTAGAGCTCGTACTCGAACGGGTGCGGACGCTGCGCGAGCGGCAGGATCTCGTTCTCGCGCTTGTAGTCGATCCACGTCTGGATGAGGTCCTCGGTGAAGACGTTGCCCGCGGTGAGGAACTCGTGGTCGGCCTCGAGCGCGTCGAGCGCGTGCGACAGGCTGGCCGGCACCTGCGGGATGTTCTTCGCCTCTTCCGGCGGGAGCTCGTACAGGTCCTTGTCGACCGGCTCGTGCGGCTCGATGCGGTTCTGGATGCCGTCGAGGCCCGCCATGAGCTGCGCCGCGAAGGCGAGGTACGGGTTGCCCGAGGCGTCCGGCGCGCGGAACTCGATGCGCTTGGCCTTGGGGTTGGTGCCCGTGATCGGGATGCGGATGGCCGCCGAGCGGTTGCCTGCCGAGTAGACGAGGTTGACGGGGGCCTCGAAGCCCGGCACCAGGCGGTGGTACGAGTTCACCGTCGGGTTCGTGAAGGCCAGCAGCGCCGGAGCGTGCTTGAGGAGGCCGCCGATGTACCAGCGGGCCAGGTCGGACAGGCCGCCGTAGCCGTTCTCGTCGTAGAACAGCGGGGTGCCGTCGTTCCAGAGCGACTGGTGGGTGTGCATGCCCGAGCCGTTGTCGCCGAAGATCGGCTTCGGCATGAAGGTCGCGACCTTGCCCCACTGCTCGGCCGTGTTCTTGACGATGTACTTGAACTTCAGGATGTCGTCCGCGGCGTGGACCATCGTGTCGAACTTGTAGTTGATCTCCTGCTGGCCGCCGGTGCCCACCTCGTGGTGCGCGCGCTCGAGCTCGAGGCCCGAGTCGATCAGCTTGAGCGAGATGTCGTCGCGCAGGTCAGCCGTCTTGTCGACCGGCGAGACCGGGAAGTAGCCGCCCTTGTACGGGGTCTTGTTGGCGAGGTTGCCGCCCTCTTCGGTGCGGCCGGTGTTCCAGGCGCCCTCTTCCGAGTCGACCGCGTAGAACGACTCGTTCTGCGTGACCGAGTACCGGACGTCGTCGAAGATGTAGAACTCGGCCTCGGGGGCGAAGAACGCGGTGTCCGCGATGCCGGTCGAGGCGAGGTACTTCTCGGCCTTCTTGGCGACCTGGCGCGGGTCACGGCTGTAGATCTCACCGTTGCGCGGGTTGTAGATGTCGAACACCATGATCAGCGTGCGCTCCGCGCGGAACGGGTCGACGTAGGCGGTCGTCACGTCCGGGATGAGCTGCATGTCGGACTCGTGGATCGACGCGAAGCCGCGGATCGACGAGCCATCGAAGAGCTGCCCGACCGAGAAGAAGTCCTCGTCGACCGTGGACGCGGGGATGTTGAAGTGCTGCTGGACCCCGGGGAGGTCCGTGAAACGGATGTCGAGGAACTTGACGTCCGTGTCCTTGATGAAGGCGAGCACCTCGGAGGAATCACTGAACATGTGAGTCGTTCTCCTATGGTTGGGTGGTGGTTCGAGGGGACCAGGAGGCACCCTCCGACGAGGGTATTGACACGGGGTTTCCCGGACGTGACTACGTTGTTTCCGGCGTGTTACGCGGCGGGGGACGCCTAAACTCGGGACATGGCCCGCTCCACTCCGCCCTCGTCCGCTGGTGCGGCCGGCTCGTCGAACTCGTGGCCCGGCAAGCTCCTCGGCCTGCCCGAGTCCGGCCCGCGCTCGATGAGCGGCCTCGGTCGGCGCATCGGTGCACTGGCCATCGACTGGGCGCTCGCATCGGTGATCTCCCTGGCGATCGGCACGTACGGAGCGGCGGGCAACTTCGCGACCCTCGGCATCTTCGCCGCGCTGCAGGTGGTCTTCATCGCGCTGCTGTCCGGGTCGTTCGGGCACGTGTGCGTCGGGCTGCGGGTCGTGCCGATCCGCGGCGGCTACGTCGGGGTGTGGCGCCCCGTGGTCCGCACCGTGTTGCTGTGCGTGGTCGTCCCCGCGCTCATCCACGCGAAGGACGGTCGGCCGCTCCACGATGCGGCAGCGGGCACGGTGCTGGTCCGGCGCTGAGGGTCGGGCGCGCCCGGTCGCCCGCGGTCGCCCGGTCGCCCGCGGTCGCACGGTGCGAGGTTCCGCCGCTTCGGCGGCCGTGGTGCGCCGCTGTCAGGGTGGTGCGGGGTTGTTGCCCAGCACGAGGCGATCAACCTCGCACCTGCGCTGGAGCGGGCACATGGCAAGCCCCCGCTCGGCACACGCACGAACGCCCCCGACCGATGCGGTCGGGGGCGTTCGTCGGTGCAGCTCGGGTCAGCGCGGACGACCGGCGCGCACACGGGTCGGGTCGATGCCCTTCGGGATCGCCGACGCCGGGCTCTGCGTGAGGGAGTCGAGGCGGTTGGCAACCGCCAGGACTTCGTTCCGGTTCAGCGACTTCTTGTACTTGTTCATCGCACGCGGCAGCTTGTGCAGCGTCACCGCGTCCTTGCCGTCACCGACGTGCACGACGTGCACGGGGACGTTCGGAACGATGCGCTGGACCTTGCGGCGCTCTTCGTCGACCTGGCGCGTGAGGTTGCCGAGCGAGCCCTCGGTGATGAGCACCACCCCGGGAGTACCGACCGCGCGGTAGACGGCGGCCTGCGAGCGACCGTGCACGGCGACGGGCATCTCGCTCGAACGCCACTGGCGGCGGAGCGAGTTCGTCAGCACCGCACCGACGGCACCGGGCTGGCCCTCGATCTGCGAGTAGGCGGCACGCTCGGCCAGACGCCCGAGCACGATGAGGAACAGCAGCACACCGAGCAACACCCCCGCGAGGATCCAGAGGACCACGGCGAGCCAGTTCTGTCCGGGCAGGAGGAGCGCGAGGAGCACCCCGAGGACGACCGGGACGAGGAACGCGGCGGCGAACCACCAGATCGACGACGGGTCGGCCCGACGGGTCATCTGGAAGACCTGGAACATCTGCTTGAGACGCCCCGGCTCCTTCGCCTTCGTGTCGGTTGTGCTCTTGCGTGCCATGCCGTCAAGGATACGGCCTGACCGCGTTCCTGGGGACCGCCGACGACCAGGCTGTGGGCGAACGACGTTCTCCACAGGTCACCACGTTCGTCCGGGAGGCCCGGCTCGCCTCCGCCACGCTGGTCACCATGGAGACGATCACCGTGCACCAGCGTTGGACCGGCCCGGACACGGGCCCGTTCGCGGCGTGGGTGGCGGATCGCGCTTCGGCGGACCCGACGCACTGCGTGCGCGTCGACGCCGTGGGGCGCGACCCGTCCGGGCGCCTCGTCGTGTGTGCCGAGTCGCTGCGGGGGACCCGACTGCCGGACGCACTCGACCGGATCGGCGTGCCCACGGTGGGCGTCGCGGTGACCCTGACCGTCCCGCTGATCGAACTCGCGGCGCAGGCGCGATCCGGCGCGATCGTGCTCGGCGACGCCCGCGCGGACGACGTCCTGGTGGACGACGCCGGTCTCACCGTCCTGGTCGACCACCCACCCGACGCCGACGTCGACGGGCACGGTGTCGATCGGTACGGTCTCGGTCAGCGCGATGCTGACGCGTCCGCCAGGGACGCCCGCACTCGCCGCGGACCCTCGGATGGGCGCGGGCGGCCCCGACAGGCGTCGACATCATCAGCAGCGCTGTCAGCATCAGCAGCGCCGTCAGCAGCGTCGCGGTCGTCCCAGGCGCCGGGTGCGACGGCCCTCCTGTTCGCCGTGCGGGCCGTGTGGGAACGCGTGGACCCGCGCGAACCCTGTCGGGCCGCCATCGACCGCGCCGTCGCCGAAGCAGTCGACGGTGCGGACGCGGACGTGCTCCGACTGCTCGAGGTCGTCCGGGCGACCGGACCCCCGCGCCCGGTGCGGTGGGATCCTCCGCGCGACGACTTCGTGTTCGTCGCGCCGCAGGAGTCTGCGTCGCCGGGACTCGCGGGGGTGTTGCGGCAGTTCGTCGAGGACGGCGTGCGCGTCGGTGGTGCCGTCCGTGTCCCGATGCGGCGGCTGCTCGTCGGCGCAGTGGTGCTCGCCGGTGTCGTGGCAGCGGGGGTGTTCGCGCTGCGAGGTCCAGGATGACCGGACACAGCCGTCCGCCGACGCCGACGGCCCCGGCTCCCACGAAGGGGAACCGGGGCCGTCGAGTGGACCGCGCAGTCCGGGCGAATCGCGGGTCAGTACCCGAGGTTCGGAGCGAAGTTGCCTTCTTCGAGGCGGTTCTTCACCGCGACGAGGTACCGCGACGCGTCCGCACCGTCGATGATCCGGTGGTCGTACGACAGCGCCAGGTAGACGAACGAACGGATCGCGATCGCTTCCTGACCGTCGACCTTCACGACGGCCGGGCGCTTCGTGACGATGCCCGTGCCGAGGATCGCCGACTGCGGCAGGAACACCACGGGGGTGTCGAACAGCGCGCCGCGCGAGCCGGTGTTGGTCAGCGTGAAGGTGCCGCCGGCGAGCTCGTCGGGCTTCAGCTGGTTGTTGCGCGTGCGCTCGGCCAGGTCGGCGATCGACTTCGAGAACTGCGCCAGGTCGAGCGACGCCGCGTCCTTGATCACCGGGGTGAGGAGCCCGCGCTCGGTGTCGACCGCGATCGAGACGTTCTCGGTCTCCGGGTAGACGATCTCCTCGCCCTCGACCGTGGAGTTGATCTTCGGGTGGGCCTTGAGGGCCTCCGAAGCAGCCAGGGCGAAGAACGGCATGAAGGAGAGCTTCGAGCCGGTCTTCTCGAGGAACTCGGCCTTGTGTGCGTCGCGGAACTGCGCGACCTTCGTCACGTCGACCTCGACCACGCTGGTGAGCTGTGCGGTCGACGTCATCGACTGCACAGCGCGCTCGGCGACGACCTTGCGCAGACGCGTCATCTTCTCTCGCGTGCCGCGGAGCGGTGACACCTCGGCGACGAACGGGCCGGACGCGGCCGGAGCCGAGCTGCCCTGGTCGGACGAGCCGGCGGCCGGAGCGGCGGGGACGGCGGCGAGCACGTCCTCCTTCCGGATGCGCCCACCGACACCGGTGCCGGTGACCGTCGACAGGTCGACGCCCTGCTCGTTCGCGAGCTTGCGCACGAGCGGCGTGACGTAGCCCGACGCTGCGCCGTTCTGCGTCGGCTTCGGGACCTCGGCCGACGCGGTCGGGGCGCTCGACACTGCGGCTGCCGGAGCGGGGACCGCGGCCGGGGGAGCCGGAGCCGCGGCGGGCGGCGGGACCGGAGCGGCCTGCGGCACGGGCGACGCTGCGGGCGGTGCCGACGGCGCTGCCGGGGCGGCGGGCTGGGTCTGTCCAGCGGGAGCCGGCTCGGGCTCCGTCGGCTGGGGTGCGGGGGTCTCGGAGTCCTGCTCGGTGCTGGGCTCGACCTCGGGGGCCTCGTCCTCGGCAGCGGCCTCGTTGGAGGACTCCGCGGACTCGGCGCCGGCGTCGGATGCGCCCGAGTCGGAACCCGAGTCGGAGGACCCGTTGCCGTCACCGATCTTGACCAGGGGAGTCCCGACCTCGACGGTCTCGTCCTCGCCGACGAGGATCTCCTCGACGACGCCGGCGATCGGCGACGGGATCTCGGTGTCGACCTTGTCGGTGGAGACCTCGAGCAGCGGCTCGTCGACCTCGACCCGGTCACCGACGTTCTTCAGCCATCGGGTCACCGTGCCCTCGGTGACGCTCTCGCCGAGCGCCGGGAGGTTGACGGATTCGCTCATCGGGTGGACTCCTCTTCGCAGGGGTGGTTCGTGGTGGTGGATGTCATGGTGCGCTCTGCCGTGCTCACAGCGCGTGCAGGGGCTTGCCCGCGAGGTGCAGCATCGCCTCGCCGAGGGCTTCACTCTGCGTCGGGTGCGCGTGGACGAGCGGGGCCACGTCCTCGGGGTGGGCTTCCCAGTTCACGGCGAGCTGGGCCTCAGCGATCAGTTCGCCGACGCGGGCGCCGATCATGCTGACGCCGACGACCGGGCCGTCGATCACCCGGACGACCTTGACGGCCCCCGAGGTGCCGATGATGTGGCTCTTGCCGTTGCCAGCGAGGTTGTACTCGTACATGTCGATCTTGTCGGCGCCGTACTGCTCTTCGGCCTTGGCCTGGGACAGTCCGACCGAGGCGACCTCGGGGTCGGAGTACGTGACCTTCGGGATGTTCTTGTCCTCGATGATCACCGGGTTGAGGCCGGCGATCTCCTCGGCGACGAAGATGCCCTGCTGGAAGCCGCGGTGGGCGAGCTGCAGGCCGGGGACGATGTCGCCCACGGCGTACACGTTCGGCAGGTTCGTGGCGAGGCGTTCGTTGGTGGTGACGAAGCCGCGGTCCATCGCGACGCCGACCTCGTCGTAGCCGACGTTCTGCGTGACGGGGCCGCGACCGACGGCCACCAGCAGGACGTCACCGTCGAAGGTCTTGCCGTCCTCGAGCGTCACGACGACGCCGTTCTCGTGCTGCTCGACGCCCTGGAAGCGCACGCCGAGCGAGAACTCGATGCCGCGCTTGCGGAACGCGCGCTCGAGCTGCTTCGACATGGACTCGTCCTCAGCGGGGATGAGGTGGGGGAGCGCCTCGACGATGGTGACCTCGGCGCCGAAGGACTTCCAGACGCTGGCGAACTCGACGCCGATCACGCCGCCGCCCAGGATCACGACCTTGTTCGGGACGTAGTCCATCTTGAGCGCGGTCTCGGAGCTGATGACCCGGCCACCGAGCTCGAGCCCCGGCAGGGACTTCGAGTACGACCCGGTCGCCAGCACCACGTTCTTGCCGGTGACGGTCTGGTCGCCGACCTGCACGGTGTTCTGGGAGGTCAGCCGACCCCAGCCCTCGACCACGGTGATCCCGCGGGCCTTGATGAGCCCCTGCAGGCCCTTGTACTTGGAGTTGATGACGCCCTGCTGGTACTCGATGACCTTCGGGACCTCGACACCGGCGAACTCCGCGATCACGCCGTACTTCTCGGCGTCGCGGGTGGCGTCGGCCACCTCGGCCGCGTGCAGGAGCGCCTTGGTCGGGATGCAGCCGCGGTGCAGGCACGTCCCGCCGAGCTTGTCGCCCTCGATGAGCGCGACGCTCATCCCGAGCTCGGCCGCCCGCAGCGCTGCGGCGTACCCGCCGCTGCCGCCTCCGAGGACCACGACGTCGTAAGTCTGTTCCGTCACCTGGTGCAACTCCCTCGTGCGCGTCGGGGCCGGATCCGTCCTGTGGACACCGGCCCGCACATGGACACCACCGATGCGGCGTCCGACGGTCGGACCGCATGGTTCCGGTCCCGTCCCGTTCGTACCGGCGGGTGGCGCTGGAAAGGCCGCCCCGCCGGTACCAAACCTACTACTTCGCCTGGAGCTCTTCTGCGAGGCCGATGAGCGTCCGGACCATCACGCCGGTCGCGCCCTTGCCGAGCCAGCCGTAGCCACCGCCCTTGTTCTCGGACGGGCCCGCGATGTCGAGGTGCGCCCAGGGGACATCGCCCTCGACGAAGCGCTCCAGGAACTTGCCCGCGAGCAGCATCCCGCCGGCGGGGTTGCCCACCGTGGCGTTCACCATGTCAGCGACCTCGCTGGCCAGCCGGGCGTCGAGTTCCTCGGGGAGGGGCATCGGCCAGATCGGCTCGGCGACCGCCGCGGCCACTGCGCGGATCTGCGCGACGAGGTCGTCCGTGCCCATGAGCCCGGTCGTGCGGTCCCCGAGTGCGACCACCTGGGCGCCGGTCAGGGTGGCGACGTCGACGACGGCGTCGGGCTGTTCGAGCGTGGCGGCGACCAGGCCGTCACCCAGGACGAGGCGACCCTCGGCGTCGGTGTTCGTGACCTCCACCGTCTTGCCGTTCTTCAGCGTCAGGACGTCACCGGGGCGCGTCGCCGAGCCCGACGGCATGTTCTCGGCCAGGCACAGCCATGCGGTGACCTTGACGTCGAGTCCCAGTCGGGCAGCGGCCACGGTGGTGGCGAGCACGGTCGCGGCACCGGTCATGTCCGTCTTCATGCCGAGCATCGACGCGGCCGGCTTGAGCGAGAGCCCGCCCGAGTCGAACGTGATGCCCTTGCCGACGAGCGCGAGGTGCTTCGTCGCGGTCTCCGGCGCGTACCGGACGACGACCAGGCGCGGCGGCCGGACGGAGCCGACGCCCACCCCGAGGATGCCGCCGAAGCCCTGCGCCTCGAGTTCGGTCTCGTCGAGGACCTCGACGGTGAGCGGCAGCCCCTCGGCCAGGTCCGTCGCGACGGACGCGACGTCGGCCGGCCCGAGGTCGCCAGCGGCGGTGTTGACGAGGTCACGGACGAGCGCGGCGGCGTCGGCGACGATGGCCGGACGGACGGTCGCGTCCGCAGCGACCGAGTCCGGCGCGAGCACCGTGACGGTCTGCGAGCCGCGGGCGGGCGTGGTCGTGCCCGCGCCCTTGTGCCGGGTGAAGGCGTACGCGCCGAGCGCTGCGCCCTCGAGTGCGGCGTCGACGAGCTCGGTCGTGTCGGAGGGCAGCGCGAGGGCGATCGACGCGACCTGGGGCAGCTGACGGACGGCGCTGCCCGCGGCGGAGCGCACGGCGGCGGCGTCGGTGCCGGAGCCCAGACCGATCAGCGCGATGCTGGTGGCGTCGATGCCGGTCGCGGGGATGCGGACGAGTTGGTCCTTGGCGCCCGTCGCGCCGATCGCGGTGAGGTCGAGGCCGTCGAGGGCGTCGACGCTGCCGGTTGCGGGCGCTGCGAGCGAGGCGGGACCACCGTCGGCGCCGGGTCGAACGCCGACCACGAGCACGTCGGCGGAGATCGAAGAGGGGGAGGAACTGGCGGTGGAGAGCGTGGGTCGGACCATGCCTCCGACCCTACCCACGTCCTGTTCGCTGTCGGCGTGGGTTGCGCAGCAGGTGTGGACGAACGCCCCGCCTAGCATGGGGACGGTGAACCACCCCGAGGACCTCTACACCTTCGACGCGTCCGCCCCGACGGTGCCGACCGGCCTCCACCTGGTCGCCGGCCTGACCGGGTTCGCCGACGCCGGTTCCGCCGTCGCGCAGGTGACGACCGCGATCACCGAACGCCTCG
>NZ_LMPO01000009.1:426060-445024 GCF_001424385.1 Curtobacterium sp. Leaf183 | reverse complement strand
GATCACCTTCGACCACGACCACATCAGCGACGTCGAACCGCCGCGCCTCGCCCTGCACCTGGTCCGCGACGAGCTCGGCCAGCCGTTCCTGTTCCTGTCCGGGTACGAGCCCGACTTCCAGTGGAACCGGTTCGTCCGCGCGGTGACCGACCTGGCCGCCCAGCTGCAGGTCGTCGACACCACGTGGGTGCAGTCGATCCCGATGCCGGTGCCGCACACCCGCGCGATCAACATGACCGTCTCCGGCACCCGGGCCGACCTGATCGAGTCGATGAGCGTCTGGAAGCCGCAGACCCAGGCGCCCGCCAACGTCCTGCACCTGGTCGAGCACCGGCTCACGGAGCTCGAGCAGCAGGTGACGGGGCTGGTGCTGCTGGTGCCGCACTACCTGTCCGACACCGAGTACCCCGACGCGGCCGTCGCGGCGCTGTCCGGGATCTCCGCCTCGACCGGACTGATCTTCCCGACGGACGCCCTGCGCGAAGAGGGCCGCGAGTTCCTGTCGCGGGTCGACGAGCAGGTCGCCGGCAACGGCGAGCTGCAGCGGCTCGTCTCGGCGCTCGAGGAACGGCACGACACGTACATGGAGGGCAACGCCGTGTCCTCGCCGCTCACCAACGTCGACGGCGAGGTCCCGACGGCCGACGCGATCGCCGCGGAGCTGGAGCGGTTCCTTGCTGACCGCCGCGTGGACGGCGACGGCTCCGACGACTGAGGTCCGGACGGGAGGCCCTCCACAGGTCGTCCGCTCGGCACGCGTCCTCCACGGGCCGCCTCGGCGGCGGGGCCGCGCCGCTACCCTTGTCGGGTGAACTCCCGCCGTGCCTTCGTCGTCTGGGGCGTCGCGGTGCTCGCCTACGTGCTGGCGGTCGTCCAGCGGTCCTCGCTCGGGGTCTCCGGCGTCGACGCCCAGGACCGCTTCGCGGTGTCGGCGGCCGTGCTGTCCACCCTGGCGGTCGTGCAGATCGCCGTCTACGCCGGACTGCAGATCCCGGTCGGCATCGCACTCGACCGGATCGGACCACGCCGACTCGTGCTGCTCGGCGCGCTGCTGCTGACGGTCGGACAGGTCGTCGTGGCGGTGTCGCCGACGATCGGGCCCGCGATCGTGGGGCGCGTGCTCGTCGGGGCCGGGGACGCGATGACCTTCATCTCGGTGATCCGTCTGCTGCCGATGTGGTTCAGCGGCAGGATCCTGCCGCAGATCTCGCAGTGGACGGGCAACCTCGGGCAGCTCGGACAGGTGGCGTCGGCGTTCCCGTTCGCCCTGCTGCTGCACGCCGCAGGCTGGACCGCCGCCTTCTCGGTCGCCGCTGCGGCCAGCGCGGTCGGGCTGGTGCTCGCGTTCGTCTTCGTCCGGAACGGCCCGGTCCCCGTCCGGACCGACACCATCCCGCTGCCGCTCGACCACACCTGGGCCGCGGCCTTCCACACGTTCGGGCACGCACTCCGTCGTCCGGGCACGCAGCTCGGCTTCTGGTCGCACTACGTCACGCAGTCGTCGGGGACGGTGTTCAGCCTGCTGTGGGGCGTCCCGATGCTGCGCGGGCTCGGGTACTCGTCGACCGAGGCGGCGGGCTTCCTGACCGTCATCGTCGTGGTCGGGTTCGTCGCCGGACCCCTGCTCGGCATCCTGTGTGCACGGTTCCCGCTCCGCCGGTCGAACCTGGTGCTCGGCGTGGTCGTCCTGCTCGGCGCGGTGTGGACCGCGGTGCTGCTCTGGCCGGGCCACCCGCCGACGTGGTTGCTCGTGCTGCTCGTCGTCGCGATGGGCATCGGCGGTCCCGGGTCGCTCATCGGGTTCGACTTCGCGCGCTCGTTCAACCCGATGGGGTCGCTCGGGTCGGCGAACGGCGTCGTGAACGTCGGCGGGTTCCTGGCGGCCTTCGTGATGATGTTCTGCATCGGCACCCTGCTCGACGCGGTGTCCCACGCGACGGGCCAGACGGTCTTCGCGTGGGCGAACTTCCGGATCGCGCTGACCGTGCAGTACGTCGTGGTGGGCTTCGGCGTGGCGATGCTCCTGCACGCTCGACGGCGGACCCGCGCGGTGATGCACGCCCAGGACGGAATACGGGTGGCCCCGCTCTGGGTTGCACTCGTTGCACGCCTGCGGAAGCAGAGCGTGCAATAATGACTCACGGACCCATCGGGTTCCCCGTCAGTGGTGCTCCTTCCAGAGCGCCGGTTTCGCCGGGGGACTTGACATGGGTCCTAGTGCTGCCCGGATGAATAGGACCGGCGACGCGGGGGAGACTGCGGCGCAGGCCCTGGGCAGCGAGGGAAGGCCACGAACCCGTCAACGTGGCATGACGAGAGAGGTGATCGCATGGCTGCCCGGAGCACGACGATCGATCCCACGAAGGACACCACCGACCAGGTGACCGAGGCAGACGCCACGGACACCGAGGCCGCAGCCGCACCGAAGAAGGCAGCGGCCAAGAAGGCCCCCGCCAAGAAGGCGGCTCCGAAGAAGGCCGCGGCCAAGAAGCCCGCGACCAAGAAGGCAGCCGACGACGACGCTGCGGACGACGAGCCCGTCGAGCCCGTCGACGTCGACGCGACGGACGACACCGAGGACGACACCGAGGACAAGCCGCGCACGGCTGCGGTCGAGGCCGCCAACGCCGTCGCGGCCGGCGCGCTGGTCATCTCGCAGTCCGACGACGACGAGGCACCGGTCTACTCGACCACCATCACCGGTGCGACGGCCGACCCGGTCAAGGACTACCTGAAGCAGATCGGCAAGGTCGCACTGCTCAACGCCGAGCAAGAGGTCGAGCTCGCGATGCGCATCGAGGCCGGCCTGTTCGCCGAGGACAAGCTGCAGCACTCGACCGGCCTCTCGAAGCCCGAAGAGCGCGAGCTGCGCTGGGTGGCGCGGGACGGTCAGCGCGCGAAGTCGCACCTGCTCGGCGCGAACCTCCGCCTGGTCGTGTCGCTCGCCAAGCGCTACACCGGCCGCGGCATGCAGTTCCTCGACCTCATCCAAGAGGGCAACCTGGGCCTGATCCGTGCGGTCGAGAAGTTCGACTACACCAAGGGCTTCAAGTTCTCGACCTACGCCACCTGGTGGATCCGCCAGGCGATCACCCGCGCCATGGCCGACCAGGCCCGCACCATCCGCATCCCGGTGCACATGGTCGAGGTCATCAACAAGCTCGCGCGTGTCCAGCGGCAGATGCTGCAGGACCTGGGCCGCGAGCCCACGCCGGAAGAGCTCGCACGCGAACTCGACATGACCCCGGAGAAGGTCGTCGAGGTCCAGAAGTACGGCCGCGAGCCGATCTCGCTCCACACCCCGCTGGGTGAAGACGGCGACTCCGAGTTCGGTGACCTCATCGAGGACACCGAGGCAGTGGTGCCGGCCGACGCGGTGGGCTTCACGATGCTGCAGAAGCAGCTCGAGAGCCTGCTCGACTCCCTGTCGGAGCGCGAGGCGGGCGTCATCCGCATGCGCTTCGGTCTGGGTGACGGCCAGCCGAAGACGCTCGACCAGATCGGTGACACGTTCGGCGTGACGCGTGAGCGCATCCGCCAGATCGAGTCCAAGACGATGGCGAAGCTGCGCCACCCGTCGCGGTCGCAGTCGCTGCGCGACTACCTCGAGTAGGCCGCACGTGCGTTTCTTCATCCCGATCCTGATCGGGCGGGTCCTCCGCGCCCTGGCTCGTGCCCGGGGCGGAGGGTCCGCGTACCCCGGCTTCATCGTGCTGAAGCTCGTGCCGGACTTCCTGCAGCACGTCACGAAGCAGTTCCCGAACGGTGTCGTGTTCGTCCTGGGGTCGAACGGCAAGTCGACGACGACGCACATGATCTCCGACATCGTGCGTGCACACGGCCTGCGGGTGTTCACGAACCCGTCCGGTGCGAACCTGCCGCAGGGCATCGCGTCGGCGCTGCTGTCCGAGGTGTCGCTCGGCGGCAAGCTCAAGGCGGACATCGGCATCCTCGAGGTGGACGAGGCCTTCGCGGTCGAGCTCGCCGGCATCCTGTCGCCCTCGACGGTGACGATGCTCAACGTGCAGGTGGACCAGCTCTACCGCTTCTTCGAGACCGAGCGCGTGGCGACCATGATGCTCGACACCGCCGCGCTGTCGACGGCGAACGTCATCACCAACCACGACGACCAGTTCCTCGACGCCTACGTCGGGGTCGACGGCCAGCGCGTGCTCCGCTTCGGCGCGAGTGCCGACGTCGTCGCCGCCAGCCCGAACGGCCTGCAGAACGCCGACGACTTCGACCGTGCCGACGCCACCGCGACGACGATCGACGCCGAGGTGACCGCGCACACGGGGGACGCCGCCACGATCGCGTTCGCCGGTGCCGACATCGCCGTCCGCCTGCCCGCGCGGGGCCTGCACTACGCGGTCGACGCCGCAGCGGCCACGGCGACGGCCAGCGCCGCGCTCGGCTCGCAGTTCCAGGCGGCCGCCGTCACGC
Source organism: Curtobacterium sp. Leaf183 (assembly GCF_001424385.1). Taxonomy (GTDB): domain Bacteria; phylum Actinomycetota; class Actinomycetes; order Actinomycetales; family Microbacteriaceae; genus Curtobacterium. The sequence goes on along the minus strand of NZ_LMPO01000009.1, from coordinate 440,581 downwards.
GGGCCTTCTCGACGATGAAGCCCGCCTACGGCCGCGGAGAGCGACTCCCCATCGCGGGCGAGTCCGCCGAGTTCACGATGTTCAAGAACGCCGCGAGCCTGCAGCTCAACCTCGATGCCCTGCCCGACCACCCGGAACAGGTGCTCATGGCGATCGACGAGGGCACGCCGGACATCTCGTGGATCTACGACATCGACTTCTCGAAGCTCGACCACGTCGACGTGGTGTCGGGGGACAAGGCCTGGCAGATCGCGATCGCCCTCGAGCACGCCGGCGTCCGCATCGGCAGGGTCGAGCCCGACGTCGAGGCGGCGATCAAGCACATGCAGCAGCTCGGGTCGACGACGTCCGGCACGAAGAACTTCATCGTCAACTACGAGATCATGATGATCGCCCGCAAGGCGCTGGGCCACCCGGACCTGGAGAAGACCGCATGACGGCCGATCGCCTGACCATCCTGCACGTGTACCCGCGGCAGATGGGGGTGTCGGGGGACCGTGGCAACGTGGTCGCACTGACCCGCCGTGCGGCTGCCGCCGACCTGGCGACCCAGGTGCTCGAGTACGCCCCCGGCGATGCGCTGCCCACCGAGGCCGACGTCGTCGTGGTGGGCAACGGACCGCTCAGCGCGATGCGCTCCCTCGGGCCCGACGTGACCCGCATCGGTGGTCCGCTCCGTGAGTTCGCCGCAGCCGGTGTGCCAGTCGTGGCCGTCGGGGGTGGCTTCGACCTGGCCACGAACCAGGTCGTCCCGACGGACGGCGCGCCCGTCGAGGGGTTCGGCGTGTTCGACGCGCGGGCCGTCCGAGGTGCCGAGCGCCGGGTGAACTACTTCGTGCTCGAGACCCGCTACCCGTTGCTCCCCGGCGCCGACAGGCGGCTGGCCGCGTTCGAGGACCACGCCACGAAGATGGAACTCGGCAGCGGCGTCACGCCGTTCGCCGACGTCGTCTCGGGTGGTGGCAACCAGGCTGGGCAGCCGGTCGAGGGCGCGATCTCGGGCTCCTCGTTCGGCTCCCACGCCCAGGGGCCGCTCCTGCCGCTCAACCCGGCGCTGACCGACGCGGTGCTCGCAGCGGCGGCTGCACGGCTCGGACGCGACTACGCACCCGACGCCGAGCGCACCGCCGACATCGACCGGTACGCGCGCGAAGCGCGGGCCACGGTCGACCGGTACGTCGACAAGGCGTTCAAGCGCATCGCCTGATCGCGACCGCGGACAGACCCGGCCGCAGACAGACAGGAGGCGCGGTGCAAGCTGGCACCGCGCCTCCTGTCTGTGTGTCGGATCGCGATCACTGTGTCGGGTCGCGACTACTTCGACTCGCGGAGTCGGCTGCTCTCGTCGTGCCACTCGATGGCGGTCGCCGCGAGCTTGTCCTTGAACTCGGCGCCGTGGTGGGCGCAGAAGAACAGTTCGCCGCTGGCCATGGTGGCGCGGATGTATGCCTGCGCTCCGCAGCTGTCGCAACGGTCGGCAGCCGTGAGCTGGTTGTTGCCGAGTTCGTCGATGGAGAGGTCCTGCACGGTCTGGGTCATTGCTGTGCTCCTCACGGATCGCAGGGGTGCGGGTGACAACTCGCACTGCTGCGGGTTGGTTGACCCATTCCAACACGTGCAGCCTGAATGCCGCGCATTGTGGCGGGCCATTTCGCTGAGCGCGGATCGATCGTCCCCAGAGCGGGTGTCAGGCGAGTGTCAGCACGGGTCTGTCCCCGCCGCTCGGTACGCTCGGGAGGTGAGCTCCGACTACTCCGCACGTCATCTCTCCGTCCTCGAAGGACTCGAGGCCGTTCGGAAGCGTCCCGGCATGTACATCGGGTCGACCGACTCCCGGGGCCTGATGCACTGCCTGTGGGAGATCATCGACAACTCCGTCGACGAAGCGCTGGCCGGGCACGGTGACGAGATCGGGGTGCGGCTCTTCCCGGACGGCTCCGTCCAGGTCACCGACACGGCGCGCGGCATCCCGGTCGACGTCGAGCCCAAGACGGGTCTGACGGGCGTCGAGGTCGTCTTCACGAAACTGCACGCCGGCGGCAAGTTCGGCTCGGGGTCCTACGCGGCGTCGGGCGGGCTGCACGGCGTGGGCGCTTCGGTCGTCAACGCGCTGTCGGAGCGCCTCGACGTCGAGGTCGACCGTGGCGGCAAGACCTACGCCATGTCGTTCCACCGCGGCGAGCCGGGCATCTTCGACGACGCCGCCGGCATCGGCCCGGACGCCCCGTTCGCGCCGTTCACCTCGGGCAGCGAACTGCGTGTCGTCGGCAAGGTCAAGCGCGGCGTGACCGGGTCGCGGATCCGCTACTGGGCGGACCGGCAGATCTTCACGAAGGACGCCGCCTTCAGCATGGACGACCTGGTGAACCGCGCGCGCCAGACGGCGTTCCTGGTGCCCGGCCTCGGCCTGACCATCACGGACGAGCGTCCCGCGGCCATCCAGGCTGCGGCCGCGCGCGCCGAGGCCACGGGCACCGACGCCGTCGCCGGCCCCGTCGTCGAGCGCTTCCGGTACGAGGGCGGCATCGGCGAGTTCGTCGAGCACCTCGCCCCGGACACCGCGATCACCGACGTCTGGCGCGTGCAGGGCACCGGCACCTTCACCGAGACCGTCCCGATGCTCGACGACAAGGGGCACATGGTGTCCACCGAAGTCGAGCGCTCGTGCGAGGTCGACCTGGCGCTCCGGTGGGGCGGCGGCTACGAGACCGTCTTCCGCAGCTTCGTGAACATCATCGCGACCCCGAAGGGCGGCACCCACCAGGCCGGGTTCGAGAGCGGCCTGATGAAGGCCGTCCGCACCCAGGTCGAGGCCAACGCCCGCAAGCTCAAGGTGGGCCAGGACAAGCTCGACAAGGACGACGTCCTGGCCGGCATGACCGCCGTGCTGACCGTCCGGCTGCCGGAACCGCAGTTCGAGGGCCAGACCAAAGAGGTCCTCGGCACCCCGGCGGTTCGCAAGATCGTCGACCAGGTCGTGTCGAAGCGCATCACCGAGATCCTCACCTCGACGCAGCGCACCGAGAAGGCCCAGGCGGCGATCCTGCTCGAGAAGGTCGTCTCCGAGATGAAGTCCCGCATCTCGGCGCGTGCCCACAAGGAGACCCAGCGACGCAAGAACGCGCTCGAGAACTCCTCGTTGCCGACGAAGCTCGCCGACTGCCGGTCGAACGACGTCGAGGGCACGGAGCTCTTCATCGTCGAGGGTGACTCCGCGCTCGGTACCGCCAAGCTCGCGCGCAACAGCGAGTACCAGGCGCTGCTGCCCATCCGCGGCAAGATCCTCAACGTGCAGAAGGCGTCGGTGTCGGACATGCTCGGCAACGCCGAGTGCGCGTCGATCATCCAGGTCATCGGCGCGGGCTCGGGTCGGACGTTCGAGCTCGACCAGGCCCGGTACGGCAAGGTCATCATCATGTCGGACGCCGACGTCGACGGTGCCCACATCCGCACGCTGCTGCTGACCCTGTTCTTCCGGTACATGCGACCGATGATCGAGCAGGGGCGCGTGTTCGCCGCGGTCCCGCCGCTGCACCGGGTCGTCGTGGTGAACCGGGGCAAGCCGAACGACACGCTGTACACGTACTCCGAACAGGAACTCCAGACGCTGCTCAAGAAGCTCGTGAAGTCGGGCAAGAAGTACCAGGAGCCGATCCAGCGGTACAAGGGCCTCGGCGAGATGGACGCGGACCAGCTGGCGGAGACCACGATGGACCGCACGCACCGCACGCTGCGCCGGGTCAACGTCAGCGATGCCGAGGGGGCCGCGAAGGTCTTCGAACTGCTCATGGGCAACGACGTCGCGCCGCGCAAGGAGTTCATCCTGGCCGGCGAGGGCCTGGACCGCGACCGCATCGACGTCTGACGCGCCGGCCAGCCCTGCCGAGGCGCCACCGCGCTCCCGAGGCGCCGCCGCGATCCCGAGGCGCCGCTGCGATCCCGAGACGCCGCCGGGGACAGCGGCGTCCGGAGCAGAGCGAGGTGTCTGGAGCAGACAGCGACAGCCCGGGCGCTACGCCTCGCCGCGCGTGCCGTCCAGCGCGGCGGCACTCCCGCCGATCGTCGCGACCTCGGCGTCGAGCGGGCTGCCGGACCCGTCGCGCTTCGACATCCAGTCCGGCAGGGTGCGGGCTGCACCATCGGCACCGACGGCGTGGGGCGGCGCGATGCCCGCCCACCCGACCGTCAGGCCGTCCTCGCCCTTGAGGAACGCGTGCGCCCGGACCCCCTGGGTCGCGCGGCCCTTCGCGGGGAACTCAGCGAGGGATGACAGCTTGGCGCGGCCGGTCTCGGTGCCGGGCAGCGCCGACGAGGACGTGGACACGGTGGCGACCACCGCGTCCTCGGACGGGGTGACCGCGCCGAACCAGATCACGGACGCGCCGGACGCCAGCGCGACACCGGCGACACCACCCGCCGGGAGCCCCTGCGGGCGGACGGCGGCCGCACCGAAGCGCAGCAGTTGGGCGTTCGAGGTGACGAACACCAGGTCGTCGCTCTCGGGGGACTGCGCGGCGCCGACGACCCGGTCGCCGGGCTTGAGCCCGATCGCGGGGAACTCGGGCTTGTCCGGCCAGGCCCCGGGGACCACGCGCTTGACGACGCCCTGCGCCGTGCCGATCGCGAGCGAGTGCTCGGTCGCGGCGCCGAGGTCGACGACCGCGACGACCGCTTCGGAGCGGGGGATGCCGAGGTAGTCATTGATGCGCACGCCGGCGTCGAGACGGACCGCCGCCGGAGGGACCGCCGGGACGTCGACGGGGGAGAACCGCACGATGCGTCCGGTGGCCGTCAGCGCGCCGACCTGCCCGCGCACGGTGCTGAGGACCGAGGACAGGACCGCGTCGTGCTTCGAGCGCTTCGGCACCCGGACCACATCGAGTTCGGACGGTGCGACGTCGACGCGGATGATCCGGCCCGTGGTGGAGAGCAGCACACGGCACGGGGCGTCGGCGACCTGCAGGGACTCCGGGTCGACGACGGCCTTCTTGCCGCCGCGCACGGGTGCGTCGGCCTCGGTCAGCAGGGTGCGACGCGGGGTCGCGAACTTGTCCGACACCTCGGTGAGCTCGAGGGCGACCTGCGCGCGCAGGCGCTCGTCGGACGCCAGCAGCTCCTCGAGCGCCGCGATGTCGGCGAGCAGCTGGTCGCGCTCGCCCTCGAGCTCGAGGCGCGAGAACTTGGTCAGGCGGCGGAGTCGCAGTTCGAGGATGTACTCGGCCTGCACTTCGGACAGGTCGAAGACGTCCTGCAGTCGGGTGCGTGCCGCTTCGGAGTCGTCCGAGGACCGGATGACCTCGATGACCTCGTCGATGTCGAGGATCGCGACCAGCAGCCCCTCGACCAGGTGCAGCCGCTCACGACGCCGAGCCAGGCGGTACTCCGACCGCCGCGTGACGACGGAGAGCCGGTGCTGCACGTAGACGTCGAGCAGCTCGCGCAGCCCCAGGGTCCGGGGCGACCCGCCGACCAGGGCGACGTTGTTGATGCCGAAGCCCTCTTCGAGGGGCGTGTGCTTGTAGAGCTGCTCGAGCACGGCGGTGGCGTTGAAGCCGGACTTGATGCCGATGACCAGCCGGAGCCCGTGGTTGCGGTCGGTCAGGTCGTTGACGTCGGAGATCCCGACGAGCTTCTTGGCCTGGACGCCGTCCTTGATCTTCTCGATGACCCGCTCGGGCCCGACCAGGTACGGCAGCTCGGTGACGACCAGACCGGTCTTGCGGGGGGTGAGGTTCTCCACCGCGACCTTGGCCCGCGTGCGGAACGTCCCGCGACCCGTGGCGTAGGCGTCCCGCACACCCGACAGTCCGACGATCGTGCCGCCCGAGGGCAGGTCGGGGCCCGGCACGTACTCCATCAGTTCCTCGAGCGAGGCTTGCGGGTTCATGAGCAGGTGCTTGGCTGCCTCGACCACCTCGCCGAGGTTGTGCGGCGCCATGTTCGTCGCCATGCCGACCGCGATGCCCGAGGCGCCGTTGACGAGCAGGTTCGGGAACGCGGCGGGCAGCACGCCGGGCTGCATGATCTGGTTGTCGTAGTTCGGGACGAAGTCGACGACGTCTTCGCCGAGGCCCTCGGTCATCGCCATCGACGGTTCGGCCAGACGCGCCTCGGTGTACCGCGCGGCGGCGGGCCCGTCGTCGAGCGAGCCGAAGTTGCCGTGCCCGTCGATGAGCGGCACACGCATGGTGAACGGCTGGGCCAGGCGGACCAGGGCGTCGTAGATCGCGCCGTCGCCGTGCGGGTGCAGCTTGCCCATGACCTCGCCGGTGACGCGGGCGCTCTTGACGTGACCCCGGTCGGGGCGCAGGCCCATCTCGGCCATCTGGTACAGGATGCGCCGCTGCACGGGCTTCAGGCCGTCACGGGCGTCGGGGAGCGCCCGCGAGTAGATGACGGAGTACGCGTACTCGAGGAAGGAGCCCTGCATCTCCTCGGAGACGTCGACGTCCTCGATGCGCTCACCGTCGGGGAGGCCGACTGCGTCCGTGCGTGCCATGGCACCTTCCTGCAACCCCAGTGTGATCTGGGAGACTCATGGGGATGGCAACCAGCGTACCGACGACACCCGACGACACCGCGAACCTCGCCGACGTCCTCCCGAGTTGCCTCGTCGCGCTCGGCGCCGCGGACGACACGTGGTTGCGCACCAACGGCCTGGAGGCCCGGATCGCCCTCCGCCCCGCCCGTTCCGCGATCGTCGTGCTGGTCGACGGCCTGGGGGCCAACGCGCTGAGCGCGCGCTCCGGACACGCCCGGTTCCTCGCCGCCACCAAGCGGCGGCTGCGGAGCGGCTTCCCGACGACGACCGCGGCGGCACTGTCGACGCTCACGACCGGTCGGTCGCCCGGCACCCACGGGGTCGTCGGCTACAGCGGCTGGAACCCGGACACCGGCACGGTGATGAACCTGCTCAGCGGGTGGGACGACGAGGTCCCGGCCGGGTGGCTGCGCTCGACCACGCTGTTCACGGCGGCGGCGACGCTCGGGGTCGACCCCGTCGTGGTCGGGCCGGCGCGGTACCGCTCGTCGGGGATGACGGCGAACGTGCTCGGCGGCGCCCGGTACGTCGGGGCGGACTCGATCCCCGAGCGGGTCGACGCCGCGATCGCCGAGACCGTGGGCGGCCGCAGCCTGGTCTACCTCTACGTGCCGGAACTCGACTCGATCGGGCACAAGCACGGGTGGCAGTCCGACCGGTGGACCGCGGCCCTCGAACTGCTCGACGGCGAACTCGCCCGGCTCGACGCACGCGTCACACCGGACGTCGGGGTCCTCGTCACGGCGGACCACGGCGTGCTCGACGTGCCGGACGACGCGAACGTCGCGATGGACCCGGAGCTGCTCGTCGACGTGGTCGGCGTCGCGGGCGACCCGCGCTGCCGACAGCTGACGGTGGCGCCGGGTACCGACGTGCCCGCGCTCGTCGACGCCTGGCGTGCCTCGGTCGGCAAGCGGGCGATCGTGGCGAGCCGCGACGAGGCCGTGTCCGCCGGGTGGTTCGGTGCGGTGACCGACGACGTGCTGCCGCGGATCGGGGACGTCCTGGTCGTGGCGCGGGGGTCGTGGGCGTTCAACGACGACCGGCAGCTCGACCCGCGCAAGGACCCGAAGCGGATGATCGGCCAGCACGGCGCGCTGACGGACGACGAGGTCGGCGTGCCCCTGCGCCTGGCCGGCGCCTTCGCCACCTGACCCGGGGGTGGAACGCGACCGCCCCGGTCACGCGTCATGCGCGACCGGGGCGGGGCGGGCCTCCAGTGTGTCTGGCTCAGGCCATGTCGTCGCCTTGTGGCGGCGCGCGCGGGTGCGGGTGTGCGTCAGGCCATGTCGTCGTCGGGGCGCGTGCCGAACACGATCTCGTCCCAGCTCGGCATCGAGCGGCGCGAGCGCTTCTTGCGCTCCTGACGCGCCTCGGCGTCCGGCGCGGACGACGGGCGTGCGTCCGGCTGCGGCCCGGTGTCCGCGGTGTCCTCGAAGCCCTGCAGGGGGATGTCGACGACGCTCACCGCGCTGCGCGACTCGTCCTGGGGCTGCTCGGCGAAGGCGACCGACTCGCGCTCACCGCGGCGACGGCGGAGGGCCTCGAGCAGGTCAGCGGTCTCGTTGCCGGGGGCGCGCTCCTCGATCTGGGCGGAGCCGATGCGGGGGAGCGGCGGACGGAGCGGCGCACGCTCGGCGACGTCGGGGTTGGTGACGTCCTCGTCGGGCTCGTCGACGCGGAAGGCGCCGGAGTCGAAGCGGGTGCCGTCGGTGTCCTGCTGGGTCGGTTCGACGGCGCGCAACCGGGGCGCGATGCCGTCGTCCTCGGTGTGGGACAGGCGGTGGGCGTCGCCGTTCTCGGGCGTGAGCGTCGACGTCTTCGGGTCGAAACGCCACTGGGCGTCGTGCTCGACCTCGGTGGCGGTGTAGCGGACCTGGACGGTCCAGCCGTTCTCCACGTGCTTCCAGCTCGACCAGTCGACGGACGATGCCTCGCCCGCCTCGAGCCGGGTGGTGATCGCCTCCCCGAACGTGTCGGGTGCCGCGTCGTCGGTGGGTGTGACGGACACACGGCGTGCGGCGTCGAGGATGAAGGCGCGCTCGGCGAGCACGGGGCCCTCGAAGCGCCGGACGTACTCGACGTCGACGTCGAGGGCTGCTGCGACGTCGGCCGCGTCGGCACCGCCACGGATCCGTGCCTGGACGTCCTTCGGGGACACGCGCTTCTGCGGTGTGCCCTCGGGGTTCGCCTGCCGGACCTGTCCCGGCAGTGCCGAGGTGACGGGCAAGCGGAACTCGCTGCCGCCGTCGGTCGCGAGCAGGAGTGCCCCGGATTCCACTCCGATGACTCTCACGTCTTGCATGGTTCCGCCTTCCGAGCGTCACGTGGTCGTGCGTCGTACCCGGGAAGTATGCAGCGCGCGAGGGCCGATCCCGGGGAGGCGCACGGGCGTGCCGCGCACGTTTCAGGGACTGCGGGAATGGACCGCACCACCGGCCGGTTGCACGCCCAGACGAGCCACTCGACGCTCAGTTTGCATCGGGGTGGCGCGTGTTGCATACTGTCGCCGCCGATCTCCGGCGACGACCTCTCGATACGAGAAATGGATGGGCATGGCCACCGATTACGACGCCCCCCGGAAGACCGACGACAACTCTGATTCTGAGTCGATCGAGGCCCTCAAGGAGCGCGTGCCCGACAAGATGTCGGGGGTCGTCGACGACGACTCAGACAACCCCGGCAGCTTCGAGCTCGCCGGACAGGACCTCAGCGACGTCGACCTCGACGTCGTGGTGCTCCCCCCGCAGGTCGACGAGTTCACCTGTGTCGAGTGCTTCCTCGTGAAGCACCGCTCACAGCTCGACCACGAGTCGAAGCTCGGCCCGGTCTGCGCGGAGTGCGCAGCGCTCTAGGGCACGCACGGAATCACGAACGGGAGGCGCCCTGCCAGCTGGCAGGGCGCCTCCCGTTCGTGTCGTGGCGCGGTGGCGGGCTGGCGCGGCGACGCAACTGGCGCGGGGGCAAGACTCGCCGCTCAGTTCCGGTGAGGTCTCACGATCGACCGGTTCTGGGCGTCGAGATGCCAGAATTCTGGGATCTCGACGGATCACGACGACCCGACCGGCCGACCCGACCCGACCCCTCGACCCGACCGGTCGACCCGACCGATCGGGCTGTCCGTCAGGACTGCAGCGCCTGCACGACCTTGTCGGGCCGCCGCACACTGACCAACCAGTACGGCGTCGGGTCGGCCTCGTCGCTGACCTCGACGCGCACGACCCCCTGGACGTACCCGCGGAAGAGCGTCCACGCGCGGGCGTCGAGCTTCGGCCCGCGCTGGGTCGTCGCCTCTGCGCCGCCGAACGCCGCGACGTCCCCGACGAGTCCGCGCGGCAGGTGCGCCCGACCCGCGCGGAACTCGGTGTCCGTCACCTCGACCACGGGCGCGAGCACCCACAGCAGCACGAGCACGGCGACCTCCATCAGCACCGCGACGATGATCCCCGTCACGATGCTGATCGGCAGGAACACGAGCAGGCTCGCGGGGATGACGAGCGCCGTCGCCAGGTACAGGCTCGGCGGCGCCCAGAGGCGTTCGCGGTACAGGGTCACGAGACCATTCGACCACGACTCGGCTGAGGTCACGGAACGATCACGGTCTGCACTACCCTCGACACGTGACCGAACCAGTCGACGTGCTCTGGACCGGGGAGAACCCTCCCGGCTACGCCCACCCCGGGGACGCCGGTGCGGACCTCGTCTCCACCGAGGCCTTCGAGCTCGCGCCGGGCGAGCGCCGCCTGGTCGGGACCGGAGTGTCGATCGCGCTGCCCGAGGGGCACGCCGCGTTCGTCGTCCCGCGCAGCGGACTCGCCGCCAAGCACGGCATCACGATCGTCAACGCGCCCGGCACCGTCGACAGCGGCTACCGCGGCGAGGTCAAGGTCGCGCTGCTGAACACCGACGCGACCACCCCCTACGCGGTGCAGGTCGGTGACCGGATCGCGCAGATGATCGTCATGCCGGTGGCCCAGGCGGTCTTCACCCGGGTCGACACCCTGCCGGACAGCGTCCGTGGTCGGGGCGGGTTCGGCTCGTCGGGCTACGGTGTCACGAACGAGCAGGAAGGAACGCAGCGATGAGGATCGGGCGACGCAAGCGTGACGAGGTCGAGGTGGCCGAGCAGGTCACCGGCGACGTCGAGATGGCGGAGACCTCTCCCGAGGTCGACATCGCGGACCAGGCCGACGCCGGCCTCGACGAGGTCGTGGCAGTGGCGCCCACGGGCAAGTCCGCGCCGGCCGACCGCGAGGAAGTGGGCCCGCTCGACGAGACCGAGGCCAACCCGGTCCGTCCCTACGTCGACCTGGGTGGCGTCAAGATCCTGCCGCGCGAGGGGCTGCACCTGCGCCTCGAGGTCGAGGAGGGTTCGCAGCGCGTCGTCGCGGTCGGGCTCGACTACGACGAGTCCACGCTGCAGGTCCAGCCGTTCGCCGCACCGCGTTCCACGGGCCTGTGGCACGAGATCCGCGCGCAGATCGCCGAGCAGATCGAGCGGCAGGGCGGCTCCGTGACCGAGGTCGACGGGCCGTTCGGACCCGAGCTCCGTGCTTCCGTCCCCGTCATGGTCGACGGTGACGGCGGTGTCGCCGGCGAACGTCCGGCGCGTTTCATCGGCGTCGACGGACCGCGCTGGTTCCTGCGCGGTGTCATCGCCGGCAAGGCCGCCGAGCAGCCGGACGACGCCGACGAGATCGAAGAGCTCTTCCGCAGCGTCGTCGTGGTGCGCGGCGGCACGCCGATGCCGCCCCGCGACCTGATCCCGCTGCACATGCCGAAGTCGACGCAGTCGGCCATCTGACCCGCTCGACGACACCTCCTGGAGGCCCGGTGCCGGACCGTCCCGACCCTGCTGACCCCGAGACGGGCGCGTCCCACGGCGCGCCCGGCACGTCGGATCCGCTCCGCGACGAGCGCGAGGCACCCGTCTCCCTGAACGCGCAGCTGCGCGACGCCGCCCGCAAGGCCGGCATCGGCCAGGTGGCTCCGGGCGAGGCCCCGACGGGTCAGGCCCTGGTGACGGCGATCGGCGGCGCGCGCGGCATCGCCGAGTCGGTGCTGCCCGGGTTCGCCTTCCTGGTGGTCTACGCGGTCACGAAGGAGCTCGTCCCGAGCGTGCTGATCCCGGTCGCCGTCGGGTTCGTGTTCGTGGTCGTCCGACTCGTGCAGCGGCAGTCGCTGGCGATGTCCTTCGCCGGGATCCTCGGCGTCGCGATCTCGGCGGGGCTCGCGCTCATCACGGGCAAGGCCGAGAGCAACTTCATCCCGGGCATCCTCATCAACGTCGCGTGTCTGGTCGGACTGCTGGTGTCGCTCGCGGTGCGCCGACCGTTGATCGGCGTCATCGTCGGGTTCCTGCTGCCGCCGAACGCCGACGGCAGCCACCAGGACTGGCGTGCGGACCGGGCGAAGCGGCGCGTGCTGACCGTCGCCACGTGGATGTGGGTCGGTCTGTTCGCGGTCCGCCTGGTCATCGAGATCCCGCTGTACCTGACCGCGCAGGTCGAACTGCTCGCCGGCATCAAGCTCATCACCGGGGTGCCGCTGTACGCCGCCCTGCTCTGGGTGACGTGGCTGCTCGTCCGCACCGTGTTCCACCGCGAGGAGACCGCCGACGACGCTGCCGCGGTGTAGAGTTCTCTCGACATCAAGACAGTTTCCCCGGGCGGTCCACCGGTCGCGGGATTAGGTTTGCCTTGCTGGTGGGACGCTCCGCGGCCCGCTTGGATGGGGGCTCACCGACGAACTCAGGAGGCGGCACAGTGGCTGCAGTCAACAGCTTCGGCTCGAAGGACACGTTGTCGGTCGGGGGTGTCGACTACGCGATCCACCGGATCGACGCCGTCCCCGGCCACGAGAAGCTCCCGTACAGCCTCAAGGTGCTGCTCGAGAACCTCCTGCGCACCGAGGACGGCAAGAACGTCACGGCCGACCAGATCCGCTCGCTCGGCTCCTGGCGCCCCGAGGCCGACCCGGACACCGAGATCCAGTTCTCGCCGGCGCGCGTCGTGATGCAGGACTTCACCGGCGTGCCGTGCATCGTCGACCTCGCCACGATGCGCGAGGCCATGGCTGACATCGGCGGCGACCCGAACAAGATCAACCCGCTGTCCCCGGCCGAGATGGTCATCGACCACTCCGTCATCGCCGACCTGTTCGGCAGCACGGACGCCCTGCAGCGCAACACCGACCTCGAGTACGAGCGCAACGGGGAGCGCTACCAGTTCCTCCGCTGGGGCCAGACCGCGTTCGAGGACTTCAAGGTCGTCCCGCCGGGCACCGGCATCGTCCACCAGGTCAACATCGAGTACCTGGCGAAGGTCACCTACACGCGCGACTTCGACGGCGAGACCTACGCCTACCCGGACACCCTGGTCGGCACCGACTCCCACACCACGATGGTGAACGGCCTCGGCGTGCTCGGTTGGGGCGTCGGCGGCATCGAGGCCGAGGCAGCGATGCTCGGTCAGCCGGTGTCGATGCTGATCCCGAAGGTCGTCGGCTTCAAGCTCTCCGGCGAGATCCCCGCCGGTGTGACGGCGACCGACGTGGTGCTCACCATCACGCAGGAACTCCGCAAGCACGGTGTCGTCGGCAAGTTCGTCGAGTTCTACGGCGAGGGCGTCAGTGCCGTGCCGCTGGCGAACCGCGCCACCATCGGCAACATGTCCCCGGAGTTCGGCTCCACCGCCGCGATCTTCCCGGTCGACGACGTCACGCTGGACTACCTGCGCCTGACCGGTCGCGACGAGTCCCAGATCGCCCTGGTCGAGGCGTACGCCAAGACCCAGGGGCTGTGGCACGACGCCTCGGTCGAGCCGAACTACTCCGAGTACATGGAACTCGACCTGTCCACGGTCGTGCCCTCCATCTCCGGCCCGAAGCGTCCGCAGGACCGCATCGAGCTGTCGCGGGCGAAGGACCAGTTCGAGGTCGACCTCGCGAACTACGCCAGCATCGACCACACCGAAGAGGACAAGGCCGTCGCGGACACGTTCCCGGCGTCCGACCCGGTTGCCGCTGCTCCCGGCGACGAGCACGCGGTCGAGGACACCGACTCCGCGCAGCCCTCCGAGGTCCCTGCGCACGCGTCCAGCGCTCCGACGACGGCCTCCAAGCCGACGTCGGTCGCGATCGCCGACGGCGCGCCGTTCACGATCGACCACGGCGCCGTCGCGATCGCCGCGATCACCTCGTGCACGAACACCTCGAACCCGTCGGTCATGATGGCCGCCGGCATCCTCGCGCGGAACGCCGCCCAGAAGGGCCTCACGGCCAAGCCGTGGGTCAAGACCACCCTCGCGCCGGGTTCCAAGGTCGTCACGGACTACTACGAGAAGGCCGGACTGACCAGCTACCTCGAGGACCTCGGCTTCTACACGGTCGGCTACGGCTGCACCACCTGCATCGGCAACTCGGGCCCGCTGCCCGAGGAGATCTCGCAGGCGGTCCAGGACAACGACCTCGCCGTCACCGCGGTGCTGTCGGGCAACCGCAACTTCGAGGGGCGCATCAACCCCGACGTCAAGATGAACTACCTGGCGTCGCCGCCGCTGGTCATCGCCTACGCCCTGGCCGGGTCGATGCACTTCGACTTCGACAAGGACGCCCTGGGGCAGGACAAGGACGGCAACGACGTCTACCTCGCCGACATCTGGCCCGACGCGGCCGAGGTGCAGCAGGTCATCGACACCTCGATCGACACCGAGATGTTCACCCACGAGTACGGCTCCGTGTTCGAGGGTGACGACCGCTGGAAGAACCTGCCGACCCCGACCGGTGACACGTTCGAGTGGGACACCGAGTCGACCTACGTCCGGAAGCCCCCGTACTTCGACGGCATGACCATGACGCCGGACGCCGTCTCGGACATCTCCGGCGCCCGCGTGCTCGCGAAGCTCGGCGACTCGGTCACGACCGACCACATCTCGCCGGCCGGCTCGATCAAGGCCGACAGCCCGGCGGGCAAGTACCTCG
>NZ_LMPO01000009.1:411268-426034 GCF_001424385.1 Curtobacterium sp. Leaf183 | reverse complement strand
CATGATCCGCGGGACGTTCGCCAACATCCGTCTGCGCAACGAGCTGCTGGACGGGGTCGAGGGCGGCTACACCCGCGACTTCACCACGCCCGACGGCGAGCAGTCGTTCATCTACGACGCGTCCGAGCACTACCAGGCGCAGGGCATCCCGCTCGTCGTCTTCGGTGGCAAGGAGTACGGCTCGGGATCGTCGCGCGACTGGGCGGCCAAGGGCACGAACCTGCTGGGCGTGAAGGCCGTCATCACCGAGAGCTTCGAGCGCATCCACCGCTCGAACCTGATCGGGATGGGCGTCGTCCCGCTGCAGTTCCCGGCGGGCGAGTCGATCGCGTCCCTCGGGCTCGACGGCACCGAGGTCGTCTCGATCTCGGGTCTGACCGCGCTCAACGAGGGCACGACGCCGAAGACGGTGCACGTCACCGCCGAGCCGAGTGCGCACTCGCCCGAGGGCAAGCAGACCATCGAGTTCGACGCGGTCGTCCGCATCGACACCCCCGGTGAAGCCGACTACTACCGCAACGGCGGCATCCTGCAGTACGTGCTCCGTTCGCTGGTCTGACGCTTTCCGGACCGGACAGGAGGCCCGTGGCGGACCCGCCACGGGCCTCCCGTCTGCTGTCGGGGGAGGCGCATAGAGTGGGCCGACAGCACGACGAAAGGAGCGCCCGTGAGCCTGCTCGCCAGCATCACGTGCCCGCGCGACCTGAAGCGTCTCAGCGACGCGCAGATGACCGAACTCGCCGCCGAGATCCGGCGCTTCCTGGTGGCCGAGGTCGCCAAGACCGGCGGACACCTCGGCCCGAACCTCGGCGTCGTCGAGCTGACCCTGGCCATGCACCGCGTGTTCGACTCGCCGCAGGACCCGTTCGTGTTCGACACCGGACACCAGTCGTACGTTCACAAGCTCGTCACGGGGCGACAGGACTTCTCGCACCTGCGTGAGCGGGGTGGCATCGCCGGGTACCCGCAGCGCAGCGAGTCCGAGCACGACATCGTCGAGTCCTCGCACGCGTCGTCGTCGCTGTCCTGGGCGGACGGCATCTCGCGGGCGTTCGCGCAGACCGGGCAGTCGGACCGCACGGTCGTCGCCGTCGTCGGCGACGGCGCGCTGACCGGCGGCATGACCTGGGAAGCGCTCAACAACATCTCCGACGACAACGGTCGCCGGCTCGTCATCGTCGTCAACGACAACGGCCGCTCGTACGCCCCGACGATCGGCGGCATGGCGCGGTACCTCAACTCCGTCCGCACCCGGCGCGAGTACCGCGCCCTGTACGAGAAGACCCGCGACGCGGCCGACCGCTTCGGCGCACCCGGGCGTGCGGTGTACCGGGGCCTGCGCGGCGGCCTGCACGGGTTCCTGTCGCGGTTCACGAACAACGAAGCGCTGTACTCGAACCTCGACGTCAAGTACATCGGGCCGGTCAACGGGCACGACCAACAGGCGATGGAAGCCGCGCTGCGCCAGGCCAAGGAGTACGGCGCCCCGGTGATCGTGCACGCGATCACCGAGAAGGGCCACGGCTTCGAGCCGGCGCTCCGCGACCAGGCCGACCAGTTCCACGCCGTCGGGCACATCGACCCCGAGACGGGCGAGTCCCTCGAGACCGCGTCGGGTCCGTCGTGGACCTCGGTGTTCGCGTCCTCGCTGGCCGACCTGGGCGACGAGGACCCGCGCATCGTCGCGATCACGGCGGCCATGCTCCGACCGACCGGGCTGCACCTGTTCCAGCAGCGGCACCCCGACCGCGTCATCGACGTCGGGATCGCCGAGCAGCACGCGGTCACCTCCGCTGCCGGGCTGGCGTTCGGTGGCCTGCACCCGGTCGTCGCCCTCTACGCCACGTTCCTCAACCGGGCGTTCGACCAGGTGCTCATGGACGTCGCCCTGCACCGTGCGGGCGTGACCTTCGTGCTCGACCGAGCGGGTGTCACCGGACCGGACGGCCCCTCGCACCACGGCATGTGGGACCTGGCGCTGTTGCAGGTCGTCCCGGGCATCCGCATCGCGGCCCCGCGCGACGCCCCGACGCTGCGCGAGGAGTTCCGCGAAGCCGTCGCGATCGACGATGCTCCCACGGTGCTCCGCTGGTCGAAGGGCCAGGTCGGGCCGGACATCCCGGCGCTCACGCGGCTGGCCGACGGTGTCGACGTGCTGCACCGCGCCGAGTCCGACGCCGAGGACGTGCTCTTCGTGGCCGTCGGTTCGATGGTGCCGGTCGCCCTCGACGCCGCGGCGCTGCTCGAGGCGCAGGGCATCGGCGTCACCGTGGTCGACCCGAGATGGGTCGTGCCGATCCCGATGTCGCTCATCGAGCTGTCCCGCACCCACCGCCTCGTCATCACCATCGAGGACGGCGTCCGCGTCGGCGGGGTCGGCACCCGGCTGCGGCAGGACCTGCGCGCGGCGGGGGTCGACACCGGGGTGAACGAACTCGGGCTGCCGGACGCCTTCATCGACCACGCCACCCGCTCGCAGATCCTCAGCGACGTCGGCCTGACCGCCGAGGCGATCGCGCGCGACGTGTTCGACCAGGTGGTCGGGACGAAGCTGCCGCAGGCCAAGCCCGCGCGGTCGCGCGAGTCCGCCGCGTCGGCGTCCGCGTCGTCGGCGTCCTCGTCCTCGTCGTCCACCGATCGCTAGCGCGGTTCGGCGCCGCACAACCGGAACCGCCTCGCACCACGGACGTTCGTGGTGCGAGGCGGTTTCGGTTGTGCGATGCCAGTCCGCACCGGTGCCCGTTCGGGCGGCAGCGGCAGCGGCAGCGGCAGCGCGGGGCCGTGGGGTGCGTCAGGACGGCGGCGGCGTAGTGGCGGCAGCGCGTGCCTCGCGGAGGATCGCCCGCGCCATCGGGCTCACGACGAGCACCCTGCCGTAGTCGAGGCCGTCGCGGCCCTCGCGGATGATGCGCACGCGGCTCGACGTCGCGTCGATGCGCTCGAACGCCATGACGATGTTCTCGGCGCGGACGGCGAAGGACGTCCGTCGGCCGATCACCGCGCCGTCCGCCCGGATCTCCATCGCGGCAGCTCCCGGGACGGCGTCGATCGCGCGTCGGAGTACGGCCGGGACCTCGGGGAGCGGGAGTGGGAGCACGACGGACGGCCCACCGGCCGTCTTCGGCGCCCACCAGTCATGCATGGCTCGAAGCGACGCCCGGACAGAGCCGCCGCCGCACTGCACCGTCGAACGGACACAGCACCACGGGACTCCGTGGTGCTGTGTCCGTTGCGCGATGCGGTGGCCCGCCGGGCGGCTAGCGCGAGGCGGGGCCGACGATCGCCGGGTCGTGGAACGTGCCGCCGAAGACACGCTCGGACGCTCCACTGCGGTCGAGGTAGGGGCTGATGCCACCGGCCTGGAACGGGTACCCGGCGCCGAGGATGAGCCCGAGGTCGATCTCCTCGACGTGCTGGACGACCTGGTCCTCGAGCATGCGGTGCACCTCGTCGGCCAGGGCGTCCTCGAAGCGCTGCTGCATGGTCGCAGCGTCGACCGGTGACGCGTCCTGCTTCGCCGGTGCGACGAGCTTGACGGCCGCCGGGTCGTAGCCGGTGACCGTGCCCTTCTTGTCGCGGGTCAGGATCGTGCCGTGCTCGGCGATGCGCTTGAGTCCGTCGCCCGGGTAGAAGCGCTCGGGCCAGGCCGCGTGGTGGGAGTCGAGCACGTGCGCGCCGACCGGGAGCCCGACGAGTTCGAGCAGCTCGAAGGGCGACATCGGCAGACCGAGCGGCTGCGCGCCGGCGGCGACGACGTCGAACGGGGTGCCCTGCTCGACCCCGCGCATCGCCTCGCCGAGCACCCGGGCGAGGACCCGGTTGACGACGAAGCCCGGCTGGTCGGCCGTGACGATCGCCGTCTTCTTGAGGGTCTTCGCGACGGCCAACGCGGTCGCGACGGCCTCGTCCGAGGTCTCCTCGGCGCGCACGACCTCGACCAGCGGCATCACGGCCACGGGGTTGAAGAAGTGGAACCCGACCAGGCGCTCCGGGTTCGTCAGCACGGACGCCATCTCGTCGACGGACAGCGACGATGTGTTCGTGGCGAGGATCGCGTCAGGCGCGATGACCTGCTCGATCTTCCGGAGGACGTCCTGCTTGACGCCCATCTCCTCGAAGACCGCCTCGATCACCCAGTCCGCGTCGGAGAAGGCGTCGTACGACACCGAACCGCTGACCAATGCCGTGATGCGGTTCGCGTCGTCCGGGGACACGCGGCCCTTCTCGAGCAGCTTCGCGACCTCGCCGTGGATGCGCGCGACACCGGCATCGACGCGGGACTGGTCGACGTCGGTGATGACCACGGGGACACCGAGTCGTCGGGCGAACAGCAGCGCGAACTGCGACGCCATCAGCCCGGCACCGAGCACGCCGACCTTCGTGATCTTCTTCGCGTCGACGCCCTCCGGGGCACCGACCGGACGCTTGGCCCGCTTCTGCACCAGGTCGAACGCGTACATCGAGGCGGCGAACTGGTCACCCGAGAGCAGGTCGGCCAGGGCGTCGTCCTCACCGGCGAACCGCTCGTCGAGCGACCCCGACTTGGCGGCTGCCACCAGGTCGAGCGCGCGGAACGGCGACTTCGGGACGGTGCCGATCTTCGAGGCGACCTGCGAGCGGGCGACCTTGACGACCGTGCCCCATGCGGCCTTCTCGAGCATGCCGGGCTCGTTCTTCCGGACGACCTTCGTCCGGCCGGACACGACGCCGTCGGCCCAGGCGACCGCAGACGGAAGGAACGTCACCGACGGGATGAGCGCGTCGCCGATGCCCAGGTCGACCGCTGCGCGCCCGTCCATCAGGCGGTTGTTCTTGAGCGGGTTCTCGACGATGACGCGGAGCGCCTTCTCGGGGCCGATCAGGCGGGGGAGCAGGGTGGCCCCGCCCCAGCCGGGGATGATGCCGAGGAACACCTCGGGCAGACCGATGCCTTGCGCGGCTGACGAGAAGACGCGGTAGGTGCAGTGCAGCCCGACCTCGAGCCCGCCGCCGAGTGCGATGCCGTTGATGAACGCGAAGGACGGGACGCCCAGGTCGCTGAACTTGCGGAGCGTGGCGTGGCCGAGCGCTGCCAGGTCGTGGGCGACCTCACGCGAGGGCACGGACGCGGCCTGGGACAGGTCGGCGCCGGCGGCGAAGCAGTACTCCTTGCCGGTGACCGCGACGGCCTGGACGGTGCCGTTCACCGCTTCGGTCTGCAGGGTGTCGAGCACCCCGGAGAGCTCGATGAGCGTGCGCGGGCCGAGGGTCGAGGGGCGTTTGAAGTCCTTGCCGTTGTCGAGTGTGATGAGCGCGAGGGTGCCGCCGGAGGGCAGCGCGACGTGCTTGACGTAGGAGTGGGTGACGACCTCGTCCTCGGAGAGTGCGAGCAGCTGGTCGTTGTCGACGAGGGTCATGGTCAGGCCGCCTTCCGTGCCGCGGACTTGCTGAACGACGGGTTCTCCCAGATGACGGTGCCGCCCTGCCCCAGACCGATGCACATGGTGGTGATGCCGTACTTGACGTCGGGACGCTCGGCGAACTGCGCCGCGAGCTGGTTCATCAGGCGGACACCGCTGGACGCCAGCGGGTGCCCGACGGCGATCGCGCCGCCCCACGCGTTGACGTTCGGGGAGTCCTGCGCGATGCCGTAGTTGTCGAGGAAGGCGAGCACCTGCACGGCGAACGCCTCGTTGATCTCGAACAGGCCGATGTCGTCGATCGACAGGCCGGCCTTGGACAGCGCCTTGTCGGTGGCGGGGACCGGGCCCACGCCCATCACCTCGGGCTCGACGCCGGCGAAGGCGAACGAGACCATGCGCATCTTCGTCGGCAGGCCGTGCTGCTTCGCGCCGTCCTCCGACGCGAGCAGGCTCATCGTCGCGCCGTCGTTGAGGCCCGCTGCGTTGCCGGCGGTGACCCGTCCGTGGGGCCGGAACGGCGTCTTCAACGCGGCCAGGGCCTCCAGGGTGGTGCCGGGGCGCGGCGGCTCGTCGGCCGACACGATGTCCCAGCCCGCTCCGGTGTTGACCTCGACCGGGACGACGTCCGGCTGCAGCTTGCCGGCGCCCCAGGCGGCGGCGTAGCGCTGCTGGGACTGCACGGCGAAGGCGTCCGTGCGGTCCTTCGTGATGGCGGGGAAGCGGTCGTGCAGGCGCTCGGCGGTGTTGCCCATCACGAGCGCGTCGGGAGCGACCATGCGCTCCGCGACGAAGCGCGGGTTCGGGTCGGCGTTGAAGCCCATCGGGTGGCGCCCCATGTGCTCGACCCCGCCGGCGATGGCGATGTCTGCGGCACCGAAGGCGATGGCACCCGCCAGCGTCGTGACGCTGGTCATGGCACCGGCACACATGCGGTCGATGGCGTAGCCGGGCACCGACTTCGGCAGGCCCGCGAGCATGCCGACGGTGCGGCCGAGGGTCAGACCCTGGTCGCCCTGCTGCGTGGTGGCCGCCACCGCGACGTCGTCGACGGCAGCGCCGTCGAGCGGGCTGTTCCGGTCGAGCAGGCCACGCATCGCGTGCACGGCGAGGTCGTCGGCGCGGGTCCGCCAGAACACCCCCTTCTCCCCGGCGCGTCCGAACGGTGTCCGCACGCCGTCGACGAAGACGACGTCTGATGCCTTTGGCAAAGCTGGCCTCCACAGATCCACATCGATCGAGCCGGGGCGACAGGTGCGCTCCGACCCTGGTCGGGGCGTACCCCGACGACGGTCCCGACGCTATGCCCCCGGGCTGAGGGCATGCACCTCGGTTGGTCGGTTCCTACGACGTCGCCGGACCCTCGGCCGCGTCGTCCTGTCCTTCTGCCACAACGGGGGAACGGTCGTCCTCGGCGGTGGGAGCGGTCCCGCGCGTGGCCGCGGCGAACGCATCGGCGATCACGCCGGCCGTCGACTCGACCTGCCAGGGACGGGCGTCGAGCGCGACGAGCGCCGCTCCGACCGAGGCTGCGTCGACGGACGCCGGCGGCTCCCACGCGATCGACCGGAGCGTGTCCGGGGTGAGCAGGTTCTCGAGCGGGATGTCCAGGTCCTCGGACACCGCCGTCACGGCTGCCCGGGCGGCCTTGTACCGGCGGTCGGCGGCCGGGTTGCGGTCCGCCCACGCCCGGGGCGGCGGCAGCGTCGGCTCACCCTTGCCGCGGAGCTTCGGCAGGTCGTCGGTCGTGCGGCCCTCCTCGACGGCGGCCC
This sequence comes from Curtobacterium sp. Leaf183, assembly GCF_001424385.1. Classification (GTDB taxonomy): domain Bacteria; phylum Actinomycetota; class Actinomycetes; order Actinomycetales; family Microbacteriaceae; genus Curtobacterium. The sequence continues at coordinate 418,863 of NZ_LMPO01000009.1, read as the reverse complement.
ACCAGCGGTCGAGCTCGGAACGACTCGCGCGCCCGGTGAAGGCCTTGACCGCGGCCAGGTCCTTCCGGGTCTCGGGGGCGGCGGCGGCCGCGGCGACGATGGCGGCGTCCGGGATGATCCGCCCGGGCGCGATGTCGGTCTCCTGGGCGAACGCGTCCCGGGCCGTCCAGAGCGCGCGGGCGATCGCCAGCGCCCGGGTCCCGCGCAGCGCGTGCATCCCGGACAGTCGGCGCCACGGCTCGGCGCGCGGGGGCTTCGGCGCGCGGTGGAGCACGGCGTCGAACTCCTGCGCGGCGATCTCGGACTTGCCCGCCTCGTCGAGCACCGCCGCCAGGGCGTCCCGCAGGTCGGGCAGGAGCTCGACGTCGAGCGCGGCGTAGACGAGCCAGGACTGGGGGAGCGGTCGGGTCGACCAGTCGGCGGCGGAGTGCGCCTTGGCGAGGGTGATGCCGAGCAGCTGCTCGACGACGGCACCGAGGCCCACCCGTGGGAAGCCGGCGATGCGCGCGCCGAGCTCGGTGTCGAAGATGCGGGTCGGGACCAGTCCGACCTCGCGGAGGCACGGCAGGTCCTGGGACGCGGCGTGGAACAGCCACTCCTCGTCGACGATCGCGTCCTGCAGCTCCTGGAAGGACCCGATCGCGATGGGGTCGAGGAGGAAGGCGCCGGCACCGCGGCGGAAGACCTGGATGAGGTAGGCGCGCTGCGAGTACCGGTAGCCGCTGGCGCGCTCGGCATCGACGGCGACCGGGCCGTGCCCCGCGGCGATCGCGGCCACGGCAGCCAGGTAGTCGGACCGGTCCTCGATGACCTTGACGGCATCGTGCCCCGCCTCGAACGACGGCACCGCAGCCGGCGCAACAGCCTCGGTGGGCACGGGCACGGGCACGGGCACGGGCACGGGTGCCGCTGCCGCGGCCGCGGCCGGGTTCTCCGCCGACGCCGCGGCACCAGCGGCCGTCCGTCGCGCAGCCGCGGCCGCGGCCGCGGCGGCGGCCTCCGCTGCCGCCGGCGGCACCGCGAAGGGGTTGTTCGGGTCAGTCACGGGCGAGCCTCCTGGGGCCGAGCAGCGTCACGCCGTCCGACGACGGCGGCAGCCCGGCGAGCATGGTGACGATCTCCTCCCATGCCTCGACGTGCGCGACGAGGTCGGTGCCGCGCGGCGTCCACGACGCCCGGAGCTCGAGCTGTGCGCCGTCGCCCTGCGCCGCGAGCTCGCCGTAGCCGCGGGAGATGATCTTGGTTGCGGTGCCCGAGGCCCGGTCGTACTCGGCGCCGTTCGCGGCGAGCGCGTCCACGAGCCAGCTCCACGTCACGTCGGCGACGAACTCGTCGACACCGATCTCCGGTTCGAGGGGTGCCTGCGCGAAGGTCACGATGCGGAACGCGCCCGCCCAGCCCTCGGGCTCGGACGGGTCGTACAGCGCGATGAACCGCCCGGTGCCGAGGTCGGAGTCGACGCCGTGCTCGACGCCGGACACGTCCGCCGCGAGGGCGATCGAGAACGGCGCCAGGCGAGACGGCGAGGGGATCTCGGTGACCGTCGTCTCGGCGCGGGTCCCGCCCGCCGCGACGTAGGCGCGGAGCTGCGCGAACGCGTCGGGCTCAGGGGTTTCGGACACGGATGCAGACTAGGCTCCGCAGCATGTCCCGTTCCGCGCGACCCGCCGAGGACGTGGTGCAGGACACCGCACGCTCCGCCGGCCTGGTCGCCCTGGGCGCCGGTCTGGCCGCTGCCGTCGTCGGCACCGCCGTCGTGGGCGGCTTCGTCGCCGCGATCGCCCGCATGGTCGTCACCCCGGACCGCAAACGCGCCGAACGCGTGCCGATCATGGCCGTCGACCTGCAGCAGGGGACGGTGACGCTCGAGCGCACGCCCGACACCGAGCTGCAGGGCCGCTACAGCCTGTGGTTCGGCGGTGGCACCGGGCACATGCGCGTCGGCGACGTCCTCGAGTCTACGACGGCGACCGTCACCCGCCGGATCATCGCCGTCGACGCCGGCGACCCCACCACGGCACGCCGCGGACGCTGGGGCGGCTGGTTCTACCTGACGCCCGGTGAGCTCGACGTGCCGGTCGAGGACATCGACGTCCCGACACCGAACGGCCCCGCGCCGGCCTGGGTCGTCCGCGCCGACGACCCGGCGGCGCCGTGGGCCGTCCTGGTGCACGGCCGCGGCGTCACGCGCGCCGAGACCATCCGTGCCGTGCCGGTGTTCCGCGCAGCCGGGTACTCGGTGCTGCTGGCCTCCTGGCGGAACGACGGCGTCGCCCCGAAGAGCGTCGACGGCCGCTACGGCCTGGGTTCCACCGAGTGGGAGGACGTGGACGCGGCCCTGCGCTGGGTCGAGGGCCAGGGCGCGACGAGCGTCGTGCTCATGGGCTGGTCGATGGGCGGCGCGGTGGTCCTGCAGACGCTCGTCCGCTCACCGCTCGCGCACCTGGTCGACGGCGTGGTGCTCGAGTCGGCGGTGGTCGACTGGCACGCGGTCCTGAAGTCGCAGAGTCGTGCGCTGCGGCTGCCGCGCGTGGTGCGCAAGGTCGCGCAGCGGGTCCTGCGCACGCCCGTGCTGCACCGGTTGGCCGGGCTGCAGCAGCCCGTCGACCTGCGCGAGCTCGACATGGTCGCCCGAGCGAACGAGCTCACGGTGCCGATCCTGTTGCTGCACAGCGACGACGACGGCTTCGTTCCGTCGTCCGCCTCGTACGCGCTGGCCGAGGCCCGGCCGGACCTGGTGCGACTCGAGGTCGCGCACGTCGCGCGGCACACCAAGCTCTGGAACCACGACGCCGACTGGTTCGACACCCGGATCCTGGCATGGCTGACCGAGGTGGTCCAGCCGCGCGACCAGCGCGCGGCCCGGTAGTCGTGCCGACACGAACGGGAGGCCGTGGACACGACGTGTCCGCGGCCTGCCGTTCGTCGATGGTGCTGTCTACTGCACCGCGACCAGCGCGCGGACCTGCCGCTGCACCCGGCCGAGCATGCCGACCATGCCGCGGATGCGCAGGGGGCTGACCGCCTCGGACAGCCCGATCGTGAGCGGGTAGTCCGACGGCACCGCGAGGACCTGCTCGACGGTCAGGCCGGACAGGCCCTGCGCCAGGATCGAGGCGAAGCCGCGCGTCGTCGGCGCTTCGCGCGGGGCGGTGGCGTGCATCCGCACGACGTCGGGGGCGTCGCCGTCCTGTCCGACGGTCACCGTGATGAAGACGGGGGACTGGCACTCCTCGACCCGCTCGAGCTCGTCCTCGTGCCCCTGCAGCCGTTCGGGCAGGGCGGGGAGCTCGTTCGAGAACTCGAGGAGCAGTTGCAGCCGGTCCTGCTGCGAGAGCTCGAGGAAGTCGTCGCGGATCTCGGCCAGTGTGTCGGGGAGCTCGGTGGTCATCGGGTCGGGATGCTCCCCGGCTCGGTGCCCTGCACGATCGGGACACGCACGGCGCTGCCCCACTCGGTCCACGAGCCGTCGTAGTTGCGCACGTTCTCGTAGCCGAGCAGGTGCTGCAGGACGAACCAGGTGTGGCTCGACCGCTCACCGATCCGGCAGTAGGCGATGACCTCGTCGGCGTCGCCGATGCCGGCCCCGTCGCGGTAGACCGCGTCGAGCTCGCTGCGCGACTTGAAGGTGCCGTCCGGGGCGGCCGCGGTGGCCCAGGGGATGTTCACGGCGGACGGGATGTGCCCGCCACGCAGCGCGCCCTCTTCCGGGTAGTCGGGGGCGGTGGTGCGGTCGCCGCTGTACTCCGGGGCGCTGCGGACGTCGATGAGGGGCTTGCCGAGGTGGGCGAGGACGTCCTCCTTGAACGCGCGGACGGGCTCGTCGTGCCGCTCGACCACGGGGTAGTCGGCCGGGGTGACGTCCGGGCGGTCGGTCGTGACGGGCCGGTCCTCGGCGATCCACTTCGCCCGGCCACCGTCGAGCAGCCGGACGTCCTGGTGTCCGAACAGCGTGAACACCCAGAGCGCGTACGCCGCCCACCAGTTGTTCTTGTCGCCGTAGATGACGACGGTCGTGTCGCGGCCGATGCCCTTGCCGGCGACCAGCTGCGCGAAGGCCGCTCCGTCGATGTAGTCGCGCTGCACCGGGTCGTTGAGGTCGGTGTGCCAGTCGATCTTGACCGCGCCGGGGACGTGCCCGGTCTCGTACAGCAGGACGTCCTCGTCGGACTCGACGACGACGAGGTCGGCCGTCCCCACGGCGCCGGCGTCGAGCTGTTCCTGCAACCACGCGGTCGAGACGAGTCGCTCGGGGTGCGCGAAGTCGCGGAAGGTATCGGACGGGTCGACCGGTGCGGTCATCGTGTGCCTCTCTGTGGGTCGTGGCGCCGGACTAGGATCAGTGGTCGGCGTCGGGAGCAACGGTACGCGGAGGTACTGTCACCCCGGTCCAACGTGACCTCGCACGACTCCCTTCCCGGAAGGCCCCGCTTTGCCCCAGCACCTCGTCGACCGCGACCCGCAGGTGACCCCGGCGCAGATGGCCGCCGCACTCGTGCCGCCGCCGCAGTTCGCCACGGCGTCGTTCGACTCGTACCGACCCGACGAGGACTACCCCTCGCAGGCGGAGGTCCGCGACGCGGTGGCCGCGTTCGTCACGACCCGTCCCGAGCTGGCGAAGCGCGGGCTGTTCGGGCGCCGCCGGTCTGCGGCGACATCGGACACGCCCACGACCTCCGGGGTGTACCTGGACGGCGGGTTCGGTGTCGGCAAGACCCACCTGCTCGCCGCGGCGTACCACGCGGCGACCGGGCGCAAGACGTTCGGTACCTTCATCGAGTACACCGCGCTCGTCGGGGCCCTCGGCTTCCAGGGCACGGTGGACCTGCTGCGTGGGACGGCACTCGTCTGCATCGACGAGTTCGAGCTGGACGACCCCGGCGACACGATGGTCATGACGCGGCTCATCAAGGAGCTCAGCGAGACCGGGACGCGCTTCGCCGCCACGTCGAACACACCGCCCGGGGCACTGGGTGAGGGACGCTTCGCCGCGCAGGACTTCCTGCGCGAGATCCAGGCGATGTCCGACCGCTTCGACACGATGCGGATCGACGGGCTCGACTACCGTCGGCGCGCGGTGGACGAGTCCGCCCGGGTCGTCGACGACGTGCCGGGGTCGCTGCCCGACGGGCAGGTCACGCTCGACGACTTCCGCGCCGTGGTCGCGCACCTGGCGTCGGTGCACCCGTCGAAGTACGTCGCGCTGGTCGAGGGCCTCGACGCGGTCGGGCTGACCGACGTGCAGCCGTTCACCGACCAGACCGACGCGCTGCGCTGGGTGGCGCTCGTCGATCGTCTGTACGACGGACAGGTGCGCATCGTCGCCTCGGGGTCGCCGCTCGACCAGGTGTACCCGGACGTGATGCTCGAGGGCGGGTACCGGAAGAAGTACCTGCGTGCCGCGAGCCGCGTCGTGGCGCTGAGCCGGGCCTCCTGACCGTCCCTGCCGGCCGCGCACGGCCGGTCCGGACCGCGCGGTAACACACTGTTCACACGGCGGGCCGTCGCGTTACACCCGCGAAACACGGCGTGCTCCGTCGTGAAACCTCACCTCGCCAGACTCGTCACACCCGAGGCGGTCCACGAACCGCCTGTGCAACCGAGAGGTGAGACATGCTTGATCAGGGCAACACGACGTTCGTGTTGGTGATGGCGGCGCTGGTGTTGTTCATGACACCGGGCCTGGCGTTCTTCTACGGCGGTCTGGTGAAGGCCAAGTCCGTCATCAGCATGATGATGATGTCCTTCGGGGCGATCGCCCTGGTGAGCGTCCTCTGGGTCGTCTTCGGCTACGCGATCGCGTTCGCGAACCACGGCACCGGCACCGCCGTGTCGGGTGCGGTCGGGTTCTTCAGCATCGACTGGAACCAGATCGGCCTCGGCCAGGCGTTCGAGGAGGCCAAGGCCTCGAAGATCAACGCCGCGTACCCGTCGATGGCGTTCGTCGGCTTCCAGGCGACGTTCGCGATCATCACGGTCGCGCTGATCTCCGGCGCGATCGCCGACCGTGCCAAGTTCGGCGCCTGGATGGTGTTCGCCGGCGTCTGGGTCACGGTCGTCTACTTCCCCGTCGCGTCGTGGGTGTTCAACCTCACCTCGGGCTGGGCTGCGACCTGGGGCGTCATCGACTTCGCCGGTGGCACCGCGGTGCACATCAACGCCGGTGCCGCCGGGCTGGCGCTCGCGCTGGTGCTCGGCAAGCGCGTCGGCTTCGCCAAGGGCGCGCACAAGCCGCACAACCCGCCCTTCGTCCTGCTCGGCGCAGCCATCCTGTGGTTCGGCTGGTTCGGGTTCAACGCCGGGTCCGAGGGCGCCGCTGACGGCATCGCCGCGATCGCCTGGGTCAACACGCTCGCAGCTCCGGCCGCCGCCATCCTCGGCTGGCTGCTCGTCGAGAAGCTCAAGGACGGCAAGGCCACGTCGGTCGGAGCGGCGTCGGGTGCCGTCACCGGTCTCGTTGCCATCACGCCCGCCTGCGCCGCGCTCACGCCGGGCTGGGGCATCCTGCTCGGGTTCCTGGCCGGCATCGTCTGCTGCTTCGCGATCGACTGGAAGTACCGCCTCGGCTTCGACGACTCGCTGGACGTCGTGGGTGTCCACCTGGTCGGCGGCATCTTCGGCACGCTGTTCCTCGGCTTCTTCGCCAACGACACCGGCCTGATCTACTCGGGCTCGTTCGTCCAGCTCGGCAAGCAGGCCGCTGCTGCCGGCGCCGTCGGTGCGTACTCGTTCGTCCTGGCCTTCATCATCGGCTGGATCATCGAGAAGACGATGGGCTTCCGCGTCAAGACCGAGGACGAGGTCGCCGGCATCGACACCGCGGTCCACGGCGAAGAGGGCTACGTCCTCTACGAGGACCGCGACGAGACCCCGGTCGGCGTGCGCTGACCCGGTTCCACCGCACGACGAAGGCCCCCGCAGCAGTGCGGGGGCCTTCGTCGTGGGAGGGTGGGAGCATGACGACGACGTCGACGCTCACCAACCTCCGAGAGGTCGGGGGGCCCGGCTTCCAGTCCAGCCGCTCCCGCACCGTGTTCCGGAGCAACACCGAGCCCGACGTCCCCGCGACGGCCTACCCGCCCGGCGTCACCGTCGTGGACCTGCGGCGGGACGACGAGGTCGAGCGTGTGTCGCACCCGCTGGGCGCCTCGGCCGGGTACCGGGCGGTGCCGCTGTTCGATCCGTCGTCGCCGGTCGAGTCCGCCGACGACGCCGTCGAACTCGAGGACCAGTACGTCGACTGGCTCGAACGCCACCGGGCGGGCATCGCTGACGCCCTGCGAGTGGTCGCCACGACCGACGGCGACGTGCTCGTGTGCTGCTCGGCGGGCAAGGACCGGACGGGCATCATCAGCGCGCTGCTCGCCCGGCACTGGGGTGCGGACGACGAGCGCATCGGGAGGGACTACGCCGCGAGTGCCGCCGGTCTGTTCGACCGGTTCGCGGCGGAGCGTGCTGCCAGCGACGACCCGGCAGCGACGGCGCGGGCGCAGCGCTGTGTGCCGGAGATCATGACGACGGTGATCGCTCACGTCGAGCGTCGGTGGGGGAGCGTCGACGCGTACCTGCGGTGGCTCGGCCTGACGGACGAGGAG
>NZ_LMPO01000009.1:404060-411250 GCF_001424385.1 Curtobacterium sp. Leaf183 | reverse complement strand
CGGTGCGCGTCCGACGCGCACCGGGCCTCCCGTCGAGCTGGTCTCGTCAACGTCCGCTGACGGCCCGCTCCACCCCGGCCCCAGCTGCACTGCGGGGTCGTCGTCGTGGTCAACCACCGCAGCATCGCAGAATGGACGAAGACGGGAGGTCGGCAGGGCCTTCGTACGTCCTCGCTGGCGAGGACGACGCATTCCGAGCGATCGCGGTGGCGACGGTGCCGGTGCCGGTGCCGGTGCTCGAGAAGGTCGCGGCGTTCGAGCTCTCGAAGGTCGCGAGCAAGGAGAGGCCGCGCTTGGGCGCTCGGGAGTGCCCCGGTTCACTCGTGCTGGTGCACGTGCACCCACCGGCCGCCGAACGCGACGCGGAGGTCGTCGCGGAGCCGCCGAGCGAGCGCGTCGGCCTGCGCTGTGGTCTGCACGGTCGGCACGATGACCACGCCGGGGTTGCCGACCGTGCAGGACCCTTCCGTGTCCATGTCGCCAGCACGGGCCTCTCGGCCGCAGCCGGCACAGACGAAGACCGGTTCCGGAGCACCGTCCGCCCAGGCGAAGAGCTGCGGGAACGCGAGGTCCCCGTCGACCTCGGTGCCGCACGTCGAGCAACGAGGGCCGCGCATGTCCTCCATCGCGAGCCACAGACCGTCCGACACCCCGCAGGCGATGGTGCCGCGGTCGTCGTCCGCGCCGGCACCGGCGGCCGGTCCGAGGAGATCGGGTTCACGCGCAGGGAAGCGCAGCCGAGCCACCGCCGGGTCGGGCGCTGCCCAGGCATGCGCGCGGAGCCACGCCCCGACGGCGTCCGCGGTGGCCTCCTGCTGCGCCGCCGGCACGTCCAATGCCACGACGAAGTCCCGGTCCGCTCCCACCCGTCCATTGCACCACATGGGTCCGCGGCGGTGGGCGAAGATGGTGGCCATGGATGCGACCCAGCTCGAACTCGACGTGGACGGGACGGCGGCGTGGTCGTCGGCTGGGCCGGAACGCCTGGCGTGGTCGCTCGCCGAGACCGTCCGTGTGCTCACCGCGCTCGGCGGGTGCTACGCCGGCCCGTGGCGGCTGCGGCACGACCGCTTCCGGCCCGCGGTGGAGGACGTCGCCGCGGTGCCGCTCGGACGACTCGTCGTCGAGGTCGGCTCCCGCCCGGTCCGCGACGTCGACGACCGGGCGCTGCCGGAGCACGGACACCGCTTCACGCTCGACAACGGCATGGCGACCCTGCGCGTGTACGCCACCCGGACGTGGCCGTCCGTGAGCGTCGCGCCGTTCCGTGCGGCGCGCGGGGACGGCGTCGTCGACGACGCCGTCGTCGACGACGCCGTCGTCGTAGCGACGACCGACCTCCTGACGACCCTCGTGACGACCTGGGACGGCGAGTCCGCGCGTGCGCACCACGGACGAACGGTCGTCGCCGAGGTGGTGCCGCCACGCGTCGCCGTGCTGTCCGAGGCGCGAGGCGACGAGGCGGGGGACATCTGATGGAGCGTGCGCTGCCGTCCGTGAGCGTGCGGTGGGAGCGCGGCCGGGTCGTCCGTCCCTCCGACGTCGCGGACCGACTCCGGGCGACCCTCGCTGCACTCCGCGAGGCCGGTCCGGCGTACCAGGGGCCGTGGCGGCTCGGCGCAGAGCGGTGGGAACCGGAGATTCCCGACGCCGTGGCACTCGCTCCGGCGGACCTCGTCGCGGCGGTCGGACGGCGACCGGAGCGGGACCAGCTCGACAGGGTCGACCACGGGCAGTCCGGCGGGTACACGGTGGGACTGACGAACGCTGCGTGGGTCCAGGTCTCCGTCAGGCCGGACCATGTGCGGGTGTCGACACACTGGGTGCAGGATCCCTCAGCGTGGGACCTGCCGTCGTCGTCGGTGTGGCCTCGGTTCGCCGCCTCGCTGGGGACGGTCTGGGCCGGCGCCGCGGAGGTGCGGACCCGCGATGCCGTCGTCGCGACCTGGACGCCGGCCTGACGCTCAGCGGTGCTGGTGCACGGACGCCCACCGGTTCGGGAACGCCAGTCGAAGTTCGTCGATGAGCCGGACCGCCATCGCCGGCCCGTCGTGGTCCGGCGTGATGAGCACCACGCCGGGGTTCCCGACGACGAGGGAGGACGACACGTCCATGTCGCCGGCCCGGGAGACCGACCCGCACCCGGCGCACGTGTACTCCGGCTCATCGCCGCCGATCCAGTCGCCGAGTCGGCTCAGGTCATCGTCGTCAGCAACGGTCGTGCGACAGGACCAGCACGAGGGCCCTTCCATCGAGTCGACTGCGTCCCACATCGGGTTGCCGACGCCGCAGGACGCCGTGCCGATCAGCGTGTCCCGAGCGCGGCCGGGCCGGTCCATCAGGAAGTCGTCGGCCCGTTCGGCGAGGAAGTCCGGCTCGCCGGAGGGGAACTCGAGCGCCGCCGCCGGGTCGAGTCGCGCCCACCCCGTCGGACGGAGCCACGCCGTGACGGCGTCGGCCAGGCCCTGTTGATCGGTGGACGGCACGTCCAGCGCGACGAGGAGTTCGCGGTGTTCGCTCATGGTCCGATCCTCGCAGGCCGGGTCGCGACCGGAGCACGGACGGGAGGCGCGGTGCGGGGCCGCACCGCGCCTCCCGTCCGGCGATTGCGTCAGCGACTCACCAGGCGAAGTCCTCCGGCGACGTCTTGTGGCCCGGGAACAGCTCGTCGAGGCGCGCGAGCGCCGCGTCGTCGAGGTGGATGTCCGTCGCGCGGACGGCCGACTCCCACTGCTCCATCGTGCGCGGGCCGGTGATCGGCGCCGTGACACCGGGCTGGTGCAGCAGCCACGCCAGGGCGAGTTCGCCCGGGGTGTGGCCGAGCTCCTTGGCGAAGGCCTCGTACGCGGTGAGCTGGTCGCGGTGCCCCTCGACGTACTCGGCGCTGCGGCCGGACAGGCGGCGCGAGCCCTGCTCGGTCTTCTCGATGATGCCGCCGAGCAGGCCACCCTGCAGCGGCGACCACGGGATCAGGCCGAGACCGTAGTGGCGGGCGGCGGGCAGGACCTCGCGCTCGACGTCGCGGACGACGAGGTTGTAGATCGACTGCTCGCTGACCAGGCCGAGGAAGTTGCGGTGCTTCGCTGCCTCTTGCGCCTGGGCGATGTGCCAGCCGGCGAAGTTGGACGAGCCGACGTAGAGCACCTTGCCCTGCTGGACGGCGAGGTCCATGGCCTGCCAGATCTCGTCCCACGGGGTGTCCCGGTCGACGTGGTGCATCTGGTAGAGGTCGATGTGGTCCGTCTGCAGGCGGCGCAGCGACGCGTCGAGCGACTGCCGGATGTTGTAGGCCGACAGCTTGCCGCCGTTCGGCCACTCGATCATCTCGCCGTAGACCTTGGTGGCGAGGACGGTCTTCTCGCGACGCCCACCGCCCTTGGCGAACCAGCGGCCGATGATCTCCTCGGTGGCGCCCTTGCCCACCGAGCCGCCGTAGCCGTTGGCGGTGTCGAAGAAGTTCACGCCGAGCTCGTGCGCCCGGTCCATGATCGCGTGCGAGTCGTCCTCGCTGGTCTCCGGTCCGAAGTTCATGGTGCCGAGCACTGCTCGTGACACCGACAACCCTGTCCGTCCGAGGTGTGTGTAGTCCATGTGTCTGGTCTACCCCGTGCCCTCTGCGTCCTGCCAGGCCCTGCGAGTACCGGTGACGGGAACGGCCGGGCGCTTCAGCCCGGACGCTGGACGGAAGGAGCACCCCATGCCCGCTGACGACGACCTGCCCGGCACGCTGCAGCGTTCGCCGAAGCACGCGCAGGACATCTACACCGAGGCGAGGAAGTCCGCCGAAGCCGAGTACGGCGACGGAGAACGTGCCGGCCGCACGGCCTGGGCCGCCGTGAAGCACGAGTACGAGAAGGTCGGGGACCACTGGGAGGCGAAGGAGTCGTCGGGTCCGTCGGACTCCGGCGCGGCGGGCTCGCGCGGGTCCGGGAAGACCGAGGAGGGCGTCGACGCCAACGCCTCCAAGGCCCACCTGATGGACCTGGCGAAGCGATTGGACATCAGCGGTCGTTCGTCGATGGACAAGGGCGAGCTCGTGGACGCGATCAAGAAGGCGAACCGTCGCGCGTCGGCGGCGGCTCGCAGCTGAGCGCGTCTCCCATGCCCGGTCGCGCATACGCGTGCGCCGAGCGGGAGTACCGTTCGTCGGATGAACATCCCTCCACTTCGCGGCAGCCGGATCCTCGGGTTCGGACACCACCAGCCCAGCCGGGTGCTGGACAACGACGAGCTGTCGACGATGGTCGACACGAACGACGAGTGGATCGTGACCCGGACCGGGATCTCGACCCGGCACATCGCCGGCCCGGGCGACACCGTCACGTCGATGGCCACCGAAGCTGGCCGGGCAGCACTCGCTGACGCGGGTCTTGCACCGACGGACATCGACCTGGTCGTCGTCGCGTCGACCACGCACCGCGACCGCGCGCCGTACACCGCGGGCCGGGTCGCCGCCGCGCTCGGCATGACGAACGGACCCGCGCCGATCGACATCAACACCGCGTGCAGCGGGTTCGAGTACGCGATGGGCATCGCGGACCAGGCGATCCGGACCGGCAGTGCCGACACCGCGCTCGTGATCGGTTCGGAACTGCTGTCGGGCATCGTTGACTGGACCGACCGCTCGACCTGCGTGCTGGTCGGCGACGGCGCCGGCGCGACCGTGCTGGGGGCCTCCGAGACGCCCGAGATCGGGCCCGTGTCGTGGGGGAGCGTCCCGCACCTGCAGGACGCCGTGCGCGTCAGCGGTGACCCGGAACGCTTCTCGCAGGAGGGCCGGTCGATCTACCGCTGGGCCATCACCGAAGCAGAGGGGCACGCCCGCAAGGTCGTCGAGCAGGCCGGTCTGACGATGGAGGACATCGAGGTATTCGCGTTCCACCAGGCGAACCTGAGGATCATCGAGCCACTCGTGAAGGCCCTGGGCGGGGAGTCGAAGTACGTCGTGCGGGACGTCGTCGAGTCGGGCAACACCTCCGCTGCGAGCGTGCCGCTCGGGTTGTCGAAGGCGTGGGCGCGCGGTGACCTGCCGGAAGGTGTGCCGACGCTGCTGTTCGGGTTCGGCGGCGGGTTCGCGCACGCAGGCCAGGTCGTCACCACGCCCGTTCGGGCGCGCTGAACGCGGAGCGCTGACGGACAGGAGGCTCGGGGCGGGACCGCTCCGGACCTGCTGTCCGGCGGTCAGAGCGCCCGGCCGTTGCGCCGTCCGTCGCGCACTGCCCGCTTGTCGGCCTGCTGCTGCAGCTTCCGTTCGCGGCGACTGGGCTTCCGGTCGCGCTGGTCGTCCCCGATCACGAGCGGGAAGTGCGCCGGCGGTTCGCCGAAGCCGCTGCGCGAGGCCTGGATCACCTTGCGGCCGAGCGCGTGGTTGCCCAGTCCACCGACCGCGGCACCGATGCCGAAGGGCAGCGCACGGCCCAGGATCGACGTGCCCTGCCGCGCGATGAACCGCTTGATGAACGAGTCGCGGACCTGCTTGGCGATCCCGCTGACTGCCTGCTGCGGCAGCGACGAGGCGACCATCTCGCCCCAGAAGGCCGTGCGGGCCTGACCACCCGCGGCCTGTCCGGCAAGCTGCTTGATGAGCTGCGTTCCGGGCGTGCCGAGGATCATCGCCATGACGAGGGTGCGGGACCGCTCCGGGTCGTCGAGCGTGATGCCGTGGACCTCGGTCACGGACTGCGCGAACAGGGCCGTCGCCTCGAGGAAGCCGACCGTCTCCGCACCGCTCAGGCCGAAGCTCGCCGCCATGCCGATGCCGGGCACCACGGCGCTCGCCCCGACCGCAGCGCCGCCCGTCGTCACCGCCGTGAGGTAGTGCCGCTCGAGGATCTGGATCACCTCGGCCGGGGTGGCGTCGGGCTTGCGGCGCCGGATGCCGTTCACGTGGGCGACGACCGCGGGGCGCTGGACGTCGAGGATCCGGTCGAGCATCTTGGCCCACCCCTTGGAGGTGGTCGGGGCCGAGGGGGTCGGTGAGGAGTTGTCGATCGGCGCGTGCGGCAGGGGGATGATCGCCTGGTCCCGCTGGTCCGACCGGTCGTTGTGCTTCGGGGCCATGCCGCCACGCTACGCCGGGCAGGTGCGGGGCTCGCTGGGTGGCTCCGGAAGGCGCGTGGGACGCGGTGCTCATCGGCATGGGATCCCCGCCTGCGTGAGCTTCGCACGGACCGTCTCGGGATCCATCAGGTCGGCCCAGGTCAGCCGGACGAAACAGCGGACCGCGGTGAACGACCGGACGAAGTCCTCGCGCTGCTTCTCGCGCCAGTGGGCGTCTGCGGTCGAGATGCCGGCGAGCATCTGCGGGTCCTCGTACTTGGCGCGCCCGTCGACCTCGACCACGACGCCCTGGTCGGGGAACCAGAAGTCGACGACCGCGCGCTGCGCTCCGGCGCGGGAGAACTCGTGCTGCTGGACGGGCTCGGGCGTGCCGAGCTGCCGGAACCGGACCCGTGCGACGGACTCAGCGGGGGAGCCCGAGAGCGCCGATCCCATCTCGAGTGCCACACGGGCGCGTGCATGCGCCTGGGGAGCCACGCGGTCGAGCGCTGCACGGAGCAACGCGGGCGTTGTGGCCTCGCGGCCGAGGGCGGCGTCGATCATCGGGACGGACGCCACCCAGGGGGCCGTGGAAGCGACGTCGGCGAGCGTCCTGACGAGGGACGTGACCCGTGCGCCGACGAACTCGACGGGGAGTGTCGACGGATGCTGTTCGCCGGGTGTCTCGGTCGGCATGTCGAGGACCCCGTGGTGGATGCGGAGGAAGCGGCTGCCGTCGGGCCGGGCTCGGCGTGGGTCGGTCAGCTGGACCTGATCCGGCGGCTGTTGGACGAACGGCAACGCATGGACTGCCGCGGCCGAGGCATGCGAGATGGCCCGCGGTGGCACGACCAGCGGCACGCTCGCTCGAACGAGCACGAGATGGCGTTGTTCCGGGAAGAGTCCTGCAACGTCCGCCGGACGAACGAGCACACCGGGCCGCACAGCGATGTACTCGCCGCGACGGGCTGCTCGCTGGAGTGCTCGACGCTCGGCGCTGGCGAGGTGCGCGGTCCTGATCAGTGGCACCGAAAGGGCTGGAGTAGGCATGCCGACACTCTCGCGCGGTGGGCCGGAGCACGCCGGAGTCGGAAGCCGATCTGTGGATGGCGCTCCGATCCTCCAGGCTGTGGAGGAGTCGTCGTGTCGGC
>NZ_LMPO01000009.1:403934-404029 GCF_001424385.1 Curtobacterium sp. Leaf183 | reverse complement strand
GGTGCGACACGTGCGGTGTCGTACGACATCGAGACTGTCGTTCGGGCGGCGGCGGTCCGGCGGGGCGACGGGGCCGGTGTCGTACGACATCGACG
>NZ_LMPO01000009.1:403671-403776 GCF_001424385.1 Curtobacterium sp. Leaf183 | reverse complement strand
GCGGTCCGGCGGTGCGACAGGTGCGGTGTCGTACGACATCGAGACTGTCGTTCGGGCGGCGGCGGTCCGGCGGTGCGACACGTGCGGTGTCGTACGACATCGGCC
>NZ_LMPO01000009.1:379230-403628 GCF_001424385.1 Curtobacterium sp. Leaf183 | reverse complement strand
GCGGTCCGGCGGTGCGACAGGTGCGGTGTCGTACGACATCGAGACTGTCGTTCGGGCGGCGGCCGTCCGGCGGTGCGACAGGTGCGGTGTCGTACGACATCGACAGTGTCGTTCGGGGTCCGGGTCACCGGCGCTCGCCCTCACCACCCCCACCGCCTACGCGCGCGCGAGCTCCGCGCGCAGGGGCAGGTCCTGGTCCTCCAGGATGAACTGGGCGCCGACACCGGTCCGCGCGTTGACGACCACGGGCGCGAGCAGGTTCACCGTCGTGCCGGTGGCACCGGGTGTGGCGACCACGAGCAGCATCGCCTCGGCGGGGTCCGTCAGCTCGATCGAGGACGCCTGGGCATCGGACAGCGACGGCGCGTACGACGGCAGGTGCACGGCCGCGTCGAGCAGGTACAGCCGCGGCTCGGAGGCACCGGACGCCGTGGTGCCCGACCCGACCAGCGTGAACAGCCCGTCGGTGTCGGCGACCGGGGTCAGCGTGAAGGCGTCGAGCGGCTCGAGGCCGAACGGGGCGACGGAGAAGGTGAGGGGGATGCTCATCGGAGGTAGTCCATCAGGGTCGGCTGCAGGACCTTCGCGGTGACGGCGAGGGCTGCCTGGTAGTTGGTCTGCTGCACCTGCAGGTCGAGGACGGCCTTGGCGAGGTCCTTGTCCTCGACCGAGGAGCGTCGTGCCTCGAGGTCGACCGACGCCGACTTGAGCGACGACTGCGCGGCGATCGCGGCGGCGTGCCGGACACCGACGTCCGCTTGGACGCCGCGCACCGTGTCGATGTGGGCGTCGAGGTCGTTCAGACGCGGGTTCACGTCCACCCCGTTCTGCAGGTCGGTGACGATCGAGGTGATGGTGGCGAACACCGAGGCCGTCCCGGAACCGAAGACGGTCGTTCCGGGGGTGTCGACCCGGACCGTGCTGCCGTCACCGATGCGCCGGTCGACGGCGGCGGTCGAGGACGCCCACCCGGTGGTCGGGTCGAACACCGTGGCGGCGGTCGAGGAACCGGCGAAGACCGACCGCGTGCCGTACTTCGCGTTCGCGCTCGACGCCAGGTCGGTCGCGAGCCCCTGGAACTCGGTCACCAGAGCAGCGCGGTCGGCGTCGCCCATCGTGCCGGAGTTCGCCGCCTGGACGGTCAGGTCCCGCACCTTCGACAGCACCGAGTACACGTCGCCGAGGGCGCTGTCGGTCGTCGCGAGCCAACCGGCGGCGTCGTTCGCGTTCCGCGTGTACTGCGCGTTCGCGGCCTGGTCCTTGCGGACCTGCATCGCGGACGCCGTGCCGACGGGGTCGTCGGACGGTCGCCCGATGGCCTTGAGCGTCGTGGCCTGGTCGGTGAGCTGCGCGAGCTTCGCCGCTCCCGCCTGCAGCCGCGAGGTGGCTGCCGCCATGGACATCTGTGTGGTGACGCGGGTGATCATCGTCATCCCCTCCCGACCAGGCCGACGCGGTTGATGAGCGTGTCGAGCATCTCGTCGACGGCGGTCAGGACGCGCGCGGCGCCCTGGTAGGCGTGCTGGTAGCTCAACAGGTTCACGTTCTCCTCGTCGAGGTCGACGCCCGCGCCGGACTGCTGCTGGGTGCGTGCGTTGGTCAGCGCGAGTCCGGAGAGCGTCGCCTCGGACGTGGCCGACCGGGAGGCCGTGCCCACCCCCGCCACGAACGTCGCCCAGGACGCATCGGGGGCGTCCACGGCCGATCCGAGCTGCCCGATGGCGTCCGCGACGGACCCGTCGTGGTCGCCCGCCGCGTTCCGCGTCGCGATGCCCGCGGCATCGGTGGGCAGGACGGTCAGGCCCTGCGCCGCGGGGACCCCGGCGGTCAGGGCGAAGAAGTCGACACCGGTGCTGCCGGCCGGGGTGGTGCCGGCGTGGTGCGCGGCGTTGACCTGCGTGGCGAGCGCCGTCGCGACGCGGTCGTACGCGGCCGAGGCCTGGGCGAGTGCTCCGCCGGTGCCGTTCGCGGCGGCCGGGGCCAGCAGCGAGACGTTGCCGGCGATGGAGCCGCCGCCGAGCGCCACCGCGGACTGCGAGCCCGAGGTCCACGTCAGGGTGACCGCGGCGCCGTCACCGAGGCGGGTCCCGCCTCCGAGGGCGACGGACCGGGCGTCGGTGCCCTGCACGAGCGGGTTGCCGCCGACCAGGACGTCGACGGTGCCGTCCGCGTTGGTGCGGGTGGTGCCTCCGGCCAGCGCGGCGATCTGCTCGGTGAGCTGGTCGCGCTGGTCCATGAGCTCGTTCGCGTTCCCGCCCCCGGCGACGGTGGTGCGGATGCGGCCGTTCAGGTCGGCGACCTGCTTCGCGGCGTCGTTCAGCTGCGTCACCTGCCCGGCGACGGTGGCGCGGACACCGGTCCACTGCGCGTCGACGGCCTTCGAGCCGCTCGACAGGGCTGCGGCCACCGTGCCCGCAGCGCCGATCAGGGCCGTCGAGGCTCCGGGGTCGTCGGTGTGTGCGGACAGGTCGCTCCACGCCGACCACATGGTGTCGAGCTTCGTGGCCAGGCCGTCGGCGCCCGGCTCGTGCAGCCCGGACTCGAGCTGGTCGAGTGCGGTCGCACGGCTGGTGGCGTACGCGGACGACCCGGTGGCGGAGCGCACACCGGCGTCGAGGGTCATCGACCCGAGGCGGGCGATGCCGTCGATCGAGACCCCCTGACCGGCGAGGGCCGCGGTGCCGCGCATGAACCCGGTCTGCACGGCGGGGACCGAGGACTGGGTGACGCGCTGGCGGGTGTACCCGGCGGTGCCGGCGTTGGCGATGTTCTGGCCGGTGACCTCGATGCCGGCGCGGGCTGCGCTCAGCCCGGAGTACGCGGTGGCGAGGGAGCCGAAGGTGCTGACCACGGTGCTACAGGCTCCCGTCGAACAGGCGTGCTCCGGCCGACGCGCGTCCGGAGCTCCCGGTCGCGTCGTAGGTGACCGTGTCGCCGACGGTGCCCGCGAGGGTCTCCTCGGTCGCCTGGGCTGCCGAGCGGAGGAAGCGGTCGTTCTCGTCCTTGAGCGCGCCGATCTGCGTGGTCAGCTCGAGCATCGCCTGCAGGTGTGACGCCAGGATCTCGCCCCAGGGGCCCGAGGGCGCGGCGGCGACCACGTCACGCAGTGGGGCTTCGGGGTCCACGCCCCACTCCTCGGCGACGGCGGCGCTCTGCGCGCTGCGCTCGAGACCCGTGGTGCGGAGCCGCTCGAGCACCTGCTCGACCTCACGACTGGCGTGCGACACCCAGCGGGAGCGGCCGGCTGCGAGCAGCAGCTGCTCCTCCTCGAGCTTGAACGTGAGCAGTTCGAGCAGTTCTCGTTCGCGCCAGAGCACGGCGGACAGGTCGTTCACGCTCATCATCTCCTCCCGGTGTCGGTCGTCCTGTGGACACGAGTGACTATCGGCCGGATGCCCCGCTCCGTAAGTGCGTCGAGGAGCACACGACCAGCCGTCTACGGCGCCACCTCCACTCCGGGGGACAATCTGGCTGTCCAGAGCGGGGATGTCCACCGAAGTGAGGACACCACGAACCCCGTCGTCCCCCCGCACTGGGGACGATCGGAGGGGTGTTCAGGGCTTTGCCAGCCGATACATTCGAGATGCACACCGGGGGACACCCCGGACCGCTCGCGAGGGCGGGACGTGCGCCGCTCGGAGGGAACCGGGCGGTCTTCGGCGTACCGACCGGCCTCCACGCGGCCGGTGTTCGTCGTGCCCAGGACCGGGCCGTGCCAGCACCGGACGGCCCACCGCACGGGCGAACCCACGGACGGGGTCAGACCGATCGAGACGACCAGGGGAAGCGCATGGACCGCACCGAACGCAACGCGATGATCACCGAGCACCTGCCGCTCGTGGGCTACATCGTGTCCGACGTCCGTGCACGAGCCACCCACCTGGACCGGGACGACCTGGCCGCCGTCGGCTCGCTCGCCCTGGTCGCGGCCGCGGAGGCCTTCGACCCGACCCTCGGCGTCCCGTTCGGCGCCTACGCCCGGACCCGCATCACCGGTGCGATCGCTGACGACATGCGCTCGGCCGACTGGGCGAGCCGCGGCACCCGCAAGCGCATCCGCGAGGCCCTCGCGACCCAGGAGGCGCTGTCCTCCCGACTCGGCCGCAGCGTCTCCGTGCAGGAGATCGCCGACGCGATGGGCGTCGACCGTCAGACCGCCGTCGACGCGATGAGCGATGCCGGGCGCACCGTGACCCCGATCGACGAGACGGTGCACGACACCGTCGCCGCCGACCTGCCGCTGCCCGGCGACGACCTTGTCGAGGCCGAGCGCCGCCGCTACCTGCGTGCTTCCGTCCAGGCGCTGCCGGAGCGGATGCGGTACGTCGTCGAGGCCGTGTACTTCGGCGACCGGTCGGTGACCGAGGTCGCCGCCGAGCTGGGCATCACCCACTCGGCGGTCTCGCAGCAGCGCTCCGAAGCGATGCGTCTGCTGCGCGACGGCCTGGCCACCCACTACGGCGACGGTGGCACGGTGCCCGAGCCGGTGTCGCGCACCACGGCCGCGCGCCGCAGCGCATACCTGGCCCGGGTCGCCACGAACGCCGCGGTGGGAGTCGCCCGAGCGGTGCAGGACGCGACGAGCGGCCACCAGGTCGTCGCCAGCTGAGCGTGGAGGACCGGCCCCGAGGAAATCGTGCCGGTTCTCCTAACGCCTCAGGCCTCCCGGTCGACAGGCATCCATGTCAGCCCACGGACGGGCAGACGAAGACCCAGCATTCACGGAGGAAACCACCATGGGTATGTCCATCAACACCAACCTCTCGGCACTCAACACGTACCGGAACCTGAACTCGACGCAGAACGACCTGTCGAAGTCCCTCGAGAAGCTCTCGTCGGGTCTCCGCATCAACCGTGCTGCCGACGACGCGGCCGGTCTGTCGATCTCCGAGGGGCTGAAGTCCCAGGTCGGTGGCCTCACGGTCGCCGCCCGCAACGCACAGGACGGCATCTCCGTCGTGCAGACCGCTGAAGGTGGGCTCACCGAGACCCACTCGATCCTGCAGCGCATGCGCGACCTGGCCGTCCAGGCCGGCAACGACTCGAACAACGCGGCGTCTCGCGACGCCATCAAGACCGAGTCGGACCAGCTCCAGCAGGAGCTCGGCCGCATCGCCTCGTCCACGAACTTCAACGGCACGTCGCTGCTCAACAGCAACGCGACCCTGAAGTTCCAGGTCGGCGCGAACGGTGACGCCAACAGCCAGATCTCGGTCGACCTCTCCGGCGCGAACGTGTCGAAGATCGTCGACAACCTGGCCGGTGGCTCGAGCACCACGGGGACGAAGTTCGACATCGCGGACATCTCGAAGGTCGCCGGCAAGGCGTCGTTCGAGGTCACCAAGGGCGGCGAGACCACCACGGTCCAGACGGCCGACCTCGGTGCCGCGGGCACGTTCGACAGCGTGCAGGGGTACGCCGACGCCCTCAAGGCCGACGCGAACTTCTCGAAGAGCTTCACCGTCACGGTGAACAAGGACGCGAACGGTGCCGGCACCGGCATCACGGTGACCGCGAACAACGGTGGCGACGTCGCCGTCGGCACCCCGGGCACGGGCGTCGCGGGCGGCACGGCCGGCGCCACCTCGACCGGTGGCGTCGCGTTCGACACCGCCGACAAGGCGCAGGCGTCGATCAAGCTGATCGACGAGCAGATCGCCAAGGTCTCCTCGGCCCGCTCCAACCTCGGTGCGATCCAGAACCGCTTCGACCACGCCATCAACGTGACGAACGTGGCCAAGGAGAACCTCACCGCGGCGCAGTCCCGCATCACCGACGTCGACATGGCCGAGGAGATGGTCAAGTACACGCGCGACAACATCCTCAGCCAGGCCGGCACCTCGATGCTCGCGCAGGCGAACCAGAGCACGCAGGGCGTGCTTTCCCTCCTGCGCTAGCCGCGAGCGCACCGCCGTCCGGGGTCGTTCAGGTCCTCCGGGCGGCGGTGCACCCCTCCCTCTTCCCCTCCAGTCCGTAGCGCCCCGGGAGCCCCACGATGTCGACGACGTCAGCGACGGCCAGCAGCCTCGCGATCGACGGCCTGGTCAGCGGGCTGAAGACCACGGACCTCATCAACTCGCTCATGAGCGTCGAGCAGGTCCCGCAGACGCTGCTCAAGAACAAGGTCACCGCGACGACCTCGTTCATCTCCTCGCTGCAGACGCTCAACGGTCTCGTGCAGTCCCTGGCCACGAGGGCGGCGGCTGCGGCCGGGCCGGCGTCGCTCGACGTGTTCTCGGCGACGTCGAGCTCAGCGAACGCGAGTGTCTCGACCGCGGCGAACGCCTCGGCCGGGTCCGTGTCCTTCACGGTCGGGCAGACGGCGGCAGCCCAGGTCGGGGTCACCGCGGCGATGACCGCGTGGGGGTCGCAGTCCGAGCCGCTGACGTTCGTCAGGCCCGACGGCACGACCACCACGGTGACCCCCGCCTCCGGCTCCCTCGACGACACCGTCACGGCGATCAACGGGTCGGCCGCCGGCGTGAGCGCGACGAAGGTCGCCGCCGGGACCGACGCCACCGGCGCCAAGCTGTACCGGCTGCAGCTGACGAGCACGGCGACCGGAGCCGCGGGTGCGTTCACGGTGTACCGGGGGAGCGCCGACCAGGTCTCGGCCGGCACCGCGACGAACGTGCTGACCGAGTCCGGTGCCGCGACGGTCACCGCCGCTGCCGACGCCTCGGTCACGCTGTGGGCCGGCACGGCGGCGGCGCAGACGATCACGAGTGCGACGAACACGTTCGGCGACCTGCTGCCGGGGCTCAGCGTCACGGTGAGCAAGGCCTCGACGGACCCCGTCACGGTCTCGGTCGCGCGGGACACGAGCAAGGCGCAGGCAGTGGCCTCCGGCCTCGTCGACGCGCTCAACGCCGTCGCGAGCTACTACGCGTCGAACACGGGCGTGACGAGCACCACGAGTCCGACCACGGGGGCGACGAGCACCACCGCCGGCGTCCTGCTCGGTGACGCGACCACGCGTTCGGCGATGCAGCGCCTGACGAGCGCGATGTCCACGCCGGTCAACGGGAAGTCGCCGTCGTCCGTCGGGATCACCATCGGCAAGGACGGCACCTTCACGTTCGACGCCGGCGCCTTCCAGAAGGCGCTGGCCGCCGACCCCGCCGGCACGCAGACGATCCTCTCCGGCGTGGCCCAGGCCGTCTCGGACGCCGCGACCGCCGTCAGCGACAAGTACACCGGTTCCATCACCACCGCGATCACCGGACAGCAGTCGGTGGTCAAGGACCTCAACGACCAGATCGACGCCTGGACCGACCGCCTGACCGCGCGACGCGCGACGCTGCAGTCGCAGTACTCGGCGCTCGAGACCAGTCTCAGCAAGCTGCAGTCGCAGTCGAGCTGGCTCACCAGCCAGATCTCCGCGCTGTCGTCGAGCTGAGCGAGGAGACCCCATGTACGACAAGAACACGCTGCGCCGCCGTGCGCAGTACACGAACGAGTCCGTGCTGTCGGCGACGCCGGCCCAGCTCGTCACGATGCTGTACGATCGGCTGCTGCTCGACCTGCACCGAGCCGAGGCAGCGCAGGGGACGAGCGACTGGGACGCCGCCCGCGACCAGCTCCTGCACGCCCAGGCGATCGTCGGCGAGCTGTCGTCGACCCTGCGCATCGACGCATGGGACGGCGGCGAGGGCCTGCTCGCCATCTACAACTACGCCTCGACCTCGCTCATCACGGCGAACGTGCACCGCGACGTCCAGGCGACGCGGGACTGCATCCGCATCCTCGAGCCGCTGCGCCAGGCCTGGCACGACGCCGCCGGCGCGATGACCGCGGCCGCTCCCGCTGCGACCGGTGGGGCACTCGGTGTCGCCTGACGAGACCGCCGACGCGGCGCACCGCGCCGACACGGCGCACCGCGCCGAGTGGGAGGCCGTGCTCACCGTCCTGGAACTGGCGGCGGTCGCCGAGGACCCGGCGCCCTGGCACGCCCCGGCCGGGCTGGGACCGGTGCCGCGCGCCCTGGTGGGGCGGGCCTCCCGGCTGCTCGCCGCGCAGCGGGACCGCATCCAGGCACTCGAACTGCAGCGCCGTGCGACGCTCGACCACCTCGGCGCCCTGCGCCAGGTCGACGCCACGCGCGAGCCGCAGCGCTCCGTGTACCTCGACGCCAGCGCGTAGGCGACTCCGCGCACAGGACAGCTTCGCGCACAGGAAGCCGAATCGCGCATGGCCGGTCGGAACTTCCGACTGACCACGCACGATCCGGCCTGCCGTGCGCGGATCTGCCCGCCGGTCACCACGCGCGGATCGACGCGCCGTGCACGGACTTACCCCCGCACGGGTCCCGGCCCCCGTTCGGGGCGAGCGCTAACGAGCCCCTCGGACCGCTCCGATAGCGCCCCACGAGCACGGATCGCTCGACCACCCGGCCACGGATCGGCCACCACCGCACGACGTCCTCGCCCCCGGGCGGAGCCGTCCTGACGAGGGGTACCCCCGTGTTCGATTCCGTGACGTCGGCCGCGCTGCAGAGCGCGCTCGACGGCCTGTCGATGCGCCAGCGCGTGATCGCGAACAACATCGCGAACGTCAACACCACGAACTACCACGCCGAGAAGGTGCAGTTCGAGGACGCCCTCGCCCAGTCCGTCGTCGACGGGTCCGGCCGCACCACGCCGACCGTCGCACGGAGCCTCGAGCCCACGAACACCAACGGCAACAACGTCAACCTCGACGAGGAGACGCTCTCCAACGTCGACACCGTGCTGCGCTACCAGTTCGCCACGCAGGCGATGAACTCGGAGCTGACGAGCGTCCGCGCCGCGATGCGGACGAACTCGTGACGACCTTCGACGCGATCGGCATCGCGAGCACCGGCCTCACCGTTCACCGGAAGTGGCTCGACGCGATCTCGGACAACATCGCGAACGTCAACACCGTGCGGTCGATGGACGACTCGGCGTTCCAGGCCCGCTACGTCGAGGTCCAGGAGGGCGCCGGCGTCTCCGGCGCCTACGTCAAGGGCGCCGCGTTCGGCAGCGCCGCCGGCCGCGTGACCTACGACCCGGACAACCCGCTCGCGAACGCCGAGGGGTACGTCCGCATGCCGGACATCGACCTCGGCACGCAGATGGCGGACCTCATCATGGCCCAGCGCGGCTACCAGGCGAACGCCGCCGTGGTCGACCGTGCCAAGACCGCCTACGAGGCGGCACTGCAGATCGGGAAGAACTGATGCCCATCGACGCCGTCAACGGCGTGACCACGAACGCGCTCTCCGGCGTGTTCGGCACGTCCCAGGCCACGACGCCCACCACCGGCACGCAGCCCACGACCGGAACCGACGGGTCGTTCGCGGCCACCCTCGGCAACGCCGTCGACGGGCTGCAGGACCTGCAGAGCACGTCGAAGACCCTGGCCGTCAAGGCCGTCACCGGCAACCTCGACGACATCCACGACGCCACCATCGCGTCCACCCGCGCGCAGGTCACGCTCGAGCTCGTGGCCGCCGTCCGCAACAAGGGCGTCGACGCCTTCAACGAGATCATGAGGATGCAGGCCTGATGCCCGCCGCACTGCAGAACCTGTTCGGACGCCTCGGCGCCTACGTCAAGGGCTTCTCCGCCGCCCAGCGCACGATCGCGATCCTGGCGGTCGCGGCGCTCGTGCTCGGCGGGGTCGCCCTGGCCTCGTGGCTCGGCAAGCCGTCCTACGCGCCGCTGTTCACGGGCCTGGCAGCGGCCGACGCCAGCAGCGTCACCGACCAGCTCACCACCGACGGCGTGCCGTTCCAGCTCACCGACGGCGGCGCGACGATCCTCGTGCCGCAGTCGTCGGTGTACACCGAGCGGTTGAAGGCGGCGTCGAACGGCCTGCCGTCGTCGAACGAGGGCGGGTACTCGCTGCTCGACAAGATGGGCGTCACGAGCTCCGAGTTCCAGCAGGACGTGACCTACAAGCGCGCGATCGAGGGCGAGCTCGCGAAGACGATCTCGGCGATGGACGGCGTGCAGACCGCCACCGTGCAGCTCGCGATCCCCGAGAAGTCCGTGTTCGTGTCCGAGGAGAAGGACCCGACCGCGTCGGTGTTCATCGCGACGAAGAACGGCACCGAGCTGACCAGCGACCAGGTGCAGTCGATCGTGCACCTGACGAGCGCCGCGGTCGAGGGCATGCAGCCCACCGACGTGTCCGTCGTCGACGCGAAGGGCCAGACCCTGTCCGCCGTCGGCACCGGGGCGACGGGGAGCGGTGCTGACCAGGCCGCCGACTACGACGCCACCACGTCGAAGAAGATCCAGGACCTGCTCGACACCACGCTCGGCGCCGGCAACGCCAGCGTCGTGGTGTCGGCGACGATGAACCAGAACACGGGCACCCGCACCTCGGAGGCCTACACGACCCCGACGACCGGACCGGTGGCGCTCAACGAGTCGTCGACCACCGAGGAGTACGGCTCCGGCGCGGCCGGCGGCAAGGGCGCCACGGGTGTCCTCGGGCCGGACAACATCGCGGTCCCGAACGGCACGGCGTCCGGTGCCGCGAACGGCGACGGCGGGTACAAGAACGAGTCGGCGACGAAGAACAACGCCGTCGACAAGACCACCGAGACCACGCAGATCCCGTCCGGCGGTGTCGACCGGCAGACCGTCTCGGTCGCCCTCAACAGCAAGGCCGCGTCGGTGCAGAACGCGAACCTGCAGAGCATCAACGACCTGGTGGCCGCGGCCGCCGGGGCCGACACCACCCGCGGCGACCAGGTCAAGGTCGCGATGATGGACTTCGACACGACCACCGCCGACGAGGCCGCCAAGGCACTCAAGGCGCAGCAGGCCGCCGACGAGCAGGAAGCCCTCTGGTCCTCGATCCGCACCGCGGGCATCGCGGTCGGGATTGCGCTGGCGCTGATCGCGCTCATCGTCTTCCTGGCTCGCCGGGGACGCCGTCAGGAGCGCGAGAGCGTCGACGTCGGCGAGCTCGACGCGTTCGGCGCGGCCTTCGAGCTGCCCCTGGCCGTCGACGGCGCCGCCGGTCGCTCCGGACTCGCAGCGGGTGCGGACGCGCCGACGGTCGCACTGCCCACGCTGCCGCACGACGACGCCCCGACCGAGGTCCTGACGACCGACGAGATCAGCGCCGAGCGCCGCCGCCAGGACATCGCGAACCTGGCGGAGCGCGACCCGAAGCGCACGGCCGAGCTCCTCCGTGGGCTCCTCGACGACCGGACCTCGGTGTGAGCGGCCCGATGGCGACCCCGGGCGAGCGGTCCCTCAGCGGTGCGCAGAAGGTCGCGCTGATCCTCATGCAGATGGAGACCGACCGCGCCGCCGAGGTGATGAAGCAGTTCTCCGAGCTCGAGGCGGAGGAGATCTCCGCCGAGATCGTCCGGATGCGCCGGGTCGAGGACACCGTGGTCGACGCCACGATCACCGAGTTCCACCGGATGACGAAGACGGGTCGCACGCAGCGGCGTGGCGGCAAGGACACCGCGCTCGGCCTGCTCGACGCCGCGTTCGGGTCCGAGCGTGCCGCCGGCGTGATGGACCGGCTCGCCTCGAACCTGGCCGGACAGTCCTTCGACTTCCTCGACGACGCCGAGCCCGGGCAGGTCGTCACGCTGCTCGAGGGCGAACTGCCGCAGACGATCGCGCTCGTGCTCGCCCACCTGCAGCCGGGCCAGGCCAGCGCCGTGCTCGCCGGGGTCGACGACCGCGTCCGCACCGACGTCGCGCAGGCGTTCGCCACGATGGGCAGCGCGACCCCCGAAGCCGTCGGGATCGTCGCGGGTGTGCTCCGGCAGCGTGCCGGCGCCGTCGTCTCGCCCCGGGAGAGCGTCGAGGTCGTCGGTGGCATCGCGCCGCTGGTCGACATCATCAACCGCTCGGACGTCGCGACCGAGAAGGCCGTGCTGGACGGACTCGAGGCGCGCGACCCGGAGCTCGCCGAGGACATCCGGTCGCGGATGCTCACCTTCGAGGACATCGTCAAGCTCGAGTCGCGGGACATCCAGCAGGTGCTGCGCGGCATCGACTCGAAGATCCTGGCGACCGCCATGAAGGGCGCCGCCGGGCCGGTGGTCGAGACCATCCGCGCCAACGTCTCGGAGCGCAACCGCTCGCTGCTCGACGACGAGATCCAGGCGATGGGCCCGGTCCGCGTGTCGCAGGTCGAGGAGGCCCGTGCCGAGGTCGTCCGCTCCGTGCGCGAACTCGAGGCCCAGGGCGTCATCACCGTCCACCGCGCCGAGGAGGACGAGCTCGTTGACTGACACCACCTTCGCCCCGCTCGCGTTCCCCGTCGTCGCCGACACGGGGATGCAGCACCGCGTCGCCAGCGCCGAGGTACGTGGACACGCGGCCGGGTACGCCGCGGGGCTCCGCGCCGCACACGCCGAGACCGAGGCGCTGCGTGCCGAGCTCGACGCCGTGCACACGCGGCGCACCGCGCAGCTCGAGTCCGAGTCGGCGCGGCGGCTCGCCGTGCTCGGAGCGATGACGGACGCGCTCGTCGCACGCACCGTGCCGGTGCTCGAGTCAGCCGAGCAGTCGGTGGTCGAGGCCGCCATGGAGCTGGCCGAAGCCGCCGTCGGGTACGCGATCCGTGCCTCCCGTCCGGTGTCCGCGGACGGTCCGGGACCGGACGGAACGGCAGATGACGGACGGGAGGACCGGGTCGGCTCCGGTGCCGAGGCGACCGTTCGCCGTGCCCTCGCCCTGGTCGACCACGCGGTCGCGATCGCGGTCCGGCTCAGCCCGGCGGACGCGGCCGCCGTCGCACATCTCGCGCTGCCGGTCGCGGTCCGCGCCGACCCCGCACTGTCCGACGGCGACGCCGTCGTGGACCTGCCGGACGGTGTGCTCGACGCCCGGATCGCCACCGCGCTCGCCCGCGCGAAGGTCGCGCTGGGGGTCAGCGCATGACCGCCACCCTGCTCCGTCCCCGCGCACTCGACGCCGCCGTGGCACTCGCCGCGCCGCAGCGTGTCGGCGTCGTGACGAGTGCCGTGGGCCTGGGACTGACCGTGACCGGGCTCGACGTCAGTGTCGGCGAGGTCGTGCTGGTCGGCCGCGAGGACGGACCGCAGACCGCCGTCGAGGTCGTCGCCACCGACGCCGCCGGCGTCCGCTGCATGCCGCTCGGTCGCCTGACCGGCGTGACCGCGGGCATGCCGGCGCGCCCGACCGGCCGACCGGTCCTGGTGCCGACCGGACGCGGTCTGTTCGGACGCGTGCTCGACGGGCTCGGCCGACCGATCGACGACCGCGGGCCGCTCGACGCCGACGACTGGGTGGAGCTCGACCACGCCACCCCGAACGCGATGGCACGGACGCGCATCGACACGCCGATGCCGCTCGGCGTGCGCGTGCTCGACACGCTCACGACCGTGGGCCGGGGGCAGCGCATGGGCCTGTTCGCCGGCTCCGGTGTCGGCAAGTCCTCGCTGCTGTCGATGATCGCGCGGGGGAGCGACGCGGCCGTCAACGTCATCGCACTCGTCGGGGAGCGTGGCCGCGAGGTGCGCGAGTTCCTCGAGGACGACCTCGGGCCCGAGGGCCTCGCACGCTCGATCGTCGTCGTGTCGACGTCCGACGAGCCCGCGCTCATGCGCCTGCGTGCCGCGTTCGTCGCAACACGCATCGCCGAGTCGTTCCGCGATGCCGGGCAGGACGTCGTGCTCATGATGGACTCGCTGACCCGCGTCGCGATGGCCCAGCGCGAGATCGGGCTCTCCGTCGGGGAACCGCCGGCCACCCGGGGCTACCCGCCGTCGACGTTCTCGGTGCTCGCCGGGCTGCTGGAGCGTGCCGGGACCGACCGTGTCGGCAGCATCACCGGCATCTACACCGTGCTCGTCGACGGCGACGACCACAACGAGCCGATCGCCGACGCGGCGCGCAGCATCCTCGACGGGCACGTCGTGCTCGACCGGAAGCTCGCCGTGACCGGGCACTTCCCGTCCGTCGACGCGCTCGGGTCGATCTCCCGCGTGGCGTCGAAGGTCACGTCGTCCGAGCAGCGCGCTGCGGCGACGGCGCTCCGGAAGGTGATGGCCGCCCGGAAGGCCGCGCAGGACCTGCTCGACGTGGGCGCCTATCAGCGTGGGTCGAACCCGCTCGTCGACGCCGCGGTCGACCACCAGGACGCGATCGACGCGTTCCTGCGGCAGGGCATGGACGAGCGGGCCACTGCAGCCGGGTCCTGGCAGCTGCTCGACGGTCTGGTCCGTCAGCTCGGGGGTGCCTGATGGCGCGCCGGTTCCCGCTGGCCGGGCTCCTGCGGCTGCGGCACGCCGAGCAGGACCGTGCCGCCGCGAGCCTGGCGACCGCGAACGACCGCGCCCGCGAGGCCGCCGACGCCCGCATCGCCGCCCGCCGCACCCTGCAGGACTCGGGCTCCGCGATGCCGATCGAGGACGCCGCCACGCTCAGCGCCGTCGCCGCCGCACGGGCTGCCACTCGGGGGATGCTCCGGGAACTCGACGCGGTCGTCGAACACCGCCATGCCGACGTCGACCGTGCCCAGGGCGAGTACAACACCGCCCGCCGATCGGCCCTGGGGCTCGAGAAGCTCGAGGAGCAGCACACGGTCCGCACGACGGCCGAGGCACTCCGCACCGAACAGAACGCACTCGACGAGATCGCGGCACGCAGCCGCACCGAAGGGGGGACCCGATGAGCCTGGAAGCCGTCCTGAGCAGGATCTCCGAGATCCGCTCCCAGATCGACACCCTGCAGAGCGGCGGGACGCGCGCGTCGTCGTCGTCCGCCGCCGCGGCGGCGGCAGCATCGTCGTCCGCGTTCGACGCGACCATGGCCGCGACCGGCAGCGCGGCGACGGGGTCCGGCGTGACCACCGGCGCCGCGGCCGGCACCGCGTCCGCAGCGCCCGCGACGTCCGTGGACGCCGGCAAGGGCACCGTCGCGACCGGCAGCGGGAAGACCGGCGACGACGTCGTGGCCGACGCGAAGAAGTACCTCGGCGTGCCGTACGTCTTCGGCGGCACCACGACGGCGGGCATGGACTGCTCGGGCCTGGTGCAGACCGTGTTCAAGGACCTCGGCGTGACCATGCCCCGTGTCGTGCCGGACCAGGCGAAGATGGGCGTCGCGGTGCCGTCCCTGGCGCAGGCGCAGCCCGGCGACCTCATCATCCCGAAGGGCGAGGGGCACGTCGTCATCTACGTCGGCGACGGCAAGGTGCTGCACGCCCCGCGTCCGGGCAAGGACGTCCGGATCGTCGACAACTGGTACAAGGACTCCGACATCGCCACCATCCGGCGCATCGTCCCGTCCGCCCAGGAGGCCGCCGCCACGAAGGCCGCGTCGGCCGTCGGTGTCGGCGGATCCGGAACCGACCTGCAGACCGCGGCGCTGATGTCCCTGATGCAGTCGGGGAGCGCGGCATGAGCCCCACGATGACCATCGCCCCGAGCACACCCGCACCGTCGGGTCGTGCCGGTACCGCGCCGGCCGCCGACCCGGCCGCGTCGGCGGCCGACTTCATCGCGGCGATGACCGCGGTCGACACCGGGTCCCCGGAGCAGCAGGGTGCGCCGAGGAAGGGCGCGCCCACCGACACGACCGACACTGCCCCCGCGTCCGCCGATGACCCGGCGGCGTCGGCAGCGTCGGCTGCATCCGCCGCGCAGGTCGCCGGACTGGCCGCGCTGTTCGGATCGGCCGTAGCGACGGCTGCCGGTGCTCCCGCGCCGACTGCTGCTGGTGTTCCCGCGCCGGCAGCTGCTGCCGCTGCTGCACCCACTGTCGGTGCCAGCGTCGCTGCGTCGCCTGCTGCACAGGCGGACACCACGCCGGCTCCGTCGACCTCGGGCGCCCGGGTTGCCCAGGACCCGATCGCCACGGGTCCCGGTGCGCCGGGTGCCGCTCCGGCGGGCGCCTCGCACGCTGCACCGCCCGAGGACAGCGCGACGGACCGAGGCGTGGCGAGCACCGGCACGGGACCGGCGGCCGCCGCCGCTGCGCCGACAGCCGTCGTCGCTGTCGCGTCGACCCCCGCCGCGGCGGAGGGAACGCGAGTCGTGCCGACCGCGGACCGCCCCGCGGACCGAGCATCGGCGAGCACGAGCACGAGTGCGAGTGCGAGCTCGACCACGACCACCAGCCCGGGAACGACCGCTGCGTCGGCCACGACGTCGGCAACCCCGTCCGCCGCGGTGATCGGGACGACGAGGACGACCGCGACGGCCCCGACGACGACCGCGACCGCGACGGCCGCCACGACCACGGCACTCCAGCCCCGCCGCATCGCCGGCGCGACCGGACCTGCCCAGGGCGAACCGAGCCTCCAGGCCGCGACGGCCCCGGCGGCCGCGGCGGCGGACGTGCCCTTCGCACTGCCGACCGTCCAGGGTCCGACGGCGGCCCCGGCCACCACAGCGGCGCAGCCGACGGCCCCCGCCGCGCCGGCCCCGCTCACCCAGCAGCTCGCGCGCCCCGTGTTCGCACTCGCGCAGGCCGGCCCGGGCGAGCACGTCGTCACGGTGCAGGTCGTGCCGGACAGCCTGGGCCCCGTCACGGTCCGCGCCCACGTCACCGCGCACGGCATGCACGTCGAGCTGTTCGCGGCCTCGGATGCCGGGCGCGACGCCGTGCGGCAGGTCCTGCCGGACCTGCGGCGCGAGGGCAGCGCCGTCTCGACCACCCTCGACCTGTCCTCGCAGAACCACCCGGGGCAGTCGGCCGGCCAGTCCGCCGCCCGCGACGGACGTCCGACCACCGGCCCGGCAGCCACGCCGGCCGACCGGGAGGACCCACCCACCACCACCCCGCCCGCCCGCTCCGCCACCAACCCAGTCCGCACCGCGGGACTCGACGTCCTCGCCTGACCCGGATCACGACAAGGAACCCACCATGCCCCTCGACGGGATCACCGGCAGTGTCGACCAGGCCACACAGGCCGCCGCCCTCGCTGCGAACGCCACGACGAAGAAGTCCCAGACGATGGACTCCGAGGTCTTCATGAAGCTGCTCGTCACGCAGCTGCAGAACCAGGACCCCTCCTCGCCGATGGACACCAACCAGATGATCAGCCAGCAGACGCAGCTCGCGATGATGGAGCAGATCACCAACCAGACCACGACGGGGAACGAGAACTTCTCGCTGCAGATGCGCATCGCTGCCGCGAACCTCGTCGGCAAACAGGTCAGCTACACGGACGCGACCTCGGGGGCATCCGTCACGGGCACCGCATCGGCCGTGTCCTACGCGCAGAGCGTGCCGACCGTCACCGTGAACGGGAAGGAGGTCGATCTCGACGTGATCTCCGGTATCAAGACCGCCTGACCTCCCCTTCGCTCTCTCTCACCACTGTCTCGTTCTGGAAGGAACACCCCATGCTCCGCTCGCTCTACTCCGGGATCTCCGGACTCCGCTCCCACCAGGAGATGCTCGACGTCACGGGCAACAACATCGCCAACGTCAACACCGTCGGCTTCAAGGCCTCGACCACCGTCTTCCAGGACACCCTGTCGCAGATGACCCAGGGTGCCGGCGGACCGCAGACCGGCATCGGCGGCACCAACCCGGCCCAGATCGGCCTGGGCGTGCAGGTCGCCGGTGTCTCCACCAACTTCGCCCAGGGCTCGGCACAGGCCACGGGCAAGGCCACCGACCTGATGATCTCGGGCGACGGCTTCTTCGTGACCCGGCTCGGCAACGACACCGTCTACAGCCGCGCCGGCGCGTTCGACTTCGACGCGAACGGCCGACTCGTCAGCTCCGACGGCAAGATCGTGCAGGGCTACTCAGCCCAGAACGGCGTCGTGAACGACGGGGGAGCGCTCTCCGACATCACCCTGCCGCTGCAGGCCGCGGCGCCCGCCACCGCCACCACCTCGGCGACCGTCGCGGGCAACCTGCCCTCGGACACCGCGGTCAACGAGACGATCAACCGCGACGCGACCGTGTACGACCAGTACGGCACGAAGCACACGCTGTCCCTGGCGTACAAGCGCACCAACGACGGCTGGTCCGTCTCGGCGTCGAACGGTCAGGGCACCTCGGCCACCGGGAACATCACCTTCGGCGCGGACGGCAAGATCACCGCCGGTGCGACCCTGGCGGTCGGCGGCATCACGGTCGACATGACGCAGCTGTCCGGCTTCGCGTCGCTGAACACCGCCTCGATCGCGTCGCAGAACGGCCACGAGGCCGGCTCGCTGCAGAACTACACCATCTCGAAGGACGGCACCGTGATGGGCACGTTCTCGAACGGCTCCTCGATGGCGCTCGGCCGCATCGCCCTGGCCACGTTCGCCAACCCGGCCGGGCTCGAGAAGACCGGGGCGTCGGGCTACCGCGCCACGGCCAACTCCGGCCAGGCGCAGGTCGGCGTCCCCGGGTCAGCCGGCATCGGTTCGCTGGCGGCCGGCACGCTGGAGATGTCGAACGTGGACCTGTCGCAGGAGTTCACGAACCTGATCGTCGCGCAGCGCGGCTTCCAGGCGAACGCGCGCATCATCACCACCTCGGACGAGGTGCTGCAGGAGCTGACGAACCTGAAGCGGTAGTCGCGGTCGCTGCGGCGACGATCGGACGGACAGGAGGCGCGGTGCCGGCTGGCACCGCGCCTCCTGTCAGGTGCCTTTCCCGGCCACGAGGGCACGCAGGACGGCAGTCCTGATGGCGGCGGCGTCGCGCTCGTCATGGTCGACCAGCAGCGCGCGCTGCCTCGACGTCGCGTTCGAGGTCGCCACCGCGTACTGCACCAACGAGGACAAGGCGCACGACTGCCCGAGCTGGGTGGACTCGGCGTTCCAGAACCCCGTCGATCGCGACTCGGGCAAGCGTGTGGCGGCGCAGTCCGACACGGACACCGACGCGACCGATGGCTCCGTCACGCTCAGCTATCAGCCGCTCGGTCCCGTCACCGAGCCGTCGTCCGGTGAATCCGGACTCGACGCCGACGACTGAGCGTGCTTGCATCGTGACCATGGATGACGCGACCGCAGACGACCGGCGCGCGTACACGGAAGCGTTCATCGCCCAGCTTCAGCACCTGTTCCAGACCGACACGGACTGGAACACGGGCATGGAATGGGTCGGTGCGCGCGCTCTCACGGATGACGTTGCCGTCGTGCTCTACCGGGATCGGCCGGACGGCCCCGTGCTTGGCCGCCGCTACGACCTTCCGCGAGAATGCGCACTGTTCACCGACAACACTGCGGAAGCGGTAGCAGCTGAGGCGTGGACGGGGGACTTCGTTGACCCGTCCGGTCCGGGCGAACCCCGCGCTGTGGATTGGGCTGATGGCCTCTGCGACGACCCCAGTGACGTGCGCTGGGTTGGAGTGGCGGCCTAGCTCTCAGACGGCCGGCAGGGGTGGGTGTGGCGAGACGCTACACCCACCCCTGCTGTGATTTTGACCGACGACCGCCTCAGGTGGTGCAGCCGCTGGATGTACCCCGAAACCACTGGTCGGCCTGCAGGGATCGCGCGAGGACCCAGCACCGGAGACGGCCGTCCGGTTAACGATCCCCAAGCGGGCGCTGCTCCGCGGTTTAGGCGGTGGGTGCTGCCCCGGGGTTCGTGTGCCAGCGGAACCGGTCCGCGAGTGCGGACAAGATCGGTACAAGTGTGAGCAGAACGAAGATTACGTAGCCGAGGATTCCCCCGAAGGTGTTCCAGATGAAGTCGTTGACGTCAGCGACGTGACCACCGGAGAACAGCTTCTGCGCGGCGAGTTGCAGTAGCTCGATTGTCAGGCTGACCACCGCCGAGGTCAGCAGCACCTTCCACCAGGACGGCCGGCGCATCAGAAGCGGTATGAGGATGCCGAGCGGTATGAACACCGCCAGGTTGGTGAGCGCGTCCGCGAGCTCGTAGTCCTGGAGCGGGATCAGTGCCAGCGCCGGCTCCCATGGCTCAGACCTTGGCGTCGGGTTGAGAAAGATCGGGAAGACCGTGTTCGCGAAGATTCCCGCGGCGTAGACGGCGATGGCGGCCGCGACAGCCGCGCGCGGCCGGGTGAAACGTTGCCCCCTGAGCAGGAGCGCAAGCTGGATGAGGAACACGACGGCGCCGACGGGGACAGCGACCGGTAGGACGGGGACTTCGCCGAACGGGTTAGTAGACATCCGGGGAAGCCTAGTGACGCTGAGCTGCTGCAAGGATCTGATGACCGTGGACGGTCTCGGTAACCGATCCCGGGGATCGATTATTCGGGTACACGAACGTGGCTCGACCGAGCCACGTTCCGGCACTGGTGGCGGTCCGGAACGGAAAGCGCGGCCAGCTGAGACCCGTTCCGCTTGGGGATCGACTACCGGACGCTCACGGAACTTTTCTGTCGGGACCAACGGCTCAAGCCAGCCGCACGCCGATCAGCCGCCCCGGATACGGTCCTTCCGGTACCTATCCAGCCGCATGACAGACTCCTCCGCGGAACGTCGTGCGGCGGCCGCGAACGGGCCAGGAGATACCCAGAAGGCCGTGAGCAGCAAGTATCGCCTCCGGCCTCTCTTGAACCACTCGATGGATGGCAACGCCGTGACATCCTGAGGCATCGGCATGGACGAGATGGCTGAGTACGGGATCTGACGCGACCAAAACAGACCGCGCACGAGGAAACGGTCGGGGAGAGCTTCGACGCCGAGTCGCAATGCCCGACAGGTGAACCAGCCTCCACTGCCTACCCCAAGGATCAGGAACGCGGGAGCGAGGTAGGGAAGGGGCTGGTCCTCACGTGCCGCAACGGCCACGATGATGCCGACCCAAGCGACGGCGACGCCGAAGAAGGCCGAGCCGTAGCGCACTGCGTGCGGTCCGAGAACGATCACCCGCCGATCATCGCACTCACTACGAGCAGGTTCGAAGCACAGTACCCAAGTACCCAAGAGCCCGCGCAGCTACCCGTTAGCCGATCCCTCACCGGACGCACGCTCCGCCGTCGACCTCGAGCGGATCGGCACTTACGCTCGGTACATGCAGGAAAACGCCATGGATGCGTGGTTCGGGGTCCGGTGCGTCTTCCTCCACGGCGAGAGCATCTACGAGGAGCGCATCGTGATCGTCATCGCCTCTGACTTCGATCAGGCGATCGCGAAGGCCGAGGACGAGGCCACTGAGTACGCCGAAGGGTTGAACGCTGAGTACGTCGGGCTCGCTCAAGCCTTCGCGCTCTTTGACGCCCCCGGAGACGGTGCAGAGGTGTTCTCGCTGATGCGCGACTCTGACCTTCCCCCTGACGAGTACCTCACCGCGTTCTTCGAAACGGGAGACGAGCGGCAGTCTGACGTGGACTCCTCCCAGAGCTCCGCCGGGCTGTCCCGGTAGCCGATCGGCTGTCGGACACCCGGAACGTCGCGCCATGGCAACGCTGCTTCTACGCCGTTAGCGGTCCCATTGCCAGTCTTCAAGGCGAGCGTGCACGGGAACCATGCTGAGGTACAGTCCGCTCCAGCCTTCCTGTTCCAAAGCCTCAAGGCATCTTCGTGCCTGCTCTTCGTCCACGAACGCGCCGAGCTGCCCAGTCGCTGGGCTATCTGGGTCGGCTTGCTCGAACTGGACTGCCCAGACCAGCCCGGAGGTGTAGCCGGGAGGCAGGAGCATGAAGAAGCTTCGCCAGGTACGGAAGTGCCAGCGGCCGAGTTGGACTCGGATGTAGCGCCAGGACTGCACCTCGAACGTGAACACCTCGATATCGAAGCACACGAGGCGCACCTGCTAGCCCATCCGCGACCGGACAGCGCTCAGGTCGACGGAGCGGCGTCGGGGCCGAGCGCGGTCACTGTCCCGAGGAACCGGGCCGGTTCCTCGTCATCAGTGAGGGTCACGGGAGTGAGCTCAGAAACCGGAATCAGCCCACGCGCTCCCTCATCTGTCCTGAACCACACCGCGGGAACGGGCTCGCGGCCCTCCTCTGCTGCCAGCAGAGCAGCGGCTGCGAGCCGCGGCCAGTGCGCCTCCTGCTCCGCAGAGACACCCATCGCTACCGTCTGAATCGTCAACACGCGCACACGTTCATAGTGCGCCGAAACGTGCTCGAGCGCGTCCCGTATGCCGATCGGCTACCGGACGCGGCCATCCAACATCTGTGTTGGGAGCTCAGCTTGCGGACCAATCATCCGCGCGCCGAAGCCGCTGCGCGGACCACCTGTCATCATTTGGGCGTGACGATTCGCTCCTTGGAAGACCTCGATGACGCCACATTCGACATCGCCGATGCTCGCATCGTCGACGGCAGCGTCACGCTGCAG
This sequence comes from Curtobacterium sp. Leaf183, assembly GCF_001424385.1. Taxonomy (GTDB): domain Bacteria; phylum Actinomycetota; class Actinomycetes; order Actinomycetales; family Microbacteriaceae; genus Curtobacterium. The sequence goes on along the minus strand of NZ_LMPO01000009.1, from coordinate 381,448 downwards.
GGTTTCGTGGAGGAACCGGTCCCAGGATGGGGCGTCGCACGCCTCCCTGTCTCGCTCCACGTTCCGCGCGCGCTCGAACTCGACGTCAACGATGAGTCCGGCACTGGGTCTCTCGTCCTCGAACGCATCGCGATAGAGCTAACGGGGGTGCTCCTTGAGGGAGTGATTCCCTGTCGCGTCAAAATCGCAACGTCAGGACCGAGCGAGGTCACGTTCGACGTGGGCGAAGAGCCGATCGCGGTGCGCCGCCTGGGACGCTGGCGGCCTATGGCCGGCGAGTCTCAGTAGCGGATCGTCGACCGGGACGGGTTGCAGGGCTAGCTGCCGAAGCTGACGTCCTCCGGGCACGGCGGCTGGTCGTCTCCCGCCGTGAACCCTTCGAAGCTGCTTCGGACCGGCGCTCTACCGCCCGCACAAGGCACCAGGTGCGAACGGTCAAGGTCCTTCCCGGAGTCGAGAAAGACCCACCGGGTGAAGCGCAGCGGCCAAACCCAGTCATCACGGCGAACGACGCGTTCCGCCTGCTGCACAATCCACCGAGAGACACGGTCGGCGGTACGCTCGGCGCCGTGCTCTCCGGCAGGTTCGAGCACATCGACGTTCCCGTCGATCGGCCCGACGTCGTCGTAGTGCTTCTCGTCTCCCCAGCGGCACTCGGCGACGAAGCCGTCGTCATCGTGCGTGAATGTGACCCACAGCCATCGGAGATCAGTCGTCAGGTGAGGGAGTTCAACGCCTACGAACGGCAAGGCGATCTCGAGCGCGACGGACTGCTCCGCGCTCAGGCCGAGCCGCTGCCAACCCGTTGCGTGCTGACGGAGTTGCCGCACAAAGTGCGCATCCTGCGCATCTGCGGTCCTGACCCCTGGGAACCAATCCAAGTCAGACACAGCAGAAGGTTGGCATCTGCGACCGACCGCCGGCAACCCAACCTCGTCTCGGCAACCGATCCCTCACCGGGCGTCTGGTCGTCTCAGAGCCCTGGTGTCGGGTGTCGGCGGGGGTTGAGGAGATCGCCGTCCCAGCTCAGGTCGTCATCTTCGTGCACCTCGAAGGCTTCGAAGTGTGCGTCCGCGACGATGCTGTCGACGAGTGTGCGTGAGCCGGCGACGATCGTCGAGTCCCAGTCTTCCTCGGAAGCGACGACCCAAGTGTGATCCTCGGGCCAGATCAGCGACGTGTATGGCCCTTCCTGTCCGTCGCGGCTGCATTCCCATCCAGGCACGGTGCGGTGCGCCCACGTCGGGTCCGCAAGCTCGCGAAGGCTTGAGCTGAACAACCACATGTCCCGACCGGGCCAGGGCATCTGCATGCGAGCGTGCGCGCATGCTCCCACCCCCTCGGCCCAGGGCGGGTTGCCGGTGCCTTCCCACGCTCCGATGACCAGGTCGTCCGGGGTCCGTGTCGCGGCCCGCAGGTGCGTGGTCAGGACCGCGAGATCCTCCGGGTCGAACCACCCATCGTCGGACTGACCAACCCTCCACCCATCCGACCAGTCCCTGGTCTGCTCTTCGTCAGTGATGCGCCACCACTGCACCAGGGAATGCATCACCCGGCCGTTGCGGCGCGCGACCTCAGCCCACCGCCAACGCGTGTGCTCAACATCGACGGGATTGCCCCACTCGTCGACCGCGTTCGGTCTAATTCGGTGCGCATCCACCGGGTGCAGCAGCCGCACGTACGCCTCGAAGCCCGTGCCAGCGACACCGCCGACAGTCGCCCATCGGCCGGCGCGCTCGACAAGCCACGCACCGCGGACGGCCTCGGTCAGCAGAATCACCCGGTCAGCATGGCACGGCAGCCGTGGGTGTCTCGCGCGAAGCAGTCCCAATTGCCGACCGGCAATCGGACCGGCGCAATCGGCGCTTGAGGGCACAGCTATGGTCGGGAGCGTGGAGCGTATGGATTGGACGATCAACCACTTCTCGCAAAGCAACCCCGCAGGCGAAGGGCAAGGAGATGTTGCTGCCCTGCTGCGACGAGTTGCGCAGACCATCGATGATCTCGGCGATGTGTCGATCGAGGACGTGACGTTTGCGAGCAACGTGACCAATGGGGAGGACGACCTTGCGATGACTGTCTACTACCACCTCGAGCCCCGCCGGCGCTGACCAGATGGGAAGCCCCTCGCGGCGTCCCGATAACCGATCGCCCACCGGACGGCGGCATCATCTTTCGCCTTGCTGGACTCCCCGTGCGCTTAGGGTGAGGAGATCAT
>NZ_LMPO01000009.1:340504-379209 GCF_001424385.1 Curtobacterium sp. Leaf183 | reverse complement strand
GGTGGTCCTGGTCGTTGTCGTCGTGCTCATTTTCCTCGCTGCTCGTGGAAGCATGGGCCGAAGCCCGCTACAGGATCAGCAGGATGCCGAATGGCGAGCACTGCGTGACGAGCGACGTCGAGCCCGAGCCGAGCGTCGTACACGCGACCGCTAGCCGATCGTCTACCGGACGCGGCATAGACGTGGAATCAGTGGGCAGCGGTGTCGGCTTCGGCTGTTGGTGCTCGCCTGTGCTCCTGCTTGCGGGCGTAGTAGGCGGCGCTGAGTTGGACGATGGCGAGAACTGACCAGGTGATCGCCATGAACGTGTGGAATCCGGACGGGTCGACGATGGCCAGAACGATCCAAATCACAGCCAGAGCGGCCCACGTCCACGCAAGCCACGGGAGGGGCTTCCCAACGATTCGTTCGAGGATGCTGCGCCGCTTCGTCTCGGTCATGTACGTGACCCTATGGGATGGGTTCTAGCTGTCAGACGGTGTCCGGTAGCCGATCGCTCCCCGAGACGACGCCCTCAGCGAGGGCGTCTTGTAACCTCCCCAGATGAACCAGGACGACGTTCTCGAGCAAATTGTCGAGCGGGAGCGAGCTTCGGACCGTCCGATCACCGTCGGCATCTCCGGCTTCTGCGGGTCCGGCAAATCGACACTTACGCGAGGCCTGGCCGCAGCGCTTCCGAAAGCAGTGCGGATGCGCGGTGACGACTTCCTGGATCCCGCGCGTTCACACCGCCGTTCCTCGGACTGGGACGGCGTGGATCGTAAGCGCCTGGTTTTGACAGTGCTGGAACCGTTCCGAGACGGACGAACCAGCCAATTCCAGCGGTACGACTGGGCCCGGCGAGCCCTCGGCCCCGAGAAACCACTACCGCAGGCAACAACTCTCGTCGTTGACCTCATCGGACTCTTTCACCCCGAGGCGCTGCCCAGTCTCGACGTGACCATCTGGGGTGACGTCGACCTCGATACTGCCGCCCGCCGCGGTATCGCCCGAGACCGGGACCTCGGCCGGAGCCACGACGCTCTCTGGCACGACATCTGGCTGCCGAACGAACGAGACTTCGAGCAGCGGTTCACGCCCCGCGACACCGCCGGCCTGCTCTACGCACCGTCTCGGTAGCCGATCGGCTACCGACCGGCTACCGAACGGCTTGGAGCCACTCACTCAGTTGCATCCGCCTCGATGCTCTTGGTCGCGGATACGCTGCGGATCATGAGCAAGACGGGGATGCGGTTGCTTTCGGAGTTGGGGCGGTTCAGTGACGAGCATCCTTGGTCGCACAACGATGCGTACGCGCCGTTCGTGCTTTGGCACGCACTGCGGGTGGGCAGAGGGGCCGCGATGCTCGATGTCGGGTGCGGGACCGGCACACTGCTGAGGCGGCTCGCGCGGTCCGGAGGAACGGTCGTGGGCCTCGAACCAGACGCCCGCGCGGCGGCAAGGGCGCGGATGAACGTCAACGGCCTCCGCAACGTGACGGTACGAGACGAACGCTTCGACCTCACCATCCGAGATGAGCCGCGTCATGACCTCGTGACCTTCGTAGCGTCGCTTCACCATCTTCCGCTGGTGCCGGCCCTGGAAGCGGCGCGCTCGATGCTGCGGCCAGGCGGACGGCTCGTCATCATCGGCCTGGCCCGAGAGACGTCGAGAGACCTGCCGTGGTCCATCGCCTCGCTGCTCCTGAACGTCGGCGTCGGCGTGATTCTTCACCCTCGCCGCGCGGTGGAACCGCCGGAGAGCATGACGGCGCCGACGACGATGCCGCTGCTCACGTTCGAAGAGGTTCACGCGGTCGCTCGCCAAGTACTCCCGGGCATCAAGATGCGACGTTCGCTGTTCTGGCGATACCGAGCGGTCTGGGCAGCCCCGCCCGTACGGTAGTCGATCGTTGAGCGGCCTTGAACCCGTTGTTCCGCGGGCTCTGCGTCAGCTGCTCGGCCCCGGCATCAACGAGGCTGCAGCCGGAACGCCTCTCGCTTCATCGAGGAAGTAGGTGACCTCGATGCTCGCCAGCCTGCCGCTGTGACCGAACACAGGCAGGACCTCGATCGCAGGCTCGCTGCTGACCAAAGGAGGGACTTCCTCAGCGGCGGCAGCCGGAACCGGCCCAGTCAACGACACGTTGAAGCTTCCACATCCGCACCCGCACCCGCAATTCTCAGCAACGAGCATCGTCGCCGCCTGCTGACGGAGAGCGTGCATGCTCTCGCCTTGGGCCACGTCCGCAAGCGCATCGACGATCGCACGCTCGCATGGCCGAGGCATCCGCAGTGCCTCGATTGACTTCACCACCTGATGATCATGGCAGATTGTCCCGAAACGCCACCCTCGTTATGGCCGACAGAGGGGACGGCTGCTCGCGGAGAGCGCCCGGTTCTCCACCGTCTCACGCGACCTGTGTCGAATGGTCGATGCGTCGGGTCGGCTGTGCCCGTACGGTCGGAAGATGCTCCAGCGAACCGCCGCCGTCACCGCAGCCCTCGTGATCACGCTCGTCTCGGTCACGGGGTGCGCAGCCGGGCCGGGAGGCACGGCCTCCTCCACCAGGACGGCGGCGGCGGTCCCACAGCTCGACCCGCAGGTCGCGTCCACGCTCGACGACGCGCTCCGCACCGTGCAGGCGAGCCCCGGCGTCGCGAGCGCGACAAGCCGGGTCGAGCTGCACCAGCGCTACACCGCCGCGGACGGAACCGCCGTCACGCCCCTTGGTCTTGACGCATGGGACAACCGCGACGCCGGACCGGCCGCACCGCCGCCGTTCGGCGGAGTCTCCCCGGAAGATCCCAGGCTGCCGCCGGTGCCCACGCCCTCGGCTCGTCCTACGCCCCCGGCCGGCGCGACCGAGACGCACTCGTTCTCGAGCGCCTTCGTGGTCACGATGGACCCGGACGCGACCCCGTCGGAAGCGTCCGCGGTTCCGGTCGCGATGGCGGAGCGGATCGCCTGGACCGGCGTCACGCTCACGCTGCGGGTGCCGGCCGGGCCGGAGCACGTCCTCTCCAGCGTCACCTACTCGGGCACCTTCGACCAGCAGATCTCTGACGAGACCGCTCTCGGCATCGCGTCTGGGCTGGCCACGCTCGCCGCCACCCCGGGCGTGACCGGACTCGAGGCGAGCATCCCGCAGACGATGCGCGTCGATTACGGCTCGCTGACGATCGGCCTCTCGCCGACGGACGACGCCACGCTCGCCCGGGTGCACGCGGTGATCGATCGGACCGCGTTCGGCGGGACGACGCTGCACGGGTCGTTCGGGAACGGGGCGAAGCCTTAGTCGGGGGCCAGGGACCATGCGCGAGCCGCGACCACACCGCGACTACTCGGTGCTGTCCCGTCACCGATCGACCACTGAGACGGTCGACGGTCGCGCTGCATGCCGATGCCACGCTGTACCCGAACGTGCGGTGCTTCGTTCACAGCGCCTGTTTGGTCGCTTCGCGTGGTTTCGCGCCGAGCGGTGCGGTTGTGTCCGTCACTCCGGGTTCGTACGGCAGCACGTGGGACTGGGATCAGACAGCTCCTGCGCCGCGCGGAGGACGCGCTTCAGGCCGTAGCACTCGTCGTCGGAGGTGCTTGCCGCCAGGCGGATCGCACGATGAACCCCGGAGCTCATCACCCGGAGCTCCGGGGTTCATCGTTTTCAGAGGTGTGATTGACGACTCTGATGCGAGTCGGTTCGGGGCCGCGTGTTCTGGCGCCGCTGGGAGATGAGCCCGTCGATTGCTGCGACTGCGGCGACGATGAGCAGTAGCCATCCGATGAACGCTGGGTGTTGTACTCCGATGAGGTACGTCACGCCGATGAGGGCGGTGATCACGGCTGCCGCGTAGGCGCGGAGGTGCCGTTCTTGGTACCAGGGGCGGTGGGGCTCGGTCAGTGGTTCGCTGCGCATGTGTTGGTCCACTTCTTGCAGTTCTTCACGTAGCAGGAGGTGCAGACGATACTCGCGCAGACGAACCCGGCGATGGGGCTTCCGACGAACGCGACGACGCAGCCGCCGCAGCAGGCTCCGAAGCCGGCGAGGTCGATGCTGGTGCAGAGCCGGACGGCGTAGGTGCCGACGGGGCACTTGAGTGCGGTGACGGCGTCGGTGCCGGCGGCTGCGGTGACGGACTTCATCGTTGCCGCGCTTCCACCAGTTCCGACGAGGGTGGCGGCGTCCTTGGTGACGTCGTACATGGCGGTGGCGGAGCGTCCGACGGATCCGTCTGCGAGGTGCTCCTGCCAGTTGATGACAGCGCGGGTGTCACTGAGGTTGGTGCCGGTGACGGTGATGGTCCGGCCGTCCCTGTACTTGCGGACGGCGGACTTGGCGATGGTGGTGTTCTTGGCGGAGTCGATGTGTTGCGCAGCGAACGGTGCGAGGGCCGCGGTGGCGGTGAGCGCGGCGGCGCTTCGCTTGGCGGTGGTCTCGTCGAGTTCGGTGGTGGACTGGGCTTCCTGGAGGTACCACTCGTCGTCGTTGAGGGTGGTCACCCCTCGAGCGGTTCGAGTTTCGGCGTTGGCGAGTTCGGGGAACATCGTCGACAGCGCTCCGACGGCTGCTGCGGCGATCCCACCCCCGATGAGTTGCCGACGTCCGAACCCCTTCTTCTTGTCGTCAGACATGGACATTCGATTCCCCTTCAATCGGTGTTGCGGTTCTGCGGTAGCGCATCGCAACCCCTGCGATGGCTGCCAGGACGATGGCGGCGCCGGTCGCCCAGAAGCTGGACGGTGTGGCCTCTGGTGAGAGCGCAGCGGCCGCGGCGGTGATGGCGATGAGTGTGACGTTGCGGATCATGAGGACTGGCCGGACCTCGCTGGTGGAGAGCGTCCCGTGGCAGCCGCAGGATGTGTGGATGCCGCGGCGGAGGACGCTGCTGAGCGCGACGGTGTAGGTGGCGAGGAGGGCGATGACTGCGGTGGCGCCGAGGCGAGGGCTCCGACCGCTGATGAGGAGGGCTCCTGCGCCGACTTCTGCGGCGGCGAGGAGGAGCGCGGCTGGCCGGTCGAGGCGGGGCGGGATGAACTTGTACGCGTGGATGGTGCCGGCGGTGATGTCGGCGCCGTCGCGGACTTTCACGACGCCGCTGATGAGCATGTAGCCGCCGATGAGGAGGAGTGCGCAGTACGTGACAACGGTCATGTGTTCGCTCCGCTCTGAGTGATGCGGCCACGGTAAGACCGGTCGTTCTACGGCCGCAAGACCTTTCGGTCTACCCCTGCCTGAGGGTCAGTTCAGTGACACGTCAGCGGCCTGTCCCCACCGCTCCGGGCACAGCGACCCGATGACCGGTCGCGATGATCGTGCGCTTCGCTACAGGAGGTCCACGCGACCTCGCACATCACGGCGTGCACGGGGGAACTCCTGGTCGCCCGACGACCAAACGACATCCAGCTGTGGGCCATCCGGAATCACGTCGATCTCTACGATGTCGCCCAGGTCGGAGACGACTGTCGCTGACACCGATCGCTCAGCGTCTCTCGCGATGCGCTAGTCGCGTCGGTCCGTGCCGCGATCGTGCCGGAACGTCCCGCGGTACTGCTGCGGCGACGTGCCGAGATGGCGGTGGAAGGCGCTGCGGAACGACGCGGACGTGCCGAGCCCCACGTCGTGGCCGATGCGCTCCACGGGGTCGTCGGTCGTCTCGAGCAGCTGTCGAGCGCGATCGATGCGTGCCGCGGTGAGCCACGCCAACGGCGAGGTCCCGGTCTCCTCGCGGAACCTACGGGCGAGGGTGCGGCGCGAGACGTGGGCCTCGCGCGCCAGCATGTCGATCGTGACGGCCCGACGGAGGTCCCGGGACATCCACTCGCGCAGGTCGTCGAGCCGGTGGCCGGTGGGTCGTGGACGAACTCGGTCGACGTACTGCAACTGCCCACCGGACCGGCTCGGCGGCGCCACGAGGGCCCGTGCGTGGTCGTTGGCCACCGCGGCACCGTGGTCGCGGCGGATCAGGTGCAGGCTCAGGTCGATGCAGGCGGTGACCCCGGCTGAGGTCAGGACGTCGCCGTCGTCGACGTACAGGCGGTCGGGCTGCACGTCGACCGCGGGGTGGCGCTCCCGCAGCTCGTCGACCTTCTGCCAGTGGGTCGTGGCCGATCGACCGTCCAGGATGCCGGCGGCAGCCAGGGCGAAGGCTCCGGAGCAGAACGACACCAGCCGAGCACCGCGGGCGTGCGCGCTCCGCAACGACGCGACGACCCCGTCCGGCAGCGGGGCCGACGTGTCCTGGTACCCAGGCACGATGACCGTCTCGGCTCCCTGGAGCGCGTCCAACCCGCGAGCGGTGGACAGGGTCGCACCGGCTGACGAGAGGGGAGCGACGGTGACCGGCGTCAGGGCGTAGCCGGCCTGCGGCGTGAAGACCTGGGCGGCGACCCCGAACTCGAGCGGGAAGACGCCGGGCAGTGCCAGCAGAGCGATCCGGTGCATGGCCCGATCGTAGCGATACCTGACCAACAGGCCACAGTCGGGTGTTCTCGATGGTGCCTAGCCTCGAGTCATGACCGATCATCTGACGCTCCCCTCGACACCGTGGCTCGACGAGGCGCTCACGCTCGTGCGGGGGACCGAGCGTGCCGGGGTGACGGACCACAGCATCCGGACGTACCTGTATGCCCGCCTGGTCGCAGAGCGGGACGGCATGACCACGGACGCCGGCCACCGCGACGACCTCGTCTTGGCGGCCTGTCTCCTGCACGACCTCGGCCTCGGCTCGCTCGCCACGGGTTCGACGCGGTTCGAGGTGGAGGGTGCGGACATCGCAGCCGAGCTGCTGACGCGGCACGGAGCACCTGCCGGCGACGTCGACGTGGTCTGGGAGGCCATCGCCCTGCACTCGTCGCACGGCATCGCCGACCGCCGTGGCCCCGTGTCCTACCTGACCTACCGCGGCGTGTTCGTCGATGCGAGCGGAGAGACGGAGGGGCTCGACGCGGCTGCCGTCCGGCAGATCCAGACGGCGCTGCCGCGGCCCGCCGGCGACCGATCCGTCATCGACGCGATCGCTGACCACGCCGAACGATCGCCGGCTGCGGCGCCGCCGCACAGCATCGGCGCCGACCTGCTCCGTGAGCGGCGTCTCGCAGCAGCGGTGGCCGACTGAGCGCAGAGGACCGACGGGAGGCGCGGTGCGGGCTGGCACCGCGCCTCCCGTCAAGCAACGTCCCCAGCCCCGGCGGCGCGCAGGACGGCGGTCCTGGTCGACGCCGCGTCAGTGACGTCGTGGTCGACCAACAGCGCGCGCATGCCCGCGGAGCGCGCGCCTTCGACGTCCCGTTCGAGGTCGTCGCCGACGAAGAGACACTCGGCGGCCTCGATGCCCAGGGCCCGCGCCACGGCCAGGAACGCCCGCCGGTCCGGCTTCTGGAACCCGATCTGTTCGGAGACGCACACGGCGTCGAACGCGACGTCGAGACCGGTCTGCGCGAGCTTGTCGCGCTGTTGTCCCTCGGACCCGTTGGTGAGCAGACCCAGGCGGTACCCCCGCGTGCGCAGTTCTTCCAGCAGAGACAGGCTGCCGGGGAACGCCCGCCACGACGCCCGGTACGCGCGGAGGTAGCTGTCGAACAGTGCGTCCAGACCGTCGTCGTGCGTCGGCGTGCGGTGGCCGAGCGCCGGCAGGACGGTCCGGAGACGCGCGCGCCGCTGCTCCGGGAAGCTGACGAGCCCGGCGCGCCAGCGTTCGAAGTGCTCGTCCTCGGCGGCGAACCAGGCGTCGAGCGCGGACTCCGTCGGGGGCAGGCCCTGGGACTGGAGGAACGTGGTGACGCCGGCTCGGGCTGCTCCCCGGTGGTCGAACAGGGTGTCGTCGAGGTCGAAGCACACTGCGCGGAGAGCCCCCATGCGTCGAGGCTACGACGAAGCGCCCCGTCCGGCCGTCGCCCGGCCCCGTCTCTCAGCGGTCCCGCTCGAGGGCGAGATCGACGGCGTGCCGAGCGCCCTCCGGCACGAGCGGGCTCTGCGCGAGGTGATCGAGGGGGACCCAGATCGGCTCGTACCGGTTCGTCGCTGACGCACGCTCGCGCTCGGGACCGCCCAGCGTGACGGCATCGTCGTCCACGTTGACCACGAAGTAGGCCACCGGGGTGTCGCGTTCGACCGGCACGTCCAGCAACTCGCCGACGGTTCCCTCGAGGCTCGTCTCCTCGAGCAGTTCCCGTCGGCATGCTGTGCGGAGGTCCTCGCCGTCCTCCACGCCGCCGCCGGGCAGGACGCAGTAGTGGCGGCCACCCTTGCGGCGGTCGATCACGAGCAGGTGCCCGTTCCGGATGACGACTGCCGCTGCCCTGACTCGCACACGCCAAGCTCATCACGAGACCGGCTGCCGTGTCCCGCACATCGGTCGATCAACCAGACCGGCGCGCAGCCCGCGACAGCATCACGGTCTTGACCATCGTCGAGCGTTTCGTCGTCGGGGGGACACTGCTGGCTCGCGACGTCCGGCGCCGTGCTCGTAGTGTTGTGCGATGGACCTCGATCGGATCTGGCCGTTGTTCGGGCTACGGCTCATCACTCCTCGACTGGAGCTGCGGCCCCTGCGCGACGAGGACCTCCCTGGTCTCGTCGACGCGGCCCTGTCCGGTGTGCACGATCCAGCCCGGATGCCGTTCGGTACCCCGTGGACGGATGCAGAACCGGCGACCCTGGCTCGTTCCCTGGCGCAGTACCACTGGAAACTCCGAGCCGGTGTGACCCGTGACTCGTGGGGCGTGAGCTTCACCGTGCTGCACGAGGGATCGCCCATCGGGGTGCAGGAGTTGCACGCTCGCCGCTTCGCCGCCCGCAAGACGGTCGAGAGCGGGTCGTGGCTCGCGCTCGCGCATCAGGGTCTCGGGCTCGGGACCGAGATGCGGTCGGCGCTGCTGCTGTTCGCGTTCGACCACCTCGGGGCTGCGTGGGCGGAGTCGAGTGCAGCCGCGTGGAACGAGTCGTCGCTTCGGGTGTCCGCGAAGCTCGGGTACGAGGTCAACGGTGTGACTCGTGCTCAGACGCGCGCGGACGAGGTCGTCGACGAGCTCAGGGTCCGCCTGAAGCGCGAGGACTTCGCCCGGCCGAGCTGGAGCCTGACGGTCGACGGGGTGGAAGCAGCGATCGGACTCCTGGCGCCGCGCGCTGCTCATGTCGCGGCGACGGGGGAGGAGCCGCATGAGTGACAGACCACAGGGAGTTCCGGCGGTCCCTCGGTCCCGAGCGACGTCAGTCATGCTCGCGATCCTCGCGCCCGTGGCGTTGCTCGTCTCCTTCGTGCCCTACGGCATCGGCGGGCTCCTCGCGCACTACGGCACGGCCGGCAGTGATCCCGGGGGCTTCGCCGGGTACGGCGTCGTGGCGCTCGTGATCGGGCTCGGTGTCCCCGGATGGGCGCTCGTCTGGGGGATCGTCGACATCCGCCGCACCCGTGAGCTCCCGGGCAGTGCGGCACTGCTGCTCGGCGCGTTCACGTTCGGGGTCGCCCTCTGCGTGATCCTGCCGGGTGCGGTGACGATCATCCGGACGTCGGCGATGCTGAGCGCCGCGTACGAGTGAGCACCAGCTGATCTGAGGCGTCAGCGCGACGGCTGAACGGTCAGCGCAGGTTCGGCGGTCCCGAGTACTTGGCGAGGACGACCATGCTGTAGACGCGTGACCAGACGTAGGCGATGATCGCGACGCCGAGCCCGACGAGACCGATGCCGCCGAGGACCGCGCTGTTCAAGTGGGCCGTCGCGTCGATGCCGAACGCAACGAGCCCGATGAGCGCTCCGACCAACGCGACGAGTTGGATCCGGACCTTGAACCGGACCCGCTTCTCGTGCTCGGCCTTCGTGATGACGTCCGACACGGCATTCCCCGTCCTCGGCAGACCACCTGCCCCCGCGGTGATCGTACTGCGGCGCTCGCGCGTGCGCTGAGGCATCGGCAGTCGGATGCCCTCACCAGTAGAGTCCGGTCATGGCGCTGGTGCTGATGTGTGGTCTGTCCTTCTCCGGCAAGAGCACCCTCGCGACGCAACTGGCGCTCGAGCTGGGCGCTGAGCTGCTGAGCCTCGACGGGATCAACGAGGAGCGCGGTCTCCATGGCGGCCAGGGCATCCCGCTGGAGGAGTGGGCGAACACCAACCGGATCGCACACGGACGGGCTGGCGCGCTGCTCGCTTCCGATCGTCACGTGGTCGTCGACGACACCGGTTCGCCCCGGTTCATCCGCGATGCGTGGCGTGCGACGGCGACCGGTTCGGCGGCACCGTTCGTGCTCGTGTGGGTGCAGATCTCGCCCGAACTGCAGCGTCGCCGTGTGCTGGCCAACCGCGACCAGCCGTCACGGGCGGACGTCACTGACGCCGTGCTGACCGAGCACGCGGCGAGCTTCGAAGCTCCGAACGAGGAAGCCCCGTTGATCGTCGACGCGGCTCGGACGACCGACCCCGCCACCGTCAGCGCCGTCGTCGCAGAGATCAGAGCTCGCATCGTGCGACCGCCGACCCTGCTCCCGCGTACCGGCGGCCTCGGGAGTCCTGACGGGACGGGACCGACGCGATGATGCGACCCCTGGTCCTCTCGGGAGGACCGGCAGTCGGGAAGACCACGTGCGGTCGAGCGCTCGCGGCCGCCCACGACCGGGCCGCGTACATCGACGGCGACGACATCCGCCAGCTCGTGGTCACCGGTGCCGCGACGCTGTGGTCCGGCCCCGAGGGTCAGGCGCAACACGAGCTCGCGGTCCGGAACACCGCTGCACTCGCGGGGAACCTGCTCGCCGACGGCTTCGCCGTCACGGCATCCGACGTGGTGACGGCGGAGGTCCTCCCCGTGTACCGCGAACAGTTGCCGAGCTGCTTCATCGTGCACCTGGCGATCTCCCTCGACGCAGCGCGTGCACGAGCAGCCACCCGCCCGGTGTACATCACGGACGAGGAGTTCGAGCTGCTGCATCGGATGACCGCTGCTCCACCGGCGGTCGACCTCGTCATCGACGTCACCGGCATGACCGTGGAGCAGCAGATCAGACGGGTAGGCGACGCCTGGACGGCGGCCGAGCTCCACTGACCGGAGCCGATCGCTCGCGGAGCTGGAGTGACCGGCGATCGCGATGCATGCTCGCAGTGGTGGCTGACGTCGGACGCACGATCGTCTCCGGGACGGCCACCGAGCCTCCCGGCTGGTTCCGACAGTGGCGGATCCCGCTCGCCGTCGCATTCCAGCGAACCCTGACCTACAAGGGCAACCTGATCCTGATGATGGCGGGCGGCGCGACCCCACAGGGGACGCAACTGCTGGTCATCGGCTGCGGCTCACCGCCCGCGGCCTCGGCACGGTGTTCCTCGGACAGACGTCGAGCTGCGTCCTCGTCGGCGAGGAGCGGCTGCCTGGGGGGATCGACTACCGAGGCGGCTCCTGACCCTTCGTGCGAGCACCCAGGACACCCTCGACGACCCAGCACGCGAGACCGACCACGATGAGCGCGACGCCGATCCAGACCGAGGCTCCGGTGCTCGTCGCCGCGTTGCCCGCCCACACCGCGATGCCGAAAAGGACCAGAAAAAGGCCCAACCCGCCGACGATCGCCGTGGTGACCTTCGGGCGAGGCGTCCCTCTGGGCCGCGTGATCCCGAGGAAGTCGAGTACTCGTCGCATGCAGCCGAGCCTAGGGCGCTGTCGCCACTCGAGGTCACGGACCGAGGGCGCGCGTGGACAGCGCTCGATCCGATCGAGACGGTGGAGCGAAGCGCGTCAGTTGACGAACGTGACCGACACGAAACCGCGGAGCGCCCTCGGTCCGAGGTGGTGTCCGATCGACCGCCTGGCACCCCGACTCGTACGCTGGTCCGACGGAGAGCCACCGCTCGCTGGTCGACACCGAGGCCCGGCTGGGTCTCGACGCGTACGGACGCCGGGTGCAGATGACAGCATGCGTCGCGGGACTGTTCCCGTAGGACAACCCACTCGCGGACGGGCGTGCGCGGCTGGTCGGTTGAACTCGACGTACCGGACGAGGCGCCTCGCGACCACGCAGACCAGCCAGGAGCTTCGTGGCGATGTCAGGGGATGGAGGTCTCGGGCGTCCGAACAGCATCTGTCGACGGGTGCTCCTCGACGTACCGGCGGGCGCGCCGGACGCGGATGACCGTTCGCGGGAGCAGCCAGGCGAGGACCACGACCATGAAGACCAGGAACAGGACCGAGAACACGACCAGGTTTCCGCGCAGTATCCCGCTGACAAATTGGAACGCGATGGAGACGTACAAGAGCGTGACGTAGGCCGTGTTGAACTGCAGCACGACCTGGATGACCTGCGCGTACCGCACCGCCCCCGCCTTCTCGGCCTCCTCGAGTGGGACGGCTCTGCCGCGGAGGACGAGCTTCGCGTACCGCCGCAGGCGGTCCAGGTCGCGTCCCCCGGCGTCGCGCAGCAGTCGGCTGAACGGGAGGGCGACGATGATCGATGCGAATGCCGTGGCGAGGAACGTGAGCTGCCCGGCCAGCAGGATCCCGACCAACGCTTCCCGGGTCGTGCTGGGATCGAGGACGTTGAGCACGGCGGTGCCGACTGACGAGACGATCGCGGCGACGACGAACGTGATGCCGATCCTGACGACCTTTCGACGGATGACGTCTGGGCCGGGGAGGACCTGATCCCTGAGCTCGACCATCGGAGTGTCCAGGCGGCGGAACCGGCTGCCGATCGGGCGCGCGACGACGAACAAGATCGCGGAGCCACCGACGAGCACGGCAGGCACCCACACCGGCGCCTGCGCGGACGTGCTCGCGACCACGACGACGACCGCGGCGGCGACGTCGACGGCCACGACGACGAGGAAGGCACGCCGCAGGTACCGGCTGCGGCCGGACGGTGTCCGGTCGTCGAAGTACGCGGTCCAGGAACCGACGACCAGGGGGCCGAAGACGAGGAACGGTGACGCTGCCGCTGCGCTGACGAGCAGTCCGTCGGGGGCTCGCCCGAGGTGCAGGGCGATGAGCAGCCCGGCACCGAGGGCCAGGGCGGTCGTGACGACGATCGTCACCAGGAAGGCCAGGACTCGCATGCATGCTCCTCGGGTGCCATCGGCACGTTGTCGACGCTGATCCCGATCATGGCCGCCTCGCTCCGCGCCGGGACGAACCGTGCGGTTCCCCGCAAAGGACGGGCGGTGGGCGGACGCCTCGACACCCGGATCCGTGCGCAGGTGCGGAGCCGATGCAGGGTGCCTCAGCTCTGGGCGGTCGGCCTGATGACGACCTCGCCGACGTCGACCCCGTCGGGCTGTTCGACGGCGAACGCGACGGCCCGGGCGACGGCCTCTGGCGGCATCGCGATCGCGTCTCGCCGGGCGATGAGCGCCGCCGCAGTGTCCGCACTCGCACCGGCGCCGACCCCCTCGGTGTTCGTGAACCCGGGGCTGATCACGGTGATCCGGAGTGACGGGCCGGCCTCTTGCCGGAGTCCCTCGGACAGCACACGCACCGCGGTCTTCGTCGCGGCGTAAACGCCCTGCGTCGGGACGATCCGGTGCGCGGCCGTGGAGGCCGTGTGCACGAAGTGCCCGCCGCCCTGCGCCCGGAACACCGGCAGTGCGGCGGCGATCCCGTTGAGCACGCCGGTCACGTTGACGTCGATCATCTGCTGCCAGTCGTCGACGCGGACCTCGTCGAACGGCGAGATCGCCATGCTGCCGGCGTTGGAGAACAGGACGTCGAGACGGCCGAAGTGCTCCCGGGCCGCTGCGACGAGCCGCTCCAGGTCCTCGCGGCGACGGACGTCGGTGGGGACGGCGATCGCCTGACCGCCGTCGGCGGTGATGTCGTCGACCAACGACGTCAGGCGATCGGCCCGACGTGCACCGAGCACGAGGCGCGCTCCCGCGGTCGCGAGGTGTCGGGCAGTCGCGGCGCCGATGCCGCTGGACGCGCCGGTGATCGCGATCGTCTTGCCGTGGATGCCGGTCATGGTGACTCGATTCGTCTAGGGTAAGTGGACACCTGTCCGCCACTGAGGGAGCGTACCGGACATATGTCCACTTCGTCGAGTGACCGAGACCCCGTGCTCCGCACAGACGCGCAGCAGAACCGCGGCCGGATCGTCGAGATCGCGCGCCAGGCCTTCGCCCGTGACGCCACCGCCACGATGCAGTCGATCGCACGCGCAGCGGGAGTGGGACAGGGCACGCTCTACCGACGCTTCCCGACCCGCGAAGCACTGCTGGTCGAGGTGTACCGCGAGGACTTCGAGCGTCTGACTGCTGCAGCGGGCGTCTTGCTCGCCGAGCACCCGCCGGTCGCTGCCCTGCGCCGCTGGTTCGACGAGCTCGCGGCGTTCGGGCACCTGAAACACGCCCTGTCGAGCGTGCTGGACGCGGTGACCCGTGCCGAGCTGCACGACGACCAGTACGACCGGATCCTCGCAGCCGTCGGACAGCTCCTCGACGCCGGCAAGGCCAGCGGCGAGCTCCGGAGCGACATCGCGGCGGACGAGGTGTTCCCGCTCCTGGCCTTCCTGTGGCACGTCGCACCACAGTCCGACGAGCGCACCGGGCACCTGCTCGATCTCGTCCTCGACGGGCTGCGCGAGCCACGACGATCGACCTGAGCGTCAGTGCTCAGGGTCGCGTGACCCACACCCGCAGGGGGCCGGTCGCCCGGAACCCAGCGGCCATGGCGGACTTCAGGTCGTCCCCGTGCTCGTAGTCGACGACCACCAGGTCTGGCCACAGGACGTCGGTGACCGCGACCAGGTCCTGCCAGGTGCTCGTCGACACCGTGCCGGCGCACTCGAACACGTTCGAGAGCCCGGCAACGTCGCCGCCGCGGGTCACGACGGCTCCGGCGGTGAGGTGGTCCTCACGACCGAACCCGATGACCGATGTGCTCGCGTCGTCGAGCAGGTGGTCGGGGAGCGGTTCCGGCAGCCCCGAGGCCCGGTTCCACGACGAGAGTCGCCCGGCGTCGCGCACGACGAACCAGCCCCTGCCGACCGAGCGTCCGCACTGCGGTGCCGTGCTGATCCACTGCGCCTCGAACGCGACCGCGAACCCGTGCTCCGTCAGGTCGACGTCGGCGAAGCTGTCCTTGACCGAGTGCCGTCCCGGCCCCGTCAGCGCCTGGACGACCGCGTCCGGCGACACCCCCGGTCGCAGCGTGACCAGGTCGGGGAACAACGCCGGTGGCGACGTGTCGGGCATCCAGAACCCTCGCTCGTCGTCGGTCGTCCCGGGGGAGCCGGTGACGGTGGCGCACCAGGCGACGTTGTTCCTGATCGCCGCCTCACGCGGGTCCACGG
Source organism: Curtobacterium sp. Leaf183 (assembly GCF_001424385.1). Taxonomy (GTDB): domain Bacteria; phylum Actinomycetota; class Actinomycetes; order Actinomycetales; family Microbacteriaceae; genus Curtobacterium. Next base: position 363,965 of record NZ_LMPO01000009.1, on the reverse strand, counting down.
GAGCCTCCAGGGTGTCGGCGGAGGAGCGCGACGGGTCCCTCGTCGACGAGCCGCAGCGTCAGCGTCGACTTGCCGGACGCGGGGTTGCCGCTGACGAACGTTGGCATGCGGCGATGATGGCATGCGGCGACGGAGGACGGAAGAACCGCACGTCAGGCGGAGGCACCGAGGCGGGGCTGTGCCCCGGGTGCCGGGTCGTCGTCCCACGGCACCGGCGTCGTGGCGCCGGACTCCCAGTCCGTCCGGAGCATCCCGTAGCCGACCGAGGCGAGCGGGGGACCGCCCTCGACCGGCCAGCCCGCCCGGTAGTGCGCCTCCTTGACCCAACCGGCACGCAGGAATGTCCGGCGCATCGCGGTGTTGTCCTCGCGCGTCTGTCCCTCGAACCGGTCGGCTGCGTCGATGGTGCGGAAGACGTGGTCGGTGGTGGCTCGGAGCGCGGGCACTGCGAGGCCGCGACCACGGTGGGTGCCCGCGATCCGCAGGTCGAACAGCGGCACCGGGTCGGCGAGGTCCTCGAGACGGACCAGCCCGAACCGGCCGTGGTCGTCGGCGTCGAGCCAGAACGTGTCGTGCTCGTCGTCACGCCATGCGCCGTCGTCGATCGCGCGCTGGGCATCGGCGACCCCGATGCTGCGACGGACGTGGAACGGGAAGTCCTCGGTCGTCAGGAAGGCGACCAGGGCGTCGCGGTCGGTACCGGCAGGGTCCATCCGGGTCAGGCGTACCGTCATCCGGCCACGGTACCGCCGACGCTCGTCACACCCGGGCGTCGATCTCGTCTGCCGATGCCTCGTCGACCGCCGGACGCCGGCCGGCACGGAGGGCGACGCGCGCCAGGACCGCCGTCGGCACCACCGTCAGTGCGACGACCACGGCGCCGACGAGCGCCGGCCCCGCGACACCGAGTGCACCGAGCGTCCCCCCGGCGATCGCCGTCCCGACCGCCGTGCCGAGGTTGAACGACGACACCGTGAAGGCAGACCCCAGTGTCGCGGCAGGACCGGCGGCACGCACGGCCAGGTGGATCAGGACGCCGTTCGCGCTGAGGCCGAACAGCCCCAGGACCACCAGGAGCGCCGTCGTCACCCACGGCAGGCCGGACACGGTGCCGATGCCGAGCAGCAGCAGCGTGCTCACGGCCGGCGTGACGACGGTGACCACGTGCGGGTGCCGGTCGCCGAGCCGTCCACCGAGCACCGTGCCGACGAACGAGCCGACGCCGAAGCCGGTCAGGACCAACGGCACGAGGGTCGACGGCACACCGGCCCGGTCGGTGAGCAGGGGTGCGATGTACGAGTACGCCGCCACCACACCGCCGGTCGTCGTCGCGCAGGCAGCCAGGACGAGCCACAGCCGCCCGGACCGCAGGCCCGCGAACTGGCCGCGCACCGACACCGCGTGCGTCACACGGCCGTGGGGAACGAAGCGAGCGACCAGCACCGCGGCGACGACGGCGGCCGCGGCGACGGCCCAGAAGGTCCCGCGCCATCCGAGCACCTGCGCGAGCACGGCGCCGAGCGGCACACCGAGGACGGTGCCGAGCGAGCCCCCCGCGCCGATGACCCCCTGGGCGCGCGATCCGAGCCCCGGACCGGCGGCGTCCGAGGCCACGACGGCGGCGACGGACCAGAACGCCCCGGCCGCCAGCGCGGTGAGGAACCGGGCCGCGAGCAGGGTGCCGAAGTGCGAGCCGGTGGCAACGACGACGTGGCCGACGATGAACACCACCAGCGCGAGCACCAGGGTCAGGCGTCGGGGGAGTCGCAGGGTCAGCAGCGTCATCGACGGACTGCCGACGATCATCCCGACGGCGAACACGGTGATCAGCAGCCCCGTGTGCGCCAGCGAGATCCGCAGGTCGCCGGCGATCGCGGGCAGGATCCCCGCGACCACGAACTCCGACGTGATCATGAGGAAGGTGCCGAGTGCCAGGACGTAGACCAGGAACGGCAGCCGCGTCACGACCGCACCCGGCTGACGGACTCGGTCCGGCCCCAGTTCGCCAGCAGCTGCAGGGCCTCGGCGTTCCGCGATCCGGGTTCGGCGGTGTAGACGAGCAGGTTCAGTCCCGTACCCGCGATCGGCGCCAGGTTCTCGTAGGCGAGCTCCACGTCGCCGACCAGCGCGTGCCGGAACGTCTTGCGCCCGGAGCCGTGCAGGCGGACGTCGTGCTTCGCCCACCTGGCTCGGAACTCGTCGCTCCGGGTGCTCAGCTCGCCGATCAGCTCCTGCAGCCCCTTGTCGTGCGGGTCCTGTCCGGACGCGGTCCGCAGCATCGCGACCGAGATGTCCGCAGCGCCCTCCCAGTCCGTGTAGAGCCGCCGCGAACGGTCCTGGTGCAGGAAGGCGAACCGAGCGAAGTTGGGATGGTCGGGCTCGGCGTCGAACAGGTCCGCGTACAGCGCGTGGCACAGCGGGTTCGCCGCGACGACGTCGAGCCGTCCGTTCTGTACGAAGGCGACGGCGTCGGTGATCGCGTCGACGACGAACCGCATCGACGGTCGCAGCGCGGCCGATTGGCTCGTGGCACGCCGCTGCCGCACCGGCGAGCTGTTCGCCGTGCGTGCCAGGTCGAACAGGTGCGAGCGCTCGGACTCGTCGAACCGCAGGGCCGTGGCGATCGCATCGAGGACCACGTCCGTGACCCCGCCCAGCGCCCCGCGCTCGATCCGCGCGTAGTACTCGACACTGACACCGGCCAGCATCGCGACCTCACTGCGACGCAGGCCCGGCACACGGCGGCCGGGTCCGCCCGGCAGGTCGACCTGCTCGGGTCGCACCCGCGCGCGCCGCGACGTCAGGAAGTCGCGGACCTCTGGGTTGTTCGTCATGGGATCGACCGTAGGCGCGAGGCGCGCGTCGAGGGGTGCCGCAGCGGGGAACCCCAGCCGGCCCGACCGTCACAGCCGCAGTCGCAGCAGGAGTGAGTCGCCGTGCACCGGATCGGGTTCCCGTTCCCCGGTGTCGACGAATCCGAGCTTGTCCAGCACGTGCAGCGACGCGGCGTTCCACGCGCGGACCGTGGCAGCCAGGTGCCCGTAGCCGTGGGAGGCCGCGTCGTCGACGATCACACGCGCCGCCTCGGTCGCGAACCCCTGACCCCAGGACGCGCGGAAGAACTCGAACGCGAGCTCGGGTTCCTGTGGGACACCAACGCTGTTCGCGACGAGCCCGCAGTAGCCCACCGCCTCGGCCGAAGTCGCGAACTCGACGACGAACAGCCCGGGCGCGGGAGTCCGCTCGTCCGTCCGGATCCGCTGCTCCAGTTCGGCGACCGTCGGGTGCCCGTCGGGCGTGATGCGTCGACGCGCCGGGACCCGGTCGTCGCGCTCCTGCCAGAGCCGGCGCTGGAAGGCGGCGTCCGCGACCCGCCAAGGACGCAACCGCAGCCGCTCGGTCCGGAAGCCGTCGTCGTGGTCAATGGCAGCATCATGCCCCGACGCGGTCACGGCACCAGCACGATGCGGCCGAAGACCCGCCCGTCGTCCATCTGCCGGTGCGCCTCGGCCGCCTGCGCCAACGGCAGGACCGTGTCGACGACCGTGCGGAGCTCACCTCGAGCAGCGGCGTCGAACTGTGCAGCGCGGACGGCATCGCGTTCGCCCGGGTCCACCGAGGCCAGGCTGAACGTGGCGACCGAGCGCGACTGCTGGAACGACCGCATGAGACGCATCCCGAAGTCCGGCGGCGGGAAGCCGGCGACGGCACCGACCAGGACCAGCCGCCCGTTCGGCGCGAGGAGGTCGATGAACCGCGGGACGTCTGCGCCGCCGGCGACGTCGATGACCACGTCGAACTCCGTGGGCGCGTCCGGCGCGCCGACACCGGCACGGTCGAGGACGTGGGTCGCGCCGAGTTCCCGCAGGCGCTGCCCACGGTCGGCGGAGGACGTCGTCACGCTCACCGACGACGCCCCCTGCCGCGTGGCGATCTGCACCGCCGCGATCCCGATGCTGCCGGCAGCGCCACGGACGAGGACCGTCTCACCAGCGCGGACGTGCGCGTGGGCGAGGGCGAAGTGCGCCACGGTGGCGGCGCTGCCGAGCGAGACCGCGTCGACGGACGAGAGCCCCTCGGGGATCGGGACGACGTCGTCGATCCGCGCGAGCGCCTGTTCGGCGTAGCCGCCCGAGGTTCCCGTGAACGCCCAGACGCGTCGCCCGACGTGCACCGGGTCCACCTCGGCGCCGACCTCCGTGACGACCCCGGCGACCTCGCTGCCGAGCACCATGCCGACCGGGTGCCCTGCGCCGAGCGTGCCACGGCGGATCACGGCATCGACGCCGCCGACACCGATCGCCTCGGTGCGGATCACGACCTGGTCGTGGCCAGGCGTCGGAGCGGGCAGGTCGACCAGCTCCATCCCGCTCGGGTCACCGAACGCTCGGATCGTCACTGCACGCATGGGATCTCCTCGTCATCGCATCCGGGCCGGGTACGGTCTGGACGGTAGTGGACGACCGCGTCCACTTCGACGAAGTGAGGACGATGGCCACCGATCCGACTCGGAAGCTCCGTGCCGACGCACAGGACAACCGGGACCGCATGCTCGTCGCGGCGCGGGAGCTGTTCGCCGAGCGCGGGCTCGACGTCGGCATGCGCGAGATCGCCCGGCGAGCGGCGGTCGGACCGGCCACGCTCTACCGGCGGTTCCCGACGCGGCAGACGCTCATCGACGAGGCGTTCGCCGTCGAACTCCGGTCCTGCCGAGCGATCGTCGAGCGGGGCGCTGCGGACCCGGACGCCTGGCACGGTCTCCGTGGCGCGCTCGGACAACTCACCCTGCTCAGCGCGAGCAACCGGGGCTTCGTCGACGCGTTCACCGCGACGGCCGACGTGAGCGCCGCCCTCACGGAGCACCGACGCCGACTCCTCGGCATGCTCGACGGACTCGCCCGTCGTGCGAAGGCCCAGGGCGCGCTGCGTGCTGACTTCGTCGCGAGCGACCTGGTGCTCGTCCTGCGAGCCGGGCGCGCGGTCGGCTCGGTCGACGCGACCGACAGCGCAGCCGCCGCGCGTCGCTTCGCCAGCCTGATCGTCGACGGGCTGCGACGCTGACCGGCAGGCAGCCGCTCGGACCACCGGACGGGAGGCCCGGTGCCAGCTGGCACCGGGCCTCCCGTCCGTCATGCGGTCGCGGTCAGCGACCGGCGTCGGCAACCGACAGTGCGCGCGCGTAGTCCACCGTCGGCAGTGCGGTGAAGCCGAGCGAGTCGTACAGCGCGCGGGCCGGCGCGTGGAACTCGTCGCCGCCGGTGCCGATGTGCACGACCTCGACGCCGCGGGCGGCCAGCCGGTCGATGACCGCGGTGCAGAGGGTCCGCGCGACACCGGTGCGGCGCGCGGTGGGGCGGACGGCGACCATGTCGAGCCGACCCGACGTCCCCCCGGTGACGTTCCAACCGACGAAGCCGAGGACCCGGCCGTCCGCCTCGGCGAGGGTGACGAACCGGTCCTGCGACGGGTCGAGCAGCGCGGGGACCTCGTGTCGGTAGTCGTCCTCCCACCGACCGTGGTCGTGGCGGGTCACCTCCGGCCGGAGTTCCAGGAGCGAGCCCGTGAAGAGCGGCCGGAAGACCTCGATCGTCAGGTCGACGAGCGCGGGGACGTCGGCGGGCGTGCAGTCGCGGATGTGCATTGGTGATGGCCTTTCGAGAGCGTGCTGGAGGAGTCCTCCCGTCGATGACGAGAGGCCGTGCGGCCGTGTCGGCCGTTCCTTCAGTGGCGGGTGCGCCAGCTCGCGAAGCAGTCCATGGCGGCAGCGTAGCCGCGGAGGGCTCAGGCCGCCCGCGCCCGGAACCAGCGCACGAGCTCGCGGACCGCGGGCACCGACGAGACGGCGTCCCCCTGGTGCGCGTCGAGGTCGTCGAACGTCGCGCGGTAGCCGGCGACGCCCTCGAGCTCCTCGTTGCTCGGGAACCCCATCGTCCACTCCGGGAACTGCCGTTCCTCGATCAGGTCCTCGAGCAGCACGGTGACCTTGGTGTGGCGGCTGTCGTCACGGATCGTGTGCATCTTCCCGCGGACCGCGGCGTCGGGTCCCTCGAGCACCTGCAGGAAGTAGCCGTTCCGGAAGAGCAGCATCCCGGTGATCCCCGTCTGCTCGTTCGACTCGCGGCTCTGGGTGAGCAGCGCGGTGAGGTCGGCGGGCTCGAGGGTGCTCGTGGCGACGCTGGAGTAGATGAGGGACAGCATGCGACCGATCGAACACCGTGGTCGCTGGGGTATGCGGCGCCGCAGGACGAATCACGCAGCGGCCGGCTGCGGTCTGGTCCGGTCCGGACCGGTCCGGTCTGAGGGACCGACGCACGCTCGTGGTCCACCGGTCTGCTGTCGGCCCGTAAGCTGCGCCCGTGGATGCAACACTGCCCTCGGGGACGACGCGCCGACGCGTCGAGCTCCGGCTCGTCCGACCACTCCTGACGTGGTTCGCCCGCCCCACCGTCACGATCGACGGCGTCGGGCACCCGGCGCAGTGGGGAGACGGCACGTGGGCGGTGCCGGACGGCGGTGGGACCGTGATCGGCGTCTACCTGTACAACCGCGTGTGGCGGTTCGGTGCCGCGTCGGTCGAGGTCCCGCCCGCGGCCACGGCCGACGCGTTCGAGTACCGCACCGGACCGCTCCCGGTCGGTCCGGGGCGCATCCGCACCCGCGCTCGCTGATCCACTGGACCGCCGCCGGCCTCCCGCTCTACTGTGACGACATGTCGACGGTCAGGGTGCACAACTTCGCGGTCTCGCTCGACGGGTTCGGCACCGGTGCCGACCAGTCGGCGGAGCGGCCCTTCGGGCACGCCGACGGTCGCCTGATGGGCTGGTTCATGCAGACCGCGACGTTCCGCGGGATGCAGGGAGCACCGGGAGGCTCGACCGACGTCGACGACGTCCACGCACGTGCGTGGGCGCCCGGCATCGGTGTCGAGATCATGGGCCGCAACAAGTTCGGCCCGCAGCGGGGCCCGTGGCCGGACGACGGCTGGACCGGCTGGTGGGGTGACGAGCCGCCCTTCCACACGCCCGTCGTCGTGCTGACGCACCACCCGCGCGAGCCCCTGGTCATGGCGGGCGGCACGACGTTCCACTTCGTCGACGCCGGTCCTGCGGACGCCCTCGCGACGGCGCGTGCGCTCGCACCCGACACCGACGTGCGGATCGGCGGCGGGGTCGAGACCGTCCGTGCGTTCCTGCAGGCCGACCTGGTCGACCACCTGCACGTGGTCGTCGTGCCGATCGTGCTCGGCCGGGGCGAGCGGCTCTGGGACGGGCTCGAGGGGCTCGAGGACCGCTTCGACGTCGTCGCCGAGGCCTCCCCGAGCGGTGTGGTCCACCTGACGTTCGACCGCCGCCCGCACCCGCAGGTCTGACCCGGAAGTCTGGCCCGGAAGTCTGACCCGGAAGCGCGGGTCAGGCCTGCGCCGCTGCCTCGGGCCCCTGCTCGGCGGCCGCCGGGTCCATCCACCCGAACTCCAGCACGTTGCCGTCCGGATCGGTGAGCTGCCGCTGGTACATGAAGCCGAGGTCCGTCGCCGGTCGGGCTTCGGAACCGCCGGCACCGACTCCCGATGCGACGGTCTGGTCGACCGCGTCGCGGGAGTCGAGCATCACCGCGGTCAGGACGGACACGGCCTGGGACGGGTCGCCGGCCGAGCGGTCGGTGAAGCTCTGGAAGAACTCCCGACGCAGGATCATGAACGCGCTGTGGTCCTCTTCCACGATCACGCACGCGGCGTCCTCGTCCGTGAAGAGCGGGTTGATCCGGAAGCCCAGGGCCGCGTAGAACGCCGTTGCCCGGTCCAGGTCGGTGACGGGCAGGTTGACGAAGACCATGGGCATCGGGAGGCTCCTCGGGACGGTGTGACCACACCCTGGCACCGCGGGCGCGCCCGTGCAAGGGGCCGCTCACCGTAGAGTGCACCATGACCGAAACCGGAACCGCACCGGCGCTGCTCCGCCTCGGCGTCCTCGCCACCTCGCGCAAGGCCGACGAGCGCCGCCTCCCGATCCACCCCTCGCACATCGGTCGCATCGACGCCGACATCCGTTCCGCGATGGTCCTCGAACGCGGCTACGGTGAGCGCTTCGGGATGTCGGACGCCCAGCTCGAGCCCCTGGTCGGCGCGATGGCCGACCGCGACGAGGTCATCGCCCTCGCCGACGTCGTCCTGCTGCCGAAGCCGCTCGCGGCCGACCTGCGCGACCTCCGCGACGGACAGGTCGTCTGGGGCTGGCCGCACTGCGTGCAGGACGTCGAGCTCACCCAGGTGGCGATCGACCGTCGCCTGACGCTCATCGCGTGGGAAGCCACGAACCACTGGCAGTCGGACGGCGGGTTCGGCCTGCACGTGTTCCACAAGAACAACGAGCTGGCGGGGTACTGCTCGGTGCTGCACGCGATGCAGCTGTGCGGGTCGACGGGGGACTACGGCCGTCGGCTGTCGGCGGTGGTGATCGGCTTCGGTGCGACCGCCCGCGGTGCCGTCACGGCGCTGAACGCGCACGGCGTCCACGACGTGCGGGTCCTGACGCACCGCGACACGGCTGCGGTCGGGTCGCCGATCCCGTCCGTCGACCTGCTGCAGCTCCAGCCGGACGACGCCGCCCCGGCCGACAGCATCGTGACGACCGCCGACGGCCCGGTCCCGCTCGCGCCGTTCCTCGCCGGGCACGACATCGTCGTGAACTGCACGCTGCAGGACCCCAACGCGCCGATCACCTACCTGCGGACCGAGGACCTCGGGGTGTTCCGTCCGGGCAGCCTGATCGTCGACGTGTCGGTCGACGAGGGCATGGGCTTCAGCTGGGCCCACGGGACCACCTTCGCCGAGCCGATGGTGACGGTGGGGGAGTCGACGAACTACTACGCGGTCGACCACAGCCCGTCGCTGCTCTGGAACTCGACGACGTGGGAGATCAGCGAGGCGCTCATGCCGTTCCTGCGTCCCGTGCTGTCGGGACGTTCCGCTTGGGACGAGTCGGAGACGATCCGGCGGGCGATCGAGATCGACGAGGGGCACGTCGTGAACGACGCGGTCCTGGCGTTCCAGCACCGGTCGCCGCACTTCCCGCACGAGCGACAGGACTGACCCGCAGCGACGGGGCGCTCAGCGACGGGTCGCGCCGATCGCCCAGACCCGCGGCGGCTCGACGCCGTTGACGGCGTGGTCACCGACGATGCGGGCCTTGAACACCCACGGGTTGTGGCTGCCCGCGGTGCGTGCGTTCCGCCAGTGCCGGTCGAGGTTCTTCGTGGTGCTGACTCCCGACGCGGCGAGTGCGTCGAACAGGTGCGACGTCGCCTGGGTCGCGAGCGACGTCAGTGCGACCTGCGCCTGGGCGGTCGCGAGTTCAGCGCGGTCGTTGCGTCGCTCGTCTTCCTCCTCGTCGAGGAAGGCGCCCTCGTACGCCCCCTGCAGCGCCTCCGCCGCGCGGGCGACGATCGCCTCGGCGGCGAAACCAGCGGCGGAGACCTCGCCGACGACCTGCAGGATCTGCGGGTCGGCCGCGAACGTCTCGGCGTTGCCGTGCGAGAACACCCGGGTGCGGTTCCGGACCTCGAGCGCGATCTCCCGCTCGGCCGCGAGCACGGAACCGGCGAGCACGCTGAGCAGCACCCCCTGGTAGAACGCCGTCTGGTACAGGAACCGCTCGTCGAACAGCACGACGTCGTCGGCACCGACCCGGGCCTCACGGAACGTGCTCGTGCCGGAGCCGGTGGTTTGCTGGCCGAACCCGTCCCAGTCGTCGGTGTGGGTCACGCCGGGCTGGTGTGCGTCGACGATCGCGATGACCCGGTCGCCGGTGTCGGTGCGCTCGGCGTAGGTGTCGATCCAGTCGGCGAAGATGCTGCCCGTCGAGTAGTACTTCTGCCCGGTGATGCGGAAGCCGCCCTCTGGGTCCGGCGTGACCTTCGTCACGACGTCGCCGATCTGCACGGAACCGACCTCGGTCCAGGAGTTGCCGGCGATCTCGCCACGGCCGAAGCGCTCGAGCCACACGTCACGGGGGCCGGATCGGGCGACCAGACGGTCCTCGACCAGGGCGAAGTGGCCACGCAGGGCCTGCGGGATGTTGCTGTCGGCGGCGGCGAGCTCCGTGAGCAGGCGGAACAGCTGGGGGAGCGTTGCACCCCATCCGCCGAACTCGACGGGGACCCGCACTGCGCCGAACCCGGCATCGGCGAGCTCGCGGATCTCGGCGGTGGGCAGGCGGTGCTCACGTTCGCGCTCCGACGCCCCCGCGGCGATGCGGTCGAACACCGGGCGGAAGCGCGCCGACAGGGCCTCGTCGGACGGTGCGCCGGTCGTGGTCGTGGGTGCGGAAGTCGTCGTGGTCATGGTGGGGTCCGTTCTCGTCGGGTCAGACTGCGGCGGGTGCCGCGGCGGGGGATGCGGTGACGGTGTCGCCGTCGCCGGTGGTGGTCGGGGCCGTGCGCGCTGCCGTGCGTCGTGCGAGCAGGACCGCACCGCCGAACACGGCGACCAGCACGATCAGTGCGGTGCTCGTCGCGATCGGCCCGGCCGGCCAGTGCCCGGTCAGGCCGAGCACGGCCGGCACCGTCGTGGTGACCTGGCTGGCCAACACGAGGGCCCAGCCGGTGTAGGTCGTGATCGCACTGCGGCCCAGCGCGAGCAGGACGAAGAAGAGGGTCCAGAGTGCGGCCCACCCGGCCCACAGGACGGCGAGGACCGGGTCATCGGCGAGGTGCACGACCGCGAACACCGCGGCGAGCGCGGCGACCAGACCGCAGAACCAGCCGAGCCCGACGGAGCCCAGCGAGAACAGGGCGTCCAACCCGACGTACAGGTAGGTGAGCCCGAACAGGAAGGTGCCGGCGATCGCGAAGAGCGCGGGCAGGGAGCCGTCGGCCGACACGGCGACGGCGATGCAGAGGACGAGTTGCAGGCCGCCGATCAGGACGTTGAACACGCCGCTGTCACGACCGGGCACGTGCCCGAGCAGGGTGAGGCCGTTGACCAGGAGTGCGGCTCCGGAGAGGACCAAGCAGATGAGCGCCATGCGGGGACGCTAGCGAGCGTTCGACGGGTGCCGGAAGGGCGGTGGCGTCACATGACGAAGGTGGTCGTCGTGTGACGTTGCGCGTCGTGGTCCGTGCGGCAGTGTGACGGGTCAGGCCGCGCTGCGCTGCACCCCGGCGGCGCGAGCGACCACGACGGTGACCGCGAGCAGGACGGCCGGCACCAGCATCGCGAGCCGCAGGCCCAGGTGCTCGCCGAGGAACCCGAGTGCGGGCGGACCGACCAGGAACGCCACGTAGCCGGCGGTCGCCACGACGGACACCCGTCGGTCGCCGTCGGTGGGGTGGTCGCCCGCCGCCGAGACCGCGAGCGGGAACCCGAGCGCGATGCCGAGCCCCCACACGACGGCCGCGGCCGCGGTGACGATCGGCGTCGGGGACACGACGACCGCCAGGACGCCGACCAGCCCGACGATCCCGCAGGCCCTGACCACAGCACCGCGACCGAAGCGCATGACGAGCGGTGTGCCGGCGGACCGGCCGATCAGCATCGCGAGGGCGAAGCCGGTGAAGACGAGGGAGCCGAGCACCTCCGGGGCGTCGTGGTCCGTCGTCATCAGCAGCGGGAGCCAGTCGCTCGCAGCTCCCTCCGCGAAGGCCATCGCCAGCGTGATGACGGCGATGAGCGCCAGCTGCAGCGTGATGACGGAGCGCCTGGAGCCCGCGGGGTCGGGAACGCTCGCCGGCGCCGGGTCGTCGGCAGGCCGGGGCATCGGGCGGATCGTGAGCGCGGCGGTGAGGGCGAGCGCGGCCATCACCCCGGCGGCGATCGGCAGGTGCACGACGACCGGGGTCCTGGCCGCCGTCATCGCGATGCCCACGATCCCGCCCGCGACCGACCCGAGGCTGAAGCAGGCGTGCAGGACCGGCACCACGGGCTTCGCGATGACCCGCTCGACCGCAGCCGCCTCGACGTTGAGCCCGATCTCGGCGATCCCGGCGCCGAACCCGATCAGGAACAGTCCCGCCCAGACCCCCGCTGCGACCTGGGCGGGCGCGAGCAGTCCGACCAGCAGCGTGCCGACCACGGGCAGCGCACCCCCGGCCAGGATCAGGGGCTTCGGGCCGATCCGACGGAGCAGCACGCCGGCGCCCAGGATGCCGAGCATCGAACCGATCGACAGGCCGAAGAGCACGAAGCCCATCGCCTCGATCGAGGCGCCGAGGTCAGCACGGACCGATGGCGTCCGGGTGATCCAGGACGCGATGCCGAACCCCGTCATCGTCGACGTCGCCAAGAGGGCGACCCGGTGCAGGCGGGTCGAGGGCGGCGCTGCCTGGGTGTCCACCCGCCCACTCTCCCATCCCGGTGGTCCGGGACGCCTCAGCGGGACGGCAGCGCCACGCCGGTCGCCCGTTCGAGCGCGTCGACCAACGCGGTGCGGAACCCCGCGTCCTCGACGGCGTCGTGCGGGCGCTGCTGCTCCCCGTGGAACCAGTACGCGCCACTGACCGTCGTGTCGGCGTCGGTGGCGAGGGTCTCCTGCGTGCGGTGCCCGAGCGCGAAGTCGTCGGTCGCGCCGACGCCGCCCATCTTGGTGGCGACCCAGCCCGGGTCGACGGCGTTGCTCCGGACGCCGGGCCACCGTTCGGCGACCTCGCGCGCCAGCGCGGTGACGAAGAGCTTCGTGTCCGAGTAGCTGTTGGTCGTGCTCCGGCCGTCCCAGTCGACGCCGTCGAGCCGTGCCCGACCGCCGCGGTGCATCCCGCTGCTCAGGTACACGTGTCGCGTCGGCGCGGTCAGGAGTGCCGTCATCAGGTAGGGCGCGACGACGTTCACCGGCACGAGCGAGGCTCCGGAGACGACCCCGGCGTTGTGCACGACGGCGTCGATCGGCTCCCCGTCGTCGAGGTCGTGGGCGGCGTGCACCACGGCGTCACGGTCGGACAGGTCGACCACGACGAGCTGCGCGCCACGTCCGACCAGGTCGGCCACGGCGTCCGCGCGCTGCGGGGAGCGCGCGTGCACGAGGACGTCGTGGCCGTCGTCGAGCAGGGTCTGGGCGGTCGCGCGGCCGAGGCCGTCGGTGGAGCCGGTGACGAGGATGCGAGCCATGGTGCCGATCCTGCTCCCCGTGCACAGGCACCGCCTGCCAGGCTCACAGTCGACATGGAACTCATCGCACCCGAACTCGTCGTCGTGCTCGCCACGGCGATCGCGGTCACCACCGCCGTCGCCGGGCGTCTCCGGATCGCACCGCCGGTGCTGCTGCTGGCCTTCGGCGCCGCGATCGCCTTCATCCCGGCGTTCGGCGAACTGGAGCTGCCCGCCGACGCCGTGCTGCTGCTGTTCCTGCCCGCGCTGCTGTACTGGGAGAGCCTGACGATCTCATTGCGGGAGATCCGCGCGAACTTCCGCGGCATCCTGCTCATGGGCACGCTGCTCGTCGTGCTGACGGCCGGTGGTGTCGCGACGCTGCTGCACCTGCTCGGCATGCCGTGGGGACCGGCGTGGGTGCTCGGTGCCGCGGTCGCCCCGACGGACGCCACCGCAGTCGGCGCCCTGACCCGCTCGTTGCCGCGGCGGAACACGACCGTCCTGCGCGCCGAGAGCCTGGTGAACGACGGCACGACGCTCGTCATCTACGGCATCGCGGTGGCGGTCACCGCGGGCGAGCAGACCCTGAGCGTGTGGAACGTCTCTGGCATGCTCCTGCTGTCCTACGTCGGTGGGATCGCGGCGGGGCTGCTGGTGGCGTGGCTCGGGATGCTCGTGCTCCGGCGCATCTCGGCGGTCGTGCTCGAGAACCTGCTGACACTGCTGGTGCCCTTCGTGGCCTTCCTCGCGGCCGAGGCGATCGGTGCGTCCGGGGTGCTCGCGGTCGTCGTCGCGGGGCTCGTGGTCAGCCAGGTCGCCCCGAAACTCGACCGCGCCGAGACCCGGCAGCAGACCCGGTCGTTCTGGTCGTTCGCGACGTTCCTGCTCAACGGGTCGCTGTTCGTGCTGGTCGGGATCGAGGCCACGATCGCCGTGCGGGACCTCGAGCCGCGCGAGCTGCTCGTCGGCCTCGGCATGATCGGCCTGGTCTCGGTGGCCGTGGTCGTGCTCCGCTTCGCCTTCCTCAACCTGTCGTGGGGCGCGGTCCGTCTCGTCACGCTCCGCACCGGTGGGTCACCGCGCGAGGGCCACCGCGACCGCGTGGTGAGCGGCTTCACGGGCTTCCGCGGCGCCGTGTCGCTCGCCGCCGCGGTCGCCGTCCCGCGCATGGTCGAGGGCGGCGGCGCGTTCCCGGAGCGCGACCTCATCGTCTTCGTCGTCGCGGGCGTCGTGATCGTCACGATCGTCGGACAGTCGCTGGTGCTGCCGGTCGTGGTCCGGTGGGCGGACTTCGGGGGCAGCCACGAGGTCGCGGACGAGCGCCGCACCGCCGAACGTCGGGCGCTCGAGGAGGCACTCGCGGCGCTGCCGAGGCTCGCCGACCGCTCGGGTGCCGACGCCGACGTGGTCCGCCGCATCCGCGAGGACTACGAGGGGCACCTGGCGCTCGTCCGGGCCGAGCAGAGCGACGACGACGACCACCCGCTGCTCGCGAAGCGCGGCGACGCCGTGGAGCTCGAGCTCGAACTCGTCCGGCTCAAGGCGGCGACCCTGCTCCGGATGCGCGACGAGGGCGACATCGACGACCTCGTGCTGCGCCAGGTCCGCGCGGAGTACGACGCCGAGGAGACCCGTCTGCTGCGCCAGGGCGAGCGCGACTGACCGCGTCCGGCGGACCCCGGCGCGCGGTGACGGGTCACGCGGACCGCGGCGCCGCCCGCCGTGCTCGCGACCGGCGCACCCACGCCCGCCAGGGGAGCGACGACGCCAGGGCCGACCCGATGACCACGGTGCCGAACCACCCGACGAGCACGCCGGGGACCGGCACGAGCAGGCTCGTCCACAGCAGCACCGCGAGGACGCCGAGCACGTACGCCGCGCCGGCCTTCAGGTAGCGCAACCGCTGCAGCCCTGCCGCCTGGTCCAGGCGCGACGTCAACCGCGCCAGGAACAGTGCCCCGACACCGATCGCGGCCGCGCCCACCGCAGCCTGCCCGAGCGCTCCGAGGCCGTCCACCCCGGACGTGCCCGACCCTGACAGCGAGTACACGCCGTCCAGGATCTCGAACAGCATGAACACGACGAGGCCCCGCTCGAAGACCACCGTCGAGGCGTGCGCATGGACCCGCCACGAGCGGAGCGCTGAGCCCGACCCGAGCGCCCAGGCGGCGACCCGCTTCGAGACCAGGTACATCGTCATGCCGGCGACGCCGCCCACGGCGACCGGCACCGCAGCAGCCGGGGCCCACGCCGTGTCGCCCCCGACCAGCACGCTGGTCAGGGCGACCCCGGCGGTCGCCGTCACCAGCGACCAGACGCGCGGCCGCGCGACGGCGGCGAGTCGCGCCTCCAGGCGGCCGAGCCACGACCTGCGCGACGCGCGGTCGGTGTTGAACAGGTACTCCGCGAACACCAGCCAGATGAACGACGCGCCGAACGCCGCCAGCGCGGGGCGGACCTCCTGCAGGTGGGCGCTGAAGGCGCCCGGGGCGACGACGGCCTCGGTCACCGCCTGCGCCGGGTCGGTGGCGTCCCCGACGGCGACGGCCGCCGGCGGCAGCAGGAGCCGCATCGCCAGGACGCCCGCCACGATGCCGAGCGACAGGAACAGCCGTCTGGCCGGGGAGTGCAGCCGACCGGCGATGCCGGCCATCGGCACCGAGGAGTCGGCGGCCATCGCGATCTCGAGCAGGGCGAGCGCCACGAAGGCGAACGCGGCCGCCGGGCCGAGGACGCCCCACGCGAGTGCGGCGAGCGCGACGGTGACGAGCAGGGGGACGGTCAGCAGCGATCTGGCCATGACCCCATGGAGCGCTCCCGGGCTGGGCTCGGCGTGGACCCGGGCTGGGCATCAGCCTGGAGGTCCGGGCGGGTCCGCCGGACCGGGTGACGGCGGGTCCGCAGTTGCGCGGACCCGCGTGGGTGCGTTCCCGCACCCGCCTCGCCGGTCAGCTGCGGGAGCGGAGGGTGCCCCGGACGACCGAGTCGCCCGAGTGGGCGGGGTCGCCGTCGGCAGCCTCGGCGGAGACGTCGACGACCGGGTAGCGCGACGGGTCGACGCCGGAGGGGACCACGAACCGGCCGGTGTCGCCGTCCAGGAACCCGACGCTGACCAGGCCGCGCAGGTCCGAGCGCATCATCCAGACCTCGCGGAGCGGTGCCTGGCCCTCGGTCGCCCGGTGGTCCAGGTCGACGACGAGCACCAGACTGCCCGAGCCGTCCCGCTCGAGTTCGGCGCTGCCCGCGGCACCGGTCCAGCCGGGCAGCGGGTCGAGGGCCGTGCGGGACACGACCGCTCCCGCGGGGTCGCCGCCGCGGGACAGGGCGGTCCCGAGGCCGATCCCGGCGACGAGCGCGACGATCCCGACCCCCGCGGTCAGCAGCGCGACGGTGCGGCGGCGGACCCGGCCACGACGACGCGGCGCGATGTCAGTCACGGGGGCCGGCGCGGGACCGGCGGCCGACGGTGCGGTCGCGGGTGCACCGCGCATGTCGGAGCCGGGCGTGTCGAAGCCGAGCTCGGTGGCGATGCGGTCCCACACGGCGGGTGCCGGTCGTTCGAGCGCGACGCCCTCGGTGCTCCGGGCCACGGACACGACGCGTCGGAGGTCGACGAGTTCGTCCCGACAGGTCGGGCACGCCGCGAGGTGCTCGGCCTGCGCGCCGGAGGGCCCGACCTCGCCGATGGCGAGCAGCGCCAGGGTCTCCTCGTCGATGTGGTTCATTCGATCACCTCCAAGCGTGTTCGGAGCCGAGCCAGACTTCGACGGATGTGGCTCTTCACGGTGCCGAGCGGCAGATCGAGTCGTTCGGCGATCTCACGGTGGCTGAGTTCCTCGTAGAACGCCAGTCGCATGACCGTCCGGGGGACCTCGTCGAGCCGGTCGAGCTCGCCCGCGACCATCACCCGTTCGGCGAGTCCGTCGGTGACGTCCTCGGCCATCGGTGCCGCTGCCTCTTCTCCGGCGACGGCGATGGTGAGTCGCGTGCGTCTAGTGCGTTCGGTGTGGGCGTCGGTGATGCAGTTGCGGGCGATGCCGACCAGCCAGGCACCGAGTGGGGCCTTGGCGGGGTCGTAGGTGGAGCGACTGCGCCAGGCCCGGACGAACACCTGCTGGGTCACGTCCTCGGCCGCGGCGACGTCGGCGAGCGAGCGGAGCGCGAGCGTGTGGACCAGGGGCGACCAGCGCTCGTAGACGGAGCGCAGGACACGCTCGTCACCGCTGCCGAACGCATCGGCGAGCGCGGAGTCGTCGGGTGGTGTGATCGTCACGTCGTCGTGGGGCCTTCCGGTGACCGCGATGGGCACCTGTCCCGATGCTAGGGCGTCGGGCCGGGTCACGGTCGGGAGTCGCGGATCGGTCACTGCGGTGTCGCGGTGACCACGAGGTTGCTGTCGTAGTGGTGGGTGGTGGTGTCGAACGCTCCGCCGCAGGTGACGAGCACGAGTCGCCGGGGTCCGTCCTGGTCGAAGATGCTCGACCAGGGCACCCCGGTCTTCCGGACCAGGTCGACGCTGGCGACCCGGTACCCGGTCGCGGAGCCGTCCGCGCCGGTGACCGTGATCGCCGTGCCGGTCGGGACGTCGACCAGGTGCGCGAACGGACCGATGCCGTACCCGACCGCGTCGACGTGCGCCGCGACGACGGTGGTCCCGGTGGTCGAGGTCGGTCCGGGGCCGAACTTCCACCACCCGGCGTTCGCGGGGTCCGCCGGCAGGGACATCGCCCCGGTGTCGTCCACGCCCTCTGGGAGCACGGGCTGGTCGATCGGCAGGCCGGCGACGGCGATCCGGACGGGGGCGACCGTCGGTGCGACGTCACGGGGCAGTGCGGCGCTCTGCTGCGGCACCGCGGTGGAGAACGCCGACGGGACGGGGGTCGGCGTCCCGGTCACCGCGGTGGGGAGCGGGGACCCGCCGGGGACCCGATCCGCCGACGAGCACCCGGTCAGGCAGGTCAGGGCGACGGCAGCGGCAAGGGGGACTGCCACCGCCGCCCCGACCCGGAGCCGCACGGTCAGCGCCGTGCTGCCCGGTCGCCCGCGCCACGACGACGCAGGACGACGACCACGAGACCGGCGAGCAGCACTGCTGCGCCGCCGCCGATCGCGAGCGGGGTGGTGCTGTCGGGACGGTTCGTCGCGACGAGTCCGGCGTTGCCGGCCGGGACGCCGTTCGGGTTGCCCAGGCCGGTGATGGTCTGGGTGGCGAGCGCCAGGTTCTTGTCGTTCAGGCTGCCCCACGCGTACACGATGGTGTCGGTGCCGGACTGCACGGGGACGTCAGCCGGGCCGATGACCGGCGCGGTGGTGCCGGTCGCCGCGACCGAGGCCGAGACGGTGCCGGCGGGGAGCACGAGCGCCTTCTCGTCCGGGTTCGACAGGTTGGACACCACGGCCTTCCCGCCCGCGAGCACGTCGACCGCAGGTGCTGCTGCGACGTGACGGACGATGAGACGACCCTGACCGGCGGGGACCGCCGAGGTGTCGTTCGTGAAGACCGTGGCGGTCGGGGAGCCGTCGGCCTTCAGGTGCGCGACGGCGGTGTAGTTGCCGCCGGCGGTGAACGAGACGTCCGCCGGGCCGATGATCGGCTTGGAGTCGTCGGTGGCGTCACTCGCCGTGATGGCCAGCGTGTGTGCCCCGGCGGGGACCGTCATCGGACCGGCGAGGGTGCCGGGCGTGAAGTCGTCGATGGCGCGCTTGCCGTCGAGGTAGACGTCCACGGTGGTGTTCGGGACCGCGTGCAGGACGGAGAGCGTGGCGTCGGACGTGGCCGCTGACGCCGTGGCCGTGGGGACCGCGAGCGCGAGGGCTGCGAGCAGGGCACCGGCGCCGATGCCGGTGACGAGGTTCTTCCGCATGGTGTTCCTCCTGGTGGGTTCGGGAGCGTCGTCGTCGACGTCCTCACTCCCACTACCGGTCCATCACCCCGGTCGGATGCACCCGGACGCACCGATGTGTCCGGAGCGGGCTTACGGGCGGTCCGGTCCGGTCGATAGAGCGCACTGACCACCCACGGACGGGCGGCCAGCAGGACCTGCCCCACGGACGGTGGCGGGTGGACACACCAGGGACGGACCAGATGATCGTCGTCACACGACTCAACGGCAGCGGATTCGCTGTCAACCCCGACCTCGTGGAGCGCATCCAGGAGACGCCGGACACGACGCTCATCATGGTCGACGGTGCGAAGTACATCGTCCGCGAGTCCATGGCCGAGGTCATCGACCGGATCGCCGCGTACCGCGCCCGGATCGTCACGATGGCGTACGGCTCCGAGGCGACGAACGCCACCGGCCCGCAGCCGACGCTCGCCGCGGTCGCCCCGCTGCACGCCGCTCCGGCCCCGCGCTCGCTCGACGGGGGGCGCTGACGTGGACATCGCGACCATCATCGGCATCCTGCTCGCCTTCGGTGCCCTGTTCGGCATGATCGAGATGGAGCACGTCGAGCTCGGCGGCCTGTTCCTGCCGGCGCCGATCCTGCTCGTCTTCGGCGCCACCATCGGTGCCGGCGTCGCGAGCACCACGCTCAAGGACGCCATCGCGAGCTTCAAGGCCGCACCGAAGGCGTTCACCGGCAAGGTCACCCCGCCCGCTGCGGTCATCGACGACGTCGTCGGCCTCGCCGAGGTCGCGCGGTCCAACGGTCTGCTCGCCCTCGAGCAGGAGGCGGACAAGCACGACGACCCGTTCATGAAGAAGGCGCTGCAGAACATCGCGGACGGCACCGACGGCGACGAACTGCGGATCCTGCTCGAGGACGAGATCGAGTCGAACGCCGCACCCATGCGGAGCGCGAGCTCGTTCTTCATGGGCCTCGGCGGCTTCGCCCCGACCGTCGGGATCATCGGCACCGTGGTGTCGTTGACCCACGTGCTGGCGAACCTCGGCAAGCCGGACGAGCTCGGCCCGCTGATCGCGAGTGCCTTCGTCGCGACGCTCTGGGGTCTGCTCACCGCGAACTTCATGTGGTTGCCGATCGGTGGGAAGCTCCGGAAGCTCGCGCAGCTGGAGTCCGACCGGCAGACCCTGCTGATGGAGGGGCTGCTCGCGGTGCAGGCCGGCAGCCAGCCGCGCCTGCTCGGGGAGCGCCTGAAGGCCATGGTGCCGCCGGCAGCGCGGAACGACGCGGCCGCCGGCAAGGGCAAGGCGGGCAAGGGCAAGGGCGGCGGCAGCGCCGACGCCGACGACCAGCAGCTGGCGGCCTGACGATGAGCGCGAACCCCCGCGGGCACGGGCGCGGTCGCGGCGGCCGCAAGAAGGGCGGCCACGACGACGCCGAGCACCCCGACGAGCGGTGGATGGCGTCGTACATGGACATGATCACGGTCCTGATGTGCATGTTCCTCGTGCTCTTCGCCATGTCGACGGTGGACCAGCAGAAGTACATCGCGCTGAAGAACTCGTTGGCGACGGGCTTCGGCGAGGTCAAGACGGCCAAGATCGACACGGCCAGCGGCACCGTGGTGAAGGCCGACCAGGTGAAGGACGGCAAGGGCTACTCGACGGACGACGCGAAGGCCGACCACTCGACCGCCGCGTCGGGTGCGAAGGACACCAACACCGACCCGGCGTCGACGGCGGTGCCGGCCACGGCGAGCAAGCAGGACGTCGCGGCGGCGACCAAGGAGCTCGACGACCTGAAGGCCATCCAGGAGGCCATCACGGGCAACCTCGACAAGGCGGGCCAGACGTCGAACGTGCAGTTCACGGTCGACGCTCGCGGGCTCACCGTGCGGCTCGTCGGCAGCGAGACGTACTTCGGCACGAACAGCGCCGACCTGTCCGGCCAGGCGAAGACGATCATGGACGCGATCGCCCCGGTCCTGCGGGGTGCCGGCCACGACGTCAGCGTCGAGGGCCATGCCGACCAGCGGAACTCGACCGCCCCGTACGCCACCAACTGGGAGCTGAGCGCCGCGCGGGCCACCGGGGTCCTCCGCGACCTGGTCGAACGCGGCGGGATGCCCGGCGAGCACATCCAGAGCGTCGGGTTCGGGTCGAGCCGGCCCCTGGCGACGGGGACGACCGACGCCGACAACGCGCTGAACCGCCGGGTCGACATCGTGGTGCTGTCGAACCAGGACCAGGACGTCAGCGCCCTGATGCCGGCACTCGCCGAGGCGCAGGACGCGGCGAAGGGGAGCGCGACCGGGTAGCCGGAAGACGGCCCCACTCCGGGGTACAGCACTGACGGGTGGCACCCAGGGGACCGATAGGCCCCTGCGTGACCGACATCCTGCCCGCGCCCGAGGTGTACGACTTCGCGCGCCCGTCGACGCTCGCCCGCGAGCACGCGAGGGTGCTCGAGCTCGCCTTCGAGACGTTCGCCCGGCAGTGGGGCACGCAGCTGACCGCGAAGGTCCGTGTCGTGAGCCAGGTCACGAGCGAGCAGGTCCAGATCATGACGTACGACGAGTACGCCGCATCGCTGCCCGCACTCACCGGCATGGCGCTGCTGCCGATCGCGGACACGACCCCGAAGGGCGTGCTGCAGGTCCCGCTCGACGCCGCCCTGACCTGGGTCTCGCACGCGCTCGGCGCCGCGAGGCCGCTGCCGACCCCCGACCGCACCTTCACCCCGATCGAGCAGGCGCTCGTCCGCAAGATCGTCGAGGACGCCCTCGACGACCTGCGCTACTCGTTCGGCGGGCTGCTCGTGCACGACGTCGGGGTCGGCGGCTTCCAGTACAACTCGCAGTTCGCCCAGGCTGCCCAGAAGGGCGACCTGATGATCGTCGCGTCGTTCAGCATCCGGGTGGGGGAGCGCATCGCGCCGGGCACGCTCGCGCTGCCCGCCGAGGCCGTCCTGCCGCAGCTCGGTGAGACCGCGACCACCGTCAGCCCCGCCGACGCCCGCGCGCTGCTCGACGCGCAGCTCGCGAGCGTGCCGGTCGGCGTCTCCCTGCGGCTGGCCCCCGCGGCCGTGCTGCCGTCCCAGGTCCTCGGCCTCGCCGTCGGCGACGTGCTCCCGCTGCCGCACCCGCAGCACCGCCCCCTCACCATCGCGGTCGACGGCGAGCCCGTCGGCACCGCGGCCGTCGGCGCGAACGGTTCACGCCTGGCCGGCATCGTCGTCACCACCACATCGGAGCAGCCCGCATGACCGCCACCACCACCCTGCACACCGGAGCCGCCGAGGCGCTCGCGCTGCAGCTCCCGACACCGGCTCCGCTCCGCGCACTGGCACTGCCGGGAGGCGCCACCTCGGCCGTCCTCGAGGCCGCGGTCGACGGCGTGGTCGCCTCCTTCGTCGGTGGGCTGTCCGCGGACCTCGCCCTGGTCCTCACCGACCTGGGCACGATCACCGCCGCCGGTGGCACCGACCACGGGCTGGTCGACGTCACCGACGTGCTCCGTCCGTCGCTCGAGGCCGGCGCGTCGGTCCTGGGCGTCGGTGTCCTCGGTGCCGCCCGGCGCGAATCGGCGGCCTCGTTGTTCGCCGACCCGGAGACGGTCGTGTTCGAGCTCACCGCCGGTGGTCTGCCCGCCGGCTGGTTCGGCATCCGCATCCGCGAGAACGGCACGATCGGGACGACCGCGGCGCAGCCGGTGTCGAGCATCCCGACGGGCAACCTCGGCCGGATCAACAACGTCGAGATGACCCTGACCGTCGAGATCGGCCGGACCCGGATGTCCGTCCGCGACGTCCTCGGCATGGAGCCGGGCGCCGTCGTCGAGCTCGACCGCTCCGCCGGGGCGCCCGCCGACGTCCTGCTGAACGGACGGCTCATCGCGCACGGCGAGGTCGTCGTCGTCGACCAGGACTACGCCGTCCGCATCACCAAGATCCTCGACGTCGCCGAAAGCCTCTGAGCCCGCCTTGGACACGCTCGTCATCGCGCTCCGCGTCGCGCTCTCGCTCGGCGTCGTGCTGGCCCTGATGTGGGTGCTGCACCGACGCGTGTCGAAGGGGCAGTTCGGCGCGGGGAAGAAGACCCGGGGCCGCCGCTCGGCGTCCGTCGAGGTCGTCGCCCGCCAGGGGATCGGCGGCAAGGCGAGCGTCGTCGTGGTCGACGTCGAGGGTGAGCGCCTGGTGCTCGGCGTGACCGAGGCCGGCGTGAGCCTGCTGACCAGCGGCGCGGCGCCCGCGCCGGAGCTCACCATCGTCACCGGCCCCGTCGTGCTGCCCACGCGCGCCGCGACGACCGCGCCGGACGGCGCCAGCGCCAGCGCCAGCCTGTTCCGCGCCGAACTGGACCGACAGGACCAGGCCACCCCCAACCTCTCCCCGTCGGCACGGCCGGAGCGCCGCTGGCGCGACGATCCGGAACCGGCTCCGGGGGCCCAGGCCGACGCGGCGGAGCCGCTGCCCCTGCGCCCCCGCAACCGCGGCCGTCGTTCGGTCGCCGTCCCCACCTCGCAGCAGCTGCAGGGC
>NZ_LMPO01000009.1:299493-340490 GCF_001424385.1 Curtobacterium sp. Leaf183 | reverse complement strand
GACCGCCGCGCGCGCCCGCGTCCTGCTCCTCGCGATCCTCGGGGTGGCCATGGTCGCCGGCTTCCTCATGCTCACGGCGACCGGGGCGCACGCCGCCGGGGTCGTCCAGCCGACCGCCCCCGCGACCCCCTCCGCACCGGCCGCACCGTCGACCGGCGGCTTCTCGGTCAACGTGAACGGCCCGGACGGCACGCCCTCGTCGGCGGTCGTCACGCTGATCGGCATCACGCTGCTGAGCATCGCCCCGGCGCTCATGCTCATGATGACGTCGTTCACGAAGATCTTCGTCGTCCTGGCGATGACCCGGAACGCCCTCGGCCTGCAGTCGATCCCGCCCAACCAGGTGATCGCGGGCCTGGCGCTCTTCCTGTCGCTGTTCGTCATGGCTCCGGTGATCGGGCACATCAACGACGACGCCCTGCAGCCCTACCTGGCCGGGCACCTCGACTTCCAGCAGGCCGTCGACATCGGCACCAAGCCGCTCCGGACCTTCATGCTGCACCAGACGCGCGAGGAGGACGTGGCGCTCATCACCCGCGCCGCCGGCCTGGCGAACCCGAAGGACCTGGACGCCGTGCCGATGACGACCGTGATCCCGGCCTTCATCATCTCCGAGCTCCGCAGCGCGTTCATCATCGGGTTCGTCATCTTCATCCCGTTCCTGGTCATCGACCTGGTCGTGTCGGCGGCGCTCATGTCGATGGGCATGATGATGCTCCCGCCGGTGATGATCTCGCTGCCCTTCAAGATCCTGCTGTTCGTGCTCGTCGACGGGTGGGGACTCATCATCAAGTCGCTCATCGAGAGCTACCAGGTGGTGCACTGATGGACCAGCAAGCGGTCATCGACCTGGTGCTCCAGGCCCTCATCGTCGCCGGCAAGCTCGCCGCCCCGGTCCTCGTCACGTCGCTCGTCGTCGGCTTCGCGATCTCGCTGTTCCAGTCGGTCACCCAGATCCAGGAGGTGACGCTGTCGTTCGTGCCGAAGGCCCTGGCGGTCGCCGTCGCCCTGGTCGTCTGCGGCAACTGGATGATCTCGGAGATGATCGGGTTCACGCACTTCGCGTTCGACCAGATCCCGAAGCTGCTCGGGGTGGGCTGATGGAACTGGCCATCGACTTCAACGCGCTCGAGGGCACCATGCTCGCCGGGGTGCGCATGATCGCGTTCTTCCTGATCGCCCCGCCGTTCTCGTACAAGGCGTTCCCGGCGACGGTGAAGCTCATCCTCGCGCTCGGCCTGGCCGTCGGCGTCGCACCGCGGGTCACCGCCGGGTACGTCTCGCTCGACACCGGCCCCTTCCTGGTCGCGCTCGTCACCCAGCTCGCCGTCGGCCTGGTGCTCGGCTTCCTGGTGTACCTGGTGTTCGCCGCGGTGCAGTCCGCCGGCGCGCTCATCGACCTGTTCGGCGGATTCACGCTCGCCCAGGCCTACGACCCGCAGTCCCAGGTCAACGGCGCGCAGTTCACGCGCCTGTTCCAGATGGCCTCGCTCGCGCTGCTGTTCGCCTCCGGCGGGTACCAGCTCATCGTCGGCGGGCTCGTCCGCTCGTTCGACGCCGTCCCGCTCGTCGACGGCACCGGGCACGTCGGGTCCTTCGCCCTCGGCGGCGTCGCCGGGCTGCTCGTCGCCGCGCTGTCGCAGATGTTCCTGGCCACGCTGCAGATCGCCGGACCGCTGGTCGTCGTGCTGTTCCTCGCCGACGTCGGACTCGGGCTGCTGACGCGCGTCGCCCCCGCGCTCAACGCCTTCCAGATGGGCTTCCCGATCAAGATCGGGCTGTCCGTCATCTTCGCCGGCGCGCTCTTCATGGCGCTGCCCGCGGTCGTGTCGAGCCTGACCGGGGACGCCGTGCAGGCGATCTCGGGGAGGGGGTGAGCATGTCCGACAGCGGTGAGAAGTCCGAGAAGGCCACCGACAAGCGGATGCGCGAGGTCCACAGGAAGGGCCAGCTCGGCCGCTCCCAGGACCTCGGCGCGTGGATCGGCATCGCCGCCGCGGCCCTCGTGGTGCCCGCGACGATCGGCCGTGCGGCTGCCGCCGGGCAGGCGCAGCTCGACGCCGTCCGGGTCGTCATCGCCGACCCCACGATCGGCACGATGCGCGGGGTGTTCGACGACGCGATGGGGTCCATCGGCGCCACGATCGGCCCGATGCTGCTGGTCGTCCTCGTCGCGGTCACGGCCGCAGCGGTGGCGCAGGGCGGTGTGCACATGCGCTCGCTCGCCCCGACGCCCGAGCACTTCGACCCCGTGCAGGGCGTCAAGCGCGTGTTCGGCATGCAGGCGCTCTGGAACGGCGTGAAGGCCCTCGTGAAGACCGCGGTCGTCGGTCTCGTGCTCTGGTTCGCCGTGCAGGGACTCGTCCCCGTGCTCATGACCAGCGGGTCCCTGCCGCTGACGGCCGTCCTCGCCGCCGCGGGCGAGGGCGCCGGCACCCTGCTGCGCGCCGCGATCGCCGCCGGTCTGGTGCTCGCGGCGCTCGACGTGTTCGTCGTCATCCGCCGGAACCGCAAGCGCACGATGATGACCAAGCGCGAGGTCAAGGACGAGAACAAGCAGTCTGACGGCGACCCGTTCGTCAAGGGGCAGCGGCGTTCCCGACAGCTCGCGATGAGCCGGAACCGGATGATCCAGGCGATCCCCGGTGCGGACGTCGTGATGACCAACCCGACGCACTACGCGGTGGCCCTCAAGTACGAACCCGGCAAGTCCGCGCCGCGCGTCGTCGCGAAGGGAGCCGGGCCCGTCGCCGTGCTCATCCGCGAGCGCGCGCTCGAGGCCCGCGTGCCGATCGTCCGCGACGTCCCGCTCACCCGGGCACTGCACGCCGCGTGCGAGCTCGGCCACGAGGTGCCCGTCGACCTCTACACGCCGGTCGCCCGCGTGCTGTCGTTCGTCATGACGCTCAAGGCCGCCGGCACCCACGCGGGCACCCACGCCCCGCCCCGACCCACCACCCCGGCCGAGGTCGCCACGGTCATCGACCCGGCCACCCTGACCGGGGACCTCCGGCCCCGCCGACTCCGGCCCGCACGACACCAGCCCGAACCCACCCAGGGAGTCCCCGCATGAACCGCACGGACCTGCCGAAGCTCGCCGTCCCGGTCGCCGTCGTCGGCATCATCCTGCTGCTGATCCTGCCGGTGCCGTCGTTCCTGCTCGACTTCCTGATCATCTGCAACATCCTGCTGGCGCTGGTGATCCTGCTGACGACGCTGTTCGTCAAGAAGCCCCTCGACTTCTCGGTGTTCCCGTCGCTGCTGCTCGTCGCGACGCTGTTCCGCCTCGGTCTCAACGTCGCGTCCACCCGTCTGGTGCTCGGCGAGGGCTTCGCCGGCGACGTCATCCAGGCGTTCGGCCACGTCGCGGTGTCCGGGTCGATCATCATCGGCGCGGTCATCTTCCTCATCCTCATCGTCATCCAGTTCGTCGTCGTCACGAAGGGCGCCGAGCGCGTCGCCGAGGTCGGCGCGCGCTTCACGCTCGACGCGATGCCGGGCAAGCAGATGGCGATCGACGCGGACCTGAACGCCGGACTCATCACCGACGAACAGGCGAAGGAGCGCCGTGCGTCGGTCTCCGCCGAGGCGGACTTCTACGGCTCGATGGACGGCGCGTCGAAGTTCGTCAAGGGCGACGCCATCGCCGGCATCCTGATCATCGTCATCAACCTCATCGGCGGCATCGCGATCGGGATGCTGCAGAACGGGCTCTCCGTCACCGACGCCCTGTCGAAGTACGGCATCCTGACGATCGGCGACGGGCTCGTCACGCAGATCCCGGCCCTGCTCATGGCCGTCTCGACCGGCATGATCGTGACGCGTTCCGGTGCCGAGTCCGAGATGGGGTCGTCCGCGGCCACCCAGCTCGGCCAGTCGAAGAACGCGCTGCTCATCGCCGGTGTCGCCGCGATCGCGATGGGCTTCATCCCGGGCATGCCGATCCTGCCCTTCCTGCTCGTCGGCGGCACGCTGCTGTTCACGGGGTGGCGGATCGGACGGAACGCGGCCCGCGCCGAGCAGGCGGCCGAACAGCAGCGGGCCCTGGCGGCCGTCGCACCGACCGGCGACACCCCCGAGGACCTCGTCGAGCAGATGCGGGTCCACGCCCTCGAGATCCTGCTCGCGCCCGACCTGGTCGACATGGTCTCCGGTGCCTCCGACGACCTGCTCGGCCGGGTCCGCGCGCTCCGCCGGAAGATCGCCGTCGACATGGGCGTCGTCGTGCCGCCGGTCCGCACGCGCGACAGCATCGAGCTGCCGCCGTCGACGTACGCCATCCGCATCGCCGGCGTCGAGGCCGGCCGGGGCACCGCGCCCGCACGGAGCGTGCTGGCGCTCGGCGACCAGCTCGAGGGGCTCCCGGGTGACGCGACGGTCGAGCCCGTGTTCGGCCTCGCCGGCAAGTGGGTCCCCGCCGAGCTCCGCCACGCCGCAGAGATGACCGGTGCGACCGTCATCGACCGTGTGTCCGTGCTCGTCACGCACCTGCAGGCCGTCATCGGGGACAACGCCGCGCGGCTGCTCACCCGCGAGGACGTCAAGGTGCTGACCGAGGGCGTCAAGCAGGTGAACCCCGCCGCGGTCGAGGAGCTCGTGCCCGGGATGCTCTCGATGGCCGAGCTCCAGCGTGTCCTGCAGGGGCTCCTGGTCGAGCGCGTCCCGATCAACGACCTCGGCCGCATCTGCGAGGCGCTGACCCTGCGGGCGAAGGTCTCCACCGACCCTGAGGGCCTGGTCGAGGCCGCTCGCGCCGCGCTCGGTCCCGCGCTGCCGGCCCGCCACCTGGACGACGGCGTGCTCCGCGTCATCATGATCGACCCGCTGCTCGAGCAGTCGATGCTCGAGGGCCTGCGGCCGTCGGAACAGGGCTCGCAGATCATGCTCGACGCCCACCGCATCGAGCAGGTCCTCGGGTCCGTCCGCGACGCGGTCCACAGTGTCGAGGAGCAGGGGCTCTCCGCCGTGCTCGTCTGTGCCCCGCAGCTCCGCCCGGCCGTCCACCGCATGGTGTCGGCCCAGTCGAACGGCCTGCCGGTGCTCTCCTACCAGGAGGCCACCGCCGCGGGCTCCACCATCGAGACCGTGGGAGTGGTCCGTGCCGCCGACCCGATTGCAGCGTAGCGCCGCCACGCTCGACGACCTCCGCGTCGCCGTCCGCACCGAGTTCGGGCCGGGCGCGCGGATCGTCAGCGCCGAGCGGGTCACGAGCGGCGGCATCGGCGGGCTGTTCCGCAAGGCCCACGTCGAGGCGACCGTCGAGGTCCCGGCGGCGTCGGACCCGCCCGTCGCACGGATCGCGATCGCCGACGGTCCGGTGCAGCGCATCGGCATCGCGGCGCTCCTGGCCGACGCCGAGGCGGCCGAGGCCCGCATCGCGGGCGCCGACGGCACGTCGACGGCCCGAGCCGACGCCTTCGCGTCGGTGCTCGACGGGTTCGTCGCGGACGGGATCGCGCCGACGCCGCCGCCGACGCTGGTCGCGCTCGAGGCCCTGGACGGCCCCGACGCGACGGACGCCGGCGCGCCCGTGGGTGCCGCACCGGGCCTCCCGTCCGGCACCGCCGGTCTGCCAGGAGGCTCGTCCACCCTCGCCGACGTCGTCGCACTCGTGCCGCGCCCCGCGCCGGCCGCGGTGCGGGCGCCGGTGCCGGCCGTGCTGTCGTCCGACGGCGACCTCGTGCTGCTGGTCGGGCGGATGCGGGACGTCGACGCGGCCGCGGGCGCCTTCGCCGCGCGCCACGGGCTGCACGGGACGGACGCCCAGGACCGCCGCGGCGGGATCCTCGCGCGAGCCGAGGGCGTCCGCCAGGGACACGCCCTGCTCGGGTTCGCGGGGTGGGACGACCGAGCGGCACTGGCGGGTCTCGTGCCGGACCAGGTGTGGGTCGTGGTGGACGCGGGACGCAAGCACGAGGACAGCGTGGCGATGGTGTCGTCCGTGACGAGCGCGGTGGCAGTCGCGGGCATCGTGGCGATCGGCACGTCCGAGACGGCGACGCCGGACACCGTGCACACGCTGGGGCTGCCCGTGCACGTGCTCTGACGTGCCGCTGCGACGCGCTGCCCCGCTCGGTGGTTAGGCTGAGCGGGTGCTGGTACTCACGCGGAAGGTCGGCGAGCGGATCCTCATCGGTGACGACATCGTCATCACGGTGCTCGACTCCCGGGGGGACGGCGTGCGCATCGGCATCGATGCACCCCGCGGTGTGAAGATCCAGCGCGAAGAGGTCGTCCGCGCGGTGACCGAGGCGAACGTCGAGGCGGCGCAGGCCGCTGCCGGTGTGACGCCGGACGACGCCGAGGCCCGCCTGCGGGCGGCGCTCGGCGGGGCTGCGCCGTCGCCGTCGTCTGCTTCGACTGCTTCGTCGCCGTCGGACGAGTGATGCATCGCGCCCCGTGACGCACATCGCGCCCCGGGGGACCGGGGCGCGATGTGCGTGCGGGGGTGCGACTGTCCCTACGGACGGGGCTTCTTCTCCTGCTCGGGGAGTCGACCAGCCGCTCGCTCGGCCGCGAACCAGGCGTGTGCCTCGTCCTGACGGGCCTGCTCCTCGCCCAGAGCGATCGGCGCGCGGACGTGCCCGGGCTCGTAACCGAACGAGTCGAGCAGCTGCGGCACGACGGGCCGCAACCGGGCGATGAGCCGGTCGGCGTAGGCCGACACCGCACGGGCTCGCTGCGTCGACAGCCGGCCGTGCACCAGGTACCACTCGAGGTGCTGCTCGAGCAGGCCGAGTGCGAACAGGTCACGCAGCCAGACCAGCACGCGGCGGGTGTCACCCGGGGCGACCTCGTCGACCGCCGCGGTGAAGGCGTCCCACTGCATGAGCTCGGCGTGCGCCTTCGCCGCCTCGATGAGCTCGTGCTGCGAGCGGTTCAGCAGCTTCGCGGCGCGGGCACGGTCCTTGCCGGCGGAGCCGATGCGCACACCGATCTCGGTCACCATGGTGTCGACACGGCCCGCGAGCAGTGCCCGCTGCACGGCAGGGTCGCGCAGGTCCGCGACGCTCGCCGCGAGGGATCCGCGGTCCTTCGCCGTCTGCCCCAGACGCCGGACACCCGACGCGTCGGCGAGCTTCGCCCCGACCTGCGCCGCGACGAACTTCGCCGTGGACGCGGCGTCCCGCGGCGCACGCTTCCGGAAGTCGGTGAGCAGGCGCTTGCCGACGAGCTGCAGCAGCACGGTGTTGTCGCCCTCGAAGGTGACGTAGACGTCGAGGTCGGCACGCAGGCTGGTCAGGCGGTTCTCCGCGAGGAACCCGGCGCCGCCGCAGGCTTCGCGGCACTCCTGCAGGGTGTCGAGCGCGGACCAGGTCGACATGGACTTGAAGGCGGCCGCCTGGGTCTCGAGGTCCTCGCGGCGCTCCGGGGTGTCGAGCCGGCCGCTGAACACGTCGTCGAAGGTGCGGAGCAGCTGCTCGTGTGCGAACGACTGCGCGAACACCGTTGCCAGGCGGGGGATCAGGCGCCGCTGGTGCCGGCCGTAGTCGAGCAGGACGCCCTCGTCGCCGCCGTCGGTCGGGAACTGCCGGCGGTGCATCGCGTAGGTCAGGGCGATCTGCAGCCCGACCTTCTGCGCGACGACCGCCGCGCCGTCGAGGGACACCCGGCCCTGCACGAGCGTGCCGAGCATGGTGAAGAACCGCCGTCCGGGGGAGTCGATCGGCGAGGAGTAGGCGCCGTCCTCGGCGACGTCGCCGTACCGGTTGAGCAGGTTGGTGCGCGGGACCCGGACGTGGTCGAAGTGCAGGCGGCCGTTGTCGATCCCGTTCAGACCACCCTTGACGCCGTCGTCCTCGCCGCCGACACCGGGCAGGAACACCCCGTCCTCGTCGCGCAGCGGGACGTAGAACGCGTGCACGCCGTGGTCCACCCCGCGGGTGACGAGCTTCGCGAACACGACCGCGGCCCGGCCGTGCAGGGCAGCGTTGCCGATGTAGTCCTTCCACGCGCCACGGAAGGGGGTGTGCACGACGAACTCCTGCGTCGCCGGGTCGTAGGTGGCGCTCGTGGCGATGCTCTGGACGTCCGACCCGTGACCGGTCTCGGTCATCGCGAAGCAGCCGGGGACGGAGAAGTCGATGATGCCGGGCAGGAACTCGCGGTGGTTGCGCTCCGTGCCCAGGTGGTGGACGGCGGAGCCGAACAGGCCCCACTGCACGCCGGCCTTGATCTGCAGGGAGGGGTCGGCGGTGGTGATCTCCTCGAACGCCGCCAGGTTGCCGCCGTGGTTGTCCTGGCCGCCGAACTCCGGCGGGTACGGACGCTGGATGGCACCCGCCTGCTGCAGGATCCGGAGCTGGTCGAACGCCCGGACGCGGTGCTCGTGGTTCGTCAGTCCCTCGACCTTGTGCAGCGCCGGGTCGAGCACGAGCCTGCGCGAGATCCGACGGTCCTCGGCCCAGCGGCCCAGCAGGTGCTCGGCGAGCAGGTCCACGTCGATGCGGACGTCGGTGTCGGTCCCCGCCGTCGGGGTCCCGCCCGCGGGGTCGCCAGCGGCATCGGCGTTCGGTGCGGAGCCGCCCGGCGCGGCGGTGCCGGCTCGGGTGCTGGAAGCGGTGTCGACCATGGGTGTCCTCCTGAACAGCGGTGTTGCTCCTGCCAACGCTATGCACGTCCGCCCGGAGCCGCATGCGAGCGGTGCGGTCGCGACAAACCCGGGTCCGAGGTGGTCGCGTCGGTGGTGGGAACCCGACAAGGCCGGAGTCCGGCACACTGGATGGCATGTCACGCACCACCGACGCACCACAGCCCACGAAGCGCGAACGGACCTTCTTCGGCCAGCCGTTCGAGCTCTCCACCCCGTTCGCGGTCGAGCTGTGGGAGCGGTTCTCGTTCTACGGGATGCAGGGCATCGTCCTCATCTACATGTACTACACGGTCACGGAGGGCGGCCTCGGTGTCGACCGGACCGTCGCCGCGGGGATCATGGGTGCGTACGGCGGCGCCGTCTACCTGTTCACGATCCTCGGCGCGTGGATCGCGGACCGGCTGGTTGGCGCGGACCGCACGCTGTTCGGCAGCGCCATCGTGGTGATGGCCGGACACATCGCCCTGGCGCTGATCCCCGGTGTCGCCGGCGTCGGCGTCGGACTGGTGCTCATCGCGCTGGGCTCCGGCGGGCTCAAGGCGACCGCCACCACGATCGTCGGCAGCCTGTACTCCCGCGAGGACCCCCGCCGCGACGCCGGGTTCTCGCTGTACTACCTCGGCGTCAACATCGGCGCGTTCTTCGGGCCCATCCTCACCGGCCTGCTGCAGAGCTCCCTCGGGTTCCACTTCGGGTTCGGTCTGGCCGCGGTGGGCATGGCCGCCGGCCTGGTGCAGTACGGCATCCGTCGGCGCAACCTCCCCGACGCCGTGCGGCACGTGTCGAACCCGCTCGACCGCCGGCGCTGGCCGGTCGTCGCGGTCGGAGTGGTCATCGGCCTGGCCGTCATCGTGACGGCGGTGCTGACCGGTCTGCTCAACGTCGGCAACCTGCCCACCGTCGTCGTCGCGATCGTCATCCTGGCCACGATCGGCTACTTCGTGGTCATCCTGACGAGTGGGATCACCCGCGACGAGCGCTCCCGGGTGCTGGCCTTCATCCCGCTGTTCATCGCCAGTGCGGTGTTCTGGTCGCTGTACCAGCAGCAGTTCACCGTCGTCACGATCTACTCCGACCAGCGGCTCGACCGGTCGATCGGCGCGTTCGAGATGCCGGTCTCGTGGGTGCAGTCGATCAACCCGATCATGATCATCATCCTGTCCGGAGTCTTCGCGGCGCTGTGGACCAAGCTCGGCGACCGGCAGCCGTCCACGCCGACGAAGTTCGCGCTCGGCACCGGCATCATGGGCATCGCGTTCCTGCTGTTCCTGCCGTTCGTCGGCACCGGGCGGAACGGCACCCCGGTCCTGGTGCTCGTCGGCATCCTGCTGGTGTTCACGATCGCCGAGCTGCTGCTCTCGCCGATCGGGCAGTCCGTCGCGACGAAGCTCGCGCCGCCGAAGTTCCAGACGCAGATGGTCGCGCTGTTCTTCCTGTCGGTGTCGCTCGGCACCGCGGTGACGGGTGTGCTGTCGAGGTACTACGACCCCGCGAACGAAGCGCCGTACTTCACCGTTCTCGGCCTGGTCGCCGTGGTCGTCGGCGTCCTGCTGCTGATCGGTGCCAAGCCGGTGCTCCGCCTGATGCGCGGGATCCGGTAGCCGTTCCGGTAGCCTGGACGAAGCCACGTCGGCCCCGAGACCACAGGAGACACACCATGCTCGAACTCGTCGGAGCGATCATCATCGGCGTCGGTGTCCTGGGCGGCGTCGGCACGTGCATGGCACTCGGCGCCATGGCCAAGAGCGGGTCCGAGGACTACTAGGCCTCGTTCCGCTCCGGTTCCACCGGGACCAGTTGACGACTCAGGACGGTCGCGCGCTCGAAGGGGCCGCGGCCGTCCTCCGTGTACACGGGCTCGTCGAACGCGACGGTCCACGACAGCGGCTCGCCGACGCCGGGGTACCCGACGATCTGGTTCCCGCCCGGCGCCACGATGACGCCGATGAGCTCGCTGCCGCCGATCGAGTCGACCCAGCGTTCGCCGCCCTGCTCGGTGTCGACGACGCGCACGAGCGCCCCGATCCCGAGCGAACCGCGGGACCGGTCGACGTCGGGGTTCGGGCGGCGCTTCCGGTTCCACATCACGCCCGTACCGTACCGCGTCGACACGTCGCCCCGCCCTGCGCGCTCACCCGCGCGGCCGCCCGCCCACCCGCCCGAGGTTCCACGATTCGCGCATCTCGGGTCGGCCGACCGGCACCTCCCGCGACCAGGACGAACGTGAGCGGCGAGTCTCGCCCTCTCGACGGGCGCCACCAGCGGACGGACGGGAGGCTCGGTGCGGGCCCGCAGCGAGCCTCCCGTCCGTCGTCCGCTCCCGTCGACGGCCTCAGATGGCAGAAATTGCGAACCTCGGGCGTCTGGACAGGCCACTTGTGCGACCTCGGCGGAAGTGAGCGGCATGTCGTGGCATCTCGGGCACCGGGCGCCCGGCGCCCGGCGGACGTCAGGCGGGTGCCACCGCAGCCTCCGCCGCCGGCTCCGCCCGCCGGATCTCGGTGATCGACGAGTGGCCCGTGTCAGGGTGCTTGCGCATCGACAGCAGACGCTCCATCGCCGGCTCGAGCGCCGTGACCTTGTCGAGCGGTGCACTCACGACGAGCTGGAACCCGAGCCGCAGCCACGCCGTCACCGCACGCCCGGCGAACTCCGAGTCCGCCTTGATGAACGCCTCGTCCAGGAACACCGGCGCGAACCGAGGGCGGGGCCGGGTCTCGTCGCCGAGCTGGTACCGCAGCGCCGCGCCCACGATGAAGGCCACGAGCTCCTGCGTCTCTCCGCCGGACTTGTCGCCGAGGGACGAGTACACGCCCAGGTCGGTGCCCGTCGTGTCGTACCGCACGGCCGTGATCTCCATGTGGCGTCGGACGTCGAGCACGGCGTCGCGCTGCGAGGTCCGGGCGCCGCGGTGCATCGATCCGTCGTGCCGGATCACGGCCATGAAGCGTCGGAGTCGGCGGAACCGGGTCTCGAGCACGTCGTCGGTGAGCTCGGTGTCGACCGACGCGGACAGGGCACGGAGTTCGCGGCGGAACTGCGTGACGTCCTCGCGGGTGACCCGGCGGATGACGATCTTCAGGCGGTCGCGGTTCGCGCCGAACGGCAGGTCGCGCAGGATCTCGTTGACCGGTTCGAGCCGTTCCTCGATCTCGACGACCGCACGGTCGAAGGCGCCGGCCAGCGGGACGAGGTCCTCCCCGCTCCACTGGGACAGCCGTCGACGCCACTCGCTGCGCCGCGCGTGCAGGCCGGTCGCGACGATGTCGTCGAGGATCGCGCGGTAGTCCGGGTACGACGCGACACCGGTGCCGAGGTTCGGGTCGGGCCATGCATCCTGGTACCGCTGGAACGTCATCGTGAGCGCGTTCGACGCCGACGCGGCGCCGTCGAGGGCCTGCGACAGTCGCTCCTCGAGCCGCCGGCGGAGGCGACGGGTGGCGTCGTCGAACCCGTCGACGCCGTCGGGTGCGCCGACCTCGTCGAACGTCTCGGCCAGCAGCTGGGCCTGCTGTTCGTCCGGCAGCAGCGCGGGACTGTCTTCGAAGCGCGACAGGATCTCGGCCGCGGCGTCCTGCCCGTCGACGAGCACCGCGTGGCGCTCCTCGAGCCGCTGCACCGACAGCCGCGCGGCAGCCCGGCGGTCGGCAGCGTCGTCGAGGGCCGTCCGGAGCCGTGCGACGGACGTCCGGAGTGCTCGGAGGCCGTCGTCAGCGGCCAGCAGGGCGTCCCGCTCGGTCGACAGGCGCGCCAGCGACTCGTCGGCGCCGGTCAGGTCGATCGCGTCCCACGTGGTGTCGACCAGGTGCTGGTGCGCGGCCCGGAGCTCGTCGAGCGCGGTGATGTCCTGCGCGACGTCGGTCCGACGGGCCTCGAGTGTGGCGAGGTCCTCGGCGATCGCCGCCAGCTCCTGCTCGACCGCGACGACCCGGGCCTCGTTCGTGAAGCCGATGACGTTCGCCTGCCGTCGGTCGCCGTGCGCGCCGCGACGGCCGTCGCGGAGCTGTCCGGACTCCGTCACCCGACGACCGCCGCCCCCGAGCTCGGAGGCCGACGACACGCAGCGGGCGTCGATGCGGTCGGACTCGATGCGCGACCGGACCCAGGTGCTGAAGGGGGAGTCCTTGACGGCGAGCTTGCCGGACACCATCGCGCGGTCGCCAACGACGTCCAGGTGCGGTCCGGACGGCACGCCCTCGAACTGCACCCGGACCGGGATGCGGAGCGCGTCGATCGCGGCACTGAACGTGTCGAGCTGGTCCTGATCGACGAGGAGCGTGCGGGCGACGGGGGCGAGCACGGACTCGATCGCGGTACGCCAGCGCTCCTCGCCGGGCAGCACGTCGAGCAGCTCTGCGACGAAGGGCACCGACGCGGGGTCCATCCCGGCGGCCTGCGCCATCGCCACCCGGGCCTCGTGCATCGGCAGCGGCATCGCGCCCTGCCGGTGTTCGAGCGACTGCCGCTCCTGGCGCAGGGACCGCTCGCGGTCGAGCAGCGGGTACTCCTCGCGGGTGAGCGCGTCGCGACGGTCGTCGAGCGCGGCACGCGAGGCGGCGTGGGTACCGAGGAACTCGTGTGACGCGCGCTGTCCGGCGACGAACGCGGACTCCGTCGTGAAGGTCCCGAGCGCGGCCGTCCGGTCGTCGAAGGCCGTCCGGGTGCGCTCCACGGCGGCTCGCTCGCGCGTGCGTCGCTCGATGCGGTCCTCGAGCTGGGCGAGTGCGTTGCCGCCCGAGTCGCGCAGGCGGGCCTCGGCCTCGCGCAGCTCGATCTCGACGGCGGCGTGACGGGCGGACGCCGCCTCGACCTCGGCGCGGGCCGCGGTGCGGGACCGGCGGTTGCGGTCGACCTCGTCGTCGAGCAGCGCGCGCTTGCGGGTCGCTGTCCAGTGGGCGAACGGCGACACCTCGGACCCGGTCGCGATGCCGTCGAGGGCGGCCGCGGCGGCCCGGGAGCGCTCGATCTCCAGGTGCAGCTCGGTGATGGGGGCGAGGATCCGTACCTTCCGCTCCTCGGTGTCCATCGCCTCGTACGCCTCGTCGAGCGCGGAGAAGTGCGCGAGCGCGCGGTCGGCGGCCTCGTAGGTGCCGGGGGTCTCGAGCACCAGCGACTTGTAGAGCGAGTCGACCGTGGGCATGTGCTGCCCGGCCTGGATCCGCGCGAGCAGCCGCATCGCCCGGTTGCCCCCGCCGGAGTCGCCGATCCCGAGCCGGGTCTGCAGCGTGTACGCCAGCTCCTGGTACGTGTCGCGGACCACGAGCCCCGGCACCCGACCGGTCAGCTCGAGGTGGTTGAACCGCGACGGCACGAAGGCCTCGAGCCGGCGCAGGTCGAAGTCGTCGTCGACCGTCGCCATGGTCATCTGGATGTCGCCGACGCCGCGCGCGCGCTTCGGCACGATGTACGCGCGGAGCACCGTGAAGCGTCGCTCGTCGTCGTTGAGGAACGTCACTGCCACGGCACCCCACGTCGCGGTGTCGTCGCCGCGCAGGTTCACGTCGCGCAGGCTGCCGGACTCCGGGTCGCGCCGCGTGTCGATCTTGCCCCGCAGGTACGTCAGCAGGTTGCGCTGGTCTGCGCTCCGCGCCCGCCCCGTGGTGGCGTCGTTCGACGCGCCGTTGAACGGCACGTCGGAGGGCATCATCACCGCGAGGTACGCGTCCATCAGCGTCGACTTGCCCGTGCCGGACGCGCCGGAGATCAGCGTCGCCGCGCCGGACAGCTCGATCTGGCGGTGGCCGTGGAAGCCGCCCCAGTTCACGACCTGCATGGACTCGGCGCGCCACTGCGCGACGGTGTCGAACAGCGCCGGCATGCCGGCGGTGTCGATCCGGTGGTCGGTCACGCGGACTCCTCCTCGTCGTCGTCATCGGTCTGGAGGCTCGGCTCGGCTCCGTCAGGCGCGTCCACCGGTGCGGAGGTCGCGTTCGACGACGTTGTGCTCGCCAACCACGTGTCCAGTTCCAGCAGCCGCTCCAGCGGGAGCAGGACCTCGACGACGCTCGCCACCCGGAAGCGGTCCGGGTCGCTCGTCTTCAGCAGGACCCGCGCGGTGATCAGGCGCTCGATGGCCTTCGCGACGCGGCCCTCGTCGCGCGTGCGGTCGGTCGCGGTGGCCGGTCGGAAGCCCGCCACGTGCCCGAGGATCTCCGACCGGTCGACGACGACCTGGTCGGGGCCCGGCCGGGTGT
The DNA here is from genome assembly GCF_001424385.1 of Curtobacterium sp. Leaf183. Lineage (GTDB taxonomy): Bacteria > Actinomycetota > Actinomycetes > Actinomycetales > Microbacteriaceae > Curtobacterium. The sequence goes on along the minus strand of NZ_LMPO01000009.1, from coordinate 325,703 downwards.
CGGCGCGGAGTCGCATCCGGAGCCAGACCAGGACGATCGTCTCCTCCCGCGTGTACGGCACGTCGCGGAGCAGCGTCGGGAAGCCGCGGCGCTGGCTCTCGGAGCGTGCCTGGCGCTTCCACGCGACCTCACGGTCGCGGTCGACGTGCAGTTCGAGGAACAGGTCGTTGAGGCGTGAGCGCAGCTGTCCCTCGGCGTCGAGCACCGCGCGCCACTCGTCGGGGTGTGTCCGCGCGCTGACGTAGGGGTGCCGGAGCAGCGCGACGAGCGCGCGGCGCTGGAGCTCGTCGAGGCGGCCCTCGTCGCCCTCGAACAGCGCGAAGCTCGATTCGTCGCGCTCGGTCTCGTCGAGCGCGACCGAGGCGGACTCGTCGAAGGGATCGATGCCGTCGAACGCGTCCGTGTCGTCGACGTGGGATGCCGTCGTGTCGGTCACCGGGCCTCCAGGGTGGTGCTGTCGTCGTCCGCCGGACGGTCCTCGGTGAGGTCCGCCGTGGGCATGGTGAAGGTGACTGCCGTGCCGTCCGGGCGCACCGTGTGGTGCGGCACGGCGGTGGCGGCGGTCTCGAAGTCGGTGTGTCCGGTGAGCAGGTGCGCGAGACCGAAGAGCTCGACCGGGCGACGCTGCTCTGGCGGCAGTGCGTGGAAGGCGCCGACGCTCGTGCCGGCACCGGCGGAGCGGAGTGCTTCGCGGAGCTCGACGAGCAGGGGACCGCCGTGGCGCCGGAGCGACTCGACGTCGATCTCGTCGAAGACGTCGTCGTCGGGTTCCTCGATGGGCGGCGGGACCGCCTCGGTGTCCGGGTCGTAGAAGCGTTCGCGGAGCGTGCCGACCTCGGCGACCGGGGGGAGGAGGCCGAGCGGGATCCGCTCCCGCGCACCGCCGGACTCCATCAGGGTGGCCATCCGGCGGTTCACGCTGCGGAGCACGGCGTCGAGCTCGCGGTCACGGACAACGTCGTGCGCGACGATCTGGTCGCGGAGCGTGCCGGTGAGCAGGCGGCGCTGCGCGAGGACGTCCTCGATGCCCTGCCGGAGGATCACGACCGTGTTGCGGAACGTGCGGCGTTCGGCGGTGCTGAGCGACTCCGCGAAGGGGTGGTCGAGGATCGTCGCGATGTCCTCGCGCAGGCGCAGCAGCAGGGCGTCGTCGCGGAGCAGCTCGAAGGCGCCCTCGAACGCGCGGCCCTCGGGCGTGGCCTCCATCAGGGTGTCCGTGCGCGCCAGGTAGTCGTCGAGGATCTCGCCGATCGGACGGACCTCGTTCCGGAAGTCCTCCACGATCTCGCGGTGCATCGTCGCCACCGCTTCCTCGACGCGCTTGAAGTCGCTCGGGAGCTGGCGGATCAGGTCGGTGATGTTCGTGTAGCCGTCGCGCATCCGGTCGTCGTCCACCGCGGTGGGCTCGTCGCCGCTGGCGAGTCGATCACGCTCGGCCTGCAGCTCGGCGATCTGCGCGTCGAGCCGGCGGATCTGCACGTCGGGGTCCGGCTCGGCGCGGGCGGCCCAGCGGTGCACGGCGTCGACGATCATCGCCAGGCGGCTCTCGCTGATCAGCGCCCGGTCCGAGGACAGGGCGTCCACGAGGCTCAGCGCTTCGAGGGCGTGGCTCGTGAGGGAGTACTGCTCGTCGCCGTCAGGGGAGTTCGAGCGGACGAGCCACTGTGCCGCGACCCACTCGCGGCAGAGCGCGCGGCCGGTCGGCCTGGTGTCGGGCTCGTCCTGCTGCTGGTGCTGGTGCGTTCGTGCCTGCAGGCGGGCGACGTGCTCCTCGACCTGCAGGTGCATGCGGTCGGCGGGGACGTACTGCACGTCGCGGTCGAACACCGTGCGGAAGACGGCGAGCACGACGGCGCTCGTCGGGCGGGACATCAGGCGGAGCGTCGGCCGGTCGAGCACCGCGCGCACGCGGGCGTACTCGAGGTCGACGTCGGTCATGCTGCCCTTGCTGATCGGGTGGGTCGGGGGATGCAAAGAGCCCGACGCGATTGCGCCGGGCTCTTTGTGCACTGCAGGTGTTCCTGCGGTGGGTGGTTCTTCAGGCCCTGGATGGGCACGTGGGCGATACCAGACTCGAACTGATGACCTCTTCGGTGTGAACGAAGCGCGCTACCAACTGCGCCAATCGCCCCCTGCACTTGCGTGCGGATCGATAGTAGCGGATGTGGCGGGCGCTGCCGAACCGCGTGTCGCGCTCGCGCGTGGCGTGGCGTGCCGTGCCGTGCCGTGCCGAGTCGACCGGCGCGCTGCAGCAGCGTGCGAGGTCCCGTCCACGGTGCGAGGCGCTCGACCTCGCACGCTGTCCGGAGGCTCGCACGTCCCGCGGGCCGAGCCGACGATCTCGGGAGAGGGCGGTCGGGGTGAGCCGCGGAGCGCGTGAACTCGGGGGACACGCCCGGTGAACGGCGATGATTTTGGCGGACACGGCGGACTTCGTATAGAGTTCACGACGTCGCCGCGAGAGCGGGCCGACATGAAGGGCACGACTTCGGTCATGTTCTGCGGATGTGGCGCAGTGGTAGCGCATCACCTTGCCAAGGTGAGGGTCGCGAGTTCGAATCTCGTCATCCGCTCGAGTACCGGTTCCTTCGGGGGCCGGTTTCTCACCAGAGGGTATCCCACCGTTCGGGTACTCACGGAGACGTGATCCTCGATGGTGGGGTGGCCGAGAGGCTAGGCAGCGGCCTGCAAAGCCGTCCACGCGGGTTCGAATCCCGTCCCCACCTCCATGGATGTCTCTCTCTGGGCGATTGGCGCAGCGGTAGCGCGCTTCCCTGACACGGAAGAGGTCACTGGTTCGATCCCAGTATCGCCCACCACGATGAAGCCCCCCGGGAAACCGGGGGGCTTTCGTGTTCCCACCCGCGGGACTACTGCGGCGGGATCGCGAACTCGTCGAGGACGTCACCCAGGGTCGTGCCGAGCAACACCGCCGTCCGTTCGTACCTGTCGTGCAGTCGCGTTCGGGTTGCCCGACACCCCGACACCCTGACCGCGCGGCCGGGACGTCGAGGTCGCGCCCCGTCGGCGCGGCGCCCGTGCCGGTCGCCCGCTGGTGTAGCGTCGTGCTCGAGAACGTGCCCTGACCTCTGCACGGTGCTCTCCCGAGGAGGTCTCCATGTGCATTCGTCCGCCAGGACAACCGTCGTTCGCGGGTCCGCGATGAGCCGGCCGGACGGGACGGGCTTCGTCGCCGCCATGACGGCGCTGTACCGCGCCGGGGAGCAGGACGACCTGTGCGCGCCCTTCCTCGCCTCGTTCCCCGTCGACAGCGTCGCGATCTCCACGCTCGGTGACCCACTCGGTTCCGAGACGGTCGGCGCCAGCGACGACTCCGCCGCGCGCTGGGACGAGATCCAGCTCGATCTCGGCGAGGGCCCGTGCTGGGAGGCAGTGGACCGCGGGGCACCGGTCCTGGTGCCGGACCTGCAGGACGCCGAGACCGTCCGGTGGCCGCTGGCACTGCATGCGCTCCGAGCGACCCAGCTCGGAGCGGTGTTCGCGTTCCCCATGCACGTGGGCCCGATCCCGGTCGGCGCGGTCGACCTCTACGGGCGGGCATCCGTGTCCCTCCGGCCCTCGGTCGTCGAGGACGCGGTCATCATGACCGGCCTCGTCGCCCGACACGTCCTGCACCGGGCCCTGGTGCGGACTGAGCGTGCCGAAGAGGGCACGTGGAACACTGGGAGTGGTTCCGGGCGGTTCTCACGGCGTGAGGTGCACCAGGCTTCCGGCATGATCGCGGCACAGACCGGCGCCGGAGCCGCGGATTCCCTGCTGCTCCTGCGGGCGTTCGCACACACGGCCGGACGGTCGGTCCTCGAACTCGCTGCAGACGTGGTGGCCGGGCGAGTGGACTTCACCGACCACGGCGAACCGGAATGACCGGGAAGGAACCCACCATGGCGCGGACCCGAGAGCAGCACCTCGTCGACACGTTCGTCACGCTCACCGACACCCTCGTGTCGGACTACGACACCGTCGAGCTGCTGCAGACACTCGTCGACAACGCTGCCGCCCTGTTCGATGCGTCTGCGGCGGGCATCCTGCTGGTCAACGACGAGCAGGAACTCGAGGTCATCGCCTCGACGAGCGAGCGCAGCACGTTCATCGGCCTCATGCAGCTGGACGCCGGTGAAGGCCCGTGTGTCGAGGCCTTCACGAGCGGCATGACCGTGATCGTCGAGGACGCACGGTCGATGCGCCGTCGATGGCCGCGCTTCGCAGAGCTGTCGGCCGAGCTCGGGTACGCGTCCGTGCACTCGATCCCGCTCCGGCTCCGTGACACCACACTCGGTTCGATGAACCTGTTCCGCGAATCCGAGGGGACGCTGAACCGCAACGACGCCGTTGCCGCGCGGGCGCTCACCGACGTCGCCACGATCAGCATCCTGCAGCAGCGCTCGACCGAGCAGGCGGTGCTGGTGCAGGAACAGCTGCGACGGGCGCTCGAGAGCCGGGTGTCGATCGAGCAGGCCAAGGGCTTCCTGGCCCACACGTACCGGCTCGACCTGGACACCGCGTTCGACGTGCTGCGCAAGTACGCACGATCGCACCAGGCGCGGATCGCCGACGTCGCGCGAGACGTCGTCAACCAGGTCATCGTCATCCCGTCGCCGACCGCGCCCGACCCGCAGTCCGCGTCCGAGTCCGAGTCCGAGTCCGAAGGACGCTGACCCGCGCGCTCCGCCGGGCAGACGAGACCGGCCGGGCACGGGATCAGAAGTCGCGCCCGACCGGTGGCTCATGGTGGGTGACGCGACGCCGCCGGCGGTGCTGCCGGGGGAGCCGTCGTCCCTGCTCGTCAACGGACCCAGCTGCTGTCGTAGCGACACGGTGGTGCCAGCGACACGGTCGTGTCAGCAAGACGTTCGTGCCAGCGATGCAGGTGGTTCCGGCGGCCGGGGACTGGGGCTGCTGGCAGCAACGCTAGAGGTGCCCGCCCGGCGGCGCAAGATCCAGTTCGGTCAGTCCCGGCCGCGACGCAGCGTGTCGCTCGGCCGCTCGCCGAACCGGTCCCCGTAGGCGCTCGCGAAGCGGCCGAGGTGGTTGAACTGCCAGTCGCGGGCGACGTCCGCGACGGTCGCGGACTCGCCGTCCTCGAGCTCGCGACGGGCACCGTCGAGACGCAGGTCGCGCAGGTACTTCGTCGGGGTGGTCTCGAGGTCACGTGCGAAGGCGTTCTGCAGCCCGCGCACGCTCAGCCCCGACGCTTCGGCGAGGTCGTCGAGCGTCAGGGGGGACCGGGCCTCGTGGTGCATGAGGTCGACGGCGCGGGCGACCGACGACGAGGTCATGCTCGGTGCGGCGCGGACGGGGAACGTCCCGACGACGGCGTCGGCGACGCGGGCGTTGAGGATCGCACGCTCGGTGCCGGTCACGGACGCCGCGGTCAGGTCGGGCGTCGACCGGCGGAGTTCTGCCTGCAGGCGTCGGAGGGCGTCCGTCCCGTCGGGCTCCTCGTCGAAGACGAGGGGACCGCGCAGGTGGATGCCCCGATCCGCCAGGGCTCGGCGCAGCAGCCCCTCGGACAGGTGCAGCATCGAGACCTTGCGCGTGTCGGCCGAGAAGTCGTAGACGACGCTGCCGGACAGCAGCATCGGACGGCCGGGCGTGGCGGTCCGCGTGTCGGCCGCCTCCGGGGTGATCGTCGCGGTGCCGTCGCCGATCCAGAAGACGATGTGGTCACGACGTGGTTGCATGCGCCCGACCCGCGTCCCCTCGACCGTGGCACCGCGCATGGACAGGTCGGCGTCGCCGGCGCCGGCGTACTGGAACTGGTCGAGGGACCCGTCCACCCCGTCGGCGAGCCCGTAGGTCGCCTCGAGCTCTGCGCCGCGGTGCTCACTGACCGTCTCCACCCGGTACCTCCGGAAGGTGGGCGGCCGTTCCGGGAGCGGCATCGCCGTCACGGGCTCATCCTGACACGGCGGGTGTCCGGACCGCGACCCGCGTCCACGGGGTGTCGCGTCCGTGCGGTCCGGACGCGACCCGGTGCCGGACGGCAGGCCCGGTGTCGGCCGCACCGCGCCTCCGGTCCGGCACCTGCTCGCGACCAGTGCGCGAGTATTGCCCCGTGGAATCGCCTGCACACCCCAGCCGGCCCGACGTCACGACGACCGAGATCGTCGGGGGTCCGGAGCCACTCACGGTCGGTCTGCACCCCGCGGATGACTCCTGGCCGGCGACCTACCGCGAGCACGAGCGGCGGATCCGCACGGCGATCGGGTCGGCGCTGGCGGTCGAGGTCGAGCACATCGGGTCCACGTCGGTGCCGGGGCTGGCGGCGAAGCCGATCGTCGACCTCGTCGTGGCCGTGCCCGACATCACCGACGAGCACGCCTACCTCGTGCCGCTGCTCGCCGCCGGCTACCGGCTGCGCGTCCGGGAGCCCGGACACCGCCTGGTCCGGACGCCCGAGCGCGACGTGCACGTCCACGTGTACGAGCGGGGCGCCCCGCAGGTGGACGCCTACCTGCTGCTCCGCGACCACCTGCGTGCGGACCCGGCGGACCGGGCACTGTACGAACAGACGAAGCGCGACCTGCTGGCGCAGCAGTGGGACGACATGAACGCCTACGCCGACGCCAAGACCTCGGTGATCGAGGCGATCAAGGACCGGGCGCGCGAGCGGCAGCACGGACGCGGCGGCGCCTGACCGGGCTGCACGGCCGTGCACGCACCTGACCGGGTGACGACGGGCGTGTGGAAGGATCGTCTGGTGGACGAGCGGGCAGCACCGGTCGCCGTGGTGATCGCGGCGATGAGCGAAGAGGTCGACGCCTTCGCCGACCTGATCGGCGGGGTCCCGTCCGAGTACGGCCCCGTCGGCGGCCACGACGGACACCAGCTGCTCGACGTCGAGGGCGTTACGGTCGCCGTCCGTCGCAGCGGCATCGGGTTCACGAACGCGACCGCGGCCGTCGCGCACTGCTTCCACGACTTCGGCGCCGTGCCCGTCATCAGCGTCGGGACGGCCGGAGGGCTCATGCACGGGGTGGCCATCGGCGACGTCGTCGTGGGGGACCGCTACGTCAACCTCAACGCCGACGCCACGGCGTTCGGCTACGCGCTCGGACAGGTGCCGGGCATGCCGACCGGCTACGCCCCGGATCCCCGCATGGTCGCACTCGCACTGGGTGCGAAGACCGGGCACCGGCTGCGGTCGGCGACGATCGGGTCGAGCGAGGTCTTCGTGACCGAGGACCGCGCGCGCGTGCTCCGTGACGCCTTCCCGACCGTGGCGGCCGTCGACATGGAGTCGGCCGCCATCGCCCAGTTCGCGCACGTGCACGCGATGCCGTTCGTCTCGGTCCGGGGCATCAGCGACCTGTGCGCACCGGACGGCGACGAGTTCCGTCTGCACCTCGACGACGCCGCGGCCCGGGCGGCCGAGGTCGTGCACGACGTCGTGCGGGGCCTGGCCGCCTGACGTCGACGCGGCCCTCGGCGGGTGGCTCCTGGCAGACTCCACACGGGGACTCCGGGCGGTCATCTTCGGGTCGAGCGAGAGGCTGGTGGTGTCCGTGCGGACGATGACGTTGCGTGTCCGGGAGTCGTTCTGGTTCCTGCCGGCGCTGCTGGGCATCGCGGCGATCGTCCTGGCCGAGGTGCTGGTGGCGGTCGACCGGGCGGTCATCGACGGTGGTGTCCGGATCGCGGTGCTCGACTCCCTGAGCGCGAGCGGCGGCCGGTCCATCCTGACGACGATCGGCACGGCGATGCTGACCGTCGCGGGCACGTCGTTCTCGATCACCATCTCGGTGCTCGCGACGACCTCGTCCACCTACGGCCCGCGCCTGGTCCGGAACTTCATGGCCGACCGGGCGAACCAGTTCGTGCTCGCCGCGTTCACGGCGACGTTCCTCTACGCGATCGTCGTCGTCCGCTCGGTCCACACGGACGTCGACGACGGTTCCGCGTTCGTCCCCGTCATCGCCGTACACGTGGCCGTGCTGATGGGGATCCTCGACGTGGGCGTCCTGGTCTTCTTCATCCATCACATCGCGACGAGCGTGCAGATCACCTCGCTGCAGAAGCAGGTGCAGGTGGACCTGGTGGCCGCCGTCGACCAGGCCTTCGTCGACCGGGACGACGCGCACGACGCCGTCACCGTCGCACCGCAGGGGCCCGACCGCGAGGGCGGCAGGACGATCCGCGCGGCGCAGGACGGCTACGTGCAGTCGGTCGAGTGGGAGCGCCTGGTCTCGTGGGCCGATCGGCATGACCGTGTGCTCGACCTGTGCGTGATGCCCGGTGACCACGTCATCGTCGGGGATCCGATCGCAGTCGTGCACGTGGCCGACACGGCGACCGACGGGGGAGCAGTGGACGACGACGGCACCGGCGACGGGGCCGCCCGCCAGGTCCGCGCGTGCATCATGACCGGGACGGCCAGGACCCCGCTGCAGGACGTCCGCTTCGCGCTGCAGCAGCTCGTCGAGATCGCGGTGCGCGGGCTTGCGACCGGCTCGAACGACCCCTACACGGCAGTCAGTGCGCCCGACATGGCGGCGGTTGCGCTCGTGCCCGCCTGGCGTGACCGCGAGCGGGTCACCGGGTACCTCGACGACGACGGGACGGTCCGGGTGACGCCGCACTGGCCGCGGCTCGAGGACCTCGTCGACTCGGTCTTCGAGGGCGTCCGCACCTACGGGGAGGACCAGCCGATCGTGCTACGAGCCGCGCTGCGGTTGGCCGAGCGACTCGCCGACGCTGGGACGGACGCACGCGCGGCGTCGGCCGAGCAGACGGCGTCGGTGCTCCGGGCGTCCCTCGACCGAGCCGAGCGGGACGTCCGGAGCTGACCCCGCCGACCGGGTCGTGCCGTCGCGGCACGGACCCGGTCCGACGGGGAACGACGCCGGTGGGGTGTGACACGTACCCGCAGTGCGGGTCAGGACCCGGACGTCGGGCCCTCGGTCGGGGCGGACGGCGCGCCGGACGGGGTCGGTGCGTCGGACGGCTTGGGTGCATCGGTCGGCGGGGTCGGCGCGTCCTTGCCGTCCTTGCTGCCCTTTACGGCACCGTCCTGGGCGGTCGGCGGCTTCGGGGCGTCCTTCGGCGGCGTGGGAGCGTCGCCGCCCGGGGCCGGGGCCGCAGCGGCACCGGCGGCCGGGCCGCAGATCGCGCCGGCACCACCGGGGCCACCGGCAGCCGGACCGGCGGCGGGTCCGCCCGCCGCAGGACCCCCGGAGGGCGCATCCGAGGGAGCGCCGGACGGCGCACCGGACGGCGCACCGCTGGGGGCCGAGACGGGCGTGCTGCCCCCGTCGTTGCCCGCGGCGACCGCGGCCGTCACACCGACGCCGCCGATCAGGACCGCGACGATCGCGGCACCGATCCCGAGCCGTCGACCCAGACCGGAGCGGCGCGCGCTCGACTCGGCGGGTGCGGCGGAGGCCATGGGGAGCTGGTGGTGCGGGAACTGCTCGGTGGGCTGTCCGTCCGCGTCGTGGCGGGGGAACTCGCGGGTCGGCTCGTCGTTGTTCGTCATGGTGTCTCCAGTTCGTCTCCGGCTGCTGCCGGGCCGGCGGTCCTGCCGGTGACGACCACGCTCGGAGTCAGATCTGAAGCATCACTGAAGCATCTCGCGTGCACAGGTTGCGCCCAGCTGCTTCCATGCTCGGTGATTGCGAGTGCGACGTACCGTGTCCGCCGTGCCCACTCCAGCCCGCGTCCTGCTCGTCGACGACGACGACACCATCCGCGTCTCCGTCGCCCGCTCACTCCGTGACGAGGGCCTCGTCGTGCTCGACGCACCCGACGGGTCCGACCTGCAGCGCGACCTGACGCAGTTCGTGCCCGACCTGGTGGTCCTCGACTGGATGCTCCCCGGCGCGAGCGGCATCCAGCTCGCCGCGCGCGTCCGCACGTCCTCCGACGCGGCGATCGTGATGCTCACCGCCCGCGACGAGGTCGACGACCGCCTGCGCGGCTTCGCCGAGGGCGCCGACGACTACGTGGTCAAGCCGTTCGCGATGGCGGAGCTCGTCGCCCGTGTCACCGCGGTGCTGCGTCGCCGGGGACGGATCCCCGCGGTGGTCGAGGTCGGCGACCTGGTGCTCGACCCGGACGCGGCAGTCGCGCGCCGGGCCGGAGTCACCCTCGACCTGACCGCGACGGAGTACCGACTGCTCGCGTTCCTCGCCGAGAGCCGCGGGCGCACGATGTCGAAGGGCCAGATCCTGACGCAGGTGTGGGGTTACGACAGCGTCGACCCGAACCTGGTCGAGGTCCACCTCAGCGCCCTCCGCCGCAAGATGGAGGCACACGGCCCCCGCCTCGTGCACACCGTGCGCGGCATCGGGTACCGCCTCAGTGCGGTGGCCGCGTGACGGCCGCCGCCCAGCCGCCCGCGTCCCTGCGCACCGGCTCGCTGCGGACCCGCACGGTGGTGGCGGTCCTGGTCCTGCTCGCCGTGCTGCTCGGTGCGCTCTCGGTCGCGGTGCAGGCGACGCTCGGCGACCGGCTCCGCACGCAGATCGAGGACCGTCTGCGAGACCGGGCCTCCGCCGCAGCCGCACTCGTCGGCACGGTGGACGCCGACGACCTGGCCGACCGGCTCTCGATGCAGGGCCTGTCCGTCACGATCACGACGAGCGACGGCGGATCGGTCGAGGCCGGTCCCACCCCGGACCAACTGCGCCAGGGCCCACCCGACCCGGCCGGTCTCCCCGGTCCCGCCGGGTCCGGTCCCGCCGGGTCCGGTCCGGGAGGCTCGTCCACCGACGACACATCGGCGTCGGGCAGCGGGACGGCCGGTTCCACGGCGACGGGCCGCTCCGGCGCGCAGGTCACGATCACGTCCTCGCGGGTCACCGCACAGGACCGCCTGGTCACCCTGGTCTCCCGCCTGAGCGACGGGTCGACCATCCGGCTCACGGCGGGCACCGGGTCGGTCGACGAGGTCCTCGGCGAGCTCCGCTGGGTGATGCTCGGCGCGTCGGCGGGCTTCATGCTGCTCGCTGCCGGTGGCCTCGTGCTCGTCGTGCGTCGCACGATGCGGCCCCTCGACGAGATGACACGCGCGGCGCGCTCGATCGCCCACGGCGACCGTGGACGACGACTGCGCCCCGGACGAGCGGACACCGAGATCGGTCGCGTCGCCGTGGCCTTCGACGAGATGCTCGACGCCGTCGAGGGCGCGGAGCGACAGGCGCTCGAGGCCGAGGCACGGATGCGGGAGTTCCTGTCCGACGCCGCGCACGAGTTGCGCACCCCGGTAGCGGGTATCCGCGCCGCTGCCGACACCCTGGTCCGCGCACCACTCGACCCGCTCGAGCGTGAGGACCTCGCCGTACACGTCGTGCGACAGGCGGGCCGCGCATCACGCCTGGTCGACGACATGCTCCTGATGGCGCGCGTCGACCGCGGACTCGAGCTCGCCCTGGCGCCCACCGACCTCGGTGCCGTGGTCCGGATCGAGGCCGACCGCGCGCGCCTCCGAGCCCCGGGCCTGCGGGTGCGCGTCCGGACACCGGACGCACCCGTCACGGTGACCGGGGACGGCGACCGCCTGGGACAGGTCGTCGGCAACCTGCTCGAGAACGCCGCACGGGCGACCGGCGGCGTCGGCTCCGTCGAGGTGTCCGTCGGACGGTCGGAGGACGAGGTCGTCGTGCGGGTCACGGACGACGGCCCGGGCGTGCCCGAGGCCGAACGCACCAGGATCTTCGACCGGCTCGTCCGACTCGATGCCGGGCGGGACGACCGCAGCGGCGGTGCCGGGCTCGGCCTGCCGATCGCCCGCGGCATCGCCCGTGCCCACGGCGGTGAGCTCGTCTGCCCGCCCGGGGGAGCGACGGCGTTCGTCCTGACCGTCCCGGCGGTCCGTGCAGCTGGTGCCCCGGCCGTTGCGCGTGCCCCGCTGGCCGAGGCGGTTCGTTCGCGCGCGTGACGGATCCGGTTCGTCGGAGCCGGGGATCGTCGACCCGATCCGTCACCGCTGGATCCGGACCCCTGCTCCGCCGGAGCTCGGTGACCGCGCCGCAGCCGTCACGACCGGGTCGATCCAGCCTGGCCGACCGGGCCACGTCGGCGTACGCTCGCGCAGCAGCAGGACCAGCAGGACCAGCACCTCCTCAACGACGAGCGAGAGCGAGACCCCGTGCGCCGAGCACTGACCGCCCTGATCGCGGTGGCGACCCTGATCGTGGGACTGACACCGGCCCTCCCGGCTGTTGCCGTGACCCCGGGTGCCGCGCCCGCATCGCGGAGCGGCCACGCCGCTCCGATGCACCAGAACCCGATGGCGCTCGCGCTGCCCGACGGGCAGACCGCCGCGAGCTGCGCCGACCCGAGCGCTGTGCACGGCGTCGGACGCGACCGCAACTGGTACCTGTACTGCACGTCGGACGCGCTGACCGCGACCGAGCTGGACCCGGACGGGTCGCTCGTGCAGCACGTCGTCCCGACCTACCGGTCGACGGACCTGACGCACTGGACGTACGTCGGCGACGCGTTCACCACGAAACCCGCCTGGGTCGGCGACGCGAACGGCATCTGGGCGCCCGACGTGGTCTTCCGGAACGGGCGCTGGTACCTGTACTACGCCGCTTCGGACACGCCCGGCGCCACCGCTCCGACCGGCGGGGGCTCCGCGGTCGGGGTGGCGACGAGTTCCAGCCCGACCGGCCCGTGGACGGACTCGGGCGGTCCGGTGGTCGCTCCGCAGGCCGCGCCGACCGGCACCGGGCAGCGGTGGGAGTTCGACCCCGAGGTCATCACCGACCGGGGCACGACCTACGTCTACTTCGGCAGCTACTTCGGCGGGGTGCACGTCCGCACCCTGAGCCGCGACGGGCTGCGATCGGACCCGTCGAGCGAGCGGTTGATCGCGATCGACAACCGGTACGAGGGCGCGTACCTGATGCGCCACGGCGGCTGGTGGTGGTTCATGGGATCGGCCACGAACTGCTGCAACGGTGCCCTGACCGGGTACGGCGTGTTCGTGGCGCGGTCGCGCAGCCCCCTCGGACCGTTTCTCGACCGGGACGGCGTGTCGATCACGAGCACCCGCGTGGGCGGAACGCCCCTGCTCGCGCAGAACGGCAACCGGTGGGTGGGCACCGGGCACGACACGGTGGTGACGGACTTCGCCGGGCAGGCCTGGATCATCTACCACGCGGTCGACCGCGGTGACCCGTACTACGCCGGGCAGCCGACCTACACGAAGCGGCCGGTGCTGATCGACCCGCTCGACTGGCAGGGCGGGTGGCCGTCGGTCCGTGGAGGTGCGGGACCGTCGGACACCGTCCAGCCCGGGCCGGTCGCACAGCCGGGGGAGCGGCCGACGTACCGTGCGTCCGTCGCCCCCGTCGACGTGCCCGGTCGCCTGATCCGCGAAGCGTCGACGGAGTTCGACGGCTCCGCGCTGCCGCCGACGCTCACGTGGACCCGCGAACCGGACGCGTCGACGTGGACGGTCTCCAACGGTGCGTTCCGGTGGCAGACGCAGGCGGCGGACCTGCACCCACCGGCGACACCGCTGGCCTCGGTGCTCTCCGAACCGGCTCCCCGTGGCGACTGGGTGGCGGAGACCACCGTGTCGGTCGACACCCCGGCGAGCGGTGACGGAGTGTACAACTACGTGCAGGGTGGGCTGATCGTGTACGGGTCCGACAGCGACTACGTCCGGCTCGTGTCGAACTCGATCTACGACACCCGGCAGACGGAGTTCGGCAAGCAGGCCTCCGGGCAGCCCGCCGGGGCTCCGACCTACGGCAACATGGTCGTCGGCCCCGTGGGCGACGCCACGACGCTGCGGATCGTGCACCGGGTCGTCGACGGCGAGGACCACTACACGGCGTCCACCAGCGTGGACGGTCGGCACTTCGTGCAGGGCGGGACCTGGACGGCGGCACTCGGCGACACGCCGCGCATCGGGCTGATCTCGCTCGGCGGGACCGGGTTCACGAGCACCTTCGACGACCTGCGCGTGAGCACGGTGGTGTCCTCGCGCCGCTGAGGCTCGCGCCGGTTCAGGCGGCGCCGGCCTGGATGCCCGTCACCGACATCGTCGGGGGCAGGTCGGACGAGCAGGCCTGGTAGCCGGGGGCCTCGACGAAGAGCGAGCGCGTGGACCCTGGCGGGATGACACGGAGGCCGTCCGCCGACCGCGGAGCACACGACGCGTTCGAGCCGTCACCCGGGCGTGTGACGTGCAGGACGAAGTGGGCGGCCGCACCGGGGGACAGGGTCACGGTGGGGTGCGGGGTCTGGCGGTCGAGGTACGCGCCCGGCCCGATCTGGGCGCCGTTGCCGCCGCCGACGAACGAGACACCCGGCCAGCCCTGGATCGTGCACGCGGCGGAGCCGGTGTTCGTGATCGTGACCGGGACGTCGATGTCGACGTCCGTGTGCAGGTCCTTCGTGGTCGACGCGGAGAGCGTGTCGACGCCGCAGCGGCCGGGAGCGGACGACCCACCGGCCGACGTCGTGCTCGACGCGGAGGTGCCGCTCGTCGGGGTCGTGGCGGTCGGTGTCGGGCTCATCTGGGAGTCCGACGCCGTGGTGGCCGAGCCGGACGGCCCCGTCGTGATCGCCGGGTCCCCGGTGGTGGCGGTTGCGGCGCAGCCGGCGAGGCCCACGATGACGACGCCGAGGCCGGCGAGCAGGAGGGTCGATCGTGTCGTGCGGGCGGTGCGTGTGTGGTGCGTGTGCGACCTGGGTGTGTGGTTCATGGGTTCGACCATGATCGCCCCTCGATGAGACGACCGTGAGACGGGGCGTCTCACGTGGGTCTCACGGAACACCTGGCAGGCTCTGCGTGTCCGGGACCGACCCCGGGCAGGACGGAGCACCCGGATGCGTCTGCTGCTGCTCGAGGACGACCTCGACCTGGCCGCGCAGGTGTCCGCGGGACTCCACCGTGCCGGGTTCGCGGCCGACCACGTCGCGACCATCGCCGAGGCCGACCTCGCGGTCACGGTCACCGACTACGACTGCCTGGTCCTCGACCGGATGGTGGCCGACGGGGACGCGCTCACCCTCGTGCGCCAGCTGCGGGAGCGCGGTGACGAGGTCGCCGTCGTGGTGCTCACCGCCCGCGACACCGTCGAGGACCGCGTGGACGGGTTCCACGTCGGTGCCGACGACTACCTGGTCAAGCCGTTCGCGTTCGCCGAGCTCGAGGTCCGGGTCCGCGCGGTCACGCGACGGCGTGGCCGGACCCGTGCCCCGATCCTCCGCGCCGGGGACGTCGCACTGGACGTGCCGCGGCACGAGGTCACCCGCGGTGGTGTCCTGCTCTCGCTGACCGCCAAGGAGTTCGCGGTGCTCGAGATGCTGCTCGCCGCCGACGGCGAGGTCCGCACCCGGACGGACCTGTTCGAAGGGTGCTGGGACGAGCGCACGGACCCGACGTCGAACGTCGTCGACGCGGTCGTGGCGCAGCTCCGCCGACGCCTCGGTCCACCTGATCCGATCGAGACCCTCCGCGGTGTCGGGTACCGGATCCGGTCGTGACCCGTCCGTCCCGCAGCGCCGCCGGACGGCGGCTGGCGTGGGTGCGGTGGTGCATGACCGCGTTCTTCGCCCTGACCACCGCCGCGTGCCTGGTCGGGCTGGCCACGTTCGCCGCCCGTCAGGACCAGGTCGACCGGGAGCGCGTCGACCGTGAACTGCTCGTGCACGCCGACCGGATCGCGCTCGGGATCGACATCGACGCCGACGGGTTGGTCTTCTCGTCGGCGCCGCCCGGAGCGAACCTGGACACCGCGGTCGGCCTCAACGCGATCGGCACCGCGCCGACGGGGATCGTGATCGACGGCGCCCTGCAGTACGCCGAGCCCGCGGCGCGGGAGCTCCCCTCCGCCCGCACGGTTGAACGCCTGGACGCTGCGGTCCGGCACGGTGCGGGCAGCGCGTCGACGACGACGTCCGACCGGTCCGGGACCCTGACGCGGTGGGTGGCGGTCCCCGTGCCGCAGGCCCGTGACGCCACCGTCCTCGTCGGGACCGCGCCGAGCTCGAGCGTCGACCACCAGACCGTCGTGCTCGGGCTCGTCGCGGCGGTCCTCGGCCTGGTGAGCGTGGCCACCCTCGCCGGACACCTGCTCTCCGGCATCGCGATGCGACCCGCCGTCCGCCAGACCGAGCAGCAGGAGCAGTTCCTCCGCGAGGCGGCGCACGAGCTGCGGACGCCGATCGCCACCATGGCGCTGATCGCGGAGTCGGGGCTCCGCGACCCGGACACGGCGACCGGAGCGCTCCGCGCGCTGGACCGCCGACTCGCGGGCATGAGCATGCTCGTCACGAGCCTGCTCGCACGGGCGCGGGCCGACCAGTCCGGCGCGGCTGTCAGCATGCGCCGGCTCCGGCTCGACCAGCTCGTCGAGGTCACGGTCGCGGACCTCGAGGCCGGTGACGACGTGCAGGTCGACGCCCGCGAGACCGTGGTCCGCGGCAACCCGGAGCTCATCGCCCAGGCCGTGCGCAACCTGGTCGAGAACGCGCTCGGCCACGCGCCCGGCAGTCGTGTCGAGGTCACCGTCGGCGAGCGGGCGTTCGTCGTCGCGGACGACGGCGGGGCCCCGGGCCGTCGTGCCGTCGACGGGCGCGCACCCCGCCCCGCCGGCACGGGGACCGGGCTGTCCATCGTGGAGTGGGTCGCCGAGGTGCACGGCGGCACGGTCGAGCTCGGTCCGTCCTCGTCAGGCGGCACCCGCGCGACGATGCGGTTCCCGGAGCCCGCCACAGGCACCGACGACGCCTGATCCGAGCACGCGGTGGATCTGCGCCGTGCAGGTCCTTGTCGTCAGAGCCGGGTCACCGGACCAGCCGCACGGTCGTGGCGATCGGGCCGAAGCTCGACGTGGTCCCATCAGCGACGAAGCCGTTCCGACGGTAGAACGCATGGGCGCGCGGGTTGTCGGCGGCGACCCAGAGTGACGCCGGCCGGTCGCCGAGTGCCGCGTCGAGGAGCGTCTGGCCGGCCCCGGTGCCGTGGGCACGAGCGAGGACGTAGAGCATGGTCAGTTCCTCGGGCCGGACCGCATCGGGCTCGGTCACGGTCTGAACCGCTGCGAAGCCGACGACGCCGGTCTGGTCCGTGACGACCACGGTGGGGAAGGCCCCTCGGGCGAGCTCCGTCCGCCACATCGCGATCCGCCGGTCGACGTCGAACCAGGGGTGCGTGTCCGGGTCGTCGACGAAGCGGCCGTACGTCTCCCGCCACGACGTGGCGTGGACGCGCGCGATGCCCTCGGCGTCCTCGACACCGGCGTGCCGGACGACCCACGCGGGCGTCGGCGCTGGCGAGGCGAGTCGCACGAAGGACCGGAGCTGCGCCGGGCGGACGTCCTGCGTCTCGACGAGACCGTGGGCCTCGTAGAAGGCACGCTGCAGTGGCTCCGCGTCCGTCAGGAGCACGACCTGCCGGATGTCGGCCGCCCGTCGCAGCACCTCGTCCAGCAGGGCACCGCCCACACCCTGTCCCTGTGCAGCGGGAGCCACGAGGACGTCCTGGACGTAGACGATCGTCGTCCCGTCCGACACCGTCCGCGCGAGCCCGACCAGACGGCCAGCACCGTCGCGTGCCGTCAGCACGAGGGAGGAACCCTGGATGGCCCGTTCGAGCTGTCCAGGCACGTCCGTGTACGCGGACCAACCGACCGCGTCGTACAACGCCCGCAGTTCGCCGGACATCGGTCGTTCCGCTCGGACACGCAGCTCCATGTCCCGAGTCTCCCAGCACCGCCGACGCCGGGAGCGACCGGTCCTCGGGATTGAGAGGACACGCAGGTCCGGCCGCCCGGTCGAGCGTGCACCTAGGGTTGGCCGGATGGGGAACGAGAACGGATCCGGTCGGCGACGTGGCGGACTGATCGGCATGACGGTGGTGGGCGCGTACCTGGTGCTGCGCTTCGGGTACCTGGCGTACCGCGAGCACGAGGACGGCATGTCGACGCCCGCGGTGATCGGCACGCTCGTGCTGTACGCGGTCGGGCTCTTCGTCATCGTCGAGATCGTCCGGGGCGTGCAGAACGCCACGACCCGCAGACGCGAGGCCGCGCTGGCACAGCAGCACCCCGGCGCCCACCTGGTGCCGGTGCTCCTGCAGAAGGACGTCGCGACGGACGTCCGCCGCGTGGCCGCGATGCTCAACGTCACGCTGACGGAGACCGTCCCACGCCGCGGACACGCGACGGTGGTCGCCGACCAGAACGGGATCGGCATCTACGTCGGCGGCAGCACCCCGCGCCTCCTGCTCGGCATCCCACGCGCGGCGATCCGCTCGGTGGGCAACGGCGAGACCAGCGCCGCGGGTCGGTACCGCTTCGGCAAGGTCGACGCGCTCCGGATCACGGTCGACAACGGGCAGTGGACCACGATCGACCTGCCGGCGTACCGCACGGTCGTCGGGTTCTCGAAGCACCTGCGTGACGAGGAGCTCACGACGCAGGTCCGGTCCGTGGCGGTCGCAGCCGGTGTCCGGCAGGACGACCTGCAGACCCGGCCGTACTGACCGCCGAGCCGCTCAGGAGGCCGGTCGGAACACGCTGATCGCGGGGGCGTCCCCGGCGTCGTGGGTCTCGTCCGTGGCCCGCCAGGTCCTGCCGTCGTGCTCGATCGTGTCCGGCAGGTCGCCGCGCACCAGGATGCGGACGGCCGGCTCGTCCCCGTCGACCAGGTCCACGCCGTGCACGTCGGGCTCGGCGGGACCGTCGTCGGGGACTTCCTTCACGAACTCACTCATGCTCCCGAGTGAACACGGACACGCCCGGAACCGCCCGCGGGTCGTCCGGATCGGGTGGACACGGCTACACTCGGTGCAGCGCGGTCGTCAGGTCGTGCGATGCGGATGTGGCGCAGTGGTAGCGCATCACCTTGCCAAGGTGAGGGTCGCGAGTTCGAATCTCGTCATCCGCTCGGGAACAACCGGCTCCACCCGGCCCTCACACAGCCTCGACCTCGGTCGAGGCTGTTGTGGTTCCGGCTCAGGGCTGTTGTGGTTCCGGGCCCGGAACGGTCCTGGTTCAGAACGCAGCCGCTCGGACGCCCGGCATCCCGACCCACCGATGCGGCCCGTTCGTCACCACGGTGACCAACACGGCGTCGCAGCCGTGGCACCGGGCGACCGCCCCCATCGCCGTCCGGTACACCCGTGTCTCACCCAGGGCACCGAGCTCACCGCACCCCGTGCACCGCAACCGCGCGACCGTGGCGTCCGGCCCCAGAACCTCGCTGAGGACACCCGCCAGTGCGTTGCCGTCGAGGACCGTCATCAGCTGCCTCCGAACCGTTCCGCACGGACGTCGCGGATGTCGTGCCCGAGCTCGCCGAGCCAGGTGAGGACCTGCTCGACGAAGGGCGTCGAACCGCACACGTAGACCAATGCCCCGTCCTCCGGCGGCAGCACCGCGGCGGCGAGGGCCTCGCGGGTGAGCCTGCCGCTCGGGGTGGACGAACCGGCGGGGGAGCGGCGGCTGTACACGACGGTCAGTGCGAACGGCGCCGCGGCGGCCTCGGCGGCAGCGAGCTCGTCGCGGAAGAAGACGTCCTCCGGGGTCCGCACGGCGTAGAGCATCCGGAACGGCTGCGGGTCGTCGAGCTCCTGGTGCGTCGACACCATCGCGAGCAGGGGGACGATGCCCGAGCCACCGGCGATGAGCTGCACGGGCCGCGACGACCGCGTGGGGCGCCAGACGAACCAGCCGCCGAGCGGTCCGTGCACCTCGAGGGCGTCGCCGACCTCGACCGCGTCGACCAGGAACGGGGAGACCTCGCCGTCGTCGACCCGGTCGACGGCCAGGGTGACCCGGGTGCCGTCGCCCGCGGAGGCGATCGAGTACGCGCGGGTGGCCTGGTAGCCGTCCTCTGCGGTCAGACGCAGGTCCAGGTGCTGCCCCGGGTCGTTGCCCGGCCAGGTCGGCACGTCGAGGACGATGCGCCGGGCGTTCGGGGTCTCCTGGGCGACCGACGCGACGGTCGCTTCGTGCCAGGTCGGCCGCCTGCGGGGCGCGGGCGGCGGGACGGAGCCGGCCCGGGCCTCCAGACCGACGAGATCGGTGGCGGACGTGTCGGACGTGATCGACGGAGCAGGACCGCTCACCAGTACCGCTCCTCCTTCCAGGGGTCGCCGTGCAGGTTGTAGCCCGCGTTCTCCCAGAAGCCCGGTTCGTCGTCGGCCTGCATGACGATCCCGCGCACCCACTTCGCGCTCTTCCAGAAGTACAGGTGCGGCACGAGCAGCCGCGCGGGTCCGCCGTGCTCGGGCTCGAGCGGCGCGCCGTCCGCCTCGAAGGCGATCCAGGCCTTGCCGTCCAGCAGCTCGTCGAGCGGGACGTTGGTGGTGTACCCGCCGAAGCTGTGCACCATGCAGTAGTCGAGGGACGTCTCGACCTGGTCGAACAGCGCGTCGAGCGGCACCCCGCGCCAGGGCATGTCGAGCTTGGTCCAGTGCGTGACGCAGTGGATGTCGACCGTGACGTCCTGAACCCCGAGTGCCTGCACCTCGTCCCACGTCCACTCGGTCAGCCCGGACTCGGTGCGGATCGAGAAGCTCCAGTCCGCGGGGGCGATCTCGGGCGTCGCGCCGGCGGACAGGACCGGCCAGTCGCGGACGAGGGTCTGACCCGGTGGGATGCGGGAGTCGTCCTGGTCGCGACGGCGTCCGCCGAAACCCCGTGTGAAGCTCGCCATCGTTGCTCTCCCAGTCGGTCAGCGTTCCCTGTGTCGATCATGGCCCCTCGACGCCGATCCGGCGTGTAACAGGTTCGTGAACTGTGCCGCCGGGGGCGTCGAAGGATTCGCCAGGGGCGGTGAAGCCCTCTATCGTTCACCGGAACGATTACCAGGAGGGGCCACCCCGAATGCAGCACGTCGTCCACACACCCGAATACCCGCGGCGCGGGCCGAGCCGTCGCTCGCTCCTCACCGGTGCAGCCGGACTCGCCGGCCTCGGCCTGCTCACCCTGACCGGGTGCAGTTCCGGCGCCAGTGCGGGCACCCCCGAACTGCCCGAACAGGCCGCCACCGGGCTCGCCCGCCGCGGCGGCCGGCTCCGCATCGCCCGGCCCGCCGCGTCCGCCGCCGAGACCCTCGACTCGGCGAGCTCGCTGTCCGCCTACGAGTACCTCGGTGCGCTGTACAACCGGCTCGTCAAGCTCGACGAATCCGGCAGGACGGTGCCGGACCTGGCGAAGGAGTGGTCCGCGAACGCCGACGGCACCGTGTGGACGTTCCACCTGCGCCAAGACGTGCGCTTCCACGACGGCTCGCGCTTCGGAGCGGACGACGCGATCGCCAGCATCCGGCACATCCTCGACGAGGCGACCGGCTCCCCCCAGGCCGGAGTGCTCGGCGAGGTGATGACGGCGAAGTCCATGCGCGCAGTCGACCGGTCCACGCTGCGCTTCGACCTGACGAAGCCGAACGCCGAGTTCCCGTCGCTGCTGACGGCGTACCAGTGCTACATCGTGCCCGCCTCCGCGATCAGCACGATCGGCCGCACCGGGATCGGAACGGGTCCGTTCCGCCTGTCGTCGTTCACCCCCGCTGGCGCCGGCAGCGTCGAGGCGTTCGACGACCACTTCGCCGGTCGTCCCGCGCTCGACGGCATCGACTTCTTCTCGATCCAGGACACCACCGCTCGCGTGAACGCCCTGCTCGCCGGGCAGATCGACCTGATCTCGCAGACGAACCTGGACTTCGCGACCGCCCGGGTCGTCGCCGCGTCCGACCGCGCGACGGTCGCCCGCTCCGTGAACGCGCAGTGGTACACGATCCCTATGCTCGCGACCAGCAAGGAGTTCAGCGACAACCGGGTCCGACAGGCCATGAAGCTGGCGTACGACCCGAAGTCGATCGTGCAGACCGCGTTGCAGGGCACCGGGTCGCCCGGGTGGGACAACCCGGTGCCACCACAGCTCGCCGCGTTCGTCGACGTCCCGCGCGAGCACGACCCCGACAAGGCGAAGAGCCTGCTCAAGCAGGCCGGACGGGAGGGTCTGGCCACCTCGATCTACACGTCCAGTTACGAGTCGGTCTTCACCCCGCTGGCGGTCGCGTACCGCGACCAGGTCGCCGAAGCGGGCATCGACCTGACCATCAAGAACGCCTCGTCCGACTCGTACTACACGCAGATCTGGATGCAGAAGCCGCTGATGGTGAGCTACTGGTTCACCGGCCGGCCGATCGACCAGCTGCTCAACCAGATCTTCCGCACCGGCTCGTCCTACAACGAGAGCGCGTGGTCGGACACGGGCTTCGACACCATGCTCGATCAGGCCCGCGCCGAGATGGACGACGCGAAGCGTCTGACGCTCTACCAGGACGCCCAGCGTGTCGTGGTCGAGAACGGTGCCGACATGACGCCGATGTTCGGGGACCGTCTGGTCGGGCTCTCCCGGGACGTCGTCAACTACGCCGAGTTCGGGTTCGAGTTCGACTACCTCCGGATCGGACTGCGCCGATGAACGTCCTGCTCCCCGTCGTCCGCCGCGTGGGCATCGCCCTGCTGACGGTGGTCCTCGCCTCGCTCTTCGTGTTCCTGGCCGTGCAGGCGCTGCCCGGGGACGTCGCCCAGCAGCTGCTCGGACAGAACGCCACCCCCGACGCCGTCGCCGCGCTGCGGAAGACGCTCGGTCTCGACCAGAACGTGTGGCTCCGGTACGGCCAGTGGCTCGTCGGCGCTGCCCACGGCGACTTCGGCACGTCGCTCGTGAGCGGGAACCCGGTCGCGCCGACGCTGTTCACCGCCTTCCGCAACAGCATGCTCATCGCCGTGCCCGCGATGCTGGTCGGCGTCACGCTGTCACTGACCCTCGGCGTCGTCGCCGGCGTGCGCCGTGGTCGTCCGACGGACCGGGTCATCTCGATCGTGAGCCTGGTCGTCATGAGCGTGCCGGAGTTCATGGTCGCGACGGTCCTGGTCCTGCTCTTCGCGATCGGCGTCCCGCTCTTCCCCGCCGTCGTGCTGCGGGGGAGCGACGCCACGGTCGGCGAGCTCCTGCCCTCCATCTGGCTGCCGATCATCGTGCTGACCCTGGCGATGGCCGCGTACATCGTCCGGACCGCGCGGTCGTCGACGATCGACGTGATGGCGTCGGAGTTCGTCACGACGGCCGAGCTCAAGGGCCTGACGCTCCGCCGCGTCGTGTGGAAGCACGCCGTGCCGAGTGCCCTGCTGCCGACGCTCAACGTCGTCGCGCTCAACGTCGCGTGGCTGCTCGGCGGTGTGGTCGTCGTCGAGAACGTCTTCAACTTCCCGGGCATGGGCAAGCTCATGCTCGAGTCCGTCTTCAACCGGGACCTGCCGACGATCGAGGCGATCGCGCTCCTGAGCGCCGTCGTCTACGTCGTGTGCAACCTCGCCGCTGACCTGGTGGCACTCGCGCTCGACCCCCGCCTGCGCACCCGACAGCGTCGCACCCGGGTCCGACCCGCAGCACGACGCGCCACCGCACGTCGGACCGCCACCACGAGCGCTGCCCCGAGCCGCGCCGACGAAGGGACGGCAGCATGACCGCCATCGCACCCCGCCTGGGCCGCATCGCGACGCCGCTGCGGTCGTCCACGGCGCTCTCCGTCGGCCTCGGCCTGATCGCACTACACCTCGTGCTCGCGATCGCTGCGCCGCTCATCGCCGGGCACGACCCGGTCGCCACCGACCCAGGCACCGTGCTCGCCGGGCCCGAGTGGTCGCACTGGCTCGGGACCGACCAGTACGGCCGCGACATCCTGTCCCGCACCCTGAACGGTGGTCGGTACGCGCTGCTGGTGACGTTCCTGGCCACGACGATCGCCATCGCGGTCGGCACGGTGCTCGGCGCGGTCACCGCCTACGCCGACAACTGGTTCGACGAGGTCGTCATGCGCGTCGTCGACGCCCTGCTGAGCGTGCCGTCGATCCTGGCGCTGCTCGTGGTCGTGACCGTGTTCGACGCCGGGCTCTGGGTCATCGTCCTCGCGGTCACGGTCGTCTACGCACCCGCCGTGACCCGCGTGGTGCGCGGTGCCGCCCGGACCGTGATCACGCAGGACTACGTCACGGCGGCACGGGCACGGGGCGAGAAACCGCTGTCCATCGTGTTCCGCGAGATCCTGCCGAACGTGCTCGACGTCGTCCTGGTCGAGTACGCGATGCGGGCGTCGTGGATCGTGCTGCTCGTGGCGTCGCTGTCCTTCCTTGGCTTCGGCGCCAACCCGCCCACACCCGACTGGGGACTCATGGTGCAGGAGAACCGCACCGCCCTGACCGTCGTGCCGCTCGGCACGCTGGCGCCGATCGTGGCACTCGCGACGCTCGTGGTCGGCCTCAACCTCGCCGCGGACGGGCTGAGCAAGTCACTCGGTGTCGACCGCGCAACGCAGGGAGCCACGAGCGCATGACCGCCACGCACACGCACGCCCCGACCGACGCGGTCACCGACGCTGTCCCCGTCCGTGTCCAGGACCTCGCGATCTCCTACGCCGCCGGACGCACCGAGGTGCCCGTCGTCCGCGGTGTCTCGTTCACGATCGCCGCCGGCCGGACCCTCGGGCTGGTCGGCGAGTCTGGCAGCGGCAAGTCCACGGTCGCGCGGACCCTGCTGGCGCACCTGCGCACCGGGTCCCGCATCGTCGCCGGCAGCGTCACCGTCGCCGGACAGGACGTCTTCGCCCTGTCACCGTCCGCGACGCGACGGCTGCGGGGCGGCACCGCGTCGGTCGTCGCACAGAACGCCGGACAGGCCCTGACACCGTCGATGCGGGTCGGTGAGCAGATCCGCGAAGCGCTCCGCGCCCACGGCGAGCCCGACGACCCGGAGCGCGTCATCGAGCTCGTGCGGATGGTCCGGCTCCCGGACCCGGACACGATCGCCCGGCGCTGGCCCCACCAGCTGTCCGGCGGACAGCAGCAGCGCATCGCGATCGCGATGGCCGTGGCCGCGCGACCGAGCGTCCTGGTGCTCGACGAGCCGACCACCGCGCTCGACGTCGTGACCCAGGCTGCCGTGCTCGACCTGGTCGCCGACCTCGGGCGCGAGCTCGGCATGGCGGTCCTGCTCGTCAGCCACGACCTCGGCGTCGTCTCGGCGATGGCCGACGAGATCGCCGTGATGCGTCGCGGCGAGATCGTCGAGCACCGCTCGACCGCGTCGCTCTTCGCCGCGCCGCAGCACGAGTACACGCGGGCCCTGTTGGCCGCGGTGCCGGACGGCACCCGGTCGGGAGGCCCGGACCGGCTCCGTCACGACGCGAGCGTCCCGGAGACGGTCACCGACGCACCCGCCGCAGCCGGTCCTCCCGTCCGGCACGGCCGCCCCGTGGTCGACGCTCGCGACCTGGTGGTCCGGTACGGACGCGGCCTCCCGGCCGCGGTCGACGGCGTGTCGTTCACGATCGGGTCGCGCGAGACGCTCGCCGTCGTCGGCGAGTCCGGCAGCGGCAAGTCGACCCTCGCGACCGCTCTGGCGGGGCTGGTCCCCACGGAGTCGGGCATGTTCACCTACGACGACGGGACGACCTCGGGCGACCTGCGTGACCCGGTCGCCGCCCGCCGTCCGGAGCTCCGCCGTGCGGTGCAGCTCGTCTTCCAGAACGCGGACACCTCGCTCAACCCCCGCCGCACGGTCGGCGCCGCCGTCGCACGACCGCTCCGGTTGTTCACCGGCTCGAGCTCACGCGCCCGGGTGGACGACCTGCTGACCAAGGTCGGGCTCGGACCGGAGTTCGCCGACCGCCTGCCCGCGCAGCTCTCCGGCGGCCAGCGGCAGCGCGTCGGGATCGCCCGGGCGCTGGCAGCCGGGCCGCGGCTCGTGATCGCGGACGAGATCACCACGGCGCTCGACGTGCAGGTGCAGGCCGGGATCCTGGCGCTGCTCGCCGACCTGCAGCGGGACGAGGGGCTCAGCTGCCTGTTCATCAGCCACGACCTCGCCGTCGTGCGGGGCGTGGCCGACCGGGTCGCGGTGATGACCGGTGGGCGGATCGTCGAGATCGGCCCGACCGAACGGGTGTTCAGCGGACCGAACCACCCCTACACGCGGACGCTGCTGGCGGCGACGCTCGAACCCGGGGTCACCGAGCTGCCGGACGTCGACGACGGCGTGCAGCACTGGCGGCACACCGACGGGTGGGCCGACCACGGGGACGGGCACCGGATCAGGAACTGGGAGGACGCATGAGCACGACGCTGACCGGGATCGGCGCACCGGACGGGCTGCCCGCCGGCGTGACGGTCCGCGACACGTGGATCCCGATGCCCAACGGCGCCCGCCTGC
>NZ_LMPO01000009.1:240884-299479 GCF_001424385.1 Curtobacterium sp. Leaf183 | reverse complement strand
CCTGCCGTACCGGCTCGACGACTGGACGGCACCGCGCGACTCGGAGCGACACCCCTGGTACGCCGCGCACGGGTACGCGTCGGTGCGCGTGGACATCCGCGGTACCGGGTCCTCCGACGGGTTGTTCGACGACGAGTACAGCGAGCAGGAGCTCCGCGACGGCGAGGCCGTGATCGCCTGGCTCGCCGCGCAGCCCTGGTCCACCGGGGCCGTCGGCATGTTCGGCATCTCGTGGGGTGGCTTCAACGCCCTGCAGCTCGCAGCCCGGGCCCCCGAGGCGCTCAAGGCGATCGTCACCGTGTGCTCGACCGACGACCGCTACGACAACGACGTGCACTACACGGGCGGCGCGGTGCTCGGCATCGACATGGCGGCCTGGGGCGCGACCATGTTCGCGTTCAACTCCCGTCCGCCCAGGCCGGAGGTCGTCGGCAGCGACTGGGTCGACCGCTGGCGGGAGCGCCTCGACGCGAACCGGCCGATGACGCCGGTCTGGCTGTCGCACCAGACGCGCGACGACTACTGGCGCCACGGCAGCGCGACCGAGGACGTCGGGGACGTCCGCGCGGCGGTGCTCGCCGTGGGTGGGTGGGCCGACCCCTACCGCGACGCGGTGCTCCGGCTGGTCCGCGACGTCGACGCCCCGGTGCGCGGCATCATCGGGCCGTGGTCGCACCAGTACCCGGACCGCGGTCTGGCTCCGGGACCCGCGATCGGCTTCCTGCAGGAGACGCTGCGCTGGTGGGACCGATGGCTGCGCGGCGTCGACACCGGTGTCGAGCGGGACCCGGCGCTGCGGGCGTGGATCAACGACCCGGAGCCGCCCGCGTCGTACTACGCCGAACGCACCGGCCGGTGGGTCGGCGCGACGACCTGGCCGTCGGCCTCGACCGAGCCGCGGACGCTGTCCCTCGACACCCTGCGTGGTGGCCGTGACGGCAGCGTCGTCGTCGACTCTCCGCAGGAGACCGGTGCCGACGCCGGTCGGTTCTTCCCCTTCGGCAACGCGACGGACCTGCCGCCGGACCAGCGCGCCGAGGACGGTCGGTCGGTGTGCTTCGACCTGCCCGTCGACACCGCCTTCGACCTGCTCGGCAACGTCGAGGTCGCGGTGGCCGTCACGAGCGACCAGCCGCGCGCGACGGTCACGGTCCGGCTGTGCGACGTCGCGCCCGACGGCAGCTCGACGCTCGTCACGCGCGGGGTCCTGAACGCCGCCCGACGGAACGGCATGGACCGGAACGACCCGCTGGAGCCCGGGGTCCCCGCGGTGCTGCCCGTCCGGCTCGTCTCGACCGGGCACCGCTTCGTCGCGGGACACCGCCTGCGCATCGCGCTGTCGACCGCGTACTGGCCGTGGGTGTGGCCGCACGGCACCGTGGCGCGGCTGGTCGTCGACCCCGCGGCGAGCACCCTCACGCTGCCGGTCTGGACGGGAGGCGCCGACGACGGGATCGTGTTCGAGGAAGCGGAACGCTCCACGCCGCTCGCGATCACCCGGGTGGCCCCGACCGACCCGCTGCCGCAGCGCACGGTGACGCACGACGTCGAGACGGGGGAGTGGACGCTCGACGTCGACCCTGGATACGGCGGCGGTCGGGTCTACCCTGACGGGCTCGAGTTCACCGAGGACGCCCGCGAGACCTACCGCATCCGCTCCGGCGACCCGTCGTCCGCACGGGCCGACTCCCGGTGGCGGATCGGCCTGGCCCATGACGCGTGGGCAGCTCGGCTCGAGACGTCGTCGTCGGTCACGGCGAGCGTCGACGCCTTCCACCTCGTGAACACCGTGCGCGCCTGGGCCCGCGACGGCGCCGACGCCCCGGAGGAACTGGTGGCGGAGCACACCTTCCACGACGATGTGCCGCGGACCTCGGCGTGAGCGGGGCAGGGGCGCCCGACGAGCGTCCGGTACCCCCTCGGGCTCGGCAGCGGCCGGCGGTGCGGCGTGCGATGATCGTCCGCGCAGCGCGTTCGGTGATCGTGCGCAACGGCCTCGGGGCGACCGGTCTGCGCGACATCGCAGCCGAGGCCGGGGTGTCCGTCGGCACGGTCACGTACCACTTCGCGAGCGTCGCCGAGATCCTCAACGAGGTCGTCGTGCTCGAGACCGAGCGGTTCTACGGAGTTATCGTCGCGGCCGTCGACGCCGAGCCCGACCCGGTGCAGGCCCTGCGGATGCTCGTCGCGCCGCTGTTCGACGACAGCGAGCAGGTCCGGCAGCACTGGCGGATCTGGTCCGACTACTGGACCGCCGTCGCACGTCGTCCCGAGGTCGCCGAGGAGTACGCCGAGCGCATCCGGGTCTGGGAGGCCTGTCTGGTCCGGGTCGTCCGCCGCGGGGTCGACGACGGCACGTTCGACCGCGGTCCGGACGGCATCGACCCGGCCACGGTGGCGCTGAAGACCGCGGCGTACAGCGACGGCGTCGCGACCCAGATCGCCCAGAACGCAGCGGGGCTGTCGAACGCGGTCGCGCTGACGTGGATGTGGGAGTTCCTGGCCCTCCAACTCGGGCTTGTCCCGGGGACCCTGCGGTCCTAGCGTTGGACGCATGCCGATGACGGACGGACAGCCGAGCGAGCGGGTGATGATCGCCGGCGCCGTCGAGGACCTGGCGGAGATCCACCGCCGGCTGGTCGTCCTGTCCGAAGGCGCCTACGGGCAGGTGTTCGTCGAGGTCGCCCTCGCCGAACAGGTCCGCATCCTGCCGGCCCCACCACGGGTCACCGTCACCTGGCTGGTCCGCACCGAGCGGCCGTCGGTCGTCCCGCCGCTCTGCTTCGCCGACCACGGTGAGGCCCTCGCCACCGCGGTCGTGGCCTGGGCGTCCGAGTGGTGCCGACCCGACAGTGAGCCCCGCACGAGCGTGTGGATCGGCTGCTCGGACAGCGTCTGGATCGAGCAGGCCCGCGCCGCGGTGCAGCTCGAGCTCTCCGACGCCGGCCAGCAGGTCCAGGTCGAGTTCGGCGAGTAGCCGCCCGTTCACGAACACGACGTCGTCGGTTCTCCTGGCTGTACCGCGGCACAGACATCCTCGGATGGCACCCGAACGGGGCGCACGACGAGGGGAACCGACATGGAACAGCACCACTCGAAGCGGCGTCGCACCGCGCTGACGCTGGGCGCCGTGCTCATCGCCGGCGCGATCGCGCTGCCCGGCACCGCCGAGGCCGTCGGCCAGCTGGCACTCAACCAGCACGGCGGAGCCCAGCGCGCCGCCGGCGACCAGACCCAGGCCGTGCGACAGGCCGTCAAGAACGCGAACGCGAAGAACGTCATCCTGCTCATCGGCGACGGGATGGGCGACTCCGAGATCACGGTCGCGCGCAACTACCAGTACGGTGCCGCAGGCCGGCTGCCCGGGCTCGACGCACTGCCGCTCACCGGTTCCTACACGACGTACTCGCTCGTCAAGGACGGCGCCGACAAGGGCAAGCCCGACTACGTCACCGACTCGGCGGCCTCGGGCAGTGCCTGGGCGACCGGGACGAAGACCTACGACGGTGCGATCTCGGTCGACATCGACGGCACCCCGCAGGACACCCTCGTCGAGCTCGCGAAGGCCAACGGGCTGCGCACCGGCAACGTCTCGACCGCCGAGATCCAGGACGCGACCCCGGCCGTGCAGGTCGCCCACGTCGGTGCCCGCAGCTGCTACGGCCCCGACAGCACGTCGTGCGGGACCGACGCGCTGGAGAACGGCGGCCTCGGTTCGATCAGCGAGCAGCTGCTCAACGCACGACCCGACCTGACCCTCGGCGGAGGCTCCACCAGCTTCACGCAGACCGCCAAGGCCGGGCAGTACCAGGGCGAGACCCTGTTCGACCAGGCCTCCGAGCGCGGCTACCAGGTCGTCGGCGACGCAGCCGGCCTGGCTGGCGTCCGCCGCGCCGACCAGCAGCGCCCGGTGCTCGGGCTCTTCACGCCGGGGAACTTCCCGACGCGCTACGCACCGACGACCGCCACCGTCGGCGGCGCGGACCAGCCCGCCGTTCGGTGCACCCCGAACCCGGCGCGGCTCGACACCGGGCTCTCGCTCGCATCGCTGACGAACGAGTCGATCGGCCTGCTCAACCGCCCGCAGGCCAACGGCAAGGGCTTCTTCCTGCAGGTCGAGGGCGCGAGCATCGACAAGCAGGACCACGCCGCCGACGCGTGCGGTCAGATCGGCGAGACGATCGACTTCGACGAGGCAGTGCAGGCAGCGCTGGCCTTCGCGCAGAAGGACGGCAACACCCTGGTGATCGCCACCGCCGACCACGCCCACTCGAGCCAGATCGTCGACAACACGCCGCCGACCTCGCTCTCGACGGCGCTCGTCACGGCTGACGGCACCACGATGAAGGTCTCGTACGGCACCGCCGGAGCGGGGTCGTCGCAGCAGCACACCGGCACGCAGGTGCGCATCGCCGCCTTCGGTCCCGGTGCCGCGAACGTGGTGGGACTGACCGACCAGACCGACACCTTCTTCACGATGTCGGACGCGCTGCGGCTGAACGGCGACCTGGCGGCACTGAGCCGTGGTGCCCGCATCGACCTGTCGGTCGGCGCGCCCCGTCCGGGACAGCGGGTCACGCTGACCGGCAGCCGGTTCGACGGCGACCGGCAGGTGCGGGTGCAGGTCGGTTCGACGGACCTCGGCACGGTCGACGTCATCGACGGCACCGCAGCGGTCCGGTGGAAGGCCGTTGCCGGCAAGGCCACGGTCACGTTCACCGGTGTGCAGTCCGGCAAGCAGGCGTCGACGCAGGTGCGCGTCCGGTAGCCGACACCAGGACGGACGGGAGGCCCGGTGCCAGCTGGCACCGGGCCTCCCGTCCGTCGTCCGCCCGCGACCGCGGGCCGCTGGTCGCGACGGTCAGGCGGGGTCGCCGCCGGACGTCTCGCGGATCCGTCGCACGACCGCGCTGGTGGAGTGCTCCGGGACGTAGTCGACCATGACGACCTCGCCGCCGTAGGCACGGACGACGGGGGTCTCGCGCAGCATCTCGGGGGAGTAGTCGCCGCCCTTGACGTAGACGTCGGGGCGGACGCGTTCGAGCAGCGGGATGGGGGTGTCGGTGGCGAACACGGTCACCAGGTCGACGCAGGCGAGTGCCGCGAGGACCCCCGCGCGGTCCTCAGCCGTGTTGATCGGACGCTCCGGTCCCTTGAGCCGCCGGACCGAGTCGTCGTCGTTGAGCGCGACGACGAGCAGGTCACCGAGCTCCTTCGCCTGACGGAGGTACGAGGTGTGGCCGCGGTGCACGACGTCGAAGCAGCCGTTCGTGAAGACCACCCGACGACCGTCGCGGTGGGCGGCCTCGACCGCGGCGGCCAGGTCGTCGTGGTCGACGACGGTCTCGGCGGGGGCCTCGACCGACCGCAGCAGCGAAGCGGTGTCACAGGTCGAGGTACCGGCCTCGCGCACGACCACGTCGGCCGCGGCCTGGGCGAACTGCACGGCCTCGCGCGCGCTCGACCCGACGGCCAGGGCGACGGACGCCGCGGCGCAGAACGTGTCACCGGCACCGGATGCCTGCTGCTCGGACGCCGGGGTGGCGCGCGTGCGGAACCCGCGCTCGTCGCCCGGTTCGAGCAGGACCGTGCCGTTGCGGTCGAGTGTGACGACCGCCGCACGGGCGCCCGTGGCCGCGAACACCGCCTCACGATGGGCCAGGACGGCGTCGGCACGCTCGGCGCCCAGGCCGAGGTCGGTGCCGAGCAGTGCGGTGGCCTCGCCCGCGTTCGGTGTCACCAGGTCGGGTCGCAGGTCGTGCCAGCCCCGGAGGTCGTGGGCGTCGACGACGACGACGTCGGGGCGGTCGCGGTCGATGACGGGCAGCACGGATTCCGGCGTGACGCCGAGCCCGTAGTCGCAGACCACGGCCGCGTCCGCGCCACGGAGCGCACGGGCGACCGCCGCTGCGAGCTGGTCGGTGTGTCCCGCGGTGGGGACGCCGGCCAGGTCGTCGACGCGCACGACGACGCGGTCGCCGCCGACGATGCGGGACTTCGTGGTCGTGGTGGCGCCGGGGACGGCGACCAGGAAGTCGGTCTCGACGCCGGCGGCGGCGAGACGGTCGCGGAGGACCGTGC
The DNA here is from genome assembly GCF_001424385.1 of Curtobacterium sp. Leaf183. Lineage (GTDB taxonomy): Bacteria > Actinomycetota > Actinomycetes > Actinomycetales > Microbacteriaceae > Curtobacterium. The sequence goes on along the minus strand of NZ_LMPO01000009.1, from coordinate 293,398 downwards.
CGGCCTCGTCGTCACCGATCAGTCCGACCATGCGGACGCGGGCACCGAGTGCTCGTGCGTTCACGGCCGTGTTGGCGGCGCCGCCGGGGACCGCGATGGTCTCGGTCACGCGGACCACCGGGGCAGGGGCCTCGCGCGATACGCGTTCGGCCTCGCCGATGGTCCAGCGGTCGAGGATCGGGTCGCCGATGACGACGACGAGCGGCTCGCGGTCGTCGATGCGGGCGACGACGTCGCGCACGAGACGGACGTCGGCGGTCATCGGTCGTACCCCTCGGCGGCGGCGGTGTCGGGCGCCGAGGGGATGTCGGCTGCGGCGGCGGTCCCGGGTGCGGTCGGGGCGGCGGCGCGCGCCGTCGCAGGCGCGGTCGCCGCCTCGAGGTGCACGACCGTGGTCGTCGTCATCTCATCGAGCAGGTGCGGGCCGTAGCCGAAGCCGGCCCCTGACGCGCCGCGCGGTTCGGCGCTGCCGCCGGGCGCACCGCCGAACACGGCGTTGACCTTGACGGTGCCGACCGGCAGTGTCGCCGCCGCACGCAGCGCAGCGCCGGTGTCGTTCGTCAGCACGGTGGCGGCCAACCCGTAGCGGTCGCCTGCGGCCAGGCGGAGTCCCTCGTCGAACGAGTCGACGACGCGGATGGGGGCGATCGGCCCGAAGGTCTCCTCGGTCAGGGCGAGGGCGTCGTCCGGCACGTCGGTCAGGACCGTCGCCGGGTAGAACGTGCCGGTGCCCTCGGGCACGCTGCCGCCGGTGCGGACCGACGCCCCGCGCGCCACGGCGTCGTCGACGTGCTGCTGGACGAGACCGCGCAGCCGCTCGTCGACGAGGGGGCCGTACTCGGCGGCCGGCAGCGCGGTGCGGCGCTCGGCCTCGGCGACGAGCGCCGCGACGAAGTCGTCGGCGATCACGCGGTGCACGTACACGCGTTCGACGCTCGTGCAGATCTGACCGGTGTTCGCGAACGCCCCGAGCGCCGCCTGGCCCGCCGCCCACGTCGGGTCGACGTCGGCGTCGATGACGATCGGGTCGTTGCCGCCGTTCTCGCGGATCACGTGTGCACGGGTGCCGGTCGCCACCTGTGCGAGTCGGTCACCGGTCGCCGTCGACCCCACGTGCGCGTACACCGCGATGCCGTCCTCGGCGAGGAGCGCTTCGCCCGTGGAGGCGTCGCCGTCGACCCCGACGAGCACGCCGTCGGGCAGGACCTCGGCCAGCAGCGCGTTGAGGCGGGCGATGGTCGCGGGGCACCGTTCGCTGCCCTTGTGCACGACGGTGTTGCCCGTGACCACAGCCGCGCCGAGGATGCCGAGCGCGACGGCGACCGGGTCGTTCCACGGCGTCAGGGCGAGCACGACGCCGCGGGGGTGCGGGATCGTCCAGTCGGCAGCACCGTGCTGGCCGCGCAGGGCCTCACCGCGGTGCAGGGGGCCGAGCTCGGCGTACTGCAGCAGCGTGCCGATGCCCGCCTCGACGCCGCCGATCGCGTCACCCGGGACCTTGCCGGTCTCGCGGGTGTTCAGCTCGGCGAGCTCGTCGGCGTGGGCGCGCAGGTGCTCGGCCGCCGTCCGCAGCAGGGCGCCGCGGTCGGCGGGTGCCGTCCTCGACCAGGTGTCGAAGGCCGCACGGGCACGGGACACCGCGTCGCGGACCTGCTCGGGCGTCGCCAAGGCCGTCGTCGACGCGACCGATCCCGTGACCGGGTCCAGGACGACGATCTCGGTGGTCGTGGTGGGGGCTTCGAGCGTCATGCGGGTCCTTCCAGGACGTCGGCGGAGGTCCGACGGTGCTCCTCCTTCCCTGGGGAGGGTCACGGGTCCGCGCTCCGCGGCTGACGGGCACGCTCCCGGGTGGTCGCCGGTAGACAGGACGACGTGCCGGGGACGCCGGCACGACACCCGGCGGGTCCGCCGGACGAGGGAGACGACGAGCGTGGAACGCATCGGGCAGGGCGGCGACCGGTTCGAGGGGGTCCGCGAGATCGCGGTGCTCCGGGGCGGCGGCCTCGGTGACCTGATGTTCGCGATGCCGGCGATCGAGGCCATCGCCGCCGCGTACCCGGACGCGCGGGTGACCCTGCTCGGGACGCCATCGGCCGAGGCGCTGCTTGACGGCAGGACCACGGCGGTCCACGCGTTCGAGGAGCTCCCCGTGCACCCGGGCGTGCGCGACTCCGGCGAGGGCGCCCCGGACCTCGAGGACTTCGAACGACGACTGCGAGGCCGCTTCGACCTCGCGGTGCAGCTGCACGGCGGCGGCCGGAACTCGAACCCGTTCCTGCTCCGCCTCGGTGCGCCCCATACCGTGGGCACCGCCACCGAGGACGCCGAGGTCCTCGAACGATGGGTGCGCTACGTCTACTACCAGCACGAGGTGCTGCGCGGACTCGAGGTCGCGGCGCTGGCGGGTGCCGAGCCGGTCACGCTCGACCCGCGTGTCACGGTCACGGATGCCGAGAGACGCGACGTCCGTGCCCGGTTCGGCGTCGAGCGGACCCTCGTCGCGATGCACCCGGGAGCGACCGACCCGCGCCGACGCTGGAGCCCGGACCGCTTCGCCGCGGTCGCCGTGGCACGCCTCGCGGCGGGGGACGACGTGGTGCTGGTCGGCGACGACTCCGACCGCCCGGCAGCGGACGCGATCGTCGACGCCGTCCGCGACACGGTGGACGCCGACGCTGCCGCGCGTCTGCACGACGTGGTCGGGACGTTGCCGCTGTCCGAGCTGCCGGCGGTCCTCGGCGCCGCCGACGTGATGGTCGGGGACGACTCCGGCCCGCGCCACCTCGCGGTCGCGGTCGGCACCCGCACCGTCGGGGTGTTCTGGTTCGGCAACGTCATCAACGCCGGCCCGCTCGACCGCGGCCGGCACCGGGTCCACATGTCGTTCGTCACGCGGTGCCCGGTCTGCGGCATCGACGTCACGCAGGTCGGCTGGACTGCCGAACGCTGCGAGCACGACCCGTCCTACGTCGACCAGGTGACGCCGGACCTGGTGCTGGCGGATGTCGAGGACCTGCTCCGCACGCGCTGAGCCCCGGTCCCGCGCGCCGATGGTTGCGCGCGTCCGCGGTCGCGCGCGTCGGCCGAAGTTCCACGACTCGCCGGCCGCACTTCGTCGCGGTCGCACGACGGGACCGTCCGCGGGCGCGAGATGCGCAAATTGTGGAACCGGGGGTGGGCGGTCGGTACCGCCGACCGACGGGAGGCCCGGTGGCAGCTGGCACCGGGCCTCCCGTCGGTCAGCGGGTCGCGATCACGGCCAGCTGGGCTCCGTGGCGGGCATGATCGACATCTCGCGGATCTCGCAACCGGCCGGCTGCGAGAGCGCGAACAGGATCGCGTTGGCGACGTAGGACGGCTCGATCAGGAGCGCGTCCGGGCCGGGCTTGTACTGCTCGGTGCGGTCCGCGAAGAAGTTCGTGCGCATGCCGGCCGGGATGACGTTCGTGACCCCGACCTTGCCGGCCGTCTCGGCCGCCAGCGCCTGCGAGAACCCACGAACGCCGAACTTCGACGCCGAGTACGCGGTGCCGTCGCCGACCCCGCGCAGCGCGAGCGACGAGGCGATCGTCACGACGCGGCCGCGGTTTTCCTCGAGCGTGGGGAGTGCCGCGCGCACGACGGCTGCCGTGCCGAGCAGGTTCACGCCGACGATCTGCTCCCAGTCGGTGGCGGACAGCGCGCCGATGGGTGCCGGCTTGTCGATCCCGGCGGCGGTGACGACCGCGTCCAGGCCCCCGTGGCGCTCGGCGGCGTCCCGGACGGCCTGCTCGGTCGCCGCGGTGTCCGTCACGTCGACCGCGACTGCGTCGACCCCGTCGGCGACGCCCTCGACGCGCAGGTCGAGGACGATCGGGGTGCCACCGGCCTCGAGGACGGCGTCGACGACGGCCGCTCCGAGTCCGCTGGCGCCGCCGGTGACGAGGACGCGGCCGATGGGGGTGGTGGGGACGGGCATGTGGTTCCTTCCGGGTGGATCAGGTTCGTGTGGTCGGTCGGGTTCGTGGTGGGCGCGCTCAGCCGACGGCCGCGAGCGCGGACGCCAGGCGTGTGGTGGAGCGTCCCGGGTGGAACGGCACGGTGACGACGCGCCCGCCCCACTCGGCCAGGGTGACGGCCTCGGGCAGCTCATCCGCGGTGTAGTCGCCGCCCTTCGCCCAGACGTCGGGACGGAAGCGACGCAGTGCCTCGTCCGGTGTTGTCTCGTCGAACACGACGACGGCGTCGACGCAGTCCAGCGCCAGCAGCAGCTCGGCGCGGTCGTCCTGGGTCATGATCGGGCGCTCGGGTCCCTTGAGCGTGCGGACGGAGTCGTCAGAGTTCAGGCAGACGACCAGGCAGTCCCCGAGTGCCCGGGCCGCGGACAGCGTCCGTGCGTGGCCGGCGTGGAGCAGGTCGAAGCACCCGCCGGTCGCGACGACCGTCCCGCCGCCGGCGCGCACCTCGTGCACGACCCGCAGGGCGTCCCGGTCGGCTCCTGGCACCGCGACCACGGCGGGGGCGTCGGCGAACAGTGCGGCGACCCCGCCGGCGGCGAGGTACGCCGACGCGTCGGCCACACCGGCGGCGACGGCGTCCGGGACGTCGGCGCCACCGGCGAGGGCGACAGCGACCCCGGCGGCCAGTCGGTCGCCGGCTCCGCACGGGTCGGCGGCGGTGACGGAGGGCGCCGGCACGAAGCGGGAGTCCATGCCACGCGCGGTCCGACGTCCGACCAGCGCGCCCCGGTCGCCCATGGTGACGGCGACGGCACCGACGTCCCACGCGTCGACCAGGGCCGCTGCCGCGTCGGTGGCGAAGGGCACGCCCTGGCCGGGCAGGTCGGTGAACCGTCGGGCTTCGGCGGCGTTCGGCGTCGCGACGGTGATCCCGGCCACGGGGGTCGCGCCCCTGGGGTGCGGGTCCCAGACGACGGGGGTGGTGGCGGCGGCAGCGGCGATCGCGTCGCGCAGTGCCGGAGCCGCGGCGACCCCACGACCGTAGTCGGCCACGACGACCGCGTCGACCTGGGTCAGCACCGCGGTCATCTCGGCCGTGACCGACGGCACCGGCGGGGTGTCGCAGCCCTCGTCGATCCGGACCAGGGCGTGCTCGCCGACGCGCACGCGGGTCTTCACGGGCGTCGCGACACCCGACGGACCCGCGACGACGCGGACGTCCGGGAGCAGGGCGCGGAGCTCGTCAGCCCGGTCGTCGTCGCTCAGGACGGTGACCAGCGTGACGTCGTGGCCGTCCTTCGCCAGCATCGTCGCGACGAGCCCGGCGCCGCCGGCACGTCGGTCGTCGGTGCGGACGTCGACGACGGGCACCGGAGCGTCCGGGCTCAGGCGTTCGCTGGTCCCGCTGACGTCGACGTCGAGCAGCGTGTCGCCCACGACGGCGATGCGCAGGCGGATCCCGCGGGCGCTCATCGACGGCCCCCGCGTCGGAGCGCCGGTTCCATGGCCTTGCAGAGGGCGTGCACGAGGACGAGTTGCGCCTCCTGCACGTTCGCGGACGGGCCCTCGATGCAGATCGCGTCGTCGACGGTGTCGGCGAGCGGGTTGGGTCGGGCCCCCGTCAGGGCGAGTGCCCGGGCACCCACCGCGCGAGCGGCCTCGGCCGCGCGCAGCAGGTTCGGGCTCCGGCCGCTGGTGCTCAGCAGGACGACGACGTCCCCGGCGCGGGCGTGGGCACGCACCTGGCGCGCGAAGACCTCCTCGAACCCGTAGTCGTTGCCGATCGCGGTGACCGCGGAGGACTCGGCGTGCAGGGAGATGGCGGAGTAGGCGGGCCGGTCCCCGTCGAACCGGCCGGTCAGCTCCGAGGTGAGGTGCTGTGCCTCGGCGGCGGACCCGCCGTTGCCCGCGGCCAGCAGGCGTCGACCGGCGACGAGCCGGGCGGCGATGTCGTCGGCCCACGCGGCGATCTGGTCGCGGTGGTCGACGAGCGAGGCCACGACCGGCACCGAGGCGGCGACGTGGTCGAGCACGGCGCGGGCGCTGTCGCTCAGCTGTTCGGTCGTGCCGATCCCGCTCTGTTCGATGGTCATCGTGCTGTCCTCTCGGTGGCGCGGTCGGGGAACGTGCCCCGACCCGTCGAAGTGGTCCTCGCGGGGAACGGGATGTCGCCAGCGACCCCAGCGACCAGACGCTCGTAGACCCGCTCCGTGTCTGCGGCGACGCGGCTCCAGGCGTAGCGGGACTCGACCCGCGCACGACCGGCGGCGCCGTAGCCCTCGGCACGGACGGGGTCGTCCAGCAACCCCGCGACGGCGGCAGCGACGGCGTCCTCGTCGCGCGGCGGGACGTGCAGCCCGGTGGCGTCCTCGACGACCGTGTCGATGAGTCCGCCGACCCGTGACGCGACCACTGGACGTGCGCACGCCATGGCCTCGAGCGGCACGATGCCGAACGGCTCGTACCAGGGGGCGCACACGACGACGTCGGCGCTGCGGTAGACGGCCGGCATGTCGTCCTGGCCGAGCTGCCCGCGGAAGGACACGTGGTCGCGGACACCGAGTGAGCGGGCCAGGGCGTCGAGGCGCTGGTACTCCGGGTCGTCCGGCAGGTCGGCACCGGCCGTGCCGGCACCGCCCACGACGACGAGTTCGACGTCGCGCCCGGCCTCGACCAGGCGGGCGAGCGCGGCGATCGTCGTGCCGACGCCCTTGCGGCGGACCAGGCGTGAGGCCGTCAGGACGCGGTGCGTCCGTCCGCGCACCTCGACGGGGCCGGTCGGCTGGAAGCGGTCGACGTCGACGCCGCACGGAACGACCGAGATCGCGTGCAGGGGGACCCCGAGCGCCTTGAGCTCGAAGGCCTCGTCGGAGCAGGTCGCGACCACCTGGTGGACCCCGCGGCCGACGGCCGGTTCGACCCACTCGCGCTCCTCGGGACTGGTGTCCGCGGAGCCCTGGTGTCGCCGCTTGACGATGCCGAGCGCGTGGAAGGTCTGCACGACCGGGATCCGGGTCCCACCGGTGCGGACCTGCACCTGCGACACGGCCTCGAGCGCCGCGTGCCCGGACATCCAGAAGTGGCCGTGGACGACGTCCGGTCGGTCGACGAACCACTCGGCGGCGAGGACCTGGGCGAACGTCGCCATGTAGGGGAAGAGCTCGTCCTTCGACACGGCACGGGCGGGTCCGGCGTCGACGTGCACGACCTCGACGCCCGGGCGGAGCATGACGCGGGCGGGCAGCTCGGCGTCTTCCCGGCGCGTGTACACGGTCACCTCGTGGCCGCGGTCGGCGAGTGCGCCGGACAGCGCGGCGACGTGCACGTTCTGCCCGCCGGCGTCGACCCCGCCCAGCACGGCCAGCGGACTGGCGTGTTCGGAGACCATCGCGATCCTCATCGGGTGCTCCCTTCCAGAGCGGGGCTCGGGCTGCGTCCCGCGCGCCTGTGGCGCGTCACGACGTCGTCGAGCAACCCGTCCCAGTCCCCGAGGAACCGGGCGAGCGAGTGTCGTGCGAGCGCGGCTTCCCGGGCGACGGCGCCACGTCGGCGCGCCTCGTCCGGGTCGTCGACCAACAGCCGGGAGGCCCGGGTCAGCTCCGCCACGTCCGTCGCGATCGCGCCGGCCTCGGCGGGCACGGTGCGCGCCGCGTCGGTCGTCGCGAGGACCAGGACCGGCATGGCCATGTGCATCGCCTCGATGAGCGACAGCCCCAGCGAGGTCCAGCGGTTCGGGTGCAGGTACGCCCGACGCTCGGCCAGGGCGGCGTGCATCGGGTCCGGCTTGACGTCGCCGAGCCCGACCAGGCGGTCACCGAGTCCGAGGTCGGCGAGGCGCTCCGTCCCCATCCCGAAGACGTCGACGGGGGCGACCGCGGCGAAGCGGGGGAGCAGGTCCGTGCCCACCACCCGGTTGCGCCGCACCGGCTCGTTGATCACCGCACCGAAGCGCTCCAGTCGTCCCGAGTACAGCGGCCCCGGGTCGACCACGCCGTGCTCTACGACCGTGGTCCGCGCGGAGCCGCAGTCCCACATCAGCGCGTTCCAGTGCGTCACGTGCGCGATCGTCATGTCGGCGTGGTCCCGGAAGGGGTGCAGGCTGTTGGGCACGTCGACACGGGGCGCGTTGTGCTCGACGAACACCGTCGGCACCGAGCGGCCGCGCAGCAGGGTCGCGGCGACCTCGGCCTCCTCGGTGCGCTGCAGCACGACCAGGTCGACACCGGCGTCCGCGACGTCCTCGGGCGCGATCTCCACGACGTTCGGCCAGTCGCGTCCCCCGGTGCCGAGTCCCCAGCCGTCGCGGGCGGCGGTGGTCGGGACGAGGTACTCGTGCGACCCGCGGACGAACGCGTCCATCCAGCCGCCGTGGACGTGCCAGACGAGGATCCGCATGCAGTCCCTTTCGGTCGCGCTCCGTGCGGATCGGGCGGGTTGCCGGACCGTCAACAGCAGGAGCAGGAGGAGCAGTGCCGCACGCTACGCACGCGCTTCTGGTGTCCTTCGCAGACTGCTCGGCTTCATCCGCAGAGCGCGCCCGACCAGGCGACCGTGTGCCGCGAGGACGTCCTCGGGGGTCACCGACGACAGGCACGGGTGTCCGGGGACGGGGCACTCGCGTGCGCGACTGAGCCGGCACGCGGCGCCCTGGTCACCGAGCAGTTCGACGTGCTCGGCGTACGGGGCCCACTTCATGGCGGGCACCACGGGGGAGAACAGGCTGACGATCCTCGCGCCGACCGCCGCGGCCAGGTGGGCCGGGCCGGTGTTGCCGACCACGACGACCTCGGCGCCGGCCAGCACCGCCGCGAGCTCCGCCGGGCTGGTCCGCCCGCCGAGGTCGAGCACGGTGGCGTCCTCCGGCGCACCCGCGGCGACGGACGCCGTCAGCGCCCGTTCCCCGGGCGAGCCGGTCACGACGACCGGGATGCCGAGGTCGCCGTAGGCGGCGACGAGCGCCCGGTGGTGCTCGGGCGGCCAGGACCGCGCGGGGACGCTCGCGCCCGGGTGGACCACGACGTAGCGGTCCAGCGCAGCCACCTCGGGTGGCGCCGCGGCGTCGTGCCGCACCACGAGCCTCCCGTCGTCGTCGGCCGGCAGGCCGAAGCCGGCCGCCTCGGCGATCCGCAGCGCGCGCCCCGGTTCGGGGAGGTCCTCGGGCAGGTCCTCGCCGGGCCGCAGGCGTACGTCGAGCAACGAACCGGGGTGGTCGACGGACGCACCGGACACCCGTGCGACGCCCGCCAGCCGCAGCAGCACGGCCAGCGGCAGCGGCGACTGGTGGAAGGACGTCAGCACGACGGCCTCGTCGATCCGCTCCTCGTCGACGAGCGCCCGGAACTCGTCGAGCAGGGCGTCGTCGAGCGGCCGCGCGGTCTCCGTGACCCACGGCGCGGCCCACACCCGCACCCGGTCGATCCCGGGCAGCAGCTCGGCGGCGGGGGCCCCCTGCGGGCCGCAGAGCATCGTGACGTGCGACGCACCGGCCGCCACCGCGCGCACGGCCGGACCAGTGACCAGCACGTCGCCGAACGAGTCGAGGCGGGCGACCAGGACCCGCGGGCCCCGTCGGTCGTCCGTCACGCTGACGCCGCCCGCACGTGCGCCAGCACGAGGGCGACGGCGTCCTCGATGGTCGCGGCGACGGTCGGGGCGGCAGCGACCTCCTCCGGACGCGTCCGCGGTGTCGGGACGAGGACCGACTGCGCGCCCGCGGCTGCGGCGGCGCCGACGTCCGCGCCGATGTCGCCGATGACGACGAGTTCCTCGACCGGCACGCCGAGTCGCTCCGCAGCCTGGAACACCAGACCCGGGCGGGGCTTGCGGCAGGCGCAGTCGTCCTCCGCACCGTGCGGGCAGACGCACCACACGTCGAAGGGACCGACCAGTTCGTCGACCCGCGCGTTCGTCGCGTCCACCTGCTCGCGGGTGGCACCACCGCGGGCGATCACCGACTGGTTCGTCACGACGCCGACCGGCAGCCCGGCGGCGCGGGCGCGCTCGACGGCACGACGTGCACCCGGGACGGGGACCACGCGGTGCGGGTCGGCGTTGTAGGGGACGTCGATGACGAGCGTGTCGTCACGGTCGAAGAGGAGACCGCCGACTGCGCGGTCCACGGAGAGAGCCATGCGTCCGACATACCGGAGACCGCCCGGACACGCCGCCAGGAAGGCCGCCGGACGCGACCGTCGTCCGCGCCCGGGGCCGCACCGCTAGCGTCGAGCGGGTGACCGCCCTCGATGCCCTCCCTCCGTCCGACGGCCGCCCCGAGCTCGTGGTGCTGCGTGCCATCAAGCTCGGCGACCTGCTCGTGGCGGTGCCCGCACTGCGCGCGCTGCGTCGGGCGTTCCCCGACCACCGCATCAGCCTGGCGACGACCGCGTGGCTCGCCCCGGTCGTCGAGCTCGTGCCCGCCGTCGACGTGCACCTGGCGCAGCAGGGCTTCGACCACCCGATCGGGGTGCCGGCCGGCGTCACCGACGTCGCGGTGAACCTGCACGGAGCCGGCCCCGAGTCCGAGGGGCTGGTCGCCGCACTGGGGGCGCGGCGGGTCATCGGGCACGGCGGCAGCGACGGCCCGCCCTGGAACGACGGGCCGGTCAACGAACGCGAACGCTGGGTCCGTCTGCTCGAGGCCCACGGCATCCCCGGCGACCCCGACGACGTCGGCATCGACCGGCCCACCGCGCCCGCGGTCGTCGCGGACGCCGCCGTCGTGCACGTCGGTGCGTTCCACGGCGCGCGGCACTGGCCGGTCGACCGGTTCGCCGAGGTGGTGCGCGGTCTGCGCGAGCGCGGACACCACGTGGTCCTGACGGGAGGCTCGGCGGACGTCGAGCGCGCCGCAGCCGTCGCCGAGTCCGCCGGGCTGCCGCCGGAGGCGGTCCTGGCCGGTGTGCTCGACCTGCAGCCGTTCGCGGCCGTGGTCGCGGAGGCCCGCGTGGTCGTCACGGTCGACACCGGCGCGGCGCACCTGGCCTCCGCCTACGGGATCCCGTCGGTCGTGCTCTTCGGACCGGCGCCGCCGGAGTCCTGGGGTCCGCCGGCGTCCGGCCCGCACGTGGTGCTCACGGATGCGTCCGTGCGGCGTGGCGACGTGTTCTCCGAGGAGCCCGACCCGGCGATCCTGGCCGTGCACCCCGCCGACGTGCTCGGCGCGGTCGACGGGCTCGGGGTCTCCGCGCCGGCTGCGGCAGCGGACGGCGTGCGGGCGGGGTCGGGGACCGACCGGTAGCGTCGGTTGGACGGACCCGGAACGCCCGGGCCGTGGAGGGAGCACCGTGTTCGAAGCGGCCAACATCCGGGACTGGATCGGCATGCCGGTCGTCGACGAGAGCGACGACAAGGTCGGGAACCTCGAGAGCATCTACTACGACACCGCGACGTCCGAGCCCGCGTTCGGATCGGTCGCGACCGGGATGGTCGGCTTCCAGAAGCTCGTGTTCGTCCCGCTCGTCGGTGCGACCGTCGCGCCGAAGCACCTGCGCGTGACCTTCCCGAAGAAGCTCATCAAGGACGCGCCCTCCATCGCGACCGACGGCGAGCTCGAAGCCGACACCGAGCCGGTGCTGTTCCAGCACTACGGGCTCGAGTACCGCACCGGCAGCGGCGGAGAGCGTCGACTCGGCCGACGCTGAGCGCCGAGACGGTAGCCTGACCGCTTCCGTCCGACGTCCCGTCCACCCGAAGGTCACGTGCTGTTCAGGTCCGCCCGCTCCCTGCTGCTCCTCGCAGTGGCGGCGTCGGTCGTGCTCGCGGCCGGGGTCCTGCCGACGTCCGGTGCCACGGCAGCGCCGCTCTGGCCGGTCCCGCAGCCCTACCGGGTGACCGCCGACCCGGTGGAGTCGCTCGCGGGACTGCCGCCGGGCAGCGAGTACGTCGCGCTCGGGGACTCGTACTCCGCCGGGTACGGCCTCGGTGACCCGACCGGGCTCCCCGTCTCCGCGTGCGGGCAGTCCGCCCAGGACTACCCCCACCGGGTCGCGGCCCGGTTCGGACTCGCGTTGCACGACGTCACCTGCGGTGGCGCGACGACCGCGGACATCCTCGGCGGGCACCAGTTCCGGGGCGTCCCGCCACAGATCGAGGCACTGTCCGCCGACACGCGGCTGGTCACCGTCACGATCGGCGGCAACGACGCGGACCTGTTCGGCACGGCCGCGGCGTGTCTGGCGCTGTCACCGGCGGGTCCGGTGTTCTCCGGCCGGGATGCCCCGTCGTGCCGCAGCACGCTGGTGCAGGACGGCGTCGACCAGCTCGGGGTGAAGATCCGGTCGCGGGTGGCGCTCGGCATCGCAACGGCGTTGGCCGCCATCCGGAACGCCGCCCCGAACGCCCAGGTCGTCTTCCTCGGCTACCCGGCCATCTTCCCGGACGCCGAGCACACCCCGGCCAAGGGGTGTTTCCGGTCCGCGCTCGACCTCGGCACGCTCACGGGCTCGTTCCCGGCGAACTCCTACCCGTTCACGAACACCGACGTGCGGTACCTGCACGGTGTCCAGCAGGACCTCGACGACGTGGCGCGGTCGGCTGCGGCCGCGGCCGGCGTCCGCTACCTCGACGTGTTCACGTCGACGCTGTCCCGGTCCGCCTGCGCCCGGCAGGGGGCGCTCGTGTCCGGGGTGACGCTCGACTCGACCAACGGGCTGCGACGGATCGACCTCGAGCCGGGGGCGCTGCACCCGAACCGGTCCGGGGTGGCGTACCTGGCGCGTCGGGTCGAGGCTGCGGTCCGCAGCGCCGCCGGCTGAGCGCACCGCGTCGAGGCGTGCGGCCGGGCGCACCGCGTCGAGGCGTGCGGCCGGGCGCACCGCGTCGAGGCGTCAGGCCGTGCCGACCGGGTCGGCCTCGGGTTCCGGTGACCGGGTCGACCGCGATCGACCCCGCGACCGCGTGGGTGTCTCGTGCGCGGTGGCCGGGACGACGCACACGGGTGCGACGGAACGGCGGAGGACGTCGCGCAGCACCGAACCGGACAGCACGTGCACGTGTCCCTGCCCGAGCACGACCAGCGATGCCGTGCGGGTGTGGGCGACGATCGCCGGACCCGGGTGACCCTCGACCAGCAACGACCGGACGCGGACCCCCGGGGCACGTGCGACCAGCCGGTCCGTCGCCCGCTGCAGCAGCGCCTGGCTCTCCCGGCGCCACCGGAGGGGGTCCTCGGCGAAGTCGGTCAGTCCGGTCCGGGTGACCAGCGGCATCTCCCACGCCCGCAGCAGTGTCAGTCGTCGGTGCCGCCGGGACGCCTCGGCGACCGCGATCGCGACGGCCCGCTCGTCTTCGGGTTCGTCGACGGCCAGGACGACGTCGCCGTCGATCGGGTCCGGGCCGTCGGGCAACACGACGGTCGGGACCGCGGCGCGCTCGGCGACCCGGGCCGGCGCGGAGCCGAGGGTCGAGCCACGCCGGCTCCGGAACGTGCCGACGACGAGCAGGTCGCCGCCGCCGGACTCGGCCACGAGCGCAGCGGCGAGCGGACCAGCGTGCCGGACGACGTCGACCTCGACGTCGGGCAGCGCCGCACGGGCCGCCTCCGCGACCTGCTCGGCCACCCGGCGACTGCCTGGGCCGACGCGTCCTTCCGGTGGCGGGTCGTCGCGTCCTTCCGGTGGCGGACCGCCGCGTCCGTCCGGTGGCGGACCGTCGCGTCCTTCCGGTGTCGGGTCGACGTCGACGACCCGGAGCCGCTCGAGGTCCGTCGCGGCGTGCGCGACGACCCAGCGCAGCGCTTCGTCGTGCGGCCGTGCGGCGTCCGCTGCCAGCGTGACGGTGGTCCAGTGCTCGTCCATCCCGATCGACCTCCCGTGGTGAGATCCGACGGGGCGTCTCGCGGCGCTCCTGCGGGCGAAGTTACTCCGCGCGGACCGACAGCACCACGCGGTGCGCTGGGGGTCGTCTGCGAGGACCGCGAGCGTACGTTCACGGCATGGTGCAGAGCGCGGGGGTGATGCTGTGGCGGACCGCTCCGTCCGGCGGCATCGAGGTGTTCATCGCCCACATGGGCGGGCCGTTCTGGCGGCGGCGTGAGCGGGCCTGGTCGATCCCGAAGGGCGAGCACGACGCCGTGGAGGACCCGCTCGACGCCGCCGTCCGCGAGTTCGGCGAGGAGATCGGGGTCGCGGTGCCCGACGTCCCGCTCGTGCTGCTCGGGACCTTCCGACAGGCCTCCGGCAAGCGCGTCACGGTCTTCGTCGGGCAGGCGCCGGACTTCGCGGTGGCCGCGGTGTGCAGCAACACCGTCCGACTCGAGCTGCCCCGGGGCTCGGGCCGGTCCGTCGAGGTGCCGGAGGTCGACGACGCGCAGTGGGTGCCGATCGAGCGGGCGCGCGGCCTCCTGGTGGCCGGGCAGGTCCCCGCGCTCGATGCGCTGGACGTGCTGGTGTCCTCGGCGGGGTGACGGCTTCGTCACGGAACGGTCGCGAACCGGACAGCCGTGCCGCGTGCTGGATAACCTGAGCGAGCGTCGAGGCAGGCCGTCGCGCGAACAGGGGAGAACACATGCGCCGGTGGCGGATGATCACAGCCGGGTTGATCGGGATCGTGCTCAGCGCAGGGCTGGCGCTCGGAGGCGCGACGAGTGCGTCGGCAGCCACCGCCGGGCACTGGGGTGCTTTCGAGGTCAGTGGGACCGCCCGTGCCTACACCGGCTCGGTCGCGCTGCCCGGGTTCCCGGAGACGACCTTCACGTCGAGCTCGCGACAGGCCCAGGTGATCAGCGGCGCCACGACGGGACAGGGACCGGCAACGCCGCCCGGCGCGGTCTACGGCAACAGCCGGTACAACACCTACCTGAACCAGCGGCCGGCATTCGATCGCCCTGACGCGCCGGCCGAGACGACCTACACCTTCGCTGGCGGCACACCGGGTGCCGGCGGGTGGTCCTTCGTGCTCGGCGACATCGACGCCGACCAGGCGACGATCTCGGCGACCCTGGCGAACGGGCAACCGGCGCCCATCGCCGATCTCGGCTACCAGGGTTCGTACAACTCGTGCTCGACGGTGTCGCCCGGTGGGTGGAGCTGCCCGCCGGACCCGGGCGGGGTCGCGCCCGGTCAGGACACGCCGACCTGGGACCCCACCACCGGCGTGCTCATCGGCAACACGGCGGCGAACGACACGGCAGGGGCATCGGCGTGGTTCACGCCGACTGTTTCGCTGGGGACCCTCACCATCACCTACCAGCAGCGCAGCGGCCTGCCGGTCTACCAGACCTGGTTCGCCAACAAGACCTCCTCGCTGTCGGGCGCCGCGCGGCTCGACGGCGCGCCGCTGCCGAACACCGTCGTGACCGTGACCGCGCCGAACGGCTCCGAGTACACCACCACGACTGACGACCAGGGCGCGTACTCCTTCGACGCGCTGACGCAGGCCGATGGCTACCAGGTCGCGATCGCGACCCCGGACAACGCCACCGTGCAGGCCGCACCCGGCATGGTCTCGCTGCGCGGTGACGTGACGAACGCCGACTTCGACTTCCTCACCCCGCCGGGAACCGTCGCCCTGACCGGCACGGTGGTCGACACCGCTGGCACGCCGGTCGCCGACGTGCCCGTGACGATCACGGACCCCGCAACGGGAGCAGTCCTCGCCGAGACGGTGACCGACGGCGACGGCTCCTACACCGCGTCCGGGCTGCCCGCGGACACCGCCGTCGTGGCCAGCACGACCGGGGCCACCGCGGTGCCGGTGACGACCGGCGCGGACGGAAAAGCCACCGTGGTCGCCCAGCCGCTCGTCATCCAGGCCGCACTGTCGACGATCAGCGGGCGGGTGACCCTCGACGGGACTGCCCCGAGCGACGCCGCGGTCGTGGAGCTGGTGCAGGGCGACCAGGTCGTCGCGACGACCGAAGCCGACGCCGACGGCACCTACGAGTTCCGGGTGCTCCCCGGTGACTACACCGTGCGGACCGCGGCTCCCGTGCCCGGTGCCGACGGTCCCACGGAGACCTCGGTGACCACGACCGCCGGGGGCACCTCGACGGCGGACTTCCCGTTCGTCACGCCCGTGCCCGTCACGGTCTCGCAGGCGGGATCGGTGACGTACACCGACGGCACTCCCGTCGGGGGCACCACCGTGACCGCGCGCCCGGTCGACGCGGGTTCCGGTGCGGTCATCGTCGTCACCACGAACGCCGACGGGTCCTACGACCTGACGGGTCTGACCCCCGGTACCGACTACCGGATCACCGTGGACGGGACCGACCCGCAGCTCGTCACGACCGTCGCCACCGGCGCCGCTCCGACGCCGGCGGACTTCGTCCTCCCGCTCCCGACCGTCGACCAGCCCGGCACCGTGAACGACGCCGACGGCGCCCCCGCGGCGGACGTCGAGGTCGTCGCCACCCCGACCGGCTCTGGCGAACCGGTGACCGCCACGACCGACGCCGACGGTGCGTTCGACCTCGTCGGCCTGCAGCCTGCGACGGAGTACTCGGTCGTCGCCGGCAGCGGTGCACAGGCGACCGACCCGCAGGTGGTAACGACGGTGGCCGCGGGCGCGACGCCCACTCCGCTCGCGTTCGTCCTGCCCGCGGCTGTGGTCACGCCCACGCCGACCCCGACGCCCACGCCGACCCCGGCTCCGGCTCCGACCGTCCCGCCGGCGGGGGCGGGCTCCGGCGGATCGGGCGTGAGCGGTCCGCTCGCCTTCACGGGTGCCGAGATCGCGCCGGCGGCGATCGCTGCCGGCATCCTCGTGCTGCTCGGCGGCGGGCTGCTGACCTTCCGCGCCGCCCGCAACCGCCGTCGGACGGAGCACCTGCAGGACTGAACCCGCGCGACCGGGCTGCGCCGGGCCTCCCGGCCGACCCGGACCTGGTCGCCGCACCGCGGAACGGACACAGCACCACGGATCGACGTGGTGCTGTGTCCGTTCTGTGGTTCTGTGCCGCTCGGCGGTCACAGCGCGCGCGTCAGCGCGTGCGGTGCGTCCGCGTCGTGCCGGTGATCGTCGCGACCGAGCCGGTGACCGTCTGGATCGCCCGGCTGATCGTCGGGATCGACGTCGTGACGACGGCCAGGGAGGACGTGATCGCCTCGATGGACGAGGTCGACAGGTGCTCCTGGTGCGTCGAGTGCATCGGGAAGCCCCGGCGCGCCGCGACCACCACGCCGAGCGATCCGAGCAGCACCACGGCCCCGGCGACCGGCAGCATCTGCAAGCCCGTCAGCCCGAGCACCTGCCCGCCGATGGCCGCACCGCCCGCGATCCCGATGTTCGACGCGCCGTTGACCAGCGCTCCGGCGATGTCGGGGGAGACCCCGCCCGTGCGGATCGCCGCGGCCATGAACAGCGTGCCGGTCGTGCCGTTCGCCGCCATCCAGACGCCGGCGACGACCATCGTGCCGAGGAGCGACCCGTGCACGAACGGCAGCGCGACGAACGCCGCGGCCATCGCGGCCACGGCTGCGATGAGCGTCTGCCGTGGGGCACGGTCGACGAACATGCCGGCGAGCCAGAGTCCGATCACCCCGGTGCCGCCCAGCACGAGCAGCGCACCGCTCACGAGACCGGCGTCCAGCCCGGCGTCGATCACGTACGGACCGATGTACGTGTAGACGACGTAGTGCCCCGCGAAGAGCAGCAGGTCCGCCGTGACCACCGCGAGCAGACCGGTGCGAGCCCAGGCCTTCGGTGACCCGATGTGCGGCGACGCGGTGCCGGCGACCGCCGGCAGGAACGCCGCGGCGACGACGGCCAGGACGGCGGCGCACACGGCGACGGCCCCGACGGCCGGCCGCCAGCCGATCGACTGCCCGACACCGGTGGCGAGCGGGACTCCGACGACGAACCCGAGCGAGCTGCCTGAGTACACGAAGGCGATCGCCCGTCCGGCCAGGCGGGGCGGCACGATCCGGGTCGCGTAGGCCGAGGCGACCGAGAAGAACAGCGCGTGGGCGACACCGCCGACGACGCGGCCAGCGCAGACCACGGCGAACGAGGGCGCGAGCGCGACCATCAGGTTCGACACGGTGTACCCGACGAGCGTCGCGACCAGGACGCCCTTGCGGGGGAGTCGAGCGGTCAGCGACGTGAGCGGCAGCGCGAGCAGGGCGACGGCTGCGGCGTAGACGGTGATCACGATGCCCATGGTCGACTCGGACACGCCGAGGTCCGAGCTCATCGTGCCGAGCAGCCCGACGGGCATGAGCTCGGTCGTGATCGCGAAGAAGGTGGCGAGACCGAGGACGGCGATCCCGACGATCGCCTTCGAGGTCAGGACAGACGGGGTGTGGAGCGACGTGGTGCTGGGCGTGGTGCGGGTCGACGCGGTGTTCGTCGTCATGGGCTGACCTCCTCGGGGCGTGGCGGAGCGCGCGACGGGACGTCTCGTCGACGACACCACGACCAGGAGGGTCGGGCTGCGCGCTCGGTGTGCGGATGTGTGGTTGGTCACTCCACGGCGAGTGCGATCAGACCAGTCTGACACGAGGTCGTCGGATTGTCACGGGAGCGCTCCAACGCCGCCAGGAGGCTCAGAACGACTGCGCGACCCGACCCTGGACGCCGCCGCCGGACAGCTCGAGCGTCAGGGTCCCGCTCAGCGACTGCGCGGTCATCGACACCGCCCCGTGCAGGGCGTCCTCGCGGGGGAAGCACGCCGTCGACGCCTCCATCCGGTTCGCCGTGGCGACCAGGCAGACCGTCCCCCGGTCAGTGCCGACGCCCGCCCACACGTTCCACGGCGTCGCCGCGTCGTCACCGCTGAGGGAGCGGTTCGTGTAGATCAGCCGGGTGGAGTGCAGGCGCACCGGGGCCTCGAGCGACCCCGGGATCTGGTCGGCGTAGGTCTGCGGCGCGTCGAGCAGCTGTTCCAGCGTCACCGTGCCGGCCGTCGGGGTCACGGACGGTGACGACGGGACCGCTGGGTGCACGGTCCCGATGACGAGTCCGGTCCCGAACGCGACCACGATCGCCGCGGCCAGACCGCCGGCGACCCATGGCCGCGTCCGCGCGCTCCGGAGGACGCGGACGGCGCGGTCACGGGCCCGGATCCAACCGCTCGGCACGTCGGCACCGTGGCCGGGTCCGCCGGACGGGAGGCCCGGGTCGCCCTGGTCGGGAGCCGTCGCCTCCGCCCCGTGGTCGGTGAGCGGCGGGACGGCAGCGGTCCCGGGCATGTCGCCCGGCAGGTCGTCGTCACGTTCGGCGTCGACGGGCGGGCCGTCGACCATCGACGCCGGCGCCTCGGCGCCTTCCGGGGACTCGGCGTGCTCCGAGGACCCGGCGCGTCCCGGGGTTGCGGGCGCGACGCTCGGCGTCACCGACGCGGCGGACCCGGGCCGGACGGTGCGCGGCACGGGGCGGCGTCCGAGGTCGGTCAGCGCGATCCGGGCCCGTGCCGCCTCGGTGGGCGTCGACCCCGAACCCCAGGCGATCTCCTGCAGGCGCGCGCGTTCGCGGTCGGTGTCGCGGTCGTCGGCGGCCATGCGCACTCCCGGTGTCCGGTCGATGCTGTCTCGAGATCATCGTGGCACTCGTGCGAACACCGCGTGCACCGAGTTCGGAGACCTGTCCGGATCCGGTGGGTGTAGGTCTTGTGCATGACAGACGCACGCGAACCCGACCCCGAGGTCATCGAGCCGGTCAGCCACGACGCGACCTCCGGCGAGGCCGACTACGTCGCGACGAACCCCGGCGGCAGCGGTGCCGAGCGGCACAACCCGCTGCCGGACGAGGAACAGGGCCGCGACACCGAGTACGACCCGGTCGACCAGGGCCCCGAGCACGAGGGCTGAGGCGCTCAGCGGAGCACGCGGCGCAGGAGTGCCCGCTCGCCGGCGGTCCACGCGGCGCTCGTGACGACGTACAGTGCGGCCGCGGACGGCGCGACCGCGGCGAAGACGACGGTCACGAACGGCACCCAGCGCGTGACCGCCGACGTCGCGGCCGCTCCGGGCACGGCGGCGTCGACGGGCTCCGGTGGGTTCCACCGCAGGTTCGACCGCCGGGTCAGTTCGACGACGACCGCCAGCACCGCCAGCAGCAGGACGAGCACCCAGGCGTGCGCCCACAGCGGCGAGGCGACCACCGCGACGAACGAGTGTCCGAGCGGGATCCCGACGAGCGTGGCCTCGAGCAGCGTGTTCGTCGCGCCGGCGATGGTCGCGTGCGTGAACAGGGCGTACACGACCGACACGACGGGTGCCTGCGCGAGCACGGGCAGGCACCCGGCCAGGGGTGAGACGTGCTCGGACGTGTACAGCTCCTGGACGGCACGCCGCAGCCGTTCGGCGTCCCCGCGGTGACGACGCCGCAGTGCCGCGAGCTGCGGGGCGAGACGACGTCGGTCGCGCTCGGCACGCACCTGCAGGACGGACAGCGGGACGAGGAGCGCGCGGACGGCCAGGGTCGCCAGCACGACGGCGAGTGCGGCGGCCAACGGCCCGGCGACGGGGTCGAGCGCGACGGTCAGGGCGGCGAGCAGCTCCGCACCGAGGTGCAGCGCGCCGCCGATGAGCGGCCCGACGAGGGGCAGGGTGGACAGGTCCATGACGATTCCGATCGAGTGTGGTGGCAGGGGTCGACGAGCGACCCGCACACCGATCGGTGTCAGGTCGCGGGGACGGCTCCCGGTGCCCGGGGCCGAGCGTGCCCGGCAGCGTCCGGGTGGCTCCACGCGATCCGCGTGACGAGGTCGAGCGGGACGGCCCCGACACAGCCGTCGGCGGCGGCGGGGGACCCGAGGACGAGGCCCAGCACCTGTGCCACGAGGACCGCTGCGGCGACCACCGCGACACCGAACCCGGCCAGGGCGAGCAGCGGCATCGCGCCGGAGGCAGGGTCGACGAGGAGCAGTGCGGCGACTGCGCGCAGGAACACCTCGACGACGGCCATGGTCTGATCAGCGTATCGCCCGCGTGCCGCCCCGCACCGGTGCCCTGACCAGGGGATGATCGCCGCATGACCGCCGCTGCCCCGAGCACCCCCGCGACCCTCGCGTTGGAGCGCGCCGGGGTGCCCTTCACGCCCCACGTGTACGAGCACCACGAGACCGCGACCAACTTCGGCGAAGAGGCGGCCGCCGCGCTGGGCCTCCGCGAGGAACAGGTCTTCAAGACGCTCGTCGTCTCGGTCGACGGCGCGCTGGCGGTCGCGATCGTCCCGGTGGCGAACCGGCTCGACCTCAAGGCCATCGCCGCTGCCGTCGGCGGCAAGAAGGCCACGCTCGCCGACCCGACCCTGGCCGAGAAGCGGACCGGCTACGTCGTGGGCGGCATCAGCCCCGTCGGCCAGCGATCGCAGCTCCGCACCGTGCTCGACGAGTCGGCGACCACCTACCCGACGATCTTCGTCTCCGGTGGTCGTCGCGGGTTCGACATCGAGATCGCCCCCGCTGACCTGCTGGCGGTCACGGAAGCGACCACGGCGGCCATCGCCCGGACCTGAGTCGACTCCACGCAACTTCTTCCACCACCCGGGAATGACCCGGTCCCTCCTGCGTTGCATTGAGTCGAAGGCACTCAAGTTCCCAGGAGGTCCCTTTGCCAGCAACGTCCGGCCCGACCAACGGCAACGACGCGTTCGACGCGTTCCTCGCTCGTCTGCTCGCGGCACAGAACGCCGGCGCCCAGCGATCCACACCGCTGGGACGTCCGGTCGACATCACCCGGCTGCTCAGCCGCCGCACCCACGACCTGCTCCAGCGCACCGCCGAGTACGCGGTCGCCCAGGGGCAGCGGGAGCTCGACGCACTGCACCTGCTGCACGTGCTCGTCGAGACCGAGCCCTTCGACGCCGTCGTCCGCTCCGCGGGCATCGACCCGGCGCACCTGGCCGACGAGGTCGAGCAGCGCCTGCCCGCCCCGACCGCCGAGCCCGTCGAGGGTCGGCCGGCACTCACGCCCTCGGCGCAGCGCGTCCTCGTCGAGGCCACCCAGGCGGCCCGCGGCTTCGGCAGCACCTACACCGACCCCGAGCACGTCTTCTTCGCGCTCGTCATGGACCAGGAGACCGTCACCGGTCAGCTCCTGGCGAGCGCCGGCATCACCCCGCAGGTGATGCAGTCGTACGCACAGCAGGCCGCCGATGCGGCTCGAGAGGGGCGCCCGATGCCAGGGACCACCGAAGCCGACCAGCAGCAGTCGGAGACCCCGACGCTCGACCAGTTCGGCACGGACCTCACCGAGCGCGCCCGCCAGGGCGGCATCGACCCGGTGATCGGCCGCGCGGACGAGATCGAACAGACCGTCGAGATCCTGCTGCGCCGGTCGAAGAACAACCCCGTGCTGATCGGCGAGCCCGGTGTCGGCAAGACCGCGATCGTCGAGGGCCTCGCGCAGCGCATCGCGGACGGCGACGTCCCGAGCCTGCTGCAGGGCAAGCGCGTCGTCGCCCTCGACCTGCCCGGCATGCTCTCCGGCACCCGCTACCGCGGCGACTTCGAGGAACGCCTGACGAAGGCCATGGACGAGATCGCGGCGCACGCCGACGAGCTCATCGTGTTCGTGGACGAGCTGCACACGGTCGTCGGCGCCGGTGGTGGCGGCGAGGGTGGGTCGATGGACGCGGGCAACATCCTGAAGCCCCGTCTGGCCCGCGGTGACCTGCACATGGTCGGCGCGACCACGCTGAAGGAGTACCGCCGGATCGAGAAGGACGCCGCACTCGAGCGCCGCTTCCAACCCGTCACGGTGGGGGAGCCGAGCGTCGAGGACGCCGTGGCGATCCTGACCGGGCTGGCACCGCGGTACGCCAAGCACCACGGCGTGACCTACACCGACGACGCCCTGCGCGCCGCGGTCGAGCTCTCGCACCGCTACGTCGCCGACCGGCACCTGCCCGACAAGGCCATCGACCTCATCGACCAGGCTGGGGCTCGCCGCCGGCTCGCCCGTTCGGGCGACGTCGACGTCGAGGCACTGCGCGACCAGGTCGCCGAGCTGATGGCTGAGAAGGACCGTGCCGTCAGCGCGGAGGACTACGAAGCGGCATCGCGCCTGCGCGACCAGACGGCCGAACTGGAGGCCCGGATCGCCGCCGCCGCACAGGCGGACGCAGGTCGGTCCTCCAGTCCGGAGTCCGCGAGCACGGAGATCACCGAAGCCGACATCGCGGCCGTGGTGGCGCGAGCCACCGGGATCCCCGCGTCCCGGCTGACCCAGGGCGACCGGACGCGGCTCGCCGCGCTCGAGGACGAACTGCACGAGCGGGTCGTCGGACAGGACGACGCCGTGCGGGCCATCGCCACGGCGGTGCGTCGCAACCGGACTGGCATGGGCGACCCGGACCGTCCCGTCGGCAGCTTCCTGTTCCTCGGGCCGACCGGGGTCGGCAAGACCGAGCTGGCGAAGTCCCTCGCGGCATCGCTGTTCGGGGACGAGACGGCGATGCTCCGCTTCGACATGAGCGAGTTCGGCGAGCGGCACACCGTGTCGCGGCTGGTCGGCGCCCCTCCCGGGTACGTCGGCTACGACGAGGCCGGTCAGCTGACCGAGCGTGTCCGTCGCAACCCGTACTCGGTCATCCTGCTCGACGAGGTCGAGAAGGCGCACCCCGACGTCTTCAACCTGCTGCTGCAGGTGCTCGACGACGGACGGCTCACGGACGGACAGGGCCGCACGGTCGACTTCCGGAACACGGTCGTGATCATGACGTCGAACATCGGGTCCGAGTTCCTGGCGTCGCGCACGGGAGCCCTCGGGTTCTCGGCGTCGGCGGACGGTGGGTTCTCGGAGGAGGACCTGCGGCAGCGCGTGATGGGCAAGCTCCGCGAGGCGATGCGGCCGGAGTTCATCAACCGCATCGACGACATCGTGCTGTTCCGCAAGCTCGACCCGTCGCAGCTGCAGTCGATCGTGTCGCTGCTGCTCGCCGAGACCTCGATGCGGCTCATCGCGCAGGACATGGTCCTGTCGGTGTCCGAGGACGCCGTCGCCTGGCTCGCCGAGCACGGGTACGAGCCGGAGTACGGTGCCCGCCCGCTCCGACGGCTGATCCAGCGCGAGGTCGACGACCGCATCGCGACGCTCGTCGTGGACGGGGTGGCCGGTGCTGGTGACACGGTGCAGGTCACCGTGGACGGCGACGCCCTCGTCGCCCGCGTCGCAGGCGTCACGGCGACGCTCGTCGGCTGAACTCGATCCACACGGAGAACGCCCCGGGACCTGTTCGGTCCCGGGGCGTTCTTCGTGCATGCCGAATGCATTTCGAGGAATCCCGGAGGAACGCTTGCGGTGACGTCGAGAATGCCGCTAAGGTTCAGACACCTCGTACAACTCGTGCAGAAAGGGGGCCGACCATGATCACCATCATCATCACCACGCAGACGCCGTTCCGTGCAGTCCGTGGCAGCTTCGGCGCCCCGTTCCGCGGTAGCTGCTGACGCGGGACGTCCTCGTCCCCATCTCGGCCTCGCGCCGCGGTCGTCGCTGAACTGAGCGCCCGCGCTGCAGCCGCCAGACCCGGTCATCCGGGCCCGGCATCTCTTCGCTGATCGTGACCCTGGCGGGCTCCGCTCGTCCGGTCGGTCTTGATCGGGTACCGCCACCCCGGTTCGTCGGGCTCCTTCGGTTGGGCGGGCTTGTCCGGCTGGTCCGGCGCGGCTGCCTGCGGTTCCCGATCGACGTCGCGCGGAATGCGCGCGAGGAATGTCGTGCACGACTGGGACGATTCCCGCGTCAGGTCATTCGTCGTTCTCGGCTGCCACCATCCGCGCATTTCCGTGCGAATGCATCGAGCAGTCCCCACCCGGCCGCGGGTCGCTCCGTCGCGCCGCTCTCCACAACTCCTCCTCAACACGAACGGTGACCACCATGTCCACCAAGTCCGTCCTCCGACCGCCCGACGCGCCCGTCGCCCCCGGCAGGGTCTCGTTGCCCGACCGGGTCGCGCTGCGCGTCGGGATGTCCCTCATCATCTGGAGCCGTCGCACGCGGCGGCCGCAGATCGACCCCGAGCTGCGTGCGCGGCTTGCTCGCGAACGCGAGCAGCGCGAAGCCGAGTGGGTCATGCTCGGCGCCGGCCTGCGCATGTGGCGCTGAGGCGCGGCGCCACCGCTCGGGCCGCTCGGGCCGCTCGCGGGTGTGGTGCCGGGTTGATCGCTCCGTGCGGGGATGGTTCCTCGCACGGAGCGATCGTCCCCGCACGAGCCGCCAACCTCGCACGGTGCGCAGCCGCCAACCTCGCACGGTGCGAGACGCACGCCGACCGCCCGTACGGTTGTCCCATGACCGAAACCGCGTCCGATCTCGTCCAGCGCCTCACCACGATCGTCCCCGACTTCCCGAAGCCCGGGATCCTGTTCCGTGACGTGACGCCGGTGTTCGCGGACGCAGTCGCGTTCGGGCGCGTGTGCGAGGCACTCGCGGCGCCGTTCGCCGTCGGGGGCGGGTTCGCCGCGGTCGCGGGCATCGAGGCACGAGGCTTCGCACTCGCCGGCGGCATCGCTGCACAGCACCAGGTCGGCGTGCTGACCGTGCGCAAGGCGGGCAAGCTCCCGGGCGAGGTGCTCAGCGAGCAGTACGCGCTCGAGTACGGCGAGGCCGAGCTCGAACTCCGCCCGGCAC
The DNA here is from genome assembly GCF_001424385.1 of Curtobacterium sp. Leaf183. Taxonomy (GTDB): domain Bacteria; phylum Actinomycetota; class Actinomycetes; order Actinomycetales; family Microbacteriaceae; genus Curtobacterium. The sequence continues at coordinate 267,945 of NZ_LMPO01000009.1, read as the reverse complement.
AGCTCCCCGCCGGCACACGGGTGCTCGTCGTCGACGACGTCCTCGCGACGGGCGGCACCGGGGCCGCGACCATCACGCTGCTCGAGCGTGCCGGCTACCAGGCCATCGGGTTCGCCGCCCTGCTCGAACTCGACGGGCTGCAGGGACGCGAGCGCCTCGAACCGCGCTTGCCCGTCACCACGCTCGGCGCCGTCCCGGCCTGAGCGGCCCCGCCCGCCGACTAGCATTGCCGCACCACCAGAACGAGGAGTCCCACCACGTGACCGAGTCAGTCGCCCCCGCACCCGACGAAGCGCCCGCCGCGCCCGAGCCCGTGACCGCGACCACCACGACGACGGGCACGGAGCTCTTCGACGGGGTGCGCGGCGTCGTCGCCATCCGGGTCGCCGGCGTCCTCAAGGACCTGTCCGCCGACGTGCAGGCGGGGGAGACCGCCGAGCCCGTCACGCTCGACGAGCAGGACGGCCTCGACATCCTGCGGCACTCGGCAGCGCACGTCCTCGCCCAGGCGGTGCAGCAGATCAACCCCGACGCCAAGCTCGGCATCGGGCCGCCCGTCACCGACGGCTTCTACTACGACTTCGACGTCGCCGAGCCGTTCACCCCCGACGACCTCAAGGCGATCGAGAAGGGCATGGACCGCATCGTCAAGCAGGCCCAGCGGTTCCGTCGCGTCGTCGTGACCGACGAACAGGCCCGCGAACTGATGGCGGGGGAGCCCTACAAGCAGGAGCTCATCGGCCTCAAGGGCGCCGCGTCCGAGGGTGACTCGGGCGAGAGCGTCGAGGTCGGCGCCGGCGAGCTGACCGTGTACGAGAACGTCGACCCGAAGTCGGGCGAGGTCGTCTGGCAGGACCTCTGCCGCGGGCCGCACGTGCCGCACACCCGGTGGATCGGCAACGCCGCCAAGCTCATGCGCGTCGCTGCTGCCTACTGGCGCGGGTCGGAGAAGAACCCGCAGCTGCAGCGCATCTACGGCACCGCGTGGCCGGACAAGGACCAGCTCAAGGCGTACCTGGTCCGCCTCGAAGAAGCAGCCAAGCGCGACCACCGCAAGCTGGGTGCCGAGCTCGACCTGTTCTCGTTCCCGGACGAGATCGGTTCCGGCCTGGCGATCTTCCACCCCAAGGGCGGCATCATCCGTCGCGAGATGGAGGACTACTCCCGGCGACGCCACGAGGAGAACGGCTACTCGTTCGTCTACACGCCGCACATCACCAAGGGCGACCTGTTCGAGCAGTCCGGCCACCTCGGTTGGTACAAGGACGGCATGTTCCCGGCCATGCACATGGACGAGGCACGCGACGAGGACGGCAACGTCACCCGCCAGGGCGCCGACTACTACCTCAAGCCCATGAACTGCCCGATGCACATCCTGGCGTACCGCTCGCAGGCCCGGTCGTACCGCGACCTGCCGTTGCGGATGTTCGAGTTCGGGACGGTCTACCGCAACGAGAAGTCCGGCGTGATCCACGGGCTCACCCGTGTGCGCGGCATGACCCAGGACGACGCCCACATCTTCACCACCAAGGAGAAGATGAAGGAAGAGCTCACCACGACGCTCGAGTTCGTGCTCTCCCTGCTGCGCGACTACGGCCTCGACGACTTCTACCTCGAGCTGTCGACCAAGGACCCGGAGAAGTACGTCGGCGACGACGACGTCTGGGACGAGGCCACGAACACGCTGCGCGAGGTCGCCGAGGAATCCGGTCTCGAGCTCGTGCCGGACCCCGCCGGCGCCGCCTTCTACGGTCCGAAGATCTCCGTCCAGGCCCGTGACGCCATCGGGCGGACCTGGCAGATGTCGACCGTGCAGCTCGACTTCAACCTGCCCGAGCGCTTCGGGCTGGAATACGCGGCCGCCGATGGCACCCGCCAGCAGCCCGTCATGATCCACCGTGCGCTGTTCGGTTCCATCGAGCGCTTCTTCGGCGTGCTCACCGAGCACTACGCGGGTGCCTTCCCGGCCTGGCTCGCTCCGGTGCAGGTCGTGGGCATCCCGGTCGCCGAGGAGTACGGCGACTACCTCGACCAGGTCATCGCGACGCTCCGCACGCACGGGGTCCGCGCCGAGGTCGACCACTCGGACGACCGCATGCAGAAGAAGATCCGCACGCACACCAAGCAGAAGGTGCCGTTCCAGCTCATCGCCGGTGGCGACGACCGCGACGCCGGCGCGGTCAGCTTCCGCTTCCGTGACGGCCGCCAGGACAACGGCGTGCCCGTGGACGAGGCGGTCGAGCGCATCCTGACCGCGATCCGCGAGCGCGCGCAGGTCTGATGGAACTGCCTGGAGGACCCGAGCAGGTCCTTGGGACCGGTCACGTCGACGACGTGGTCGGTCCCGGGACCGCCGGCACCGGTTCCAGCGACGACCCGCTGGTCATCCGTGACGCCGCGACCGGCGCCGCGGTCCCGGATGCCTTCCAGCGCCTGTGGAACCCGCACCGGATGGCGTACATCGACGCCGGCCGCGAGGGCGAGGGTCGCGGCCACAAGGACGACTGCCCGTTCTGCGACGCACCGGCCAAGTCCGACGAGGACGCCCTGATCGTCGCCCGCGGCGAGCACGCCTACGTTCTGCTCAACCTGTACCCGTACAACAACGGGCACCTGCTGGTCTGCCCGTACCGCCACATCCCGCTGTACGACGACGCCTCGCCCGACGAGCTCCGTGAGGTCGGCGAGCTCACCCAGACGGCGATGCGGGTGCTGCGGCAGGTCTCGCACTGCGACGGCTTCAACATCGGCATGAACCAGGGCGAGGTCGCGGGTGCCGGGGTGGCCGGGCACCTCCATCAGCACATCGTCCCGCGGTGGCAGTCGGACTCGAACTTCTTCCCGATCATCGCCCGCACCAAGTCGATGTCCCAGCTGCTCGGCGACACACGGCGGCTCGTCGCCGAGGGTTGGCCGACGAGCGACTGACCGCGGAGCGCGGTGCCGGGTCGCGCACTAGGATGGACGGCATCATGAGCGACAGCAGCAGCACCCCCGACACCAGCACCAACGGCACCTCGATCACCGGCTCGTCCCGGGTCAAGCGCGGCCTGGCGGAGATGCTCAAGGGCGGCGTGATCATGGACGTCGTCGACGCCGAGCAGGCCCGCATCGCGGAAGAAGCCGGCGCGACCGCGGTCATGGCCCTCGAGCGTGTCCCCGCCGACATCCGCGCCCAGGGCGGCGTCGCCCGCATGTCCGACCCGTCGATGATCGAGGAGATCATCGCAGCCGTGTCGATCCCGGTCATGGCCAAGGCCCGCATCGGGCACTTCGTCGAGGCCCAGGTGCTGCAGGAGCTCGGCGTCGACTACATCGACGAGTCCGAGGTGCTCTCGCCCGCCGACTACGTCAACCACATCGACAAGTGGAACTTCACCACGCCCTTCGTCTGCGGTGCGACGAACCTCGGCGAAGCGCTCCGTCGCATCACCGAGGGCGCGGCCATGATCCGCTCCAAGGGTGAAGCGGGCACCGGTGACGTGTCCGAGGCGACCAAGCACATCCGCACCATCACGAAGGAGATCGCGGCGCTCCGCAACCTCCGTCCCGACGAGCTCTACGTCGCGGCGAAGGAACTGCAGGCCCCGATCGACGTCGTGCAGGAAGTCGCCCAGTCCGGCAAGCTCCCCGTCGTGCTCTTCACCGCCGGTGGTGTGGCCACCCCGGCCGACGCCGCGATGATGATGCAGCTCGGTGCCGACGGCGTGTTCGTCGGTTCCGGCATCTTCAAGTCCGGTGACCCTGCCGCCCGCGCCGCCGCGATCGTCAAGGCCGTGACCTTCCACGACGACCCCAAGGTCATTGCCGAGGTGTCCCGTGGGCTGGGCGAGGCGATGGTCGGCATCAACGTCGCCGACGTCCCCGCACCGCACCGCCTCGCCGAGCGTGGCTGGTAACCACACCGGCGGCACCGCCCCGCGGATCGGGGTCCTCGCGCTGCAGGGGGACTTCCGCGAGCACATCGCGTCGCTGACCGCACTCGGTGCCGACGTCGTCCCGTTGCGCCGCCCGGACGAGATCGCCACGCTGCACGGCGTCGTGATCCCCGGTGGCGAGTCGGGCGTGATGGACAAGCTGTCGCGGGCGTTCGGCGTCGCCGAGCCCCTGTCCGAGGCCATCCGGGCGGGACTGCCGACCTACGGCACGTGTGCGGGCATGATCATGCTGAGCGACCGGATCACGAACGCCATCGGCGGGCAGCAGACCCTCGGTGTCCTCGACACCACGGTCCGGCGCAACGCGTTCGGCAGTCAGAACGACTCGTTCGAGACGGACATCCCGATGCCCGACCTGGGCGACGCCCCGGTCCACGCGGTCTTCATCCGCGCGCCCGTGGTCGAGCAGCACGGCGCGGGCGTCCACGTGCTCGGGGCCCTGGCCGACGGGCAGGTCGTCGCGGTGCAGCAGGACAACGTCATCGCCAGCGCCTTCCACCCCGAGGTGGCGGGCGAGGACCGGTTCCACCGCCGGTTCCTCGGCCTCGTCCACAGCGCCTGAGGCGCAACCACCTGTCCACAGCCCCTGCGCGCCGGGCGCGTACCGGGCCTCCTGTCAGTACACTGACCGGGACGTTCCGCAAGACGCAAGGAGAACCGTGTCCGGGCATTCCAAGTGGGCAACGACGAAGCACAAGAAGGCCGTCATCGACGGTCGTCGTGCCAAGTCGTTCGCCAAGCTCATCAAGAACATCGAGGTCGCGGCCAAGATGGGTGGCGCCGACATGTCGGGCAACCCGACCCTGGTCGACGCCGTCCAGAAGGCCAAGAAGACCTCGGTGCCGAACGACAACATCGACCGTGCGATCAAGCGCGGAGCCGGTCTGACCGGTGAGTCGATCGAGTACACGACCATCATGTACGAGGGCTACGCGGCCAACGGCGTCGCGATGCTGATCGAGTGCCTCACCGACAACAAGAACCGTGCCGCGGCCGAAGTCCGCACGGCGATGTCGCGCAACGGCGGCACCATGGCGGACCCGGGCAGCGTCGCGTACAACTTCGCGCGCAAGGGCGTCATCTCGGTGACCAAGGTCGACGGCCTGTCCGAGGACGACGTCATGACAGCGGTGCTCGACGCCGGTGTCGAAGACGTCATCGACCAGGGCGGCGGCTTCGAGGTCATCACCGACGCGTCCGACCTGGTGTCGGCGCGCACGGCGCTGCAGGACGCCGGCATCGACTACGACTCCGCCGACGCCGAGTTCGTGCCCGGGCTCAAGGTCCCGGTCGACGCCGAGACCGCCCGCAAGGTCTTCCGCCTGATCGACGCGCTCGAGGACAGCGACGACGTGCAGAACGTGTACGCCAACTTCGACATCCCCGCCGACGTCCAGGCCGAGCTCGACGAGGACGAGGACTAGGCCCACATGCTCCGCGTGCTCGGGGTCGATCCCGGGCTCACCCGGTGCGGTGTCGGTGTGGTCGAGGTCACACCGGACCGCCGCGCCCGGTTGGTGCACGTCACCGTCGTGCGCACGCCGTCGGACATGGCCCTCGAGCAGCGTCTCGTGCTCATCGCCAGCGGCATCGCCGAGCAGATCGAAGAGCACCGCCCCGACGCCGTCGCCGTCGAGCGGGTGTTCGCGCAGGCCAACGTCCGCACGGTGATGGGGACGGCCCAGGCCTCTGGTCTCGCGCTGCACGCCGCGGCATCGCGGGGCATCCCGGTCGGCCTGCACACCCCGTCCGAGGTCAAGGCGGCGGTGACCGGGTACGGCAACGCCGACAAGAAACAGGTCCAGTCCATGATCGCCCGGATCCTCGGTCTCACCGAGGCACCGAAGCCGGCCGACGCCGCCGACGCACTCGCGTTGGCCGTGTGCCACGCCTGGAGGCTCGGTGCACCCGACGCCGTCGGCGTCAGTTCGGCGGTCCTGACGCCGGCCCAGCGAGCGTGGCGTGACGCCCAGGCCGGCACGGGCGGGCGGACGGCTTCCTCACCGCTCGCCCGGGCCGCCGCGGGAGCAGCCGCCGCGCAGCGCGGCGCGTCCGGCTCGTCGGCCGGTGCCCGTAGGCTCGGAGGATGATCGCGAGTCTCCGGGGCACCTGCATCGACGTCGCCGGATCGGCGGTCGTGATCGAGGTCGGTGGCGTCGGCTACCTGGTCACCGTCACCCCGGCGCACGCCCTCACGATGCGCCTCGGCTCGGAGGTCTTCGTGCGCACGGCCATGATCGTGCGCGAGGACGAGCACCTGCTCTTCGGCTTCGAGTCGACCGACGCGCTGCGTGTCTTCGACCTGCTCCGCAGCGTGTCCGGCGTCGGTCCCAAGTCGGCGCTCGGCGTCCTCGGCGCGATGGACCCCGCCCAGATCGCGAACGCCGTCGCGAACGACGACGACGCGGCGTTCCGCAAGGTGTCCGGCATCGGTCCGAAGACCGCCAAGCTCATCAACGTCGCCCTCTCCGGCAAGCTCGCCGCGTTCGAGACCCCGACGGCCGCCCCCGGAGCCCGCAGCGTGACCGCGCACCCGGCGTCCGAGGACGTCGTCATCGCGCTCATCGGGTTGGGATGGCGCGAGGACGCGGCGCGCAGCGCCGTCGAGGACACCATCGCGAGCGAGCCCGGTGTCGCCGCGATGGGCACCCAGGCGCTCCTCCGCGCCGCGCTCGGCGCCCTCCGTCCCACCGGTGCCGGCCGGTGAGCGGCATCACGGCGGCCGACGCCCAGTCTCCCGAGGAACTCGCCTTCGAGGGTGCCCTCCGCCCGAAGTCACTGGCCGAGTTCGTCGGCCAGCGCAAGGTCCGCGGACAGCTCGACCTGCTGCTCAAGGCCGCCGCGATGCAGGACCGTACCCCGGACCACATCCTGATGGCGGGTCCTCCCGGACTCGGCAAGACCACGCTGGCGATGATCGTGGCGCACGAGTCCGGCCGTCCCCTCCGCATGTCGAGCGGACCGGCGATCCAGCACGCGGGGGACCTGGCGGCCGTGCTGTCCTCGCTCATGCCCGGCGAAGTGCTGTTCATCGACGAGATCCACCGCATGGCCCGGTCGGCAGAAGAGATGCTGTACCTGGCGATGGAGGATTTCCGGATCGACGTCATGGTCGGCAAGGGCGCCGGAGCGACCAGCATCCCGCTCGACCTCGCACCGTTCACGCTCGTCGGTGCCACCACCCGGGCCGGCCTGCTGCCGAACCCCCTGCGGGACCGGTTCGGGTTCACCGCCCACCTCGAGTTCTACGAACGGGACGAACTCGAGCAGGTCCTCATCCGCGCGGCCCACCTGCTCGAGCTCGACTTCGACCGCTTCGCCCTGCGCGAGATCGCCGGGCGTTCCCGGGGGACCCCCCGCATCGCGAACCGGCTCCTGCGCCGCGTGCGCGACTTCGCCCTCGTGCACGGCACCCGCGACGGCATGGCGGCGGTCCAGGGCGCTCTCGATCTGTACGACGTCGACGAGTACGGCCTCGACCGGCTCGACCGCGCCGTGCTCGAGACCATGCTGACCCGCTTCGACGGCGGACCGGTCGGGCTCAACACGCTCGCTGTCTCGGTCGGCGAAGAAGCCGAGACGATCGAGTCGGTCGTCGAGCCGTTCCTGGTGCGCATCGGCTTGGTGACACGGACCCCGCGGGGCCGGATCGCCACGCCGGCTGCCTGGCGTCACCTGGGTCTCGCGCCGGGCGCCGCGGGTGTCGGACCGCAACCGGGCCTCTTCGACGACGACCAACCCGACTGAGCCGTCGGCCACAGCCACGTGCCCTAGACTGCTACGGCCCGAAACCGAAATACCAGAGAAGGCATCGCAATCATGGGTCAAGAAGTCATCCTCATCGTCATCGTCGTGGCGTTCGCGGCCTTCATGTTCTACAACAGCCGCAAGCGCAAGAAGCAGCAGGGCGAGCTCGCCACCAAGATGGTGCCGGGTGCTCGCGTGATGCTGTCCTTCGGTCTCTACGGCACGCTCCTGTCGGTCGACGACGAGAAGGTCACCGCCGACGTCGAGATCGCCCCCGGCACCATCGTGACCGTGCACCGTCAGACGCTCTCGCGGGTCGTCGACGACAGCGCGTCCGACATCGAGACCACCGCGACGCCGGAGGACGAGGCCAAGCCCGTCGCCGAGCCTCGTGCCGTCACCGAACTCAACGGTGAGCCCGTCTACGGCGAGCGTGCCGACGAGGCCGAGCAGACGAAGCGCAAGACCGAGGACTGAACCACCGGGCCGCCGGGACACGACCGTGACCTGGCGGTGACACCGCTTCGACCGGCGTGCGCGCGGGTCGAACTGACAGAAAGACGAGACGACCGGTGGCACGACCGACCCCCGTCAAGAAAGCGCTGCGCTCGCTCACCTGGTTGGTGATCATCATGGCGGTCCTGGCCGGCCTCAACACGGCGGCCTCGATCCTCGCCAGCACCACCAAGGACACCACGGGCAAGTGGTTCGCCGGGGCCAGCTGGGTCCCCGAACTCGCACTCGACCTGCAGGGCGGCACGCAGCTGACCCTGGCGGCGCAGAGCACCGACGGCGACTCGGTCACCTCGGAGCAGCTCAAGCAGGCGGTGGACATCATCCGGCAGCGCATCGACGCGACCGGTGTGTCCGAGTCCGAGATCAACACGCAGGGTGCGAACAACATCGTCGTGTCCATCCCGGGCAAGCCCGACCGGCAGACGATCTCCCGCATCGAAGCCGCCGCGAAGCTCACGTTCCGCCCCGTGCTCTACACCGAGGCAGCGACGGACACCGCCGTCGGCGGCAAGGCCGGCTCCACGGCGTCCCCGACGCCGTACTCGCCGCCCGCGTCCCTGCCGGCGTCGCCGACCGCGAAGCCGACGAACGCGAGTGACCTCAACTGGGCCTCGCCGCGGCTGCAGGACCTCTACACGAACTACAACTGCAAGGCGCCGGACGACGTCACCGCCGCTCCGGACGACCAGCCCCTGGTCACGTGCGACCAGGACGGCACCTCGAAGTTCATCCTCGGGCCGGTCGAGGTCTCCGGTGCGGACATCAGCAACGCCACATCGGGCCTCGCGACCTCGTCGCAGGGCACCACGACCGGCGAGTGGGCCGTCAACCTGACGTTCAACGGCGCCGGCACCAAGGACTTCAGCACGGTCACCAACCGTCTGGTCAAGCTCCAGCAGCCGCAGAACCAGTTCGCGATCGTGCTCGACGGCAACGTCATCACCGCGCCGACCACGAACAGCGCGATCACCAACGGCAAGGCCCAGATCAGCGGGTCGTTCACGGCCGAGTCGGCGAAGACCCTCGCCGACCAGCTGAAGTACGGTGCCCTGCCGATCAACTTCAAGGTGCAGTCGAACGAGAACATCTCCGCGACGCTCGGCACCGCTCAGCTGATCGGCGGCCTCGTCGCCGGCCTGATCGGCCTGATCCTGGTGATCATCTACTCGATCATCCAGTACCGCGCGCTGGCCTTCGTCACGGTCCTGTCGCTCGGCGTCGCCGCGGCGCTGACCTACCTGGTGATCGCGATCATGTCGTGGCGGGTCGACTACCGCCTGTCGTTGGCGGGCGTGGCGGGGTTGATCGTTGCGATCGGCATCACGGCGGACTCGTTCATCGTCTACTTCGAGCGCATCCGCGACGAGCTCCGCGAGGGCCGTGCCCTCGAAGGAGCCGTCGAGTCGGGGTGGCGCCGTGCGTTCCGGACGATCATCGCCTCCGACTCGATCAACTTCCTCGCGGCGATCGTGCTGTACATCCTGGCCGTCAGCGACGTGAAGGGCTTCGCGTTCACGCTGCTGCTCACGACGCTCATCGACATCGTGGTCGTGATCCTCTTCACCCACCCGATGCTCCAGCTCATCTCGCGCCGTCGCTTCTTCAACGAGGGACACCGCTTCTCCGGGCTCGATCCGTCGGCCCTCGGCGCGGTCTACCGCGGTCGTGCGCAGTTCCGAGCACCCATCGTCGACGGCAAGCGCCAGCGCAGTGCCGGTGAGGCACAGCGTCGACAGACCATCGCCGAGCGCAAGGCCGGCACCGGCGAGACGCCGGACGGGAAGGACAGCTGATGGCGAGCTTCAGCCAGTTCGGGAACGACCTCTACACCGGCAAGCGGTCGTACGACATCGTCGGACGCCGTCGCCTGTGGTACCTGATCGCCCTCGCGGCCATCGTCATCTCGCTCGCGGTCCCGTGGCTCCGTGGCGGGTACCAGCTCGGCATCGAGTTCACCGGTGGTTCCGAGTTCACGATCTCCGACGTCAAGACCGTCGACCAGAACCTGGCGACGAACACCGTCGAGCGGATCGTCCCCGACGAGATCCCGCGTGTCTCGCAGCTCGGCACGCACGGCATCCGCGTGCAGACCGGGCAGCTCACCGACGCCGAGACGACGCGCGTGCAGAGCGCCCTCGCCGACGCGTACAACGTCGACGACTCCGAGGTCGCCTCGACCTTCATCGGCGCGACCTGGGGCGCCGACGTGCTGTCCCAGGCCATCCGCGGTCTGGTGATCTTCCTGGTGCTCGCGGCTGTCTTCATGGCCCTGTACTTCCGCACCTGGAAGATGTCGCTGTCGGCCATGGCCGCGCTGCTCCACGACCTGCTCATCACCGCAGGCGTGTACGGCATCGTCGGCCTCGAGGTCACCCCTGCGGCGGTGATCGGCTTCCTGACGATCCTCGGCTACTCGCTCTACGACACCGTGGTGGTGTTCGACAAGGTCCGCGAGAACACGTCGCAGGAGTCGCACCGCACCTTCGTCCAGTCTGTGAACCTGGCCGTCAACCAGACGCTCGTGCGCTCGATCAACACCTCGGTCGTGGCGCTGCTGCCCGTCGCCGCGATCCTGTTCATCGGGTCGTACGTGCTCGGTGCCGGGACGCTGCGCGACATCTCGCTCGCGCTCTTCATCGGCATCATCGTCGGCACCTACTCGACGATCTTCATCGCGTCGCCGATGTACGCGCACCTGCGTGAGGGCGAGCCGAAGGTCAAGCAGGCCGACGACAAGAAGCGGGCCGCTGCGGCAAAGCGTGCCGCAGTGGAGACCCCGGCGGAGGTCTGAGCACCGTGCAGGAGATCTCGACCGACGAAGCCATGGCGCGCATCGCCTCGGGTGCACGCCTGTACGACGTGCGCGAACAGGGCGAGTGGGACGAGGTGCACGCCCCGCAGGCCACGCTCGTCCCGCTGTCCGAGTTCGCCGAACGCTGGACCGAGATCGAGTCTTCCGACGAGCCCGCGATCGTCGTGTGCCACTCCGGCATGCGCTCCGCCCGCGTCGTCCAGGCGCTCGAGCAGCAGGGTGTCCCCGCGGTCAACCTGGCGGGCGGGATGGTGGCGTGGGAGGCCCAGGGCGGTCCCGTCGTCCACCCGGGCACCGGCGACGCCGAAGGCGAACGCGGTCACGGGCACTGACCCGACGCGCGTAGTGTTGTCGGATCAGGTCCCTGGAGGCGCAGCATGACGGACACCCGTGAGTCGGCGAAGCAGGACGACTCGGTCCCGAGCCGCCCCGGGTCGCCCTCGCAGCCCACGAGTCCGCTGGGCCCGAACACCACGGGCAACCTCGGGTCGCTCCGGTCCCTGCTCCCGCGCCTGTTCTCCCGTGCGCAGCCCGCCGGTGCGGTCGACACCCTGATCCGCACGGTCCGGTCGCACCACCCGAAGGCCGACGTCACCCTCATCGAGCGTGCGTACTCGGTCGCAGAGCGCGCGCACGACGGCCAGAAGCGCAAGTCCGGCGAACCGTACATCACGCACCCGGTCGCGGTCGCGCAGATCCTCGCCGACCTGGGCATCGGCACGATCACGATCGCCGCTGCGCTGCTCCACGACACGGTCGAGGACACCGACTACCAGCTCGACCAGCTCCGCCAGGACTTCGGCGACGAGATCGCGATGCTCGTCGACGGCGTGACCAAGCTCGACAAGGTCAAGTACGGCGACAGCGCCCAGGCCGAGACCGTCCGCAAGATGGTGATCGCGATGTCGAAGGACATCCGGGTGCTCGTCATCAAGTTGGCCGACCGCCTGCACAACGCCCGCACCTGGGGGTTCGTCGAGTCGACGTCCGCCACGCGCAAGGCGAAGGAGACGCTCGAGATCTACGCGCCGCTCGCGCACCGGCTCGGCATCCAGATGATCAAGCTCGAGCTCGAGGACCTGTCCTTCGCGGTCCTGCACCCGAAGCTCTACGTCGAGATCGACAGCCTGGTCAAGGAACGGCAGCCGAAGCGCGAGCAGTTCGTCCAGAACGTCATCGGCACGCTCAAGAAGGACCTCAAGGCGGCCAAGGTGCGTGGCGACGTCATGGGCCGGCCGAAGCAGTACTACTCGATCTACCAGAAGATGATCGTGCGCGGGCGCGAGTTCGACGAGATCTACGACCTGGTCGGCATCCGCGTGCTGGTGCCGACCGTGCGCGACTGCTACGCCATGCTCGGCTCGGTGCACGCGCGGTGGACACCGCTGCCCGGGCGCTTCAAGGACTACATCGCCACACCGAAGTTCAACCTCTACCAGTCGCTGCACACGTCGGTCCTCGGGCCGCAGGGGCGTCCGGTCGAGATCCAGATCCGCACGCACGAGATGCACCAGCGCGCGGAGTTCGGCGTCGCTGCCCACTGGAAGTACAAGCAGCGCGCCGCCGGTCGTGACGTCGACAGCTCGAGCCAGACCGACCAGGACATGGCGTGGCTGGCGCACATCACCGACTGGCAGGCCGAGACCAGCGATCCGGGGGAGTTCCTCGATTCGCTGCGCTACGAGATCGGCGCGAAGGAGACCTACGTCTTCACGCCGCAGGGCAAGGTCATCGGGCTGCCGGCCGGGGCGACACCGGTCGACTTCGCCTACGCCGTGCACACCGAGATCGGGCACCGCACCATGGGCGCCAAGGTCAACGGTCGCCTGGTGCCGCTCGAGAGCTCGCTGTCCAGCGGGGACGTGGTCGAGATCTTCACGTCGAAGAACCCCGACTCCGGGCCCAGCCAGGACTGGCTGACGTTCGTGCGCAGCCCCCGTGCCCGCAACAAGATCAAGCAGTGGTTCACCAAGGAGCGTCGCGAAGAGGCGATCGAGCAGGGCCGTGACGCGATCGCCCGCGCCATGCGCAAGCAGAACCTGCCGCTCCAGCGCATCATGAGCCAGGACTCCATCTCCGAGGTCGCCTCGGCGATGCGGTACGACGACGTCTCCGCGCTCTACGCCGCGATCGGCGAGGGCCACGTCTCGACGCAGTCGGTCATCGAGAAGGTGCTGGCGGGCGTCCAGACCGAGACGGAGACCGACGAGCCCGAGCTCTCCTTCCCGCGCCAGGTGACGAGCCGCCAGCTCCGCAACAGCGACAGCGGTGTGCTCGTCCGCGGGGCGCCGGACATCCTGGTCAAGCTCGCCAAGTGCTGCACCCCGGTGCCGGGGGACCAGATCGTGGGCTTCATCACCCGCGGACAGGGCGTCTCCGTGCACCAGGCGTCGTGCACCAACGTCAAGTCGCTCATGAACGAGCCCGACCGGATGATCGAGGTCGAGTGGGCGCCGTCGTCCAAGTCGGTGTTCCTCGTGCAGATCCAGATCGAGGCCCTCGACCGGTCCGGGCTCCTCAGCGACGTCACGCGCGTGCTCACCGACCACCACGTGAACATCCTGTCGGCGACGGTGTCGACCTCGTCCGACCGCCTGGCGCTCTCGCGGTTCGTGTTCGAGATGGGCGACACGACGCACCTCGACCGTGTCCTGAACGCGGTACGGCGCATCGACGCCGTCTACGACGTGTACCGCGTCAGCGCCGGCTGACCGGGAGCCCCGCGTCATCGCCGGCTGACCTCGGCGAGTCGCCGCTCGGCCTGACGCACCATCGGCACGGTCCCGAGCGCCCGCAGCGCGTCGGACACGTCCGCTGCGGACACCGTGCCGGCCACGAGCAGCCCGTGCACGACGGCGGCGCGACCAGCCCACGCCGCCGGACCCGCGACCCGCAACAGGTCGAGCGCGGTCCGCACCGGCGTCGTGACGGACGCGCCCCCGATCCGGACGACGTCGGCCGGTACGATCGCGACCTCGCGGATGCGCACGTCGCCGTCCTGTCGGATGCGCTGTCCCGCCGGTACGCAGGCCTCGTGGGGGAGCGGCGGACGTGAACAGGCACCCCAGACCCAGGCGGCGGAACGCCCGGCCGCGATGACCCGTGGGTCGGCGGCGCTCCACGCGAAGGACGCCGCACGGAGCGCCGGGTCCTGCGGCTCGGCGACCGAGGCCCAGCACGCACCGACGGCCACGAGCTCACCGGCCAGGACAGCGGCTCGGAGCTCTGCCTCGGGCCAGTCGTCCGTCGTCAACAGCCGGGAGGAACGCACCCGCACATCCTGCCGCACGTGGCCCCGGCGACCGGTGCGCTGTGGACAGCGGGCGCTGCCCGACGTCAGCGCAGGACGTGCGCCCGGTGCACCAGCGCGGCGGCGCCGATGAGCGGCCCGTCCTGGGACAGACCGGTCGGCACGATCCGCACCTTGGTGACGAAGCCGAACTCGACGCGCTCGGCGACCGCCTGCCTGGCGTACTCGAACAGGTCCGGCGTGACGTGGGAGAAGCCCCCGCCGATCGCGACGACCTCGAGGTCGACCAGCGACGTCGCCGCGGCGATCGCCTGGCCGAGCGCCCGCCCGCTGCGTCGCACGGCGGCGACGGCGATCTCGTCGCCGGCAGCGTACGCGGCGGCCAGGTCCTCACCGGTCTCCCCGGTGAATCCCTGCCGCTTCGCCCAGGCGACGGTCTTCGGACCGCTGGCCACGGCCTCCAGGCATCCGGTCCCGCCACAGGCGCACGGGTCGTCGTACCCACCGCACTCGACGTGACCGATGTGTCCTGCGTTGCCGGTCGGGCCGCTGACGGTCCGGCCGTGCAGGATGAGCCCGCCACCGACGCCCGTCGAGACGATCATGCCCATCACGTGGTCGGAGCCCTGCGCCGCGCCGAGCCAGTGCTCGGCCAGGGTGATCGCGAGCCCGTCCATGCGGAGCGTCACCGGCGTGCCGTCGGGGACGTGCGCGGCGACGCGGTCGCGGAGCGGGTACCCCCGCCACACGGGCATGTTGAGGGGTGAGACGAGGCCGTGTTCCTCGTCGACCGGCCCAGCCGAGCCGATGCCCACGCCCGCGAGGGCGGCGTCGGCCGGCATGGCGCCGAGGGCGTTCGTCACGGCCTCGTCGACCGCGGCCTGCAGCTCGTCGGACGTGCGCTGCGGTCCGGTCGGGCTCCGGAACCGCGTGCCGGGCAGGACGATGCCCTCGTCGGTGACCAGGGCGGCCTCGACCTTCGTGCCGCCGAGGTCGACGGCCAGGGCGAGGGACGAGGGGATGGATCCGGTGTTCGACATGCGCGCTCCGATGCGGCGGTCTGGAGGCTCGGGGCGCGTGCCGACGCTGCGTCGCGTCGAGCGCGTCCCGGCTCGGTTGGTGGTCGGCAGGCGCCGACCGGTCAGGTCAGGTCAGGTCAGGTCAGTACGAGGACGTGTCGTCGCCGACGCCCGACGTGGTGCCGGTCGCCGAGCGGTGCGCGACCTCGTCGAGGATGCGGGCCGAGGCACTGGTGCCGATGCGGTCGGCGCCGGCGTGCACCATCTCGAGCAGGGTGTCGAGCCCGCGCACGCCACCGGACGCCTTGACGCCCGTGTCGGGACCGACGGTCCGGCGCATGAGTGCGATGTGCTCGGCCGTGGCGCCCCCGCCGGCGAACCCGGTCGACGTCTTGACGAACGCCGCCCCGGCCGACGTCGCCGCGCGGCTGGCCGCGACGACCTCGTCGTCGGTCAGGAACGCGGTCTCGAGGATGACCTTGACGACGGTGTCGCCGGCGGCGTCGACGACCGCGCGGACGTCACGCTCGACGCGCTCCCAGTCACCAGACCTGGCCGCGCCGATGTTCTGCACCATGTCCAGCTCGAACGCGCCGTCCGCCAGGGCCTGGAGCGACTCGGCGACCTTGGCCTCGGTGGAGGTCGTGCCGTGGGGGAACCCGATGACGGTGCCGACACCGACGCCCGTGCCCTGCAGGCGCTCGACCGCGTGGGCGACGTCGCTCGGGCGGACGCAGACGCTGAAGACGCGGTGCGCTGCTGCCTCGTCGAGCTGTGCGTCCACGTCGGAGCGGGTCAGCTCCGGCTTGAGGATCGCGTGGTCGATGAGCCGACGGACGGCGTCGGCGGTGACGGGGAATGCTGCGTTGTCCACCCGGCGAGCCTACCGTCAAGGCGCACGGCGTACCGTGCCATGCATGCGCGTCCTCGTCACCGGGGCCACCGGCTACATCGGCGGTCGCCTCGTCCCACTCCTGATCGAAGCCGGGCACAGCGTCCGGGTCCTCGTCCGCACCCCCACCAAGCTCGACGACGTGCCGTGGCGTGACCGCGTCGACGTCGTGCAGGGGGACCTGCAGGACGCCGAGGCCGTCAGCCGGGCGGTGGACGGCATCGAGGCCGTGTACTACCTGGCGCACGCCATGGGTGCCGACGGCGACTTCGAGGAGGCCGAGCGGAACGCCGCGCAGACGATGGCCGACGTCGCGCACCGTGCGGGTGTCCGTCGTTTCGTGTACCTCGGCGGGCTGCACCCGGACGGCGAGCTGTCGAAGCACCTCCGCAGCCGGAAAGAGGTCGGCGACGTCCTGCTCGGCTCCGGCGTCCCCACGATCGCCTACCAGGCCGGTGTCGTCATCGGTTCGGGCAGCACCTCGTTCGAGATGATCCGGCACGTCACCGACGTGCTGCCGTGGATGCCGACACCACGATGGGTGCGCAACCACATCCAGCCGATCGCCGTGCGCGACGTCCTGTACTACCTGGTGGCGGCGCTCGACATCCCCGCCGACGTCAACCGGACCTTCGACATCGGCGGGCCCGACGTGCTGCGGTACGGGCAGATGCTCAATGGCTACGCGGTCGAGGCCAAGCTGCCGCAGCGCCCGATCTCGCCGCTCCCGGTCATGACCCCCGGCCTGGCCGCCCACTGGTTCAACGCCGTCACCCCGATCCCGCGCAAGCTCGCGACGCCGATCATCGAGTCGCTGCAGTTCGAGTGCGTGCAGCGCGAGCACGACATCGACGACGTGGTCCCGCGGCCCGAGGGCGGACTCACCGGGTACCGCCGTGCGGTCCGACTGGCCCTGACCAAGATGCGGAAGGGCGAGGTCACGACGAGCTGGCGGAGCGCCACGCTGGCGAGCACCCCGGCCGACCCCCTGCCGAGCGACCCGGACTGGGCCGGGCACACCGTCTACGTCGACGACCGGCTCCGGCACACCTCGGCCCCACCCGAGGCGGTGTGGAGTGTCGTCGAGTCGATCGGCGGCGAGAACGGTTGGTACTCGTTCCCGCTCGCGTGGGTTGCTCGTGGCTGGATGGACAAGATCGCGGGTGGCGTCGGCCTGAACCGCGGGCGGCGCGACCCGAAGCGCCTGGAACAGGGCGACGCGCTCGACTGGTGGCGCGTGGAACGACTCGACCGCGGGCGCTACCTGCGGCTCCGTGCCGAGTTCAAGTCGCCGGGTCGTGCCTGGCTCGAGATGACCGTGACCCCGTCCGACGACGGGGGCTGCGACTACCACCAGCGCGCGATCTACTTCCCACAGGGGCTCGCCGGGCGCCTGTACTGGTACGGCATCCTGCCCTTCCACGGGGTGATCTTCCCCGGCATGGTCGAGCGCATCACCGCCCGTGCGGAGCGCGAGGCGCACCGGACCGACTCGACGCAGGCCAACAGCACGCAGCAGAATGGGTCCCGCGCGCCAGCGCACGAGGAGGCAGCATGAGTGACGACGAACGCGGACTGGTCCTGTTCCTGGGGGACAGCATCACCGCAGGCGGATCGTGGGACGAGCGGCTCCCCGAGGAGCGGACCGTCAACCACGGCATCAACGGCGACACCACGGACGGCGTCCTCGAGCGGCTCGACGCCGTGGTCCAGGCGGCTCCCGACGCGATCGTGCTGCTCATCGGCACGAACGACTTCGGCAACCACCGCAAGAGCGCCGAGCACGTGGTGCGCAACATCGAGACCATCCTCGTCACGCTGCGCCGCGAGCTGCCGGGCGTCCGGCTGCTGCTCGTGTCGATCCTGCCGCGCCAGGCGGAGTACGCGCCGCGCATCGAAGAGGCCAACCGGCACCTGCGGCAGTTCGTCGCCACGTGCCACGCGCAGTACCTCGACGCGTGGCCCGCGCTGGCCGACGGGGACCACCTCGCGGACCACTTCACGGACGACGGCCTGCACCTGACCGACGACGGCTACCGTGCGTACACCGGCGAGCTCGTGCCGGCGCTCGAGCGACTCCGCGGGCTCCCGCCGATGTCCCGCCCCATCACCGCGATCGAGCTGGACGAGGCCTCGGCCTGATGGCGGGCCGGAAGGGGCGGCCCCAGGTCGGGTCGTCCCTGCGGTCGTCCGGTGAGCGGCGTCCCGACGCGTCCCGGTCCGGCGGCACGTCGCGAGCCGGGTCCACGTCGTCCTTCGGTCGCGCTGCCTCCGGTTCCGCTGCCTCCGGTGCCTCCGGTTCGGCGGGGACGACGCCGGACTTCACGCGGCCGGCCCTCGCTCCGTCGCTCCTGGCGGCGATCGTGCTGCTGGCGTGTGTGGCGCTCCTTGACGCACCCGCGTTCGTCGCCGTCCGATGGGGCGTGACGGTCCTCGCGCTCATCGTGCTGGTGTTCGCCCTCCGGGGTCGCACCTGGTGGGCGATGGTGCTGATGGCCGCCGTCGCCGTGTGCTGGAACCCGCTCGTGACCGTCCCGATCCCCGGCCAGGTCTGGGCGGCCCTGCAGATCCTCGTCGCAGCGCTCTTCATCGTCGTCGGGATCGCCGTCCGAGTGCCCCGATCGGCAGAGGACCGCGCCGCCCGGTAGGATCGCAGGGTCGGACGCACGGTCCGACCGCACGATCAGATGGGCATGGATGAGCAACGAGACCGAGCCGGAGACCGAGAGTCCTCTGCTGAACCCTCGACCGTCCTCCGGCGGTCTCGACCGGTCCGACGTCGTGCTCCGCAAAGGGCGCTTCACGCTGCTGAACGGCCACCTCACGCCGCAGCAGTCGATGATCGAGGACCTGCTGTTCCTCGACGACGCCCTCACCGCCGGTGACGTCGACCACCTGCTCATCCGCGGCAACGACCAGCGCCCCGTCATCGCGCTCGACGAGCGGGACCGGCAGCGGGCCGAGGCCGCGATCATGGACGCCGCGGTCGGTGAACCCTTCTACGCGAAGCCACCCGGCAAGCCGGCCGTCCTCGTCGGGGACGACGGCCTCGGCTCGGCCGACGAACCCGTCCTGCGGGTGTTCCGTCCCCGTCTCGAACCCCTCGGGCGTCTGCGCTACGGCGCCGAGACGAGCGTGCAGCTCGAGTTCTGGCGCGTCACCGAGACCGAGGTGCTCGCACCGGTCGAGAACGCCCTGATGCGACGCAGCCTGCCCATCGAGGAGTTCGACCTCGTCGACATCGAGCGCTACGGACGCACCTGGCAGACCGTCGAGCACATGTTCGACGACCACGTGTCCGACATCCGGTTCCCGATCGACATCGTCTTCTCGTGGGTGGACGGCAACGCGGTCGAGTACCAGCGCGCCCGACAGGCCGCGCAGTCGTCGGCCGTCCTGGGCGAGGGCGACGACGCCCCCGCACGGTTCCGGCAGATCAACGAGCTCAAGTACGCCCTGCGCTCGGTGCACATGTACGCACCGTGGATCCGGACGATCTACATCGCGACCGACTCTCCGGCTCCCGCCTGGCTCGCCGAGCACCCGCGTGTCCGCATCGTGCGGAGCGAGGAGTTCTTCGCCGACCCGTCCGTGCTGCCCACGCACAACTCGCAGGCCGTCGAGTCACAGCTGCACCACATCCCGGGCATCAGCGAGCACTTCATCTACTCGAACGACGACATGTTCTTCGGGCGTCAAGTCGACCCCTCGGTGTTCTTCAGCCCGGGGTCCGTCACGAAGTTCATCCTCGCGACGACCCGGATCGGGCTCGGCTCGAACAATGCGCGCCGCAGCGGCTTCGAGAACTCCGCCCGCGTGAACCGACGGCTGCTGCAGCAGCGGTTCGGCGCGGTCACGACCCGTCATCTCGAGCACGCGCCGACGCCCCTGCGGTCGAGCATCATGACCGAGATGGAACACGAGTTCGCGGACGAGTTCCGAGCGACGGCGGCCTCGCGCTTCCGCGCCGCCGAGAACATCTCGGTCACGAACTCGCTGTACCACTACTACGCGCTGCTCACCGGGCGGGCCATCGTGCAGGAGAACTCCCTGGTGCGCTACATCGACACGACGATGCTCGCCGGGCTCCGCGAGCTCGAGGACCTGCTCAAGAAGCGGAACGCCGACTTCTTCTGCCTCAACGACGGCAGCTTCCCCGAGGTCAGTGACGACGAGCGCACGACGAAGGTCACGGACTTCCTGGAGCGGTACTTCCCGTTCCCGGCGCCGTGGGAGCGACCCGGCGCCTAGGCCCCACCACGACGAACGACAGGCCCGGCGCCCCATCTGGCGCCGGGCCTGTCGTCTGTGCCGCGTCAGCGGTGGACGGGGGAGACGGGCACCGAGTCCAGCGTGAAGACGGGGATGCTCGAGGTGACCGGTGCGGGCTCGACCGCCGCGGGGATGACCACGCCGGCCGCTGCCAGACGTGCGTCGGTCTCCGCCGACGAGACCGGCTCGCCGACGGTCGAGTACTGCCCGATCGGGACGACCGAGTGCACCACGTTGTGGCCGTACACGTGCACCAGGTTGAAGGACTGCGCCCCGTCGCGCCCCCGCGTGCCCCGCTGGAACTCGTTGAGGTCCTGCGTGTAGCACGTGGCGCTGGCGACGGACACCGGGATGCCGGCGAACACGGCGCTCGTCGAGTAGTGCAGGTGCCCGGCGATGATACTCAGGACGTCGGAGCCCTCGACCACCTCGGCCAGCGCCTGCTGCTCACGGAGCTCGACCAGCACGGTGAGGTCCTGGACGCTCGGCACCGGTGGGTGGTGCATGGCGAGGATCGTGCCGTGCGGGGCTGCCTCGGAGAGGACCTCGGCCAGCCAGTCGAGCTGCTCCGGGGTCACCACGCCGTGGTGCTTGCCCGGCACGCTGGTGTCGAGCGTGATGACCCGCAGCCCGTTGACGTCGTAGACGAAGTCCACCGGGCGGTCGGTCGGCTGCAGGCCGAACAGCTCCTGGCGGAACGCACCGCGCTCGTCGTGGTTGCCCATGGCCCAGATGACCTGCGCACCGATGCGGTTCGCCGCCGGTTCGATGATCTGCCGGACGCGAGCGTACGCACCCGGCTCGCCCTTGTCGGCGACGTCACCCGTCACGACGATGGCTTCGGGGCGAGCGCCGGAGGCCTCGATGTCGGCGATGATCTGCGTCAGCCGCGCTGCCGAGTCGACGGCCCCGTAGAGGTCACCGTCCCCGGCGATGAGGTGTGTGTCGCTGAGGTGGAGCAGGAAGTGGTTCGGCCTGGGATGTTCAGCCGTCCGGGCGTCCATCGGGTTCTCATTCCGTTGGTGGTTCCTCGGCAGAGGATCTCCCGCTGGGGGAGTGCACGGTGCAACACGATGCCACATCGTCCTGGAGCAGTCCAACACGTGTTCATGAATCGAAGGTGAACCGGAAGCGGCATTTCTGAAAATGAGGCGAACGAAAGCGCCCCCGTCCACGAGTGGACGAGGGCGCTTCGTTCTTGCCGAGAGGTGTTACCTTCCGCCAGCTCCGACCTGCGGGGCCTGGTGCGTGCCCTCGAGGTCGGGACCGTGGTGCGCGGCGTGTGCTGCCTCGAGCTCCGACTTCGAGACCGGCGCGATGCGGTCCTCGAAGAAGAAGCGCGACATGCCCGCACGGACCTTCTGCACCGAGGTGATCTGCCCCTTGGCGTTCGGGCGGACCATGAGTGGCTTGTACTCCTCGAACTCCAGGAGCTTCCAGCGCTCGTACTCGTCGAGCTGCTCGTGGACCTCGATGTACTCGCCGTGCGGCAGTCGGACGATGCGGCCCGACTCGTACCCGTGGAGCACGATCTCGCGGTCCTTCTTCTGGAGCGCGAGGCAGACGCGCTTCGCGATCCAGAAGGCGACGAACGGGCCGAGGATCGTCGTGGCCTGGATGACGTGGATCACGTGGTCGATCGACACCATGAAGTGCGTCGCGATGATGTCCGAACTCGCCGCTGCCCAGAGGCTGGCGTAGAGCGTGACACCGGCGGCACCGAACGCCGTGCGGGTCGGGGCGTTGCGGGGACGGTCCGCGATGTGGTGCTCGCGCTTGTCACCCGTGACCCACGCCTCGACGAACGGGTAGACGAACATCGCCAGGATGAGGCCCATGAGGACCGCGATCGGCACGAGGATGTTGAACGACACCGTGTAGCCGAACCACACGACCTCCCAGTGCGGCGGCACCAGACGAAGCGCACCGTCTGCGAAGCCGATGTACCAGTCGGGCTGGGTTCCGGCGGAGACCGGGGAGGGGTCGTACGGGCCGTAATTCCAGATCGGGTTGATCGTGAACAGCGACGCGATGAGCGCCAGGATGCCGGCGACGATGAAGAAGAAGCCACCGGCCTTCGCGGCGAACGCCGGGAGGATCGGGACACCGACGACGTTGTCGTTGGTCTTGCCCGGTCCGGCGTACTGCGTGTGCTTGTTGATCACGACGAGCACCAGGTGGACACCGAGAACGGCGACCAGGATGGCCGGCAGCAGCAGGATGTGCAGCGTGTACAGGCGGCCCACGATGGCGGTCCCGGGGAACTCACCGCCGAACAGGATGTACCCGATCCAGACGCCGATCACCGGGACGCCCTCGATCATGCCGACGATGATCCGCAGGCCGTTGCCGGACAGCAGGTCGTCGGGGAGCGAGTAGCCCGTGAAGCCCTCGGCCATGGCGAGCACCCAGAGGACGAAGCCGAAGACCCAGTTGAGCTCGCGCGGCTTGCGGAACGCACCCGTGAAGAACACGCGGGCCATGTGCAGCATCACCGAGGCCACGAACAGCAGCGCTGCCCAGTGGTGGATCTGCCGGACGAAGAGACCGCCGCGGATGTCGAACGAGATGTTCAGGGTCGACTGCAGCGCCGTGGACATCTCGACGCCCTTGAGCGGGACGTACGAGCCGTTGTAGACGACCTCGGTCATCGAGGCGCCGAAGAAGAACGTCAGGAAGGTGCCCGAGAGCAGGATCACGACGAACGAGTAGAGCGCGACCTCACCGAGCATGAAGCTCCAGTGGTCCGGGAAGATCTTGCGCCCGACCTCTTTCACCAACCCGGAGATGCTGGTGCGCTCATCGATGTAGTTGGCGACCCCGCCGATGATGCGGGATCCACGCTCCGGTGCCGGCTTGGTGCTGGTCGTCGGTGCGTTCGTGGTGGTGGTGCTGGTCATCAGCGTTCACGCTCCCAGAATGACGGTCCGACTGGCTCGTGGAAGTCGCTCTGCGCAACCAGGTAGCCGTCGTCGTCGATCGCGATCGGAAGTTGGGGGAGGGGGCGTGCCGCCGGGCCGAAGATGACGTCGCAGTTGTTCGAGACGTCGAAGGTGGACTGGTGGCAGGGGCACAGCAGGTGGTGCGTCTGCTGCTCGTAGAGCGCGACCGGGCATCCGACGTGGGTGCAGATCTTGGAGTACGCGACGATGCCGTCGTAGCTCCACCCTTCCTTGCCTTCGGAGGGGTGGAGGTCTTCTGGCTGGAGGCGCATGAGGAGGACCGCGGCCTTCGCCTTCTCCTCGAGCATGTGCTCCTTGTCGAGGAGGCCGTCGGGGATGACGTGGAACACGGAGCCGATCGTGACGTCGGACGCCTTGATCGGCAGGCCGGTGGGGTCCTTCGTGAGCCGGGTCCCCTTGGCCCACATCGTGTGGCGGAGGAGCTCGTTCGGGTCGGCGGCAGGGGCGAGGTCGCGCACCAGGACGATGCCCGGCAGCGGGAACGCCACGAGCGCACCGATCATCGAGTTGCGGATCAGCTTGCGACGGCTGAAGCCCGACTCCTTGTCTGCGAGCTGGAAGGCCTCGACGGCCTTCGCGCGGGTCGCGTCGGTGCCACGGGTCGTGTGACGCATCTCGGTGATCTCTCGGTCACTGACGAGGGTCTTGGACCAGTAGACCGCGCCGAGACCCAGCGCCAGCAGCGCGAGCGAGATGGCGAGACCGAGCCACAGGTTGGCGGTGCGCACGGTGCCGAAGTCGTCGGACCGGATGGGGAACGCGACGTAGGCCGCGATCGACAGCACACTGCCGACGATCGACAGGTAGAAGAACGTGGCGACCTGACGCTCGGCCAGGCGCTGCTTCTTGGGGTCGACGTCGGTGCGACGTGCGCGGTGCGGCGGCTCGCCCGGGTTCTCGAACGGTTCTGCAGGCACGACCGCGGTGCCGACCGGCGCCGTCGAGTCGTGCTTCTCGACAGCCGAGGACGAGGTCACTGCCTCGTCGTCGTGCTCTGCCATGGTGTTCCCTTCAGTGTCGTGCGACACGGACGATCAGTTGGACTTCGCGGTGAGCCAGACGGTCATCGCGACGACCGCGCCCAGTCCGAAGATCCAGATGAACAGACCCTCGGCCACCGGACCGATGGCACCGAGGCCGAAGCCACCGGGCGAGGAGTTGTCCTGCACGTACTTGAGGTACGTGATGATGTCGGCCTTCTGCTCCGGCGTGATGTTCAGGTCGTTGAACACCGGCATGTTCTGCGGGCCGGTGAGCATCGCCTCGTAGATGTGCTTGCCGGAGACGTCCGTGAGCTTCGGCGCGTACTTGCCCTCGGTCAGTGCGCCACCGGCGCCTGCGACGTTGTGGCACATGGCGCAGTTGATGCGGAAGAGCTCGGCGCCCTCGGCTGCGTCACCGCCGCCCTTGGTCAGCGTCGTGGACGGGACGGCGGGGCCGGGGCCCAGCGACGCGACGTAGGCCGCGAGCTGGTCGACCTGCTCGTCGGTGAACTGTGACGGCTTCTCTTCTGCCTGGGGGCCCGAGGCGGCCATCGGCATGCGGCCGGTGCCCACCTGGAAGTCGACCGACGCGGCGCCGACACCGATGAGCGAGGGGCCTTCGCCGGTGCCCTGGGCGGACAGGCCGTGGCACGTCGCGCAGTTCGAGGCGAAGAGCTTCTCGCCCTGGTTCACCTGCGACTGGCTCGAGGCCGCCACGGTGCTGACGCTGTCGTCGGCGTTGGCCGACGAGCTGAACAGCGCGTAGGCCCCGCCGGTGGTCATGAGACCCACGACGATGAGGGAGACGGTCGCCATCGGCGAGCGACGGCCCTTCTTGGTCTTGGTTCTGTTGAACATGCTGTGGGTGCTGTCCGATTCCTACTTGAGAAGGTAAATGACGGCGAAGAGGCCGATCCAGACCACGTCGACGAAGTGCCAGTAGTACGACACGACGATGGCGGTGGTGGCTTCCTTGTGCCCGAAGTTCTTGGCGGCGAAGCCGCGGCCGAGGGTCAGGAGGAAGGCGATCAGGCCGCCGGTCACGTGCAGGCCGTGGAAGCCGGTGGTGAAGTAGAACGCGGAGCCGTACGCACTCGAGGAGAGCGTGATGCCCTCGTGCCAGAGGTTGGCGTACTCGAAGATCTGGCCGCAGACGAACAGGGCGCCCATGCAGTAGGTGACGAAGAACCACTCCGTCATGCCCCAGTCGCGCGGGTTCCAGCTGGTGCGGTGCACCTGGAAGCGCTCGGCAGCGAAGACGGCGAACTGGCAGGCGAAGCTGGACAGCACCAGGATGATCGTGTTCACCGAGGCGAAGGGCACTTCGAGGTTGGCGGTCTCCTTCGCCCAGAGCTCGGGGGAGGTGCTCCGCAGCGTGAAGTAGATCGCGAAGAGGCCGGCGAAGAACATCACTTCGCTGCCCAGCCACACGATCGTCCCCACGGCAACGGGGTTCGGCCTGTTGAGGACCGTACCGCTGGCTGGTCTGGAGAGAGGGGTGCTTGTCACAGTCTCCATTATGGCCGAAACCACCGACAGTGTTTTGCCAGTCAACTGGCGGGTCGTTCGAACTCACTACGATCGTGGTCATGTCCGACCTCCTGACCTGGCCCGCCGTCATCAGCGCCCTCATGGCGCGCGAGGACCTGACGATCAGGCAGTCCACATGGGCCATGGAGGAGATCGTCCGTGGGCACGCCACCGACGCGCAGATCGCGGGCTTCGCGGTGGCACTCCGGGCGAAGGGGGAGACCGTCGACGAGGTCGTCGGCTTCCGTGACGCGATCCTCGATGCCGCCGTTCCGCTGGACGTGGACCCGATGGCGCTCGACATCGTGGGCACCGGCGGGGACGTCGTCGGCACCGTCAACGTCTCGACGATGGCGGCCATCGTGATCGCGGCCGCGGGGGTCCCCGTCGTCAAGCACGGCAACCGCGCGAGCTCGTCGAAGTCCGGCTCGAGCGACGTGCTCGCCGCGCTCGGCCTCGACCTGACGATGGACGCGACGCGCGTAGCGGACACCTTCCGACGCGTCGGGCTGACCTTCGCCTTCGCGAGCGCGTTCCACCCCGGGTTCGCACACGCCGCACCGGTCCGCCGCGAGATCGGCGTGCCCACGGTGTTCAACTTCCTCGGGCCGCTCGTCAACCCGGCCCGGTGCGAAGCCAACGCCGTCGGTGTGGCGCAGCTCGAGCTCGTGCCGATCATCACGGGCGTGTTCCAGACGCGCGGGGCGACGGCACTCGTGTTCCGCGGTGACGACGGGCTCGACGAGCTCACCACCACCGGGCACAGCCACATCTGGGAGGTCACCGGCGGTCGCATCACGGAGCACGACCTCGATCCCCGCGACCTCGGGATCGCCCGCGCCCGCACCGAGGACCTGCTCGGGGGCGAACCGGCCGAGAACGCCGCGATCGTCCGACGCGTCCTGGCGGGGGAGACCGGACCGGTGCGCGACATCGTCCTGCTCAACGCCGCTGCCGGACTGGTGTCCTTCCGGTTGGCGCAGGACCCGTCCCAGTGGGACCGTCCGGTCCTGCAGCGCTTCCGCGAACAGCTCCTCGTCGCGGCCGAGGCGATCGACTCCGGTGCCGCCGAGCGCAAGCTCGCCGACTGGGTCGGCGCAGCACCGGCGCAGGAACAGCAGCCGCACTGACGCAGCACC
>NZ_LMPO01000009.1:206979-240862 GCF_001424385.1 Curtobacterium sp. Leaf183 | reverse complement strand
GGTGCCGGTCCCAGGGACCGGCACCGGGCCTCCAGGCCGTACGGTGCGTCAGCAGACGACTACTGGACGTCCTCGTCGACCCAGTCGAAGGTCTTCGTGACGGCCTTCTTCCAGAGGCGCAGCGTGCGCTCGCGCTCGGTGGCGTCGAGCTGCGGCTCCCAGCGACGGTCCTCCTGCCAGTTGGCACGGAGCTCGTCGAGGTTCGCCCAGAAGCCCACGGCCAGGCCGGCGGCGTAGGCGGCACCGAGCGCCGTGGTCTCGGCGACGACGGGCCGCACGACCGGGACGTTCAGCATGTCCGCCTGGAACTGCATGAGCTCGTTGTTGGCGGTCATGCCGCCGTCGACCTTGAGCTCGGTGAGGTCCACGCCGGAGTCGGCGTTCACGGCGTCGAGCACCTCGCGGGTCTGCAGGGCGGTTGCCTCGAGCGCTGCACGGGCGATGTGTCCCTTGTTGACGTACCGCGTGAGGCCGACCAGGGCACCGCGGGCGTCCGGACGCCAGTAGGGCGCGAAGAGCCCGGAGAACGCGGGGACGAAGTACACGCCGCCGTTGTCCTCGACGGTCTTGGCCAGAGCCTCGACCTCGGGTGCGCTCTGGATGATGCCGAGGTTGTCACGCAGCCACTGGATCAGGGACCCGGTCACGGCGATGGAGCCCTCGAGCGCGTAGTGCGTCTCCTGATCACCCAACTTGTAGCCGACGGTCGTCAGCAGCCCGTTCTCGGAGCGGACGATGTCCGTGCCCGTGTTGAAGATCAGGAAGTTGCCGGTGCCGTAGGTGTTCTTCGACTCGCCCTTGTCGAACGCGGCCTGGCCGAAGGTGGCAGCCTGCTGGTCGCCGAGGATGCCCGCGATGGGGACCTCGCGCAGCAGGTTCGAGGACTCGACGTGGCCGTACACCTCGGACGAGCTGACGATCTCCGGCAGCATCGCCTTCGGGACGCCGAAGTCGGCGAGGATGTCGTCGCGCCACTGCAGCGTCTCGAGGTCCATGAACAGGGTGCGCGACGCGTTGGTGACGTCGGTCTTGTGCACGCCGCCGTCGGTCCCACCGGTCAGGTTCCAGAGGACCCAGGTGTCGGTGGTGCCGAACAGCAGGTCGCCGGCCTCGGCCTTCTCGCGGGCACCCTCGACGTTCTCGAGGATCCACATGATCTTGGTGCCGGCGAAGTACGTCGCCAGCGGCAGGCCGACGATGGCCTTGTAGCGGTCGGTGTCACCGTCGGCGAGCTTGTCGACGATCGACTGCGTGCGGGTGTCCTGCCAGACGATCGCGTTGTAGACCGGCTTGCCGGTGTTCTTGTCCCACACGACCGCGGTCTCGCGCTGGTTCGTGATGCCGACCGCCGCGACGTCGTGGCGGGTGATGTCGGCGCGGGACAGTGCCTGGCCGATGACCTCACGGGTGTTGTCCCAGATCTCGCTCGGGTCGTGCTCGACCCATCCCGCGCGCGGGAAGATCTGCTCGTGTTCCTTCTGTCCGACGGAGATGATCGAACCGGAGTGGTCGAAGACGATGGCACGGGTGCTGGTCGTGCCCTGGTCGATGGCGACGATGTAGTCGGCCATGGGTGCTCCTTGCGGGTGTGTGGTGCCGGCCGGATCCGACGATGGACCCGGCCGACGTGGACGGGTGTGGGTCAGGCGAGGGGGAGGAGCGCGTACGACAGGCCGGCGGCGATCGCACCACCGACGAGCGGGCCGACGACCGGGACCCAGGCGTAGGACCAGTCGCTCGAGCCCTTGCCCTTGATCGGCAGGAAGGCGTGGGCGATGCGCGGGCCGAGGTCACGGGCCGGGTTGATCGCGTAGCCGGTCGGGCCACCGAGGGAGACACCGATCGCGATCACGAGGAAGGCGACGGGGACGGCCCCGAGTTCGGACGGGGTCTTGCCGTTCGTGAAGGCGATGACCGTGAACACGAGGACGAACGTGCCGACGATCTCGGTCACGAGGTTCCAGCCGTAGGACCGGATGGCCGGACCGGTCGAGAAGACGCCGAGCTTGGCCGCCGGGTCGGGCTCCTCGTCGAAGTGCTGCTTGTAGGCGAGCCAGACGATCACGGCGCCGATCACGGCACCGATCATCTGGGCGAGCCAGAAGAGGAGCATCGCGCCCACGGTGATGTTGCCGAGGATGGCCTGCGCCAGGCTGACCGCGGGGTTGAGCTGCCCGCCGGACTTGTACGACACGGTGACGCCGGTGAAGACCGCGAAGCCCCAACCGATCGTGACCATGAGGAAGCCTGCGCCGAAGCCCTTGGACTTCTTGAGCGAGACGGCGGCGACCACACCCCCACCCAGGATGATGAGCATCGCGGTGCCGACGAGCTCGGACAGGAACTTGACGCCGATGTCGTCCATCGGTGACCTCCAGTGCTGTGAGAGGGGGTCCGGGCTGCTCCGGCACTCCCCGTCGAGTGATTGGGGCGAGCATACTGCTGGGTTTTCGCTGAGGGCGATGGACACGTGAGCGATCTGCGGCAAAGTGCACGAACGTGCAGAGGGGGTGTGCGCATGCCCACCCGGGAGCCGGTTCTCGCCCGGACCGCACTGCACGAACGTGCATGTCGCGCGAACGCCCGCCCGTTGTAGATTGGCGGCACTCCGGACGACGTCGGCGGTGTGCTGACCTGGTCCGCGTGTGGAGACCCCGTGGAGGCCAGCTCATGAAGAAGCTCATCAACGACCCGCAGGACGTCGTCATCGAGACCGTGCGCGGGTTCGCCGCGGCGCATGCCGGTCACGTCGTCCTGGTCGAGGACCCGATCCACCTGCGACGGACCGATGCCCCGGTCGCGGGCAAGGTCGGCCTGGTCAGCGGTGGCGGCAGCGGGCACGAGCCCCTGCACGCCGGCTTCGTCGGGTTCGGCATGCTCGACGCCGCCGTACCCGGTCCGGTGTTCACGAGCCCGACGCCGGACCCGATCGTCGCCGCCACCAAGGCCGTCGACGGCGGCGCCGGGGTGCTCCACATCGTCAAGAACTACACCGGCGACGTCCTGAACTTCGAGACCGCCGCTGAACTCGCCGGGATGGACGACATCCGGGTCGAGACCGTCGTGGTCGACGACGACGTCGCCGTGCAGGACTCGCTCTACACGGCCGGCCGCCGCGGTGTCGCCGGCACGGTCGTCGTCGAGAAGTGCGCCGGAGCGGCCGCCGAGCGCGGGGACGACCTCGACGCCGTCGCCGCCGTCGCCCGCCACGTCAACGACGTCACCCGCTCGATGGGCCTGGCGATCGCGCCCGGGACGGTCCCGCACGCGGGCGTGCCGTCGTTCACCCTGGGCGACGACGAGGCGGAGCTCGGCATCGGCATCCACGGCGAACCGGGGCGCGAACGCATCGCGATCGCCCCGGTCGACCAGCTCGTCGACCGTGTGCTCGAACCGGTGCTGACCGACCTGGCGCCACCGACGGGGTCGCGGCTGCTGCTGTTCGTCAACGGCATGGGCGGGACCCCGCTGTCCGAGCTGTACATCGTCTACCGGCGCGCCGCCGAGGTGCTGGCGGACCGGGGCTTCGAGGTCGCGCGTAGCTTGGTGGGCGACCACGTCACGTCCCTCGAGATGCAGGGGTTCTCGATCACCGTCACGGTGCTCGACGACGACCTGACCACGCTCTGGGACGCTCCGGTCGAGACCCCCGCGCTGCGCTGGGGCCGCTGAGACCGACACATCGCTCGAAGGGAAACGAATTGGCGCTCGACACCGCATGGGCCATCGACTGGGTGCGCCGCACCGCCGCGACGATCGACGAACACCGGGCTGAGCTCGTCACGCTCGACCGTGAGATCGGCGACGGGGACCACGGCGAGAACCTCGACCGTGGCTTCCGCGCCGTGCTCGAGGCCGTCGACGCCGGCTCGTTCGACACGCCGGGTGCGGTCTTCAAGACCGTCGCCACGAAGCTCATCTCCACGGTCGGCGGCGCGGCCGGACCATTGTTCGGCACCGCGTACCTGAAGGCGGCACAGGCCGCTGGCGACGCGACCGAACTCGACGCCGACACGCTGGTCGCCGTGCTCACCGCGGCGCGCGACGGCGTGGTCTCGCGCGGCAAGGCCGCCGTCGGCGACAAGACGATGATCGACGCGTGGACGCCGGCCGTCGACGCCGCGGCGACGGCTGCCGGCGCCGGCGAGTCGCCCGAGCGGGTGCTCGAGGCCGCGGCCGACGCCGCCGTCACCGGCGCCGAATCGACCGAACCACTCGTGGCGCACAAGGGCCGGGCGAGCTACCTGGGGGAGCGCGCCGTCGGGCACCGCGACCCGGGCGCGCAGTCGACCGCGTACATCCTCCGCGCCGCCGTGGACGCGGCGTGACCGTCGGCATCCTGGTCGTCTCGCACAGCGCGGCGATCGCCACGGGGACCGTCGAGCTGGCTCGTCAGATGGCCGCGGACGTCCCCCTCGTGGCCGCCGGCGGCACGGACGACGGCGGGATCGGGACCTCGTTCGAGGCGATCACCGCGGGGCTCGAGGAACTCGCGGGCGCCGATGCGATCGTCGTCCTGTGCGACCTCGGTTCGGCGTACCTGACGACGGACACGGCGCTCGACTTCCTCGACGACGACCTCCGCGCGCGTGTCCACGTGTCGGACGCGCCGGTCGTCGAGGGTGCGGTCGCCGCTGCGGTCGCAGCGCAGACGGGTGGCGACGCCACCGCGGTGCTCGCAGCCGCCGCATCGGCCGCAGCCAGCGAGGCGGACGCGGGTGGGGCCTCCAGCCCGGACCTGCCTGGAGGACCCGCAGCGGCCGACGGGACCGGAGCGGCAGCCGACGTGGCTGCGTCCACCAGCGTCGAGCTGGTCAACGAGACCGGCCTGCACGCCCGTCCCGCGGCCGAGTTCGTGAAGACCGCCGCGCGGTACGACGCCGCGGTCCACGTCAACGGCGTCGACGCGAAGAGCCTGCTCGGCATCATGGCGCTCGCCCTGCCGAAGGGCGCGACGCTGACGATCGAGGCGACCGGCGACGACGCCCAGGACGCCGTCGACGCGCTGGACGCACTCGTCCGGTCCGGGTTCGGCGAGCACTAGGGCAGCCGGGCACCCCGGGGTGTCGCCCGTCAGTGGATGCTGATCGTCGCTGCGACGTCCAGGTCGGACGGTCCACCCGCCGCCCCCGCGGTGGCGAAGAGGACGGCGCCGAACACGGCGCTCCAGAACGTCCGGGCGTCGCGGGGGACGCCGTGCTCGCTCGTCCACCCGTGCTCGACGAGCATCCGGTCGAGGTAGCGCTCCGACTGCCGGAACAGCACCGCGAGCAGCGTGGCGGTCCGTTCCCGCAGGGCGTCGTCGTCCTGTGCGAGTCCGAGTGCCGTCACGAGCAGCGCGGTCGACGGCATCGCAAGGGCGGTCCGCGCGAGGGCCTGGCGGAAGGCCTCGGGCGACGACGTCCGACGCCCGGCCGCCTGCAGCCGTGTCGTGTCGCGGAGGAACCGGACGAAGGCCGCGTCGACGACCAGACGGTCCTTCGAGCCGAAGTGGTGCGTGATCTGGTTCGGGTACACCTCGGCCGCCCGGGCGACGTCGCTCACGGTGAGCGCGCGGGGCCCTCGGTCAGCGAGCAGGCCCGCGGCCGCTGCCAGGATGCGTGCCCTGGTCGCCTGCCCCCGAGTGGTTGCCATGTCCCGATTGTACGTGGTACAACTCAACTTGTGCAGCATACAACTCAGAACGACGACGACATCGTCATCACCGGCCTCGGCGCGGTGTCTCCGTTCGGCCACGGCGTCGACCCGCTGTGGACGGCCCTGGTCGACGGACGGTCCGGCGTGCACGAGCTCGACCGCGCCGGCATGCTCTGGGACCGGGTCCCGATCCGTGTGGGGGCCGACGCGGCCCTCGACGCCGACGCCGCCCTCGGTCGCGTCCGGGCACAGCGACTCGACCGCAGCCAGCAGCTCGCACTCGTCGCCTCGGGGGAGGCCTGGGCCGACGCCGGTCGACCCGGCGTCGATCCGGAGCGGCTCGCGGTCGTGCTCGGGACCGGGATCGGCGGGATCGAGACGCTGCTGGACGCGCACGACGAGCTCGGGCGGAACGGTGCGCGCCGGGTCTCGCCGCGAACCGTGCCGATGCTCATGGCCAACGGTGCGGCGGCGCAGGTCAGCATCGAGCTCGACGCCCGGGCCGGTGCGTACACGACGGTGTCGGCATGCGCTTCCGGTGCTGAGGCGATCGCCATGGCGGCGCGGCTCCTCCGCACCGGCGAGGCCGACGTCGTGGTCGCGGGCGGGACCGAGGCCGCGGTGACCCCCGTGACGATGGCGTCCTTCGCCCAGTCGCAGGCCCTCGCCAAGCCCGACGGTGACGACCCGACCACGCTGTCCCGCCCGTTCGACCGCGGCCGGCGCGGGTTCGTGCTGGGAGAGGGCGCCGGCATCGTGGTGGTCGAGCGCGCCGCACATGCCCGGGCCCGTGGTGCCCGGGTGCACGCGGTCCTGGCCGGGTGGGGGATCACCGCGGACGCGTTCCACATCACGGCACCACGCGGGGACGGCTCGGGTCAGGAGCGGGCCATGACCCAGGCGCTGCGCATGGGCGGGTTGCGCGGGGGAGACGTCGACCACGTGAACGCCCACGCGACGGGTACCCCGGTCGGCGACGCGAGCGAGGCGGCTGCGATCGCGCGGGTGGTGGGGCGCGGTGCGGTCGTCACCGCACCGAAGAGCGCGGTCGGGCACCTGTTCGGCGCGGCCGGCGCGGTCGAGACGATCCTGACGGTCCGGTCACTCGAGACCGGGGTCGTGCCGCCGACGCTCAACCTGGAGCACCAGGACCCCGCGATCGACCTCGACGTGGTGTCCGGTACCGCTCGGACCGTCCTGCTCCGTGCGGCGCTCACCAACTCGTTCGGCTTCGGCGGACAGAACGCCTCGCTCCTGCTGACCCGGGGCTGAGCTCTCCGGCCCGGTCAGCGGGGCACGAGCTGCTGCAGCCCCGTGACGCGGAGCAGGTCGAGCTTCTCCGCGTCGGCCGAACCGGGCACCACGGTGTAGACGACGATCCGCAGGTCACCACCGGGCACACTGAGCGTGTCGCAGTCGACCTCGATCCCGCCCACCGGCGTCCGCAGGGTCTTGCGACTCGCCCGGTGCTCAGCGACTCGCGCCACCGCCCAGCGGCGCTCGAACTCCGAGGACTCGCGTCGCAGCCGCGCGACGAGGTCGGCCAGGGCGCGGTCGCCCGGGTACCGGCCGACTGCCGAACGCAGGTCGGCGACGAGGTCGCTGGAGAACTCCTCCTGGTGGTCGTCGTCGTACTCCACGCCCTCGTGGCCGACCATGAAGTGCCGCCACACCAGGTTGCGCTCGATGCCGACCAGCCGCGCCGGGTCACCGGTCAGGGCGGCCCAGAGGTCGTTCCAGAGCAGGATGTCGTGCGTCGCGGTGAACACGGCCAGCGGGACGTCCCCGAGCCGGTCGATCAAGCGCTGTACGCCGGGCGTGACGTGCCGCGGGACGACACCGCGTGACGGCGGTGCGGCACCCGCGACCCGGAACAGGTGGTCGCGTTCCTCGGTCGTCAGCCGGAGCGCGGTGGCCAGGGACCCGAGCAGCTGCGGCGACGGGTTGACCGAGCGGCCCTGCTCGAGACGCACCACGTAGTCCACGCTCACCCCGGCGAGCGCGGCGAGCTCCTCGCGCCGCAGTCCGGGCGTGCGGCGACCGGCTCCGGCGGGCAGCCCCACGGCCTCGGGCGTCACGCGGTCGCGCCAGGCGCGCAGCACGGTCGCGAACTCGTTCATGTGCCCATCCTGCCCCGGACGCCGACCTCCGGGGTGGTACTCGCGGTCCCACCGTCGACGGGCACCTGGGACGCCCGTCGACGGTGGCGCATGGTGGGGACATGACCACGACACTCATCACCGGAGCCAACCGCAGCCTGGGGCTCGAGACCACCCGCCGCCTGATCGAGGCCGGCCACACCGTGTACGCCGGCATGCGCGACCCCGCCGCCGGCGACGAAGCCCGTGCACTCGGGGCCCACGTCGTCCGGATCGACGTGACCGACCAGGACAGCATCGACGCCGCTGTCGCGTCGCTGCCGTCGCTCGACGTGCTCGTGAACAACGCCGGCGTGCTCGGCACCTCGTTCGGCGTCGACGACCTCGATGCCGCCGCGATGGCGTCGGTCCTCGACACGAACGTGACCGGGATCGTCCGGGTCACCCAGGCAGCACTCCCGATGCTGCGCGCATCCGCGACTCCCGTGGTGGTGAACGTGGCGTCGGGCGTCGGCTTCGCCCGCTGGCTCACAACGCCCGGGCACGACGAGTTCCACGTGCCGTCGATCCCGTACGCGGCGTCGAAGGCCGCCGTGATCGCGCTGACGGTGCAGTACGCGAAGAACCTGCCGACGTTCCGCGTCAACGCGAGCGACCCCGGGTACACCGCCACCGAGTTCAACGGCTTCGGCGGCCACCAGACGGTGACGGAGGGCACGGACGCGACGGTCGCGCTCGCCACGGTCGGGACGGACGGTCCCACCGGCGAGTTCCACGACCGGACCGGTCGGATCGCATACTGACGACGTCCCGGCCAGGGCCCGGAGCGGACGGACAGGAGGCTCGGTGCGGGCCGGCACCGAGCCTCCTGTCCGGTCCGGGGGACCGCGGTCCGAGGACCGGCTCAGTCGTCCGTCGGGACGCGTCGGCGCCGCGACGCGGCGACCAGGATCGCCGCGATGAGCACGATGCCGACGCCACCGGCTACCAGGACGGGCCAGGTCGACGGCGTGTCGTCACCCGCCGTGGGTGCTGTCGCCTCGAGGGTGACGTCGATCTCGGTCGCGTCCGAACCGGGCTCGGTGGACGCGCTCGGCGACCCGGTCGGTGTGCTGGCCGGCAGGTCGACCGTGAAGGCGAGCTCGCCGGTGATCGGGTGCCCGTCGGGGGAGACGTACCGCCAGAGCATCGTGTACGACCCGTTCGTGGGCTCCACCGCCTTCGACATCGTCAGGCCGTCGACCGTGACGTCGCCCGTGGAGACGTCCTGGCCGGCGGCGTCGCGCACCTCGATGCGGAGGCCGGCGTCGAGCCCGGTCAGCGGTGCCTCGGAGAAGGTCAGGTCGACGCGGTCGAGCGGGTCGGTGAGCGTCTGCCCGTCGGACGGCGTGCTCGACACCAGGGACGAGTGCGCGTCGGCACGGTCGGCGTCGACGACGACGAGGCTGGTGAGTGCCACGACGATCGCCACGAGGGACATCCGGACGCTGCGGCGGACCGCGGTGGAGGACATGCAGGGATCCTACGGGGCACCGGCCCTGGTCGGCCCGACGTGCTCGCCATCGGTGGCAGGATGACCGGATGCGTGCCGTCAGCTACTCCGAGTTCGGTGCCGTCCCCCGGGTCGTCGAGCTCGACCGGCCCGACTGTCCGGTGGACGGCGTGGTCGTGCGTGTCGCAGCGACCGGTGTCTGCCGGAGCGACTGGCACGCGTGGCGTGGACACGACGACTCGGTCCACCTGCCGCACGTGCCAGGGCACGAGTTCGCCGGGACCGTGATCGCCGTCGGCGACGCCGTCCGCGCACACGCGGTGGGGGACCGGGTCACCGCGCCGTTCGTCTTCGCCTGCGGGGCGTGCGACGAGTGCCGGTCCGGTGCCACCCAGGTGTGCATCCGACAGCAGCAGCCGGGCTTCACGCTCCCGGGCTCGTTCGCCGAGGAGCTCGTCGTCCCGCACGCCGACGTCAACCTCGTCACGCTGCCCGACGCCGTGCCGTTCGTCGACGCGGCCGGGCTGGGCTGCCGCTTCGGCACGGCGTACCACGCGCTGCACGCCCGGGGTCGCGTCGCCGCGGGGGAGCACGTCGTCGTGGTCGGGTGCGGCGGAGTCGGGCTGTCGGCGATCATCGTCGCCGTCGCGGCCGGCGCACACGTGATCGCGGTCGACGTGTCGCCCGGGGCACTCGAGCGTGCCCGGACGCTGGGGGCGACGACGGTCGTGTCGGGGCCGGACGCCGTCGACGAGGTCCGGCGGCTGACCGGTGGCGGCGCCCACGTCTCCGTCGACGCCTTCGGCAGCCGTGCCACCTCGGTCACCGCCGTGGCCACGCTCCGCCCCCGAGGCCGGCACGTCCAGGTCGGACTGCTGCTCGACGACGAGGCCGTCCCGGCGATCCCGATGGGCCGCGTCATCGGCGAGGAGCTCGAGCTGCTCGGCAGCCACGGCATCTCGGTGGGGGAGTACGCCGCCATGCTCGACGACATCGTCGCCGGTCGGCTCCGGCTCGACGCAACGATCGGGCAGACGATCACCTTCGACGAGCTGCCCGCCGCGCTGCAGGCGATGGACCGACCTGCGACCGTTGCCGGCATGACCGTCGCCGTGCTGGACGTCGTGACGTCGTGACTCGGACCCGGGTCGAGCTCGGCCGACGTGAGGACCTCGGCGCGGACTGCGCCGACTGCTTCGGGCTGTGCTGCGTGGCGTTGGCGTTCGCGAAGTCGGCGGACTTCCCGTTCGACAAGGACGCGGGGGAGCCGTGCACGAACCTCGACGACCAGGACGGCTGCCGGATCCACCCGCATCTGCGCGACCGGGGCTTCGCCGGGTGCACCGTGTTCGACTGCTTCGGTGCGGGGCAGAAGGTGTCGCGGTCCACGTTCGCCGGACGCTCCTGGCGCGACGACCCGGGGACCCGTGCCGAGATGTTCGCGGTGTTCCCGGTCGTCCGACGGCTGCACGAACTGCTGTGGTACCTCGACGAGGCGATCGGTCTCGTGACGGGGTCGCGCGACCCGGCACCATGGACCGCGGCGTTCACCCGCGTCAAGGAGCTGAGCGACGCTGACCCGGCGACGGTGCTGGCGGTCGACGTCGACGCGGAGTACGACGCGTGTCGTGACCTACTGGTCAGCGCCAGCGAGATCGCCCGCGCGGAGGTCGGTCGCGTCACGCCGCTGGACTCGGGGCGCGGCGTCCGTGGGCCGGGGAGTGACCTGGCCGGCGCCGACCTGCGTGGTGTGGATCTGCGTGGGCAGACCCTGCGGGGGAGCGTGGCGCTGGGCGCTGACCTCCGAGACGCCGAACTGTCGCGCTGCGACCTGCTCGGCGTCGATCTGCGCGGTGCAGATCTGTCCGGAGCGGACCTGACCGACGCGGTCTACCTGACGCAGCCGCAGGTGAACAGCGCGCGCGGCGACGACCGGACGCGGCTGTCGGCCGGGTTCGCGCGCCCGTCGCACTGGTCACGCAGAACGTGAGGTATGGTCATTCTACGTTCGTGTCGTCACAGTTGCCGGCGGCCGTCGGGATTCCGGCACTGAACCAGACCGACTCATTGGTGATGGCGGGGGCACCGTCGGCGATCTGCACGCGAGCGGTGGGAACCAGGACCGGTTCGGGGGCGCCCGCCGTGTCGATCGCCGGGTCGGACAGACCCAGGGTCGCAACGGAGAGGGCCACGGGGATCAGGATGTTCGCGATGATCATGCTCTGACGGTAGGGAGCATCGCTGAGGCAATTCGGGGTGTGATGTCCACCGCTGGGCGGCTTCGGGGACCGTCGGACTCATTCGAGCTGACATAATAGGCATTATCGGCGCTCGCGCGTGTCTTCCGACGGCGCTGACACCAGGCGGCTCCGGAACTGCGAGACGGACACAGCACCGTGCGACTTCGCGGTGCTGTGTCCGTCTCGTGGTTCGGTGCGGAGCGAACCGCTCAGGCGTCGGAGGTCGGCACGTCGTCCGCGTCGATCTCCAGCGCCGCGTCCTCGCGGCCGTCTTCCTCCACCGCGTCAGTGTCGGTGTCCGGCTGCTCGGGAGCTGCGCTCTGCGTGGTTTCCTCGGCTGGGTCTGGCTGGCTGTAGCTCATGCGCCGGACGCTACGCGCGCCAGTCTGGGTGCGTCGCAGGTCTTCCGTGTGGCGCACCACGTGCCGTGGATGCCCCAACCACCGGTCTGGAGGCTCGACAGCCGACCGCCACCGAGCCTCCCGTCCGCCGCGGGCCGGGCCAAGGGGAACGGCGCTATCGTCGAGCACCGTGGAACGCGTGCTCGTTGGGTTGATCGGTTCGGGACTCAGCAGGTCGCTCACGCCGCTGATGCACGAGACGGAGGGCGCCCGCCTCGGCCTCGACTCGGAGTACCGGCTCCTCGACCTCGATGCGCTCGGGCGCCCGGCGACCGATCTGCCGGCTGTGCTCGACGAGGTGCAGGCGCAGGGCTTCGCCGCCGTCAATGTGACGCACCCTTGCAAACAGGCCGTGATGCCGCTGCTCGACGAGCTCGACCCGGACGCTGCGCGCATCGGCGCGGTGAACCTCGTCGTCTTCCGTGACGGCCGCCGGATCGGGCACAACACCGACTGGCTCGGCTTCCGGATCGCGATCGAGCGGGGTCCGGGCAGTGTCGCCGGTGCCGCCGTGGTGCAGTTCGGCGCGGGCGGAGCCGGCGCGGCGATCGCGTACGCGCTGGTGTCACTCGGCGTCGCGCGGTTGACGATCGTCGATGCAGACGCCGACCGGGCCGAAGGACTCCGGGTGTCGCTGGGATCGGACGTGGTCGACACCGTCGCCCTCGACGACGTGCCGTCGGTGCTTGCACAGGCGGACGGCGCCGTCAACGCCACTCCCCTCGGCATGAACGACGACGGACGCGCCGCGTTCGATCCGTCGGTGCTGCCTGCCCAGGCCTGGGTCGCGGACGCCGTCTACTTCCCGATCGACACGCCGTTGCTGCGCGCCGCCCGGGCCGCCGGCCGGAGGACCGTTGACGGCGGCTGGATGGCCGTCGGCCAGGCGGTGGCGAGCATCCGGGAGATCACCGGCCGCTCCCCCGACCTCGACCGGGTCCGCGTCGACTTCATCGGGTTCCTCCGCGACGGACGGATCGCTGGGTCGCGGTGACCTGGGTCGTGCTGACCTGGGCCGTCTTGACCGGATGTCGTCGTCGTCCGGCTCAGCCCCGGACGTAGTCGGCGAGGTGCTTCCCGGTCAGCGTCGTGCGGTCAGCGACGAGTTCGGCGGGCGTGCCCTCGAACACCACGCGACCGCCGTCGTGTCCGGCGCCCGGACCGAGGTCGATGACGTGGTCCGCGTGCGCCATCACGGCCTGGTGGTGCTCGATCACGACGACGCTCTTGCCCGAGTCGACGAGTCGGTCGAAGAGCCCGAGCAGCTGCGCGACGTCGGCGAGGTGCAGCCCCGTCGTCGGTTCGTCGAGGACGACGATGCCGCCCGGCTCGCCGAGGTGCGCCGCGAGCTTGAGCCGCTGCCGCTCGCCGCCGGACAGCGTCGTGAGCGGCTGGCCGATGGTCAGGTACCCCAGGCCGACGTCGACGAGTCGCTGCAGGACGGCGTGCGCGGCGGGGATCCGGGCGTCACCTGCGGCGAAGAACTGCTCCGCCTCGGCCACGGGCATCGCGAGCACCTCGCTGATGTCCTTCCCGCCGAGTCGGTACGCGAGCACGGACTGGTCGAACCGCTTGCCGTCGCACTCCGCGCACGTGGTGGAGACGCCGGCCATCATCCCGAGGTCGGTGTAGACCACGCCGGCCCCGTTGCACGCCGGACAGGCCCCCTCGGAGTTGGCGCTGAACAGGGCCGGCTTGACGCCGTTCGCCTTCGCGAAGGCCTTGCGGACGGGCTCGAGGAGCCCGGTGTACGTGGCCGGGTTGCTTCGACGTGAGCCCCTGATGGCGCTCTGGTCGATGGCCACGACGTCGTCGCGCGAGGCCAGCGAGCCGTGGATCAGCGTGCTCTTGCCGGACCCGGCGACCCCGGTGACGACGGTGAGCACCCCGAGTGGCACGTCGACGTCCACGTGCTGCAGGTTGTGCCGGTCCGCACCGCGGATCTCGATCGCGCCGGTGGGGTGTCGGAACGAGGACTTCACCGACACCCGGTCGTCGAGGTGCTTCCCGGTGACCGTCCCGCTCCCCCGCAGTCCGTCGATCGGCCCCTGGTAGCAGAGCGTTCCGCCATCGGTGCCTGCACCAGGGCCGAGGTCGACGACGTGGTCCGCGATGCGGATCACCTCGGGCTTGTGCTCGACCACCAGCACGGTGTTGCCCTTGTCGCGGAGGCGGAGCAGCAGCCCGTTCATCCGCTCGATGTCGTGCGGGTGGAGGCCGGTGCTCGGTTCGTCGAAGACGTACGTGACGTCGCTGAGGCTCGACCCGAGGTGCTTGACCATCTTCACGCGCTGCCCTTCCCCACCGGAGAGCGTGCCGGTGGGACGGTCGAGTGACAGGTACCCGAGCCCGATCTCCACGAAGGCGTCGACCGCGTCGCGGAGGCCGTCCAGCAGCGGACCGACCGAGGGTTCGTCGAGCCCGTGCAGCCAAGCGGCGAGGTCGGTGATCTGCATCGCACACACCTCGGCGATGTCCTTGCCGGCGACCTTCGACGACCGTGCGGTCTCGTTGAGGCGCGTCCCACCGCAGTCGGGGCACGTGGTGAACGCGACGGCTCGGTCGACGAACGCCCGGATGTGCGGCTGCATCGCTTCGCGGTCCTTCTGCAGGAACGACCGACGGACCCGGTGCACGAGCCCTTCGTACGTCATGTTGATGCCGGCGATCTTCTGCTTCGTCGGCTCGCGGTACAGGAAGTCCTGCCGTTCCTGCTCGGTGAAGTCCCGGATCGGCTTGTCCCCGTCGAAGTACCCGGACTCGGCGTACAGGCGGACGTTCCAGCCGTCGGTGCCGTAGCCGGGGATCGTGAGGGCACCGTTCCGCAGCGCGCGCGAGTCGTCGAACAGCTGCGTGAGGTCGATGTCGGTGACGCTCCCCCGCCCTTCGCACCGGGCGCACATGCCACCGAGGCGGTTGAAGGACACCTTCTGCGCCTTGGCGTCAGTGCCCTTCTGCACGGTGATGGCGCCGCCCGCCGACACCGTCGCAAGGTTGAACGAGAACGCGTTCGGCCCGCCGACGTGCGGCTGACCGAGCCGGCTGAACAGGATCCGGAGCATGGCGTTGGCGTCCGTCACCGTCCCCACCGTCGACCGCGGGTCTGCGCCGATCCGTTCCTGGTCGACCACGATCGCCGTGGTGAGGCCGTCCAGCACGTCGACGTCCGGACGGCCGAGCGACGGCATGAACCCCTGCACGAAGGCGCTGTAGGTCTCGTTGATCATCCGCTGCGACTCGGCGGCGACGGTGGCGAAGACGAGCGAGCTCTTGCCGGAGCCGGAAACCCCGGTGAAGACGGTCAGCCGTCGCTTGGGCAGGTCGACGTCCACGTCGCGGAGGTTGTTCTCGCGTGCCCCGCGCACACGGATGCGGTCGTGACGGTCGGCTGCCGGGACCTCGGGCTTCTCCATGCCGCTCAGGGTACCGACGAGTACCGACCCGGCAGAAGACCCGGACAGGACCCGTGGAGAACGGCCATACTGACCGGCATGGCACTCCGCTGGTACTCGATCGTCATCGACAGCCACGACCCGCGCGCACTGGCGCGGTGGTGGGCCGACACCCTGGCCTGGCCCGTGGTGTTCGAGGCCGACGACGAGGTCGTCATCGCTCCCCCGGGCTCCGAGGCGCTCGAGGGGACGGTCCCGCGCGAGCAGCTGCCCCAGGGGTGGGTGTTCGTCCCGGTGCCCGAGGCCAAGTCCGTGAAGAACCGCCTGCACATCGACCTCGCGCCGGCCCCCGACGACGACCACCAGGGACAGGTCGACGCACTCGTCGCCCGCGGCGCGACCCGGGTCGACGTGGGTCAGGCGGACGCACCGTGGGTGGTGCTCGCCGACCCCGAGGGCAACGAGTTCTGCGTCCTCACACCACGCGAGTGACCTGCCGCACCAGCGCAGGCAGCTCCGGCGGTTCGAACGGCTCGTCGGTGGCCTCGAGCTCATCGGCGCTCCACCACCGCGAGTCGAGGATGTCGACGCGCTCGTCGTCCGTCCACTCGGCGTCCGACAGCACGAACCCGTCGGTGCGGACCACGTAGAACTCGGAGTGGCCGCGGTCGTGGTCGGCCTGGTCCCAGCTGACGTCGAAGTCCCAGGACCAGACGGGCTCCCCCGGGTCGTCGATCACAATGCCCGTCTCCTCGCGGAGCTCGCGGACCGCTGCGTCCCGGTGGGACTCCCCCGGGTCCACGCCCCCGCCCGGCGTGAGCCAGCGGTGGAACCCGTCGCTCGACGGCGCGTTGGTGTCCATCAGGAACACCCGGCCCTCGGGGTCGAGCAGCAGGATGCGGGAGGTTCGGCGCAGGCCGGGCTGGGCGGTCACCGGGCTGACGCTACCGCGTCGCTCAGGACTGCGTGAAGCCCGAGACGTCGCCGACCAGGCGCGTGTGGTCGGACGGGACCGGCTCGACGGCGGCCAGGGCGATCTCGGCGGCGAACTCCGACACGCTGTAGAGCCTGCCGACCGCCCCGCGGCGCTCCTCGATCGCTCCGGGGTTGCTGCGGTTCAGCAGCGTCGCCGTGATCGTGCCCTCGATCATGTCGCCGGACACGACCACGAACTCGATGCCGGCGGCCTCGAGCTGCGGGACGAGCTCACGGAGGGCGGTCTCACCCGCGTGCTTGCTCTTCGCGACGGGCAGGTACTCGGGCAGGGTCTCGGCGGTCTCGACGAAGTGCGCCTGGTGGCTCGTGACGAACACCACGCGCGACCCGGCCGGCATGTGCGGCACGGCGGTCTGGAGCATGTCGACCTGGGCGTCGCGGTTCAGCCGGAGCGCGTAGTCGTCGCCCATGCCCGACTCCATGCCCCCGGACGCGTTGAGCACCAGCAGGTCGATGCCGCCC
This sequence comes from Curtobacterium sp. Leaf183, assembly GCF_001424385.1. GTDB lineage: Bacteria > Actinomycetota > Actinomycetes > Actinomycetales > Microbacteriaceae > Curtobacterium. The sequence goes on along the minus strand of NZ_LMPO01000009.1, from coordinate 224,143 downwards.
CACGCCGCGACGACGGCGTCGACCATCGCCTGGACGGAGTCGTGGTCGGTCAGGTCCGCGCCGACGGCCAGGGCGTCCCCGCCGGCGGCGACGATGCCCTCGGCGATCTGCTCAGCGCGGCGGGCCTTGTTGCGGTAGTTCACGACGACCTTCGCGCCGGCGTCGGCCAGGTACCCGACCGTGTCGGCTCCGATGCCGCGCGAGGACCCGGTGACGAGGGCGCGCTTGCCGGCGAGTGCTCCGGCGGCGAGGGGGTTGCTCACGGTGGTGTTCCTCCTGGTTCAGGGCCGCTCGTCGGGCCCGCTCGAGCCTACCAATCCCCCCGGAGACACCCGGACATCCAACCCTTGTCGGTGGTCATCAGATATGTTGAACGGACGTGGACCGGTCGTCGTGACGCAGCGGCACCGAACGCGTCCGAGGGAGGGAAGGACCGCGTGAACATCACCGAATGGGTCCAGGCACTGGTCTGGGTCGCCCTGGTCCTGGTGTTGGGGGTGGTCGAGGTCTTCACGCTCGACTTCATCTTCATCATGCTGGCCGCAGGGGCCGCCGGCGGGCTCATCGCCGCGGTGATCGGCGCTCCGTGGTGGCTGTCCGCCATCGTCGCCGCGGTCGTCGCTCTCGTGCTGCTCGCCCTCGTGCGTCCACGTGTGCTGCAGGCCCTCGGCCGCAACGCCGACCCGCACCGCACGGGTGTCGAGGGTCTGGTCGGCATGGCCGGCACCGTCGCCGTCGCCTTCACCCCGTCCCGACCCGGTCAGGTCCGCCTGGCCAACGGCGAGACGTGGAGCGCGCGGATCGACACCGCCGTCGCCGACCGCACCCCGCCGCTCGGCACCCTCGTCGTCGTCGAGTCCATCGAGGGCTCGACCGCAGTCGTCCGCATCGAACAGAAGGCAACTCCGTGACCCTCGAACCCGGCACGATCGTGCTCCTCGTCCTGATCGTCGTCATCGTCATCTTCGTGATCGTCGTGCTCGCCAAGGCGATCCGCATCGTCCCGCAGGCCACCGCGGGCGTGGTGGAGCGTCTCGGCAAGTACCACAAGACCCTCAACCCCGGGTTGAACCTCCTGGTCCCCTTCATCGACCGGCTCCGGCCGCTGCTCGACATGCGTGAACAGGTCGTGTCGTTCCCGCCACAGCCCGTGATCACCGAGGACAACCTGGTGGTCTCGATCGACACGGTCGTCTACTTCCAGGTGACCGACGCCCGCGCTGCGACCTACGAGATCGCGAACTACCTCGGGGCCGTCGAGCAGCTGACTACCACCACGCTCCGCAACGTCGTCGGTGGGCTCAACCTCGAAGAAGCGCTGACCAGCCGCGACAACATCAACGGCCAGCTCCGGGTCGTCCTCGACGAAGCCACCGGCAAGTGGGGCATCCGCGTGGGTCGCGTCGAGCTCAAGGCGATCGAGCCGCCCGTGTCGATCGTCGACGCCATGGAGCAGCAGCTCCGTGCCGAGCGGAACCGGCGTGCCGCCATCCTGCAGGCCGAGGGCACGAAGCAGTCGCAGATCCTCGAAGCCGAGGGGCAGCGACAGGCAGCGATCCTCCAGGCCGAGGGCGCTGCGAAGGCCCAGGTCCTCCGGGCCGAGGGTGAAGCGCAGGCCATCGCGACGGTCTTCGACGCCATCCACGTGGGCGACCCGGACGAGAAGCTCCTGTCGTACCAGTACCTGCAGATGCTCCCGAAGATCGCCGAGGGGACCGCGAACAAGGTCTGGATGATCCCCAGCGAGTTCACTGAGGCCCTGTCGGGCATCGCGAAGGGCTTCACGGCGACCCGCACCGGCGGAGCCCCCGCCGGCGCCGCCGCCGCCGGCAGTTCGGACTTCCTCGACAAGATCTCGAAGCTCGCGAACGAGAGCCTGGCGAACTCGTCCGCCGGCTCCACGACGGTCGCGGATGCGAACGCCCCCGCCTCGGACATCGTGCCCGACTCAGCACTCGACGAGCGCCTGGCGGAGTCGAACCGCAGCGTTGAGGAGAAGCTCGCCGCGGCGGCCGACGCCACCCGTCGGCAGCTCCGCGACGACCAGCAGAACGGCTGACCCCGAGACCGCGACGGCCAGCGCCGAGACGGCTCCGCACAGATGAAGGCCCGCTCCCCCGATGGGGAGCGGGCCTTCGTCAGTGCGGACGCTACGCGCCGCGTCGAGCACGCAGGAACGCCAAGCGCTCCTGCAGCAGTTCCTCGAGCTCTTCGCGCGAGCGACGCTCGAGCAGCATGTCCCAATGGGTGCGCGGCGCCTTGACGTCTTCAGCGGCGACCTCGACGGGAACCCCGTCATCGCCCAGGAGACGTCCTTCGAAACCGCTGCGCGGGTCCGACCAGGTCGGCGGGACCTCGGCGTCGGCCGAGAACACCACGTCGAAGGTCTCGCCCGTCGATGCCTGGAAGACCGCTCGCTTGCGGTCAGAGAGCTCGACGCCCTCTTCGCTCTGGAGGCTCTGACTCCCGAGCCGCATGCCGCGGAGACTCCGATCAGCCATGGTGGACTCCTCTCAGTCGTTCACCCGTACCAACACTGTCCCACGCGGGTTCGTTCCGGGACGGCTGCATTCACAGTCGGTTCCCAGTGCGAGAACGACGGCGCTGCCACGGCGCGCACGCGAGCAGGACGAGCATGCCGCCGAGCGAGAGCACCAGCGCGATGAGCCCGGACGCGACCGTCGCCGGGGTGGTCGTCGTGCCGAGCGGGACGTCGGTCACCATCGAGGTGGCGGTGTACTCCGGCACCCGGTCGATCGTCCGGCCGCTCGGATCGATCACCTGGGACGCCCCGACGGTCGAGATGTTCACCAGCGAGCGCCCGGTCTCGATGGCACGCATCCGGGCGATCTCGAGCTGCTGCAGGTTCTCGTCGGTCCCCGAGAAGTCGGCGTTGTTGGTCTGCGCGAGGATCACCTGCGCTCCCCCGCGCGCCATGTCCCGGGTCAGTCCGTCGTCGACGATGTCGAAGCAGATCGCGATGCCGGCCTTGACCCCCGCGACGGACAGCACGTTCGGCTTGGTGCCCGGCGTGTAATCGCGCTGCAGCAGGCCGATCAGCGACGGTGCGAGCTTCGAGAAGAACCACCGGTCGGGCACGTACTCGCCGAACGGCACGGGGCGCTTCTTGTCGTAGGACGACTGCCATCCGTCGGCCGTCCACACGAACGAGGTGTTGTGCAGCACGCCGGACGGTGTCTGGGTGATCGCGCCGGCGACGAGTGGTGCGTCGACCGAACGGACGACGCGGTCCAGCGCCCCGGCGATCACGGGCTGGGCGCGTGGGTCGAACTCCGCAGACGCCTCCGGCCAGACGACCAGGTCCACCCCCGTCGCCTCCACGTCGGTCGCGGCGACCTGCGACTCCAGGACCTCGCCGGGTGCCGCCCGGTCGAAGTAGCCGGCGGGGCCGTTGCCCTGTACCGCCTCGACGCGGATCGTCCCGTCGGTCGCCGTGGGCCACGCGGGCACGGCGAGCACGGCGGCGACCAGCAGTCCCGCCGTGGCGACGCGGACGCGCACCTGCATGCCCCTGACCAGGCCGAGCGAGACGACCACGGCGACGCAGTACACGACGACGAAGGACACCCCGAGCACGCCGACCCAGGCCGCCAGGTGTGCGAACGGGCTGTCGGACTGCGACAGCCCGACCCGCCCCCACGCGAACCCGCCGTAGGGCCAGCTGCCCGAGAACCACTCGCGTCCGGTCCACAGTGCGGCGATGACGGCCGGGAGGCCCCACACGCGCCCGGCGGTCGAGGTCACGACCCGCGCGACCCAGCGGTACGCGAGTGCCACGGCGACGCTGCCGAGTGCGAACATCGCGGCCTCGAAGAGCGCCAGGGCCAGCCACGGGACCGGCCCGAGGTAGCGACCGGCCCACGAGATCGCGGGCACCCAGAACGCGACGCCCCCGAGGTAGCCGATCCACGCCGCGCGTCGCCACCCGTGCCCCATCGTGGACAGCAGCAGGCACGCGACCGCGGGGTAGGCCAGGAACCACCAGCCGGGCGAGGGGAACGACAGCGCGAACAGGACCCCGCCGATGACCGCGAGCGGCAGGGCGAAGCGCACCGGCAGCGCGGTGAACGGCGACGGCTGCGAGACGCCGCGCACATCGCCGGACGGCGCCGGGAACGGCCGCGTCCGGGACGGACCGCGGCGTCTCGGTGGGACGGCACCGGCGCGCGGAGGCGCGACGGACTCGGGGACCTGCACCGGGCCTCCCGTCAGACCGTCGCGTACGCGACGATGCCGCGGCGCACCGCGTCCGTCGCACGTCGGGCGGTGTCGGCGAGGTCGGGGTCACCCGCGTTCTTGATCTGGTCGAGCAGGTCGATGACCTGCTTGGACCACCGGACGAAGTCACCGGCCGCCAGGTCGAGCGACCGGAGGACGTCGTCGAGGGCCGACCCGGACGCCCACCGGAACATCCCGAGGGCGATCGCCGGCGTCGGCGGCTGCGACCCCGCCAGGCGGGCGTCGCGCTCCACGTCGTCCAGGCGGGACCAGATGGTCAGGGTCTCGTCGAGCGCGGGCCGGAACGCGCCGCGTGGCAGGGCGTGCTCGGTGCCGGGAGCGTCCTCGCGTCGGGGCTGGTACACGATCGTGGCCGCCATCGCGGCGAGCTGTCCGGGCGTCAGTTCCTTCCAGACGCCGGCCTCGAGGCACTCGGCGACGAGCAGGTCACGCTCCCCGTAGATGCGCTGCAGACGACGTCCGCCGGCGGCGACGGTCAACTCGCCGTCACCACGGGCCGTCGCCGCGGTCGGGACGATGCCGGACGGCTCGGTGCCGTCCGTCCCGGTGCCGGTCGTCCCGGTGCCGGACGTCCCGCTGTCGGACGGCACGAGGTAGCCGAGCTGCAGGAGCACGTCGGTGACCCGGTCGAACGTGGTCGCGACGGCACCGGTGCGCGACCGGATCTGCTGCAGGAGCTTGTCGTTGACGCGCTTGAGCTTGTACCAGCGCTCGGCCCAACGGGCGTGGGCCTCGCGATCAGGGCAGGCGTGGCACGGGTGGCGCTGCAGTGCCCGGCGGACCTCGGTGATCGCGGCCTGGCGTTCGGCCCGGGCGCCGTGCGAGGCCTCGCGGCCGCCGGGGACGTTGGTGCGCTCGAGGTCGGACAGCTGTCGGCGGAGCGCCGCGTACTCGGTGAAGTCGCCGAGGTGGCACTGCATCGACTTCTGGTAGCCGTCGAGCGACTCCTGCTGCGAGCGGACCTTGCGCGCCAGGTCGACCACGGAACGGTCCGCCTGGAACTGCGCGAACGAAGTCTCGAGGACCTCTCGTGTGCGCTGGCGCCCGAACTGCTCGATCAGGTTGACGGCCATGTTGTACGTCGGCTTGAACGACGAGTTGAGCGGGTACGTCCGACGGCTGGCGAGCGATGCGACTGCCTGCGGTTCGAGCCCGTCGGACCACTGGATCACCGAGTGGCCCTCGACGTCGATCCCGCGGCGTCCGGCACGGCCGGTCAGCTGCGTGTACTCGCCCGGCGTGATCGGGACGCGGGCCTCGCCGTTGAACTTCTCGAGCTTCTCGAGCACGACCGTGCGGGCGGGCATGTTGACGCCGAGCGCCAGGGTCTCGGTGGCGAACACGACCTTGAGCAGCTTGCGCTGGAACAGGTCCTCGACCACCTCTTTGAACGCGGGCAGCATGCCGGCGTGGTGTGCTGCGACACCGCGTTCGAGTCCTTCGAGCCACTCCCAGTACCCGAGCACCGCCAGGTCCTCGTCGAGCAGGGTGCGGCAGTGGTACTCCGCGGTCTCACGGATCTCGTTGCGCTCGTCGCGGGTGGTCAGCGACAGCCCGGACCGGACGACCTGCCGGACGCCCTGGTCGCAGCCGTTGCGGCTGAAGACGAAGAAGATCGCGGGGAGCAGCATCCGCTCGTCGAGCATGTGCGCGATGTGCTCGCGGTGGGCCTTCTCGGTGCGCGGACCACGGCGGTCGACGTACCCGCCGTGCCCACGGCGTCCGCGGTGTCCGCCGCGGGAGTCGTTCCGCGAGCCGCCGCCGACCAGTCGGAGCAGCTCCGGGTTGACGCGGTTCGTGGCCGCCGCACCGGAGGAGTCGAACAGGTCGACCATCTTGTTGCCGACCAGCACGTGCTGCTCGAGCGGGACGGGCCGGTCCTCGGAGACGATGACGTCGGTGTCGCCGCGGACGGTCTGCAGCCAGTCGCCGAACTCCTCGGCGTTCGACACCGTCGCGGACAGGGAGACCAGGCGGACCTCGGTCGGCAGGTGCAGGATCACCTCTTCCCACACGGCGCCGCGGAACCGGTCAGCCAGGTAGTGCACCTCGTCGAGGACCACCCACGCCAGGTCGTCGAGCAGGTCGGAGTCGGCGTAGATCATGTTGCGCAGGACCTCGGTCGTCATCACGACGACGCGGGCCCGCGGGTTGACGTTCGTGTCCCCCGTGAGCAGGCCGACCTCGGTCTCGCCGTAGGCCTGGACGAGCTCGGCGTACTTCTGGTTGCTCAGCGCCTTCATCGGCGTCGTGTAGAACACCTTCGCCGTGGGCTGCCGCATGGCCAGCCAGATCGCGAACTCGGCCACGATCGTCTTGCCGGCGCCGGTCGGGGCGGCGACGAGCACGCTCCGGCCCTGGTCGAGGGAGTCACACGCAGCGAACTGGAACGGGTCGAGGTCGAAGCGTAGGTCGGTGCGGAACAGCTCGAGGTTGCGCGACCGGTTGCGGACGCGCGCCGCCTGGAACCGTTCGGCAGCGCTGAGGCTCGTGTCGGTCACAGGCCGTACTCGGCGTCGAGCTTGGCCTGGCGCTTCGCGAGGCGTCGGTCGTGGAACCAGGTGATGATGCACGCCGCGACGTACAGCACGGTCATGGGCACGGCGAGCAGGAACATCGAGATGACGTCGGCGCTCGGGGTGACGATCGCGCAGAACACGAGGATGCAGAGGATGGCGACGCGCCAGGACTTGATGATCGCCGCCGCCGTCAGCACGCCGACGAAGTTCAGCAGCACCAGGAACACCGGCAGCACGAAGGCGATGCCGACCGCCACGATGAGCTTGATCGTGAAGTCGTAGTACGCCTTGGCGTCGACGATGGACGTGTCCTGACTCGACACGAAGCTGCCGAGGATCCCGACGATGTGCGGCAGGACGTACCACCCGAAGGCGCACCCGAGGAAGAACAGCGGGATCGCGGTGCCGAGGAAGCCCCAGACGTACTGCTTCTCGCGGCGGACCAGGGCCGGGACGATGAACGCCCAGATCTGGTAGAGCCACACCGGACTGGCGATGACGATGCCGATCGTGATCGCGATCTGCAGCTTCAGGTCGAACGCGCCGGTGATCATCGGGAAGTTCAGTTCGGCGGTGTGTCCGCCCACCTTCGCCAGCTCGGCCACCGGGGCACGCAGCGAGTCGAGGACGAACGGGGTGAGGAACCAGCCGCCCACCGCGCCCACCAGGACCGCGAGGACCGCCTTGAAGAGCCGGTTCCGCAGCTCGATGAGGTGCTGCCCGAGGGACATGCGGCCTTCGGGTTCCTTGGGACGGCGACCCTGCCGCTTCTCTCGCCCGCTCGCGGTCGTCGAAGCCATGTCCCGATCCTACGGCAGCGGGACCGACACTCCGCGGCCGTGCCGAGAACGCACAGCCGATGGCAGTCGACGATCGGGTGCGGGACGCCGTGCCCGAGCCGGCCGTTGCAGGGCATGCCGCGCGGACGTCGCCGACGTCGCGGGAACCGTCGCCCGCAGGGCCGCGCCGCGGCAGGTCGTGCGACCTCGTCAGCCGCTGGGCGGCAGGTCGTGCGACCTCGTCCGCCGCGGGGCGGCAAGTCGCGCGACCGCGTCAGCCGCGGGCGGCAAGTCGCGCGACCGCGTCAGCCGCGGGCGGCAAGTCGCGCGACCGCGGCAGCCGCGGGCGGCAAGTCGCGCGACCGCGGCAGCCGCGGGCGGCGCGTCGCGCGACCGCGGCGCGGCGACGCTCTCGCCTGGCCCGAGTCGGGCGGGAGGCCCGGTGCGAGCCCGCCACGGTCCTCCCGTCCGGCGCACGGTCGCGTCCAGTGTGCTGCCCGCACCGTGTGGGCCGCGTTGCGGTCGCACGACACGCCGTGCCGGCTGCGTCGAGATCGCGGGAACCGTCGGTTGGCGCGCCCCCAAGCGACACGTCGTGCGATCTCGGCGGACGCGAGCGGCGCGTTGCGCGACCTCGCGCGGCGGCGTCAGTGGCCGCGCAGCGCGGACTCGGCGAACGCGCGGACCGCCTCCCGCGCAGCGGGCGGGTCGATCACGACCGCCCGGCCGGGCAGCCCGGCGACCAACCGCACCACGCCGTCGAACCCGGCCGAAGCGGCCAGCCGGACGCGGACCCGACCGCCGCCGTCCGGCGCGTCGGCGGTGTCGGCGAGGAAGTCCGCCACCAGGGGCAGCGACGACGCGTCGAGCTCGACCGTGACGATGACGTCCGTGGCCGACTGCTGGAACAGGGTGTCGGGCATGTCGACGTCGTCGATCGACCGCGTCACCGGGCGGTCGTCCACCCGCACGGCGGACATCCGGTCGAGGCGGAACGTGCGCAGTGCGTCGCGGTCGAGGTCCCACGCGCGCAGGTACCAGGCCGTGTCGATCGACTCGACGCGCAGCGCGTCCACCCGACGGGTGCTGCCCTGCGTGCGGGGTCCGGCGTAGTCGAACACGAGACCGCGGCAGTCCGACATCGCCTGGCGGATGGTCGTCAGGGTCGCGTCGTGGAGTTCCTGGCTGACGGCGACGTTGGCGGCGGCACCTCCGGCGCCGCGCGAGAGCTTGGCCATGAGGGCGCGGATGGCGTCGCGGTCCGCGGCCTCGGGCAGCGCAGACAGGTACTGCAGCCCGGCGATGAGCGCGGAGGCCTCGCGGGCGGAGAGCCGCGGGGAGTCGTCGATCGCCACCAGGTTGGTCAGCACGATCATGTCGTTCTGCTCGAGGTCGTCCCAGGCGATGTCGAACAGGTCGCCGTGCTGGTACTGCATGGTCTCGCCCGGGATCCCCGAGACGGCGATGAGCTCGACGGCACGGCGGATGCGGGCCTCTGGTACGCCGAAGTGGCGCGCTGCCTCGGCCACCGACACGCGCTCGCGGTCGATCAGGTACGGCACGAGGGCGAGCAGGAACGCGAGCTTGTCCTGCGCCTGCAGCGGTTGGGTCTCAGCCACGTGGGACCTCGTCATCCGTGTCGGCCCCGCCGTGGTCGGCGACCAGCCCGCGCAGACGGGCGGTCACGCGCTCGCGCATGTCGGTCGGTTCGAGCACGCTGACCTCTGGCCCGAAGGCGGCGAGTTCCTCGGCCAGGATCTGCGGGTCGACGTAGTGCACCAGCAGGACTCCCGGTTCGCGCACGGTGGTGTCGCGCCGACGCCCGAGCCGGCGTTCCGCGTCGGACCCGGGCACGACGGTGATCGTGGCGGTGCGCTCGGCCCAGATGCGGTCGAGTTCGGCGAGGGTGCGCTCGCCAGCGCCGGCGGGAGCCGGGTGCTGCCCGGCTCCGAACTGCGACACGGGTCCGACGATGCGCGAGAGCAGGTAGTTCTTGTCACCACCGGTGGCGGGCTCGTGCGCGGCGAGCATCCACCGGCCGCCGTGCTGGACCAGCGCGAGCGGCTCGAGCTCGCGACGGCGTGCCTGGTGCTCGCCGGGGGTGATGTAGTCGAAGCGCACCGCGGCGGCCCGGTCGAGCGCGGACCGGAGGGGCTCGAAGGCGGCGTCACGCGCGCGCAGGCGCGGGGCGTAGGCCGCGGTGCCGATGGACCCGGCTGCCGCCTCGTCGTCGCCGGCCGCCCGGACCTTGAGCAGCGCCCGTCGCGAGTCGGAGGACAGCGCCCCCTCGCGCCAGGCCATGGCCGCGAGCGACAGGAGTGCTGATTCGTCGGGGGTGAAGCGCACGTCGAGGGGCAGGTCGTACTCGCCCTTCGGGATCCGGTACCGCAGGGTCTGGTTGTTGCCAGCGGCCCCGGGCGTCTCGATGGTCTCGAGCGGGATCCCGAGGTCGCGGACGTCGTCCTTGTCGCGCTCGAACTGGCGCTCGAGCGAGGCGTTGTCCCCGCCGGTGGCGAAGCGCTGCCGGTAGCCCTGCACGTTGGCGAGGATCTCGGACTTGGTCAGGCCGGCTTCGGTCGACAGCAGCGCGAGCACGAGGCTGAACAGGCGCTCTTCCGCCGGTACGCGGGGCACACGGGTGGCTGGCACGGCGGTCCTAGGACTTGACGGATCCGAGCACGTCGATGACGTACGCGTACGCGGCGCCCTGCTGGTGCACGATCGCGAGCACCTGGTCGCCGACGTGCCTGCCCAGGAGGGCGCTGCGGACGCCCTCGGCGATCTGGCCCTTGGCCAGCGGGATGGTCTGTGCGCCGGTGCCGTCGGTCCAGCTCGAGCCGGCCACCGTCGAGTCGGCACCCCACGTGACGGCCGTGTACTTGACGACGGCGGTGTCCTTCGCGGTGAGCGTCGAGCCGGAGCCCTTGCGCAGCAGGTGGGTCTCGTCACCCGAGGGCGCGGCCGTGGACGGCACGGTGATGCCCGGGGCGCCGTCCGGGGCGAGGACGACGGCGGGCATGCCGTCACCCGCGAGCTGCGGGGTGCCGGTGGCACGAGCGTCGAAGGCCCGCTTGACGTCGATGACCGCGATGACCGCGTCCTCGGTCTTCTTGCTCGCGGTGGCACCGCTGCTCAGGGCGCTCTGCGGCAGCGCGACGGCCAGGCGGTCGCCCACGTGGGCGCACTCGAGCGCCTTGCCGAGGGCGCCGGCGTTCGTCGAGCCCGCGGTGATCGGCGCGACCTGTCCGGCGTACCCGCTCGTCTGTGCGACCTTGCCGGTGGCACCGTCGACCAGCGTGTACTCGATCAGGACGGGGGTGCCGTCCTCGATCTGCCGACCGTCGCCCGTGCGCACCACGGAGACCTGCGTGCCCTTGGTGGTGACACCCGACGGGACCGTGACGGTCGGCTCCTTGCCGAAGGCGCCCTTCACGGTGACCGCCTCGGACGCAGCCCCGGGGGTGTTGCAGCTCGACGGGGTGGACCCGGCGCCGTTCGACGCGCATGCGGTCAGCGACGCCGCCAGGGCGATGGTGACCAGGAGTGCGGGGATGGTGCGCACGGACCCTCTTTCCGTTCGGTGCAGGACGAGCGACGGACGTAGCCTACCGGTCCGCACCGGGCGTCCCGGTCGTGTCCACAGCCTCGGCGGCGGCGACCTTGCGGGCCTGTGCCGCGGCCTGCCGTGCCACCTTGCGGAGCTTCTTGTCGCTCGCCGACCGCTCACCGACGGCCCCGGGCGTCCATGCCTCGACGTCCTCGTCGGCGAACTCCGCCTTGCCGGCACGGCGCTTGAGGTTCGGGAGCACCACCCCGTCAGCCAAGCGCCGCGCGGTCACCAGGAAGCCGGTGTGTCCCACCATGCGGTGGTCCGGACGGACGGCGAGGCCTTCGACGTGCCAGGTGCGCACGAGCGTCTCGCTCGACTGCGGGTCGGTGAAGCGTCCGGTGTCGCGGAGCGCCTCGGCCGTCCGCGAGAGCTGCGTCACGGTGGCGACGTAGCAGACGATCAGGCCGCCGGGCACGAGGGCATCGGCAGCGGCGTCGACGCACTCCCACGGCGCGAGCATGTCGAGCACGACACGGTCGACGCTCTGCGGCTCGGTGGCCCCGGGGAGCTCCTCGACGAGGTCGCCGACGGTCACGCTCCAGTTGTCCGGGACGGCACCGAGGAACGTGCCCACGTTCCCCCGGGCGATCTCGGCGAACTCGTCGCGGCGTTCGAACGACTGCAGCCGCCCGGTCGGACCGATCGCCCGGAGCAGCCACAGCGACAGCGCGCCGGAGCCGACGCCGGCCTCGACCACGCGTGCGCCGGGGAAGACGTCCGCGAAGGCGACGATCTGGGCCGCGTCCTTCGGGTAGACGATCGCGGCCCCGCGGGGCATCGACATGACGTAGTCGTTGAGCAGCGGCCGGAGGGCGAGGTACTCGTCGCCCGAGCTCGCGGTGATCACGGACCCGTCGGGCTGCCCGATGACGTCGTCGTGCGCGAGCATGCCGCGGTGCGTGTGGTAGATCACGCCCGGCTCGAGCGAGAGCGTCGTGAGCTTGCCCTTCGGTCCGGTGAGCTGGACCCGGTCACCGGCCCGGAACGGACCGCGGGGCGGGGTGTGCGGCGCGCCGCCGGCCGTGTGCGGGAGGCCCGTCGTGTCGGGCAGCTCGGCGTTCACTGCGCGGCCCCGTCTGCGACGGAGGCCGACGGGTCGACCGCGGACGGGCCTCCTGTCGGGACCGGAGACGGACCGGAACGACCGGCACCACCGGACCCGCCGGCACGTGCTGCCAGGGCCGGCGAGGTCAGCGCCACCAGGCGGTCGACGTCCACCCCGGCGAGCGACGTCAGGTAGACGTCCCCCGCGGTCTCGGGCAGCGGGACGATGTGCTCGACGGCGATCGTCACCGCACCGGAGGCGACGGCAGCGGCGACGCCGGTCGCGGAGTCCTCGATCGCGACGCACGCGGTGGCGTCGACCCCGAGCTGGGCGGCGGCGCTCAGGTAGGCCTCCGGGTGGGGCTTCGGGTGCTCGACGTCGTCTCCGGCGACGACGACGTGGAAGGGGTGGTCCGCGAGGGCGTCCGCGGCGACCAGGGCCATGTTCCGGCGGGACATCGTGACCAGCGCCGTCGGGATCCCGCGCGCGTGGAGCTCCTCGATGAGCTCACGGGCCCCCGGACGCCACGGCAGGTCGTCGTGCGCCATGCGCTCCATGACGTACGAGGTCATCCACTGGACGATCTCCTCGACCTCCATGTCGACGCCCCGGTCGCGCAGGATCTCCCCCGACCGTTCGAGGCCGCTGCCCACCAGGGACAGACCGTCCTCGTGGGTCCACTCGGCCCCGTACCGGCTCGTCAGCTCCACTTGGGACTGCTGCCAGATCGGTTCAGTGTCGATGATCGTGCCGTCCATGTCCCACAGCACGGCTGCGGGGTGGACGAGGGCGGGAGGATGCGCGGTCACGGGCGACGAGTCTACCGGCGTGCGGCCCGCGGCGCGCCTGGTCCGGAGCCGACCGGGACGCGGGCGGCGTCGCCCCGGGGGCCTACAGTGGATGCCTGATCGTGTCGGGCGCCTCGCGGTGCCCCACTCCACCTCCAGGAGGTCCGCTCCGTGCCACAGCACTCCCCCTTCCAGGACGGCCGGCTCCTCGTCGTCGCGTTCGAGGGCTGGAACGACGCCGGGGAAGCCGCCAGCGGCCTCGCTCGACGGATCGTCGACGCGCTCGGCCTCGACGAGCTGCGTGAGATCGACGGGGAGCAGTACGTCGACTACCAGTTCAACCGACCGAACGTCGGCAGTGACGACGACGGCGTGCGCGGCATCCAGTGGCCCCGCATCGTGCTGCACGGACCCGGCCAGGTCGGCCGTCCCGTGATCAGTGCCACCGGGGAACCCGCGGAGCGCGACGTGTTCGTCCTGGTCGGTCCCGAGCCGTCCCGCACGTGGCGTGCGTTCTGCGCCGAGGTCATCGACCTCGCCGACGTCCACGCGATCGACGCGGTCGTCTTCGTCGGCGCGATGCTCGCCGACGTCCCGCACACCCGTCCGATCTCGGTGTTCGTGTCGAGCGAGAACGCCTCGGTGCGCCAGGCCTTCGACGTCGACAAGTCCTCGTACGAGGGCCCGACGGGCATCCTCGGCGTGCTGTCCGACACGATGGACAAGGCCGGCCTCACCACCCTGTCGCTCTGGGCCTCGGTGCCGCACTACGTGCACAACGCGCCGTCGCCCAAGGCCACCCTGTCGCTGCTCGACAAGATCGAGGAACTGACCGACGTGACCGTCCCCCGCGGCACCCTGCTCGACGACGCCACCGAGTGGGAGGAGGGCATCGACGCCCTCGCCGCCGACGACGAGGACATGGCGTCGTACATCGGGCAGCTCGAGCAGGCACGCGACACCGTCGACTCCCCCGAGGCGTCGGGCGACGCGATCGCGCAGGAGTTCGAGCAGTACCTGCGGCGCCGGGAGCGCAAGGACGGCAAGGACGGTGGCGGTCAGGCCGGCGAGGGTCCGTGGCGGCCCCCGCAGCCACCGCAGTAGCGGCAACTGACGGACGGACGGGAGGCCCGGTGCCAGCTGGCACCGGGCCTCCCGTCCGTCGTGTGGTCGGCTCGACGTGCCGGGACTCGCCGCTCAGGTGCGTCCGGGTTCCGGAGACGGCCGGTCGCGCGGGTCGAGATGCCGGGGTTCCGGAACCTGGAGACCCGACGGCCACCGGACCGCTGCCGGCGCGGGAGGACGCGCGCGCGTCAGCCGATGCGGATGCCGAGCAGTGCGTCGACGACGTCGACGAGCTCCGGCGTGGAGCGGGTGCCGCCGGCAACCGCCGTGTCGACCGCCGCGACGGCCCCGGGCGTGTCGAGGTCGTCAGCGACCCGGGCTCGCAACCGAGCGACGACGTCGTCAGCGTCGTCGGCGTGTCCGGCCCCGCCACCGACCCACGCGTCCCAGGTCGCCAGTCGGCGTGTCGCGCTGGCGAGTTCGGCGTCGAACCACTCCCAGTCGTCCGAGTACCGGTGCGACAGCAGGGCGAGGCGGATCGCCCGCGGGTCCGCTCCGTCGTCGAGCAGCCCGCGCACCGTCACCAGGTTGCCGAGCGACTTCGAGATCTTCTCGCCCTGGTAGGCGATCATCCCGGTGTGCACGTACGCGTGCGCGAGCGGCTGGTGCGCGAGGGCCGCCGCGTGCCCGGCACTCATCTCGTGGTGCGGGAAGACCAGGTCGCTGCCGCCGCCCTGCACGCTGATCGGCAGGCCGAGCCGGTCACCGGCGATCACGCTGCACTCGATGTGCCATCCGGGACGTCCCGTGCCGACCGCGCTCTCCCAGCTCGGCTCGCCCGCCCGGGCCGCGCGCCAGAGCAGGGGGTCCAGCGGGTCACGCTTGCCCGGGCGGTCGGGGTCGCCGCCGCGCTCCGCCGACAGGGCGAGCATCGTCTCGCGGTCCATGCGGCTCTCGTCGCCGAGCGACCAGGACTCGGTCGGACGGTTGACGTCGAAGTAGAGGTCGTCGCCCTCGCTGTCCGGTGTCGGCACGGCGTAGGCGGAGCCGGTCTCCTGCAGGAAGGCCACCGCCTCGGCGATCCGCTCGACCTCGTCCGTGACGGCGACGTAGTCGTCCGGCGGCAGGATGCGCAGGGCCTCCATGTCGCGGCGAAACAGGTCGATCTGCGAGGCTGCGAGGTCGCGCCAGTCCACGCCGTCCCGAGCGGCCCGTTCGAGCAGGGGGTCGTCGACGTCGGTCGTGTTCTGGGCGTACTCGACGTCGAGACCGGCGTCGCGCCAGGCACGGCCGAGCGTGTCGAACGCCAGGTAGGTCGCGGCGTGGCCGAGGTGTGTGGCGTCGTACGGGGTGATCCCGCACACGTACAGGGCGGCGCGGTCCTCGCCGTGGGTGGGGTCGACCGGCTTGCCGGTCGAGGTGTCGTGGACGACGGGTCGTGGACCGGAGCCGGGGACCTCGGGGACGGACGGGGCCTGCCAGGCCCTCACGGCTGGATCACCTGGAGCGACAAGAGCACGAGGAGAACGATACCGAGTGCAACTCGGTAGTACACGAAGGGCATGAAACTGCGCTTGCTGATGTAGTTCATGAACGCGGCGATCACGACGAAGCCGACGCCGAAGGCCACGACCGTCGCGACGAGCGTGTCGACGACGCCGAACGGCGCTCCGGTGTCGCCGAGGCTGGTCGCGGCTTCGTACAGCCCGGACAGGAACACCGCCGGGACGGCGAGCAGGAACGCGAACCGTGCCGCCGCTTCGCGGGTGTAGCCGAGCGCGAGCCCCATGGACACCGTGGCACCGGAACGCGAGACGCCGGGGACCAGCGCCAGCACCTGCGCCAGACCGATCAGGATCCCCCCGCCGAACGTCATGTGCTCGATGCGCCGTTCCTTGCGGCCGACACGGTCCAGCACGCCGAGGACCACGCCGAACACGATCAGGACGACCGCGACGATCCACAGCGATCGGAACGTGGTCTCGATCGTGTCCTGCAGCAGGAGTCCGACGACGCCGATCGGGATCGTGCCGAGGATGACGAGCCAGCCCACCCGCACGTCCGGGTCGTTCCGCGGCACCTTGCCCGACAGCGCTCCGAACCACCGCCGGACGATGCGCGTGATGTCGCGCCAGAAGTAGATCAGCACGGCCGTCTCGGTACCGAGCTGCGTCACGGCGGTGAACGCGGCGCCGGGGTCCTGCGCATCGGGCAGGAAGAGGCCGACGATGCGCAGGTGGGCGCTGGAGGAGACGGGCAGGAACTCGGTGAGTCCCTGCACGAAGCCGAGGAAGATCGCCTCGAGGATGTGCACTGGCGCGGCCTTTCCGGAGCGGGGCTCGGTCGTGTCTGTCGTGGCCGGGTCGGAGGTCTCCCCGGCGACCAGCAAGTCTCTCAGTACGACCCGAGCAGGTCGCCGAGCACACGCCGACCGAAGGCCAGTGAGTCCAGCGGCACCCGCTCGTCGACACCGTGGAACATCGCGGGGAAGTCGATCCCGGCGGGCAGCTGGAGCGGGACGAACCCGTAGCCCGCGATGCCCAGGGTCGACAGCGCCTTGTTGTCCGTCCCGCCCGACAGCAGGTACGGCAGCACCGGTGCACCCGGGTCGTGCCGGCCGAGCACGTCCCGCACGGCGTCGACGAGCGGCCCGCCGAAGTCCTGCTCGAGCCCGACGTCGCGGAAGGACGTGATGACCTGGACGTCCGGTCCGGCGAGTTCGCGCACCCGGGCGAGGACCGTCTCCTCGTCCCCCGGCAGGCAGCGGACGTCGATCAGGGCCTCGGCCGCGTCGGGGATGACGTTGTGCTTGTACCCGGCCTGCAGCACCGTGGGGTTCGACGTGGTGTGCAGCGCGGCGTGGATGAAGCGTGACGCCGAGCCCGTGGCCAGCGCGACCTCGTCCGGGCCGGTGACCGCAGGGTCCACGCCGAGGAACCTGGCGACCTCGGTCACCATCGCGTCGGTCGTGGCCGACAGGCGGACCGGCCACTCCTCGCTGCCGATGCGGGCGACGGCCGCGGCGAGCTTCGTCACGGCGTTGTCGCGGATGACGTGCGAGCCGTGCGCCGCGGTCCCCGTCGCGACGAGCTTGAGCC
>NZ_LMPO01000009.1:187964-206955 GCF_001424385.1 Curtobacterium sp. Leaf183 | reverse complement strand
CCCGCCGACCTCGCTGATGGCCGCCGTCGCGCCCGCGAAGACCTCGGGATGCTGCTCGACGACGTGGTGGGAGCCGAGGACTCCCCCGGCTTCCTCGTCGGCGAAGTACGCGATGACGAGGTCCCGGTCCGGGGCGCCCTGCGCGGCGATGACGTCGCCCAGTGCCGTCAGCATCATCGCGTCCATGTTCTTCATGTCGACGGCGCCGCGGCCCCAGAGCATGCCGTCGCGGACGTCACCGCCGAAGGGGTCGACGCTCCAGTTCGCCGGGTCGGCGGGGACCACGTCGAGGTGGCCGTGCACCACCAGCGCGGGCTTGTCGGGGTTCCGTCCGGGGACGCGCGCGACGACGCTGACCCGGTCGGGTTCGGACTCGAACAGCTGCGGGGTCAGACCGAGTCCGCGGAGCTCCGCTTCGACGTAGTGCGCGGCCTCGGTCTCTCCCGAGGACCGGCCGTTCCCCCAGTTGCTCGTGTCGATGCGGATGAGGTCGCGCGCGATGGCCGCGGTGGCTTCGAGGTCGGTCGTGGTCGGCTCGAGTCCGGGGTCCGTCGTCATGCTGCAACGCTACCGGGCACCCGTGACGCCGGACGCGCCCGGGATGTCCGCCCGTGTTCAACCACCGTTCAGTCCCGTGCTAAGGTCTTCTCCGGCAGCAACGCCGGGGAAACCCGTTGTTCCAGCCCACAAGTGAAGAACATCTGTCCGGATGGCGGAATTGGTAGACGCGCTAGCTTGAGGTGCTAGTGCCCGTATTAGGGCGTGGGGGTTCAAGTCCCCCTTCGGACACGCAGTGTTGAGACACGCGGCGAATGGCTCACCTTCGGGTGGGCCATTCGTTTTTGCGCGCCCGGATTCGAACAGTGGATGCGGCCGTTCCGCCGACCGCGCGACATCCCCGACGTCGTACGACATCGACGGTGTCGCACCACCGGCACAGGACGCGACCACATGACGGACGGGAGGCCCGGTGCCAGCTGGCACCGGGCCTCCCGTCCGTCTGCGCGGTGGTGCCTACTTCGCCGCGTCGACGAAGGAGCGACGCGGGTCGGTCTCCTTGATCAGCGAGGTCGCGTCGCGGCCGGAGACCGCGCCGGTGATCCAGCCGATGACGATGCGCGCCTTGCGGTTGAGCGTCGGCATCGCGTACACGTGGTACGAGCGGTGCGCGAGCCACGCGAACAGATTCGTCATCTTGATGCCCTTGATGTTGGCGGCACCCTTGGCCACGCCGTACGAGGCGACCGTGCCCACGGAGACGTGGCGGTACTCCTCGAGGGGCTTGCCCGTGATCGTCGCGACCACGTTGTCCGCGGCCACGACGGCCTGGCGGACGGCGTTCTGCGCGTTCGGCGGGTAGAAGGCCGGCTGCTTCTCGGCGGTCAGGTCGGGGACCTGCGCGACGTCGCCGAGGCCCCAGACGCCGGCGACGACCTCGTGGGTGTCCTCGGCCTCGACCTGGAGCTTCGCGTTGGCCGCGAGGTGCCCCTTCGGTCCGCGCGGCAGGTCGGACGCGTCGAGCAGCGGGTTCGGCTTCACGCCGGCGGTCCACACGAGCAGCCCGGTGGCGAACTCGTCGCCGTCGGAGAGCTTGACGACGCCACCCTCGCAGCTCGGCATGGTGGTCTTCAGACGCACGTCGATGCCACGTGCGCGCAGGGACTCGAGCGTCCACTTCGACAGCTCCGGGCCGACCTCGGGCGCGACGCGGTCGAGCGCGTCGATGAGGACCCAGCGGGGCTGCTCGCCGGCGAGCGACGGGTAGGTCTTGATCGCGGCCTGCGAGACGTCGAAGAGCTCGCCGATCGCCTCGACGCCGGTGTAGCCACCGCCGACGAAGATGCTGGTGAGCAGTCGACGACGCTCGTCCTCGTCACGCGTGGCCGCGGCCTTCGCGATGTTGTCGAGGAGCTTGGCGCGGACGTAGGCCGCCTCTTCGACGGTCTTGAAGCCGACGCCGACCTCCTCGAGACCGGGGGTCGGGAACGTGCGCGTGACCGAGCCGAGGGCGACCACGAGCTGGTCGTACCCGAGCGTGCGGTCGTCGCCGCCGGCCGTGGCGATCGCGACGGTCTTGTCTGCCGACGAGATCCCGGTCACCTTGCCCTGGATGACGCGCGTCTTCCGGAGCGCACGACGGAGCTCGACGGTGACGTCCTTCGGGTTGATGTGGCCGCCGGCCACCTCGGGCAGGAACGGCAGGTACGTGTAGTACGTGTTCTGGTCGACCAGGGTGATGCGCATCGGCACCGTCGCGGCGTGCTTCTGCAGCTGCTTGACGGTCGCGTAACCAGCGGAGCCGCCACCGAGGACGAGGACGTGAGGGATCGAATCTGCCATGGGTCTGGTCTACTCGATCAACCCTCAGCGCGTCATGTCCGCCGCGCACATCTGCCAGATCCGGTGCAGATCAACGACACCTGTCGTCTGAACTGCAGGGTGGGAAGGGTCAGCGTCCGTCGCGCAGCCGCCACCACGCGGTCTCGGCGAGGTCGACGCCCATGAAGACCCCGTGCGGCGTCCGTCGGGACTCGACCAGGCTGAAGCGCCGCAGGCGGTACCCGCCGCCGAACCGGTCGATGATGGCCTCGGGCGACGAGTCGACGGTGCGCTTGACGTGCCACGTGCGGTCGTCGACGGGGACGATCACGCTGCCACCCGCGCCGGGCGCGACACCATCACCAGCACTGGCACCGGCACCGGCACCGTCATCGCCGGCCGCCGATGCGGGACCGCAGGATGTCGATCCGCTTCTGGATCTGTTCGATGCTCGCCTGGGCGACGGCCGGTCCCCCGCTGATCCGCCGGAGTTCGGCGTGGATGGCCCCGTGCGGTTCGTTCGCGTGCCGCGACCAGATCGACACGAGGCGCTGGAGTTCGGAGCGCTGTTCCTTGATGGTCAGGTACATCGGCCGGTCGGGCTCGGGAGCCTTGGCCGCCCCGCTCGACGAGGGCAGTCCGTCCTTGACCGCGCGGCCCTTGGACCGTTTCGCCTGGGTCGCCTGCCGGGACCGGAGCAGGTCGCGGACCTGGTCGGGTTCGAGCAGCCCGGGGATCCCGATGAAGTCGAGCTCTTCGAGGGACCCGATCTCGCCGCCGGTGCCGAACTCGCCACCGTCGTAGAGCACCCGGTCGAACGAGGCCTGCGAGTCGAGGGCCTCGAACGGCTGCACGTCGAGCAGGCTCTCCGAGGCGCGGTCTTCCTTGTTGGCCTCGGCGACCATCGCGTCCTCGGGGTTGTACATCCCGTCGTCGGCGTCCTTCGGGCGGTCGAGCGCGTGGTCGCGTTCGAGCTCGAGCGTGGCGGCGAGGGCCATCAGCCCCGGCACGCTCGGCAGGAACACCGACGCGGTCTCGCCGCGACGACGGGCCCGGACGAACCGCCCGATGACCTGGGTGAAGAACAGCGGCGTGCTGGCACTGGTGGCGTAGACCCCGACGCACAGCCGTGGGACGTCGACGCCCTCGGAGACCATCCGCACCGCGACCATCCACCGCGAGGTGTCGGCGGCGAAGGCGCCGATGCGGCTCGACGCGGCGGCCTCGTCCGAGAGGACCACGGTCGGCCGCTCCCCCGTGATCCGCTGCAGGATCCGGGCGTAGGCGCGGGCGGTGGACGCGTCGGTCGCGATGACCAGGCCGCCGGCGTCGGGGACCCCGCGGCGCACCTCGGTCAGGCGCGTGTCGGCGGCGGAGAGGACCGCCGGCATCCACTCGCCCTCGGGCGACAGCGCCGTGCGCCAGGCCTGGGCGGTGATGTCCTTCGTGACCTGCTCGCCGAGGGACGCCGACATCTCGTCGCCCATCCGGGTCTTCCAGCGCATCTGCCCGGCGTACGCCATGAACAGCACCGGCCGGACGACGCCGTCGACGAGGGCTCGGCCGTAGCCGTAGTTGTAGTCGGACACGGAGGTGCGGATGCCCTGCTCGTCCATGGCGTACTGGACGAACGGGATGGGCGCGGTGTCCGAGCGGAACGGTGTGCCCGACAGCGAGAGCCGTCGTGTGGCGCCGTTGAACGCCTCTCTGATGCCGTCGCCCCAGGTCAGCGCGTCGCCGCCGTGGTGGACCTCGTCGAGGACGACGAGGGTGCGGCCGCCCTCGGTGATCCGCCTGAGGACGTCGGGGTTCATGCCGACCTGGGCGTAGGTGACCGCCACGCCCTGGTAGTGCCGGCCGAACATGCCGTCACCGTTCTTGAACATCGGGTCGATGCGGATCGAGACCCGGTCGGCGGCGTCGGCCCACTGGCGCTTCAGGTGCTCGGTCGGCGCGACGACGACGAGGCGGTCGACCGTCCCCCTGGCCAGCAGCTCGGTCGCGAGCCGGAGCGCGAAGGTGGTCTTGCCGGCGCCGGGCGTCGCCGCGGCGAGGAAGTCACGGGGCTCGGTCTCGAAGTACTTGGTCAGCGCTTCGACCTGCCATGCACGGAGCTTCGACGCGGTTCCCCATGCCGCACGGTCGGGGAACGCCGGCGACAGGTGCTCGGCCGCCGCGTTGCCCGCGATCTCCGCCAGCTCGGCCGGCGCGAGCTCGGCCGGTGCCAGCTCGGCGGGTGCCGGCTCGGCCGGCGCCAGCTCGGCGGACACCCGGCCCGGTCGGGCCGCGTTCCCGGTGGTGTCGACCGGACCGACCGCCGCCGTGTCGGCTGCGGCGGTCTGCTGCTGTTCGTACTCCGCTGCGCTCACTTCGGGCGATTCTACCGTCACCCGATGTCCTGCCGGGCGTGGGGCGGGCGCTGCTCGGGCGTGCCACGGACCAGCGATGCTGGACGCAGCACGCCGGCGCCGAACCGGGCGGTCACCGCGTCGACGGTGGTCTCGGTCTCACGCCACGGCGCGTCGTCGTCCCAGAGGGCGTTGCTGGCGGCGGTCGGCACGAGGTTCTCGCCGCGGACACCGATGAGCCGGATGCGGTTGCCCGGTCGGTGCAGCACGTCGTAGAGCTCGACGGCTTCTCGGTGGATCCGACGGGCGACGTCGGTCGGTTCGGCGAGGGTGCGGGACCGGGTCAGCGTGGTGAAGTCGGTGTACCGGACCTTGAGCGCGATCGTACGGCCCTGGACCTCGGCCCGACGCATGCGCACCGCGACCTTCTCGGCCAGACGGAGGAGTTCCCGCGCGACGGCGTCGCGCTCGGTCAGGTCGGTGCCGAAGGTGACCTCGTGCCCGATCGACTTCTCGCCGACCGCGGTGTCCACCACGCGCGGGTCGCGGCCCCAGGACAGGTCGTGCAGGCGATGTCCGCCCGCCGGACCGATCGCGTGGACGAGCGACTCGAGCGGTGTGGTCGCGAGGTCGCCGACGGTGCGGATGCCCCGACGTTCGAGCACCTCTTGTGTCTTGCCCCCGACTCCCCAGAGTGCGGACACCGGCTGCGGGTGCAGGAACGCGACCGTGTCGGCCGCCGGCACGACGAGCAGCCCTGCCGGTTTCGCCCGGCTGGACGCGAGCTTCGCGACGAACTTGGTCGAGGCTGCACCCACCGAGCAGTGCAGGCCGGTCTCCTCGAACACCGCGCGGCGGATGGCCTGTCCGATCTGCCACGGCGTGCCGTACAGCCGGACGGCACCGGCGACGTCGAGGAAGGCCTCGTCGATGCCGAGCCGCTCCACCCGGGGCGTGAACCGGTCGAAGACCTGCATCACCGCTCGGGACTTCGCCTGGTACTTCTCGAAGTGCGGCTCGACGATGACGGCGTTCGGGCAGCGCCGCTTGGCGACGGCCATCGGCATGGCGGAGTTCACGCCGTACCTGCGGGCTTCGTACGTGGCAGCGGTGACGACCGAGCGGTCGGAGTCGTGGCCGACGATCACCGGCAGTCCGACCAGGTCGGGGCGGTCGAGCAGCTCGACCGACGCGAAGAAGGCGTCCATGTCGACGTGCAGCACCGTCGCCGAGACGTCGGCGACCGGCTGGTCGGAGACGAGTCGGTTGCTGCCGTCCTGCTTGCTCACGAGGCGATGGTGCCAGGGGCCACCGACACCGGTCCGAGCGCGTCGTTCGCGATCGTCCGTGCCGCCGAGTCGCGGGACGACGGGTGGTACTGCCCCGCCCGGACGTCCCGTGCCAGCCGCGCGAGCTCGGCGTCGGCGCGGAAGGCACTGCCGCCCACGACCCGCATGGCCTCGTCGACGACGTGCTGCGCGGTGTCGACGGTGCGGGCCTTCGTCCCGACCAGCAGCGGGAACCAACGCCGCCCGTGGTCCTCGAGCTCGTCGACGTCACGGGCGAGCGCGTCGACCTGCAGCGCCACGGCGTCCACCGCTCCCCGCATGTCCGCGACCGCGCGACGCACGTCCGGGTCGTCACTCCGCGGCACACCGTCCATCGACCGCCGCTGCTGCACGGACTGCACGGTGAGCTCGACGGCCCGCGACGCGATCCCGACGTACACCGACGCCACGAGCAGCTCGAACGCGGCGAATACCCCGAACACGAGCGGATCGGCGGTCGGACCGACCGGCAGCGACCGGACGATGCGCTCTGCGGGGACGTGGACGCCCTCGAGCAGCGTCGTCCGGCTCTGCGTCGCCCGCATGCCGAGGGTGTCCCAGTCGTCCAGGTGCCGGATGCCCCCGTCCGAGCGCAGTGCGAACCCGTGCACGAGCCGCGGCTCGGACCCCGACGTGTCCTTGCCGAACACGCTCAGCACGTCCCACGCTGGTGCGAGCGACGTCGAGACCTTCGTGCCCGTGAACCGGAAACCGCCCGCGCCGTCCGGCTGCGCCGTCGTCGTCGAGTCGAAGAGCACGCGGTCGTTGCCGGGCTCGCTGACCCCGAAGGCCAGCAACCGGTCCGCCGCGGCGTGGTCCGTGACGGACTGGAGGAACGACTCGCCCCGGGCGGACGCGCTGCGGGCCGCCTGCACCCAGGTCTGGTGCATGCCGAGGGCCAGCGCGGTCGCCGGCGCGGCCTGGGCGAGCGTGCGCTGCACGGCCGCGGTCGCCCGGAGCCCGAGCCCGCTGCCGCCGTCCGCGATCGGGACACCGATCCGCAGGTACCCCGCCGCGCGGAGTTCGTCGAGGTCCTCGAACGGGAACGCGTTCTCCGCGTCGTACCGGGGTGCCCGCTCGGCGATCCGGGCGAGCAGGTCCTCGGGAACCGTCCAGGGGCGACGCTTCGTGCTCGTCGCGGGGTTGGCCTGGGTCATGGCACGAGACTACGTTCGGGAGGGTGTCAGATCGTCATCCGTGGTCCAGGTACGTCGCGATCGGTGACTCGTTCACCGAGGGACTCGGCGACCCCGACCCCACAGCACCGGGCGGCAACCGCGGGTGGGCCGACCGCGTCGCTGCGTTCCTGGCGAGCCGGACCGACGACTTCGCCTACGCCAACCTGGCCGTCCGCGGTCGGCTGCTGCAGCAGGTCATCGACGAGCAGGTCGAGGACGCGCTCGCGCTGCACCCCGATCTGATCACGGTGTCCGCCGGCGGGAACGACATCATCCGCCCCGGCTCCGACCCGGACGAGGTGGCATCGCGGTTCGACCGGATGATGGCCGACCTGCGGCGTGACGGGGCCGACGTCGCGCTGTTCACCGGGCCGGACGTCGGCATGACGCCGGTGCTCGGGATGGTGCGCGGCAAGGCGGCGATCTACAACGAGCACCTGCACGCCATCGCCCTGAAGCACGGCGCGATGGTCGCCGACATGTGGGCGATCCGCGGGCTGCGGGACCCGCGGATGTGGGCCCCGGACCGACTGCACCACTCCCCTGTCGGACACGCCACGATCGCCGCCGCCGTGCTGGACACGCTCGGCGTCGACCACGAACTGGCGCCCTCGACGCCCGAACCCCTGGCCGCCCGCCCGTGGCGCGAAGCCCGCGCCGAGGACCTCGGCTGGGCCAGGGAGTACCTGGTGCCGTGGGTGGTCCGCAGGATCAGGCACACGTCGTCCGGTGACGGCATCACCGCGAAGCGCCCGCACCTCGAGCAGATCGGCACCGGGGCGCGCGACGGCCGGTAGGGCAGCTCAGGCGCCCTCGAACGGGTTGGTCCACCGCCACCAGATGCCCGGGTCGGGGATCGCCTGCTCGAGCACCAGCGGCACCGAGACCGGCGCGTGGTCGGTGATCGTGAACCGGACCCGACCCACGCGCTCGCCCTTCGTCCCGAGCGTCACCGAGTCGAGCTGCGCCTTCGCCCGCACGGAGGTCCGCCCCCAGACGAGCACCTCGGAGGCCTTGGCACTGACCGCGTCGGTCTCGTCCTTCCACGGGGTGGAGTACGTGCCGAAGGACTGTCCCGCGTGGGTCAGCGTCACCACGTGGAAGTTGTCGGCGACCGAGTGGAGCAGCCGCTGCACGTCCGAGTCGAGTGCGTCGTGGTCCACCCCGCCGAGCATCGCGCCGATCACCGTGACCGTGCGGCCGCCCCGCTCGTAGGTCGCGGCGAAGAGCAGGCACGCCCCGGCTTCGTCGAGGGTGCCGGTCTTGATGCCCTCGACGCCGTCGATCCCGAGCAGCTTGTTCGAGTTCTCGATGTCGCCGACGTTCGGCACCGTCACGGTCTTGGTGCCGACGACCTCCTTCACCACGGGGTTCGCGAGCGCGAGCTGCCCGAGGTCGACCAGGTCCGTCGCGGTCGAGGTGTTGCCGGCGTCGAGGCCGGTCGGCTCGTGGATCGTGGTGTCGTCGAGCCCGTGGTCGTCGAGCCAGGTCGCCGCCGCCTTCTGGTAGGCGTCGAGTGACCCGAACGCCCAGATGGCGAGGGAGCCGGCGTAGTTGTTCGCCGACTTCATGAGCATGACCTGCAGCGTCTGGTACTCGGACAGCTGCAACCCGGCAGGCATCGGCGCGACCTCGCCGTTCACCGCGAGGTACTTGGCGTACAGCCCCTGCATCTCCGGGGTGAACGCGATCGTCGGGCCGGCCTGTCCCCGTGCGAGCGGCTTGGCGTCGAGCACGACCAGCGCCGTGACGACCTTCGAGATGCTCGCGATCGACCGGGGCTTGGTGTCCCCACCGGTGCGGAGGCTCTCCGGGAAGTCAGTGGCCTCGACCGCAGTGGCCCCGTAGGACGGGAAGGACAGCGCCGGCAGGGTCGCGGTGGGCGCCGCGTACGACGTGGTCGAGGCGCTCGCCGGCGAGAACGGCACGAGCGCCGCGGCGACCAGGTACCCGATCGCCAGCAGCAGGACCGCGACGACCGAGATGGTCACCGGCCGGCGGACGGCGGAACGGGGGCGGCGGACGACTCGTGACACGACACCCGAGCGTACCGGGGGGCGGTACCGGCCATCTGGGGAACCGCCGGTCTGTGGAGAAGCCGCTCCGCGCCTCCAGGGTGTGGACGGACGACCGGGACGCGCGATCGCCGGCTAGCGCAACGCGCGCTGGGCCGCGGCGACCGCCCACAGTCCGACGGCGCTCGCCGCGGCCACGTTGAGCGAGTCGACCCCGTGGTGCATGGGGATGCGCACGGTGGTGTCGGCGGCGGCGATCGCGGCCGGCGTCAGCCCCTGCCCCTCGGTGCCCATCACGAGCGCGACCCGTTCCGGGACGTCCCGGGCGAACGCGTCCAGGTCGACCGATCGGTCGGTCAGCGCCATCGCCGCCAGGTGGAAGCCCGCGGCGCGGAGTTCCTCGCCCGCGTCGGGCCAGTCACCGATGCGCGTCCACGGGACCTGCAGGACCGTCCCCATGCTCACCCGGACACTCCGCCGGTACAGCGGGTCGGCGCACCGCGGGCTCACGAGCACGGCGTCCGCCCCGAGCCCGGCGACACTGCGGAAGACGGCTCCGACGTTGGTGTGGTCGACGATGTCCTCGAGCACCACGACCAGTCGCGCGTCACGGACGACCTCGGCGACGCTCGGCAGCTTGGGACGCTGCATCGACGCGATCGCACCGCGGTGCATCCGGAACCCGGTGAGCTCCTCGAGCAGGGCGTCGGGGCCGACGAAGACCGGCCCGTCGTGGTCCGCGACGAGCGGCAGCACGTCGTCCAGCCACTTCTCCTGCACCAGGACGCTGCGGGGAACGTGTCCGGCCCGCACCGCGCGCTCGATCACGGTGTTGGACTCGGCGATGTACAGCCCGCCCTCGGGTTCGGTGACCCGCCGGAGGGCGACGTCGGTCAGCCGCTGGAAGTCGTCGAGGCGGGGATCGTCGAGGGTGTCGATGCGGACGGTGTGCACGGGGCTCGGTTCCTGGTCGTGTCCGCGCCCCGGCGGCGAGCCGGTCCCGTGCCGGCGGCGCGGGAAGGGGCGGGGACGGTCGGCTGTTGAGGGTACCGTGGACCCGATGGTGACGAGCGACGCGACGAGCGGTGCGACCGAGACGGCTGACGACCTCGACCGGGTCGCCGAGCTGCTCGCGGGCAAGCGCATCGCGGTGCTCTCCGGCGCCGGGCTGAGCACCGACTCCGGCATCCCGGACTACCGCGGCGCGGGCCGTGTGGTGCGCAAGCCGATGACGTTCCAGGAGTTCCGCGCCGACCCCGCCAAACGGCAGCGGTACTGGGCCGGCTCGCACCTGGGGTACCGGACCTTCGCGGCCGCCGCACCGAACGCCGGGCACCACGCCCTCGCAGCACTCGAACGCGCCGGGGTCGTCACGGGCATCGTCACGCAGAACGTCGACGGGCTGCACCTGCGCGCCGGGTCGCGGCGGGTCGTCGAGATCCACGGGTCGACCGACCGCGCGCTGTGTCTGACCTGCGGACAGGTCTTCGCGCGGGCCGACCTCGCCACCACGCTCGACACGCTCAACCCCTGGATCGACGAACCCGGCTCGGTGGTGCTCCAGCCCGACGGCGACGTCGAGATCACCGACGTCGAGCGCTTCGTCGTGCCGGCGTGCTCGGTGTGCGGCGGCGTCCTCAAGCCCGACGTGGTGTTCTTCGGCGAGTTCGTGCCCACCGAGAAGTTCGCCGAGTCCGTCTCGCTCGTGGCCGATGCCGACGCCCTGCTCGTCGTGGGGTCCTCGCTCACCGTCAACTCCGGCGTCCGCCTGGTCGACCACGCCGCACGCCGCAAGCACCCCGTCGTCATCGTGAACCGCGGCGCGACCCGCAGTGACCGGCGCGCCGCGGTCAAGATCGACGCCGGCACGACCGAGACACTGCAGGAACTGGCCGACCGGCTCGTTCTGCGATGATCGACGTGTGACGACCCACCTGTACCTCGTCCGGCACGGCGAGACCGACTGGAACGCGCAACGCCGCATCCAGGGCTCGACCGACATCCCGCTCAACAACACCGGCCGGGCGCAGGCCGCCGCCACCGCCGAGCTGCTGGCACGACGCCGCTTCGACGCGGTCGTGGCGTCGCCGTTGTCCCGGGCTGCCGAGACCGGCGCGATCATCGCCGCCCGCCTGGGACTGCCCGAGCCGGCCGCGTACCCGGGCCTCGCCGA
This sequence comes from Curtobacterium sp. Leaf183, assembly GCF_001424385.1. Lineage (GTDB taxonomy): Bacteria > Actinomycetota > Actinomycetes > Actinomycetales > Microbacteriaceae > Curtobacterium. The sequence continues at coordinate 195,594 of NZ_LMPO01000009.1, read as the reverse complement.
GCGCTCGTACGGCGACGCCGAGGGACTCACCGACGACCAGGTCCTGGCGCAGTACCCGGACGACGTCATCCCCGGACGCGAGTCCCGCTCGGCGCTGCTGGCTCGCGTCACGGAGACGCTCGGCGAGATCGCGATCCGCTTCGACGGCGGCGTGGTCGTCGTGGCCACGCACGGCGCCGTCATCCGCAGCGTCGTCAACGCGGCGGCACCGGGCACGGCAGACCGTGTGCACACACCGATCCGCAACGGGTCGGTGCACTCGTTCCGCTGGGACCCTGAGCGATTCCACGCCGAACTCGTGGAGTTCGACGACCCGATCGAGGACGTCTCGGACGCTCCCGGCAAATACGCCTTCGACTACCAGAACCCGCTCGAGCGCCGCAGCTGACCGCCGTCGCGACCGGCGGTCCCGTCGATCAGGACGGTCCGCCCGGGAACCCCGTGGCGCCGTCCGGTCGTGCACCCTGCGCCTGGGCCGTGCGCTCCGCGTGCCCGCCCTCGTCGGTGCGAGGAGCCAGTGGGTCCCCGAGGTGCTGCAGCCGCTTCGCCCGACGCGATGCCGACAGCGCCACGACCAGGGCGACCCCGACGACGAGCACGAACACGATCGACACCGTCAACCAGACGGACATGGCACCCCCTGCTCAAACCGGCAGCTGTGCACCGCCGGTCCCCCACGCTACCGCTGGACGGGTCGTTGCCGGATCGTTGTCGCGAGCAGGGCGATCGACGTCGCGGGCCGGACTAGCATCCCCTGCACCGGGACCGGCACGCGGCTCCGGCGCGGAAGGGGCGGGATGACCACTGAGGGACCCGGCGAGCACGGCCGCCACCGCGACTGGCTCGCCCAGGAGGACGAGGACGACGACCTCGGGCGTGCGTTCGGCCCGGACACGGCGTCGGTCCCGGTCCGCACGACTCCGCAGCGCGTGCGGTCGTGGTCGCTCCTGCTGGTCGGACTCGTCGTCGTCGCCCTCGTCATCGTCGTGGCGCTCGGCATGATCGTCGGTGGCGTGCAGAACGGCGTCGGCGGAGTGTTCCCTCGCCCGCAGGCCGCGGGCGACCGGTTCGTCACCCAGGCCCAGACCATGGACCACGTCACCGCGGCCAGCGCCGACGAACCGACGAAGACCTCGTTCGCCAGCTACGACGTCACGGCCCGGGTGAGCGCTGAGACGACTGTCGACCCGGCAGCGCAGACGGCACTGGTCGACCAGCTCAGCGCGTCGGCCGCGGCGACGAGCGGCAACGGCGTCACCATCTGGGCGGTCCTCGACCTGGGCACCGCCGACGTGGGCGTGTCGCGGTCGCGGGAACGCACCGAGCAGCGGCTGTCCGTCGCGCAGACGGTCGCCGGCACCGCCGGCGTCCAGCAGGTGCGATGCGTGTGGGTGGCGAGCGACACCGGACGCGCCGATGAGCCCACCGACCAGCGCGTCACGGTCGTCGCCGGCCCGACCGGCGTCGACGTCGAAGCCGTCCGGGCGCAGGTGACCGACGCGGTCCACCGGGTGTTCCCCGCCGCCGAGATCCAGGTCACCGCGGCGAAGAGCTGACCGGCCCGCCAGCCCGCGGGCCGCGTCAGCGCGCGCGGTCGGCGAGACGCGGTCAGCGCGCTCGGTCCGCGACCGCCCGCTCGACCGCCTGCAGCACGCGCTCGGCCGAGTCCGCCCACCGGAACCGGGCCGCCTGTGTGACCGACGCCGCCGAGGCGGACGCCCACCGGGCCTCCAGTCGGCGCACCGCCGCGGCGACCGCCGACGGCGACGACGGGTCGAAGTACTCGGCGACGTCGCCGCCGATCTCGCGGAAGATCGGGACGTCGCTGACCGCCACCGGCGTGCCGACGCCCATCGACTCGACCAGCGGGATGCCGAAGCCCTCGTCGTACGACGCCGTCACCAGCGCGGTCGCTGATCGGAGCGTGTCGAGGTACTCCTGGTCCGAGGCTCCGTCGTGGAACACGACCGCCCCCGGTGCCAGGGCGTCGAGACGCGCCCGGTCGGCGTCCGACACGCGCGACATGCAGTGCAGGGTCCAGTCCGCGCCGAGGAGCGGCAGCGCCGCCGCGAGCGTCTCGACGTTCTTGTAGGGCATGAACGACCCCATGTAGACCAACGACCGCTCGCGCGGCCCGTCGGCAGGACGCACCGCCGCCGGGTCGGCGGCGTTGTACGCGACGGTGACCGGCCGCCGCGTCAGCCGGTGCTCGGCGATCAGCCCGGCGGTGGTCTCCGAGACGGTGACGACCCCGTCGGCGCCGTTCAGCAGCATGCGCTGCGGCCACCACGCCAGGTGGAATGCGCGCCAACCGAGCCGGATCGGCCAGGAGAACTCGCGCGGGGGCGTGCGGTTGCGGTAGTAGATCAGGTCGTGGAGCGTCAGCACGAGCGCGTAGCGGCGTCCGCGCGACCCCATGGTCTGCATGGGCGAGAACACCGCGTCGAGGCCCAGACGGTTCACGTGCCGCGCCACCAGCGGCTCCCCCGGCTCGGTCGGCGCCGGGATCAGCTCCCAGGGAAGCTCCGCCGGCAGGGACTCACGCTGGCGCTCGTCGCTGACCAGCAGCACGACGTCGTGCCGGTCCGGCAGGTGGGCGACGACGCCCGCGGTGAACCTGCTGATGCCGTCGTGCCGGCCGATCCGGACGTACCGGCAGTCGATCCCGATCCGCAGGCGCGTCACGATCCCTCGCCCTGGGTCGGCTTCGTCCTGGAGGCCCGACCCGGCTTGGCAGGGCGCGGTGCCTTCCGGACAGGGTCGGCCATCCGGCGCAGGGTCGCCTGGGCAGCGGCGGCGGGCGTCTCGTAGTGCACCAGGTGCCCGACGTCCGGCACGACGACGAGCTCGGCGTCGTGGAGCCGCGCGGCCAGGGCGCGCTGTTCCGGCAGCGCGGTGATGTCGTCACGCTCGGCCGCGATCAGCAGCACGGGCACGCGGATCCGGTCGGCGTACTCGGAGACGTCGTGGGTGACCGACGTGCGGAAGGCCTCGAGCACGCTCGTGCGGTTCGCGAACGCCGAGAAGTACCGGTCGTGCTGGTCGTGCACCCATCGGCGCATCGCCGGGTCGTGCGACTTCAGCATCGCGACGCTCATCGCCCGGACGATGCCGCGGTTCCGCAGGATCCCGAGACCGATCGGCCGCGGCAGGGCGGCCCCGGCGCGGTAGTAGGCGATCGCGATGCCGGTGCCGACGGCGCGGGGACCCTGCAGTGCGGGTGCGGCGATCGGGTTGACCAGGACGAGCAGCCGGGTGTCGAGCCCGGCGGCGACGGCGGCGGACACCACGATCGAGCCGAACGAGTGCCCGAGGACGACGGCCGTCCGGTCGAGACGGAGCGCCCCGTGGAACCCACGCAACCAACCGACGTACCCGTCGATGTCGGACGTCGGCAGCGGGTCGGACACGCCGAAGCCGGGCAGGTCCGGGACGATCACCCGCACGCCGGTCAGGTGGGCCGCGATCGACTCGAGTCCGTGGTGGTCACCGCGGAAGCCGTGCACCGCCAGGACGGTCTGCGTGGCGTGTCGGGGGCCGTACTCCCAGAAGTGCGTGGTGCGGCCGTCGACCTCGACAGCGCGGTGCACGACGGGCGTCGCGGCCATCAGCGACGAGTACGGGGACAGGACCGGCGGTTGCATCCGCGCCAGTCTATGGAACGCACTCGGCAGCAGCCGCCTATCGTGTCCGGAGCGGGTCGTTTCACGGGTCCGCCGACTTTCGACGAGGAGCACGGTTGACCTTCACAGCCCCGATCCAGCTGCCCGGACTGACCCTCGACCCCCAGTGGTACAAGCGCTCGGTGTTCTACGAGTGCATGATCCGCTCGTTCGTCGACTCGAACGGCGACGGCATCGGTGACATCCAGGGTGTGATCGGCAAGCTCGACTACCTGCAGTGGCTCGGCGTCGACGCACTGTGGCTCCCGCCGTTCTTCAAGTCGCCGATGCGCGACGGCGGGTACGACATCGCCGACTACCGGGCGATCCTGCCCGAGTTCGGCACCCTCGACGACTTCCGCGAGCTCGTCACGAAGTCGCACGAGCGCAACATGCGCATCGTCATCGACATGGTGATCAACCACACGTCGGACCAGCACGAGTGGTTCCAGCAGTCCCGCGAGGACCCGGACGGCCCGTACGGCGACTTCTACGTCTGGCGGGACACCGACGAGGACTACTCCAACATCCGCATCATCTTCGTCGACACCGAGGAGTCGAACTGGACGTTCGACCCGGTCCGCCGGCAGTTCTTCTTCCACCGGTTCTTCTCGCACCAGCCCGACCTGAACTTCGAGAACCCGGCCGTCGTCGAAGCCGTGTACGACGTCGTGCGGCACTGGCTCGACCTGGGCGTGGACGGACTGCGGCTCGACGCCATCCCCTACCTGTTCGAGTCGGAGGAGGGCAACGGCGAGGGTGAGCCGGAGACCCACGAGTTCATCAAGAAGCTCCGGTTCATGGTCGACGACGAGTACCCCGGTCGCGTCCTGCTCGCCGAGGCGAACCAGTGGCCCCGCGAGACCGCCGCGTTCTTCGGTACCGACGAGGAGCCCGAGTGCCACATGGCGTTCGACTTCCCGGTGATGCCGCGCATCTTCTACTCGCTCCGCGCGCAGCACGCGTCGGAACTCAAGGCGATCCTGTCGGAGACCCTCGACGTGCCCGCGTCGGCGGCGTGGGGCGTGTTCCTCCGCAACCACGACGAGCTCACGCTCGAGATGGTCAGCGAGGAGTACCGCCAGGCCATGTACGGCTGGTACGGCTACGACCCGCGCATGCGCTCGAACATCGGCATCCGCCGTCGTCTGGCGCCGCTGCTCGACAACTCCCGCGCTGAACTCGAGCTCATCCACGCGCTCCTGTTCTCGCTGCCCGGTTCGCCGTTCCTGTACTACGGCGACGAGATTGGCATGGGCGACAACATCTGGCTGCCGGACCGCGACTCCTCGCGCACGCCGATGCAGTGGACGCCGGACCGCAACGCCGGGTTCTCCACCGCTGACCCGGGCAAGCTCTACCTGCCCGTGGTGCAGTCACTCGTCTACAACTACGCGCAGGTCAACGTCGAGGCCCAGCTCGCCCAGTCCCGGTCGCTGTTGCACTGGGTCCGCAACGTCATCCACGTGCGGAAGGCGCACCCGGTGTTCGGCCTCGGGTCGCTCGCGGTGCAGGACACCGACAACGAGAGCGTGCTCGCCTTCGTCCGCTCGTGGGAGGGCTCCGGCACCCAGTTCGGGCCCTCCGCCGAGGACGTCCTCTGCGTCTTCTCGTTCACCGTGAACCCGACCACGACCACGATCACGGCGCCGCAGTTCGCCGGGCGTCCCCTGTACGACCTGTTCGGCGGCAGCTCGTTCCCGTCGTTCGACGACGAGGGCAAAGTCACGCTGACGCTGGGGACGCAGTCGTTCTACTGGCTGCACGTGGGCGCCGCGCCGAACGCCTGACAGGCGGGTCGCGCGGGGCGTGTCGGTGTGTCGCGTTAGCCTGACGAGCGTGACGTTCCCCACCGCACAGCTCGACTCGCCCGCACCGGCGCAGGACCTCTCGACCCGGCCCTGGTGGCACGCGCTCGGGGTGTTCGACCTCGAGACCACCGGCATCGACGTCGAGACCGCCCGGATCGTCACCGCGCACGTCGGCCTGATCGACATGACCGGTCGCAGCATCGTCGAGGGCTCGTGGCTCGCCGACCCCGGGGTGCCCATCCCTGAGCAGGCCTCGGCGGTGCACGGCATCAGCACGGAGCGCGCCCAGGCCGACGGCCGACCGGCCGGCGAGGTCGTGGCCGAGATCGTCGCGGCAGTCGAGGCCGTGTTCGCCCGGGGCATCCCGCTCGTGATCTACAACGCGCCGTACGACCTGACGCTGCTCGACCGCGAGGCCAAGCGTCACGGCATCGCCTCCCCCGTGATCGGCAACGTCGTGGACCCGCTCGTCATGGACAAGGCGCTCGACACCTACCGCAAGGGCAAGCGCACACTCGAAGCGGCCGCCGAGCTGTACGGCGTGACGCTGTCCGACGCGCACGACGCCGGCGCCGACGCCATCGCTGCCGGACGTGTGGCGCAGGCCATCGCGGCGAAGTACCCCGACGACCTCACCGTCTCCGCCGAGGAACTCCACCGCAAGCAGGTGGCGTGGTGCGCCGACCAGGCGGTCTCGTTCCAGGAGTACATGCGCAAGAAGCGCGACCCGTCCTTCGTCGCCGACGGCCGCTGGCCCCACCGCACCGCCGACTGACCGGCCCGCGTTCCCGCGGTGTCGAACGGCTCGGCACAACGAAAACCGGCTCGAACCAGGCGCGTCCCTGGTTCGAGCCGGTTTCCGTTGTGCGACGCCGATCCGCGCCGCCGCACACGCACGCGACGACTGCGAACGCAGAACGGGCGGCCCTCCCGGAGGAGTACCGCCCGTTCGCGTTGCCGGAGCTGCTTACTTGGAGAAGCCCTTGAAGCGCTGGTTGAACTTCTCGACGCGGCCGGCCGAGTCGAGGATGCGCTGCTTGCCCGTGTAGAACGGGTGCGAAGCGGACGAGATCTCGACGTCGATGACCGGGTAGGTCGCACCGTCGAGCTCGATGGTCTTGTCGCTGTTCGCGGTCGAACGCGTCAGGAACGTCTCACCGGAAGCCAGGTCGCGGAAGACGATGGCGCGGTACTCGGGGTGGGTGTCGGTCTTCATGAGATTCCTCGGTGTGGATTGCGTGTTGAGAGAGGCGGATGCCCCGGAAGTCAGTGGCTCACGCCAGCCGTCCACGTTACCAGACGGAGAGCGCGATGTGGAGCAGGCTCAGGCGGCGCGCGCCGTGAACCGACCGGCGTCCTTCGTGACCGTGAGGTCGATCCCGAACGCCGTCGTCAGGGTGTCGGCGGTCAGGACCTCGTCGATCGGTCCGGCGGCCTGGACGTGCCCGTCGGCCAGGACCAGCGCGTGGGTGAAGCCCTCGGGGATCTCCTCCACGTGGTGCGTCACGATCACGATCGCGGGTGAGTCGGAGCTCTGCGCGTAGCCCCCGAGCGTGCGGACGAGGCTCTCGCGGGCGCCGAGGTCGAGCGAGGCGGCCGGTTCGTCGAGGAACAGGATCTCGGGGTCGGTCATCACGGCCCGGGCGATCTGCACGCGCTTCTGCTCGCCGTCGCTCAGCTCGCCGAAGGTCCGGTCGGTGAAGGCTCCGAGGCCCCACTCGTCGAGCACCCGTTGCGCGCGACGCACGTCGAGCTCTTCGTACTCCTCGTTCCAGCGACCCGTGACCGAGTACGCCGCCGTGAGGACCACGTCGATGACCTTCTCGGTCACCGGGATGCGACGCGCGAGGGCGGTCGAGGCGAACCCGATCCGGGGCCGCAGCTCGAACAGGTCGGCGCCGCCGAGTTCGGTCCCCAGGACCTCGACCTCGCCGGACGTCGGGAAGCTCTGCGCCCCCGCGACCTGCAGCAGCGTGGTCTTGCCGGCGCCGTTCGCGCCGAGCACGACCCAGCGCTCGTCGTCCTGCACCTCCCACGAGATGCCGTCGAGGATGGTGGCCCCGTTCCGGACCACGGACACGTCTGACAAGCGCACAACCGAGGGCATGCCCCAACCCTACGCGAGCGCGGCTGCCCGCAACGCCCACACGCCGGGAC
>NZ_LMPO01000009.1:179575-187952 GCF_001424385.1 Curtobacterium sp. Leaf183 | reverse complement strand
CCCGGGTGACGTCCGTCACGGACGTCACCCGGGCCTCCTGTCAGAGCCGGGACGGTGGTCGGCTCAACGAGCCGCCAGGACCTGGTCGTAGACCACGCGCGTCCGCTTCGCGATCGCGGCCCAGGTGAACTCGGTCTCGACGCGCAGGCGACCGGCGCGGCCCATCAGCTTGGCCAGCCCCAGGTCCGACAGGACCTCGTTGAGGGTGGCCGCCAGGTCGGCGACGTACTTGTCGGGGTCCGTCGGGGTGCCGGTGCCGTCGGTGGCCTGGTCGATCGGGACGATCCGCCCGGTCAGGCCGTCGGCGACGACCTCGGGGATGCCGCCGGTGCCGGTGCCGACGACCGGGATGCCGCAGGCCATGGCCTCGAGGTTCACGATGCCGAGGGGCTCGTAGATCGACGGGCAGACGAAGACTGTGCCGGCCGTCAGGACCTTCACGATCTCGTCGTGGGCGAGCATCCGGTCGATCCAGACGACGCCGTCACGCTGCTGGCGGAGGTCCTCGACGAGGCCGGTCACCTCGGCCAGGATCTCCGGGGTGTCCGGCGCGCCGGCGCACAGCACGACCTGGACCTCGGGCGGCAGGGACGCCACCGCGCGGAGCAGGTACGGCAGGCCCTTCTGTCGGGTGATGCGGCCGACGAACACCACGCTCGGGCGGTCGGGGTCGATGCCGAGCGCACGGACGGTGTTGTGGTCGACCTGCGGCTGCCAGGCCTCGACGTCGATGCCGTTGTAGACGACGCGCACCTTGGCCGGGTCGATCGACGGGTACGAGCGGAGGATGTCGGCACGCATCGCCTTGGACACCGCGACCACCGCGTCGGCCTGCTCGAAGGACTCGCGCTCCATCCAGCTGGACAGGCGGTAGCCGCCGCCGAGCTGCTCGGCCTTCCACGGACGGAGGGGCTCGAGCGAGTGCGCGGTGACGACGTGCGGGATGCCGTGCGTCAGTTGCGCGAGACGGCCAGCGGCGTTGGCGTACCAGGTGTGCGAGTGCACGATGTCGGCGCCCTGGACGTCGGCGGCCATCTGGACGTCGGTCCCGAGTGCCTGCAGCGCGCCGTTCGCGTCAGCGAGCCCCTCGGGGGTGCGGTAGGCCCACACACCTTCCTCGTCGCGGAACGCGCCGAAGGCGCGGACCCGCACCTCGGTGTCGGTCCCGGACCGCAGGGCCGCGGTCAGTTCGGCCACGTGGACACCCGCTCCGCCGTAGACCTCCGGCGGATACTCCCTGGTCAGTAGATCGACTCGCACGGACTCAACGTAACGGGTTCACACTCCGGACGCCTACTGTGAACCCCATGGCACCAAAGAAGGTCTTCGGCATCGTCCTCGCCGGAGGCGAGGGCAAGCGGCTCATGCCGCTCACTGCCGACCGCGCGAAGCCCGCTGTCCCGTTCGGCGGGAACTTCCGCCTCGTCGACTTCGCCCTCTCCAACCTGGTCAACTCCGGGTTGCAGAAGATCGTCGTCCTGACGCAGTACAAGTCGCACAGCCTCGACCGGCACGTCGCCGAGACGTGGCGCATGGAGGGCCTGCTCGGGTCGTACGTCGCGTCCGTGCCCGCGCAGCAGCGCCTGGGCAAGCGATGGTTCGCCGGGTCGGCCGACGCGATCCTGCAGTCGCTCAACCTGCTCCGTGACGAGCGGCCCGACATCGTCGTCGTGGTCGGCGCGGACCACGTCTACCGCATGGACTTCTCGCAGATGGTCGAGGCACACATCGCGTCGGGCCGGAACGCGACCGTGGCGGCCATCCGCCAGCCGATCGGCCTCGCCGACCAGTTCGGCGTGATCCAGGTCGCCGACGACGACCCGACGAAGATCGAGGCGTTCCTCGAGAAGCCGAAGGACGCCGTCGGGCTCGCCGACTCCCCCGGCGAGATCCTGGCGTCGATGGGCAACTACGTCTTCAACGCCGACGCACTGGTCGACGCCGTCCTGCGCGACGGACAGATCGAGACGAGCGACCACGACATGGGTGGCGACATCGTGCCGGACTTCGTGTCCCGCGGCGACGCCGGCGTGTACGACCTGCAGCGCAACGAGGTCCCCGGCTCGAACGACCGCGACAAGTACTACTGGCGCGACGTGGGCACCATCGACTCGTTCTACGACGCGCACATGGACCTCATCGCGCCCGTGCCGGTCTTCAACCTGTACAACACCGACTGGCCGATCTTCAACCAGCAGACCAACCTGCCGCCGGCCAAGTTCGTGCGCGACGGCAACGGCAACACGGGGTCGACCGTCGACTCCATCGTGTCGCTCGGCTGCCTGATGTCCGGTGCGCAGCTCGAACGCAGCGTCATCGGGCCGTGGTGCACCGCCGACTCCGGTTCGAAGGTCCTCGACTCGATCGTGTTCGAGCGCGCGACCATCGGTGCCGGGGCCGTCGTGAACCGGGCGATCCTCGACAAGGACGTGGTGCTCGCACCGGGCGCCCGCGTCGGCGTCGATCGCGCGGCGGACGAGGCGCGGGGCTTCACCGTGACCGAGTCGGGCATCACCGTCGTGGGCAAGGGCGTCCGGGTCGAGGCGTAGCCCCGGCGCGCGGTCGGGCGCATGCCCGGACGCGCGACGTCACAGGGTGCGCGGCACCGCTACCGTGGTGGCGTGCCGCGCTTCCTCGTCGTCCTCGATGCCGACTCCACCCTGCTCGAGGACGAGGTCATCGAACTGCTCGCCGAGCACGCCGGGACCCGACCACAGGTCCAGGCGGTCACGGAGCGCGCCATGCGCGGGGAACTCGACTTCGCCGAGAGCCTGCGGGAGCGGGTCGCGACCCTGGCGGGCCTCCAGGCCGACGTCGTGGAGCGCGCGCAGCGGGCGGTCCGTGTCACGGTCGGCGCTGACGAGCTCGTGCGCGGCGTGCACGCCGCAGGTGGCACGGTCGGCGTGGTGTCCGGGGGGTTCCACGAGGTGCTCGACCCCTTCGCTGCCCAGCTCGGGCTCGACCACTGCCGGGCGAACCGGCTCGAGGTGGTGGACGGCGTGCTGACCGGGCGGGTCCTCGGCGACGTCGTCGACGCCGAGGCGAAGGCCGCGACCCTGCGAGCGTGGGCTGCCGAGGACCGCGTGCCGATGACCAGGACCGTCGCGGTCGGGGACGGCGCGAACGACCTCGCGATGATGGCGGCCGCCGCGCTGGCGGTGGCGTTCGACGCAAAGCCGCGCGTGCGCGACCAGGCTGACGTCGTGGTCGTGGACCGCGACCTGTCCCCGGTGCTCGCGGCGCTCGGGCTGCGCGGGTAGAGCGAGCGCCGAGCCGAGCCGGGACTAGCCGGGCCGGGACTAGCCAGGCCGGGCCGGGCCGGGCCGGGACTAGTGGCCCATGCCGAGGCCGCCGTCGACCGGGACGACCGCGCCGGAGATGTACCCGGCGCCGTCGCCGGCCAGGAACAGCGTGGCGTCGGCGACGTCGTCCACGGTCCCGTACCGCGCGGCAGGGATCTGCTTCTTGAACTCGGCCTGCAGCTCGTCGGGCAGCGCAGCCGTCATGTCGGTCTGGATGAAACCGGGCGCCACCACGTTCGCGGTGATGCCGCGGGAACCGAGTTCGCGGGTGATCGACCGCGCCATGCCGACCAGCGCGGCCTTCGAGGACGCGTAGTTGACCTGCCCGACCTGGCCGTACGCGCCGACGACGCTCGACATCAGCACGATCCGACCGAACTTCGCCTTCATCATGCCCTTGGTCGCACGCTTGACCACCCGGAACGTCCCGGTGAGGTTCGTGTCGATCACGTTGGTGAAGTCCTCCTCCGACATGCGGAGCAGGAGCCCGTCGTTCGTGATGCCGGCGTTCGCGACCAGGACCTCGACCGGGCCGAGCTCCTGTTCCACCCGGGTGAACGCCGCGTCGACCGACGCCGAGTCGGTGATGTCGGCCTGCACGGTGAGGGCGCCCTCGGGCCCGCCGTCGCCGCTGCGCGAGGTGACCGCGACCCGGTGCCCGGCGGCGACGAACCGTGCGGCGAGGGCGTGGCCGATGCCGCGGTTGCCGCCGGTGACGAGGACGGTACGGGGGGTGGTCATGGGCGCTCCGTTCGCTGGGTGCACGGGGTTGCTGCCCGGTGCACGGGGTCTTCCGCTCGGGCGTTCCGGGGGCTCCAGCGCCCGACACGCCCGCACGAGCCTACCGGGGCGGACGCGGACCGGACGATGCGGGCAAGTGTCGGTGGACGGGCTTAGGGTTGATCCTGGGCAGACGGAGATCGAACGCATGAAGACGACGCAACGCATGAAGTCAGCGCGAGGCATCAAGTCGACGCGCCACACGACACAGAGCATCACGGCGCTGCCGGACACGCCGCAGCGCGACCGGAAGCACCGTCTCTCGCGCTACGTCTGGCAGATGGCCGTCCGCGTGATCCTGTTCGTCGGGGCCGTCCTGATCTACACCGTCTGGCACAGCCCGCTGCTCGCGCTCATCCCGATCGTCCTGGCTGGGGTCATCCCCTGGATCGCCGTCGTCGTGGCGAACGCCGGCAGCCACACCGAGTCCGACTACGTCGCCCCAGCCGGTGCGCTCGTCCGTGCGGCGGACTACGACCCGCGTCTGCGCGAAGCGCAAGAGGACGCACGGGCCCAGGCGTACCGCGACGAGCAGGAGCGCCTGCGGCAGAACGCGCAGCACGCACAAGAAGAGTGGCAGCGCAGCGGCGACCGCTCCCGTGTCTGGGGCCACCGCTGATGGGTGCGACCTTCGACCTGTTCACCGAACCGGGGTCGACCCCGGTCTGCTCGCGCGCCGGGTGTTCAACGCCCGCGGCGTGGCGCATCAACTGGCGCAACCCCCGGATCCACGCGACCGACCGCGTGAAGATCTGGGCGGCATGCGACGAGCACCGCGACTTCCTGGCCGGGTACCTGCGCTCTCGCACGTTCCCGGTGCGCGTGACCGGCCTCGACGAGGACGTCGAGCGCCTCGACGACACCAAGCAGCACGACGCGCCCAAGAACGACGTCGGCGAACGGGCGCGCGCGGCCAACGAGCGATGACCGAGTTCGACCCCCGCAGCCGGTACGGGCGACGCCACGCCGAGCGCATCGAGCGGGCCGCCCAGCAGGACCGGCCGTCCGCGGGCGAAGCACCTCGTGGCACCGATGAGCCGTTCGTCGGCTGGGGGTTCGTCCGCAGCCGACGATGGCTGGGGTACCTCGCCATCGCGGTCGGCTTCGCGATCCTCTGCACCCTGTTCGGCATGTGGCAGTGGGACCGCCGCAACGAAGCCGTGCGCGAGAACCAGCAGATCGCCGCCAACTACGACCACACTCCGGTCCCGGTCCAGGACGCCCTGCCGCGCGCGGGCAGCTGGGACGACGACCAGACCTGGTTGCGCGTCGAGGTCACCGGCCGCTACGACACCGACGACCAGCTCCTCGTTCGCAACCGCGTGCACAACGGCCAGCCCGGGTTCGAGGTCCTGACGCCGCTCGTCACAGCCGATGGCCGTGCGTTCGTCGTCGACCGCGGCTGGGTGCCGACCGGCAACCGCCAGGACGCGCCCGACAGCGTGCCGTCGCCCCCGTCCGGTCAGGTGACGGTCATCGCCCGGCTGCAGCAGAGCGAACCGCGCATCCCCGGACGCACCGACCCGGCACACACCGACCAGGTGCAGTCCGTCACGCTCACCGACGTCGCGAAGAAGGTGGACGCCCCGATCTGGACCGGCGCCTACGGTCAGCTGGCGTCCGAGTCCCCCTCGCCGACCCAGGCCCGCCCGTTCGGATGGGACCGCCCGAGCGCCGACACCGGGTTGCACCTGAGCTACTTCATCCAGTGGTTCATGTTCGCGGCCGGGGGCTTCGGCTTCCTGGCGTACCTGATGGTCCAGGAGTACCGCAACCTGAACCAGGACGACCCCGAGGAGCGCGAGCGCGCCCTCGAACGACAGCGTCGCAAGGACGCCAAGCCGAAGACCGATGCCGACGTCGAGGACGAATTGCTCGAGTCGCGCTCCTGACCGGACACACGACCCGTCCGGGCAGCGCGGTGGTCGCTACGCCAGCTCGATGAGCTCGGCGTAGTCCTTGTTCCAGTGGTCCTCGGTGCCGTCCGGCAGCAGCAGCACACGCTCGGGGTTGAGCGCCTCGACGGCGCCGGTGTCGTGGGAGACGAGCACGACGGCCCCCTCGAACCCGGCCAGGGCGTTGAGGATCTCCTCGCGCGACGCCGGGTCGAGGTTGTTCGTGGGCTCGTCGAGCAGGAGCACGTTCGCGCCCGACACGACGATCATCGCGAGCGACAGACGGGTCTTCTCACCGCCGGAGAGCACGCCGGCCTTCTTGTAGCCGTCGTCGCCGGTGAACAGGAACGAACCCAGGACGCGGCGGGCCTCGGTCTCGTTGAGGTCAGTCGATGCCGAGACCATGTTCTCGATCACCGTGCGGTTGATGTCGATGTTCTCGTGTTCCTGGGCGTAGTACCCGATGCGCAGGCCGTGACCGGGCTGGATCTCCCCCGTGTCCGGAGCGTCCGCACCGGCCAGGATCCGTAGCAGCGTGGTCTTGCCGGCACCGTTGAAGCCGAGGATGACCACGCGGGAACCACGGTCGATCGCCAGGTCGACGCCCGCGAAGATCTCCAGCGACCCGTAGGACTTCGACAGTCCCTCGGCCATCAGCGGCGTACGACCACACGGGGCCGGCGTGGGGAACCGGATCTTCGCGACCCGGTCGGCGACGCGCTCGTCCTCGAGGCCTGCGAGGAGCTTGTCGGCTCGCGCGACCATCTGGTGCGCGGCGGCGGCCTTCGACGCCTTCGCGCCGAACCGGGCGGCCTGGTCCTTCAGCGTGGCGGCCTTCTTCTCGGCGCCGGCACGCTCCTTGCGGCGGCGCTCCTCGTCGGCGACGCGCTGCCGCTGGTACAGCTTCCAGCCCATGTTGTAGATGTCGATGGTCTGGCGGTTGGCGTCGAGGTAGAACACCCGGTTGACGACCTCGTCGACCAGCTCGACGTCGTGGGAGATCACGATGACGCCGCCGGGGTAGGTCTTCAGGTGCTCACGGAGCCAGACGACGCTGTCGGCGTCGAGGTGGTTGGTCGGCTCGTCGAGGATCATCGTCTCGGCGTCGGAGAAGAGGATGCGCGCGAGCTCGATGCGACGACGCTGACCACCGGAGAGCGTCTTGAGCTGCTGGTCGAGGATGCGGTCCGGCAGCTTGAGGTTCGACGCGATGGACGCAGCCTCGGCCTCGGCCGCGTACCCGCCGAGCGCGTTGAACTGGTCGTCCAGGCGGGAGTACCGGCGCATCGCCTTGTCGGCGACGGCGGCGTCCGCGCTGGCCATGTCGACCGTGGCGAGACGGATGCCCTCGACGAGCTCGCCGAGTCCGCGGGCATCGAGGATCCGCTTGCGGGCGGTGTCCTCGGGGTTGCCCGAGCGCGGGTCCTGCGGCAGGTAGCCGATCTCGCCGGTGCGTTCGATCTTGCCGTCGGTCGGCGGCTGCTCCCCCGCCAAGGCCTTGGTCATCGTGGTCTTCCCGGCGCCGTTCCGGCCGACGAGACCGATCTTGTCGCCCTTCTCCACTCGGAAGGACACGTTCTCCATCAGGAGGCGAGCCCCGACGCGGATCTCGAGGTCGTGCACGGCAAGCACAGTGGAAGTCCAATCAGTTGGTGGTTGTGCACAACGGTGTGTGCGTGGGGTGCACCGCTACGCTGACGGGACCGGCTGTCCCAGAACAGGGACCAGCAGTCCATTCTAGGAGAATCCATGACGAACGCCACCGGGTTCGCTCCCCGCGCAGTCCTCGCCGACCGCCTCCGCACGCACGGCCTGGCCACGAACGTCGCCCTCGTCGCCGGCGGTGCCCTCTTCACGGCCGCCATGGCGCAGGTCGAGATCCCGATGTGGCCGGTGCCGATCACCGGCCAGACGCTCGCAGTCGTGCTCGTCGGTGCCACCCTCGGCGCACGCCGGGGCATCCTGTCGATGCTCGTGTACGCCGTGGCCGGACTCGCCGGAGCGCCCTTCTTCGCGGACATGCAGGGCGGCCTCCACGCGCTGTCGCTGCCCAGCTTCGGCTACGTCATCGGGTTCGTCCCGGCGGCGGGCGTCATCGGGTGGCTCGCGCGCCGCAACTGGGACCGCAGGGTCGGCCGCGCCGCGGTGGCGTTCACGCTCGCCAGCGCGATCCCCTTCGTCACCGGTCTGCCGTACCTGGCCGTCGCCCTCGGCGCGCTCGGCCTGCCGAACGACCTGCAGTCGGTGCTCGCGGCCGGCCTGTACCCGTTCATCGTGGGTGGCCTGGTCAAGGCGCTCATCGCCGCCGGAATCGTGCCGCTGGTGTGGAAGGCCGTCGGCCGCCGCTGACGCACTCCCCACGAACGCTGAGGGCCCCGCACCGCACCGGTGTGGGGCTCT
>NZ_LMPO01000009.1:19623-179551 GCF_001424385.1 Curtobacterium sp. Leaf183 | reverse complement strand
GTCGAGGTTCCGGAATTCCGGAACCTCGACGCCCGGCACCGTCCACCTGCGGAACCTCGGAAGCCGTGAGCGGCAAGTCACGGAACCACACGCAGTGGCATGGACCCACACGACGAACGGGAGGCCCGGTGCCAGCTGGCACCGGGCCTCCCGTTCGTGTGCGAGGTCGCGACTAGATCGAGAAGCCGAGCGCGCGCATCATCTCGCGACCGTCGTCGGTGATGCGGTCCGGGCCCCACGGCGGCATCCACACCCAGTTGATGCGGAAGGCGTCGACGATGCCGTCGAGCGCGTTGGCGGTGTCGCCCTCGATGACGTCGGTCAGCGGGCAGCCCGCGCTGGTGAGCGTCATGCTGATGATGAGCGCCGTCGCCTCGTCGTCCCAGGCCAGGTCGTAGATGAGGCCGAGGTCGACGATGTTGACGCCGAGCTCCGGGTCCTGCACCTCTTTCAGGCCCTCGACGACCTCGTCGAACTTCTCCGGTGCGAGTGCGGTGATCATCAGTTGCCCGCCGCCGCTGCCTCGGCCTGCACGTACCGGTCGTAGCCCTCGTTCTCGAGGCGGTCGGCCAGCTCGGGTCCGCCCTGCTCGGCGATCTTGCCGGCGACGAACACGTGCACGAAGTCGGGCTTGATGTACCGGAGGATGCGCGTGTAGTGCGTGATGAGCAGCACGCCGAGGCCAGTGGCGGCCTTGGCGCGGTTGACGCCCTCGGACACGATCTTCAGCGCGTCGACGTCGAGTCCCGAGTCGGTCTCGTCGAGGACGGCGAACTTCGGCTTGAGCAGCTCGAGCTGCATGATCTCGTGGCGCTTCTTCTCGCCGCCGGAGAAGCCCTCGTTGACGTTGCGCTCCGCGAAGGCCGAGTCCATCTTGAGGTCGGCCATCGAGGTGCGGAGGTCCTTGACCCAGCTGCGGAGCGCGGGGGCCTCGCCGTCGATGGCGGTCTTCGCCGTGCGCAGGAAGTTCGACACGGTCACGCCGGGGATCTCGACCGGGTACTGCATGGCGAGGAACATGCCGGCGCGGGCACGCTCGTCCACGCTCATGTCGAGCACGTTCTGTCCGTCGAGCGTGATCGAGCCGCCGACGACGTGGTAGCGGGGGTGACCGGCGATCGTGTAGGCCAGCGTCGACTTGCCCGAGCCGTTCGGGCCCATGATCGCGTGGATCTCGCCCTCGTTGATGGTCAGGTCGACGCCCTTGAGGATCTCCTTGACCCCCTGGTCGGTGTCGATCGAGACCTGCAGGTCGCGGATTTCGAAAGTGGACATTGGGTTCCTCCGGTTGCAGCTGGTGTGCGGCGTCAGCCGCGGGAAGTGAGTGGTGGCCGTGTCCGGCCGGAGCACATGGGTCTCAGTCGACCGGGACGGGGTCGTGCACGTCGACGTAGACCTCGCCGTCGCGGACCTCGACCCGGAACACGGGGACGGGCTCGTACGCCGGGAAGTTCTGCGGCTTGCCAGTGGTCAGCGAGAACTGCGAACCGTGGGCCCAGCACTCGAGCGAGTCCCCTTCGACGAAGCCCTCGGCCAGGGAGATGTCCCCGTGGGTGCAGGTGTCGCCGATCGCGTGCACGGTGCCGGCGGAGTCCTTCACGATCGCGACCGCGACGCCGTCGACGACGACGCGCATCGGGCTCTCGACCGCGATGTCCGTCTCGGCGCAGATCTTCTCGGCCATCAGGCGTCCGTGGTTCCGGTCGCGGGTGCAGCGAGCACGGTGCGTCCTTCGAGGAGCTCCTGCTCGACGGCCGCGATCAGGCGTGCCTCGAGCTCGGGGGCGCCGATCTTCTGGATGACCTCGACCAGGAAGCCGAGGACGACCAGACGCCGGGCCTCTTCTTCCGGGATGCCGCGGGCCTGCAGGTAGAAGAGCTGCTCGTCGTCGAACCGACCGGTGGCGCTGGCGTGGCCGGCACCCTCGATGTTGCCGGTCTCGATCTCGAGGTTCGGGATGCTGTCCGCACGGGTGCCGTCGGTCAGGACCAGGTTGCGGTTCTGCTCGTACGAGTCCGTGCCGTCCCCGGA
This sequence comes from Curtobacterium sp. Leaf183, assembly GCF_001424385.1. GTDB lineage: Bacteria > Actinomycetota > Actinomycetes > Actinomycetales > Microbacteriaceae > Curtobacterium. The sequence goes on along the minus strand of NZ_LMPO01000009.1, from coordinate 177,520 downwards.
GCGCCCGATGAGCACGTCGCCGATCCACACGGTGTGAGCACCCTGCCCCTGCAGCGCACCCTTGTAGTTGACCCGACCGCGCGTGTTCGGCGCGTCGTGGTTCACGTAGACCTGCTGTTCGATGTACTGACCGGCGTCGGCGAAGTACACGCCGTACATCTCGGTGTCGGCCCCCTGGGCGCCGAGGTGCGTGGACGGGTTGACACGGATCACGTCACCGCCGAGCGAGACCACGACGTGCTTGAGGAAGGCGTCGCGCCCGACCTCGGCCCAGTGGGTGGCCACGTGCACGGCGTCGTCGGCCCAGTCCTGCAGGCTGACGACCGTCAGTCGTGCCCCGTCGCCCACCACGATCTCGACGTTCTCACTGAGCAGCGCGCTGCCGCGGTTGTCGATCACGACGATGCCCTGGGCGTGCGCTTCGGCCGTGATGACCGTGTGCGCCGCTCGCGGCTGCGTGCCGAAGTCGGACCGCGTGATGGTCATCGACTCGTTCGCGTCGGTCGCCTTCACCGTCACGGCGAGGACGGCGTCGCGCGCGGTCCATGCGGCGGCGGACGCTCGGTCCTCGGGGAGTCCGGCAGAGCCGACCCGGGCGTCGTCGCTGCGGACCCACTCGACGTCGGCGCCGTCGGTCTGGGTCGCGAGGTACGGGTACGCCGAGCCGTCGAGTCCGCCGTCGAGCAGCGGCTGGATCTTGTCGAGCGGCGCGAATTTCCAGTTGACCTCGCGGCCGGTGACCGCGGGGTAGGCCTCGATGTCGCCGGACTGCGGACGCTGCGACCGGGTCTGGATGGGGACCTTCGACTCCCAGGCGCCGTCCGAGTGCGCGCGAGCGCCATGCTGCTCGAGGCCGCCAGTGCTGCGCTCGGTGCCGGACGCCGGCTCGATCGGCTGGTCGATACGGGGGGTGGGGGTGGAGCTCGACATCTAGCCGACGGATCCTTCCATGCTCATCTCGATGAGCTTGTTGAGTTCGAGCGCGTACTCCATCGGGAGTTCGCGCGCGATGGGCTCGATGAAGCCGCGGACGATCATGGCCATCGCCTCGTCCTCGGCCAGACCGCGAGACATGAGGTAGAAGAGCTGCTCTTCGCTGACCCGCGAGACCGTGGCCTCGTGTCCGAGCTGGACGTCGTCCACGCGGATGTCGATCGCCGGGTAGGTGTCCGATCGGCTGATCGTGTCGACCAGCAGCGCGTCGCACCGCACCGTGTTGGCGGCGTGGTGCGCGCTCGGGTCGACCCGGACCTCGCCGCGGTAGCCGGCGCGGCCACCGCCACGGGCGATCGACTTCGACACGATCGACGACGTCGTGTACGGCGCCATGTGGATCATCTTGGCGCCGGCGTCCTGGTGCTGCCCGGGACCGGCGAAGGCGACCGACAGGGTCTCACCCTTGGCGTGCTCACCGGCGAGGTAGATCGACGGGTACTTCATCGTGACCTTGGACCCGATGTTGCCGTCGATCCACTCCATCGTGGCGCCCTCGTGCGCGATGGCACGCTTGGTGACGAGGTTGTAGACGTTGTTCGACCAGTTCTGGATCGTCGTGTAGCGCACGCGGGCGTTCTTCTTCACGATGATCTCGACGACGGCGGAGTGCAGCGAGTCGGACTTGTAGATCGGGGCGGTGCAGCCCTCGATGTAGTGGACGTAGCTGTCCTCGTCCGCGATGATCAGCGTCCGCTCGAACTGGCCCATGTTCTCGGTGTTGATGCGGAAGTAGGCCTGCAGCGGGATCTCGACGTGGACGCCCTTGGGGACGTAGACGAACGACCCGCCGGACCACACCGCGGTGTTCAGGGCAGCGAACTTGTTGTCGCCGGCCGGGATGACCGTGCCGAAGTACTCCTGGAAGAGCTCGGGGTGCTCACGGAGCGCGGTGTCCGTGTCCATGAAGATGACGCCCTGCTGCTCCAGGTCCTCGCGGATCTGGTGGTAGACGACCTCGGACTCGTACTGCGCGGCGACGCCGGCGACCAGACGCTGGCGCTCAGCCTCGGGGATGCCGAGCTTCTCGTAGGTGGCGCGGATGTCCTCGGGGAGGTCTTCCCACGACTGCGCCTGCTTCTCGGTGGAGCGGACGAAGTACTTGATGTTGTCGAAGTCGATGCCCGACAGGTCGGCGCCCCACGTCGGCATCGGCTTGCGACCGAAGAGCGAGAGCCCCTTGAGCCGGTTCTTGAGCATCCACTCGGGCTCGTTCTTGAGGTTCGAGATGTCGGTGACGACCTCGTCCGAGATGCCACGGCGGGCCGAGGCACCGGCGGAGTCGGAGTCGGACCAGCCGAACTCGTACTGGCCGAGTCCCTCGAGTTCTGGACGGTCGATGAGCACGTCGGACATGGTCTCCTCGTTTCCTTCTCGGGGCAGTTCCCTGGCGGCAACCGGCGGCTGCCGGATGCCATTCCATCGCGGACCACCGACACGACCGACCGGTCGAGCAGGGGATCACGCAGCTGCTGCCTCGCAACGTCATGGTTCCACGCAGTGCTGGGTTCCACCGGCGATCTCGGCCCATTCGGAGCCGGCGCCTGCCTAGACTTGACTGCTGCTGAACCCTCGAATCCTACAGGGCAACCGCGCAGAACGACAGGAAGGCACCACCCTCGTGACTCGCGTCGCATCTGAAGCCGAGCAGGACGTCCGCACCCCGTGGTGGTCCCTCCCCCGTGTCGTCGACCCCCGCGTCGTCGTCCTGGCCTGGGCCTCGTTCGTCGTCGAGGTCGTCCTCATCGGCACCGGAGGGCTCGTCCGCCTGACCGCGTCCGGGCTCGGATGCCCGACCTGGCCCCGATGCACGGCGGACTCGCTCGTGTCGACGCCGGAGATGGGCGTGCACGGCGTCATCGAGTTCGGCAACCGGCTGCTGACCTTCGTGCTCGTCATCGTGGCGATCGCGATGTTCCTGGCCGTCGTCCGGATGCGCGGGACCCGCCCCGAGCTGTTCTGGCTGGCGTTCGCCCAGGGCGCAGCGATCCCGGTACAGGCGGTCATCGGCGGCCTGAGTGTCCTGACCAACCTGAACCCCTACGTCGTCGGCCTGCACTTCGTCGTCTCGACGGCCCTCGTCGCGGTCACGTCCACGCTCGTGTACCGCTCGACGAACGGCCCCCGCACGGCTCGACGCACGGTGCCGCGCTGGTACCGCGGTGTCGTGGGCGGGACCATCGCCGCGACCGTCGTCACCGTGCTGATCGGCATCCTGACCACCGGCAGCGGTCCGCATGCCGGTGCCGACGAGGCGGTCGACGGCGGCCGACTGCACCGCACCGGGCTCGACCCCGCCGTGCTGCAGCACGTGCACGCGGTCCCCGCCTACGTGCTCTTCGCCCTGACGCTCGTGCTCGTCGTCGGCGCCGTGCGGCTCCGCCTGTCGAGCAAGTGGGCGCTGGTGCTGCTCGTGGTCGAGTTCGTCCAGATCGCGGTCGGCCTGACCCAGGCGCGCACGGCCCTGCCGGTCGGACTGGTCGGGACCCACATGGTGCTCGCCGGGCTGCTCGTGGGCGCTGTCACGGTCGTGACGCTCTCCACTCGCGCGAGCGCCGGACGCGACGCCGTCCGCGCACCGTTCCCCCGCTAGGGGCACGCAGTTCGGAGCGCCGCGGTGCTCGCCCGGATCCCGGACGCACGCGCGGCCTGCCGGGCCGGGCCGGCCCTGCGGCGGTCCGCCGTCGGAGGGGAGGAACGGTGCGAGCCGGTGACGAGCCTCCAGGCCGTGGACGGTGGCCCGTGACCCGTGACCCGTCACCCGCGAAGATGCAGTCCCACGGGTGCCGCCTGGTGTCGGTCACTTGCGTCCGCATGTTCCGTCATCGCACGAGTCGATCGACCGGTGCCATGTCGTCTCATGCGTCCGCATCTTCCGACGGCGATCAGGAGGCGACGCAGCGATCATGCGGCTGACCGTCCGCGTGGGACACGAGACGCCGCTGGAACCGCGGGACGCCGCCCCGTGGGGCGGCGTCCCGGATGCGCGGCGGCGTCTCGGCGGCGCCGCGGCGTCTCGCGCAGCGCCGCGCGGGCAGCGCCGACCGCTAGAAGGTGAAGACCTGCGGCAGGAGCGGGTCGATGCCCACGGCGATGAACAGCAGCGTCAGGTACGTGATCGAGCTGTGGAACACCCGCATCGGGTGGACGTGCTCGACGTGCTGGATGGCCCGGTTGTACAGCTTGTGCGACTCGATGACGAACCACACGCCACCAGCCAGGGCGACGACCGTGTACAGCGGCCCCATGTGGGCGACCGGGATCAGCAGCAGCGAGCAGACCAGCGTGGCCCAGGCGTACAGCACGACCTGCAGGCCGACGACCGTGCGACCGCGGACCACGGCGAGCATCGGCACCGAGGCGGCGTCGTAGTCATCGCGGTACTTCATCGACAGCGGCCAGTAGTGCGGCGGCGTCCACAGGAAGATCACCATGAACAGGATGACCGGCGCCCAGGTCAGCGACCCGGTGACCGCGGCCCATCCGATGAGCACGGGCATGCAGCCGGCGGAGCCGCCCCAGACGATGTTCTGCGGGGTGCGACGCTTGAGCCACAGCGTGTAGACGAACACGTAGATCAGGATCGCGGCCACGCTCAGGGCGGCGGCGAGCCAGTTGACCAGGAACCCGAGCACGGCGGTCGAACCGATCGCCAGGATCCACGAGAAGACCAGGGCCTGGCGGTCGGTGAGCTCGCCGGTGACGAGCGGGCGCGCACTGGTGCGCTTCATCAGGCGGTCGATGTCGCGGTCGATGTAGCAGTTGAAGGCCGACGCGGACCCGGCGGACATCGCGCCGCCGAGCAGCGTCCAGAAGACCAGCCACAGGTCGGGCACGCCCCGCTGGGCGAGGAACATCGTCGGTGCGGTCGTCACGAGCAACAGCTCCATGACCCGCGGCTTCGTCAGCGAGACGTACGCTCGGACCTTGCGGGACAGGGTCGAGGGACGACCGGTGTCGGGCCTGGTCACGGTGGCAGTCGGCAAGGGGACCTTCAGTCTGTTCGCTTCAGCTCGCACACTCGGTGGACGTCGCCGTCGGCGTCCGGGCATGCGCTGACCCGGAATGCTCACGGGTCCTGGACAGTTTACGTGATGGAAGCGCCGCGATGCTGCCCCGCTCCCCCGACACGCCCGGTCCACGGGCCGCAGAGGCCGGATCACGTGAACATCCGGCGTCACCTGGGGACCTTCTGTGTGGCGGTTCACTATGCTGGTGGGGCCTCCCGCTGTGTGCCCCGATGACGCCGGCCGCTCCACGAGCCGGTCGGTCGCCGTCCACCGGTGACCAGACCAGGGCCCCGGGTGGCAACCATGTCCGTGCGATGGCACGAGCCCTCGCACATGTCGCATCAAGAAGGGTCAACATCCAAGTGGCTGAATTCACCTGGGACGCCATCGACAAGAAGGCCGTCGACACGGCCCGCGTGCTCGCCGCCGATTCGGTCGAGGCCGCCGGCAACGGTCACCCCGGCACCGCGATGAGCCTCGCCCCGCTCGCCCACCTCCTCTTCCAGAAGGTGATGCACCGCGACCCGAGCGACTCCACGTGGATCGGCCGTGACCGCTTCATCCTCTCCGCGGGTCACGCCTCGATCCTGCAGTACGTGCAGTTCTACCTCGGCGGCTACGGCCTCGAGATCGACGACCTGCAGCACCTGCGCAAGTGGGGCTCGAAGACGCCGGGTCACCCGGAGTACGGCCACACGGACGGTGTCGAGATCACAACCGGGCCGCTCGGCCAGGGCCTGGCCTCGTCGGTCGGCTTCGCCTACGCGCAGCGATTCGAGCGCGGCCTCTTCGACCCGGAGACCCCGGCCGGTCAGTCCGCGTTCGACCACCACACCTACGTGATCGCCGGTGACGGCGACATGCAGGAGGGCATCACGAACGAAGCCGGTTCGCTCGCCGGACGGCAGCAGCTCGGCAACCTCATCGCGTTCTACGACTCGAACCAGATCTCGATCGAGGACAACACCGACATCGCGTTCTCCGAGAGCGTCCCCGAGCGCTACGAAGCGCTCGGCTGGCACGTCCAGATCGTCGACTGGAAGAAGACCGGCGAGTACCACGAGGACGTCGAGGAGCTGTACGCAGCCATCGAGACCGCCAAGCAGGTCACGGACAAGCCGTCGCTCATCGTCCTCAAGACGATCATCGGCTGGCCGTCGCCCACCAAGCAGAACTCGGGCAAGATCCACGGTTCGGCGCTCGGCGCCGACGAGATCAAGGGCCTCAAGGAGGTCCTCGGCTTCGACACGGACAAGACCTTCGAGGTCGCCCCCGAGGTGCTCGAGTACACGCGCGGCGCCGTCGCCAAGGGCCAGGCCCAGCACGCCGAGTGGCAGAAGACCTTCGACGCGTGGGCCGCGGCCAACGCCGACAAGAAGGCCCTGTTCGACCGCATGCAGGCCAAGGAGCTCCCCGAGGGCCTCGAGGCAGCGCTCCCGGTGTTCTCCACCGAGAAGGCCGTCTCGACCCGTGCCGCCTCGGGCAAGGTCATCAACGCCATCGCGCCGCTGATGCCCGAGTTCTGGGGTGGGTCCGCCGACCTCGCCGAGTCGAACCTGACCACGATCGAGGACGCCAAGTCCTTCGGTCCGGCCGAGGCCTCGACGTCGACCTGGAGCACCGACCCGTTCGGTCGTGTGCTGCACTTCGGCATCCGCGAGCACGCCATGGGCGCGATCCTCAACGGCATCGTCCTGCACGGCAACACGCGCCCCTTCGGTGGCACGTTCCTGATCTTCAGCGACTACATGCGCCCGGCGGTCCGTCTCGCCGCGCTCATGAAGGCGCCGGCGGTCTACGTCTGGACGCACGACTCCATCGCCCTCGGCGAGGACGGCCCCACCCACCAGCCGATCGAGCAGCTCACGGCACTCCGCGCGATCCCGGGTCTCGACGTCGTCCGTCCGGCCGACGCCAACGAGGTCGCGTACGCGTGGCTGACGGTCCTGTCGCACACCGACCGCCCGGCCGGTCTGGCGCTCAGCCGCCAGAACCTCCCGGTGTTCGAGCGTGGCGAGGGCGATGCCTCCGGCGAGACCCTCGCGTCCGCCAAGAACGTCGCGAAGGGCGCGTACGTGCTCGCCGAGGCGCCGAACGGCACCCCGGACGTCATCCTCATCGGCTCCGGCTCCGAGGTGCAGATCGCGATCGACGCGCGCGAGCAGCTCAAGGGCGAGGGCATCAACGCCCGCGTCGTGTCGGCGCCGTCGCTCGAGTGGTTCTTCGAGCAGGACGAGGCCTACCGCGAGTCGGTGCTCCCGTCCTCGGTCAAGGCCCGCGTGTCGGTCGAGGCCGGCATCGGCATGAGCTGGCGCGACATCGTCGGCGACGCCGGTCGCAGCGTCTCGATCGAGCACTTCGGCGCCTCGGCGGACTACCAGACGCTGTACAACGAGTTCGGCTTCACCACCGAGCACGTCGTCGCAGCCGCGAAGGAAACCATCGCAGCAGCATCCTGAGTCGTGAGGGCCGGGTCCGGTACACGGGCCCGGCCCTCCGCACGGGAGGCTCCGGGCGGCTCCGCACGTCACCTCCCGTCTTCAGGGGCTCGCCCCCACAGACCCCGACGCACCAAGTCGACGAAAGAAGAGAAACACATGGCTGACACCACCCCCACCGAAGCGCTCTCCGCCACCGGCGTGAGCATCTGGCTCGACGACCTGTCCCGCGAACTGCTCGAGACCGGTCGTCTCGAGAACCTCATCAAGGACCGCAACGTCGTCGGCGTGACGACCAACCCGACGATCTTCGCGTCGGCCCTCGCCAAGGGCGAGCGCTACGACGCCCAGGTCAAGGAGCTCGCGGCGAAGGACACCGACGTCACCGAGGCGATCTTCGAGATCACCACGCAGGACGTCGCCAACGCCTCCGACGTCTTCAAGGCGATCTACGACGACACCAAGGGCTTCGACGGCCGCGTGTCGATCGAGGTCGAGCCGGGCCTGGCGCACGAGACCGCCAAGACCATCGAGCAGGCCAAGTTCCTGTTCGAGAAGGTCGGCCGCGAGAACGTCCTCATCAAGATCCCCGCGACGATCGAGGGCCTCGAGGCGATCACCGAGGTCATCGGCGCCGGCATCTCGGTCAACGTCACGCTGATCTTCTCGCTCGAGCGCTACCGCGCCGTCATCGACGCCTACCTCGGCGGTCTCGAGAAGGCCAAGGCCGCTGGCCACGACCTGTCGAAGATCCACTCGGTGGCGTCGTTCTTCGTGTCGCGCGTCGACTCCGAGATCGACAAGCGCCTCGACGCCGTCGGCACGGACGAGGCCAAGGCCCTCAAGTCGAAGGCCGGCATCGCCAACGCGCAGCTCGCCTACCAGGTCTGGACCCAGGCCTTCGCCTCGGAGCGTGCCCTCGGCCTGCTCGAGGCCGGTGCCAACACGCAGCGTCCGCTCTGGGCCTCGACCGGCGTCAAGGACCCGTCGCTGCCCGACACGCTGTACGTGACCGAGCTCGCCGCACCGAACACGGTCAACACCATGCCCGGCAAGACGCTGGAGGCCACGTTCGACCACGGCGAGATCCACGGTGACGCGATCGCCGGACAGTACGACGACGCCAACCGGGTCATGGACCAGCTCGCGGCGCAGGGAATCGACTACGACGACGTCGTGGCGCTCCTCGAGAAGGAGGGCGTGGACAAGTTCAACGTCTCCTGGGGTGAGCTCGTCGACACCGTGAAGACGGCCCTCGAGAACGCCAAGAAGTAGTGACTGTCTCCATCGCCGCCAGCGGTGACGCGGCGCGGGCCATCGAACAGGTGGTCCCGCGCCTCGTCACCGACCTGGTGGCGTCGGGCATCACCGCCCAGGACCCCGACCTCTGGGGTCCCTCGGCGGAGACCGAGGCCGCATCGCGCCTCGGCTGGGTCGAGGCAGTGGCGGTCTCGCGGCCGCTCGTGGCCCGCATCGTCGAGCTGCGGGAGCAGCTGCTGGCCGACGGGGTCGACCACGTCGTCCTCGCCGGCATGGGTGGCTCGTCCCTCGCCCCCGAGGTCATCACCCGGACCGCGGGTGTCCCCCTGACGGTGCTGGACTCGACCGACCCCGCCCAGGTCACCGCGGCGCTGACCGACCGCCTCGAGCGCACCGTGCTCGTCGTGTCGTCGAAGTCGGGCTCCACGCTCGAGACCGACTCGCAGCGCCGGGCCTACGAGCAGGCGTTCCGCGACGCCGGCATCGACCCCGCCCAGCGGATCGTCGTGGTCACGGACCCGGGCTCCCCGCTCGAGGCATCCGCGACCGATGCCGGCTACCGCGTCTTCACCGCCGACCCCACGGTCGGCGGGCGGTACTCCGCACTGACCGCCTTCGGGCTGGTGCCCGCGGGACTGGCGGGTGCGGACATCGCCGAACTGCTCGACGAGGCGGACGCCATCTCGGCGTTGCTCGCAGTCGACATCGACGAGAACCCCGGGCTCGTGCTCGGAGCGGTCCTCGCCGGGACGTCGCCGCTGCGGGACAAGATCGGCATCGTCCCGGACGGCACCCACATCATCGGGTTCGCCGACTGGGCCGAGCAGCTGATCGCCGAGTCCACGGGCAAGTCCGGGACGGGCCTGCTCCCCGTCGTGCTCGACGTGGACGCCCCCGAGCTCACCGCGGACCTGCCCGACCTGCAGGTCATCCGGCTGGTCGGCTCCCGCGACGACGAACGCCACGTCGCCGAGAGCGAGGTCGAGATCACCGGCACGCTCGGCGGCCAGTTCCTGGTGTGGGAGTACGCCGTGGCCGTCGCCGGGCGACTGCTCGGCATCGACCCCTTCGACCAGCCCGACGTCGAGGCGGCCAAGGTCGCCACCCGTGCGCTGCTCGACGGCGACGGCACGCCCGTCCCGTCGGCCGCGCCGTCCTTCCAGGACCGCGGCGTGACCGTGACCGCGACCGGTCTCGAGACCGGCGGCGGCCTCGACCAGGCCATGTTGAGCCTCCTGTCAGGCGTGGGTGCCGACGGCTACGTCGCCATCCAGGCCTACGTCGACCGCAACGTGAACCGCGAACTCGCGGTGCTGCGCGACGTCGTCGCCGAGCACGTCGGCCGACCGGTCACCTTCGGGTGGGGTCCGCGCTTCCTGCACTCCACCGGCCAGTACCACAAGGGCGGACCCGCGACGGGGGTGTACCTGCAGATCCTCGCCGACGACGCGGGCGACCTGCGGATCCCCGGTCGGCCCTTCACGTTCGGCCAGCTCATCCGGGCCCAGGCTGCCGGGGACGCCAGCGTCCTCGCCCAGCACGGTCGTCCGGTGCTGACGCTGTCGTCCGGGGACCTCCCGGCACTGACGGACGTCGTCACCGCGGCGCTGCAGGGGCCCACACCCACTTCCTGACACCAAAGGAGTTCACCGACACATGTCACCGGTGGCGATCACCCCGGAGCACAACCCGCTCCGGTTGCCCACGGACCGTCGACTGAACCGGATCGCGGGTCCGAGCACCCTCATCATCTTCGGCGTGACGGGCGACCTGTCCCGCAAGAAGCTGATGCCCGCGGTCTACGACCTCGCGAACCGGGGGCTCCTGCCGCCCGGGTTCGCGTTGGTCGGGTTCGCTCGGCGTGACTGGGAGGACCAGGACTTCTCCCAGCTCGTCCACGACGCGGTCAAGGAGCACTCGCGGACACCCTTCGACGAGGACGTCTGGCGGCAGCTCGAACAGGGCATCCGCTTCGTCCAGGGGTCGTTCGACGACCCCGAGGCGTTCGTCCAGCTCAAGGAGACCGTCGACGCGCTCGACGCCGAGCGGGGAACGCTCGGCAACCACGCCTTCTACCTGTCCATCCCGCCCAAGATGTTCCCGGTCGTCACCGAGCAGCTCAAGCTGTCCGGCCTGACCGAGAAGGCCGAGGGGTCGTGGAGTCGTGTCGTCGTGGAGAAGCCCTTCGGGTCCGACCTGCGCACCGCACGCGAGCTGAACGCCATCGTCGAGAGCGTCTTCGCGCCCGACGACGTGTTCCGCATCGACCACTACCTCGGCAAGGAGACGGTCCAGAACCTCCTGACGCTGCGGTTCGCGAACCAGATGTACGAACCGATCTGGAACTCGAACTACGTGGACCACGTGCAGATCACGATGGCCGAGGACATCGGCGTCGCCGGACGCGCGGCGTACTACGACGGCATCGGTGCGGCACGCGACGTCATCCAGAACCACCTGCTGCAGCTCCTCGCGCTCACCGCGATGGAGGAGCCCGTCTCGTTCAAGGCCGGACACCTCCGTGCCGAGAAGGAGAAGGTGCTCTCCGCCGTGGAGCTGCCGTCCGACCTCAGCACGGCGACCGCCCGCGGGCAGTACGACGGCGGCTGGCAGGGCGGCGAGAAGGTCCTCGGGTTCCTCGAGGAAGCGGGCATGAACCCCGAGTCCACGACCGAGACCTTCGCGGCGATCAAGTTGAACATCGCCACGCGGCGTTGGCAGGGTGTGCCGTTCTACCTGCGTGCCGGCAAGCGCCTCGGCCGCCGTGTCACGGAGATCGCGATCGTCTTCAAGCGCGTCCCCGAGGACGTCTTCGGCATCCCGCAGTCGCCGCTCGGCCAGAACGCGCTGGTCATCCGCGTGCAGCCGGACGAGGGCGTCACGCTCCGCTTCGGCTCGAAGGTCCCCGGCGTCGGCACCCAGGTGCGCGACGTGACGATGGACTTCGGCTACGGCCACGCGTTCACCGAGGCATCCCCCGAGGCGTACGAGCGACTCATCCTCGACGTACTCCTCGGCGACCCACCGCTGTTCCCGCGCCACCAAGAGGTGGAGCTCTCCTGGAAGATCCTCGACCCCATCGAGGAGTTCTGGCGCACGCAGGGCCAGCCCGAGCAGTACCGTCCCGGCACGTGGGGTCCGGCCTCGGCCGACGACCTGCTGAGCCGCGACGGCCGGACCTGGAGGCGTCCATGAAGATCGACCTGCCGAACACCACGGTCTCGAAGATCCAGAAGACCCTCGTCCACATCCGCGAAGAAGGCGGCGCCGTCGCACTGGGTCGCGTCCTGACGTTGATCATCTCGACGGCCCTGGGCCACGAGGAAGAGGCGATCGCGGCCGCGAACGAGGCATCCCGCGAGCACCCGATGCGCGTCATCATCGTGTCCAAGAACGACGGTGACATCGCCTCGCCCGGTCGGCTCGACGCGCAGATCCGCGTCGGCAGCGACGCGGGTGCGAGTGAGGTCATCGTCCTGCGCGCGTACGGCGAGACCGCCACGAACGAGGAGAGCCTGGTCACCGGTCTGCTGCTCCCCGACGCGCCGGTCATCGCCTGGTGGCCCGGGATCGCGCCGCCGAAGCCGGCCGAGTCGTCGCTCGGCCGCATCGCCCAGCGGCGCATCACCGACGCGGCCACACAGAAGGACCCGAGCGCGGCGATAACCGCACTGGCGGAGTCGTACGTGCCGGGTGACACCGACTTCGCGTGGACCCGGCTGACGCTCTGGCGCAACCAGCTCGCCGCGGCGCTCGACCAGCCGCCGTACGAGCCGATCACCGGTGTCGAGGTGTCGGGGGCGAGCGACAGCCCGTCGACGATCCTCCTCGCCGCGTGGCTCCAGCTGCAGCTCCAGGTCCCGGTGTCGGTCGTGACCTCCCCGCGTGCCACGGGCTCGAGCGGCATCCACGGCGTCTCGCTCGTCCGCGAGTCCGGCACCATCGAGCTCGAGCGCTCCCTGGTCGACGTGGCGACGCTGTCGATGCCCGGTCAGCCGGTGCACGACCTGTCGCTGCCGCGCCGGAACCTGCGCGACTGTCTCGCAGAGGAACTCCGTAGACTCGACCCGGACGTCCTCTTCGGAGACGTCGTCAAGCACGGGGTGGCCCAGCTCCGCGAGCACATCGCGAACTGACCGCACCACTCGGTCGGGTCGCATGTCCAGCGCGGACGTGCGACCCGACCGGACCGAAGGCGGTCCACCACGGCCCGCCGACCTGAACACGGGAGTCACGTGACCAACGAACGGCGGGTGCTGGTGCACCCGGACAAGCAGGCCCTCGGCGCGTCCGTCGCCGCACGCTTCATCACGAAGATCATCGACGTGCTGGACGAGCAGGAGCGCGCGGACATCGCCATCAGCGGTGGTTCGGTGTCGACCCTCGTGCTCGCCGCCATCGGCCAGTCGCAGGCGCGTGAGAGCGTCGACTGGTCGAAGGTGCACGTCTGGTGGGTCGACGAGCGCTGGGCACCCGAAGGTGATGCCGACCGCAACGTCACCGGCACGCAGGCCGACTTCTTCGACCACGTCGGCATCCCGGCGTCGAACATCCACCCGATGGCCGCGTCCGACGCCGGCATCTCCATCGACGAGGCCGCGGCGCGGTACGAGCGCGAGCTGCAGGACGCGGCGCCCGACTCGGCCGTCGCGCCGAAGTTCGACATCACGCTCCTCGGCGTCGGCCCGGACGGCCACACCGCGTCGCTCTTCCCGGAGTTCGCGCAGCTGTCGATCACCGACCGCACGGTCGTGCCGGTCGACGACTCCCCCAAGCCCCCGCCGCAGCGTCTGACCCTGACCTACCCGGCGATCAACGCGTCGCAGCGCGTGTGGGTCATCTTGTCCGGCGCCGAGAAGGCCTCGGTCCTCGGCCTGGCACTCGCTGGTGCCTCGGTCGACGAGGTCCCCGTCGGCGGCGTGCAGGGTCGCAAGCGCACCGTGTTCTTCGTGGACCAGGACGCCGCACGCGACGTCCCCGAGAACCTGATCGCGTCGACGTACTGACATCCCGCACCCTCTGACAGGAGGCCCGGTGCCAGCTGGCACCGGGCCTCCCGTCGTTCCGGGGTCGCCCCCCAACCCGCGCGAGGTTCCGAAGTCATGGCATCTCGCGCCCACTGACCGGTCACTCGCGGAACCGCGACGCCAGCCGCGCGGCGAGTCGTGCGATCTCGAAGACCGCCGCACCGCTGATCGCCACCCGCAACGACGAAGGCCCCCGCACCGGAGTGCGGGGGCCTTCGTGACGTTCGGTGCTACTTCGCGGTACCGCGACGCTGCCGGAGCTGCTGCAGCGCGTCTTCGAGGAGCTGTGCTGCTTCTTCCTCGGTGCGGCGCTCCTTGACGTACGCCAGGTGGGTCTTGTACGGCTCGGTCTTCGTGACCTGCGGCGGGTTCTCCTTGTCGCGGCCCGCCGGGAGCCCGGTGGACGGCGAGTCGACCGTCTCCGGGATCTCGTCGTCGGGGAGGTTCGCCGCGAAGTAGCGGACGACCTCGTTCCCCAGCGCGTCCCAGTACGAGATCGCGACGCGCTCGGCCTGGACCCCGCGGTCCTGCTCCCCCATCGGGCCTGCACCGACGCGCGACCCCCGGATTGCACTGCCTCCTGATGCCATGACTCAGCTCCCCGCTGTGAACTTGTTGATGAGACCGAGCACGATGATGCTCACGATCCAGAGCAGACCGAGGATCACCGTGATCCGGTTCAGGTTGCGCTCGGCCACGCCGGACGCCCCGAGGTTGCTCGTCACACCGCCGCCGAACATGTCGGAGAGGCCGCCACCGCGGCCCTTGTGCAGGAGGATGAGGAGCGTGAGCAGGAGGCTCGTGATTGCGAGCAGGACCTGCAGCACGACGGAGAGTATCGCCACGACGTACCTTTCGTGTCAGTCAGCCATGCAAGTGTACCGGGCCGCCGGAGCGGCCGGGTCACCGGCACGGGCGTGGCTCGGGCCGGCCACGGTGACGCGGCCGGCCCGAACTGGTCGGATCAGAGTCCGACGTGATGCCGGAAGCGCGCGATCGCCGCGAACTCCTGCACGTCGAGGGACGCGCCACCGACGAGCGCGCCGTCGACGTCGGGCTCGCGGAGGAAGCCCGCGATGTTGCCCGACTTGACGGAGCCGCCGTACAGCACGCGCGTCGCGGCGGCGAGGTCCTCGCCCCACGCGGCGGCGATTCCCCGGCGGATGGCGGCGCACTCGTCCTGCGCCTGGTCGGCCGACGCTGCCTGGCCGGAACCGATGGCCCAGACGGGCTCGTACGCGACGACGATCTCGGACGGCTGCACGGCGTCGAGGACGACCTGCAGCTGCTCGACGGCAACGACACCGGCGCCGCGTTCTTCACGCTGCTCGCCGGTCTCGCCCACGCACACCACCGGCACGACGCCGTGCTTGACTGCGGCGGCCGTCTTGGCGGCCACGACCTGGTCGGTCTCCCCGTGCATCGTGCGACGCTCGGAGTGTCCGACGATCACGTACGCGGCGTCGAGTGCCGCGAGGAACGCACCAGAGACGTCACCGGTGTACGCACCCGAGTCGTGCTGGGACAGGTCCTGGGCGCCGAAGCGGATCGGGAGCTTGTCGGCCGAGATGAGCGTCTGCACGCTGCGCAGGTCGGTGAAGGGCGGGAACACCGCGACCTCGACGTCGTCGAAGTCGTGGCGTGCGTCCTTCAGCGTCCACGCGAGCTTCTGCACGGTCGCGATCGCCTGGAGATGATCGAGATTCATCTTCCAATTGCCGGCGATGAGCGGTGTTCGGGTCATCGGGTCCATCCGAGTGCTTCGAGACCGGGCAGCGACTTGCCCTCGAGGAACTCGAGGCTCGCACCGCCGCCGGTCGAGATGTGGCCGAACTGGTCGTCGGAGAACCCGAGCGACCGCACGGCCGCGGCGGAGTCGCCACCGCCGACGACCCCGAGGCCGTCGACCTCGGTCAGGGCCTGCGCGACGGTCTTCGTCCCCGCGGCGAAGGCCGGGAACTCGAACACGCCCATCGGGCCGTTCCAGAACACGGTCTTCGACCCGGACACCGCGCGGGCGAACCGCTCGGCCGTCTCCGGACCGATGTCGAGGCCGATGCCGTCGGCACCGAACGACGACGACTCGATCGCGTCAGCGGCCACCGTCTCGTGTTCGGCGTCCGCTGCGAAGCCGGATGCCACGACGACGTCGGTCGGCAGGTCGATCGTCACGCCGAGCTCGTCCGCGCGCGACAGGTACTCGCGGACGACGTCGAGCTGGTCCTGTTCGAGCAGGGACTTGGCGACGCCGTGGCCCTGAGCCGCCAGGAAGGTGAAGAGCATGCCACCGCCGATGCAGAGCGTGTCGACCTGCGGGAGCAGGTGGTCGATCACACCGAGCTTGTCGCTGACCTTCGATCCGCCGAGCACCACCGTGTAGGGGCGCTCGGGAGTCGCGGTCAGGCGCTCGAGCACGCGCAGTTCGGTCTCGATGAGCCCACCCGCAGCCGAGGGCAGCACCGACGCGAGCTCGTAGACCGAGGCCTGCTTGCGGTGCACGACACCGAACCCGTCGGACACGAAGGCGTCGGCCATGGCGGCGATCCGCTCCGCGAAGGCCTGGCGCTCGGCTGCGTCCTTCGAGGTCTCCTCCGGGTTGAAGCGGAGGTTCTCGAGCAGCAGGACGTCGCCGTCCTGGAGCTCGTCGGCTGCCGCACCGGCGAGGTCACCGACGGTCTCGTCGACGAACTCGACGGGCTTGCCGAGCAGCTCGGACAGACGCTGCCCCACCGGCGCGAGGGAGTACTCCGGTGTCGGCGAGCCGTCCGGGCGACCGAGGTGCGAGATCACGATGACGCGAGCGCCGGCCGTGATGAGCGTGTTCAGCGTGCCGAGGGACGCGCGAACGCGCCCGTCGTCCGTGATGACCCCGTCCTTGAGCGGGACGTTGAGGTCACACCGGACGACGACGCGCTTGCCGGCGAGGTCACCGAGGTCGCCCCAGTGACCGGGGCTCCCCAGGGTTCGGAGGCTCATGTGTTACAGACGCTCGCCGACGTACTCGGTCAGGTCGACGAGGCGGTTCGAGTAGCCCCACTCGTTGTCGTACCACGAGGTGATCTTGACGAGGCCGCCGATGACCTTGGTCAGGCCGGAGTCGTAGATCGAGGAGTGCGGGTCCGTGGTGATGTCGGTCGACACCAGCGGGTCCTCGCTGTAGAGCAGGATGCCCTTCATCGGGCCCTCGGCTGCTTCCTTGTAGGCGGCGTTGATCTCGTCGACCGTGACCTCGGACTTGGTCTCGAGGGTGAGGTCGGTGATCGAACCGGTCGGGACCGGGACGCGGAGCGCGAAGCCGTCGAGCTTGCCGGCGAGCTCCGGCATGACGAGACCGATGGCCTTGGCGGCACCGGTCGAGGTCGGGACGATGTTGAGTGCGGCCGCGCGGGCACGACGGGGGTCCTTGTGCGGGCCGTCCTGCAGGTTCTGGTCGGCGGTGTACGCGTGCACCGTCGTCATGAGCCCGCGCTCGATGCCGAACTTGTCGTGGAACACCTTGGCGAGCGGCGCGAGGCTGTTCGTGGTGCACGACGCGTTCGAGATGATGTTGTGGTTCGCCGGGTCGTACTGGTCCTCGTTCACACCGAGCACGATGGTGACGTCGTCACCGGTGGCCGGGGCGGAGATGACGACCTTCTTGGCGCCCGCGTCGATGTGCTTCTGCGCGTCGGCGGCCTTGGTGAAGAACCCGGTCGACTCGATGACGATGTCGACACCCAGGTCGCCCCAGGGGAGGTTGGCGGGATCGCGCTCCGCGAGGACCTTGATCGGCTTGCCGTCGACCACGATGTTGTCGCCGTCGAGCTCGACGGAGACGCCGAGGCGACCGGTGATCGAGTCGAACTTGAGCAGGTTCGCCAGAGCGGCGTTGTCCGTGAGGTCGTTCACAGCGACGATCTCGAGGTCGCTGCCCTTGGCCAGAGCGGCCCGGAAGAAGTTACGGCCGATGCGGCCGAAGCCGTTGATGCCGATCTTGACGGTCAATGGTTCTCCTGGTGGGTGTGGAGCGCTCGGAGGGCGCTGCTTGTTCGGAGTCGAGGGCCCTGCGACAGGCCCGCGTGTGCTGGACGATACGCCCGCGACGTCGCCCTCACGACCCTAGCAGTCGGAGCTTCAGCACCCGTTCGTGTGACGTGCAGACGGGGGTCAGGCGCCTTCGAGCTCCTCGGGGACGCTCGCCTCGGTACCGGGGACGTCGAGCTCGACGGCGCGCTTGTCGGCCATCGCGAGCAGACGGCGGATCCGACCGGCGATCGCGTCCTTGGTCATGGGCGGGTCGGCGTGCTGGCCGAGCTCGTCGAGCGACGCGTCACGGTGCGCCAACCGGAGCGACCCGGCGTACTGCAGGTGGTCGGGGACCTCGTCGCCGAGGATCTCGAGTGCGCGCTCGACCCGTGCGCAGGCGGCGACGGCCGCCTGTGCGGAACGCCGGAGGTTGGCGTCGTCGAAGTTCACGAGGCGGTTCGCCGTGGCGCGGACCTCGCGACGCTGGCGCATCTCCTCCCAGTCCGCGGTGGTGCGGGCCGCGCCCATCGCGGTGAGCATCTGCCCGATCGCCTCGCCGTCGCGGATGACGACGCGGTGCACACCGCGGACTTCGCGGCCCTTCGCGGCGATGCCGAGTCGCGAAGCGGCTCCGACCAGTGCCATCGCCGCCTCGTTGCCGGGGCAGGTCACCTCGAGTGCGGCGGCCCGGCCGGGGTCCGTGAGGGTGCCGGCGGCCAGGAAGGCACCTCGCCAGATCGCGGCGAGGTCCTCGCGGTTGCCCGTGGTCAGGCGGTTCGGCAGACCACGCACCGGACGACGCCGAGCGTCCATCAGACCGGTCTGCCGTGCGAGGGTCTCCCCCGCCTCGAGCACGCGGACCAGGTAGCGGGTCCCGCGACGGGACGATGCCGTGGAGCCGACCGAGGCCTCGCTCCGGACGCCGTACAGCTCGGCCAGGTCCTTGCGGACGCGGTGGACGATGATCCGCGTGTCGACCTCGACCTCGACGGCGATCCTGCCGGAGATGACGTGCAGGCCACCCGCGAACCGGAGGATCGTCGCGAGTTCGGCGGCGCGGACCGTGTTGCGGCCCACGGCGACCCTGGCCAGTTCGTCCTTGACCTCGGCAGTCAACGGCACAGCATCATTCCTTACGTTCAGTCGGTGGTGGGGTTCTGTATCCCGGTGGCGCACGCGTGTGGAGCGGCCGGTGGGACGGTCACTCCCGGCCGAGATCTCGGTTCTTCACACGCACGGCGACGTTGGGCATCCCACGGAGGAGGCTCGCCAACTCGGCGACGATGGCGACCGAGCGGTGCTTGCCGCCGGTACAGCCGATGGCGATCGTAGCGTGTCTTTTGTTCTCGCGCTGGTACCCGCCGAGGACCGGCTCGAGCACGGCGGCGTAGCGGTCGACGAACGTGCGGGACCCCGGCTGCGCGAGGACGTACTCGGACACGGGTGCGTCCAGACCGGTGTGCGGACGGAGTTCCGGCACCCAGTACGGGTTCGGGATGAACCGCACGTCGGCCACCATGTCGGCGTCGGCGGGCAGCCCGTACTTGAACCCGAAGCTCATCAGCGTGACCTGGACGCCGGTGAAGCGGTCCTCGGCGAACTTCTCGGTCACGGTGTTGGCGAGCTGGTGGATGTTGAGGTCGGACGTGTCGATGATCACGTCGGACGCCTCGCGCAGCCCGAGCAGCCGCGTTCGCTCACGCGCGATGCCGTCGAGCAGCGTGTCCTCACCCTGGAGCGGGTGCGGTCGCCGGACCTGCTCGAACCGCCGGACGAGGACCTGGTCGGTCGCCTCGAGGAAGAGCACCCGGACCCGGGCCGAGGTCGCCGCCCGAAGTCGTTCGACGGCGTGTTCAGGGTCGGTGAAGTAGCGGCCCCCGCGGACGTCGACCACGGCGGCGAGCTTCGGGATCTTCTCGCCGGCGCGGTCGGCCAGGTCGGTGAGCGGGCCGAGCATCTGGGTCGGCAGGTTGTCGACGACGTACCAGTCGAGGTCCTCGAGCGCCTTGCCCACCGTGGAGCGCCCGGCGCCGGACATCCCGGTCACGATCAGGACGTCGTGCTGCGGACTCGCATCGGTGTCGGTCATCTGGAGATGTGCTCCGTCGTCGCTGCCCGGGCGCGTCGCTCGGGCGGGCCGGGGGCCCGCAGGAGCGGGCCGGGGTGAGTGTGCTCGGGGTCCAGGCTATCGCCCGTTCGGGGGTCGCGGACCCGACGGCCGGGAGGACCGTGGTGACGTCACGACGGCAACTGCGGACCGCCGCCGGTCACCTCGGGGACCCGCACCGAGCCTCCTGTCCGGTCTGCGCTGCTCAGGTCCCCGTCGGCGTCGGGCGCGCTGCCGGGCCCGGGCGCGCTTGTCGGTGACTCCCCCGTCGGCGCGCTGGCCGGCACCGTCTGCAGCTTCCGCACGACCGCTGCGGCGGTCGCCGGGCCGACGCCCTGCACCTCGCCGATCTCGTCCGCCGTGGCGGACCGCAGCCGGGTGACCGAGCCGAAGTGCTTCAGCAGCGCGCTGACGCGGCTCGGCCCGAGACCGGGGATCTCGGACAGCTGCGTGCGGACGTCGCGCTTGCGGCGCCCCCGCTGGTGGGTGATGGCGAACCGGTGGGCCTCGTCGCGGATGCGCTGGATGAGGAACAGGGCCTCGGAGTTGCGCGGCAGGATCACCGGGAAGTCGTCGTCGGGCAGCCAGAGTTCCTCGAGGCGCTTGGCGATGCCGACGAGGGCGATGTCGGTGACCCCGGCCTCGTCCATCGCCCGCTTGGCTGCGGCCACCTGCGGCTGCCCGCCGTCGACGATCAGCAGCTGCGGGCGGTAGGCGAAGCGCTTGGTCGGCTTCTCGACCGCGACCACGCCCTCGGCGTTCTGGTCCGGCTGGTCCGGCAGCTCGGCGTCCTCGTCGAGACGGGCGAGGCGCCGCGTGAGCACCTGGTGCATGCTGTCGGTGTCGTCACGGGTCTCGGCGATCGAGTAGCGGCGGTACTGGTCCTTGCGCGGCAGACCGTCCTCGAAGACGACCATCGACGCGACGACGTTCGTGCCCTGCAGGTGCGAGATGTCGTAGCACTCCATGCGCAGCGGCGCCTCGGACATGCCCAGGGCGTCCTGGATGTCGGCCAGCGCGGCGGCACGCGTGGTGTAGTCGGCGGACCGCTTCGTCTTGTAGAGCATGAGCGCCTGTTGCGCGTTCTGCGAGGCCGTCCGGGCGAGCCCGGCGCGGTCGCCGCGCTGCGCGGTGCTGAGCTTCGTGCCACGACCCCCACGCCGCTCACTGAGCCACTGCTGCAACGCGTCGGCATCGTCCGGGAGCTCCGGCACGACGACCTCGCGCGGGGGCTCCTCGGTCGTCGGGCTGGTCAGTGGACCGCCGGCCCGCGACGACGGCTCGGCATCGGCGTAGACACCCTGCACGATCTGCTCCACCAGCTCGCCCGTCGTGATGTCGAGCTCCTTGTCGACGACCCACCCGCGGACACCGCGGATGCGACCACCGCGGACGGAGAACAGCTGCACGGCGGCCGCGAGTTCGTCCTCGGCGATGCCGAACAGGTCGAGGTCGACGGAGTCCTTGAGCACCACCGCGGACTTCTCGAGCACGGCTTCGAGTGCCCCGACCTGGTCGCGGTACTTCGCCGCCTGTTCGTACTGCATGGCGTCGGCGGAGGCCCCCATGCGCTGCCGGAGCTCGGTGATCACGCGGCGGTCGTAGCTGTTCATGAACCGCACGAACTCGTCGACGAGCGCGCGGTGCTCGGCGATCGTGACGCGCTGCGAGCACGGGCCGCCGCACTTGCCGATCTGCCCCGGGAAGCACGGCTTGCCGGTCTGCATGGCGCGCTTGTACGACGAGTCCGAGCAGGTGCGGATCGGGAACACCTTGATCATCAGGTCGATGGTGTCGTGCACGGCCCAGATCTTCGGGTACGGACCGAAGTACTTGGCCCCCCGGATCTTGCGGTTGCGCGTGACCATCACCCGGGGGGCTTCGTCGCCGAGCGTGATCGCCATGTACGGGTACGACTTGTCGTCCCGGAACTTGACGTTGAACGGCGGGTCGAACTCCTTGATCCAGGTGTACTCGAGCTGGAGTGCCTCGATCTCGGACCCGACGGTCGTCCACTCGACGCTCTTCGCCGTCAGGACCATGCGGCGGGTGCGTTCGTGCAGGGTCGGCAGCGGCGCGAAGTAGTTGCTCAGCCGAGCGCGGAGGTTCTTCGCCTTGCCGACGTACAGCACCCGGCCGTTGCCGTCACGCCATCGGTACACGCCCGGATCGGTCGGGATCTCACCGGCCTTCGGACGCCACGGGACAGTGTCCGCCACCTACCGCGCACCTGCCCGCTGCTTGTCGGACCCGGCGCCGCGCCCGAGCGTGCCGGTCTCGGAGACCTTGCGTGCGCCCACCGAACGCTGCTTGCCGACCCGTGCGTCCTGCGCCTCGAGGATCTCGCGCAGGAACACGCCCGTGTGGCTCTCCGGGACGTCGGCGACGTGCTCGGGCGTGCCGGTCGCCAGGACCGTCCCGCCGCCGGAGCCGCCCTCGGGACCCATGTCGATGACCCAGTCGGCGGACTTGATGACGTCGAGGTTGTGCTCGATCGTGATCACCGTGTTGCCCTTGTCGACCAGGCTCTGCAGCACGAGCAGCAGCTTGCGGACGTCCTCGAAGTGCAGACCGGTCGTCGGCTCGTCGAGCACGTACACCGTGCGGCCGTTCGAGCGTCGCTGCAGCTCGGTCGCGAGCTTGACGCGCTGGGCTTCGCCACCGGACAGCGTCGTGGCGCTCTGGCCGAGGCGGACGTAGCCCAGGCCGACGTCGACGAGGGTCGCCATGTACCGGTGGATGGCGGAGATCGGCTCGAAGAACTCGGCTGCCTCGCTGATCGGCATGTCGAGGACCTCGGAGATGTCCTTGCCCTTGTAGTGCACCTGCAGCGTCTCGCGGTTGTACCGCGCACCGCCGCACACCTCGCACGCGACGTACACGTCGGGCAGGAAGTTCATCTCGATCTTGATGGTGCCGTCGCCCGAGCAGTTCTCGCAGCGGCCGCCCTTGACGTTGAAGCTGAACCGACCGGGCAGGTACCCGCGGATCTTGGCCTCGGGGGTCTCGGCGAACAGCTGCCGGATCCGGTCGAACACGCCCGTGTAGGTCGCGGGGTTCGACCGCGGGGTGCGGCCGATCGGTGCCTGGTCGACGTGCACGACCTTGTCGAGCTGGTCGAGCCCCTTGACCCGGGTGTGCTTGCCCGCGATGTGGCGGGCACCGTTGAGCTGGTTGGCGAGCACCTTGTACAGGATGTCGTTGACGAGCGTCGACTTGCCCGAGCCGCTGACGCCCGTGACGGCGGTGAAGACGCCGAGCGGGAAGTCGACGTCGACCTCGCGCAGGTTGTTCGCGCGCGCGCCCTGCACGGTGATCACGCGCTTCTTGTTGATCGCGCGACGCTTGCTCGGCATGTCGATCGCGCGACGGCCCGCCAGGTAGTCACCGGTGATCGACTCGTGGTTCTCGATCATGTCGGCGTACGACCCCGAGTGCACGACGTTGCCGCCGTTGACCCCGGCGCCCGGGCCGATGTCGACGACCCAGTCCGCCGTGCGGATGGTGTCCTCGTCGTGCTCGACGACGATGAGCGTGTTGCCGAGGTTCTTCAGCTTGACGAGGGTGTCGATGAGCCGGCGGTTGTCGCGCTGGTGCAGCCCGATGCTCGGCTCGTCGAGCACGTAGAGCACACCGGTCAGCCCGGACCCGATCTGCGTGGCGAGCCGGATGCGCTGCGCCTCGCCGCCGGACAGCGAGCCGGCGCCACGGGACAGCGTCAGGTAGTTCAGGCCGACCTCGAGCAGGAACTCGAGCCGCGCGCGGATCTCCCGCAGGACCGCCGCGGCGATGTGCGCTTCGCGGTCGGTCAGGGTCAGGGTGTCCATGAAGGCGTAGGCGTCGTCGAGGCTGAGCTGGGTGACGTCGGCGATGCTGCGGTCGGCAACGGTGACGCCGAGGACCTCGGGCTTCAGGCGCGTGCCGTCGCAGACCGGGCAGGGCACTTCGCGCAGGTAGCCCTGGAAGCGCTGGCGCTGCGAGTCCGACTCGGCCTCGGCGAACTTGCGCTCGATGTAGGGCATGACGCCCTCGAACCCGCTGGTGTAGCGCATCTCACGGCCGAAGCGGTTGCGCCAGGACACCGAGACCTCGAAGTCCTTGCCGGTGAGGATGGCTGCCTGCACCGTCGGGTCGAGCTGGCTCCACGGGGTGTCGAGCCGGAAGCCGAGCTCCTTGCCGAGGCCGGCCAGGAGCTTCTCGAAGTACGCGTACAGGCCGCTCGTGCCGGTCCACGGCAGCAGCACGCCGTCCGCCAGCGAGGCCTCGGGGTCGCCGAGCACCAGGTCGGGGTCGACCGACATGCGCGTGCCGAGGCCGGAGCACTCGGGGCACGCGCCGAACGGGGCGTTGAACGAGAACGTCCTGGGCTCGATCTCGGTGAGCGCGAGGGGGTGGTTGTTCGGGCAGGACAGGTTCTCGGAGTAGGTCCGGACAGCGCCGGGGCCCTCGTGGTCGACGAGGTCGATCGCCACCGTGCCGTTGGTCAGGCGCAGCGCGGTCTCGAGCGAGTCGGTCAGGCGTCCGAGGATGTCGTCGCCGGCCACCAGACGGTCGACGATCACCGAGATGTCGTGCTTGACCTGCTTCTTGAGCGTGGGCGGGCTGCTCAGCTGGATCCGCTCGCCGTCGACGATCGCCCGCGAGTACCCCGAGGCCGCGAGCTCCTGGAAGAGGTCGACGAACTCGCCCTTCTTCTTGGAGACGATCGGCGCGAGCACCTGGAAGCGGGTGCCGGTCTCCTGCGTCATGAGCTGGTCGGCGATCTGCTGCACGCTCTGCTTGCTGATGACCTCGCCGCAGACGGGGCAGTGCGGGATGCCGATGCGCGCCCAGAGCAGGCGCATGTAGTCGTAGACCTCGGTGATGGTGCCGACGGTGGAGCGCGGGTTGCGGTTCGTCGACTTCTGGTCGATCGACACCGCGGGCGACAGACCCTCGATGAAGTCGACGTCGGGACGGTCGACCTGCCCGAGGAACTGGCGGGCGTAGGCCGACAGCGACTCGACGTACCGGCGCTGTCCCTCGGCGAAGATCGTGTCGAACGCCAGGGAGGACTTGCCGGACCCGGACAACCCCGTGAACACGACGAGCGAGTCGCGCGGGATCTCGAGGTCGACGTCCCGCAGGTTGTGCACGCGCGCACCGCGGACGCTCAGCGTCGTGGTGTCGTGCGGTGCGGTGCCGCCGGGCAGGTGCAGGTCTGCGGGCTCGAGGTCGGAACGGTCGGCGTCCGGCCGGTCGTCGTCCGCGGCGCCGCCGAGGGCGTTGCTTCCGGGCGTGACAGGGCCGCGATCAGAGGTGATGGTCATCGCCCACGAGTCTACGAACCGATGCCGACATTCGGTTCCGGTTCGGTGTCAGACGAATGCGTCGAGAGCGAACGCGACGCCGGAGGCCTGCTCGCTCGCCTGCCAGAGCCGCGCTGCCTCGGTGCGGTCGTGCGCGCGCGGCTCGGCGCGGACGACGGCAGCCGGTCCCCGCAGCTGGAAGGCACCGCCGGGACCCCAGTACTCGCCCGAGCGGACTCCGGCACCGACCGTGGCGTGCACGAGCGGCAGCGCACCCGCGTCCTTGCCCTGGGCGACGAGGCGTTCCCCGGGGCGGGTCCACGCGGGTTCGTCACGCGCCGGGGTGACCAGCGGGCGGGACGGACCGAGCGAGTCGAGTGCGAGGCCCGGGTGGGCGACGACGCTCGACACGGCGGACCCGGCGTCGGCCAGGCGCTCGGCGAGCTCGAAGCCGAACAGCATCACCGCGAGCTTGCTGCGGCCGTACTGCCGGTAGCCGGAGTAGTGCCCCGCACCGAGCGGGTCGCGACGGTCGAGGGTGGCCCAGCGGTGTGCGATCGAGCCGAGGTGCACGACGCGGCCGCCCGTCCGCTCGAGCATCGGCAGCACGAGCCCGGTGAAGGCGAAGTGCCCCAGGTGGTTCGTGCCGACCTGCAGCTCGAGGCCCTGTGCGGTGGCACGCTCGGCCCGCGAGCCCACGACTCCGGCGTTGTTGAGCAGCGCGTCGACCGGACCGAGGTCCTGCAGCGCCGTCGCGGCCGCGCGGACGCTCTCCAGGTCGGCCAGGTCGACGTGCAGGTGCTCGAGCACCGCGGTCGGGACCTGCTGCCGGATGCTGCGCGCGGCGGCGTCGGCCCGTTCCGCACTGCGCGTCGCCAACACGACCCGGTGGCCCGCGGCGGCGAGCTGTTCGGCCGCGTGGTACCCGAGCCCGGCGCTCGCGCCCGTCACGACGACGGTGCGGGGTCGAGCTGCGTCGGTCTCAGCGGACATGGCCGGCCGACTCCATCTGCCGGAGTGCCTTCTTGAGGTCCTGGACCTCGTCGCGCAGGCGCGCGGCGAGTTCGAACTTGAGCTCGGTCGCGGCCTGGAGCATCTGGTCGTTGAGGTCGGCGATGGTCGCCTCGAGCTGGGTCGCGCCCTCACCGGCGATGCCCTCGCGCTTGAGCGACGGCGTCGGCGCCCGGCCGCGGTCCTTCGCGCTGCTGCCGCGACGCTCGAGCAGCGCCTTCGTGTCGTCGTTCTCGCGGTTCAGCTGCTCGGTGATGTCGCCGATCTTCTTGCGCAGCGGCTGCGGGTCGATGCCGTGCTCGAGGTTGTAGGCCACCTGCTTCTCGCGGCGACGGTCGGTCTCCTCGATGGCCTGCTTCATGGAGTCGGTCATCTTGTCGGCGTACATGAGCACCTGACCCGACACGTTGCGGGCGGCACGGCCGATGGTCTGGATGAGCGACGTCGACGAGCGCAGGAAGCCTTCCTTGTCGGCGTCGAGGATCGCCACGAGGGACACCTCGGGCAGGTCCAGCCCCTCACGCAGCAGGTTGATGCCGACGAGCACGTCGTAGACGCCCTGTCGCAGCTCGGTCAGGAGCTCGACGCGCTTGAGCGTGTCGACGTCGGAGTGCAGGTACCGGACCCGGACGCCCGCGTTGCCGAGGAAGTCGGTCAGCTCTTCGGCCATGCGCTTGGTCAGGGTCGTGACCAGCACGCGCTTGTCCTTGTCGACGCGCTGCTGGATCTCCTCGAGCAGGTCGTCGATCTGGCCGTCGGACGGCTTGACGACGATCTCGGGGTCGATCAGGCCGGTCGGGCGGATGATCTGCTCGACGACGCTGTCGGTGATCCCGAGTTCGTACTTGCCGGGTGTCGCCGACAGGAAGACCTTCTGCCCGGCACGCTCGAGGAACTCTTCCCACTTGAGCGGGCGGTTGTCCATCGCGCTGGGCAGCCGGAAGCCGTGCTCGACCAGGGTGCGCTTGCGGGACGCGTCGCCTTCGTACAT
The DNA here is from genome assembly GCF_001424385.1 of Curtobacterium sp. Leaf183. Lineage (GTDB taxonomy): Bacteria > Actinomycetota > Actinomycetes > Actinomycetales > Microbacteriaceae > Curtobacterium. Next base: position 150,390 of record NZ_LMPO01000009.1, on the reverse strand, counting down.
CGCGCCGATCTGCGGCACGGTGACGTGCGACTCGTCGATCACGATGAGGAAGTCGTCGGCGAAGTAGTCGAGCAGGCAGTGCGGTGCTTCGCCGGGCATGCGCCCGTCGACGTGCCGCGAGTAGTTCTCGATGCCGGAGCAGAAGCCGATCTGCTCCATCATCTCGATGTCGAAGGTGGTGCGCATCCGCAGGCGCTGGGCCTCGAGCAGCTTGCCCTGGCCCTCGAGCTCGGCGAGGCGCTCGGCCAGTTCTTCCTTGATGGTGCCGATGGCACGGTGCATGACGTCGGTGTCGGCGACGTAGTGCGACGCCGGGAAGATCGAGACCGCAGGGAGGTCGTCGATGACGTTGCCCGTGAGCGGGTGCAGCGAACTCAGTGCCTCGATCTCGTCCCCGAACATCTCGATGCGGATCGCGTGCTCTTCGTACATCGGGATGATCTCGATGGTGTCGCCACGGACCCGGAAGGTCCCGCGCGCGAAGTCGACGTCGTTGCGCTGGTACTGCATCGCGACGAACCGGCGGACGAGCTGGTCGCGCGAGATCTCCTGGCCGACCGACAGCGCCACCGAGGCGTTCATGTACTGCTCCGGCGTGCCGAGGCCGTAGATGCACGACACGGTCGACACCACGACGACATCACGACGACTGAGCAGCGAGTTCGTCGTCGAGTGCCGCAGACGCTCCACCTCGGCGTTGACCGAGGAGTCCTTCTCGATGAAGGTGTCGGTCTGCGGGACGTACGCCTCGGGCTGGTAGTAGTCGTAGTACGACACGAAGTACTCGATGGCGTTGTTCGGCAGCAGACTGCGGAACTCGGTGGCCAGCTGCGCCGCCAGGGTCTTGTTGTGCGCGAGCACGAGCGTCGGGCGCTGCACCTGCTCGATGAGCCAGGCCGTGGTCGCCGACTTGCCGGTACCCGTCGCGCCGAGCAGCACCACGTCGGTCTCACCGGCGTTGATGCGCCCGGCGAGTTCGGCGATCGCCGCGGGCTGGTCACCGCTCGGCGAGTACTCGCTGATCACCTCGAACGGGCGGACCGCGCGGGCGGGTTCCATCGTGACTGCCATGCGGTCAATGCTAGGCGCGCCCACCGACACCTCGCCGGTCTGCTCGCCGACGGCGTACCCCTCGTGCTGCAGCGGGCGTATCGTCCCGGAAGAGCAGGCTCCGAGGACGCTGATAAGAACGGTCCCTAGCGTCTCGTTCGTTCAGCAGCACCCCGATCGATCCTCACTCCCCCGAAGAGGCCCCCATGACGACGGCGACCCCAGCGGCACCGACGAAGGGCACCCCGTTCCGCGGACGCATCCGCGGGCGCGTGCTCATCCTGCTCTGCTTCATGTACGCGATCTCGTACATCGACCGCACCAACATCTCGACCGCACTGCCCCACATCACCGAGGAGTTCGGGTTCAACGAGGCCACGGCCGGCCTGATCGTGTCCGCGTTCTCGCTGCCGTACGCCCTGCTGCAGGTGTTCGGCGGCACGATCAGCGAGAAGTTCGGCCCGCGCAAGGCCCTGTTCGTCATCACCGTCATCTGGGGCGTCGCGACGCTCTGGACCGGCTTCGCGGTGGGCTTCTGGACGCTGTTCGCCGCTCGCGCCCTGCTCGGCCTCAGCGAGGCAGCCGCCTTCCCGACCGCGACCCAGGCGATGAGCCGCTGGATCCCCCGCGACCGGAACGGCTTCGCGCAGGGTGTCGTGCACTCCGCGGCCCGGCTCGGCAACGCGCTCGCCCCCCTGGTCGTCGCGTACTTCATCGCGATCAGCGGCTGGCGACTGGCCTTCTTCGCGACCGCCGTGCTGTCGTTCGCGTGGGCCGTCGTCTGGTTCGTCTGGTTCCGCGACAAGCCGGAGTCGGCCAAGGGCATCACGCAGGCCGAACTGTCCGAGCTGCCGCCGGTCGAGACCCGTGCGACCCGGCCTCCCGTCCCGTGGCGCCAGATGGCGAAGCAGATCCTGCCGGTCACCTTCGTCGACTTCGGCTACGGATGGACCCTCTGGGTGTTCCTGACCTGGCTGCCGACGTTCCTCAGCTCCACCTACGGGCTGGAGATCGGCGACTTCGCCCTGTTCACGACGCTCATCCTGCTGGCGGGTGTCGTCGGCGACACGGTCGGCGGCATGCTGAGCGACCGCATCATCCACCGCGGCGGGAACACCCGGAACGCCCGGCGCACGATCCTGGTGACCGGGCTCGGCGGGTCGCTGCTGTGCCTGATCCCGCTGGTGATCGGCCAGGGGCTCCTCGTCGCGACGATCTCGCTCGCGCTGTCGTTCTTCTTCCTCGAGCTCTGCAACGCCAACCTCTGGGCGATCCCGATGGACGTCGCCCCGCAGTGGTCGGGGACGGCGTCCGGGTTCATGAACACCGGGTTCGGCGTCGCGGGCGTCATCTCGCCGATCGTCTTCGGGCTGCTCATCGACGCGAGCGGGTGGCAGCTCCCCTTCGCCCTGTCCTGCGCACTGCTGTTCGCCGCGGCGGTCGTCGCGTGGTTCATGAAGCCGCAGCGCCTCACCTCGACGGACGGCGTGCTCGAGGTCGGGACGCCGACGGCGGAGCAGCAGCAGGCCTGACCGGACCATGTGACGGACTGGAGGCCCGTGGCGACGCCGCCACGGGCCTCCAGCCCGTCAGGCGCGCGCCCCGCGCGACGCCAGCGACGGCCGCCCGGCCAGCGGGACGCTGAGGGGGGTCCAGCGGAACGCCTCGGTGATCGCCACCGACAGCACGACGACCAGCAGGTAGGTCACGAGCGTCAGCCACGGCTTCGGGACGAGCGCCTCGAGCGGGCTGGACCCGTAGAGCAGCAGCCAGATCACCAGCGGGTGGCTGAGGAAGATGCCGAACGACCGGTCCGAGGCGTAGTCGACCACCCGAGCGAGCGGGCTGCCCGCCACCCGCCGGTCCGCCCAGGCCGCGCCGACCGCCAGGAACCCGACGAAGACGATGGTGCTCCACACGGCCTCCACGGGCTGCAGCGGCGTGCCGGCGGCGTACGGCGAGTCGCCGGTCGCCATCTGCAGCACGAACACCCCGAGCGTCAGGAGCACGCCGCCGAGGAAGACCCAGCCGATGCCACGACGGTGGGTCCGCACGAACCCGAGGAACCGGTCGGCGTGGTCGGCGGCGATCGCACCCGACACGATGAAGAACACGTACGAGAAGAAGAACTGCTTCTGGGTGCCGTGCAGCCACGCGTCGGTCGAGGGGAAGTACTTGTAGCAGGCGAAGACCCCGAGCTGCACGACGAGCGACACGACCAGGACGCTCACGTGGTGTCCGCGGGTCTTCCGGACGAGCCACATGATCGCGGGCAGCAGCAGGTAGACCTGCATCGTCACGAGCAGGAAGTAGAGGTGGTACTTGGCCGTCCCGGTCACGACCCCGGTGGCGAACGTGGTCACGAGCGCGGGCACGTCACCACGCTGGCCGGAGTCGAGCAGCCAGGCGGAGGCGACGTACACGAACGACCACGCCAGGTAGGGCACGCCCACGAGCAGGAACCGCTTCGGCCAGAACACCGACATCGGCTTCGGGCGGACCGCGTAGCTGTAGACGAGCACGAACGCGGTGAGCGTGAAGAAGACCAGCCGGGTGAAGTGCAGCAGCGCGAGCAGCCCAGCCAGCCCGACGTCGTCGGACGCCATCGTGTGGCTGGTGGTGTGCACCCCGAGCACGCACGCGAAGGTCAGGATCCGCAGGACGTCGACCTCGTACAGGTGACGCGGTCGGCCGGACGCGGTGCGCGTCGGGGTCTGCACGCCGACGGTGCCGGCGACCGGTCCGGCGGGGTCGCGGGTCGAGATGGGGCTCTGGGTCACGACGTCGCCGCCATCCCCCGCACCCGGGCGCGCTGGATCTTGCCCGTCGGTGCCCTGGGCAGGTCCGGGACGACGACGATCTCGACCGGCCGCCGGAAGCGGGTCAGGGACCGCTCGGCACGCGCCGTCAGGTCGGCCACGAGGGCCACCGGGTCGAGGGGCTCGTCGAGGTCCGGCTGCGGGATGACGTACGCGATCGGGACGCTGCCGAGGACGTCGTCGGGGCGGCCGACCACGACGGCCTCGAGCACGCGGGCGTCGCCGAGCAGCACGTCCTCGACCTCGGACGGCCAGACCTTCTCGCCCCCGCGGTTGATCACGTCATCGGACCGGCCGACCAGCGACACCCAGCCGTCCGGGGCGACGGAGCCGACGTCACCGGTGGCGAGCCAGCCCGCCGCGTCGAAGCGCTCGGCCGCACGGCCGAACAGGTACGACCGCACGATGCCGGGGCCGCGGATCCAGAGTGCGCCCACCTCGCCCGCGGGCAGGACCGAGCCGTCCTCGCCGCGGACCTGTACCTCGGAGTCGACCGGCACACCGACGGTGCCGGGTCGCGCAGGCTGGTCGAGCGGCGTCGCGGTGATCTGGCTGGCACCCTCGGTCATGCCCCAGCTGACGACGAGCGGGACGTCGCCGAGAGCGGCCCGGACCGGGTCGGGCAAGGGTGCCGAGGCGCTCCGGACGAACCGCAGACCGGCCGGGAACGCCATCGGACCGGTCTTCGCGAGCACCGCGAGGATCGCCGGGACGGCGTTCAGCCAGGTGATCCGGCGTTCGCCGAGCAACTCCCAGAAACCCGTGCGCCGGAACCGGCGGTCGAGCACCAGCGTGGCACCGGCCACCAGGGTCGCGAGCAAACCGACGACCTCGGCGTTGACGTGGAACAGCGGCAGCGAGTTGAAGCCCCGGTCGTCCGGGGACAGGCGGTTGTGGTCGACGACGGCCCTGGCGACGGAGAGCAGCTGCGTCTCCGGCAGCTCGACCCCCTTCGGCGTACCGGTCGAGCCCGAGGTGAAGAGCACGACCGAGCCCTGGCCGGGGGCGTCCGCGGACTCCGCGGGCAGGTCGCCGTCACGGACGTCGGACGGGAGGCCCGTGGCCGGGTCGACGCGCGCCGACGGCGTGCCGGGGATGGTCGCGTCGACGTCGCGGTCCGAGACGACGATGGACCCGCCACCGAGCAGGTCGGCGAGCCGCGCCGGCTCGGTGGTCGGCTGGCCGGTGTCGACCGGGACGGCACGGCGCCCCGACGCGATCGCTGCGAGGTGCACGACCGCGAAGGCGAGCGGGTCGCCGACGTCGACCAGCACGGCACCGGAGTCGGGGACGCCGATCACGTCGAACGTCGACGCCCAGGCGTCGACGGCCTGTCCGAGGGCCCCGTAGGACAGGACCCGGTCGGAGCGGGCGTCCTCGAGGTAGACGCGGTCGCGGTCGACCTCGGCGCGGTGCCGGATCAGGTCGCGGAGACCCTGGGGAGGAGTTCGGACGTCGTGCTGCATCGGTTCATGCTAGGACCGGTTGCTATGACGCGCCGGAGGATGCGTCGACCGGCGCGAACCGGCGCAGCAGCCACTGCCACAGTCCGAGCATCCGGGGCTGTCCGTCGGCGTCGAGCGGCGTCGTGTCCTTGATGGTCCGCGAGTGCGACTCGTCCGGTGTCCCGACCCGGATGTCCGTGAGGATCGCGTGCGGGTCCCATCCCGTCGGCGGTGCCGCCGTGTCGGTGCGCCACGGTCCGTCCGGGCCGCCGGCCGTCGCGGGGCCGTCGAGGCCGAGGACTTCCCATGACCCGCGGATCCGTGGGCCGAACACGTCGCGGACGTCGTCGATCGCGTACATGCGCGACGCCGGGGTGGCACCCGGGTGGTCCATCCAGGCCGCGTGCACGGGACCGAGGGACTCGACCGGCGACGAGAACATCAGCGCACCGAGGACCGGCCGGACGTGCGCGATGTACGCCGCTTCGCCACCGCCCTGGGAGTGGCCGGCGACGACGATGTCCTGCCACGCGATGTCCTCGTCGGAGGCGACGAACCGCCCCCAGCCGCCCTTCGGGTCGACGTCGTCGAGGTGCGCGATCGCGTCCCGGAACCGGGAGACGATGGAGCCGGCGGGCGAGACGTCGCTGAACTCGGACGGGCGGGTGCCGTCGAAACGGTTGCGCTGCACCTCGCCGTAGCACCGCGCGTCGGCCTCGCAGGTGCCCGAGAGCGTCCTGCCGAGGTTCCAGTAGTCGAGCCCGAGGACGTGGTAGCCGTCGCCGAGTGCGGTCGTCAGGAACCGCTGGTACTGCGCCGGCTTCGACCGGGTGGCGGGCAGGAAGAGCAGGAGCGGGCCGTCGTTCGCCGTGCGCGCCGCGAAGTCGTCGCGGTTCGGCTCGAGCCGTTCACCGTCGATCGCCCCGAGTCGGAAGCGGTGGAACTCGTTGGCCGGACCGCGTTCGCCGCCCCGCGCCTGGGCGGTGGCCGGCGCACGACCGTGCTGTTCCTCACGCCGTTCGGCAGTCAGGTTTGCGGCGATGACCGCGCCGCCGCCGATCGCGACGAGCACGATCGCGGCGACGAGGAGCAGGATGCGGTGTCTCATCCGACCAGGCGCTGCCAGACCGCGTCAGCGGAAGCGAGAGTCTGGTCGAGCGTGCCGGTGGCGTCGACGACGTGGTCGGCCAGTGCGAGCCGCTCCGCGTCGGACGCCTGGGCTCCGATGCGCCGCTCGGCCTCGGCTTCGTCCATCCCACGGTGCTCGACGAGTCGCCGGACCCGCACGGCGGCGGGGGCGTCGACGACCACCACCGCGTCGAAGCGGAGCGGCCGCGACCCCCTGGCCTCGGCGAGCAGGGGCACGTCGTACACGACGACCGCGTCCGGGTCGGCTGCTGCGGCGCTGTCGAAGGCCTGTTGCGCGAGTCGCCAGACCTCGGGGTGGGTGATGCGCTCGAGGTCACGGCGTGCTGCGGGGTCCGAGAACACGACCGCTCCGAGTGCCGGTCGGTCGAGCGAGCCGTCCGGGGCGATCACATCCGGGCCGAAACGCTCGGCGACCCGGGCCAGGCCGGGGCTGCCGGGGGCCACTGCCTGGCGGGCGAGTCGGTCCGCGTCCACGACGACGGCGCCGAGCTCCGCCCAGCGGCCGGAGACGGTCGACTTCCCCGCGGCGATGCCGCCCGTGAGTCCGATGATGCGCACGTGACCGAGCCTAGGGTCACGAGGCTCACGGAATGCCGGAAGCCCGGCACCCCCGAGGGGATGCCGGGCTTCCGGTTCGCGCAGGACTCGATCAGTTGGTCGAGCTGAGCTTCTCGCGGAGCGCCGCGAGCGATGCGTCGTCGGCCAGGGTGCCCTGACCGGCCTGCTCGCTCGTGGTGGACGAGGACGTCGCGGTCGCGGGGAGGTCGAACGACCCCGAGGCCTCGTCGGTGAGGGACTTGGCGACCTGGGCCTTGTGGGCCTCCCAGCGACCCTGGGCGGCCGCGTACTGGCCTTCCCATGCTTCGCGCTGGGTGTCGTAGCCCTCGAGCCACTCGTTGGTCTCCGGGTCGAAGCCCTCGGGGTACTTGTAGTCACCCTTGTCGTCGTACTCGGTCGGCATGCCGTAGAGCGCCGGGTCGAACTCGGTGCTCTCCGGGTCGACGCCCTCGTTGGCCTGCTTGAGGCTGAGCGAGATGCGGCGACGGTCGAGGTCGATGTCGATGATCTTCACGAAGACCTCGTCACCGACGGAGACGACCTGCTCGGCGAGCTCGACGTGCTTGTTCGAGAGCTCCGAGATGTGGACCAGGCCCTCGATGCCGTCCGCGACGCGGACGAAGGCACCGAACGGCACGAGCTTCGTGACCTTGCCCGGTGCGATCTGGCCGATCGCGTGGGTGCGGGCGAAGACCTGCCACGGGTCCTCTTGGGTGGCCTTGAGCGAGAGCGACACGCGCTCGCGGTCCAGGTCGACCTCGAGGATCTCGACGGTGACTTCCTGACCGACCTCGACGACCTCGCTGGCGTGCTCGATGTGCTTCCAGCTGAGCTCGGACACGTGGACGAGACCGTCGACGCCGCCGAGGTCGACGAACGCACCGAAGTTGACGATCGACGAGACGACGCCCTTGCGGACCTGGCCCTTGTGGAGGTTGTTGAGGAACGTGGTGCGGGACTCGGACTGCGTCTGCTCGAGGAGCGCACGGCGCGACAGGACCACGTTGTTGCGGTTCTTGTCGAGCTCGAGGATCTTCGCCTCGATCTCCTGGCCGAGGTACGGCGTGAGGTCGCGGACGCGGCGCAGCTCGATGAGCGATGCCGGGAGGAAGCCGCGCAGACCGATGTCCACGATGAGGCCGCCCTTGACGACCTCGATGACGGTGCCGGTGACGACCCCGTCGGACTCCTTGATCTTCTCGACGTCGCCCCACGCACGCTCGTACTGCGCACGCTTCTTCGACAGGATGAGGCGGCCTTCCTTGTCCTCCTTCTGGAGGACCAGGGCCTCGACCTCGTCACCGACGTTGACGACCTCGTTGGGGTCGACGTCGTGCTTGATCGAGAGCTCGCGCGAGGGGATGACACCCTCGGTCTTGTACCCGACGTCGAGGAGGACCTCGTCGCGGTCGATCTTCACGACGGTGCCGGAGATGAGATCGCCGTCGTTGAAGAACTTCAGGGTCTTCTCGACCTCGGCCAGGAAGTCATCAGCCGAACCGATGTCGTTGATGGCGACCTGCTTAGGAGCCTTGGTCGTAGTGGTTGTCATGTAGAGATTGCTCCGAACGGACATGAGTCGGGCCAGGGCGACACAGGAGACGAGTCCTGGGCGGTGCCGCGATGGCGGTTGGTGTGGTGGCGCGGATTGCGCCGCACAAGTCTAACCGGGCGTGGGATGGCTCACAAGCACGCATGCGGTGCCGTGTCGCGCCCAGTCCGGCGTGCGCAACGGCGACGGTCAGTCGACGAGTGCCGAACGCAGGGTGTCGAGACCGACACCACCCAGGGCGAGTGCCCGGTGGTGGAACGCCTTGAGGTCGAAGTCGCTGCCCTGTCGTGCGGCCACGTCGTCGCGGATGGACTCCCAGACGCGCTGCCCGATCTTGTACGAGGGTGCCTGCCCGGGCCAGCCGAAGTAGCGCGCCACCTCGAAGCGGATGAAGGCGTCGTCCATGTTGACGTTGCGACGCATGAAGTCGAGCGCGTACTCCCACGTCCACCCGCCACCGTCCGGGTTGGTCTTCTGCAGGTGCACGCCGATGTCGAGCACGACGCGGGCGGCACGCATGCGCTGTCCGTCGAGCATGCCGAGGCGGTCGCCGTCGTCGTCCAGGAACCCGAGCTGCTCCATGAGCCGTTCGGCGTAGAGCGCCCACCCCTCGACGTGGCCGGACGGGCCGGCGAGCTGTCGCCGCCAGGTGTTGAGCTCGCCGCGGTTGTAGACGGCCTGGCTGATCTGCAGGTGGTGGCCGGGGACACCCTCGTGGTAGACGGTGGTCTTCTCACGCCAGGTGCCGAACTCCGTCACGCCCTGCGGCACGGACCACCACATGCGGCCGGCACGCGAGAAGTCGTCGGACGGGCCCGAGTAGTAGATCCCGCCCTCTTGCGTGGGGGCGATCCGGCACTCCAGGCGCTTGATCGGGTCGGCGATGTCGAAGTACGTGCCGTCCATCGCGCGGATCGACGCGTCGCTGGTCTCCTGCATCCACCGGCGCAGGGCGTCGGTGCCGTGCAGGGTGCGGGCCGGGTCCGCGTCGAGGACCTCGATCGCACGGGCGACGGACGCGCCGGACTCGATCCGGTCGGCGATCCGTTCCTGTTCGTCACGCATGCGCGCGAGTTCCTCGATGCCCCACTCGTACGCTTCGTCGAGGTCGACGACGGCGCCGAGGAAGCGCCGGGAGTGCAGCTCGTACGCGTCGCGGCCGACGGCGTCGACCGGGGTCGCGAGCGGCATCAGCTCGTGCTCGAGGAAGCGGCTGAGCGAGCGGTAGGCGGCCGCCGCGACGTCGGCACCGCGCTGCAGGTCCGCGCGGAGCGAGTCGGGCAGGGTCGTGCCGTCCTCGGTCGTCGCAGCGTCGGCGAGCTGCCGGAAGAAGCCGTCGGCGGCACCGCTGCGTGCGGCCTGTTCCGCGACGAGTTCCACCTGGCGGCGGGCCGGGGTGACCTGCTCGCGCGTGCCCTGGAGCAGCGACTCGCGGTACCCCTCGAGCGCGTCGGGCAGCGCGGCGAACCGGCTGGCGATGTCGTGCCAGTCCGACTCGGTGGCCGTCGGCATCAGGTCGATCGCGTCGCGCAGGGATTGCGGCGGGCTCGCGATGACGTTCAGGTCGCGCAGGTGGAGCCGCCGCTCGTACGACTCGACGACCAGGTCGAGCTCGGCGCCGAGGTCGGTCTTGGTGACCCGGTCGACGTCGTCGACGGGGGTGGCGGCGTCGAGCGCGCCCTTCGCCGCGCGGGCGGCCGACGCCATCGCATCGGCACCGGCCGGTGAGGTGTCGCCGTACTCGCCCGTCCGGCCCGCGACACCGATGTACGTGGCGATGGTCGGGTCGAGGTCGACGAGGGTGCTGACCCAGTCCTCGGCGACGCGGTCGACGGCGGAGGGCTGGCGGACGGGGCGTTCTTCGGTCATGCCCCGACCCTACCGAGCCGGTCCGACGACGTCAGTGGGCCGCGGCCTCCCAGTTGGCGCCGACGCCGACGGAGACGTCCAGCGGGACCGTGAGCTCCGCCGCGCCGCCCATGCGTGTCCGCAGGATCTCCTCGACACGGTCCTGCTCGCCGGGAGCCACCTCGAGGATGAGCTCGTCGTGCACCTGCAGCAGCAGCCGGGTGCCGAGGTCGCCCTCGCGCAGGTCGGCCGCGACGCCGAGCATCGCGATCTTCATGATGTCGGCGGCCGACCCCTGGATCGGGGCGTTGAGCGCGGCACGCTCGGCGTTCTCACGCAGCACCCGGTTCGGGCTCTTGAGGTCGGGGAACGGCCGTCGGCGGCCGAAGATGGTCTCCGTGTAGCCGGCTTCGCGGGCCTCTTCGACCACGTTGCGGAGGTAGTCACGGACCGCGCCGAACCGGGCGAAGTACTCGGTCATCAGAGTGCGTGCTTCGGCCTGCTCGATGCGCAGCTGCTTCGAGAGCCCGAACGCGCTCAGCCCGTACGCCAGGCCGTAGGACATCGCCTTGACCTTCGTGCGCATCTCGGCAGAGACGTCGGCCGGCTCGACGCCAAACACCCGAGCCCCGACGAAGCGGTGCAGGTCCTCGCCCTCGTTGAAGGCCTGGATGAGCCCGGGGTCGCCCGAGAGGTGCGCCATGATGCGCATCTCGATCTGCGAGTAGTCCGCCGTCAGCAGCGTCGTGTACGGCTCGGCCACGGCGAACGCCGACCGGATGCGCCGACCGACGGCCGTCTTGACCGGGATGTTCTGCAGGTTCGGGTCGGTGGACGACACACGCCCGGTGCTGGTCCCGGTCTGCTCGTACCGGGTGTGGATGCGCCCGTCGACGACCGCGGCGTCGAGCGTGTCGACGATCTGGCGGAGCTTGGTGGCGTCGCGGTGCTGCAGCAGCAGCCCGAGGAACGGGTGAGGGTGCTGGTCCTGCAGGTCGGCCAGGCTGGCGGCGTCGGTCGAGAAGCCGGTCTTGGTCTTGCGGGTCTTCGGCATCGCGAGCTCGGTGAAGAGCACCTCTTGCAGCTGCTTCGGCGATCCGAGGTTGACCTCGTGGCCGATCTCGGCGAAGGCCTGCTGGGCGAGCTCGGCGGCGCGCTCCCCCAGTTCCTTCGACAGCCCGGTCAGCACCGGACGGTCGATGCCGACGCCTGTGGTCTCCATCTGCGCCAGGACCGACACCAGGGGCAGTTCGATGTCGTCGAGGACCTGCAGCGAACCGGGGTCGATGCGGGCACGCAGGGCCGTGGTGACCCGGAGGACGTACCAGGCGTGCACGCCCACGTTCACCGGCGCCGTCTCGGGGACGAGCTGGTTGGGGTCGGCCGTGGGCAGCTCTTCGCCGAGCTCCTGGTACACCAGGTCGGCGAGGGGCTGGCCCTGCTTGCCGGGGTTGGCGAGCCAGCCCATGATGCGGGCGTCCCCCGCGATGCCGTTGACGACGATGCCCGCGGTGCCCAGCGCCTTGACCGCGGCCTTGGCGTCGTGGAAGTGCTTCGGCACGTCCGAGGCGAACCACGCCGTCAGCTGCTCGTAGTCCTTCGCGCCGCTGCCGCCGGGGACGAGCACGGCGTCGTCGTGGGTGGCGATGCCGATCGCGCTGAGCCGGCCGTCGATGACCTCGACGGCGACGCCGTAGCCGTTCTCGGCGCCGGACGCGCCCTTGCGCTCGAGCCAGTAGCCGAGCTCTTCGTCGATGAGCGTGCCGACGGGCGGCGGCGTGACGCCGGAGTCCTCGACGGTGCCCTCGACCGCGCTGTCGGCAGCGTCGCCGCCCCCGACGACCTTGAACACCCGGTCGAGCAGGGTGCGGAACTGGAGCTTCGCGAACAGCTCGCGCACCGCCGCTTCGTCGACGGGACGGAGCGCCACGTCGCCCGGGCCGACCGGGAGCTCGACGTCGGTGACCAGGCGGTTCAGTCGGCGGTTGCGGATCGCCCGGTCCCGCTGCTCGCGCAGGTTGTTGCCGACGACGCCCTTGATGTCGTCGGCGTGCTCGAGCACCCCGTCGAGCGAGCCGTACTGCGTGACCCACTTGACGGCGGTCTTCTCGCCCACCTTGTCGATGCCGACCAGGTTGTCGCTCGTCTCGCCGACGAGCGCGGCGATGTCCGGGTACTGGTGCGGTTCGATGCCGTAGCGCTCGTAGACCTTGTCGCGGTCGTAGCGCGTGAGCTCGGAGACGCCGCGGACCGACGGGTACAGCAGCGTGACGTCGTCGTTGACCAGCTGGATGGAGTCACGGTCGCCGGACACGACGTAGACCTGGTAGCCCTGCGCTGCCCCCTGTGCGGACAGGGTCGCGAGGATGTCGTCGGCCTCGTAGTCCTCTTTCGTGACGGTCGTGATGCCCATCGCCTCGAGTGCCTGCTGCAGCAACGGGATCTGGCCCTTGAACTCGGCCGGGGTCTCGGAGCGGGTGCCCTTGTACTCGGCGTACTCCCGCGTGCGGAACGAGAACCGGGAGATGTCGAACGCCACCGCCAGGTGGGTGGGCTTTTCGCGCTGGAGGAGCATGAGCAGCATCGAGATGAACCCGTGGATGGCGTTCGTGTGCTGTCCGTCGCGGTTGACGAAGCTGTCGACCGGCAGTGCGTAGAAGGCCCGGAAGGCGAGCGAATGGCCGTCGATGACCATGAGGGTAGGCTTTGCGGAGTCCGACACCCGGACAGCCTACCGACGCCACCCGACACAGGAGCGCTGCGCGTGACCGACGAAGCGACCACCACCGGCTCCGTCGACGAACGGCTCGCAGACCGCGGCATGGGCGAGCTCGGCGAGAAGATGGGCATGATCATCACGGAGCTCTCGGCGGAGCGCGCCGTCGGCTCCATCCCCGTCGAGGGCAACCGTCAGCCGGTGGGCCTGCTGCACGGCGGCGCCTACGTCGTGCTGGCCGAGAGCCTCGGGTCGATGGCGGCGAACGTGCACGCCGGACCCGGCCGCTACGCCGTGGGCATCGAGCTGAACGCGTCGCACTCCCGCAGCGCGACGAGCGGCACCGTCACCGGGGTCTGCACCGCGATCCACCTCGGCAACACGCTCACGACGCACGAGGTCGTGCTCACGGACGACCAGGGCCGGCGCTGCTCCACCGTCCGCATCACCAACATGATCCGCGAGCGGCGCTGAGCCCTCGCCCGTCATCAGGGAGTCCACCGTGGACTGGAAGATCGAACTCGTCATGGTCCCCGTCAGCGACGTCGACCGGTCGCGCGACTTCTACGAGCGCATCGGCTTCACCATCGACCACGACCAGCGGGTCTCCGACGAGGTCCGCTTCGTCCAGGCGACACCGCCGGGGTCCGCCTGCTCCATCGCGTTCGGCCAGGGCATCATGTCGCCCGACGTCGTCCCCGGCTCGCTCAAGTCGATCCAGGTCGTCGTGCCCGACGCCGACCAGGCGCTGTCCGACCTGCGGTCGCTCGGGGTCGACGCCGTCGGGGTGGACGAGATGGCATGGGGCCGCTTCGTCTTCTTCACCGACCCGGACGGCAACGCATGGACCCTGCAGCAGCTCCCCGCGCGCAGCTGAGCCGGTGCGGTCAGTCCTCTGGCGGTCGCTGCAGCAGCAGTCGGGCGTCCCCGAAGCCGAGGCGCCGGTAGAGCCGCTCGCCGTCGACGCTCGAGTGCACCGACGTGCGCTCGGCGCCGAGCTCGTCCGCGACCGCCAGCAGCCGGTCGACCATGCGTCCGGCCACACCCGACCCGCGCAGGTCGGGGTGGACGTAGACGGTCTGCAGCTCGGCCGCCATCCGTCCGCCCGGTCGGTGCGGCGCGGGCGGACGCGGCGTCAGCGCGAGCCACGCCATGCCGAGCACGATCCCGTCGCGCTCCGCGACGACGCACCGGTGCGTCTCCGGGCGGCGCAGTGCGAAGGCCGTCATCGCGTCGCGGTACGCCTCGGGCGACTGGCCGGGCGTGCGCCCGTCCTCGTCGACGCTCCACCGCCAGCGCAGGTCGGCCACCGCGGGCATGTCGTCGGGACGGGAGGACCGGATCACCACGTCGTTCACGGTCCCACCCTCGCAGATGGTCCCCACACGCGTCGACGCCGCCACCCGGAGCGGGTGGCGGCGTCGACGCGGTGTCGGTGAGCGACTACTTCTTGGCGCTGAGCTGCTCGATGATCGCCTTGGCGACGTCGTGCATGGTCAGACGGCGGTCCATGGAGGCCTTCTGGATCCAGCGGAAGGCCTCGGGCTCGGTCAGGCCCATCTTCTCGTTGAGCAGGCCCTTGGCGCGGTCGACGAGCTTGCGGGTCTCGAAGCGCTCGACCAGGTCGGCGACCTCGGCTTCGAGGGTGATGATCTGCTGGTACCGCGAGAGGGCGATCTCGATCGCGGGGAGCAGGTCGTTCGGGGTGAACGGCTTGACGACGTAGGCGAGGGCGCCGGCCTCGGTCGCACGCTCGACGAGTTCCTTCTGGCTGAACGCCGTCAGGAGGACGACCGGCGCGATGTGGTTCTTCGACAGCTTCTCGGCTGCGGAGATCCCGTCGAGCTGCGGCATCTTGACGTCCATGATGACGAGGTCGGGGCGCAGGTCAGTGGCGAGCTGCACGGCGGTCTCGCCGTCGCCCGCTTCGCCGACGACGTCGAACCCGTTGTCACGGAGGATCTCGACGATGTCGAGGCGGATGAGCGATTCGTCCTCGGCGACGACGACGCGACGGGGTGCTGTTGCGGTTGTTGCTTCTGAGTCACTCACGCCGGAGAGCCTACTAGACCCGCGGAGTCCTGCCCGCAGCCATGGACCGATCAGTGAACAAAAGGACCCTGGTACGAGTGGCGCGACCCGGAGACCGGAACAGCGAACCTGGTACGAGTGGCGGGACTTGAACCCGCACGCCGTGAGGCAGAGCATTTTGAGTGCCCCGTGTCTGCCGATTCCACCACACTCGCGAGGACGCCGATGTTACCAGGCCGAGCCGGGCCTCCAGGTCGGTCGTGCCGCCGTCCCGGCGCCGTCGAGCGCCTCGACCGCGGCCACCAGGCCCGCCCGACGCGGGGACCGCGGCGGCAGCACACCGAGCAGCGCGCGGAGCACTCGCGCGTCCTCGGCGCCGTCGGGCGTCCCCGCCCAGGCGAGCAGCGCGGCGGTGGACCCGTCGGACACCACCGCCTCGCGGAACCGGCTCCGGACCAGGTCACGGAGCGCGTCCACGCCCGGCGCGTCCGATGCGGGCAGGACGGGTCCGGGGTACCGGCTGACGGCCTGGAGGCGCGCCCCGCGGTCGAGCGCGGCCAGCACGCCGTCGACGTCGGTGCGCACACCGCCCACCCGGTACGGGCGTGAGGCCAGCGTCACGCGGGGGGCGCTCGCCGCGAGCACCCGACGCAGGCGCACGACCTCGGCGCGGACGGTGACGGTGGCGCCGGGGTCCCCGTACACGGCTTCGGCCAGGTCGGCAGCGGGCAGCCCCCCGGGTGCGGTCGCCAGGACGGCGAGGATCTCCGAGTGCCGAGCGGACAGCGCGACCGCGCGGCCGTCGACCCGCAGCACGGCCGTGTCGGCCCCGAGCAGGACGAGCTCGGCGTCCTCGGGCGCCGTCGTCCGGCCCCGGGCCGGCCGGCGGAGGGTCGCCAGCGCGAGTTCTGCCTCGGCGGCCGCGACCGTCGCGGCGAGGAGCGGGAGCGTGTGCCGTTCGACGGCACGGTCGTCACCGGTGACGTCGACCACGCCGATCGGTCGGCCGTCGGTGTCGTGCACGGGGACCGCGCTGCACGAGAACGGCTTGACCGCGGTGGCGTAGTGCTCCTCGCTGCGGATCTGCACCGGCCGGTCCAGTCGGAGCGCGGTGCCGGGGGCGCTGGTCCCGACGTGCTCCTCGGCCCAGTCCGCTCCGGCGACGAACCCCATGTCCTCGGCGGCGCGGCGGGCCTGCCGGGCCCCGTCGACGAACACGAGCCGACCGGCCGCGTCGCCGACCGCGACGATGCACCCGGCGGCCCGGGAGTCGTCGAGGAGCAGCCGTCGGACGATGGGCAGAAGCGTGGCGAGCGGGCCGCTCCGTCGGGCGGCGTCGAGCTCGTCGGTGCCGAGGGTGACCTCTGGCGTACTGTCCGGGTCGACCGACGCCGACCGCCGCCACGACGCAGCGACGAGGGGGCGGACGGACCCGGGACGGGGAGCGCGCATGCGTCCTCCGTCCGACCGGGTCCGCCCGTCGCGTCCTCGCGGCAGGTGCGGTCAGCCTACGTCCGCGCGCTCGACGGGACCAGGCCCAGGCCCTCCAGTTCGGTGTCGGTGAGCATGCGGGACCGGGTGAGGAACCGCTTGCCCTCGGGGACCTCGACCGAGAACCCGCCGCCGCGGCCGTCGACGACGTCGATCGTCAGGTGGGTGTACTTCCAGTACTCGTACTGGGACCGGGACATGTAGACCTCGACGGGCTCGATGCCGGTGACGTCGAGCGCCCCCAGCAGCACGTCGCCGGACCCGGTCCGGAACATCCCGACCGGGTAGCACATCGGGCTCGACCCGTCGCAGCAGCCGCCGGACTGGTGGAACATGAGCGGGCCGTGCCGGGCGGTGAGGGAGCGCAGGAGCTCCCCCGCCGCCGGCGTCACCGCGACACGTGCGGTGGGATGCGGCATCAGAAGAACCCCATCGGGCCTTCTGCGTACGACACCAGCAGGTTCTTCGTCTGCTGGTAGTGGTCGAGCATCATCTTGTGGTTCTCGCGCCCGACGCCGGACTGCTTGTACCCACCGAACGCCGCGCCGGCCGGGTACTGGTGGTACGTGTTCTCCCACACGCGTCCCGCCTGGATGTCACGGCCGGCCCGGTAGAGCGTGGTGGCCTCGCGGCTCCAGACCCCGGCGCCGAGTCCGTAGAGGGTGTCGTTCGCGATCGAGATCGCGTCGTCGTACCCGCTGAAGCTCGTGAGCGCGAGGACCGGTCCGAAGATCTCCTCCTGGAAGATGCGCATCGCGTTGTCGCCCTCGAACACCGTGGGCGTGACGTAGTACCCGCCGCTCAGTTCGCCGCCGAGGTCGGCGCGCTCGCCGCCGGTCAGGAGCTTCGCGCCCTCCTGCTTGCCGATGTCGATGTAGCTCAGGATCTTCTCGAGCTGGTCGTTGGACGCCTGCGCGCCGATCATGGTCGCCATGTCGAGGGGGTGCCCCTGCTTGACGGCACGGACGCGGTCGAGGCCGTCGGCGACGAAGCCGTCGTAGATCTCCTTCGCGACGAGCGCCCGGGACGGACACGTGCAGACCTCGCCCTGGTTGAGGTTGAAGAAGGCGAAGCCCTCGAGCGCCTTGTCGTAGAAGGCGTCCTTCTCCTGGGCGACGTCGGCGAAGAACACGTTCGGGCTCTTCCCGCCGAGTTCGAGCGTCACCGGGATCAGGTTCTGCGACGCGTACTGCATGATCAGTCGACCGGTCGTGGTCTCCCCCGTGAACGCCACCTTGCGGACGTCGGGGTGCTGCGCGAGCGGGGCGCCGACCTCGAAGCCGAAGCCGTTCACGACGTTGAGGACCCCGGCGGGGAGCAGGTCCTGGATCAGGTCGATGAGCACGTGGATGGACGCCGGCGTCTGCTCGGCGGGCTTCAGGACGACGCAGTTGCCGGCGGCCAAGGCGGGTGCGAGCTTCCACACCGCCATCAGGATCGGGAAGTTCCACGGGATGATCTGCGCGACGACGCCGAGCGGTTCGTGGAAGTGGTAGGCGACGGTGTCGTGGTCGATCTCCCCCGTCGACCCCTCCTGCGCGCGGATGGCCCCGGCGAAGTACCGGAAGTGGTCGATCGCGAGCGGGATGTCGGCGCCGAGGGTCTCGCGGATCGGCTTGCCGTTCTCCCACGTCTCGGCGACGGCGAGCATCTCGGTGTTCTGCTCCATCCGGTCGGCGATCCGGTTCAGGATGTTCGCGCGCTCGGTGATGCTCGTCCTCCCCCACGCCGGGAAGGCCTTCCACGCGGCGGCGACGGCCTTGTCGACGTCGGTGGAGTCGCCCCGTGCCACCTCGGTGAAGGTCCTGCCGGTGACGGGTGTCGGGTTCTCGAAGTACTGCCCACCGGTCGGCGGCACGTACTCCCCGCCGATGTAGTGGTCGTAGCGGGACCGGAAGGTGACGAGGGACCCGTCCTCCCCCGGTGCGGCGTAGGTGGTCGGCGAAGCTGCGATGGTCATGGTGGTGCCCTCTCGACGACGGTGTCGGTGGAGCGCGCGGTCCGTGCGCTCGGGAGCGACGCTACGAGCCGCGAGGTTGCATCCGGTTGCGAGTCCGGACGGTAGGGTCCATGCCATGGGGACGGAACACCCGCTGGTGGACGGGACCGGCGACGGGTACGTGGTGAGCGAGACGGTGCTGCCGGTCGTGGCACTGTCGCCGATGCGTGCCGACCTGTTCCTGCGGGCCGCGGCCGACGGCCGCCGGGTCGTCGTCCTGACACCGGACACCGCACGGCTCACCGAGTCCTTCCGCCAGGTGCTCGACGGCGCCGACGGACGCTGGGTCGTCCGCGCCGAGGACGGTGCGCTCCGCGACGGCATGACCGGGACCGCACTCACCCGGGCGGCCGACGCGTTCCGGACCCCCGGCAGCGGCGACGCGGTCGACCCCCGCCACCTCGCGGTCCCCGTGCCCGACCAGGTGCAGTTCGTCGTCTCCGCGTCCATCCGGCACCGCGCCGATGCCGGCATCCGACTCGGCCGGGCGTGGGAGACGTTCGCCGCACTCGGGCCGGGCTCGACCCCGGTCGGGTGGGGCACCCACGAACCCGTCGAGGACGCCTGGGACAAGGACACGCTGACCGCCGCAGCCCGCGCCCGCATGCCGCACGACGCCCGCTTCTCGGTCATCGGGTCCCCCGACGCACCGCTCGCCGGCTCGGTCACGGCGCGCCGCACCGACAAGGGCGTCGAGGAGGTCGTGACCGGCCTGGTCGGCGTCGGCGCGCCCGGCACCCCCGGCGTCCGACGCGCACACGACGCGGCCACCGTCCTGCTCGCCGACCTGTGCCGGACCGCGCTGCCGCTCGTCGCGATGGTGTTCGCCCGCGTCGGCTCGGCGGACCTGACCGTGCGCCCGGTGCTCGAACAGGACCCGGAGCCGGTCGCGATGCTGCTCGGGGCCCCCGCGGTGCAGGGCCTCGGGCTCGACGTCGACGAGATGCGGGAGCGCTTCGGCGCCGAACGCGTCGGCCGTCCACGCGTGCCGTCCCTGGTGCTGCGGTTCCGCGACGGCCCCTCGCGTCCGGACGCCACCGGGTGGGAACGCCTGCGCCCCGTGGTCGACCACCTCGGCCGCGACGCCGTCGAGCGGCTCACCGGACGCGACCTCGGCGCAGACCGGACCTCGGAGGATCACCCGCATGCCCCGTGAGCTCACCATCCTCGGGCCGGTCCTGGTCGGCGACGCCGAGTTCCGACCCGCCGCTGCCGCGGTCGACCCCGGACTCGGCATGCGCCTGGTCCGCGAGGGCCTGGTCGCCCGGTTCACCGACGGTGACGGTCGGCTCGTCGCCACCGTGCAGCACCCGCGCCGGGTCCGTTCGACGTCGGAGATCCGTCGGCTGCTGCCGGACGTGTCGATGCTGCCGCCCGAGGCGGACGGCGGCGGGTGGTGGTGGACGGACGTGTTCGTCCCGCTCGACGACGAGACCGAGCCGATCGGCAGTGCGCTGGCGACGGCGATCGCGGAGCGGGCGCACGGCGTGCTGTCCGCCCAGGACACGAGGCGACGATGACCGACGACCCACTGTTCACCAGCCTGTTCGCCGCGATGCAGGCGGCACCCGAGGACGTGGCTCTGCGTGGGCAGGTCGCGCAGCTGCTCCTGCAGCGCGGCCGTGCCGCCGAGGCGCTCCAGCACGCCGGGATGGTCCTGCAGCAGGACCCGGGCAACGCGCTCGCCCTGCAGGTCCTGACCGACGCGACCGCCGCACTGCGGCCGGGAGGCCCGGTGCCGGTCACCGACGACGCCACCGACACCGAGCCTCCCGCCCGGCCGGCACAGGAATTCGACTGGCGACGTGCCGAGGCGGAGCTGGGACGCAGCGTCCCGCCGCCGTTCGTCGAGCCGGCGGCGGACGACGCCGGGACGGACGAGTCGGCCGAGTCGGCCGACTCGGCCGGTGCGCCCGAGAAGATCCGCGTCGACGGCGAGGGCGAGCACGCCCTCGACATCGAGATCGAGCGACCCGACGTCACGCTCGACGACGTGGGCGGACTCGAGGACGTGAAGCAGCGCATCCGCGAGTCGTTCCTCGAGCCGATGCGCCACCCGGAGATCGCCGCCGCGTTCGGCAAGACCCTGCGCGGTGGGCTGCTGCTGTACGGGCCTCCCGGGTGCGGCAAGACCTTCATGGCCCGCGCGATCGCCGGCGAACTCGGGGCGCACTTCGTGACGGCACGGATCGACCAGATCCTCGACCCGTACGTGGGCAACACGGAGAAGAACCTGCACGCGGTGTTCCAGGCGGCCAGGACCCGGGGACCCTCGGTGCTGTTCCTGGACGAGATCGACGCGCTCGGCGCACGACGGTCGAGCATCGGCAGCGGGTGGAGCGGCCTGCGGCAGATGGTGAACCAGCTCCTGCTCGAACTCGACTCGGTCGGCTCGGAGAACGACGGCCTGTTCGTGCTCGCGGCGACGAACAGCCCGTGGGACGTCGACCCGGCGTTCCTGCGCCCCGGTCGGCTCGACCGGATGACCCTCGTGCTGCCACCCGACGCCCCGGCTCGCGAGGCCATCCTGCGGCACCACTTCGCCCGACGTCCAATCGCCGGCATCGACCTCGGCCAGGTCGTCGCGGCGACCGAGGACTTCTCCGGCGCCGACCTCGCGCACCTCGTGACCTCGGCCGCGGAACAGGCGATGGCGAAGTCCGTCGCCGCGGGCGAGATCCAGCCGCTCGGCATGGCCGAGGTCCGACACGCGCTGACCCAGGTGCGGCCGTCGACCGGGTCGTGGCTGGTCACGGCGAAGAACGTCGCGGCCTTTGCGAACGCGGACGGGCGGTACGACGAGCTGGTGGCGTACCTGAAGCAGAAGCGTGTCCTCTGACGCTCCCGCGGGTGCCGACGCGGTCGGGTCCGCTGCTGCTCGCGCGGGGTCGCTCCGCGCGCTCGGGCAGCTCGACATCGCCGAACGGGTGCTGCGCGAGGCGCTCGCCCAGGCGCCAGGCGACCCGGAGCTGCTCAGCGAGTGGGCCGCGCTCCACCAGGCGCGCGGTGAGCTGCAGCAGGCCGAACAGGCAGCGCGCGCCGCGGTCCAGGCCGCACCGGACACGCTGCCGCCGTACCTGCGGCTCGTCGCCGTCCTGATCGCCGCCGGCCGGGGTCCGGAAGCCCGTGTCATCACCGGCCGACTCGTCCCGATGGCGCCCGACGTGGCGGGGCTCTGGGCGCAGCACGCGATTGCGAGCATCGACGCACGGGGACGTCGACTGCCCGAGGTCCGGCAGGCGTACGAGCGGGCGATCGAGCTCGAGCCGGAGTCCCCGGACTGGTACGCCCTCGCCGCGGTCTGCGAGCGGGCGTACCGCAACACCCACTTCGCGCGCGAGCTCGTCGTCGAGGGACTGCAGCGGGCCCCACAGCATCCCGGGCTGCTCGCGATGCGCGCCGAGTACGCCCCGGTCGCCGACCAGCCGGACCTGCTGCTCGACCTGCTCGTGTCGAACCCGGGCGACGAGGAGTCCCGCGAGCTGCTCGACGCCGCCGTGACCTGGGAGCGCCGCGCCGCCGCGGCCGTTGCGCTCGTGCCGGCGCTCGTGGCCGTCGTGCTGCTCGCCGCCGGGCCGGGCGTGGTCGGCGCCGTCGTGACCACCCTCGCTGCTGCACTCGGCGGCGTCGGGTCGTGGTTCCTCCTGCGGCGCTACCGCCGTCGGCGGGACCGGCTCCCCGCAAGCTACCTGGGGACACTGCCGCGCCGCGGAGCGGTGCTCGCGCGGTGGGGCGGTCTCGCGGCGACGGCCCTGGTCGTCACCGCGGTGGCACTGCGGTGGGCTGCGCCGGTCCTGCCCGGGCCGGACGCGCTGCCCGCCGCCCTGGCCGCGGGCGGCGGCACCCTGCTCGGGCTGGCGTCGGTGGTCGCGCTCCTGCCCGGCGACGACCGTGTCCTGCGCACGGCACGGAACCGGACCGGACGGGTCCTGTGGGGAACGGCGTGGCAGTTCGGCAGCCTGCGGCAGGAGCTCGCGCTCTGGTCCGGCCTGGTGGTCGGCGTGCTCGGGATCATCGCGACGTCGACGTCCCTCGACGGTGCGGCCCCGGCCGGCCTGGTCACCGCCGTCGCGTGGCCCCTCGCGCTCGTGACCGCGTCGATGTTCGTCGAGGCGTTCCGCGCGGGACGGTTCGCCGCGCAGCGGTACTTCCGGAGCCTGGGGATCCGCTACCGGCTGTTCGCGCTGGTCGTGCTGACGGCGGGGCTGGTCGGGATCGGCGCCGCCGGGTTCCAGGCTCCCGGGGACCGCGGGTCGTCCGATGCGCCGGACCCAGAGCCAGGGTCGTCGTACTCGGTCCCGGGGTTCCAGGACCGCACGGTGACACCCGTGCCGGTGCCGACCTTCTCGATCCCCTCGTTCGACCTGCCGACCGTGCCGCCGATCACCGGCGAGGGCTGAGGGACCGATGGTCCTCACGCCGTCGTGCACGTTCCTGCAGGCCGTCCGGGTGCTCCACCACCGGGGCTGGCACTCGGTGCGGGTGTTCCCCGAGCTGTACGCGATCGGCGACTGGCGGTGCTGGCTCATCGCCTCGGGGTACGGATCCACCCGGAGGCCCTTTCGGATGACCCTGCACATCGGCTCCGAGGACTGGGCGATGCCGTTCTCCCACGACCCGACCGTCTCGCTGACGGCGGAGCAGATCGCTGACGGGCTCGAACCGCTGCTGGATCCCCGAGCACGCCAGGCGGACCCGGCGTACGGCCCCTGGTACGAGGAACTCCTCCGACAGAGCGGCCCCACCGCGCTGCCGGTGTTCCGGGGTGCAGGATTTCCGGGCGGGTCAGGTCCGGCGGTGATCGGTCAGGACGGCGAGGTCACGGTGCTCGACATCGCTCCGGAACCACCCGAGCCGGTCCGGGCAGGCGCTGTCGGCTGAGACCAGCGTCCACGCTGGTGCGTCCTCACCGGCTTCGCCCCGCGGAGGCGCCGCCGCTCGCGAGTCGCTGCGACACGGCGGTCACCTCGGCCGGCGCCACGGTGTCCACGTCAGCACCGTGCAGCGCGGCGAGCAGCACCCGGACGACACAGGCCGCGTCGTCGCCTGCACGTTCCGCCAACGCGATGGCCGCGGTCCCGTCGCCGACGTCCGGATGGGTCATGACGACGTAGACGGCCACAGCCAGCGTGTCAGCGTCGCTCGTGCCGCGCAGCGTTGCGAGCGCATCGCCGTGGTCAGACCCGTCCCGAGCCCGCGCTGCCGCAGCTCGGACGACAGAGTCCACTGCGGCACCTTCTGGCCGCTGACGAAGGCGGCGCAGAAGTGCCGAGGCGACACGCAGCCCCGCGAGCAGGTCGGCGCCGTTGCTGACGGCCCGGAGCACCGCCGCCAGAGCAGTACCGGCCACGATGCCGATCGGCCACGGACCCTCCGGTACCGAAGCCAGACCGAATCCCGTGAACGCCCGCTCCGGGGACCAGCCGCCGACGAGGCCGAACGGGACTGCCTGGATGATCGAGGCCGCGGAGCCGAGGACAGCCGACCGGCCAGGGACATCGGCGCGACCAGCCTGTGCTGCCAGGTCAGCAGCCGCGCGGATCCGCGCGCCGCCCTGATCAGCGTCCGGCTGCACCCACGCGGACAGTGCCGCCGTGATCCGTTCGACCGCCGGCAGGTCGGGGAGTGCGGACGCGGCGAGCCGTTCCCGGAGCACGGTCATCGTCGTGACGAACGGCTCGCTCTTCGCCTCCAACTCCAGGGCGAGGTCCATGACCGCGACGTCGGTCGGGACACCGGATCCACGAGCGGCCCGGAGTCGGTCGGCGACGAGGGACATCGCGCGGTCTGCAGCGAGACCACGGTCCGGAGCGGCAAGGAACCCACCGGCATCCGCACCACCACACCAGAGGAAGCCGTCGAACCGCGTCCGCTCGTCGCCGACCGCCCACGCCTGGATTGCACCCTCCATCGTGTCGGCAGCGAGGCCGATGATCTCTGGGACGACGCTGTCGCGCACGTGGCCGGACGGCGCAGGAACCAGCGGCTCGGCCGCTCCTCGCTCGTTCAGCGCGCCCATGAAGGGACGAACTGCGGCGCTCGTCCCTGCGATGCGAACTCCGCTCGCCACGCGTCGAGGTCCGGTACCGGCAGAGCATCTGTCCGCGGTACGCGGGGATCCGGAGCGCCGAAGTCGAGTCGTTCGTCGTACACGAACGAGAACGAGAACGAGCCCGCGGCGGTCACGTGCAGTCCGGCGCCGATCCACGTCCCCTTCTCTGGGTCTGCTCCGGCGCGGCGGAGAACCTGGAACTCGTCGACCATCGGGTCCGGAACTCCGATCGGGGTCGGCTGTCCTGCGGACGCAACGGAGCCCCGTGCGGTGTGTTCGCGGCCGCAGAACGCGACGAAGAAGTCCGCGGTGTCGAAAGACCCGCCCTGCGCCAACCACCGGTAGGCGTTGCCGGCAAGTGTCGTCTGCACCTGGTTCAACGCCTGGAGCGAACCCGCGGGCGGGTCCTGCTGCGATGCGGTCTCGTCTCCGGCGCTGTCCCGGGGCGCCGCCAGGAGCTGCGCAGGGATCTGCGGGTGCACGTGGGTAACGAGGGCGATCGGCAGGTACAGCTCCTGCGGACCGGGGTTGACCAGGACTCCGCGGTCTGGGTTGGCGAGATCGACGACCCGTGCCCCGTTCAGGACGACGACGTCGTTCGCTGCGGGGAGGTCAACCCGCAGACTGTGCCGTTCACCGGTGAAGACCACGAACGCGGCGCCGTCGGCCCGTGGCATCGAGATCGGGTAGGCCGTGCCGTCTTCCATCCGCATCGGTACGAGGAGCGGGCTGCCGAGGAACCCGTTGACGAACTCCCCGAGCGTGGAGGGATCGGTCAGGGCGCCGACGAGTCGGGCGTCGAGTTCCGGGTTGTCCATGCCGGTCATCGTTCGAACCGCCGCGCGAGCTGCCAGTCCACCAGATCGGTGATCGCGTCCGTCACGTCGTCCTCCGCCCCGGCCGGGCCGTTCGGGCCGTCGAGCTCTGCAGCGAGTGCCGCACAGGTCGACTCGTCGCTGACGAAACGGTGCAACAGCGGTCCGGTCGCGGACTCGCCGACCTGCTCGAGCGCCCGGTCGTCGACCTCGCGGCGGAGGAGCTCCGTCGCGGGAGTGTCCGCACGGAGTGCGCTCACGAGCTCCTCGGACACCGCATTGAACACCGTGGACCACCGCGGAGACGGCGCCAGCCGCGCCAGCGCCGGCGGCCACGTCGGTGTGGCCGCGACCCCGCGCTCGAGCGCCGCACCGTCGCCCTGTCCGGTGTCGTCGCCGGCGACCAGCGCCTGCAACCACGCCGGGATGTACGCCGGCGAGCGAGGGTGCTTGGCGAGCTCGTCGATCCACGAATCGTCGAGTGGCAGCGTCAGGTCGACCTCCGACGGGTCGAGATCCGGCACCAGACGATCGAACCAGACGCGTTCATCCCGGTTGTAGGAGAAGGTCGCCGAACCGGCAGCACGATCGAGGTCGAGCGTGCCGGAGAACCACGTTCCGCGCTCCGGCTCGACCATCGCCTCGCGCAGTTCGTCCCAGAGGGCAGTGAAGGGCATACGGACGCGGAGCGTCCCGAGTGTTCCGTCCGCCCGCGTGTACCTCGCGACCGACGTACCCTCCCCACCGATCTCCGCGATGGAGAACCGTGCAGTCTCCCAATCGTGTTGCGCGAGCAACCGACCGGCTTCCGCCGTGATCCGGGTCTCAAGGGCCTGCTGTTCGACTGTCACATGTCTCCTGGATGCTGTGTCGTCGCTCGGCGACTCACGAGGTCGGTTTGTTCGAGAAGCGGACCTGCCGAAGAGGGCCACCGTCGATCTGGTATTCCACATCGTAGCGAGACGGACGAAGTCCTTCCGGGTAGGACAGGTTCACCTCGACCCGGACCGACTTCCCCGAGTCGATCGCGGCAGCCCATTGGTTCTCGAGCGCCTTGTACGCGCCGAGGTTCACCTTGCTCCACTGCGCCGTCAGGTTGATGCCCTCGCCGGGTCCGCCGAAGAGCGTCGCGAAGATGTGGCCGCCGTGGTCGACGTCGAGGCGGTCAGCGCCGCCGGCCGACGTCTGCTGCCCCCCGTGGCGCGACCGGTCCTCGAGTTCCTTGACGACCTGGTCGAGGTTGCCCTCGGCGTGGACGACCCGAGCGTGCTCGTCGGTCTCGTAGACCCACTTGCCACCGTCGACCTCGTAGCGGGTGTTCGCCTCGATCGCCTTGTGGTAGAGGTCGGTGTTCCAGGCGCCCTTGCTTCCCGAGTCGTACTGACGGACGGCGCGTTCGACGCCGTCCTCCCCGACGTGCGTCCTCGGGGTTGCGTCGGTGGGTCCGTCCCCGTGCACTGCGGGTGCGGTGTCGCCGTGCTCAGTCGCCGGTGCTCCGTCATGCGCCGGTGCTCCGTCGTGCGCCGGTGCTCCGTCGTGCGCCGGTGCTCCGTCGTGCGCCGGTGCTCCGTCGTGCGCCGGCGTTCCGTCGTGGGCAGGTGACGGCGAGTCCCCGTGGCCGGATGTCGCATCACCGCGGGCGCCACCAGGTGCGTCGGCCCGATCCGGAGCGGGCGGGTCGCCACGCTCCGCAACCGGGGTGTCGCCACGCTCCGTGGGCGGTGCGTCATGGTGCGGGGCGGCCGGGGTGTCGCGACCGGCCGCGGGTGCCTCAGCGCGAGGCTCGGACGAGACCGGCGCATCACGGTGCGGCGCGGACGGGGCTCCGTCGTGGGGCCCAGCCGCGGACGGAGCGTCACTGTGCGGCGCCGGGGTGTCCACGTGCGGCGGAGGGACGTCCACCTTCGCGGCGTCACCGGCCAGGTCGACGCTCGTCGTGGGCAGCTCGCCCTCGCGGGTCACCTTCGCGACGTCGCCCGCGTCGATGCCCTTCGCGACACCAGCCAGGTCCGACCCCGTGATGCCCTTCGCAGCGTCGACGAACCCGTCGGCGCCACGGGCAGCCCGGGCAGCGTCGTCCGCGAACCCACCCGCACGGGCCACGTCGCCCGCGGCATCGGCAGCCGCGGCGGTCGCGTGAGCCCCGGCGCTCGCTTCGCCGGCGCCGGGGATGAACAGGGTGCCGATGTTGAACGCACTCGCGCCGGCGGCCCCGCCCGGGTCGTCGACCCACGACTGCGCGATGTTGTAGCCGTCCCACGACGACGACTCCCACCACTCGTCGGGGAGCTTCAGCCCGACGAGCCCGCCGACGGTGTCAGCCAGGGCGGTGGTGTCGTCGTGGCCCCAGTCGGACAGGAACTGCTGCGTGTCCTTCGGCAGGAAGTCGCCGAGCGGCGTGTTGCCGAGCGTGTTGACCACGGTGCCCACCGGCGACAACGCCGACGCCAGGTGGCCGAGACCGAGCCAGGACCCGGCGAACGTCTGCCCCGCGCGGTCGAACGCGTCGCCGACCATGTCGGAGCGCCCGGTGATCCCGCCGGCGATCGCCTCGGCGTACCAGGGGATCCCGGTGCCGTCCCACCCGGTCAGCAGCGAGCTCAGGCCCTTGGCCATGCCGCCGAGACCGTCGACCACGACGCCCTTGACCAGGTGCGCGGGGAACCCGGCGGCCTTCTCGCCGCAGGACTCCTTGCGGTCACCGGTGGAGCCCCACGGGGTGTCGATGTCCTGCTGGCCGGCCCACGGCATCGATGCCTCGGCCGCCGCCATGATCTGCGCCGGGGTCCCGGTGGGGCTGCCCGGCAACGGTGCCAGACACGCGGCCCCGAGGATCGCGTTCGCGCAGGTCTGCTGCGCGGCGAGCCACTCCTCGGCCAGGTCGGCGCCACGGCGGATCAGCCGGTTGTTCTCGTCGACCATGTCCGGGTCCTGGTCCCACGACGTGATCTCGACCTTGGTGCCGGTGATCAGGCTGACGCCGAGCGTGCTCACGGCCTGCGAGGCGATGACGTAGCCGTCGTCGGAGTTCTGCACCTTCGGTTGGAAGTGGTTCGCCCGGTAGACGAAGTCCTCGGCGTCGGTGCGCAGCGTGTCGAGCTTGGTCTTGATCGGGCCGACCGTCTCGGCATAGGTCGACAGTGCGGTCGCCACCGCGGTGAGCCCGTCACCGAGCAGCGTCGTCGCCGTCCCGACCGGGGTCATCACCGAGTACAGGTGTTCGGCGCCGTCCGACTGGTACGAGCCGGAGATCGCCTGCCAGGCGCGGACCGTGTCACCGCCACCGGTCGACACCGTGGTGCCGAGGGTCGAGATGGTCGACGCCCCCGTCGACACCGACGCGGCGTCGATCTTGTCCCCTGGCAGCTTGCTCGGGTCGATCAGGCTCACGGCGTGACACCCAGGATGGACAGGTCACCGTTGCCCGCGGCGATCCCCGCGTTGGTCTCCATGGTGGCCGCGATCTCCTCGTCGCCGTGCACGACGGCGTTCGTCGCGGCGACCGCACCGTCGATGGCCGCGGGGACGTGCCGTGTGATCGTCGTCACGTTGTCGGACATCGCGTCGAAGAACTGCGACAGCGCTCCGTTGATCAGCTCGGACTGGGCTCCGGTCGCGACGGTCTGCACCGCACCGTCGATCTTGCCGAGCGCGTCCATCACGGGCTGGCTCTTCGTCGCGACGTCGGTCAGGACGGTCTTCACCCCGGCGGGGTCGACGTTGTAGGTCATGGCTCACCTGTGTCCGCCCGGCCGTCGACCGGCCGGGCGATGTGCTCGGGTCGTCAGCCGATGCTGTCGACGGCGCTCTTGGCCTTCTGGATGGTCTGCTGCGCGGTCTGGTCGGTCGACTGCAGCGAGGTCCGGAGTGTCGCAATGATGCTGCGGACCTCGGATGCAGCGTTCTTCCAGCGGAGTTCCTTCGACTGGTACTCGTCGGAGACGCCGTCGGCCTGGTAGTCGCTCATCGCGGCGCGGACGTCTCCGTCGCGCTGGTCGATCAGTGCCTCGAGCTGGGCGGCGACGCGGTTGAAGTTGTCCTGCGCGCTCTGCGAGGCGGCGACGTCGTAGTCGCGGCGGTCTGCCTGGTTGCCTGCCATGGTGCTCCCCCTGGTGTCAGTGGCCGGCGCCGAAGCGCGCAGCGTCGAAGTTGACGGTGCCGGACGCCTGGGTGGCGTCGTCGGCCATCTGCTGGTCGCCCTGCCCGAACGCGGTGTCCATGCCGCCGATGCCGCTCAGCACAGCGGCGAGGGCGGCGTTGAGCTCGTTCGCCACCTGGTCCGACTGGGACTTGAACCGGTCGAAGGCCGCGCGGCCCGCACCGTTGAACTTGCCCTGCAGCGGCTCGGCCGCGGCGAGCAGCGCCTTCACCTGGGACCCGAGGTCCTGGGAGGCACTGCCGGTCTTCTTGCTCAGCTGGCCGAGTGTGTCGGCCCCCATCGCGAACTTCACGTCTGTTCCCCTCAGTCGGTCGTGCGCTCGTGCACCAACGACGACATTGTTCTCCATCGGAACGACTCGTGCAAGACGCAACGTGGCGTTCTCCTCTCGACTGCTAGCCTCTCCTCGCTGCAGTCCTGCGGATCCACGGGGAGGAACCGATGCCGAGCGCGCTCGTCGGCTCGTTGAGCTGTGCCCGGTGTTCGCGCATCCTGGCCGCCGCCGAACGGTTCTGCACCCGGTGCGGCGCACCCCAGGTGGGCGCGGCGACCGGGGCCGCCACCGCGACCGGTGCCGGCCTGCTGGCCGGGGTGGTACCGGCAGCCCCGCTCCGACGGCGGACCGCGGCCGTCGTCGACGGCCTGGCCACGATCCTCCCGGCCGGTGTCCTGGTGGTGTCGCTCGTCCGGACCGACACGGCGGGCGCCGTCGTCGCAGGCGTCGCGCTGGCCGTCCTCGTCGTCCTGGTCCAGCTGCTCGCCGTCTGCCGGACCGGCGTGACCCTCGGACTCGCCGTCACCCGGCTGCGCCGCGTCGACGTGCTCAGCGCCCTGCCGCCGACGGCCGCGACGGCGATCCGCGGCACCCTCGCCCCGTGGTCGCCGCACACCACGATCACCGCCGACGTGCGACGCGGCCGAGACCCGCTCACCCCGGCACTGCCGGCCCTGCACGTGCAGCAGCTGGGCCCGGCGGTGGTGCCGTCGGCACCCGTCGCGGGCGAGGGCCGCCGCGCAGCCCGCTCACGGCAGGACGGGACGACCGAGACCCGACGCGGCGCGCGCCAGCAGGTCGTGCCGCTCGCCGACGTCCGGCTGGTCCCCGCCTCGGGCGACACGATCGTCGTGCGCGGTACCGTGCTCGTGGGCCGCCGCCCCGAGGCGGACACCCCGGACGTGACCGTGCACGCGCTGCCCGACATCGCACGCACGCTGTCCCGCAACCACGCCGTGCTCGAGTGGGCGGACGACCTGCTCTGGGTGACGGACCTGCACACCACGAACGGCACGACGATCACCTCGCCCGAGGGTGCCGTCCAACCGCTCGTGCCGGGGCAGCGCACGGCCGCCGCGACCGGGTGGCGGGTCGAACTGGGCGAACGCGAGTACACGGTGACGGCCGGAGGACCGGCGTGATGCCCGGGCCCCGTCGCCACCACCACGAGGAGACGACCGAGCGTGCCTGACAACAACGACACGATCCTGCTGGAGTCGGTGCGCACGCACCGGGTCCGTCTGCGCGGGGCCTTCCTGATCGGCGAGCTGGCGGAGCGCCGCACGGTCAACGACAACGTCCGACGCCTGGTGGGCAGCATGGTGCTCGCCGCCGTCGTGTGTGCCGGGTGTGTCGGGACGGCCTTCGTCCTGAACGCCATCCAGAACGGACAGGCCGGCGGCCTCGGCGGGTCCACCGGCACCACGAGCACCACGGCACCCGCGAGCGGGACGAGCGTCGGGGGGAACCGGTGACCGACTTCACACGCCTGACCGTCGTCGGTGCCACCCGCCGAGCGACGCTCGTCATCCCGAGCGACGAGACCCTCGGGTCGCTCGTCCCACGGCTCGTCGAGCTGCTGGACGAACGGGTGGCGCCGGTCGCGCGTCCGCTCACGCTGCTCCGGTCGACCGGGGAACAGCTCGACACCACGGCCTCGGCTGCCGACCAGGGGGTCGCCGACGGCGAGGTGTTGCGGCTGCTGCGGCTCGACGAGGCCCCGCCGCCGCCCGAGGTCAGCGACGTGACCGACGCCGTCAGCGACGCGCTCGGGTCCCGCGCCGGTCTGTGGGGTCCGGGGCCACGCCTGCTGGTCGGCGGCGTGGGCATCGGTCTGCTGACGCTCGCCGCCGGGGTCGCCGCGCTCGACCTGCCGGGCCTCCGAGCCGTCCCGGCGATCGCGTGGGCCGTCTGCGTGGTCGCCGGGCTCGGCCTCGCCCTGGTCCGGGTCCGGACCGTGGCCTGGGCCCTCCTCGCCGCCGCCCTCGGGCTCGCGTTCCCGACGGCGGTCGGCCTGGAGGCCCTGCTCGCCTCCACCGGGCCGTCCGGCTCCGTCACGCTCGGCCTGGCCGCGCCCACCGCGACCGTCGCGTGGCTCGCGCTGTTCCTGGTGGCGGGACTGGGCCGCCGCTCCGCGCCGGCCGCACTGGGCTCGGCGGTCGGTGTGGTCGGAGCCGGCGCCGCGACGCTGCTCGAGCGGACCCCGATGACCGGGGTCGAGAGTGCCGGTGTGCTCGCCACCGCCGCGGTCGTCGTGATCGGGCTCATCCCCTGGTACGCGATGTCGCTGTCGGGGTTGACGGGGCTCGACGACCAGGTGATCACCGGACGCCTCGCCCGGCGCGAGACCGTGCTGACCACGGTGGACCGTGCCTACCGGACGCTCACGTGGGCCACCTTCGCGGTGGCCTCGACGCTCGCGGTCGCCCTCGTCGGGGTCGCCGAGGCGACCGGTCCGTGGGCGCAGTGGCTCGGCGTCGCACTCGTGACCGTGACCGCGCTGCGGACCCGTGCGTTCCCGCTCGCGGCGCAGGTCGCGGCGCTGTGGGCGGCGACGGTGCCGGCGGTCGTGGTCGGCGTGACGGTGCACCTGCGCGGCGACGACGGAGCACTGGCCCCCGCGGTCCTCGCCGGTCTGGCGGTCGTGGTCGCGCTGCTCGTGCTCGTGGCCCCCGCCCGGCACCAGCGTGCGTCGCTCCGGCGGCTCGGCAACGTCGTCGAGTCGCTCGCGGTGATCGCCCTCGTCCCCCTGCTGATCGGCACGTTCGGCGTGTACGGCCAGCTCCTCGGGGCGTTCTGATGGGCGTGCTGCGGTCACTCGTCGGCACCGCCCCGGCCGCGGTCCTCGGAGCCACGGCGTCCGGGACGGGCGTGCTGGAGCAGGCCGACCGTGCGATCCGCGCCCCGCTCGCCCTCAGTCGACGGCTCGGCTTCGTGCAGCTCACCGGCGGGGTCGGCGCATCCACGTCGGCGTCGCTCGTCGCCAACCTGGTGGCCCACCGCCGGACGGGTCCGGTCCTGGGGGTCGACGCTGCGGCCGGCGCGCGCTCGATGCTCTGGCACGCGGGGCTGCCCGACCTGCCGCCGACCGTCGACGACGCGCGACGGCGCGACCCGGCGAGCACGTCGGACGCCACCGCCGGACTCGCCCGCGCCGGTTCCGGGCTGTACGCCCTCGACGTCCGCGAGCCCGGCACGGCGGACGAACACGACGCACCGCCCCGTCAGGCGACCGAAGCTCGCTGGGCCGAGGCGGTCGCCCCGGTCACGCGGTTCTTCGACGTGGTCTGCACCGACTGGGGCGTCCGCGCCCCCGGCGTCGACCTGACCGCGGTCGCGTACGCCAGCCACGCCGTCTGCCTGGTCGCGAGGACCGACCGGGTGTCGCTCGAGCGTGCCATGGCCGTCGTCGAGGCCGTCCGCGCGCTCGAACACCGACCGACGGTCGTCGTGGCCGCGGTGGACGTCGGGCGCTCGGGCTCGCGAGCCGTCGAAGCCGTCCGGTGGCCGGACGCCACGGTCCTGCGGATCCCCGCCGACCTGGCACGGCTCGCGGGCGCCCCCAGGTCGACGCGCGACCTCACCGTCGCGACCCGCACCGCGCACGCCCGGCTCGCCGCCGCGCTGCTCGACACGACGACGGCCGGCACCGCGACCGAACGGAGCGACCGATGACGCGTCGACTCGTCCACCGCCCGACGCGCGTGAGCCGCCCGCTCCGCGACGAGCCGACCGAGCCGCTCGCCCCACCGCCCGCGCTGCCGGAGGGACCCGTCGGCGGCATCCCGATCCAGACGCTGCTGCCCGTCGTCGGATCGCTCTCGTCGATCGTGATGATCGTCGTGCTGCGCAACGCCAACCCCGTCTTCATGGTCATCGGTGCCGTCGTGCTCGTGGTCGCCCTGGTCGGGGGCGTCGGCATGGCCGTGTCCCAGCGCGGGAACCAGGCCAGGACCCGACGGTCGCAGCGTGAGCGCTACCTCGACTTCCTCGAACGGACCCGGACCGAGATGCGTGCGCGGGCCCGCGACGTCCGGGCGAAGGCCAGCGTGCTGAACCCGGAACCGGACGCCCTGATCGAGGTCGTCCGCGACCCGGCGCGGCTGTGGGAACGCCGGCGCGGCCACGACGACTTCCTCGTCGTCCGCGGTGGGGTCGGCGACGTGCGCTGGTTCGACCTGACGCTGCCCGACGACGAGAACCCGGTGCAGCCCTTCGACCCGATCATGCTCGACGAGGCGCGCACGGTCGTGCAGCACTACGCGACCGTCGCGGGCATGCCGGTGACCGTCGACCTGGACCGCGCCGGCCACGTCGCGGTCATCGGCGACCGGGACCGTGTGCTCGAGGTGGCGCGCGGGATGATCGCCCAGCTCGCGACGTTGCACTCCCCCGAGGACCTGCACCTGGCCCTCGTGCACCCCGGTGCCCGCGCCGACGACTGGCGCGGGTTCGACCTGCTGCCGCACGCCGTCGACGACGAGCTGCTCGACGGCGACGTCCCGGCGCGGCGCATCGCGCCCGACGTCCAGTCGCTCCTCGGGGTGATCGGCGGCGAACTGGCCGACCGGGCGCAGTTCGCCGCGACCGCCAAGCGCAGTTCCGGGACGAGCGACCAGGCCGAGAACGCCCGGCTCGTCGTGTTCGTCGACGACCACGGGCACATCGCCTCCGACCTGCCGGTACCGGACGCCGACCTCGGACTCGCGGAGCTCCAGGTCACGACCGTGCACCTGCTGTCGGACCGCCTGCACGAGCCGTCCGACGTCACCGTCCGGATCGTGGTCGAGGACGACGACGCCACCGTCACCGACGCGCGGCGCGAGGCCGACGGCGAGGTCGTCGAGACGCGCTTCCGGACCGACCGCGTGCCGGCGACGACCTTCGAGACCCTGGCCCGCGAACTCGCGCCGCTGCGGCTCAGCCTCACCGCGCAGGACGCCGCCGAGTCGGTGGACGGCATCGGCGTGACGGAGCTGCTCGGCATCACCGACATGGCCGACGTCTCGCCCGAGCAGGTCTGGCTGCCCCGCTCGCCCCGGGACTTCCTGCGGGTGCCGATCGGTCTCGACGACTTCGGCGCGCCCGTGCTCCTCGACCTGAAGGAGTCCGCGCAGCTCGGCATGGGCCCGCACGGCATCTGCATCGGTGCGACCGGCTCCGGCAAGTCCGAGATGCTCCGGACGCTCGTGCTCGGCCTCGCGCTCTCGCACTCCCCCGAGGACCTCAGCATGGTCCTCGTCGACTACAAGGGCGGGGCCGCGTTCGCCCCGTTCGCCGCACTCCCGCACATCGCCGGCATCATCGACAACCTCGAGGACGACGCCGGGCTCATCGAACGGGCACGCGCCTCGATCGCGGGCGAGGTCGTCCGACGACAGCGGGTGCTGCGCGACGCCGACAACGCGCCGTCGATCACGCACTACCGCGAACTCCGCACGCAGCGTCCGGAACTGCCGCCGCTGCCGCACCTGCTCCTCGTGATCGACGAGTTCGGCGAGCTGCTGACGGCGGAGCCCGAGTTCATCGAGCTGCTCATGACGATCGGGCGCATCGGCCGGTCCATCGGCGTGCACCTGCTGCTGTCCAGCCAGCGCATCGAGGCCGGACGGCTGCGGGGGCTCGACACGTACCTGTCGTACCGGCTGGGGCTCCGGACGTTCTCCGAGGCCGAGAGCTCCACGATCCTCGACCGCCCCGACGCGTTCCACCTGCCCGCGATCCCCGGGTACGGGTACCTCAAGGTCGACACCTCCGTCTACCGGCGGTTCCGTGCGGGGTACGTCTCCGGGCCCGTCGAGACGACCACCGTCCGGGCCGAGCCGGCGTCGCGACCGGAGCCGGTCCTCCTGCCCGTCTTCAACACCCTCGCCTCCGATGCGGGTGACGACGGACCGGGCGAGACCGAGCTCCGTCGTCCGCAGACCGGACGCGCACTGGTCGACGAAGCCGTCGAGCGCCTGCTCGACGCCGACCGCACCACCCGCCCGATCTGGCTGCCACCGCTGCCGACGCGACTCGCGCTCTCGCGGGTGATCACCGAGCGGGTCGAGGACGTGCCCGCGCTGCGTGTCCCCCTCGGACTGCTCGACGACCCGTCCGAGCAGACGCAGCGCCCCTGGTACCTCGACCTCACGCGAGCCGGCGGGCACGCCGCCGTGATCGGGGCCCCGCAGTCCGGTCGCTCCACGATGCTGCGGTCGATCGCCGCCTCCACGGCCCTGACGGCGACGCCCCAGCAGGTCAGCCTGTACGGGCTGGACCTCAGCGGGAGCGGCCTCGCGCGGATCGAGGCCTTCCCCCACGTCGGTGGCGTCGCGACCCGGGCGGACCCGGCACGCATGCAGCGGTTGCTCGAGGAGCTCCAGCTCATGCTCGCCACCCGTGAACGTGCGTTCCGCGTGCACGGCGTCGACTCCCTCGACGCGCTGCGTGCCCGGCACGCGGCCGGTGCGCTGCCGGAGCTCCCGAGCGCCGAGGTCGTCCTGCTCGTCGACGGGTACGGGGCCGTGCGCGACGAGTACGAGCGGTTC
This sequence comes from Curtobacterium sp. Leaf183, assembly GCF_001424385.1. GTDB lineage: Bacteria > Actinomycetota > Actinomycetes > Actinomycetales > Microbacteriaceae > Curtobacterium. The sequence continues at coordinate 113,899 of NZ_LMPO01000009.1, read as the reverse complement.
GAGCCCGTCCTCGGCGAACTGCTGCAGCGTGGCTCCGGACTGGGTGTGCACGTCGTCATGACGATGACGCGGTGGAACGAGCTGCGCATGGCCGTGCAGCCGCTCGTGGGGACGCGGGTCGAGCTGCGCCTGAACGACCCCGCCGACTCGGTGGTCGACCGTCGGCTGTCGCAGACGATCCGTGCCGACCAGCGCGGCCGGGCGATCACCGAGGAGCGGCGCTTCGTGCAGCTCGCACTGCCGGTCATGGACGACGTGGACGACGACGACGTGGCGGACGCCCTCGAGGCCCTGGCACGCCGGGCGGCGGACAGCTGGTCGGGCCCGGGAGCGGCACCCATCCGCCTGCTGCCGGCCGACTACGAACCGTCGGAGCTCCCCGACCCCTTCGTCGAGCCGGACCGCGTGCCGTTCGGGCTGCGCCAGGACACCATGCAGCCGGCGTTCCTCGAACTCGGCGACCGCGACCAGCATCTGCTCGTCTTCGGCGACTCCCGGTCGGGCAAGTCGACGCTGCTGCGCGGGGTCGTCGAGGGGCTGGTCGACCGGCACTCGCCCGACGAGCTCGTCGTCGCCGTCATGGACAGCCGTGGTGCCCTCGCCGACGTCTGCCCCGACGACTACCTGGGCGGACAGGCGTCGAGCGCCCTCGAGGCCCGGTCGCTCGCGGCGGCCATCGCCGAGGAACTCGCCAAGCGGCAGGCCTCGTCCGACCGCGGCTCCGGCCCCCGGATCGTCGTGGTCGTGGACGACTTCGACATCCTCGCCAGCGGCGGGACGCAGCCGCTGGAGCCGCTGTTGCCGTACCTGCCGTCGGCCCGCGACCTGCGCCTGCACGTGCTCGTGGCACGCCCGGTGGCCGGTCTGCAGCGGGCGCTGTTCGACCTGACCCTGCAGGCGCTCCGCGACACCGGCGGCAGCACCTTCCTGATGTCCGGGGAGCGGAGCGAGGGACAGATCGCGCCGCAGGTGTACGCCGAGCCGATGACCGCCGGCCGCGGTCGCATGCTGCGGCGCGGTGAACGGTCGTTCATCGCCCAGGTCGCGCACTTCCGGACTGCGGGCACGACCGCGGAGGACGACCGGTGAGCGTCACGCCCGTCCGGATCGTCGTCGCCGGCACGGCCGGCGGTGTCGGCACGACCACGGTCGCCGCGCTGCTGTTCGAGGCGCTCCGCCGCGCGTCCGTCGTCGGCGCCCCGGTGCTGTACGACCACTCGGGCGGCGACCTCGGCCTCCGGCTGCCGAACGGCGACGACGTGTCGGCGGTCGAGGACACCGTCGCCGTCCACGACGTCGGAGCGCACGCGTGGCGCGGCGGCATCGAGGCCCTGGCGTCGCCGGCCGACCTGCTCGTCGTCGTGGCACCGGCGACGGGCGTCGGGCTCGCCGACGCCGCGCGCGTCCTCGAGGCCGCCACCGGTCGCTCCGGACGGTCGGCGTCGACACGGACGCTCGTCGTCCTCAACACCCCGTTCGGCTCCGACGTCGACCGGCGGGACGTGGACGAGTTCCGGCTCCGGCACGACCACAGCAGCGTGCTGCGCCTGCCGTCCGACCGGGCGCTCGGGATCGGCGGCCGGATCCCGTCGTCCCGCCTGTCCGCCGCCACCCGACGGGCACTCGCCGAGTTCGACCGGCGCACCGTCGGCATGCTCGCGACGCAACGCCGCGGCTGATCCCCGGGTACCGTCTGAGTCCCGAACGATCAGGAGGACCTCCCGTGGACTCTCGTGCCGTCCGCACGTTCCGGGTGTTCGTCGTGGTGACCGCCGTCGTGGCGATCGTCCTCGGCGTCGTGGCCGTGGTGCTGCCCGACCCCTCGTTGGTCGTCGTCGCGCTGCTGTTCGGCGTCTACCTCGTCGTCGCCGGGGTGCTGCGGGTGTACGCGGCGGTGCGCGGACACGGCACGCCTCCCGTCTGGCGCTGGACCTCGGGGGTCGTCGGCACCCTCGTCGCGCTGGCCGGGCTCGTCACGCTCCTCGATCCGCTGGTCCCCCTCGTCGTCTACGCGGTGCTCGCCGGGGTGGGGTTCGTGATCGAGGGCGTCGTCGCCCTGGTCGGCGCCGTCGTCGGGCACCCCGGGTCCTCGCGCGTGCCCACGGTCGTCAGCGGTGTGTTGTCGGTCCTGGCGGGTGTCGCAGTGCTCGTCGCGCCCGGCATGGCCCTGACGGTGTTCATGGTGCTGGCGGGGATCGCGCTCGTCGTCGTCGGCATCGGGGCGCTGCTCCTCCTGCCGCCGCGGTCTGCGGTCCGCCGCCAGGGCGCTCCCGCCCACACCGACCGCCGCTAGGCCGCGCCGGTCCCGAACAGCAGGCCGAGCAGGTACGTCACCACGGCTGCGCCGAAGCCGATCGCGAGCTGCCGGAGCGCCCGGCGCAGCGGTGACGCCCCGCTCAGGACCCCGACGACCGCGCCGGTCCCGAGCAGCGCGACGCCGACCAGGAACGCCGCCACCGCGATCGCCGCCCAGCCCTCGAGCCCGAACAGGTACGGCAGCACCGGGATGATCGCGCCCGAGGCGAAGAAGCAGAAGCTCGAGATGGCGGCGCTCATGCCGTTGCCGACCGCCTCGTGGTCGTCGGCGACCCGGGTGGGCCCGGTCGCGGGCCCGCTGCCCAGACCGGCGATGACCTCGGCGGCGTGCGACTCGGCTTCGGCCTCGGGCATGCCGCGCGCCCGGTAGACCAGCGCGAGCTCGTTCGCGTCGACGTCGAGGTGCGCGACCGCGTCCCCGGCGTCGGGGTGCGGTGCCGATGCCTCGAGCAGCTCCCGCTGGGACCGGACGGAGACGTACTCGCCGGCACCCATCGACAGCGCACCGGCGAGGAGCCCGGCGATGCCGCTCAGCAGCACGAAGTGCCGGTCGGCCCCGCTGGCGCTGATGCCGATGATCAGCGCGAGGTTCGACACCAGGCCGTCGTTCGCGCCGAACACCGCCGCCCGGAACGTGCCGGACAACCGCATCCGCCCGCGGTTCGCGAGGCCGCGGACGACCTCGCCGTGGATCCGCTCGTCGGCCGCCATCTGCGCGGTGGCGTCGTCGTCGTCGGCGTACGGGGAGCGGTCCTCGGCGCGCTGCATGAGCGCGAGCACGAACACCGACCCGAAGCGCTTCGCCAGGGCGGCGAGCACCCGCGTGCGCAGACTGCCCCGCAGCGGCCGACCGGCGTCGTCACCGAGCAGGTCGACCCAGTGCTGCTCGTGCCGGCCCTCGGCCTCGGCCAGCGCCGCCAGGATCTCGCGCTCCTCACCGTCACGTCGCGCAGCGAGGTTGCGGTACACGGCCGCTTCGGCGCGCTCGTCCGCCAGGTAACGACGCCAGCGACGCACGTCGCCCGGTTGACGGGCCGCCGCGTCGGTCTGGAGGCTGTGCTCGCTCATCGGGTCGTCTCCTGTCGGTGGCTGGCCGGGTCTCGACCCGGCGCGCGCCCCGGGCCAGGCCGCGCACTGGACGCGGCGAGGGCGCGGTCTGGAGCCTGCCTGCACCCGTGTACAGGGCCTCCGGTCCGCGCCCTCGCGCGTCGCGGGACTAGTCCCGAACGTACGCCGGGGCCGCCTCGGCGTGCGCGTCGCCGACGCGGTGCACGCGCAGGTCGTTCGTCGAGCCCTCGATGCCGGGAGGCGAACCGGCCGTCACGATCACACGGTCGCCGGGCGACGCCAGGCCGTTCTCGAGCAGGACGTCGTCCACCTGCGAGAACAGCTCGTCGGTGTGCGTCTTCCGCTCGACCAGGAACGAGCGGACGCCCCAGGTGAGGGTCATCCGACGGCGGGTGGCCTCGTTCGGGGTGAAGGCGATGATGGGCAGGCCGTGCCGCAGTCGCGACATGCGGCGGGCGGAGTCACCGGACTCGGTGAACACGCAGAGGTAGGACGCCTCGGTGAACTCGGCGATCTCGACCGCTGCGAGCGTGATGGCTCCACCGAGCGTGCGTGGCTTCGTGCCGAGCGGCGCGATGCGCTCGAGGCCGTGGTCCTCGGTGGACTCGACGATGCGGGCCATCGTGCGGACGGTCTGCACCGGGTACTCACCGACGCTCGTCTCGCCGGACAGCATGACCGCGTCGGCCCCGTCGAGCACGGCGTTCGCGACGTCGGAGGTCTCGGCGCGGGTGGGGATCGGCGACGAGATCATCGACTCGAGCATCTGCGTCGCGACGATGACCGGCTTGGCCATGCGGCGGGCGAGCTCGACGGCGCGCTTCTGCACGATCGGGACGGCCTCGAGCGGGAGCTCGACGCCGAGGTCACCGCGGGCGACCATGATCGAGTCGAAGGCGTCGATGATCTCCTCGAGCGCATCGACCGCCTGCGGCTTCTCGATCTTGGCGATGACGGGCAGGCGCTTGCCCTCTTCGTCCATGATCTCGTGCGCACGGACGACGTCCGAGGCGTTGCGGACGAACGACAGTGCGATGAGGTCGGCGCCCTGGCGGATGCCCCAGCGCAGGTCGGCCTCGTCCTTCTCGCTGAGCGCGGGGACGTTGACCGCGACACCGGGCAGGTTGATGCCCTTGTTGTTCGAGACCGTGCCGGCGACGACGACCTCGGTGCGGACACGCACGCCGTCGGTGTCGAGGACGCGCAGCCGCACGCGACCGTCGTCGATGAGCAGTGGGTCGCCGGGCTTGACGTCCTGCGGGAGCCCCTTGAAGGTCGTGCCGCAGATCTCCTTCGAGCCGGGCACGTCCTCGGTCGTGATCGTGAAGACGTCGCCCACGTCCAGGTGGTGCGGGCCGTCGGCGAACCGGGCGAGGCGGATCTTCGGACCCTGCAGGTCGACGAGGATCGCGACGGGCTTGCCGAGCTCCGCCGCCGCGCGACGGACGTTCTCGTAGTTCGCCTCGTGGACGCTGTAGTCACCGTGGCTGAGGTTGAGTCGAGCGACGTCGACACCCGCCTCGATGATCTCCTTGACGGTCTCGTAGTCCGAGGTGGCCGGTCCGAGGGTCGAAACGATCTTTGCGCGTCTCACTGGATTCCTTCGTGTGTGGTGGTGGGGCCTGCGTGCATGGTGTTCGTGGGGCTTCGCGGTACGAAGAGAGGCCACCAGCACCCTATCGAGTGCCGGTGGCCTCCTGCTCACCCTGAGACGTGCATCAGACGGAGATCGCCCGGTCGGTCGCCTTGACCGGGGCGGGGAGCATCGTCGTGCCCTCGAGGTACTCGTCGACCTTCGCGGCGGCCGCCCGACCCTCGGCGATCGCCCACACGATGAGCGACTGCCCACGACCCGCGTCACCGGCGACGAAGACGCCGGGCTCGTTGGTCGTGTAGTCGGCGCCGCGTGCGACCACGCCCCCGGCGTTGAGCGGCAGGCCGAGCTGGGGTTCGAGGGTGTCGGTCTCCGGTCCGGTGAAGCCCATCGCGACGAGGACCAGGTCGGCCGGGATCTCGCGCTCGGTGCCGGCCCTGGGGACACGACGCCCGTCGAGGTACTCGGTCTCGGCCACGCGCAGCGCACGGACCTCGCCCGCCTCGTTGCCCAGGAACTCGACCGTCGAGGCCAGGAACGCACGTTCGCCGCCCTCTTCGTGGGCGCTCGTGACCTCGAACACGGTCGGGAACATCGGCCACGGCTGGTCCTCGGGACGTTCCTCGGGAGGCTGCTTGCCGATGGCCAGGTTCGTGACGCTCAGGGCGCCCTGTCGGTGGGCGGTGCCGATGCAGTCCGCGCCGGTGTCACCGCCGCCGATCACGACGACGTGCTTGCCCTCGGCGGTGACCTGGTTGTCGACCACCGTGCCGGCGCCGGCACGGTTCTGCTGGACGAGGTACTCCATCGCGAAGTGCACGCCGGCCAGGTCGCGACCCGGGATCGGCAGGTCGCGCGGCACCGTCGCACCCGTGGCGACCACGACCGCGTCGTACCGCGACTTCAGGTCGTCCCAGGTGATGTCGACGCCGATCTCGACGCCGGCGCGGAAGCGCGTGCCCTCGGCCTGCATCTGGGCGAGTCGCGCGTCGATCTGGCGCTTCTCCATCTTGAAGTCCGGGATGCCGTAGCGCAGCAGCCCGCCGATGCGGTCGTCGCGCTCGTAGACCGCGACGGTGTGCCCGGCTCGGGTGAGCTGCTGGGCGGCCGCGAGTCCGGCTGGTCCGGAACCGACCACGGCCACGGTCTTGCCGGTCAGGCGCTCCGGCGGGTGCGGGGTGACCCACCCGTTCTGGAAGGCCTGGTCGATGATCGAGACCTCGACCTGCTTGATCGTCACCGGCGGCTGGTTGATGCCCAGCACGCAGGACGACTCGCAGGGTGCCGGGCACAGACGGCCGGTGAACTCGGGGAAGTTGTTCGTCGCGTGCAGCCGCTCGATCGCCTGACGACCCTCGCCACGCCAGGTCAGGTCGTTCCACTCGGGGATGAGGTTGCCGAGGGGGCAGCCCTGGTGGCAGAACGGCACGCCGCAGTCCATGCAGCGGCCGGCCTGGCGCTTGAGCTGACCCGACTCCTGCTGCTCGTAGACCTCTTTCCAGTCCATGAGCCGCACCGGGACGGGCCGACGCTTCGGCAGTTCGCGTTCCTGGACCTTCAGGAAGCCCTTGGGGTCAGCCATGTGTTGCCTCCGGGGTGTCGGTCTGGTGTGTCGTCAGGGAGTCAGCCACCTGCGGTCACCTCCATGATGCGGTTCCAGACGACGTCGCCGTCGGGGTCGAGTCCCTCGTCGACGGCCTGTCTGCGGGTCTCGAGCACGGCCGCGTAGTCGCGCGGCAGCACCTTGACGAACGCGGACAGGTCGCCGGAGGCCAGCAGGTCGGCCGCGACCGTCGAGCCCGTCTCGGCGGTGTGCCGCTCGAGCAGGTCGGTGACGATCTCGACGTCCGCGCTGTCGAGCGCTTCGAGGCGCAGCTCACCGCTGGCCAGCGCATCGGCGTTCACGTGCTCGGTCCGGAGACCGAGCACGTACGCGGTGCCACCCGACATGCCGGCGCCGAGGTTGCGCCCGGTCTCGCCGAGCACGACGGCCAGCCCGCCGGTCATGTACTCGAGCGCGTGGTCGCCGACGCCCTCGACCACGGCGGTCGCACCGGAGTTGCGCACCAGGAACCGCTCCCCCACGATGCCGCGGATGAACATGCTGCCCTGCGTCGCGCCGTAGCCGATGACGTTGCCGGCGATGACGTTCTCGCTCGGCTCGAACCCGCCGCCCTCGGTCGGACGCACGACGATGTCCCCGCCGGACAGGCCCTTGCCGACGTAGTCGTTGCTGTCGCCGATGAGCCGCAGCGTGATGCCCGCCGGCAGGAACGCTCCGAGCGACTGCCCGGCCGACCCGCGCAGCGTGATGTCGATCGACCCCGCCGGCAGCCCGTTCTCACCGTGGCGGAGCGTGACCTCGTGGCCGAGCATCGTGCCGACCGCGCGCTCCGTGTTGCGGATCGGCAGGTCGAGCGTGATCGTGCCGCCGTGTTCGAGCACGTCGGACGCCCGGTGGATGAGCTGCACGTCGAAGTGGTGCTCGAGCTCGTGGTCCTGGTCGCGGTGGTGCCGGCGCGGCTCGTCGGCCGTGAAGTCCGGACCGTGCAGCACCGGGGCCAGGTCGAGGCCCGATGCCTTCCAGTGCTCCACCGCGCGGTCGACGTCGAGCACGTCGGTCGCCCCGATCGCCTCGTCGAGGGTGCGGAAGCCGAGCTCGGCCAGCAGCTCGCGCACCTCTTGCGCGATGAACTCGAAGAAGTTGACGACGAACTCGGGCTTGCCGGAGAAGCGCTTGCGGAGCTCGGGGTTCTGCGTGGCGACGCCGACCGGGCACGTGTCGAGGTGGCACACCCGCATCAGGATGCAGCCCTCGACCACGAGCGGGGCCGTGGCGAAGCCGTACTCCTCGGCGCCGAGCAGCGCTGCGACGACCACGTCACGACCGGTCTTCATCTGGCCGTCGACCTGCACCACGACGCGGTCGCGCATGCCGTTGAGCATGAGCGTCTGCTGGGTCTCGGCCAGGCCGATCTCCCACGGGGTGCCGGCGTGCTTGAGCGAGTTCAGCGGCGAGGCTCCTGTGCCGCCGTCGTGGCCGGAGACCAGCACGACGTCGGCGAGGGCCTTCGTCACGCCGGCTGCCACGGCACCGATGCCGGACTGACTGACGAGCTTGACGTGCACGCGCGCCGAGGGGTTCGCGCGCTTGACGTCGAAGATCAGCTGCTTGAGGTCCTCGATCGAGTAGATGTCGTGGTGCGGCGGCGGCGAGATCAGCCCGACGCCGGCCGTGGCGTGCCGCGTGCGCGCGATCCACGGGTACACCTTCTGGGGCGGGAGCTGCCCGCCCTCGCCGGGCTTGGCACCCTGCGCCATCTTGAGCTGGATGTCGGTGGCGTGCGTCAGGTACATGCTCGTCACGCCGAACCGCCCGGAGGCGACCTGCTTGATCGCACTGCGCCGCTCGGGGTCGAGCAGCCGGTCGACGTCCTCGCCGCCCTCGCCGGTGTTCGACCGGCCGCCCAGGCGGTTCATCGCGATCGCGAGGGTCTCGTGGGCTTCCTTCGAGATCGATCCGTACGACATCGCGCCGGTGTTGAACCGCTTGACGATCGACTCGATCGGCTCGACGTCCTCGAGCGGGATCGGCGAGCGGACGCCGTGCTTGAAGCGGAACAGTCCGCGCAGCGTCATCAGCTCTTCGGCCTGGTCGTCGACCGCCTTGGAGTACTCGCGGAAGATGTCGTACCGGCGCGCGCGCGTGGCGTGCTGCAGCCGGAACACGGTGTCCGGGTTGAACAGGTGCGGCGGGCCCTCGCGGCGCCACTGGTACTCGCCGCCGGTCTGCAGTCGCTCGTGCGCGAGCACCGAGCCGTCCTGCGGGTACGCCTGCACGTGGCGCTCGGCGTTCTCCTTCGCGATGACGTCGATGTCGACGCCGCCGAGGATCGACGAGGTGCCGGTGAAGTAGCGGTCGACGAACTCCTGCGACAGGCCGACCGCCTCGAAGGCCTGGGCGCCCGCGTAGCTGGACACCGTCGAGATGCCCATCTTCGACATGATCTTGAGCACGCCCTTGCCGAGCGCCTTGATGACGTTCTTGACCGCCTGCTCCGGGGTGATGCCGGCGATCATGCCCTGGCGCACCAGGTTCTCGCAGGTCTCCATCGCCAGGTACGGGTTGATCGCCGAGGCGCCGTACCCGATCAGGGTGGCGACGTGGTGGACCTCGCGGACGTCACCGGCCTCGACGATGAGCCCGACCTTCATGCGCTGCTCGGTGCGGATCAGGTGGTGGTGGACGGCGGCCAGCAGCAGCAGGCTCGGGACGGGCGCGTTCTCGGCGTTGCCGTCACGGTCCGACAGCACGATGAACTGCTTGCCGGACTCGATCGCGTCGTCGACCTCGTCGCAGACGGCCTGGATGCGTTGCTCCATCGCCTGTTCGCCGGCGTCGACGCGGTACAGCCCGCGGATCGTCACGGTGAGGTGGCGCCCCGAGTCGGTCTCGAAGTGCTGGACCTTGGCGAGCTGGTCGTTGTCGATGACCGGGAAGTCGAGCACGATCTGCTTGGCGTGCTCGGGGCCGGCGTCGAGCAGGTTGCGCTCCGGCCCGAGCCCCATGCCCATCGACGTGATGACCTGCTCGCGGATCGAGTCGAGCGGTGGGTTCGTGACCTGGGCGAACTGCTGCGTGAAGTAGTCGAACAGCAGACGCGGTCGCTGGGACAGGACCGCGATGGGCGTGTCCGACCCCATGGCCCCGAGGGGCTCGGCACCCGCAGCCGCCATCGGCCGCAGCAGCACGCGCACTTCTTCTTCGGTGTACCCGAACGCCCGCTGGCGCCGCGTGACCGAGGCGGGGGTGTGCACGATGTGCTCGCGCTCGGGCAGGTCGCGCAGGTTGATGCGGCCGGCGGCGAGCCACTCGCCCCACGGACCCGACGTCGCGAGCTCGCGCTTGACCTCGTCGTCCTCGATGATGCGGCCGGCCTCGGTATCGACGAGGAAGAGTCGACCCGGGCGCAGGCGGCCCTTGCGGACGACCTTCGACGCGGGCACGTCGATGACACCGGTCTCCGAGCCCATGACGATCAGTCCGTCGTCGGTGACCAGGAACCGACCAGGGCGCAGGCCGTTGCGGTCGAGCGTGGCACCGACGAGCGAGCCATCGGTGAACGTGATCGCCGCGGGGCCGTCCCACGGCTCCATGAGCATCGAGTGGTACTCGTAGAAGTCGCGGAGTTCCGGGTCCATGTCGGTCTGGTTCTCCCAGGCCTCGGGAACCATCATCGACACCGCGTGCGGGAGCGACCGCCCGGTCAGGGTCAGCAGCTCGAGGGTCTCGTCGAACGAGGCCGAGTCACTGGCGCCGGGGCTGACGATCGGCAGCAGGGGTGCCATGTCGCCGAGCAGGTCGCTCTCGAGCTGCGACTGCCGAGCGCGCATCCAGTTGCGGTTGCCACGGACGGTGTTGATCTCGCCGTTGTGGGCGAGCGTGCGGAACGGCTGGGCGAGCGGCCACGAGGGGAAGGTGTTGGTCGAGTAGCGCGAGTGCACGATCGCCAGCTTCGACGCGAACCGCTCGTCGCTGAGATCGGGGTAGAACGGCTCGAGCTGGAGCGTCGTGACCATGCCCTTGTAGACCATGGTCCGGCTCGACAGCGACATGAAGTAGATCTCCTGCTCGCGCTCGACGCGCTTGCGGAGGCGGAAGGTCTGTCGGTCCAGGGCGACGCCGCTGCGCGGGGTGCCGTCCTGCTCGTGGTGTTCGGACACGACGAAGCACTGTTCGAACGCGGGCATGGCGGCACGCGCGAGGGAGCCGAGCACCTCGGGTCGCACCGGGACCTCGCGCCAGCCGAGGACGCGCAGGCCCTCGTCCGTCGCGGTGGCCTCGACCGCGGCCTTGACGGCGGCGCGGTCGTCGGCGTCGAGCGGCAGGTAGGCGGTCCCCACGGCGTACTCCCCCGCCGCCGGGAGCTCGACTGGCGCCTCGGCACGGAAGAACTCGTCGGGCACCTGGCACAGGATGCCGGCGCCGTCGCCGGTCCCCGCGTCGGAGCCGACGGCCCCGCGGTGCTCGAGGTTGCGGAGCGCACCGAGCGCGGCGTCGACGATGTCGTGGCCCGGCGTCCCGCGGAGCGTCGCGACCATCGCCAGGCCGCACGCGTCCTTCTCGTTCGCCGGGTCGTACATGCCGGCTGCGTCCGGCACCGCGGAGAACCGCTGGTGCGCGGGCCGCAGCGCGGACCCGGTGGTCGAGGGGAGCTGGGGTGGCTGGAGCGCCATGGGGACCGTCCTCACGAGCGAGTGGAACAGGGGCAGCGATGGCCGTGGGGCGAGACTGGAGTCGAGCTCGCCCACCGTCCGACCCCGTGGGGCCGGGCCGTCAGGAACGGTCGGCAGCTGTGGCGACCGAGCTGGAACCGGCGGCGATGGGTGCGTCGTCGTCGTGCTCCGAGTAGGTGTCCTCGGAGTCTACATCGGTCTTCGAGCGCGGCTCGCGACCCGGCAGGTAGGCGCTGGGTTCCTTGCCGGTGTGGCGCTTCGACTGGACGTAGAAGACGACCAGCCCGATGATGATCGCCGCGAACGAGGCCCAGACGTTCGTCCGGATGCCGAAGAAGGTCTCGCTCGTGTCGACGCGGATGGACTCGAGGACCGACCGGCCGATGCCGTACCAGATCAGGTACAGCGAGAGGACCCGGCCCCACTGCAGCTGGAACTTCCGGTCGATCAGCATGATGACCGCGAACCCGATGACGTTCCAGATGATCTCGTACAGGAACGTCGGGTGGAAGAGCGTGCCCTCGGGCAGCCCGGTCGGGTACGCGGCGTTCGACGACTCGATCTGCAGGCCCCACGGCAGGCTGGTCGGCATGCCGAAGAGCTCGTGGTTGAAGTAGTTGCCGAGGCGTCCGAACGCCTGGGCCAGCAGCATCGCCGGGGCGACGGCGTCGAGGAACGCCGTGAACCGCAGCCCGACCTGACGGCACCCGAAGTACGCACCGACGGAACCGAGGATCAGCGCGCCGAAGATCGCCAGGCCGCCCTCCCAGATGTAGAGGAACGACAGCGGGTCGCGCCCGGGCCCGAAGTAGTCGCTGACGTGCGTGAACACGTGGAACAACCGGCCGCCGACGATGCCGAACGGCACCGCCCAGATCGCGATGTCGATGATGATCCACCGCTCGACGCCGCGGGCGTTGAGCCGGCGGTTCGTGACCACCACCGCGGCGACGATCCCGAGCAGGATGCAGATCGCGTAGGCGTGGATGCGGAAGTCGAGCGGCAGCGACCAGCCGAACACGTCACGGAGCCAGGCGGTCAGGTCGAAGTACTGCCAGGCCGTGCTGGGGCTCGGGATGCTCAGGAGGGGCATGGAGGAACTGGCGCCTTTCAGTGCAGCTGTCGGTGCCGATCCGGTTGCGTCGACCCCGGATCACTGTAGCGCGGGTGGCCCGCCGGTCAGGAACCGCCGGGGGCTGTCTGTGGAAACCGTGATGCGCAGGAGACGGGAGGCCCGGTGCTCGTGAGCTGGACTGCTCACCCGCACCGGGCCTCCCGGTCGGTCGGTGACGGACCGTCAGCGCCGCACAGCACCCGCCGACAGCTCGGCGGCCCGCTGACCGACACCGGTCACCCCGAGGTCGGCGAGGGCACGGACGAAGGCGGACCCGACGATGGCACCGTCGGCGTACTCGAGGACCTCGGTCACCTGGTCAGCCGTCGAGATGCCGAGCCCCACGCACGTCCGGGCGACGCCCGCGTCACGGAGCCGTGACACGACGGTGCGCGCGGCGACGTCGACGCCCGCGCGTGCACCGGTGACACCCATCGTCGAGACCGCGTACACGAACCCACGGCTGGAGTCGACGGCCTGCTTCATGCGGACGTCGGACGACGACGGAGCGGCCAGGAACACGCGGTCGAGTCCGGTGCGCTCGGAAGCGCCCATCCACTCGCGGGCCTCGTCGGGGACCAGGTCGGGCGTGATCAGCCCGGCAGCGCCCGCGGCGACCAGGTCGTCGGCGAACCGCTCGACCCCGTACCGCAGGACCGGGTTCCAGTAGGTCATCACCAGGACCGGCACGTCGGCACGTTCGGTGATCCGGTGGACCGCGTCGAAGACCTGCGCGACACGGAAGCCGTTGGCCAGGCTCTCCTCCGCCGCACGCTGGATGACCGGGCCGTCCATGACCGGGTCGGAGTAGGGCAGTCCGAGCTCGATGACGTCGACGCCGTTCTCGGCGAGGGCCACGGCCGCGTCGACGCTCGTGTCGAGGTCGGGGTAGCCAGCCGGCAGGTAGCCGACGACCGCGCCGGCTCGGTCGGCGTTGGCCTGGTCGATCGTCGTCGCGACGGTCCGGGCGGTCACAGCTGCACCGCGGTCTCGTCGAGGACACCGAAGTACCGGCTGGCCGTGGCCACGTCCTTGTCGCCGCGTCCGGACATGTTGACGAGGATGACCCCGTCCGGCCCGAGTTCCCGGCCGAGCTTCATCACGCCGGCCAGGGCGTGCGACGTCTCGATCGCGGGCAGGATGCCCTCGGTGCGACTGAGCAGCCGGAACGCCTCCATCGCCTCGGTGTCCGTGATCGGTTCGTACTGGGCGCGGCCGATCGCCGCCAGGTGCGCGTGCTCCGGTCCGACGCTCGGGTAGTCGAGACCGGCGGAGATGCTGTGGCTCTCGATGGTCTGGCCGTCCTCGTCCTGCATGAGGTAGGACTTGGCGCCCTGCAGCACGCCTTCGCGCCCGAGCGTGATGCTGGCGGCGTGCCGACCGGTCTCGACGCCGTCGCCACCGGCCTCGTAGCCGAGCAGCCGGACGGACTCGTCGTCGAGGAACGCCTCGAAGATGCCCATCGCGTTCGACCCGCCGCCGACGCACGCGGCGACGGCGTCGGGAAGCCGACCGACCAGGTCGAGGACCTGCTGGCGGGCCTCGATGCCGATCACCTTGTGGAACTCGCGGACCATCTCCGGGAACGGGTGGGGGCCGGCGACCGTGCCGAGCAGGTAGTGCGTCGAGTCGACGTTCGCGACCCAGTCGCGGAGGGCGTCGTTGATCGCGTCCTTGAGCGTGCGCGAGCCGGTCTCGACCGGGATCACCTGGGCGCCGAGCAGCCGCATCCGGGCGACGTTGAGGGCCTGTCGCTCGGTGTCGACGGCGCCCATGTAGACGACGCAGTCCATGCCGAACAGGGCGGCAGCCGTCGCGGTCGCGACACCGTGCTGCCCCGCACCGGTCTCGGCGATCAGCCGGGTCTTGCCGAGGCGCTTCGCCACCAGTGCCTGGCCGAGCACGTTGTTGATCTTGTGCGAACCGGTGTGGTTGAGGTCCTCGCGCTTGAGGATCACCCGGGCACCGCCGGCGTGCTTGGCGAACCGCGGTACCTCGGTGATGATCGAGGGTCGGCCGGTGTAGTCGCGGTGCAGGGCGTCGAGCTCGGCGTGGAACGCGGGATCGGCCCAGGCCTCGCGGAAGGCCGCTTCGAGCTCGTCGAGCGCCAGCACGAGCGACTCGGGGACGAAGCGTCCGCCGAAGTCGCCGAAGTACGGACCGTGCAGGTCACGGAGTGAGGTCACGTTGGTGCTCCAGACGAGTCCGGCTCGTGGCCGGACCATCGAGGTGTCAGGCGTCGAGGAACGACGCGAGTGCAGCGGCGGGGTCGGCACCGGTGACGAGTGCTTCGCCCACCAGGACGACGTCAGCTCCGGCGCGGCGGTAGTGCGCCACGTCGGCGGGGCCGGTGACGGCGGACTCGGCGACACGGACGACCCCGTCGGGGATCCGGTCGGCCAGGGAGCCGAACAGGTCGCGGTCGAGCGAGAAGTCGGTGAGGTCGCGGGCGTTCACGCCGAGGATGCGGGCACCGGCGTCCAGCCCACGCGAGACCTCGTCGCCCGAGTGGGCCTCGACCAGGACACGCATGCCGAGCTGTTCGGCCAGCTCGTGGAGCTCGACCAGCTGCTGCTGCTCGAGCGCCGCGACGATGAGGAGCACCACGTCGGCGCCGGACGCCCGGGCCTCGACGACCTGGTACGGGTCTGCGATGAAGTCCTTGCGGAGCACCGGGACCGACACGCGCGCCTTGACGGCCTCGAGGTCGGCGAGCGAGCCGAGGAACTTGCGCCCCTCGGTCAGGACGCTTATCGCCGACGCGCCACCGCGTTCGTAGTCCGCGGCGAGACCGGCCGGGTCGGTGATCGGCGCCATCGACCCGCGCGACGGGCTGGCACGCTTGACCTCGGCGAGGACCTTGACGCGGTCGCCGGGTGCCAGGAAGTCGAGGGCGTCGAGCGGCGAAGTGACACGGTCGAGGTCACGTTCGACGTCGGAGTACGGGCGGTCGACGCGGCGGGCGGCTGCGTCCTCGAGCGCGCCCGCGACGAGGGTCTCGAGCACGTTGGGCATGCGCGGCCTACTCGTTGTGGTGCTTGGAGACGTACTTCGGACCGTTGACGCCGTACCCGGCCCTGCCCATCACCCAGCCGACGATGAGCCCGATCACGACGATGGCGGCCGAGGCCCAGACGCCCCAGACGATGTCGAACCAGAAGCAGAGCGTGCCGATCGTGAAGCCCACCAGCATGATGATGACGGACGTCCAGGCTGCCGGCGAGTGGCCTTCGCCGAGTTCTGCGGGCTCAGTGGTGCTCACGGTGCTCCTCGTGGTCGGGTGCGTCGTCGGTCGAACGACGCGACTCCGATCCTACCGTGTCGTCCGGAGCGGACACCGACAGCGGCGACGTGCCCGGCGCCGCGTCCGTGGGGTCGACACCGGCGCTCAGGTCGTCCCAGTCGACGATCGCGTCGCGCTGCACCGGGGCCTTCGGAGCGGTCTCGGTCGGCGACGCCGCGTACTTGCGACTCGGCCCGGGCCAGGAGCCCTGGACCACCAGGACGAGGACCCCGAGCAGCGCCGCGAGCACCCCACCGACGATCCCCACGACCGGCCACGCGGAGACGTCGACGGTCGTGACGATGCGACGCACGGCGGACAGATCGCTCACCCCGGCGACGTCGCCGATCGCGCCCTTCGCCGCGCCGACCGGGTCGGCCAGGGCGCTGATGCCGGAGACGACGATGCCTATCCCGAGCAGGACCTGGATGACCGCGAGGACGACACGGACGACGCGTCCGGCGATGGTCATCGCGAGGAACAGCGCCAGCGACGCGATCGCCAGCGCCGTGAACTGCGGCACCGCCGCCGACCCGTCGGCGACCACCGTGGACGAGACCGCCGCGGCCGCGTCGAGGTGCACGGTGAACCAGGTCTGGGTCCAGGACAGCATCACGATGCCGGCGACGACGAGCCCGAGGAGGACCACGAGCGGACGCGACCGCAGCCGCTTCACGAGCGGACCTCGCGCATCCGGTTCGCGGTGGCGACCGCCCGGAGCGGCGCGGCCGCCTTGTTGACGGCCTCGGCGTGCTCGGTGGCCGGGTCCGAGTCGGCGACCAGACCCGCGCCGGCCTGCACGCGAGCGATGCCGTCCTGGATCAGGGCGGTGCGGATCGCGATTGCCAGGTCGGCATCGCCGGCGAAGTCGAAGTAGCCGACCACGCCGGCGTACGCGCCGCGCTTGGCCGGTTCGAGCTCGTCGATGATCTCGAGGGCCCGCGGCTTCGGCGCACCGGACAGGGTGCCGGCGGGGAAGGTCGCGCGGAAGACGTCGATGGCGGACTGGCCCGGCCGGACGACCCCTTCGACGCTCGACACCAGGTGCATGATGTGGCTGAAGCGCTCGACCGTCATGAACTCGGTCACCGCGACGGTGCCCGGTTCGCAGACCTTCTGCAGGTCGTTGCGCGACAGGTCGACGAGCATCAGGTGCTCGGCGCGCTCCTTGGGGTCCTCGAGCAGGTCCGCACCGAAGCGGACGTCCTCTTCCGGGGTGGCACCGCGCGGACGCGACCCGGCGATCGGGTGCGTGATGGCCCGGCCGTCCTGCACCTTCACGAGGGCCTCGGGCGAGGCGCCGACGATCCAGAACGGCTTGCCCGCGGTGTCCTCCATCGACAGGAAGTACATGTACGGGCTGGGGTTCAGCGTGCGCAGGACGCGGTAGACGTCGATCGGGTCCGCCGTCACCTCGTGGTCGAAGCGCTGCGAGATGACGACCTGGAACACGTCGCCGTCACGGATGAAGTCCTTCGACCGGACCACGGACGCCATGTAGTCCTCGGGGGTGGTGCGGTGCGTCGGTGTGGGGTCGGCGATGTCGAAGGCCTGTGCCACGGTGGCCGGGGTCGGCTGCACCAGGTCGGCCTGCATCCGGTCGAGTCGCTGCTGCGCGCCGGTCCAGAGTGCGTCGGCGTCGTCCGTGCCGTCGTTGAGCGCGCTGGCGACGAGCAGGACCAGCCCGGTGCGGTGGTCGAGCGCGGCCATCTCGGCGACGAAGGCCAGTGACTGTCCGGGCACGTCGAAGTCCGCAGCGGGGACGTTCGGCAGGTGCTCGAGCTGGCGCACGGCCTCCCATCCGATGAACCCGACCGTCCCGCCGACCAGCGGCGGTGTGCCGGGGACGCGCGGCGTGGCCCAGCGCTCGTGCAGGCGCGCGAGGACCTGGAGCGGCGCGCCGTCGAGCGAACCGACGGCGCGCTCGGCGCTCATGCCGGTGTCGATCCAGGCGGCGCGGTCGCCGTCCTGGGTCAGGACGCCGAAGCTGCGGACGCCGACGAACGACCAGCGCGACCACAGGCCGCCCTGGCCGGCGGACTCGAGCAGGAACGAACCGGGACGCCCGTCGGCGAGCTTGCGGTAGACCCCGACCGGTGTCTCGCTGTCGCCGTAGAGCGCCCGGACGACGGGGACGACGCGGTGGCCGTCCGCCACCAGGTCGTCGAACTCCGGACGGGAGGTCGTGTGCGGCTTGTCGGGGACCGTGGCGGACGGCGCGGTGGTCGCGTTCGTCATCGGGTCGCCCCCGCCGTGTCGGCCGGGGTCGCCTCGGGTGCGGTCGCGGTGACCGGGTCGAGCGGATCGACGTCGAAGCAGCGGTGCGCGCCGGTGTGGCACGCCGCGCCCACCTGCTGCACGGTCACGAGCAGGGTGTCGTCGTCGCAGTCCAGCGCGGCGGCACGCACGTACTGGGCGTGCCCCGAGGTGTCGCCCTTCCGCCAGTACTCCTGCCGCGAGCGGGACCAGAAGGTCACCCGCCCCTCGGTCAGGGTGCGGCGGAGGGCTTCGCGGTCCATCCAGCCGAGCATGAGGACGTCCTTCGACGCTTCCTCTTGCACGACTGCCGGGAGCAGCCCGTCCGCACCGAAGCGCGCACGGTCGAGGACCGCGTCGGTGCTGGTGCTGGTGCTGTCGGTCATGAGGCTCCTAGCGTACGGCGTGCCCGGACTCCCGCAGGGCGTCCTTGACGTCGCCGATGGTCATCTCGCCACGGTGGAACACGCTCGCCGCCAGCACCGCGTCGGCGCCGGCGTCGACCGCCGGCGCGAAGTGCTCGACGAGCCCCGCTCCACCCGATGCGATGACCGGGACGCTCGACACGGCTCGGACGGCACGGACCAGTTCGAGGTCGAAGCCGTTCTTCGTGCCGTCGGCGTCGATCGAGTTGACCAGCAGCTCGCCCGCGCCCCGGTCGACGGCCTCGGCGGCCCACCGGACCGCGTCGAGGTCGGACTCGGTGCGACCACCGTGCGTCGTGACGACGAACCCGGACGGCATCCGGTCCGAGCGCTTGACGTCGAGCGACAGGACCACGGCCTGGGCACCGAAGCGGTCCGCGATCTCCCCCACCAGGTCGGGCCGGGCGATCGCGGCGCTGTTCACGCCGATCTTGTCCGCGCCGCACTGCTGCAGCCGCGAGACGTCGTCGACGCTGCGGACCCCGCCGCCGACGGTGAGCGGGATGAAGACCTGCTCGGCCGTGCGGGTGACGGTCTCGTACATCGTCGAGCGGTTCTCGACCGTGGCCCCCACGTCGAGGAACGTCAGCTCGTCGGCGCCCTGCTCGTAGTAGCGCGCCGCCAGCTCGACCGGGTCGCCGGCGTCCTGCAGGTCGAGGAAGTTGACGCCCTTGACGACGCGACCGTCCGACACGTCGAGGCACGGGACGACGCGCACGGCGACACCGCCGCGGGGACCGCCGACCGTGCCGCTCACAGGCGTGCGGCGTGGATCGGGCTGACCAGGATCGCGCGGGCGCCCAGGTCGTAGAGCGCGTCCATGATCAGGTTCGCGTCGTCGCGCGGGATCATCACGCGCACCGCGGACCAGTCGCGGCCGTGCAGCGGCGACACGGTGGGCGACTCGATGCCCGATGCGACGGCCGTCGCCTGTTCGAGCAGTGCCGTGGGGATGTCGTAGTCGAGCATGACGTAGCCACGGGCGACCAGCACGCCCTGCAGGCGGCGACGCAGGACGTCGATGCCCGGGATGGTCTCGTCGGTGGTGATGAGCAGCGCGGTCGACTCGAGGATGACCGGCCCGAAGATCTCGAGACCGGCCGCCCTGAGGGTGCTGCCGGTCGAGACGACGTCGGCCACGGCGTCGGCGACCCCGAGTCGCACGGCGCTCTCGACCGCGCCGTCGAGCTTGACGAGCGTGGCGGTCACCCCGTGCCGGCCGAGGAACTCCCCCACGAGACCCGGGTAGCTGGTGGCGACGCGGACGCCCTCGAGGTCCTGCAGCGACGAGAAGCGCCCCGGG
Organism: Curtobacterium sp. Leaf183; assembly: GCF_001424385.1. Taxonomy (GTDB): domain Bacteria; phylum Actinomycetota; class Actinomycetes; order Actinomycetales; family Microbacteriaceae; genus Curtobacterium. The sequence goes on along the minus strand of NZ_LMPO01000009.1, from coordinate 94,303 downwards.
GTGCCCGCGAACCGGAACGTCGAGTCGGCGAACCCGAGCGCGTCGACCTCGTGCGCCAGGGACCCGGAGTCGAGCAGCAGGTCGCGGCCGGTGATGCCGACGTCGAGGGCACCGGATCCGACGTAGGTGGCGATGTCGCGCGGCCGGAGGAAGAAGAACTCGACGCCGTTGCGCTCGTCGAGCAGGTGGAGTGCCTTCGGGTCACGGCGACCGGCGTACCCGGCCTCGCGCAGCATCTCGGAGGCGGTCTCGGAGAGGGAGCCCTTGTTGGGCACGGCGATGCGGAGCATCAGGGGGTCTGCTTTCTGGTCGGCTGGGTCGGTGACTGCTCTGTCGGGTGCGCCGGGGCGCGTCCTACAGATGTCGCCAGACGTCGGCCGGGGTCAGGCCCTTGGCGATCATCAGGACCTGCAGGTGGTAGACGAGCTGGGAGATCTCCTCTGCCGTGCGCTCGTCGCCCTCGTACTCGGCGGCCATCCAGACCTCGGCCGCCTCTTCCACGATCTTCTTGCCGATCTGGTGCACGCCGGCGTCCAGTTCGGCGACGGTGCCGGAGCCCTCGGGGCGCGCGGCGGCCTTGTCGGTCAGCTCCGCGAACAGGTCGTCGAACGTCTTCACCGTCCCAGGCTACCGTCCCGCGAGCGCCCGCTGCGCCGCGTCCCGGAGGTCCTGGATGCGCGCCGCCGGCTCGCCGCCGTACACCGCCGAGCCCGCGACCAGCGTGTCGGCACCGCTCTGCACCGCTGTCGGCACCGTGTCGACCGCGATGCCGCCGTCGACCTCGAGCCAGACGTCGAGCCCCGAGGCGTCGACCGCCGCGCGCGCGTCGGCGAGCTTGGGCATGACCGACGGCATGAACGACTGGCCGCCGAACCCGGGCTCAACGGTCATGAGCAGGACCATGTCGAAGGCGTCCAGGTGTCGCAGGACCTGCGTGACCGGGGTACCGGGCTTGAGCGCGACGGCGGCACGGGCACCGTTCGACCGGATCGCCGCGGCGGTTGCGAGGGCGTCGGTCGCCGCCTCGTAGTGGAACGTGACGCTGGCCGCACCCGTCTCGGCGTACTTCGGGGCCTGGGTGTCGGCGTCGGTGATCATCAGGTGCACGTCGAGCGGCACCGGCGACACCTCTTGCAGGCGCTGCACGATCGGCAGGCCCAGGGTCAGGTTCGGGACGAAGTGGTTGTCCATCACGTCGACGTGCACCATGTCGGCGGTCGTGATGCGCTCGAGCTCCCGCTCGAGGTTCGCGAAGTCGGCGGACAGGATGCTCGGCGAGATGCGGATCGTCACGCGGCAACCCTACCGGCGCGGGACGGGGCCCCTTTAGGCTGATGACATGACGGATGTTCAACGAGAGTCCATCCGCGTGCAGATCACCTTCGCGCAGGACGACGACGCCCCGCTGACCGAGGTGATCCGGAACCAGCAGGACGTCCTCGAGCTCCTGGACTTCGCACTGTTCCTGACGCACGGTGACGTGGTGCGCTGGACGAACGGCGGCGGCCGGGGACAGATCCGGCTGGCGCGGCTGGACCACGGCTCGCCCGTGGAGATGGACATCGACATGGTCATGTCCGGCGGGCTCGGCCTCACGCACGGTGACGCCCACGCGGGTGTGACCGCAGCGGGCACCGTGCTGCTCACCGCAGCGCGGAGCCACACCGGCGTCCCGGATCCGGAGCGCTCGGACCGCCAGCGTGCGTCGGATGCCGAGAAGCACGTCCTCGAGGCCATGGAGCGGGTGGCCTACGACGCCCGCGGCACCGACCTCGCCTGGCGCATCCGCGAGGCCGAGCAGCACAACGGCAGCACCCCCGAGGGCACGACGGGCAAGGGGCTGCGATTCGTCCGGGCGGCGGCCCGCCTGTCGCAGAAGGACGGCATCGACTTCCGCATGGAGTGAGCGACCGACACCTGGACCCCGCGGTCCAGCCAGGGCTCAGCGGCGACGGAACAGCGCGATGAACATCGCGTCGGTGCCCACACGATGCGGCCAGAGCTGCGCCGTCATGCCGTCGGCGACCTGCGGGTCCCGGGCGGCGACCGAGCGCACGACCGCGGCCGTGTCGAGCTGCTCGAGCACGTCGCCGTGGCGCGCCATCAGCGCATCGACCTGGCCGCGGGTCTCGGCCAGGTGCGGCGAGCAGGTCACGTACGCCAGCGTCCCGCCCGGGGCCAGCACGCGGACCGCGGCGTCGAGCAGTTCCCGTTGCAGGACCGCGAGCTCCTGGACGTCCTCAGGCGCCTTCCGCCAGCGCGCTTCCGGGCGACGGCGGAGCGCACCCAGCCCGGTGCAGGGGGCGTCGAGCAACACGCGGTCGTACGTCACGCTCGAGCCGTCCTGGCCGTAGCGACGACCGTCCCCCTCGACGACGGTGACGGTCTCCCCGAAGCCGTCGAGGGCGTTGCGGACGAGTCCGGCACGCGCCGGCACGAGCTCGTTCGCGACGAGGGTCGCGCCGCCCTGGGCGGCCTCCGCCGCGAGCAGCGCCGCCTTGCCGCCCGGTCCGGCGCACAGGTCCAGCCACCGCTCGCCCGCGCGGACCGCGGACGACCGGCTCAGTGCCAGCGCCGCGAGCTGCGAGCCCTCGTCCTGCACGCGCAGCCGACCGGCCGCGACGCCGGGCACCCGTGCCGGGTCCCCGGACAGGCCGCGGATCCCGACGGGTGAGACCGGCAGGGCGTCGGCGTCCGCCACGACGCCCGCCACGTCGGCCGGGACGGGAGGCTCGGAACCGGCAGCGACGTCGTCCTGCGGCCCGTCGTCGTCCGACTCCACCGCCCGGGTCACCGACGCCACGTCGGCCTCGGTCGCGAGTCCGGGCAGCGCGGCGAGCTGGACGCGCGGCGCGACGTCGTCCGCCGCGAGCAGCGCCACGAGCTCGTCGCGGGACCGCTCCGCCGCCAGGGCGTCCCGGAGCGAGGCCACCACCCACGCGGGGTGGGACCACCGCGTGGCCAGCAGTTCGTCGCCGGACAGGTCGCGGGTGATCTCGGTGTCCCACTGTTCGGGTGTCCGTGCCGCGATCTTGCGCATCACGGCGTTGACGAACCCGGTCGCCCGGTGCGCGCCGACCTCGCGCGCGAGCTCCACCGTCGCCGACACCGCGGCGTGGGTCGGGGTGCGCATCGCGAGCAGCTGGTGCACACCGAGGCGCAGGACGTCGAGCACGTCAGCCTCGACGTTGGCGACCCGGCGACCGGAGGCGGCCTCGACGACGGCGTCGTACCGGCCGATCATCCGGATCGTGCCGTAGGTGAGCTCGGTGGCGAACCCGGCGTCGCGCGGAGACAGTGCGGCGCGGCGGATGCGCGTCGGGAGCAGCAGGTTCGCGTAGGCGTCGTCGACCTGGACGGCGCGGAGGACGTCGAACGCCACCCGCCGCGCGCTCGGGCCGCGCACCGTCCGGGTCGGCTGCTGCCGCTGCTGGTGCGGGCTCATGCCAGGACCTTCCCCTCGAGTCCGCCCAGGCCCCGGGCCCAGGCGGCGGCGTCCATCGGCTTCTTGCCCGCGGGCTGCACCTCGGTGAGCACGAGCGGACCGTCGGCGGTGCCGACCAACAGCCGACCGTCGTCGAGCCGGAGCGCGCCGGGCGCGAGCGACGGGGCGGACTGCTCCGGGCCTCCCGTCGGGAACCGGCTCGCGCGGAGCAGCTTGACGCGCGCGTCACCGAGGTGCGCGAAGGCGCCGGGCTCGGGCGTGACCCCGCGGACGTGTGCGTGGACGACGGCCGCGGGACGGGCGAAGTCGACGTGCCCGTCCTCGATCGTGGTCTTCGGGGCGGTGGTGGGCTGGCCCACCTGGTCGGACGCGGTGGCGCTGCCGTCGGCGATGCCGTCCACGACGCGGGCGACGACGTCGGCGCCGACCTCGGCCATCGCGGCCAGGACCTCGCCCGCGGTGGCATCGGCGTCGATGTCGAACGGCTCGGTGGCGAACACCGGGCCGGCGTCGAGGGCCTCGACCAGCTGGAAGACGGTCGCGGCGGTGCGGGTGTCGCCGGCCATCACGGCTCGCTGGACGGGTGCCGCGCCGCGGTACGCCGGCAGGTCGGAGAAGTGCAGGTTCACCCAGCCGTGCTGCGGGACGTCGAGCGCGGCGCGGCGCAGCAGTGCGCCGTAGGCGACGATGACGCCCAGGTCGAGGTCGAGTCCGGCGAGCTGTTCGGTCACTGTGGCATCGACACGCGAGGCCTCGATCACGGGCAGGCCGAGCTCGGCGGCGACCTGGGCGACGGGCGTCGGGGTCAGGACGCGCTTGCGGCCCTGGGGCGTCGGCGGACGGGTGAGCACCGCGGCGATCTCGTGGTCCGAGGCCGCGAGCCGACGGAGGGTGGGGACGGCCGCAGCGGGGCTGCCGGCGACGACGAGACGCATGGGTTCGATCCTCCCACGCCGCCGCCGGTCGGGCCGCCGGTCAGGCTGCGGCCTGCCGGGCGGCGACGAAGGCGTCCACGCACGTGTCGATCTGTTCGTCCGTGTGCGCGGCGGACAGCTGGACGCGGATGCGTGCGCGGCCCTTCGGCACCACGGGGTAGCTGAACGCGGTGACGTAGACCCCGCGGGCCTGCATCTCGTCCGCGACCCGGGCGGTCAGTGCGGCGTCGTGGAACATCACGGGGACGATCGGGTGCTCCCCCGGCAGCAGGTCGAACCCGGCGTCGGTCATCCGGGTGCGGAAGCGCTCCGCGTTGCGGACGAGTCGGGCTCGGGCGTCGTCGGAGCGCTCGATGCGGTCGAGCGCCGCGACGGTGCCGGCGACGATCACGGGCGCGAGCGAGTTCGAGAACAGGTACGGGCGGGAGCGCTGCCGGAGCAGGTCGACGATCTCACGTCGGCTCGACACGTAGCCCCCGGACGCCCCGCCGAGCGCCTTGCCGAACGTCCCCGTGTACACGTCGACGCGGTCCGCGACGCCGCAGAGCTCCGGGGTGCCGCGGCCGTGCTCCCCCACGAAGCCGACTGCGTGCGAGTCGTCGACGATCACGAGTGCGTCGTACCGATCGGCGAGGTCGCAGATCGCCGCCAGCGGCGCGATCGACCCGTCCATCGAGAAGACGCCGTCGGTGACGATCGCCCGGAACCGCGCGTCGCCGGCGGCGACGAGCTGCGCCTCGAGGTCCTGCACGTCGCGGTTGCGGTAGCGGAAGCGCTGCGCCTTGCTCAACCGGATGCCGTCGATGATCGAGGCGTGGTTGAGCTCGTCCGAGATGATCGCGTCCTCGGGGCCGAGCAGCACCTCGAACAGGCCGCCGTTCGCGTCGAAGCACGACGAGTACAGGATCGTCGCCTCGGTGCCCAGGAACGCCGACACCCGGCGCTCGAGGTCGACGTGCAGGTCCTGCGTGCCGCAGATGAACCGCACGCTGGCCATGCCGTAGCCCCACCGGTCGAGGGCGTCCTTCGCGGCGTCGACCAGGTCGGTCGCGTCGGCGAGTCCCAGGTAGTTGTTCGCGCAGAAGTTCAGCAGCTCGGCGCCGTCCGCCTGGATCGACGCGCGCTGCGGCCCGGTGATGCGCCGCTCGTGCTTCGTCAGTCCCGCTGCCTCGATGCCGGCGAGCTCGCCCGCCAGGTGGTCCTTGATCGAGCCGTACACCTAGATCTCCGTCCAGTCGATGACGACCTTGCCGCCGCCAGCCGTTCCCGCCGCGTCGAACGCCTGCTCCCACGCGCGCACCGGGTACCGCGCGGTCACGAGGGACCCGATGCGGTCACGGAGCGTGCTGCTCGTCTGCAGCATCGAGCTCATGGTTTGCCACGTCTCGAACATCTCGCGGCCGTAGATGCCCTTCACGGTGAGCATGTGCGTGACGACGAGTCCCCAGTCCACGGCGATCGCGCTCGACGGCAGCCCGAGCATCGCGATCCGCCCGCCGTGGTTCATGTTCGCGACCATCGACGGCAGCGCGGTCGGGGCGCCGGACATCTCGAAGCCGACGTCGAAGCCCTCGCGCATCCCGAGCGTGCGCTGCGCCCCGCGGACCGCGGCGGCCGCGTCGTCTCGGACGTCCACGGCGAGGTCGGCGCCCATCGCCGTGGCCATCGCCAACCGGGCCGCGCTGACGTCGGTGCCGACCACGAAGCGGGCCCCGGCATGCCGGGCGACGGCGATCGCCATCAGCCCGATCGGCCCGCACCCGGTGACCAGGACGTCCTCACCGACGACCGGGAACGCCAGGGCCGTGTGCACCGCGTTGCCGAGGGGGTCGAACAGCGCGCCGACCTCGGGGTCGACGGGGCCGTGGTGCACCCAGACGTTCGCACCGGGCAGCGTCAGGAACTCGGCGAAGGCGCCGTCGCGCTGGACCCCGAGGCCCGTCGTGCGGATGCACATCTGCCGCCGACCCGCACGACAGTTCCGGCACGTCCCGCACACGATGTGGCCCTCGCCGGACACCAGGTCCCCGACGGCGACGTCCCGCACCGCCGAGCCGACCTCGACCACCTCGCCGCAGAACTCGTGGCCGGGGACGAGCGGCGCGGTCACGGCGGACGCCGCCCAGTCGTCCCAGCGGCGGATGTGCAGGTCGGTGCCGCAGATCCCGGTGCGGAGCACGCGGATCAAGACCTCGTCCTCGGTGGGCACCGGGTCGGGTCGTTCCGTCATCTCGAGGCCGGGTGCAGCCTGGGGTTTGTACAGCGCGCGCATGCGTCCACCTCGTCGTGGGTCTGCCGGTGGGCGACTCGTGGTCGCCCGCCTCCACCCTTCCACATCGGAACGAGTTCGCGAACCCATGGGTACGTTCGCATGCATGGCAGACGTCATCACATCCAGCACCCGGTACGCCGGTTCCTCCATCCAGAAGGCCACGCTCGTCGTCGGCGTCGTGTTCCTGGTCGTCGGGATCGCAGGGTTCGTCCCCGGGCTGACCTCCGGCTCGCTCGCGGGCGCCGGCAACGGCTCGATGGCGATGCTGCTCGGACTGTTCCAGGTGTCCGTTCTGCACAACGTCGTGCACCTGCTGTTCGGCGTGGTCGGTCTCGTCGCGGCGTCCCAGGCGACGGGGTCGCGCATGTACCTCGTCATCGGCGGGATCGTGTACCTGGTGCTCTTCGTCTACGGGCTCTTCACCGCCGGGCACGACTCGGGTGCCAACTTCGTGCCGCTCAACACGGCCGACAACTGGCTGCACCTGCTGCTGGCCGGCGGCATGGTGGCGCTCGGCGTGTTCCTGCCCCGGATCGGGACCCGGGCGTCGGCCCGCTCCTGACGGAAGTCGCGGGCGTCGGCCCGCTCCTGCCGGGTCAGACCTCGGAGAAGGGCTCGGCGTCGTCGAGCCGCACCCGCAGCGTCGGGGCCGCGCGTCGTCGGTTGCCGCCGGGCAGCACCCGCCGGGTGGAGGACCGCCGGATCACCTCGGCCTTCAGCGTCGCAGCGACCTCGGCTCCGTGCGCGTAGGGGAACCGCACGATGGCGCGCACCGTGCCCGGCGTCGGGTCGTCGACCGGCACGGGGCCGAGCACGGGGCCGACCGGCGCCTCACCCAGAGCCTCGACCGCGGCCGTCACCGCCTGCTCGGTCCCGGTGAGCGTCGCGACGCGCACGGTGGGTGGGAACAGCAGCTCGCGGCGGTCGACGAGTTCGTCGTGCGCCGGAGCGTCGAGCTTCCACAGCACCATCGCGGTGGCGAGCTTCCCGCCGATCCCGACCAGGTACGTCTCGGCACCCGGCGCGCCCTTCGCGGCGGCGTTCGTCCAGAAGCGCAGCACTTCTTCCTGCACGCGGAGACCCTCACGCGCCAGCATGCGCTCGCCGTCGAGCAGCAGGACGCACGCGTAGCCGCCGGGCGTCGAGGGCTCCGCTCCGCGCGTCGCGACGACCACCGCGGGCTTCGCCGGGACCTCGTCGATCGGTCGTGACCCGTCCGCGACCACGATCCGGGTACCGGGGAACGCCCGCCCGAGCTCGTCCGCGGTGCGCTGCGCTCCCTGGCCGACGGGCTTGAGCTTCCCGCCGCCGCACGTCGGACAGCGGTACCCCGCGGCGAGTGCGCCGCAGAACCGACACTGGGGGACGGCACCGTGCGTCGGGCTGCCCAGGGGCCCGGCACAGACGCGACAGTGCGCCCGCTCGCCGCAGTCGGCGCAGACCAGCCCGGTCCCGAACCCGGGGTTCGCGACCTGCACCAGGACCGGCCCCGTGCGGCTGGCCTCGCGCGCGGCCCGCCAGGCGCTGCTCGGGATCCGGGCCTGCGCCGCGAAGCCCTCGGCACTCACCTGCTGCGCGGTCGGGACGACCTTCGGCACTGCGGCCCGGTACGGGGTGACGTCGTCGAGCCAGTGCAGCTCGACCAGCCGCTGCACGTCGGTGCTCCGCGCGTGCGCCAGGAACAGGAGCGCAGCACCCGACTGCGCGGCGCGGACCAGTGCCACGTCGCGCGTGTGCACGTACGGGGCTCGCGGTTCGGTGAACGACGCGTCGCCGTCGTCCCACATGGCGATGAGCCCGAGGTCGTCTGCCGGGGCGTACACGGCCGTGCGGTTGCCGATCGCCACCACCGCGTGCGTCCGGGCCCGCAGCAGCGCCTTCGCCCGCTGGCCGTTGGTCTGCTTGGCGTCGAACCGGACGACCCGGTCCGTCGGCAGCAGTGCGAGGAGGGCGCGCTCGAGGTCGGTCACGTCTCGGAAGTCAGGCACCGCGATGACGGCGGAGCGCTCCCCCGCCACCGTGCGCGCCGCTGCCTGTGCCAGGGTCGCCGCCCACCCGGGGACCCACACCGGGTCGCCGCCCTCGACGTCGAGCTGGACCGGGTGCGGCACGGCCGACACGGCGGCACGCCCGTTCGATGCGAGCGTCTCCTCGACGACGCCGGGAGCGTAGCCCGTCACCGCTGGCGGCTCCACCGGGTCGGGCACGTGGTCGGGGTCGCGCGCCAGCCACGCCTTCTCGGCCCGGACCTGGCGTGTCGGCACCGCGAGGCGCAGCACGTCCGACGCAACGCCGGCGGCACGGTCGGCGACCGCGCGGGCGAGCCGCCAGATCTCCGGCGCCAGGACCGGCACCGGACTGACCAGCGTCTCGATCATGCTCAGCTCGCCGGGCCAGTCCCCCTCGTCGACGATCTCGACGACGTAGGCGTCCGACATCCGCGCACCGGTCCGCAGCGGCACCTTGACGCGCACCCCCGGCACGCAGTCGTCCGCGAGCTCGGCGGGCACCCGGTAGTCGAACAGACGGTCGAGTTGCGGGAGCGGCGAGTCGAGGACGACGCGCGCGACGGTGGTCACGCGGGGACCCTAGACGGCGGCGGCGACGAGTCCTGCGGCCTGGCGGAGTTCCTCGACGCGGTCGAGGTGCTCCCAGGTGAACCCGGGGAGCTCGCGGCCGAAGTGGCCGTAGGTCGCGGTCTGCGCGTAGCGCGGCTTGAGCAGGTCGAGGTCGCGGATGATCGCCGCGGGACGCAGGTCGAACACGGTCCGGATCGCGGCCTCGATCACGGCGTCGTCCACGTGCCCGGTGCCGAAGGTCTCGACGTACAGTCCGACCGGCTTGGCGCGACCGATCGCGTACGCGACCTGGACCTCGAGGCGGTCGGCCAGGCCGGCGGCCACGGCGTTCTTCGCGACCCAGCGCAGCGCGTACGCGGCGGACCGGTCGACCTTGGACGGGTCCTTGCCGCTGAACGCGCCACCCCCGTGGCGGGACGCCCCGCCGTAGGTGTCGACGATGACCTTGCGACCGGTGAGTCCGGCGTCGCCCTGGGGGCCACCGATCTCGAACCGGCCGGTCGGGTTGACGATGACCTCGACGCCGGACGAGTCGAGGTCGACCAGGGCGAGGACCGGGCGGATCACGTGCTCGGTGATCGCGGCGGTGAGGTCGTCGAGCGTGACGCTCGGAGAGTGCTGCGTCGAGACCACGATGGTCTCGACGGTCTTCGGCACGACGCCGTCGTACCCGACCGTCACCTGGGTCTTGCCGTCCGGGCGCAGGAACGTCAGCTCGCCGGACTTGCGGACCGCGGCGAGTCGCTCGGCCAGACGGTGGGCGAGCCAGATCGCGACGGGCATGTACTCGGGGGTCTCGTTCGTCGCGAAGCCGAACATGATGCCCTGGTCGCCCGCGCCCTGGCGGTCGAGCGGGTCGACGCCGGCGCCCGAGCGGGAGTCCAGCGACTCGTCGACGCCCTGCGCGATGTCCGGCGACTGCGCCCCGATCGAGACCTCGACGCCGCACGTGGCGCCGTCGAAGCTGACCTCGGACGAGTTGTACCCGATGCCGGTGATGACGTCACGGACGAGCTTGGGGATCTCGACGTAGCCCGAGGTGGTGACCTCGCCCGCGACGTGGACGAGTCCGGTCGTCACCATCGTCTCGACAGCGACCCGGGCGTGCGGGTCGACCGCCAGCAGGGCGTCGAGGATGGTGTCCGAGATCTGGTCGCAGATCTTGTCGGGGTGCCCCTCGGTCACCGACTCGGACGTGAAGAGGCGCAGCGTGCTGGACGTCACCGGGCTCAGACGGTGGGCTGCGGCTGCTGCTTGGTGACGGTGAGCTTGTCCTCGTTGATCTCGTGGAGGGCCACCGACAGCGGCTTGTCGTCGATCGTGGAGTCGACGAGCGGTCCGACGTTGTCGAAGAGCGAGCCCTCGTGCAGGTCGGCGTAGTAGTCGTTGATCTGGCGCGCACGCTTGGACGCGAAGATGACGAGCGCGTACTTCGACTCGACCTTGGACAGCAGGTCGTCGATGGGCGGGTCGATGATGCCCTGGGGGTTGGCCATGGTGTCTCCAGACAACGAGCGGATGCGCTCCCGGCTAGGGCGCAGTGAACAAGTCTACGACCTCGCGCGCCGCGGTGCCGACATCGGAGTTCACGATGCGCACGTCGAACTCGTCCTGGGCGGCGAGCTCGACCTTGGCCGTCTCGAGCCGCCGGGCCTGTTCCTCGCTCGACTCGGTGCCGCGGCCGATCAGCCTGCGGACCAGTTCTTCCCAGGTCGGCGGCAGCAGGAACACCAGGACGGCCTCGGGCATGGCGTCCCGGACCTGTCGCGCACCCTGCAGGTCGATCTCGAGCATCACCTTGTCGCCGGCGTCGAGCGCGCGGTCGATCGGTGGGCGCGGTGTGCCGTACCGGTACGAGTTGTGCACCGTGGCCCACTCGAGCAGTTCGCGGTCGCGGATCATCCGGTCGAACTCGGCGTCGTCGACGAAGAAGTAGTGCACGCCGTCGACCTCGCCCGGCCGGGGCTGTCGCGTCGTGGCCGACACACTGAGGTTGACGTCCGGGTACTGCTCGCGGATGTAGGCGCTGACCGTTCCCTTGCCGACCGCGGTCGGCCCGGCGAGGACGACGAGCTTCGAGGTCCCGCGCTTGCGCCCGCGCGCAGCGAGCCAGTCGGCGAGGACGCCGCGCTGCCGCGTCCCGAGTCCGCCGAGCCGCTTGGACGGCGCGATCCGGAGCGTGCCCATGATGGTCTCGGCGCGTGCCGGCCCGATGCCGGCGAGGCTGGTGAGCAGGTCGCGCACGCGCAGGGTCTTCTCGGCCGAGGCGTCGTCGTCGCCCCACGCGGACCGCGCCACGTCGAGCGCCGAGCGCTCCCCGGACGCCACCGCGGACTTGACCGCGGCCCGGGCGCGTCGCGCGGCCACGGCCGCGCGTGCGGCGGCAGCCCGGTCGACCTCGGGCGGGTTCCGGTGGGCGGGCAGGTCCGCGCGGTCCGGGCTCATGCCGCCGACCCGGTCGTGGCCAGCGCGGCGCGGACACGCTCGGCGCGGTCGGTGACGAGACCGACGACACCGTCGGGGCCGTCACCGAGCAGCCCGCGCGACTCGCTGACCAGGACCTGCTCAGCACGCGACCCGTACAGCCCACGGAGGTCCTCGATGCGGGCACCCTGCGCGCCGAACCCCGGTGCGAGCACGGGGGACGTCCCGATCTCGTGCTCGTCGATGCCGAAGTCCGTCAGGTCGAGGGTGGCGCCGAGCACGAGCCCGACGTCGCCGATGGCCTGGTCGCCCACGGCCGGGTTGTCGTCTGCCACGTCCAGAACGATACCGGCCGCGACGCTCCGTCCCGCGCGCGGACCCTCGGCGAGCACCGCGGTCTGCAGCACCCGGGCCTCCGGGTTGCTCGTCGCGGCGAGGACGAACACCCCGGCGCCGTTCGCCCGCGCGACGTCGATGGTCCCCCGCAGCGAGCCGTACCCGAGGTACGGCGAGACCGTCATCGCGTCAGCCGCGAACGGCCCGTCGCGGTCCAGCCACGCGAGCGCGTAGTCGTCACCCGTGGTCCCGATGTCGCCGCGCTTGACGTCGGCGACGACCAGGAGGCCCGCATCACGTGCCCGACGGATCGTCGCGTCGAGTGCGCGGTAGCCGGCGACCCCCGCCGCCTCGAAGAACGCGACCTGCGGCTTCACGACCGCGGCGCGGCCCGCGGCCGCGTCGACGAGGGTCGCACCGAACGCGGTCAGACCGGCCTCGTCACGGCCGAGCCCCCACGCCGCCAGGGTGGCGGCATGGGGGTCGATCCCGACGCACAGGGCGGAACGCGACCCGATGGCGGCCGCGAGTCGGACACCGAACGATGCCCGGCCTCTCCCCACCGGCACGGCCGGCCCGCCGCTGGCGCGTCGGTCTGGAACCGGCGGCGTGGGCCCGGTCTGGGTGGACGTCACCAGCCCGCCCGCTCGAGCGCGTAGTCCTGCAGGCTGCGCACCGCGTGCGGGGTGCCGATCGTCTCGATGGCTGCGACGGCGGCGCCGAGCTGCGCGATCGTCGTGAAGAGCGGCTTGTCCGCCGCGACGGTCGCCGCACGGATCTCGTAGCCGTCGGCGCGACCCGACGCCCCGCTCGGGGTGTTGATCACGATGTCGACCTCGTTGCGCGCGAGCAGGTCCACCACGCTCTCGCCGCCCTGGCTGTACTTGCCGACCACGTCGACCAGGATGCCGTTGCGGCGGAGGACCTCGGCGGTCCCCTCGGTCGCGGTGATCGTGAAGCCGAGCTGCTGCAGGCGGTGCACCGGCAGGACGATCGCGCGCTTGTCGGTGTCGGCGACGCTCACGAAGACCGTCCCGCTGGTCGGCAGGCCGCCGTACGCGGCGATCTGGGACTTCAGGAACGCCCGCGGGAAGTCGCGGTCGATGCCCATGACCTCACCGGTGGAGCGCATCTCGGGGCTGAGGACCGAGTCGACGACCTGGCCCTCGGCGGTGCGGAACCGCCGGAACGGCAGCACCGCTTCCTTGACGGCGACCGGCGCCTGCGCCGGGACGAACGCACCGTCGCGGGCGGGCAGCAGCCCCTCGGCGACGAGGGCGTCGACCGAGGTGCCGGTCATGATCCGCGCCGCCGCCTTGGCCAGCGCGATGCCGAGCGCCTTCGAGACGAACGGGACGGTGCGGCTGGCGCGGGGGTTCGCCTCGAGCACGTAGAGCACGCCGGCGCCGATCGCGAACTGCACGTTGAGCAGGCCGCGCACGCCGATGCCGCGCGCGATCTTCTCGGTCGCGTCGACCACGGCCTGGATCTCACCGCGACCGAGGCCGACCGGCGGGAGCGTGCAGGACGAGTCACCCGAGTGGATGCCCGCCTCTTCGATGTGCTCCATGATGCCGCCGATGTAGAGCCGCTCGCCGTCGAACAGGGCGTCGACGTCGATCTCCACGGCGTCGTCGAGGAACCGGTCCACCAGGAGCGGCAGGTCCGGGCCGATGATCGCCTGGTCGGCCATGCGGTCGAAGTAGTCGGCCATCGCGGCGGAGTCGTAGACGATCTCCATGCCGCGGCCGCCGAGCACGAACGACGGGCGGACGAGGACCGGGTAACCGATCTCCTCGGCCACCGCGGTCGCGCTGTCGAGGTCGTGCGCCGTGCCGTTGCGCGGTGCGAGCAGACCGGCGGCGTCGAGGATCGCGGAGAACTGCCCGCGCTCCTCGGCGGAGTCGATCGCCGTCGGGGTGGTGCCGAGGATCGGGATGCCCGCGGCCTCGAGCGGCTTCGCGAGTCCGAGCGCGGTCTGGCCGCCCAGCTGCACCACGACGCCGACGAGCTCGCCCGAGGCGGCCTCGGCCTCGATGACCTCGAGGACGTCCTCGGTGGTGAGCGGCTCGAAGTACAGCCGGTCCGAGGTGTCGTAGTCGGTCGAGACGGTCTCCGGGTTGCAGTTGACCATGATGGTCTCGAACCCGGCGTCGCTCAGCGCGAACGACGCGTGCACGCACGAGTAGTCGAACTCGACGCCCTGCCCGATGCGGTTCGGCCCGGAGCCGAGGATGACGACCTTCTTGCGGGCGCTCGGCGCCACCTCGGTCTCGGTGTCGTAGGACGAGTAGTGGTACGGCGTCAGGGCCGGGAACTCACCGGCGCAGGTGTCGACCGTCTTGAAGACCGGGCGGATGCCGAACCCGTGCCGGACGTCGCGCACCTGCTGCTCGGTGACGCCGCGGAGCGCCGCGATCTGGATGTCGCTGAAGCCGTGCTCCTTCGCCCAGCGGATCGTGTCCGCGTCGAGCTCGGCGGCGTCACGGACCTCGGCCGCGACCTCGTTGATCAGCACGATCTGGTCGAGGTACCACGGGTCGATCGCGTTCGCCGCGAAGACCTCTTCGACGGTGGCACCGGCGTACAAGGCCTGCTGGACCGTGACGATGCGGCCGTCGGTCGGGATCTTCGACTTCTCGAGGAGGGCGTCCTTGTCGAGCTCGGCCGCCGGGGTGTCCCAGTGGAAGCTCGACCCGCGCTTCTCGAGTGACCGCAGCGACTTCTGCAGCGCGGTCGTGAAGTTGCGACCGATGGCCATCGCCTCGCCCACGCTCTTCATCGTCGTGGTCAGGGTGGCGTCGGCCGCAGGGAACTTCTCGAACGCGAAACGCGGGGTCTTCACGACGACGTAGTCGAGCGTCGGCTCGAAGCTCGCCGGGGTGACCCGCGTGATGTCGTTCTGGATCTCGTCGAGGCGGTACCCGATGGCGAGCTTCGCGGCGATCTTCGCGATCGGGAAGCCCGTCGCCTTCGACGCCAGCGCACTCGAACGCGACACGCGCGGGTTCATCTCGATGACGATGAGGCGGCCGTTCGACGGGTCCACCGCGAACTGGATGTTGCAGCCGCCGGTGTCGACGCCGACGCGACGGATGATGTCGATGCCGATGTCGCGCATGTTCTGGTACTCGCGGTCGGTCAGGGTCAGCGCGGGGGCGACCGTGATCGAGTCACCGGTGTGAACACCGACCGGGTCGACGTTCTCGATCGAGCAGACGACGACGGTGTTGTCGAAGTTGTCCCGCATCAGCTCGAGTTCGTACTCCTTCCAGCCGAGGATCGACTCCTCGAGCAGGACCTCGGTGGTCGGGCTGGACTGCAGACCGTCGCCGACGAAGCGGACGAGCTCGGCCTCGTTGTACGCGAATCCGGAGCCCAGACCGCCCATGGTGAAGGACGGGCGGACGACCAGCGGGTAGCCGAGGTCCTTCGCGAACTCCTTCGCCTCGTCGAGCGTGTGGGCGATGTGGCTGCGGGCGACGTCGGCGCCCGACTCGAGCACGAGCTCCTTGAAGAGCTGGCGGTCCTCACCACGCTGGATCGCGTCGACCTTCGCGCCGATGAGCTCGACACCGTGCGCCTCGAGGATGCCGGCCTCGTCGAGCGCGATCGCCGCGTTCAGCGCGGTCTGCCCGCCGAGCGTCGGCAGGATCGCGTCCGGCTGCTCGATGCGGATGATCTCCTCGATCGAGGCGTTCGTGATCGGCTCGATGTAGGTGGCGTCCGCGAAGTCCGGGTCGGTCATGATCGTCGCCGGGTTCGGGTTGACGAGGATCACGCGGATGCCCTCGGCACGCAGGACACGGCAGGCCTGGGTGCCGGAGTAGTCGAACTCGGCGGCCTGCCCGATCACGATCGGGCCGGAGCCGATGACCAGGACGGAGTTGATGTCAGGGCGCTTCGGCATCAGTTGCCTTCCTTCGTGACGTCGGCTGCGGGGGTGGTCGCGTCGGCGGTGGCTGCGTCCAGCGGACGGCCCTCCTTGCGCGCGACGACCATGTCCCGGAAGCGGTCGAACAGGTACATGCTGTCGTGCGGCCCGGCGGCGGCCTCGGGGTGGTACTGCACGCTGAACGCCGGGATGTCGAGCGCGCGGAGGCCCTCGACGACGTCGTCGTTGAGCGAGTAGTGGGAGACCTCGACGCGGCCGAAGCCGGCCGGGGACTCGAGTACCTGACCGACGGGGGCGTCGACCGCGAAGCCGTGGTTCTGGCTCGTGATCTCGACCTTGCCCGTGGTGGTGTCGAGCACCGGCTGGTTGATGCCGCGGTGGCCGAAGGGCAGCTTGTAGGTGCCGAAGCCGAGCGCGCGTCCGAGCAGCTGGTTCCCGAAGCAGATGCCGAAGAACGGGCGGCCGTCGCGGAGGCTCTCCTGCAGCAGCGTCACCTGCGACTCCGACGCCGCCGGGTCACCGGGACCGTTCGAGTAGAACAGCGCGTCCGGGGCCAGTTCGCGCAGTTCCTGGATCGTGACGTCCTGCGGCAGCACGTGCACCGCGAAGCCGCGGGCGGCGAGGTAGCGCGTGGTCGATGCCTTGACGCCCAGGTCGAGCACCGCGAGGGTGCCGATCTGCTCGCCGACCGCGGGGACGACGTACGGCTCGGCCGTGGACACCGCGGCGGACAGGCTCTGCCCGGCCATGCCGGCCTGGTCCCGCACGAGCTGCAGCTGCTCGGCGGCGGACAGGGACGCGTCCGGACCGCTGAACACACCGCCCTTCATCGCGCCGGCGTCGCGGATGCGACGGGTCAGCGCACGGGTGTCGACGCCGGAGATGCCGACGATGCCGTCGCGGACCAGGTGCTCGTCGAGCGAGGCGTTCGCCCGGTGGTTCGAGACCACGCGGCTGGGGTCGCGCACCACGTACCCGGCGACCCAGATGCGCCGCGACTCGGGGTCCTCGTCGTTGACGCCCGTGTTGCCGATGTGCGGCGCGGTCTGCACCACGATCTGCCCGGCGTAGGACGGGTCGGTCAGGGTCTCCTGGTAGCCGGTCATCCCGGTGGCGAACACCACCTCGCCGAGGGTGCGTCCGCGGGCGCCGTAGGCCCAGCCGTCGTGTCGGGTGCCGTCCTCGAGGACCAGCACGGCCCGTTCGCGTGTCATCAGTTCGTCCCTTCGCCCGCGGTGTGCGGGTGGTTGTGCTTCGTCGACAGCTCCTGCAGGGCGACGAGCGCTGCTGCGTCGTCCTGCGGGAACCGGAAGTAGGTGTCGAGGTCCGTCGCTCCGGCGGCGCCGGTCGCCGTCCATCGCAGGCGGACCAGTCCCCCGGGTTCGACCACCCGGTCGATGGCCGCCGTCGCGCGGTCGGCGCCCCGGAGCAGCGCGGCGGCGATCCACCGGTCCGGCTCACCGGCCAGGTGCATCGCCACGCCGGTCTGGTGCACGGTCAGACCGCCGCGACCACGGAAGCCGAGCCCGCCCGCCGCGATGCGTTCGAGGGGCTGGTCGGCGCGGGTCGTCGCGACGCTGAACCCGTCCCACGACCCGACCGTGGTTCCGGGGTCGGACGGCACCGGGACGGGAGGCACGACCTGCGCCTGCTTCCTGACCCGCGTCCGCCAGGTGCGCACCATGGCGAGGAACAGCGCGGCCACGGCGAGCAGGATCACGCCGCCGAGGACCCACCGTGCGGCGTCGCCGCTCATGCGTGCACCTGCTGCGCCCTGGCCGCCGCGGCGACCGTCGCCGCGTCGACGACCACGCCGTCGAGCACCGTCGGGTACCCGTGGTGGAACGTCGCGACGACGCGGCCGGGCAGACGCATGCCGAGGTAGGGCGAGTTCCGTGACTGCCCCGCCAGGTCGGTGACGGCGAACTCGCGGCTCGCGCTCGGGTCGTAGAGCGTGACCTCGGCCGGGGCACCCTCGGCGATGGCGTGCCCGTGGCCCTCGACCTGCCCGATGCGCGCGGGAGCACTCGAGAGCACACGAGCGACGTCGGTCCAGTCCAGACGGCCGTCGTCGACCACGGCGGCCTGCACCACGCTCAGCGCGGACTCGAGGCCGACCATGCCGTTCGCGGCGGCCGGCCACTCGCAGCACTTCGCCTCTGCCGTGTGCGGCGCGTGGTCCGTCGCGACGATGTCGATCGTCCCGTCGGCCAGGGCGGCCCGCAGCGCGTCGACGTCCTCACGCGAGCGCAGCGGCGGGTTCACCTTGTAGCGGGCGTCGTACCCGGGGGCGCCGTCGAGCCCCGCGATGAGGTCCTCGGTCAGCACGAGGTGGTGGGGCGTGACCTCGGCGGTGACGTCGATCCCGCGGGACTTGGCCCAGCGGATCACCTCGACGCTGCCGGCGGTCGAGACGTGGCACACGTGCAGCCGGGCGCCGACGTGGTCGGCCAGCAGCACGTCGCGGGCGATGATCGCCTCTTCCGCGACCGCGGGCCACCCAGCCAGACCGAGCTCGGACGACAGCCGGCCCTCGTTCATCTGCGCACCCATGGTCAGACGGGGTTCCTGCGCGTGCTGGGCGAGGACGCCGCCGAAGCCCTTGATGTACTCGAGCGCCCGGCGCATCAGCAGCGGGTCGGACACGCACGAGCCGTCGTCCGAGAACACCCGGACCTTCGCCCGCGAGGTCGCCATCGCGCCGATCTCGGACAGGTGCGTCCCCTGCAGGCCCTGCGAGACGGCTCCGATCGGACGCACGGTGACGTAGCCCGCGTCGTCGCCGAGTGCCTGGACCTGCTCGACCACGCCGGCGGTGTCCGCGACGGGACTCGAGTTCGCCATCGCGTTGACGGCGGTGAAGCCGCCGGCGGCCGCGGCACGCGAGCCGGACAGGACGGTCTCGGACTCCTCGGAGCCGGGCTCGCGCAGGTGGGTGTGCAGGTCCACGAGCCCGGGCAGGGCGATCAGGCCGTCCGCGTCGACGGTGGTGGCGCCGGCCGCGTCGAGACCGGACCCGACCGCGGTGACGAGCCCGCCCTCCAGTCGGATGTCGGCACGCGAGCCGTCCACCAGCTGCGCACCGCGGATCAGGTGAGCGGTCATGCGACGGACTCCTTCGCTTCGTTGCCGGTCAGTTTCGCGTCGTTCCCGGTCAGCGCCAGGTACAGGACGGCCATCCGGACCGACACCCCGTGCTCGACCTGCTCGACGATGGTCGAAGCCGGCGCGTCGGCGGCGACGTCGGCGATCTCGAGACCGCGGTTCATGGGTCCCGGGTGCATGACGAGGGTGCGGGGGTCGAGCCGGGCGAACCGCGCCGCGGTCAGGCCCCAGTGGCGGCTGTACTCGCGCGGGTTCGGGAAGAACGCGTCGTTCATGCGCTCCTGCTGGATGCGGAGCGTCATCACGACGTCCGGGTCCTCGGCCAGTGCGACGTCGAGGTCGTGGTGCACGGCGGCGCCGAACGGCGTGGTCGTGGCGGGGAGCAGGGTCGGCGGCGCGGCGAACGTCACGCTGGCGCCGAGCGTGCGGAGCAGCCAGGCGTTGCTGCGGGCGACGCGGCTGTGCAGGACGTCGCCCACGATCAGGACGCGCACGCCGTCGAGGGCCTGGCCGCGGGACCCGGAGCCGTGCAGGCGACGTCGCATCGTGAACGCGTCGAGCAGTGCCTGGGTGGGGTGCTCGTGGGTGCCGTCGCCGGCGTTGACGACCGGGACGTCGATCCAGTCCGCGTCGGCCAGCACCCGCGGGGCTCCGGACGCGCCGTGCCGCATCACGATGCCGTCGATGCCCATCGCACCGAGCGTCTGCACCGTGTCCTTGAGGGACTCGCCCTTCGAGACGCTGGAGCCCTTCGCGGCGAAGTTGATGACGTCCGCGGACAGGCGCTTGGCGGCGGCCTCGAACGAGATGCGCGTGCGGGTCGAGTCCTCGAAGAACAGGTTCACGACGGTCTTGCCGCGCAGGGCCGGCAGCTTGCGGACCTCGCGCTGGTTGACCTCGGCCATCTCCTCGGCGACGTCGAGGATGTGCACGGCGTCAGCGCGCGACAGGTCGGCGGTGGACAGCAGGTGCTTCATGCGTCGCCCCCCGACTGCTCGATCACGACTTCGTCGGTGCCGTCGGTCTCGGTCAGGCGCAGCGTGACCCGCTCGTCGGACGCCGTCGGCAGGTTCTTGCCGACGTGGTCCGCGCGGATCGGCAGCTCGCGGTGCCCGCGGTCGACCAGCACGGCCAGCCGGACGGCGCGAGGCCGGCCGATGCCCTGCAGCGCGTCGAGTGCGGCCCGGACGGTGCGGCCCGAGTAGAGCACGTCGTCGACGAGCACGACGACCTTGCCGTCGATCCCGCCCGCGGGGATGGTCGTCCGGTGCGGTGCTCGGCCGATGCCGTGCCCGAGGTCGTCGCGGTGCATGGTGACGTCGAGGGCGCCGACCCGTTCGGTGCCGATCCCGCCGCGGGCCGAGGCCCACTCCGGCTCGATCTCGGCCAGGACGCGGCCGAGCCGTTCCGCCAGGACGGCGCCGCGGGTCGGGATGCCGAGCAGCACGAGGTCCGAGCCGCCGTGGTTGGCCTCGAGGATCTCGTGTGCGATGCGTGTCAGGGCACGCGTGATGTCGGGGTGCTGCAGGACCGTTCTGGTACCCACGCCGACCTCCTTCCCCGCCTCTCAGGACGGCATTTAAAGGATGCTGACGAGCTCAACCCTAGCGGGACTCCTGGTCCCCGGCGACCGTCCGACCGGACGGTCCACGGTCGCCTCCGACGGGCGCTCGCCCGCCGGCGACCGCGCCGAGCACACCGTTGACGAACCCGGCGGACTCCTCCGTCGAGAGCGACTGCGCGAGTTCGACCGCCTCGGAGATGGCGACCGCGTCGGGCACCTCGTCGTTGAACCGGATCTCCCACACGCCCATGCGCAGGATGCACCGGTCGAGCACTGGCATGCGCGGGATCGACCAGCCCTGGGCGTGCTCGACGATCACGGCGTCGATCTCGGGGCGGGCCTCGTCCACGCCGGTGACGACCTGTCGCGCGTAGTCCCAGCTGGACGCACGCTCGGGCTGGTCGAGGTGGCGGACGGTCTCGGTCGCCAGCACGTCGGCGATCGGGAGTTCACGCACCTCGGCCACGTACAGCATGTCGAGGGCGCGCTTGCGGGCCTTGGAACGAGCACTCATGTGGCAGCGCCCTAGTCGTTGACGCGGCCGAGGTAGTTGCCGTCGCGCGTGTCGATCTTCACCTTGGTGTCGGTCTCGAGGTACAGCGGCACCTGGATCTGGTAACCGGTGGCCTTGATGGTCGCCGGCTTCGTGCCACCCGACGAGCGGTCGCCCTGCAGGCCCGGCTCGGTCTCGATCTCGGTGACGATCGAGGTGGGGAGCTCGATGTAGAGCGGGTTGCCCTCGTTCATCGCGATGGTGACCATCGCCGACTCGAGCAGGAAGTTCTTCGCGTCGCCGACGACCGTGGCGGGGACGGGGACCTGGTCGTAGGTGTCGGTGTCCATGAAGACGTACGAGTCGCCGTCCTCGTAGAGGAACTGGTAGTCACGGCGGTCGACCGTCGCGGTCTCGATCTTGGCGCCGGCGTTGAACGTGCGGTCGACGACCTTGCCGGAGACGACGTTTTTCAGCTTGGTGCGGACGAACGCACCACCCTTGCCGGGCTTGACGTGCTGGAACTCGACGACCGACCAGAGCTGCCCGTCGATGATGAGAACGGCGCCGTTCTTGATGTCAGTGGTACTGGCCATGGGTGTCGATGTCCAATTCGTGTTGAGGAATGAAGGGGTGCGGGCGGCTGCGCGCCCCGGACGAGTGTAGCCGACCGCCTCAGTCGCGCCGTCGTGCCCGCCGAGCGTCTCAGTCCCGCCGTCGTGCCCGCCGAGCGTCTCAGTCGCGCCGTCGTGCCCGCCAGGCGTCGATCGCGGCCCAGCCGAGCAGCACCACGGTCGCCCCGCCGAGCAAGCCACCCGCTGCACCCGTGCTCAGCACCGCGGTCGGCCGGCTCGGCATCGTCAGGTACACGATCGACAGGATCCCGGCGCCCGAACCGAGGAGCACGAGCAGGATCCGCCGGATCATGCCCGACACCGTCCGGCGGTCGCGCTGGTCGGCGAGCAGGCGGATGTTCACCGACAGGCGGTTCTGCTCGATCGCCTCGCCGATGCGGTCGACCCGGCGCGGCAAGCGCCGGACCGTCGAGACCAGGCCGAACAGCTCGCGGGCGGCGATGCCGCCCAGCACGCTGGGTCGGAGCTGGTCGCGGATCTGCTCGCTTGCGAGGTTGCGCGACTCGTCGAGCAGGTCGAACGACGGCAGCAACGTGCGGAGCGTGCCCTCGAAGATGGCCAGCGCCCGGGCGGCCGCGACGAAGTCCGGCGGGGGCTTCAACCGGTAGCGACCGAACACCTCGACCGCGTCGTCGACCGTCTGCACGCCGATGCGGGCACCGGGCCCGAGCTCGTCCGCCACGAACCGCGCGATGTCCCGCCGGAAGTCCGGTTCGTCCTCGGCGCGGCGCACCGGCGCCATGCGCAGCACCGCGTCCGCGATGCGCGTCGTGTCGTTCTGGATGTACGCCGCGACGAGTTCCTGCACGACGTCGCGCAGGGTCGGGTCGAGTCGTCCCACCGATCCGAAGTCGATGAGTGCGGGGCGACCGTCGGGCAGCAGCAGGACGTTCCCCGGGTGCAGGTCGCCGTGGTAGATCCCGTCGAAGACGACCTGTCGCAGGAACACCCGCAGGATGGCCCGCATCGGTCCGTCCAGGTCGCGATCGGCACGGGACGCCCGGATCGCGCTCAGCGTGTCGCCCTCGAGGAACTCCATCACGAGCACGCGTCGGCCGGACAGCTCGGGGTACGAGGCCGGGAAGCGGACCTCGTCCGGACGAGCGCTGCGTTCCTGCGCCGCACGCAGGGTCTCGAGGTTCCGGAGCTCGGACCGGAAGTCCACCTGGCGGATCAAGTCGTCGGCGTACTGCTGCGCGACGTCCCGCACGCCGACCTGTCTGGCCTCGGCCGAGGTGCGCGCCATGAACGTGACCACCCGCAACGCGATGTCGACGTCGCGACGGACGGCGTCGTCGATGCCGGGACGCTGCACCTTGACCGCCACAGCGGTGCCGTCGTGCAGTCGCGCCCGGTGGACCTGCGCGATCGACGCCGCGGCCACGGGCGTCGCGTCGAAGGACTGGAACAGCTCGTCGACCGGTGCGTGCAGTTCGCTGGCGAGCAGTTCGGCGACCTCGGACGGATCAGCCGGCGAGACCCCCTCCTGCAATGACGCCAGGCCGTCGGTCCACTCGTCGGGCAGCAGGTCGTCGCGTGTGGAGAGCAGCTGCCCCATCTTCACGAACCCGCCACCGGCCTCCTCGAGCGCCAGGCGGAGGTGCTCGGCCTGGCTGCGCCGCTTGTCGGAGGTCTCCGGGTCGCGGGAGAAGTCCAGCCGGCGGAAGGGCAGGAGGTCGTGACGGCGGGCGATGGACAGCAGTTCGGCGAAGCGGCGCGCGCGGGTCCGGAGGGTTCCCGCGTCGACGGCCTGCCCGCCGCCGAGGTCGCTCAGGCGGGGAGGGTTGGGCACTCAGCCAGCATGCTCCCCCGGCCTGGGGTTCCGCAGGCGACTCCTCCACAGGACGGGAGGCCCGGCTCGTCCCCCACAGGACGGTTCCGCCCGCCCCGCGGTCGTCGGGGCCGCGTCAGGGTCGCCCCGTGGCTAGACCCCGACCTCTTGGTACGCGGTGAACAGCAGGTGGTCCTCGGGCCCCTCCAGCACCACGGGCTTGCCGACACCGTCGAGCACGATGAACCGGAGCATGCCGGCCCGGGCCTTCTTGTCCCGGCGCATCGTCGCCAGCAGCGACTGCCAGCGCCCGAGGGGGTACGTCGTCGGCAGCGACAGTGCGTCCAGGATCGCCCGGTGGCGGTCGACGGTGGCGTCGTCCAGGTGCCCGGTCAGGCGCGCGAGCTCCGCGGCGAAGACCATGCCGACCGACACCGCCGCACCGTGCCGCCACTGGTAGCGCTCGGCGTGCTCGATGGCGTGTCCCAGGGTGTGTCCGTAGTTGAGGACCTCGCGTCGGCCCTGTTCCGTGAAGTCGTCCGACACCACGCGTGCCTTGAGCTCGATCGCGAGCTCGACGACGCGGCGGAACTCCGGCGTGGTCGGGTCCGTCGCGCGCTCGACGTCGGCCTCGATGACGTCGAGGATCTCGGGCACGGCGATGAACCCGGCCTTCACGATCTCGGCGAAGCCGGTCAGCACGTCGTTGCGGGGCAGCGTCGCCAGCAGGTCCAGGTCCGCCACGACCGCGTGCGGTGCGGCGAAGGCACCGACCAGGTTCTTGCCCTCGTTCGTGTTGATGCCGGTCTTGCCACCGACGCTGGCGTCGACCATCCCGAGCACGCTCGTCGGGATCGACACGTACGGCACGCCTCGGAGCCAGGTCGCGGCGACGAACCCGGCCAGGTCGGTGACGGCACCGCCGCCGAGCCCGATCACGGCATCGGTCCGCGTGAAGTCGGACTGGCCCATCACCTGCCAGCAGAACGCGGCCACCTCGACGCGCTTGGCTGCCTCGGCGTCCGGGACCTCGGCGATGAGTGCCTCGAGGCCCGCGTCCACGAGCAGCACCCGCAGTGCCTCCGCACGGGCACCGAGCGTCGGGGCGTGCACGATGAGCACCTTCGCGACGCGGGGGCCGAGCAGCGCGGGCACCGAGTCGAGCAGCCCGGTCCCGACCGCGACCACGTAGCCGTCCTCGCCGCCGACGCGGATCTCGGTGGTGCCCTCGGGCAGGGTCGACTCGGTCACGGTGCTCCTCGTTGGGTTCAGTGGTCGGACTGCAGCCAGCGCACGACGTCGTCGACCACGTGCGACATCGGTCGCCGCGAGGTGTCGACCACGGTGTGCGCGAGTTCCGCGTAGGTCGCGGCGCGCTCGTCCAGGATGGTCTGCCACGCGTCGATGCCGCCGGACGCCAGCAGCGGTCGATCGGAGCCGGCGATGCGCTCGGCGACGGCCTCGGGCGACACGGTCAGCAGCACGATGCGGGCGCCGGTCAGCGCCTGACGCGTGGCCGCGTGCGTGACCGCTCCCCCGCCGACGGCGATCACCCCGCCGGCACCGAGTGCCCGCCGCACCGCGTCGGCCTCGAGTTCGCGGAAGGCGGGCTCGCCCCGGTCGGCGAAGATGCCGGGGATCGGGCCGTGCTCGCGCGCGATGACCCGGTCGGTGTCGGTGAAGGGCACGCCGAGCCGCTTCGCCACCCGCTTGCCGACGGTCGACTTGCCCGCGCCCATCGGGCCGATCACCACGACCGGCGCCGCGATGGTCTGCTCAGCGCTCACCAGGTCGTGGAGTGCGCTGCCGGCTCGGTGCGGCGCGAGCGCAGGGTCTCCGGGATCGACGCGAGGTACGACTCCAGGTTGCGCTTGGTCTCGACGACGTTGTCGCCGCCGAACTTCTCGAGGACGGCATCGGCCAGGGTCAGGGCGACCATCGCCTCGGCGACCACACCGGAGGCCGGCACGGCGCAGACGTCGGAGCGCTGGTGGTGCGCCGAAGCGTCCTCACCCGTGGCGACGTCGATCGTGTGCAGGGCGTGGGGGATGGTGGCGATCGGCTTCATCGCGGCACGGACCCGGAGCACGGTACCCGTGGACATGCCGCCCTCGGTGCCGCCCGCTCGGTCGCTCGTGCGGATGATCTCGCCGTCCTCGCGGTACAGCTCGTCGTGCGCCTCGGAGCCGCGGCGTCCCGCGGTCTGGAAGCCGTCGCCGACCTCGACGCCCTTGATCGCCTGGATGCCCATGATCGCCGCGGCGAGCCGGGCGTCGAGGCGGCGGTCCCACTGCACGTGCGAGCCGAGCCCCGGCGGGACTCCGTAGAACAGGACCTCGACGACACCGCCGAGGGTGTC
The DNA here is from genome assembly GCF_001424385.1 of Curtobacterium sp. Leaf183. Classification (GTDB taxonomy): domain Bacteria; phylum Actinomycetota; class Actinomycetes; order Actinomycetales; family Microbacteriaceae; genus Curtobacterium. The sequence continues at coordinate 68,490 of NZ_LMPO01000009.1, read as the reverse complement.
GCCGTCCTTCTTGGCGGCCTCGACCTCGGTGACCATCCGTGCCGAGGTGTCGGCGTCGAAGCAGCGCAGCTGGTCCTCGTCGAGACGGTCGACGTCGTCGGGCTGCGGGAGTGCCGTGCCGTCGGGCACCCGGACGGTGCCCACCTGCAGGGTGTGGGCGACGGAGCGCATGCCGAGCTCGGCGAGGAAGGCCTTGGCGACGGCGCCGAGCGCGACGCGGGCCGCGGTCTCGCGGGCGGACGCGCGCTCGAGGATCGGTCGGGCCTCGTCGAAGCCGTACTTCTGCATGCCGACGAGGTCGGCGTGCCCGGGACGGGGTCGGGTCAGCGGGGCACTGCGGCCGCGGGAGAGCTCGGTCTGCTCGACCGGCTCGGGGTTCATGACCTCGACCCACTTCGGCCACTCGGTGTTGCCGATGCGGATGGCGATCGGGCTGCCCAGGGAGTAGCCGTGCCGGACACCGCCCGAGACGTGCAGCTCGTCCTGCTCGAACTTCATGCGGGAGCCACGACCGTAGCCCAGCTTGCGCCGAGCGAGGTCGGTGCGGATGGACTCGAACGACACCGGGACGCCAGCGGGCAGGCCCTCGAGCATCGCGATCAGTTCGGGTCCGTGGGACTCACCAGCGGTCAACCAACGAAGCATGGTGTCCATCCTCCCACAGGCGCCGTCTGTGCGACGCGCCCGTGGGAGGACCGGCGACTACTGGTACGACGGGTGGGCGCGCAGCCATGCCTGGAACTGCTGCACAGCGGCCTCGTGCTGCGGGAGCGTGTCGGAGAACACCGTCTCGCCGGTCTCGAGGTTCACCGTGACGAAGTACAGCCAGTTGCCCGTCGCGGGCTGGGTGACGGCCTTGATGGCGATGTCACCCGGGTTCGAGATCGGCCCCGGCGGCAGTCCCTGGTGCTGGTACGTGTTGTAGGGGTTGCCGGAGTCAGACCGCTCGGCGTCGGTGGTCGTGACGCGGTGCGTGTTCCCGGTGCCGTAGGCGACCGTCGCGTCTGACTGCAGGAGCATGCCCTGGTCGAGGCGGTTCTGGAAGACGCGCGCGACCTTCGGGAAGTCCGCCGCGAGACCCGCCTCTTTCTGCACGAGCGAGGCGAACACGATGACGTGCTCCTGGTCGGCCTCGGCGACGCCGGCGTCCTTCAGGTGCTGCTTCATGGTGTCGACCATCGACTGGAAGTACTGCTGTGCCGTCCACCCCGGGTTGATCGGGTAGGTGGCCGGGAACAACCACCCCTCGAGCGACGTCACGCCGCTCGGCAGTCCGTACGCCGACACGTCCTTCGCCGCGGCCGAGACCTGTGCCTCGGACAGTCCGGCCTTCGAGACCATGCCGGCCTCGATGTCCGCCAGCGCCGTGCCCTCGGGGATGACGATCGACGCGGTCACCTTGTTGTCGGCGTCCTGCAGGGCGGCGAGCGCGGCCCTCGAGCTCATGTGCTTCTTCAACGCGTACGAGCCGGGCTGGAACTGCACCTCGTTCGAGGTGAGCAGCAGCTTGTAGAACGCCGTCGACGTCTTCACCACGCCGCTGCGCTGCAGGGTCTTCGCGACGTCCTCGCCGATGTCGCCCTGCTTGATCGTGATCGTCACCTTCGACGTGCCCGACCCGGTGTAGTCGTCGGTCTCCTGCTTGCCCGAGACCGCCGCGATCACCTGCTGCACCTTCGGTGCGGCGAACGCGTACGCGCCGATGCCGGCCGCGATCACGACCGCGACGATGACGATGCCGGCGACGAGGGCGCCACGCGACCTGCGGTGCGGCTCGCGCGGCGGACGGGAGGATCGCCCGCCTCCGCCACGGCCCCCGCCACCGGCGCCGCCCGCAGCGTCGTCGCCGCCGTTGCCGTGGCTGTCGCCGTTGCCGTTGCCGTTGCCGTTGCCGACGCCCTGGTCTGCGTCGCGCGGGGCGCGGGCCGCCGCCCCCGTCCCGCCGTCCGCCGCGGAGCGCTCGCCCGGCCCGGTGCCCAGCAGTGCGTGCACCTCGGGGTGCAGCTGGTCGGTGCCGCGGACGGCTGGGCTGTCGGCCGGAGGGACCGAGGATCCGGCGTCGTCAGGAGCGGGAGACGCGGCGTCCCGCGCCGATGCGGACTCGCGGGCACGGGCCTCCCGTCGGGAGAGCGGTCGTCCGATCTCGCCTCCGGCAGCCGGAGCGTCGTCGTGGTCGTCTGATCGGCCGTCGACGGGCTGCTCAGCCCGCCGTTCGGCGTCGTTGCCGGAGGCGATGATCGCGTTCCAGTCCAGGTCGTCTGCCAACGGTCCTCGGTCTCTCGGTGGGTGACTCCGCAGCGGCTCCGTCGATGCGGTGACGACGGGAGGGCAGCCTATCCAGGGAGCGTGGCCCCCGGAGGGGCGCCGGACGAGCGCTCGTGGTCGAGCGCATGTTGCAGAATGATAACAGCGGCCGCTTGGTCGATCACGGCTCGCGACTTCTTCGTGTTCCGGCCGGCCTGGTGCAGGCCGCGCTGCGCCGTGACCGTCGACATCCGCTCGTCGACCATCCGCACGGGTCGGTGTGCGGCGAGTGCCGCGGCGAACACGCGGGCGTCGGTCGTCGAGGGCGTGTCCCCACCCGACATCGACAGCGGCAGCCCCACGACCAACTCGAGCACGTCGTACTCGTCCGCGATGGCCACGATCCGGGCGATGTCGGTCTTGTCGTCGCGACGGACCGTCTCGACCGGGGTGGCGATCAGGCCGTCCCGGTCGCACACCGCAATGCCGATCCGGGCGCGACCGACGTCCACGCCGAGTCGCCGCCCGGACCGCATCGGCACGATCAGCCCGCGAGCCGCGCGGTGACGGCCCGGAGCGCCGCGGGCAAGACCGTTGCGTCGGTCCCGCCGCCCTGGGCGAGGTCGGGCTTGCCGCCACCGCCGCCGCCGAGCACCCCGGCAGCTTCCTTCGCGAGGGGACCTGCCTGGACGCCGGCGGCGCGCGCGGCGTCGTTCGTCGCGACGATCACGGCCGGCTTGCCGCCGACGACGGCACCGAGGACGACCACCGCGGCACCGTCACCGAGCTGCGACCGCACACCGGTGGCGAGCGAGCGGAGGTCGTCGGCCGACTTCAGGCCGTCGACGGACTCGGCGACGACGGTGGTGGCGCCGATGGTCGTCGCCAGACGGGCGATGGTGGGGACCCGCTGCTGCAGGCCCGCGGACTCGAACTCCGCGATGCGCTTCTGTGCCGCGCGGAGGTCCTCCATCAGCGACTGCACCCGCGTGGGGAGGTCGTTGCGGGGTGCCTTCAGCGCACTCGACAGCTGCGACACGATCGTTCGCTCGACGGCGAGGTCGCGGAAGCCCTCGAGGCCGACGAGCGCCTCGACGCGGCGGTTCGTCGAGCCGACGCTCGCTTCGCCGACGAGGTTCACCAGGCCGACCTGCGCGCTGGAGGCGACGTGCGTGCCACCACAGAGCTCGCGGGACCACGGGCCGCCGATGTCGACCATGCGGACCTCGGCGCCGTACTTCTCGCCGAAGAGCGCCTGCGCGCCGAGCTCCTTCGCCGCGTCGAGCGGGAGGACCCGGGTCGAGACCTCGAGGTCTGAGCGGATCGCGGTGTTGACGACCTCTTCGATCTCGGAGCGAGTGCTGAGCGAGATGGGCTGGCTCCACGAGAAGTCGAGGCGCATGTAGCCCGACTTGTTGTAGGAACCGGCCTGCAGCGCCTCCGGGCCGAGGATGTCACGCAGTGCGGCGTTCACCAGGTGCGTGGCCGAGTGCGCCTGGGTCGCACCACGGCGGTACTCGGCGTCGACGACGGTGGTCGCGGCGTCACCGACCCCGACCTCGCCGGAACGGACCTGCACCTTGTGGCTCCAGAGCCCGGAGACCGGGCGCTGCACGTCGAGCACCTCGAGGTCGAAGCCGTTGCCGACGATCGACCCCTGGTCGGCGTCCTGCCCGCCGGACTCGGCGTAGAGCGCGGTCTCGCTGAGGACGACCTCGGCGATGTCGCCGACCACGGCGCGGTCGACACTGGCGCCGTCGACGATGATGCCGAGCACGGTGGACTCGGCCTCGAGTGCGTCGTACCCGAGGAAGGTGGTCTCGCCCTTCGCGCGGAAGGCGCTGTACACGCTGAGGTCGGCCAGCGCTGTCTTCTTGCTCTTCGCGTCGGCCTTCGCGCGGGAACGCTGCTCGGACATGAGCGTGTCGAAGGCCGCGCGGTCGACGTGCACGCCGGCCTCTTCTGCCATCTCCATCGTCAGGTCGATCGGGAATCCGAAGGTGTCGTGCAGCAGGAAGGCGGTGTCGCCGCCGATCGCGGGCTGGTTGTCCTGCTTGGCGCGGTCGACCGCGACGTCGAGGATCGTCGTGCCCTGCGCCAGGGTGCGGAGGAAGGTCTCTTCCTCGGCGTAGGCGATGCGCGCGATGCGGTCGTAGTCGGACGCGACCTCGGGGTAGGCGTCGCGCATCGCGTCGCGGGACGCCGGGAACAGCCGCGGGAAGGTCGCGGACTCCACGCCGAGCAGGCGCATCGCGCGGACGGTGCGGCGCAGGAGCCGACGGAGGATGTAGCCACGCCCCTCGTTCGACGGCGAGACACCGTCGGCGATGAGCATGAGCGAGGACCGGACGTGGTCCGCGATGACGCGCATGCGGACGTCGTCCTCGTGCACGGCACCGTAGCGGCGACCGGACACCGCGGACGCTTCGTCGAGGACCGGACGGACCTGGTCGATCTCGTACATGTTGTCGACGCCCTGCTTGATGAAGGCGACGCGCTCGAGCCCCATGCCGGTGTCGATGTTCTTGTTCGGCAGCTCGCCGGTGATCGTGAAGTCGTACTTGGAGCGGACGTCGGCGATCTGGTACTGCATGAACACGAGGTTCCAGATCTCGACGTAGCGGTCGTCGTCGGTCGCCGGACCGCCGTCGATGCCGTACTCCGGCCCACGGTCGAAGAAGATCTCGGAGCACGGCCCGGCCGGCCCCGGCTGCCCGGTCGACCAGTAGTTGGTGTCCTTGCCGAGTCGCTGGATGCGGTCGTCCGGCAGGGACGAGTGCTGCTTCCAGAAGGCGATCGCCTCGTCGTCGTCCTCGTAGACGGTGACCCAGAGGTCGTCCGGGGCGAAGCCGAGGCCGCCGTCGGACTCCGCGCCGGTGAGGAACTCCCAGGCGTACTGGATCGCCTGTTCCTTGAAGTAGTCGCCGAACGAGAAGTTGCCGTTCATCTGGAAGAACGTGCCGTGACGCGGCGTCTTGCCGACTTCTTCGATGTCGTTCGTGCGGATGCACTTCTGCACGCTGGTTGCGCGGGGGTACGGCGCGGGGATGAGCCCGGTGAGGTACGGGATGAACGGCACCATGCCGGCGACGGTGAACAGCAGCGACGGGTCGTCCGAGACGAGCGAGGCGGAGGGGACGACGGTGTGGCCTCGGTCGCCGAAGTACTGGAGCCAACGGCGGCGGATCTCTGCGGTCTGCATGGTGCTTCCTGGTGACGAGAGGGCGGAACGGGAGGGCTTGTCAGACGTCGGTGCGGAGCTCGGCTTCGCGGGAGCGGTACCCGTCTGCCACGGCACCCCGGAACGCCTTCGTGCGGGCGTCGACCTCGGCGAGGAACGTCGCACCGGCCGAGGTCCTGCCGACCCGGTGGGCGACGAGGAACCCGATGACGACGCCGACGGCGACGAAGAACAGCTGCTTCACGGTGCCTCCCTCCAACGCACGCCGAGGCGCGCGTCCGACCAGCTTAGCCGTCACCCCGGCAACGCCGAACGGCGGGCCGTCCGCTGTGGACGACCCGCCGTTCGGGGTGTGCTGTGGATCAGCCGGGGCTGGTCAGCGAGCTGCGTAGTACTCGACGACGAGCTGCACTTCGCAGGTCACGGGGACCTCGGCGCGCTTCGGGCGACGCGCGAGGCGTGCCTGGAGCTTGTCGATCTCGACCTCGAGGTAGCCCGGGACCTTCGGGAGGACTTCCTGGTGGCCACCGGCAGCGGCGACCTGGAAGGGCTCGAGCGACTCGGAGCGCTGCTTGACGTGGATCAGCTGGCCCTCCTTGACGCGGAAGGAGGGACGGTCGACGAGCTTGCCGTCGACGAGGATGTGACGGTGCACGATCAGCTGACGGGCCTGCGAGGTCGTGCGGGCGAAGCCGGCACGGAGCACGAGGGCATCGAGGCGCTGCTCGAGCAGCTCGACCAGGTTCTCACCGGTCAGGCCGTTCGTCTTGCGGGCCTCTTCGAAGACGATGCGGAGCTGCTTCTCGCGGATGCCGTACTGGGCGCGCAGACGCTGCTTCTCACGGAGACGGACGGCGTAGTCGCTGTCCGCGCGACGGCGCGTGCGGCCGTGCTCACCGGGCCCGTAGGGGCGCTTCTCGAGGTACCGGGCCGCCTTCGGCGTCAGCGGGATGCCGAGCGCGCGCGAGAGGCGGGTCTTGCTGCGGGTACGTGACTTGGTAGACACAGGGTCCTTTTCTCTGTACTTGCTGAACTGAACACGGGTCTCGGCACGCGCACGTGCCGACGAACCCCGTGAAGGGATCCAGAGGGATGAGCCTGTGGGATCGGACGGCTACAGTCCGAACCTCTGTCCCCGTACCGGACCACGCGAGGTGGTCACGGGACTCTGTTCCCGACGCAGCCGCACGCGGGAACCAGGACGTAGGCCCGTCAACGATAGCAGGGTTCCGCCGGGCCCCCAAGCACCGCGCTCACTCGCCGCGGGTGATCCTCCGCAGGCGGTCGAGCCGCGGGCCGACCTCTCGCTCGAAGCCGTTCGTGGTCGGCGTGTAGTACTCGGTACCCTCGAGCGCGTCGGGCAGGTACTGCTGCTCGGCGACGCCGTGTTCGGCGTCGTGCGAGTACACGTAGCCCTTGCCGTGGCCGAGGCGCTTGGCTCCGGCGTAGTGGGCGTCGCGCAGGTGGTTCGGCACCACGCCCATGCGACCGGCCTTGACGTCGGCCATGGCCTGGTTGACGCCGTTGTACGCCGCGTTCGACTTCGGCGCGGTCGCCAGGTAGACGACCGCCTCGGCGAGCGGGATGCGCCCCTCGGGCATGCCGATCAGCTGGACGGCCTGGGCCGCGGCGACCGCGATGGGCAGGGCCTGGGGATCCGCCATCCCGATGTCCTCGGACGCCGAGATGATGATGCGTCGCGCGATGAAGCGGGGGTCCTCGCCCGCCTCGATCATCCGGGCCAGGTAGTGCAGCGCGGCATCGACGTCGCTGCCCCGGACGGACTTGATGAACGCACTGATGACGTCGTAGTGCTCGTCGCCCTGTCGGTCGTAACGCAGCAGCGCGCGATCCACGGCAGCGGCCACGGTGTCGGCGTCGACGACCGGCACGCCGTCGTCGTCGTCCTCCTGCGCCGCCCCGGCGGAGGCGGCCGCGGCTTCGAGCGCGGTCAGCGCGCGGCGGGCGTCTCCCGAGGCGAGGCGCACGATGGCCGCGCGGGCTTCGTCACCCAGGACCACGGAGCCACCGAGACCGCGCGGGTCCTCGACCGCGCGGTCGACGAGCATGCCGAGGTCGGCATCGGTCAGGGGCTTGAGCGTCAGCAGGAGGGACCGCGACAGCAGCGGCGAGATCACCGAGAACGACGGGTTCTCGGTGGTCGCTGCGATGAGGATCACCCAGCCGTTCTCGACACCGGGGAGCAGGGCGTCCTGCTGGGCCTTGCTGAACCGGTGGATCTCGTCGAGGAACAGCACCGTGGTGGCCCCGTACAGGTCGCGGTGCGTGAGGGCCTTCTCCATGACCTCGCGCACGTCCTTGACGCCGGCCGTCACGGCGGAGAGCTCGACGAACTCACGGCCCGACTGCCGGGCGATGGCCTGGGCCAGGGTCGTCTTGCCGGTGCCCGGCGGTCCCCAGAGGATCACGGACACGCCCCCGGGGTTCTCACGGGTGCCCGTCGCGAGCTGCACGAGCGGCGAGCCGCGACCGAGCAGGTGCTGCTGTCCGGCGACCTCGGCGAGACTCGTCGGTCGCATCCGGACCGCCAGCGGCACGGACCCCTGCGACAGTCCGGTACGCCCGCCGGTCGTGGGCGCCGTCATGCCCGATCGATCCGATGCCATGGCGTCAATCGTAGGCGCGGAGACCGACACCGGATCCATCGGCGCGGTCCGATACGCTCGCAGGCACACTGCGACGAGAGGGCAGACCAGCACCGTGGCACCGAAGAACCAGGCGCGCGAGGACCGCGAGGCGCGCGAGCGGCTCCGACTGTACGAAGCACGGCAGGGACTGCACGACCGGCAGCGGCGCCGTCGGGTGCGGGACGACCTGTTCGGTGTCGGTGCGCTCGTCGTGGTCGCCGCCCTCGCGACCGGCTCGCAGCTGGCCTTCGCCGGCTCCCGCCCGTCGCACGACGCCGACGCGAGTGCCAGTGCGAGTGCGAGTGCCAGCGCCTCCCCCACGCCGTCCTCGAGCGCCACGCCCGCGAACACCGGCGACGTGCCGAGCGCGTCCATCGCGAAGGACAGCACCTGGACGGGCACGCTCACCCTCAACAAGGACGTCGATCTCGGGATCGAGCTCGACGGCAAGGCCGCTCCCCAGGCGGCCAGCGTCGAGATCGACCTGATCCGCAAGCAGTTCTACGAGGGCACGAAGTGCCACCGGCTCGCCGACAGCGCGGACTTCAAGTTCCTGCAGTGCGGTTCGGCGAACGGCGACGGCACCGGTGACGCCGGCTTCGAGTACGGCCCGATCGAGAACACGCCGAGCGATGACGTGTACCCGAAGGGCACGATCGCCGTCGCGCGGAGCTCCTCGACGTACTCGCAGTCGACGCAGTTCTTCATCGTCTACGGCGACACGACGCTCGACGGTTCCACGGGCGGGTACACGGTCGTCGGCAAGGTCACCAGCGGCCTGGACGACCTGCAGCGCGAGATCACCTCGAAGGGCATCACGGACGCCGGCCAGGACGGCACGGGTGCCCCGGAGGTGGCGACCACCATCACCGGCGCCACGATCGAGCGCCAGCAGTAGTCCACAGTCTCCGCACCGGCGGGTCGCGCAGCCCGCAGTTGCAATAGGGTGGCTTCCTGACCGTGCCGACGGTGACGTCGGTGATGCATGACCACGATCGAGGCGAGACCTGTGGGATCTGACGAAGCAACGACCTGGGGGCGGGTCGACGATGACGGCACCGTGTACGTCCGGTACCAGGACACCGAACGTGTCGTGGGCGAGTACCCGGATGCCACCGCCGACGAGGCCCTCGCCTACTTCGCGCGCAAGTACGCCGACCTCGAGGGCCAGGTGAAGATCGCCGAGCAGCGTGTGCAACGTGGCGCCTCGGCGAACGACGTCGCCCGCACGGTCGAGCACCTGACGGCCCTGGTCGGTGAAGCCCGGGTCGTCGGTGACATCAAGTCGCTCGAAGACCGTGTCGCGGTCCTGTCCGAGCAGCTCGGTTCACTCACCAAGGAGCAGGAAGAACAGGCCAAGCAGGCCCTGACCGACGCGCTGGCGTTCCGGACGGGCTTGGTCGAGGAAGCCGAAGCCCTGGCTGCGGTCGACCCTGCTCGCGCCCAGTGGAAGCAGATCACCGCGCAGCTCGACGACGTCTTCGCGCGCTGGCAGCAGCACCAGCACGACGGCCCGCGCATCCCCAAGAACGACGCCAACGAACTCTGGAAGCGCTTCCGGTCCGCCCGGTCGACCGTCGACCAGCACCGTCGCGCGTTCTACTCGGAGCTCGACGCCCAGCACCGCGACGCGCGGACGCGCAAGCAGGAACTGGTCCAGCAGGCCGAGGCACTCGCACCCCGCGGTTCCGACGCCATCCCCACCTACCGGCAGCTCCTCGACGACTGGAAGCAGGCCGGACGCGCCGGCAAGCGCCACGACGACGCACTCTGGGCGCGCTTCAAGGCCGCGGGTGACGTGCTGTTCGAGCAGCGGCACGCCGAGAGCGCTGCCGAGGACGAGGAGTACTCGGTCAACCTCGAGGCCAAGCAGGCCCTCCTCGTCGAAGCCGAGCCGCTCCTGCAGCAGCGCGACCGGGTGGCCGCGCGCAGGACGCTCACCGACATCCAGCGCCGCTGGGACGAGGTCGGTCGTGTCCCGCGCAATGACGTCCGCCGCATCGAGGACCGTCTGCGTGCGGTCGAGGACCACGTCCGCAGCCTCGAGGACGCGCACTGGCGTGAGTCGAACCCGGAGCGCAAGGCCCGCACCACGGGTCTGGCGAGTCAGCTCGAAGACGCGATCGGCAAGCTCGAAGCCGAACTCGAGTCCGCTCGGGCCTCCGGTGACTCCCGCAAGATCAAGGACGCGCAGGAAGCCCTCGACGCGCGCAAGATCTGGTTGGACGCCCTCGGCAGCTGATCGACGAACGATCTCATTCCGTGCCCTCGTGACCGTCCGGTCACGAGGGCACGGTCGTGTTCAGGCTGCCGGCCCTCAGACCGCCGTGGCCATCCCGAGCAGGAGACGGATGTCGAGGTCGTCCTGCCGCATCTGCGCAGCGAGTTCGTCCATCGACGAGAACTTGACCATGCCGCGCACGTACGAGACGAAGAGCACCGAGATGGTGTCGTCGTATAGGTCGATGTCGACGTCGAGCAGGTGCGCCTCGATCTGCTTCGCCGGCACGCCCTCGAAGGTCGGGTTGTTGCCGACCGACACGGCCGCCGGGTAGGTCCTGCCGTGGTGCAGCACCCGCGCGGCGTACACGCCGTCGGCAGGGACGAAGCCCTCGCACGCCGGGTCGAGGTTCGCCGTCGGGTAGCCCATCGCGCGACCCCGCTGGTTGCCGTGCACCACGGTGCTGCGGACGGCGTGCTCACGCCCGAGCAGACGCGCCGCCTCGGCGACCCGGCCGTCGCCGAGCAGCTCGCGGATCCACGTGGAGGACACCCGGCGTTCCCCGTCCGGCCGGACGTCGTCGACGAGGTCGACGTCGTCGATGAGCTCGACCGCGAAGCCGTGCTGCGCACCCAGCACCCGCAACAGCGCCACGTCGCCGATGCCCTTCGCGCCGAACCGGAAGTCGCTGCCGACGAAGACGAGTCGTGCGTTCAGGGTGTCGACGAGGATGCGGGACACGAACTGCTCGGGCGACCAGGACTGCAGTTCCTCGTCGAAGCGCAGCAGGAGCGTGGCGTCGACGCCGACGGCCTCGAGCAGTTCACGGCGCTGCGCGATGCTGGTCAGCGCCGGCGGGACCTTGTCAGGGTCGATCACGGTGAGCGGGTGCCGGTCGAACGTGACCACGGTCGACACGAGCCCCTGTCGGGCGGCGGCCTGTTCGAGGTGCGCGATCACGGCGCGGTGCCCGACGTGCACGCCGTCGAACTTGCCGATGGTGACCGCGCTCGGGCCGAACCCCTGTGCGACGTCCGCGACGTCCTCGTAGTACTGCATGCTGCTCCCCCGTCTACTCGCCGGCCGCAGCGGCGGGCTCGGACTGGGTGACGGGCGCTCCGGCGGTGCGGTGGTGCTTGCGGAGCCACCAGAGGCCGGCGATGGGCAGCACGAGCGGCGCGAAGGCGTAGCCCAGGCCGTAGTAGGACCAGATCGTCAGGTCGGGGAACAGCTGCCGGTCGAAGAGCGAGAGCGTGCCGATCACCAGGACACCGGTCATCTCGAACACGATGGTCACGCATGCCACGCGGTACCAGAACCGACCGGGCACGATCAGGGCGATCATCGCGACGATGTAGACGACCGCGGCAACGGCACTGAGCGTGTAGGAGAACGGAGCAAAGGAGAACTTCTCGGCGATCTGCACCACGCTGCGACCGGTGGCGGCGAGGGCGAGGATGCCGTAGACGGCGATGAGGACGCGCCCGACACCGGTCGCGAGGGAGGACTTGGTCGCCATTGCACCGATTCTACCGATGCCCGGTGACACCACCGACCGCAACCGGGTCAGTTCAGCGCGAACCAGATCTGGTACATGCGGTAGACCATCACCGCGACCGTGAATGCACCGGCTCCGAGCACCACGGTGCTCCACCGGGTGCGGTCGACGAGCGCCCACACGATGGTCGCCGGTGGGACCAGCAGCACCGACACCGCGTAGACCCAGAACTCGAGCACGTTGCCCTTCGGCGGGTTGCCGACCGCCGGTGCCACGAGTGCGATCACGAGCTGCGCGACGAGCAGCAGCTCGACGAGGACGAGGGACCCGACGGTGTAGTCGTTCGGCTTCCAGCCGACGAACCCGACGACGACGGCGAACAGCCCCACGACGACGGCGAGCACGAGCTGCACCCACATGAACCACTCGATCACGCCGTGGCTCCGTTCGTGGGGAAGTTCGTGATGACGCGCAGCAGACCACGGCGGACCGACACCAGGCCCACCAGGCGGTCGTCCCGCGCGGTGACCGCGGCGACCGGGCCGTCGGTGTCCGGGTGGTCCGCGCTGATCCGCTTGCCGTCGGCCAGGTCCTTGGCGGCGACGGCGTCGAGCGCGACGACCGGGAAGAGCTGCCGGGCGACGTCGGCGGGACGGTGGAGTGCGGCGCGGACGTCGACGGCGTCGTCCTCGAGGTCGATGGCGTCCGCGACCGAGAACGGGCCGACCAGCGTGCGCCGGAGCGCGGTCAGGTGTGCGCCGGTCCCCAGCGCGGCACCGACGTCACGGGCGAGCGCCCGCACGTAGGTGCCGGACGAGCAGGACACGACCACGTCCAGGTCGACGACGGCCGTGTCGGCGCCGTCCACCGTGACCGTGCGGTCGTTCCGACCGGTGACGTCGAACTGCGAGACGGTGACGGACCGGGCGGTGAGCGTGACCGCCTCGCCCTTGCGCGCCAGGTCGTACGCGCGGCGTCCGTCGACCTTGATCGCGCTGACGGTCGAGGGGACCTGCGAGATCGGTCCGCGCTGGGCGGCGACGGCCCGCTCGACCGCGTCGTCGGACACGTCGGCCTGTGCGACCCCCACAGCGGCGACCGGGGTGCCGTCGGCGTCGTCCGAGTCGGTTGCGACACCGAGCCGGATCGTCGCCGTGTAGGTCTTGCCGAGTCCAACCAGGTGCGTCAGCAGGCGCGTCGACGGGCCAGCACCCAGCAGCAGCAACCCGGTCGCCATCGGGTCGAGCGTGCCGGCGTGACCGATCTTCTTGAGACCGAGTCGCCGTCGAGCGATCGAGACCACCCGGTGGCTGGAGATCCCCTGCGGCTTGTCGACCAGGAGGATGCCGTCGGGCGCGGTTTCGAGCACCCGAGGAGAATACCAGCGCTGGTCAGCAGGCGTCGTTCCACTCGCGTCGCGGGTGCTCCGGGTCGGTGACGTCGAGCACGGCCGACGCGGCGATCTTGACGTCGGCTCGTCGTTCGAGGCGCCCGGACTCCTGCTCGACCCACATCGACCAGCGCCACAGGCCGCGGGCACCGACGCCGAGGACACCGTGCCCGTGGACGACGAGGACACCGTCACCCGCGCCGGTGCTGCGGAACGGCGCGACGAGGTCGCTGCGGAGCTCGTCGACGTCGGCGGACGGCGCTGCCGCGGCCATCGCCGAGATCCCGTGCTGCTCAAACCCGGCGACCAGTGCGGCAGCGACGTGCTCGAGGTCGACGCCGTCCTGACCGTCGATGCCGATGACAGTGCGGTTCGTGCCGACCTGTGCGATCACCTCGCTCGCGATCGCGGCCATCGTGTCCGTCTCTTCGGGTGCCCAGCGTGCCATGCACCCACCGTAGGCTGTCGTGGTGAACGCGAGCGGAGCCTCTCCCCACGCCCACGGCCGTCACGACGCTCCGCAAGCTCCGCATCGCGCCGGAACCGGGGCGCGTGGGCCCCGGCCGTCTGTGGACGACCCTGCGGACCCGGACCTGCCGGACATCGCCACACCGTTGGTCGCCTGGTTCCGCGCCGAGGCGCGGGACCTGCCCTGGCGCCGCTCCGGGTTCCCCGCCTGGGGCACGCTGGTCAGCGAGATCATGCTGCAGCAGACGCAGGTCGCGCGCGTGGTCCCCCGCCTGGAGGCGTGGCTCACCCGGTGGCCGACGCCTCGCGACCTCGCGGACTCGCCTCCGTCCGACGCGGTCCGGGCATGGGACCGGCTCGGCTACCCGAGACGGGCGCTCGCGCTGCACGCGGCGGCCACGGTGATCGCCGAGCAGCACGACAACGTCGTGCCGCGGGACGTCGACGCACTCCTCGCACTGCCTGGCATCGGCGACTACACCGCGCGGGCGGTCGCCGTCTTCGCCTACGGCGACCGGCACCCGGTCGTCGACGTCAACGTGCGACGGGTGCTCGCCCGGGCGCTGCTCGGGGAGGGCGAGCCGGGCCCGGCGAACGCGAAGCGGGACCTGCCGCTGATGGCCTCGGTCCTCCCGGAGGACCGTGACGAGGCGGCCGCGACCAACGCCGCCGTGATGGAGCTCGGCGCGCTGGTCTGCGTCGCCCGCTCCCCCGCGTGCGACGCGTGTCCCATCGCCGACCGGTGCGCTTGGCGAGCCGCCGGCTACCCGGAGCACGACGGTCCCCGTGCGCCGAAGCAGGCGAAGTTCGCCGGCAGTGACCGGCAGGTCCGGGGCCTGGTGATGGCAGAACTCCGCGCGAGCGACGTCCCCGTCACCCCCGCTGAGGTCGCGATGGTCTGGCCGGACGCCGACCAGCTGGCCCGCGCGCTCGCGTCGCTCCTCCGCGACGGTCTCGCCGTCGGTGACGACGCGAGCGGCTACCAACTGCCCGGCGGCGACGACTAGGCCGAGTCCGCTGCCTCGTCGTCGTCGTGCTTGTACGGGTCGGCGTCGCCGGCGTAGGTCGCTCCGGTTGCGGCACTGCGGACCTGCTCGTCACGCATCTTCGCCTGGGCCAGCAGGTCCTCGAGGTGTGCCGAGGTGTCCGGCAGGGCGTCGGCGATGAACTCGAGCGACGGGGTGAGCCGCGCCGTGATGTTCTTGCCGACCTCGGTGCGGAGCAGGCCGGTCGCGGCCTTGAGCGCCGCGGCGGAGTCGGCGCGTTCTTCGTCGGAACCGTAGACGGTGTAGAAGACCGACGCGTGCTGCAGGTCGCCGGTGACGCGGACGTCGGTGATGGTCACGAACCCGAGGCGCGGGTCGCGCAGCCCCTTGTCGATCCGACGAGCGACGACTTCCTTGATGCGGTCCGCCATCTTGCGTGCGCGCTGCGGGTCAGCCATGGGTGCCTCCTGGGGCAGTGGTGGAACGGGGAGAGCCCCGGCCTCCCCGTACAGGGAAGCCGGGGCTCAGGGTACTCACACGATCAGTCGCGCGGCTTCTCGACGAGCTCGGTGGTCTCGATCTCGTCACCGGGCTGGATGTCGTTGAACTTGCCGAGACCGATGCCGGCCTCGTAGTCCGTGCGGACCTCGGTGACGTCGTCCTTGAAGCGACGGAGCGACTCGATCGCCAGTCCGTCGGCCAGGACCACGCCGTCACGGATGACGCGCGCCTTGGCGTTGCGCGTGATCGTGCCGGAGCGGACGATGACACCCGCGATGTTGCCGAACTTCGAGGACCGGAAGACCTCGCGGATCTCGGCGACACCGGACTGCACCTCTTCGTACTCGGGCTTGAGCATGCCCTTGAGGGACTGCTCGATGTCCTCGAGTGCGTTGTAGATGACCGAGTAGAACCGGACGTCGATGCCTTCACGCGCCGCACGCTCACGGGCCTTGACGTCCGGACGGACGTTGAAGCCGATGACGATGGCGTTGTCGATCGTGGCGAGGTCGATGTCCGACTCGGTGATCGCACCCACACCGCGGTGCAGGATGCGCAGCTGGACGCTGTCGTCCACCTCGATGTCGAGGAGCGACTGCTCGAGTGCCTCGACGGCACCGGAGACGTCACCCTTGATGATGAGGTTGAGCGAGTCGACCTTGCCCTCTTCGAGTGCACGGGTGAAGTCCTCGAGCGAGATGCGCTTGCGGGCCTTGGCCAGCTGGGCGTTGCGCTCGGCCGCTTCACGCTTCTCGGCGATCTGACGGGCCGTACGGTCTTCCTCCGTGACCAGGAAGGTGTCACCGGCGCGGGGCACCGAGGACAGACCCTGGACCTGCACTGGACGACTCGGGGTCGCTTCGGTGACGACGTTGCCGTCCTCGTCCGCCATCGCACGGACGCGGCCGTAGGCCGTCCCCGCGACGATCGCGTCGCCGACGTGCAGCGTGCCGGACTGGATGAGCACCGTGGCGACTGCACCGCGGCCCTTGTCCAGGCGTGCCTCGATCGCGACACCGCGGGCGTCCTTGTCGGGGTTCGCACGCAGGTCGAGTCCGGCGTCAGCGGTGAGCAGCACGGCGTCCAGCAGTTCCTGGATGCCGATGTTCTGCCGCGCGGAGACGTCGACGAACATGACGTCGCCGCCGTACTCCTCGGCCACCAGGTTGTACTCGGTGAGCTGCTGGCGGACCTTGGCCGGGTTCGCGCCTTCCTTGTCGATCTTGTTCACCGCGACCACGATCGGCACGTTGGCCGACTGCGCGTGGTTCAGCGCCTCGATCGTCTGGGGCATGATGCCGTCGTCCGCCGCGACCACCAGGATCGCGATGTCCGTCACCTGCGCACCACGGGCACGCATGGCGGTGAACGCCTCGTGACCAGGGGTGTCGATGAAGGTGATCGGGCGTTCGATGCCCTCGTGCTCCGCGACGATCTGGTACGCACCGATGTGCTGCGTGATGCCGCCGGCTTCGCCCTCGACCACCTTGGAGTTGCGGATGGCGTCGAGCAGTCGGGTCTTTCCGTGGTCGACGTGGCCCATGACGGTGACGACCGGGGGACGCTGCTGCAGGACGGAGTCGTCCTCGTCGGCGTACTCGGCGTCGATGTCGATGTCGAAGCCCTCGAGGAGCTCGCGGTCCTCGTCCTCCGGCGAGACGATCTGGATCCGGTACCCGAGCTCTTCGCCGAGGACCTCGAAGGTCGCCTCGTCGAGCGACTCGGTCGCGGTCGCCATCTCACCGAGGTGGAACAGCACCGTCACGAGGTTGCCCGGGCTGGCGTCGATCTTGTCGGCGAAGTCCGAGATGCTCGCACCGCGACGCAGGCGGACGACCGTGTTGCCGTCGCCGCGCGGGACCTGCACACCGCCGAGCGACGGCGCCTGCCGCATCTCGTACTCGGCGCGCTTCGTCCGCTTCGACTTGCGGGCACGGCTCTTGCCGCCACCACGACCGAACGCGCCGGCGGTCCCACCACCGGGACCACGACCACGGCCACCGCCACCGGCGGGACGCGGGCCGCTGAAGGCCGGACGCGGGAAGCCACCACCGGCGCCACCGGCACCGGCACCCGGACGACCACCGGGGCCGCCACGACCGCCGCCACCCTGGCCCGGGCGCTGCCCGAAGCCGTTGGGACGGTTGCCCTGACCGGGACCACCGGGACGAGGAGCACCCGGGCGGGGTGCACCCGGACGCGGGGGCTGGGGACGCGGGATGCCACCGCCGCCACCGGCACCGGCTGCAGGACGCTGTCCCATGCCCTGGTTCGAGGCGAACGGGTTGTTGCCGGGGCGCGGCGGGCGCGAGCCCATGCCCTGGTTCGACGCGTAGGGGTTGTTGCCGGGACGGGCGCCCGGCTTCGGGCCACCCGGCTTGGGGCCGGCTGCGGACGGCTTGGCGCTGCCGGCCTTGACGGCGTCGTTCTTCGGGGCGTCGTCGGTGGACGACTCACCCGTCGACTCGGCGGCCTTCTCGGCTTCCTTCGCCTTGCGTGCCGCCTCGGCCTCGGCCTGTCGCTGGGCGACGGACTTCGGTGCCGGGGTGACGGCCACGTCCGAGTCGGTCGCCTGGGGAGCGACCTCGGGCTCGGGCTCCGGTGCCGGGCGCTTGGGGCCGGGCTTCGGACCACCCGGCTTCGGGGCGGACGACTTCGCCGCCGCGGGTGCGGGGGCTGCTGCGGGTGCGGCGGATGCCGAGGCACCCTGCGCCTGCAGGGCGGCACGGAGCTTCCGTGCCACGGGGGGCTCGACACTCGAGCTCGGTCCCTTGACGAACTCGCCGAGCTCCTTGAGCTTCTCGAGTGCGGTCTTGCTGTCGACGCCGAGCTCGCTTGCGATCTCGTGTACGCGTGGTTTCGCCACTGTTCTCCTTCACGGGTCCCACCCCGTCAAGGGGCAGGACTCACTGGATGATGGGTCTCATTTCGAGCCGCTCATCAGTTGTCCATAAGCCGTTCAGCCTGTTCTGTCGTGTCCTGGTGCTCTTCCGCGTCGATCTGCTCGGCGAGACGGGGTTCCGCCTCGGGCAGACGCCGCAGGTACTCGAGCACCGCAGACGTGTCCGGTTCACGATCCAGCCGCAGCGCCCGGCGGAAAGCCCGGCGCTTGACGGCCAGCTCGTAGGCTTCGACGGTCGGTGTGAGCCACGCTCCCCGGCCCGGCATGACTGCCTTCGGATCCGCCACCACACGGCCGTCGCCCTGGGCGACGACTCGGAGGAGGGAGGATCGGGGCGCGCGACGACGACTGCCGATGCACGTTCTGACGGCGACCACTCTACTCCCTGCCTTGGATGACCGCGATCCGGCACGCCCGGATCCGCAACGCCACGGGCGAAACGCCGTCAGCGGTGCGCATCCGGACGATGTCGATCAAGACTCGTCGTCGTCCAGGATCGAGCCCCGACGACCTGCCTGGATGTCGATCAGGACTCGTCGTCGTCCAGGATGGAATCCGGCTGGATGTCGATCCGGGCGCCCGTGAGCTTGGCGGCGAGGCGGGCATTCTGCCCTTCCTTGCCGATCGCGAGCGACAGCTGGTAGTCCGGCACCAGTGCCCGGACCGCCTTCGTCGAGGCGTCGAGCACGAAGGCGCTGGTCACCTTGGCCGGCGACAGTGCGCTGGCCACGAACGTCGCCAGGTCCGGCGACCAGTCCACGATGTCGATCTTCTCGGCCCCGAGTTCGGTCGTCACGGCACGCACGCGGGCACCGAGCTCACCGATGCAGGCGCCCTTGGCGTTCACGCCCGGCTCGTTCGCCTTGACGGCGAGCTTGGTCCGGTGACCGGCCTCGCGGGCGAGCGAGGTGATCTCGACGACACCGGACGCGATCTCCGGGACCTCGAGCGCGAAGAGCTTGCGGACCAGCCCCGGGTGCGTGCGGGAGACGGTGATCTGCGGGCCCTTGTTGCCACGGCCGACGCTCGTCACGAAGACGCGGATGCGCGAGCCGTGCGCGTAGGTCTCGCCGGGGACCTGCTCTTCCGGAGGGAGGATCGCCTCGACCGTCCCGAGGTCCACCATGACCATCTTCGGGTTCGGGCCCTGCTGGACCACACCGGCGACGATGTCGCCTTCCTTGCCGCGGAACTGCCCGAGGATCTTGTCGTCGCCGATGTCGCGCAGGCGCTGGTTGATGACCTGCTTCGCCGCGAACGCCGCGATGCGGCCGAAGTCGCTCGGCTGGTCGACAGCCTCGCCGATGACCGTGCCCTCGTCGTCGCGCTCCGGCACGAAGACGCTGACCTCACCGGTCTTCCGGTCGAGCTCGACGCGCGACTGGGCATCGGCCGGCTCGCCGTTCTCGTCGGTGTGCTTGTGGTAGGCCGTGAGGATGGCCGACTCGATGATCTGGACGAGTTCTTCGAACGGGATCTCCCGTTCACGCTCCATGAGTCGCAGGACTGCGAGATCGATCTTCACCGCGTGGCCTTTCGTATTCAGCTGAGTCGCTCCGACGCACTGGAACCGCGCAGAAGTCGGCGTTCAGACTACCGCACTGCGCCCCGCGGCCCCGCCGCCCCCAGGATGCACGAGAGGCCCGGTGCCAGCTGGCACCGGGCCTCCTGTTCGGCCTCGGGGACGCGACCCGCTAGATCGCGCGGACGGCCTCGAGCAGCTGCGTGACCGGGACCTCGGTGCGGTCGCCGCTCGCGCGGTCCCAGACCTCGACGACCCCGTCGGCCGCACCGCGCCCGGCGACGACCACGACCGGCATGCCGAGCAGTTCGGCGTCGCGGAGCTTGACCCCCGGTGAGACCTTGGGGCGGTCGTCGTACAGGACCTCGTAGCGGTCCCCATCGAGCTGCTCGACGATGCTCGTGGCGAGGTCGTACGCCGTCGCGTCCTTGCCCGTCGCCACGACGTGCACGTCGAACGGAGCGACGTGCTTGGGCCACGCCAGGCCCTTGTCGTCGTTGTGCGCCTCGGCCAGGATCGCCAGGATCCGGGTCACACCGATGCCGTAGGAGCCCATCGTGACCGTGACGAGCTTGCCGTTCTCGTCCTGCACCTTGAGCCCGAGCGCCTCGGCGTACTTGCGACCGAGCTGGAAGACGTGACCGATTTCCATGCCGCGCGCGGTCTCGAGCGGGCCGGAGCCGTCGGGTGCCGGGTCGCCGGCGCGGACGTCGGAGACCTCGGCGACGCCGTCGGGGACGAAGTCGCGACCGGCGACCAGGCCGGCCACGTGCACCCCGCGCTCGTTCGCGCCGGTGAGCCAGCTCGTGCCGTCGACCACGCGCGGGTCGACGACGTAGCGGATGCCCGTCGTGCTGTCGGCACCGAGCACCTGCGGGCCGATGTAGCCCTTGACCAGGACCCGGTGCTTGCGGAAGTCGTCGTCGCCCGCGGCTTCGACCTCGGCCGGGGCGAAGGCCACCTCGGCACGCTTGAGGTCGACGTCGCGGTCCCCGGGCAGCCCGACGACGACGAGCTCGCGCGACCCGTCGAGCTGCGTCAGCGCGAGCACGACGTTCTTGAGCGTGTCGGCCGCCGTCCACGGGGAGCCGTCTCGGGGGACGACCTGGTTCGCGTGGTCGACGAGGGTGCTGATGGTCGGCGTGTCGGCAGCGGGCAGCAGCACCGGCTCGGGCTGGCCGTCGATCGGCAGCGCGTCGGGGACCGGCGTGACGTAGGCCTCGACGTTGGCGGCGTACCCGCCGGCGCTGCGGACGAAGGTGTCCTCGCCGACGGCGATCGGGTGCAGGAACTCCTCGGACTTCGAGCCGCCCATCGCGCCGGCGTCGGCCTTGACGATCGCGTACTCGAGCCCCAGACGGGAGAAGATCCGCTCGTACGCGTCGCGCATGGTCTGGTAGCTCGCGTCGAGCCCGGCGTCCGTCACGTCGAACGAGTAGGCGTCCTTCATCGTGAACTCGCGACCGCGCAGCAGCCCCGCGCGCGGACGGGCTTCGTCGCGGTACTTGTCCTGGATCTGGAACAGCGTGACGGGGAGGTCCTTGTACGACGAGTACAGGTCCTTGACCAGCAGCGCGAACAGCTCTTCGTGCGTGGGCGCGAGCAGGTAGTCGGCGTCCTTGCGGTCCTTGAGCCGGAAGATGCCGTCGCCGTACTCGGTCCAGCGGTTCGTCGCCTCGTACGGTTCACGCGGGACCAGGGCCGGCAGCAGGACCTCCTGCGCACCCGCCGCCTGCATCTCGTCGCGGATGATGCCCTCGATGCGGGCACGCACGCGCAGACCGAGCGGCAGCCAGGCGAAGATGCCCGGGGCCTGGCGACGGACGTACCCGGCGCGGACGAGCAGCTTGGCGCTCGTCACCTCGGCGTCGGAGGGGTCGTCGCGGAGCGTGCGGAGGAACAGATGTGAGAGCCGTGTGACCACGGGCCAAGCCTAGCGGCGGCCGAACCCGCACTGCGACGGGGCCAGGTCGCTGTGGAGAACCGGTCGTGGTCCCCCGGGTCGGGTCAGGACGTGACGACGAGCGGTTTGCCCGTGCCGGCCGCGGGGCCCATCTCGTCGGCCAGACGGTTGGCCTCGTCGATGAGGGTCTTGACGATCTCGCTCTCGGGGACGGTCTTGATGACCTCGCCCTTGACGAAGATCTGGCCCTTGCCGTTGCCGGATGCGACGCCGAGGTCGGCTTCGCGGGCTTCACCCGGACCGTTCACGACACAGCCCATCACCGCGACGCGGAGGGGCACGGTCATGCCCTCGAGCCCCGAGGTGACGTCGTTGGCGAGCTGGTAGACGTCGACCTGTGCGCGGCCGCAGCTGGGGCAGGACACGATCTCGAGCTTGCGCTCCCGCAGGTTCAGCGACTGCAGGATCTGCAGACCGACCTTGACCTCTTGTACCGGGGGTGCGGAGAGCGAGACACGGATGGTGTCGCCGATGCCCTCGCCGAGCAGGATGCCGAACGCCGTGGCGCTCTTGATGGTGCCCTGGAACTCCGGACCCGCTTCGGTCACACCGAGGTGCAGGGGCCAGTCGCCGCGCTCGGCGAGCTGGCGGTACGCCTTGACCATGATGACCGGGTCGTTGTGCTTGACCGAGATCTTGAAGTCGTGGAAGTCGTGCTCCTCGAACAGGGAGGCTTCCCAGACGGCCGACTCGACCAGGGCTTCGGGGGTGGCCTTGCCGTACTTCTGCAGCAGGCTCGGCTCGAGCGACCCGGCGTTGACCCCGATGCGCAGACTGACGTTCGCGGCCTTGGCCGCCGCGGCGATCGCGCCGACCTGGTCGTCGAACTTGCGGATGTTGCCCGGGTTCACGCGGACCGCGGCGCACCCGGCGTCGATCGCCTGGAAGACGTACTTGGGCTGGAAGTGGATGTCGGCGATGACCGGGATCTGCGACTTCTTGGCGATGATCGGCAGCGCGTCGGCGTCGTCCTGCGTCGGCACGGCCACGCGCACGATGTCGCAGCCGGAGGCGGTGAGCTCGGCGATCTGCTGCAGCGTCGCGTTGATGTTGGTGGTCTGCGTCGTGGTCATCGACTGCACCGACACGGGTGCGTCGCCGCCGACCAGCACCTTGCCGACCCGGATCTGCCGGGACTTGCGACGAGGGGCGAGGGTTTCCGGGGCCTTGGGCATACCGAGATTCACAGCGGGCACGATCAGCACTCTACGCGCTCGGTCCGACACGACCGAGCCGCCTCACAGGGTGTCGACGACCGTGACCAGCGGGCCGTACAACCGCATCGCGGCCAGGGCGCCCTCGTGGTCGGCGTCGCTCGCACCGGCGCACGCATCCGCCACGACCGTCACGCGGACGCCGGCGTCCGCTGCCGCCAGGGCGGTCGACAGCACGCAGCAGTCGGTCGAGACGCCGACCAGCACCAGGTGCGGGTGGTCGCCCACCAGGGCCGGGAGGTCCGTGCCCCACTTGCCGAAGGTCGTCGCGGTGACGACGGGACCGTCGACCGCCGCGAACGGCTCGGTCAGGTCGTACAGCGGGTCGTCCGCGGCCACGAGAGCGAACGGCCAGTCACGGTAGTAGTCGACCCAGGCCCCCGTCGGCTGCTCCGGTGCCACGAACCGCGTGCGGACGGTCCGTCCGGCGAACCGGGGCAGGATCCGCTCGATCGCCGCGGACGCACGGTCGTACCCGGGCGTCGACCACGGGCTGTCGCCGGTGAAGACCCGCTGCATGTCGATGACGACGAGCCACGCGTCGGTGAAGTCGACGTCGGCCACGGCGGACGCGGCGCCGGCGACCGTCATGCCCGTGCCTCCTGGCGCCGGATCGACCCGCGCGAGGCGAGCGTCCCGACGAACCCGACGACGAGCGCGACCAGGACCCCGAGGTTGGCGTAGGCCCAGGCGCCGGTCCTGCCACCCAGGCCGAAGGGCTCGAGGAGGTACCCCTGCCAGTTCAGCCAGGACGGGACGCCGTACGTGTTGGTGACGAGCCCCCACCCGAGCACCGTCCCGAGCACGACGAGCCCGATCGCGCCCCAGCGGACGTCGCCGTACCGCCCGTGCCGGTCGTGCAGCTCGCCTTCGGCGTACGCCGTCCGACGCAGCACCACGTCGGCGACGAACACCCCGCACCACGCGGCGACCGGGACACCGAGCGTCACCAGGAACGCCTGGAACGGGGAGATGAAGTCGGACGCGAAGAACACGACGTACACGGCTCCGGCGATCATGAACACGCCATCGACCCCGGCCGCGACGGGACGGGGGATGCGGACACCGGCGCTCAGGAGCGCGAGCCCGGACGAGTAGATGTCGAGGACGGCGCCGCCGACCAGTCCGAGGATCGCCACGATCGCGAACGGGATGAGGAACCAGACGGGCAGCAGGGTCGTCAGGGCCCCGATCGGGTCCGCGCCGATGTCCGCGTTGAGCTGCTTCGACGAACCAGCGAGCAGGACCCCCGTCACGACGAGGATCGCCGGGGCGAGCGCGCCGCCGAACGTCGTCCACCAGACGACGCCGCCGGTCGACGCCGACCGGGGCAGGTAGCGCGAGTAGTCCGCCGCCGCGTTCACCCAGCCCAGGCCGAAGCCGGTCATCACGAGGACGAGCGCTCCGATCACCTGCTGCGCGCTGCCCGAGGGCAACGCCGCGATCGCGCCGAGGTCGATCGACGGTGCCGCCAGCACGATGTAGACCACGGTCAGGACAGCGGTGACCACGGTGATCACGGTCTGCAGCCGCATGATCACGTCGAACCCGGCGATGCCGGCTCCGATCACCAGGGCCGCGACGACGATGAGGGCGACCACCTTGGTCAGGACACCGTCGTCCCAGCCGAGCTCACGGAACACGGTCGAGGTCGCCAACACGGCCAGTGCGGCGAGGGCGGTCTCCCACCCGACGGTGAGGACCCAGCTGAGGAACGACGGCAGCCGGTTGCCGCGGACGCCGAACGCCGCCCGGCTGAGGACCATCGTCGGCGCGGACCCGCGCTTGCCGGCGATCGCGACGATCCCGCACAGCAGGAACGAGAACGCGACACCGACGACGGACACGATGGTCGCCTGTGCCGCCGAGATGCCGAACCCCAGGACGAACGATCCGTAGCTCAGTCCGAGCACCGATATGTTGGCGGCGAACCACGGCCAGAACAACCCGCGTGGGCGTCCCTTGCGTTCGGACTCGGCGATGACGTCGATGCCCTGCCGCTCGACCGTCCGGACCTCGGGCGCTGTGCTCATGCGCCGAGCGTAGTGCTACCCGAACAGGTTGACCGGACGGACGATGTCGGCGTAGATCAGCAGGGCGCTCATGCCCGCGAGCAGCACGACCACCACCATCGTGAGCGGCATGGTCTTCGCCAGGTCGATCGGACCCGGGTCGGCCTTGCCGACGAGCTTGAACGCCCGTCGCTTGACCGTCTCCCAGAGCGCACCGGCGATGTGTCCGCCGTCGAGGGGAAGGAGCGGCACCATGTTGAGCACGAACAGCCCGATGTTGAGCGACGCGAGCAGCCCGAGGATCGTGTAGATCTTGTCGACCACGGGCACGCCGCTCATCGACGACACCGTGCCGATCGCCCTGCCGACGCCGACGACCGAGACGGGGCTGTCCGCCGACCGGGCCTGTGAGCCGAACGCCGCGTTCCATACGGCGACCAGGCGCTGCGGCAGGTCGATGATCAGGTGCGCGGACGCACCGATCTGCGCGCCGGTCGCGGGCAGCACCGCCGCCGGCGACTGCCGCACCAGGGTCTGCCCGATCGACACGCCGACGACGCCGACCTGCTGGGTCTTGGCGGTGCCGTCGGCCCGTTCGACGATCTTGCCGGACGCGTCGTACACGTCGCGGGTCGCCAGCGCCGGTGTGACCTGCAGGGTCTTCCGCTCGCCGTCACGCTCGACGACGACCGTGACCCGCTCGCCAGCCGACCGCTGGAACGCGTTCGAGACCTGCGTGATGGTCGGGTTCTCGGTGCCGTCCACCGCGACGACGACGTCACCGGACCGGATGCCGGCTTCCTTGGCGGGCGAGACGGCGTCGCCCGGGGAGCACTCCGTCGACTGCGTCGTGGGCAGCACGCAGTCCACGCTCGACGTGAAGGTCGTCGTCGGGGACCCGAAGCCCACGAGCAGCACACCGAACAGGACGATGCCGATCACCAGGTTCATGGCCGGCCCGGCGACCATCACGATGATGCGCTTCCACGGCGTGAGTCGGTAGAACGCGCGGGAGTCGTCCCCACCCGACTCGGCGATCTGCTCCGCGCTGGCCTGCCGGGCGTCCTGGACGAAGGCGCTGTACATGCCCGTGTTGGTGATGGCACGGCCGGACGCGCGGGGCTTCAGCATGCCGACCATCGAGATGTAGCCGCCGAGCAGGACCGGACGGATCCCGTACTCGGTCTCCCCCCGTCGGAACGACCAGATCGTCTTCCCGAACCCGAGCGAGTACTGCGTCACCTTGACACGGAACAGCTTCGCGAAGGCGAGGTGACCGAGCTCGTGGAGCCCGATCGAGACGAGCAGGCCGATGATGAACACGACCACGCCGAGGACGAACAGGAGCACGGTTCCGACGGTCACCGGAGCAGCGTACGGGACGCTGGCCATCAACCAGCCGAGCGTGCGCTGGGTGGTGGGTCGGGCCTCCCGTCCGGACTGGAGGCCCGGTGCACGTCCGCCGCACCACGCGCGTCGGGTGTGTGGTCAGCCGGCGGTCTCAGCGCGCGAGCACGCGGTCTGCCGCGTCGCGTGCCCAGCGCTCGGCGGCGAGGACGCCGTCGAGCGAGGACTCCCCCGCGACGTGCGCGTCGACGACGCGCTCGACCGTGTCGACGATGTCGAGGAACCCGATCGCGCCGGCGTGGAAGGCGGCCACGGCTTGCTCGTTGGCGGCGTTGAACACCGCCGGATGGGTGCCGCCGAGCTCGCCGACCCGCTTCGCCAGCGCGACGGCGCCGAACGCATCGGTGTCGAGCGGTTCGAAGGTCCAAGTGCTGGCGGTCGTCCAGTCGAGCGGCACACCGACCTCGGGCACCCGGTGCGGCCAGGCCATCCCGAGCGCGATCGGCAGTCGCATGTCGGGCGGCGAGGCCTGGGCGATCGTCGAGCCGTCGGTGAACTCCACCATGGAGTGCACGATCGACTGCGCGTGGACCGTCACCTCGATGCGGTCGTAGGGGACGTCGAACAACAGGTGGGCCTCGATCACCTCGAGGCCCTTGTTGACGAGGGTGGCCGAGTTCGTGGTGACCACGAGGCCCATGTCCCACGTCGGGTGCGCAAGTGCCTGCGCCGGGGTGACGTCGCGGAGTTCCTCGCGAGACCGCCCGCGGAACGGTCCGCCGCTCGCGGTGAGGACCAGGCGGCGGACCTCGGCGTCGGTGCCGGAGCGCAGTGCCTGGGCGATCGCGGAGTGCTCGCTGTCGACCGGGACGATCTGGCCGGGCGCGGCCGCCGCGCGCACGAGCGGACCGCCGACGATGAGGCTCTCCTTGTTCGCGAGGGCAAGCGTGGCACCGGTCTCGAGCGTCGCGAGGGTCGGGCCGAGGCCGACCGACCCCGTGATGCCGTTCAGGACGACGTCGGCCTGGACGCTGCGGACCAGGCGCTCGGCGTCGGTCGCGCCGAGGGCGGTGTCACGGACGCCGAAGGCGGCGGCCTGGTCGGCGAGCATCGCGGCGTTGCTGCCCGCCGTCAGGCCGACGACCTCGAAGCGCTCGGGGTTGCGCCGGATGACGTCGAGCGCCTGGGTGCCGATCGACCCGGTGCTGCCGAGGAGGACGACGCGACGACGCTCGACGGGCACGGTCAGCCCTTCGCGAGGATGTCGACGACGAAGACGAGCGTCGCGTTCTTGGGGATGTTCGAGCCCTCGGGCGGGGTGGCGCCGTAGCCGTCCTCCGGGGTGACGACGATCATCACCTGCGAGCCGATCTTCTGGCCGACCAGCCCGGTGACGAAGCCCTTGATGAGCGAGCCCTCGGCGATGGTGAAGGTCGTCGGTGCGCCCTTCGACCACGAGGAGTCGAACTCCTTGCCGGTCTTGTAGACGACGCCCTTGTACTGCACGAGCGCGGTGTCGCCCTCGGCGATGGTCGCGCCGTCGCCCTGCTTGATGACCTCGGGCGTCGTCGTGCTGGGCGCGTCGACGTCGGGGATGGTGATCTCGGGCTCGCCGCTGGCCTTGTCCTTGACCGTCGGCAGCTTCGGGTCCTGGGTCTGCGGGGTGCCGGTGGACTTGGTGGGGGTCTGCGCGACGACGTCCGCGACCACGACGATGTCGCCGCCGGTGTTGAACCCGAGCGCGGCCGAGGCGCCGATGGCCGCGATGCGGTCACCCACGTGAGCGCAGGACAGGAGCGCGCCGAAGCCGCTGCCGCCGACGGAGAGGACCTGGGCGTTGCCCTGGTCGAACCCGACCGTGCCGAGCTTCTTGGCGGTCGAGGCCTGGTAGACGCTGTAGGCCACCTGGGCGAAGTCGCCCTTCTTCAGGTCGGTGCCGGTGCCCTTCGTGACCGTCGTCGCCTGCGGCGGGGAGGCCTTGAGGCCCTTGTCGAACGTCACGGTCGGCGCGGTGGTCCCACCGAAGTCACCCGTGACGTCGATCGCCGCGGAGGACTTGCCGGGCTTCGGGCAGCTGGTGATCGCTGCGGTCGACGCACTGGCCGAGGCGGACGGGGACGAGGACGCGTCGCTCGACCCTGACCCGGAACAGGCGGCGAGGCCCAGGACGACGGCGGGGACGAGGGCGATCGGGAGCAGGCGGAGACGCTTCACGGGGAGTCAGTCTGCCGCACGTGTCGAAGAGTCCGCTCCGAGTGCCGCGTCGGAGTCCGAACCCCGCACCAGGGTGACGGGGTCGTGGTGCACGGGGAACGCCACCGAGCGGGCGATGAAGCACAGCGCGTTCGCGGCGGTGTGCGCCGCGTCGGCGTCGGCGACGCGGTCCGCTTCGGCGATCGTGACGACGGGGTGCAGCGTGGCCGAGGTGATCTCGCCCGAGCCGTCGCGGTTCGTGTTGAGCGCGGCCGTGGCCGTGTCCTCGTAGGCGAGCACCGTGAACCCCTGGGTGACGGCGACGTGCAGGTAGCTCAGCATGTGGCACTGGGCGAGTGCCGCCGTCAGGAGCTCCTCCGGGTTCCACCGGTCGCGATCGCCGCGGAAGGTCGGGTCGGCCGAACCGGCCAGGTCGTGTTTGCCGGCGGCGGAGACGACGTGGTCGCGGCCGTAGTCGCGGTACCCGCTCGTGCCGGTCCCCCGGTCGCCGGTCCAGCTGACGGACACCTGGTACGTGTGGTCGTGCATGGGGCTCCTCGTCGTCGTGGCACCGCGGTCACGGTCGTCATGGCAGCGCGGTCACGGTCGTCATGGCAGCGCGGTCACGTCGGTACGATCGCTCCATGACGGAGAGCACCGATGTCCGCACCGACCGCCATCCTCTCACCGCGTCCGGGTCCGTCGAACTGGCGGTCCTGGAGCGTTCGGGGTTCGACGAGAGCCGGCACGTCGGCGCCGGGATCGTGGTCGACGCCACGGGCGCGATGATCGACTCGGTCGGCGACGTCACCGCGAGCATCTACCCGCGCTCGACCATGAAGCCGTTCCAGGCCCTGGCGATCCGTCGCAGCGGGGCCGTGTTCTCCGCCGAGGAACTGGTGCTGACGACGGCGAGCCACGCAGGCACCCCCGCGCACCAGGCGGTCGTCCAGCACATGCTGCACGCCTACGACCACGTCGAAGCCGACCTGCGATGCCCGCCCGACATGCCCTACGACCGCGCGACCGCTCGTACGATGACCGAGCCCCGACGCCTGACGATGAACTGCTCCGGCAAGCACGCGGGCATGCTCGCCGCGTGCCGGGTCAACGGCTGGGACGAGTCGAGCTACCTGGACATCGAGCACCCGATGCAGCAGGCCGTCCGTGCCACCGTCGAGGACGCGGCGGGCGAGACCGTCGACGTCGTCGGCATCGACGGGTGTGGCGCGCCGGTCTTCCCGTTGACGTTCGCGGGCATGGCACGGGGCATCGCCGGCGTCGTGCAGCGCGGCGACGCCGACACCGCGGCCCTGACCGACGCGGTGCTCGCGCACCCGTGGGCGATCGACGGTGTCGGCCGGGCGAACACCGTGACGATCGAACGCCTGGGTCTGGTCGCGAAGCTGGGTGCCGAGGGCGTCATGGTCATGGCGCGTCCGGGTGGCGCCGCGGTCGTCGTCAAGGTCCTGGACGGGGCGCTGCGGGCTGGCACGCTGGCGGCCCTGACCCTGCTGGAACGGAACGGCGTGGTGTCGGCGGAGGGCGTGGCCGACGTGATGGCGACCGTGGGCGAGAAGGTGCTCGGTGGCGGCGTGCCGGTGGGTGCCGTGCGCGTGGGGGCCGGCCTGCGCTGAGGTGCTGGTCGCCGGCTCGCCGGATCGCCGGGTCGCCGGGTCGCCGGGTCGCCGGGCCCCCGGGTCGCCGCTCATCGTTCGTCCGGCTGACCGAGCTCGGGCAGCACCGGCGCGACCCGTCGGCCCGTCGCCCCCGGCCGTGACCGTGTGGTGCACCCGTACCGTGTGACGTCGATCGTCGGCCCCTCCTGCCGCGGCGCCGTCCCGAGATCCGGCACGAGCACCACCGACGCGATCCGCTGCCCGCGACCGTCGAGCAGCACCGCCACGGCGGTCCCGGATCCGAGGCCCGAACCCGCGCGGCGAACCACCCCAGGCAGGACACGGTCGTCGTCCGGGAGCCGCACGTCGTCCGAGCAGACAGTCCGTGCCTCGTCCTGCTCCGATGCACAACGGCCGAGTGCCACGACCATCGCCGCGAAGACCGCCACGGCCAGTGCTCCGTGTCCGATGACCACGATGCCGGCGGTGGCGTCGAGCGTGACCGGCCGACCGTCGTCCGCGCGACCGACCGGGACCGTGCCCGCTCGGGAGACACCCGACGACGCGCCCGTGTCCACCGGCGGGTCGACCCAGGGCAGCGGATCGACGACGGCCACGGGCGGCGCGACGTCGGTGTCGGCGGGAGCACGGACCGACACCGTGACGACGACCAGCGCGACCGCGCACGCGACCATCGAGCCACGCTGCACGGCAGTGGCGACCTGGTCGGCCCCGACGA
Source organism: Curtobacterium sp. Leaf183 (assembly GCF_001424385.1). Lineage (GTDB taxonomy): Bacteria > Actinomycetota > Actinomycetes > Actinomycetales > Microbacteriaceae > Curtobacterium. Next base: position 37,842 of record NZ_LMPO01000009.1, on the reverse strand, counting down.
CCAGGGACGGACCGAACGCGAGCAGGACCGCGAGGAGGCCGAGGATCGTGCGCAGCACCGGGATCGTCATGCGGCGATCGAACCGCACCTGCGCTGCCCGGAAACGAGATCGGCACCCGCGGTGGATGACCGCGGGCGCCGATCCTGGTGTGGAGGAGTGCTACTGCAAGAGGAAGAACTGCTCGCCGATGTCCACCCGCGCACCGCGTTCCACCCGGTAGCGCCGCCCCGGTTCGCACCGCCGGATCGAACCGTCGATGTGCCGGATGACCGATCCGTTGCCGGAGAACCGGTCCGACACCCACAGGTCGTCCCCGTCGCGTCCGATCTCGAGGTGCGTCTTCGACACGGACTTGCCCGGGTCGTGGATCGTCAGGAGGTCGTCGAACCGCTCGCCCGGCTGCGGTCGCGGCAGCCGGCCGAGGAGTCCGGTGCCGTGGACACCGAGCTGCTCACCGGTGCTGCAGTGCAGCACGAACGGTGCACGCGTCGGGGTCTTCGTGACGATCCGGGTCTCGTCGACGTCCTCGTCGTCCTCGTCGAGCTGCGCTGACTCGTCGGCATCGCTGCTCGAGGGGACGGTCGCGGCGCCGGGGACGGGCAGCACCGGACCGGTCACCCCGGGGATCGGGGGCAGTGGTGCGGACGTCGGGGCGGACGGGGCCTGGTCATCGCCGCCCGGTGTCGAGGACGGCGCCGTCGGCGACTCGGGCATCGGAGGGACACGGAGCATGTCCTGGTCGTGGTCCTGGTCCTGGTCCTGGTCGACCCCGCTCGACTCGCCCGGGCCTGACTCGACCATGCCGGTCTCGTCCACGTCGATCTCGCCACGGCCGGTTTCGTCCGCGCCGGTCTCGTCAGCGTCGGTCTCGTCCGTGCTGGTCTCGTCCGCCCCGGTCTCCTCCGCGTCGAGCTCGTCCGTGGCCGAGCGCGCAGCCCAGTCGGGCCGAGCGACCGGCAACGGCACCACCGGACCGGTGAACGCAGCGGTCACGGCCGGGCGGACCGCCCCGCACTCGTTGCAGAAGATGTCGTCCGGCTCGAGCTGGTGTCCGCAGACGTGGCAGGTCGTGAGGTGCGTCCCCGGCTGGACCAGCGGGGTCGGACGGGGCGGGCGTCGGTCGACGAGCGGCTCGACCGCGACGGTGTCGCCGGGACGGGGAGCCTCGTTCGCCAGCTGGGGGCCGGCCGCCGGACTCGCCAGGCCCTCCGGCTCGCCGGCCTGCGCCGTCGCACCGGTCTGCGTCGCGGCGTCCGCCCGACCCGAGTCGTCGGTCGGCGCCGAGGCGTCCGCCCGCGCCGAGTCGCCGGCCGTGTCATCAGCGGGCGGTACGAGTGCAACCGGAGCGTCGGATGCGGCAACGGCAGCCACGTCGGGTTCGGACGCGGTCGTCGCCGTCTCGTCGCCGGCTCGTCCGATCCACCACGAGGGCGTGCTCGGGGTCGGTGCGAGAGTCTGCTGCGCAGGAGCCCAGAACGGCGCTGCGTCGTCTCGCGACGGTCCCGGCGGCTGGGCGGCCGGTGGGCCGGACCGTTGCGCCAAGCGGGTGATCTCGGGGTCGTCCTCGGGCGCGATCGGCTCGGCCGGGAACGAATCGGGGTCGAGCGGCGGCTCCGCGGGCAGCTGCTGCGCCTGCCCGGCGGCGACGGGAGGCTGTTCGGCGGGTCCCGTGGTCCACGCACCGAGGCCACTGCCCGCACCGTGGACGTGCGTCGGCGCCGAGCGCGGCGCGAAGGAGTCCGGCGTCTGTACCGGGACAGGCTCGACCGGGCCGGACCGGCGTCGGTCCTCGCCGGTGAGCCACGCACGGGTCGCCGGGTCCAGCGTCGACTCCGGCAGCCACGCTTCCGTTGCGGGGTCCTGGCGTCGTCCGTGCTGGTCGGGCTGCTGCAACGGCGGCGGGGTGCCGCGGTCGACGGGCTCGGGAGCGACGGCACGACGGTTGGCGGCGGTGTTCACGGCACGACCGCACTCACCGCAGAAGATCGCGCCGTCAGGCAGCACCGATCCGCAGTGTTCGCATGTGATCACAGGTTGCCTCTGTCCTCGTCCGGCCCGCTGCGTCGCTCGGCGAGCCTCCCGACATCGTAGTCACCGTCCGCTCCGTGCCCGACGGGGGGCCCGGCGGGGCGGCGGGCGCCGCTGCTGACCGGCCCCGGGGTCGTCGCCTGAGGACGTCGTGCGCGCAGTGACCGGGTGGAGACCGCCGTCCGGAGACGCTCGCGGCGCGTACGACCGGAGCGCAGGTGTCCGATCGCGGAGTCGACCGCGTCCCACATCCGGTCTGCGGCATGCTGGTCCGCGTTGCTCGGCCCGAAGACGGCGCGGTCGGCCAGCGCTGCGAGCCCCGTGCCCGCGTCACCGGGGGCCGCGATCGCCACCTCGCGCCGGGTCGCCGCGGCAGGGATCTCCTGCCCCCGGTCGAGCAGGGCGTCGCGGTACTCGTCCCACGCGCCGATGATGCGTCCGCGGGCGGTGGCAGCACGTCGACGGCGGCGACGGCGGACCCGCTTGACCACGAGGACGACGGCGAACGGCAGGAGCACGAGCGCCACGAACCCGAGGGTCCCGACGATCCACGGCAGTGCGGCGAGCAGGACCTGCAGCCAGAGCGGCGGCTGGTCGGGCGTGTCGCGGTCGCTCTGTGGCGGGGCCTGCTGGTCCTGGTCCTGCTGCTCGGCGGGCGGCGGCGGGACGACCGTCTCCGGTCGCGTCACCGGCTTCGGGGTCTGCTGCTGTTCGTCGGGGATTTCACGGACGGCCGGGTTCGGGTCGAGCATGACCCAGCCCCACTGCGCCGTGTCGACCTCGATGCGGGCCGTGACGTCCGAGCCGCGGAACGTCGTGGTCCCCGACCCGCCGGAGCCGTCCCCGGTTCCCTGACCAGACGGACTCGTGCCGGAGTCACCGCCGGCGGTGAACCCCATGACGACCCGCGCGGGGAACCCGATCTCGTCGGCCATCAGTGACGCTGCGACCGCGTACTGCTCCTGGTCCCCCACCATGAGCGGCGAGGTCAACAGCTCCTGGATCCGGTCCGCACCGTGTCCGGATCGGCTCACCCGGTCGTCGCCGACCCCGTGGCTGACGTACCCGTTGCGCTTGAGTGCCTGGATGACGGCCACGAGTTCCGCCCCGTCGGTCTGCGCATCGGCTGCCGTCGAGTCGACGGTGTCGCGGACAGCGTCGGGCACGTTCGTGGCGGACGGCACGACGGCGTCGCCTGGTCGGGCGGCCGCCATCTGCTCGTCGGTCGGCTGGTCGGGGACGACGGCCCGCAGGTCGTACCGGGTGCCGTCCCGCACACCGCCGACGACGGCTCCGGTGTGCGTCGCGGCGTTGTAGAAGAACGCGCTGCGGTGCCGTTCTGCATCGGGGCCACGGAACGCGACCTGTTCGAGGTCACCGACCGTCGGCAGCCACACGCCGCTGTACCCGTCGACGGTCACACCGACGTCGACCGTGCTCCCGCGCACACCGCGGACCTCCACCGCGGTCGGCACGCGCTCGAAGGTGCCGGAGGGCGACGCCCCGTCGGACCCGCCCACCCGGTAGGTGACGCCGTCGTAGGTGTCGAGCGTGGCGATGCGGACGAACCCGTTGCGCGGCAGACCGGTCACGCGCAGCTGCGTGGTGTCCGCCGCGGTCGACTCCTCGTAGGCGCGGAACCCGCTCAGCGGGCTCACCTGGTCCCGAGGGTCGAAGGGCTTCACGACGTCGGTCCGGGCCACCGTCCTTGCGGTGGTGGGCGGGGCGACGAGTCCCAGCCCGGTCGCGACGACGGCGGCCGCGACGATGGTCCCGGTGCCCACGAGTGCCGGCCGCAGCACGGATCGACGCACCGCGACGGGTGCACCGATGGTCCGTGCCACCGCGGTCGCGCGACGCGCGTGCCGGACGGTCAGTGCCCAGACGAGCGCGACCCCGGTCAACGCGACCCCGACCGCGATGGACGTGTCCAGTCGCGTCGGTCCGACCACGACGCCGGCTGCGAAGAGCACCAGCGCCGGGATGCTCGCGAACTCCGGACGGGAGGCCCGGGTCGCGCAGCTCATGCCGGTCACGGTCGCGACGAGGAGCGTCACGAAGAACGGCACGAGCAGGGCCTCGTAGGTGCCGACCGGCAGGCTGATGGTCACGAGCCGCTTCCAGCCGAGTGCGACCCCGGAGAAGAGCTCGAGGAGCCCCTGCCCCGTCGGCAGTACCCCCGCCGCACCTCCGGGCACTGCGGCCGGGACGCCCGTCACGACGAAGGCGGCGATGGTCGCGACGGCGACGGCCGCAGTGGGCAGTCGGAACACCGCGCCGAGCAGGGCGATCACGGTGCCCGCGACCACGGCCGTCAGCGCTGCGACGACCATCCCCTGGTCACGGTAGACCGGCCACCAGGCGACGCTCGCGAGCGCGAGCAGGAGCCAGACGACCAGGGTTCCTGCAGTCAGCCGGGTCGGGGACACCCGCCGGGCGTCGCGACGGGCCTGCCGACGGGTGTCCCGTCGTGGGCGCGCCTCTGCGAGCGGCGGGGCGCTCATGCGGCTGCCGATCGGTGCAGTGCCAGGCGGAGGTCGTCGAGGTAGCCGATGGTCATGACCGTCAGGCCGGGGACGCGGACGAAGCGCGGGACGGACTCCGCTTCGCAGATGACGGCGACGACCTCGACACCGATCGGGAAGCGGGTCGCCGCCAGACGGAGCGCGGGCAGCCCGACCGTCGACCCGACGACGAGGAAGGCGACGGAGATGCCGGCGGTGTCGTTGCCCACGATGCGCGCGACCTCGGCGACGGGCAGGCACGCGTCGGCCAGGGCGACCGACGCGAACTCGTCGAGCAGCCGCGTCGGCGTGACCGTCGGCAGGCGGTGGACGGCGTAGACGGCGCGCTTGGCGAACTCGGGCGTGCGCTCGGAGACGACGACCGTGACCTCGCGTCCGTCACGGATCGCGCGGCTGCCGAGCGACGCCGCCGCACTGACCGCGAGCTCGAACTCGTCGTCGTCGGCGAACTCCGACCGGGCCACCCCGAGGGCGACCACGAGGTGCGAGCGCCGGGTGTCCTCGAACTGACGCACCATGAGCGCACCGGTCTTCGCCGTCGACTTCCAGTGGACGGTGCGGGGATCGTCGCCCGGCATGTACTCGCGGATGGCGTGGAACGAGATGTCAGCGGGTGACAGGTCCGTGGTGGCCTGACCTTCGAGGTCGCGGACGAGACCGGTGCTCGTCGACGGGATGGCGACCGTCCTGGGGTGCACGATCACCTGTTCGCGAGCGGTCCACACGAGTTCGCGGCGGACCAGCCCCACCGGGTCGGCTCGCACACCCGTGACCGGTCCGACGTCGAGGACACCGCGCCGGGAGGTCGGGACCGGGACGGCGCGTTCGAAGGTGCCCCGCGGCGCGATCGTCGGCACGGCGACGTCCACCAGACCGGCGCCGACCGGGACCTCGACGGTGACGGGGACCGACGGCAGCCGTGTGGGGTTCTCGGCGGTCACGGTGACCCCGGCCTCGTCCCCCACCGCGACGCGCTTGGCGGGCGGGCTCATCCGGATGACCAGTCGGGAGTGCCCGATGAGCGCGACGGCGGCGACGACCACGAGGAGCACCCCGGCGAAGCCCACGACCACGACCTCGCGCAGGCCGAAGCGGTACCCGACGACCAGCGCGACGACCGTCAGGGCCGCGACGGTCCAACCCAGGCCGGTGACCACGGACGCGACCTCGTCCCGGGCACGCGATGCGGTCCTCCAGACGGTCCGCCACAGGCGCACGACACCGACGACCGCGTCGGCCGCGACGCCGTCCCGGTCGCCGACGATCCGCGTCCGGACGTTCGTGAGACCGGCGACCGTACCCGTGCGCTCGTGGGCCGTGCCCGCTCGACGCGACCGCGTCGAGGAGGGACGACGCGAGCGCGTGGAGACCGGTCGCCGGTCGGTCACGACGTGACCCGGTCGGCGGGCGGCGGGGTCTCGACCAGGAGCTGGGAGACGACGCTCGAGGTGCTGACGCCGTCGAACTCCGCCTCAGCGTCCAGCACCATGCGGTGCGCCAGGACCGGTTCGGCGAGGGCCTTGACGTCGTCGGGCGTGACGTAGTGCCGTCCGCTCAGCGCGGCGAAGACCCGGCTCGCCCGCATCAGGCCCATCGCGCCTCGCACGCTGACGCCGAGGCGGACCTCGCTCGCCGCGCGGGTCGCGTCGACCAGCCGCGCCACGTAGTCCGCGATCGTGGCGTCGACGTGCACGGTACGAGCCAGGGCCGCCATCTCGGTGATGGTGGCGGCGGGAACGACGCTCGCGAGCGGGACCGACGACGACGGTGCGGACGAGGTCTCGAGGATCTTCACCGTCGCCGCGTGGTCCGGGTACCCGATCGACGCCTTCATCAGGAAGCGGTCGAGCTGGGCCTCGGGGAGTCGGTAGGTCCCCGCCTGCTCGATGGGGTTCTGCGTGGCGATGACCATGAACGGCGCGGCCAGGCGGTGGGTGATCCCGTCGACGGTGATCGCGGATTCCTCCATCGCCTCGAGCAGGGCGGACTGGGTCTTCGGGCTGGCGCGGTTGATCTCGTCGGCGAGCACGATGTTCGCGAAGACGGGGCCCCGGTGGAACTCGAACTCCTGGTTGCGCTGGTCGTAGACGCTGATGCCGGTGATGTCGCCGGGGAGCAGGTCCGGTGTGAACTGGATGCGGTTCGTCGAGCCCTGCACGCTCTGTGCGAGCGCCCGCGCCATGCTCGTCTTGCCGGTGCCGGGGACGTCCTCGAGGAGCAGGTGCCCCTCGCTGAGCATCGCCGTCACCGCGAGCCGGATGACGAACGTCTTCCCGAGGAGCACCTGCTCGACGTTGGTCACGATGCGGCCGGCGACGTCGGCGAACCAGGTGGCCTGCTCGGGGGACATGCTCATGCGGGGAGTTCTCCTCGTTCGGTTAGTTGCCGTCGGCCGACGTGACGTCGTGGCTGGCGTACCCGGGGTCAGTGTGTCCGTCGACGGTAGCGCTCACGCGGATCTCCACCGCTCCGACTGGCACGGGATCCGACGTGCCGTACGCTCCGCCGTTGTCCGGTTTCTGATCCGTGCAGCTGATGACGCCGAGGAGCCCGGGTGAGCAGTAGACAATGCCGTAGTCGCTGGGGGCGAACGCTGGGTTGCCGTTGTTCGGAGCGTTGATCACCGGCCTCTGGCCCTCGACAGCACCGGCGATCGACGCTCGCGTGGTGAACGCCGTTGCTCCGGAGAGCGTCGTCGAGGCGCAGTAGTCGTCCGCAGTCGCACAGGTCGTGAGCACGACGTTCGTCGGGACGCCGAATCCGGCACCAGCCCCGAGGTCGGCGGACCCGTCGAAGAGGACCCTGGGCCCTCCGTTGACCGAGTAGTACAGGTAGTCGCCGCGGCCCGAGGCAGTGAGGGCGATGCCGTAGTCCTGTTTGGGCAGACCATCCGTCGGTACCGACACGGTGCCTGTCGGCGCATCGGGCGTCTGGTATCCCTGCACGTTTGCGACATCGGAGGCAGAGCAGAACAGGCCGTTGTCCGCGAGTGCCACGTAGCGGTACTGACTCGAGATCTGGTCCGTCGCCGTGGTCGCGTTCCACACGTATTCCGAACCCGAGGTCGAGCATCCCGTCGGGATTGCGGCGTCGGAACGGTACTTGACGATGCGCATCGAGGTACCGCCGCCCGCCCAGTCGGACTCCGAAGCGGTCAAGCTCACGGCCGTCTGCCCTGCCTGCGGGTTGCCCGTTGCCGACAACGCTGGCTTCGCAGGCGACCCGACGGCCGTCCCGCTCCCCTGGGCCGAGTTCCACTGCACCACGGTGTTGTCCCGATCCGCACTGTTCCGCGCGGAGACGGTCACGGTGTACTGCGCAGCGCTCTGGGCGCCCTGGAACGTCGCGTCCGTCGCCGTGCCGGTGTTCCGCGTGGTCGACAGCCCCGGGCCCTCGATGCTGACGACGTAGTTCGACACCGGGGTGCCGTTGTTCGGCGTGGCGACCGGGTTCCACGAGACGTCGAGCTGGTTCGGCGTGGACCGGTCGGCTGCGACCGTGATGCCCTTCGGGGGTGCCGGCACGTAGTCGGCGCTCATCGCGGCGGACTGCTGCGAGGCGGCGGACTGCCCGATCGCGTTCACGGCCACGACGGTGAAGCGGTACGTCGCCTTCGGGTCAAGGCCCGTCAGGGTGCAGACCGTCGCCAGTCCGCAGTCCTTCGCGATGCCGTTGGTCCCGGTGACGCGGTACCCGGTGATTGCCGAGTTGTTGGCCTGCGGCGAGGACCACGACAGCGTGACCTGACCGCCGTCGTACGAGCCCGTGCGGGTCGGTGCGCCGGGGGCGTCCGGCACGTCCTGCACCGAGATCGTCACGTCGCCCCAGACGTACCGGTCCGGGTCGTTCGTCGCGTCGGCGATCTGGTACTGCAGGTTGGTGTTGACGGGCTTGGCCGAGTCGGACACCGAGACCTGCAGCCGTGACCGGTCTGCGCTCGGGGTGATGGTGACTCCCGAGGGCAGCCCGCCGGCCAGCCCGCGGATGTTGACGACCCGCAGTCGTTCGTTCGGGAACGGGTTCGTCGGCTGGTCGTTGGCGAGCACGTCGATCGTCGTCGACTGCCCGCGCTGCGCGACCGCGCTGTCGGCCCCCGGTTGGACGAGTGGGCGGTTCGAGGCGACGATGCCGACCGACACGAGACCCGAGCGGCCGGCGTTCGTGGCGTCCGCCACACCGATGCCGATCGTCGCGGTGGTGTTCTTCTGCGCGGTGTCGGCGACCGAGATCGTCAGGCGCTGCCCGGAGATCGTCGCGGTGGTCCCCGCGGCCGGCTGGCTGACGACGGAGTACGTGAGCTCCGGCAGGTCCTTCGGGTAGGGGTAGTCCGTCAACCGGGCCAGGTCGATCGTGCGGGAGTCACCGGGCTGCATCTCGATCGACGATCCGGTGAAGGCCGGGGGCTGGTTCGACCGTGGCTCCACCTTGATCGGCAGGACGAGCGTCGCGACACGGCCCTTGCCACCGTTGGCGTCGGAGCCGTCCGTCACCTCGAACGAGATCGACGCGTTGCCGTAGTAGAGCTTCGCGGAGGTGAACTGGAGCGTGGACCGGTCGGCGGTCAGGTCGTCGCCGTTGGCGTGCGTGGCCTTGACGGAGCCGGCGTCGGTGACCTCGGCGGTCCGGCCGTTGGCGGTGACCACGTACTTCGAGAGCGGGATCCGCACGGTGGCCTCGCTCGTGACGGTGATGGCACCGGCGGAACGGTTGACCTGCGGGAGGGCGTCGTCGAAACCGGGGACGTGGATGAAGCCGTAGGACACGATGTCCGGGTGGTCCTGGCGTGCGACCGAGAACGGGATCACCTGCGACTGGTCCGTCAGCGTCACGACGACCCGACCGTCGGTGGTGACGCGGGCGTCGTCGCCGTAGCCGTCGACCACTCCGACGCGCAGCTGGGACGTCGCCCCCTCGGCGAAGAAGACGTTCCGCAACACGTCGACCGTGACGGTCTGTCGGTGCAGGATGTCCTGCAGGTCGAGGGTGGTGTCGTCCACCTCGGGTCGGAGCGGTCGGGCGTCCTTGTCGATCGTCACCGTGAGGAACGCCGTGCTCGCCCCACCGTTCTCGTTCGACGCCGTGTACAGCACCGCGAAGTCCCCGCTGGTCGCGTCCTTCGGCGGCGTCACACGGATCTGCTGCCCGCGCAGCACCTTCGCTCTGACGTCCTGTGCCGTGGGCTCGGCCTTGGAGACGGTGAGCTGCCCGCCCTCGGGATCGGAGTCGTTCTGCAGGACCCGCACCGTGACTGACCCACCCGGACGGATGGTGACGTGGTCGGCCTCGGCGATCGGGTTCGACGCTTGTTCTGCACGCGGCGCGATCCCGATCCGGATCGTGCCGGTGGCCCGGGCGCCGAGGGCATCGACGACCGTGTAGGTGAACTCGTCGGTGCCGGCGGAGTAGTCACCGGCGTCGTAGGTGAGCGAGGACGACCCGACGTCGCTCACCGAGCCCTTGTCGGGGTTCGACGCGACACCGACGAGCTGCACCGAGTCACCGTCGGGGTCGATCCCGTTGAGCGGCACCGAGATGCGCACGGCCTGGCCGGCGACGACACGGGCGGTCACGGTCTGCGGCACCGGCGGGTTGTTCGTGGCACTGTCGGCCTCCCGGACGGAGATCGACACGGCAGCGTCGGCGGACTGCCCGTCGGGGCCGGCGACCCGGTAGACGGCGGTGTAGTTGCCCGGCGTCTTCGGGGCGAGGTAGCGCAGGTGGTCACCGGAGACGAAGAGCAGGCCGCCGTCGCCCGGCACGTTCTGCACCAGGTCCGGCTCGAGCGTGAGCGGTTCGCCCTCGGGCTGCGTGTCGTTCGCGAGCACGTCGATGTCGGCCACGTCACCGACACGGACCGTGGCGGAGTCCGGCTGTGCGACCGGCGGCTGGATCCGGTCGGGCTTCGGGATCTCGACGACGGTGATGGTCCCCGTCGAGGACGCGAGCCCGTTCGTCTCGGTGTAGCTGAACGTCACGGGGCCGTCGAGCGGCGCGGTCAGCGTGGTGCGCACGGTGTGCTGGTCGAGGATGCTCGCCTGCACCCCGGAGCCACGGTCGGGTCCGCCGAGCGCGGTCACGAGCAGCACACCGCCGGCCGGGTCGATGTCCGTCGCGGTGACGTCGGTGTCCTTCGTCGACAGTGTCGTGACGAACACGGTCTTCGGGGTGGTGATCGGAGCCGTCGAGGCGTCGGGCGGGCGCAGGACCGTGATGCGCACGACACCGCTGGCCGTCTTGGTGCCGTCCGTCACGGTGTACTCGAGCTGGTGGTCCCCCAGGGCGGAGCTGTCGACGCGGAACGTGCCCGCGTCGTAGCTCGGCGTGATCGTCACGCCGGTGGCCGAGGAGACACTGGTCAGCGTGACCGTGCCGTTCCCGCCCCGGACGTGCTCGAGGGGGTCGACGGAGAAGGTCCTGCCGGCGTAGCCCTGCACCGCGAAGGCGTCCGCCCGCAGCGGCACGCTCCCCTGCGCGGCGACGTGCACGGTCACCGAGCCACGACCGTCCGCGCGGCCGTCACTGACGACGACCTGCACGCTGCGGTCGCCGGTGCGACCGCTGGTGTTCCGGAAGTCGAGCAGTCCGTCGGGCGTCGTGGAGACCTGGTCGCCGTCGGAGGCCGAGGCGGACTTGAGGTAGACCGGATCGCCGTCCGGGTCGACCCAGTCGCCGAGGACGTTGCTGGAGACGTGCCCGTTGCGCACCACGTCAGCGCTGGTGTCCCGGACCTGACGCGGTGCGTCGTTCTGCGACGCGGGACGCACCGACACGCGGACGGTCGCGCTGGCGGAGCCACCGTTGCCGTCGGTGATCGTGTAGGGGAACACGACGGTGCCGCTGGCACCCTCGGCGAGGCTGATCTGGAGTCGCTGTCCGTCGTCGACGATCGCGACCGAGCCGTCGGCGCTGTCCACGTCACCGACCTCGGTGATGACGATCGGGTCACCGTTGGGGTCGTAGTCGTTGAGCAGGACCGGGAGGCTCGTGGTGCGTCCGGGACGCGCGCCCAGGTCGTCGTCGACCGCCACCGGCGGCTTCTGGTCCTTCTCGACCTGCGGGTCGTCGTCGGACACCTGTTCCTGCTGCTGGTCGTCGTCCCGCTTGACCAGGTCGGACCAGTTGTCGATGAGCTGGCCGCTGCGGGCGATCGCCCACGACCGGCCCGTGGCGGGGTCGTTCGCGACGACCGTGTCCCCGTTGTGCACGATCGCCAGCGCAGCGTCCCCCGGCACACGGTCGAGCTGCTGCACGGCACGGCCGTCACACGTGTCGACGGCCTGTCCGCCGCTCCACGCGGCGTAGGTGCAGGACCCGGTGACGTACGGTCGAGCGGCGCGACCGGACACGGCCAGCGCGGTCGAGGTCACCGACCCCGAGGGGGTCACGCGCACGGTTCCGGCCGCGCCCGCGACGACCACCGCGTCGCCGGTGGCAGCGGAGCGCTGGAGTGCTGGCGACGCCCCCACGCGGTCCCCGAGGTCGACGGTGCTGCCGTCGATCGAGAGCCTGCCGTTGGTTCGGTCGAGGACTGCCACGTGGGTCCCGACACTCGCCACCTGGAAGTCGTCGGTCCGGTCCATGCGCACCGACCACTTCTGCGCGACCGACAGCGTCGTCCCGAGCTGGACCAGGGACGCCGTGCCCGTGCGGGGCGAGTAGACGGCGACGTGGTCGTCCGAGGCGTCGAACACGGCGTCGGCGCCGAGGGTCAGGTCGGCCTTGGTCGACGCGTCGAACTCGTCGAGGCGGTTGGCCGGCGTCGACCAGAGCTCGCCGGTGTCCTGGTTGCCGATGACCGCGGTGCTGCCGGCGAGGAAGACCTGCGGGGACCCGGACGGCAGGGTGACGGCGTCACCCACGGTCGCGTCCGCCACGTCGACCTTGGCGACGGTGCCCTTGGTCTCGTCGACGCTGTAGACCACCGAGCCGCGCTGGAGCACCGAGAGGGAGTCCGTCGATGCCTCGACCGCGGTGTTGAGCTGCAGGACCTGGGTGTTCGCGCGTCCCACGGCTCCGTACTGCGCCGACGGCACCCACACGGTGCCGTCGCCGAGGTCGATGCGCTGGGTGTGGTAGCCGCTCGACACGACGGCGGCACCCGCGACCAGGGCCGCGACGACCACCGACGCGCCGACGGTCACGGCGGCGGACCGGTGCCGCGCGATCAGCCGCCTGATCACGAGCCGCTCCCGACGGTCGCGCAGCGCTGTGCACTCGCGGCCCCGGTCTTGCCGTCACGGTTGACGGCGACGGAGATGCACTCCTCGTCGCCGGCGGCTCCGGACACGACGAAGGTCGTGCCCGACTGCTGACTGGAAGCGCCGTTCGACGAGATGACGTACGTGTCGCCCGACTCGAGCCCGGGGTCGGACCAGCGGAAGGTGATCGACCCGGTCGACGAGGACGCACGCACGTCGGAGACCGTCGGGATCGCGCCGGTGCCCGACCGGGACACCGCGAGGACCGTCGTCACCGCGAGGGCGGCCACCACGACGGCCGCGACGCTGGACACCCACACGACGGTGCGTCGGGAGCGGCGCCGGTTCTGTGTCATCGAGCCGGTCCGGTGCACGGTGCCGACGCTGCGGGACCCCGTGGCCGCGACCCCGCCCTGGACGGGACGCCGTGCGCGGCGCCGACGTCCGACCCGCGACGGTGGCTGCAGGTCGCGCACCATCGTGCGGTCACCGTCGGGCGAGGGCATCGCGACGGCCCAGGCCTCAACCGCGACGTCGGCCGGTGTCTGCGGCAGGCCGAGCTCGGCCTGCACCTGCTGGAACCCGCGCACCAGTTCCATGACCGTGGCCGGTCGCTGCTGGACGCGGCGCGACATCGCCGTCGCGAGCAGCCGCTCCAGCGACGGCGGGACGTCGGTCCGTCCGGTGGGCTTCACGCCACCCCGGTCGATCCGGCCCATCAGGTCGGATGCGCCGTTCTTGCCGCCGGGCACCTCGAAGGGACTGCGGCCGGCGACGAGCGAGAAGACGGTGGCGGCGAGCGAGTACACCTCGGACTGGACCGAACCGCGGGACTCGTCGATCAGGACCTCGGGCGCCGACCACGGGATCGACATGCCGATGGGCTCGTCGGGGTCCGCGCCGCCGATGGTGGCCGCGATGCCGAAGTCGGACAGCACCGGGTTGCCGTACGCCGTGAGCAGGATGTTCGAGGGCTTGACGTCCCGGTGCAGCACACCCTCGCGGTGCGCCGTCTCGAGCGCCGACCCGATGCGGATGCCGATTGACAGCACCTCGGACACGGGCACGGGCGCACGACGGTACCGCTCGCTGAGGGAGGACGAGCAGAGCTCCATGACCAGGTACGGTCGGCCGTCCGACGCGACGCTGGCCTGGAACACCGTGAGGATCGACGGATGCGTGCTGAGCCGCGCCATCAGGTTCGCCTCGGCCTGGAACATCTGCCGCACGCGGTCGTCGACGACCTCGTCGAGCAGGACCTTCACCGCGACCTGACGCCGCGGCATGTCCTGTTCGTAGAGGAAGACGTCGGCGAAGCCACCGGAACCGAGCACGTGGACGGGGCTGAAGCCGGCGATGACCGGAGGCGTGGACGGCAGGCGTCGCGCCATGGTGCCCTTCCTCCCCGGCCGGCATGGCCAGTCGTTCGTCGCGGCATCCCAGTCTACGGAGCCGCACTCGGCGCGACTCCGTGCGCACACGCAGGCAACGCCCCCGCGGTCCCCCAGTTCGGGGGCCCTGGTCAGTGTCGAGGAAGCGTGTCCTCGAGGTCGGTGTCGTCGGGTGCACCCTCGACCTGCAGGACGACCACGGTGACGTTGTCGCGGCCACCCGCGACGAGTGCGTCGCCGACGAGGCGTTCGGCGAGTTCCTGCGGATCGGTGACCTTGGCGGCGATCCGGCTGATCCCGGCGTCACCGATCTCCTTGGTGAGCCCGTCCGAGCAGATGATGTAGCGGTCGCCGGTGCGGAGCGGCAGGGTCCACCAATCGGGCTCCGGCGGCTCGCCGAAGCCCACGGCCCGGGTGATCACGTTGCTGTCAGGGTGCGCCTCGGCGTCCTCGGCACGCAGGACACCGGCGTCGACCATCTCCTGGACGACCGAGTGGTCGACGGTGATCCGGCGGAGGGCGCCGTTCTCGATGCGGTAGGTGCGGGAGTCCCCCACGTTGAACACGAGCGCGGCAGGCTGCCCCTCGGTCGCCACCAGGGCCAGCCCCGTGACGGTCGTGCCCGCGCCGATCGCGTTGCCACCGGCTGCGCGCTCGATGTCCGCCGTCGCCAACAGGAGCGCGTGCTGGATGGACTGGCGCGACCCGAAGGGACCGTCGACCGCGTCTCCGAGCCGACGGACGACCGCGTCACTGGCGCGGTCGCCGGCGAGGTGGCCGCCCATGCCGTCCGCGACGACGAAGAACGGCGCCTCGACGATGTAGCTGTCCTCGTTGTGGTCCCGACGGCGGCCGATGTCGGTCGCGGCACCCCACGACAGCGTGAGCATGGCACCGCCTGCTCCGGGGACGTCGATGGCGTGTGCGGCGGCGGCTCGGCCGAGTTCGGTCACGTGTCAGGATCGCTCTCTGGGGGTTCGGGGCGTGCCGGTCAACTGCGTCGGGGGGATGCGAGGGTCGGTGGGAAGCCGTCCGCAGACGGTGTCGCTCGGAGGTGTGGCGAGAGGATCTCGATGGCGATGCCATCCCCGATCTCGACTACCGTACCCGTCAGCGCGACGATCGACGCACCTGCTGGCATCCGGTACGGCGGGGCACCCGCGGGTCTGACCACCGTGCCGTTGGTCGAGCGGAGGTCCTGGACCACGGCGACGTCGCCCTCGGCGTGGACCTGCAGGTGCGACGAGGAGACCTGACCGAGCGGCGAGGGGACCGTCACGAGGACGGGCTCCGGTCCGCTGACGATGCGTGGGAGCGCCGGCCGACGGCCGATCACGACGGGGCGGTCCAGGCGGAGACGTCGCTCCCCCACCCGGATCGACGGCACCCGGTCGCGGACCTGTGTCGATCCGCCGTGGGACGGGACCGCTGGGAGGACCGGCGACGCGTCCGGTTCGCCGGACGGCCCCGACGAGGGCTGCGGCTCGGACGTCGCAGCACGTCGGATGACGGTGTCGCCGAACGGGTCCGACAGCCCACGGGCATGCGGCGGGAGCGACCGGGGCCGGATGACGGTGTCCTCGGTGTCGTCGTCGTGCACGCCGTGCCCCTTCCCCGATGTCCCGACGAGCGTAGACGATGCCGTGCACCGCGCGTCACCCCCGCCACGCCGGGGCGGCGCCGGCGAGCACGGAACGGAGCACGAGGCCGGCGAGCGGGTCACGCGGGTCCGTCTCCAGCGCGTAGCGAGCGCGGACCTCGGCGCGAGCGGTGGAGCCGGTCGCCCACGCGCACCACGCCGCCAGTGCGAGCGCGCCGGCGACCCCGATGCGTTCGTCGCGCGGAGACCCTTGGCGCTTCCATGCCTGCCAGACGGCGACGCAGCGGTCCCCGGCGGTGCGGACCCGGACGAGGTCCGGGGTTGGCCCCACGCCGTGGAGAGCCGTCGGGGTGCCGTCGTGGAACGGGTCGTACGGTCGCACCGCGCGGGCGTCGGGCACCGCGGGGTCAGCGAGCTCACGGACGAGCGCCATGCGGGTGGCGAGGGCACCGCAGGCGGTCGTGATCGCGGCTGCGGTCGCGGTCGTCACCGCCGCCGGACCCGGCGCGACGAGGGCGGCGCACGCCGCCGGGAGGGTGATCGCAGCGGCGATCTCCCGCGGGTGACGGACGTACCGGTCGGAGGCTGATCGGACTGCGTCTGGGTTCATGGGGCAATCGAAGCGCGAACCGGGCCTCCAGGATGGCGCGCAGCGTGACCTGTGGACGACCGGACGCTCCGGGCCCGCTGTGCAGGACTCGGTCAGGCCGTCGCCGGCGCGAGGCTCTCGGCGACGAGCTCCCATGCACCGTCGACGCGGTCGATGACCACGCCGTTCGCGGCCGCCCATGCCAGCAGGTCATCCATCCCGCTGACTTCGGCGCCGGTGCGCGCCAACAGGGCGACGAGCCGTCCCTTCGCCGTCTTGTTCCAGTGGTTCAGCGCCTTGCGTCGACCGCTGCCGTCGACGCTGACCACCCGGAGGGGCACGGCCCCGTCGAGCGGACCGAGCGCGCGGTACCCCTCGGACCTGAGGTCGAGGACGAGGCCGTCCGAACGCGACGACAACGCCCGAGCAGCCGGGGCCGGCCAGTGCGACGCGAGCCGCAGCGACCCCAGGCGCGAGTCGTGGGACAGGCGGTAGGCCGGGATCGGGTCGCCCCCACCGAGCGGTCCGAACATGGCGGACTGCACCACGACGTGCCGCGCCCACCACGCACGGGACGCCACCGAGGCCGTGGCCGCCTCGAGCGGGTCGTAGAGCACCCCGGTGTACCGCTCGATCGCGGGCAGGGTCGGTGCAGTGTCCAGCGACAGGTTGCGGTGGCGTTCCGCGATCGACTTCGGGCCGAGCTTCAACGCCGTCCGTGCGGTGGACTCCTCGGAACTGACGGAGCGGGCCGCGGTGATCACCGCGGCCCGCTCGTCGGACAGTTCCGGGAACGAGAGCACTCCCAGGTCGAGGGTGGTGCCGATGTCCCCGCCCTCCCGCTTCGTCTCGGACGGCGGGAGGAGGACGGTCAGTCCGGTCAGGACGCCAGCGCGGCCTGCCGCGCCACGATCGTGACCGTGTCGTGCTCGACGGAGAGGAAGCCGTCCTCCGCGTCGACCGCGACGGTGGAGCCATCGGCCCGCGTGATGCGGACCTGGCCCTGCGCGAGGATCGCGAGCATCGGCTCGTGTCCCGCGAGGATGCCGATCTGGCCCTCCGTCGTGCGTGCGACGACCATGGTGGTGTCGCCCGTCCAGACCTCGCGGTCCGCCGAGACGACACTCACGGTGAGACCCGCCATGTCAGCGGTTCTCCTTCTGGATCTGCGACCACTTCTCTTCCACGTCGTTGATGCCACCGACGTTGAAGAACGCCTGCGTCGCGACGTGGTCGAACTCGCCGTCGGCGATGGCGCGGAAGGACTCGATGGTGTCCTTGAGCGGCACCGTGGAGCCCTCGACGCCCGTGAACTTCTTCGCCATGTACGTGTTCTGCGAGAGGAACTGCTGGATGCGACGCGCGCGCTCCACCGTGATCTTGTCCTCTTCGGAGAGCTCGTCGACACCGAGGATGGCGATGATCTCCTGCAGTTCCTTGTTCTTCTGGAGGATCTGCTTGACGCGCGTGGCCGTCTCGTAGTGGTCGGCACCCAGGTAGCGGGGGTCCATGATCCGCGACGTCGAGGTCAGCGGGTCGATGGCCGGGTACAGACCCTGCGACGCGATCTCACGCGAGAGCTCGGTCGTCGCGTCGAGGTGCGCGAACGTGGTCGCCGGCGCCGGGTCGGTGTAGTCGTCGGCCGGCACGTAGATCGCCTGCAGCGACGTGATCGAGTGACCACGCGTCGAGGTGATGCGCTCCTGGAGCACACCCATCTCGTCGGCGAGGTTCGGCTGGTAGCCCACCGCGGACGGCATGCGACCGAGCAGCGTGGAGACCTCGGAGCCGGCCTGCGTGAAGCGGAAGATGTTGTCGATGAAGAGGAGCACGTCCTGCTTCTGGACGTCGCGGAAGTACTCCGCCATCGTCAGCGCCGACAGGGCG
>NZ_LMPO01000009.1:0-19612 GCF_001424385.1 Curtobacterium sp. Leaf183 | reverse complement strand
CCCCCGCCTCTTCCATCTCACCGATGAGGTCGTTGCCCTCACGCGTGCGCTCACCGACACCGGCGAACACCGAGACACCGCCGTGGTCCTGCGCGACGCGCTGGATCATCTCCTGGATGAGGACGGTCTTGCCGACGCCCGCACCACCGAACAGACCGATCTTGCCGCCCTGCACGTAGGGGGTCAGGAGGTCGATCGACTTGATGCCCGTCTCGAACATCGAGGTCTTGGACTCGAGCTGGTCGAAGGCCGGGGCCTTGCGGTGGATCGGCCAGCGCTCGGTGATCTCGAGCTTCTCGTCGGTGTTGAGCACGTTGCCCAGCACGTCGAAGACCTTGCCCTTGGTGACGTCACCGACGGGGACCGAGATCGGGGCGCCCGAGTCGCGGACTTCCTGACCGCGGACGAGACCGTCGGTGGGCTTCAGCGAGATGGCACGGACCAGGTCGTCGCCGAGGTGCTGGGCGACCTCGAGGCCGATCTCCTGCGACGACTCACCGATGGTGATGGTCGTGAACAGGAGGTTGTACATCTCCGGGATTGCGTCGTGCGGGAACTCGATGTCGACGACGGGGCCCGTGACACGGGCGATCCGGCCGACACCGGGCGCCGACGACGTCTCGACCGCGGTGGTTGCGGTGTCGGTCATGGCTGGTGCCTTCCTGAGGGTGGGTTGCTGTCCGCGAGCGACGCGGACTACTTCTTCTTCGACGAGAGCGCGTCGGCGCCGCCGACGATCTCGGAGATCTGCTGCGTGATCTCGGCCTGACGCGCGTTGTTGGCGAGTCGGGTGAAGTCACGGATCAGCGAGTCCGCGTTGTCACTGGCCGCCTTCATGGCCTTCTGGCGGGCGGCGTGCTCGGAGGCAGCCGACTGCAGCATGGCATTGAAGATGCGGCTCTCGATGTAGACCGGGAGCAGCGAGTCGAGCACCGCGTCGGCGTCCGGCTCGAACTCGTACAGCGGCAGGGGCTCGTCGTTCGTGGGCTCGTCGACGCCGTCGACGACCTCGAGGGGCAGCAGACGCACGACCTGCGGCTCCTGCGTCGCCAGGCTGAGGAACCGGTTGAAGACGATGTGGATCTCGTCCACGCCGCCCTCGGCCGTGTCCTGGAGGAACTTCGCCACGACGGCGTCGCCGATCTCCTTGGCCGTCGAGAACTCCGGCTGGTCGGTGTTGCCGACCCACTGCTGCTCGGACGGACGCTCACGGAACGCGAAGTACCCGACGGACTTGCGCCCGACCAGGTAGTAGACGACGTCCTTGCCCTCACTGCGGAGCAGGGAGGCGAGCTCCTCGGTCTGCTTGAGGACGTTCGTGCTGAACGCGCCGTTCAGGCCGCGGTCCGAGGTGAAGAGCACCACGGCCGCACGGGTCGACGTCTCGGGTTCGGTCGTCAAGACGTGGTCCACGTTCGAGAACGTCGCCACGGCCGACACGGCCCGGGTCACCGCACGCGAGTACGGTCCCGAGGCGGCCATGCGGGCCTGGGCCTTCTGGATCCGCGACGCCGAGATCAACTCCATGGCGCGCGTGACCTTCTTCGTGGTCTTCGCGGACTTGATGCGCTGGCGGTAGACCCGGACCTGGGCTGCCATCTAGCGACGACCCTTGACGATCTGCTCCTGGTCGACGTCCTCGGCGTCAGCCGCCTGGACCTGCTCGGACCCGAGGGTCTTGCCGTCGCTGGTCTGGAAGCTCTTCGTGAACTCGTCGATCTGGCGCCCCATCTCGGCGACGGTGTCGTCGCTGAGCTGGTTGGTCTCGCGCAGGGTCGTGAGCACGTCGGAGTTGCGACGCAGGTGGTCAAGCAGCTCGGACTCGAACCGGAGCACGTCGGGGACGGGAACCGTGTCGAGCTTGCCGTTCGTGCCGGCCCAGATGGAGACGACCTGCTCTTCGACCGGGTACGGCGAGTACTGCGGCTGCTTGAGCAGCTCGGTCAGACGGGCACCGCGGTCGAGCTGACGACGCGAGGCCTGGTCGAGGTCCGAGGCGAACATCGCGAACGCCTCGAGCGAGCGGTACTGCGCCAGCTCGAGCTTGAGCGTGCCGGAGACCTTCTTGATCGACTTGACCTGGGCGTCACCACCGACGCGGGACACCGAGATGCCCACGTCGACGGCCGGACGCTGGTTCGCGTTGAAGAGGTCCGACTGCAGGAAGATCTGGCCGTCGGTGATCGAGATGACGTTGGTCGGGATGTACGCCGAGACGTCGTTCGCCTTGGTCTCGATGATGGGCAGACCCGTCATCGATCCGGCGCCGAGCTCGTCGGACAGCTTCGCGCAACGCTCCAGCAGACGGGAGTGCAGGTAGAAGACATCGCCCGGGTAGGCCTCGCGCCCCGGCGGACGACGCAGGAGGAGCGACACGGCACGGTAGGCCTCGGCCTGCTTCGACAGGTCGTCGAAGATGATCAGGACGTGCTTGCCCTGGTACATCCAGTGCTGGCCGATGGCCGAGCCGGTGTACGGGGCGAGGTACTTGAAGCCGGCCGGGTCGGAGGCAGGAGCGGCGACGATGGTCGTGTACTCCATCGCACCGGCGTCCTCGAGCGCGCCCTTGACGGAGGCGATCGTGGAGCCCTTCTGGCCGATGGCGACGTAGATGCAGCGGACCTGCTTGTCCTCGTCGCCCGACTCCCAGTTGGCCTTCTGGTTGATGATCGTGTCGATCGCGATCGCGGTCTTGCCGGTCTGGCGGTCGCCGATGATCAGCTGACGCTGACCACGGCCGACGGGGATCATCGCGTCGATGGCCTTGATGCCGGTCTGCAGCGGCTCGTGCACCGACTTGCGCGACATGACACCGGGAGCCTGGAGCTCGAGGGCACGACGTCCCTCGGCTGCGATCTCGCCGAGCCCGTCGATCGGGGCGCCGAGCGGGTCGACGACACGGCCGAGGAAGGCATCGCCGACGGGGGCCGAGAGGACCTCGCCGGTGCGGGTGACTTCCTGGCCCTCTTCGACGCCCGAGAACTCGCCGAGCACGATGGCGCCGATCGAGTCCTCGTCGAGGTTCTGCGCGAGGCCGAGCGTGCCGTCCGCGAAGCGGATGAGCTCGTTGGCCATGACGCCGGGGAGGCCTTCGACGTGGGCGATGCCGTCACCGGCGTCGGTGACGTGCCCGATCTCGGCCGTGGAGGCCTTCGTCGGCTCGTAGTTCGAGACGAAGTCCTTCAGGGCATCACGGATCTCATCGGGGCTGATGGTGATGTCTGCCATGGGATTTTCCTTGTTGGTTTCCGGGGCGCTACGGCTCCGAGAGGGTGATGCTGCCCGGTGGGGACAGTTCCCGTTGTGGACTTGGGTGTCTGGTTCGACCGTACGCTCAGCCGGCGAGCTGGAGCCGGAGGTCGGCGAGGCGCGTGGACACGGTGCCGTCGATGACGTCGCCGCCGACCTGCACCCGGACCCCGCCGACGACCGCGGGGTCGACGACGTGGTTGACGATGATGTCCTTGCCGTAGCGCTCCGAGAGACCGCGGGCGACGCGGGCGGCCTGGCTGTCGGACAGCGGCACGGCGGTGATCACCGTGGCCACCACCTTCGCTGCCTGGTCGGCCACGATGCGCGAGGCGTCGCGGACGAGCTCGCCGATCCGTCGACCTCGCGGCTGCTGGACCAGTGCCGACAGGATCGTCACGGTCTGCGGCGACGACTTGCTGCCGATGAGGCGCTCGACGAGCGCGCTCTTCTGTTCCGGGCTGCCGAGCTTGGTCCCCAGCGCCAGCTCGAGGCCGGCGTCGGAACGGACGGCCGTCTCGAAGGCGAAGAGCTCCGCCTCGATCGAGCTGCCCGTCCCCGCAGTCGCGGCGACGGCGCGGATGCCCGCGTCCTCGATGCCGGCGAGCAGGTCCTGTTGGGACGACCAGCGCGAGCCGGCCACCGCGGTCAGCACGGCGCGCGTGGCGTCGGACTGTCCGGCGAAGACCCGGTCGACGACCGACTTCTTGCCGACGACGTCGGCGGTCGGGTCGGCCAGCAGCGTCAGGAGCTGCGGCGCACCGGCGACCACTCGCCCTGCGGCGAGGATCTCAGCACCGCTCTCCAGGTCGGCGCTGCTGCCGAGGTCGGCGAGCACCGCCTGCGTGGAGGTCAGTGCTGAACGGGTGGCGCTCCGCATGCTCAGCGCTCCGTCTCGGCCTGCGACGCCTGGACCTCGGACACGTCGGCGTTCTTCGACGACTCGAGGTCGGCGAGGAAGCGGTCGACGACCGCGGTGGCCTTGGCGTCGTCCTTGAGGGACTCACCGATGACACCCGACGCCAGGTCGAGTGCGAGCGAGCCGACCTCGGTGCGGAGCGACTGGAGCGCGCTCTGGCGCTCTGCCTCGATCTGCGCCTGGGCGTTGCTCGTGATGCGCGCTGCGTCGGCCGAAGCCTGCTCGCGCACCTCGTTGCCGATGGCGGTCGCGTCGGCACGGGCCTGCTCGCGGATCCGCGAGGCTTCGGCACGGGCGTCGGCGAGCTGCTTGTTGTACTCGTCGAGCGCGGCCGCGGCCTGCTCCTGAGCGGCTTCGGCCTTCTTGATGCCGCCCTCGATGGCCTCGGTGCGCTCATCGAGCATCTTGGTGATGCGCGGCGTGACGACACGCCAGAACACCACGAAGATGATGACGAAGGCCACCGCGGACCACACGATGTCGTACACCGGGGGGATCAGCGGATTGATGTTCTCCTCCGCCGCGATGATGAGTGCGTGCTGCATCGAGGAACCTTAGTTGGTGAAGATGAAGTACGTCGCGATACCGATGAAGGCCAGGGCCTCGGTGAAGGCGATACCGATGTACATGAGGGTCGTCAGGCGGCCCTGGAGCTCGGGCTGGCGAGCGACGGACTCGATCGTCTTGCCGACGACGATGCCGACGCCGATGGCCGGGCCGATCGCAGCGAGGCCGTAGCCAACCGTCGCGATGTTGCCGTTGATCTCCGCGAGAACGGTCGTTGCGTCCACGTGTTTTCCTTTCGAGGTGCGGGTCCGGCGGATGCCGGTCCCGTAGGGGGTCAGTGAGGAATCAGTGCTCGTCGGCCAGCGCCAGCTGGATGTAGACGGCGGTGAGGAGCATGAAGACGTAGGCCTGCAGCAGCGCGACGAGGATCTCGAAGAAGCTGAACGCGATGCCGAACGCGATGGTGCCGACACCGAACGCCTTGAAGCCGAGCGAGGCGTCGAAGAAGAAGAACTGCGTGGCCGAGAAGAACAGGACGAGCAGCAGGTGCCCGACGACCATGTTCATCAGGAGTCGCAACGTCAGCGTGATCGGTCGGAGCACGAAGGTCGACACGAGCTCGATCGGCGTCACGATGATGTAGAGGTACCACGGCACCCCGGGCGGGAAGAGCGAGTTCCGGAGGAACGTGCCCGGGTGCTTGCGCAGCCCCGCGTAGATGAAGGCGACGTAGGCGACGATCGCCAGGATCATCGGCATCGCGATGCGGCTGGTGCCAGCGAGGTTCATGAACGGGATCAGACCCGTCAGGTTCATGAACAGCACGCCGAAGAAGATCGTCGCGAGGAGCGGCAGGAAGCGCTTGCCGTCCTTCTCGCCGAGGTTGTCGAAGGTGTTCCGGCGCACGACGTCGAAGCCGTACTCGATGAACGCCTGACCCCGGTTCGGGACGAGCTTCAGTGCGCGGGTCCCCACGAAGGCGAAGACGAGCAGCACTGCGACCGCGATGAAGCGGATGATGACGACACGATCGATCTCGAACGGCGTCCCGGCGAAGAAGATCGCCTCCGGGAAGAACTCGTTGATCGACGGGCCATGGAACTCGGCGGCCTTACTGCTCCCCGCCGCAACGGTGTTGGCCGCAGCGGTGAGGGACAGGGGAAGAGCGTGGGATAGCAGCGCTGTCTCCTGTGTCGGCGCGCGCACGTCATGGCACGCGATGGTGGACTGTGTGGAGGCTGTCCGCTCCGAGCGAGGCTCCGGACGCGGACGCAACAAACCCTATCAGGTGAGAGAGCCTTCTCGGGCTCTCAGGGGCGCGGGTCGCCCTTCCCAGGATCCGAGGAGTCGAGGGCCGACGACCCCGACCCGGGCAGCGGCACGTCGATCGGCACCCGGCCCTTGGCGATCACGGTGACGTCGATCACGAGCGACCCGATCACACCGACGATGATCGCGATCGCCAGGACCGGCGTGTCCACCCAGTCGCGGTCCTTGAGCAGCACGAGCACCACGATGAAGAGCACGAACTTGACCAGGAACATCCCCATGATCGTCCCGAAGAACGCGCCGGAGATCATCTGCCCGCCGGAGAACCGGATCGCCAGCAGCACGCTCACCGCGGTCAGACCGCAGAACACCACGCTCATCACGGCGCCGATCAGTCCCCCGGCCAGCCCCGGCGTCCCGGCGACGAGGAAGCCGACGACACCGCCGACCACCGCCAGCGCGAGCGCCAGGAGGGCGCCCTGCACCAGGATCCGTCGGAAGATCGGACGGACGTGGTCGAGGCCGTTCGGGGTGGTCACGAGGGTTCTCCAGTGGTGGGACGGGTCGGACCCGAACGGGGCCCGCCCGTGACGGGACGGTCGCGCCCGGCTGCGGCGCGGTCGAGCGGATCGAGACTGGCGTCCACACGACCACCCGCCCGCGCGGCGGTCTGCGCCGCGATCTCGGTGCGCTTCCGCCCGAGCGGGGCGAAGGTGGCGATCGCGCAGATGGTGAAGCCGACCGCGACGAACGCCACGACCCACCACCAGTTCACGAACAGGAAGAGCAGACACCCGACGGCGACCGTGGCGGTCCACGCGTAGAAGATCAGCACCGCGTGGAAGTGCGAGTGCCCCATGTCGAGCAAGCGGTGGTGCAGGTGCTTGCGGTCCGCCGAGAACGGCGACTTGCCCGCGCTGAGCCGGCGGAACACGGCCAGCCCGAAGTCGAGCATCGGCACGATCAGGATCGCGAAGGGCAGCAGGATCGGGATGAACGCCGGCAGCAGGTCGGTCCGGGTGCGGACCGCCGCGGGGTCGATGTTGCCCGTGATGGACACGGCGCTCGTGGCCATCAGGAACCCGACGAGCAGCGCGCCGGCATCGCCCATGAAGAGCTTCGCCGGGTGCCAGTTGAGGACGAGGAAGCCGCAGCACGCACCGACCAGCACCGCGGTCAGCAGCGACGGCAGGTTGAAGAAGAACTCGGTCTGCACGACCACGCGGTTGATGAAGAACGTGTAGAGGAAGAACACCCCGCCGGCGATGATCGCGACACCGGCCACGAGGCCGTCGAGTCCGTCGATGAAGTTCACCGCGTTCATGACGAGCACCACGGCCAGCACGGTGAAGATCAGGCTCATGTAGGACGAGCCCACGCCGAGCGTGTTGCCGATCGGCAGCGAGACGATCGCGACGCCCTGCCACGCCAGGATCCCGGCGGCGATGATCTGCCCGGCGAGCTTGGTCATCCAGTCGAGGTCCCAGATGTCGTCGGCGACGCCCAGGACCACGATGATGGTCGCACCTGCCAGCACGGCGAGCACGCGCTGCGGCTCAGCGAACACGAGCCGGAAGAAGTCGATCCCCTGGATGTGCGGGAACACGAACCAGGCGCAGAGCAACGAGACGACCACGCCGAGGAACATCGCGATGCCACCCAGGCGCGGGACCGGCGTGCGGTGGACGTCACGCTCGCGGACCTGCGGATACCACCGGTACTTGACGCCCGCCTTCCAGAGCACCCAGCTGACCAGGAAGCTCACGACGGCGGAGATGGCCCCCGCGAGCAGGTAGTACTTCACGTGACGAGGTCGGCCCCCACGACCCGTTCGATCTCGGAGTCCGGGATCACCCCGTGCCGGACGATCCGCAGGCCGTCACCCGTCGACAGCCCGGTCGCGTCGACGATCGTCGAGCCCGTCGAGGCAGCGACACCGTCGTGGACGTCGAGCGTTCCGCCGTCGAGGTACACCGCGACGCTGTCGCCGAGCATCGACTCCGCTGCGTCGACGTCCATCGCGGCGGGGTCCCCCGTGCTGTTGGCCGACGAGACTGCGAGCGGCCCCACCTCGCGCAGCAGCTCGAGGGCGATGCGGGAGTCGGGCATGCGGAGCGCGACGGTCCCCCGGGTCTCCCCCAGGTCCCAGTCGAGGGAGGGCTGGGCGTGCAGGATCACGGTCAGGCCACCGGGCCAGAACTCCGCCACCAGGTCGCGGACCTGCTGGGGCACCTCGCTCGCCAGGGCGTCGAGCGTCGGCGGCCCGGGGATCAGCACGGGCGGCGGCGACTGCCGCGTGCGGCCCTTGGCGTCGAGCAGCCGCTGGACAGCGGGCGCGTTGAAGGCGTCGGCCGCCAGACCGTAGACGGTGTCGGTGGGGACGACCACGAGCTCGCCCCGTCCGAGTGCTGCTCGTGCGAGCCGCATCCCGGTCAGGAGCCCGTCGGGGTCGTTGCAGTCGTATCGGGATGCCATGACTCGCACGATGATAGTGCGACACAATGGTGGACATCGTGAACTCGACGCCTGCGCCCCGACTCCTGTTCCTCTTCGACATGGACGACGTCCTCGTCCGCTACGACTGGAAGACCCGCATGGCGGGCCTCACCGAGCTCACCGGGCACGACCTCGGCGAGCTCCGCCGGCGCTGGTGGCTGTCCGGCAACGAGCAGCGCGCCGAGGCCGGCGGGTTCCCCGACGCCGACACCTACCTGGCGGCCTTCGAGCGGGCGATGGGCTGCTCCGTCCCCGAGTCCGACTGGGCGCGTGTCCGTGGCGCGGCCATGACCGAGCTGCCGGAACGCATCGAGGCCGTCCGGGTCGCCGCCGAGCACGGGCGTGTCGCCCTGCTCACGAACAACGGCCCGCTCGCCGGCCGCTGGATCCACACGTGGGCGCCGTCGCTGCCGCCGCTGTTCGGCGAGCACCTCGACACCACCAGCAACTTCGGCGCGCGCAAGCCCGAACCCGAGGTGTTCGAGCGGGCCCTCGCCCACCACGGCGCCGCCCCCGAGGACACCTTCTTCGCCGACGACATGCCCGAGAACGTCGCGGGGGCGCGCAGCGTCGGCATCCACGCCGTGCTGGTCGAGCACGAGACGGACCTGCGGGACGCCGTCCGCGCGTTCGTGGCTGACCGGCACGACACCCTGGAGGCTCGGCTCACCTCCGCCTAGCGCGTGGCGGTGGTCGTGCGGTCGCGTCCCGTCAGGTCGACGTGCGTCTCCGGGGACCGGAACCCCCGGCGTGCCAGGACCTGCCGCACGGCTGCGCCCTGCGGTTCGGCGTGCTCGACGACGAGCAGTCCGCCGGGCACGAGCAGCCGCCAGGCCGTCTCGGTGAGGGCTCGGACCGCGTCGAGGCCGTCCACTCCCCCGTACAGCGCGAGCGCCGGGTCGTGGTCACGCACCTCGGGGTCGATCGGGACCGCGTCGTCCGGCACGTAGGGCGGGTTCGACACGACGACGGACACGGAGCCGTCGAGCTCCGGGAACGCGTCGGCCAGGTCGCCCTCGACCAGGCGCACCGTCCCGCCGTACGTGGCGACGTTGCGCCGGGTCCAGGGCAGCGCGTCGGCGGATCGTTCGACCGCGTACACGAGTGCGTTCGGCACCTCGGTGTCCATCGCGATCGCGATTGCGCCGCTGCCGGAACCCAGGTCGACGGCGATCGGCTCCGGCACCGCCGTTGCCCGCAGCGCGTCGATGCCGAACTGCACGACGGACTCGGTCTCGGGGCGTGGGACGAACACCCCGGGTCCGACCGCGAGCGTCAGCGCACGGAAGTGGGCCTCGCCGGTGATGTGCTGCAGCGGCTCGCGGGTGGCACGGCGGGCGACGGCCTGGCGGAACCGCTCGACGTGCTCCACCGCGATCGCGCCGCCGGTCATCGCACGGGCCTGCACGGCGCCACGCGAGGTGTCGGTCGCCCACGCGAGCAGCAGCTCGGCGTCCACACGCGGCGTCGGGACGCCGTTCCCCACGAGCGCAGCGGTCGCCTCGTCGAGGAGGCGATCGGCCGCGAACGTGGGTCCGGTCGACGTGGGTCGGCTGTCGGAGGTGATCCGGGCCTCCAGGCGGGTGCTAGGCGGTCTGGTCGCCGACGGCGGCCAGACGTGCCTCTTCGTCCGCACGGATGGCCGACTCGATGACGGGCTCGAGCGCACCGTTCATCACGCGGTCCAGGTCGTACGCCTTGTACCCGGTGCGGTGGTCCGCGATCCGGTTCTCCGGGAAGTTGTAGGTCCGGATGCGCTCCGAGCGGTCCATGCCCCGGATCTGCGACCGACGGGCGTCCGACGCCAGGGCGTCGAGCTCCTCCTGCTGCTTCGCCAGGATGCGGGCACGCAGCACGCGCATCCCCGCCTCCCTGTTCTGCAGCTGCGACTTCTCGTTCTGCATCGCCACCGTGATGCCGGTCGGCAGGTGGGTGATGCGCACCGCGGAGTCCGTCGTGTTGACGGACTGGCCACCGGGGCCGGACGAGCGGTAGACGTCGATCTTCAGGTCGTTCTGGTTGATCTCGACCTCTTCGGGCTCGTCGACCTCGGGGAAGACGAGCACGCCCGTCGTCGAGGTGTGGATGCGCCCCTGGGACTCGGTCGCCGGCACACGCTGGACACGGTGCACGCCACCCTCGTACTTGAGGTGCGCCCACACGCCCTGGGCCGGGTCGGTCGAGTTCGACTTGATCGCGACCTGGACGTCCTTGTAGCCGCCGAGGTCGCTCTCGGTGCGCTCGAGGAGCTCGGTCTTCCAGCCCTTGGACTCGGCGTAGTGGGAGTACATGCGCAGCAGGTCGGCCGCGAACAGCGCCGACTCCTCGCCGCCTTCGCCGCCCTTGATCTCCATGATGACGTCGCGACCGTCGTCCGGGTCGCGCGGGACGAGCAGGCGACGCAGGCGCTCCTGGCGCTCGGCGAGCTGCTCCTCGAGCCCGGGGACCTCGTCCGCGAACGCCGAGTCCTCCTTCGCGAGCTCCCGGGCGGCGGCGAGGTCGTCCCCCGCCGCCGTCCAGGACTCGTAGGCGGACTTGATCCGGTTCAGCTCGGCGTAGCGCCGGTTGACCTTCTTCGCCCGGGCCGCATCGGCGTGGAGCGCGGGGTCCGACAGCTGCTGCGTCAGGTCCTCGTGTTCCGCCAGCAGCCCTGCCACCGACTCGAACACGCGTTACTCCTGGTGTCCGGCGTGGTGCCCGGTCGCGGGGACCGACTTCTGCACCTGCACCAGGAACTCGACGTTCGACTGCGTCTCCCTGAGGTTCCGCAGCACGATCTCGAGCGCCTGCTGCGGGTCGAGCCCGGCCAGGGCACGACGCAGGCGCCAGGTGATCGTGACCTCGTCGGCGGAGAGCAGCTGCTCCTCGCGACGGGTGCCCGAGGCATTCACGTCGACGGCCGGGAAGATCCGCTTGTCCGCGAGGTGGCGGTTCAGGCGCAGCTCCATGTTGCCGGTGCCCTTGAACTCCTCGAAGATCACCTCGTCCATCTTCGACCCGGTCTCGACGAGCGCCGTGGCGAGGATGGTCAGCGAGCCGCCGTTCTCGATGTTGCGGGCGGCGCCGAAGAAGCGCTTGGCCGGGTACAGCGCGGCGGAGTCGACGCCACCGGAGAGCACGCGGCCCGACGGTGGGGTGGACAGGTTGTACGCGCGGCCCAGGCGGGTGATCGAGTCGAGCAGCAGGACCACGTCGTGGCCCAGCTCGACGAGGCGCTTCGCACGCTCGATGGCGAGCTCGGCGACCGTGGTGTGGTCCTCGGCGGGGCGGTCGAAGGTCGAGGCGATGACCTCGCCCTTCACCGTGCGCTGCATGTCGGTGACCTCTTCGGGCCGCTCGTCGACGAGCACGACCATGAGGTGCGCCTCGGGGTTGTTCTTCGAGACCGCGTTCGCGATGGCCTGCAGCACGACGGTCTTGCCGGCCTTGGGCGGCGAGACGATCAGGCCGCGCTGGCCCTTGCCGATCGGCGACACCAGGTCGATGATCCGCGTGCTCAGCTTCTCCGGAGCGGTCTCGAGACGCAGGCGCTCGTTCGGGTACAGCGGCGTGAGGTCCTGGAAGTCGACGCGAGCGCCGGCCTCGTCAGCGGTCTGGCCGTTGATCGTGTCGATCTTGACCAGCGCGTTGTACTTCTGGCGGCTCTGCTGCTCGTTGTCACGCGGCTGCTTGATCGCACCGACGACGGCGTCACCCTTGCGCAGGTGGTACTTCTTCACCTGGCCCAGGGAGACGTAGACGTCGCTCGGACCCGGCAGGTACCCGGTCGTCCGCACGAAGGCGTAGTTGTCGAGGACGTCGAGGATGCCCGCGACCGGGATCAGGACGTCGTCCTCGGTGATCTCCGGCTCGAACTCGTCGTTCTGCCCGCCGCGGCCGCGCTTGCGGTCGCGCTGACGGCGGCTGCGACCGTTCTCGGCCTCGTCCTCCTGGCGGCGCTGCCCGTCCTCGCGCTGGGCCTGCGCCTGCGCCTGGCCGTTCTGCTGCTGGTTCTGGTTCGGCGCCTGCTTCTGCTGACCCTGCTGCTTCTGGCGGCCGTTCTGCTGCTTCGGCTGCTGGTCGGCCTGGTCCTCGGCGTCGTCCTGCTTCGCGTCGGCGTGGTTCTGGGCCTGGTTCTGGTTCTGGTTCTGGTTCTGGTTCTGGTTCTGGTTGCCACGACCGTTCTGGCGGCCGTTCTGCTGCTGGTCATCGGCCTGCTGCTCGCCCGACTGCTCGGCGTTCTGCCCACGGCCACGGCCGCGACCACGGCTGCGACGGCCGCGACGGGGGCCGCCGTCGGCGTCGTTCTGCTGGTCGCCGTGCTGGTCGGTGCCCTGCTGGTCGTCGGCCTGGTCGTCATGACCGGCCTGGTCCTGCTGCTCGGCCGACTGCGGCTGCGAGGCCGACTGCGGCTGCGACGCGGACTGGGACGGTGCGCCGGACTGGGGCTGCTCCGGCTGCTCGGTCGACTGGGCCGGCTCGGCCTTCTGCCCGCGACGACGGCGCTGGCCACCCGACTGGGCTTCCTGCGCGTCCTTCTCGGCGCGGACCTGGTCGAGGCCCGCGAGCAGGTCCTCGGTGCCGGTGTGGCCGTGGTTGGTGTGGTCGGCCGCGGTGGTCGGGGCCGTCGTCACGGTGCCGCCGGACGTGGCACGACGCGAGCGACGAGCACGCGAGGGTGCCTCGGTGTCGGCAGTGGGTGCCTCGGCGCTGGGGGCTTCGGCGCTGGGGGCCTCGGTCGGTGTCTGGCTCTTCGGCGCGCGTGACCGCGGCGCACGGGCCGCGGCGGGGATCGCCTCGTCCGTCGGTGCCACGGCGTCGGGCTCCGGCAGGGTCAGGGTCTCGGACGCCGCAGCGGCACCGGCGCCGGTCGCGGAGTCGGCGGGACGGCGGTCCTCGATCGAGGCGATGAGGTCGCCCTTGCGCAGCTTCGAGAGCCCGGTGATGCCGAGGGCGGACGCGATCCGCTGCAGTTCCGGCAGACGGAGTGCGCGCAGGTCGCTGGGGATCTCCACCGAGGCGGTGGAGTTGTTGACGTTGGTCACAGTGCTGTGTTCCTTCCGAACCGCAGAGCGCGGAGAGTTTCCACCGACTTCCCGCGCGGATGCAACAGCATCGTGAGTGCGACGGCCGCCGTTCAGACGACGGACCGGGGAGCGGTGATCTGAGGGAGATCACACCTGCGGGGACCTGGAGTTCATGCTGGCTGGTTCGTGCTGGCACGGTGTTCATGCCGGCTCGAAGCCGCGCTACGAGCGTCCGAGGTCGTTCGCCGGGTGCGCGTTCACTGTAGCACCACCGAGATCGACGGCCAGCATGAGCGGCCGCCAGGTGGTTTCGGCGTGTCGTTCCAGCAGCGCCGCCGCGGTCAGACGCTGCGCCGGGTCGCTGCCGAGCACGAGCAGGCTGGGTCCGGCGCCGGAGACGACGGCGGCCAGGCCGTGCTGCCGGAGCAGGCGGATGAGCACGTCGGTCTCGGGCATCGCACTCGCGCGGTACGTCTGGTGCAGGCGGTCCTCGGTCGCGGCGAGCAGGAGCTCGGGGCTCTGGATCAGCGCCGCGACGAGCAGCGCCGAGCGCGACACGTTGAACGCGGCATCGGCGTGCGGCACGCTGTCGGGCTGCAGGGACCGCGCGAGCTTCGTGGACAGCGTGGAGGTCGGCACGAAGACCACCGGGGAGACACCGCGGTGCACCAGCAGGCGCTTGTACGCGGGACCGTCGGGTGTCATCCACGCGATCGTCAGGCCGCCGAACAGCGCCGGTGCGACGTTGTCCGGATGCCCCTCCATCTCGGTGGCGAGCGTCAGCAGGGTCGAGGCGTCGAGGTCGACGATCCCCTCGAGCAGCCCCCGCGCGGCCATCAGTCCGGCGACGATCGCGGCGGCGGAGGACCCCAGACCGCGGCCGTGCGGGATCGCGTTGACCGCGCTGAGCTCGAGACCGGGCTGCTCGACTCCGGCATGCTCGAGACCACGACGGACCGCGCGCACCACCAGGTTCGTGTCGTCGGTCGCGACCTCACCCGCCCCGACCCCCTGTACGGTGACCGTCGCGCCCGGTTGCGGCCGCACGCGGACCGCGACCTCGTCGTAGAGCGAGAGCGCCAGCCCCAGGGAGTCGAACCCCGGGCCGAGGTTGGCCGAGGTCGCCGGCACGCGGACGCGCACCGCCCGTCCGGCCGGTACGGCGATGCGGGCGGTCGAGCCCCGTCCCGCTCCGGACGGACGGTCGGTGCTCACGCGGCGCCGACCAGTCCGAGCACGTCGGCGATCGCCGCGGTGTCGACGGGCACGCTCGTCGGGGTGACGTCGCCGCCGTCCTCGGTCTTGAGCGCCCACTGCGGGTCCTTGAGGCCGTGCCCGGTGACCGTGATGACGACCTTCGCGCCCTTCGGGACCTGGCCGGCGTCGGCACGCTCGAGCAGTCCGGCGACGCCGATGGCCGACGCGGGCTCGACGAAGACCCCGACCTCGGCCGACAGGATCCGGTGCGCGGCGAGGATGCCGGCGTCACTGATCGCGCCGAAGTAGCCGTCCGTCTCCTCGCGGGCCTCGAGCGCGTACTTCCACGACGCCGGGTTGCCGATGCGGATCGCCGACGCGATGGTCTCGGGGTGCGGAACGACCTCGCCCGACACGATCGGGGCGGCGCCGGCGGCCTGGAACCCGAACATGCGCGGCATCCGGCTGGAGCGGCCGGCGGCGACGTCCTCGCGGTAACCGCGCGAGTAGGCGGTGTAGTTGCCGGCGTTGCCGACCGGCAGGAAGTGGAAGTCCGGGGCGTCGCCCAGGACGTCGACGACCTCGAACGCCGCGGTCTTCTGGCCCTCGATGCGGTCGTTGTTGACCGAGTTGACCAGGTGCACCGGGTAGTTCGCGGCGAGGTCGCGCGCGATGTCGAGGCAGTCGTCGAAGTTGCCCTGCACCTGCAGCAGCTGGGCGTCGTGCGCGACGGCCTGGCTGAGCTTGCCCATCGCGATCTTGCCCTCGGGCACGAGCACCGCGGCGGTGATGCCGGCGTGCGTGGCGTACGCGGCGGCAGAGGCGCTCGTGTTGCCGGTCGACGCGCAGATGACCGCCTTGGCCCCGTGCTCGACGGCCTTCGAGATCGCCATCGTCATGCCGCGGTCCTTGAACGACCCCGTCGGGTTCATGCCCTCGAACTTGATCCAGACGTCGGCACCGGTGCGCTCGGACAGTCGGCGTGCCGGGATGAGCGGCGTGCCGCCCTCGCCCAGCGTGACGATGGGCGTCGCCTCGGTCACGTCGAGTCGGTCGGCGTACTCGCGCAGGACTCCCTGCCACTGGTGGGCCATCGGGGTTCTCTCTCTGTCGGTGGTGCGGTGCTGGTGGTGGTCTGGGTCAGGGCCTGGGCCCGGGCATGGGGCTTGGTCTGGGTCTGGGTCTGGGTCTGGGTCAGGCGCCGATGACGCGCAGGACGCTCGTGACCTCGGTGACGACGTCCT
The DNA here is from genome assembly GCF_001424385.1 of Curtobacterium sp. Leaf183. Taxonomy (GTDB): domain Bacteria; phylum Actinomycetota; class Actinomycetes; order Actinomycetales; family Microbacteriaceae; genus Curtobacterium. The sequence goes on along the minus strand of NZ_LMPO01000009.1, from coordinate 3,725 downwards.
CGCCGCGCAGGGCGACGACCGTGTCGGCGAGGTCCGACTCGCGCGCCTGGTGGGTGCCGATGACCAGGGTCGCCGTGCCGCCGTCGCCGTGTGCGCTCGACTGCTCGACCGTTTCGACGCTGACGCCGTGTGCCGCGAGGACGCCCGCGACGGTCGAGAGCACCCCGGGGGCGTCGGCCACGAGCAGGGTGATCTGGTAGCTCGTGCGGACCGTGCCGATCGGGAACACCGGCAGGGCGGACTGCGTCGACTCGGCGATGCCGGGGCCACCGATGACGTGTCGGCGGGCGGCCGAGACCAGGTCGCCGAGCACGGCCGAGGCCGTCTCGACCCCGCCGGCACCGGCACCGTAGAACATCAGGTCACCGGCGGCCTCGGCCTCGACGAACACGGCGTTCTTCGCGCCGTGGACGCTGGCGAGCGGGTGCGACTCGGGCACCAGTGCCGGGTAGACCCGCGCGCTGACGCCTTCGCGGCCGTCGGCATCGGTCAGCCGCTCGCAGGTCGCCAGGATCTTCACCACGTAGCCGGCCTTGCGCGCGGCCCGGACCTGCTCGATCGTGATCGCGGTGATGCCCTCGCGGTGCACGGCGACGAGCGGCACCGAGGTGTGGAACGCGATCGACGCGAGGATCGCCGCCTTCTGCGCGGCGTCGTACCCCTCGATGTCGGCCGTCGGGTCGGCCTCGGCGTACCCCAGCTCGGTCGCGGTCGCGAGCGCGTCCTCGAAGGTGCTGCCCTGCCGGTCCATCAGGTCGAGGATGAAGTTCGTCGTGCCGTTGACGATGCCCATGATCCGGACGATGCGGTCGCCGGCGAGCGAGTCGTGCAGCGGACGGATGATCGGGATCGCCCCGGCGACGGCGGCCTCGTAGTAGAGCTGTGCGCCGACCTGCTCGGCCGCGGCGAAGAGCTCGGGTCCGTGTGTGGCGAGCAGGGCCTTGTTGCCGGTCACGACGTCGGCCCCCGACTGCAGCGCCTGCAGCACGAGGGTGCGTGCGGGCTCGATGCCGCCGATCAGCTCGACCACGATGTCCGCACCGAGGATGAGCGACTGCGCGTCCGTCGTGTACAGCTCGCGCGGCAGGTCGACGTCGCGCTGGGCGTCGAGGTCGCGGACGGCGATGCCCACGAGTTTGAGCCCGGCGCCGGCGCGCGAGGCGAGCTCGTCACCGTGCTCGAGCAGGAGGCGTGCGACCTGCGAACCGACGGAGCCGGCTCCGAGCAGCGCGACGCGGACGTTGCGGTATTCGATCATGTGGTGCGTTTCTTCCGGGTCTCGGGTCTCACCGTGCGGCATCGGCTGCGGCCACTGGTGACACCCCGGTGTCGCGGGCGAGGAGGTCGTCGATGCCCTCGCCACGGACGAGGATACGGGCTCGCCCGTCGGCCACCGCGACGACCGGCGGACGGCCGACGTGGTTGTAGTTGCTCGCGAGGCTCCAGCAGTACGCACCGGTCGCCGCGACCGCCAGCAGGTCGCCGCGGTGCACGTCGCCGGGCAGGTACTCGTCGTGGACCACCACGTCGCCGCTCTCGCAGTGCTTGCCGACCACACGGGTCAGGACCGCGTCGGCGTCCGAGGTGCGGGCGAGCCGCGCCGTGTACTCGGCACCGTAGAGCGCCGGGCGGGCGTTGTCGCTCATGCCCCCGTCGACGGAGACGTAGGTGCGCGTGGCACTGCCACCGCCCTCGACCTCGAGCTGGACGGGCTTGATCGTGCCGACCCGGTAGAGCGTGACGCCGGCGGGTCCGACGATGTACCGCCCCGGCTCGACGGCGACGTCCGGCACGGGGATGCCCCGCTCGGCGCAGGCCTCGGCCACGATGGCCGCCAGCGCGTCGGCGATGTCCTCGGGTTCGAACGCCGAGTCGGCCTCGGTGTAGTCGATGCCCCAGCCGCCCCCGAGGTTGAGCTCCGGGACCGGGCCCGTGCGCACCAGCGTGGCGTGCACGTCCATCAGGCGACGTGCGGCTTCACGGAACCCGGACTCGTCGAAGATCTGCGAGCCGATGTGCGAGTGCAACCCGACGAACGCGAGCGACGGACGGGCGCGGATCGCCTCGGCCGCCTGCACCGCTTCGGTCAGGGGGATGCCGAACTTCTGGTCTTCGCGCGCCGTCGCCAGGTACTCGTGGGTCGAGGCGTGCACACCGCTGTTGATCCGGACGCGCACCCGCTGGACGACGCCGGCGGCCTGGGCGGCATCCGCGACGCGCCCGATCTCCTCGTGCGAGTCGAGCACGATCGTGCCGAGACCGATCTCGACCGCCCGGGCGATCTCGGCGTCGGACTTGTCGTTGCCGTGGAAGCCCATCAGCGCGGGGTCGGCGCCGCCGGCCAGGGCCACCGCGATCTCACCGGCGGTGCAGACGTCGAGTCGCAGGTCCGCTTCGGTCATCCACGCGGCGACCTGGGTCGTGAGGAACGCCTTGGCGGCGTAGTAGACGTGCGCGTGCGATCCGATGCGCCCGAACGCCTCGGTGAACGCGTTCCGCACCCGCACCGCACGCGACTGCACGTCGTGCTCGTCGACCACGTAGAGCGGGGTGCCGAACTGCTCGACGAGGTCGGTGGCGGTGATGCCGCCCACCGCCAGGGAGCCGTCGTCGGTCCGCGTGGCGGAGGCCGGCCAGATCCGCGCGGTCAGCGCGGAGGCGTCAGCCGGGGACCGCAGCCGCGGCGGGGCAAGTGGGTTCTCGCTCACGGGACCCGATCCTAGCGAGCCGAGCGGGGCCTCCCGTCCGGTGGCACGCGACCTGTGGACAGGTCAGCAGGTGCCCGTGGTCTGCAGTCCCTGCTCGCTGAGCGGCAGCTGGTCCGCGGTGATGCGCACCTCGGCACGGGACGCCGTGACGTCGAGCGAGCGGACCCGGAGCGCCTCCGGCAGGAACTTGGCGGTGCAGACCGGCACCGGTGTGTCCGTGACGCCCGGGATGCTGTCCACCTTGAGGTCGAGCGCCGAGTTCGTGATGCGCACCGTCTTCGGCGTGATCGTGATGCCCCTGCCGTCGCTCTGGGCCGTCACCGACCCCTGCGCCAGGTACCCGATGTCGTACCCGAGCACCGCGGTCGACCCGGACAGCTGCACCCCGCCGTCGGTGAGCGAGAGCCGGTCGAAGAGCGGACTGTACTTCGCCAGGTCCTTGACGCTGCCGGACGCGAGCGTCACCGTGCCGTCGACGTCGTGCACGTCGCCCTTGCCGTCGACCGGGACGTCGTGCACCGTGACGTCGGCGGCGAGCGGGATGCCGTCGACCGTGATCCTGCGTGACGAGATCGAGACGTCGTCGAGCGTGCCACTGATGAGCTGCGGGATGACGACACCGTCGGCGTGCGCCTGCACCGTGCCCTTCGTGCCCTCCGGCAGCGACTGCTCGACCTGCTGCGCGATGATCCGGTCCACCACGCCGCGCAGGACGAACTCCGCCACGACGACGAGCACGGCGAGGACCACGACGATGACGAGGACCACGATGGTCACGGTGCGGCCGCGGTGGCGCGACTCCGGGGTTGCGGTGGCGGTGGCGGTGGACATGCGTCCCACCCTGCCAGCGTCCACCGTCAGCCAGCCGGGAGGCCCGGGTCGCGTCCGGCGGGCGTCGTGCGGCGGGCGCCGTCGCGCGGCGGGCGCGGTCGCGCGGCGGGCGCGGTCGCGCGGCGGGCGCGGTCGCGCGTCGGGCGCGGTCGCGCGTCGGGCGCGGTCGCGCGTCGGGCGCGGTCG
>NZ_LMPO01000008.1:950325-955769 GCF_001424385.1 Curtobacterium sp. Leaf183 | reverse complement strand
ACCGCCACCATCACCGCACAGATCAAGTAACACCCCCCGCGCCACGAGCGCACAGCACCACACCCCGCAACGGACACAGCACCACGCAACCGCGTGGTGCTGTGTCCGTTGTGCGGTTCCGGGGTCAGCCGGGAGGCCCGGGCCGGCTCAGTCGTGTCGGCGCCACCAGCGACGCGGCCGGGAGCCGAGCTGCTGCTCCTCGGCGGCTCGCGCGGCGGACGCGAACCGCGCCGCGCGACGCTCGCGCCACCGCGCGAGCTCGGACTCGACGTCGCGGAGCGGGGTGACGACGGGCGGTCCGCCCAGCAACTGCCGGCGCGCTTCCTTCACCCGGGCGTTGAAGTCGACCAGGACGTCGCGCACGTCCGACTCCACCGACAGGGCGTCGAGCGCGTCGTCGAGCTCGGCGTCCTCGGTGCGCAGGGCCAGCGCGGGTGGGGCGATGCCGCGGATGTCCTCGCGCTCGATCTTCGACTTGATCCACCAGTCCGGGTCGTGCTGCCCGTCGTTCCCGGGCAGCGGCTTGCCGTGGTACGGGTTGCCCTCGAACACCCCGCGGCGTTCGGCGTCCTCGATCTGCGCCCGGGCGTGTGCTGCGACGTCGGCGGCCTTGAGTAGCCGACGTTCCTCGCGCACCTCGTCCGGGTCGAGCGAACCGCGCTGGACCTCGCTGTCGACGAGCTGCTGGTAGCGGTAGCGCGCGGCCCGGCGGAGGCGGTCCATGCGTGCGTCGATGTCGTTCATCGTCAGACCATGATGCCCCGCACCCCCGACGACGTCACCCAGGAGTGCGCGGCCGGGGTCACTGCTCGGCCGACACCTCTTCGATCGTGAGCGCCGCCTGGATCAGCGCCAGGTGGGACAGTCCCTGCGGGATGTTCCCCATGAACTCACCGTCCACCGCGCTCAGCATCTCGCTGAACAGCCCGACGTCGTTGGCCTGGTCGACCATCTGGTCCATCAGGGCAGTGGCCTCGTCGATCCGCCCGACGCAGGCCATCGCCGCCGCCAGCCAGAACGAGCACGCGACGAAGGGCGACTCCTCGTCCTCCATGCCCGTGTAGCGGTAGACGAGCGGTCCACGCTGCAGCTGGTCCTCGATCGCCCGGATGGTCGACTCCATGCGCGGCCCGCGGTCGAACGACGACATCGCGTGCAGCAGGACCGAGGTGTCGATCGCCGTCGAGCCCTCGTACATGACGTAGTAGCCGAGCTCCTCGTTCCAGCCGTGCTCCGCCACCCACTGCTCGATGAGCTCGCGGTTCTCGATCCACTTCGCCCGCGGGCCGTCGATCATCCCCGCGTCGTGCAGCTCGATCGCGGCGTCCAGCGCCTGCCAGCACCCCATCTTGCTCGACACGTAGTGCTGCGTCTCCTCGAGCTCCCACATGCCCGAGTCGGCCTCGGGCCAGCGGTGGCAGGCGTCGTCGGCGAGGCGTTCCAGCACCGCGGCCGTCGCGCGGTCGAGCACGTTGCCGGCCACGACGTACTGCCGCATGATCTCGAACACGTCGCCCCAGACCCCGAGCTGGAGCTGGTCGCCGGCCCGGTTGCCGACGGTGACCGGCCCGATGCCGTTCCACCCCGGCACGTCGCGCTCCTCGACCTCGTCGGTCTTCGAGCCGTCGAGCCGGTAGAAGATCGGCATGGTCTCGTCGTGCTCGCCGATGGTCCGCATCACCCACGAGACCGCCGCGTGGGTCTCCTCGCGCAGGCCGAACCGGGTCAGCGCGTGCACCGTGTACGACAGGTCGCGGACCCACGCGAAGCGGTAGTCCCAGTTCTTGCCGCCGGTGCGGTCCTCGGGCAGGCTCGTGGTGGCCGCGGCCGCGATGGCGCCGGTTGGCGAGAAGATGAGCAGCTTCAGGGCGAGGGCGCTCCGTTGCACGGCGTCCGACCACGGTCCGTCGTACGAGAACTCCTCCGACCACGTCGACCAGTTCTCGATCGTCCGGTCGACCGCGTCGAGCGTGCTCTCCGGGTCCGGCATGAAGATCGGCTCGTTGTGCGTGCCGACGATCGTCAGGATCGACTTCGACCCCTCGCTCGTGGTGAAGCGGCCGGAGAACCGCGGCCCGTCGTCGTGGACCGGCTCGAACCCGACCTCGACGATGGCGATGGTCACCCCGTCGATGCCGATCACGGCGCCGTTCGCCGTGTCGAGCCGCTTCGGCTCGGCGGTGTTCAGCAGCGTGCCGGGCACGACGGCCCACTCCATCTCCACCGAGCCCTCGACGCCCTGCACGCAGCGGGCGATCTCGGCCCACGGCAGCCGGCCGGCGACCCCGGTGACCATCGCGTCGGTGACCGTGGCCTTCCCGGCCGAGGTCGTCCACGTCGACACGAGCACGTTCGTGCCCGGCAGGTACTCGCGCGACACCGTCGCGTCGGCGTCGGTCGGGCGGAGTGCGACGTGCCCGCCGTGCTCGGCGTCGACGATGCTCGCGAACACCGGCGGCGAGTCGAGCGAGGGGACGGGCAGCCAGTCGATCCGGCCGTCGAGGGCGATGAGCGCGACGGTCCGACCGTCGCCGATGGCCCCGTAGGAGCGGAGCGGCACGTACCCGTCGGTGCGCTCCTCGTTGTCGGAGGCGTCGGGGGTGTCGCGAGTGCGTTCGAGCATGCACCCATGCTGCCCGGGGCTGTCGACGGAGGCTCAGGACCCCGTACCCCGTCTGACGGAGCGGAGCTGGTCCTCCCGTCGGTCGGTCCGGCCGCCACTCCGGACGCGGGTTGTGCATCCCGGGCGTGTCGCGCTAGTCTCGCTCTCCTGCCCGCCCCGGGCAGGACCTGCCAGCGGCAGGACACCGGAAGGACCGCGCATGCGCGCCGTGCAGTATCCCGAACAGCGGATCGAGCTCCAGCTCGATGCGCTCGTGGTGCTGCCCGAACAGCGCAGCGAGCAGCAGTCCACCGGCAATCCCGCGTAGGCACGATCGTCACACGACGCCCCCGTGCCCACCCGGCCCGGGGCGTCGCTCGCCGTCCTCCTCGCGTCCGTCACGGACGCCGCGTCCGTCAGGACGTTCCGTCCGGATCGGACAGGAGGCTCGGCGTGGTTCCGCCTCGGACCGTCACCACCACCACGACGAGACGAGAAGGACCAATGAAGAAGATCACCGGCCGGCTGCTGTCCTGGGCGTCACTGCTCGAGGACAACACGGAGCAGCAGGCCCGCACGACGGCGGCGATGCCGTTCGTGTTCCCGCACCTGGCGCTCATGCCCGACGCCCACCTGGGCCTCGGCGCGACCGTGGGGTCCGTCATCCCCACGCTCGGCGCCGTCATGCCCGCGGCCGTCGGCGTCGACATCGGCTGCGGCATGATCGCCGTGCGCACGCAGTTCACGGCGGACCAGCTGCCCGCTGACCTGCGTCCGCTCCGCGAGCAGATCGAGCGCGCGATCCCGCTGTCGGCCGGCGCGTCGAACCGGAAGGTCGTGGCCACCGCGGCGCCGCGGATCGCCGAGCTCGAGACGATGGCCGAGGCCGCGGGCTTCGACCCCTCGGCCGTGCTCGGGACCTGGCGCAACCAGCTCGGCACGCTCGGGTCCGGCAACCACTTCATCGAGGTCAGCCTCGACGAGGAGGACCGGGTCTGGCTGTTCCTGCACTCCGGATCGCGGGGTGTCGGCAACAAGATCGCTCAGCGGCACATCACGGTCGCCAAGGCCGCGATGGAGCGCTGGTGGATCACCCTGGCGGATCCCGACCTGGCGTACCTGGTCGAGGGCACACCCGAGTTCGACCGGTACATCGCCGAGCTCCGGTGGGCGCAGCACTTCGCGCTGCTGAACCGCGAGGAGATGATGGACCGGGTCGTCCGGCAGCTGTCCGAGGTCATGGGCACGCCGGTCGACGAGCAGGAGCGGATCAACTGCCACCACAACTTCACCCAGCGTGAGACGCACTGGGGGAAGTCGGTGTGGGTGTCCCGCAAGGGTGCGATCCAGGCGCGCGAGGGCCAGCTCGGGCTGATCCCCGGGTCGATGGGCACCTTGTCGTACGTCGTCGAGGGACGGGGCAACAAGCCGTCGCTCGAGTCCTCGCCGCACGGCGCCGGACGGATGTACTCGCGGTCGGCCGCTCGTCGCACGTTCACGCACGACGAGCTCCGGGCCGCGATGGCCGGGATCGAGTACCGGGACACCGACGCGTTCCTGGACGAGATCCCGGCGGCCTACAAGCCGATCGACCAGGTCATGGCCGACGCCGAGGACCTGGTGACCATCCGGCACACGCTGCGGCAGGTCATCAACGTGAAGGGCGACTGAGGGGTCGCGTGGCGGACGGGAGGCACGGTACTGGCCCGCGCCGTGCCTCCCGTCCGCGCCCGGCGCGCACACGTCCCAGCTGCATCGGGCAGTGTGGTGTCCCGTGACCGACAGCGCTGAAGCCACTGCCCGCGAGACCGGACGCCAGGTGCGTCGCGCCGCCGACAGCCGGTGGTTCGAGATGACGGCCCGCGGCGGGTTCGTCGGCAGCGGTGTCGTGCACCTGCTCATCGGGTACCTGGTGATCCTGCTCGGCATCGGGAGTGCCGCCGGCCAGAGCGGGGGCCAGGGCTCGCAGTCCGGCGAGACCGACCAGTCCGGCGCGTTGGCGCAGCTCGCGGCGGTCCCTGGCGGGGTCGTCCTGCTGTGGGTCGTCGCGGTCGGCACTGCTGCGCTGACGATCCGGCTCGTCGTCGAGGCCGTCGTCGGTGGCCGGACCGACACCGCGCGGTCGTGGCTCAACCGGGCGAAGAACGCCGGCAAGGCGATCGTGTACGGCGTGATCGCGTACTCGTCGGCGTCGTTCGCCCTCGGCGCCGGGAAGAGCTCCTCTGGATCGACCCGCGGTGCGGCGGCGACGGCCCTCGCCACGCCGGGCGGGGTGTTCCTGCTGCTCGCGGCCGCTGCGGTCGCGATCGCCATCGGGATCGGTCTGGTCGTCATCGGCGTCCGCCGGTCGTACCGCAAGCAGCTCGTCACGCCCCCGAAGACCGTGGAGCGACCCCTGACGGTGCTGGCGGTGACGGGCTACGTGGCGAAGGGGATCGCCGTGACGATCGTCGGGGTGCTCGTCGCGGTGGCGGCGTTCCGGAGCGACCCGCAGCAGGCGTCCGGGCTCGATGCGGCGTTCGACGCGGTGAAGGGCGTGCCGGGTGGTGGCGTGCTGCTGGTGGTCATCGGGATCGGGTTCCTGGCCTTCGGTGCCTACAGCTTCCTGCGGGCGAAGTACGCCCGCATCTGACCATCGACCGGCCGCCGTCTGGACGACCACGGACCGACCCGACGGTAGACGGGGTCCATGACGACGAGCGCCACCACCGGTCCTGTCCGTGTCTTCGCCGACGCGGGTGCCGTCCTCGGCGAGAGCATCGTGTGGGACCCCGAGCACCAGGTGCTCCGGTGGACCGACATCACCCTCGGCGTCCTGACGACCGCCGACGCGGACGGCGCG
>NZ_LMPO01000008.1:838834-950320 GCF_001424385.1 Curtobacterium sp. Leaf183 | reverse complement strand
GGGGGGGGGGCGGTCTCGTGCTCGCCCTCGGTGACAGCGTGGTCGTCACCGACCCGGACGGCGGGGAGCCCAGGACGATCGCCCGCGTCGAGCACGCGCACGCCGGCATCCGGTTCAACGAGGGCAAGTGTGACCCCTTCGGCCGGTTCCTGGTCGGCAGCATGGACCTGACCACGGGGGAGCCCGACGGTGCGCTGTACGCGGTGGAGGCGGACGGCACGACCCGGCTGCTGCGCGGCGGCTTCGGGACCACGAACGGCATCGAGTGGTCACCCGACGGCGACGTGATGTACGTCACGGACACCAGCACGTCGACGATCTACCGTGGGTCGTACGGCCCGGACGGCGAGCTCGGCGAACTCGAGCCCTTCGTCGCCGGCGCCGCACACGACGGCCTGGTCCGAGACGACGAGGGCTGCTTCTGGGGTGCGATCTACGGCGGCGGCCGGGTCGAGCGGTACGACGCCTCCGGCGCGCACCTGGAGACCGTCGAGGTCCCGGCGCCGAACGTCACGTCGGTCGCCTTCGGAGGTGCCGACATGGGCACGCTGTTCGTCGCGACCGCCCGCGAGAACGCGACCGAGGATCAGCTCGAGCAGCACCCGCACTCCGGTGCCGTCTTCGCGGTGCCGACCCGTGTGCACGGGTTCCCTGCGAACACCTTCGGGGGCTGACCCGCCGGGCAACGCCTGGACGGGGGACACGGGCGGTAGTCTGGGCGACCGCCGACCCCGAGGAGACGCCCGTGAACGAGCAGGCCCCGCGTCACGCCGACGCGCTGGACGCGGAGACCGCCGACGTCGTGGTGAAGGTCGACCGGGTCCCGGTCGACCACACGTACGTGCGGGTGTCCTCGATCGGCGAGGTCGGCGAGCGCTCCTTCCTGCTCGTGGCGGGCCTGGGCATCGCGTCGACCTACTACGAGCGGCTCGCGCCGAACCTCGAGGAGTTCGGCCCCGTCCGCGCCCTCGACCTGCCCGGGTTCGCCGGGGTGCCGAAGTTCCGGGGCGCCGTGTCGATCGAGCGCTACGCCGACGCCGTCGAGACGGTCATCGCCGAGCTCGGTCTGACCAACCCCGTGCTGGTCGGCCACTCGATGGGGACCCAGGTCGTCACCGAGGTCGCTGCCCGGCACCCCGAGTACACCCACGTCGTCCTGATCAGCCCGGTCGTCGACTCGACGGCCCGCACGATCAGCGAGTCCGCCGTCCGCTTCGTCCGGTCGGCGGTGCACGAACCGGCAGCGGTCCGGTGGCACGCCGTCACCGCGTACGCACTGTGCGGCTGGCACTGGTTCCGGAAGGTGCTGCCGAAGATGGTCGCCTTCCCCATCGAGCAGCGCGCCCCGCACGTCCAGGCGCGGGTCCTCATCGTCCGTGGGGAGCGCGACGCGATGGTCCCGCGCGACTGGGTGCGGCGGTTGGCCCGGGTGTTCCCGTACGCGGTCCTGCGCGAGGTGGTGGGCGGCGCGCACTCGGTGATGCACGCCCAGGCCGATGCCGTCGCGCACCTGGCGGTCGCGCACGTCCGCGACGAGATCCCGGACCGCGGAGTGTCGTCGATGCAGCGCGTCCGCGACGACTCGACCGCGACCGACCTGTCGCGGCTCAGCCCGGGGGACGCCTGGCTGGTCGTGCGCGCGCGGTTCAAGGAGCTGCTCGGCATGGCGAAGGGCGACGACGAGGTGCTCGAGGCCGGCAAGTCCGCGCACGCGCTCGCGATGGCCGACGACGCCGACGACCCCGTGCCGGAGTCCGTCCGCCACGAGATCGTCGAGGCCGTGGCGCCCGAGCTGGACCGCACGGACAGCAAGCCGGCAGAACCGCGCGACCCGGGTCACTGACGACGAACGGGAGGCCCGTCACCGGTCCCGGGACCGGTGACGGGCCTCCCGTCGGTTGCGCCCACGGCGCGTGGTCTGCGCTCAGGCCGTGATGCGGCCCGGCAGCATGTCGGCCGTCAGGGAGTTCGCGTCGGCGAGCACCTTGCGGGCCTCGTCGGTCTTGTCCCACACGTTCCAGAGCAGCACGCCCCGGACCGTGTCGTCGTCGTCCAGGTAGTAGACGACGCCGGTGACGGTCGGGTCCTGCCAGTCCTCGACGGTCCGCAAGTGACTCGACACCTGGCCGACGGCCTCGTAGCCCATGTCGAACACGTCCGAGTAGTACATCGGCGTGTGGTCGTAGGTCTCGTCGGCGTCCGCGAGGTTGCGGCCGGCCTGTCGCCCCTGCTGCTGGGCGTTGTCGACGTGCTCGACGCGGCGCGTGCCGAGGATCCGGTCCGGGTACTCCGCGACGTCACCCGCCGCGAACACCGACGGGTCGTCGGTCACCAGCGTCGAGGACACCACGATGCCGTCGTCGACGCGCAGTCCGGCAGCCGAGGCGAGCTCGGTCGCGGGCTCGATGCCGAGTCCGGCGACGACCGCGTCGGCCTCGATGACCGAGCCGTCGTCGAGTGTCAGCGTCACACCGGAGCCCGTGTCGGTCCCCGTCGTCACACGACGGCCGGTGCGCAGTTCCACACCGTGGTCGACGAACCGCTGTTGGAACGCGGCGGCCAGGCCCGGCGGGAACATGTTCCCGCCGACGACCTCGTCCGGGTCGACGAACGTCACGCGCGCGCCGTTCTGGACGACGCCGGACGCGATCTCGGTGCCGATGTACCCGCCGCCGACCACGACCACGTGGGCACCCGCATCGGCGAGCGCGCGGAGCCGGCGGTAGTCGTCAGCGCTGCGGTAGCTCAGCACGCGGTCGGACGGCTGCAGGTCGGGGAGCCCGCGCGGGTGCCCGCCCGTGGCGATGAGCAACCGCTCGTAGCCGTGGGTGGTGCCGTCGGACGTCCGGACGGTCTTGGCGTCACGGTCGATCGCCGTCACGACGGTCCCGAGCAGGAACTCGGCACCGGTCTCCTCGGTGTGCAGGTCGACCTTCTCGTCCCAGCTGAAGTCCGGGTCGGTCCAGAGCTTCTTGGACAGCGCCGGGCGGGCGTACGGGCGGTCGGTCTCCTCGCTGAGGATGCCGATCGTTCCGGACTCGTCGATCTCGCGGATGCCTCGGGCGGCCGCGTCGGCGACCATCCCGCCGCCGACGATGAGGTAGCGGTAGTCCGTCATGGTGTCGACGTCGCCGTCAGGCGTGCGTCGAGGCCTCGGCCGTCGACGGCGTCACCGCGGCAGCCAGCGGCGTGCTCGGTGCGCGGTTCTCGGCGCTGACCATCCAGGCGAGCTGCTCGAGGCGCTCGATGAAGCCGTGGAGCAGGTCCGCGGTCGTCGGGTCCTCGTCGTCGACCTCGTCGTGCACGTCGCGCATGGTGCCGGTCGCCTGGTACAGGCGCAGCGTGATCTGGTCGATCGCGTCGTGCGTCGTGATCTCGCCGTCCGGGAACTGGTCGAGGTGGCTCTGCGCGGCGACCGTGGAGGAACGCCCGTCCGGCACGGCGTACAGGGCGCGCATGCGCTCCGCAGTGTCGTCGGCGAACTCACGAGCAGCGTCGACGATCTCGTCGAGCTGCAGGTGCAGGTCGCGGAAGTTCGTGCCGAGGATGTTCCAGTGCGCCTGCTTCCCCTGGACGTGCAGGTCGATGAGGTCCACGAGGACCGCCTGGAGGTTCTTGGCCATCTTGTCCGATGCGTGCATGATGACTCCTTTCGCGTCGGTGACCCTTCCGGTCTACGCGGTGCGGCAGGAGGCCTTCACAGTGCACGGTGAGGGTTCGTCCCCCGGGCGCCGGTCCGACCCGGTCAGTGCGTCGTCGCGGGGTCCACCTGGTCGACGGCGTCGCGCATGTGCTCGAGGAAGAACGCGACCGTTCGGGCGTCGTCGGCGGAGAGTCCCTCGGCGATGGACATCATCCGACGGTGCATCACGCCGAGGGTGGCGCGGACCTCGTCGTCGGTCTCGATGGTCGGGGTGATGACGAGGGCACGACGGTCGGTCGGGTGGGGGTGCCGGCGGACGTGGTTGCTCTTGACGAGGCGGTCGATGAGGATCGTCGTCGACGCGGAGCTGATCTTCAGGTACTTCGCCAGGTCCTTGGGGCTCACCATGGTGCCGGTGCGCTGGGCCTGCAGCAGGAACCGGACGGCCAGCAGGTCGGTCTCGCCCATGCCCATCGAGTCACGGGTGCGTCGCCGCATGGCGGTCTCGGCGGCTCGGTATCGACGGAGCGCGTTGAGGACGGCGACACCGCGCTGGGTCGCGTCGTCGTCGGGGAACCAGTACCCGGACGCCTCGGTGATCTCCGTCGTGGTGGACATGCTCGGTAGCGTAACCCGCCTGGTAGCCAGGCTGCCTAGCGAACGTCCGGGTTGCGAGCAGACGTCCAGACAGACGGACGGGAGGCCCGTGGCGGTCTCGCCACGGGCCTCCCGTCCGTGCTGGGGTCGCGTCGCGACCGTCGGGCAGGTGCGCGGATGCGCTACGCGGCGACCCGCTCGGCCGCGGCCGTGGCGATCGCGTCGAGCGTCTGCTGCAGCTGCTCGGTGACCTCGGCGTCCTCGCGCGGGTGCGTCTCGGCGAAGCGGACGACCGACTGCGGGATCGCGACCTTGACGTCCTCGAGCACCGCGGCACCGGCGATCCCGGCCGCCTTGCGGGCGTCGTCGTGCGCCCAGACGCCGCCGTACTGGCCGAATGCCGAACCGATCACGGCGAGCGGCTTGCCGGAGATCGGCGAGGCACCGAACGGACGCGAGGCCCAGTCGAGCGCGTTCTTCAGCACGGCCGGGATCGTGCCGTTGTACTCCGGCGTGATCAGGAGGATGCCGTCGGCGTCGGCGATCGCCTGGCGGAACGCGACCGCTGCCTCGGGCGGGGTGTCGCCGTCGATGTCCTCGTTGTAGAAGGGCAGGTCGACGATGCCGTCGTACACGGACAGGTCGATGCCCTCGGGGGCGTGGTCGATCGCCGCTTCGGCGAGCTGGCGGTTGATGGAGCCGGCGCGGAGGCTGCCGACGAGCACGACGACGTTCGTCATGGTGACCCTTTCGTTGCGATGGTCCGTTGTCCAACGGAATGGTTACAGCAACAACCAATGCGTTCGCAGTGATCGGCATTCCCGCGCGGTCCGTGAGCGGCGTGTCGAGCGTGGGTACGCTCGGCGGGGTGACTCTCCGCACGCCCTCCAGCACCCCCGACACCCCCGACCCGAACTGGTGGCGGCAGGCCGTCGTCTACCAGGTCTACCCGCGCAGCTTCGCCGACTCGAACGCCGACGGGCTCGGTGACGTCGAGGGCATCACCAGCGGCGTGCCGTACCTGGCGTCGCTCGGCGTCGACGCGATCTGGCTCTCGCCGTTCTTCCCCTCGCCGCTCGCCGACGGCGGCTACGACGTGGCCGACTACCGCGACGTCGACCCGCGGCTCGGTACCCTCGACGACTTCGACCAGCTGGTCCGGACCGCACACGCCCACGACGTCCGGATCATCGTCGACGTCGTCCCGAACCACACCTCGGACCAGCACGCCTGGTTCCGTGCCGCGCTCGCCGCTGCGCCCGGTTCGCCGGAGCGGGCGCGCTACGTCTTCCGCCAGGGATCGGGGCCGGACGGCTCGCTCCCGCCGAGCGACTGGGTGTCGAACTTCGGGGGGTCGGCCTGGACACGGGTGCCCGACGGGGAGTGGTACCTGCACCTGTTCGCACCCGAGCAGCCCGACCTGGACTGGTCGAACCCCTCGGTGCGGAGCGACTTCGAGGACACCCTGCGGTTCTGGTCGGACCGCGGGGTCGACGGGTTCCGAGTGGACGTCGCGCACGGCCTGGCAAAGGACCTGTCGGTGCCCTACCGGGCGTCGAACGGACACCAGCTGCCGCTGGACGGTTCCGACCCGCTGTACGACCGTGACGAGGTGCACGAGATCTTCGCCACGTGGCGCACCGTGCTCGACGAGTACGACCCGCCCCGGGCCGCGATCGCCGAAGCGTGGACACCTGCACCGCGCCGTGTGCTGTACGCGCGGCCGACCGAGCTCGGGCAGGCGTTCAACTTCGACCTGCTCGAGGCCGCGTTCGACCCCGGGGTCTTCCGGGACCTCGTCGAACAGAACCTCGCGATGTCCGCGCACTCCGGCGCATCGAGCACCTGGGTGCTGTCGAACCACGACGTCGTCCGGCACGCCACGCGCTACGGGCTGCCGCTCGGCACGGACACGGACGCGTGGCTGATGACCGACGGCACCACGCCGCCGCTCGACCGTGCGCTGGGGCTGCGTCGCGCGCGCGCCGCGTCGATGCTGCTCCTCGCGCTGCCCGGCTCGACCTACGTGTACCAGGGCGAGGAACTCGGGCTGCACGAGGCGGCGGCGATCCCGCGCGACCAGCTGCAGGACCCGAAGTGGCTGCGGTCCGGCCACACCGTCAAGGGCCGGGACGGCTGCCGGGTGCCGATCCCCTGGACGTCGTCGGGGCCGTCCTTCGGCTTCGGGGACGTGGCACCGTTCCTGCCGCAGCCGGTCGACTTCGGGGCGTCGTCGGTCGAGGCGCTCGAGGGCGACCCCGACTCCACGCTGTCGATGTACCGGCAGGTGCTCGCCGCACGACGACGGCTGCAGCAGGGGGAGTCGCTGACGTGGCTGGACACCCCGGCGGCGGTCGTCGGGTTCGCCCGGCACGATGGGTGGCGCTCGTACACGAACTTCGGCGACGCGCCGGTGCCGATGCCGTCCGGGACGGTGCTGCTGGCGTCGGGTCCGCTCGGCGACGGCGAGCTGCCCGGGGCGACGACGGTCTGGGTGGCGTAGGTCTCCTTCCTCCACCGTTCGACCTCGGCGTTCGGTCGTCCACAGATCGGGTCCGGCCCCGGCGGCCGGGATGCCCGGATCGCGACGATCGGTGCATGAACAGACCACTCACTGCTGCTCGTCCACCCGTCGGATCCTCCCGAGCGGTGCGCCGGGGCGTCGGGGCCCTCGTGGCGCTCGGCGGCCTGGCGCTCGCCGCGCTCCCGACCGCCCTCGCACCGCCACCGCCCGCGTCCGCCGCCGACCTCGCCTTCCCATGGGAGCAGGACTTCTCGACCGCGCAGGGCGGGGTGCTGAGCGGGGACGCCCGCATCCTCGACGGACGACTCCGGCTCACCGACGACCTGCCCAGCCAGGCCGGCTCGTGGGCCACGACCGACACGTTCCCGTCGACCGACGGACTCGAGATCGAGTTCGACTACGCGATGTACTCCGACGGCGCTGGGTTGCGGGCCGACGGGCTGCTGCTCTACCTGGCGGACGGAGCGGCCGCGCCCGGCGTCGGCGCACGCGGTGCAGGGCTCGGGTACAGCTGTGTCCGCCAGGCCACCCAGGGCGCGGGGACCTGTGACGTCCCGGGCGTCCCCGGCGGGTTCGCCGCCGTCGCGCTCGACCGGTACGGCAACTTCTCGCTGCCGATCAACGGCAGCGGTCCGGGCGCCCGGCCGGACTCGGTCGTGGTCCGTGGCTCGGGTGACGGCCTGTCGGGGTACCGGTACGTCACGGGCGTCCTCGCCCCGGGCGGTGTCGGCACGTCGGGCACCACGACCAGGAAGGTCCGCGTCACCCTGCTGCCCGGGGACGACGGGGAGCTGGCGGTGACCGTGCGCATCGCCGAGGGGGGTGCCCTGCGGACCGTCCTCGACGCCGTGCCCCTGCACGGCGACGGTCAGGCGGCGCTGCCGCCCACGCTCCGACTCGGGTTCGCCGGGGCCACCGGGTCGTCCGTCGACGTGCACGAGATCGACCACCTGCGGGTCCGCAAGCCGGCTGACCTGCGGGTCGAGCACACCCTGCCGGCGGCATCGGCGGGCGAACACCTGACGTACACCGTCACGGCGTCGAACCACGGCCCCAACGCATCGGACCCCAGCCCGTTCGCCGTCAAGGTCCCGGAAGCACTGCGTGACGTGCGCTGGAAGTGCGCCACCCCGGACACCTGTGGCGACGCCTCGGGCAGCGGCGACGTCGCGACGGACCTGTCGCTGGCGCGGGGTGCCACCGCACAGGTCGTCGTCGAGGGCACGGTCGACCCCGGTGCCAGCGGTCGGTTGGAGAGCCGGGCGACCATCGCGACCGCGCCGGACCTGGCCGACGTCGACGAGACGGACAACGTGTCCGTGGCCTCCGCGCCGGTCACCGCGGTCGCGCAACTCGGTACTGCCAAGTCGGTGTCGCCCGCCACCGAGGTGCACCCTGGCGACGAGCTCGAGTACACCGTCACCGCGCAGAACCACGGTCCTGCCCTCGCCCACGACGTCACGGTGGTCGACGACCTGCCCGCCCCGCTCACCTTCGTCGGCAGCGACGACGACTGCAGCGCCGACGGGCAGCACGTCACCTGTCGCGCGGGCGGAGACCTCGAACCCGACGGTTCGGCCGCCTTCCGGTTCCGCACGGTGCTCGACCCCGACTACCGCGGCGACGGCTCGGACGTGGTGAACGTGGCGACCGCAGCCTCCCCGACCGACCCCGACGGCGGCGACCCCTCGCCCGGTGTGGGCATCGTGGTCGTCGACCCGGACGGGCCGGACCAGCCCGGTCCGTCGCCGACGCCCGGCGCGAGCACCACGCCGACTCCCGTCGCCGGCAGTGGCAGCGCTCCGACAGCCAGGCCAGCCAGCGGCGCAGGACACCGGGACGGGGCGCTCGCGTACACGGGTGCCGACGGACTGGCCGTCCTGGGCGCGGTGGGGGCGGCACTCGCCGCCGCCGGTCTGACCACGTGGTGGGTGCTCTGGCGCCGAGCGAGCGCGTCCACCGGCGACAGCCCGGTCGACTGACGGCGACTCCCGACCTCGGCGCCGCGGACCAGCTCCGCGCTCCCGACCCGGGCCGCGCGGCCGTCCTGCGCGTCCCCGGGTCGGGATGGCCGCCGTTCGGCCCAGGTCGGAGCATCCTCAGCCCCGGGACCGCCCACGAGGCCCGCGCACGGAAGGGGCACATGACCGGCGGCGGTAGGATCGAACCCACGATCCGCATGCCGAAAGAGGTCTCGTGTCCGACTCCGTCGCCGACGCACACCAGCGCGCGCGGTACTGGCCGATCCCCGTCCTCCGGGCCGTCCCGGCCGCAGCCATCGCGCTCGTCATCACCTTCTCCTCGAACCACGCCGCGGGCTACGGCCTGCTGCTGTTCGGGGTGTTCGCCCTCGTCGAGGGCGCGGTCCTCGGCATCGGCTCCGCGACCAGGCTCCGCGACGACCCGCGCTCGCGGCGGACGGCCCTGGCGCAGGCGGTCATCACCGTGGTCGCCGGGATCGTCGCCGTCGCCAGCAACGGGTTCGGGTTGACGGCGTTCATCGCTGTGCTCGTCGTGTTCGCGGTCCTGACCGGGGCACTCGAACTGACGCAGGGCATCCGCGCCCGCGGGCGGTCGCCGTTCGCCCGCGACTGGATGACCATCGGCGGGCTCACGCTGCTGCTGGCGATCGCGTTCCTGGTGACACCGCCGGACTACTCGCAGCAGCTCGGCGGCATCGAGAAGGTCCCCGGCACGCTCGACGCCTCGGTCGTCCTCGTGGGCCTGCTCGGCGCCTACCTCGCCATCGCGGCGGTCTTCCACGTGATCGCCGGCCTCTCGCACAAGTGGGGGACGGTCGCTCCGGCGGCGTCCCCGGACGGAGCACCACACGCATGACCACCCCCAGCCGTCGTGACCGCCTGCGCCCGGTCGAGCTCCTCGGGATCTCCGCGATCGTCGCGGTCTTCGTCGGGCTCGTCGTGCTGTTCTCGACGCGCGAGGTCACGCTCGCGCTGGTCTTCCTCGGCGTCGCGTTCATCGTCGTGGTGGTCGTGCTCGCCATGCTCCAGCTCGCGTCCACCAGCGACCAGGACGACAACGACATGCTCGGCGGCCACAAGACCCCGGGCGAAGGAGACTCCGACGGCTTCCACTGAGGTCCGCAGCCCCCTCCCGGACACCCGCGAGCTCCCGTCGCGGTACCGCCACCGGTACCTGATCCTCGCGGTCTGCTGCATGAGCCTGTTCATCGTCTCGATGGATGCCACGGTGGTGAACGTCGCCCTGCCGTCGATCGGGCGAGAGCTCCACAGCACCATCTCCGGGCTGCAGTGGACGATCGACGCCTACACGCTCGTCCTCGCCAGCCTGCTCATGCTCTCCGGTTCGACCGCGGACCGGATCGGGCGACGCCGGACGTTCCAGATCGGCCTGACCCTGTTCTCCATCGGGTCGCTGCTGTGCTCGATCGCGCCGAGCGTCGGGTGGCTCGTGGTCTTCCGGATGGTGCAGGCGGTCGGCGGCTCGATGATGAACCCCGTGGCGATGTCGATCATCACGGCGACGTTCGACGACGCGAAGGAACGCGCCAAGGCGGTCGGCGTGTGGGGCGCCGTCGTCGGCGTCTCGATGGGGGTCGGCCCGCTCGTCGGTGGCGCGCTCACGGACAGCGTCGGGTGGCGCGCCATCTTCTGGATCAACGTCCCGATCGGCATCGCGGCGATCGTCCTGACGTTCCTGTTCGTGCCGGAGTCCCGGGCATCGAAGCCGCGCCGTCTCGACCCGCTCGGCCAGGGCATCGTCATCGTGTTCCTCGCCACCCTCGTCGGCGGGCTGATCGAGGGGCCCCGGCTCGGATGGGCGTCGGTCGGCACCCTCGGGCTGTTCGTCCTCGCGGCCGTGGCGCTCGTGCTGCTCGTGGTCGTCGAACGCCGGCGCGACGAACCGCTGATCGACGTCCGGTTCTTCCGGAGCATCCCGTTCTCGTCTTCGGTCGTGACCGCGGTGGTGGCCTTCGGCGCGAACGGGGCGTTCCTGTTCCTCAACGCCCTGTACCTGCAAGAGGTCCGTGGCATGACCCCGTTCCAGGCGGGGCTCTGGACGCTGCCGGCCGCCCTGGCGACGATGCTCGTGTCGCCGCTGTCCGGTCGGCTCGTCGCGTCCGTCGGCACGCGCGTGCCGCTCGTGTTGGCGGGCATCGGGATCCTCGGTGGCGGACTCGTGCTCACCACGATCGACGCGCACACGCCGATGCTCGTGCTGGTGGCGGCCTTCGTCCTGTTCGGCTTCGGGTTCGGCATGGTCAACGCGCCGATCACGAACACCGCAGTGTCGGGCATGCCCCGCGCGCAGGCCGGCTCCGCTGCGGCCGTCGCGTCGACGAGCCGTCAGACCGGGGTGTCGCTCGGGGTCGCGCTCGCGGGTACCGTCACGGGCGCGAGCGCCGTGGCGAGCGTCGGCGCGGACTTCGCCGTGGCGACGCACGCGATGTGGTGGATCGTCGTCGGGATCGGTGCCGCGATCGTCGCCGTCGGGTTCGTGTCGTCGTCGGCTGCCGCGCGGCGGTCGGTCGACCGGGTCGCACCCCTGCTCGACGCCTGAGCGATCCGCTCAGCGCCAGCGCCAGCGCCAGCGGCAGCGCCCGCGGCAGCGCCCGCTCCTGCGCCGGCGGCAGCGCCCGCTCCTGCGCCGGCGGCAGCGGCAGCGGCAGCGCCCGCACGGCTCAGCGCCGCGCGGCCACGATGTCCCGCGCCAGCGCCCGGACCGCCCGGGTCGGCTCGACGTCCCCCCGCATCGCGAGCCCCACGCGGAGCGGCTCCACCTCGTCCGACAGCGCGAGGACGACCCCGTCGTGTGCGACACCCGCGTCCGGGACGACCCCGACGCCGAGCCCCGCGGCCGCGAACCGCACGACGGCGGGCATGTCGTTCATCTCCGCGACGATCCGTCGCCGGACGCCGAGGCGCTCGCACGCCTGGTCGAGGATCATCCGGTTGCCGAAGCCGTGCGCCGTGTCGATGAACGACTCGTCGGCGAGTTCCCGGAGGGACACCGCGGCGCGCCCGGCGAGGCGGTGGTCGGGCGCCAGGAAGACCCGGAACGGCATCTCCCGCAACGGCTCCACGACGATGCCCGCCGGCACGACCGGCAGGCCGGAGTACGCCAGGTCGAGCCGCCCCGCCACCAGGTCCTGCACCAGGCCCGTCGTGCCGGACGGCGAGGTCATCAGCTCGACGGTCACGAGCGGGTGCCGCTCCCGGAAGGTCCGGAGCACCCCGGTCAGGTCGACGACGTCCATGCTCGTGAAGATCCCGAGCCGGACCCGCCCCCGCAGGTCGGCGTCGTCCGAGGTCGCCAGGTCCCGCATCCTGTCGAGTGACGCGAGCACTGCGCGTGCGTGCGGCAGCAGGTCCGCACCAGCGGCCGTCAGGACCAGCGCTCGCCCCGTCCGGTGGAACAGCCGCACGTCGAACGAGCGCTCCAGACTCGCGATCCCCGCTGACACCGTGGACTGCGCTGCCCACAGCCGTTCCGCGGCGCGGGTGACGCTGCCCTCGGCCGCAACCGTGACGAACTGTTCGAGCAGCCGTGTCTCCATGGGTTCATCATCGATCAGCTCGATGACGATCATCAAGCGCATCCGTTGGACTCGATGCTCGACGAGGACGATCATCGAGGCATGTCCTCGACCACACAGACCCATGACGCGTCCATCGGCGCTCCCGTCGTCGAAGCCCCTCGGGGACGCCGGGCGCACACCCGCCGACGCCACGACGTCGGGTTCTGGGCGGTCGCCTTCGCATTCCTCGCGGTGATGGCGTTCGCGACGGTGCCCGCCCCGCTCTACGTGATCTACCAGGCGCGTGACGGGTTCCCCACGTTCACCACGACGATCGTCTTCGCGGCGTACGGGGTCGGGGTCGTCGGGTCGCTCTGGCTCGCCGGGCACCTCAGCGACGTGCACGGCCGCAAGCCGCTCATCCTCGTGTCCATCGCCCTCGAACTCGTCGCCGCCGTGCTGTTCCTGGTGTGGAACGACGTCAGCGGCCTCATCGTCGCGCGGCTCGTCACCGGGCTGGGCATCGGGACGCTGACCGCCACGGCGACGGCGCACCTCGGCGAGCTCCGGGTCCGTGCAACCGGCGACGAGGGGTCGGCGAAGGGCGCAAGCGTCGCGGCCGGCGTGGTGAACCTGGGGGGTCTGTCGCTCGGCGCCCTGGTCGGGGGAGCCCTGGCCGAGTTCGTCGGACAGCCGCTCCTGGTGCCGTACGCGGTCTTCGTCGTCGCGCTCGTCGTGGCCTTCGTCGTCGTCCTCGTCGCACCCGAGACGGTCGGCCGCCCCGAGCAGCGCGTGCCCTACCGCCCGCAGCGCATCCAGGCGCCGGCGGGCAAGGGCGCCGCGTTCTGGGCCGCGGGGACCGGCGCGTTCGCCGCGCTGGCGGTGCAGGGGCTGTTCACCTCGGTCGCCCCGACGTTCCTCGGCACCACCTTCCACGTCACCGACCGTCTGGCGGCCGGCGCGACGACCTTCGGGGTCTTCGCCGCGAGTGCGCTGTCGCAGGTCGTCTT
Source organism: Curtobacterium sp. Leaf183 (assembly GCF_001424385.1). Taxonomy (GTDB): domain Bacteria; phylum Actinomycetota; class Actinomycetes; order Actinomycetales; family Microbacteriaceae; genus Curtobacterium. The sequence goes on along the minus strand of NZ_LMPO01000008.1, from coordinate 937,046 downwards.
CGCCCGGCTGGCGCAGCGCACGCAGATCCGTCTCGGCATGGTCCTGCTCGTCGTCGGTCTGGCGGTCCTCGCGGTCTCGGCGGTCGTACTGCAGGTCGCGGGCTTCATCGGGGGCGGGGTCGTCGCCGGGGCGGGCGTCGGCCTGCTCTTCCGCGCCAGCATCGGCAGCGCCGGTGCCCTCGCCGAGCCCGAGCAGCGCGGCGGGGTCCTCGCCACCGTCTTCCTCATCGCGTACGCCGGGCTGACCGTGCCGGTCGTCGCCGTCGGAGCGGCGCTGCTGGTGCTGCCGACGCTCCCCGTCCTCATCGGGTACGTGGTCCTCGTCTCCGTCCTGGCCGTCGTCGCCGGGGTCCGGCTGGCCGCGCGCGCCTGAGGCGACCAGGGCCTCCCGGTCGGCCGCGCGTCTGACGTCACCGGGCCTCCAGACCGGACGGGAGGCCCGGACCGGCTCCGGCATACTGGCCGCATGCCGTCGCGACGCAACCGTTCCGTCCTGACCGGACTCGCCGCGCTCGTGGCGGCCGGGCTGGTGGCCGGCGGGTTCGCGCTCACCGCGCAGCAGGGTGCGGACGACCCGGTGCTCGCCGGACCGTCGGCATCGTCGGTGCCCACGGCCGAGGCCACGGCGGACGGCGTGGTCGTGCTCGACCGGCGGGGGCCGGACCTGCCCGGCAGCGACGTCCTCGACCGGTGCGACGCCAGCAGCCGGGCGGACGTCGCGCGCTACGACACGACGGCCCTCGGCGAGGTGGTCATGCAGTGCGGCAACTCCAGCCAGGGGTACGAGCACATCCGGGTGCGGCACACCGGCGACTGGCAGGACGTCCTGGGCGGGCAGGGCGATCGTGACTGGGACGACGCGATGCTCACGGCGGTGCAGTCCGCGCTCACGACGCCGCGTTCGGGCTTCCCGCGCGATGCCGGCGACGGCAAGGTCTGCTACGCCGCGGCCATGCGGTTCGACGACGGGTCCACGCCGACGCCCGACGCGTTCGTGAAGGTCATCGTCTCGCGCACCACCGACCGCGTCATCACCGCCTACCCCACCCGCACCGACGACTGCTGACCCCGGCTGTGCCGGGCTGGGTGTGCGCGGAGGTGCGTTGTCGCGTGTGTGTGTGTGGACGCGTCGCGTGCGGGGGCAGTGCCGATGTCGTACGACAGCGGTGGTGTCGTTCGGGTGGCGGGGTGCCGGTGGCGCGGCAGTGACGGTGTCGTACGACAGCGGTGGTGTCGTTCGGGTGGCGGGGTGCCGGTGGCGCGACAGTGACGGTGTCGTACGACAGCGGTGGTGTCGTTCGGGTGGCGGGGGGCCGGTGGCGCGACGGTGACGATGTCGTACGTCATCGGTGGTGTCGTTCGGGTGGCGGGGGGCCGGTGGCGCGACGGTGACGGTGTCGTACGACATCGGAGGTGTCGCACGTGTGGCCCACACCAGGGAGAGCGCCCGCCGCCCTACGCGTGCACGTCGTGCTCGTGCCGCTGGTGCGACGCGGGCTCGAGCTGGAACGTGGAGTGCTCGACCGGCACGTCGAAGTGCTCGGCCACGCACTGCTGCAGCTCGTCGAGGATGGCCGGCGCGTGCGAGGTCGTGAAGCAGTGGTCGTCCACCACCACGTGCGCGGTCAGGTTCGGCACGCCGGTTGCCACGAGCGTGGCGTGCAGGTCGTGCACGGCGATGACGTGGTCGAGCTCGAGGATGTGGCCGCGCACGTCCTCGAGGTCGAGCCCCGGCGGCGTCGACTCGAGCAGCACGTTCGCCGTCTCGCGCAGCAGCCGGACGGCCCGGGGCAGGATGAGCCCGCCGATGACGATGGCCGCGATCGAGTCCGCACGTTCCCACCCGGTCAACGACAGCACGACGGCCGCGACGATGACCGCGACGGACCCGAGCGCGTCGTTGAGGACCTCGAGCCGCGCGGCCCGCGACGTGAAGTTCTCGCCCGAGGCCCGCATCAGCACGGCGAAGGCGAGCAGGTTGCCGACGAGCCCGATGATCCCGAACACCAGCAGTGGACCGGCGTGGATCTCGGCGGGCACGAACAGGCGCTGGATCGCGGACACGATGACGAACACCCCGACCGCGAGCAGGATCGCCGCCTGGGCCGTCGCACCGAGCACCTCGGCCCGCTGGAACCCCCACGTGCGCTGCGAGGTGGGCGAGCGCCGGGCGAGCCGTGTGGCCACGAGCCCGATGCCGATCCCGCCGGTGTCGACGACCATGTGCCCGGCGTCGACCAGCAGCGCGAGCGACCCGGTGACGACCGCGCCGACGACCTCGGCGAGCAGGATCGTCGCCGAGATGCAGAACGCGACGAGCAGCGCGCGCTCGTTCGCGCCCGCGTGCCCGTGTGCGTGGTCGTGTCCCATGCCTGCAATCGTAGGGACCGCGACCGACGACGTGCCAGGATCGCAAGCGTGACCCGGTCGCCCTACGAGCTGAGCATCGGTGCCGAGGTGCTCGCTCGGCTGCATCCGCGGCTCCGCACGTACTTCGGCCCGGTCCCACCCGGGCACGTCGGCCGGGGTGCCGGTGCCTTCACCGTCGTCGGCACACCACGCCGGTGGCTCTGGCCCGTGCTGGCGCTGTTCGCCCGTGACGCCGTGATGTTCCCGGTCTGGGAGCAGGACGTGCCGTTCACGGTCGAGAACCGCCCGGTCACCGTCCGACGCGGTCGCGCCGGCGGACGCGACGGCCGGCCCACGGCGGGACGGGAGGCTCACCCCGCCGTCCGCGCGCACCGCACCTTCCACTTCCGCACCGGGGACCGCACGATGGTCGACGCCATCACGGCGGAGCCGGCGGGGCTGGTCGACCACCTCGGTCGCCACGGGCGCGTCAGCGCCCGGCTCGCGGTCACGGTCGACACAGACGGCCCGGACGCCGGCGCCCTGCGCCTGGCCTCCACGCGTGTGTCGTTCCACGGGCTGGGACGCGAGTGGAGCCTGCCGGCCGTCGTCAGTCCACGTGTGACGCTCACAGAACGATTCGATGACGAAGCCGACCGGCAGCGCGTGTCCCTGGTGCTCTCGGCGCCGGTGGTCGGCACGCTGTACCGGTACGAGGGGGCGTTCCGGTACGAGATCGCACCGGACACAGGACGGGGGAACACATGAGCGACGACAGCGTCGGGACGACCAGGGGACGCGCGGTGATCGCGGGGGCCAGCGGCTTCGTCGGCCGCTCCCTGCAGGACGCGTTCCGCGACGAGGGCTACGAGGTCGTCACGATCGGCCGCACGGGCGACGCGGTGTGGGGCAACACGCTCCGCGTCCGCGAACTGGTGGACGGCGCCGCGATCGTCGTGAACATGGCGGGCAAGAGCGTGAACTGCCGCTACGGCCGCCGCAACCGGGCGGAGATCATCCGCTCCCGGGTCGACACCACGCTCGAGCTGGGCGAGGCGATCCGCACGTCGGAGCACCCGCCGCCACTGTGGCTGAACGCATCGACCGCGACGATCTACCGGCACGCCGCCGACCGCCCGCAGGACGAGGCGACGGGGGAGCTCGGCGAGGGCTTCTCGGTCGGGGTCGCCCGCGCGTGGGAGGACGCCCTCTTCGCGGCGGACCTGCCCGGCACCCGTCGCGTCGCGCTCCGGATGGCGATCGTGTTCGGCGACGGCAGCGCGCTCGTGCCGCTGCTCCGGCTCGCGCAGGCGGGGCTCGGCGGCCCGCAGTACGACGGCCCGTGGTTCCCGACCCGGTCGCGCCTGGCTGCGGGCACCTACCACCACGACCGACACACCCACGGGCGGCAGAAGTTCAGCTGGATCCACATCGCCGACGTGGTCGGTGCGATCCGCTTCATCCGCGACCACGAGGACCTCGACGGCGCCGTGAACCTGTCGAGCCCCAACCCGTCGGACAACCGCACCGTGATGGCGACGATCCGTGACGCGGTCGGACGGCGCTTCGGGCTGCCGACGTGGCGGTGGATGCTCGAGCTCGGGTCGTTCGCGATCCGGACCGAGACCGAGCTCGTGCTCAAGAGCCGGTGGGTGGTCCCGACGCGCCTGATGCAGGCCGGCTACGAGTTCCGGTACCCCCTGCTGCGCGGTGCACTGGCGCACATCATCGCGGAGCGCCGCCAGCACCGGGGCTGAGCGCCGGCACCGGGCCGGTCTCGGGGATCGCCGCGGTGGGCGCCGGTCGTCCCGACCGCGACGCCCAGAGCACGCCGGCCACGACGACCACGCCGGCCAGCACCTCGACCAGGTCGGGCACCTCGCCGAACGCCACCCACGACGCCAGCACGCCCACGACGGGCACGAGCATCGAGAACGGCGCGACGGTGCTCGACGGGTAGGTGCCGAGCAGCCGCGACCAGATGCCGTACCCGACGAGCGACGCCACCAGCACGATGTACAGCAGGCCGAGGTCGGCCGGCAGCGCCCGGAGCGTGAACGCCGTCCCGAGCGCCTGCCCCATGCGCGTCGGACCCTCGACCACGAACGACAGCACGGCCATCGGGATCGGCGGCACCACCGACCACCACAGCGTCAGGTGCAGCGGGTTCACCGGTCCCACCCGCCGGGTCGCGACGTTGCCGATCGCCCAGCCGAGCGCACCGCACAGCGCCAGCACGACCGGCAGCAGCGCCGCGGTCTGGGAACGGTGCACCGCGATGGCGGCGAGGGCCAGGACGGCGGCCGTGACGCCGAGGACCTGGCGCCCGGTCAGCCGCTCACGCAGGAACACCGCGGCGAGCACGACCGTGAACGGCGCCGACGCCTGCAGCACGAGCGACGCCAGCCCCGAGGGCATGCCGGACGCCATGCTCAGGTAGAGGAACGCGAACTGCAGCACGCCCAGCCCCAGGCCGACCAGCACCAGGCGCCCGAACGGGATCCGCGGCCGCGGGACGAACAGCAGCGTCGGCACCGCCAGCAGCGTGAAGCGCACGGCGGCCAGCAGGAACGGCGGGAAGTGCTCGAGCGCGAGCGCCGTCGCGGGGAAGTTCAGGCCCCAGACGACGGCGACGACGAGCGCGAGGAGACGGTCACGGAGCAGCACCCGACGATCGTCCCGCAGCCGACGCGGAAGGACCAGCGCACGTTCGGACAGCGTCGTTGTAGGGTCCCTGCATGGTCGGGTTCGACGTCGCGCTGCTGCCGGTGCTCCGCGAGCTGCAGGAACGCGGGTCGGTGTCCGCCGTCGCCGCGGCGACCCACCGGACGCCGAGCGCGGTGTCGCAGCAGCTCCGCACACTGCAGCGCCAGGTCGGCGTCCCACTGGTCGAACGCGTCGGTCGCGGCGTGCGACTGACCGACGACGGCCGGGTCCTCGCCGGACTGGCCGCCGGGGTCGCCACCGCCGTCGCGACCGTCGACGCGGCCTGGCAGGAGCACCTCGGCGGCACGACCGGCGCGGTCGACCTGGCGATCTTCCCGTCCGCTGCCGAGCTGCTGCTGCCCGGCCTGCTGACCCGGATGCGTGAGCACCCCGGCATCGAGCTCGTGCTGTCCGACGTCGACGTCAGCGAGGACGAGTTCGCCCCGCTCGCGTCCGACCACGACGTCGTGGTCGGGCACCGTCCCGACGGCGCGCCGGCTCCGGACCGGTCCGCACTCGAGACGGTCGCCCTGCTGCGGGAACCGCTCGACGTCGCCCTGCCCCAGGGCCACCGGCTGGCGGCACGCGGGCGCGTCCGGATCGACGAGGTCGTCGACGAGACGTGGATCGGCGTGCCGGAGGGCTACCCCATCGACCGGGTCCTGACGGCGATGGCCGCCGCGACGGACGCGCCGCCGCAGGTCGCGTTCCGCACGATCCACCTGCCCGTGATCGAGAACCTGGTGGCGGCGGGGCACGGCATCGCGCTGGTCCCGCGCTACACCTCGGGCACGCGGGCGCCGGGGCGGTTCCACCTGGCGGAGCTGGCCGACGTGCGCGCCGGACGGCGCATCGAGGCACTCGTGCGGCCGGACCGGATGGTCCGGCCCGTGGTCCGCACCGTCCTGGAGGCCCTGGTCGCCACGGCCCTCGACGTCACCACCTGAGCCGGTACGGTGCGCGGCGGGGCCGCACCGGGCCTCCTGTCCGTCGCGTCGTCACCGGGACGACGAGACACCGCCGGACTGGCGAGACGCCGCCGGAATGGCGAGACGCCGCCCAATTCGGCGGCGTCTCGCGCGTGCGGCGGTGTCTCGGCGGTGCTCAGACGCCCCGCCGCTCAGACGTCCAGCGGCTCAGACGTCCAGCGGCTCAGACGTCCAGGTGGTCCACCAGCTCGTCCGCCAGCCCCGTGTACGTCGCCGGCGTCAGGGCGGTCAGGCGGGCCTTGGCGCCGTCCGAGATGTCCAGGCCGTTGACGAAGGCGATCAGGTCCTGCTGCCCGATCCGCTTGCCGCGCGTGAGCTCCTTGAGCATCGCGTAGGGGTCCTCGATGTCGGACTGGCCCGCGGTGACCTCGGCGCGGATGACCGTCTGGATCGCCTCGCCGAGCACCTCCCAGTTGCCGTCGAGGTCCTCGGCGAGGCGCTGCTCGTTCACGGCGACCTCGCTCAGCCCACGGCGCAGGTTGTCGAGCGCGAGCAGCGAGTGGCCCATCGCGACGCCGACGTTGCGCTGCGTGGTGGAGTCCGTCAGGTCGCGCTGCAGGCGGCTCGTCACGAGGGTCTCGGACAGCGTGGAGAACAGCGCGGACGAGATCTCGAGGTTCGCCTCGGCGTTCTCGAACCGGATCGGGTTGATCTTGTGCGGCATCGTCGACGACCCCGTCGCGCCGGCGATCGGTATCTGCGTGAAGTACCCCATCGAGATGTAGGTCCACATGTCGGTCGCCAGGTTGTGCAGGATGCGGTTGGCGTGCCGGATCCGGTCGTAGAGCTCGGCCTGCCAGTCGTGCGACTCGATCTGCGTGGTGAGCGGGTTCCATCGCAGGCCGAGGCCCTCGACGAAGGTCCGGGACAGCGTGGGCCAGTCGGCCTCGGGGTCGGCGGCGAGGTGCGCCGAGAACGTGCCGGTGGCGCCGGAGAACTTGCCGAGGTACTCGCTGCCCTCGATCTGCGCCAGCACGCGCTCGAGTCGGTAGACGACCACCGCGAGCTCCTTGCCGAGCGTGGTCGGGGTCGCGGGCTGCCCGTGCGTGTGGGACAGCATCGGGACGGCGCGGAGCTCGGCGGCGACCTCGCGCAGTCGGGCGACGACGGCTCGGAAGGCCGGCAGCCAGACGAGCTCGGTGGCGTCCTTGATCGTGATCGCGTAGGACAGGTTGTTGATGTCCTCGCTGGTGCAGGCGAAGTGCGTGAGCTCGGCGATGGCGTCGAGGCCGAGTTCCGACAGCCGCCGACGGACGAAGTACTCGACGGCTTTGACGTCGTGCCGGGTCGTCGCCTCGATCTGCGCCAGCTCGGCGATCTGCGCCTGGCCGAAGTCCGTGACGACCGCACGCAGGGCCGCCTTGTCGTCGACGCTGAGCGGCGACGTGGTGAACATCGCGTGGTCGGTCAGGAAGACCAGCCACTCCACCTCGACGGTGATGCGCGCACGGTTGAGCCCGGCCTCGGAGAGGTGCTCGCCCACCGTGTGCACGACCGGGTAGTACCGCCCGTCGAGCGGGCTGATCGGCTGCGGGGGAAGGGGGGTCATGGTGCTCCCTGGCGGACGGCCGGTTCGATCTGGTGGAAGAGTGCGCGGCAGGCCCGCTCGACCGTGGACAGCACCCGGTCGAACTCGTGTCGGTCCGCGTAGTACGGGTCCGGCACGTCGGCCTGTTCCGGCCAGGCGTCGTCGTACCGCAGCAGGAGCGTCACCTTCGCGGCGTCGTCCATCGTGGGTGCCCACGAGCGCAGGATGCGTTCGTGGGAGCGGTCGAGTGCGACCACCAGGTCGAGGTCCGGGAACCGGTCCGGGTCGAACTGACGGGCGCGATGCCTGGACCCATCGTATCCGCGCGCCGCCAGGGCAGCGATCGTCCGCTCGTCCGCCGGTTCGCCGACGTGCCAGTCGCCCGTCCCCGCGGACTGCACCTGGAACCGGTCGGTCATCCCGGCGTCGTCGACGAGGCGCTGGAAGACGATCCCGGCCATCGGGGAACGGCAGATGTTGCCGCTGCACACGAACGAGACGCGGAAGGTCGACGGGGCGTCGGCGTCCGTGGTCATGCCCACATCATGGCGTACCGGCAGCGCTCAGGCGCGCGGGCGGTTCAGCACGGGCCGCACGACCAGGCCGATCAGCCACGCGAAGACGGCCAGCACGAAGGCGCCGACGATGCCCCAGCCGAACGACTCGACCTGCAGGCCGAAGCCGATCGCGCTCGAGATGCCGGCGACGATGAGCAGCAGGATCGCGTTCACGACGAACGAGATCAGCCCGAGCGTCAGGATGTACACCGGGAACGCCACGACCCGGATCACGGTGCCGATCACGGCGTTGACGAGCCCGAAGACGAACGCCACGAGCAGGAACGTCAGGACGGTCTCGACGGTGCCGCCGTTGCCGAACGCGGTGACGGTGACGCCGCTGACGATGAGCGTGGTGAGCCAGAGCGCGACGGCGTTGATGACGAGGCGGACGAGGAATCGCATGTGTCCATGATGCCCGGTGACGTGCTCGGTAGTCTGGACGGGTGACAGAGCAGCCCGTGCACATCCGGCCCGAGATCGCGATCCTCCCCGCGTACAAGCAGGGACGCCAGGCCGCGGCGGACGCCTTCAAGCTCTCGAGCAACGAGAACCCCTTCCCGCCGCTCCCCGGCGTGGTCGAGGCGGTGCAGGCGCAGACCGCCTACAACCGCTACCCGGACGCGACGGCGCTCGCCGTGCGTGCCGTCCTGGCGAACCGCTTCGGCGTCACCGTCGACGAGGTCCACGTCGCGCCGGGCAGCGTGGCGATCCTGCACGAGCTGGCGAAGGCGACGTCCGGCCCCGGCGACGAGGTCGTGTACGCCTGGCGGTCGTTCGAGGCCTACCCCGGCGTGGTCACGGTTGCCGGCGCCACCAGCGTGCAGGTGCCGAACCGCGCCGACGGCCGACACGACCTCGACGCCATGGCGGCGGCCGTCACCGAGCGCACCCGCATGGTGATCGTGTGCACGCCCAACAACCCCACCGGCACCGCGGTGACCGCAGCCGAGTTCGACGCCTTCATGGCGCGGGTGCCGCGGGACGTCCTCGTGGTGATCGACGAGGCCTACGCCGAGTTCGTGACCGACCCGGACGCCGTGCGCGGGGTCCCGCTGCTGGAGCGGTACCCGAACCTCGTCGTCCTCCGCACCTTCTCCAAGGCGTACGGCCTGGCCGGGCTCCGCGTCGGGTACGCGCTCGGTCCGGCATACGTCCTCGACGCCGTCCGCGCGTGTGCCATCCCCCTCAGCGTCACGGCGCAGGGACAGGCGGCCGCGCTGGCCAGCCTCGAGCGCGAGACCGAGCTGCTCGATCGGGTCACGCACCTGACCGACCGACGCGACCTGGTCGTGACCGCGCTGCGGGCCCAGGGCTGGGACGTCCCCGATGCCCAGGGCAACTTCGTGTGGCTGCCGACGGGCGACCACACGGGGCACGCGGCTGAGCAGTTCGAACGTGCCGGCATCATCGTCCGGGCCTTCGGGAACGAGGGCATCCGGGTCTCCATCGGCGAGCACGAGGCTGTCGACAAGCTCCTCGAAACCGCGCGCTCGCTTGTCGGGGGACTCACAACGCCCGGCCTCGACCGGCCGCTACGCTGACCCGCATGTCCTTCCACGCCGCGGCGCCCGCGACGACCACCATCCAGCTCCTCGACATCGAGGGCCGGTTCGTGGAGACCGACGACAACGCCGAGTTCGCCGCCGTCGCACGGTCCCTCCCCGACGAGACGCTGCTCGCGATGCACCGCCAGATGGTGCTCACACGACGCTTCGACCACGCGGCCGGCAACCTGCAGCGCACGGGGCAGCTCGGACTCTGGGCGCCGAGCCACGGGCAGGAAGCCGCTCAGGTCGGTTCGGCCTTCGCCCTGCGCCCCCAGGACCACCTCTTCCCGTCCTACCGCGAGCACGCCGTCGTCCTGCAGCGGGGTGTCCAGCCGATGGAGATCATCTCGCTGTTCCGCGGCCAGGCCCACGGCAACTGGGACCCGGACGCCCGTGGCAACACGCACGTCTACACGCTCGTCATCGGCGCACAGACGCTGCACGCGACGGGCTACGCCATGGGCCAGGCGCTCGACGGCAAGGTCGGCACGGGTGACCCCGACGTCGACGAGTGCTCGATCGTCTACTTCGGCGACGGCGCGACCAGCCAGGGCGACGTGAACGAGGCCTACGTGTTCGCCGCGTCGCACCGGGCCCCCGTCGTGTTCTTCCTGCAGAACAACCACTGGGCGATCTCGGTCCCGGTGTCGGTGCAGTCGCCGACGCCGCTCGTCGACCGTCCGCGCGGCTTCGGCATCCCGAGCGTCAAGGTGGACGGCAACGACGTGCTTGCCTCGTACGCGGTCAGCACCGTCGCGACCGAGCACGCCCGCAGCGGCCAGGGCCCGGCGTTCATCGAGGCCGAGACCTACCGCATCGGCGCCCACACCAGCTCGGACGACCCGACCCGGTACCGCGGGGACGACGAGCTGGCCGGTTGGGTGGCCCGCGACCCGATCACCCGGTCCGAGGCCTTCCTGCGCAGCCGCGGTGCCACCGACGCGCAGTTCGCCGAGTTCGAGGCCGAGGGCGAGCAGATCGCCGCCGACATCCGCGCGAAGACCTCCGCGCTGCAGACCCCGCCGATGGACGCGATGTTCGACAACGTGTACCGCGAGCCGCACCCGCGCATCGACGAGCAACGCACCCGCCTGCACGAGTACGAGGCCGCCCAGGACGCAGGGACCCACGCATGAGCACCACCGAGCAGCTGTTCGACTACACGCTCCGGTCGCACCCCGGCGCGGGCGAGGCCCCCGAGGACCCCACCCCGACCATCCCGATGGCCAAGGCGCTGAACGCGGGACTCGCGGCGGCGATGGCGAGCGACGACAAGGTCCTGCTGATGGGCGAGGACATCGGACGGCTCGGCGGTGTGTTCCGCATCACCGAGGGCCTGCAGGACCGCTTCGGTCCCGACCGCGTGCGCGACACCCCGCTCGCCGAGTCGGGCATCGTCGGCACCGCCATCGGTCTGGCCCTGCGCGGGTACCGCCCCGTCGTCGAGATCCAGTTCGACGGGTTCGTCTGGCCGGCCTTCAACCAGATCACCTCGCAGCTGGCCAAGATGGCGAACCGACTCCCGCAGCACATGTCGCTGCCCGTCGTCATCCGCATCCCGTACGGCGGGCACATCGGGGCGATCGAGCACCACCAGGAGTCCCCCGAGGCGTACTTCGCACACACCGCCGGGCTCCGCGTCGTCAGCCCGAGCACGCCCAACGACGCCTACTGGATGATCCAAGAGGCGATCGCGTCGAAGGACCCGGTCGTCTTCATGGAGCCGAAGTCGCGGTACTGGCCCAAGGGCCAGGTCGACCTGGTCGACGGGCACGTGCCGATGCACACCACCCGCGTCGCCAGGACCGGCACCGAGGTCACGCTGGTCGGGCACGGCGCGATGGTCGCGACCCTGATGCAGGCGGCCGACATCGCCGAGGCCGAGGGCACCAGCTGCGAGGTCGTCGACCTCCGCTCGATCTCGCCGATCGACTGGGAACCCCTGCTCGCGTCGGTGCGCAAGACCGGACGTCTGGTCGTCGCGCAGGAGGCCTCCGAGTTCGTCAGCGTCGGCAGCGAGATCGCTGCGACCGTCGCCGAGCGGGCGTTCTACACGATGCAGGCGCCGCCGCTGCGGGTCTCCGGGTTCGACATCCCGTTCCCGCAGTCGAAGCTCGAGCACCACCACCTGCCGGACGCCGACCGCGTCCTCGAGGCCGTGGACCGCGCCCTCGCCTACTGACCCGGTCCAGCCGGACCACCTCTCCACCGCACGACCGACCGCCGAAGGAGCCGACGTGGCTGTCGCCGAATTCCCCCTGCCCGACGTGGGCGAGGGCCTCAACGAGGCCGAGATCGTCCAGTGGCGCGTCGCGATCGGGGACGAGGTCACCGTCGACCAGGTCCTGGTCGAGATCGAGACCGCCAAGTCCCTGGTGGAACTGCCGTCCCCGTTCGCGGGCACGGTCACGGGACTGCTCGTCGCCGAGGGCGACACGGTCGAGGTCGGTCGTCCGATCATCCGGGTCGAGTCCGGCGCGTCCGTCGCGTCCACGACCGACCACCCGGGAGGCCCGGCCTCCGTCGCCGACGCTGCCCCGGTCTCGCCCGTGGTCGCGCCCAGTGCCCCGGTCGCCTCCGCCCCGGTCGCCTCCGCCGCGGTCGCTCCCGCCCCGGTTGCTTCCGCTCCGCCCGTCGCGGCCCCCGCTCGCGTGACCGTTCCCGCCCCGGCGGCGGCGACGCCCACCCGTTCCGCCGCACCGTCGCCGGCTGCCACTCCCGCGCCGACCGAGTCCCGCATGCCGGCCTCGCTCCCCGCAGCTGACGGTGCGTCCGTCGTCGGCACGGACGAGTCCTCCGGCGCCGTCCTGGTCGGCTACGGCTCCGCGACCAGCGCACCCTCGCGCCGCAAGCCGGGCGCCCGCCGGGCCGCCGCCGCCGCCGCGCAGGCGAGCCGGGCCTCCAGTCGGGAGGCCGACCTGGTCCTGACCGACGACGGCGAGGCGACCACCGCCGAGGCCGTCGCGGCGCAGGGCCAGCGCCCCGCGCGCCCGACGGCGCCGCCGGTGATGGCGAAGCCGCCGATCCGCAAGCTGGCGAAGGACCTCGACGTCGACATCGCGATCGTCGTGCCGACCGGGCTCGCCGGCGAGGTCACGCGCGACGACGTCATCCGGCACGCGACACAGGCCACGGTGTTCCGCAACCTCGAGACGCCCGAGTGGGGCGACGTCCGCCAGGAGACCATCCCGGTCAAGGGCGTCCGCAAGGCGATCGCGACGGCGATGACCACGTCGGCGTTCACCGCGCCGCACGTGTCGCTGTTCGTGGACGTCGACGCCACGCGCACGATGGAGTTCGTCAAGCGGCTCAAGTCCTCGCCGACGTTCGCGGGGGTCAAGGTGTCGCCGCTGCTCATCATGGCGAAGGCCGTCATCTGGGCCGTCCGCCGCAACCGCTCGGTGAACTCGTCGTGGACCGACCGCGAGATCATCGTCCACCACTTCGTGAACCTCGGCATCGCCGCGGCGACCCCGCGTGGGCTCATCGTGCCGAACATCAAGGACGCCCAGGACATGTCGCTCTTCGAGCTGGCCAAGGCGCTCGAGGCGATGACCCTCACCGCCCGCGACGGCAAGACCAGCCCCGCCGAGATGGCCGACGGCACGATCACCGTGACGAACATCGGCGTGTTCGGCATGGACACCGGGACGCCCATCCTCAACCCGGGCCAGGTCGCCATCGTCGCGATGGGCACCATCAAGCCGAAGCCGTGGGTCGTCGAGGGCGAGGTCCGCTCGCGGATGGTCACGACGATCGGCGCCTCGTTCGACCACCGCGTGGTGGACGGCGACGTCGCCTCCCGCTTCGTGCACGACGTGGCCTCGGTCATCGAGGAGCCGGCGCTCCTGCTCGACTGACACGCGAACCTGCCGGTCGTTGGCGTGGTGTTCACGCGGATGTCGGTGGCGGGGGCGATGATCGGGGCATGGTCCACCAGCTCCTGACCACCCCACAGGAGATCCGAACGGATCGCCTCCTGCTGACGCCCGTCACCCCCACCGACATCGACGCCCTGCACGTCGTCTACGCCGACGCCCGCACCTGGACCCACCTGCCGAGCGGTCGGCACGCCAGCCGTGCGCAGACGGTCGACCTGGTGCAGCGCAAGATCGGCGGCCGCGTCCGGCACGGGCTCGGGTCGTGGACGATCCGCGACCTGCAGAGCGGGGTCGTGCTCGGGGTCGGTGGCGTCGACATGACCGCCGGCGGCGTCTGGAACCTCGGGTACCGCCTCGCACCGTCCGCGTGGGGCCACGGTCACGCCACGGCCGTCGCGCGGGCGGCGATGACGGCAGCGCACGACACCGCCCCTGGTGTGCCCGTGACCGGCCGGGTGCTGACGAACAACCCGGCGTCGGCACGGGTCCTGGCGAACGCCGGACTCGCGCTCGTCTGGCAGGGCACGACCGCCGCACCCACCCCCGACGACGTCGAGCGACAGGTCTGGGCGGACCGCGTGCTCACCGATCAGCAGCACGCCTGGCTCGTCGCGAACGCCTGAGGGCTCAGCGCCGCCCAGCCGCCAGCGCGCCGAGCACCCCGGCCGCGACCGTCGCCAGCCCGAGCACCACCGCGGCGACGACGCACATTCCGCCCGGGCTGAACGACAGCACGCCCACCAGCACCAGCACCGCCGCCCCGAGCACCGCCATGCGGACGACCAGCACCCCCGGTGCGTCGTTCACGGTTGCACCACCCCGGGCGCGCCGAGCAGCGCGTCGGCCTCGTGGGGCAGCTCGTTCGCGAGCGACCACTGCACGGTGTTCCAGTCGTGTCCGCTCCCGGGCGCCGACGCGACGGCGGTGTGGATGCCCGCACGCCGTGCGGCCGCGCCGATCCGCTTCGCCGACTCGGTGAACTCGTGGTCCGTCGACCCAGCGGTCAGCCACAGCCGGGTGTCCGGGTAGGGGCCGTTCGCGGCCATCAGCGCTGACGGGGCGGCGGCGCGCCAGCGGGCGAGGGACCCGCCGAAGGCCTCGTCGGCGCTGTTCTGCGGGGAGCGGTCGACCGGGTGCAGCTCGCTCGACACGGCGAGGGCGGCGCCGAAGCGGTCCGGGTACCCCGACAGGAACTGCGTCGCGCACGTCGCGCCCTGCGAGAACCCGACGAGCCCCCAGCCGCGGCGGTCCGTCGGCACGCGCAGGTGTGCGGTGACCCACGCGGGGACGTCCTGTGTGATGTAAGTAGCCGCTTTGCCGATCGACGAGTCGACGCACATCGTGTTGTGCCCGGGGACGGCGAGCTGGTCGGCGGACACCACGATCGGCGCGAGCCCGTGGTGGGCGGCCGCGTACGCGTCGAGCACCCCGGCGATGCCGCCCGCCGTGAACATGTCGCTGGGGGAACCGGGCTGCCCGGAGAGCGAGACGACGACCGGCAGCACGGGCGGGTCATCGGTGAGGGCGGCCGGCGGCAGGTACACGACGGCCGGGCGCGCGGGGAAGCCCGACCGCGTCCCCGGGATCCGCACGGTGCCCACGTGGCCCGCCGTCGGCATCGTCGCGGGCGGGGTCCAGTGCTCGGACGCGGGTCGGTCGGCGACGGCGTCCACGCCGGACTCGGAACCCAGGTCGAGGGCCGGGAACGGGTTGGTCTGCACGAGCGCGTTGAGCGTCGGGTAGGCGGCGTAGTCGACGTTGACGCCGAGCGCGGGGACGAGCAACGCCAGGGGCACCAGCACGCCGGCGAGCACGCGGCGTCCGCGGCCGCCCTGGACGAGCCCCGCCACGGCCAGTGCGAGCCCGGCGAAGGCCATGGCCACCCACATCCGTGTGACGTCGGTCAGGTGGACGTCGAACGCGTTGAACAGGTCACCGACGACCCAGCACGCCAGCAGTCCGAGCAGGGCACCGCCGACAGCGACCGCGGCGCGGACGCCCGTGCGTCGCCAGGCCGCGCTCGACCGCAGCCCCGTGCGGAGCGCCGGCAGCAGCACGACGACCGCGGTGACGCCGAACAGCACGTCCGCGGGCACGAGCTTCGTGGGGACCTGCAGCCGGGTCCCCATCACCCAGTGGAACGGGTCGAGCATCAGCCTCGTGCCCCGGCGGCCGCACGGTGCGCACGCCGCAGCTCCCACAGGTGCCGGGGTCGCAGCCCCGGCAGGTAGGCACCGGCCAGGGCCCGGGCGACCCGTGGCACGTGCAACGGCGTCGGGACGACCAACCAGAGCGGCTCGTGCTGTGCGCCGAACTTCTCCTTGAAGCGCTGGAGCGAGCGGAACCCGTACGCCGGCTCCAGCAGGCGGGCCAGCAGTCGCGAGCCGCGGTCGAGGACGGCCGTCGACGCGGGGTCGTGGGCGGCGAGCGGCGTGCCGGACAGGCTCAGCGTGGTCAGCCCGGCCTCGCGCGACCGCAGGGCGGTCCGGGCGATCAGGAACTCGACGACCCCGGGCATCCCGTCCTCGCCGCGCCGCATCACGTCGAGCGTGTAGCCGGTCAGGGCGCCGTGCGCGTACACCGGCAACCAGCTCGTCACGGCGGTGACCCGGTCCGAGGCGTCGACCGCCAGGGCGAGTCGCACGTCGGGGTCGTCGAGCTCGCGGAAGCCGCCGAGGGTGAAGCCCATCTCGGGCAGACGGCGGTCGGCGGCCCAGCGGGTGCAGATCGCCTCGACCTCGGCGCGCTGCCGGGCGTCGAGCTGCGCGAACCGGGTCCACTCGTCGCGGACGCCCTCGCGGTCGGCGCGGTTCGAGGCGGTGCGCAGGTCCTGGCGGCGCTTGCCCCGCAGGTCGAAGGTCGTGACGTCGAGGACGGCCTCGACGCCGACGGGCAGCGCGGTCCACCCCTCGGGCGCCAGGATCGCCCGCACCGGCTCGTGCACGCTCGTGAACGCCGGGACCCAGCCGTTCTCCTCGCAGTGCAGCGCGAACGCACTGATGACGGCGGCACGGTCGTCGGCGGTGCACACCGGGTCGGAGACCGTCAGGGCGACGTCGCCGCGCACGCGGTACGCCACGGCCCCGAGTCCGTCGGGGTGCGACCAGACCGCGTTCCCGCGCCACGTCCCCATGTGCCCGAGTGACCCGGCGTCGCCCCCGCGCAGCATCGCGACGAGTCCGGACGGCCCGGACGCTGCCCGGAAGGGCGCTCGGACCAGACGGCCGCGCAGCACCAGGATCGCCAGCAGCACCGACGCGGGGACGACCCAGGCGCCGAGCAGGGTCACCTGCCACTCGACCTCGTCCAGGCCGAGCCCCTGCCACTGCACCGCCGAGTCCGTCATCGGCTCGATGAGGAACACGTCGGCGAGCACGGCGGTCAGGACGACGAGCACCCCGGCCGCCACGACGATCCCGGCACGACGGCCGTGGTGCACGAGCCAGGCGGCGACGAGCAGCAGGACTCCGACGAGCACGGTGGCGCGGTCGCTCATCGCGTCCGAGAACGGCGAGAGCACCCCGTCCGGGTCCGGCACGACGAGCGTCACCAGCGTGCCGCCGCCCAGCGCGACGAGGGTCGCCACGACGACCGTCCGGGCCGTCAGGTGGTCGCGCTGCGCGGGACGGGAGGCCCGGTGCACGACGAGCGCGCCGGCCGCGGTCCCGAGCAGGGCGGCGAGCGCGCGGGTCACGTCCGAGCCGTGGCCCGCGAAGAGCAGGAGGGTGAGCGTCACCGTCCACAGCACCGTGCGGACCCGCCACCGGCGCTGGGCGGGCATGCCGGCCGACGCCGCGGCGAAGAGCGTGACGGCGATCACCGACGGCGCCAGCATCGGCTGTCCGTGGACCACTTCGGCGTGCGCCTCACCCAGTGCGTCGCCGACGCTGACCGCCAGCTCCGTGACGAGCATCGCGATCGCCGGGACGACCACGCCGACCAGTGCCGCCCTGATCGAGCCGATCGTCCGCTCGGCGACCGCGGCGGCGATGATCGTCGCGACGAGTGCCAGGCAGGCGACGGGCGGGTGGTGCGGGAAGTCCGGTTCGGCGTGCGTCAGCCGAGCCCCGACCACCAGGACGACGATCGCCCCGGCCACGACGAGGGCGACGGGGTGGCGACGGAGCCGGGCGAGGGCGGGACGGATGGGCACAGTGCCATCGAAGTGGATCCGAGACCCGCGGGCATCGACCGTCGGGTTGAACCACGATGGCCGATCGGCCATCGGACCGAGTCGGCAGCGCAGCCGCTGGTGCCGGTCAGGACGTCGGCGGCAGGTGCTCCACGGGCAGCCGCAGGGACAGGGCGAACCCGCCGTCCGGCGTGGGACCGCTCTCGAGTCGTCCGCCGAGCAGTGACGCCCGTTCACCGAGCCCGATGAGCCCGAGGCCGGACCCGGGCAGCTCGAGGCGGTCCGACGCGGCGGGGCCGTTGACGACGCGGACGGTGACCACAACACCGACGACCTCGCCGGACACGTGCACCGCTGCCCCGGGTGCGTGCTTCCGGACGTTCGTCAGCGCCTCCTGCACGAAGCGGTACACGGCGCGCTGGACCGGCTGCGCCAGGGTCGCCGGCAGGTCGACCGCGGTCGTGGTGTCGAGTCCGGCGGCCGTGACCAGCCGGTCCAGGTCGGCCAGGACGGGCTGCGGCGCGATCTCACGGTCGGTGCCTCCTGCGGCACGGAGCACCTGGACCATCTCGCGCAGCTCCTGCAGGGTGACCACGCAGAGCTGGCGGATCGTGCGGGCGAACCCGCGCTCGGCCTCGTCACGACCGGCCATCTGCATGCCACCCGCCTGCACGGCGATCAGCGTCACCTGGTGCGAGACGACGTCGTGCATCTCCCGCGCGAGCAACGCCCGTTCGCGGGACAGCGCGACCTCGGCGGCCTGCCGGCGTTCCTCGGCGCGGGCGGAGTCGCGTTCGGCGAGCCGTTCGGTCAACCGCAGCCGGGTCTGGGCGAGCAGGCCGATCGACAGCGGACCGAGGGCGAAGATCAGCGCGTAGATGATCGAGACGATGACGTCCTCGAGGTTCTGCGGCGGGCCGACGAACCCGCCGAAGCCGACGAACTCGACCACCGCGGCCAGCAGCATCACCCAGCGCCGGTCGGTGCGCTGCCCGATCGTGAACAGCGCGACCACGGACGCCACCACGGCCGAGCCGACGAACAGCCCCGGCACGGTCAGCGCGAACGCCGTCACGGGCAGGCGGCGGCGAAGGACCAGGGCCGCCGCGGCCAGGAGCGACATCGCGGTCTCGAAGTCCGTGGCACCCGAGATGTCGAGCACGGCGTCGCCGACCGCGGCGGCGACGAAGAACGCGTCCACCAGCCACCACGGCGGCTGGTGACCACGGATCCAGCGGAAGCCGCCGTCGACGACGGTGTCGAGCCTCCTGTCCGTCGCTCCCAGCACGCGGCGGACTCGCGACTCAGGCACGGAGCAGCCCCGCCGCCGCTGCGCGGAGCGCGAGCTGGACACGGCTGGCGACGCCGAAGGCGGCGAGCAGAGCGCGCACGTCCTCCTTCACGGTGCCGGTGCTGACCCCGAGTCGTGCGCCGATCTCGGGGTTGCTGACACCGTCGGCGACGAGCTGCAGGACGGCGCGCTCGCGGTCGGTCATCGGCGGGACCTCGGACTGCACGACCGAGGGGGCGAACAGCCGGGCGCGGTCGAGCTCCGAGGCGAGCACGACGCCGCCCGCTGCCAGGACTCTCACGTACTGGGCCAGGCCCTCGGGGTCCGTGTCCTTGAGCAGGAACCCCGCGGCCCCGAGTTCCATCGCGCGGCCGAGGTGCTCGGCGGCGTCGAACGTCGTGAGCATCGCCACCGCGGGCGGCTCCGGCATCGCGGTGATTGACCCGAGCAGGTCGAGACCGTCGATGCGGGGCATGCGCACGTCGAGCAGCACCACGTCGGGGCGGTGCTCGGTGACGGTGGCGATCGCGTCGACGTCGGAGGTCGTCGCGACCACCTCGATGTCCGGCGCCGCCCCGAGGATCAGCTCGAAGCCGTACCGGACCAGCGCTTCGTCGTCGACGATCACCACGGAGATCACGGGCGACATCCTGGCACGGGTTCTCCACGGCACATCGACGTCCCGTCCAGGGATCGCTACTGTGAGAGGACTGGTCATGTCCGCCCAGGACCACCGGGCAGACCACCGACACCGCAACGGAGCACGAGGGACCGATGACGAGCCGCATCACCGAAGGCGCGGAGCCGAAACACCAGCAGCTCCGCCGGATCCTGCTCGACCTGGCCACCGTCCGACTCGCCCCCGGAGCCGCCATCCCGTCCGAGCGCCAGCTCATCGCCGAGTACGGCGTCTCGCGCATCACCGTGCGCGAAGCACTCGGCCAGCTCGTCAACGAGGGCTACCTCGAGCGCGTCCGCGGCAAGGGCACCTTCGTGGCGCACCGGCCCGTGCAGTCGACACTGCACCTGGCGTCGTTCACCGAGGAGATGCGGGCGATGGGCCACGTGCCCACCACCGTCGTCCTCCTGCGCGAAGAGCGCGTCCCGCCGACCGACACCGCCGCGGCACTGCGCCTGGGGGAGTCCGACACGGCCTTCCACCTGAAGCGACTGCGCATGGCCGACGGGGCACCGGTGTCGATCGACGACGCCTGGCTCGTCGCCGACGCGTTCCCCGGGCTGCTCGACCACGACCTGTCCGGGTCGGTGTACTCGATCGTCGCCGACGAGTACGGCATGCCCATCGACCGGGCGCAGCAGACCGTCGCGGCGACACCGGCCGCGGACGACGTCGCCACGCTGCTCGGCACCAGGACGGGCGCGCCCCTGCTGGAGTTCGACCGGGTGTCGTACTCGCGCGACCGACCCGTCGAGCACGCGCGGAGCTGGTACCGCTCGGACCGTTACCGCGTGCAGATGGAGGTCACCGCGACCCGCGCGGTCGCGTAGAGCGGACCGCGCGGGTCGGACCGTGACGGCACCGACGTGGGTGCCCGCCGGTCAGACGGTGAAGAGGACGTCCCCGGCAGCGACCGTGCTGCCGACGGTGTCCTGCGCGACCGAGTCCGGCGCCGAGCCGAGCACGACGACGGGGCACACCGGCGAGTAGCCCGCAGCCGAGATCGTCGCCGGGGTGAACCGGACGACCGGGTCGCCCGCGCTGACGACGGCGCCCTCGGCGGCCAGCAGCGTGAAGCCCTCGCCCTTGAGCTTGACGGTGTCGATGCCGACATGGACGAGCACGTCCGTACCCGCCGACCCCTGCATCGCGAACGCGTGCGGGTGCAGCTTGACGATCGTGCCGTCGACCGGGGCGACCGCGGTGACCGTGCCCTCGACGCCCGTGGGGTCGACCGCGACCCCGGCGCCGACGAGCTGCTCGGCGAACACCGGGTCCGGCACGTCAGCGAGTGCGATCACGGGCCCGGCGAAGGGCGTCAGGACAGCGGTCACAGCTCGTCCTGGATGTCCTGCGCGAGGTTGTCGGCGATCGGTCCGACGATGACCTGCCAGCCGGTGCCGCCACCGACGACGGCCTGGGCGCCCGCCGCCTTGAGGGCGTCCTTGTCGACGAGGTCGCCGTCCTCCACCTCGACGCGGAGGCGTGTGATGCAGCCCTCGACCTCTTCGATGTTCTCGGTGCCACCGAGTGCGGCGATGATGTCGGATGCCTTGATGTCGGCCATGAAGTTTCCTCCTCGTTACAGGTTCGCGTTCAGGTTGACATGCATGCCGTGGTCACAGAGACTACGGACTGGTCATGACCGGACAGGACCGGACCTGGCGTCACCGCCGAGGCTACCTGCGCCGCACGCACGACTCAACTCACCCCGACAGCTCCACCCGATGACGAGAGGACCTCCGATGAGCACTGCTGCCACCACGGATGTGCCGGAGAAGAAGACGCCGAAGAAGCAGAGCAAGCTCTTCGCCAACGCGCAGCGGCTCGGGCGGAGCCTGCTGCTGCCGATCGCGGTCATGCCGGCAGCGGGCATCCTGCTCCGACTCGGGCAGTCGGACATGCTCGGCGCCATCCCCGGCTTCGAGAAGGGCGCGACGATCATCGCGGCCGCCGGCAACGGTGTCTTCACCTGGCTGCCGCTGCTGTTCGCCGTCGGCATCGCGATCGGCTGGGCGAAGAAGTCCGACGGCACCACGGCGCTCGCCGCGGTCGTCGGGTACATGGTCATGTACCAGGTGTTCGCCGCCATGTCACCGATCGTCCTGGCGGGCGTGAAGGACGCGAACGGCGACCAGGCGACGATCAACTTCGGTGTCCTCGGCGGCATCGTGATGGGTCTCGTCGCTGCCGGGCTGTGGCAGAAGTTCCACCGCACGAAGATGCCCGACTTCCTCGGGTTCTTCTCGGGCCGTCGTCTGGTCCCGATCCTCACCGCGGTCGCCGGTCTGATCATCGCCGTGCTGATGTCCTTCGTCTACCGCTACTTCGACATCGCGCTGACGGCCGCCGGCCAGGCCGTGTCGGACAACGCCGTCGTCGGCGGCGGGATCTTCGGGTTCGTCAACCGCATGCTCATCCCGATCGGACTGCACCAGCTGCTCAACTTCTTCCCGTGGTTCCAGCTCGGCAGCTTCACCACGGGTGGCGTGACCTACCACGGTGACATCGCCCGCTTCCTGGCGGGGGACCCGACCGCGGGCATCTTCCAGGCCGGCTTCTTCCCGATCATGATGTTCGCTCTGCCGGCCGGTGCGCTCGCGATCTGGCGCAACGCCAAGCCGCACAACCGCAAGCTCGTCGGCGGCATCATGCTCTCCGCCGCGCTCACCTCGTTCGTGACCGGCATCACCGAGCCGCTCGAGTACTCGTTCATGTTCGTGGCGTTCCCGCTCTACGTGATCCACGCGCTCCTGACCGGCACGTCGCTGGCGCTGGTCAACGCGCTCGGCATCCGCGACGGCTTCTCGTTCTCGGCCGGCGCGATCGACTACGTGCTCAACTTCGGCAAGGCGGACGGGGCGATCTGGCTCATCCCGATCGGCCTCGGCTACGCGGTGGTCTACTACTTCCTCTTCAGCTTCGTCATCAAGAAGTGGAACCTGCGGACCCCGGGCCGCGAGGAGGACACGATCGCCGAGAACACGATCGACGCGGCCACCAAGGCCTAGTCGCGACCACCAGACGGACGGGAGGCCCGGTGCCAGCTGGCACCGGGCCTTCCGTCTGCCTCCCGTCGGCTTGGTTTTGACAATCGTTATCAACTAGGGCTAGCGTTCTCGACATGCAGAACCGCCGCCTCCTCGCCCTGCCCCTCGTCGCCGGCGCCGCCGCGCTCGCCCTGACGGGCTGCGCCACGTCGCCCGCGTCGTCCGACGCCAGCGGTGACGGCACCGTCCGTGTCGTCGCGTCGACGAACGTGTACGGCTCGCTCGTGAAGACGATCGGCGGCGACCACGTCAGCGTGACGAGCATCCTCGACGACCCCTCGCAGGACCCGCACTCGTTCGAGTCGAGCGCGCAGACCCAGCTCGCCGTGTCGAAGGCCGACCTGCTCATCGAGAACGGCGGCGGCTACGACGACTTCATGACGACGCTGGCGAAGTCGGCGGACACGAAGGCGGCCACGATCAACGTGGTCAAGCTCTCCGGGCTCGACGAGGGAGGCGACGCCGAGTTCAACGAGCACGTCTTCTACAGTTACCCGACGATGGTCAAGCTCGTCGCCGACGTGGCCGACCGGCTCGGCTCGCTCGACAGTGCCGACAAGGGGACCTTCGCGGCGAACGCGAAGACCCTGACGACCAAGCTGCAGGACCTCGAGTCGCAGACCGCCGCCGCGAAGCAGTCCGACCAGGGCGAGAAGGTGGCCTACACCGAGCCCGTCCCCGGGTACCTGTTCGACGCGATGGGGCTCGACAACGTCACGCCCGAGGCCTTCTCCGAGGCGATCGAGGAGGGCGACGACGTCCCACCGGCCGCGCTCAACGACACCCTGAAGCTGTTCAGCGACCGCACCGTCAAGCTGCTGGCCTACAACGAGCAGACCTCGAGCCCCGAGACCGAACAGGTCAAGAAGGCCGCGGACAAGGCGGGCATCCCGGTGGTCGGTGTCACGGAGACGCTCCCGAAGGGGGAGGATTACGTCTCGTGGCAGCAGGCGAACATCGACGCGGTGACGGCGGCACTGGCGAAGTGACCGCGGTCCAGGACCAGACGCGCACCGCCGCTGCCCCGCGCAGCGGCGGTCCCGCCGTGCTCGCGCTCCGGGGCGCGGGGCTGGCGTACGGCGCGCGCCGACTCTGGGACGGCCTCGACCTCGACGTCGCGCCGGGGGAGTTCGTCGCGGTGCTCGGACCGAACGGCGCGGGCAAGACCTCGCTGCTGAAGACCGTGCTCGGGCAGCAGCGGCTGACGAGCGGTTCGATGTCGTTCCTCGGGCGCCCGGTGCGTCGTGGCCACCGCCGGATCGGGTACATCCCGCAGCAGCGGCTGATGGACTCCGGTACCCCGCTCCGTGCCCGCGACATGATCGCCCAGGGCGTGACCGGGCACCGCTGGGGGATCCGGCCCGAGCGGAAGGCCGAGCGGGAGCGCATCGACCGGATCATCGACGAGGTCGGAGCCACCGCGTTCGCGGACGCCCCCGTGGCCGAGCTCTCCGGCGGTGAGCAGCAGCGCACCCGCGTCGGGCAGGCCATCGCCGCCGACCCCGCCCTGCTGCTCTGCGACGAACCCCTCATCTCGCTCGACCTGCGGCACCAGCGCGGCGTCACCGAGCTCATCGACCGCCAGCGCCGACAGCAGGGTGCTGCGGTGCTCTTCGTCACGCACGACGTGAACCCGATCCTCGACGTCGTCGACCGGGTCCTGTACATCGCGGGCGGGCGCTTCCGGATCGGGTCGCCCGACGACATCCTGCGCGCCGACGTGCTGTCGGACCTGTACGGCACCCCGGTCGACGTCGTCCGCACGATGGGACGCATCGTCATCGTCGGGTCGAACGAAGCGCACGAGCACCACCACGGCGAGGTCGACCCGCACGGTACCGCTCCGGACGAAGGGCGGGTCTGATGGACGTCTGGTCGACCGTCTTCTCGTTCCAGGACTACGGCGAGCTCGTGGCGCTCGTGCAGAACTCGATCTGGGCGGGTGCCGTGCTCGGGGTCGTCGGCGGGCTCATCGGTCCGTTCGTCGTCGCGCGGAACATGCCCTTCGCGGTGCACGGCATCAGCGAGCTCTCGTTCGCGGGCGCCAGCGCGTCGCTGCTGCTCGGGGTGAACGTCGTGACCGGCTCGCTGGTCGGCTCTGTCGTCGCGGCGCTGCTGATCGGGCTGCTCGGCTCGCGGGCGCGCGACCGCAACTCGATCATCGCCGTGCTCATGCCGTTCGGACTCGGGCTCGGCATCCTCTGCCTGGCGCTGTACAAGGGCCGGGCGGCGAACAAGTTCGGGTTGCTGACCGGGCAGATCGTCTCGGTGGACAACCCGCAGCTGACGTCGCTCATCGTGATCAGTGCCGTCGTCGTCGCGATCCTGGTCGTCATCTGGCGCCCGCTCATGTTCGCGTCGGTCGACCCGGACGTCGCCGCCGCCGCCGGCGTCCCCGTGCGGACGCTCGCCCTGGTCTTCATGCTCGCGCTCGGACTCGCCACGGCCGTGTCGGTGCAGATCGTGGGCGCCCTGCTCGTCCTCTCGCTGCTGGTCACCCCGGCGGCCGCCGCGCTCCGCCTGACCGTGCACCCCGTGCTCGTCCCCGTGCTGTCGACCGTGTTCGCCGTGGTGTCGGTCGTCGGGGGCATCCTGTTGGCCCTCGGTGGCGGGCTGCCGATCAGTCCGTACGTCACGACGATCTCGTTCGCCATCTGGGTGGTCTGCCGGATCGTCGGGGCACACAAGGAACGTCGTGGACGTGGCCGCGTCGCCGTCCGCGAACACTCGTCAGCACCCCAGGAGGTCAGCGCTTGAACGCCGTGCAGAAGCCCGCCGCCGTGCAGAAGCCAGTCGCAGCGCAGGGGTCAGCCGTCCCCAAGGCCAAGCGGAACACCTGGCAGCGCGAAGCGGTCCGCGGCGCGCTCGACTCCACCGAGGGTTTCGTCAGCGCCCAGGCGCTGCACGCGCACCTGCGTGACGGCGGTTCGACGATCGGTCTCGCCACGGTGTACCGCGCGCTGGCCGACCTGGCCACCGAGGGCGATGCCGACTCCCTCCAGCAGGACGGTGAGTCGCTCTACCGCGCCTGTACGACCGACAAGCACCACCACCACCTGATCTGCCGGGTCTGCGGTCGGACCGTCGAGATCCAGGCGGACCCCGTCGAGCGGTGGGCCCAGCAGGTCGCCGCCGAGCACGGTTTCACGAACGCCAGCCACGTCGTGGACATCTTCGGCGAGTGCGCGTCGTGCACGGCCGCCCGCGCCGAGGCCTAGGCGCCCGCGCTCCCGGGGCCGCGCCAGCGGGGCGGGGCCGAGCCGGGCCTCCCGGCCGGGTTTGCGACACGCCCGGCCATCCAGTATCGTTGGCGGCTGGTCCGTGCTCGCACGGGCCCGTTGTTCAGCCCTCCGACCGTCGCGAACGCCGCGGTCGCGCGGATCCGCCTCTCGCAGGCGGGCGGGGCGGCACACACAACCCCCTCGCACCGTCTCCTCGGTCTCCGGACCATCGTGGCCACGCGCGTGTGTGCCAGGCAAGTGACCTTGGGTGCGGCCGATCGGCCGCACGGTAATCATCAGGAGGAAACCATGGCAGCAGTGTGCCAGGTGACCGGAGCCACCCCCGGCTTCGGACACAACATCTCGCACTCGCACCGCCGGACGAAGCGTCGCTTCGACCCGAACGTGCAGAAGAAGACGTACTACGTGCCCTCGCTTCGTCGTAACGTCACGCTCACGCTCAGCGCGAAGGGCATCAAGGTCATCGACGCACGCGGCATCGAGTCCGTCGTCAAGGACGTCCTTGCCCGCGGGGAGAAGATCTGATGGCCAAGAAGGGTCAGGACGTTCGTCCGATCATCAAGCTCCGCTCCACGGCGGGCACCGGGTTCACCTACGTGACCAAGAAGAACCGTCGCAACAACCCGGACCGTCTCGTGCTGAAGAAGTACGACCCGGTGGTCCGCAAGCACGTCGACTTCCGTGAGGAGCGCTAAGCATGGCGAAGAAGAGCAAGATCGCGAAGAACAACCAGCGTGCGGTCATCATCGCGCGCTACGCCGACCGTCGTCTCGAGCTGAAGAAGGCCCTCGTGGACCCGAACGGCACGGACGAGTCGCGTGAGGCCGCTCGCGTGGGGCTGCAGAAGCTCCCCCGCGACGCCTCGCCGATCCGCTACCGCAACCGCGACGCCATCGACGGCCGCCCCCGTGGCCACCTCGGTGAGTTCGGCATCAGCCGTGTCCGCTTCCGCGACATGGCGCACCGTGGCGAGCTGCCGGGCATCACGAAGAGCTCCTGGTAAGCACGCACTCCTCGAACGCCCCGTCACCGCATCGGTGACGGGGCGTTCGTCGTCCCCGCCCGACGTCCCGACTGGCGGTTCCCGCTCGGTTCGGGGGACATCTTCGTCACATTGGTCACACGAGCCACTCTGATCCCGCGACAACCCCGGAAATCCGGGCGAGTCGGCCGTCAGGGACCGGACCGGCTGATAGGTTCAACTCCGGTTCCGCCGGGCCCTCGGCCCGCTGGTCCGAAGCCCCGGGGCAACCGCTCAGGGCACCGGGCGCCGTGTGCGTCCGACCGATACGCAAGAAGTCCGAGGAGGACATCCAATGGCTGACAAGTCACTGAACCGCACCGAGCTCGTCGCTGCCGTCGCCGCCGAGTCCGGCCAGAGCCAGGCCACCGTCAACGGCGTCGTCGACGCCCTCTTCAGCGTCGTCTCGGGCTCCGTCGCCGACGGCACGAAGGTCACGATCCCCGGTTGGATCGCCTTCGAGAAGACGCACCGTGCCGCTCGCACGGGCCGCAACCCCCAGACCGGTGACGCCATCGAGATCGCCGCGAGCGACTCGGTCAAGGTCAGCGCCGGCTCGAAGCTCAAGGCCGCGGTCAAGTAAGACCGTCGCAGCGCACGGAGGGGACGGCTTCGGCCGTCCCCTTCGTCGTTCCCGGCGGCGGGAGGTCGTCCCCGCCGCCGTCCTCCACAGGTCGTCCCCCCTCGTCCCGTGCGCCGTCGGGCACCGCCTAGGCTTGACGGGTGAACCGGATCGCACGCATCGCGGGGCCAGCCGTGCTGGTCGTCGTCGCGTTCGTGTCGCTCCTGGTCGCGCTGGTGATCGGCGGCGGGGCCGACGCCGCGCTGATCGCCGATCCCGGCTCTGCCGTGCGCTTCGGGCTCCCCATCGCACGGGTCCTCGTCGACCTGTCCGCCGCCGCGACCATCGGCGGGCTGGCGCTGGCCACCATCGGGCTCTCCCGCACCGCTCCCGAGTGGAACCGGGCCATCGACGTCGCCGCGGCATCGGCGGGTGTCTGGACGGTCGCGTCCGCCGTCACCACGTTCTTCACCTTCCTCAGCGTCGCCGGGTCGCGGATCAGCCTCGACGACCAGTTCGGGCAGTCCATGGGGGTCTTCCTCACCGGCACCGACCTCGGTCTCGCCTGGCTCGTGACGGTGCTCGTCGCCGCGGCCGTCACCGTCCTGTGCTTCGCCGTCCGGTCCCGGGGCATGGTCGCCCTGACGGCCGGCGTCTCGATGATCGGCCTCGTGCCGCTCGCGCAGCAGGGGCACGCCGCCGGCACCGCCAGCCACGACGCCGCCGTCACCGCGCTCGGGCTGCACCTGGTCGGTGCCGCCGTGTGGATCGGCGGGATCGTGATGCTGACCCTCGTCCGCGGTGTCGTGCCCGGGGACCGGCTCGCACTCGTCGTCGGCCGGTACTCCAGCGTGGCGCTCGGCTGCTTCGTGCTGGTCGCCGTCTCCGGGGTCGCGTCGGCGCAGATCCGTGTGGGCGCGTTCTCGAACCTGGCCACACCGTACGGTGCACTCGTGCTCGTGAAGACCGGAGCGATCATCGCGCTCGGTGTCCTCGGAGCAGTGCAGCGTCGGCGTACGATCATCGCCCTGACAGCGACCCCGCGGCGCGCTCGGCCGTTCTGGACGCTCGTCGTCGTCGAGCTCGCGGTGATGGGGATCGCATCCGGGTTCGCCGCGGCCCTGGGTCGGACGGCCACCCCGGTCGACCAGATCGCGTTGAGCAAGACGAGCGACCCGTCCCCGGCCGAGATCCTCACCGACGACCCCCTGCCCGCCGCGCCGGGGCCGTGGGGGTGGGCGACGCACTGGAACCTCGACCTGTTCTGGCTCATGGTCGCCGTGCTGCTCGTGGCGACCTACGCCGCCGGGGTCGTCCGGCTGCGGCGCCGCGGCACCCCGTGGCCGCTTCGTCGCACCGTCGCGGCCGCGGTTGCGGTCCTGTGCCTGGTCGTCGCGACCTCCGGCTCGTTGCACGACTACGACCGCTTCCTCGTCTCCGCCAACGTCGGTGCGCACGTGCTGCTCGGGGTCGTCGTTCCCGCACTCATCTGGGCCGCCGCTCCCGTGCAGCTCATCCGCGCCGCCGTCCGGCCGCGGACCGACGACAGCACCGGTGTCCGCGAGTGGACCGGCATCCTCGTCGACAACGCCGCCGTGCGGTACCTCGTGCAGCCGTTCCCGGCGCTCGTGCTGCTCGCCGCGATCTGGTGGGGCTTCTACGGCACGCAGGTGGTCCGGTGGTCGGCGAGCGACTCGATCGGGCGCACCGTGATCGACCTCGTCTTCCTGCTGGTGGGGCTCCTCGCACTCCCGACGCTCCTGACGCCCGTGGCGGCCGGAGCGCACTCGGCGTCGCGCGTGGCCCTCGCGGTCCGGACCGCCGGCGCGGCGGTGGTGGCCGCGGGCATGGTGTCGCTCGGCATCGCGATGCAGGGGCCGCTCGGGCTGCTGCAGGCGTCCTGGTTCGGCGCGATGGGGCGCACGTGGGGCCCGGACCCGCTGGTGGACCAGGCCCGGGCGGGGACCGTGCTCGTCGTGTCCGGCGTCCTGCTGGTGCTCGTGACGGTCGTGGTCGGCGTGCTCCGGCTGCGTCGAGACCACGCGGTGTCGCCGATCAGCGCTGAACGGGGTGCGCGGTGAGCGTCGAGCTGAGCGCCGAGCAGCGCGCCGTCTTCGAGTACGTCGAGTCCACACGTGACCACGTCTTCATCACGGGGCGTGCGGGGACCGGCAAGTCGACGCTCCTCAACCACCTGGCGTGGAACACCGACAAGCAGGTCGTGATCTGTGCGCCGACGGGTGTGGCGGCGCTCAACGTCGGCGGCCAGACGATCCACTCGCTGTTCCGCCTGCCGATCGGGCTCATCGCCGACGCCGAACTCCGCCAGGGCCCCGACACCCGCAAGCTCCTCAACACGATGGACACCCTGGTCATCGACGAGGTCTCGATGGTCAACGCCGACCTGCTCGACGCGATGGACCGTTCGCTGCGCAAGGCCCGCGGGCGGCAGTTCGAGGCCTTCGGTGGCGTGCAGGTGGTCATGTTCGGTGACCCGTACCAGCTGCCGCCCGTGCCGGGCGACGGCGACGAGCGCGCCTACTTCACCGACCACTACCGCTCGCTCTGGTTCTTCGACGCCAAGGTCTGGCTCGAGGCCGAGCTCAACATCATCGAACTCGCGACCGTGCACCGGCAGCGGGACGACGCCTTCGCCGCGATGCTCACCGCCGTGCGGCACGGCCGGGTCACCGCGGACATCGCCGACCGCCTGAACGAGGCCGGCGCCCGGCCCGCGCCGGACGACGCCATCACCCTGGCGACCCGGAACGACACCGTGGCGCGGATCAACAGCGCGGCGCTCGAGCTGCTGCCGGGCAAGGTCAAGACCGCGCGTGCCGACGTGAACGGCGACTTCGGTGGCCGGAACTTCCCCGCCGACGAGGCACTCGAGCTCAAGCCGGGTGCCCACGTGATGTTCCTCCGCAACGACCCCGACCAGCGCTGGGTGAACGGCACCCTCGGGATCGTGCAGACCATCCGCGACACCGTGTGGGTCGACGTCGACGGAGAGTCCTTCGAGGTCCAGCCGTCGGTGTGGGAGAAGTTCAAGTACTCCTACGACGCCGACAAGAAGGAGCTCAAGAAGGACACCGTGGGGGAGTTCCAGCAGTTCCCGCTGCGTCTGGCCTGGGCCGTGACGATCCACAAGTCCCAGGGCAGCACCTACGACCGCGCCGTCATCGACCTCGGCAACCGGGTGTTCAGCGCCGGGCAGACGTACGTGGCGCTGTCGCGGCTCACCTCGCTCGACGGGCTGTTCCTGACGCGGCCGCTCCGTCCGTCCGACATCATCGTGGACCTGGACGTCCGGCGCTTCATGTCCGAGGCGCCCCGGGTCGTCGCGACCCAGCTCGAGGCGCCGAAGCCCGACGGGCCGGCGGCCGGGGCCTGACTCCGACGCTGCCCACGAACAGCGACGCCCGCCTGCCGGTGCGGCAGACGGGCATCGAGGACGTGCAGTGCGGTCAGGCGCGCGCGGCCCGCAGTGCGGCGATGTTCTGCTTGTCGGCCCCGAGCGCGGTGAGCAGGAGCACGACGCCGACGATCGCGTTGAAGACGTTGTCCGCGGTGTTCATCGCGAAGACGTTCGCCGAGGTGTTCATGAACACGAAGCCGTACACGGCCATGACGACGAGGACGACACCCACGACCAGGTTGACGTTCCGCGAGCCGATCGTGTTGCCGAGTCCGACGATGAACAGGGCGGCTGCGAGCAGCGTCCAGATCAGCACCAGCGCGGGGTTCACGAGGAACGCGTCCCAGAGCAGCCCGCCGCTGTCACCGAAGAAGTGGTTGCCGTTCTCGCCGGCGAAGAAGAAGCCCAGGACGCCCCAGACGGCGAGCAGGGTGCCGACGGTCAGCGCGAGCGCCCGGTTCGGCGAGGCGATGATGCTCGGTTCCTTGACTGCCACTTGGGTCTCCTGTTCTGGTGCCACCAGCACCGACGATGCGGTCGTGCGCTCCGGCCGTGCTGTCGCCGGTGCCGTCCGGGCGGAGGAGCCCTGCGTCCGAGCCGCGGGCGACGGACCGGCGCCCGGTGCGACGAGGCCCCGCGCACCCTGGTTCCCAGCGTCCGACCGGCCGTCCAACGGTATCGTGTCCCGCCCCGACCGACCCAATCGAAGCGCCGTCACCAGGCGCACGACGAGTCCCGCGACGACAACGCCGAGGAGGACGATCCCCGTGACCCGCACGCCCGATCGCAGTGCGCCGCCCTCGCGCGAGGACGCCCGCGGCCCGAGTGTGTCTCGACGGCTGCGGTGGGGGGTGCTGGCCGGTGTGGGGTTCGTGATCGTGCCTCTCGTCTACGCGGTCGCCGTGCTGACGCCCGTCGGTCAGCGGGTCGAGGACTCCGCGCTCGGGGGTGTCCGTGAGACCGACCTGTTCGGGTCGGACACCGCCCTGAACGTCATCTCGGTCCCGGTGATCCTGCTGCTCGTCATCGTGATCGCCGCTGTGGCGCTCGCCCGGAGGCGGCTCGCCGTGGGGCTGGCGGCGGGGGTCGTGGTGCTCGCGTCCGCGGGCACGTCGACCCTCGTCAAGCGTATCGCCGTGCGCCCGGAGATCGCCCAGTCCACGACGCCCAACTCGTTCCCGTCCGGCCACGCCACGATCGCGCTGGCGTCGTTGTTCGCGGTCCTCATGGTCACACCCAGGCGGTTCCGGCCGCTCGTGCTCCTGGTCGGCGCCGCCTACGCCGTGTTCGTCGCGAACCAGACCGTCGTCTACGGGTGGCACCGGGTGAGCGACATCGTCGGGGGCTGCGCGGTCGCGCTGTTCTGGCTCGGCATCGTCCGGGCGGTCGGGCCGTTGGTCGACCGCGGGGAGCGCGGTGACCGTGACGGGCGCCGTGGTCCGCGTCGACTGGTCACGGCGGTCCTGGTGGTCTCCACCGGCGTGACGGCGGCGGTGGGCGTCGCAGCCGTCGTCGTCGCGCTCGCGAGCGGTGCGGCCCACGACCACGACGCGCTGCTCGTCGCAGGTCGCATGGCGTCCTCGATGAGTGTCCTGCTGGTGGTCACCCTGGTGTGGCTGGCCGACGGCATGCACCACGCTGCCGCGACGACCGACACGCGGGGCGTCCCGACGCCGGTCTGACCGCGGGGCGGCACCATCGAGCACCGCAGCACCATCGAGCAGCGCAGCGCCACCGCGCCGCGTCAGACCGCGTGCAACGACCGCAGGATCCGACGCGCGATGCGCGCCTCCTCGTCCGCTCCCGCGTCGTGCCGCACGGAGCGCACGGGCACCCCGAGCACCACGGCGATCTCGGACGGCGCCACCCGCAGGTCCGACAGCTCCTGGACGAGACGGTCCCGCTCAGCCGCGACCGAGTCGTCGACCATCCGAGCCGCGTCGCGCAGCTCGCGCGCCCGTGCGGCCGCCTGGCGCACCTGACCCATCCGAGCGGTCATGTCGGTGTCCCCGAGCTGGTACTCGATGCAGGGGTCGACGCCGACGAACTCGCGGACCATGGCCCGGTGCTGCACGACGACCTCGTCGAGCCACGAACCGTGGTGCTCGATGGCGGGGTAGTCACGGCAGCGGAGCACCCACTCGTCGTCGACGAGCCGTGCGGTCGAGGTGATGGTGGTCACGCTGACACCTCCGTGGGGTCCTGGTCCTGATCGGCACGCCTGGTGAGGGCGTCCTCACGACGGTACCCGCACGGCGGCGCGGCAGACTGCCCCCCGGTGTCACCAAACCGAGGGTCAGACCCGGTCGTCGCGCTGGCGGGAATGCCACGACGTGCGCTACGTTGTACTCGTCAGTTCGATGCAAACGCATAGAACGCAGTCCGGTGCAGACGCGCGGGACACAGGCGCAGGAGGCGACCACCATGCAGTTCGGGATCTTCACGGTCAGCGACGTCACGACCGACCCCACGACAGGCACCACGCCGGACGACACCCGACGCGTCCGTGACATCCTGACGATCGCCGAGCACGCCGACCAGGCCGGCCTCGACGTCTTCGCGACCGGTGAGCACCACAACCCGCCGTTCGTGGCCTCGAGCCCGACGACGATGCTCGGGTACCTGGCCGGTCGGACGAAGCACATCACGCTGTCGACCAGCACGACGCTCATCACGACGAACGACCCGGTGCGCATCGCCGAGGAGTACGCGATGCTCCAGGTCATCTCCGACGGCCGCATGGACGTCATGATGGGCCGCGGCAACACCGGCCCGGTCTACCCGTGGTTCGGGCAGGACATCCGCCAGGGCGTCAACCTGGCGATCGAGAACTACGCGCTCGTCCGCCAGCTCTGGGAGAACGAGGTCGTCGACTGGCAGGGCCGCTTCCGCACCCCGCTGCAGGGCTTCACGTCGACGCCGCGCCCGCTCGACGGTGTCGCGCCCTTCGTCTGGCACGGGTCCATCCGCACGCCGGAGATCGCGGAACAGGCCGCCTACTACGGCGACGGGTTCCTGCACAACAACATCTTCTGGCCGATCCAGCACACCGAGCAGATGGTGTCCCTGTACCGCCAGCGGTACGAGCACCACGGCCACGGCAGCGCCGACCAGGCGATCGTCGGGCTCGGCGGGCAGTTCTTCGCACGGAAGAACTCCCAGGCCGCGAAGGACGAATTCCGCCCGTACTTCGACAACGCCCCGGTCTACGGCCACGGCCCGACCATGGAGGACTTCACCGCGCAGACCCCGCTGACGGTCGGCTCCCCGCAGGAGGTCATCGACCGGTACGCCACGATGAAGGACCACGTCGGGCACTACCAGCGCCAGCTGTTCCTGGTCGACCACGCCGGTCTGCCGCTCAAGACGGTCCTCGAGCAGATCGACATCCTGGCCGAGGACATCGTCCCCGAGCTCCGCAAGATCAACGAGGAGGGCCGTCCGGCCCACGTGCCGAGCAACCCGCCGAGCCACGCCGAACGGGTCGCCGCCGCCCGCGCAGCGGGTGCGGTCGGCAGCGACCACGTCGCCGCCGTCGACGAGTTCACCGGAGCGTCGGTCTGATCCGACGACCGTGACGCGACGGGAGGCCCGGTGCCAGCTGGCACCGGGCCTCCCGTCGCGTCGGTTGTCACCCACACCGCGCGACATGGGAAGCGGAATCGCGCACGGGTGGTCGGAAGAACCGCCTACCCACGCGCGATTCGACCTTCTACGCGCGATTCGACCGGGTGGGGCTGGGATTGGGGGAGGGGGGTCAGGCGCGGGGCGCCGGCGGGCGCGCCGGCAGCAGCTTCAGCCCGACCACACACCCGACGATCCCCGCGATGAAGACCAGGCGGAGCACCGTGACCGGTTCCGCCCCGGTCGCCATCCCCCACAGCACTGTCAGCGCTGCGCCCGTGCCTGTCCACACGGCGTAGGCGGTGCTGATCGGGATGTGCTTGAGGACGTACGCGAACGCCACCAGGCTGATCGCGATCGTGACGGCGAAGAGCAGGGTCGGGCCGAGTTCTGTGAACCCGTCGCTCGCGCCGAGGGCGGTCGCCCACACCGTCTCGAGCGTGGCGCTGACGAACAGCACGATCCAGGGCACCTCAGCTCACCACCTTGAGGCCGATGACACAGGCGACGAGCCCGAGCACGAGGCCGATGCGGGCGACGGACGCCGCCTCTTGTCGACGGACCACGGCGACGAGGACCGTCAGCGAGGCGCCGATCCCGACCCACACCGCGTAGGCGGTGCCGACCGGGATTGCGGTCATCGCGAACGCCAGGCCGACCATGCTCAGCGCCATGCCGGCGACGAAGACGATCGACGGCACCACCTTCTTGAAGCCGTTCGACGCGCCGAGTGCGGTGGCCCACACCGCTTCCAGCACGCCGGACAGGACCAGGACGACCCAGGCCATGACGTTCCTCCTTCGATCACGAGCGTTCCCGCACGACTGTGCGACAACGACCAGACCAGTTCTAGCACGATGTCGCACAGTCGTGCCACAATGATCGGGTGGCTCGCAGCATGGACGTCGACGAACGCCGCAGGACCGTGTCCGAGGCGGCCTGTCGGGTGCTCGCGCGGGACGGGCTCGGTGCGCTGAGCGTCCGGAACGTCGCGGCGGAGGCCGGGCTCGCGCCGAGCACGGTCCGCTACACCTTCCCGACCCAGGCCAGCGTCCGCGAGCACGCCCTGACGCTCGTCTTCGACGGCACCGCCGCCCGGGTGGACGCCCTGCCCACCGGCCTCGCCGGCGTCGACTACGCGCACGCGGTGCTCGTCGAGCTGCTGCCCCTCGACGAAGAACGCCGCATCGAGCTCGACGTGTACCTGGCACTCGGCACCGCGGCTCTGACGGACACCGAGCTCCGGCCGTTCCACGACCGGGTCGTCGCGGACATGCAGGACCTGTGCGGTCGGGTCCTCCGCGCGGTGGGGGTGGCGAGCGCCGACATGGAGTACGAGGCCTGCCGGCTCCACGCGCTGGTCGACGGCCTCGCGATGCAGGTCGTCCGGCTGCCGCCCGGTGCTGACACGGGGTGGGCGATCGACCTGCTCGACCGGCACGTCGCCGCGCTCGCCGGACACTGACGCCACCTATCCTGTCCCGGTGACGACGCGCACCACCACCACGCCGCCGCAGCAGCAGCGCAGCCGGACCCTGACCGGCCCCGGGCTCGTGCTGCTCGCCGTCGTCGTGCTGCTCGGCATCCGGCTCGTCACCCCGTCCGTCGGGAACGCCGGGCTCCCCGACGTGGTGCAGGACTTCCTGACCCTGGCGATCAGCGTCGTCGTCGAGTCCCTGCCGTTCGTGGTGCTCGGCATCGTGCTGTCGATCGTCGTCGAGGTCTGGGTCCCGCAGGGGGCGCTCGAGCGCGTCCTGCCGAGCAGGCCGATGCCGCGACGCGCAGTGATCTCGCTGATCGGCATGCTGTTCCCGGTGTGCGAGTGCGGCAACGTCCCGCTCGCCCGCGGCCTGATGCTCCGCGGGTTCACCCCCGCCGAGGCCGTCACGTTCCTGGTCGCGGCGCCGATCCTCAACCCGCTCGTCATCGTCAGCACCGCCCAGGCCTTCGGCTGGTCCGGCTGGATCCTGCCCGTCCGCATCGTCGGCGGGTTCGTCGTGGCGAACCTGGTCGGGTGGATCGTGGCGGCGCACCGTCGCCCGGCCGACCTGCTGCTCCCCGCGTTCGAGGCCCGGTGCCGCGCTGCCGTCGGCGCCGTCGCACCGCGGAACCGTTGGCGGGAGAGCGCGGCGCAGTTCGGCGGCGAGACCGCGACGATGATGCCCGCCCTGTTCGTCGGCGCGGGGCTCGCGGCGGCGATCCAGGTCGCGGTGCCGCGCAGCACCCTCGTCGCGATCGGCAGCAACCCCGTGCTCTCCGTCCTGGCGATGATGCTCCTGGCGATGACGGTGTCGCTGTGCTCGAACGTCGACGCGTTCTTCGCGCTGTCGTTCGCCTCGACGTTCCTGCCCGGGGCGATCACGGCGTTCCTCATCATCGGGCCGATCATCGACGTGAAGATGATCGCGCTCCTCCGGACGACCTTCCGCACGCGCTTCCTGGTGCTGCTGAGCGTCGTCTGCGTCCTGTTCGCCGCTGCCGTGGGGTTGGTGATGAATGTCCTCGTCTGACACCGGACACCCGTCCGACACGGGACACCCGTCCGACACGGGAGACCCGTCCGACACCGGACACCCGTCCGACACGGGACACCCGTCCGACACCGAGCACACCCGGCGCGGACCGGCGCTGCTCGGCCTCGGGTCCGTGCTGGCCGTCGCGCTCTGCACGCTCTGGCTCGCCGTCTCCGGGCACCTCGACCTGTACATCAACCCGCGATACTCGCTGTTCACGGTGGTGCTCGCCGTCGTCGCGGTCCCGGCGTCCGTTGCAGGACTGCTCGTCGTGGCGCGGGGGGCGGGCCACACCCACGACTACGCCGGACCGGACGACGCATCGCCGACCCGGGCCGCAGGGGCCTCCCGCGCGGCTCGGGCCTTGCTCGGCGGCCTCGCGGCGCTGGCCACGATCGGCGTCACCGCGGCCATGCTCGTCCTGCCGCCGACGACGCTCTCCGCCCGCACGGCGCAGCAGCGGAGCGTCGACTCCGCCACGCTGTCGAACGCGACGGGCTCGGACACCCCGGTGTCGCTCCTGGGCAGCGGGTCCGTTGACACGTCGGGCTACGGCGTCAAGGACTGGGCGGCGGTCATCCGGCAGACGACCGACACCAGCTCGCTGGTCGGCAAGCGGGTGGAGCTGACGGGGTTCGTGGTGCCGGGCCAGGGGGACTCGTTCACCCTGACTCGGTTCGTCATCAGCTGCTGCGCCGTCGACGCACAGCCCGTCGGGCTCGGGGTGTCGACCGACGGCACCGTCCCGGCGGAGAACCGGTGGGTCAGGGTCACCGGTGCCCTGGCGGCCAACCCGGACCAGTCCTCCGACGTCCGGATCGTCATCCGTGCCGCCTCGGTCACGACCATCGCGCAGCCGGACGACCCCTATGAGTACTGAGCGTCGTCCCGTCGCCACCCGGTTCCGCCGCCGCTTCGTCGCCGTGGTCCTGGTGCTCGTCGTCGTGGCCGCGCTCGCCGCGGTCGTCGGGTCGCAGCAGGGCCCGCGGCTCAGGGCGGTGTCGTACGACGCGTCCGGCATCGTGTCGCGTCCGGCCCAGCGGGTGATCATCACGGCGAACCAGGCCCTGCAGCGCGTCACCGCGAGCGACGTGCGGGTGAGCCCGGCCGCCGCGCACACCGTGACGTCGAGCGGCAACACGGTCGCGGTCGAGTTCTCCGGGCCGCTCGAGTACGACCGCGACTACACGGTGACGGTGACCGATGCGCGGGCACCCGGACAGGCCGCGACGGCGGACCTCCGCGCCACGATCCGCACGGGCAGCACCGACGTCCTCGCGCTGGTCCCGGCGTCCGACGGCGGGGACGACCGGATCGTGCGG
This sequence comes from Curtobacterium sp. Leaf183, assembly GCF_001424385.1. Classification (GTDB taxonomy): domain Bacteria; phylum Actinomycetota; class Actinomycetes; order Actinomycetales; family Microbacteriaceae; genus Curtobacterium. The sequence continues at coordinate 898,632 of NZ_LMPO01000008.1, read as the reverse complement.
CGGTCGCTCGACGCGTCGGGTGCGACGACGGTGTACCGCGGCGAGGGCATCACCGGGTACGTCCGGCTCAGCCGCGCCCTGGTGGTCATGCGGGACAGCGCGGTCGGCGACTCGCGGATCGACATCGTGCCGCTGCGGAACGGCGTCGAGGACCGGGACGCCCCCGTCGAGCACCTCACGATGCCGAGCAGCCGCGGGTCGGCGTCGGCGCTGCACGCGTCGGACGACGGCGCCTCGTTCGGGTTCCAGTACGCCGACACCGCGACCGGGCAGTCCCGCGATGTCGGGCTGTACGTCGTCGACATGACGGGGACGCACCTGCCGCAGCCGATCGCGGCCGACGGCAAGCCGACCACGGGTGCCGTGCCGATGACCGTGACCCAGTGGGCGTACGTCCCACGCACCGAGAGCGCTCTGGTGCGGACGGGCAACGACGAGCTGTTCCTCGTCGACATGAGCGGACGGGTCGACGCCGTTCGGCTCGGCTCCGCGACCTACCTGCACGGCTTCGTCGGCACGGGCACCACGGCCGTGGTCGAGTCGGGGACCGGCATCCAGCGAGTCGACCTGACGGACGGCAAGCGGACGGCGATCACCGCGCCGGCGGGCAGCACCGACGCGGCGTACCTCGGTCGCATCGCCCAGCTGACGGACGAGACGTACCTGCGCACGGTGGGCTCGGTCCGCTCCGACGGCACCATCGCCAGCCGCATCGTGCGCGTCGACGGCACCAGGGCCTCCCGGCTGCCCGTCTCGATCCCGGACGACGCGACCCTGACGGCCGTCTGCCCGTCCCCGAACGGTCAGTTCGTCGCCCTCGAGACGAAGTCGAGCGGCGCCTCGCTGGTCAGCGTGGTCGACGCGAAAAGCGGCGCGCTCGAGGCGTCGCTCGCCGGCGAGGACGTCGACTGGTGCGGCGCCCTGCCGAGCGGCGACGAGGTCGGCTAGCGTCAGAGGCGTGCATCAGGCCTTCGTGGAGCGGTGGGTGACGGGGTGGGCGCGGTCCCGGAGCATGCCCGTCCAGCGGGACGGCGAGGGCTGGCGCGTCGTCGTCGGCGCCGAGACACGGCACGAGGAGTTCGTCGTCGCGGAGCCCACGCCGACCGAGGCCGTCCGGCTCGCGCGCGTGGTCGAGCCGCGCTTCACCAGCTGGCTGACCGTCGTGGGTGGGATCGAGCCGCAGGCGCTCGCCGCGTTCGCCCGGCTGGACCGCGTCGCCCGCGTCGAGACCGTCATGGAGGCCCGGCTCGCGTCCGTCCCGCTGCCGTCGGACCTGCTCGTGGAACCGTCCCCGGCGGGTGACGTCGCGCACGTCCGCGTGGTGCTCGACGGGGCGGTCGCCGCGCGGGGACAGGTCGCCGTCGTGGGGCGCGACGCGGTGTTCGACAAGATCGAGACGGACCCGGCGTTCCGACGACGGGGCCTCGGGCGGCGGGTCGTCGACGGGCTCACCGCGTGGTCCGTCTCCCAGGGCGCGGACATCGGGCTGCTGCTCGCGTCGGAGCAGGGCCGCGCGCTGTACCGGTCGGCGGGGTGGCGGGACGTGGCTCCCGCGGTCACGTTCCGCGGCTTCCCCTGACGACCACGGACGAACGGGAGGCCCGGTGCCAGCTGGCACCGGGCCTCCCGTGTCCGTCGCGGGAGCGACGCGGAGCGGTCGCTACGCGAGCGTCGCGGCGTCGATTACGAAGCGGTAGCGCACGTCGGAGGACAGCACGCGCTCGTAGGCCTCGTTGACCTGGTCGGCGCTGATGAGCTCGGTCTCCGGCAGGATGTCGTGCTCGGCGCAGAAGTCGAGCATCTCCTGGGTCTCGGCGATGCCGCCGATGGCCGAACCGGCCCAGCTCAGGCGGCGCGGGATCAGCGCGAACGCCGGCACGTCGAGGGGCTCGGGTGGGGCGCCCACGTTGACGAGCGTGCCGTCGACCTTGAGCAGACCGAGGTAGGCCTGCATGTCGAGCTTCGCCGACACCGTGTTGATGATGAGCTCGAACGAGTTGGCGAGCTGCTCGAAGGTGTCGGCGTCCTTGGTGGCGTAGTGGGCCTTCGCGCCGTAGCGCAGCGAGTCGGCTTCCTTCGACGTGGTCTGCGACAGGACGGTGACCTCGGCGCCGAGCGCGACGGCGATCTTGACGGCCATGTGTCCCAGGCCGCCCATGCCGATCACGGCGACCTTCGTGCCGGGGCCGGCCTTCCAGTGGTGCAGCGGCGAGTAGGTCGTGATGCCGGCGCAGAGCAGCGGCGCGACCTTCTCGATGTCGAGCGACTCGGGGACGCGCAGGACGAAGTCCTGGTCCACGACGACGGCCTGGGAGTAGCCGCCCTGCGTGGTCGAGCCGTCCACGTCGACACTCGCGTAGGTGCCGATGTTGCCCTTGAGGCAGTACTGCTCCTGGCCGGCGAGGCACTGCTCGCACTCGCCGCAGGAGTTCACCATGCAGCCGACGCCGACACGGTCGCCGACCTGGTGCTTGGTCACGTTCGCGCCGACCTCGGTGACGTGGCCGACGATCTCGTGGCCGACGACCTGCGGGTACTCGATGGGGCCCCACTCGCCGCGGACGGTGTGGATGTCCGAGTGGCAGATGCCGGCGTAGGCGATGTCGATCATGACGTCGTCCGGGCCGACGTCACGACGGGTGATGGTGGTCTTGACGAGCGGCTCGGTGGCAGACGGGGCCGCGTACGCGTTGACGGTTCGCAATGGTCTCCTCGTGGGGATGCGGGTGGGGTCGGATCCGACCCTCGTCCATCTTCCTGGAGCGCTCCCTCGTGTGGGGGGCTCCATCAGGGCACCCCGGAGTGGGGTGCCCGTGTCTCGGTCCCATTCGCGCACCCGCTTTGGTGGTGTCTCCGGTCGGTCGTACCGTTGAGACCACACCGGGTCGACACCGAATCCGTCGCCACGATGCCGTCCGCGTCCTGCGGATCCATGGCACAGCGGAACGACACGGTCAGCAAGGGGCTTCACCGCTCATGAAGGGCTGTCCCATGACCGCCACAGCACTCCTGCCCGCCCACGAATGGCACCGCCGCGGCCTGCGCTCGCCGGCCGAGATCACCGCACTCGTCGAAGCCCGGCTCGTCCACTTCATGGACGTCGACGAGCCCACGTACGCTGACTTCCTCGGCGAGCCCGTCCTCTGACGATCGAGTCGGAGCCCGCGCGGCTCTGCGCTAGCTCTTCGGAGCGCGGGAGAAGAACAGCGTCAACACCCCGAGCGCGATCGCCGCGACGATCAGCACCCACGCCAGAGCGCCGAACAGGCCGTCCAGCGGACTGATCAGCAGGACGACGCCCGCCACCAGCAGCACCGCCGCCCCGATCAGGACGGGCACGTGCGGTCGGCGGATCCAGGTACGTGCCATGCGTCTGAGCCTACGCTCAGCGGCTGTGTTCGACGCGGGCCGACAACCGTCGCCCCGCGATCCGCACGAACCGCAGCGGATCGGTCATGGCGTCCCCGGGCTCGCCCGTCGTCTGCGTCGCGATGACCGTCAACGAGGCCGCCGCGGCGAAGGCGTCCACCGGGGCGTCGACCTCGCCGGCGACGAGCATCGTCGGCCGATCGGCAGCCATGGCGAGCACGACCGAGGGCACCTTCCCTGCCGCCGACTGTCCGTCGTAGCGGCCCTCGCCCGTGACCACGACGTCGGCGTCCGCGATCGCGTCCGGCAGCCCGAGCACCCCGGCGACGGCCGATGCGCCACCCGCGAGCGTCGCGCCCCACACCAGCAGTCCGAACCCCGCCCCGCCCGCGGCGCCGGCACCGGGGAGGTCGGGGTCGACATCCGGGAACCGTGCGGCCCACCGCGCCAGGCGGTCCTCGTGGACGGCGACGCGGTCCGGGGTCACGCCCTTCTGCGGTCCGAAGACCGCGGCGGCGCCCGACGGCCCCAGCAGCGGCGAGGTCACGTCGGTCAGCACGGTGACGCCGAGCGGTGGGAGTGGTCGGAGCCCGGTCGTGTCGATCGGGTGGTCACCGGCGGCGTCGAGCAGTGATCCGCCCGCCGGCGCATCGTCGAGCGACAGCCCCAGGGCCCTGAGCAGTCCCGCACCGCCGTCGGTCGAGGCGCTCCCGCCGATGCCGAGCACGAGCCCCGTCGCTCCGGCGTCGAGCGCGGCTACGATCGCCTCGCCGAACCCGGTGGTCTGCGCCCGGTCCGGCTCGAGCGTCGTCAGCAATGGGAGGCCGCTCATCGCGGCGAGCTCGACGACCGCCCGGCCGTCCGGCAGTGACAGCCACCACGTGTCGACCGGGTCGCCGGCCGGCCCGGTGACGGTGACCGGGACATGTCGGGCGTCGGGGAAGGCCGTGGCGAACGCGGTGAGCGTCCCCTCGCCGCCGTCCGCCATCGGCACCAGGGTCAGGACGTCGTCGGGTCGTCCCTCGGCCCAGCCCTCGGCGATCGCGGTGGCGACGGCCGCGGCGGTGGCGGTCCCCTTGAACGAGTCCGGAGCGATCACGACGTGCACGGCACCACGCTAGCGGGCCGGATGCACATGACCGGCGTTCCCGGCTGCGCTGGCCTCAGCGACTGCAGGTTCCGCCGCCGCGATGACGGATCCGGTCGACGATCCCCGGTCTCGGCCGACCGGATTCGTCACGCGGCGGATCGGACTCGAGCCGCGCGCTGGCCGTCACATCGGGATCGCGAAGCGCGGATGCGGCACCCCTCCCGTGGCCAGGTCGGCGAGCATCTCCCCGAGCAGGGGCGCGAACTTGAAGCCGTGCCCCGACGAGCCCGTCGCCACCGTGACCGGTCCGCGCCGGTCGAGCACGAAGTCTTCGGTGGGCGAGTTGTCGTACAGGCAGCTGATGAGGTCGGGGGACGACGCGTCGACGCCGGGGACGAACCGCGCGACGTACTCCTGCAGTCGCAGGACCTGGTCCGGCACGGGTGCGAGGTCGCGATGGTCGGGGTCGACGACGGGACCGGTGCCGTGGAAGCCGACCTTGACGCCCTCACCCGGTGTGAGCAGGCCGTACACGTCCGGTCCGTCGAGCTGCCAGTGCACGAAGCTCGGCCACGCGCCGTCCGGCAGGTTGCTGGGGAAGTGGGCGGGCTGCTCCTGGGTGACACGGAGCGCCGGGAGGCCCGACCCGCGTCGGGCGAACAGGTCGCCGACCACGGCGGGGGCCCACGACCCGACCGCCGCGACCACGCTGGTGGCGGTGACGGACGTGTTGCCGTCCGGACCGTCGAGGGTCAGCGTGACGGTGTTCCCGTGGTCCTCGACGCTGGTGACCCGGGTGTGGAACCGCAGCTCGGCGCCGTCTTCCTCGGCGAGGTCGAGGAGCGCCTCGATTGCGTCCGCCGAGCGGATGCGTCCGGCCGACGGGTGCGTCAGCACGGAGCCCTCGAACGCCAGGCCCGGCCAGCGCGCTGCCGCCTGCTCCGGGGTGAGGCGCTCGTGGTCGATGTCCGCGGCGGTCAGGGCTGCGTCGATGGCGGCGATCTGCTCGGGGCGGCCGTGGTCGACGGCGCCGGTCAGGTCGAGCAGCGTGCGACCACTCGCGGCTTCGAGGTCGCGCCAGGCGTCGAAGGCCTGCTGACACAGCGCGACGTACTCGGCGTCGGCGTAGCCCATGCGGAAGATGCGGCTCGCGCCGTGCGACGAGCCCCGGTCGTGCCCGCGGGCGAACTGCTCCACGAGCAGGACCCGGTCGCCCCGCGCGGCGAGCGCTCGCGCGGTGGCTGCCCCGATGACGCCCGCGCCGATGACGACGTGGTCATGGCGTGTGTGCATCCGGCGATGCTACCCGGCGCGACGTCCAGCGCCGGCGGTCGGCAGGCTTCCAGCGGAGCAGATCGCAGCGACGGACGCGACGACGACGGCTCGCCTGCGGGCTGGACCGAGCCTGTCCGTCAGCTCCGTGTACTCGGGCATGGCGCCGCTCCAGAGCGCCGACGCGTGGATGACGATCCCCAGGAGCTCCACGGCCGAGAACGCGGACGAGACCAGACCGGCCCGTTGCGCGTCCTCGATCGCCTGCAGCTTGCCCGCGTTGCTCCGGACCACCGCGTCGATCGGGGCATGCGCATCGCCCCGTTCGAGCCGGTACCAGGTCGCCAGGCGCTGCACCCACGGTCGGCGCGCGTACGAGTCATGCAGACGGCCGGCGTACTCGGGGAGGTCGGCTGCGTCGATCGCCACGTCGTCCAGGGTCTCCACGACCATCGCGTCGAAGACCGCGTCGAACAGGCCGTCCTTGCTCCCGAAGTAGTGGTAGATCTGCGCCTTGTTGCTGACCGCAGCCGAAGCGATCCGATCGACCCGCGCTCCGGCGATCCCCACCGCCGCGAACTCGTCGCGAGCGGCGACGAGCAACCTGGCGCGCGTTGCGTCGGCGTCGCGTGGCATCGTCATGCACGCAGCGTATCAACCATCTGGTTGACAATTGCACGGAGGAGGAGTTCACTAACGTCAACCAATCAGTTAGTTAGTTGACTCGAAGAGAGCTGGAACACCATGTCCGTCATCCTCGTCACGGGAGCCTCACGAGGGCTCGGACGTTCCGTCGTCACCGCAGCGCTCGCCGCCGGGCACCAGGTGGTCGCCGGTGCCCGCCGCCCGGGCAGCCTCGACGACCTCGTCGCCGACCACGCGGCCGCACTCCTGCCGGTCGCGCTCGACGTCACCGATCCCGCGGCAGCGAGTGCCGCTGTCCGGGCCGCAGTCAACCGTTTCGGCCGGCTCGACGTCCTGGTCAACAACGCCGGCTACGCGAACCTCGCGAGCATCGAGGACGCCGACCCGGACGACTTCCGCGCTCAGGTCGAGACCAACCTGTTCGGCGTCGTGTCCCTCAGCCGCGAGGCCGTCCACGTCATGCGCGAGCAGGGTTCCGGGCACATCGTGCAGGTGTCCTCCGTCGGCGGGAGGTTGTCGACTCCGGGGCTCGGGGCCTACCAGGCGGCGAAGTGGGCCGTCGGCGGGTTCTCGGCCGTCCTGGCCCAGGAAGTCGGGCCGCTCGGGATCCGCGTGACTGTCCTCGAGCCCGGGGGCATGCGGACCGACTGGGCGGGTACCTCGATGCGCGTCGCACCGGTCCGCCCGGAGTACCAGGCAACAGTCGGTGCCTCCGCTCGCATGCACGGGGGCGACAGCATCGGCGCCAGCGATCCCGACCTCGTCGCCGAGCTCGTGCTGCGGGTCATCGCCATGGAAGCGCCGCCGCTCCGCCTGCTCGTCGGCCCGGACGCCTTCGAGCACGCGACCGCCGCGGGCCGAGCGCTCCTCGCCGCGGACGAGCGCCATGAAGCACTCAGCCGCTCGACGCAGGCGCTCGACGTGACGCCCGAGCAGCTGGACCCGCTGGCGCACGCCTCGATCGGGGGTGCGCCGGATCCGGAGTGAGCGGGGCGGATCGCACCGGACGGCGCCACGGGTGGATCGGCAGGTCCTCGATGTCGGCACGCGGATGCGGTAGGAACGGGAGCGTGATGGACCGTGCGGCCCTGGCCGACTTCCTGCGTCTCCGCCGTGATGCGCTGCAGCCGGAGGACGTCGGGCTGCCGCGCGGGCAACGCCGCCGGACCGAGGGGCTGCGGCGGGAGGAGGTCGCCGTGCTCTGCAGCATGTCGACCGACTACTACGCGCGACTCGAGCGCGGCACGGGGCCACACCCGTCCGAGCAGATGACGGCAGCGATCGCGCAGGGGCTGCACCTGTCGATCGACGAACGCGACCACCTGTTCCGGCTCGCCGGACACCACCCGCCCGCGCGGGGGACCACGAGCGAGCACGTCGGTCCGGGGATGCTCCGGATCCTCGACCGGCTGGTGGACACCCCTGCGGAGATCGTGACGGAACTCGGCGAGACGCTCCGGCAGACCCCGCTCGGACGGGCACTGACCGGGGACGCTGCGCAGCGCTCCGGACCGGCTCGGAGCCTGGGCTACCGGTGGTTCACGGACCCGGAGGCGCAGGCCGCGTACCCGCCGGAGGAACGGCTCCTGCTGTCCCGCGTCTACGCCGCCGGGCTCCGCGAGGTCGTGACCCTGCGCGGTCCGGGGTCCCACGCGGCGTCCCTGGTCAACGCCCTCCGGGACGACGCAGCGTTCCGCGCGGTGTGGGACCGACACGAGGTCGGCATCCGGCCGCCCGAGGTCAAGCGGTTCCTGCACCCCGTGGTCGGTGCGCTCGAACTGGCGTGTCAGACGCTCCTCGACACGGAGCAGTCCCACCGGATGCTCGTCTACACGGCCGTGCCCGGCAGTCGGAGTCACGAACGGCTGCAGCTGCTCGCCGTGGTGGGGTCGCAGGACATGGCCGCTGTCGGGGACGCCCCGGGGAGCCACTGACCGACAGGTCCTGGATGCGGCCGAGGCGGAGCCGGACCATGGGGACACGCACCCGTCGTCCCCGGAAGGACACCCCATGCCGACCACCCCGAAGCTCGACCTCCCCGACCAGACCGGCACGATCGCCGTCGTCACCGGCGCCAGCGATGGCCTGGGCGCCGTGATCGCCCGTCGGCTGGCTGCTGCCGGCGCCGAGGTCGTCATGCCCGTCCGGTCCGCCGACAAGGGGGAGCGGGCGGCCGCACGCATCCGACAGGCCGTGCCCGCGGCGACGATCCGGGTGATGCCCCTCGACCTGTCCCGACTCGACTCCGTCGACGCCCTCGTCCGGCAGCTCGCGGACGACGGCCGTCCGGTCGGCCTGCTCGTCAACAACGCCGGGGTGATGCGGCCTCCGACCCGACAGGAGACCGCGGACGGGTTCGAGCTGCAGGTCGGCACGAACCACCTCGGGCACTTCGGGCTGACGCTCGGGCTGCTCCCGCTGCTGCGGGCCGGCCGTGCACGGGTGGTGCACCAGACCAGCGTCGCCGCGCGGACCGGGTCCCTCGAGCTCGACGACTTCGCGCAGCAGCGACGGTACGACGTCATGCGGGCCTACAGCGCCTCGAAGATCGCCGTCGGGCTGTTCGCACGGGAACTCGACCGCCGGAGCCGCGCCGGCGGATGGGGCATCACCAGCATCCTCGCGCACCCCGGCGTCTCGCCGACCAACCTGCTCGCGGCCCAGCCCGGGATGGGTCGCGAGCGAGCCGGCGGCGAACGGCGGGTGATCGAGGTCCTGGCGCGGGTCGGGGTCCTCGGCACCGTGGAGAGCGCGGCGCTCCCCGCACTGCTCGCCGCGACCAGCACCGACGAGCACACCGACGTGTTGTACGGCCCGAAGCGCACCGTCGGGGGACCGCCCGCGCGACGCCCGCTGTGGAAGCCGTTCACCGACACGGCGACGGCGAGCGCGCTGTGGGACCTGTCCGCCGAGCTCACCGGCGTCCGGGTGTGACCACCGGCCGCTGGACGGTGAGCGCGCCGATCGACGGAGGCACCACGGGCCTCGGCCCTGTCGGCCGGTAGACCCGTGGTGCCTCTCATCAAGGTGCAGGGGTGAGGTCAGTCCTTCTGATCTGCATCCCACTTGATCGTCAGGATCGAGTTGAGAACACCGGATCCGGCTTGAACGTCCACGGGACCTTCGTTCCCGTCCACAAGCACTCGAGTTGCCTGCGCCGAACAGGAACCGTGCTTCACGTCATCCCATTCAACGAAAACTGATTCGCCGACATTGAGAACTCCGAATGACCGGCCCTCAATTGTGCTGAAGTGCGCCCAGACGCCACCGTCGACATTCGCGACATCGATGACGCCCCATCCTTCATCGGCGTTCCAGCTGCAAACTACTCCGGGTTCTGACATCGATGCTCCTCAGCAGGAGGTGGCGGACCCGCAGCGGTTACCCTTCGCGGTGAACGAACCGTACACCTGAAGGGTCGCAGTGCCGTTGCCCTTCACGCGCCAGGTGTACAGGCCCGAGTAGGCGATGTGCGTTCCATCGGGCGAGCCGCTGTAGTTGCCGTGGAACTGGTACACGCACTCCTCTGTGTGGCCGGACTGCGCCTTCTGCGTCGCGCCGTTCTTGGTCCAGTGCTGCGGGGCTTCCACCACGTCACCGACGACGGTGGCGCAGTCGGCGGGCGAGAGCTTGATCCCCCACGGAACGGTGCTGCCTCCGCACTGGTGCTGCACCGTGTAGCTCAGGTTCGCGTCCGAGAACTTGTAGAACTTGTTGCAGAGCAGCTTCGCTCCCTGCGGGCCGGCCACCGCGGGGGCCGCAGCGGCTGAGACCGCCCTGCTCGACTGAACGGACGCGGCTGCCGGTTGATCCGAGTTCACGTCGTCGGCTGGCGTGACGTCCTGTACCGACTGCAGCGTGCCGGTCGAGGTCGTCGTCTTCGAAGTCCCGTCGGCTTGAGTGATCGTGAGCGTGCTGGAGAGCGGTACGTCGGCGTCCGGCGTGGTGACCGCGTGCGCAGGTGCCGCGAGAGTGATGGAGAGAAGGACGGCCCCCAGTGGCAATGTCCAGAGTACGGAGCGCTTCTTCGTGATTCGCATGGTGTTCCCCTCAAGCGACCCCTTGCCGCGTGAGCGGGAGCAAAGCACGCAGCTTCTTGCCTGACAAGACGCATTCGCGAACCGAAGGCGAAACCGCACCCATTCCGGGTCGATCTATGGACAGTTTCAGCCCCGCTCTATCTTGCAGATCTGTCGCGACGATTCCGTTTCGCGCTGGAACAATTACTTCGAATCGATTCGGCGCAAGAAGCCGGAGCCGGCGGAGCCGCCTCCGGGACGCCTCGCGTGCGTCCCTGCCGAAGGCGGAGTCCACCCCGACAACGAGCAAGCGTGCACGGCGCACTGCTCCTGACTCGCCGGGAAACGTTCGCCGACTGAGGCAGCACCGAGGAACGCGCTTCGGTGACGAGTTGTGCGCGAAGGCGACATGTCATCTGCGCGCCGACGACAAGCGGCGGCCCCAGGGAGCCCAGCGGACCAGGGGATGGGCGGTGCCGTCCTGCACAGCGACGGCAAGCGCGACTTGTTGCGCGTTCGAGAGGCTGGAGTCTCAACTCCTTCGAGCGAAGACTCATCTGGGTTGAGAACGACAGCGATGGACATGTCTGGAATCGGAGCGAGTGACGGGAATCGAACCCGCGCTACCAGCTTGGGAAGCTGGAGTTCTACCATTGAACTACACTCGCGCGCCCGCTCAGCGGGACTCGACCACCATAGCGGATTCTCCGCTGGAAGCCAGCCGACCGCCCGCCGTGCGCCGATCCACCGGGTCCGCCCCGAGCCTCCCGTGTCTCTTCTGTGAGCCGCCCCGCCTGACGGACAGGTGTCGGGCGCGTGTGTAGCGTCCAGGGGGTTCCAGCGACCCCGACCGAGGAGGACACGGATGGTCAGACATCCCCTCATCGACGACGTGGTCGGCCCCGCCATCGTGGTCGACTCCGGCTCGCAGGTGGTGTGGCTGACCGAGGCGCTGGCCTCGCTGCTGCGACGTGCGTCCGACGCCGGCCGGACGGTCGTGCTCCGTACCGAACCGGGCGCCGCGCTGACGCCGGCGCTCCGACACGCACTCGGTGCACACGGCGCCGCCTGGGCGGTCACCGACCCGGACGGCACCCTGCGCGACGGACGCACCGGGGTCCGGGCGGAACGCATCGAGGACTTCGTCGAGCACGGGCCCGAGCTGCTGGGACCGCCGTCAGCGGAGCACCCCGCGGCCACCGGCTCGGTCCGCCAGATCAGCATCGACCTGACACTGCGGCACCACGCCGAACGCGCGATCGACATCGGTTCCGCGATCGAGGCGCTCTGCCACACGGTGGGCGCCTGCCCGGACCGCTGGGGGACCGTCGAGCCGCTCGCCGTGCCCTGGGACCGGTGGGTCGTGACCCAGTACGCCAAGCACGAGGCGCCGGGCATCAGCACGTCCTACGCCGTCGGCGAGGGCTTCTCGGCGACGATGACCGCACACCTGACCGACACCGTCGTGATCGAGACGATGTCCGCCGTCCTGACCATCCCGGACGAAGGAACGGATCCGCAGCTGGCCGAGCGCATGCTCGCCGCGGTGCACCGTGTGGCCGAGGACGTCGTCCCGGTGTTCGGTGTCGTGATGCAGCGCCGCGGGGACGCCGACCACCTGGTGCGCGCCGTCGCGCACGGCGAGCCCTCGCCGCTCGCGGTGATCGTCGGTCCCGAGGCCGTCTCCTTCCTGGACCGCGGCGAGGTCTGGCCGCCGCCGCACACCTCGACGTCGACCTTCGGCGATCGCGGCGACGGCGACCACGGGCTCATCGTCCGGCTGGAGGACGGCTGGACCGCGCTCGAGTCCTTCCTGGACCGCATCGACGAGGACCGCTTCCTGCAGCTCGTCGGTGGCGCCCCGCTCGACCCGGCGCACGACGAGGGCACCCTCGACGGACACGTCGGAGCGAGCCTGCCGGGCGGCCACAGTGCCCCGTGACGTGACCCTGCTGTGTCGCGGCGCGGTCGAGGCGCGCGAGGTGGCCGAGGCCCTGCTGCTCCACGACGACTCGTGGGGCGTCCGGGCGCTCGACGACGGTCCGATGCTGCAGGTGTGCCGCGACGCCACGCACCCGGTCATCACCGTGCTCGGAGTCCGTCGGGTGGACTCGCTCGACGAGGTCGTTCGGATCCTGCCGGATGCCCCGGCGCTCACCGTCCCGCTCTGGTGGGTGGACACGGTGACCCCGGCCGGGGCTGACGGTGAGTCCGGGATCACCGCCGCGCTCGAGGCCGCGATGGACCTCGACGCCGTCTGCATCGTCCACGGCGACTGAGCCGCGACCGGGCGGGTGCGGTCTGCGGCAGGCGGTCCGAGCACGGTGCCGCCTTCTCGTGCCGCGTTGGCGGCCTGGTGCGGGGAAACATCCCCGCACCGAGCCACTGACGGCGCACGGACGGCGAACCGAGCACGGTGCGGACCGCTCACCACGCGATCAACCCCGCACGGTGCTGGACCGTCAGTCGCGCTGACGCATCGCCGCCAGCCGCTCGTTGTAGGCCTTGAGCTCGGCGTCGCCGTCGCGCTCGGCCTGGCGGTCCAGGCGCTTGGCGTCGCGGCCGTCGGACTTCACCCAGTTCCGTACCACGAGCAAGGCGACGAAGACCATCGGCAGCTCGGAGGCACCCCAGGCGATACCGCCGCCGGTGTGCTGGTCGGCGAGCAGCCCCACGTCGTTCGTCTGTCCGAGCGCGTGGAACCAGTCGGCCGCGTACACGGACTGCGACGTCATCACCGCGACGCCGAAGAACGCGTGGAACGCCAGGGTCGCCAGCAGCGCGATGATGAGGATCGGGTACGCGGGGCGCTTGGGCCCGGGGTCGATGCCGACGAAGACCCAGAAGAACAGGTAGCCGCTCAGCACGAAGTGGACGACCATCGCGACGTGCCACTCGTGCGACTGCATCGCGAACTGGAACGCCGGCGTGAAGTAGAACACCACGAGCGACCCGGCGAAGATGACCCCGGCGACCGCCGGCTTCGCCATGAACTGCATGTAGCGGGAGTGCACGAAGAGCATCAGCCATTCGCGGGCACCGCGTGACCCGTCGTTGCGGACCGGCAGCGTCCGCAGCGCCAGCAGCACCGGGCCGCCGAGGACCAGCGGCAGCGGCACGAACATCATCAGCAGCATGTGCTGGATCATGTGCGACGAGAAGTGGATCATGCCGTAGACCGATGGTCCGGCCGAGGTCGTCCAGATGAAGACCCCGCAGCCGATCAACCACGAGATCGTCCGCCCGACCGGCCACGAGTCGCCGCGCTGACGGAGTTTGCGGACCGCGAACAGGTACCACCCGGCGCCGACGACGGCGAGCGCGAGCCACACCCAGTCGATGTGCCACTGCGTCAGGAAGGTGTGCAGGGTCTGGGCCGGCGGGTACGGGTAGCCGATCAGGCCCGAGCGGGTGTCCTCGCCGGTCTCGGGCGTCTGCGGGATCGGCGGCTGGCTGCGTGACACGGCCACCGAGACGCCGATCGCGATCGCCATGAAGACGACCTCGGCCAGGGCGAAGCGCGTGAACGAGCGGCGGTCGAGCGGCGAACGCAGCAGTGCCGGCACGAGCTTGCGGCGCTGGACGACCCCGGCCAGACCGAGCAGCACGAGGATCACGGCCTTGACGGTGATGAGCGCACCGTAGGTCGTCGTGACCAGGTCGAGCGGGCCGGTCAGCCGGAGCGATGCGTTGACGATCCCCGAGAACGCGACGGCGGCGAACGACCAGCCGGCCAGGGTGGAGTACCGGGCGACGACGCGACCGGTGGCGCCCTTCGTCCGGGTGCGCAGGAGCAGCACGGCGACCAGGCCGCCGGCCCAGACGCACACCCCGATCAGGTGGATCGCGAGCGAGTTCACCGCGTTGGCGTGCTCGAGCGACCCGGCGGCGTGCCCGGACAGGGCCAGGGGCAGCAGGGCGAACAGACCGGCCACGGTGGCGACGGCGAGCGTCGTGGCCCGGGTGGCGAATGCGGCGAGGACGGTCGCGATGAGGATCGCCACCGCGGACACCACGAGCGACTGCCCGATCTCGACCTGGAACGCGAACACCATGAAGTTGCGGGCGAAGAGCGGTGAGGTGACCGAGGACCCGAGCGTGTTGGCGCCCGTGAAGACGATGCCGACCACCGCGGCCAGGAACCAGACCGCACCGGTCGTCGCGGCCCAGCGCACGGCGCGGTGCTGCACGCTCGACATGGCGCCGTGGTCGGCCTTCTGCGCGGGGAGCGCGAACGCGGCGACGATGAGCAGACCGATGGTCAGTGCGGCCATGGTGTCGTGCACGGCGCGCGCGATCGGCAGGCCGTACTGCACGAGGTCGCCCGCCGACACCAGCTGCTGGTCGGCGGTGAAGGCACCGGTCACCGTCATGCCGACGATCGAGCACGCGACCGCCAGCGGCAGGGCGATCGCGAGCACGGTCGCGACGGTGGACGTGCGAGCGGCGCGGGGCGCGGATTCCGGACCCGCGCCCGGGGCGGGGGCTTCGGACGTGGTGACGGTCATCAACCTGTTCCAGGGACGCTTCCGTCCGCGGTTCCGCGGACCCTCCATCGTAGGCGCTCGGGCCTGGCCGCCACCTGCGACCTGTCAGATCCGACGCTCCCAGACCCCCTCGCTCCCGACGCCGACGAACCCGACCGCCTCGTTGACGTCGAGCATCGGGCGGTTCTCCTCGGCGTTGAACGTGATGATCGACGGGTGCCCGGCATGGTCGCGCTCGACCGTCTCGATGCCGATGACCTTCAAGAGCCAGCCGAGCCGGTGTCCGCGGTGCTCGCGGAGGACCAAGGTGTCCCCCTGGAAGACCGGCTGTGCGATGTCGTGCGGGACAGCCAGCTGCGTGAAACCGGCCAGGATGGTGCTCGGGACGTGTTCGACGGCCACCGTCAGCGTGATGCGCGGTGACCGGGCGAGGTGCGACTCGTGCTCGACCAGCCGGTCGGTCGTCCACACGTCCTCGGGCTCCTCCATGTCCCCCTCGGGTGCATCCGTGCTCATCCGCGTGCGCAGGAGAGCGATGTCCTGCTGCCACGCGGGCGGCGTCGGACCGATCCACGCGTGCACGCGGTACTCGGCTCCGGCAGCGAGCGACGCACGGTCGAGCAACGTCCGCACCAGGGACTGATCGGCCGGCAAGAGCAGGCGGCTGATCCGGTTCACCTGGCCGAACCGCCACCCCCGCCCGGACAGGAACCGCACGGCTGCCTCGCCCTCGGGGACCGCGCCGTGTCCGGTCGGTGCCTGCAGGTACCCGGCACCGGCTGCGGGTCCGACCTGCCGGGTCATCGCGTACGTCTTCCACTGCGTGCGTCCTTGGTCCCGTGCGATGGCCTCGAGGTGGTCAGCCAGGAGGGTCCCGACGCCGTGGCGCTGGTGGTCGGGAGTGACCGCGATCGCGATCCAGCAGTTCGGGGTGCCCGGTGCGCTTTTGGTGTCGTACGAACCTGCGGCCACGGTCGTCCCGTCCGGGGCTCGGACCGCGAAGAGCCGACTCGGTGCCTCGGGGTCGAGCAGGTACGGCAGCTGCTCCTCGGGCGTCCACAGCAGCTCCGGCAAGCCCGTGACGTCGACCTCGGCTGCGTTCTGGACCGCCACCCACTCCCGGAACGCCCGGACCCGGCCCGGGTCGTCGGTCATGGTGGTCGGTACGTCGAGCTCGATGACGCGGTACACGGTCGTTCCTCCCGCCGGCCGTGCACGGTGCGCGGGCAGCCGAGCAGCATATCGGTGGACCGGTCGCCGCCGCTAGGATCCCTTCCGTGCTCCTCTCCGACCGCGACATCACCGCCCAGCTCGCCGCAGGCCGGATCGGCCTCGATCCCCACGATGCCTCGCTCATCCAGCCGTCGAGCATCGACGTCCGGCTCGACAAGTACTTCCGGCTGTTCGACAACCACAAGTACCCGCACATCGACCCCGCGCTCGACCAGCCCGACCTGACCCGACTGGTCGAGACCGACCCGGACGAGGCGTTCGTGCTGCATCCCGGCGAGTTCGTGCTCGGCTCGACGTTCGAGGTCGTGACGCTGCCCGACGACATCGCCGCACGGCTCGAGGGCAAGAGCTCCCTCGGCCGACTGGGTCTCCTGACGCACTCGACGGCGGGCTTCATCGACCCGGGCTTCTCCGGCCACGTGACCCTCGAGCTGAGCAACGTCGCGACCCTGCCGATCAAGCTCTGGCCGGGGATGAAGATCGGGCAGCTGTGCTTCTTCCAGCTCTCCAGCCCGGCCGACAAGCCCTACGGTTCGGCCGAGTACCAGTCGCGGTACCAGGGGCAGCGCGGACCGACCCCGTCGCGGTCGGCCCAGAACTTCCACCGCGCGGACGTGTCCCGCCGCGACTGACGCAACGGACAGCGGTCGGCAGAACGATCGGTGCGCCCCGGCGCGGAATGTTGCATGTTGTGTATCGTGGCGACATGCCCGCAGTCCTGCCACGGCCCGCCCCGCGACCGTCCGCGGCCGAGCTCATCCGTGACGCACGCCTCCGCGCGGAGCTGACGCAGGTCCAGCTCGCACACCGCGCCGGCGTGACCCAGAGCGTCATCAGCACCTACGAGAACGGACGCCGCGAACCGTCCCTGGCGGCGTTGCAGCGGCTCCTGCTGGCGGCCGGGTTCCTGACCGTGATCGATCTCGAACCCGTCGCCGACGGCCCGTCGCTCCGCGAGCGGGTGCGCCAGCACCGCGACGAACTTGTCCAGCTGGTCGACGAGCTCGGCGGCGCCAACCCGCGCTTGTTCGGCAGTGTCGCGCGCGGCGAGGACGGACCGGACAGTGACGTCGACCTGATGGTCGACCTGCTGCCCGGCCGCGGGATCTTCGCGCTGATGCGGATCCAGGACGCGGCAGAGCTCGTGCTCGGTGTCCGCGTCGACGTCGTGCTGGCCGACGGCATGGGCGACGAGGTCGTCCGGTCGGCGGTCCCGCTGTGAACCGGCAGGTCCGCGAGCGGCTCGACGACGTCATCCGCGCGTGCGGCGTCATCGGTCGGTACGTCGCCGAGCCCGACCTCCCCGAGGACCTGGTCTACGACGCGGTCCGGATGCGCCTGGTGGAGATCGGCGAGGCCGTGCGCATGCTCCCCGTCGCCGTGACGTCGGCCGAACCGGACATCCCCTGGTCGCGGGTCTCGCTGCTGGGGGAGCGGCTCACGCGGCGCTACTTCGACACGACGCCGGCGATCGTGCTCGGGACCGCGCGGGTGGACGTGCCCCACCTGTGCCAGGCGGCGCGTCGCCTGCGTGCCCAGCAGACGTAGCGGCCCCGCCGCCCACGTGCGCCGGTCGCGGACGGGAGGCACGGTGCGGGCCCGCACCGTGCCTCCCGTCCGGTCCGTTCCCCGTTGGAACGAGGACAGGGCCCCGTCCGCGGTGCGGACGAGGCCCTGTCGGGTGGTACCGAGGATCAGCCCTGCTTGGCGAGGTCCTCGAGGGTCGAGTTGCCCTTGTAGGCCTCGACCGCGTTGTCCTTCGTGACGAGGATCGGGGTCAGCTCGATGGCCGGCACCGTCTTCACGCCGTTGTAGTTGTTCGTCTTGTCGATCTTGGTGTCGGGCTTGTCGCCCTTGGCCAGGGTCGAGACCAGGTCGACGGCCGCCTGGGCCTCTTCCGTGGTGTTCTTGTAGATCGTCGAGTACTGCGTGCCCTGCATGATGAGCGGGATCGAAGCGGTCTCCGAGTCCTGCCCGGTCACGACGGGGTTGTCCTTGCCGGCGGCCTTGGTCGCGGTGAGGATCGCACGGGCCAGGGTGTCGTTCGGCGACAGGACGCCGTCGAGCTTGGTGTCACCCGAGTAGTACTGCGAGATCAGGTCGGTCATGCGCGACTGGGCGTTCTGCGCGAGCCAGCCCTTGGTCTGCACCTTCTGGAAGGTGGTCTGGCCCGAGACGACCTTGATGGTGCCGTCGTCGATCTTCGGCTGCAGGACGTTCATGGCACCGTTGAAGAACACGGTGGCGTTGGCGTCGTCAGCCGACCCGGCGAAGAGCTCGACGTTGTACGGTCCGTCGCCCTTCTTCTCCTTCAGGCCCTTGAGCAGCGCCTGGGCCTGCAGCTGGCCGACCTTGTAGTTGTTGAACGCGACGTAGTAGTCGACGTTCTTGGTGTTCAGGATGTTGCGGTCCCAGGCGATGACGACGGCGCCCGAGGACTTCGCCGACTTGACCTGCGAGGTGAGCTGCGAACCGTCGGCCGCACCGATGATGACGGCCTTCGCGCCCTTGGTGATCATGCCCGAGATCTGCGACTGCTGGTCCGGGACGGGGCTGCCGGCGTTGGCGTACTGGATGTCGGCCTTGAAACCGGCGGCTTCGATCGACTTCTTGAACGCGGCACCTGCGAGGACCCAGTTCTGCGAGGTCTTCGCCGGCAGTGCGACACCGATCAGGTCGCCCTTCTTGATGGTCGCGTCGGAACCGCTGCCGGAGTCCGAGCCACGCGACGAGCAGCCGCTGAGGGCGAGGCCCGCGATGAGCGCCAGGCTGAGGCCGGCGACGATCTTCTTGCGCATGTGATTGCTTTCTCTTCGTTGAGGAGGGTGGGGCCGGAGCCCCGCTGTGGGGATGGGGGAACTAGGGGAGGGTAACCTTCTCGGGCTGGTCCTCGATCGAGCGGGGCTGCTGCGCGGCCACCGTGTTCTGCTCGGTGTCCTTCCGCTGGAACTGCCGCATCATGCCGCCGATCAGCGACGGGCGTCCCTGCGACTTCGAGTAGACGTCGAAGGCGACGGCGACGAGCAGGACCAGACCGCGGATGATCTGCACCTTGTTGGACTCGAGGCCCATCAGCTGCAGGCCGTTCGACAGCAGGGCCATCACGAGACCACCGATGATCGAGCCGGAGATCGTGCCGACACCACCGGCAACCGCGGCACCACCGACGAACACGGCGGCGATCGCGTCGAGCTCCCAGCCGGTGCCGTCAGCCGGACCAGAGGCGCCGGAGTAGGCGACGAACACCATGCCGGCGACGGCGGCCAGGACGGACATGTTCATCATGACGAAGAAGTTGACCTTCTTGGCCGAGACACCGGACAGGACGGCGGCGCTGGAGTTGCCACCGACCGCGTAGACCTGGCGACCGAAGATCGTGTTCTTCGTGACGAAGCCGTAGATGATCGTCAGGACGCCGAGGATGATCGCGACGATCGGGACCGAGGTGCCGACCGGGCCGGCACCGAACAGGTACGTCGCGACGAGCGTCACGGCGACCAGGATGCCGGTGCGGACGACGGAGACCCACAGCGGCGGGACCTCGGCCTGCATCTTGCGGCGACGTGCACGGCCCCGGGCCTCGATGATGATCAGCGCGGCGATCGTCACCAGGCCGATGAGCAGGGTGCCGTTCGAGTAGCCGAAGTCCGGTCCGAAGTCGCCGAGGAAGCCGGCGCCGATCGGGGTGAAGCTGTTCGGCACGGGCACGGACGTCGAGTTGCCGATGATCTGGTTGACACCGCGGAAGATCAGCTGGCCGGCCAGCGTCACGATGAACGCCGGGACGCGGACGAAGGCGACCCAGAAGCCCTGCCAGGCACCGATGAGGGCACCGACGGCCAGGCCGAGGATGACCGCGGTCCAGACCGGGAAGTGCCACACCGCGATGGACTGCGCCACGATGATGCCGACGACCGCCGCCACCGAACCCACGGACAGGTCGATGTGGCCGGCGATGATCACCATGACCATGCCGAGCGCCAGGATCAGGATGTACGAGTACTGCAGGAACAGGTTGATCACGTTGGTGGGCTGCAGGATGAGCCCCTGGGTGGTGATCGAGAAGAAGATCAAGAGCACGATGAGGGCGATGATCATGCCGTACTGGCCGATGCTGTTGCCCTTGCCGAACAGCAGTTTCAGGTTGTTCATGAGACGGTGGCGCCCTTCCGCGCGGAGGTCATGCTGCGCATGAGCGATTCGGGATCGGCCTGGTCGGCCGGCAGGTCAGCGGTGATCTGACCCTCGAAGATGGTGTAGATCCGGTCGGAGAGCCCGAGCAGTTCGGGGAGCTCGGAGGAGATCAGGATGATGCCCTTCCCCTCGGCCGCGAGCTGCTGGATGATGCCGTAGATCTCGAACTTGGCGCCCACGTCGATGCCGCGGGTGGGCTCGTCGAGGATCAGCAGGTCCGGGTCGGTGAACATCCACTTCGACAGGACGACCTTCTGCTGGTTCCCGCCGGAGAGCTTGCCGACGTTGTCCTCGACCGAGGGCACCTTCGTGCGGAGCATCTTGCGGTACTTCTCGGCGACCGAGTACTCCTCGAGCGAGTCGACGACGCCGCCCTTGGAGATCTTCTTGAGGTCGGCCGCGACGGTGGAGCGCTTCACGGTGTCGAGCAGGTTCAGGCCGAGCGCCTTGCGGTCCTCGGAGACGTACCCGATGCCGGCGTCGATGGCCTGCTGCACGTTGTTGAGCTTGATCTCCTGGCCGTCCTTGATGACCTGACCGCCGAGGAACGTGCCGTAGGAGTGGCCGAACAGGCTCATCGCCAGCTCGGTGCGTCCGGCACCCATCAGACCGGCGAACCCGACGATCTCGCCGCGCTTCACGTGGAAGTTGGAGCCCTTGCAGACCAGGCGCGAGGAGTCGAGCGGGTGCTGCACGGTCCAGTCGCGGACCTCGAAGAACGTCTCGCCGATCTTCGGGGTGCGGTCCGGGAACCGGGACTCGAGCGATCGACCGACCATGCCGCGGATGATCCGGTCCTCGTTGACGCCGTCCGCCTTGACGTTGAGCGTCTCGATGGTCTTGCCGTCGCGGATGATCGTGATCTCGTCCGCGATCTGCTCGATCTCGTTGAGCTTGTGGCTGATGATGATGCTCGAGATGCCCTTGGCCTTCAGCCCGACGATCAGGTCGAGCAGGTGCTGGGAGTCGTTCTCGTTCAGGGCCGCGGTGGGCTCGTCGAGGATGAGCAGCTTGACGTCCTTGTGCAGCGCCTTCGCGATCTCCACGAGCTGCTGCTTGCCGACGCCGATGTTCTTGATCTGCGTGTCCGGGTCGTCACGCAGGCCGACGCGGGCGAGCAGGTCCTGCGCACGCAGCTGCGCGGCGGTCCAGTCGATCGTGCCGAAGCGGCCCGGCTCGTTCCCGAGGAACAGGTTCTCGGTGATCGAGAGCTCCGGGATCAGCGCCAGCTCCTGGTGGATGATGACGATGCCGGCCTGCTCGGACTGCTTGATGTTGGCGAAGCGGACTTCCTCGCCCTCGAAGACGATCTCGCCGTCGTAGGTGCCGTACGGGTAGACGCCCGACAGGACCTTCATCAGGGTCGACTTGCCGGCGCCGTTCTCGCCGCAGATCGCGTGGATCTCGCCGGCACGGACGTTGAGCGACACCTCGGACAGTGCCTTGACACCCGGGAACTCCTTGGTGATCGACCGCATCTCGAGGATGGTCTCGGGTGCGGTGATCGACCGGGTCTGGAGTCCGGTGTCGATCGGGGTTGACGCCACAGTGCATCTCCTTCTGCCGCAGCGATGCGGCAGTTCTTCGTCTGGTCCCGCTGCGGCAACGAAGGGGCACAGGCGCTGTGCGGACTACGTTGTCGGGTCCGGTCGTTCCGCTGGCTCGCCGTGATGTGAACGGTCACATCGGCTGGAACGGAGGTAATACTACGCATGGCCTCGGCGCCGCTGTCAATTCGGATTGGTCGCGTTTCGGTAACGGACGCCGCGTCCGCGCGGCTGCGGACATCCGTTGTCCCCCGGTGTGGGGCCGTGGCCCGGCCTGGCACGGATCGGACGGGAGGCCCGGTGCCAGCCCGCACCGCTCCTCCCGTCCGCCGTCCACCCGCGTTCCGTGGACAACCGGACGTCCGCCTCAGCTGCGGTGACGCGGGGCGCTGGTCGACGCGCGGACGACCAGCTGGGGGACGATCTCGATCGGGCGGAGGCGGTCGTCCTCGTCGGGCAGCAGCAGGTCGACGCACCGCCGACCCAGGTCGGCGAAGTCGACCTGCACGGTGGTGAGCGGCGGCCAGAAGTGCTTGGCCTCGGGGATGTCGTCGTAGCCGACCACCGACAGGTCGCCCGGCACGTCGAGGCCGTACGACCGAGCCGCGTGCACCACCCCGAGCGCCATCGCGTCGTTCGAGCAGAACACCGCGGTGCAGTCGCGGTACCGCAGGAGCTCCCGGCCCGCGTGGTAGCCGAAGTCCGCCGACCAGTCGCCCAGGATCGGCGGTTGCACGGGCTTGTCGCGGTCGGACATCTCGCGCAGGAACCCCTGCATGCGGGCGTCCGCCTCGATCCAGTCCTGCGGGCCCGCGATGTGCCGGACGTACTCGTGCCCGAGGTCGAGCAGGTGCGCGGTCGCCAGACGAGCGCCCTCCATCTGGTCCACCCAGAGCGCGGTCGGGTCCTCGTTGATGCTCGAGCGCAGCGTGACGTACGGCGTGCGGACGCCGAGCTCCTCGATCAGGTCGAACACCCGCTGCTGCGGGGCGATGACGATGATGCCCTCGACGTCCTGGTCGAGCAGGTGCCCGAGGCCGTCGCGCACCGCGGTGTCGGTCGGTTCGGCGATGTTCGCGGTGGTGATCGAGTAGCCGCGACCGACGGCCGCGTCCTCGATCGCCTGCATCGTCACCGCGGGTCCGTAGTGCGAGCGCTGCGCCGTCAGGACGCCGATCGTCCGGGTCCGGCTGGTGACCAGCGCCCGTGCCGCGCGGTTGGGTCGGTACTGCAGCTGCTCCATCGCGGCCAGGACCTTGTCGCGTGTCTCGGCGCGGATGGCGTCCGAGTTGTTGAGCACGCGGGAGACCGTCTGGTGCGACACCCCGGCGACCCGCGCGACATCGCGGATGCTGGGCGACCGCGGCTGCTGTGTCCGCGTCGACGACATGGGTTCTCGTTTCCCGCTCGGGGCCGTGGCACGCCCATGTGCACGTTCACATCCCGAGCCAGATCATTATGCACGTCCGCGGGCCGGGCGCCACCTGAGCGTCGACCGAGCCGTTGCGCCGGGGAGCGCGAACCGGTACCGGGGT
The DNA here is from genome assembly GCF_001424385.1 of Curtobacterium sp. Leaf183. Classification (GTDB taxonomy): domain Bacteria; phylum Actinomycetota; class Actinomycetes; order Actinomycetales; family Microbacteriaceae; genus Curtobacterium. The sequence continues at coordinate 875,241 of NZ_LMPO01000008.1, read as the reverse complement.
ACCACCCGGGCGGCTCCGTCGGCCGACGCACCGACCCGCCGTCGACCGGGACCATCGGGGCATGGGCAACGTCATCTCGAGGAACGCCGACGCAGCAGGGCTGCTCGGCACCACCATGCTGCTGGTCCTGGCCGGCCGCCACCTGCGCTCCCGACACGTCGTGCGCGGCGTGCTGCTGCTGGCGTGCTGGATCGTCGTGGTCCCGGTGGCGCTCGTCGTCTTCGTGGTCACGAGCGTGGTCGGGCTGCTCCTGCGGACACGCCGGCGCTGACCCGGGTCAGTCGAGTGCGCTGACCGGACTCAGTCGAGTGCGCTGACCGGACTCAGTCGAGCGCGCTGACCGGGAGCTGCTCGAGCTGCCAGCCGAGCCAGGGGCTGAACGCGAACGGCGCCGCCGACACGGCACTGCGCAGGGCGTCCTCGGAGAGCCACTCGTACTCGGAGACCTCGTCGGCGGCTGGTGCCGGCACGTCGTCGGTCACGGCGCGGAACACCGGGCAGACCTCGTTCTCGACGATGCCCGAGGCGTCGACCGCGCGGTACCGGAAGTCGGGCAGCACGGGCTGTACGTCACGGACGGTGATGCCGAGCTCGCGGGCGGCGCGCCGGGCGATCGCGTCCTCGAACGACTCGTCCGGACCGGGGTGTCCACAGAACGAGTTCGTCCACACGCCCGGCCACGCCTTCTTCGTCAGCGCCCGGCGTGTGACCAGCAGATCCCCGTCGCTGTTCGTCACGTGGCAGCTGAACGCCAGGTGCAGCGGCGTGTGGTCGGTGTGCACCGCGAACTTGTCCGCAGTGCCGATCGGGGTACGGTCCTCGGCGAGCAGCACGACGGTTTCAGGGAAGTGGTTCATCTAGTTCGATAGATTAGGCCAATGACGGACGAAGCGGCCACCGTGGCGCACATCGACCTCGCCCTGGTCGACGACTGCCTGGAGCGCTTCTTCACCGTGTCGTCGGCCCGTGCCCAGGCGTTCGGACGCCCCTCCGAGGAACTCTGGCGCGTGCTGCGCAAGGCCAGCATGGGCGGCAAGCGCTTCCGCCCCCGCATGGTGCTGACGGCCTACGCCGGGCTCGGCGGGACCGACGTGCACGCGGCCGCCAACGTCGGGGCAGCGTACGAACTCCTGCACACCGCCCTCGTGGTGCACGACGACGTGATCGACCGCGACTGGTCCCGCCGCGGGCAGCCGAACGTCGCCGGGTCCTTCCGCGACAACGGCACGACCGGCGGACTGCCGCTGCCGACCGCCGAGCACCGCGGCATGAGCGCCGCCGTGATCGCCGGCGACCTCGCGCTCGCGGGTGCGCCGCGCTTCATCGAGGCCAGCGGTGCCGACGCTGACCATCGTGCGCGGCTGCTCGACCTGTTCGACGACGCCGTGTTCGCGAGCGCCGCGGGCGAGATGGCCGACGTCGACCTGACCCACGGCGTGATGCCCACGGTGGACGAGGTGCTCGCGATGGAGCGCGCGAAGACCAGCGTGTACTCCTTCGAGGCGCCGCTGCAGTCCGGCGCGGTGCTCGCCGGCGCCCCGGAGACGGTGGTGGCCGCGCTGGGGGCCTTCGGCCGCGAGATCGGCATCGCCTACCAGGTGGTCGACGACCTGCTCGGGGTCTTCGGCGACGAGGCCGCGACCGGCAAGACCGCCATCGGCGACCTGCGCGAGGGCAAGCGCACCATGCTCATCGCCTACGCGGCGACCACGGAGTGCTGGGCCGAGCTGGCGCCGTACCTCGGCGACCCGGACCTGACCGAGGAGCGCGCGGCCGAGATGCGCCGCCTGCTCGTGCACTGCGGCGCCCACGACGCCGCGCTGGCCCGCGTCCGCGAGCACACCGCGCTGGCCCGTGCCGAACTCGCTGCGCTGCCGTACGACCTGGCCGTCCGGCTCGAGGCCCTCGTGTCCGAGCTGGTGGAGCGCGTCCGGTGAGCACCGACCACACCGGGAGCACGCACGCCGCGCGGCTCCCGCTCTACGACGCCACGGCCGAGGCGGCGTCCTCCGTCGTCATCGACCGGTACTCCACGTCCTTCGGGCTCGCCAGCCGGTTGCTCACGAAGGACACCCGCGAGCACATCAAGAACGTCTACGCCCTGGTCCGCGTGGCTGACGAGGTCGTCGACGGCCCCGCGACCGAGGCCGGGCTCGACCCGGCCCTCGCGCGCACCGTCCTCGACGAACTCGAGCAGGACACCGAGCGGGCGATCGCGCACGGGTTCTCGGTGAACCCCGTCGTGCACGCCTTCGCCCGCACCGCGCGCACGACGGGGTTCGGTGCCGAGCTCACGGCGCCGTTCTTCGCGTCGATGCGGATGGACCTCGAGCAGACCGAGCACGACGACGCCTCGTTCGACACCTACGTGTACGGCTCGGCCGAGGTCGTCGGGCTGATGTGCCTGCGTGCGTTCGTGTACCGCGCGGGCACCCCGACGTTCGACGCCACCGTGCTCGTCGACGGCGCTCGGGCGCTCGGAGCCGCCTTCCAGAAGGTCAACTTCCTGCGCGACCTGCACGCCGACTTCGAGGTGCTCGGACGCTCGTACTTCCCCGGCGTCGACGTCCGCACCTTCGACGAGACCACCAAGCGCCGGCTCGTCGCCGACGTGCAGGCCGACCTCGACACCGCCGCGCGCACCGTCCCCCTGCTGCCGAAGGACGCCCGCAACGCGGTCGGTCTCGCGCACGCGCTGTTCCAAGAGCTCAACGACCGGATCGCCGCCACCCCGGCGGACCGGCTGATCACCACGCGCGTGCGCGTCCCGAACCCGGTGAAGGCGCGGCTCGCCGCGCAGGTGCTCGCCGGACGCGCACCGCTCCGTTCACGAATCCGCACCACCACCCGCCCTGGAGGCTCCCGATGACCCCGCCACGAGCCTCCAGTCAGAAGTCCACGCGCAAGGTGCCCGTCCGCCGCGCCGTCGTGATCGGCGGTGGCATCAGCGGACTCGCCTCCGCAGCGCTGCTGGCGCGGGACGGTTTCGCCGTCACCGTGCTCGAACAGCGCACCCAGCTCGGCGGCCGTGCCGGGTCGTGGGAGCGGGACGGCTTCCGGTTCGACACCGGGCCGTCCTGGTACCTCATGCCCGAGGTATTCGACCACTTCTTCCAGCTGCTCGGCACCAGCGCCGACGAGCAGCTCGACCTGGTGAAGCTCGACCCGGGCTACCGCGTCTACAGCGAGGGCCACGACGAGCCGATCGACCTGCGGGCGTCGCGCGAGGACAACCTCGCGCTGTTCGAGTCGATCGAACCCGGGGCCGGCGCGCGGATGGCGAAGTACCTCGACTCGGCGGCCGACACGTACGACATGGCTGTGCGTCGCTTCCTGTACGGCACGTTCCAGGACCTCCGGAAGCTCGCCGCGCCCGACGTGCTGCTGCGCATGGGCAAGCTCGCCCGCCTGCTGCTGCAGCCGCTGTCGTCGTTCGCCGCGACCGCCGTGCGGGACCGTCGGCTCTGGCAGGTCCTCGGCTACCCGGCGGTGTTCCTCGGCACCAGCCCGTACGCGGCGCCGAGCATGTACCACCTGATGAGCCACCTCGACCTGGCCGACGGCGTGCTCTACCCGAAGGGCGGCATCACCGAGGTCATCTCCGCCGTCGAACGGGTCGCCCGTGCCGAGGGTGCGCAAATCGTCACCGGCGCCCAGGTCGAGCGCATCGCGGTGACCGACGGCCACGTCACCGGGGTCGTGCACCGCGACGACGACGGCGAGCAGCACGTGACGCCGGCGGACGTCGTCGTCAGCGCGGCCGACCTGCGGCACACCGAGATGCAGCTGCTCGACCGCGAGCACCGCACCCACGACGAGTCGCACTGGGCGAAGCGCGACCCGGGTCCCTCGGCCGTGCTCGTCTACCTCGGGGTCGACGGTCCCGTGCCGGGCCTCCTGCACCACACGCTGATGTTCACCGCGGACTGGAAGGCGAACTTCGGCGCGGTGTTCGGCGCCGATCGCCATGTGCCGGACCCCGCCTCGATCTACGTCTGCGCGCCGTCGGAGACCGACCCGACCGTCGCCCCGGCCGGCACGAGCAACCTGTTCATCCTCGTGCCGCTGCCCGCCGACGTCGGCATCGGCAAGGGCGGCATCGACGGCGCCGGTGACGACGAGGTCGAGCGGATCGCCGACCGCGCCATCGACGTCGTCGCCGAGCGCTCCGGTGTGCCCGACCTGCGCGACCGGATCCGGGTTCGCCGGACCATCGGGCCGCGGGACTTCGCCGACGACTACAACGCCTGGAGCGGGTCGATGCTCGGCCCGGCGCACACCCTGAAGCAGAGCGCGTTCTTCCGCGAGGGCAACGCCTCGGCCAAGGTCACCGGGCTGTACTACGCGGGCTCCTCGACGATCCCGGGCATCGGGCTGCCGATGTGCCTGATCTCCGCCGAGGTGCTGCTCAAGCGCATCCACGGTGACACCTCGACCGAGCCGCTGCCGACGCCCCTGACGCCGGCCGACGGCGTCCCACCGCGACCCGCCGGGCGGGCGCCTCGCACCCCGGCGCCCGCGACGGCCGCTGGGTGATGCCCGGTCTCTACCTGCTCGGACTGCTCGTCTCGCTGACGGGCATGGTCGTGCTCGACGCCCGCTTCCGGCTGTTCTTCTGGCGGGCGCCGTGGCGCGCCACGGCCGTGATGGTCGTCGGGGTGGCGTTCTTCATGCTCTGGGACGTCGTCGGGATCGCGCTGGGCATCTTCTTCATCGGCCCAACACGACTGCTCACCGGCGTGCTGCTCGCGCCGGACGTGCCGCTCGAGGAGCTCTTCTTCCTGCTCCTGCTCTGCTACACGACGATGAACCTGACCGGGTTCGTGCGGCCCCTGGTGGCGCGCGCACTGGCCCGGGGGAGCGACTCGTGACCGGCACCGGGACGTACGCGCTGCTCGCGGTGCCGTTCATCGTCGTGGCCGTCCTGGCCGCCGTCGCCGCGGGGATCATCGCGTCACGACGTGCCGGCTCTCGCGGGCGAGCAGTCAGCGGGCGCCGGATCGCGATGGTCAGCGGGATCGTGGCCGGGGTCGCCCTGCTCGTGATGACCGTCGTCTTCAACAACGTGATCGTGACGCTCGGCATCGTCGCCTACGACCCGGCGCGGATCAGCGGGGTGCGCATCGGCGCCTTCCCGATCGAGGACCTGGCGTACGCGATCGCCGCCGCCTTCCTGCTGCCCGCGCTCTGGGTGCTGTTCGACCGCACCGGCGGGCGCGACCGCGTCCCCGTGACCGGCGCCGTGCCCGACACCCAGCCACACCCCGAACCGGAGGACCCGCGATGACGGCGACCCCTGCCTCCCGGCAGTCCACCACGCGCGCGCTGTTCGTGTCGTCCCGGCCGATCAGCTGGGTGAACACCGCCTACCCGTTCGCCGCCGCCTACCTGCTCGGCAGCGGCGTCGGGGTCGACGGCGGCGGTGGCTTCTCGCTCGCCGCGCTGCTGATCGGCGTCGTGTACTTCCTCGTGCCCTACAACCTGGCGATGTACGGGATCAACGACGTCTTCGACTACGAGTCCGACCTGCGCAACCCGCGCAAGGGCGGGGTCGAGGGCGCCCTGCTCGACAAGAGCGTGCACCGCACCACGCTGTGGGCCGTCGTCGTGACGAACGTGCCGTTCCTGGTCGCGCTCGTCCTGCTGGGCGGTCCCTGGTCGTGGTTCGTGCTGGCGATCAGCGTGTTCGCCGTCATCGCCTACTCCGCTCCCGGGCTGCGCTTCAAGGAGAAGCCGTTCCTGGACTCGCTGACGTCGTCGACCCACTTCGTGTCGCCGGCGATCTACGGCCTCGCGCTCGCCGGACCGCAGTGGACCGGGCAGCTCGTGGCGGTGTGCATCGCGTTCTTCCTGTGGGGTGTCGCCTCGCACGCGTTCGGTGCGGTGCAGGACGTGCTCGCTGACCGGGCCGGCGGCATCGGCTCCGTCGCGACCGTGATCGGCGCGCGGGCGACCGTCCGTCTGGCCTTCGTCGCGTACGTCGTCGCGGGGGTCGCGCTGCTGTTCTCGGCCTTCCCCGGGCCGATCGCCGCCGTCGTGGTGATCCCGTACGCGCTCAACGTGCTGCCGTGGTGGAACGTCACCGACGACGCGGCCGAGTCCGCGAACGCGGGCTGGAAGCGCTTCCTGTGGATCAACTACCTGGCGGGCTTCATCGTCACGATGGCGCTCATCGTCTACGCGTTCACCCACTGACGCCGCCGCGCGCCGCGCGCGCTCGCGCTCGCATCGAGGGAGCAGAAATCGTCGGGCAGCACTCCCGCACCCGACGATTTCTGCTCCCTCGACGGGGACGGGACGGGGACGGGACGGGACGGACCAACGTGTCGCCGGTCCCTGACAGGATGGACGTGACGCCGAGGTCGGTGTCACGTCGATCACGAAGGAGTGCCCGCATGACGGTCCGCATCATCCACGTCGGTCTCGGAGGGTGGGGCGGCAGCTGGGCCCGCGAAGCCATCCCCGCCGTGTCGGAAGTCCAGGTGGTCGGGATCGTCGACCCGAGTGCCGACACGCTGCAGGCGGTGCGGACGGACCTCGGGCTGCCGGAGTCGGCGGCGTTCCCCTCGCTCACCGCAGCGCTCGCCGCGGTCGACGCCGACGCCGTGGTCGTCACCGCGCCGGCCGTCACCCACGTGCCACTCGCGCTCGAAGCGCTCGACGCCGGCAAGCACGTCCTGGTCGAGAAGCCGTTCGCCAACACCGCCGACGAAGCCGCCGCAGCGGTCCACCGTGCCGAGGAACGCGGGCTCGTGCTGCAGGTCAGCCAGAACTACCGGTTCTACCCGGCGCCGCAGGTGGTCCGCGACCTGCTGCGCACGGACGCTGTGGGCGAGCTCTCGGCGATCAACGTCGACTTCCGCCAGTGGGACAACGACCGGCCCTTCGCCGACCACCCGCACTACCGGTTCCCGCACGCGATGTTCAACGACATGGCGATCCACCACGTCGACCTGCTCCGCATGGTCACCGGGCAGGAAGCCGTGCGGGTCTTCGCCAAGGCGACCTACCCGTCGTTCAGCAAGTACCAGGACGAAGCGGTCGCGTCGATGCTCATCGAGATGCAGGACGGCCTCGTCGTGAGCTACCGCGGCAGCTGGCTGAGCCGCGCCGAGCACACGGCGTGGGCGGGCGAGTGGAGCATCCAGGGCGAGGACGGCGAGCTGCAGTTCACCAGCCGTGCGGGCGAGCCGGGCGACGTCAGCGGCGACGTCGTGACCGTGCGACGCCCGGGCGACACGACCGCGACGTCGGTCGAGCTGCCGACCGCCGAGCACCACGACCGGCAGGGCCAGCTGCAGGCGTTCGCACGGTCGATCGAGGGCGGTCCCGCTCCGGAGACCAGCGGGCGCGACAACCTGCGCAGCCTGGCCCTGATGGAGGCCGCCACCCGCTCCGCCGCGTCCGGCCTGCCCGAGGACGTCGTCGTCCCGTCCTGACCGGCCGACGGACAGCAGGCCCGGTGCCGACCGGCACCGGGCCTCCTGTCCGCCACATGCCGCGTCACGCGGCCTGTCGGGAGACTCCGCGACCACGACCGTGTACGAACGAGGTATGGCGCACGACAGTCTCCCCGAGCTCGAGCTCGCGAACGTCCGCACCCGGGAACGCATGACCGACACGGTCGAGCGCATCCGGCACAAGGTCGACCTGCCCGCGCGCACCCGGCTGGCGGTCGCGAAGACCCGACAGCAGTGGCACCGCGACCCGACCCCGCTCGTGGCGCTCGGCATGATCGCGGCTGCCGGCGTGGCGTCGGTCGTCATCGGCACCCGCATCGGCCGGACTCCCGCCGGACACCTGGCCACCCCGCCGGCGTCGTCCGCGTTCACGGCCCTCCTGCCGTTCGGTGCACGCGGTGGCGACGAGTCGGCGCCCGGCCGGAAGGGGCGCAAGGCCCGCAAGGCGGGGCGGAAGGCGCGCCAGGTCCAGCTCGAGCAGGACCCCGGGTACCAGCTGCGGAAGAAGCAGCGGAAGCGCCTGGCCCCGGTCACGAAGCAGGCGACGAAGTACCGCAAGCAGGCGGCCAAGCGCGCGAAGGCGAACTGACCATGGCCGACGACCACGGCAAGCCGGCAGCGGACGACTCCCGCAAGCCTGACAGCCCGACCGACCTGACCAAGCCGACCCTGAAGTACACGCTCGGCAAGACCCTGCGCGAGTTCTCCGGCGACCAGTGCACCGACCTGGCGGCGAGCCTGACCTACTACACGGTGCTGGCGCTGTTCCCCGGCCTGCTGGCGATCGTGTCGATCCTCGGTCTGGTGTCCGACCCGCAGAAGACGATCGACACCCTGTTGCAGATCGTCGGCAACATCGGGTCGAACCAGGTCGTGGACCTGATCCGCAAGCCCGTCGAAGGACTGGTCCGCTCGCCCGCGGCACCGATCACGTTCATCGTCGGCATCGTCGGCGCGATCTGGTCGGCGTCGGGCTACGTCGGTGCCTTCGGCCGGGCGATGAACCGCATCTACAACGTCCGCGAGGGCCGTCCGATCTGGAAGCTGCGCCCGACGATGCTCGGCGTGACGGTGTTCACCGTCGTCATGCTCGTGCTGGGGCTGCTCGCACTGGTCAGCGGTCCGCTCGCCCGCAGTGTCGGCGACCTGATCGGGCTCGGTCAGGCTGCCGCCACCGTCCTGTCGATCGTGCAGTGGCCAATCCTGTTGGTGATCGGCATCGTCGTCATCGCGGTGCTGTACTACTGGGCACCCAACGTCAAGCAGCCCAAGTTCAAGTGGGTCAGCGGCGGCTCGATCCTGGCGCTGCTGATCTGGATCATCGCCAGCGCCGGCTTCGGGTTCTACGTCGGCAACTTCTCGAACTACAACGCCACGTACGGCTCGCTCGGTGGCGTGATCGTGTTCCTGCTGTGGATCTGGATCACGAACAACGCGCTGCTCTTCGGCGCCGAGTTCGACGCCGAGCTCGAGCGTGGACGCCAGCTGCAGGCCGGCATCCGCGCGGAGGAGGACATCCAGCTGCCCGAGCGCGACACCCGGCAGATCGACAAGCAGGACGAGAAGCACGCGCAGGACGTGCTCGAGGCCATCAGGATCCGGCAGACCGCGGGCCGCGAGAAGGACTGACCGACGGGTCCGGACAGGAGGCCCGGAGCAGCTTCCGTAGGCTGGCCTGCGTGACGCAAGCACCGCCTCCTGTCCGTCCGGTCGCCCTGGTGACCGGAGCCACCCGCGGCATCGGCCGCGCGATCGCGGCCGATCTCGGCCGCACCCACCACGTGCTCGTCGGTGGACGATCGGCCGACGCCGTCGCTGCGGTCGTGGCCGCGCTGCCCGATGCCTCGCCGTTCGTCGGGGACCTCGGCGCGGGCGAGGTCCCGCCGCTGCCGGACCGCCTCGACGTGCTCGTGCACTCCGCCGGGGTCGAGCAGGGCACCCGGATCGCCGACACCCCGCGAGCCACGTGGGAGGCCGTGTTCGCCACGAACGTCTTCGCCGTCGCCGAGCTCACCCGGCTGGCGCTGCCGGCCCTGCGCGCGGCGCGGGGGATCGTCGTCACCATCAACTCCGGGTCCGGTTTCGTGAGCGGCCCCGGGGGCGGCGTGTACGGCGCGTCGAAGTTCGCGCTGCGCGCCCTCACCGACGCCCTGCGCGAGGAAGAGCGCGCGAACGGCGTGCGGGTGTCGAGCGTGCACCCGGGGCGGACGGACTCGGACATGCAGCGCCAGCTCGTCGAGAAGCTCGGCGAGGACTACGACACCGCCTACTACCTGGCGCCCGAGGACGTCGCCGACGCCGTCCGCACGGTCGTCGACCTGGACGAGCGGGGCACGATCGAGACGCTCTCGATCCGCCCCACCCGTCGGCGCTGACACCGGCGCGCCGACCGTCGGCCGAACCCGGACCCACGCGGCACCGCTACCCGGCCCGCGTGCCCAGCTCGATCCGCTCGTCGAGCCCGAGGCGCTCCAGGAACGTGTCGTCGTGACTGACGACGACCAGCGCGCCGCGGTAGGCCCCGAGCGCGTCCACCAGCTGGTCGACGCTCGTCAGGTCGAGGTCGTTCGTGGGCTCGTCGAGGACCAGCAGCTGCGGTGGCGGGTCCGCCAGCACCAGCCCGGCCAGGGCGACACGGAAGCGCTCCCCGCCGGACAGCGCACCCGCGGGGCGGTCGACGGTGTCCCCACGCACCAGGAACCGCGCGAGGCGGTTCCGCAGCTCGCCGGTCGACACGTCGGGTGCCCGGCGCCGGACGTTCTCGAGCACGGTGGCGTCGTCGTCGAGGGAGTCCTTCCGCTGCGGCAGGTAGGCGATGTGCTCGACGTGGGCGACGGCTCCGGTGTCCGGCAGCGGGTGCTCCCGCGCGCCGGGGTCCCCGACCAGCTGCTCGAGCAGGGTCGTCTTGCCGACACCGTTGTCCCCGCCGACGGCGATCCGCTCGGGCCCCTGCACGATGCTCTGCCGGCCGCGCACCGTGATCGTCGCGATCCGCCGTGACGCCGGCACCCGCGGGTCGGGCAGCTCGACGTGGATCGACTCGTCGTCCCGCAGCCGGAGTTCGGCCTCGCGCTTGGTCGCCAGCGCGGTGGCCTCGTCGTCGGCATGACCCGTCCGGAGTCGCCCCGCCGTCTCCTCGGCGCGCTTGCGCATCTCGTTCCGGAACATCGCGGGCATCGACCGCCCGGCCTTCTCGCCCGCCTTCGCACGGCGGGCGATGGTCGTTTCGGCTTCGATGCGCTGCCGTTTCTCGGCCCGGTGGCGCTGGGCGGCGACCCGCACCTCGCGTTCGACGGCCGCCTGCTGCACGGCCAGGTGCTCCTCGAAGGCCGAGAACGTGCCCCCGAACACCGTCATCGCGCCGGCGCGCAGCTCCGCCACCTCGTCGACGTGCTCGAGCAGCTCGCGGTCGTGGCTGACGACGACCAGCGTCCCGCGCCACGCGTCGACCACGTCGAGCAGCATCGCGCGTGCACGCCTGTCGAGGTTGTTCGTCGGTTCGTCGAGGAACGCGATCGGCAGTCCGCGCAGACGGATCCCGGCGACCGCGACGAGCACGGCCTGCCCCCCGGACAGCGTGGCGACCGGCCGGCCCAGGTCGCTGCCGATGCCCAGGTCGGCGATGGCCAGGGCTGCGCGCTCCTCGACGTCCCACGCGTCGCCGAGGGCGTCGAAGTGCGCCGGGTCGGCGTCCCCACCCAGGATCGCGTGCAGGGCGCGCAGCTGCGGGCCGACGCCGAGCAGGTCGGCGACCGTGTCGTCGGGACGGGTGTCGAGCCGCTGGGGGAGCAGGTCGACGGGACCCGACGTCGTGACGGTGCCCGTCGTGGGCTGGAGCCGACCGGTGACCAGCCGGACGAGCGTGGACTTGCCGGCCCCGTTCCTCCCGACCAGTCCGGTCCGGCCGGAGCCGAAGGCGGTGGTGAGGTGGTCGAGCGCGACGGCGCCGTCGGGCCAGGTGAAGCTGAGGTCGTGCAGGACGACGGATGGGCTGGTGGGCATGGAGGTGTCTCCCCGGTGTCGATGCTGGGCGCACGACACCGACCCACCGCGGTGCGGTGGAGCGCCCGACGGGGCGCGCGATCACGGTGTCAGCGCGAGGGCTGAGCAGAACCGGTGATCGACAGCAATCCGTCTTCTTCCGTCGGGGTCCCCCCGTGTCCGTGACCCGAGCCGGCGGTCGGTCTCCCACCCCGCTGCTCCGCGGTCACGACGGAGTGGATCCACCGTAGGCCGCGGTCGGGTGGCGACGCAAGCACTCGACCATGACAGGGTGGAGTCATGCCCGAGAACCTGCTGCCGACCCCGTCCGCCAACCCGGAGACCCTGCTGCCCGCCGACCCCGAGGTCGACGCCGCCCTGGCCGCTGACGCCCCGGTCGCGAGCGTCGTCGTGGCGCACCCGTCGTCGAGCCTGGCGTGGGCGCTCCTGGCCGACGAGGCCTGGGACCGCGGCGCGACGCTCGAGTCCTACGCCTACGCCCGGGTCGGGTACCACCGTGGTCTGGACGCGCTGCGGGGCGCCGGCTGGCGGGGAGCCGGACCGGTGCCGTGGTCGCACGAGCCGAACCGCGGGGTGCTGCGCTCCCTGTTCGCGCTGCGCCGGGCCGCGGTCGCGATCGACGAACCGGGCGAGCCCGAGCGCCTGACGGACTTCCTGAACGGTGCGGACCCGACCGTCATCCCCGCGCTGCAGGCGTAGCGGCGGCGCGGCGCGGCGCGAGCGGGTTTCGCACAACCGGGACCCGTTCGCACCGCCGGAATCCGCGGTGCGAACGGGTCCCGCTATGCGGATCCGATCCGCACCGCAGCGCGCGCGTCGCGCTCAGCGGGCGCGGGACGCCGTCACGGTGTACTTCGGGGTCCGTGTGACCTGCCGGGTCTCGCCGACGATCCGCTCGAGCACCGGTCGGTAGCGCAGGTGCGAGTTCCAGACGCACCACAGCTCGCCGCCGGTCTGGAGGATCGTCGCCGCGTTCCGGAACATCGCCTCGGCCGCGTCGGTGGACACCGCGCTGTCGGTGTGGAACGGCGGGTTGCACACGACCAGCTGCGCTGACCCGGCGTCGAGCTCGTCGCCCGCGTCGGTCCGCAGGACGCGGACCCGGTCGTCGACGCCGTTCACGAGTGCGGTGGCCCTGGTCGAGGCGACCGCGATGGCGGACACGTCCGTCGCGACCACCTTGAGTGCCGGACGGCGACGGGCGAGGACCGTGGCGACCACCCCGTTCCCGCAGCCCATGTCGACGGCCACGCGGGCGGTCGGCACGGCCTGGTCCACCACGTCGAGCAACACCCGCGTGCCGAGGTCGAGCGACGCCCCGGCGAACACCCCGCCGTGCGCGACGAGCGTGAGCCCGAGCTCGTCGACGTGCACGTGCTTCGGCCACGGCGAGGTCAGCGCCGCCCGGTTCGCGGCGGCCTGCAGCGGGTCCTGCGCGACGAGCAGCCGGGACTTCCCGCGCCCACGGGTCGCGACGACGTCGCCGAAGGACCGCCGGAGGACGTCGTTCTGGGACAGCGTCATGTGCTTCGTCTGCCCGCCGCACAGCAGCACCACGTCCGGGGCAGCGAAGCGGGCGACGGCCCGCGCCACCTCGTCGAGTCGGTCGAGGGACTTGGACAGCCGGAGCAGCACGAGCCGGACGTCGCGGAAGGCGTCCTGCAGCGAGTCCGGGTGGTGGAACCCGCGCCGCCCGAACGTGCCCGCGTTCGCTTCGAGGGCACGTTCGGCGGTCAGGGAGTCCTGTACGACCCGGACGTCGGCGGCGCCGTGCACGGTGAGCAGCCCCAGGGTCAGGACGCCGTTGCGGTCGTCGACGACCGCGACCTCGCCCGGCTGCCGGAGCGCGTCACCGTGCACGTGCGGCGCCTCGTCCAGCAGGAACCGGTCGGTGCCGTCGATGGTGACGAGGTCGGGCTCGTCGGCATCGGGGTCGCGCCGGAACACCGCGGCGAAGTCGAACGTGGGCATCCGCCCAACCTACCCAGTCAGCCCAGGAGCACCGTCCACGCCGTCGACGCCGGCCAGAGCTGGTGCTCCGGCAGCACGTCCAGACCGCACGCGCGCGAGCCCAGGCCGTGCTGCGCGGCGTCGAGGTACAGGTAGGTGGCGTCCGGCGTCGGCAGCTCGTACGGGTGGCCGGCCCGGGCGACCTGCTGCGCGGTCCACGGAGTCAGCGTGAACCCGGTCCGCCGCGCGCCGACGGACGACACCGTGAACGGACCGACCCGCAGCGTGCGGAGGTCCGGTCGGTGCCCGGACTCCTGCGGTCGCGAGTAGTTCGCCGTCAGCAGCGACACCGGTGATCCGAAGACGCCGACGTGCGCCGCGTGCGACGAGTCCGCGTACGACTCGAGCGGCCCCGTCCCGAACCACTCCGCCGACTCGTCCACCAGGGACGCCGGCAGGTCGATGCGGACACCGATCCGCGGCCAGGTGATGCCCCACTCGCCGAACGGGACGGCCGTGGTGTCGAGCAGCAGCCCGTCGTCGGTCAGCGTCCACCGGTGCGTCACGTCCACACCGGCACCGCTGTTCGCCGCCGCGACTCGGACGCGCTGCACCAGCCCGTGCTCGGACCGTTCGACGTGCACCAGACGGTGCGTCAACCGGTCGAGCCCGTGCGCGAGCCACTTCGTCGCGGATGCCGGCGCGGACGGGTCGCCGACGCCGTGCGTCAGCACCGGGTCGGCGGTCTCGTAGCCGCCCTGGGACGCGAGCCGGTCGTTGTCGGTCGGTGCGCGCCAGAGCTCCAGACGGGGGCCCGCCACCTCCTGTCCCTTCCAGCTGGACAGGTCGCCGCGCTCGGTGAACGTCGCGTCGCCCAGGCGGTCGCCGTCCCAGCCCTGCCGGGAGGCCCGTGGGGCCTCCGCCACGCGCGACGCGACGAGCGTCTGGGCGCGCGCGACGACGTGGCCGGTGTCCGCCCAGGCCGTCGGCCCGGCGAGCTCCGCGACGATGTCGAGCCAGAGCTCCTCCCCGGGTGCGATCGGCCCGGCTGCGGCCTCGAGCACCTCGGTCGGGACCGGCACGGTGACCGACTCCCGCGCGGCGACGACGCCGGGTGCGAGCCGTCCCTCGTGCTCGACCACGCCGTTGCGCGACAGCGTCCACCGGAACCGCAGCCCGGCGGTTGACGCCGAGTGGAAGCGGTTCTCGACCAGGACCGTCGTCGTGCCGAGCGACATCCGGACCGGTGCCACGACGGCCGCGAACTCCGCCAGCCCCGGCGTCGGCGTGTCGTCGGGCAGCACCAGGCCGTCCATCACGAAGTTGCCGTCGTGGACGACCTCGTGGAAGTCGCCGCCGTACCCGTAGAACGGCGTGCCGTCGGGCGTGTGCGTGAGCAGGCCGTGGTCGCGCCACTCCCACACGAAGCCGCCGTGCAGGCGCGGGTACCGGTCCACCAGGGCCTCGTACTCGGCGATCTGTCCGGGGCCGTTGCCCATCGCGTGCACGTACTCGCAGTGGATGAACGGCTTCGAGCGCTGCCGGGCCGCCTCGGCCGGACCGCACCCGAGCAGCGGGGTCGCGGTGCCGCCGCCGATCGACTCGGTCTCCTGCAGCGTCGGGTACATCCGCGAGTAAACGTCGGTGTACTCGCCCGTGTAGTCGCCCTCGTAGTGGACGGGACGCTCGTCGTCGCGGCGGTGCACCCAGTTCGACATCGCGGCCAGGTTGCGCCCGGTGCCGGACTCGTTGCCGAGGGACCACATCACGATGGACGCGTGGTTCTTGTCCCGCTCGACGGTGCGCGCGATGCGGTCGAGGTAGGCGTCCTCCCACGCGGGGTCGTCGGAGGGGTTGCCCTGCCACCCGACGAACAGGAACCCGTGGGTCTCGAGGTCGCACTCCAGGATGACCCAGAAGCCGAGCTCGTCCGCCAGGTCCAGCACGCGTGGGTGCGGCGGGTAGTGCGAGGTCCGGATCGCGTTGACGTTGTTGCGCTTCATCAGCGCCATGTCCGCACGGGCATGGGCCTCGTCGAACACGCGACCGCGCTCCGGGTGGGTCTCGTGGCGGTTCACACCGTGGAACACGACGCGCTCGCCGTTGACCAGGAACCGGTCGCCCTCGATGCGGACGCTGCGGAACCCGAGCCGCAGGGTGACGGTCTCCCCGCCTGCGGTGCCGCCCGCGTCGGTGCCCGAGGACAGCGTCGCGTCGTACAGCCGCGGCAGCTCGGCGCTCCACGGGTCGACGCCCTCGACCGCGATCGGCTGCACGTCGTCGGGCGACGCCCAGGTCACGTCGACGCCCAGGTCCGGCACGGAGAACCGCACCGGGAACACCGCGTCGAGCGTGGGGAACGAGATCGTGCCGGTCCCGGTGGACGGACGACCCGAGGCCGCGGTGCCCGCCGAGGCGGCGTCACCGAGCGTGGCGGTCCAGCCGGCGCGCACGAAGACGTCGTCGATCGGCGCCGTGGGGCGTGCGAGCAGCGTGACGTCGCGGAAGATGCCGGGGAGCCACCACTGGTCCTGGTCCTCGAGGTACGAGGCCGCCGACCACTGGTGCACCCGGACGCGGAGCTCGTTCGTCCCGGGCCGCAGCAGCTCGGTCACGTCGAACTCGGTCGCCAGGCGCGACCCGGTGCTCCACCCGACCAGCGTGTCGTTCAGCCACACCCGGAAGTGCGACTCGACCCCGTCGAAGCGCAGCAGCACCCGGCCGGCGGCGTCGAACGTCGTCGGGACCGCGAACGTGCGCCGGTAGTCGCCGGTCGGGTTCTCCTCCGGCGGGTGTGGCGGGTCGATCGGGAACGGGTACTGCAGGTTCGTGTAGCTCGGCGAGCCGTGGCCGTGGAGCACCCAGTGCGCCGGCACCGGGATCGTGCCCCAGGCGTCGTCGGCACCCGGCAGCGGGACGTCCGCCACCGGCGACCAGCGGAAGTCCCACTCCCCGTTCAGTGACAGGGCGGGAGCGTCCGTGTGCAACCAGGCACGGGGTGCCAGTCGGGACGCCGAACCCGGCGTGGTGGCGTGCAGGTCGTCGATGGCGGCGTTGGTCAACCCTTGACCGATCCTTCCGTGAGGCCCCCGCGCCAGAAGCGCTGCAGGACGATGATGGCGATGACGAGCGGGATGACCGAGACGAGCACCCCGCCGGTGGTGAGCTGGTAGAACTCCGGCAGTCGGTCGACCTGGGCCCGCCAGTTGTTGAGTCCCAGTGTGATCGGGTACAGCTTCTGGTCCGCCAGCATGATCAGCGGCAGGAAGAAGTTGTTCCAGATGCCGACGACCTGGAACAGGAACACCGTCACCAGCGCCGGGGTCAGCTGCCGCAGCACGATGGTGTGGAAGATCCGCAGCTCACTGGCACCGTCGAGTCGAGCGGACTCCATGAGCGCCGTGTCGACCGAAGCCGCGGCGTACACCCGGCACAGGAACAGGCCGAACGGCGAGACCAGGCTCGGGATGAGCACGCTCCAGTAGGTGTCGGTCAGGCCCATCGTCGAGAACAGCAGGAACAGCGGCAACGCCGTCGCGGTACCCGGCACGAGCACGCCGCCGAGGATCGTCCCGAACACCAGCTGTCGTCCGCGGAACTCGTACTTGGCCAGGGCGTACCCGCCGGCGGCGGCGAAGTACGTCGCCAGGACCGCGCCGACGCCCGAGTACAGGATGCTGTTCGCGATCCAGCGGACGAAGATCCCGCCGTCGTACGTGAACACCTGCTGGAGGTTGCTGAACAGGGCGAAGTCGCCACCGAACCAGAAGCCGTTCGTCGCGAACAGCGCGCCGGTCGTCTTCGTGGCGGCGATGACCACCCAGTACAGCGGCACCAGGAAGTAGATCGCGACGATGACCAGGATCCCCGTCACCACGATCTGCGACTTGCCGGAGCGGTCGAGTCGGCGGCGCTGGTGCGACGAGATCGACGTGGTGTCGACGGGCGGCGCGCTCTGCGCGGTCGCTGGCGCCTGGATCGCTTCACTGGTCATGCTTCCGCCCCCTGCGTTCCGTGCTGCTGACCGGACCTGGCCGGGAGGCCCTGGTCGGCTTGGTTGGTGACCGGACGGACGGCGGATGCGCGCGTCTGGAGCGCGCGCCGGGCCTCCTGGCCGTCCCGCCTGGCCCGCTTGCGCTGGTCGCGCTCGTTCTTCGGTGCCCGGTTCGTCAGCGCCAGGAACGCGAACGACAGGATGAAGGCGGCCAGGGCGATGATGACCGCCTGTGCACTCGCGACGCCGTACTCGTTGAACGCGAACGCGTTCGTGTACGCGGCGTAGTTCGGCGTGTACTCGGTGTCGATCGCCGGGGCGACCGTCGACAGGATCTGTGGCTCGGCGAAGAGCTGCAGGGTGCCGATGATCGAGAACACCGTCGTCAGCACCAGCGCGGGTGCGATCAGCGGGATCTGGATGCGCCACGCGACCTGGAACGGGCCGGCGCCGTCCATCTTGGCGGCCTCGTAGACCTCGCCGGGGATCGACTTCAGCTGCGCCACGATGATGAGCATGTTGTAGCCGGTGTACGTCCACGTGACGATGTTCGCGATCGACCACAGCACGCTGTTGGCGCCGAGGAAGTCCGGCTGCAGCCCCATCGACTGCAGCAGCGACACGATCGGGGACAGCCCGGGCACGTACAGGAACGACCAGAGGATCGTCGCGATGACGCCCGGGACCCCGTACGGCATGAAGTAGATCGCCCGGAAGAAGCCCGGCCAGCGGGCGCTCGCCGACTCGAGCAGCAGCGCCAGGATGGTGCACGCGATGATCATCACCGGCACCTGGACGATGCCGAACAGCAGCATGCGGCCGATCGAGGCGACGAAGCCCGAGTCGTTGAGCGCGGTGACGTAGTTGTCGAACCCGGCGAACCGGCCCGTCACGCCGTCCTCGCCGAACAGGCCCTTGCGGTCGACGGTGGTGAAGCTCTGGAACAGGGCGCTGATGATCGGGATGATGAACGTCAGCACGAAGAGCGCCAGGAACGGCGCGAGCAGCACCCACGGTGCACGCTGCTGCGCGCGCGTGGCCTTGGTGCCGGTGCGGAAGGTCGGCTTGGTCGCCGTGTCCTGGGTCATCGTGCCGTCCTGACGCTGAGGCCCTTGTCCTTGAAGGACTGGACGATCTCGGCCTGGGCCAGCTCGACGGCGTCCGAGAGCTTGAGGTTGCCGGTGATCTTGCGGCGGAACTGGTTCTGCAGCGACGTGAACGCCGACTGCGTCACGGGCGACCACGACCAGTCGACGTTCTGCTCCTTGGCCGCGGGGACGAAGACGTCCTCGTTGTAGTTCTGGCCGGAGAACCACGCGGAGGGCTTCTCGCGCTGGGCACCGATGTAGTCCGTCGCGGGGGACCAGCCGATGCCGCAGTACTTGATCATCGCGTCGATGCCGTCCTTCGAGGTGGTCATCCAGGTGATGAACTCGAGGGCTTCCTTCGGGTGCTTCGCGTTCGCCAGGACCGCGGCGCTCGAGCCGCCGATCGCGCTCGAGCCGAAGCCGGACGCGTCCCACTTCTGCATGGGGGCGACCTTCCACTTGCCCTTGCCGCCCTGGATCGACTCGATCAGGGCGTCGCCCCAGCTCGCGCTCGTCACCGCGGCGATCCGGCCGCTGGCGCACGCGGCGTACCAGCCGGGGGAGTAGGCGCCGGCGCTGGTGTCGACCAGGTCGTCGTCGATGCAGCCGTCGAAGAAGTCGGCGACCTTCAGCGTGGCGTCGTCGGTCATGTCCACGACCCACTCGTCACCGTCGACCTTGAACCACCGGGCGCCGGCCTGCTGGGCGTAGGCGGCGAAGGGCGAGGCGTCGGCGACCGGGAACACCTCGAGGTAGTTCTGCTTGCCCGTCTTCCGGACCTTGTCGGACAGCACCTTCCACTCGTCCCACGTCGACGGCGGTTCGCCGCCGGCCTGCTCGAGGATCGCGGTCTGGTAGTAGAACCCCATGGGGCCGGTGTCCTGCGGGATGCCGTAGACGCCGTCGACGAACTCGACCTGGGCCCAGGCGGCCTCGTCGTACTTCGACTGGAAGTCCTTCGCGCCGTAGCGGGCCAGGTCGACCAGGCCGTTGGCCAGCATGAACTCGGGGATCTGCCGGAGTTCGACCTGCCCGATGTCGGGACCGCCGCCAGCCGCGAGCGCGGAGTACATCTTCTGGTACCCGCCGGAGTTGCCGCCGGGGATCCAGTTGGCCTGCACCTGGATCCTCGGGTTCTTCGCGTTCCAGACGTCGCAGACCTTCTGCAGGTCCTTGAGCCAGGCCCAGTAGGTCAGCGTGACGGTCTCGCCGCCCGCTGCGGCCGGCACGAGCGCGGCCTTGTTGACGTTGGTCGACCCCGGGACCGCACAGCCGGCCAGCAGACCGGTCGCCGCAGCGCCGATCCCGAAGCCGAACAGCTGTCGTCTCGTCAGGGGTCCTCGTGGGTTCGTGGGCGTCATTGCCTGCACCTCGGTTCGTCGGCGAGCGGGTTGCCCGCCCAGCCTGGCACAAAACCGAGCGGTACTGCGATTTCGGGACTGGGTGTTCGCTCCGACCTGCGCGCGCGCCGCCCCGTGAGGGTGGATCGTGGTCGGAACGTGAGAGCGCAGGGGCTCGGCGAGTTCCTGCTTCGTCCTACCGAAGGAGCTGCCATGACGTCGACGAACGCCACGAACGAACTGCACCGGACCCTGGGCCATCGTCTGGAGCGCGGGGGGACCTGGGCCTGGGCCTACGTCGACGCCTCCGGGAACGTCGAGGACCCGCGCCGGCAGGCCGCACTGAAGCTCCGCGGTGTCGAGGAGTCGCTCCGGGCCTCCGGGTCGGACACCACCGCCGTCGACGTCATCGCCGGAGAGCTCGAGGACACCCCCGGGGTGCCGTCGCCCGTCGCGCGGTACGTGCTCGTGCACGACGGCGAACTCGTGCTCAGCGAGGTCCTGCCCGGGCCGATGCAGGCGTCCGAGTCCATCGGCGCCGGGGCCGTCCCCGACCTGGTGCCGCTCGTCGCGCACCGACCGATCGAGCTGCCCTTCCTGGTCGTCCAGGTCGGCAAGGACGGCGGCGGCTACCGCGCGTTCAAGCTCGGGCACCCCGCGACCGCCGACGACGAGGTGCGGGTCGACGGCGAGACCTTCGACCAGCACAAGGTCAAGGGCGGGTTCGGCGACTGGAAGCAGCCGCGGTGGCAGAGTCGGACCGAGGAGGTCTGGCGCCAGAACACGGCCGAGGTCGCCACGGCGATCGACAAGGCCGTCGCCCGGTTGAGCCCGGCGCTCATTGTGGTGGCCGGCGACTCGCAGGCCCGACCGATGCTGCTCGAGAAGCTGTCCGCCGAGGCGCGGAAGCTCGTCAGCGAGGTCCCCGGCGGCGGGTTCGACGAGACCGTCCTCGGCGACCACACCCGCGTCGCCCTGGCCCGGGTCATCGCGACGCACCGCCACGACCTCGAGGACCTGCTCCGCACCCACGTCGGGCGCGGCGACAACCAGGCCGTCACCGGGCTGGGCCCCGTCGTCGAGGCGCTGCAGCAGGCCCAGGGCGCGACGATCGCCCTCGACGCGGTGGCCATCGGCGACCGCACGCTGCTGGCACTCGGGTCCGCGCCGTGGATCGCGACGGCACCCGAGCAGGCCGCCGGCGTCCCGGTGATCGGCCCCGTGCCCGCCGTGTGTGCGCTGGTGCGTGCCGCGGTGCTGACGGACGCCGAGCTCGTGCTCGTCAACGCGGCGTCGTTGCCCGGGGGTGCGGCTGCGGCGGCGCTGCTGCGGTGGCCGGTCGGACCGACCGTGCCGGCCTGAGCCGCCGGTCGGCCCTGCGCCCGCCGGAATCCCGGCAGGAGGTCGAATCGCGCGTTGTCGGTCGGGTCTTCCCGCTGCCGACGCGCGGTTCGACCTCCCGTTGCGGACGGTGTGGGATCGAACGAGCGCGCGTCAGTCATGGGAGCGGTCGGTGCGCGGGACCAGGGGCAGCGCCAGCAGGGGCAACACCGCCACGATGCCGAACGACGCCGCGAAGCCGAGTGCCCCGACCAGGGCCCCGATGCCCGGACCCACGGCGCTCGCCGCCAGGAACTGCCCGGTGTTCTGCGCGCCCAGCGCCCGACCCGACCAGAACGGCCCCGCTGCCTCGGCCACCGAGGTGTACGCCAGCCCGTTGTCCGCGACCGTGACGCTCGTCGCCACCACGAGGAACACCGCCGCCCCGGCCAGGTGGGTGGCGTCCACCGCCGCCAGCACCGCCATCACGACCGCCGCGCTGACCGCCACGATTCGCAGCGGCCCGACCCGGGAGCCCACGCGGTCGCTCCACCCGCCCACCAGGATCCGCCCGATCGCCCCGACGAACTGGGACGCCCCGACGAGCAGGCCGGCCGCGGGCGTCGACCACCCGAGCCCGACCAGCCAGACCAGGCCGTAGGTCGACAGCGTGAACTGCGGGACCACGAGCAGGACCGACACGGCGTGCACCCGCCACAGGAAGCCGTTCGTCCGGTAGGGGTTCGCCGTGGCGGCCGCCGGCGCGCTCCCGCGAGCGGGCCGAGGCGGGTTCGCGATGCCGATCGCGCACAGCACCGCGAGCACCCCGCACAGCACCACCGGCAGCACGAGCGCGGCCCGGATGCCCGACGCCTCGGCGAACTGCGGCACGGTGACCGCCGCCAGCGTGACCCCGAGCGGCTGCGACATCTGCCGGATCCCCATCGCCAGGCCGCGACGCTCCTTCGGGAACCACCCCACGACCACGCGACCACTGGCGGCGTTCGTCGAGGCGCTGGTCATGCCGGCGGCCAGGAAGGCCAGTCCGAGCAGGACCGGATCACCGGCGGCGACCCACGCCGCGACGACCGCCAGGGTGGTCAGCACCAGGCCGCCGGCGATGACGACGCGCTCGCCGACCCGGTCGGTCAGCGCGCCCCAGGCGATGAGCGTCAGCACCATGCCGAACGTCGGCGCCGCGGCGAGCACGCCGGCCAGGGCGAGCGGGGTGCCCTGGGCGTGCAGGTAGGGGATGAGCAGTGCCGGCGCCGAGACGACGAGCGTGCCCGCTGCCTGGGCCGCGACGCCGAGCGCGAGCATCGTCCAGGCACGGGTGGGGATGCGTGTCGCGGGGGTGGCGGGAGCCGAGGTGGTCACGAGCAGTCGTTTCGTCGCGGAACTGATTGGTATACCAAAACGGTATACCATCCGCGCCGCACCGCCACTAGGCTGATCTGCCGTGACCGAACCGATCGACGAGACGCCGGTGTCGCAGACTGCCCAGCTCTACGACAACCTGCGCGCCGCGATCCTGACCCTCGACATCGCCCCGGGTGAACGCATCTCCGAGCGGGGTCTCGAGGCACGGTTCCACGCCTCGCGCACCCCGGTTCGTGCGGCGCTGTCACGGCTCGAGCGCGAGGGGCTCATCCTGCACGAGGGCCGCTCGTGGACGGTCACCCCGATCGACCTCGACGAGATCGCGTCGCTCGCCGAACTGCGTGGCGTGCTCGAGCCCGCCGCGGCACGCATGGCGGTGGAGCGCGCGACCGAGGACCAGCTCGAGGAGGTCCGCGCGCACCTCGACGGACTCCGCCCGACGCCCGACCAGCAGTCCGGCATCCGGATGGGCTCGACGTTCCACCTCGACCTGGCCCAGCTCGGCGGCAACCGGTTCATCACCGACGCCATCACCGACGCCCTGACCCGGCTCGAGCGCACGCGGTGGATCGAGGTCCGCACGCCCGAGGCCCGCGACGCGGCATGGGACGAGCACAGCGCGATCCTCGACGCCGTCCGCGCCGGGGACGCCGACCACGCCGCGGCGCTGCTCGCCGCGCACGTGGCCGGCACCAACGACCGGCTGCTCGCCTTCATCGCGCAGGAGCGTCGCCGCCTGCGGGGAGCAGGCATGACGATCATCGGCGCGACGGAGCGATGAACCCGCCGGCGGTCCGCTGAGCAGTCCGCCGAGCGGTCCGCCGGGCGGTCAGCCCGGCTGTCTCCGTACCGCGACGTGCGCTGCAGGGGCGAGCCGGGCCTCCTGGAAGAGGATCCCGCGCTACTCGAGCCGCGTGACGTCGTCCCCGTCGTCCAACGGGACCGCGCCGGTGTGCTCGAGGAGCGCGTCGCGCACCTCGGCTTCGTCGCGGTTGTTGCGGATCGCGTCGCGTCGTCCTGCGTGCGTCGACTGTGACATCTCTGGTCGTCCTTCCCGAAGGCGGGCCGTGGCCCGCGGTGATGCGGGCACCGCCCGCTGATCCTGGTTCCTCACGGGACGTACTGAGGTCGCCCCAGTGTGGTCCGGTCCATCCGGGTCCCGCAAGGGTCCGGGGCGTCCTGTGGAGAAGTCCGTCGTGAGGGCGTGCCTAGGATGGTCCGCTGTCGGGGTGGCTCGCCTCCGGCTCGGACGCGGACGGACGGGAGGCCCGGCTTGGCCGAGCAGCGCACCGCACCTCCCACGGTCTACGACGTCGCCGCTGCGGCCGGCGTCTCGATCGCCACCGTCTCCCGTGTGCTGCGCACCCCCGATGCCGTCCGCGAGGGCACCCGCGACCGGGTGCAGGCCGCGATCCGCAGCCTCGGGTACGTCCCCTCCGGCAACGCCCGGGCACTCGCGGGCAAGCGCACCGGCGTGGTCGGCCTGCTGCTGCCGGGGTTCGACGTCGTCGCGGACGAGCGCCCCGGACTCGTGACCGACGGCGGGGTCCGCGTGGTCGACGACCGCCGGCACGTCACGCAGCCGTTCGCGTCGAACCTGTACTTCGACGAGGTCCTGCGGGGCGCGGAGACCGAGGCGTGGCAGCGCGGCCTGGCGCTCATGGTCGCCGCCGGGCGGGGTCCCTCGCGCGACGTCATCGTGAACGACGTCGCCGGACGCGTCGACGGCCTCGCGGTGCTGGCGCGGACGGTGCCGGACGAGCTCCTCGAACACGTGGCCCGGCGGATCCCGGTGGTGGTCCTGGCGGACGACCGGCGCTCGCACGGCTTCGACTCGGTCAGCGTGGACAACGCGGCCGGGATGCGGACCGTGGCGTCGCACGTCATCGGACGACTCGGGATCCGATCGGTCGCCTACGTCGCCGGGCCGGTCGACTCGCCCGACGACATCGAGCGGGCGACGGGCTTCGCGGCGGCACTGGCAGACCACGGGGTCGACCCCGCGTCGGTGCGGACGCTGCACGGGGACTTCGGGCGGGCACGGGCGCGGGACCTGGCGGTGGGACTGGTGGCCGACGGGGCGCCGCGGGCGATCGTCTGCTCGAACGACCAGTCGGCGCTGGGGGTGCTCGACGCGGTCCGGGCGGCGGGACTCCGCGTTCCGGAGGACGTGGTGGTGACGGGGTTCGACGGCATCGACGCCGGGCGGTTCTCGGCGCCGCCGCTGACGACCGTGCACCAGCCGATGGGGGCGCTCGGCCGGGCTGCGGTCGAGGCGATCGTCGACCGCTTGGACGACCCGGTCGGGCCGCCGCGGTCGGTCCGCCTGCCCGTCGAGGTCCTGCTGCGTGAGAGCTGCCCGCCGGCGCTGTAGCGGCGCCGGAGGGGGCCGAGCTGGTGCCGGTGCGCGAAACTCGCACCGTGCGAGCCGGGCGGCCGACGCGCGAAACTCGCACCGTGCGAGATTCCGTCCTCGTGCGAGCCTGCCCACTCCGTGCGAGGAAACAATCCCGCACCGCGCGGCCAACCCTGCACCACTCGCGAACCTCGCACCGTGCGGGCCGCACCGCGCCGCCAACCTCGCACCGTGCGAGCCGTGCGCACCGTCCCGCTTGCGCCACGCGATGTAAGCGCATACATTGTCCCGGTACCCACTCGACACGGAGGTCGACCGAGCAATGACGCTTCCCCCACAGCGCACGCGCCGGCGCGGACGCCTCGCCGCGGCCCTCGCCGGCATCGCCGTCGTGGCCCTCGCCGCCACCGGCTGCAGCATCCAGGTCCGATCAGAGCCCGATCCCACGATCGGCAAGGACACGATGCTCATCAACGCGGACCGCGGCAACCCGCTGTTCGACCGCAACTTCAACCCGTACATCGCGAACGCCCGCACGGCGTCCAAGTGGATGTACGAGCCGCTCATCGAGATCAACCCGCTCGACGGCAAGGGCACCCCGTGGCTCGCCAGCAGCTGGAGCCAGCCGGACGCCAGCACGATCGACATGACGATCCGCCGCGGCGTCGAGTGGTCCGACGGCTCGCCCTTCTCAGCGAAGGACGTCGTCTTCACGTTCGACCTGCTGAAGCGGTTCCCGGCGATGGACGTCAAGGGCGCCTGGCAGCACATCAAGACCATCGAGCGGGACGGCGACCACGTCGTCTTCCACCTGAAGAGCGAGGACGTGCCGAGCCTCAACATCATCGGCGCGACGTACATCCTCGGCCAGCAGCACTGGAGCGGGGTCAAGGACCCCACGACGTTCCGCGACCCGGACCCCGTCGGCACCGGCCCGTTCGTGCTCGGCAACTACACCGACCAGCAGTACTCGATGGACAAGAACCCGCGGTACTGGCAGGCCGGCAAGATCGCGATCAAGCACCTCATCCTGCCGGCGACGAACACGCAGCTCGACACCGTCACGCGCGGCTACGACTGGGCGTACTCGTTCATCTCCGACGTCAAGGGCACCTGGGGTGCGGCGTCCGACACGAACCAGTGGTGGTTCCCGGCCGGCGGCGTGATCGGCCTCATCCCGAACCTGACGAAGGCGCCGTACGACGACGTCAACATCCGCAGGGGCATCTCGCTCGCCCTGAACCGTGACGACATCGCCGAGACCGCGTCCGAGGGCAACCTGGCGGCAGCGGGTCAGACCGGCCTGATCCTGCCGAACCAGGAGCAGTACCTGAACCCGGCGATCCCGGACAGCGGCATGATCACGCAGGACGTCGAGGCCGCGAAGCGCGAGTTCGCGAAGTCCGGCTGGACCGACCAGGCCGGCAAGATCGTGAAGGACGGCAAGCAGCTGTCGATCACCATCATGACCGCGAACGGGTACTCGGACTGGCTCCGCGCCGCGCAGGAGGTCCGTCGTTCCCTGACGGCCATCGGGGTGAAGGTGACGATCCAGGCCCCGCAGCCCGCCGGGTACCAGCAGAACATCAACAACGGCACGTTCGACATGGCGATGGGCGGCATGGGCAACGGCGACGTCTACCAGGCGTTCAACTCCCTGCTCAGCAGCGACTTCTACCAGCCGGTCGGCAAGTCGACGGTGAACAACTACGAGCGGTACCGGAACGCCGACACCCAGCGGCTGCTCGACGAGTACAAGGCGACGACGGACCCGGCGAAGCAGCAGGAGGTCCTGAACCAGCTGCAGGAGATCGTGTACGACGACCTGCCCGTCATCGGCATGTACTACGGCGGACTCTGGGGGCTGTTCAACACCGGCAAGTTCGTCGGGTGGCCCACCGCGAAGGACCCCTACATGGCACCGCAGAACTACGACTCCGCACCGCTGCTGATCTTCACGAAGCTGCGACTCCGTGACAGCGCCGCCGGCCGGCAGATCCTGCAGCAGGAGGCAGCGAAGTGAAGTACGTCCTGCAGAAACTCGTCCTCTTCGTCCTGACCCTCTGGGCCGCGGTCACGCTGAACTTCGTGCTCCCGCGACTCATGCCGGGCAGCCCGAGCGACGCCGCCCTGGCGAAGCTCAGCCAGAACGGCCCGGTGACCGACGCCACCAAGAAGGCCATCGAGGCCCAGCTCGGCGTCCCGACCGGCAACCTCTGGGACCAGTACGTCAGCTACCTGCACCAGGTCGTCACGCTCGACTTCGGCGTGAGCTACACGTTCTACCCGCAGCCCGTCGGCGACCTGGTCGGCAAGGCCCTGCCCTACACGCTGGTCCTGGTCGGGGCGGTGACGATCCTGGCGTTCGTCATCGGCACCCTGATCGGCGTCGCGGCGGCGTGGAAGCGCGGCACCTGGCTCGACTCGCTGCCGACGCTGTCCGGCAGCTTCATGTCGACGTTCCCGTACTTCTGGACGGCGCTGCTGCTGCTGTTCTTCCTGGGCTACGTGCTGCACTGGTTCCCGACCACCGGGGCGTCCTCGGCGACGAGCATCCCGGGGTTCAACGGTGAGTACATCGGCGACGTCATCCAGCACGCGATCCTGCCGGCGCTGACGATCCTGGTCACGAGCCTCGGCGGCTGGATCATCGGCATGCGCAACGCGATGATCAACACCCTCGGCGACGACTACGTCACCTTCGCCGAGGCGAACGGCCTGCGCGGTCGCACGGTGGCCGTCCGGTACGCAGCGCGGAACGCGATCCTGCCGAACTTGACCGGCTTCGGCCTGGCACTCGGTGGTGTCGTCGGCGGTTCGGTGCTGGTCGAGCAGGTGTTCGGCTACCCGGGCATCGGCTACCTGCTCTTCAACGCCGTCATCGGGCAGGACTACCCGCTCATGCAGGCGCTCTTCCTGATGATCACCGTGTCGGTGCTCATCGCCAACTTCATCGTGGACGTCCTGTACGGCGTCCTGGACCCGAGGACGCGCCGATGACCACGATCGCAGTACGCACGCAGGAACCGGAGCAGCAGGCTCCGTCCCGATGGAAGAGTGCAGCCCGCCAGTTCGGCATCGTGTGGGGCAACACCAAGGCCCGGATCGGCATCGTCATCCTCGCCGTGTTCGTCGTCGTGGCGCTCGCAGCACCCCTCCTCGCCCCGTACGGCGCGTCCCAGAACGGCTTCGCGCGCTCCGCCGACGCGACGTGGGCACACTGGATGGGCACCACCGCCGCCGGCGAGGACGTCCTCTCCCAGCTCATCTACGGCGCCCGCATCTCGGTCATGGTCGGCGCGGTCGCGGGCATCCTGTCCACGCTCGTCGCCGTCGCGATCGGCCTCAGCTGGGGCTACGTCCGCGGCTGGGTCGCCGAGGTCATCGGCTTCATCGTCAACCTGTTCCTCGTCATCCCGGGCCTGCCCCTGATGATCGTCATCGCGGCGTACCTGCAGAACGGCGGCATCGCGGTCATCATCGCGGTGATCGTCGTCACCGGCTGGGCCTGGGGCGCCCGCGTCCTGCGCAGCCAGACGCAGTCCCTCCGCGGTCGCGACTTCGTGACGGCCGCACAGTTCTCCGGCGAGGGTGCAGCGCGCATCGTCTTCCGCGAGATCCTGCCGAACATGACGAGCCTGATCGTCGGCAGCTTCTTCGGTGCCGCGACGAGCGCGATCCTGGCCGAGGCGGGCCTGGAGTTCCTCGGACTCGGCGACTCGTCGGTCGTCAGCTGGGGCACGATCCTCTACTGGGCGCAGAACTCGAACGCGCTGCTGACCGGGCAGTGGATCCTGCTGTTCGCGCCGGGTCTGTGCATCGCGCTGCTGGCGATGAGTCTCACCCTGATCAACTTCGGCGTCGACGCCGTGTCCAACCCGCGGCTGCGCGAGGGCGCGCGCCCGAAGCGCAAGGAGGCGACCGCATGAGCGGCGCACGTCCCGTCCCCACCACCGGACTGGAGGCTCCCACCGGCGCCGCCACGAGCCTCCCGTCCGGCGGTTCCACCGCCGATGACGTCCTGCTGGACGTCCGCGACCTGTCGGTCGTCTACGAGTCGTCCGGCCAGACCGCCGTGCAGGCGGTCGACCACGTCTCCTTCCAGCTGCGCAAGGGCGAGTTCGTCGGCCTGGTCGGCGAGTCCGGGTCCGGCAAGTCGACCCTCGGCTACGCGCTGACCCGCCTGCAGAAGCCGCCGGCGCGGACGAACGGCGGCAGCATCGTGTTCGCGGGGAAGGACATCCGCGACCTCGGTGACGAGGAGCTCCGGCAGCAGCGCCAGGGCGGCTTCGCGATGGTGCTGCAGTCGGGCATGAACGCGCTCAACCCGGTCCGGACGATCCGCAACCACTTCATCGACGTCTTCAAGGCCCACGGGCACGTCCCGCGCGAGCGCTGGGACGCCCGGATGCGGGAGCTCGTCGGCAAGGTGAAGCTGCCGGACTCGATGCTGGCGCGGTTCCCGGGCGAGCTGTCCGGCGGCATGCGGCAGCGCGTGTCGATCGCCCTCGCGCTGTCCCTCGAGCCCCAGCTCATGGTGTTCGACGAGCCGACCACGGCGCTCGACGTGCTGGTGCAGCACGCGGTGATGGACACGATCATCGAACTGCAGCGGTCCGAGGGCTTCACGGCGGTGCTCATCAGCCACGACCTCGGCATCGTCCTCGAGGCCACCGAGCGCGTCCTCGTCATGCACGAGGGGCGCATCGTCGAGGACGGCGGCTCGCGGGAGATCCTGCGCGACCCGCAGGAGGAGTACACGCAGATGCTCCTGTCGCACTACGCCGACCCCCGCGCCGAGGTCGTGAGTCTGCCCGGCTTCCCCGACCGGTCGCTGCGCTCGTCCGACGGCGCGACGCGACAGGAGACGACCTCGTCGTTCAGCACCGTCGGGTCCCGCGAACGCTCGGCCGCACGTAACCCGATCGTGGTCGAGCACCTCGTCAAGACGTACGCGCCGCCCCGACGCGGCGAGGACCCGGTCCGCGCCGTCCGCGACGTGTCGTTCACCCTCGAGCCGGGACAGTCCCTGGCGCTCGTCGGCCAGTCGGGCTCCGGCAAGTCGACGATCGCCAAGATGCTCACCGGCGTCGAGAAGCCGAGCTCCGGCACGGTCCGGTTCGGCGACCTCGACGTCGCCCGTGCCGGCCGACGCGGGCTGCGCGACCTGCGCTCCGAGGTGCAGATGGTGTTCCAGGACCCGTACTCGGCGCTCAACCCGCTGCACACGGTCGAGTACACGCTGACCCGGCCGGTCGTGAACTACACCGGGCTGCGCGGCCGCGAGGCGAGGCACCGCGTCCTCGAACTGCTCGAGACCGTGGGGCTGACGCCGGTGGAGCAGTTCGCGCAGAAGCTCCCGCACCAGCTCTCCGGCGGGCAGCGGCAGCGCGTCGTGATCGCCCGAGCGCTCGCGAGCGACCCGCAGGTGATCATCGCCGACGAACCGGTCTCGATGCTCGACGTGACGCTCCGCGCCGGGGTGCTCGCGCTCCTCGAGGACCTGCGCGAGCAGTGGGGCGTCTCGCTGCTGTACATCACGCACGACCTGCTCAGCGCCCGGCTCATCACCGACGACATCATGGTGCTGCACGACGGCGCGGTCGTCGAGCGGGGACGGACGGCCGACGTGCTGCAGCACCCGCAGGACGACTACACGGTCGCGCTGCTGGACGCGGTGCCCAACCCCCGTCGCAGACTGGCCTCATGACGAACCTGCACGCGTTCCCCACCGTCCCGCCGTTCGGCCACCTGCCCACCCCCGAGGGCGTCGACGTCGTCGGCATCGACCTGCCCGTCGGCCGGCTCACCGCCTACCGCGTCGTCCCGTCGGGCCCGAGCAAGGGCGTCGTGCTCGTCGTCCCCGGGTACACCGGCTCGAAAGAGGACTGGCGGACGTTCATGCCGCTGCTCCGTGACGCCGGCTGGACCGCGGTCGCGATCAGTCGCCGCGGTCAGGCCGACTCCGCGGCGCCGACGGAACCGCGCGACTACGCGCTCGAGGAAGAGGCCGCCGACGTCGTCCGGGTCGCCCGACTGCTCGACGACGGCGCCCCCGTGCACCTGATCGGGCACTCGCTGGGCGGCGTGATCGTCCGCGCCGCCGCGATCCAGGACCCGAGCGCCTTCCGCGACGTCGTGCAGTTCTGCTCCGGCCCGTACGGCTGGCCATACCGCAAGGTCACCGAGCTGACGATCCTGCACGACACCGCCGGCAACCTGCGCCAGCTGTTCGACTCCACGAACCCGCTGTGGGCGTACCGCCCCGACGAGGAACTCCCCGACGACGTCCGCATGGTCCGCGACCGCTTCGACGCCACGAGTCCGCTCAGCGTCGTGGCCGGCGGGCACATCCTCGAGGACCACACCGACGCCTCCGACGAACTCCGCGCCACCGGGCTCCCCGTGCTCGTCACGCACGGCGAGTGGGACACCGCGTGGCCGATCCCGTGGCAGCGGCAGATGGCGCTCGACACGGAGGCCGAGTACGTCGTCATCCCGGAGAGCTGGCACGGCCCCCAGATCGAGAACCCGCAGGGGACCGTCGAGGTCTTCGATCGGTTCCTGTCCGCCCACTGAAAGGCACCATCATCACTTCGCTGCAGTTCCCCGACGGCTTCCTCTGGGGTGCCGCCACCGCCGCCCACCAGATCGAGGGCAACAACGTCAACAGCAACTGGTGGGTGCACGAGCACGAACCGGACACGACGATCGTCGAGCCCTCCGGCGACGCGGCCGACAGCTACCACCGCTACCGCGACGACATCCGGATCGCGGCGGAGCTCGGGCTGAACTCCTACCGGTTCAGCATCGAGTGGGCACGCATCGAGCCCGAGCGCGGGTTCGTCAGCCGCGCCGAGGTCGACCACTACCGCCGCATGGTCGAGACCTGCCACGAGTTCGGCCTCGAGCCGATCGTCACCCTCATGCACTTCACGGTCCCTCGCTGGTTCGAGCGCGACGGCTTCTGGCGCGCGCCCGACGCCGCCGACCTGTTCGCCCGCTACACCGAGGCCGCGCTCCCCGTCGTGCAGGACGGCGTCCGCTACGTCTGCACGATCAACGAGCCGAACATCGCCGCGATGCTCGCCGGCGGCGAGGACGCTGCGAACCTGGTGGCCTACGGCCTGCCGAACCCGGACCTGGGTGTCGCCGACGCCCTGCTGGCCAGCCACCGGCGGTCGCGCGAGGTCCTGGGACAGGTGTCGGGCCTCCAGTCCGGGTGGACCGTCGCGACCCAGGCCTTCCGCTCGAACGGGGAGCCCGGGGCGGACGCGATGCTGCGCGAGTACGGGTACCCGCGCGACGACTGGTACCTCGAGGCCGGGGCCGGCGATGACTTCCTCGGCGTGCAGGCCTACACGCGCACGTTCATCGGGCCGTCCGGACCGCTGCCGGTCGCGGACGACGTCGAGACGACCCTGACCGGCTGGGAGTTCTGGCCGGAGGCCTCGGCCGAGGGACTCCGCAGTGCGTGGGAACTGTCCGGGCACGTGCCGCTCATGATCACCGAGAACGGCATCGCGACCGCGGACGACTCCCGACGCGAGGCCTACACGCAGGGCGCCCTCGAGGGCATCCACCGCTGCATCGAGGACGGCATCGAGGTCCTCGGCTACCAGCACTGGTCCCTGCTCGACAACTACGAGTGGGCCTCCGGGTTCCGGCCGACCTTCGGTCTCGTGGCGTGGGACCCGCTGACGTTCGAGCGCACGCCGAAGCCGTCGGCGCACTGGTACGGCGGCGTCGCGCGCGCGAACGCGCTGACGGTCTGATCGTCCGGCGGTCCGACTGGAGGCCCTGGTCGCCCCGTCCGGTCCGCACCCGTCACCGGGGTGGCCGGCTGTTCAGCGGTGGATGCCGAGCAGTTCGCCCGGGCCGGCATCGCGCAGCAGCTCGGCGCGGTCGGCCGCGCTCGACCCCTCGTCGTCCCTGGCGTACCGGTCGACGTCGCGGGTGAGGACCTGGCGAACCGTGTCGACGTCCCCCGAGTCGACGGCGGCGATGAGCAGGGTCGCGCCCCGGGAGCCCCGAGCCCGGGTGTCTGCACCGGCGTCGCAGAGGATGCGGACCACCTCGGCGTGACCACCCCAGGCCGCCCGGACGACGGGCGGGTTGCCGTCGGCGTCCCGCGAGCCGAGGTCGGCGCCCGCCGCCGCGAGCACGGCGACGGCCTGTCGCGCGTCGCGGTCGATCGCCAGCGTCAGCGGTGTCCGGCCCGCGGCGTCCACCAGTTCGAGCGAGGCCCCACGGCGCAGGAGCTCCTCGAGCATCTCGGGCCGGTCGAACCAGGCCGCAGCGTGCATCGGCGCGAAGCCCCACCGCGGGTCCACGTCGTCGACGTCGCTGGCGTCGTCGGCCAGGTGCAGGCCGCCCAGGTCGCCGTACGCGGCGGCGCGGACGCCCTCGGTCGCCCACTCGACCCAGCCGTCCGGAACCGGCCCGTGCCAGCCGCGGCCGGGACGGTCGTCGAGTCCGGTGAACGCGGACTCCTCGACGCTCCGGACCTCGACCGACACGTCCGTGAAGCGGATCGCGACCTCGCCGACGGGGGAGACGAGCAGCCGGAGTTCCCAGGTGTCGCGACCCGCGTGCTCGAGTTCGCCGCGGAGCACGTGGGCGTCCCCGGCGAGCAGCACGGTCGGGTCGAGCAGCGGTGGTTCGATGACCGCGTCGGCGAAGCGCAGGGTCACGCGCGCGTGGTTCCAGCGCCGCCAGAGTCCGTCCGCCGTGTCGAGCACTTCGTCGTTGCGGACGAGCACCTCGGCGTGCAGGACGACCGGGTCGGGTTCGCCGTGGTCGGGCAGCGCGGCGGGTTCGTCGTCGGCGGGTTCATCGTGCCGGTGCATCGGCTCGACCGTCCAGCGTGCGACCCGGGAGTCCGACCACTTGACGGTCGCGAGGGCCGCCACCGTCGGCGGAGCGTCCTCGAGCAGGCGGCGGAGGTGGTCGGCGGCACCGTCGAAGTCCTCGAGGGACACGTAGCCCACTGCGGGCCAGTTCACTCGACTCCATCGCACGGATCGAGCGTAGTCGGGCAGGGGGGCGTTCGTGGCGCGGTCGTGCCTGTGCTCGGGCCGCGGTCACGGTCGCGCTCCGGGTACGCCGAAGGGCCGCCCGGTCGTGCCGGGCGGCCGTGCTCTCCGCCTCAGCGAGCGGTCGCCGTGTTGCCGGTTCCGAGGTCCTGGACCTCGGCCGTGCCACCGTAGGTGACGGTGTTGTCCGAACCGGGGATGGTGATCGTCTTCGCGCCCTGCACCTCGATGGTGGCGCCGCTCGCCTCGACCAGGAGACTGTCGACAGCGCCGAGCGAGATCGTGCCGCCGTCCTTCGCCGCGCCGAGCACGGACACCTGGGCACAGTCGCCGAGCGTGAAGGGCTCGTCCGCGGACAGGTCCGACGCATCGACGGTCGCGAGGCCGTCGACGCACTCGTTGTAGACCGTCTCGGTCACCGGCGTGGTGTGCGAAGGCTTGGGAGACGACGTCGGGCCGGGAGTCGACGTGCTGCTGCACCCGGCGAGGGCTGTCAGGAAGGCGGCTCCGAGGACGAGGGACACGGCGGTCTTGCGGATCATGGGGAACTCCTTGTGGTGGTGGTGGTGGATCGTGCTGTGGTCGTTCAGGTGCGTGTCGCAGCGCGGTCGGCCAGGCGTCGGCCTCGACTCGTCGCGGTGTCGACGCCCGTGTCTGGTTCCTGCGCGTAGTAGGTCGTGTACGCCCCGCTGTCCTTCGTCCGGACCATCGTCATGATGATCCCGAGGGCCCTGCCGCCGACGCTGTCCAGGGCGTCGAGTGCCGCGGCCAGCTGCTTCTGGGTGGCCTTGCCCGCCGACGAGATCACCATCCCGCCGCCGGTGACGCGGCTGAGGATCGCTGCGTCCGTCACGGGCAGGAGCGGCGGCGCATCGAAGATCACGACGTCGTACTCGGCGGTCAGTTGCTCCACGAGGGCGTGCATCGCCACGCCGCCGAGGAGTTCGCTCGGGTTCGGCGGGATCTGTCCGGCGGGCAGGACGGAGAGCCCCCCGCGGCCCCAGGGGAGCGTCACATCGTCGAGCTCTGCGTGTCCGATGAGCAGGTCGGACAGTCCGACGGATCCCTCGACACCCATGATCTCGGCGACACGGGGGCGCCTGAGGTCGGCGTCCACGAGGACGACCCGGGCGCCGCTCTCGGCCATCGTGATCGCGAGGTTCGCTGCGGTGGTGGACTTGCCTTCGGACGGCAGGGCCGAGGTGATGGTGAAGCTCCGACGCTGCTGGTCCAACTCGACGAACTGCACGTTGGTCCGGAGCGAGCGGAACGCTTCTGCCCGCGGGTTGCGAGGATCGGACTGGACGACGAGCGGGTTCGTCGTCGCAGAGGCGTCGAACCCGATGGCTCCGAGCACCGGTACCGAGGTGACTCGTTCGACGTCGTCTCGGGTGCGGACCTTCGAGTCGAGCGTCTGCCGGACCAGCGCGGCCGCGATCCCCAGAGCGAGTCCGAACGCCAGGCCGAGCGCGACGTACTTGGGCAGGTTGGGTGAGGACGGCGCCTCGGGCACGATCGGAGGCTGGACCGTCTCGATCCGGACGAGCGACGGTCCGCCGGCGGTCGGCTTCTCGAGGAGTCCGGTGACGACTGCGGTGAAGCTCTTGGTGACACCTGCCGCGATGCGCGCGGCCTGCTTCGGGTCGCCGTCGTCCACCCCGATGTCGAGCAGCACGCTGTCGACGTCCGCCTTCGCGGTGACCACGTCGGCGAGCTCGGTGACCGTGGTGTCGAGGTGGAGGTCGTCGATGACCGGCTGCAGGACACTGGCGCTCCGGACGACGCGGACGTACGAGTTCACCTTCTGCTGTGCCGCGTTGCTGCCCTGCGCGAGGTCGTTCACGTCTGGCGTGCTCGTCTGGACCGACACGTACACCTGCGCTGCGGCGTGGTAGGTCGGGGGAGTGATGAGCGCGGTTGCCGCGGCAGCGGCCCCGACGGCGAACGTCGCCGTGAGGACGAGCAACCACGACCGGCGCAGCACGCGCAGGAAGTCGGAAAGAGTCATGATGTCCCTCAGATCGGTATGTCGCTTTTAGTATATCAAACGACATACATTTGGTCCAGGGTGCTGATCCCGACCATGCACGACGGCGGCGGTCCCCTTCGAGGGAGACCGCCGCCGGTGTTCGGTGCTTCCCGCGGGGTTACTTCGTTGCGGGGGTCAGGGTGACGCCGGTGATGGCGTCGGTGGTGCCGTCCTTTGCTTCCTGGGTGATGTCGAGGACGTAGGTGAAGTCCTTGAAGCTCCGCTTGATCTTCCAGTCCCCGTTGGCGTTGACGGTCGTCGTGAAGATCTCGTTGTTGTTCCACACGGGTGCGGTCGCGGTGATCGTCGCGCCGGGGGTGCCCGTGCCCGTGAAGAGGACGTCGACGTCCGGGGTGAAGGTCGACTGCTGCGACGGGCTGTCGAGCGTCAGCTTCCGGAAGGCGCCGTCGGGGTGGATGGTGAAGGTGTCGGAGACGGAGCTGGTGCCGTCAC
>NZ_LMPO01000008.1:838570-838729 GCF_001424385.1 Curtobacterium sp. Leaf183 | reverse complement strand
CGTGTTCGGCTTGTAGGTGTGCTTCGCCGGGCCGGTGATCGCGACGTCCTGCGCGGTGATCGCACCGTTCGGGGTGACCTGCTGCGTGCTGGTGGTCGTGAGAGCACCCTTGGAGTGCTGCGTCGCAGTGATCTCGACCGCGGTGTTCGACGCGGGGAG
>NZ_LMPO01000008.1:837348-838540 GCF_001424385.1 Curtobacterium sp. Leaf183 | reverse complement strand
GCCGGTGCCGTTGACGGTCACGAGGCCACCGGGGACGGAGCCCGTCGGGCCGGTGATCGCGACCGCGGCACCGAAGTCCGCGATGACGTCAACGGCTTCGGACGTACCGTCCGCGGTGGTCTGTGTCACGGAGTACGTGTGGCTCCCGGCCTTGGGGTCGAGCAGCGAGGTGTAGGAGCCGTTCTTGACGATCTGCGTGTCGACGACGGTGTTGCCCTCCTTCACCGTGATGGTCGCACCGTCGACACCCGAACCAGAGATGTACGCGCGCTTGGTGAGGTCGGTCGGGAACGTGACGGAAGCGCCCGGGGCCGGGACGGACGCGTCAGGGACGGTGGTCTTGGTGGTGCCTTCGACCTTGAACGTGCCGGTGTTGGAGGTGCCGGCGGCGGTGTAGCGGAGGGTGCTGTCGCCTCCGGTTGCGTTGGCCGGGGTGTTGACGATCACGGGGAACCGGTACTGCTCTGCCTTCTTGAGGGAGATGCCGGAGTGCTTCCAGTCGAACGTGAGCGTCTTCTTGTCGTTGCTCAGCCGGCCGTTGGTGAGCTCGAGTCCGGGGTAGTCCTTCCACCACGTGCTGCCGGGGTTGGCGATGTACTGGCCCTGCGTCGTGGTCTGGCCGTCCTTGAACGTCGTCCCCTCGGGCGCGGTGAAGGTGATGGTCGAGTCGACCGAGCTGCGCTGGATGTCGTTGCGGAACTCGGGACGGACTGTGGTGTCGCCGCCGCGGTTGAGTTCCGTGGTGGGACGGTCGTTGATCGGCGTGAACCCACCGTTCAACAACNCCTTGACGGTGTAGCCGAGGGTGCTGTTGCCGGCGGGTGCGTCGGCGTTGGCGGTGACCTTGGCGCTCCAACGGAGCTGCTGGCCCTTGGACTGCTTGAAGTCGGGGCTCTTGGTCGAGTCGAACGTGCCCGTGAGGGTCTTGCCACCGTTGCTGATCGTCACATTGGTGAGGTTCAACGACGACACTGCGCTCCACGAGCCGTCTGAGCGCGTGTACTCGCCGGTCACGGGCTGCCCGGCGGTGAAGGTGGAGTTCCCCGGAGCGGTGAGCGTCACCTCGTTGTTCATCTCCGTGTAGGTGCCTGTGGAGGTGACACCGAACTTGACGTCCTTGCTGGCGCCCTGGGCGAGGGTGGCATCGGGACCGCTCGTGGAGGACACACCACCGTTCGCGACGGGGAGCGCG
>NZ_LMPO01000008.1:815034-837342 GCF_001424385.1 Curtobacterium sp. Leaf183 | reverse complement strand
CCTTGACGGTGTAGCCGAGGGTGCTGTTGCCGGCGGGTGCGTCGGCGTTGGCGGTGACCTTGGTGTTCCAGCGGAGCTGGCGTCCGGCGGACTGGTTGAACCCCGGGTTGTTGGCGGCATCGAACGTGCCGGTGAGGGTCTGGCCGTCCGAGGAGATCTTGACGTTGGTGAGGTCGAGCTGCGCGTTGGCGATCCACTTGCCCGAGGGATCGGTGTACTCGCCGGTGACGGGCTGCCCGGCGGTGAACCGGGAGTTCCCCGGGGCGGTGAGCGTGACGTCGCTCTTCATCTTCGTGTACGCGCCGGTGGAGGTGACACCGAACTTGACGTCCTTGCTGGCGCCGCGCTCGAGGGTGGCATCGGGACCGCTCGTGGAGGACACCCCACCGTTCGCGATCACCTCAGCGCTCGAGAAGCCTTCCTGGGCGAAGCCGTACCCGGTCGATGCGGTTTGGAAGACTCCCGTCTGTCGGTCGACCCCAACGAGACGTTCCCCGGTGTCAGCGAGCGTCAGCCCTCCGGTTGCGCTCACCGTGAAATCTGCGCATTTGGTCTCGGGCCGATTGGTCAGATCGAGGGAGAGGTAGTGCCCCGTCGTGCCGTAGTAGCTGAGGCAGGCGGTTCCGCCGACGTTGATCACCGGGCCGCTCGCCCGAGGGAGGATGAACGTGTGCGCCCCTGTGGCCGCGTCCTGGTAGTTCGAGAAGACTGACAGCTGCGGTCCGTTGTTCACGTAGAACGAGTAGTACTTGCCCGCGATCTTGAAGACGCCCTTGGCCGTCCTCACCGTTTCGCGAGCCTGACCGCTGTCGACGTTCGACGATGGCGCGGCCGAGGCCGAGGCCGCGCCGAAGCTCAAGCCGGACGCGATTGTCGCAGCGGCCATGCCGGCTGCGAGGACTGCCTTGCTGATTTTTCGCATGGGGTGCTTTCTGTGAGGCCGAGCACACGCGGGTGCATCGGTCTGGCAAACAGGAGGAGCGCGGACGACCAGGCAGGGCGGACCGCGAAGATCCAGAATATCATGTGACATGTTGCATCGCAATATCACGTGAGTATCGAAGCCGTGTGGTCGGAGGGCAAAGACTTGCGCCACTCGGACGCAACTTTCAGCTCCCAGAGTTGACGCGCCTCCTGTCAGGAGTAGAGTTGAGCCCATCGGACGCAAGTCCGGCAGACTTCAGCACCACGCACCCAACAGAAGGAGCACCACCACATGGGACGTGCAGTAGGCATCGACCTCGGCACCACGAACTCCGTCGTCTCCGTCCTCGAAGGCGGCGAGCCCACGGTCATCGCGAACGCCGAGGGGCTCCGCACCACGCCGTCGATCGTCGCGTTCACCAAGGACGGCGAAGTGCTCGTCGGTGAGACCGCGAAGCGCCAGGCCGTCACGAACGTTGACCGCACCATCGCGAGCGTCAAGCGCCACGTGGGCACCGACTGGACGACCGAGATCGACGGCAAGAAGTACACGCCGCAGGAGATCTCGGCTCGTACCCTCGGCAAGCTCAAGCGCGACGCCGAGCAGTACCTCGGCGAAGACGTCACGGACGCGGTCATCACCGTGCCGGCGTACTTCAACGACGCCGAGCGCCAGGCCACCAAGGACGCCGGTGAGATCGCCGGGCTCAACGTCCTCCGCATCATCAACGAGCCGACCGCGGCCGCCCTGGCCTACGGCCTCGACAAGGGCAAGGAAGACGAGCTCATCCTGGTCTTCGACCTCGGTGGCGGCACGTTCGACGTCTCCCTGCTCGAGGTGGGCAAGGACGACGACTTCTCCACGATCCAGGTCCGCGCGACCTCCGGTGACAACCGCCTCGGTGGTGACGACTGGGACCAGCGCATCGTCGACCACCTGATCAAGAAGTTCAAGGACGAGCACGGCGTCGACCTGTCCACGGACAAGATCGCCAAGCAGCGCCTGAAGGAAGCGGCGGAGCAGGCCAAGAAGGAACTGTCGAGCCAGATGAGCGCCAGCATCCAGCTGCCGTACCTCACGCTGACCGCCGACGGGCCCCTCAACCTCGACGAGACCATCTCGCGCGCACAGTTCGAGCAGATGACCTCCGACCTGCTCGACCGCACCAAGAAGCCCTTCAACGACGTCATCAAGGAAGCGGGCGTGTCGGTCAACGACATCGCACACGTGGTCCTCGTCGGTGGCTCGACCCGCATGCCCGCCGTGGCCGAGGTCGTCAAGTCGCTGACCGGTGGCAAGTCGCCGAACCAGGGCGTCAACCCGGACGAGGTCGTCGCCGTCGGCGCTGCCCTGCAGGCCGGTGTGCTGAAGGGCGAGCGCAAGGACGTCCTGCTCATCGACGTCACGCCGCTCTCGCTCGGCATCGAGACCAAGGGCGGGCTGATGACGAAGCTCATCGACCGCAACACCGCGATCCCGACCAAGCGCAGCGAGACCTTCACGACCGCTGACGACAACCAGCCGTCGGTCGCCATCCAGGTCTTCCAGGGCGAGCGCGAGTTCACCCGCGACAACAAGCCCCTCGGCACCTTCGAGCTCACCGGCATCGCGCCGGCTCCCCGTGGCGTGCCGCAGGTCGAGGTCACCTTCGACATCGACGCCAACGGCATCGTGCACGTGTCCGCGAAGGACAAGGGCACCGGCAAGGAGCAGTCGATGGTCATCTCCGGCGGCTCGTCGCTGCCGAAGGAGGACATCGAGCGCATGGTCCGCGAAGCCGAGGAGCACGCGGCCGAGGACAAGGCCCGTCGTGAAGCCAACGAGCGTCGCAACCAGGCCGAGCAGCTCGTCTACTCGATCGAGAAGCTCATCAAGGAGAACGACGACAAGCTCCCCGCTGACGTCAAGTCCGAGGTGCAGGCCGACGTCGACGCGCTGAAGTCCGCGCTCGCCGGCGACGACGACGACGCGGTCAAGACCGCCTTCGACAAGCTCAACGAGTCGCAGGGCAAGCTCGGTCAGGCGATCTACTCGCAGCAGGACGCCGGCGCAGCCGG
Organism: Curtobacterium sp. Leaf183; assembly: GCF_001424385.1. Lineage (GTDB taxonomy): Bacteria > Actinomycetota > Actinomycetes > Actinomycetales > Microbacteriaceae > Curtobacterium. The sequence goes on along the minus strand of NZ_LMPO01000008.1, from coordinate 834,360 downwards.
TGCCGCGGGCGGCGAGCAGCCGAACTCCGAGCAGCCGGCCGACGACGAGGACATCGTCGACGCCGAGGTCGTTGACGACGAGGACGACAAGGACAAGAAGTAACGATGACGGACTCCACGAACGACGACAACGTCGAGAACAACGAGGAGCCCCAGGTCGAGGGGGACGCCACCAACGCGTCCCAGCCCGAAGACCTCATCGAGGCAGAGGGGCCGGACGTCGAAGTACCGACGGACGGCCCCGCCGCCGGGGGTCCCGAGAGCGACCTCAGCCCCGAGGACGAAGCACTCCTGGCCGACGCCGCCCGCGGCATCGAAGAGGACAAGCTGAGCCCCGACGAGCGTGACCTGGTCGCCGAGATGCGTGCGGACATGCTCCGCGCGCAGGCCGAGCTGGTGAACTTCCGCAAGCGCGTCGAGCGCGACCGTGAAGCCAACCGCGAGGTCGCGATCGCCGAGGTCGTCCGGGCACTGCTGCCGGCGCTCGACGACCTGACCCGGGCCGAGGCCCACGGCGACCTGACCGAGGGCCCCATGCAGGTCATCGGCCAGAAGATCCGCGGTGGCTTCGAGAAGTTCAAGCTCGTGCAGATCGGTGAGAAGGGCGAGTCCTTCGACCCGAACATCCACGAGGCGATCGTGCAGCTCCCGACCCCGGGCGCCACCGGCCAGACCGTGGCGGACGTCGTCGAGCCGGGCTACAAGCTCGGTGAGCGTGTCATCCGTGCGGCCAAGGTCGCGGTGGCGGTCCCGGCCTGAGCCGGCCGTCACCCGTGGACGCAACAGGAAGGTAGGGACCAGTGGCCAGTCAGGACTGGTTCGACAAGGACTTCTACGCGGTCCTCGGTGTCGACAAGAAGGCATCCGAGGCCGACCTGAAGAAGACCTACCGCAAGCTCGCGCGGCAGTACCACCCGGACTCCAACCCGGGTGACGCTGCGGCGGAGAACCGCTTCAAGGAGATCAGCGAGGCCTACTCGGTGCTCTCCGACAAGGACCAGCGCGCCGAGTACGACCAGGTCCGCGCGATGGGCTCCGGTGCACGCTTCACCGCGGGTGGCGCAGGCCAGGGTGGCGGGTTCGAGGACGTCTTCGGCGGCATGTTCGGCCAGCAGGGCGGTGGCGGGCAGCGTGTCCGCTTCGGCCAGGGCGGCGGGAACGGCTTCGAGGACATCCTCGGCGGCATGTTCGGTGGTGGCGCCGGGGGTGGCTTCGGCCAGGCCTCCGGCGGGTACCGCGGCTTCGGCGGTCCGACGAAGGGGCGCGACGTCACCGCGACGACGACGCTCGACTTCACCACGGCGATCGCCGGCGACACGGTCAAGCTCTCGCAGGGCAACGGCCGTCCGGTGAACGTCCGGATCCCCGCGGGGGTCGCGGACGGGCAGAAGATCCGGTTGCGGGGCCGCGGCGAGCAGTCGCCCGACGGCGGTGACGGTGGCGACCTGGTCGTCACGGTGCACGTCCGCAAGCACCCGGTGTTCGAGCGCGACGGGCAGAACCTCCGTGTGGACGTCCCCGTGACGTTCGTCGAGGCGGCGCTCGGCGCGACGATCCAGGTCCCGACGCTGGGCGGCGAGCCCGTCAAGCTCCGGGTCGCGCCGGGTACGCCGTCCGGTCGTGTCCTCCGTGTCAAGGGGCGTGGGGTCACCACGAAGACCGGGACGGGCGACCTGCTCGCCACCGTCCAGGTGGCCGTGCCCTCGCACCTGTCGGACAAGGCGCGCGAGGCCGTCGAGGCGCTCGCGGCGGCCCTGCCTGACGAGGACCCTCGCGAGGACCTGCTCGCCAAGGCGCGCAGCTGACATGCACAAGCCGGTCTGGAGGCTCGGTGCGGTTCCGTCAGGAGCCGGCACCGAGCCTCCGTCCTGTTCTCACCACCACGCGGACGACGGAAGGACCACGCCATGACCGACATGGACGAGAACTCGCCCGTCTTCGCGATCGCGGTCGCGGCGGAACTGGCGGAGATGCACCCGCAGACGCTCCGGCAGTACGACCGTCTGGGGCTCGTGGTGCCCGGGCGAACCCGAGGCGGCTCGCGCCGGTACTCGATGCGCGACGTCGTGCAACTGCGTGAGATCGGTCGGCTCGGCTCCGAGGGCGTGTCGCTCGAGGGGATCCGCCGCGTGCTGGACCTCGAGAACGAGAACCGCGCGCTGCGCGAGCGGGTCCGCGAACTCGAGACGGCGTTGGCGGACCAGCTCATCAACCGACCGGGTGCCCGGGTCTTCGCGGCGACGGCCACCGGCGCCGCGGTCTCGCTGCGCGCAGGGGCCCGGCCGCAGCGCAACACGCAGATCGTGCTCTGGAGACCGCCGACCTGAGCGGACCATCTGCGATGTGAAATGTCGCCGTGATATTCTGACAGGACGACGCGGACCGAACCGTGTCGGCCGCACCCGTCTGCTGGGTGCCCTGTCAGGAGGTCTCCCCGGTGGCTCTCGCACTCCGTCCCGCACGTTCCGGACCCGTCGCTTCCACGCCGTCCGGGCCCTCGCGACACCACTCCGTCAGCCCCCGTCGCCAGGCGGTGGCGACCGCCGTCCTCGACCTGCTGCTGCTGGTCGTGGCGTTCGCCGTCGCGCACGTCGTCCGGTTCCCCGGTGAGCTCCGGCCCGCCTCCGGGTCGTTCAGCGCCGGGCTGGTCGAGTTCCTGACCGCTCCGGTCGTCATCGTGCTCTGGATGGTCCTGCTGTCCGCCTTCCGGACCCGCGACCCCCGCATCCGGAGTGCCGGGTGTGACGAGTACCGCCGGCTGCTGACGGCGAGCCTGCTGACGGGTGGCGTCGTCGCGGTCGCCGCCTACGCGCTCGACGTCGCCCTCGCCCGCGGGTACGTCGCGATCGCCTTCCCGCTCGGACTGCTGCTGCTGGCCCTCGGGCGCAAGGCCGTCCGCACGCTCTCGGCCCGACGACGCTCCCTCGGGCGCGACCTGGCCGACGTGCTCCTGGTCGGTGACGCCGAGGACATCCGCTACGTCGGACGCCGGATCATCGCCAGCCCCACCACCGGCTACCGCGTGGTGGCGACCGTGACGGACTGCGTGCGCCCGGGCACGACTCTGCGGATCGACGACGACGTGCTCCCGGTCCTCGGCGGCACGGACCAGGTGCTCGACGCCGTCCGGTCGTCAGGCGTCGCGGCCGTCGTCGTCGCGGGTGCCGTCGCCGGTGGTCGCGAACGCCTGCGCCGGCTCGGATGGGAACTCGAGGAACTCGGCGTCGAGCTCGTCGTCTCGTCGCCCATCGCCGACATCGACGCCGCACGCGTGCACCATCGGCCCGTCGACGGGCTCCCGCTCATGCACATCGAGACCCCGGACTACGGGCGCCGGACCGGCAAGCGGGCGCTGGACGTGGTCGGTGCGGCGCTCGGGCTCGTGCTGCTCGCGCCCGTGTTCGCCGTCGTGGCGCTGCTGATCCGGCACGAGGACGGCGGCCCGGTCTTCTTCCGACAGACCCGAGTCGGCCGGGGCGGCGAGGCCTTCTCGATCGTGAAGTTCCGCACGATGTGCACCGACGCCGAAGCCCGGGTGGCCGAGCTCGCCGAGCACAACGAGGGAGCCGGGCCGCTGTTCAAGATGAAGCAGGACCCGCGGGTCACGCGCGTCGGAGCGGTGCTGCGCACGACCTCGCTCGACGAGCTCCCGCAGCTGTGGAACGTCCTGGTCGGGACGATGAGCCTGGTCGGTCCGCGTCCGGCCCTGCCGCGCGAGGTCGCGCTCTACGCCGACTTCGACGACCGCCGGCTGCTCGTCACGCCGGGGATCACCGGGCTCTGGCAGGTCAGCGGCCGGTCGGACCTCGACTGGGCCGACGGCGTCCGGCTCGACCAGCACTACGTCGAGAACTGGTCCTTCCTGCACGACGTCGTGATCCTCGCCAGGACGATCCCGTCCGTCCTGCGCTCCCGCGGCGCCTACTGACCACACGCGGCACGACACACGACGAAGGGCGGCCGCGCACTGCGCGACCGCCCTCCGTCGTGATCCGGTCTAGGCCGGGACGTAGTCGAACGTGTCCGGGTCCGGGCCGGTGCGGTGGCCCTTGTCGAGCGTGGTGATGTCGGTCATGTCCTCGTCGGAGAGCTCGAAGTCGAAGATCGCGAAGTTCTCCTCGACACGGGAGCGCGTCACCGACTTCGGGAACACGATGTCGCCGCGCTGGATGTGCCAGCGGAGCACGACCTGGGCGGGGGACTTGCCGACGTTGCCGGCGATGCGGGTGATCGTCTCGTCGTCGAGGACCAGGCCCTGGGCGATCGGCGACCAGGCCTCGGTCGCGATGCCGAGCTGGCGGTTGTGGGCGCGGAGTTCGTCCTGCGCCAGGTACGGGTGCACCTCGATCTGGTTGACCGACGGCGTGATGGTCGTCTCGGCCTTCAGACGGTTGAGGTGGTGCGCCTGGAAGTTCGAGACGCCGATGGAGCGGGCGGTGCCGTCGCGGTACAGGTCTTCCATGGCCTTCCACGTCGGGACGAAGTCCGTCACGGTCGGGAGCGGCCAGTGGATCAGGAACAGGTCCATGTACCCACCGAGGAGCTCGGCCGACTTCTTGCCGTTCTCGAGCGCCGCCTCGGGGTCGTGGAAGCCGTTGTTGAGCTTCGAGGTGACGAAGATCTCGGAACGGTCGATGCCGGACTCGGCGATCGCCTCACCGACCTCCTTCTCGTTGCCGTACATCTCGGCGGTGTCGATGTGGCGGTAGCCGACCTCGAGCGCGGCGAGCGTGGCCGCCTTGGTCTCGGAGGGATCGATCTGGAACACACCGAAGCCGAGCTGCGGGATGGTCTTGCCGTCATTGAGTGTGATGTTCGGAACGGTCATGGCACCAGACAACCAGCGGGCACCCGATCGCCGTTCCGACAACACTCAGCGAACGGGGTTCATGCGAGCGCGGCGGCGATGTAGGCAGCGAGTGCCTCGCCGTACGCCATGGCCGGGTCGGCGGACGCGAAGGTCCGGTCGGCGCCGGAGATCGTCGCGGTGACGGTGTGCACGACCCGGTCGCCGGACGCGACGCGGGTCAGCCCGACGAACGAGGGTCCGAGCAGTTCGCGGAGCTGGTCCTCACGCGGCAGCCACAGCGACTCGGCCGCGGTCACCGAGTCGAGCGCCCACTCGGTCGTGCCGTTGAACCCGAGGATCGTGCCGGAGGGGTGGTCGTGCCGCTCGACCGTCATCTCCGACACGGTGTAGACGTCGTCGTCGACGCCCGGCTTGTCGATGACGAAGCGGTCGCCGGTCGCGGGGTTCCAGCGGAGTCCGGCGTCGCGGAGGGTCTTGGCGAGTTCGACGGTGATCACGACACCAACCTGCCACGGACGACCCGGGGACGCCCCGTTGCGTGGACACCCGGCGGACGCTGTGGCGGCGCACGTGTTCCGGAAGGCAACGCGTACTACCATCGCGGAGCACCCACGTGCGCGGGCGCTCGATTCGTCACCGCGCGCGCGACGCGACGACGCCCGGACGACCGGTGCCGTGCCTCCAGGCCGTTGGCCCGGTCGCGGACGGCACCGCCGGCCGGGCCCCGACCACGGTGGACCACCGGAGTGGCCCGCCCAGAGAAGGACCGCTATGACCCTCGAACGCGAGGAACTCCAGGGCGACTGGACCGTCTCGATCGGCGACGACACCGTGCCGGCCGGCGTCCCGGCGGAGGTGCTCGGCGCGCTCCGCGGCGACGGCATCAGGGCGACGGTCCCGGGGCAGGTGCACACCGACCTGGAGCGCGAGGGACTGCTCGCCGACCCCACGTTCGACCGCAACGAGGCGGCAGCGGCGTGGGTCGGCCGAGCGGACTGGACGTACCGCCGACAGCTCGACGTGGACCCCCGCGGACACGAGCGCGTCGACCTGGTGTGCGACGGCCTCGACACGGTCGCCGAGCTCAGCCTGGACGGCGTCGTCGTGGGCACGACGCGGAACATGCACCGTCGCTACCGCTTCGACCTGCGCGACCGGATCGGCGCCGGTGGTGGCCAGGACAAGACGCTCGAGGTGCTGTTCGAGTCGCCGTACCGCGAGGCCGGCCGCGTCGCCGCTCGGGCCGGCGCGATGCCCGGCCCGTACGACGAGCCGTTCCCCTACGTCCGCAAGATGGCCTCGAACTTCGGGTGGGACTGGGGGCTCACCGCGGTGACGAGCGGACCCTGGCGCCCGGTCGCGATCGAGCGGTGGTCGACCGCCCGGCTGCGTGACGTCCGTCCACTGGTCGACGTCGAGGCGGGCGAGGGGGTGCTCGACGCGCACATCGCGTTCGAGCGCTCGGGACCGGACCCGCACGGCGACACCACGGGAGACCTGGACCAGGACGGCGAGGACGACGACCTGGTGCTCGTGGTCACGGTCGCGGGGGAGACCGCCGAGGGCACGAAGACCCGGCAGCGGTCCCGTGCGCAGGTGACCCCGAAGGAAGAGGAGACCGTCGTCACGGTCCGCATCCCCGACGCCCGGCTCTGGTGGCCGCGGGGGTACGGCGAGCAGCCGCTCTACGACGTGTTCGTCGAGCTGCAGACGGTCGAGGGCGAGGTCCTGGACCGTCGGACCTTCCGCACGGGCTTCCGCTCCACGCGCATCGACACGACCAAGGACGACGTCGGGCGCCCGTTCGACATCCACGTCAACGGCACCCTGATCGACGTGCGCGGGGTGAACTGGATCCCCGACGACGTCATCGTCTCGCGGGTGGACCGTGCGCGGTACGAGGACCGGCTGCGGGCAGCGGCATCGCTCAACACGAACCTCGTGCGCGTGTGGGGCGGCGGCGTGTATGAGTCGCACGACTTCTACGAGGTCTGCGACGAGCTCGGGCTGCTCGTGTGGCAGGACTTCCCGTTCGCGTGCTCGGCCTACCCCGAGGACGAACCCCTGCGCAGCGAGGTCGTCGCCGAGGCGCGGGACAACGTCGCACGGCTGTCGCGTCACCCCTCGCTCGTGCTGTGGAACGGCAACAACGAGAACATCTGGCTGCACGACGCAGACAACTGGGGCGAGGCCCTGGGGGAGCGGGGCTGGGGGCTCGACTACTACCTCGACCTGCTGCCCACGATCGTCGACGCGGTCGACCCGTCGCGGTTCTACACGGTGGCGTCGCCCTGGTCCGGGTCCGAGACGCTGCCCGCCAACGACGTCGACAACGAGACGCACCACTCGTGGGAGGTCTGGAACCGCCTGTCCGACGACCACTACCGGGACTCCGTCCCGCGGTTCGTCTCGGAGTTCGGCTGGCAGGCGCCGCCCGCCTGGCGCACGCTGCGCGACTCGGTGACCGACGACCCGATGACCCCGACGTCACCCGGTGTGGTCCACCACCAGAAGGCCGCCGACGGCATGGCCAAGCTCGCGCGCGGGCTCGAGCCGCGGTTCGGCACCGGCTGGGACACCGACCTGGACCGCTGGCACTACCTGACGCAGCTGCAGCAGACGCGCGCCATCGCCACGGGCGTCGAGCACTGGCGGACCCACTGGCCGCGCAACACGGGCGTCGTGGTCTGGCAGCTCAACGACCTGTGGCCGGTCTCGTCGTGGTCGGCGATCGACTCCGCCGGGCGGCTGAAGCCGCTGGCGCACGAGCTGCGTCGCCTGTACGACGACGTGCTGCTGACGATCCGCCCGGCATCGCGGGTGCCGGTGACGGTCGGGCGTCCGGCTGCGGACAGCGCGGGACGGACAGGAGGCTCGGACCAGACCACCGCGTCGCTGCCGGTCCCCGAGACGGCTGATCTCGGTGCCGCTGGCGCTGGCGCTGGCGCTGCCGCTGCCGCTGCCGCTGCCGCTGCCGGTGCCGCTGGCGCGTCCGGTGCCGCTGGCGTGCCCGGCGACACCGCCGTCCTCGACCGTCCGGAGGACGGGACGCTGTCCCCGATCGAGGTCGCCGTACGGTCGACGCGTCGCGGGCTCGACAGCGTGGTGCGGGTGCGACGGGTCGACCTGACCGGTCGGGTGCTCGCCGAGGCCGAGCTGCCGGTGCGGCTGGACAAGGCCGGTGTCGCCGTTGTCACGCTGCCGTCGTCAGTAGGGGTCGTCGCGGACCCGACGTCCGAGCTGGTGGTGGCGGACATGGACTGGCGACGCGCGGTGTGGACGCCGGGGCCCGACCAGGACATGCGCTGGGAGCCGGCGCACTACCGGGCGTCGTTCACCCCGGCCGCGGACGGCGACGGGCTCGACCTGGTCGTCGAGGCCGAGTCGCTCGTGCGGGACCTGCTGCTGCAGCCCGACCGGGTCCAGCCCGCCGGGGTCGTCGACCGCGGGTTCATGACGCTGCTGCCGGGGGAGCGCGTGGCCTACCGGCTGCACGGCGTCTCGGAGGCGGACATCCCGTCGCTCACGGGGAACGCCGTGCTGTGGAGCCTCGACCGGGTCCTCGCGCGCTAGCGGTTCCTGGGTGCAGGGTGTCCGTTCGCGACCCCGCCTGTGCATCCGGACCTGCGGGAGTTACCATTGGTCGAACAAGGACTTCCGCTGGGTGCATCGACGACGATGCGCTGACGGCGACCAGTTCCGCAATCAAGGAGTCATGATGCTCGGAAACCTCACCGGTCTGCACCTGCTGATCATCCTCGGGATCGTCATCCTGCTCTTCGGTGCGACCAAGCTCCCGGCCCTCGCCAAGGGCCTCGGCCAGTCGATCACCATCTTCAAGAAGGAGATGGACACCGACGACAAGAAGGCCAAGGGCACCGACGGCACCGTGCAGAACACCACTGCCGAGCCGACGACCGCCGCTCCGACGGCCCCTGCCGCGCAGCAGGTCCCGGTCGTCAACCCCGGCCCGTCCGTCCAGCCGAACTCCACCACCGACCACCGGAGCTGATCCGGTCCCGCCCCGTTGCTGAAGCCCCCGTGATCCCACACGGGGGCTTCGTCGTGCCCGGTGCTGTGCACGCGCGTTGCTGAAGCCCCCGTGATCCCACACGGGGGCTTCGTCGTGTCAGCGGGCGGCCGTTGTCCACAGGCTCGTCGGACGCGCCCGCCGTGGCGGCGACCGCGGTCCATGATGAGCAGGTGACGAACCCCACCGCCCCGCTCCGCGACGATCGACGTGTCGTGCTGGTCGTGGCGATCCTGGCGTCGTTCGTCGTCGGTCTCGACTCGAGCGTCGTGAACGTGGCGCTGCCCGCCATCCGCCAGGAACTCGGCGGCGGGCTCGTCGTCCAGCAGTGGACCGTCGACGCCTACCTGGTCACGCTTGGTTCGCTGATCCTGGTCGCGGGCTCGTTGTCCGACCTGTTCGGCCGCGTCCGCATCATCACGTGGGGGCTCGTCGTCTTCGGCATCGCGTCGGTCGCCTGTGCCGTCGCACCCACCGGCGAGGTCCTCATCGTCGCTCGCGCACTGCAGGGCGTCGGGGGTGCGCTGGTCACGCCGAGTGCCCTGGCGCTCATCGTCGCGGCCTTCCGCGGTGCGGCTCAGGCGAAGGCGATCGGCACGTGGACGGCGTGGTCGAGCGCGGCGTCGATCCTCGGGCCGGTCGTGGGTGGCCTGATCGTGGACGGCATCGGCTGGCGGTGGATCTTCGTCGTGACGGCGGTGCCGATCGCGGTCACGATCCCGCTCGTCCGTCGGATCTCGGCGGACGTCGTCGCTGACCACCGTGCTCGCGTCGACGTCGTCGGGGCGGTGCTGGCCGTGGTCGGCGTGGGCGGCGTCGTCCTCGGGCTCATCGAACAGGAGCGGCTGGGCTGGGGGTCCCCGGTCGTCGTCGCGGCGCTGGTCGTCGGTGCGCTCGCCCTGGTGGCGTTCGTGCCGTGGGAGCTCCGGGTCACCCGCACGACCGGGGCACCGCTCGTCCCGCTCGAGCTCTTCCGTGCGCGCAACTTCGCGGTCGGCAACATCGCGACGCTCTCGATCTACGGCGCGCTCGGCATGGTGTTCTTCGTGGTGACGCTGTTCCTGCAGGAGGTGTGGGCCTTCCCCGCATGGCTCGCCGGCCTCGCGACGCTGCCGCCGACCCTCGTGCTGCTCCTGCTGTCGACGACGGTCGGGGGGCTCTCGGGGCGGTACGGTCCGCGGTGGTTCATGGCGGCCGGTCCGGCGGTCGCGGCGGTCGGCGCGCTCGTCATGCTCGTGGTGAGCGACGACCCGGCCGGGTACTGGTTCGGGGTGCTGCCGGGGCTCGTGCTGGTCGGGATCGGGATCACGCTCATGGTCACCCCGCTCACCAGCGCGGTGCTCGGGTCCGTGCCGCAGTCCGAGGCCGGCGTCGGCTCGGCGGTCAACAACGCGGTCGCCCGCATCGCGAGCCTGGTGATGGTCGCGCTGGCCGGGGTGGTCCTGGGTGGCGAAGTGAGCGTCGGCGGGATCCACCGGGCGATGGTGGTGATGGCGGTGCTGCTGCTGGCGGGCGCCGCGGTGAGTGCACTCGGGATCCGGGATCCGACCCCCGATCACAAGTTGAGTGCAGTAGACTCAAGTCCAGATCCGACGCAAGGAAAGGACAGAACGCATGGCGAACCTCCAGGGCGCTCCTGACTCTGCGGAGCAGCAGAAGACCGCCCTCGAGCAGTACGGCGTCGACCTGACGGCGATCGCGAAGAGCGGCAAGCTCGACCCCGTGATCGGCCGCGACGCAGAGATCCGCCGCGTCTCCCAGGTGCTGACGCGGCGCACCAAGAACAACCCCGTGCTCATCGGCGAGCCCGGTGTCGGCAAGACCGCCGTGGTCGAAGGACTCGCGCAGCGCATCGTGGCCGGCGACGTCGCCGACTCGCTCAAGGACAAGCGGCTGGTCTCGCTCGACATCTCGGCGCTCATCGCCGGCGCGAAGTACCGCGGCGAGTTCGAGGAGCGCCTGAAGGACGTGCTGCGCGAGATCAACGAGTCCGACGGCCAGGTCATCACGTTCATCGACGAGCTCCACACGCTGATGGGCGCGGGTGGCGGCGAGGGGTCCGTCGCCGCGTCGAACATGCTCAAGCCGATGCTGGCGCGCGGTGAGCTCCGGATGATCGGGGCGACCACACTCGACGAGTACCGCCAGTACATCGAGAAGGACGCCGCACTCGAGCGGCGGTTCCAGCAGGTCTACGTGGGTGAGCCCTCGGTGCCGGACTCCGTGGCGATCCTGCGCGGGCTCAAGGAGCGCTACGAGGCGCACCACAAGGTGACGATCAACGACTCGGCGCTCGTCGCCGCGGCGAGCCTGTCGAACCGCTACATCTCCGGGCGACAGCTGCCCGACAAGGCGATCGACCTGATCGACGAGGCAGCATCGCGCCTGCGCATGGAGATCGACTCCAGCCCGGTCGAGATCGACGAGCTCAAGCGGAACGTGGACCGGCTGCGGGTCGAGGAGTACGCGCTCAAGCAGGAGAAGGACGACGCCTCGAAGGCGCGACTCGCAACCCTGCGGAACGAGCTCGGATCGCGCGAGGAGCGGCTGCGCGAGCTCGAGGCCCGCTGGCAGGCAGAGCGGGCGTCGCTCAACCGCATCGGCGAGCTCAAGCAGCAGCTCGACGAGCTCAACATGCGCTCGCAGCGAGCCCAGCGCGAAGCCGACTACGAGACCGTCTCGCGGCTGGAGTACGGCGATAAGCCCCGGATCGAGGCCGAGCTCGCCGCCGCCGAACAGGCCGAGTCCGCCGACCGGATGGTCAACGACAGCGTCACCGACGAGGACATCGCGGCCGTCATCGCCCAGTGGACGGGCATCCCGCTCGGCCGACTGCTGCAGGGCGAGACCGAGAAGCTCCTGCACCTGGAGACCGAGCTCGGACGCCGGATCATCGGGCAGCGCACCGCCGTCAGCGCCGTGTCGGAAGCGGTCCGTCGCACGCGCGCGGGCATCTCCGACCCGGACCGTCCGACGGGGTCGTTCCTGTTCCTCGGGCCCACCGGTGTCGGCAAGACCGAGCTGGCCAAGGCGCTCGCCGAGTTCCTGTTCGACGACGAGAAGGCCCTCGTCCGCATCGACATGAGCGAGTACGGCGAGAAGCACTCCGTCGCACGGCTGATCGGTGCCCCGCCCGGGTACATCGGGTACGAGGCCGGCGGGCAGCTGACCGAGGCCGTCCGACGCCGCCCGTACTCGGTGGTCCTGCTCGACGAGGTCGAGAAGGCCCACCCCGAGGTCTTCGACGTCCTGCTGCAGGTGCTCGACGACGGACGGCTCACCGACGGACAGGGCCGCACGGTCGACTTCCGCAACACGATCATGGTGCTGACGTCGAACCTCGGCTCGCAGTTCATGACCGACATGTCGCTGACGAGCGTGCAGCGTGAGGATTCGGTGCGAGAGCTCGTGCAGCAGGCGTTCCGTCCCGAGTTCGTGAACCGTCTCGACGACATCGTGGTGTTCCAGGCCCTGACCACCGAGGACCTCGGGCAGATCGTGTCGCTCGATGTCGACCGGCTCGCCCGTCGCCTGTCGGACCGTCGCCTCGAGCTCGCGGTCACCCCGCAGGCGCGCGGATGGCTCGCGGAGCGCGGGTACGACCCGGTCTACGGTGCGCGGCCCCTCCGCCGCCTGATGCAGCGGCAGATCGACGACCAGCTGGCGCGCGCGATCCTGGCCGGCGACGTCCGTGACGGCGACACCGTCCGGGTCGACGTCGCCGACGGCGGCGACGGGCTCGTGGTCGAACCGTTCGAGCTGGGCGAGGTCGTCGAGGAGTAGTCCGGCGGCAGAAACGCCGAACGGGAGGCCCGGTGCCGGTCCCTGGGACCCGCACCGGGCCTCCCGGCCTAGCGTTCACGACATGCCTGAGATCCGTGCGTTCCGCCGCCTGACCGAGTCCATCGAGGGCGCTGCCGTCCTCGACAAGGCCGTCGACTTCGACCGCGCGGTGGTCCGGGCGACCGCCCGGCCCCGCGCGCTGCGCCAGCTGCTGCACGGGGTGCCGTTCGGACACCCGCTCCACCCGCTGATGGTCCAGGTCCCACTCGGTGCCTGGATCTCGGCGGCCGTGCTCGACCTGCTCGGCGGGCGGGGCAACCGGAAGGCCGCCAAGACGCTGGTCGGCGTGGGGCTCGTGTCCTCGACGAGCGCGAGCCTGGCCGGGTACGTCGACTGGTCGGAGCTCGACCGCGAACAGCTCCGGACGGGCTGGGTGCACCAGGCGGTCAACTGGATCGGGATCTCGCTGTACGGCCTGTCGTGGCTGCAGCGGAAGCGCGGGAACCACGCGGCGGGCAAGCTCCTCGGGTTCGCTGGACTGACCGTGGTCGGCGTCGGCGGGTACCTGGGCGGTCACCTGGCCTACCGACAGCGTGCCGGTGTGAGCCAGCACGGCGAGGTGCCGTTCGACGCCTGAGGTCACATCCCGGAAACACCGCTCCCGCCAGGCTCGGGGTCATGGACCACCTCACCACCGACACCGTCCCGCTCGCCGTCCTGCCCACCACGGGCGGGGCGGCGTTCGTCGTCCGCATCGACGAGACCGTGGGGCTCGTCCGGCTCGATCCGGCTCCCTCCCAGGAACTTGATGTGTGATGTTTCGATGCGGATCCTGGTGGTGGACGACGAGACCGCCCTGGCGGACCTGGTCGCGAAGGGGCTCGAGCGTCAGGACATGGCGGTCGACGTCGCGTACCGGGGCGACGACGCGGACGAGCTGCTCAGCGTCAACGACTACGACGTGGTCGTGCTCGACCGCGACGTCCCGGGGATGCACGGGGACGAGGTCGCCCGGCGCGTGACGGCGCGCCGGGGACTCACGCGGATCCTGATGCTCACAGCGGCCACCACGCTGGGCGACCGGGTGCACGGCCTCGAACTCGGTGCCGACGACTACCTCGCCAAGCCCTTCGAGTACCCGGAGCTCGTCGCTCGCGTCCGTGCGCTCGGGCGGCGCAGCGTCGCGGCCGTCCCACCGGTGCTCGAACGCGGGGGGTTGCTCGTCGACACCAACCGCCGGATCGCCACCCGGGACGGCCGCCCGCTCGACCTGACCGCGAAGGAGCTCGGCGTCCTCGAGGAACTGCTCCGCGCCGACGGTCGCATCGTGTCGGCAGAGGCCCTGCTCGAGAAGGTCTGGGACATGAACATCGACCCGTTCACGACCGCGGTGCGCGTGACGATGTCGAAGCTCCGCAGGAAGCTCGGCGACCCCGACCCGATCCGGACCGTCCCCGGTGCCGGCTACGCGTTGTGAGGCGGACCTGGAGCATCCGGGCCCGGACTGCGCTGGTCTTCGGCGCCGCGGCGATGGCGCTCGCGACCGGGGTGGTCGTCTTCACGAACGTGATGTCGATCAGCGGGGCCGGTGCGGCGTTCGCCTCGGTGGACGGCACCGCGGCCGTGTCCACCACGAACGACGCGGCACCTCCTGGGACGGCGGCCGTGACCCGGCCCGGTGGACGACCTGCCCACGTCCGTGAGGACGACCTGTCCGTGGTCCGGCTCGTCGCCGTGCTGCAGTGGCAGTGGTCCGCGGTCGGGATCGCCGGTGCCGGGGTGGTCGCCGGCGGGGTCGGATGGTACGTCAGTCGGCGCATGCTGCGGCCGATCGACGCCATCACGACGACGGCGAACCGGATCACCGCGTCGAACCTGCACGAGCGGATCGCGCTCGGCGGCCCGGACGACGAGTTGCGTCGGCTGTCCCGCACCGTGGACGACCTGCTGGACCGGCTCGAGACCGCGTTCGAGAGTCAGCGCCGGTTCGTTGCCCAGGCCTCACACGAGCTCAGGACTCCTCTGGCCGTCCAGCGCGCCGCCCTGCAGATCGGGCTGTCGGACGATGCCGATGCTGTCGAGATCGGCGCCGTCCGGGCCGAGTTGCTCGAACAGAACCGGCGGACGGAGCACCTGGTCGAGTCGTTGCTCGTCCTGGCCGAAGCCGACCGCGGGTTGGGGGACTCGACTGAGGCGCTCGATCTGCGGCAGATCGCCGACGAGGTCGCAGCCGCGACGGGGAACCCCGGTCGTGACGTCACCGTGCGGGTGGTCGCGGCGTCCGACGCGCGTCCCGGTCCGTCCGTTCTGGGCGAGCCGACCCTCGTCCGGCAGGCATTCGTGAACCTCGTGACGAACGCCGTCGAGTACAACGTGCCGAACGGCTTCGTCGAGGTCCGTGTCGACGCCGGCGGGGTGACCGTCGAGAACTCCGGCCCGTTCGTCCCGCCCGAGACCGCACCGAAGCTCGTCGAGCCCTTCCGACGGTGCCCCGGGGTGTCCGGCATCGGCCGGCACAGCGGGCTCGGGCTGTCGATCGTCGCCTCGATCGTGCACGCGCACGCCTGGCGCCTGACGCTGACTGCCCGGGAGACGGGGGGCCTGTCGGCACGCATCGACGTTTCGCAGATGTGACGAGGGAGCGTCGCGGAACGAAACGCCGCGTGCGGTGTCCTGGATCCATGAACGCCACATCACTCCGTCAACGTCCTGCTCGCCGCATCCTGATCGCAGCCGCCACGATCGCCGTCCTCATGCCGCTCTCACTGTCCGCCTGCTCGACGAGCTCGGACGCGGGGTCCGGTTCGAGCACGGCCTCGGGGGTCGGCGCGAAGTGGGGAGCCTGCATGCGCGATGCTGGCTTCGAGGTCGAGGACCCGGACGATGCCTCGGTCGAGGCCGGTCTCTCGAAACCGCCCGCGGGTGTCGACGGTGCCGAGTTCGCCGATGCATCGTCCTCGTGCTCGGACGAAGCCGGCATCGAGCGCTCGAGTTCCGCCGATCATCAGAAGTGGGCGCGGCAGTACGCGCAGGTCGCGAGCTGCATCCGTGAGAACGGGTACGACGACTTCCCGGAGCAGCAGCCGGGCAGCATCGGCACAGAGGGGTACCCGCGTGCCGAGGAACCCGAGTTCAACGACGTCATGGACGACTGCCTCGCCGAGTTCGCACCCGACACCCAGTCCCAGAGCGTCGGCTGATGCGGCGCACGCGATCGACGAAGTTCCTCGGGCCGGTCCTGGCGCTCCCGCTGCTCCTGCTGCTGACCGCCTGCGCGAACGAGGTTGCGGAGGACGACCCGACCGGTCACTCACGTGGCCGCGGACTGAGCCTGTCTGAATGCATGCGAACGAAGGGCTACGACATGTCCGACACCGAGGCAGCTCCTCGGAACCAGACCCTGGCTCCGCCTCCAGGTGTCGACGCCGAGCAGTGGAAGCAGGACTTCCAGGCCTGCGCGGAGGGCGATGCCGGCGCAGGCGAGTCCGGCGTCGCTCCGGCCACCCGCCTCACCACGGCCCAGATGCAGCGTCTCGCCAGGTGCATGCGTGAACACGGCTTCGAGGACTTCCCCGATGAACCGAACACGCCGTACACCCCGGACGACCCGGACGCGTACCGACAAGTCTCCGAGCAGTGCACCGCGACGCTCGACGGAGACGAAGGATGAGCGCCACGCGACTCCGCCGCGGCGCGCTCGTCGCGACCTGTCTGGTCGCGACGCTCGCCGCCGGCGCCGGCACGTGGGCGGTCGTCGGAGCTTCGAGCGGCACCCCGGCTGCCGCATCGGATGCTGGACACCGGGCGCACCATGCGACGGCCACCATC
This sequence comes from Curtobacterium sp. Leaf183, assembly GCF_001424385.1. Taxonomy (GTDB): domain Bacteria; phylum Actinomycetota; class Actinomycetes; order Actinomycetales; family Microbacteriaceae; genus Curtobacterium. The sequence continues at coordinate 817,909 of NZ_LMPO01000008.1, read as the reverse complement.
GTGCAGGGAGACCTGACCGACTCGAAGGTCTTCGCGGGCACGCTCGGCTACGGCACACCGACCGGGGTGGACGCCGCCGCCGCGGGGACCCTCACCTGGCTGCCGAAGCCCGGGGACGTGATCCACCGCGACGAACAGCTCTACGCGGTCGACGAGCGTGCCGTGCGCACCATGCACGGCACCGTGCCGCTCTGGCGCCCGCTGGAGCGCGGTCTGAAGGGCACGGACGTCCGCCAGCTCAACGCCAACCTGGCAGCGCTCGGGTACGACGTCACCCAGGACGAGGTCTTCGGACCGCGGACGCAGCGCGCCGTGCAGCGGTGGCAGAAGGACCGCGGGCACGTCGTCACGGGTCGACTCACGGCGGACGACGTCGCGTTCACCGACGGCGACGTCCGCGTCGCCTCGGTCAACGGGCGGGTCGGTCAGCAGGCGGGCGGCGACGTGATGCAGGTCACGAGCCCGGCACGCGTGGTGACCGCGACGGTCGCCCAGCGTGATGCCGAGCGGCTCGCGGTCGGGACGACGGTCCAGGTCCGCGTGAACGGAGCCGGCGAGCCACTCGCGGGGTCGGTCTCGGACGTCGAGCCGAGCGCGGCCGAGGACGCTGGCGACAAGGTCGACGTCACGGTGCGGTTCGATGTCGGGGACCGCGTCCTGCCCGCCGCGGCCTCGGCGCAGATCGAGGCAGCGGGGGCGACCGAGCACAATGTCCTCTCCGTCCCGGTGGCTGCGATCGTCGCCACAGGGGACGGCAAGTACGCGGTGGACGTCGTGCGGAAGGACGGCACGACGAAGCGCACGGCCGTCGAGGCGGGGTTCACCGCGGACGGCCGGGTGGCTGTCCGTGGGTCCCTCCGTGCGGGCGACCGGGTCGTGGTGCCCGGATGACCGCCCACGCCCGGACGACCGCCCACGCCCGGACGACCGCCGAGCGTCCGGTCCTCGAACTCCGCGAGGTCACGAAGACCTACGGCGACGTCGGGGCCCTGCGCGGGGTGTCGCTCGACGTCACGGCGGGGGAGTTCGTCGCCGTCGTCGGTCCCTCGGGCTCGGGCAAGTCGACCATGCTCAACATCGTCGGCACGCTCGACCGGCCGACCTCGGGCACCGTGACGATTGCCGGGAACGACGTCGCCACGATGACCGACGACGCGCTGTCCGTCCTGCGCGCCGAGCACATCGGGTTCGTGTTCCAGCACTTCCACCTGCAGGCCGGGGCCACCGCGGCGGAGAACGTCGCGGACGGCCTGCTGTACGGCGGAACCGACCGACGCGAGCGACACCGGCGTGCGGTGGACGCGCTCGAGCGGGTCGGGCTCGGACACCGCGTCGACCACCGCCCGAACCAGCTGTCCGGCGGCGAGAAGCAGCGGGTCGCGATCGCGCGGGCGCTCGTCAGCGACCCGACCATCCTGCTCGCCGACGAACCCACGGGGGCGCTCGACACAGCGTCGGGCACCGCCATCCTCGCGCTCCTGCGCGAACTGAACGACGCCGGCACGACGGTGCTCGTGATCACGCACGACCTCGACCTGGCCGCCTCGCTGCCCCGGCAGGTCCGGATGCGCGACGGCGTCGTCGAACAGGACGCCGGGGCCGTCGACGCGGCGGCACTCGCACTCGCGATCGGCGGTGTGCGGTGAGTGCCCGCCGAGGACTCGGTGCCGGCGACCTGCTCCGCCTCGGGGTCTTCGGACTCCGGACGCGGCCCGGCCGGGTCGTCCTGTCGGCGCTCGGCGTCGCGATCGGCATCGCGGCGATGATCGCGGTCGTCGGGATCTCGTCGTCGAGCAAGGCCGAACTCGACCGCGTGCTGGACGCGCTCGGCACGAACGTGCTGACGGCGACGAAGACCCAGGGGTTCAGCGAGAGTCCTCCCCTGCCGACGTCGGCGCTCGAGTCGGTGCTCCGACAGGACGAGGTCGAGTCCGCCGCCGCGGTGGGGACCATCGAGGGAGCGGCTGTGTACCGCACCCCGTTCATCCCTGCTCCGGAGACGAAGGGCATCGGCGTGATGGCTGCCTGGGGTGGTGTCCCCGAGGTCCTGGGCGGCTCGGTCGCCTCGGGTCGGTGGCTCGACACCGCGCCCGACGCCCCGGCACAGGTGGTGCTCGGGTCAGCTGCGGCGAGTGCGCTCGGTCTGGAACGGACCGACGGTGACACGCGCGTCTGGTTGGGCGGACGGTGGGTGCAGGTCGTCGGGGTCCTCGCCCCGCTCCAGCTCGCGGAGGACCTCGACAACCAGGTCTTCGTCCCGCGCGGCCTGGCGACCGAGCTCGGGTTCGACGGAGCGCCGACCGCCGTGTACACCCGGGTCGCCCCGGATCGGGTCGAGGCATCGCGCGACGTGCTCGCCGGGGCCATCCGCCCGGGTACGCCGCAGGACGTCGGTGTGACCAGGCCGTCGGACGCCCTGGCCGCGAAGGACGCGACGGACGACTCGTTCACCGGGCTGCTCGTGGGCATCGGCGGGGTCGCCCTGCTGGTGGGCGGCATCGGTGTCGCGAACACGATGGTGATCACGGTGCTCGAACGCCGTGCCGAGGTCGGCGTCCGCCGTGCACTAGGTGCCCGGCGGCGGAACATCCGCGACCAGTTCCTGGTCGAGTCGCTGCTGCTGTCGTTCGTCGGCGGCATCGCGGGGGTGGTCATCGGTGTCGGCGTGACGGTCGCCTTCGCGCTCGGCCAGGGATGGCCCGTCGCCGTCCCGCTCTGGGCCGTCGCGGGTGGCCTCGGCGCGACCGTCGTGATCGGCGGGGTGTCCGGCCTCTACCCGGCGGCGCGTGCGGCGCGCATCCCGCCCACGTCGGCGCTCGCCGCCGTGTAGCCGAGCGCGCGCTCGCCGCGGTGGAACCGAGCGCGCGCTCGCCGC
>NZ_LMPO01000008.1:814904-815016 GCF_001424385.1 Curtobacterium sp. Leaf183 | reverse complement strand
GGTGGAACCGGGCGTGCGCTCGCCGCGGTGGAACCGGGCGTGCGCTCGCCGCGGTGGGCGGTGACCGCCTGGAGGCCCGGTGCCCGTCCGACGGACCAGCACCGGGCCTCCA
>NZ_LMPO01000008.1:674673-814861 GCF_001424385.1 Curtobacterium sp. Leaf183 | reverse complement strand
GGCGGTGCGGTCTGCTGCCGTTCGTTGGCGCGCGGATGATGCCTGGTCATGACCAGTTCGTCAAGCCCTGCACCCCATCCGTTCGATGACCGTGATCCCCCGGAAACACGCGGATCGAATGTCTCCACAGGGACCGATCCAACGGTTGACACGAGCATCGCGAGGGTGTTCTGTTGCGAATACGCAACGTCCTTTCATAAAGGTCGGACCAAGGGAGTCAACGTGACACGCACGCGATTCGCCGCACTCGGTGCGCTCGGCCTGGCGGCCGCGCTCGCCCTCGCCGGGTGCTCCGCCGGAAGCAACGGAGCTTCCGACAGCGGGACGAAGTCCATCGGCACGCCCGATGGCAAGGGCAAGACACTGAACGTCTGGATGATGAACGGCGACCTCAGCGCCAAGGTGCTCGACGCCGCCGAGCAGCAGTTCACGAAGGCCACCGGGGCGAAGGTGAAGGTGCAGCTCCAGCAGTGGGACGGCATCACCACGAAGCTCACCACGGCCCTGGCGCAGCAGGACGCCCCGGACATCGTCGACCTCGGCAACACCCAGGTGCCGGTCTACGCGGCCACCGGTGGGCTCAAGGACCTGACGCCGTACGAGTCGGAGCTCAAGGGTGGCCAGGACTGGCTCTCCGGGCTCGAGGGGCCGGCCACCGTCGACAGCAAGCTGTACGGCGCACCGCTCTTCGCCGGCAACCGGGCCGTCGTCTACAACAAGAAGGTCTGGGCCGACGCGGGGGTGACCTCGGTGCCGAGCACGTACCAGGAGCTGACCGCCGACCTCGACAAGGTGAAGGCCGCCAACACCGCGAGTGACTTCTCCGCGTTCTACATGCCCGGGCAGTACTGGTACGGCGGGCTGCAGTGGGTCTGGGACGCCGGCGGCGAGATCGCGACCGAGAAGGGCGGCAAGTGGACCGGCACGCTCGACTCGGCCAAGGCGGTCAAGGGGCTCCAGGCCTGGAAGCAGTTCCAGAACGCGTACTCGGCCAGCTCGACGCAGGACATCAACACGGACAAGCCGTCGCAGAGTGACGTCTTCGCGCAGGGCAACACGTCGGCCTTCCTCGGGTCGGCGTGGGAGATCGGCTCGGTCACCACGGCCAAGCCCGAGCTCGCGGACCAGATCGGGACGTTCCCGATGCCGTCGATGTCGGGCAGCGGCACGCAGCCGGTGTTCCTCGGTGGGTCGGACCTCGGCATCCCCGCCAAGTCCGCCAACCCGGACCTGGCGCTCTACTACATGAAGATCCTGACCTCGAAGAAGTTCCAGCAGGACCAGGTCTTCGGTGTCGACGGGTGGGAGCCGAACTCGACGCAGCTGCTCAAGGCCGTCGCGGGTGACGTCGACGCGCTGCACAAGCCGTACTTCGAAGCGGCGTCGACCAGCCGCCCGACCCCGGCGACACCGGGCTGGGCGACGATCGAGGGCGACGCGAGCTTCCAGTCGATGTTCGCGGACGTCGCCACCGGCCGGAAGTCGGCGGAGGAGTCGGCGACCGACTTCTCGAAGCACCTCACCTCGGCGCTCAACGCGAGCCTGTAGTCGATGACCTCGACTGCTGACACGGCGACCGGCTCGGCTGCGGCCGGGCCGGTCGCCGGCGCGGGGCAGCCCCCGGTCGCCGTCCCACCCGCACCGGGCCGACGCGGTCGCGGGCCGCGGGTGCGCCGCCGGTCGGTGACCACCTCGCGTGCGCCGCTCTTCCTGCTGGCACCGGCAGCGCTGATCCTGCTCGCGCTGGTCGTCTACCCGCTCGTCCGACTGGTCGTGATCTCGTTCCAGGAGTACGGCCTCCGGGCGATCTTCACCGGCCAGGCGGGGTTCGCCGGACTGACGAACTACACGAATGTCCTCACCGACGCCAGCTTCTGGCCGGTGATCCTGCGCACGGTGGTCGTCACCGCGTCGATGGTGCTCGGCACGCTCGTCATCGGCATGGCGGTGTCGCAGCTGCTGACGCGGCTCGGGGTCGCGATGCGCACGGTCGTCAGCGTGGTGCTCGTGCTGGCGTGGGCGATGCCGAACGTCGCGTCGAGCCTGGTCTGGCAGTGGCTCTTCCAGCCCTTCTACGGCGTGCTCAACTGGCTGATCACCCAGATGCGGGTGTTCGGCGACCACACCCAGGACAACTGGGCGTCGCACCCGGCGCAGGCGTACACCATCGTGCTCACGCTCGTGATCTGGCAGGCGGTGCCCTTCGTGGCGCTGACGCTCTACGCGGCCCAGTCGCAGATCGCGCCCGAGTACTACGAGGCCGGTGCGCTCGACGGCGCCACGACATGGGCGATGTACCGGGCCATCACGCTGCCCGCGCTCGCACCGACGCTGCTGCTCGTGACGATCCTGTCGGTGATCTGGGACTTCAACGTGTTCAACCAGATCTGGTTGCTGACGCGGGGCGGCCCCGAGGACTCGACCCTGACCCTCGGCATCTGGACCTTCGTCAAGTCGTTCGTCTCGAACGCGTACGGCCAGGGTGCCGCGATCGCGGTCATCTCGACGGCGATCCTCGGCGTGCTCACCAGCTACTACATCCGCCGGCTCGTCCGCAGCGGCGAGGAGGACCTGTGACCAGCTCCGTGACCCGACCGGTCGCCGGACCGGCGACCCGGCCCGTCGCCCGGCCCCGCAAGCGGAAGCCGCGCGTGCTCGCGAACACGCTGGCCGTGCTGTTCTGCCTGGTGTGGGTCTTCCCGATCTACTGGATGGTGAACACCGCGTTCAAGCCAGCGGACGAGGTCACCACCATGACCCCGATCTGGTTCCCCCTGCACCCCACGATCGAGAACTTCACCAGGGCGCTGACCCAGGAGGGCTTCCTGGTCTACCTGCGGAACTCGGCGATCGTGGTCGTGGCCGCGGTGCTGCTGTCGATCGTCGTCGGGTTCCTGGCCTCGGCGGCGCTGTCGCGGTTCCGGTTCCGCGGGCGCCGGGCGATCCTGGTGGGCATCCTGTTCGTGCAGATGATCCCGTCGGGTGCCCTGCTCATCCCGCTGTTCCTGTCGTTCCAGTCCCTCGGGCTGCTCAACAGCTACATCGGGCTGATCCTGGCGTACGTCGCGAGCGTGCTGCCGTTCTCGATCTGGGTGATGCGCGGGTTCTTCGTCGCGGTCCCGATCGAGATCGAGGAAGCGGCGAAGACCGACGGCGCGGGGACGTTCCGCATCCTGTGGAGCGTGCTCTTCCCGCTCGTGCTGCCCGGGGTCATTGCCACGAGCGTGTTCGCGTTCATCGCCGCGTGGAACGACTACCTGACCGCGTACGTGATGCTCAAGGACCAGTCGATGTACACGCTGCCGGTGTGGCTCGCCGGGTTCTCCACGAACAAGGGCACGGACTTCGGCGGGTTGATGGCGGCGAGCGTGCTGTTCAGCCTGCCCGTGGTGGTCTTCTTCCTCATCGTGCAGCGGCGCCTGGTGTCCGGCATGACTGCGGGGGCCGTCAAGGGGTGACGCCGGGGTGGCCGTGGCCGCGCCGACGCGGACGGGAGGCCCGGTGCCAGCTGGTACCGGGCCTCCCGTCCGTCGTGGCGTCCGTCCCGAGCCGGTCGAGGTGTCGGCACATGCCGCCCGCGATCTGTCGAGGTCGCACGAAGCGTCGACCGCGGCGCCGTCCGGCGGCAGTTCGTGCGACCTGGGCGGGGTGCCGGCGGCGGGTTGTGCGACTTCGGCGGCACGGGAGGGGCCCCGGCGCGTCTTCGGGCGTCTGGGATTCGGCGCGAGTGGTTGCGTTCGTGTGGGTTCTGGACGTATGGTGCTCAGAACCAACAGGAACGAAGGAGTTCGGGCATGTACGCAACGGAGCGTCACGACGAGATCGCCGCGCAGCTGCACAGCGCCGGCCGGGTCTCCGTCGCCGACCTCGCCGAGCACTTCGACGTCACCACCGAGACCGTCCGCCGCGACCTGGACCTGCTCGAGACCGCCGGGGTCCTGCGCCGCGTGCACGGGGGAGCGGTCCCCGTCGGGCGTTCCAGCGTCGTCGAGCTCTCCGTCGCCGAGCGCGAGGGCCAGCACGGCTCGGCCAAGTCCGCGATCGCCCGGGCCGCGATGCGCCTGGTGCCCCCGACGTTCACCGGCTCGATCGCCCTCGACGCGGGCACCACGTGCGCCGCCGTCGCCTCCGAGCTCGCCCGGTGGGAACCGGCCACCCCCGGGGCGACCCTGACCGTCGTCACGAACTCCGTCCCGATCGCCGCGACCCTGCAGCACAGCGAGCACGTCGAGTTGCACCTGCTCGGTGGCCGGGTGCGCGGCGTCACGAGCGCCGCGGTCGGCACCGCAACCGTCGAGCAGATCGGCGCGCTCCGTCCGGACATCGCCTTCGTCGGCACGAACGGCCTGTCCGCCGGCTTCGGCCTGAGCACGCCGGACGAGTACGAGGCCGCCGTCAAGGGCGCGTACGTGCTGGCCGCGCGTCGCAGCGTCGTGCTCGCCGACGCAGCCAAGCACGGCGTCGAGGCGCTGATGCGGTTCGCGCGGCTGGACGAGATCGACACGCTCGTCACCGACGAGCAGCCGCCCGCCGACCTGGCCGTCGCGCTGGCCGACGCCGACGTCGAGGTGGTCGTCGCATGAACGAGCCCAGCACCCGGATCGTCACCGTCACCCCGAACCCCTCGCTCGACCGCACGATCGAGCTGGCCGGCGAGCTGCAGCGCGGGTCGGTCCAGCGCGCGACGCGGACCACGGCCGAGCCGGGCGGCAAGGGCGTCAACGTCTCGCGGGTCGTCGTCGCCAGCGGCGGGGACACGATCGCCGTCCTGCCCGGAGACGACCTCGACCCCGTGCTCGTCGGTCTGGCCACCCGCGGCATCCCCACCGCAGCGCTGCCGATCGGTGCCCCGCTGCGGTCCAACGTCACGGTGACCGAGCCGACCGGGACCACCACGAAGCTCAACGAGCCCGGGCCGTCGCTCGCCGGGCGGCTCGACGACCTCGCCGCGCTGGTCGCCGACACCGCCGGCGCCACCGCGACCGGACCGGCCGCGCGGTGGGTCGTCATCGCGGGCTCGCTGCCCCCGGGGCTGCCCGACGACGCCCTCGCCGTCCTGGTCCGTGCCGTCCGCGCGCGCCACGGCGACGACGTGAAGATCGCCGTCGACTCGTCCGGCGTCGCGTTCACCGCGCTGCTGCGGTCGGGCGAGCGGATCGACCTGGTCAAGCCGAACGCCGAGGAGCTCGCCGAGGTCGTCGGCGGCGACCCCGAGGCCTACGAACGCGACCACGGGCTCGCTGCCGAGGCGGCCGAGGGCCTGCGCGCACGCGGGGTCGAGAGCGTCCTGCTGACGCTCGGCAGCGCTGGCGCCGTGTTCGTCGGCCCCGAGGGTGCCTTCGCGGCGGCAGCCCCCGTGATCACGGCCCGCTCGACGGTCGGCGCGGGGGACTCCTCGCTCGCCGGCTACCTGCTCGCCGAGGTCGCCGGAGCACCGCCGGGCGAACGGCTCGCCCAGGCGGTCGCCACCGGCGCGGCTGCGGCGGCCCTGCCCGGCAGCGACGTCCCCGCGCTCGACCACACCGACCCGGGCGCCGTCACGGTCACCCGGCTCACCACCCCACGAACCCCCATCGACACCACCCCACGAACCCCCACCGACACCACCCCACGAACCCCCACTGCGTCACTGCAAAGGAGCACACCATGACCACTCCGCGAGACACGAGTCCGGGCCTGATCAGCGTCCCCCTCGTCGGCCTCGACGAGGACCTCGGCGCCACGTCGGCGGACGTCATCCGCGTCCTCGCCGACCGCGTCGCCGCCAGTGGCCGCGCGGCATCGGGTGCGTCCCTCGCCGCCGACGCCATCAAGCGCGAGGCGTCCGTCGGCACCGGCGTCCCCGGGGGCATCGCCATCCCGCACGCCCGGTCGTCCTCGGTCACCGAGCCGACGCTGGCGATGTCCCGTCTGGCGCGGACGGTGCCCTTCGGTGCTCCGGACGGTGACGCGGACCTGGTCTTCATGATCGCCGTGCCCGAGGGGGCCGACAAGGACCACCTGACGGTCCTCTCGACCCTCGCACGTGCGCTCATCCGCGACGACTTCACCGCCGCCCTCCGCGCCGCGACCACGCAGCAGGAGATCGTCGACCTGGTGGACCGCGAGGTGACCGGCGAGGTCGCCGACGCCGGCGTGACGGGCGCACCCCGGGCCTCCGGTCCGGCCGCGCCGACCACGGCACCGGCAGCCGGCCGAAAGGTCATCGTGGGCGTGACGGCCTGCCCGACCGGCATCGCGCACACCTACATGGCGGCCGACGCCCTCGTCGCAGCCGCACAGCGCGCGGGCGCCGAGATGCACGTCGAGACGCAGGGGTCCTCGCAGGTCGAGCCCCTCGACCCCGCGCTCATCGCCCGGGCCGACGCGGTGGTCTTCGCCGTGGACGTCGACGTGCGCGACCGCTCGCGCTTCGCGGGCAAGCCGCTGGTGTCCGGCCCGGTCAAGCGCGGCGTGGACGAGCCCGACGCGATGATCGCCGAGGCGCTCCGTGCCGCCGACGACCCGAACGCCGCCCGCGTCTCCGGCACCGTCGGCGACGCGTCCAGCAGCACCGCCAAGGACGAGCACTTCGGGCAGTCCCTGAAGCGCTGGCTGCTGACCGGTGTCAGCTACATGATCCCGTTCGTCGCCGGCGGTGGCCTGCTCATCGCGCTCGGCTTCCTGCTCGCCGGGTACGGCATCGCGCTGACCCACGGCGACTCCGGACAGAACAACGCCGTCTACACGCTGACGAACTACACGCTGCTGAACCTGCCGCCGCAGGGTCTGGCGTACTACCTCGGTGCCGCCGCGTTCCAGATCGGTGGCGTCTCGCTCGGCTTCCTGGTCGCGGCGCTCGCCGGGTACATCGCGTACGCCATGGCCGACCGTCCGGGCATCGCTCCCGGGTTCGTCGCCGGGTCGATCGCCGTCTTCATGAACGCCGGGTTCCTCGGTGGCCTGGTCGGTGGCCTCATCGCCGGTGCCGCCGCGTACTGGATCGGGCGCATCCCGGTCTGGCGCTGGCTGCGGGGCCTGATGCCCGTCGTGATCATCCCGCTGTTCGCGTCGATCATCGCCTCGGGGCTGCTGCTGCTCGTGCTCGGCGGTCCGATCGCCTGGTTGATGACGCAGCTGACCGGCTTCCTCAACTCGCTCTCCGGTGCCTCGGCGATCCTGCTCGGCATCATCCTCGGCCTGATGATGGCCTTCGACCTGGGAGGCCCGGTCAACAAGGTCGCCTACGCGTTCGCCGTCGCCGGGCTCGGTGCGGGGACCGCCACCAACGTCGTGCCGTTCGAGATCATGGCCGCGGTCATGGCCGCCGGCATGGTCCCGCCGCTGGCGCTCGCGCTGGCATCGACGGTGCTGTACCGGAAGGGCTTCACCAAGCCCGAGCGCGAGAACGGCAAGGCCGCGTGGCTGCTCGGCGCGTCGTTCATCTCCGAGGGCGCGATCCCGTTCGCCGCGGCCGACCCGCTGCGCGTCATCCCCGCCTCGATGATCGGTGCCGCGGTCACCGGAGCGATCTCGATGGGCGCCGGCGTGACGTCGCGGGCCCCGCACGGTGGGATCTTCGTGTTCTTCGCGATCGGGGACGTGGCGATGTTCATCGTGGCGATCCTGGCGGGCACGATCGTGTCGGCGCTGGTGCTGGTCGGGCTGAAGAAGTGGGTGCGTCGGGCACCCGCTGCGGACGCCGCAGCGGGCGACGAGGCCGCCGTGGCCGGCGAGACGGTCGGACAGCGCACGCCGGTGGCTGCGTAGCCACCTGACGGACGGGAGGCCCGGTGCCAGCTGGCACCGGGCCTCCCGTCCGTCGTGTGGTGCCGAGGTCGCGTCCGTGTGCCGTCGCGGTTCCAGAATTCTGGCATCTCGACCGCGCTGACGGGGTGCTCGTGGAACCTGAGCGAACCTGAGCGGCGAGTTGCGGAACCTGACCGATTCTGCGCGCAGCACGAGCTGCGCGCAGTCGCCCGGCGTCAGTCGGCGATGTTCGCCGTGACCGCGTCGATGTAGGCCGAGCGCTCCTCGCGCGACGACGGGCGACCCGGCACCCCCGGGCGCTCCTGCCACGGGAACGGCCCCGTCTCGTGGCGGTACTCGATGCCCATGGCCTCGAGCCGGGCGAGGTGCTCGGCCAGCCGCCCCCGGAAGTCGGCCAGGTCGCGCGGGCCGGTGACGTCGGCGGACCACAGCGCCTCGGACAGGGCGACCACGCGGGGGAACAGCTGGTAGTCGAGCTTGCGGACGTCGTCCACGTGCTCGGTCCACATGTTGCCCTGGCCGCCGATGACGTGCGCACGCTCGGCCTCGGTCAGGTCGTCGGGGACCGGGTCGAAGCGGAAGACGTCGTCGACGGACAGCACGATGGCGATCGGGATCGGCTCGTTCGGCAGGTCGCTCTGCCGGTAGTCCAGGTACACCTGGTCGTCCGGCGTCGAGATGACGTCGTGCCCGCGCTTCGCTGCCGTGGTCGCTCCGCGCAGCCCGCGCCACGAGACGACCGTGGCCGACGGGGCGAGGGTGCCGCCCTCGAGGATCTCGTCCCAGCCGAACGCCCGCCGCCCGCGGGACTCGATGTGCGCCGCGAGCTGCCCGATGACCCAAGCCTGCAGCTGTTCCTCGTCGGCCAGGCCGAGCGAACGGATGCGCTCCTGCGTGCGGGGATCGGCCTCCCACTGCACCTTGGGGCACTCGTCGCCACCAAGCCCGATGTAGGCGCTGGGGAACAGGTCGATGACCTCGTCGAGCACGTCACGGAAGAAGTCGATCGTGCTGTCCTCGGCGTTCAGGACGTCGTCGGCGATGCCCCACTCGGTCCAGACCTCGACCGGCTGCCCGGTGACTCCGAGGGACGGGTACGCGGCGAGGGCGGCGCGGACGTGGCCGGGGGTCTCGATCTCGGGGACCACCGTGACGAAGCGGTCGGCGGCGTAGGCGATGATCTCGCGCAGGTCGTCCTGCGTGTAGTGGCCGCCGTGCGGACGGCCGTCGAAGGACTGCGGGCGGAGCACACCCGCCTCGTCGGTGACGTGCGCGCCGACCTGCGACTCGCGACGCCACGACCCGACCTCGGTCAAGCGCGGGTACTTCCGGATCTCGATGCGCCAGCCCTGGTCGTCGGTCAGGTGGAAGTGCAGCGTGTTGATGCGATGGGCGGCGAGCTGGTCGATGACGCGCAGGACCTCGGCCTTGGTGCGGAAGTGCCGGACGACGTCGAGCATCACGCCACGCCAGGCGAAGGCGGGCGCGTCCTCGACGGTCTGCGCGGGAACGGTCCAGGGTCCGGTGCCGACACGCCCCCTGCGGTACACGTCGGCGGGCAGCAGCTGCAGCAGCGCCTGGACACCGTAGAAGACCCCGGCTGCCGTCCCCCCGACGACCTCGACGCGTTCTGGCGAGACGACCAGCCGGAAGGACTCGGCGACGGACCCGGCCGGGCCCTCGGGCAGCCCGGTCGGTGCGACCCGCAGGACGACGGTGTCGGGCCCCGCGGCGTCGGCGTCGCGGACCGGCAGCCCGGTCGATCCCCGGAGCGTCTGCTGCAGGTACAGTCGGACGGACTCGCTCGGGGCATCCGCGACGACGCGGGTCGACGGGGTGATCTCGAACGCGCCGACACCGGGTGTCAACAGGCGCGGGCGGGGGATGAGCATGTCGGCGTCCACCATTCCTCAATGATCTTTCGTAATGTGGAGGCTATGGCCGTGACCGAGACGCTGTCAACGATCCCGACCGGGGTCGTCGGGAGCACCCCCGCGACCCTGCGGCTGATCAACTCGCGAGCCGTCCTCGACGAGCTGTTCCGCGACGACGGCGCGTCGGGTGCGCCGACGTCGTTCACGGTGACCGAGCTGACGCGCCTGGTCGGGCTCTCGCGGCCCACGGTCGAGGCATCGCTCGCCGACCTGGTCGCGCAGGGCTGGGTGCGCGAGGCCGAGGCGATCGCCACCCCGAACAAGGCCGGCCGACGCGCGAAGCGGTTCCGCGCCGACGCCTCGGCGGGGTCGGTGCTCGGCGTCGACCTGGGCCTCCACGGCATCGTCGGGGTCCTCGCCGACCTGCGGGGCGAACAGATCGCCCGCGTCGACGAGGTCTACCCGAACCTGGCATCGGCAGACCAGGCGTGGACGAGCGTGCAGGAGGTGGTCCGCCGCCTGACCTCGACCACGGGAGCCGGACGGCTCCTCGCGGCGACGTTCGGCGTGCCGGCGGTGGTCGACCGCAGCGGTGCGATCGACTACACGATCGCGGTGCCCGAGTGGGTCGAGAGTCGGGTGCCCGGCCGGATCCAGGACCTGTTCCCGACCGCGACGACCTTCTTCGACAACGACGCCAAGCTCGCCGCCACCGCCGAGGCGATGTGGGGCGGCTTCCGCGGTGCCCGCGACGCGCTCTGGCTGGTGATGGGTCGGCAGATCGGTGCGGCGTTCCTGGTCGACGGCGCACTGGCGCGCGGTGCGCACGGCGCGGCCGGCGAGGTGGGCGGTCTGCGCTCGACCGGCTGGCCCGCAGCACCCGCCCGCCTGGAGGCCCGGATCCCCTCCGGCATGGACCTGGAGTCCGTCATGGTCGCGGCCGGGCACGGCGACGCCGTCGCCGAGGGGGTGGTGCGCTCGCTGGCGGAGGACGTCGCGACCGGCGTCGCGCAGCTCGTGGCGACGCTCGACCCGGAGGTGGTCGTCGTCGGTGGCGAGGTGCTGCCCGCTGCCGAGGTGTTCTGCGCGGCGCTCTCCGAGGTCGTCGCACCGATGCTCCGCCACCCCGTGCCGATCGTGCCGTCGAGCGTCGGTCGGGACGCCGTCGCCCGGGGTGCCCTGGCCCGGTCGCTGACACACGTCCGGTCGACGCACATGGGGCTCGGGGGCTGATCCGACTCGGGGCCGATCCGACCCGGGGCTGATCAGCAGGGGCTTCTGCGGAAGCTGTCAGGGCACTCAGCAATGATGGGCGGCATGACGACTGCCCTCGCCGCCGCCGCGCCCTCCGACACCGAGATGGGTGGGCTGTCGGGGCTCGTGCTGCAGCTGATCGACCTGCTCGGGGAGTGGGGCGTCGCGCTCATGCTGTTCGTCGAGACGGTCTTCCCGCCGATCCCGTCCGAGCTCATCCTGCCGCTCGCGGGCTTCCTCGCCGGAGCCGGTCGGATGAACCTGGTGCTCGTGCTGGTCCTCGCGACGCTGGGGTCCTACGTCGGGGCGCTGGTGCTCTACTGGCTCGGGCGGGTGATCGGCTTCGAGCGCACCGTCCGGTGGCTCGGCCGGCTGCCGCTCGTCGACGAGGACGACTTCCGCAAGGCCGCGGCGTGGTTCCACCGTCACGGCCGGAGCGCGGTGTTCTTCGGCCGGTTCGTGCCGATCGTGCGGAGCCTGATCTCGCTGCCCGCAGGCGCCGACCGGATGCACCTCGGCACGTTCTCGGTGTTCACGATCGTCGCGAGCGGCATCTGGAACAGCGGTCTGGTGCTGCTCGGCGCCGCCTTCGGGACGCAGTACGACAAGGTCGAGCAGTACACCGAGTGGATCGACCGGGTGCTCTACGTCGCGATCGCCGTCGTCGTCGTCACGTTCGTGGTGCGGCGCGTCCGTCGCGCCCGGGGAGCGCGCACCCAGGAGCGAACCGAGGGCGGGACGGAACCCGCGGCCGGCGCGGCTCGCGGGCGCCGGCGTGCGACACCCGCGAACGACTGAGCGGTCACGCCTTGGTCAGCGCGGACTCCTTGTGCGCGGCCTGCTTGCCGGACTTCTCCGACTCGACGATCCAGTAGGGGTCGTCGTCGGTCGGCTTGAAGTGCTGTCCGTCGAACGTGAAGTCCTTCGTCTTCTGCTCGACCAACGTGCCGGTCGTCTTCCCCTGGGAGGTGTTCCAGTGCACCTCGTCGCCCTTCGACATCGCCATGGGCCCGTCCTTCCGTCTCGGTGTGTTGCACGGATGCTAGACCCCGATGCATCCGCATCAATCCAGGGATGTACCCCCGGTCACGAAGTCATAACACGGCGCGACTTCCGTCAGTGGGACGCGTACCGTTGCGCACGAGTCACCACGCGAGCGCCGTTCGCCGTCCTGGCTCCCGACGGATCGACGACCTGATGACCCTCGTGGACACCCCCCGCACCGAGACGGTGCTCTCGGGTCGCTACCGCCTGGCCCGGCTCATCGGCACGGGCGGCATGGGCTCCGTCTACGAAGCCCGCGACGAGCACACCTACCGCCTGGTCGCCGTCAAGCTCTTCGCGACGCCGCAGACGATGACGACGGCTGACCGTGTTCGTCAGGAGCGCGAGATCCGGCTCCTCAGCATGCTCTCGCACCCGGGGCTCATCCCGCTCTACGACGCCGGCACGCACGAGTTCCCGGACGGTCCGCACCGTTTCATCGTGATGGAGCTCATCGCCGACGCGACGCTGCTGCGTCGTCTGGCCGAGGGCCCGCTGCACAACTACGAGGCTGCCGACCTCGGCGCCCAGCTGGCCGACGCGCTGGCATACGTGCACTCCCGCGGCATCGTGCACCGCGACGTCAAACCCGCCAACATCCTGATCAGCGACGAGGGCTCGTCCGGCTTCGCCCGCACGGTCAAGCTCACGGACTTCGGTGTCGCACACTTCGTCGACGGGTCGCGGTTGACCAACGACGGCACCATCATCGGCACCGCCGCCTACCTCAGCCCGGAACAGGTCGCCGGCGAGCCGATCAGCTACGCGACCGACGTCTACTCGCTCGGGCTCGTGCTGCTCGAGGTGCTCACCGGCAAGCAGGAGTACTCCGGCACCCTGGTCGAGGCTGCGCTCGCACGCCTGCGCCGCAGCCCGGAGATCCCCGAGGCCGTCGGGCCCGACTGGCGTGACCTGCTGCTGCGGATGACCGACCGCGACCCGGCCCGTCGCCCGACCGCCGTGGCGGTGGCCAACGCGCTGCGGGGCGGTTCCACGCAGATCACCGGCCCGGTGCCGCTCGGCCCGTCGCGGGTGAAGCACAAGCGCGACCACCGCATGCACCGTGCGGCACACCGACACGCTCGTCGGGGCACCTTCGAGGCGGTCAACCGCTGGCGTCGTCGCAACGTGATGACGGCCTCCCTGGCCGCGGGCGGCGTGCTCGTCGCGTGCGTGCTGAGCTACGTCGCGGGTACCTTCCACTGATCTGCCGAGCGCACCCCGCGGGTCGGCGGTTTCGTGCAGGATGGACCGCATGACCGACCAGCGCTGGATCAAGATCTGCGGCCTGTCCACGCCCGACGCGGTGGACGTCGCCGTCGATGCGGGCGCCGACGCGGTCGGGTTCGTCTTCGCCGCGGGAAGCCCCCGCACCGTGACCGCCGACCTCGCGAAGGAACTCGTCGAGCGCGTGCCCGACGGGGTCGACGCCGTGGGGGTCTTCCGCGACCAGGAGATCGACGAGGTCGTCGGGATCGCCTCGGCGGTGGGGCTCACGACCCTGCAGCTGCACGGCGGCGAGTCCGCGACCGACTTCGCTCGTGCGCGGGACGCCGGCTTCTTCACGATCCGGGCGGTGGCGGCGCAGGACTACCTGCGTGAGACGCCAGAAGAGCGCGCCGCGTACGACCACGACCTGCTGCTGCTCGACGCGGCCGAGCCGGGCAGCGGGCGGCTCATCGACTCGGCAACGCTGACCGAGGGCATCGACGAAGCCTGGATCCTTGCCGGAGGGCTCACCCCGGCGAACGTCGTGGCCGCGGTGGGTGCGCTCGACCCGGACGGGGTCGACGTGTCGAGCGGCGTGGAGTCTGAGCGCGGTGTGAAGGACGCGGCCAAGATCCGGGCGTTCGTCGAGGCGGTCCGCAGCATCGGCTGACGCGGGCTGCCGCCTGCGCGGGACGCCGTCGTTCGCGCGTGGCGCCGTCGTTCGCGCCTGGCGCCGCGGTGCACGCGTGATGCCGCGGTGCACGCGTGATGCCGTCGGGCGTGTGTGATGCCGCCGGGCGCGCGTGACGCCGCCGGGCGCGCGTGGCGCCGCGGTGTGCGCATGACGCCGCGTCGCAGGGCGGCGTCTCGACGCGACGGAGGCGTGTCGACGCGACAGCGGCGGGCGCCCCGACGAGGCGGACGCACGGCGGCGGGACGGGACGGCACCGGGCCTCCCGTCCGCTCGCGGTGACGGTCAGACGGACGTGACCCGCAGCGTCGGGATCAGGTCGGTCAGGAAGGCGTCGGTGTCCTCCCACCCCTCCACCGCGTGGCAGGGGACGCCGAGCGCCTTGACCGGGTAGTCGTTGCCCTCGGGATCGAGACGGTCGCCGACGAACAGCATGTCGTCGAGCGGGATGCCGGTGATCTCCGCCAGCCGCTGCATGCCGTAGGCCTTGTCGATGCCCTTGCGTGTGATGTCGACGCTGGTGGAGCCGCCGGACCGGACCTCGAGGTCGGGGAGCTCGGCCTGCACCCGGCGGCGCAGGTCGTCCTTCTTGGCACCGGTCGGGTCCCAGGCCTTCTTGACGTCGACCGGGGCGCGCTGGCCGAGCGCGGAGAACGTGATCTGTGAGCCGCGGTCCTCGAGGATGTCGCCCCAGGTCTCCGACTCCCAGTAGCCGGCGTCCTTCGCGACGGACTCGACGGCCGCCAGGGCGCGGGCCTTCTGGTCGTCGGTCAGGTCCTCGGCGTACTGCAGTGCCCAGTCGTCACCCGACCAGCGGTAGTAGCGGGTGCCGCAGGTGGGCAGCAGGTGCAGGTCGTCGAGGGTGAGCCCGTCGCGGTGGCGCAACGGTGTGACCAGCTGCTGCTCGAACTGTGCGAAGTTGCCGCCGGAGATGACCGCCACCGGGACCGTCTCGAGCAGGGCGGCGAAGGTCTCGAGCATGCGGGGGTCGAGCGAGGACTTCGAGGGGGCGAGGGTGTCGTCCAGGTCGAAGGCCACGAGGCGTGGTGCGGTCATGGCGCCGATTCTGTCATGTCGACCAGGCCCGGATGCGGCCCGCGACCGATCTGTGCGGGAAGCCGACCGCGACCCGCTACTCCTTGACGAGCACGACCTCATCGAGGGGGATGCGGGTGCGCGGGGCGACCTCGCGCTCCGCGGCCTTGTCGTCGAGCTGGTCCGGGTGCGCGACCGTGCCGACCGCCGTCACCGTGTACGGCAGGAAGCGCTCGGGCAGGTCGAACTCAGCGCGGAGGCCCTGGGCGTCGATGCCGGCCATCTGGTGCACGTGCAGCCCCTCGGCGTGCGCCTGCACCGTCAGCGCGGCGAGCGACTGGCCGAGGTCGTACTGGGCGAAGGGACGCTCGTCGCCACCGTCGGACACGGTCTCGAGCACGCCGACCACGAGCGTGCTCGCACGGAACGCCCACGCGGCGTTGAAGCCGAGCAGGTTGTCGTTGATCTTCCGGAACGTCTCGGTGCCACGGCGGCCGGCGATGAAGCGGCGCGGCTGGAGGTTCATCGCGGACGGGGCCCAGCGGGCGGCCTCGAGCACGGCGTCGAGCTGCGCCTCGGTCATCGTCGCGGACTCGTCGTAGGAGCGCGGGCTCCACCGCTCCTCGAGCAGGGGCACGAGCGGCTGGCTCGAGTCGGTGGAACGGGAGAGCGTCGTCACGTCGGTCATGCCGGTGTGAACGACGGTCGATGCGTTCGTATTTCCAGTCTGAACGACGTCACATGTCGCCGATCGTCCGGGCGGGATGCCAGGATGGCGGGGATGGGTGGCGTTCTGATCGGCTTCGCGATCATCGGCGCGATCATCGCGGCCGGGTACGGCGTCGGTCGCGCCGGGCTGCTCGGACCGCACGCCCAGTTCGTGATGAGCCGACTGGCGTTCTTCGTGCTCATGCCGTGCCTGCTGTTCCACACCATCGCCACGGCGGACATCGCCGCGCTGGTCTCGCCGATGCTGTGGGTGTCGCTGCTGAGCGCCGTCGTGGTCGCCCTCGGCACGGCGGCGGTGTTCGGCCTGGTCCTCCGCCGCTCGGTGACCGTCACGACCGTGGGCGCGCTCGCCGCGAGTTACGTCAACGCGAACAACATCGGGCTGCCGGTCGCGGTCTACGTCCTC
This sequence comes from Curtobacterium sp. Leaf183, assembly GCF_001424385.1. Taxonomy (GTDB): domain Bacteria; phylum Actinomycetota; class Actinomycetes; order Actinomycetales; family Microbacteriaceae; genus Curtobacterium. Next base: position 798,870 of record NZ_LMPO01000008.1, on the reverse strand, counting down.
GGACAGGCCACCGCGGTCGTGCCGGTCATCCTGCTGCAGCTCGTCGTGATGGCGCCGATCGCGCTGACGATCCTCGACGCCGCGACGGCGTCCGGACGCGGGTGGAAGCGCCGCGTGCTCGGTCCGGTGTCGAACCCGCTGATCATCGCCTCACTGCTCGGGCTGCTGTGCTCGGCGCTCCGCATCGACCTGCCCACGCCGGTGCTCGAGCCGTTCTCGCTGGTGGGAGCCGCCGCCGTGCCGGTCGTGCTCCTGTCGTTCGGCATGAGCCTGCACGGGTCCGCTCCGCTGCGTGATCCCGCGATCCGCACGGACGTGATCGTCGCGTCGTCGATCAAGCTCGTGGTGATGCCGGCCGTCGCGTTCGTGCTCGCACGCTTCGTGTTCGGCCTGGGGGAGCAGCAGGTCTTCGTGCTGACGACGCTCGGCGCGCTGCCGGCGGCGCAGAACGTGTTCAACTACGCCCAGCGCTACGGTGCGGCGGTGCCGGTGGCGCGCGACGTGGTGCTCATCTCGACGATCGGTGCGGTGCCGGTGCTCGTCGCGATCGCCGCGCTCCTGCACCCGTAGGGCGGGGCGGTGTCGGGGCCGGGCGGTGTCGTCGAGGTTCCAGAATTCGGGCATCTCGAAGTCCGAGACCGGTCACGCGCGGAACCGCGGCGGAACTGAGCGGTGAGTTGTCGAACCTCTTAGGGTGCGCGAGGGGAACGGGCGGCGGGCTGTTGCGCCGCCACACGGCGGACGGGAGGCCCGGTGCCGAGCCGCCACGAGCCTCCAGTCCGGTGGGTGGTCGCTTCGGGATGCCGCAATTGCGGCACCTCGCAGCGCTGCACCGGGGGAACGTGGAACCGCAGTGGAGGTGAGCAGCGAGTTGCGGAACCTCGCGGTGGGAGCGGGGAAGCGTTGGGAACAGGGGAGCGGGAGCGGGCGCGGACGCGGGCGCAGGGCGGCGGGCACGCCGCCCCGGCGTCAGAAGATCATCGGGCGGTCGTCGTCCAACGAGGTCTCGAGGTCCAGGTCGACGACGACGGGCACGTGGTCGCTCGGGGCGTCGCCCTTGCGCTCGTCGCGGTGGATGGACGCCCCCGTGACGACGTCGGCGAAGCCCTGGGACCCCATCACGAAGTCGATGCGCATGCCCTCGTTGCGGGGGAACCGCAGCTGCTTGTAGTCCCAGTACGTGTACCCGGTGGGGACGAGCGGCCGGACGACGTCCTGCAGGCCGCGCTCCTCGAAGGTGCGGAACGCGGACCGCTCGGGCTCGCTGACGTGGGTCGCACCCTCGAACACGCGCATGTCCCAGACGTCCTCTTCGAGCGGCGCGACGTTCCAGTCGCCCATGAGCGCGAGCTTGAGCGACGGGTCGGCCTCGAGCCACTCGGCGGTGCGGTCGGCCAGCTGCGCGAGCCAGTCGAGCTTGTACGTGTAGTGCGGGTCACCGAGCTCGCGGCCGTTCGGCACGTAGAGGCTCCACAGCCGGACGTCGTCGACGGTGACGCCGATGGCGCGGGCCTCGACGGGAAGGTCGGGACCCTCGTGGCCCTTGAGGAAGCCGGGCTGACCGGGGAAGTCGCGGGTGACGTCCTCCATCGGCAGTCGACTGGCGAACGCGACCCCGTTCCACTGGTTCAGGCCGTGCGCCTCGACGTGGTAGCCGGCGGCCTCGAACGCCTCGACCGGGAACTGCTCGGGCTTGCACTTGATCTCCTGCATGCCGAGCACGTCGACGTCCTGGCGGACGAGCCAGTCGACGACCCTGCCGACTCGGGTGCGGACGGAGTTCACGTTCCAGGTCGCGACGCGCATGGGATCGAACCTACCGGTCGCGACCGTGGGACGAGTGCGGGGTGACGGCAGCCGGACGGACGGGTGGTGTTGGCTGGCCGCATGACGTCGAAGAACGGGATCCCCGGCGTCGGCGAGGTCGTCGACGTGCCGGAGCCGATCGCACGACTCGCCGCGGATCGGTCGCTCGCGCCGGTGTGGGTGAACGCGATCGGTGGGAAGACCTTCCGCGTGGGTGGCGACGGCCGCGCCGACACGGCGGACGAGTACCTGAAGTGGGTCCCGCGTCCGTACACGGTCTGGGTCGGTGCCGAGGCGGAACGGCTCCGGTGGGCGGGACGGTGGCTGCGGGTGCCCGAGGTCCTGGACCACGGCGCCGACGACGATGGTGCCTGGCTACGGACCCGTGCGGTCCCCGGGTGGAGTGCGGTCGACCCGCGCTGGCGGGACGAACCACGGACGGCCGTCGTGGCCATCGCCGAGGGGCTCCGCGCGATGCACGACGCGCTCCCCGTCGCGGAGTGCCCGTTCGACTGGTCGGCCGCGATGCGGCTGGACCGTTCCCGTGCCGCCGGCGTCGACGTGGACCGCCTCGGTCCGGCTCCCGACCCGGACGTACTGGTCGTCTGCCACGGCGACGCGTGCTCACCGAACACCCTGCTCGGGGACGACGGCCGGTGGATCGGCCACGTGGACCTGGGCTCCCTCGGGGTCGCCGACCGGTGGGCGGACATCGCCGTGGCGACGATGGCGCTCGGCTGGAACTACGGGCCGGGGTGGGACGACGTGTTCCACGGGGCGTACGGCGTCATGGTCGACCGGGAACGCACTGCCTGGTACCGGGCGCTGTGGGACCTGAGCGTGGACGAGGTGGACGCGACGGGCTAGAAGCCGACGCCGCGGGCCGCCATGAACGACACCGGGTTCGTGGTGCCGCCGCCGACGTGGGTCTCGTAGTGCAGGTGGCAGCCGGTCGAGTTGCCGGTCGACCCGACCAGGGCGACGAGGGTGCCCGCGGCGACCTGCTGGCCCGTGGCCACGCGGAAGCCCCCGCTGACGATGTGCCCGTAGGCGCTCTTGACGCCACCACCGTGGTTGATGCGCACGTAGTTGCCGTAGCCGCCGTACCAGCCGACGTACTCGACGGTGCCCGCAGCCGCGGCGACGATGGCCGTCGAGCAGCCGCTGCCGAGGTCGATGCCGTCGTGGAAGGTCTGCGCGCCCGTGATCGGGTGCACGCGCGTGCCGTACCCACTGGTGATGTACCCGCCGGCCGGACGGACCCATCCGGAACCGGAGCCGGAGCCGACGGCGCCACCACCGCCACCGCCGCTGCCGCCACCGCCACCGCTGTTGCTGGCCGCGGCTGCTGCGGCCGCCCGGGCTGCTGCAGCCGCCGCCGCGGCACGGGCGCGTTCCTCGGCCGCCTTGCGCTCGGCCTCGCCCTTCGCGAACTCGGCTTCGGTCCGGACCCGACCCGACTTGAGCGTCGCGAGCTGCGCTTCGAGTCGCGCCTTGTTGTCCTGTTGCTCGTCGTAGGCGGACTGGGCGCGGTCGGACGCGGCCTGGGCCTCGGCCATGCGCTCTTCGGCCTCGGCGGCGAGTTCGGCGAGCTCGGTGGCGGCGCGGTCCGCCTGTCCGGACAGCGCCCGGGCGACCGCGGCATCGGCGCTGGCGACGGCTTCGACGCGTTCGGCCTGTTCCGAGAGCTTGCTCAGCGCGCCGAGGTCGTACAGCAGGTCACGCGAGTCGTCGCCCCCGCTGAGCACGCTCGAGGTGACGTCGGCACCGCCCGATCGTGCCATCTGCGCGGCGAACTGACCGGCCTGGGCGGCGCTCTGCTCGGCGGTCTGCGCGTGTTCGTCGGCTTCGGCGCGGAGCCGCTGTTCCTTCTCCGCTGCGCGCTGGGACTTGCGCTGGGCGTCGGCGTACTCGTTGCCGCGGGCTTCGGCCTGGGCGACGGCGGCGTCGGCCTTGGCGGACAGGTCGCCGATCAGGGTCTGGATGCCGGAGATCTGCTCGTTCTTCTGGGACTCCTGCCCGCGGGCGGCGAGGACGTCGTCCCACGACGGGTAGGTCGCCGCCTGGGCCGGCGGCGCGTCGAGCACCAGGGCACCGGCGAGCCCGACGAGCGAGAGCCCGGCGACGGCGAAGCGCAGCGACCGGCGTGCGGGCACGCGGACGCGCGAGGGCTGGTGGGGCGCAGCAGATCGAGACATCGGGAGCGAGCCTATACATCCGCACAGGATCTCCGCGACGCCGACGCACCGCCTGTGGAGAACTCGCTAGAAGCCCCGGTCCCGCCGGACCTCCGCGGCGCTGCCCACCACGCGGTCGCGCAGCGTCGTCGCCCCCGTCGTCCCCGCGTAGTCCCAGATGTCGAAGCCCGTGCAGTGTGTGACGGACAGCGGGGCGCCGAGCTGGTCCTCCACCGAGGTCGGCCACACGTCGCCGGACCCGACCACGACGAAGGTCGGGTCGGCGTCCCGGTAGGAGCCGAGGTCGACGAGCCACGGGTACACCTCGAACGAGTCGCGGACCTGCAGCATCCGGACGTTCGTCGACGCGTAGGTGGCGAGCGGCCGCACGGTCCAGAACTGCCCCACGCCGACGACGTCCCGGCCCGCTGCCCAGCGGTCCAGGCACGCGGCAGGGGCGTAGGAGGCGGTCCGCACCGTCCGGACCGTGCTCGGCGCGACGGCGATCCCTGCGGCGAGCACCGCGGCCGTGCCGATCGCCAGCCCGACGCGGATGCCCCGCGACGGTCGGTACACGCGCGTGCGGCGCACAGCGACGCGGATCAGTTCGCAGACGGCGATGAGCGCCAGCAGCGGCGCGACCACGACGGGCTCGAGGTAGCGCGGCGTCTCGGAGCCCGCGGCGACCACGCCGACCGACACCGCCACGATCGTCACGGCGGGCAGCGCCGAGGCGACGAGCACCGTGCGGGACGCCCGCACCCGCCAGGCCCACACCGTCCCGCCCACCGAGAGCAGCACCCCGACCAGCATGAGCACGAGGCCCGCGTCGCCGACCACCGTGCCGGAGCGGACGTCGGTGATCGACGCGAAGAACCCGAGCGTGGACACCGCCCGCTCCGGGTGCACGTACGTCGAGGGGTCGAGCGACACGAACGGCCGGAGCGGGATCCGCACGAGGTACCCGACGACGGAGCCGGCGACCACGGTGCCGGACAGCAGCAGAGCGGGCCGCCACGGCACCCGCTGCGCGAGGGCGAGCACGAGCAGCGTCACGACGACCGGCGCCCCGGACCACGGCACGTACAGCGGGTTCGACGCGGTGGTGCAGGTCGCGACGAGCCCGAGCACGACGAGCACGGTGGTCGTCGCCCGACCGGTCCGCACCGCGCGCAGGACCAGCACCGCGGTGGCGAGCAGGGCCAGCGCGACCCCGTAGTAGTACGTCGTCGTGAGTAGCAGCGACGCGAGCTCGAGCGACGTGGCCGAGGCGCTCGACTCGGTCAGCACCAGCAGGGTCAGGAACGCGAGCGCGACGGCGGACACCGCGATCCGCGCCGGGCGTCCCGCCGCGGGCATGAGCTCGTTCGCCGCCGCCCGCAGCAGTGCGTAGACACCGAGGAGCACCAGCACCCCGTTGAGCGCGAGGGCCTGCTGCGGTGTCGCGGTGACCAGCGAGCACAGCAGGTAGACCGGCAGCTCGGGGAAGAAGAACAGCGCGGGCGACATCGCCCACTCGAACGGGTCGCCCGCCTGCATCGAGCGCACGACCAGCGGGAGCAGGACCGAGTCGCCGTCGTACCAGAGCAACGAGACCCTGGCCGAGGCGATCACGTGCCGCAGGGCGATCACGGTCAGCGCCACCGCGACGACCACACCGACGGCTTCGTGCGCGACGGCACGGAGACGGGCGGAACGCATGCTCGGGAGCGTACCCACGACCCCTCTGACCCCGCCGATGAGCGCCTGTGGGCTCGAACGGCTACCCTTGTGCGCTGTGACGGACGCGCGCGAGCAGTTGATCGACCACATCACGGCTGAGGCCGTGTTCCACGGTGACTTCACGCTGACCAGCGGCAAGAAGGCGACCTACTACATCGACCTCCGCAAGGTCAGCCTCGACCACCGCGTCGCGCCGCTGATCGGACAGGTCATGACCGAGATCATCGACCGGGTCCCGGACGTCGTCGCCGTCGGCGGACTGACGATGGGCGCCGACCCCATCGCCAGCGCCGTCCTGCACCAGGCCGCCGCCCAGGGCAAGGCCTACGACGCCTTCGTCGTCCGCAAGGAGCCCAAGGACCACGGGCGCGGCAAGCAGGTCGAGGGTCCGGACCTGCGCGGCAAGCGCGTGGTCGTGCTCGAGGACACCTCGACCACCGGCGGCTCCCCGCTCAAGGCCGCCGAGGCGCTCGAGCGCGAGGGGGCGATCGTCGCCGCCGTGGCGGTCGTCGTCGACCGTGACACCGGCGCCAAGGAGAAGATCGAAGCCGCCGGGTACCCGTACTTCGCTGCCATCGGGTTGGCTGATCTGGGGCTGTCCGCGTGACCGAGGAGCGTCCGGACGACGCGCGCGAGACCGACCAGGCCGGCGGCCCCGACAGCGGGGTCGAAGGCCAGGAGGCCCGTCCCGCGCCCGCCTCGGACGCTCGCTTCACGGGACTCCGCAGCGCCGCCGACATCTTCGGCGCGCCGCGCACGGCGGACGAGTGGCCCTCACGCCGCGAGCGGCGAGAGGCCGAACGCGCCGCCGCCGAGACCGGCCAGCCGCTGCCGGAACCGTTCGAGCCGCAGACGCCGTCCGCGCCCGACGAGCCGCAGACGCCGTCCGCGCCCGACGAGCCGGAGGCGCGCGACGAGCGGCAGACGCCGGAGGCGCCCGCCGCACCGCAGCAGCCGTCGACCCCCGCGCCGCCCGCGGACGACGCCACCCAGGCGATCTCGATGCCCGAGGAGCTCGCACGGCCCTCGCAGCCCGCGCAGCCCGCGTCCGACCCCGACCGGTCCCTGCTGAGCAGCCGGATCCCCGCGGCAGCCCCGGTGCCGCCGAACACCACGGCGCCGCACCCGAGTGCCATCGAGCTGCCCTCCGCGTTGGCGCACCGTGCACAGCGCGCCGCCGAGACCCGTGCGATCGAGGACGAGCGTCGCCGGACCGATCCCCGTGGCGAGGGCCGCGACGACGTCGACTGGCTCGGCCGTGCAACCGGCTCGTCGCTCCCGCCCGCCGGCCTGGGGGACGTCCCGGCCCCGACCGGTCCCGTCGCGCAGCCTCTCGGCGTCCCGAACGCCCTGCCGACGAGTGACGAGCCGCCGAGCTTCACGGACCTGCTCCGGATCCCGGACGCCGGGCAGTCCGACCGGCCGTTCGACTGGGCGGTCCACGACGACGCGACGGGCGAGGTGCCCACGGCGCTGACGTCGGCGTCGTTCGACACGACGACGCTCGGTGCCGGCTCGTGGTCGCTCACGGCCGACCAGGATGACGACGAGGACGTGGTCTCGGGCGAGATCCCCGTCCCCGCCGCAGCTCCCGTCGCGCCAGTTGCCCCGACGGCACCGGTCCCGCCGACCGCCCCGGTCCCGCCGACCGCGCCGGTCCCGCCGACCGCCTCGACACCGCCGACCGATCCGGTCCGCCGCGACGCACCGAGCGACAGCGGGAGCTGGTCACTGGCCGACGACGCCGTCCGCACCGGGGAGACCCCGTGGTGGGCCGCGGACGACGCCGCGCGGACCTCCACCGAACCGGACCCGGGAGCGCCCGAACGGGACGAACCGACGGGACAGGCGCCCGTGCCGCCGCTGGTCGAGCCGACCCGCGCACCCGTCGGCCTGCCGCCCGCGGCACCGCAGGCTCCCGAAGACCTCGACCAGTCCGAGTGGCACGGCCGCGAGACCAGCGACACGAGCGCCATCAAGGACCTGTTCGGCACCGAGGCCGTCGACCAGCTCGGCGCCACCGGGTACGACCCGCACGACACCGGCACCAGGATGATGCCCGCGGCCGTCGCCCCGACCCCGGCGCGCCCGCAGCCCGCGAGCCCGACCGCCTCGGGCGCTCGGAGCACGCCGGCCCCGCCCGCGGCCGACACCGGCAACTTCATCAACCACGGCTTCGCCCGGCTGCGTGGCGAGGGCAAGCGCGGCAAGCAGCTGCTGATCGGCGGGGCGATCGTCATCATCGTCGTGATGCTCGTCGCCGTCTTCGCGCTCACGTGGTGGATCAAGAGCAACAACATCGACGAAAAACTGACCCCGACCAAGTCGCCGGCGGCCGCGTCGGCGTCGGTGCAGACCTCGAGGACGCCCGAGCCCGGCGCCGCAGCCACCCCCGCGTCCGCGCCGACGATCACGTTCGCGACCACCGCTGCGTCGCCCGGCCAGCACCCGTGGTACGAGCTCGCCGGCGGGGAGTGCATGACCCCGTTCACCGATCCGTGGGCCGAGGACTTCACGGTCGTCGACTGCGCGACTGCCCACGCGGCGCAACTCACCCGACGGGGCGCCATCGAGGCGGATGCGTTCCCGGGTGCGGACGACGCGAAGCAGCTCGCGACCGACCAGTGCCGGTCCGACGACGCGCTCGACGTCTCGGCAGCGTCGACGTACGGCGACGTCCAGGTGCAGGCCGTCTACCCGCCTGACCAGGATTCCTGGAACCGGGGCGACCGGTTCTGGTCCTGCTTCGTCACGCGGTCCGGCGGCGGCACGATGACCGGCTCGCTGGCACCGTCGGCCTAGCCGACGCCGGGACGGACAGGAGGCTCCCCGCCGGACCGGTGGGGAGCCTCCTGTGTGTCAGCGGTCGCCGTTCAGGCGGTGGCCGGGACCTTCCCGGACACGTCCGTGAGCGTCCCGAGCTCGTCCTGCGTGAGCTCGAGGTCGGCGGAGGCCAGCAGCGCCGGCAGCTGCTCCGTGTTGCGCGCCGAGGCGATCGGTGCGACGACGTCCGGCTGGGCCTGCAGCCAGGCCAGCGCGACCGAGGCGATCTCGGCGTCGTGGTCCTGGGCGATCGTGGCGAGCGCGTCGACCACGGCGAGTCCGGCGTCGGTGAAGTAGCCGGACACCTGGCCCTCGCGGTCCTTGCCCGCGAAGTCCTCCTTCGTCCGGTACTTGCCCGTCAGGAACCCGGCCGCCAGGGCGAAGTACGGCACGACGCCCAGGCCGGCCTCGTGCGCGAGGGGCGCGATGTCCGACTCGTAGGGCTGGCGCGTGACCAGGTTGTAGTGCGGCTGGATCGCGACGGGCTTGGCGAGGCCGTGCTCGTCGGCGATGCGGATCCACTCGGCGGCGCGCTCCTTCGAGTAGTTCGAGATCGCCGTGTACCGGACCAGTCCGTCCTGCACGAGCTGGTCGAACGCGCGGACGGTCTCCTCGAGCGGGGTGTCCTGGTCGTCGAAGTGGGCGTAGTACAGGTCGATCCGGTCGGTGCCCAGACGCTGCAGGCTGGCGCGCGCGGCCTTCGCCACGGTGTCGGCCGCCAGCCCCTGGAACTCGGGGTGCTGCGAGCCCTTGGTGGCGATCACGACGTCGTCGCGCTTGCCGGACTTCGCCAGCCACGAGCCGATGACGGTCTCGGACTCGCCGCCCGAGTTGCCGTCGGCCCAGGCGGAGTAGACGTCCGCGGTGTCGATGAAGTCGCCGCCCGCGGCGGTGTAGGCGTCGAGCACCTGGTGCGAGGTCGACTCGTCGGCGGTCCACCCGAAGACGTTGCCGCCGAGGGCGAGCGGGAAGACGTGGAGGTCGCTGGTTCCGATGCGGGGCATGCGGGTTCCTTTCGTCGCGGTACGGTTCCTGGCCCACGGTAGGCCGCCCGCCTTGACACGGGCGCGGCGTCGGGGTGGGCTGTGGGGGACATGCCGACGCTCGCCTCGTACCTCGCCGACCCCCGTCCGACCGTGCGCCTGCGAGCGGTGATGGCCGCAGGGACCTCGCCCTCCACCGACGAGCTCGAGCCGCTCGTCGAGCAGTGCCGCGTCGAGCCCGACCTGCAGGTGCGGGAGATGTTGACCTGGGCGCTCATCCGGCTGCCCGCCGAGGTCGTCGTGCCGCGGGTGCTGCGGGAACTCGACCGTCCCGAGGCGCAGGCGCGCAGTCAGGCCCTGCACACCCTGTCCAAGGTCCACGACCGGTCCGTGTACCCCCGGGTGGCGTCGTTCCTCGGGGACGTCGACCCCGGGGTCGCGCGGACCGCCTGGCGCGCGGCCGTCGTGCTCGTGCCGTCCGGATCGGAGGAGTCGCTCGCGCGGATGCTCGCCGTGCAGCTCGGCCAGGGGGACCGCGAGACGCAGCTGGCACTGAGCCGGGCGCTCGTCGGGCTCGGCGCGTCGACGGTCGGACCCGTGCTCGAGGCGGCTGCCGCGCACCGGTCCGAGGCGGTTCGCGCGCACGCGGCGGCGACCGAGCAGCTGCTGCACGACCCGGACGCCGGGTCGTCGCTCGCGCTCGACCGGGCTCGACGTGAGGTCGCGCTCGGACGCACGCGGTCCGCCAAGGGCTGACCCGGCCCCGCGCCGGCGTTCCCGCTGTGCACGGTGCCGGATTGTGCGCTCGGTGCGGGTTGCCGTTGCTGTCCGTCGCACGGTGCGAGGTTGTTCGCTGGTGCGAGGTCGTGCGTCTGGTGCGGGGTTGCAAGCTCGCGCCGGGCGATCAGGCGCACACCGGGCCGTGAAGCGGTGCGCACCAGGCGATCAGGCGCGCACCAGGGCGCGCGGCGGTGGACGAGAGGCGCGGTGCGCCGGACGGGAGGGCCGTGGCGGGTCCGCAACGAGCCTCCAGTGCGATCCGCGGTGCGCCGGGGCGGGCGCACCAAGACCCGGATTCGGGATCCCGAACAGGGCCGATCGGCTTGCACATGCCGATCGGAGCGCGCCAGCATGGGTGTCGAAGGGGAGTAGCTCCCAGCGCGTGCATCGACACACTGGCCATCACGACGATCGGCCCGGTGCACCACCACGAACGGCCCGGTCGGGCCGGTCGGGGCGAGCGAGACCTTCGGCCGTTCCGCCATGGCCGAAGCCGCTCGAAGTGTGTGTGCTGCGTCATGGCTCGACCACGAGGACCACCATGACCGACACCATCGCCGTGCAGTCGCCCGCACCCGCGGCACCTGCTCCCCGCATGGGCGCCAGCGCCTGGGGCCGGATCGCGATCTGCTTCGCCATCGCGGTGCCCGCCGTCGTCTTCCGGCTGACCGGGTTCGCGCCGAACCCCGTCGTCGACCTGCTCGTGTTCGGCGCGGCGGTCGTCGCCGCGTCGTTCCTGCTCGCCTGGGCCGCCGAGGCCGCGCAGAAGGACATCGCCGGCGCACTCGCCATCGCGATCCTGGCCCTCATCGCCGTGCTGCCCGAGTACGCCGTCGACCTCTACTACGCGTTCCGCTCCGGCTCCGACCCCGCCTACGAGCAGTTCGCCGCCGCCAACATGACCGGGTCGAACCGGCTGCTGCTCGGCTTCGGCTGGCCGCTCGTCGTGGTCATCTCGCTCCTGGTGGCCCGCCGGTTCGTCCGTGTCGGCGCCCTGCCCGCGTCGGCCACCCGCGTGCTCGAGCTCGAGCGGTCGTCCCGGGTGGACATCGCGTTCCTGGCGCTGCTCGCCGTCATCGCCTTCCTGATCCCGGCGATGGGCTCGATCCCGATGTGGTTCGGCTTCGTGCTGCTCGCCGCGTTCGTGCTGTACCTGTGGCGGGCGTCGAAGACCGCCGACGACGACGGCGAGGACGAGGAGCTCGTCGGCATGGCGGGCAACCTGGCCTCGATGCCGCAGCGGGCCCGCCGGTGGACGATCGTCGCGCTGTTCGTCGTCGCCGCCGCGGTGATCCTGTCCTCGGCGGAGCCCTTCGCCGACGCGCTCGTCCAGTCCGGCGGCGCGCTCGGCATCGACAGCTACTTCCTGGTGCAGTGGCTGGCACCGCTCGCCACCGAGGCGCCCGAGTTCATCGTGGCGGCCCTGTTCGCGCTGCGGGGGATGGGCGGCGCGGCGATCGGCACGCTCATCGCGTCGAAGGTCAACCAGTGGTCGCTGCTCGTCGGTTCGCTGCCGATCGCCCACGTGCTGGGCGGGGGGACCACCGGCGGGCTGCCGCTCGACGGTCGCCAGGTGGAGGAGTTCATGCTCACCGCGTCGCAGACCGTGCTCGGGGTCGCGATCATCATCGCGCTGCGCTTCCACCGCTGGTCGGCGATCGCCCTCGTGGCGCTGTTCGCGGTGCAGTTCGTGGTGACGGACACCAGCGGTCGATGGGTGTTGAGCATCGTGCACCTGGTCGTGGCCCTCGTGGTGCTGTGGATCAGCCGGCGCGACGTCGTCCCGACGATCACGGCACCCTTCCGGCGGCCGTCGTCCCCGGCGCTGCGCTGAGGTCGCACGCCCTGCCGAGGTTCCCGCCCTGCCCAGGTTCCACAATTGCGGCATCTCGGGACCTCGAACAGGCGCATCGTGGAACCTCGATGCACCTGAGCGGCGAGTTGTGGAACCTCGGGCAGGGTGGCCCCGCCCGGCGCCCGGCGCCCGGCGCCCGGCGCCCGGCGCCCGGGAAGCGCGGAGCGCGGCGCGTCAGTCCGCGTCGGGCGTGAGCCAGATCGCGTGGGCGGCGGCGCTCGGCAGGTCCACGAGGGTCTCGATGCCGTCCGGGGAGCGCCGTGACACCGCGATGACGCCCGCGTAGTCCCGCACCTGCTCCACGCGCAGGTGCGTCCCCAGTCCGACGCCGAGCTCGTCGAAGTAGCGCAGCAGCGAGGGGTCGTCGTCGGACACCCGCCCGACGGTGCCGCACGAACCCGGGGCCACCGTGCCGAGCAGCGCGCCGGGGGAGTCCGGCACCGAGCCGTCCGCGCGCGGGATCGGATCGCCGTGCGGGTCGTGCGTCGGGTGCCCCAGGTCGGCGTCGACCCGGTCGAGGAACGTCTCGGACACCGCGTGCTCGAGGGCCTCGGCCTCGGAGTGGACCTCGTCCCACGTGTAGCCGAGCCGGGACACCAGGAACGACTCGATCAAGCGGTGCCGCCGGACCATCGCCACGGCGACCTGCTGCCCGAGCGGGGTGAGCACGACGCCGTAGTAGGGCGTGTGCTCGATCAGCCCGTCGCGGTCGAGCTTGCGGAGGTTGCCCGACACCGTCGAGGCCGACACCCGCAGCGCCGCGGCGATGTCCCGCGTGGCGATGCCGTCGCCGCCGTGTTCGCGCGCCTTCCAGATGAGCTTGACGTAGTCCTCCGCCATGGTCGAGAGCGAAGGGAGGCGCATGCGTCAATGGTACAAACACACCATGCCCGCCCACAGACGTCGTTGGCCCGTCCCGCCCTCCCTGCTGGTCGGGCTCGCGCCGCTCGTCGTCTTCGCGGCGATCAGCGTCTGGCGCTCCCGGCCGAGTGACGACTACCCGTCGCTCGGGCTGACGGTCGACAGCGTCGTGCGGGCGCTCGTCGTGCCGGAGGGCATCGCCGCGCTGGCGCTCGCCGTGGTCGTCACCGGGCTGGGGTGGTGGCGGATCGCGACCGTCGACCCCACCCGGGGCCGTCCACGCTGGACCTGGGTGGCCCCCGTACTGATCGCCGTCGTGTGCCTGGCGCGGTTGCCGCTGGTCGACTGGACGGCGCTGCCCTGGCACTACTTCGTGCTGCTCGGGGTGGGCGTGCTGTTCGTGGGGGTGTTCGAGGAGCTGCTGACCCGGGGCGTGCTGCTGGTGGGGCTCCGTCGGCGGCTGCCCGAGTTCGGCGTGTGGATCGCCTCGTGCGTGCTGTTCGGGCTGCTGCACCTGCTCAACGCCCTGGCCGGCGCCGGGATCGGTCCGACGCTCGTTCAGGTCGTCTTCGCGGCGTCGTTCGGCTCGACGCTCTACGTCGCCCGCCGGCTCACCGGGAACCTGCTCGCGCCCGTGCTGCTGCACGCCGCGTGGGACTTCGGCTCGATCGCGGTGTCCGCCACGTCGCGCCAGGGCTTCGACGACATCGCCGTCGCCGGGGTGCTCGGCGTGTTCGCCTTCGCCGTGCTCGCCCTCGGCGTGGTCGCCGGAGGACTCGTCGCCTGGCGCGACGACCGGCCGCGACGACTGCGGCGCCGCTGGCGAGACGTCCGGCCCATCGACGTCGCAGCGCCCCGCGGACAGGCGGAAGCAGTTCCGGGCCGGAACGACCTGCGAAGCCGCACAGACACACCGGCTGGTTCACCTGCCTGACGGCAACTGTTCCTCGGACCGACACCGGGCCTCCTTACCGTCGCTGCGATCCCATCCCGGGAACCGAGCCCTGCCCGACACTGTCGCCGGCGGGTCCACAGGAAGGAGCGCCGCCCCTCCGGGGCGGCAACCACGCATGCGCACATCCGCACGCGCCATGGCCACGGGGGTGACCGTCGCGGCGATCGCGACGTCCCTGGTCATCGGCAACCCGCTCGTGGCGAACGCCGCGACCTACCCGAGCGACACCGCCAAGCCGGACCTCGTCTCGCTGCTGAGCGGCTACGACTCCTTCTGGAAGTCCAGCGGCGCGAACGATCTGCACGGCACGGTCGTCAGTGGTGCCACGCTGGCGCAGAACGACCAGCTGACGTCCTGGATCAACCAGAACGCCACGAAGGCCCAGCAGTTCACTGCACTGCAGGACTCCGAGTACAAGAACGACCCGACCGGGTACGACCAGTCCTCGACGGTGGGGCAGGGGCTCGGCGACGCGCTCGAGAAGCTCTACCTGCAGGGCCGGCAGAACGGCGACCTGCCGCTGACCGAGGCGCTCATCAACAGCAACACGGGCACGACCGGCGCCTACGTCAGCACCGGCACCGCGAAGGCGCACTTCAGCTACCCCCGTCCCTACCTGCCGACGGACGCCTCGGCGACCCTGCCGGCGGGTGACGACCAGGTCAACTGCGCGCCGGCGAAGGTCAACGCCTCGTCGCTCGCGGGCAACCGCACCGGCACGGCATGGGCGGACGCCAAGGGCAACCTGACGATCACGCGCGTGCCCGTGCAGACAGACACCACGCACGAGTTCTCGCCGAGCGACGTCGTGCTCGACGCGGGCTACGGCACCCAGGGCATCTGCACCGGTGGGTCCTTCCCGAGCGGCCACACCACCACCGCGTACCAGGCTGGCATCACGCTGGCCACGCTGGTCCCCGAGCTCGCGCCGGAGATCCTGGCCCGCGCGTCCGAGAACGGCAACGACCGCATCGTCCTCGGCGTGCACTACCCGCTCGACATCATGGGTGGACGCATGGACGGCGAGGCCGCCCTGGCCGCACGCTGGTCCGACACCGCGTTCCGCACCGGTGTGCTCGAGCCGGCCCGCAAGGAGCTGGTCAGCTACCTCGAGGCCAAGTGCGGCAACACCCTGGCGACGTGCATCGCCGCCGAGAAGCCGTACCAGAACAACCCCTACGGCGGGAAGGCGATCCCGGGCGGCACGTCCCAGATCGTGACCGACCGCGCCTCGGCCGTGAAGGTCTACCGCGAGCGCATGGACTACGGCTTCGCGAAGACCGGCACGACCGGCCTGGCCGCCAGCGTCCCGGCCGGCGCCGAGAACCTGCTGCTCAGCACGTTCCCGACCCTGACCGACGCGCAGCGCACCGCGGTGCTCGCGCAGACCGAGATCGCCTCGGGTGACCCGCTCGACCAGTCCGGCACCGCGAACGGCTCGTGGGAGCGCCTCGACCTGGCGGCTGCCACCAGCGCCACGGTCACCGTGGCGCAGGACGGCACCGCGACGGTCGTCGCGACCGGCGGTACCGCCAAGGTCGTCTCCGGCGTCCTGACCGCACCGGACGGCACCACCGTGCAGGCCGGTTCGCAGCTGGCCCTCGCCGCCACCGGCCTGACCGCCGGAGCGACCTACCAGATCGTGCTCGCCAGCGACCCGACCGTCGTCGGCACGCTGACCGCCGACGCGAGCGGCGCCGCCACCGGCAGCGTCACGATCCCGGCGGGCACGACGGCCGGCGCGCACACCGTCGACCTGGTGGACGCCTCGGGCGCCTCGGCGGTCGTCGACCCGCTCGCGATCACCGTGACCGCGGCACCCACCACCGGCACGCCCGGCGGCACCACGGGCGGCACGGGCAGCGCTGGCGGGACCGGCAGCACCGGCACCACCGGGACGACGACCGGCGTCCACCTGCCCGTCGTCAGCGGCTGAGTCACCCCACCGGGCCGGTCGGCGCATCGAGCGTCGGCCGGCCTGGAGGCTCGCCCCACCTCCGCCCCGCACGTCCCGCCCCGCACGTCCTGCCCGCACGTCCCGCCCCGCACGTCCTGCCCGCACGTCCCGCCCGCACGTTCCGCCGGGCCCGTTTCCCGGTACCCGGCACCATGGACGAGCAGTCCGCTCCGGCGGGCAGATGCGTTTTCGCGGCTGACGAATCGGGTTCAGCGAACCCGGGCCGAGGCGACCGGATTCGTCATCGCGCGGGAGGAACTTGGTCGTCGGTCGCTCCGCCCCCCTCGTCGCCACGACCTTGACGGCACCGGGGCCGCTTCGCTGTGCGCGGCACCGTGGACGAGCAGTCCGCTCGGGTGTGGGCGGATGCGTTTTCGCGGATGACGAATCAGGTTCGGCGAACCCGGGCCGAGGCGACCGGATTCGTCATCGCGCGGAAGGTACTTGGTCGTCGGTCGCGATCGCCCAGGGGGAGTCGGGGTGGGCGGTACGGATCGCGCGCCGGAGCCAGGTCCGGGCGTCCGCGTCGAGCCGGTGCAGCACGTGCCGCCGGTCGGACTCGTCGACGGGGCGTGGCGCGCGGCTCTTCCAGAGGAGCTGGACCTCGGGCGCGACCGTGCGGACACCCGCCACCACGAGGACCGCCGGGGCCAGGGCAGGACCACGGACGGATCGCGCCGGTAGGCCCACGTCGTGTCGTCCCCGTCCTCGGCGTTGACCTGGAGCACCCATCGACCGGATTGCTGGTCGCGGCACCAGACGTTGTCCGGGCCTGCGTCGGCGGGGCCTGCGTCGTCCAGGCCTGCGCGGTCGGGGCGGAGTTCGTCGAGCGGCGTCAGCCAGCCGTCCTGCGCCGCGAACGGCCGGAGCGAGTCGGGCAGCGACACCAGGAACGCTGCGCGATCACGGCGGGTCACGCTCACGTCGACGTCCCCGTGCCGTCGGGTCACACGCCCGAGCCAGTGGTCGATGCCCACGCCGCCCGACAGCCAGGCCGACGTGCCGTCGATCAGGGACGAGACCGCGTCGACGGAGAGCGGCTCCCAGATGTCGACCGCGGGGTCGTGCCGCCGTCGCACGAGGGCTCAGCGCTTGTGCGCGACCGCGAAGACACGGCGGAACGGGAACACCGTGCCGTGGGGGCCCTGCGGGTAGGCCTGGCGCAGTCGAGCGGCGTACGTGTCCTCGAACGCGGCGGTCAGCTCGCCGGTCGGATCGGCAGCGTCGAGTGCGGCCAGCGCCGGACGGAGTCCCGTACCGCGGACCCAGGCCAGCACCGGGTCCTCACCGGGGAGCAGCTGCATGTAGGTGGTCTCCCATGCCGTGGCCGCGAAGCCGTTGTCCTCGAAGAGCTCCAGGTAGCCCGCGGCATCGAGGACCGGGTCCGCCCGGAGCACACCGGACAGCGCGGGAGCCCATGGGCCCTCGGCGGCGACCTCCCGCATCAGCGCGTGTGACGGGGAGTCGAAGTTGCCCGGGACCTGCATCGCGAACCACGAGTCCGACGGCATCGCGGCGAGCCAGCCGGGCAGCAGTTCGACGTGCGACGGGACCCACTGCAGCGCGGCGTTCGTCACGACGACGTCGTCCGACGGGTTGGGAGCCCAGTCCTCGATGGCACCGAGCTCGAACGACAGGGTGGGGTGGTCGCGCGTCAAGCTGTCCGCGTCGGACAGCATCTCCGCCGAGGAGTCCACCCCGACGACGTGGGCCGACGGCCAGCGGTCGGCGAGGGTGGCCGTGAGGGTCCCGGGACCGCAGCCCAGGTCGACGACGCGACGTGGAGCCTCCTGTCCGATCTGGGCGACCAGGTCGTGGAACGGACGCGACCGCTCGTCCTGGAACGCGGCGTACCGCGTCGGGTCCCAGCGCACCGCTACATCTCGACTTCGATGGGCTCCGAGCGGACGAGCTCGTGCACGCCGGAGATGACCTCGCTGGGGCGGAAGGGGTACCGGTCGATCTCGGCCTGGTCGCTGATGCCCGTCATGACCAGGACGGTGTGCAGCCCCGCCTCGATGCCGGCCTGCACGTCGGTGTCCATCCGGTCGCCGATCATGCCGGTGTTCTCGGAGTGCGCGCCGATGCGGTTCATCGCCGATCGGAACATCATCGGGTTCGGCTTGCCGACCACGTAGGGCTGCTTGCCGGTGGCCTTCTCGATCATCGCGGCGATCGCACCCGTCGCGGGCAGGACGCCCTCGGCGCTCGGGCCGGTCGCGTCGGGGTTCGTGACGATGAACCGGGCGCCCGCGCGGATGAGCCGGACGGCCTTCGTGATCGCCTCGAACGAGTAGTTGCGGGTCTCACCGACGACGACGTAGTCCGGGTCGGTCTCGGTCATGATGAAGCCGGCCTCGTGCAGGGCCGTGGTCATGCCGGCCTCGCCGATGACGAACGCCGAGCCGCCGGGCATCTGCGACTTGCAGAAGTCGGCCGTGGCCAGGGCGCTCGTCCAGATGCGGTCCTCGGGGACCTCGATGCCGGACCAGCGCAGGCGGGCGCTCAGGTCGCGCGGCGTGAAGATCGAGTTGTTCGTCAGGACCAGGAACTCGGTGCCCTCGTCGAGCCACTGCTGGATGAGCTCCGGGGCGCCGGGGAGGGCCTGGTTCTCGTGCACGAGCACGCCGTCCATGTCCGTCAGCCAGCACTCGACCTCGTCGCGGGATGCCATGTCCTCACACTAGTCGGCGTGTCTCGGAGGCCCGGTGAACACCGACCCCCGGTAGGGTTTTTGCGGGACACGTACCGGAACCAGGAGGCCCCGTGCTCGTCGAACCGACCACCACCGCCACGTCGGCCGGTGCCGCTGGCGCTGCGGGAGCCGCTGGCGCTGCTGGCGCTCCCGGTGCTGCTGACGCTGCTGCGCCCCGACGCCGGGGGCGGCCCAACTCGCTGACCCGCGAGCAGGTGATCGCGGCAGCGACGGCCATCGCGAACGAGGACGGCCTCGACCGGCTGTCGTTCCGGGCGCTGGGGCTGCGGCTGGGCGTCGCGCCGATGACCGTGCACCGGACGATCGGCGGCCTGGACGACCTGCACGCCGAGCTCGTGCGGAAGACCGTCGACGAGTTCACCGCGACGTTCGTGTGGCCCGACGAGTGGCACGACGTCGTCCGGACCTTCGCCCGCACCTTCCGCGACCTGATGGTGACGCACCCGCTCGTGCTCGAGTCGCACAGCCAGCGGGCCCCGCTGGTGTCCTCGGAGTCGGACGCGGTCGTCGCCAAGGTCGTCGGGGCGCTGCAGGAGGGCGGTCTCAGCGACGTCGAGGCCATGTACACGTTCTTCGTCGTGTACGACTTCGTGGTCGGGCACGCCGGGGTGCTGGTCGGTCGGGGCGACTCCGAGGCCGGGCGGCCCGAGCGGCACGCGCTGGTGGGCGAGATCCTGGGCACGCACTCGTACGACACCCGGTTCGAGCTGGGGCTGGACGTCCTGCTGGCGGGGATCGCGGCGCGGCTGCCGCAGTCGGCGTGACCTCGACGACGACGTCCGGCTGAGCCGCCCTACGCTGGACGGGTGACCGACCAGCCCGCGACGGATCCGTCGTCGCAGCCCTCGCCCTCGCCCTCGCATGAGCGGACGACGAACGGCGTCGGACCACACCCGCGCCCCTGGCCGGAGGACCCCCGGCTCGACCCGGAGCTGCTCGCGCACGGCGACACCCGCAACGTCCTCGACCACTACCGCTACTGGTCGATGGAGGCGATCGTCACCGACCTCGACACCCGCCGGCACGGGTTCGACGTGGCGATCGAGAACTGGCAGCACGACCTGAACATCGGGTCGATCGTCCGCAGCGCGAACGCGTTCCTGGCGGGCACCGTGCACATCATCGGGCGTCGCCGCTGGAACCGCCGCGGGGCGATGGTCACCGACCGGTACCAGCACGTGCGGAACCACCCCGACGTGGGTGCCTTCCTGCAGGCCATGCGCGACGAGGGCCGTCCGGTCATCGCGATCGACAACACCCCGGGTGCGACGATGCTCGAGTCGACCGAGCTGCCCGGGCGCTGTGTCTTCCTGTTCGGGCAGGAGGGCCCCGGCCTGACCGACGAGGCCGTCGCCGGCGCGGACGCCCACCTCGAGATCGCGCAGTACGGCTCGACGCGGAGCATCAACGCGTCCGCCGCCGCCGCGATCGTGATGCACACGTGGATCGTCCAGCACGCCGAGGCGCCGCCCACGGCGTGAGCCGCCGCGGCACGCGCCGGACGCCGTTCCCGGCGGCGGCGTCTCGCAGCGACGGCAGGGTCGGGCTGGGGCCGGGGCCGGGGCTGGGGCTGCGGTGCCAGGGCCAGCAGGACCGCGCCGACGTGCCGGGGGTGAGTCCGGCCTCCAGTCCGATCAGTGTGGGCGCGGCGGTCGCGCGCTGCGACGGCGGCCGGTCGCGGGTGGCTGGCACCGACGCCGGCCTCCGAAGTCGCACGACATGCCGCCGGCGGATCGCCGAGGTCGCGCAGATCGTGGTCGCGAGGGCGCGGCGGCAGCAGTTCCGGCGACTTCGGCGGACCTGAGCGGCGTGTTGTGCGACCTGGGGGGAGGGGGGCAGGGGGCAAGGGGCAGCGAGCAGCCGGCAGCCCGGGACGGGCGGAGCCGGTCCGCGTCAGCGCGCGGCGGTCGTGCGCCGCGCGACCAACCGCGGCTCGACCAGGTACTCCTGCGCCACCACCGTCGGATCGGCGATCCGGGCGAGCAGCCGCTCGCCAGCCCCGCGACCGATCTCGACGGACCGGTCGTCGATGCTCGTCAGCCCCACGTAGCGCGTCGCCGCGACCGGGGTGTCGTCGTACCCGATGACCGAGACGTCCTCCGGGACGCGCAGCCCGCGCTCGGTCAGCGCGGACATCGCGCCCAGCGCCATCACGTCGTTCGCCGCGAAGAGCGCGGTCACGTCCGGGTGCTCCTCGAACAGCGTGCGCGCGGCGTGCAGACCGGCGTCTTCCGTCAGTTCTCCCGGGAGGATCGTGGTGACGACCGTCGCGTCGGTCGCGCTGTCGGCCACCCCGGCCTCGAACCCCGCGCGACGTTCCAGGGACGCGGCCGAGCCCGCCCCGACGAAGCCGAGCGTGCGGTGGCCGAGCGAGAGCAGGTGGTCGGCGGCCATGCGGCCCCCGGCGCGGTCGTCGTTCGCGACGGTGTCGGCGCGGGGGATGGCGACGCGGCCGCCGGCGATGACGAGGGGCATACTCGCGGGGATCGCCAGGTCGGTGTCGGGCTCGCCGGCGATGACGATGCCCTCGACGCGCATGGACAGGAAGCCCTCGACCGGCGAGGCGTCGAGCCCCGTGTTGAGGAACCGGTCCGCGACGACGAGCCGGTGCCCCTGGTCCTGCAGCGACTCGCGCAGGCCGGTCAGCAGGTCGACGAACCACTGGTTGCGGAAGTCGTCGAGCACGACGCCGATCGTGCGGCTGCGGGTGCCGGCCAGCGAGACGGCCGCCGTCGAGGGGCGGTAGTCGAGCTCCTGGATGGCCTTGAGGACCGCGGAACGACGTTGGTCGCTCACCCGTGGGGAGCGCTGCAGCACGAGGGAGACGAGCGACTTCGACACCCCCGCGCGGGCAGCGACGTCGTAGATCGTCGCGGGTTTCGCGTCAGGCATCGTCGGCATCGACCTCCAGCTCGTCCCCCGATGCTATCGGTGCGGTCCTGGAGTCTTCGTGAGGGTGCGTCGCGTCCCGCGAGTTCCATCGAGGGAGCAGAAAACGTCGGGCGGTCTCCCCGCACCCGCGACTTCTGCTCCATCGACGCGGCCAGCGCTCCTCCACACGGGAGGCTCGGGGCGCGTTCTCCACAGCGCTGGCCATCCGGCATCGCGCGGCTTCGGGGCCCGGCACAGTCGTCGCATGCGACCACGACCACTTCCACCCGCGCTGCGGGGGCGCCCCTTCGCCGTCGATGCTGCCGATCGCGCTGGCATCTCGCGCGAGCGTCTGCGCCGGTCGGACCTGACCTGTCCGACACGGTCGATCCGGTGGTCCCGTGCTGCTCCACCGGGGGGGGATCGCGCGGATCAGGGCGTTCCGTCCCGTCCTGTTGCCCGGGCAGTACGTCAGTCACACGACTGCCGCGCAGGTGTGGGAGCTGCCGTTGCCCGCCGCCGTCGCAGCCGACGACCGCATCCACGTGACCAGTGTCCGTCCCGCCTCCCAGATGCGGCGGGTCGGAGTCGTCGGCCACCGGTCCGATCCGGCCCGGGCCCTCGTCCGGGCTCGTTGGGGCATGCCGGCCAGCAGTCCGGCCTCGCTGTGGGTCGAGTGTGCTTCCATCCTGGCGCTCGACGACCTCGTCGTGCTCGGCGACGCGATCCTCGCGAAGCAGGCGTGCCGGACCACACTGCACGAACTCCGTGCCGTCGCGGCGCTGCACGGCAGGTGTCGTGGGGCGCGCCACCTGCGTGCGGCACTCGGCCGGGTGCGGGTCGGATCGGGCTCGCCGCAGGAGACCCGGTGCCATCTGGCGATCGTGCGCGCGGGGCTGCCCGAACCACAGTTGCAGGTCGAGGTCCTCGACGAGCGAGGGGCTTTCGTCGGTCGGGTCGACATGGCGTACCCGGAGCAGCGGATCGCGATCGAGTACGAGGGCGACCACCATCGAACGGACCCGGTGCAGTGGGCATCGGACATCCGCCGCTACCGCGAGCTCGAGCGGCTCGGGTGGATCGTCCTCCGGTGGACGAAGTCGGACCTCACGACGCACCTGTTCGTGGCACTCGCGTCGCTGGCGGCCCTGATCGGAGCGCGCGCGTAGGGTCCGCGGCATGACGACGCTGCTGATCACGGGGGCATCCGGGCGGATCGGGACGAGCCTCCGGTCCCGACTGCTGCAGTCCGGCCACGAGCTGACGTTGTTCGACGAACGCGCACCGTCGACGCCCCCGGCCGACGGCGAACGCGTCGTGCTCGGGTCGGTGGCGGACCAGGCCGCGCTGGACGACGCGCTCGCCGGGGTTGACACGGTCGTGCACCTGGCGGGCATCCCGGCGGAGACGGACTGGGAATCGCTCGTTGCGGCGAACCTCACGGGCACGAAGAACGTACTCGAGGGAGCAGCGGCACGCGGCGTCCGTCGCGTGCTGCTGGCGAGCTCCATCCACGCGGTCGGCCGGGTGCCCGAGGACGTGCCGCCGGGGAGCGTGCCGGGTGACCGACTTCCCCGGCCGGACTCGTACTACGGCGTGACCAAGGCCGGCATGGAACTGCTGGGGAGCCTGTTCGCCGACCGGTACGACATCTCCGTCGTCTCGGCGCGGATCGGCGCCTTCGGTGAGCGGCCCTCGTCACGCCGTGCCCTGCTGATGTGGACCTCGGCGGACGACCTCGCACGGCTGGTGCTCGCGACGGTCGCCCTGCGCGAGCCGGGCCACCACGTGGTGTGGGCACTCTCCGCCAACGCGGGGACCCCGGCCGACCTGAGGGCGGGCGCGGCGATCGGCTTCCGTCCGGTCGATGACGCAGGTGCTGTCCTCACCGCGGACGATCTCGCTGCCTTCCCGCCCGAGGACGAGCGCTGGCTGGGCGGTTCGTTCGCCGTCGACCCCCTCGGCCGCAAGGCCTGACGCCCGCGCCGCGCCCGCGCCCGCGCCCCGCCCGCGCCCCGCGCCACGTCCGTCCAGGGAGCAGAAAACGTCGGGAAGCGTGCGGCTACCCGACGTTTTCTGCTCCCTCGACGAGACGATCGGGAGGGGAAGGGGGCGGCCGCTAGCCGATCAGGCTGGGGCGCAGGTCGCGCAGGGTGCGGGCGCGGCCCTGGCGGGCAGCCACCACGTACGACACCAGCAGCGCTCCGAGCATCCAGCACGCGAGCACGCCGGCATCGGACCACGCGGCACCCATCGACCCGCCGTACATCGTCTGGCGCAGGGCATCGACGGAGTACGTCATCGGCAGGGCGAAGTGCAGCGCCGCCAAGGGCCCGGGCAGCGTCTGCCAGGGGAAGGTGCCGCCGGCCGTGACGAGCTGCACGAGCATGAGCACCAGGCCGAGGAACTGCCCGACGGACCCGAGCAGGACGTTGAGCGCCATGAGGACCGCTGCGAACGTCGCCGACGCCAGCACCATCACGCCGATCGTCGCGACGGGCAGCTGCACGCCGAGGTCGAGGGCGAACCGCACGATGAAGAACAGCGCCACCATCTGCACGATGCCGAGCACCACGGGCGTGAGCCAACCGCCAAGCACGATCCGCAGCGGCTTCCGCACGGCCGTGATCGCCCGCTTCGAGATCGGCTTCAGGATGAGGAACAGCGCGTACATGCCGATCCAGGCCGCCAGCGAGATGAAGAACGGAGCCAGTCCAGCGCCGTAGTTGTCGGCCGCCGCGACGTTGTCGTCCCCGACCTTGACCGGGTCGGAGATCACCGACGCCTGGTCGTTCCGCTGCGACGCCGTCGACGCCGGGATCTTCGTGCGACCCTGGTCGAGCTGGTCGGCCAGCTTCGAGGAACCGTCCTTGAGCGTGTGCAGCCCGGACGCCAGCGAGTCAGCCCCCGAGGACGCCGACGCGGCTCCGGTCGACAGCTGTGACGCGCCGTCGGACAGCTTCGGCGCCGCAGCGGCCAGCGCCGAGGTGCCGGAAGCGACCTGCGATGCGCCGTCGGACAGCGTGGACGCCCCGGATGCCGCGGATGCGATCCCGGAGCGCAGCGTCGGCGCGGCGGCGGCGAGCTGGGACGCCCCGGCGGACACCTGCTGCGACCCGGCGTTCAGCTGATCGATCTGCCCCTTCGTCGCCGTGAGCGTGGCCTTCGCCTGCTCGCCCGCGGTGTTCGCCTGCGTCACCGCGGCGGTGATCTGGTCCTGTTGCTCCTGCGTGAGCGTGACGCCCTCGGGGAGCTTCGCGGTGAGGTCGGCGATGAGCTTCGCCGCGTCGATGGGCTGTACGGCATCGGCGGCCTTGCTCGCCTCGTCGACACCGGTCGCGATCCGCTGGTTCCCGGCGGCGACCTTCGCCGCACCGTCCGCCAGCTGCGCGGTCTGCGCCGGTAGCGCCGACGTCTGGTCGGCCGCCGACTGCAGCCCACTCGACAACGTGGACGCCCCGGAAGCGACCTGCTGCGCCCCGCCGTTCAGCTTCGTGGTCTGCGCCGGCAGCGATGCCGTGCCCGATGCCAGCGACGCCGCACCCGAGGCGAGTGCCGCGTTGCCGGACGCCAGCTGGTCCGCACCGTCCGAGGCCGTCGCCGCACCGGACGCGAGCTGCCCCGCGCCGTCGACCGCGTCGCCCAGGCTGTCCCGCACGTCGGCGAGCCCGACCAGCAGGGTCTTGGCGGCCTGCTTGCCGACCTGCTCGGCGACGGCCGTGCGCATCGTCTTGCCCGCCTGTTCCGCGATGGTCGACGCCAGGTAGGAGTTCGTGTCCGCCGTCGTCATCACGAGTTCGGCGCGCTGCGGGTCGTCGGACTGCGCCGAGACCAGCGACGAGGAGAAGTCGTGCGGGATCGTCACGACGAAGTCGTAGGTCCCGTTCCGCACGCCGGAGCGCGCGTCGGCCGCGGTGGTCTCCTTCCACGCGAAATCGGCGCCGTCGATCGCCCGGTCGGCGACGTCGGTGCCGTAATCGACGCGCTTGCCGTCGAGCGTCGCGCCCGCGTCCTGGTTGACGATCGCCGCGGGCACCTTGTCGAGCGCCGCGTACGGGTCGCGGTTGGCCCACAGGTACGCGCCGCCGTACAGCAGCGGCACGACCATCAGGGCGATGAACGCCAGCCGGGCGAGCGGCGTGGCGGTGAGGCGCGCCAGTTCGGCGCGGACGAGCGAGATGGTGGTCACGAGCGGTTCTCCACGGGAGCGGTCTGGAGGCGCGGTGCGTCTCCGTCGGGAAGGGTCGCGTCGTCGGGACCGGTGGGTTCAGGGGTGCCCGGTTCGGGCAGGTCGTCGTGCGGGACCGGGATGGTCGCCAGCAGGCGCTCAGCGGTCTCGGCGGCGGCCTTCGACGTGACCAGCAGCACGGTGACCCCGCGCGCGACGACGTCGCGCACGACGGCGAACCAGCTCTCGACCGCTCCGCCGTGGCGCTCGGGTGAGGTGATCACGAGGGTCGTGACGCCGTTGCGCAGCAGGGCGAGCTCGACGAGCAGCCGCACGCGGACGGCCGTCGGCACGCGCTGCACGGCGGTGTCGGCGTACTCGCGCATGCCGAGCCCGTCGAGCACGGTGTCGACGTGCTCGCGGGAGGGACGCCGTCCGGCGAAGGCGAGTTCCTCGCGCACGATCCGGCGGAGCGTCATGACGGGGAAGGGCTCGGCGACACCGGGCGTGTCCACGAGGGCGACCGCACCGCGCACGGCCGCGGCGTCCTGGTGTCCGTCGACCAGCACCCGGCCGTGCTCCGGCTGCATCCGCCCACCGGCGACGAGGGACGCCAGCACGGGTGCCTGTTCGGTCTCGACGGCGACGATGCCCGGGCGGTGGGGCCCGGCGACGGCGGACACGCGGGGGAGCGCGGCGCCCGGCTCGTCGCCGATGCCGGCGTCCTGCAGTTCGAGGGTGGTCACGCGAGCTCCTGGGTGGTGGGGTCGGCGCGTTGGCTGAGCAGTGCGGTCCGCCAGTCGATGCCGGCGATCCCCAGGGCTGAGACGACGACCATGCGCCGACCGTCCTGGTCCGAGGTGCCCGAACGGGTCGCCTCGTCGAGCACGGCGATGCACGCGCCCTCGACCAGTCGACCGAGCGTGGCGGCGTCGACGTCCGAGCGCATCGACCCGTCGGCGATCCCGAGCGCGCACGCCTCGCGCACCTGGGCCCGCAGCGGCGCGAACACCTCGGCCACGGACTCGCCGTACGGGCTGCGCACCGCGATGCGGGCCATCGAGCGGACGTGCGAGACCTCGGACCACAGCGTGACCGCGATGGCCGCGATGCGCGCTGCGGGCGGGAGCTCGCCGAGGTCGGACGAGGTCGGCATGGCCGATGCGACCCGGGCTGCGCCGGCGGTGACGACGGCGCGGACCAGGTCGTCGCGCGAGGGGAAGTGTCCGTAGACCGCACGGCGGGACAGCCCGGCGGCGGTCGCGATCGTCTCGAGCGACGCGTCCGGATCCCGCTGCAGCACGGACTTCGCGGCGTCGATGAGCGCCACGCGGTTCTCGGTCGCGTCGCGCCGCGGGGCACGGGTGGAGGGCTCGGAAGTGGTCACGTGTCCATCGTAATAACCTGCACACGCATGTGCAAGATAGTCAGGCGGCCGTACCCCGAACGAGGGCCAGTCCCCCGAAGTGCCGACTCCCCTCCCTGTGTGACAGCACATAGCTTCAGGGCAATTCCCCAGCAACACGGACGGAGCTCCAAGTGCCCCCAGTGACCCGTGCAACACCGAACGAACCACACCTCCCGAACCACCGGCGGATCACCCGCATCGCCACCGCGCTCGTCGCCGCCGGAGCCCTGGCCTGCGGTGGACTCGCGTTCGGGGGAGCCGCGTCGGCTGCCCCCTCCGGGCTGTCCTCGGCCGAGCTCAAGCTCTCCGCGCCGCTGCGGAACGCCAAGCCGCAGACCACCATCGCGGCCTTCGTCCGGACGACGGGCGAAGGCGCTCTCGCCGTGGACGCGAAGGCCAAGGGCGGCGACCTGACCCGCTCGAAGACCCCCTCCGCCGCCGCGAAGCAGCGCGTCTCCGCGATCACCTCGACCACCGACCAGGTCCGGGCCGCCGTGCAGTCCGCGGACGGCGACGCGACCGAGCTCTACACGACCGAGTACACCGTTCCGGGTGTCGCGGTCGTCGCCGACGTCGCCGCACTCCGCAAGGTCGCTGAGCGTTCGGACGTCGCGAGCGTCATCCCGCTCACCCCGAAGAAGGTGGTGCAGCCCACGGTCAACGACAGCACCACGGCGGCCCCGAGCGGTGTCGACCCCGACCTCGTGAAGCCCGGCGCCGACGGTGTCACGCCGAAGAACGCGGCGAGCGACGTCTACACACGGGCGCTCGACGCCTGGCAGCAGACCGGTCACACGGGCAAGGGCGTCAACGTCGCGGTCCTGGACACCGGACTCGACTACACCCAGGCGGACTTCGGCGGTCCCGGCACGGCCGAGGCCTACGCTGCAGCACTCGCCAACACGGGCGCCCCGACGGCCGGCTCCTACGACGCCGAGAAGTTCCTCGGCGGCTACGACTTCGCCGGCCCCACGTACAACGCGGACCCGTCGAGCCCGGCCTACGACCCGACCCCCGCGCCGGACGACAACCCCATCGACGGCAAGGGCGGCGACCACGGCACGCACGTGTCCGGCACCATCGCCGGCTACGGCCTGACCGCCGACAAGAAGACCTTCACGGGGAACTACAAGAAGCTGACGACGCAGACCGTGCAGGACATGTGGATCGGCCCGGGCACCGCGCCCGAGGCCGGCCTCTACGCCCTCAAGGTGTTCGGTGACGACGGCGGATCGACCGACGTCACGGGCGCCGCACTCGACTGGGTCGGCCAGGCCCTGACCGAGGGCAAGGACATCAACGTCCTGAACCTGTCGCTCGGCTCGGACTACGGCGCACCGGACGACCCCGACAACGCGAAGATCGACGCGCTCACCGCACGCGGTGTCCTGCCCGTGATCGCCTCGGGCAACGCCGACGACTTCACCGACATCGGCGGCTCGCCGGGCAACGCGGAGGGCGCCCTGACGGTCGCCGCCAGCGCCACCGGCCAGAGCCTGTTCGACGGCGTCCAGGCGACCGCCCCGGCGGACGTCGCGCAGACCTACGCCGCGCAGTACTCGCAGAACTACCAGGGCGCGCTGCCGGTCGAGGGTGACGTCGTCGTCCCGACCACGAACGTCGACGGGTGCGCTGCGTTCAGCGCTGCCGACGCCGCGGCGATCGCGGGCAAGGTGGTCTGGCTCAAGTGGACCGACGCGCAACTCGAGTGCGGGTCGGGCGTGCGGTTCAACAACGTCCAGGCCGCCGGCGGTGTCGGTGTCCTGCTCGCCGGGACGATCAACACCTTCGACAGCGGGATCGCCGGCAACACGACCATCCCGGGTGCCGAGCTGACCAAGGACAGCGCTGCGAGCCTCCAGGCTGCTGCCCAGGCCGGGACCCTGCACGTCAAGTTCGCCGACGAGCTCAAGGGCTTCCAGCTGGCGACCGACGCCGACGCGGTGAACACGCTCGCGCAGTTCACCAGCCGGGGCGTGCACGGTTCGTTCGACGACATCGTCAAGCCGGACATCGCCGGCCCCGGGGTCAACGTGATCTCCGCGGCCAACGGCACCGGTGACGGCCGCATGTCGATGAGCGGCACCTCGATGGCCACCCCGGACGTGGCCGGCATCGCCGCGCTGACGTTCGAGTCGCACCCGACGTGGTCGGCTCCCGACGTCAAGGCGACGCTCATGAACACCGCCACGCACGACGTGCGCGACGGTGACGGCAACGCGACCCTGCTCCGCCAGGGCACCGGCCGGGTCGACGCGCTGCAGGCGGTCACCGCCGGCACCACGGTGCGCAGCGTCGAGAACGACCAGCTCGTCACGGCGTCGTTCGGCGTCGTCGAGGTCGCCTCGCCGACCACCGAGAAGCGCACGCTGCAGATCAAGAACACCGACGGACGTCCGCACACGTACGACGTGGCGTACCAGTCCCGTGTCGCCCAGGGCGGCGTCGCGTTCTCGGTCGACAAGCAGCGCGTCACGGTCGTCCCGCACGGCACCGCCACCGTCACCCTGACGATGACGATCGCCGACCCGACGAAGCTCACCAGGACGATCGACCCCACCCAGGAGTCGGTCCAGCTGGGCTACGAGCGTGAGTTCGTCGCCGCGGCCACCGGCCTGGTGACCTTCACGCCGACGGAGTCGAAGTACAACCCGCTCCGCCTGGCCACCTACGCGGCCCCGAAGGCCGTCAGCGCCGTGCACGGTGCGGACACCACCTTCGAGGCCGACCAGACGACCGCCGACGTGGCCCTGACCGGCCGCGGCGTGACCGGAGCCCTCGTGGCACCGTTCGTGCTCGGTGGGACGGACCCGCAGGAGTCGTTCCCGGACGGCTCGGCGAAGCAGTCGCTGCAGGCCGCTGACGTCCGTGCCTACGGAGCCAGCGCGGCCGACGGCACCCTGGCGTTCGGCGTCCAGACGACCGGTCCCGACGCCAACCCCGGCGCCGTGACCAACGTCGAGGTGCTCATCGACGCCGACCGTGACGGCACGCCGGACTACCTGGTGTACGACGCCAAGTCGGCAGCGGTGGACGCCACCTTCGCGACGACGATCGACCTCGCCACCGGCGAGACGCTCGACTCGCAGCCGCTCAACGGCGGGGCACCGGGCCAGGACGTCAACACGTTCGACAGCGCGGTGAAGGTGCTGACGGTCTCGCAGAGCGCCATCGGCGTCACGGGGGCGTTCGACTACTCGGTCCTGACCGAGTCGGCGTACGCACCGGCACGGGCCACGGACGGTTCCTCGGTGGTGGACGACACCGCCACGGCGACGTTCGACCCCGCCGCACCGGGGCTGTCCTTCGCACAGGGCGGGACGGCCGGCGTGCTGTTCTCCGACGCTGGGTCGCTGCAGGTGACCCGCGCCGCCGACACCACGACGACGCCCCGCATCCTGCTGCTGCACCTGCACAACGCGGTCGGCGACCAGGTGGACACGCTCGGGACCTCGGTCGCGGCGCCCGTCCTGCCGCTCCGTGAGGGCAGCGCGGTGACCGTGTCCGGCACGCCGAAGGTCGGCAAGAAGCTGACGGCGCAGCACGGCAACTGGGACGCTCGCGGAGTCTCGTACTCCTACCAGTGGCTGCGCGACGGCACGGCGGTGACGGGTGCCGACAGCAAGACGTACAAGCTCGGCACCTCGGACCAGGGACACCGCTTCCAGGTCACGGTCACGGCGAAGGCGAAGGGCTACCAGGACGGCTCCGCCACCTCGGCGAAGACCGCGACGGTCGCCAAGCGCTGATGATCGGCCTGCCCCGACCTTGAGGGAGCAGAAAACGTCGGGTTCCACTTCGGGACTCGACGTTTTCTGCTCCCTCGACGGGGGAGGGGTGGAGTGGGAGCGAGTGCAGGATTCAGTGCGGGGAGCGGACAGGTAGTTAGACAAACTAGTGATCCAGTGCCACCGTTGTGCCATGCACACGCAGAACACCCTCTCCCAGCTCCGCACGAACCCGATGGAGTGGCGTCGACGTGGGCTGACCCCGCCGGACGTGATCCAGGCCATGATCGAGCAGCGCCTGGCCGAGCCCGGCCACAGCCAGCCGGTCGGCGACCCGAGCTACGCGGACTTCTTCCGCGGCTGATCGCGGACGTCACCACCTGACGAACGGGAGGCACGGTGCCAGCTGGCACCGTGCCTCCCGTTCGTCGTCTGGTCACGCGGTGGCGGTGACCGGCGCGCTACGCGACGATCTGCACGACCGTCCCGACGGGCAGCGCGTTCACCGCGTCCACGGCGCCGCCGTCGAGTCGGACGCACCCGTGTGAGACCGCCCCCCGCGCGACGGACTCGTAGTGCACGCCGATCAGGCCGCCGTCGTTGCCCCCGTACGGTTCGTCCGCCGCGGACGAGTGGAGCGTCGTCAGCTGGATCGGGTGCACGGTCTGGTTCTGCGCCGGGTCGAGGTAGCGCGCCTGGATGTACCCGATGACGCCCGTCGGGGTCGGGGTGCCGCCGGCGCCGACGCCGGCCGGGAACTCCTGCACGGTCTTGCCGTCGGACCCGACGATCGAGACGGTCTGCTTGCCGACCGAGATCACCACGTGGTCCTTCAGTGCGGTCTGCTTCGTCAGCAGGTCTCGACGGATCCAGGCGGCGCTCTGTGCGGCGGCCCCGTCCTTGACCGCGGAGGGGAGTGCCTGGCGTGCCGGGGTCATCACCATCGCCCAGTCGCCGGAGACCTTGACCGGGACGACGACCGTCGGGTCGCCGAGGAAGTTCTTCGCGGCGAGCCGGGCGACCGGCTTGCTGTGGTCGTCGCCGTACAGCGGGGCGTCGGCGCTGATCGTGTACGTCTCGTCAGCGGTCTTCGGGATCTTCGCGTCGTAGAAGGGGAGCAGTCCACCGATGACGGCGTCGTAGCGCGCCTCGGGCAGGGTCGCGACGACGGCGGCGGCCGGTGCCACGTAGGGGTCCGCCGTCGGTGTCGCACTGCGGGAGGTCGTCGGCTTGGTGCCGGTGGTGGTGCTCGGTGCGGTGCAGGCGGTCAGCCCGAGGGTGAGCAGCAGCGCGGTGGCGAGCGTGGTGCTCGCCACCCGGACGGTGCGGGTGCGGGTCATGCGGTGGTTCCTCCGGTGGGACGCCGACGGGGGCACGACCGATGGTCGTGCCCCCGCCTGCGGATCTGGTGTGACGACTAGCCAGCGACGACCGGGAGGGCGCCGGCCGGGCGGGTGCCCGTGCCCGGCGTGCTGCCGGTGCCTGCACCGGGCGTGGTGCCGGTCGCGACGGCGGGCAGGGTGATCGAGAAGTCGATCGTGCCGACGACGTTGAGGTCGGTGTCGACCTCACCGACCGTCAGGTCCTGCGTGGTCGACGCCGAGTCGGAGAAGGTGCCCGTGGTGGTCCACGTGCCGTCTGCCGCCACGAGCACGGCGGGTGCGACGACGTCGCCGTCGGCGTTCACCACGGCGATCGCGTCGCCGGGGGTGCCCTTGCCCGAGTAGGTCACGGTGCGCGAAGCGACCTTCGAGCCGTCGGTCGGGGTGACCAGCGTCAGGGGCGTCGCGGACGGCGGGGTGGTCGCTGCGGGCAGGTTGATCGTGAAGTCCACGGTCCCCTGGCCCTGGCCGCCACCGACCTGGTTGACGGACAGGTTCTGCACGACGGGTGCGTCGGCGGCGAAGGTGCCCGTGGTGGTCCACGAGCCATCGGCTGCGACGAGTACCTGCGGCGCGACGCGGTCGCCCGCGGCGTTCAGCGTGTTGACCAGGTCGCCAGGGGTGCCGGTACCGGTGAAGGTGACGGTGCGCGACCCGACGGTGTCGCCGTTCTTCGGGGTGGTCAGCGAGAACTGGTCGGCCGGGGTCGCTGCCTCGGCGGCCGCGGTGAAGCTGCCCTGTGCCTGGACCTGCAGGTTGTTGTTCTCCTCGAGCACGTTGTAGGTCACCGTGGTGGTGCCGGCGCTCGCGGGGATCTCGTACGTGAACGACCAGGTGCCGTCGTCAGCGATCTGGTGGCGGATGATCGGGGCCGACTGCGGGTCGATCTGCACCGTGTTGTCCGGGTTGCCCGTGCCGGACACCGTGAGGGTGCGGCCGGAGACCGTGTGGCTCGTGATGGCGAACGCGGGAGTGGCCTGCTGTGCCGGGACGGAGACCGTGAGGCTGCCGTCCGAGTTGAGACCGTTCTGCTGGTCGAGTTCGTACGTGTGGGCCGCCGTGTCGGGCAGCGTGTACGTGATCGTCCAGGTGCCGTCGTCAGCGATGACGTGGCGCTCTGCCGGGAAGCCCTTCTGCAGGATGACGTTCTCGCCGGGGGTGCCGAGACCCTTGAGGGTCAGCACGCCGTTGGTGACGGACTGGCTGGTGAGCTTGAGGTCGGCCGGGTTGGCCATCGCGGGGGTGGCGCCGAGGGCGACGCCGCCAACGACGATCGCGGCGCAGACCGGAAGGGCCATGGCCTTCTTGGTCCAGAAGGACTTGTTCATCGATGAACTGCTCTCTCCGTGCGGCAGACGGCACGGCGATCGGGCACCGGGGCTCGGGTGAACACCGGTCGGCGCCACACAGGTGCGGCGCTCGGAAGACGGGGCGGGAAAACCCCGAGGCATCGTCAGTTGAACGCTGCCGCCTGAACACTACGTCCAAACGATGGAGTGGTTCCACCCCGGAATCGAATGACCCCCGTTCTGGGGTGCACGGGCGTCGCAGGGCTGTCCGCTTCCGACTGTCGGCGGTCGGCAGGGAGGCGGGTGGCGTGCAGGTGGCCGTTCGATAGACTCGGGTGGACCACCGGCCCAACGGTCGCGTGCGGTCCTCCGCCAACGTGAGGAGAACCAGATGCCCGCAGCAGTCATCATCGGCGCCCAGTGGGGCGACGAGGGCAAGGGGAAGGCCACCGACCTCCTCGGCAGCCGCATCGACTACGTCGTCAAGTTCAACGGCGGCAACAACGCCGGCCACACGGTCGTCGTCGGCGGCGAGAAGTACGCGCTGCACCTGCTGCCCTCCGGCATCCTCACGCCCGGCGTCACCCCGGTCATCGGCAACGGCGTCGTCGTCGATATCGAGGTCCTGTTCCAGGAGCTCGACGCCCTCAAGGCCCGCGGCGTCGACGTGTCGAAGCTCCGCGTCTCCGCGAACGCCCACGTCATCACGCACTACCACCGCACCATCGACAAGGTGACCGAGCGGTTCCTCGGCAAGCGCCAGATCGGCACGACCGGCCGCGGCATCGGCCCCACCTACGCCGACAAGATCAACCGCGTGGGCATCCGCATCCAGGACATCTTCGACGAGAACATCCTGCGCCAGAAGGTCGAGGCCGCGCTCGACCAGAAGAACCACCTGCTGGTCAAGGTCTTCAACCGCCGGGCCATCGACGTGGACGAGGTGGTCGAGTCGCTGCTGTCCTTCGCCGACCGCCTGCGGCCGATGGTCGCCGACACCGCGCTCGAGATCCACCAGGCACTCGAGCGGGGCGACACCGTCCTGTTCGAAGCGGGCCAGGCCACCATGCTCGACGTCGACCACGGCACCTACCCGTTCGTCACCTCGTCGTCCGCCACCGCGGGCGGTGCGGCCACCGGCTCGGGCATCGGCCCGGGCAAGCTCGAGCGCATCATCGGCATCGTCAAGGCGTACACGACCCGTGTCGGCGCCGGTCCGTTCCCGACCGAGCTGTTCGACGAATCGGGCGAGTTCCTGCGCGCCAACGGCTTCGAGTTCGGCACCACCACGGGGCGTCCGCGTCGCTGCGGTTGGTACGACGCCCCGATCGCCCGGTACACGGCACGGATCAACGGCGTGACCGACTTCGTGCTCACCAAGCTCGACGTCCTGACCGGGCTCGACACGATCCCCGTGTGCGTCGCGTACGAGGTCGACGGGCAGCGGGTCGACGAGGTGCCGGTCAACCAGTCCGACTTCCACCACGCCAAGCCCGTGTACCAGGAGTTCCCCGGCTGGACCGAGGACATCACCGGCGCCCGGTCGTTCGAGGACCTGCCGAAGAACGCCCAGGACTACGTGCTGGCGGTCGAGGCGATGTCGGGTGCGCGGATCTCGGCGATCGGCGTCGGGCCCGGCCGTGACGCGATCGTGGTCCGGCACGACCTGCTCGGGGCGTGAGTGTGCGCGTCCTGTTCGTCTGCAGCGGCAACATCTGTCGGTCGCCGCTCGGCGCGCAGGTGCTGCGTGCGCGTCTCGGTGACGCGGCGGCGTCGTTCGACGTCGAGTCCGCCGGCACCATCGCGGACGACGGCGCGGCGATGGACGGCGCGGCCGCCGAGCAGTCCGCGCGGCTGGGCGGGGACCCGTCGGCGCATGCCTCGCGGTACCTGACCTCCGACATCGTCGCGAGCGCGGACCTCGTGCTGACCGCCGAGCGCTCCCACCGGGCGGCGGCGGTGCAGCTCGCACCGCGGGCGACGAAGCGGGTGTTCACGATCAAGCAGTTCGCGCGCGTGCTGCAGGGGCTCGAGCCCGGGGACCTGGACGACGTCACCACCCCGCAGCAACTGGTCGAGCGGGTCGCCCGGCTGCGGGGGACCGTCCCGCCGCTGGCCGACCCCGCCGACGACGACGTGGACGACCCCTACCGGCGCTCGACGGCGACGCACGAGCGGGTCGCGGACGAGATCGACCGGGCGCTCGCCGTGATCGCGAGGGCGCTGCGCTCCATGGCCTGACGGCGGTTCCTCTCCACTGAAACACGAAATGCTGGCACATTTTGCTGTTGGTGTGCCAGGTTTGGTGTATGAAACAACAACCCTCGACGTCGACTGCCGCGCGACCGCGCCTGCTGTCGGTGATCCGTGCAGATTGGCACGCCAATCCAGGGTGGAGTGGTCGGGTCGTCCTGGTGAGCCATCGTCTGGCCTCGGCGTCGCTGCGACTGCCCGCTCCCCTCCGCGTCGTCACGCTGCCGTACCGTGCCGCGCAGCAACTCTTCCTGCAGGTCGTCTTCGGTGCGACGATCCCGGCGAACGCCAGACTCGGTCCCGGCGTGGTGGTCCTCCACGCGAACGGCCTCGGAATCCACCCGCTGGCAGAGGTGGCGTCGGGCGTGCGACTCCGGCACAACGTGACCATCGGCGTCCGTCGGACCGGCGGTACTGCGGCTGAGGAGCTGCCGCGGATCGGCGTCGGTGCCGACATCGGCGCGGGCGCCTTCATCCTCGGTCCGATCGAGATCGGTGCCGGCGCCAAGATCGGTGCGGCGGCCGTGGTCCTCGACGACGTCCCACCGGGTGGCGTGGCGGTCGGCAACCCGGCGCGGGTGCTGCCGCGCCGAGCTCCGTGAGGCCGTGATCAGGAGCGCGTGACCGCGGTGTCCCAACACCGCGGCGCACGCGCACAGCCGCGGGGCGCCGAGGTGCGCCGATCACCCGTCGCCGTGGCGAGGTGCCCCGGCAGCGGCGTCATCGTGATCGTCACCCGAGCGGGCGGGGCGGTTCCTCGGTGATCGAGGCGATCCGTTCCCGGGGCGTCCGGCCGCGTTTGTCGGCCTCGGCGGGCCACGTCGCGATCTTCGCCAAGAGGTCGTCGGCGCGGCCGATGACCCGCGCCGGCACCCCGCCCACGACAGACCCGGCAGGGACCGACTTCGTGACGACGGCACCCGCGGCGACGATCGAGCCGTCGCCGACGTGCACACCCGGCATCAGCGTTGCTCGCGCACCGATGAAGCACCGGTTGCCGACCGTGATCGGTGCGTAGCGGTAGCGACGTCCTCGGTCGTCGTCCACCAGCCATCCGGTGCCGTCGTGCGTGATGAAGAGCACGTCGACGCTCACCGTCGTGTGGTCGCCGATGGACACCATCGAGTACTCGGAGGCGACGCGGCAGGAGTACACGCGACAGCCTCGCCCGACGCGGAGGCCCAGGCGGCGGGCCGCGACGTCGCCGCCGGCGATGCGGGAGACGACGGCGAAGACCAACGGGCGCGGGAGGCGGAGGCCGAAGAAATTGCGCATGTGATTCCTTCCATTCAGGTGTAATATACCGTATGTAACCTGACCCGAGGGATCCATGTCTTCCTACATCTTCGTCCAGCCGCACCTCCGATTCGGTGGTGCTGAGCGGCAGACCGTGATCGTCGCGAACGAACTCGCCGCACGGGGGCACCGCGTCGACGTCGTGCTGCACTCCGGCGGCGGCGGGCTCGTCACGATGCTCCGACCCGAGGTGACCGTCCACGTGCTCGGGATCGAGAGCCACATCGCCACGCTCGACGTCGCACGCCGGATGCGACGGGTCCTCGCCTCGCTGCCGCGGTCGCTCGTGGTGGTCAAGCTGTGGTCGTCGATCCTGGCCTGCGCGCTGATCGACCGGCACCGCGCTGTGGCACACCACGTCTTCAACTACTGCGAGGACCTCGACCCGACCGACCACGCGGACTACATCCGCCTCGGCGGTCTCAAGCAACGACTCATCGGCGCGGTCTTCCGATCGCGGTCGATCCTGTCGGCGAACACGCAGACGGTCGCGACCTCGATGACGCGGGTCTACGGGCTCGCACGCCGTCCCGACGTGATCCCGAGCACGGTCGACCCTGCCTCGGTCCGGGCCGCGGCGACAGCGAAGGCCGTCGGTCGGTCGACGGTGTTCACCGTCGTGTCGGTCGGCAGCCTGATCGAGCGCAAGGGCCTCGACGTCACGCTCGCTGCGCTCGAGGGCCTGGGCGTCCCGGTGCACTGGCGCATCGTCGGCGCTGGGCCTCTGGCCGATCGACTCGCCGGTCACCGCGACCCGAGCGGGTTGGTGCAGGTGTCGGTCGAAGGAGCGTTCGCCGAGCCCTACGGGTTCATGGCAGCGGCCGACGTGCTCGTGCACAGTGCCCGCAGCGAGGCCTGGGGCATCGTGCTCCTCGAGTCGCTGGCGGTGGGGACGCCGGTGCTCGCCGCCGACAGCATCGGCCCGACCGAGATGCAGGCGCTGCTCGGGCACCGCACCGACCTCCTCGAGCTCTTCACGAACGGCTCCGCCGCCGACCTGCGAGCGCGCCTGCTCGAGCGGATTGACAGCCGCCGCCCGTCCGACCAGGACTGCCTCGACTACATCGAACCAGTGACCCTCGACCGCGCCGCTGCCCTCTGGGAGCAGCGGGCGCAAGACCTGATGGAGACCCACGCATGACCCGGATCCTGTTCGTCTGCAGCAGCGGGGGACACCTCGACCAACTGCTCGCGCTCCTCCCCGCTCCTGCGGGCACCGAAGTCGCCATCGCCACGTTCATGAAGCCCGACGCGGTCGCCAAGGTCGCAGGTCACCGCACCTACGGGCTCCACTGGCCGACCAACCGCAGTCTCACGGCCCTGGTGCGCAACCTCCGCATCGCCGCTCGGACGCTCCGTCAGGAGCGCCCCGACGTCATCGTGAGCAGCGGCGCCGCGGCAGCCGTCCCGTTCTTCTGGCTCGGCAAACTCGTCTTCCGGACGCGCACCGTCTTCGTCGAGTGCGTCGATCGCATGGACAACCCCACGCTGACCGCGCGGCTCGTCCGGCCGGTGACGGACCGCTTCGTCGCACAGTGGGACGAACAGCTCGCCGGCTTCCCCCGGCGCGAGCGCGTGGCGGTCAGCCGATGAGGATCCTGCTCAGCGTCGGGACCCACGAGCAGCCGTTCCAGCGCCTCTTGGACGCCGCCCACGACGCCATCGCGACACGGGACGGCGACGAGTGGGTCGTGCAGCACGGTGTCGGACGGTGGTCGAGCCACCTGCCCGGTGTGCTGGTCGCGGCCGACTACTTCGACGCCGCGAGCATGCAGGCGCACATGGACTGGGCCGACGTCGTCGTCAGTCAGTCGAGTCCGGGCCTCGTGTTCGGAGCGCTCGCTTCGGGTACCTGGCCGCTGGTGCTCGGCCGTCGCGCGTCGCACGGCGAACACGTCGACGACCACCAGGTGCTCTTCGCGCGCGAGCTCGGCCGTTCCGGGCTCGCGGTCGACCTGGAACGCCCCGATGCGCTCGTCGCGACGTTGACGGCCGAACGCCTCGGCGACCCCGAGGCCCGGCGCGCCCGCTGCCGCACCGCGGCCGCGCGGTCCGCTGCGAACGCCGAACGGTTCCGCGCGGACGTCTGGCGCCTGCTGGAGGACGTCGCATGACGCTCGCACCGCGCAAGCCCCTGCCCGTGCGTGCCGCCTCGGCCGTCGCGGTCGCCGTCGCCCAACTCGCCAGGACGGCGCTGTTCGTCGGTCGTCGACGCGCCGTCACCGGCGACGCGCAGGTCGTCGTGTCGCTCACCTCGCACGGCGTGCGGCTGCGCACCGTGTTCCTGGCGATCGAGTCGATCGTCGGCGGCACGGTCCGCCCACGACGCCTGATCCTCTGGGTCGACAACGAGGCGGACCGTGCACGCGCCCTCCGTTCCCGCCCGTTGCGGCGGCTGGTCGCTCGCGGCCTCGAGCTCCGGGTCGGCGAACCGATCGGCCCGCACGGCAAGTGGTGGTCGTTCGTGCAGTCGGAGACGTCGCACGACCTCCCGCTCGTCACGGCCGACGACGACGTGCGGTACGGCCGGGACTGGCTCCGCCCCCTGGTCGAGGCGCACGAGGCCGCCCCCGACGTCATCCACTGCCACCGGGCGCACCGCATCGCACTCACCAGCGACTCGCGGCCGGCCCCGTACATGAGCTGGCCCCCGTGCCAGAGCAAGGAGCCCTCCCACGGTTCGTTCCTGACGGGTGTGTCCGGCGTGATCTACCCACCCGCCTTCCTCGATGCCCTGCGACGTGACGGCGACGGGTTCCGGCAGTGCGCTCCCCACGCCGACGACGTCTGGCTCACTGCTCGCGCGATCGCGAACGGCGTCCGGGTGGCGCAGCTCGCGGACGCCCCGCGACTCTGGTACCCGATCGTCGGCGGTCAGCGATCGGCGTTGTCCCGAGCCAACGGCATGGACGGCGGCAACGACGACCAGATCGCGGCGACGCTGTCACCCGACCTGCTCGACGTCGTCCGGCACGACGTCGTCCGGCACGACGCCAACCGGCTCGACCTCCGCGGATGAACGCGGGGCGGCCGGTCAGCTCGAGCACCGTCGTCCTCGTCTTCGGGAACCTGTTCCCGCCGGCGGCGACGTTCGTCATGGCTCCGTTCCTCGCGCACACGCTCGGTGTGAGTGGGCGTGGGGAGCTGGCAGCGGTGACGGCGCCCTTCCTCCTGGCGGTGTCCATCGCCACGTTCGGCCTGCCGGACGCCGTCACCCAGGCGATCGCCTCGGGACGCCGCCTCGCGCGTTCCAGCTGGGTGCTCGCGGCGTCCCTGCTGGGCGGTGGCGGCATCGCGGCCTTCGTGGTCGCCGTCGCCCTGGGCCCCGTGATCGTCGGCACGCACGACCCCGAGCTCCTGACCCTCGTGGCTGCCGCATCCGCTGCCACGGTCCCGGCGCTCTTCGTGTCGTTGCTCCGAGGGCGGGCGGCGGGTCGTCACGCGTGGGGGTTCGTCAGCGCCGAACGCATCGTCGGGGCGTCGGTCAAGATCGTCGGCACCGTGCTGTTGGCAGGGGCGGATCGTCTCGACATCGCCTCGGCGACGGCGCTCATCGCGTTCGCGCCGGTCGTCGGCGGGGTGGTGTACCTGTTCATGCCGCGCGGCGTCGACGACCGGTCGGCGAACGACGGACTCCGCGGTCCGGCGCTGCTCGGGTTCTCCCTCCGCAGCTGGCTCGGGTCGGTGGCCGGTGTGCTGCTCGTCCGCCTCGACCAGCTCCTCGTGCTGCCCTTGTCCGACGCCGAACAGCTCGGTCTCTACGCCATAGCGGTCAACGTGAGCGACGTGCCCCTGATCGTGACGAACGCCGTGCGCGAGGTGATGCTGTCGAACGACGCCACCGGGACGGACGACCAACGTGTGCCCCGGGTCGCCCGGGCCTCGGGCCTGCTCGCGCTCGCCGCCACGCTGCCGTTGGTCGGCACGGCCGTGTTCTGGGTCCCGCTGGTGTTCGGTGCGCAGTTCGCGCCGGCCGTCCCGGCGGTCGTCGTCACCGCCGTCGGGGTCGTGATCGGCGTGCCCGGCTCCATCGCCGGCAGCACCTTGACCGCACGCGGACGTCCGGAGCTCCGCAGCATGAGCATCCTCGTCGGGTGTCTCGCGAACGCGGTCGCACTCGTCGCCCTGGTCCCCCTGTTCGGTGCGCTCGGTGCGGCCGGCGCGACCCTCGTGGGCAACCTGCTGTCGAGCAACGGGAGC
This sequence comes from Curtobacterium sp. Leaf183, assembly GCF_001424385.1. GTDB lineage: Bacteria > Actinomycetota > Actinomycetes > Actinomycetales > Microbacteriaceae > Curtobacterium. The sequence goes on along the minus strand of NZ_LMPO01000008.1, from coordinate 757,640 downwards.
GTGCGGGGGGCCGCGCGGCTCACCGGCGCCCGGTTCCGGGACTTCTACGCCATCCGTCCGGCGGACGTCCGACACGTCGCGTCGATCACCGTCGGGCTCGTCCGCCCCGTCTTCTCGAAAGGTCCGTGATGGAGCTCCTCCGTCTCGTCGTCTGGCTGGTGTTCTGCCTGGTGTTCGTCACCACGCAGAGCTCCCGCCCGACGTTCGTCCTCGCGTCGGTCGTCGTGCTGCGCCTCGTCCTCCCCTCCACGTCCGGCAGCCTGCTCATCGGCGACTGGGAGGGGAACGGTGCGCTCCACCCGGCGACGGTCCTGCTCGGCGCGTACTGCCTGTTCGGCATGCGCGGTCGCTGGCAGGCGATCGCCGCCGAGGTCGGGCACAGACGTGGGTGGTACGCCGGGCTGACGATCGTGGCGTTCCTGCTCGTCGTCGAGGCGGTCGTCGGGAGCGGCCCGACGTCGCTCCTCGGGCTCACGAACGCCGTCCTCGCGCCGATCCTGCTGTGCTTCGCCGCACGGGTGCAGGAGCGGGTCTCGCCGGGGTCGTTGCGCCGCCTGGTGCTCGTCTTCGTGGGGACCATGGTCGTCGTCGCCGTGCTGGTGGTCCTGCAGTCGGTGTCGCACTCGGACCTGCCGTGGGGAACCGGCCCGGTGACCGGACAGTTCCGACCGCGTGGCACGCTCGACAGTGCGCTCGACCTCGGGTTCGCCGCGTCGATCGCGATCCCCCTGACCGCGTTCGTCCGACCGGTCCCCGCCCGGCTCGTCACCGCGATGCTGCTGCTGAGCGCGGTGGTCCTGTCCGCCTCGCGCGTGCCCACGGTGGTCGCGGTCGTCGGGTTCGCATGGATCCTCGTCCGGACGACCCGGTCCTTCGTCGCGATCGTCACGGCGATGGTGAGCTGTGGCGCGGCGGTCCTGGTCGTGACGCGCACCACGGTGCTCGACGGTCTGGTCGAGCGGCTGACGGGCGATGACGGCAGCTCGTCCTCGGCACGGGGAGCCGCCGCGCAGTACGTCCTCGACCACATCTGGGACCACACCCTGGTCGGCGGTGGATGGGGAGCCGCCTGGGCGCTGAAGGGCACGGTCCTCCGCACGAGTCTCGAGAACTCCTACGCGATCCTCGCCTTCGACCTGGGCCTGGTGCCGGTCGTCGCCCTCGTGGTCCTCCAGCTCGTGCCGGCACTCCGCAGCCGGGCACCGGTCGCAGCGCGCATCGCGGTCGTGGCTGGCGTCACCCTCGGGTTCTGCTACTCCGGGTTCGCGACGATGTCGGCCGCCTCGACCGTGCTCTGGCTGGCGCTGGCGCTGTGCACACCGGCCTCCGGTGTGGCCCGGGCGGCCCCGGAAGTGCCAGGCGTCGTCGACCTCGCAGCAGCGGCCAGAGTCGCTCGGACCGCACCGTCCCGAGAGCGCGCCGTGGTCTGACCGGTCGGGCCCACCGGGTGGGCGCGACCACGGAGACGGACGGGAGGCTCGGTGCCAGCTGGCACCGAGCCTCCCGTCCGTCTCGTGCGCGGTGGGTGTCCGACTGCCGCCGTCAGACGGAGCGCGCGAGTCCGGCGTCCGCGTCCACCGCTGCGGGGACCGTGACGGGCTGCCGGCAGAGCGCCACGACGGTGACGTCGTCGTCGTGCACGACCGCGTCGGCCCGCTGGGCCAGGACGGTCACGAGCGCCGCCGGGTCGCGGTCCGCTTCGCCGCGGGCGAGGGCCGCCACGGCGTCGATCGCGTCGTCGCGGCCGCCGAACAGGTCGAGCACGCCGTCGCTGAAGGCGATGAGCATGTCGCCCGGGTCGAGCGTGCCCGTCGAGGTGCGCCACTCGTCGCGGATGCCCAGACCGAGCGGCAGGTCGGACGAGCGCAGTCGCTCCACCCCTCCGTCGGCCCGCAGCACGAAGGCCAGTCCGTGTCCGGCGTCGGCCCAGCGCATCGAGCCGTCGCTGCCCAGGCGAGCGTGGAAGAGCGTGGTGAACGCGACGACGCTGCGGCCGTCCTCGGCGGTGAGCCCGTCGGACGCCCGGTGCAGCGCCATCGAGGGGTCGTCGACGGCGCGGGCGCTCCGCAGGGTCGTGCGGACGGCGGCGGCGATGAGTCCCGCGCCGACGCCCTTCCCCATCACGTCGCCCAGGCTGAGGGCGAGTCCGTCGTCGGTCGGGTACCAGTCGAAGAAGTCCCCGCCGACGCTCTTGGCCGGCAGGCAGGTGCCTGCGACCTGCAGCGTCCCGAGGGACCGCGTGTGGACGGCGGCGCTGCCGAACGGGGTGCTGCTGATCGTCGAGCCGTCCGCGGACGACGGCAGCAGGGAACGCTGCACCACGGCCGCGCGTTCGATCTCGGTGCGGACCTGCTGCTCGCGCTCCTCGGCGGCCTCGACACTCGCTCGTGCACGTCCGGCGAGCTCGTGCACGACGGCGGCCACGGAGCCGAACACGATGAGCGTGGTGCCGAGACGGACCAGTTCGCTGACGCCAGGAGCCCCGTCCGGCATGAGCACGAAGGGCGCCAGGATCACCCCGACGACGCCGGCCATCGCGAAGACGATGGTGCGACGCCGCGGCAGGGACGCCCACCACACCACGGGCAGCACGACCATGGACGTGAACACCGACGCACCCGCGCCGGTCCCGCTGCGCAGCAGTGCCAGGGCGACGAAGTCGAGCACCAGGACGACGGGGACGAATGCCGCCGCGTGCGGTGCGAACGCCGCGAACAGGGTGGCGACGGCGACGACGACGATGCTCGCCAGGAAGGCCGCCGGCCCGGTCACCGGCATGCCGGGCACGACCATCGTGAGGAGCACCGCGAGGCCGACCAGACCGCTGATCGGGGCCTGTCGGACGAGTGCGCTGTCGAAGATGCTGGTGGGGCGAGACATGCTCATCGAAGGCTAGTGGCCCGGCGGCCCGTCATGGGGTCCCCGAGTCCCCCCGAACGCGTGCCACCGGGGTACCCCGTTCGGGCGCGTGTACCCCGTCTCGGCGGCGTGCTGCCCGCAGATCCGGGGGGATGATCACGACGTTCCCTTGCGCAACCCGTGAAAGGGCGCGCAACGCTAGGGATCCGGGACGATGTCGTCGTAGGTTGTCATCACCGCAAGACGTACCCCGAACGTGACAGGAGCACCGCCATGAGCACGACCACCACGCAGACCGCGACGCCGCGCGAGGTCACCGTCGACACCGAGACCGTCGACATCATGGCGATCCTCGAAGCCGAGGCAGTCACCGGCCAGCGTGCCCAGCGCGCCCGCCTGTCCTGGACGCAGGAGACCGACGGCGAGTGGATCGCCAACTACGGCGGCTACTTCGGTGGTTCCGTCGACAAGCTCGGCGGTCGCTACGTCGCCTCGGACACCTTCGGCATGGTCGTCGGCGACTTCGCGTCGCTCGAGGACGCCCAGGCCAACCTGGCCGACCGACTGCACGTCATGCTGCCGACGGTCATCCGCCCGGTCGACTAGCACCCGGTCGACCAGCACCAGCACACCGCCGCCGACGCTGCGGCCTCGACCGCGACGGTCGGGGCGGCGCGTCGGCGTCCTCGTTCAGCGCGGCCAGGTGGCAACGACGGCCACGGCGTTGAACAGCACGTGCGCCAAGACCGCGCCGCCGATGCGCCCGGTCATCGCGACCAGGGTGCCGGTGAGCAGGCCGAGCGCGAAGGTCGTCGTGAAGACCTGCACCCCGCCGAGTTGCGTCGACGCCGCTCCGAGCAGCAGGTGCAGCAGCGCGAACAGGAACGCGGTCAGCAGCACGGCCAGGAACCGCGTGCGGGGCGTGAGCTCGTCCGCCAGGCGCCGCTGGAAGAGCCCGCGGAACACCACCTCTTCGAGGAACGGGCTGACGAGCACGATGCCGATCGCCGACACCACCAGCAGCCCGATGTCCGGCGTGCCGAGGGACGGCGCCGGGGTCAGGCCCGTCGTGCCCGTGAAGGAGATCGACAGGAACACGTCGAGCACGCGGCAGATGATGACGATCCCGATGGCGAACACGACGTCGCCCAGATCGAGACGCAGTCGTGACGCGAAGCGCGAGCGGTCGCTGCGACGCAGGACCCAGGCGGCTCCGGCCACGAGCGGCACCCACACGGCGAGGTCGGCGACCAGCACCTGCATGACCGGCGACGGGATGCCGCCGGACCGCGAGATCCCGCCCACCACGCGGGCCAGGACGACCGCCGCGCCCAGAGCGACGAGCAGGACGACCAGGTCCCGCTGTCGAGTGGTGTCGGGCTCGGTGGTGGGCTGGGCCGACTCGGAGGTCATGGGGCAACCGTAGAGGACCCGTTCTGCCCCGAGCGGTGCACATCCGAGTTCGGCTCGAAGATGTGGCACTATTTGTATGCCGTGCGCTGGGAGTATCCCGGTCTACCTGTGTCGGGACCACAGGAGCGGTTGGGATCGGGGAAGGCAGACGCGTGGAACTCCGCGACTACATCACAGTGCTGCGCAAGGGATGGGTCCTCATCCTGGTGCTCGCACTCGTCGGCGTGGCGGCCGCGGCGGGGTTCTCCCTCGTCAAGAAGCCGGTCTACTCGGCATCCGCTCAGGTGTTCGTCTCCACGGAGACCTCCGGCAGCGCCAGTGACCTGGCCCAGGGCAACACGTTCACGCAGCAGCGCGTGCTGACGTACTCGAACCTGGTGTCGACGCCGATCGTCCTGCTGCCCGTGATCTCGTCGCTCAAGCTCGACATGAACGCCGACCAGCTCGCGACGATGGTCACCGCGACCGCGCCGACCAGCACCACGCTGATCTCGATCTCCGTCAACGACACCGACCCGGTGCAGGCGGCGAACATCGCGAACGCGACCTCGCAGAGCCTGACCAACGTCGTGCAGGACATCGAGGCGACGGACGCGAACGGCGCCAGCACCGTCAAGCTCACCCGCGTGAAGCAGGCCGACGTCCCGAGCAAGCCGATCAGCCCGAACGTGCCGGTCAACGTGGCGCTCGGACTGCTGGTCGGTCTGGCACTCGGCATCGGCATCGCCGTGCTGCGCGAGACGCTCGACAACCGCGTCCGCACCGAGCTCGACGTCGAGAAGATCAGCGAGAAGCCCGTGGTCGGCGGCATCGCATTCGACAGCAAGGCGTCCGAGCGACCGCTCATCGTGCAGGTCGACCCCCGCAGCCCCCGCGCCGAGTCCTTCCGCACGCTGCGCACGAACCTGCAGTTCCTGGACCTCGGTACCGGCTCGCGCACCTTCGTCATGACGTCGTCGATGCAGTCCGAGGGCAAGAGCACCACCGTCGCGAACCTGGCGATCGCGCTCGACAGCGCCGGCTTCCGCGTGATCCTGATCGACGCCGACCTGCGCCGTCCCCGTGTCGCCGAGTACATGGAGGTCGAGGGCAGCGCCGGCCTCACCGACGTGCTGATCGGCCGCGCCGAGCTCGAGGACGTCGCGCACCCCTGGGGTCGCGGCAACCTGGTCGTCCTGCCCGCCGGCCCGATCCCGCCGAACCCGTCCGAGCTGCTCGGCTCGCTGGCGATGCAGGACCTGATCGCCCGGCTCGAGGGCCAGTTCGACTACGTGCTCTTCGACGCACCGCCCCTGCTGCCCGTCACCGACGCGGCGATCCTGTCGAAGAAGGCGAGCGGCGCGATCCTGGCCGTCGCCTCCGGCAAGACGCACAAGGGCCAGCTGGCGGCCGCCGTCGCATCGCTCGAGAACGTCGGCGCACCCATCGCGGGCTTCGTCATCACGATGATGCCGGTCAAGGGCCCGGGTGCCTACGGCTACGGCCGCTACGGGTACGGCTACGGGTACGGCACCGGTCAGGACGACGACAAGGCTCCGGCCGCGGTCAAGCCGCCCAAGCGTCCGGGCAAGCTCAGCGCCCTCCGCCGCGCGGAACGCTGAGAGGGGTTGGGGGACATGGACACGCGCCGGGGGGTCCGAGGCCTGGGACGGTCACTCCCGCGGACGACCCTGATCTGGGTCGCCGCCGTCGTGGTCGTGCTGGTGGTCGTCGACGTGGTGCTCGTCTCGCTGGCGCTCGGCCGAACCGCGCCCGAGCAGAACGGTCCGGCCGGTCCGATCCCCACGTACTCGAGCACCCCACGGTCGCCGTCCTCGGCGACGCCCGGTGCCTCCGGCACGCCCACCGCACCGGCGGAGGCCGGAGCCGCTGACGGCGCATCAGCCCGCCACCTGCTCTCCGCGATCAACGGCAAGGAGGCTTGGCGAGCCTCCAGTGGGTCGTGTCCCGCTGGGCAGCCGGTGCTGGAGCACTCCGTGGACGGCGGGGCGACGTGGGTCGCCGTCGCGCTCGCCGACGACGTGCGCGCCGTGACGGCGCTGCGCGCCACGACCGAGCAGCTGTCGGTGCTGGCCATGGTCGGCGACGACTGCTCGCCGTCCGTGCGGACCAGTGTCGACGCGGGTGCCACCTGGAGTGCCGGCCAGCCCGGGGCAGCCGGCGCAGGGATCCGCGACGCCTCCATCGTGCTGTCCACCGGCCAGGTCGAGTCGCCCTGTGCCGAACCGGTCGACGCGTACCAGGGGCAGTACACGACGCTCGTCGCGTGCGGGCGCCAGGTCTCGTGGCGCAGCGGGACCGGCGCGTGGGTCGAGGTGCCGCTGCCGGGCATCCGGGCGATCGCCGACGCCGGGGACACGTACACGTTGGCGCGGCTCGGGTCCTCGACGTGCGACGGGGTGCAGATCGTGCGCCTGCCGGCGGCGCGCGTGACCGCCGGGTCGCAGGTCAGCCCGATCGGGTGCTGGCAGGACGGCGGGTCCGAGGGGCCCGTGGCGATCGACCTGGCCGGGTCGACGCTGTGGGCGTGGGCCGGGGACCGGGTCGCGGTGTCGGTGGACGGTGGCAAGACGTGGTGACCGGGGGCTGTCCGTGACCGCGGACGCGATCCGGGCGCCGCAGGCGACGGGCGCCACCGAGGACTGGAGCCGCCGGTACTCGCGCGGTGTGCTGATCACCGACCTGCTCGCCCTGATCTGGGTCGTGTTCGGCGTGCAGATCCTGTGGCTCGGCCTGTTCTCGAATCTGTCGACGAACACCGCGGACGTTCGTCTCAGCTACTTCGGCATCTCGATCGTCGTCATCGTCGTGTGGATGAGCGCTCTGGCCCTCTACGACACCCGAGGCGACCGCGTCATCGGCGTCGGCAGCGTGGAGTACCGGCTCGTGGCCGACTCGAGCGTGCGCGTGTTCGGTCTGCTGGCGATCGCCGCGTTCCTGCTGCACGTCGATCTGGCACGCGGATACGTGTTGATCGCGTTCCCCATCGGCATCCTCGTGCTGCTGCTGTCCCGCTGGATCTGGCGACAGTGGCTCGTTGCCCAGCGCAAGCACGGTGCGTTCTCGGCGCGCGTGCTGCTCGTCGGTTCACCAGCGAGCGTGCTCCACATCGGCCGCGAGCTCGGACGCACGCCCGAGGCCGGCTATCGCGTCGTCGGCGCAGCGGTGTCGACCGGTCTTCGAGGCCTGCTCCCCGGCTCGACGATCCAGTGCCACGGCGGGTTCGACGACCTGGCCGACGCCCTCCGGGAGACCGGGGCCGACACGGTCGTGATCACCAGCTCCGACGACCTGCCGCCCGAGCGTGTCCGGCAGCTGAGCTGGTCGCTCGAGCCCGGCCGCCAGCACCTGGTGGTCGCACCGAGCCTGACGGACATCGGTGGACCGCGGATCCACACGCGTCCGGTGCAGGGCCTGCCGCTCATCCACGTGGAGACCCCGACCTATTCGGGCCGGAAGCTCTACACCAAGCGGGCGTTCGACCTGATCGGGTCGGCGATCCTGCTCATCGTGTTGTCGCCCGTCCTGCTCGTCCTGGCGATCCTGGTGAAGGCGACTTCGCCCGGGCCGGTCTTCTTCCTGCAGGAGCGCGTCGGCCTGAACGGCAGCACCTTCCACATGGTCAAGTTCCGCTCGATGGTCGTCGACGCCGAGGACCGGCTGCAGGAGCTCAGCACACTCGACCGCGCCGAGGGCAACGACGTGCTCTTCAAGATGCGCAACGACCCCCGCGTCACCCGGATCGGTGCCTTCATGCGCCGCTACAGCCTGGACGAGGTGCCGCAGCTGTTCAACGTGTTACTCGGGAACATGTCACTCGTCGGGCCCCGTCCGCCGCTGGCGCGTGAAGTCGAGCGATATGACGTCCACGTCCACCGTCGGTTCCTGGTCAAGCCCGGGATGACCGGGTTGTGGCAGGTCAGCGGACGGTCGGACCTGTCGTGGGAGGACTCGGTACGGCTGGACCTGTACTACGTGGAGAACTGGTCACTGGTGACCGATCTCGTCATCCTCTGGAGAACTCTAAAGGCCGTAACGAGCAGTGGGGGAGCGTACTGATGACTGAGACCGAAGTGGTCATCGCTCACGATTACTCCACGCAGCGCGGTGGCGCGGAACGCGTTGCTCTCGTCCTTACCCGGATGTACCCAGGCACACGATTCATGACGGCGTTGTACGACCCGGCTGCCAGCTACCCGGGTTACTCAGCGGTCGACGTTCGCCCGTCTCTCTTGAATCGCGTGCGTACCTTCCGACGCAATCCGCAACTCGCCCTCCCAGTACTCCACTACGCGTGGACGCTCCGCCGGCCGGTGTCAGCAGCAGCGGTACTTGTCAGTTCGTCTGGATGGGCGCACGCGGTGCGTGTGTCACAAGAAACCGTGAAAGTGGTCTACTGTCACAATCCACCCCGGTGGATCTACCAGACAGACGAGTACCTCATTGAGCGTTCCTTGTGGGTTCGATTGGCCCTCGGGGCTCTCCGACCGGTGCTCTTTCGATGGGATCAGCGAGCGGCGAAAAGCGTCGACCGATACATTGCAAATTCCGCGAGCGTGGCGGCCCGTATAAAAACTGCCTACGGGATCGACGCTCAGATCATCCATCCTCCCGTCACGATCGATCCAAGTGCTTGGCAGACTCGGCCTGGCGGAGTTCCCGACGGATTCTTCCTCACGGTCGGACGTCAACGTGGCTACAAGGGCACTGCAAACCTCATAGCAGCCTTCGAGGAGATGCCGCACGAGAACCTCGTGGTGGTAGGGGGGAGGCGAGAAGATTCCTCCCGGAACGTCTTCGTTATCAACGACGTGGCCGAAGCGGAACTGCGGTGGCTGTACGACCGAGCGACGGCGCTTCTCAGCGTCTCGAAGGAAGATTTCGGGTTGACACCGATCGAAGCCAACTCGTTCGGCACTCCCGCTCTGCTGGTGAAGGCAGGCGGCTTCCTCGACAGCCTGGACGAGGGAACGTCGGGTTTGTTCATCGAGGACACATCGATCCGGGGGATTGTGAACTCGGTGGAGACCTTCCCTCGACACTGGGACTCCGCGAAGATCAGAGCACATGCCGCCCGTTTTTCCTTCGAGGAATTCGAACGCAAGCTCAAGCAAGTGGTGACCGACACCGTGGAGAACCTTGCTGACCCGGAACACATCGGCGAAGACACCGCTTACGCGAAGAGGAACATCGTTGACTGATACGACCGTGGGCGTAGTGATCGCTAGCGTCGGGCGGCCGCGCGACCTCTCCGAGTGTCTCCGCTCCGTGGCGGAACAGGGTGTGAGCGCTGACGAGGTGATCGTTGTCGCCCAGGTGACCGACGAAGCAACGTCACGCACTGCGCGCGAGGCTGGGGCGTCAGTGGCGTGGGTCGAACGACCTGGCCTGGCTCTCGCGCTGGAGAGGGGTATAGCCAACGCGACGACTGACATCATCGCGTTCATCGACGATGATGCTCGCGCTCATCCCACATGGCTCGAACAAGTCAGGGATTCGTTCATCTCGAATCCGAGGCTGGGCTTGCTCGGTGGGCGGGACAACGTCGGAGGAGACGCATCTACTGGCGGCGCTGGCCTCCCTGTAGGTCTGCTCCGCCGTGGCAAGGTGATCGGAAACCATCATCGTGGCCAGGGGCCGCCTCGCGCAGCTCACCACGTGAAGGGGGCCAACATGAGTATGCGGCGGCGAGCCGTGGATTCCATACCGCTTGCAGACCTCGTCACCGGGAGCGGCGCACAGGTTCGGAATGAGTTCGTTCTGAGCCTCGCGGTACTTGCCCAGGGCTATGAGGTGACGTATGACCCATCAATTCAGGTCGACCACTTTCCCGCGGAGCGAGGGCTTGGAGATGGTCGAGTGACGGCTGACCCGCAGCGCACCTTCGTGCGGCGCTCCAACGAGGCAGCTGCGCTGCAATTCGCTGGGATGTCGTTGACATGGGGAGTCTTCCTCATTCGCGCGATCTTCCTCGGAGACCGCGGCGCTCCGGGGCTTCTCTTGGCCCCAGTCAGTGACCAAGGATTTGTGCAACTGAGGGCCGGGGTACGTGGTCTGCTTGATGGAAGCCGTCGAGGTTCGCGGATGCGTCGTGGTCGAGTGAAGCGTGTATCCGAGTGAGTGAAATGATCGAGCGCAGGTTCCTCCCGGCTCCCACCGGGCGCTTTTCCGGAAGCGTCGGCTTCATCGGCGCTGGTGTGCTACTCACTGTCGCGATTGTGTTCTTGGCAACAAGGGCGGGTCTGCAGGTAGCTGTGTTCGCGCTACTCATCTTCGGTATGGCTGCTGCCTTCAACCGCGCTGTCATGTTGGGCGCGATCGTAGTCCTTGTTCCATTCATACCGTTGCTGCGTCGGCTTCTCGCCGACGGTACCGATTCAGACAATGACCCGTTGGCGATAGTCCTGGTCGTTGCGGTCCTCGTCGTTCTCCTCGCTTCACTGAGACAGATGTTTCGCGCACGTGGCGGTGTTCGTACATTCAACCTTGCCGCCCTACTGGTTCTCGTCTCAGTAGCAGGAACCCTGGTTGCAACTCGTGGGGCGTCGACAGCTGGGATTTTCAGCGCGGTTGCAATCCTGGCGTGTCTCGGAGTTGCGAGCGGGGTGTCCGCTGGAGTGGTGCCGGACGTGTGGCCGTTCCTCGAACGGTGTCTGCCGTTGCTCGGTGTCGTGAGCGGCGCCTATGGCATACTGCAGTTCTACGTCTTGCCGGGTTGGGACCGCGCGTGGATGCTCAGCTCGGGCTTGCGAAGCATCGGCCAGGCCCTGCCCATGCAGGTGAGGGTGTTCGGGCCGTCTGAAGCCCCCGGGCCATACGCCTTCATTCTCGGACTCTGTGTGACAATCGCCGCGAGCAGGGCGCTCACGACCAGGGGGAAGAGTCGGGTCTCAGCAGTGTTACTCGTCGCATTCCTCCTGTTCCCGATGCTCCTCTCAGGTGTCAGGACCGCGATCTTGGGCGTCGCCATCGCGTTGTGCGCCATCCTCTTCCTCCGAGCAAAAGGCCTGAGTCGCGTTGTACCTGTGATCTTCCTAGCCGGGTTGTTGTTCGCGCTAAACTATGTGCAGGGGCGCCTCGCCGGAACGAGCGCCCTGTTCTCCGGCAGCAGATACGGTCAATTCGATGCGGCCACGGATAATTCACTGCAACAACGACTGGAGATCCTCGCACTTCTTCGCGAGCCCAGTAGGTTTCTGGTTGGTAACTCCAGTGGTCTGCGTTACGACAATGTGGTGGTCGATTTACTGGTCAACTTCGGCGTCGTGGCAGCGCTCGGAACTGTCTTGAGCCTGATGGTCGTGGCGGTGGCCGCGTTGTCGAACCTGAGGTCGGGGGACAACGACGTCGCGGCGGCTGCGTCGGTGTTCTGCCTCGTCACGGCAGCAAGTGGAAACATCTACCTCTCCGGCTTCGGCGTCCTGGCGAGCCTGGCTTTCGGATCGACGCTCGCGTCCTGGCGGCGGAAGAGAGCGCGACAGGCCCATCCCGAGTCGTCCTCGACGGAGGTGACCGCAAATGGCTGAGGCGCTTCCGCACTCCCTTCAAGTCCTGCACCTCGATCACACGGAGGAGCGCGGCGGTGCGGAGCTTGCGCTCGCGCGGCTCTTGCGAGCGCATCCGCGGTGGCGGGCAACGCTCGTCCTGCCCCGTCGACGCAGAAGTTCGAAAGTGAGCCAAGACGCCTTCGGCGGATTCGAAGCGGATGAACTACAAATAGTTCGTACAGGACCAGCATCGTCCGCCGGTGCGAGCCGGTCCGGAGCGGTGATCCCGTTCCTTCGGTTTGGTTTCAATGTCGTGGCTCAGGCCGTCGCCGTACACCGGCTGTCGCGCCGGACGAAGCCGGACATTCTCTGGGCGAACAGTTCGCGGGCGGCGGTGTATGCGGCACTCGTCCCTAAGCGGAAGATGTCGAGACTCGTCATTCACCTCCGTGATCGCGTGGACGTCGAGTCGATGGGACGGTTCGGCTTCCTTGCCATGAGCAGACTCGTACTTCCGCGCGCCGACGCGATCGTCGCCAACTCCCGGAGTACGTTGCGTTCGGCGCAGAGGTACCTTCGGCCGGACGCTCGAGTCGAAGTCCTGCAGAGTTCTGCGGGACTCGAGCGTGTCCCTCCGGGGACGTCGAGAGCGGCGTCGAGTGGCGGAGCGGATCCCCTCAGAATAGGCATGGTCGCACGCCTCGATCCATGGAAGGGGCAGCATCTCGTGGTGGAAGCGTTCGCGATGGTTCGGGCCGGGACGACGAGGGCCATCTCGCTTCATCTCGCCGGAGCCGCTGACTTCGGGCACGAGGATTACCTTGATGAGCTTCGGACTCGAATCAGTTCGTCGGGTCTGGACGACTCGGTCACGCTCGAGGGTCGGGTGGAAGACGTGAACAGTTTCCTCGACACCATGGACATCTGCGTGCAGTACTCCACGAGGCCAGAGCCGCTCGGCCAGAACGTCTTGCAGTACCTGGCGAGGGGTGTCGCTGTCCTGGTGGCTGCCGAAGGCGGACCACTTGAATGGGTGACGGACGGTAAGAACGGCATCCTGGTTCAGCCACGATCGGCCGGAGCGCTGTCTAACGCGCTGTTGGGCCTGATCGAGAACGATGACAAGCGAAGGGCTCTGGCGAGCAATGCGGTCGACACCCCCGGCTTGTTGAGCGACGAGGAGGTCGCTGAAGGGAGTGCGAGGTTCCTGGAGGAATTCATGGGCCTGGAAGGGGCCGAAACGTGAACATAACGATGACTGGCTCGGAGTGGTTTGGGTCGCGGCCGGGTGGTCTGAACCGATACTTCGCGGAGCTCCACGAGGCGCTTGCGGAGCAAGACGGAGTCAACGTCCGTGCCCTGGCCTTCGGTGAACCGCCGCTCAACGGGAGGACTTGGGGGCCCACGGGCCTTTCGTTCTTGCGGCGTGTCGCGCAGGCAACCGTAGACGTTGAATCTGCAGACGTCATCGACAGGCACTTCAGCCTTTACGGCCGGCTTCCACTAAGATCGGCTCGCCGAGCAAGCTTCCTGAATGTAGTTCACTTCCACGGCCCTTGGTCGGCTGAGAGTCTCGTCTCAGGAGGCCGGTCATTCACAAGCCGGACCAAGCGACGAATCGAAAAGATCAGGTACGCCTCGGCGGACGTCATCATCGTACTTTCGGATGCGTTCAAGGAGCTTCTGATCAGGGACTACGAGGTGCCCGCCTCGAAGGTCCGAGTCATCCCGCCTGGAGTTCGGATGCTCTTCGACACCGGGAAACGTACAACGCCTGACCATCCAGTTGTCCTATGTGTGCGTAGGCTCGAACGCCGCATGGGGATTGATGACCTGCTCGACGCTTGGCGAGTCGTCCATGAGGCATACCCGGACGCCGAGTTGCGCATCATTGGCGACGGTAGCGAGCGTGAAGCACTGCGCGCGCAGAGCATTACGCTGGGTCTCGAGGGGACCGTGAAATTCCTCGGCAGAACTTCGGATTCGGATCTGCACGAGGAATATTTACAGTCCACTCTCACCGTCGTACCGACGAGAGCGCTCGAAGGATTCGGACTGATCGCCTTGGAATCGCTTGTTCGCGGTAAAGCACCGATCGTGACGAACTGCGGCGGTCTCCCAGACTCGGTTCGAGGACTCGACCCTTCACTCGTCGTCGAACCGGCGTCTCCCGAGCAGCTTGCAGAGCGGCTGGTGGCGGGTATCGGTGGGTTGATTCCAAGCGCGGAGGAATGTCGACGTCACGCTGGGCTGTTTTCATGGGAGCGTGCTGCTAAGGCGCATGTCGCGGTATACGAGGAGATTCTTGCCTCACGCAAATAATCTCCGAATCGCGAGCGGCGGCAAGCTTCGAGTGACGCTCGTCAGCCCGGAGTGGCCTGGAGACAGTCATTCCGGCGGTGTTGCTCGGTACGCCTTGCGCTTGGCGGAGCGCCTGCGTGAGCATGTAGATCTGACCATCGTCACTGTTGATGGCAACGGCGCAGACCTGTCCGGAACAAATGTACTGCGAACAAAGCGCCATCACGGGCGGTTTGGTAGGTACTACGCCCTTCCATTCCGTCTTCGTAAGTTGGTGCGGCAAAGTCAACCGGATGTGGTACACAGCTTCGGAGACGATTGGGCGCTCGGTCACCGGTGGCCCATGGTCCGTACCTTTCACGGCTCGGCGGCAGGGGAGGCTCGGTCCTCGCGAGGATTGCGTCGGTTGAATCATTACGTCTTGGCGATTCTGGAGCACTGGTCCGCTCGTCGGGTTGATGTGCGGATCGCTGTCGGAGCCGATTCAATGGAAGAGTTCCGCTGTGATACCGCAATGCCGCCTGTTGTGCGACTGAATCGGTCGACTAGCAGGGCGGCGGTCCCTTCCGTTGTCTTCATCGGTTCGTTCCACGGGAGAAAGCGTGGCTGGATGGTCGCCGAGTCGGTCGATCGGCTTCGACGACAGAGCGGGCTCGAGATCGGCCTGACGGTTGTGGGACCGGCCGACGATCGCAAGAACTGGCCGAGCTACTGTCTGCACCTAGAGGGAGTGTCAGACGCAGAAGTCCATGAGTGGATCGGTCGTTCGTGGGTCCTCGCCGCACCCTCGTCCTACGAGGGGTTCGGCATCCCTGCCTTCGAAGGGCTGGCTCTCGGCACCCCGGTCGTGACCTCGCCGACCCCAGGGGCAGAATTCTTGCGTTCGCTCCTCGACGGCCACGTTGGATTCGACATCGTTCCCGACCAGGATTTCACAGACGCCCTGGCGGCTGTCCTACTCGCTTCTCCTCCTGACCAGACGTCGATGCCGTTGACACAAGTCGAGCCGGTACTCGAACTCGCGGAAACGGAACGACTGGTCGGCGAGGTCTACCAACGAGCCATCGATCGCTTCGAGCGGTCGAGACGGAGACGCTCGTAATGAAGGACACTTCGGCTCTCTTCTCGCCGGTGCGGCGCGCTCGACGGCTCCTCCAGACGGCCGGTGTGAGCTACCTCGGGATGGCACTCAGCGTGATTTCTGCACCGATGCTCGCCCGCGAGCTCGGCGCCGACGGTCGCGGAGCCCTGGCCGCCTCGTTTGTGCTCGTGCAACTGCTCTCCTGGAGTGCTTTTCTTGGATTACCGCGCGGGGAAGCGCTCCAGGAACTCCGAGAGGGTGCGGCGTCCCGGCGTGGACTCATCGTGGTCGGCCTGCTCGGCCCCGTTACGGCGGCCATCGCTTTCTCAGTAGCCGATTTGGCCTCCAACGGGGACGAGCGGATCGCGACGGGCATCCGAGCGGCGTCGTTCGTACTCGTGTTCGCAGGGATCGGGGCCGTCGGTACCGAGAGAGCGCTGTTGCGCGGGCAAGTACACGCGGTGAACCTGGTACGCGGTGTGAATTTGGTGTTGCCCTCGGTCGCGGTGATCGTCGCCTACTTCGCGGGCGTGCTGACCCTGACCAGCGCGTTCTTGTTCACGCTATGCGCGCAGGCTCTCGCAGTCCTTCTGGGAGTTGTACTGGCCATACCGACCATCCGGGCGCGCAGACCGGTCCGGACCCCGTGGAGGTTCAGCCTGCACTACTGGGCGGGATCGGCGTTCGACGGAATCGGAGCCAGGGTCGACCAGCTCATCCTCGCCGCCTTAGTCGTGCCAAGTCAGCTGGGTGTGTACGCCGTCGCTGTCACGTGTGCCAGCGCCGCTGGCGGCTTCACACAGGCGTTGAACCAGTTGACGTACGCGAGGCTCGCCGATACGACCAGCAGCACCGGAGGAGCGGACCTGCTGAGGCTTCGTTCGCTGCTGGGAGTATGCATGTCTGTCGTCGGTGGCGGTCTGATCATAGCTGTGGTGGCGATATTCGGAGGATGGCTTTTCGGTCATTCCTACGACGGACTCTTGCCGGTCGTCAGCGTCCTCGTCGTCGCTCAGGCATTGAGCGATCAGTGGCAATTACGAACCTATGCTGACTCGGCTTCGGGGAAACCGGGTGCTCTCATGTGGGCTTCGGCGATCGCGACGGCAATGCTCATCGTCGTGGCCACTTGCCTAGGCGTAACTGGTCTCCTGAACGGCCTCGCAATGGCGGTACTGATCACCGCGTTCTCGTCAGCACGGTTGGTCGTTCGGAGGATCCTACTGAGGGCCGGTTCAGTCCGACGTGCGGGGAGGTCCGAGAAACAACTATGAAACATTCCGGCTTCGAGAGGCTTAACCATGTCTTTTCTCCTCGCTGACCCGTCGGCCCTCTGGTATTTGTCTACCCGACTACATGCGCGTGGCCACCGTCGGCTGGCGAGGCTGATCAAGGGGTACAACTACCTCGTGTTTCACGCAGTGCTCCCGCCGGAAGCGAGACTGGCCGCGCCTGTTGTGCTCGGACACCTCGGATTGGGCGTCGTCGTGCATCCGAATGTTTCGCTCGGCAAGGGAGTGAGGCTCTGGCACGGCGTCACGCTCTCCGTCACTGACTCGCTCAACTCTTCGTCTCGCCTGACCATCGGCGACAATGTCACCTTTGGAGCTGGTTGCGCGGTGGTCAGTCGGGAGCGTGAAGGACTCACGATATGTAGCGATGTCGCGATCGGAGCCAATGCCGTTGTCACGCGCGACATCAGCGAAAAGGGTAACTACGGGGGCGTTCCTGCAGTCAAGTTGGCGAAAATCGCGAGGCGCCCTGACCGGCCGATGTCGCCCGCTTAGGCCTGATGTCGTCTAGCCTGTTCAACCTTGAAGTGCTTTTCAGATGGAGGATTTTCTTGTCACGGTTTGGACAAAGAGTTCTTCGCGAGTTCAGGGTTCTTCGTGCCCGAATCAAATTCGGCTCGCGGGGCGTGAAGTACGGTCTGCGCCCCTCGATGGAACACGCGGCACCGCGGATAGAAAACTCGGGTGCAATCTCAGTTGGTCGTCGAGCTCGCTTTCTTGGAGCTGAATCGAGGAGTGTTGTGAGGGTGCGATCAGGTGGGAGTCTGATCATCGGAGATCACGTGTTGGTCAACTCCGGAGCCACGATCGATGTGGTTGATCGCGTCGAGATCGGGAACGACGTGAAGATCGGATCAAACGTCGCCATCTCAGACAGCCGCGCGCACGAGATGGTGGCTGGTGATGGTGTTATATCCGCCCCTGTCCACATCGGTAACAACGTCTGGCTGGGCCGGGGCGTCTTCGTCTCTCCAGGTGTGTCGATCGGAGACAACTCGATCGTGGGTGCCGGCTCTGTCGTCACAAAGGATGTCCCCGCGGACACCGTCGTTGCGGGCGTGCCTGCTCGACCGATCAACACGCTTCGACGATCTTCGGGTCCCCGTCGCTGACCGAGCTTGTCACCCGCACTTCCGTTGCCCTCCGCGAGGATGCGCTCTCGCTCAGCTTCGCCTCGCAACCTATAGATTGGCGACATGTCCGACCTGCCTGAGTCCGGACGCACTGCAGCACGACGGGGGTCAGGGGCCCGCGTTGTCCTGTGGGTCGTCCTCGCTCTCGTCCTCCTGCTGATCTTCGCCGTCGCGTGGATCGGCATCCGTGGTGTCCTCGCGAAGGGGCACCTCGAGCGAGCCGTCGGCGACGTGGACACCCTGCGGTCGCAGCTGACCAGTGGCGACACCGCGGCGGTCCAGTCCACCGCGAAGCACCTGGAGGACGAAGGTGGCGCCGCCCGCTCGCTGACGGGCGACCCGATCTGGGGTGCGTCGCAGTACGTGCCGTTCTTCGGGACGAACCTGCGCGCGGTCCGCCAGATCTCGGTGGTCGTCGACGATGTGGCGCGGGATGCGGTCACACCGGTGTCGAGCGTCGTCGGGGACTTCAGCACCGACAGCTTCGCGCCGAAGGACGGCCGGATCGACCTGCAGCCGATCGAGGACGCGCAGCCAGCGATCGCGAAGGCGACGAGCACGTTGCAGCGCGCAGAACGGGACGCGGAGGCGATCGACACATCGGACACACTCTCGCCCGTCACGTCGGCGGTCGGTCAGCTGCAGAACGCATTGCAGTCGGCGTCGACGCAGGCGGCGACCGCGAACCGGATCGTCGAGCTGGCGCCAGCCATGCTCGGGCACGACGGTGACCGGAACTACCTGCTGCTGTTCCAGAACAACGCCGAGCTGCGCGCAGGTGGGGGCATCCCGGGAGCCGTGGCGCGCCTCCAGGTCGACGACGGCCACATCAGCCTGCTGAGCCAGGCCGCCGGATCCTCCTTTGGCCCGTACGACCAGCCGGTCCTGCCGCTTGCGGCGGACACGGCCAGCCTCTACGGGTCGATCACGGGCGAGTACATGCAGGACGTGACCCTGACGCCGCGCTTCGACGTGTCCGCGCAGCTGGCGCGCGAGATGTGGAAGCAGAAGTTCGGGGAGCAGGTCGACGGCGTGCTGGCGATCGACCCGGTCACGCTCAGTTACATCCTGCGCGCGACCGGACCCGTACAGCTGCCGACCGGGGACACACTGACGTCGGACAACGCGGTCAAGCTGCTGCTGAGCGACGTCTACGCCAAGTACACCGACCCCACGGCGCAGGATGCGTTCTTCGCAGCGGCCGCCAGCTCGGTGTTCGAGAAGGTGTCGAGCGGGAGCTTCGACACCAAGCAGTTCATCGCCGCGCTGACGCAGGGCACGTCCGAGGGGCGCCTTCGCCTGTGGAGCGCCGACCAGGGCGAGCAGCGCCAGATCGACGACACGGCTGTCGCCGGATCCCTGCCGAGCGCGACGAAGGCCACCCGGCAGTTCGGCGTCTACCTGAACGACGGCACGGGCTCGAAGATGGACTACTACCTCGACAAGACGGTTGCAGTCGGCAGCTCGATCTGCCGGAAGGACGGCCGACCGACCTCGGTGGTGCAGGTGACGATCAAGAACACCGCTCCCGCCGACGCTGCGACGTCCCTGCCCGAGTACGTGACGGGTGGCGGGGACTTCGGTACCGAGCCCGGCAAGATCAAGACGCTGATCGCTGTGTACGCGCCGACGAACGCGATCTACCTCGGGTCGTCGCAGGACGGCAAGCAGGTGGGCGTGCAGACGACGTCGGACGGCGGGCATCCCGTGGCGCAGCTGCAGACCCTGCTGGCACCGGGGGAGAGCACCACGTTCCGGGTGGCGTTCCTCGGCGAGGCGAAGTTCGCGAACGCGGGTGTGCAGGCGATCTCGACGCCCGGGGTCCGCCAGGGCAAGGTCGAGCCGCTGTCGATCGACTGCGCGAACCCCGCGCAGGGCTGACCGGCGCACAGGCAACCGCGAACCATACGGCCGCGAACGCTCCCAGAACCCTTTGTCCACGTCGTGTTCGTCCCCAGAACGCGGCGATTCCTGCCCCCATTCCGGGGGGCGAGCGTCGAACCTGGCCGATCGGACAGCAGTGGAACGGGCGTGCGCTCAGCTTCGGCTCAGGGGGTCAAAACCGGCGTGACCGCTGCCTGAACTGGGGTTTTGGTGAATCGTTCGGATGTGGCCCGGCCGCCGGGTGTCCGGCAGTCAGCGGCGTCCGTCGAAGAGTTCACGAGATTGTTGCATCGGAGGTGGCAACATCCTGGGAGAAACCGATAGATTGAGCGAACTTCGTAAATCGCGCCCGCCATCACCAAGGCCGGGGCCGACGAGGAACCGAAGTTGCGGGCTCTGGGACTCAGGGTCTTGAGGATCAGATCACTAGGGGAAACTTCATGAAGAAGCTCATTGCTGCGGTCGTGCTGGCTGGGGCCGCACTGCTCGCGACGCCGGCCGTTGCCAACGCCGCCGGCTACACGCCCGACTCGTCCGTCTCCGTCTCCGGCAACTACGCCGCCGGTGGCACCGCCGCGGTGAGCTTCACGCCGGGTGCGTTCCAGGACAACGAGACCGTTAACGTCCAGGTCACCGGCGCTGGCGCCGTCACCCTGGGTGCGCTGCCGACCACCACCGTCTCGAAGTCCTACACGGCTGCGTCCGACGGCTCGCTCGTCGTCCGCGTCACCTTCCCGGCCGGTGCCTCGGGCACCTACAACCTGACCGCCACGGGCGCCACCTCGGGTGTCGTCGGCCTCGCGTCCTTCACGGTCGCACCGGCTGACGCGGCCGCTGCTGCTGCCTCGGGCTCGAACGGCACCAACGGCACCCTCGCCTTCACCGGTGGCACCATCTCCGCCCTCGCCCTCTGGGTCGGTGGCGGCGCTGTCCTGCTCGGTGGTGGCCTGCTGGTCGTCCGCGGCTCGGTCCGTCGCCAGCGCGAGACCGTCTGAGTCTCGACACACTGAACGAAGCCCCCGCAGCCATCTGGCTGCGGGGGCTTCGTCGTTCCGGCGTGGGGCGGCACCCATTGGCACCCGGCCGCCCCTGCGCTGGTCAGCGCGTCGCCAGTGCCACCACCACCAGCACCACGGCGACCACGGCCACGATGACCAGCACGACGTACAGCCAGACCGGCGTCCGCCCGGGTCGCTTCATCTGACGGGGGGAGCGGTCGCGGGAGTCCATGTGGCGGAGTGTGCGGCACCAACCTGTGGGCTGTACCGCTCCACCCGCATTCCCGATCCGTCGGAGTTGTTGGACCGTGTCCAGATCGCGAGTACCCCGCTGCGGACCTGTACCCCGAAACGCGATCGTACCGGCCCGGAAACACGGGGATCATCCTGTCCTCCGCATTGACAGATCCCGTGAATCCACGGGAGTGGTCGCGGCACCGGGGGCGCAGGACATAGCGTTGCAGACGTCAGGACACGTACCCCGGATCGCCAAGGAGCAGCGACATGAGCATGACCGAGACCCACCCCAACGTCGCCGAAGTGACCCTCGACACGGAGACCATCGAGGTCATCGCTGCCATCGAAGCCGAGGTCGTCACCGCTGCCGAACCGCAGCGTGCCCGCATCCTCTGGACCCGCCCCGACACCGGCCTGTGGGCTGCGAACTACGGCGGCTACTACGGCGGCACGGTCGACAAGCAGGGCACCCACTACTTCGTGTCCGACACCTTCGGCCAGTACGTCGGGGACTTCCGGACCCTGGCAGAGGCGCAGGCCAAGCTCGCCGAGCGACTGCACACGGTCCTGCCGGACGTCATCCGCCAGGCCAGCTGACCAGCCCCACCCGTACGATCAACGCCCCGCCGCACTCCGGCGGGGCTTCGTCGTTCCCGGGGACGTCCGCCGGCCGCGAAGGCCCAGCAACACGACACCGGCCATGGCGCCGGTCACGGCACCGCTCGTGTTCGCGAGCACGTCGTCGAACGAGGCA
Source organism: Curtobacterium sp. Leaf183 (assembly GCF_001424385.1). Lineage (GTDB taxonomy): Bacteria > Actinomycetota > Actinomycetes > Actinomycetales > Microbacteriaceae > Curtobacterium. The sequence goes on along the minus strand of NZ_LMPO01000008.1, from coordinate 736,201 downwards.
AACCGCGCGGGCAGGAACAGCGCCTGGCCGACCTCGATCGCGGCGCTGACGACCAGCCCGGCGGCGGCACCGGCCCACCAGGCACGCGTGCCGAGCCGCAGCACGACGAGCAGCCCGAGCGGCACGAAGAACAGCACGTTCGCGGTGAACTCGAGCGCCCCGTACCCGAACCAGAGCGGCAGCCTGGCGCGGTGCGCCAGGTCGAGCACCCGCAGGATCCCCGGGTGCGCGCCCGCGTCGACGGGGGAGCCCCAGAACCCCACCAGCAGCACGCCGATGCCGTAGAGCGCGAGCAGCGTGGTCGCCAGGCGCCGGCTGCGGGGCGTCGGCGCGACAGCCCGCGTCCGCAGAGCGGCGAGCAGCAGGCACCCCAGCAGCACGCCGACCGCACACGCCAGGACGCCGGACACCCAGCTCGGCCCCGGCGTCGCACCCTGGGCGGCGCGGATGGACACCACGACGACGCAGGCGACGGCCGCCCAGACCGAGGCACGCCAGCCGGCGACCGCGGCGGCTCCGCGGCCGGCAGCCGCGACGAGCGCGGGCAGTGGCACGACGACGAGGGTGACGGCGGCGGCGGTGACGAAGCCGTCCTCGACGGACAGGAGGCCGTGTCCGACACCGCGCAGCGCTGCGACCCCGGCACGGAACAGCTCCACGGCCCCACTCGCCACCCCGGGCAGGGTCGCGACCACCACGGCGAGGAGCACCGCGCAGCCGAGCACGAACCGGGCGATCGCGGTCCGTCGGGGCATGGTCACGAGGTCCGACGCTACCGGCTCGCACCTGACACCCGTACTGGGAGGTCCCCACTACTGGGGACCGCGCCGCACCCCATGAGCTGGTGACGAGCTGTCAGGATCTGCTCAGCGCGAACGTCCGTTCTCCGGTTCCCTGACCGTGAGGACGGCGTGGACGCGCTCGACAGCCTCGACCCGAAAGAGACTCATGCTGCCTGCTCACCGGGGCACCGCCGTGCCCGCGCGCCGTCGTGGCGTCCGACCCCTCGCCGTCCTCGCGGCCGCGCTGCTCGTCGGCGCCGGCCTGAGCACCACCTCCGCCGTGGTCGCCGCGACCCCGGCGTCGGCTGCGGTCACCGCCACCACGGACGGGCACTTCGTCTGCGACCAGAACACGCTCTACGCGACGAACAGCGCGGGCAAGGTCGTCGCGATCGACATCAGCGCGGCGGACTCGAAGGGTTCGACGGTCGACGTCGCGGACCTCGGCATGCAGGCGAACAACGGCCTCGGAATCTCGCGCGAGGGCACCGCGATGTACGCGGCAGCGAACGGCAACGCGAACAACCAGAACGCCACGCTGCGCTCGTTCGACCCGGCGACGGGCACCGCCTCGGACCCCGTCGCGACCGACAAGGTCCGGCCGGTCATCCGTGGCGCGGTGGACCCGAAGTCCGGCATCTACTACTACGGCGACAACACCGGCTGGCTCGGCGCCTACGACCCGGCGAAGAAGCAGTACCTGGGCCAGGTCGGCCAGATCAACGGGCTGAAGGCCGGCAACGGCGACTTCGCGTTCAGCTCGCAGGGCCTGATGTTCGTTGTCGCGGCGGACACCGTGTACCGCCTGGACAGCGACACGGTGCCCTCGACCCCGGGGGCGACGGCGCTGTCGACGACGAAGATCGCCACGCTGCCGAGCGGCACGAACAGCCCGGGCATCGCGTTCTCGTCCGACGGCTACCTGTACGTGTCGAACACGTCGACGGCCAACAACGTCTCGGCGACGACGATCTACCAGCTCGACCCCACCTCCGGCGCGCAGATGCGGTCGTTCCCGGTCGTTGGCAACTACGCCGCCTCGGACCTGGCGACGTGCAACTACGCCGACACCGTCACGGGGAAGTCGAGTGTCGACCAGCGGTGGAACAGCGGCGACCAGTTCGGCCTGGCCATCACCGGCGACGGCATCACGAGCACGAACAGCGGCACGACCGCGACCACGAGCGGCACCGACACGGGCCTCCAGCGCCAGAAGGCCGGGGCGATCCTGGTCACGCCGGACAAGCACTACACCGTGACGCAGACCGCCGCGGGCACCACCGACCTGTCCGACTACACGACCACGTGGACCGCCACCGATGTCAACAGCGGGCGGAAGGTCGCCGAGGGCACCGGGAACACCGCGTCCTTCACCTTCCCCAAGGCCACGTCCTCCGACGGCACCGACGTCGTCGTGCTGTTCACCGACACCATGCGCCGCACACACGTCGCGACGACCTCGGACACCGGCGTGGCCGTGACGGGCGAGACCCTGTCGGTGCCGGCAGCGCAGGGCGTCCTGGCGAACGACACCGGTGACGGCCTGTCCGTCGTGTCGAACACGAAGCCCGCCCACGGCACCGCGACCGTCAACCCCGACGGCTCGTACACCTACACCTCCGACGCCGGGTTCTCCGGCACGGACACCTTCACCTACGTGGCGGAGGACGGCTCCGGGCAGCAGCAGACCGGCACCGTGACGATCACCGTCACGCCGACCGCCGCCGATGACGTCGTCACCGTGCACGCGGGCGCGACGGCCACGGCGGACGCCGCATCCGGCCTGCTCGCGAACGACACCGGCAACGGACTCACCGTCGTGTCGAACACGAAGCCGGCGCACGGCTCCGTGACCGTGGACGCCGACGGCGCCTACCGCTTCACCCCGGCCGACGGCTTCTCGGGCTCGGACTCCTTCACCTACGTGGCCCAGGACACCAAGGGCCACCAGACCACTGCCACCGTGACGGTCACCGTGGTGCCGACCGCAGGGGCGGACACCGTCGCCGCGACGGCCGGACAGCCGACGGTCGGAGCCGCACCGGGCCTCCTGGCCGATGACCAGGGCACCGGCCTGACCGTCTCCGGTTCCACGCAGCCCGCTCACGGTTCGGTCGTCGTCGGGAAGGACGGGTCGTACACGTACACGCCGACCGACGGGTACTCCGGACCGGACCAGTTCGACTACACCGTCACCGACGGCACCTCGAGCGACACCGTCACGGTCACCGTGCACGTCGCCCCGGAGGCCGTCGACGACGCCGCGACCACCACCGCCGGAGACGCCGTCGTGACCACGACCCGCGCGGACGGCGTCCTCGGCAACGACCTGGGCGCCGGGCTGACCATCGTGACGAACGACCAGCCGGCCCACGGCGCGCTCGAGCTCGACAAGGCGACCGGCACGTACCGGTACACGCCGGTCGAGGGGTTCTCGGGCACGGACTCGTTCACCTACACGGTGCAGGACTCGACCGGTGCGCTGTCCACGGCGACGGTCACCCTGACGGTGGTGCCGGCCGCGGCCGACGACACCGCGAGCACCCGTGCCAACGTGCCCGTGACCATCGACGTGCAGGGCAACGACCACGGCACCGGACTGACGACCACGATCGTCGACGGCCCCGCCGCCGGCCGGGTCGTGGTCGCCGACGACGGCTCGGTGGACTACACGCCCACCACCGGCTCCTCGGGCACCGACCACTTCAGCTACCGCGTGACCGACACCGCCGGACTGGTCTCCCGCACCGCGACCGTCACCGTCACGGTGACGCCGCGCGCGCTGCCCGACTCGGCCGCGACCACGGCGGACCAGCCCGTGACCGTCGCCGCGACGGCCCTGACGGGCAACGACGTCGGCACCGGGATGCACGTCACCGGCTACCGTGACGCCACGCACGGCTCGGTCGCGCCCGACGCCTCCGGCAACGCGGTGTTCACCCCCGACACCGGCTTCTCGGGCACCGGCACGTTCTGGTACGACGCCGCGGACGGCTCGGGGCAGCCGACCTCCAGCTGGGTCGTCGTGATCGTCGGCCCGATGGCGACGGCTGACGCGGCGACGGCCACGGCGGGCTCGACGCTCACCGTCCCGGCGGGCGAGGGCGTCCTGGCCAACGACCGCGGCACCGACCTGCGCGCCACCGTCGACGTGAAGCCACTGCACGGGACCGTCGACCTGGCGGCGGACGGCAGCTACACGTACACCCCGAAGGACGGCTACTCCGGGCCGGACTCCTTCACGTACACCGCGACCGACCCGGACGGCAACACGTCCACCGGGCTGGTCAGCATCACCGTGACGCCGAGCACCACGCCGGACACCGTCACGACGACGGCGAACGTGCCCGTCACCGTGACGTCCCGCGACCTGACGGCGAACGACCACGGCACGGGCCTGACGGTCACCGCCGTGCATGACGCACACAGCGGCTCGGTCGTGCTGAACGCCGACGGCACCGTGACGTACACCCCGGCGACGGGCACCTCCGGCACGGACACCTTCACGTACGAGGTCACCGGCGCGAACCACAACACCGCGACCGGCACCGTCACCGTGACGATCACGCCCGTGCTCGCCGCACCGGACACCACGGCCACCGCGGACGGTGAGCTCGTCGTGCCGGCGGACCAGGGCGTCCTGGCCGGCTCGACCGGCACCGACCTGCACGTCGTCGACAACAGCGACCCCGCACACGGTTCGGTGACGGTCGACAAGGACGGGTCGTACACCTACACGCCGACGCCGGGGTACTCCGGTCCGGACACGTTCGACGCCACGGCGGAGGACGGCTCGGGCAACACCGCGACGACGACCGTCACCATCACCGTCGCCCCGAAGGCCGCGGCCGACACCGCCAGCACCCGTGTGGGCACCGCCGTCGACGTCCCCGTGACGACCAACGACAGCGGCACCGGACTCCGGGTCACGGCCGTCGGTCCTGTGTCCGCCGTGTCGTCCGCCGTGACCGCCCCGGGCACCGCGCGGACGACCGGGGCGGGGACCGTGACCTTCACGCCCACCGACGGGTTCTCCGGCACCGCGACGTTCGACTACACGGTCACCGACGCCACGGGTGGCACCGCCACGGCGACGGTCACCGTGACCGTCTCGCCCGTGGCCGTCGCGGACGCCCTGACCACGCCAGCCGGTACCGCGCTGCCGATCAGCAGCGACACGCTCACCGGCAACGACCACGGCACCGGCCTGCACGTCACCGGACACGGCGACGCTCGGCACGGCACCGTGACCGACGGCCAGGGCGGCGGTCTCGTCTACACGCCCGCGCCGGGCACGTCGGGCACCGACACGTTCACCTACACCGCGACGGACGCCTCGGGGCAGACGACGACGGCGACCGTGACCGTGCTGGTCGGCACCGTGGCGGTCGACCACACCGCGACGACGTCGACGAACGGCACCGTGACGGCCTCGGCCGCGACGGGCGTGCTGACGGGTGACTCCGGCACGGCGCTCTGGGCCGCGGTCGACCGGAAGCCGGCGCACGGCGCCGTCGAGCTGGCGAAGGACGGCTCGTTCGTCTACACGCCGGCCGAGGACTGGTCGGGCGTCGACACCTTCACGTACACGGCCACCGATGCCGAGGGGAACACCGCGACCGGCCTCGTGACGATCACCGTCGTCCCGACCGTGCGTGACGACAGCGCCCGCACCACCGCGGGCAGGTCCGTCACCGTGCGGGGTCCCGGTGTGCTCGGCAACGACCACGGCTCGCAGCTGCGGGTCGTCGCGGTCGGCACCGCGGCGCACGGCACGGTCGGCATCGCCGCGGACGGCACGTTCGTCTACACGCCCGCCGCCGGCTTCTCCGGCATCGACCACGTGACGTACAGCGCGCAGGACGCCTCCGGGCAGCGCGTCGACGGCACCGTGACGATCACGGTCGGCATCGATGCGGTGGACGACTCCGGTCGCACGATCGCCGGGGTGCCGGTCGCCACCGATGCGCGCCACGGCCTGCTCCGGAACGACGTCGGCACGGGCCTGACCGCGGCGCTCGACCGGAAGCCCGCGCACGGCACCGCGCGTGTGGCTCGGGACGGGTCGTACGTCTACACGCCGGCAGCCGGGTTCACCGGGACGGACACGTTCACCTACACGGTGACGGACGCCTCGGGGCAGACCACGACCGCCACGGCGACGATGGTCGTCATCGCGCACGCGGTCGCGACGGACGACTCGGCCACCGGGACCAAGGGCGAGCACGTCACGATCGCGCCGCTCGACAACGACCACCCCACCGGTGGCGCGACGTTCGAGCGCAGCACGCTGCACCTGCTCGACCCGGCGACCGGCGCGAGCGTCGACCGCCTGACCGTCGCGGGCGAGGGCACCTGGACCGTGTCCGACGGCGTGGTCACCTTCACGCCAACGGCCGACCACACCGGCACGCTGCAGGTCGGGTACATCGTGACCGACAGCGACGGGCAGGTCGTCAAGGCCACGATCACCGTGGTCTACCCGGTCGGCCTGGCCGCCAAGCTGCACGCCGCACAGCTCGCCTTCACGGGAGCCACCGGCCTGGTCGGCCTGGGGCTCGGAGCGCTCGCACTGCTGCTGGCCGGCTTCGCCCTGATGCTGCGCCGACGGAACGCGCGCAGCTGACCGACACCGGCTGACGGACGGGAGGCCCGGATCACCATCGCTCATCGGCGCCGGTGATCCGGGCCTCCCGTCCGTTGCGGTGGGTGCGGTGGGTGCGGTCGGGTGCGGCGGGCGGCGTCTCGTCAGAAGAGCGTGGACTCGCCGGGGTGTTCGGGAGCGCCTGCGCCCGTGACGGGCTCGATCAGCTGGGGTCCGTCGTTGCGGACGCTGTTGACGGCGCGGGCGACCTCGTACTGCTCGAGGCCGGCCGCGACCGCGAGCGACTCGTGGTCGAGGAGCGCGAGCAGGTCGTCCGGAGGCAGGTCGCCGCCGAGCCAGTCGTCGTAGCCGTCCGGCGTGAGGAACGCGGGCATGCGGTCGTGCACCTCACCCGGAGCGACGTGAGCGTCACGCGTGATGATCGCGAGCGAGAGCTTCCACTTGTCGGGGTCGTCCTCGGCCTTGGTCGGGTCGGGCCAGGCGCTGACGACACCCGCCATCGCCAGGGCGCCACCGGGCTCGTGCACGAAGTGCGGTTCCTTGCCGTCCTCACGCACGACCCACTCGTAGTAGCCCTGGGCCGGGACGATGCAGCGGTTGGTCGTGAAGGCCCGCTTGAACATGCCGCTCGTGGCGACGGTCTCGATCCGCGCGTTGATCGGCTTCGGGCGCTGCTTGGCGAAGTCCTTCGCCCAGGTCGGCACGAAGCCCCAGCTGATGCGCGGGAGCTCGCGCTCGCCGTGCCGTTGCCGGACGGCGTACACGGGGTCGGTCGGGGCGACGTTCCAGCTCGGAGCCAGGCCGGAGTGCACCTCGCCCGAGTCCTCGTCCACGTGCTCGGTGCGGGCGGCGAGTTCGCCCATGAGCTCGGGGAGCAGGTCAGCGGTGGTGTCGGAGACGACGAAGCGGCCACACATGCGCCCAGTGTGCCCCGTGCCGCCGACGGAGGCGCGTTCGGGCTTGCCGGGAGCTCGGCGGCGGTGACGGTCGCGGTGGCGCGCGTGGCGGCGACGGCGGTGGCGGTGGTGCGGGCGGCGACGGTTGCGGTGGAGCGCGCGGCGACGGTTGCGGTGGAGCGCGCGGCGACGGTTGCGGTGGAGCGCGCGGCGACGGCGGTGGCGGGGGTGCGGGCGGCGGTGGTGCGGGTGCGGGCGGCGGTGGTGCGGGTGGTTCGTCCTGCGCGCTGACGAATCCGGTTGGCGAAACCCGAGGCCAGCCGACCAGATTCGTCAGCGGCCGATCCGGTTCACGGTTCCCTGCGGGTCGCAGACCGGATCGGCGGTGCTCGGTCAGGGGCGGGGTGCCAGCGCTTCCGCGGCACGGCGGGCGCGCTCGGCGCGACCGAGGCGCAGCAGTGTCGCCGGCAGGTTCGCCCCGTAGATGACCACGAACCCCAGCCACAGGGGCGGGGCCCCGACGACCGTCAGGCCCGTCGCCGCCAGCAGGCCGCCGCCGATGAGTGCCGTCCCCCGGGTCAGGTCGAGCGTCACGCCACGGCGGAACAGTGCCGTGTCGACCAGGACGGCCTCGCGGTCCTCGGGCGCGATGGCCGGGGGTCTGGCACCGACGTACCGCTGGACGGACCACCGTAGCGAGCGCGCGGTGTCGGGACGGACCTCCCGTCCGTTGATCGTGGCGTTCGGGGCGACCGGCGCTGTCAGGCGACAGCACGCGAAGGCGACCGACCCGACGCCGAGCGACAGCAGCGCGATGACGACCGCCGCGCCGGGTGCGTCGTGCCCGGTCCAGTGGACGGCGGCCTCGAGCGCGGTCATCACCACGGCGGCGAGGACGGTGCACACGACTGCGATGCCGAACGCACGGCGTGCACGTGCCGGCGACACCACCTCGTGGACGACGTGCCGGTACGTCTCCCACCCGAGTCGGAACACCCGCGGCTACCGATCGTCGCCGGGCAGGGCGATCTTCGAGCCCGAGCGGGTGCCGGGACGGCCGGGGCGCACGGAGCGTGCCGCGGTCCGCGCCGGTGCGTCGGGCAGCACCTCGGCCAGGGCCCGGGCACGCTCGACCCGGCCGAGACGGGCGAGGCTGATGACCGTGCGGACGACGGTCATCCCCGCGACCCACAGGAACAGGAACGACGACCCCGCCCACAGGACGACGCCGGTGAACGCCAGGATGACGGCGACCACGACGAGCAGCCCGCGGTACACCTCGGGCACGAGGGCAGCGCGGATGGCGAGGGCGTCACGCAGCACGTCGTCGCGGTCGGCAGGGTCGATCGTCGGGGCTGCTCCGCGGCGGAAGTGCCGCTCGCTCGAGTCCGGAGCCGTCGACACCGCGCCCCAGTACAGCCGCGTGCCGTCGGCCGTGCTCGGTCGCAGTGGCACGCATGCAGCCCCGAACACCCCGAGCCCCAGCGCGAGCAGCGCCACGCCGACCGCGTCCGCGCCGTCACGCAGGTCGGGCCACCCCGCGACCAGCCCGAGCGTCACCAGGACGACGACCACGACCACGGCGACGAGCACGCCGACGACGACCGACCGACGACGCCGGTCCGCGGGGACGGCGCCACCGACATGGTCGCGGAAGACACGCCATCCGAGGGAGTACATGGGCCTTTCCTACTCGTCCGCGGCTCGGACACGCCCGACCTGCCCGGAGCGGCGGTGCCGACCACCGCACGGCACCGGGCTGGATCAGCGATCGTCCAGGCAGGGGCGCTCATCTGCTGCCATGAGTCTCGACATCGTCTACACCGCCGTCGCCCACGCCTCCGGGGGCGGCCGCGACGGGCACGTCCGCAGCGAGGACGACCGCCTCGACCTCGACACCCGTCCGCCGAAGGAGATGGGCGGCAGCGGCGAGGGCACCAACCCCGAGCAGCTCTTCGCCGCCGGGTACGCCGCGTGCTTCCTCGGTGCACTGCACGCCGCGGGCCGAGAGCTCGGCGTCGACACCACCGGTGCCGAGGTCTCCGCCGAGGTCGGCATCGGCGGCAACGGCAGCGGGGGCTTCGGGCTGGCGGTCGAGCTGGACGTCTACGCGCCGGCCGTCGAGCCGACCCAGCGCCAGCGTGCCGTCGAGCGGGCGCACGAGATCTGCCCGTACTCGAACGCCACCCGGGGCAACATCACCGTCACGCTGTCGCTCGTCGACTGACACGCTGGGCGTCTGACACGCTGGGCGTCATGGACCCCGCGTCGCGATGCCCCTGTCTGAGCGGCAACCCCTACGGCGAGTGCTGCGGTCCCCTGCACGCCGGGGCCGCAGCACCGACCGCGGAACGGCTCATGCGGTCGCGCTTCTCCGCCTTCGCGCTGGGGCTGCCCGAGTACTTGCTGTCGTCGTGGCACCCGAGCACCCGGCCGAGCTCGCTCGAACTGGACGCCGACCAGCGCTGGACACGGCTCGACGTGCTGTCGACCCAGGCCGGAGGCCCGTTCGACTCCCGGGGCACGGTTGCCTTCCGCGCGTGGTGGCGGACCGACACCGAGCGTGGCACGCTCGAGGAGACGAGCGACTTCGTGCGCGAGCGGGGCCGCTGGTCCTACCTGGACGGGGTCGTCAGCTGAGGAGTCCCATGCCCCGCGACATCACCACGTTCGGCGCCCGCACCACGGCGGCCGAGGTCCTCGACGGCATCGACCTGACCGGCCGCACCGCGATCGTCACCGGTGCCGCGTCGGGCATCGGCGTCGAGACGGCCCGGGCGCTCGCCGGAGCCGGAGCCACCGTGACGATGGCCGTCCGCGCCGTGGACGCCGGCCGTCGGGTGGCCGACGACATCGCGGACTCGACCGGACGGCCGGCACCGGCGATCGCCGAGCTGCACCTGGACCGTCCGGCCTCGGTCGACGCGTTCACCGCCGCGTGGGACGGCCCGCTCGACGTGCTGATCGCCAACGCCGGCATCATGGACGCTCCCGAGACGTACACGCCCGCCGGGTGGGAGTCGCAGTTCGCCACGAACCACCTCGGGCACTTCGCCCTGGCGCTCGGGCTGCACGACGCCCTGACCGCAGCGGGGTCCGCGCGCATCGTCGCCGTGTCGTCGAGCGGGCACGGCTCGTCGCCCGTCGTGTTCGACGACCTGTTCTTCCGCCGCCGTCCGTACGAACCCGGGCTCGCCTACGCCCAGTCGAAGACCGCGAACGCCCTGTTCGCCGTCGGGGTGGGTCTGCGCTGGGCCGACGACGGCATCACCGCGAACTCCTGCATGCCCGGCGGCATCTGGACCGGGCTGCAGAAGCACTGGGACCCGGACGTCCTGGCGGCCACCAAGGTCGCCGCGGCCGACGTCGTCAAGACCCCGGCGCAGGGAGCGGCGACGTCGGTGCTGCTCGCAACGGCACCCGAGCTCGCCGGCGTGAGCGGGAAGTACTTCGAGGACTGCCACGAGGCAGCGGTCGTCGACGCCGTGCAGGACGGCCTGTACGGGGTGCTGCCCTGGGCGCTCGACACCCGCGACGCCGACCGTCTGTGGGACGTGTCCGTCGCGCTGCTCGACGCCGAGGCCCGCAGCCGCGGGTAGCTGCGGCGAGCTGCGACTACCCGCCGATCGTCTCCGGCAGGCGCACCGCGGCGCGCATCGCCCGGCGCACGGCGGCCTCGTCCGGCAGCAGCTCGTCGTCGTCCCCGTTCAGGAAGAACCGGATCTGCCCGATCGCCTGCTCGGTCAACATGTCGAGCCCGTTCAGCACCCGGCCCCCGGCAGCCGACCACCGACTCGACGCCGCCGTCGGCCACGGCTCGTACGCCACGTCGAACAGCACGGCGTCGGGCCCGCTCGGCACGAGGTGCAGGTCGTCGGCAGCACCACCGGGGAGCGTCGACACGACGAACCCGAGCGGGCCGGCCTGGTCGAGCTCGGCCAGGGGGTGCACCTCGATCGTCACCCCGAGCCGTGTCGCCAGGGTAACCAGGTCACCGGCGCGCGCGGTGTCCCGGACGAAGACCCGGACCAGCGAGGCCCCGAGTCGCAGCGACGCCGTCAGGGCGCTCGCCGCGGTGGCCCCGCCGCCCAGGATCGTGGCCTCGCCGGGGACGTGCCCGAGTGCGGCGACGGGACGGACCAGTCCCTCGACGTCGGTGTTCGCGCCCCACCGCAGCACCCGGTCGCCGGACGTCCGGAACGCCAGCGTGTTCGCGACGCCGAGTTCGTCGACGAGCGGTGTCGTCCGGTCGAGCAGGGGCAGCACCTCGCGCTTGAGTGGCATGGTCAGGCTGAGCCCGCGCTGCTCCGGGCCGAGCGCGCCGATGAACGCGTCGAGCCCGCCTGAAGCGACCTCGTGCCGGTCGTAGGTGAAGGGCAGGCCGAGCACCTCGTACGCCGCCAGGTGCAGCGTGGGGGAGAGGGAGTGCGTGATCGGGGAGCCGAGCACGGACAGGGCGGTGCGCTCCGGGTCGTGCCAGGTGGGGGTCACGGTCTGTGAGCATAGTCAGCCCGGCTCGACGTCAGGTGCTTAGGGTAGCCTTACCTCTGTGATCCGATCCTCCCTCCCCAAGCAGCGCCTCCGCCGCGTGCTCGCAGCAGCCGGCGCCGTCGTGGCCGCCTCGCTCGTCCTCGCCGGGTGCGCCTCCGGTTCGACGACCGCGCAGTCGACCTCGTCCGCCTCCGGCGACGGCGCCTTCCCGGTGTCCATCACGACCGGCCTCGGCACCACGACCATCGAGTCGCAGCCCAAGCGCGTCGTCGCCCTCGGCTGGGGCGACGCCGAGACGGCACTCGAGCTCGGCGTGCAGCCCGTCGGCGCGAGCGACTGGCTGGCGTTCGGTGGCGACGGCGTCGGGCCGTGGCTCAAGGACGCGTACACGAAGTCGCCGAAGATCATCAACACGCTCGAGCCCAGCTACGAGGACATCCTCAAGCTCAAGCCGGACCTGATCCTCGACGTCAAGTCCTCGGGCGACAAGGACCGCTACAGCAAGCTCTCCGCGATCGCGCCGACCGTGGCGATCCCGAAGGGCGGCGAGAACTACCTCGCCACCACGAAGCAGCAGACCACGATGATCGCCAAGGCGCTCGGCAAGGTCACTGAGGGCAAGAAGCTGCTGTCCGGGGTCGACGACGCCTACGCCGCAGCACGCAAGGCGCACCCCGAGTTCGACGGCAAGACCGCCGTCATCGGGGCCTACACGTCCGAGGGCTTCGGCGCCTACGCCTCGGCCGACAGCCGCGCGCAGTTCATGCAGCAGCTCGGGTTCACCATCCCCAAGAAGATCGACCAAGAGGCCGGCAAGCAGTTCTCGGTGTCGCTGTCGAACGAGAACCTCGACCTGCTGAACGCCGACCTGACGGTGATCCTGCCGATCTACGTCGAGGCCTCGGCGGCCGAGAACGACCCGCTGTTCCAGAAGGTGCCGTCGGTCCAGGCCGGCCATTCCATCGTCGTCGACGACAAGGACGTGTCCTCGGCGTTCTCGATGGGCACGACCGCGGCGATCGAGTGGGCGCTCAAGCGCCTGCCCGACGAGTTCGCGGCGAAGCTCGGCTGAGCCGCCCCGATCCGCTGAACGGCCTGGAGGCCCGGATCACCACCCACGGACCGGTTGCGGTCCGCCGGGGGTGCACCGGGCCTCCAGAGCGTTCCGGCGACCACGTCGCCAGCCGACGCGTCGGTCGGATCAGACGCCGAAGGTCGAGCCCAGGAAGGCGAAGAGCAGCGCGATGAGCGGGAACGAGCCCTGGATCAGCGCCGTGCTGAGGTACCGACGGCCCGTGCCGACGAGCACCACGGCCGCGGCGAGCATGCTCGCGGTGCCGAAGACGATGAGCGGCCAGCCCGTCGCGCCGTTGCCCGCGAAGGCGAGCACCACACCGAGGAACGTGCCGATCGCCAGGAACAGGTTGTAGAAGCCCTGGTTGAAGGCGAGCGAGCGGGTGGCGCGCGCTTCGGCGTCGGAGGCGATGCCGAAGGTCTTGCGGACGCGGGGGCTCGTCCAGGCGATCGACTCCATGAAGAAGATGTAGACGTGGAGCAGTCCGGCGAGGATCGCGAACACGCAGGAGAGGACGAGGAGGACCGACATGGACTCCATCTTCCCATCGACCGCGGTGTCAGTCGTGCCCCACGGGTGTCGCCCGTCGTGCGCCGTTAGGCTCGGGCCATGAGCGAGTACGACGACGCGGCCGTGGCGGAACTGCAGAGCATCCGGCAGAGCATCGACAACATCGACGCCGCGGTGATCCACATGCTCGCGGAGCGCTTCAAGTACACGCAGCGGGTGGGGTACCTCAAGGCCAGTGCGGGCATGCCGCCGGCCGACCCGGCACGCGAGCAGGTGCAGGTCTCGCGGCTGCGGTCGCTCGCGGCGGAGTCGCACCTGGACCCGGCGTTCGCGGAGAAGTTCCTGAACTTCATCGTCGCCGAGGTCATCCACCACCACGAGCAGATCGCCGAGGGCGAGGTGTGAGCGGGGCGGGTGTTTCGGCTTCGGGTGCTGCGGCTGCCAGGGCGGGTGCTTCGGATGCCGGGGCGGGTGCGGGTGCTTCGGATGCCGGGGCGGGTGCCGTCGCCTCGTGGCGGGACGCGGTGCCGGCGTTGCTCCTCGGGTCGTACACGGCCACCGGGGGAGGCACGGCGACCGGGATCTCGTTCGTCCAGGACGGCGTCGCCACCACCGTGGCCGTGATGGACGACCCGTCGTTCCTCGCCGTCTCAGAGGACCGGGTCTACGCCGTGTCCGAGGTCGTCGACGGCAGCGTGCAGGCCTTCCGCCGGAACGGGTCGGCGCTCGAGCACCTGTGGACCGTCGCTGCCGGGGGTGATGCGCCGTGCCACGTCCGGGTCGACCCGGCCGGGGTGCTGGTGGTGACGAACTACACGTCGGGGACCGTCTCCGCGGTGGACCTGGCCGCGGCGGAGTCGTTCGCGGCGTCGGCGGGGCCGGGGGACGCACTCGTGGTGCCGGATGCCGCGTCGTCGACCGAGGTCCTGCCGGACGTGACGGGGCCGGATGCCGACCGGCAGGACGGGCCGCACGCGCACCAGTCCATCGCCACGCCCGAGGGCACGATCCTGGTGGCGGACCTGGGCGGGGACGCGCTCCACGAGTTCTCGGTGGGTGACGCTGGTGCTGGTGCTGGTGCTGGTGCTGGTGCTGGTGCTGGGGTTGGTGTTGGTGACTCGTCGTCGCTCGTGCTGGTCCGGGTCCACCACGTGGCGCCGGGGGCGGGGCCGAGGCACATGGCCTGGTTCGACGGGGACCTGTTCGTCGCCGGGGAACTCGACGGGCACGTCCACCGGCTGCGTCGTGACGAGGGCGGATCGCTCCGCACCGTGGCCTCGGTGTCGACGGGGGCGGGCGAGTCCCTGCTGAGCCACATCGAGGTCGACGACTCCGGGCTGGTGTACGTCGCCGTGCGCGGCCGGGACGTCATCGTGGTGCTCGACGCCTCCGACGGACAGTTGGCGGTCGTCGGGTCGGCGTCGTCGGGTGGTGTCTGGCCGCGGCACTTCGCCCGGGTGCCCGGGTTCGTCCTGGTGGCGAACGAGCGGTCCGACGCGATCGCGGTGTTGCCCGTGGGGCCGGACGGGGTTCCGGGGGAGCCCGTCGGGCAGATCGCCGTCGGCACCCCGACGTGCGTGGTGCCGGTCGGCTAGACCCGCTGGGGTCAGGTCTGGGTCAGGTCTGGATCGGGTCTGGATCAGGTCTGGATCAGGTTCTCGAAGGGGCGTCCCTCGGCAAGGGCCGACACCTGCCGCCGCATCAGCTCGATGGACCGCGGCACGCTGAGGTCGGTGTTGCCACCGACGTGCGGCGTGAGCACGGTGTTCGGCGTCGTCCACAGCGGGTGCCCGGGCGGCAGCGGCTCGGGGTCCGTGACGTCGAGCCCAGCCGAGAGCCGCTCAGCGAGCAGCTCGGCCACCAGGGCATCGGTGTCGACGACCTTGCCGCGCGCGACGTTCACCACGAGGGCGCCGTCGGGCAGCGCCGCGAGCAACGCCGCGTCGACCAGGTGCTCGGTCTCGTCGGTCAGCGGGGCGATGAGCACGAGGACGTCGGTGCTGCGGGCGAGTTCGGGCAGCTCGTCGAACGCGTGCACCTGGCGGCCGTCCTGCACGCGAGCGGTCCGGGCGACGACGGTGACGTCGGTCCGGAACGCTTCGAAGCGCGTCGCGATGGCGCCTCCGATCGCGCCGTAGCCGACCACGGTCACCCGACGGTCGGCCAGGGACCGGGTCTTCCGGACGTCCCAGACCTGGTTCGTCCGGTCGATCTGGAACTGGCCGATCTCGCGCAGCGCCGTGAGTGCGAGACCGACGGCGAGCTCGGCGGTCTCGTCGTCGTGGATGCCCCGGCCGTTCGCCAGTTGCGCGTGCGCGGGGACGTGCGGCACCGCGTGCTCGTACCCGGCACTCGGCAGCTGCAGGAGCCGCAGGTTCGGCAGGTCGTGCACGTACTGCCACCGGTGGCGGCCCTGGAAGTAGAACGGCAGCAGCGTGATCGCGATGTCGTCCGGCCGCTCGTGGGGCTGCTCGAGGTCCCACACCTCGAGCTCGACGCCGTCCGGCACCGGGCCGAAGCGGTCGACGAGTTCGGCGAACGGCAGGGTGACGACGCTGGTGCGGGGGTTCGCGCTCACGACGTCCGGCCTCAGCTGTCCGTGCGCGGCGAGAACGTGCCGTCGGACGCCAGCGGCCCGCGGCCCAGGACGCCCTCGGTCACGGTCTCCTGGATGACGTCGCCGAAGCGGCTCGGCAGAGTCGCGCCGTGCGTGCCGCGGAGCTCGCCGATCGAGACCTCGAACGCCCCCTGGACCTCGAGGGCCTGCGAGTGGCCGTCGGTCACACCGATGCGCAGGACCGGGAAGCCCCGACCGTTGCAGAGGCCCTGGAAGCGGACGTCGTCCTCGCGGCGGACGGTGACGATCACCCGTGTGGTCGACTCCGAGAACAGCGCCGTGGCGACGTCGATGCCGTCGCGTTCCTGCAGCTCGTCGAGGACGACGCGTGCGCCGACCCCGAAGCGCAGGACCGACTCGGCGAGCGACTGCGCGAGCCCGCCGTCCGACAGGTCGTGGGCGCTGGTCAGTAGCTGCTCGTCCGTGGCGGCGTGCAGCAGCGCGGCGAGGTCCTTCTCGTGGGCCAGGTCGACCTTGGGCGGGCGACCGCCCAGGTGTCCGTGCACGGTACCCGCCCACGCCGAACCGTCGAGCTCGAGGTCGGTCGTGCCGAGCAGGTAGATGTTGTGGCCGTCGTCCTGCCAGCCCGAGGGCACGCGCTTGGCGACGTCGTCGATGACACCGAGCACACCGACCACGGGGGTGGGGTGGATCGGGGTCGAGCCGGTCTGGTTGTAGAACGACACGTTGCCGCCGGTCACCGGGATGCCGAGCTCCATGCAGCCGTCCGCCAGTCCTTCGACCGCCTCGGAGAACTGCCACATGACCTCGGGGTTCTCCGGGGAGCCGAAGTTCAGGCAGTCGGTCACCGCCGCCGGAATGGCACCGGTGACGGCGACGTTGCGGTACGCCTCGGCCAGGGCCAGGCGAGCGCCCTGCTTCGGGTCGAGCTGGCAGTAGCGGCCGTTCGCGTCCGTCGCGATCGTCACGCCGAGGCCCGTTTCCTCGTCGACGCGGATCATGCCGCCGTCGTCCGGGAAGGCCAGAGCGGTGTTGCCGAGCACGTAGGTGTCGTACTGGTTCGTGATCCAGCGCTTGTCCGCCAAGTTGGGCGAGCCGAGCAACTGCAGGAACTGGGCCTTGAGCGCCGGCCCCGTCTCCGGGCGGTCGAGCGACTCGGCGCCGTCGGACTGCAGTGCGTCGATCCAGGTCGGGTAGGCGACCGGGCGGTCGTACACGGGGCCGTCGACGGCGACGGTGCGAGGGTCGACGTTGACGATCTCCTGGCCCTGCCAGTCGATCACGAGACGACCGGTGCCGGTGACCTCGCCGAGGACGCTCGTCTCGACCTCCCACTTGCCGACGACCTGCAGGAAGGCGTCGAGCTTGTCGGGACGGACGACCGCCATCATGCGCTCCTGGCTCTCCGACATGAGGATCTCCTCTGCCGTGAGCGTGGGGTCCCGCAGCAGGACGTCGTCGAGCGAGATGTGCATGCCGCCGTCGCCGTTGCTGGCGAGCTCGGACGTGGCGCACGAGATGCCCGCGGCGCCGAGGTCCTGGATGCCCTCGACGAGGTCCTTCTGGAAGAGCTCGAGGCAGCACTCGATCAGGACCTTCTCGGCGAAGGGGTCGCCGACCTGCACTGCGGGGCGCTTGGTCGGGCCGCCCTCGGTGAAGGTGTCGGACGCCAGGATCGACGCGCCGCCGATGCCGTCGCCGCCGGTGCGGGCGCCGAAGAGGACGACCTTGTTGCCGGCGCCCGAGGCGTTCGCCAGGTGCAGGTCCTCGTGCCGCAGGACACCCACCGCGAGGGCGTTGACCAGCGGGTTGCCCTGGTACACGGAGTCGAAGTAGGTCTCGCCGCCGATGTTCGGCAGGCCCAGGCAGTTGCCGTAGAACGAGATGCCCCCGACGACGCCGTGCACGACGCGAGCCGTGTCCTCGTGGTCGATCGCGCCGAAGCGGAGCTGGTCCATGACCGCCACCGGACGCGCACCCATCGAGATGATGTCGCGGACGATGCCGCCGACGCCCGTGGCGGCGCCCTGGTACGGCTCGACGTAGGACGGGTGGTTGTGCGACTCGACCTTGAAGGTGACCGCCCAGCCGTCGCCGATGTCGACGACACCGGCGTTCTCGCCCATGCCGACCATCAGGTCCTTCTGCATCTCCGGCGTGACCTTCTGGCCGAACTGCCGGAGGTAGTTCTTGCTCGACTTGTACGAGCAGTGCTCCGACCACATGACGGAGTACATCGCCAGCTCACCCGAGGTGGGGCGACGGCCGAGGATCTCGCGGATCTTCGCGTACTCGTCCGCCTTGAGCCCGAGGGCCTCGTACGGCTGGTCCTTGTCGGGCGTCGCCGCCGCGTCCTGCACGGTGTCGGGCTTCGGGCGAACGTGGGTCGTCACGGTGTTGTCGTTCCCTGCTGAGGTCGGGGCGGTCACGTCGGTCGCGTCGGTCACTTGACGAGTGTCGACTCGATCACGGAGGTGAAGAAGGTGAGGCCGTCCGTGCCGGAGGCCATCGCCGCGGGGGTGTCCGGGCCGAACCCGGCTTCCGTCGCGTGCTCGGGGTGCGGCATCAGGCCGACGACGTTGCCGCGCTCGTTGGAGACGCCCGCGATGTCGTCGATCGAGCCGTTCGGGTTCACGCCGACGTAGCGGAACACCACCTGGCCGTTGTCCTCGATGCGCTTGATCTCGTCGGCGTCGGCGACGAACCGGCCGTCCGCGTTCTTGAGCGGGATCGTGATCTCCTGCTGCGCGCTGAACCCGGAGGTCCAGGCGGTGCCGGCGTTCTCGACGCGGAGCTTCTGGTCGCGACGGATGAACTGCTGGTGGGCGTTGCGGGTGTGCGCGCCGGGCACCAGGCGGGCCTCGGCGAGCATCTGGAACCCGTTGCAGATGCCGAGCACGGGCATGCCCTTGCCGGCTGCGTCGATGACCTCGGCCATGATCGGCGCCTTGGCCGCGATCGCCCCGGCACGCAGGTAGTCCCCGTACGAGAAGCCCCCGGGGAGCACGATCGCGTCGACGCCCTGCAGGTCGTGGTCGCCGTGCCAGAGCGCGACCGGGTCGGCCCCGGCGAGGCGGACCGCGCGCTGGGCGTCGCGGTCGTCGAGCGAGCCGGGGAACGTGATGACGCCGATGCGCATCGCGGTCACTCGGCGCTGCTGTGCTCGGCCACGCTGACCGAGACGACGTCTTCGATCACCGCGTTGGAGAAGATGTCCGCCGCGATCTCGCGGACCTCGGCGAGCTTGGCGTCGTCGACGGGGCCGTCGACGGTCACCTCGAATCGCTTGCCGATGCGGACGTTGGTCAGGTCGTTCTTGCCGAGGCGCGCGAGGGCATTGCCCACCGCCTTGCCCTGGGGGTCGAGGATCTCGGCCTTCGGCATGACCTCGACGACGATCGTTGGCACGTGTTCACTCCAGCACGGTGGGTCGGTTGGGGACGCGCCAAGTCTATGCGGCCCGCGCATCCCGCCGGGCGCGCTTGTGGAGAACTGTTCGAAGCCGTATATTCCAAGTCGAATAGTCAACTCGGAACACGGACAGGAGGCCCGGATGACGTCGCTCACGCCCCTCGCGTTCGCCGCGCTGGACCTGCTGAACGAAGCGCCGATGCACCCGTACGAGATGTTCCAGACCATGGTCCACCGCCGCGAGGAACGGAACGTCAAGGTCCGGCCCGGCACGCTCTACCACCAGGTCGGGCGCCTCGCAGAGCTCGGCCTGGCCGAGGTGGTCGGCACCGACCGCGACGGCAACCGCCCCGAGCGGACGACCTACACGATCACCGACGCGGGACGGACCGCGCTCGCCGAGGGGCTCCGGCGCATGGTCGCCGAGCCCGCCGACGAGTACCCCGAGTTCCACCTGGCGCTGTCGGTGCTCGAGAACCTGCCGAAGGACGAGGCCGTCGATGCGGTCCGGGTCCGGATCGTCGCGCTCGAACACGAACGCGACGAGTACGACGGCGCCGTGCGCGACATCCACGCCAAGCAGCTCGCCGACCGCTACTGGCTCGACGTGTCCTACGTGCATGCGATGCTCACCGCACAGATCGAGTGGCTCCGTGCCACCGTCGCCCGCATCGAGCGCGGCGACATCCCCTGGGACGGCCCGGCCGTCCCGACGCAGAACCCCACGAACAGCAAGGAACCCACTCGATGACCTCCGTCACGTCGCCCCCCACGGGCACCGAGAAGAAGCCGTGGCCCGCCCTCTGGGCGCTCGTCGTCGGCTTCTTCATGATCCTGGTCGACTCCACGATCGTGTCCGTCGCCACCCCCACCATCGCCGAGAAGCTGAACGCCGACATCAACAGCGTCATCTGGGTGACCAGCGCCTACCTGCTCGCCTACGCGGTGCCGCTGCTCATCACGGGCCGACTCGGTGACCGCTTCGGCCCGAAGGTCCTGTACCAGGTCGGCCTCGTCGTCTTCACCCTCGCCAGCCTGTGGTGTGGTTTCTCGGGCTCGATCGAGATGCTGATCCTCGCCCGTGTCGTCCAGGGCCTCGGCGCCGCCATGATGACGCCGCAGACCATGTCCGTCATCACGCGCATCTTCCCGCCGCAGAACCGCGGCGCGGCGATGGGCCTCTGGGGCGCGGTCGCCGGTGTCGCCTCGCTCGTCGGCCCGATCGTCGGCGGCCTGCTCGTCGACGGCTTCGGCTGGGAGTGGATCTTCTTCGTGAACGTGCCGGTCGGTGTCGTCGCCTTCGTGCTGGCGCAGCGCTTCGTCCCGTCGTTCGAGCGCCACGGCCACCGCTTCGACTACCTCGGCATCGTGCTCAGTGCCGTCGGGCTCTTCCTGCTCGTCTTCGGCATCCAGGAGGGCGAGACCTACGACTGGGGCGTCATCACCGGCCCGATCTCGGTCTGGTCGCTGATCATCACCGGCATCGTCGTGCTCGTCGCCTTCGTGGTGTGGCAGGGCGTGCAGAAGGGGGAGCCGCTGCTGCCCCTCGGCCTGTTCAAGGACCGCAACTTCACCCTGGCCAACGTCGCCATCACCGCCGTCGGTGTCGCGATCTCGTCGTTCGCGCTGCCGATCATGCTCTGGGCGCAGGACGTCCTGCGCTTCTCCCCGACCCAGGCCGCGCTGCTGCTCGTGCCCCAGGCGGTCATCTCCGCGGGGCTCGCGCCGCTCGTCGGCAAGAACCTCAACAAGTGGAACCCGCGCTGGGTCGCGGCGTTCGGCCTCGCGTGCTTCTCGGGCGGGCTGTTCTGGTTCGGTGCGCTGCTCTGGTCGGGTGCCGACTGGGGCTGGACGCTTCTGCCGAGTGCCCTGCTCGGTCTGGCCAACGCCTGCATGTGGGGACCGCTGTCCGTCTCGGCCACGCGCAACCTCCCGCCCAAGCTCGCGGGTGCCGGCTCGGGCGTCTACAACACGACCCGTCAGATCGGTGCGGTGCTCGGTTCCGCCGGCATCGCCGCCCTGATCGAGGCCCGGATCACCGCGAACTTCCCGGCGCAGTCGGGCGGGGCGTCGGCCGGTGGCGCCGAGCAGCAGGTCGGTGGGCTGCCCGCCTTCCTCCAGCAGCCGTTCGCGACCGCGATGGGCCAGTCGCTGGTGCTGCCCGCCGTGGTGCTCGTCGTCGCGATCGTCGCGGCACTGTTCCTGGCGAAGCCGAAGCAGACCGTCGCCTGGAGCCAGACCGGTTCCGTCGCGACTCAGCCCGGCGCCGCGGCGGAGCAGCCGGCTGCCCCGACCGGACACGGCATCCACGCTGCGGCTCCCGCGCCCACCTCACCCGAGGAGGAGCTGGCCGCAGCCGACCACCACGGACGGCACTCCGGCGCCGAGTAGCCCGCGTACCCAGGACGCCCCCGATCGCACATGTGGTCGGGGGCGTCGTTGTGTCCGGGCGCCTGTCCATGCCCGCTGTCGCTCGCTGCGTCCGCATGTCCCGACACCGGGCGAGCACCGGCGGCTCCTCGATGCAGTCCGAGGCGACAACACCGCTGTCGTACGACGTCGACTTCGTCGCGGTCGGGGCAGCCCTGCCGACGATGCGACAACACCGCTGTCGTACGACATCGACTCTGTCGTTCCGAGTCGGCTCCGCCCGCCGCCGCCCCTGCGTCCGCCGCGCCCGCCTCACCTGCGGCGGGACAGGTGCTCGCGGGTCAGGGCGTCCATCTCGTCGTCGGAGAGGGCGTCGACGGCGCGGGCCTCGCGGCGGTCGGTCCGCTGCCACCGGATGAACAGCGAGATCAGCACGGGGATGTCCGCCACCTCGGCGATGAACCACAGCAGGTCGCCCGCCAGGTGCTGGTCGCGGAGCGGTGACGGGAACCAGGCGGGCCCCGAGGCCATCACGGTCGCGCCGTCGAGCACGTGGTTCGTGATGCGCAGCACGATGCCCGGGATCGCGTCGAGCATGAGCTCCACGAACGCCAGCAGGAACTCCGCCGTGACGAACGTCGATGAGCGCAGCAGTCCCGGTTCGGACAGCGGAGCGAGCAGCCCGAACCCGAGCATCGGGACGAGCACCGTGATCGCGACGGCCCCCACCGCGGACGTGCGGATCGCCGCCGACAGCGGAGTCAGCAGGAGACAGAACAGCGCGAGGGCGACCAGGGGCGACACGATTGCGGTGCCGAGCACCCGCACCGGACGCGACCGCATGACGGCGGTGGCGGCGTCGGCGAGGCGAGCAGGGCCTCCCGTCCGGAGCAGCGCGAGCGGCGCGCCGATCGCAGCGAACGTCGGGACCGCGAAGAACAGCAGCGCGAGCCGCAGGACGAACGCCCAGCGCAGGGTCTGGTCGTACACGCCGACGATGCCGAACTGCAGGACGCCGAACAGCGCCAGTGCTGCGACGAAAGACAGCGACCGCCACCACGGCCATCCGGTGCCGCGACGGTGGGCACCGACGAGCCACCAGCCGTAGGCCACCGCGGCGACCAGGATCATGGCGACCGCGAGCGGATCGAGGTGCCAGATGCTCCAGAACTCGGACGGTGACGGCGTGGGGGCCTCCTGGGTCGCACGGCGCGATCGCGCCGCACGATCATCCTCGGCCTCCGGAGGACCGGCGCCGCTCGGAGCCGGTGCCGATCCGGTGAGAACGGGTTCAGATCCGCGTGACGCCCGCCGCCGGCACCGTGCGGGACAGCAGCCACACGCCGATCGGCACCAGCACCGCGCCCAGCACTGCGACCCCGAACGACAGGTGGAGCTGCATCACGACGAACGCCGGGCCGACCGTGCACAGGACGGCGAGCGCGACGACCGGCCAGGCGGGGCGGTCGGAGCCGGGGACCAGGCGGGGGAGCGGTCGGTCGAACCAGCGCAGCCCCCGCGCCACCGCCAGCGCCGTCGCGAGGACCACGACCACGGCCACGGCCCGGGTCGCCCACCACGTCGCCGAGCCGGGCGCGGGGAACGGGACGCCGATGAACAGCGCGATGCCGTTGAGCGCGATGAAGAGCGGCAGGTGCCACAGGTAGACGGTCATGCCGTCACGGCCGAGCAGGAACACGACGCCCTGCGCGGCGCGGGTGTGCATGAGCCGCGACAGTGGCGCGTGCAGGACCTGCACCAGACACACCTGCGCCACGGCCAGCAGTGCCAGCGGCAGCATCGGCGGGTTGAGGTCCTGCAGCATGTCCGGCGACCACAGTCCGACCAGCGTGATCGGCACGGTGACGGCGTAGGTCAGGACGGCGACGACGGCGAGCAGCGCACGCGACCGCTGCCGGAACCACCCGTCCGCCCACAGGAACCCGAGCTGCTGCGCGAACAACCACACCGGACCGAGGTTGAGCAGCCCGACGTCGGCGACCCCGGTCGTCAGCCGGACGGCGTCGACCAGTCCTGCCAGCAGGAGCAGCATGCCGAGCGTGCGCCACGGGGCGCTGGCGTGCAGTCGGGCCATCAGGGGGACGCAGCACTGGGTGATGCCGTAGGCAGCGAGGAACCACAGCGGCGACCCGATGCCGAACGCCACCGTGGCCAACAGGTCGGCCGGTGTGCCGAGCGCCGTGGCGACGCCGAGTCCCAGCGCGAGCACGACCAGGAGCGGGACCGCCGGGCGGAACAACCGGACCAACCGGGTCGCGTACCAGTCGCGGGCACCGCCGCCCCGGGCCAGGGTGCTCCGCCACCCGACCGCGCTGGCGAACCCGCCCACGACGAAGAACAGGGGCATCACCTGGCCGACCCAGGTGGCCGGCACGTACCAGTCCGCCTGCTGCAGTGGGCTGGTGACACGGATGCCGGCGTCGTCGGCGGCGATCCCGACCATCGTGACGTGCACGATGACGACGAGGACGACGCAGGCCGTCCGGATGAGGTCGACGACCAGGTCTCGCTGCGCGATGATCCCCCGGGCGTCCACGCTGGTCTGTACCGGCTGAGTGGACATGGCGCGACGCTACCGGCCGGTCGGGGCTTCCCATGGTCCGTCCAGCTGATCGCGACCGAACCGTGACACATTGTATTCCGGTAGCGGAATGCGTCCCGCGCCCGATGTCGTGTAGGGTCGCAGTTGTCTTGAATGCTGCAAGAGAAGGGGGTCTCATGGACGGCGACGCCGAGCTGCTCCGCACCGCGGGCCTGCGGGTGACGACCCCTCGTCTGGCGGTCCTGCGCGCGACCGAGACCCTGCCGCACGCAACGGCCGACGACATCGTGACGGCCTTGGCCTCCGAGCTGCCGACCACGAGTCACCAGGCGGTGTACGGCGTCCTCGCCGCGCTGACCGGCGTCGGGTTGGTGCGTCGCATCGAGCCCGCGGGCAGCCCGGCGCGCTACGAACGCCGCACCGGGGACAACCACCACCACATCGTGTGCACGATGTGCGGGACCATCGCCGACGTCGACTGCGCCGTCGGGCATGCGCCCTGCCTGACGCCGTCCGACGCCCACGGCTTCGCCGTCACCACCGCCGAGGTCACCTACTGGGGGATCTGCGAACGGTGTGCCGCGGCCGAGCGCGACGACGAGCCGGTTCTGGCGTAGCGCGCACGCGCCGACCGCGACCGGCGCCACGGACGAACCGCAGCGCACCGACCCGCAGCGCGCGCCGCACCCGCACAGCGCACCCGCGCACCGCACCCGCGCACCGCACCGCACCGCACAGACCACCCGAGCAACCCTGACCGCACCACCGTCCCAACCGAGGAGGAACCGTGTCCGACCAGAACACGACCGACCAGCCGACCGGCACCCCGACCACCACGACCAACAGCGGGGCACCCGTCTCGAGCGACCAGCACTCGATGGGCGTCGGGGCCGACGGCCCCCTCGCGCTGCACGACCACTACCTGGTCGAGAAGCTCGCGCAGTTCAACCGCGAGCGCATCCCGGAGCGCGTCGTCCACGCCAAGGGCGGCGGCGCGTTCGGCACCCTGACGATCACGCACGACATCAGCAAGTACACCCGCGCCGCGTTCCTGCAGCCGGGCCAGCAGACCGAGATGCTCGCCCGCTTCTCGAGCGTCGCCGGCGAGCAGGGCTCCCCGGACACCTGGCGCGACCCCCGTGGCTTCGCGCTGAAGTTCTACACGTCCGAGGGCAACTACGACCTCGTCGGCAACAACACGCCCGTGTTCTTCATCCGTGACGGCATCAAGTTCCCCGACTTCATCCGCTCGCAGAAGCGCCTGCCGGGCTCGCACCTGCGCGACCACGACATGCAGTGGGACTTCTGGACCCTCTCGCCCGAGTCGGCGCACCAGGTCACGTGGCTGATGGGCGACCGCGGCCTGCCGGCGAGCTGGCGGAACATGGACGGCTTCGGGTCGCACACGTACCAGTGGATCAACGCCGAGGGCGAGCGCTTCTGGGTGAAGTACCACTTCATCACCGAGCAGGGCCACAAGACCCTGACGCAGGAGGACGCCGACCGCATCGCCGGTGAGGACGCGGACTTCCACATCCGCGACCTGCACGAGGCGATCGAGCGCAACGACTTCCCGCGCTGGACCCTCAAGGTGCAGGTCATGCCGTACGAGGACGCCGCCAGCTACCGCTTCAACCCGTTCGACCTGACGAAGGTGTGGCCGCACGCGGACTACCCGCTGATCGAGGTCGGCACGATGGAGCTCAACCGCAACCCGGAGAACTACTTCGCGCAGATCGAGCAGGCCACCTTCGCGCCGTCGAACTTCGTGCCCGGCATCGCGGCCAGTCCGGACAAGATGCTCCTCGCACGCATCTTCAGCTACGCGGACGCGCACCGCTACCGCGTCGGCACGAACCACGCGCAGCTGCCGGTGAACGCGCCGAAGAACGAGGTCCACTCGTACTCGAAGGACGGCGCCATGCGCTTCGACTTCCAGAAGTCCGAGGTCCCCGTCTACGCGCCGAACTCGCTCGGCGGTGCGCACGCCGACCCCGCCGCGACCGACGACACTCCCGGCTGGGAGTCGGACGGTGCGCTGCAGCGTGCCGCGGCGACGCTCCACCCCGAGGACGACGACTTCGGCCAGGCGGGCACCATGGTGCGCGAGGTCCTCGACGACGCCGCACGTGAGCGCCTGGTCGGCAACATCGCCGGGCACGTCTCCAAGGTGACGCGCGACGACCTGCGCGAGCGGGTCTTCGCCTACTGGACGAACGTCGACGCCGACCTGGGTGCGCGCGTGCGCGCCGCGGTGGCGCCGAGCGCCCCCGGCTCGAACGAGGACCCGGCGGAGGTCGCGGTCGAGGCCTGAGCCCCAGCCGCTCCACGCAGACGGGAGGCCCGGTGCCAGCTGGCACCGTCCTCCCTCGCAGGCTCGGTCGGCGCGCCCCGCGCAACGCTTCGCGTTGCCTCTGAGCGGGGCGCGCCCGTCTGACGTGTGTCGCGACTAGACCTGCTGGCCGTTCAGCCAGATCGGGCCCTCCGGCCACTCCTCGGCCGTCGCCGTCACGGGCAGGACCAGCCATCCGCCCTGCTCGGTCTCCGAGACCCCGGCGCCGTCCGCCGTGAAGGCGCTGAAGGTCGTGACGGCGTCGTCCATCAGGTGCCACCCCATGCGGACGTAGAACGGGACGGTGCGCTCGCCGGTGCCGAGGAAGCCGAAGGGGACGCGCAGACCCTCGAGGACGCTCTGCGTGCGGGTCATCAGCTCGCGGCCGATCCCGGTGCCCTGCATCGTCGGTGCGACGGCGACCAGGCCCGTGTCGCCGATCAGGACGTCCTCGCCGCCGACGCCGACGAACATCCGCCGGATCCCGACGTGGGCCAGGACGACGCCGTCGGCATCGCGCGCGATGACCCGGCGCTCGGGCTGCATGCCGGACCAGCTCCGGCCACCCACGTACCAGTGCGACCAGTCCGGGAACGCCTGCCCCAGCATCGCTGCGATCGCCTCGTGGTCGGGGAGGCTCAGCGCGCTCTCCTCGACCACCTCCCACCGGATGTCGTCGCTCATGGGTCCATCCTGCCCGGACGCTGCCGAGCCGGGCAGACGCGGGCTCGGATCAGCCCCGACCGGGCGCCGTGACCTCGATGCGGTTCGCCCACGGGTCCTCGAACGCCACGGTCCGCCCGTCGTCCGCGGTCTGCACCCCGGTGTCGTGCATCCGCGAGACCAGCGCGCCGAGGTCGTCCGCGCCGGGGACCTCGATGCGGACGAGCCCCAGGCCGAGTGCGAGCTGCCGGCGTCCGGCACCGCGGGAGTTCCACGTGTTCATCGCCATGTGGTGGTGGTAGCCGCCGGCGCTGACGAACAGTGCCTCGCCCCAACCCGCCGTCGTCGCGAAGCCGAGCTGGTCGACGTAGAACGCCTTCGCCGAGGCCACGTCCCCGACGGACAGGTGCACGTGTCCGACCCGACCCGGGGTAGTGGCTGCCGACTCGAGCGCGGACGACGTCAGGTGCTCCTGCAGGAACTGGTTCGGGTCGACGGAGATCGTCGCCATGTCGACCATGCCGTGCGTCCACGACCACTCGGTGCGGTCGCGGTCCCAGTACAGCTCGACGCCGTTGCCCTCGGGATCCGTGAAGTAGAAGGCGTTGCTCACCAGGTGGTCGGCGCTGCCCGTGAACGCCTGCGGGTACTGCGTCGCGACGGAGTACAGCGCCGCGGCCAGGTCGGCCCGGGTGTCGAACAGGATGGCGGTGTGGAACAGCCCGGCCTCGTGCGCGCCGGCGTGCCGGAGCTCGGGGGCGTGTTCCAGGACCACGATCGGCGTCGCGCCTCGGCCGAGCACGGCGATCCCACCGGCGTTCGACAGCAGGGTGAGCCGGACGCCGTCCCGGTAGAAGGCGGTCATCCGGTCGAGGTCGGCGACCCGGAGCGTGACGGCGCCCATCCCGGTGTCGGCGGCGAGGAGGTCCTGCGTGTGCATGACCCCAGTGTGCGCCGATTTGGTTGACGCGTCAACTAAATCGACCTCAGCGGGCGCTGAACCCGCCGTCCGACTTCAGCAGCTGCCCGTTCACCCAGCCGCCGTCCGGCCCGAGCAGGAACCCGACCAGCGCGGCGGTGTCGGACGGCAACGACGGCCGTCCGAGCGGTGTCTGGTCCGCAGCGGACTGCCGGATCGCGTCGGTCATCCACCCGGTGTCGTTCGGCCCGGGACTGACCAGGTTCGCACTCACCCGGAGGTCGCCGAGCTCCTGCGCTGCCCAGATGACCAGTCGGTCGAGTGCGCCCTTGCTGGTGCCGTACGGCAGGTTGAAGCCGACGTGGTCGCTGGTCAGGGCGACCACCCGACGGCGGTCGATCGGTGCGTCCGCCCCGGCCCGGAGTCGTGCCGCGTACGCCTGCACGAGCAGGAACGGAGCACGGACGTTCACCGCCATGTGCCGGTCGAACGACTCGAGCGTCGTCGTGGCGAAGTCCGAGGCGACCGACTCGCAGTGCGACATCACGATCGCGGTCACGGGGGCGCCCGCGTCCTCCTCGGCGCGGCCGACGAGTGCGGCCGCCTGCGCGGGGTCGGCCAGGTCGACCGGGAGCCGCGACACGCGTGCGCCCGCGTGCTCGCACTCGGCGACGACGGAGTCGATGCCGTCCGGATCGGCCCCACCGTGCACCCGCTCGTCGTACGGGCTCCACCACGACAGCGCGAGGTCCCAGCCGTCCGTCGCGAGACGCGACGCGATCGCGGCGCCGATGCCGGCTCTGCGGCCGACACCCGTGACCAGGGCGAGGGGTCTGTGGGACATGCTGCGGGCCTCCTGTCCGGCGCTCCGGTGCGTCGACCCACCAAGCCTCGCACAGGGCAGGATGGGCGGATGGCCCGCTCCCGTCCCGCTCCGGACGCCATCGCCGTCGAGCACGTCCGCGACCGGCTGTCCTCGTACGTGTACGGCAACATCACGGTGCTCGCCGCCGCGATCGCCGTCGACCCGCGCGCCATCGAGCACGGCTCGGCGGTCTGGGCCGTGCTCGGCACCGCGGTGCTGACCTACGCGGCGCACGTGCTCGCGCACCTCGTGGCGCACGGCGTCGGCGAGCAGGACGCCACCGACGCCGCGCGCCGCGAGTCCGCCGCGACCATCGCCCGGAACGCCAACCCGATCGCGACCTCGGGCCTCATCCCCGCGGTGCTCTACGCGGTGGCGTGGGTCGGGTGGCTCCCGGCGCCCTGGGCGCAGACGGCTGCGCTCGTGATCCTGGTCGTCCGCATCGGGCTGGTCGGCGTGTTCATGCAGCGGTTCAGCGGGCAGAAGCCGACGTTCCCGGCGCTGTGGGGCGGGATCGTGCTGGCGGCGGTCGCGTTCGTCATCGGTCTCGTGAAGGTGCTCCTGACGCACTGAGCGGCCGCAACCGCGCACGGTGCGAGCTTGCGGCGCCGGGCGCGCACGGTGCGAGGTTGCGGGCGTCGGCGCGCGTGGTGCGGTGTTGACCGCGTGGTGCGGGGCAACAACCGCGCACGGGGCGGTCAGGCGGGCACGGCGGACTAACCGCGCACGGCGGACTAACCTCGCACGGTGCGAGGTTGCGGCCGTCGGCGCGTGGTGCGAGGTTGACCGCGTGGTGCGGGGCAACAACCGCGCACGGGGCGGTCAGGCGGGCACGGCGCATCAACGGCGCACGGTGCGCGAAGCGCCGCCCGCGCCGGTCAGCAGCCGGTGGACGACAGCGTCACGTCGGTGACCTGCCCGCTCAGGATCGTGGTCGACTGCGCGCAGAGCCCGTCCGCGCGGACCCGGACCTTGCCCACGGCGACCCCGGCGAACTCGAGGGTGTCCCCGGGGAACGCCTTCTGGTGCGCGGCGGTGCGTCCGTTCGGCACGAGGACCTCGACGAAGTAGGACTGCTCGGCCTCGTTCGGCGAGACGGTCACGGCGATCCGCCCGGTGGAGTCCTGGGCCTTGCAACCGGTCAGGACCAGGGCTGCGGCGAGTCCGACGACGAGGGCGGTGGCGGGGCGACGGAACACCCCACAAGCCTACGCGGACCCGAGCAGCCACCCGTTGTCGGCGGCCACGCGCAGCGCCTCGGTGGCGTTCCGCGACGCGGTCTTGCCGATCGCCGCGGACAGGTGGTTCCGCACGGTGCCCTCGGACAGGTGCAGCGCGGCCGCGACACCCGCCACGGTCGGGGCCGTCCGGAAGGCGATGAGCGCGTCCGTCTCACGCTTGGTCAGCGGTGACGGCCCCGCGGCGAGCGACTCGGCTGCCAGGACCGGGTCGACCACGCGCAGCCCGGACGCGACACGGCGGACGGCGTCGGCGAGCTGTTCCGCCGGCGTGTCCTTGACGACGAACCCGGCTGCCCCGGACTCCAGTGCGCGCCGCAGGTACCCGGGTCGCCCGAACGTCGTCACGATGAGCGACCGGCACGCCGGCAGCGAGGCGGCGAGCTGCGCCGCGGCCGTGAGCCCGTCGGCCCCGGGCATCTCGACGTCGAGCAGCGCCACGGTCGCGCCGCTCGACCGTGCGGCGTCGAGCACTTCGTCCCCGCGCGCGACCTGGGCGACGACGTCGATGTCCCGCTCGAGCGACAGCAGCGACGCCAGCGCACCGCGGACGAGGGCCTGGTCGTCGGCGATCAGCACGCGGATGGCCTCGGTCACCGTCGTCCTCGTTCCACCCGCAGCAGGAACCCGCCCAGGTCACTGGTGCCCGTGGCGAGGGTGGCCCCGACGGCGTCGGCCCGTTCCCGGAGGCCGCGCAGCCCGTTGCCGCCGAACACGGGCGTGCCGACCGCCGGCCCGTCGAGCGACCCGGTGCCGTCGTCCTCGACAGTCAGTGCGGTGCGGCTGATCGTGATCCGGACGGCCGAGGCCCCCGCGTGGCGGAGGACGTTCGTGACGCCCTCGCGCAGCACCCAGGCGAACAGGCTGCGCGCGTCGGCCGCGGCGGCGTCCCCGGACGCGGGCAGCTCCGCCGCGATCTGCGCGGCCGACAGCGCGGCCCGGGCGGACAGCAGCTCGGCGTCGAGCGAGGCCTCGCGGTACCCGCTCACGGCCTGGCGGAGCCCCTGCAGCGCCTCGCGCGCCAGCCGCTCGACGTCCTGCATCTCGGCCTTCGCCCGCACGGGGTCGCTGTCGACCAGGCGTGCGGCGAGCTCGGACTTCATCGTGACGACGGTCAGCGAGTGCCCGAGGACGTCGTGCAGGTCCCGCGAGAAGCGTGCGCGTTCTTCGACCACGGCCAGCCGCGTGATCTCGTCCTGCGCGACCCCCAACCGGTCCTCGGCCTCGCGCTGGCGTCCGAAGAACACCATCGAGGCGCCGACGGAGATCGTGATGAGCGGGGCGAACAGGATCCCCGAGGCCGACGCGGTGTCCCAGCCGATGACGGCGGCGACGGCGAGCTGTCCGGCGACGGTGAGCCCGGTGACGGCCATCGCCACCCAGAGCCGCGCCGCGACGAAGCCCGACAGGGACACCAGGAGCAGCCACGACCACACCGCGAGCGGCCCGATGACGGCGAGCAGCAGCCCGGAGCAGAGCGCGAAGAACCCGATGACGACGACGCGTCCGACCAGGGCCCGGCGCCACATCAGCTCGGGCGCCACCATGAAGAACGCGTAGACCAGCGCGAGCGACGCCGTGGCGGTCAGGTGGTCCCGGAACGACCCGCCGTCCGTCCACAGGGCGATGAGCAGCAACGACTGCCACAGCAGCCCGAACACCGCCCCGCCGTACCAGCGGCGTCGCGCCTGCGCGATCTCCGCGGCGTCGTTGCTGGGCGCGGCGGCCCACGGGAACGACCGGGAGCGCGACGGACGGGAGGCCCGTGGGGCCTCCCGCACGCTCGACACGTCGTCCACGTGGGCGAGTGTAGGGCCGTCGGTCACTGGCGTGCCGCGTCGCGGCGGTAGCGCCAGACGATCACCGCGCCGAGGGCCACCGCCCAGCCCGTCAGCACCAGCGCGGGCTCGAGCATGCCGCTCGTCCCGGTGGCGCCGGCACCCATCTGCCCGATCCGGTTGAGCCAGTACGACGGCAGCAGGTGCGCGACGTCCGCCATCCACGCGGGCATGATCGACAGCGGGACCCACAGCCCGCCGAGGATCGCCAGCCCCATGAACACGACCATGAACAGGGGCTGGGCGAAGGCGGGCTTCGCGAACTGCCCGATCAGGACCGCGATGAGCGCGAAGGGCACGACCCCGCACCAGATGCCGAACGCGGCCGCCGCCCAGTGCCCGGCGTCGAGCGAGGCATGCAGCGCGAGGACCGCCACGACGACCGTGACCGCGATCGACATCGCCGCGAACGCCATGGCGGCGACGACCTTGGACACCAGGAAGGCCCACCCGGACAGCGGCGTGACGCGGAGCTGCCGGTTCCAGCCGAGGGACCGCTCGTTGACGATCGCGAAGGCCTGGCTCAGTGCGGCCATCATCGCGCCGTACGACGCCATCTGCAGGGTCGTCACGACCAGGTACTGCAGGTGCGTCGTGGGGTCCTGCTGCGACCCGTAGGCCGCGCCGAACACCAGCAGCATCACGACCGGGACGGCGAAGGTGAACACCATCGCGCGGACGTTGCGGAGCTGGCGCTTCGTCTCGAGCAGGACGTACCGGAGCGGCAGTCGACCGCCGCCGAGGACGGTGTCGAGCGGGCGCGCTGTCGTGGCGACGGTGGTCGCGGTGGTCGTGGTGGTCGTGGTCATGCGGAGACTCCGATCGTGTCGGCGGACGTGGTGTCCGCCGTGAGGGCGAGGAACGCGTCGTCCATGGTCGAGGCGACCACCTCGACGTCGTGGGCCGCGGGGAACGCGGTGAGCAGCGCGCGGAGCGTGGTGTCCGAGTCGTCGGTGCGCAGCGTGACGGAGCCGTGCCGCGCCTCCAGTCCGACGGTGCCGGGCAGCGCGCCCAGCGCGACGTGCTCGCTGTCGGGGACACCGCGGAACCGGATGGTCCGGGTGGCCGCGATCGCCTTCACCTCGGCGGGGGTGCCGTCGGCGACGACGCGACCGGCGCGCAGGATGACGATGCGGTCCGCGAACGTGTCGGCCTCGTCGAGGTAGTGGGTGGCGAAGACCACCGTGCGGCCGGCGTCCGTGAACTCGCGCATCGACGACCAGAAGGTGTGGCGTGCCTCGACGTCCATCGCGGCCGTCGGCTCGTCCAGCACCAGCAGGTCCGGGTCGGAGACCACGGCGACGGCGAACCGCGCCCGCTGGAGCTGGCCGCCGGACAGCTTGGCGACCCGGCGGCCGGCGATGTCGGTGCAGCGCGCGCGGCGGAGGGCCTCGTCGACGGGCATCGGCGTGCGGTGGGCTGCGGCCACCAGGGCGACGGCCTCGCGGACCGTCATGTCGGGCAGCAGCGCGCCGCCCTGCAGCATCGCGCCGACGCGCCCGGCGACCACGGCGTGCCGCGGGTCCGCGCCGAACAGCCGCGCCGACCCGGCGGTCGGGGTGGCCAGGCCCAGGACCAGGTCGACCGTCGTGGTCTTGCCGGCGCCGTTCGGGCCGAGGAGGGCGACGACCTCGCCCGGACGGATCGTCAGGTCGACGCCGTCGACGGCCGGTACGGCGCCGAAGCGCTTGCGCAGGCCGGTGAGCTCGATGACCGGGACGTCGTCCCGGGCTGCTGGTGTGTTCATGACCCCAGCGTGCTGTCGCGAGGCGCCTCGGCCATGGGGCGTCCGTCACGGATCCTTCGTGACATCTGTCACGGGCGGCGGGCCGGTGCCCGGCCGGCGTCGAGGTCAGTGGCCCGTCTACTGGGGGTCCTGGTCCTCCGAACGAGGGACACTCACTGTCCGGTCGGCGCGTTAGCGTTGGTCCATGGCTACCGAGACCGCGAGCACCGTGCAGTCGACCACGCCCGGGCAGGACGCCGCGCGGCGTGCGGCACTGCTCGCGGCGCTCGACGTGGTGCAGGGCGGTGCCGAGGAACGCTTCGAACGGATCACCCGCATCGCGCGTGAGGCCTTCGGGGTGTCGGGCTCGTTCCTCAACCTGGCCGGGGACGACCACCTGACGATCAAGTCGCAGCAGAGCGACAAGCGCTTCGACCCGGTCATCCCGCTCGAGGACACCTTCTGCGGGCGCACGTTGGCCAGCCCCGGGCCGGTGCTCGTGCCGGACGCGCTCCGCGACGAGCGGTTCCGCGACCTGCCGATGGTGCTCCAGGACCCCAACGTCCGCTTCTACGCCGGCGTCCCGCTGCGGCTCGGTGCCGAGCACGTCAAGGTCGGCACGCTGTGCCTGATCGACCCCCAGCCGCGCACCCTCGACGACGACGACGTCGCCCTGCTGCAGGAACTCGGCATCTGGGCGGAACGCGAGCTCGCCGCCGGCGCCGACGAGGACCGCCTGCGCTCGGTGCTCGCCGGACTCGAGCCGGGTGCCGTGGACGTGCCGGGGTACCGGATCACGGGCCTGTCGGTCCCGCACGGCGTCGTCTCCGGCGACTTCCACGACTGGCACGTCTCCGACCGCGGACTGCACGTCACGGTCTCCGACGTGATGGGCAAGGGCATGTCGGCCGGGCTCCTCGCCGCGAACATCCGCGGGGCGCTGCTCGCCCGCGGTGCTGCGACCGCGCCCAACGCCTTCGGGGCCGTCGAGGCCCAGGTCGCGCCCGAGCTCAGCCGCGCCGAGTCCTTCGCCACGCTCTTCCACGGGGTGCTCGAGCCCGCCACCGGTGTCGTCGAGTTCATCGACGCCGGGCACGGTCTGGTGCTGCAGCTCCACCACGACGGGACCGAGACGATCCACCGCTCGCTCGACCTGCCGCTCGGGCTGCACCCGGTGGGGTTCGAGCGGACGACCGGGACGCTCGAGCTCGAGCCCGGCGACGTCCTGATCGTGGTCAGCGACGGGGCGCTCGAGCTCTGGGACTCGACGCTGGCGTCACTGTCGCGGCTCGGCGGGCTCTACCGGAACTCCGCCGACGTCGGGACGTTCCTCGGCCGCATCCGGGCACGTGCTGCCTCGCACGACCCGGGCGACGACCTGACCGTCGTGGTGGTCGAGCGCGCCGCCTGACGGGTCAGGCGCCGAGGCGCTCGATCAGCTCGCGGTACCGCGTCGCCGTCCGCTCGACGATCGCATCGGGCAGCACCGGCGGCGTGCCCTGCTTGTCCCAGTTGGCGCTGAGCCAGTCGCGCACGATCTGCTTGTCGAACGAGTCCGTGCGGGAGCCGTCGTCGGAGGCCCGGGCGTCCCAGTAGCGGCTCGAGTCGCTCGTGAGGACTTCGTCCCCGATGCGGATCTGGCCACTGCGGTCGTGCCCGAACTCGAACTTCGTGTCCGCGATCACGACCCCGCGCTGCAGGGCGATCGCTGCGGCTTCCGAGTACACGTGCAGGGAGAGGTCGCGGAGCGTCGCCGCGACGTCGGGCCCCACCAGCGCTTCGGTGCGCTCGTAGGAGATGTTCTCGTCGTGCTCGCCCTGCGGCGCCTTGTACGCCGGGGTGTAGATCGGTTCGGGCAGCCGGTCGCCGTTCGACAGCCCCGACGGCAGCTCGACGCCGCAGACGCTGCCCGACTGCTGGTACTCGACCCAGCCGCTGCCGACCAGGTAGCCGCGCACGACGCACTCGACGGGGAACATCGTCAGGGGCATGACGTGCATCGCTCGCGACGCGACGGACGACGGCACCGGAGTGCTGGTGGCCGACGGGCCGAGCAGGTGGTTGGGGACGTCCCCGAGCTGGGTGAACCAGAACCGGGACAGGCGGGTCAGGAGCTCGCCCTTGCCCGGGATCGGCGGCTCGAGGGCGAAGTCGTAGGCGCTGACCCGGTCCGAGGCGACGAGCAACAGCTCGGTGGCGCCGGCGACGTCGGCGGTGTCGGCCGGCACGTAGAGCTCGCGGACCTTGCCGGACGAGACGTGCCGCCAGCCGTCGACCTGCGGGGCGCTCATCGGGTGACCTCGGCCGCGATGTCGGTGCGGTACTGCCCGCCCTGCAGCGCGATGTCGTGCAGCCCGGCGTACGCGCGCTCGCGGGCCTGGGCGAAGTCCGAGCCGGTCGCGACCACGCTGAGCACCCGCCCGCCGGTCGCGACGAGCTCGCCGTCGAGGACCCCGGTGGCGGCGTGCAGCACCGAGACGCCGTCGCGGGCGTTCGCGGCGTCGACCCCGATCAGTGGACGGCCGGTCACCGGGCTGGCGGGGTACCCCTCGCTCGCCAGGACGACGGTGACGGCTGCCAGGTCGTGGAACTCCGGCGCGGGCACGCCGCCGAGCTGGCCGGTGGCGGCCGCGAGCAGGAGCCCGCTGAGCGGGGTGGCCAGGCGGGGGAGGACGACCTGGGTCTCCGGGTCGCCGAAGCGTGCGTTGAACTCGATGACCCGCACGCCCTGTTCGGTGACGATGAGCCCGCAGTAGAGCAGCCCGACGAACGGGGTGCCCTCGTGTTCGAGCCGGCGGATCGTCGGGAGTGCGACCATGTCGGCAACCTCGGCCACGAAGGCGGCTTCGGAGCCCCAGCGCTCGGCCAGCCACGGCAGCGGGGAGTACGCACCCATGCCGCCCGTGTTCGGCCCGACGTCGCCGTCGCCCAGGCGCTTGTAGTCCTGGGCGGGGCTGAGCGGGGCGATGTCGTGCCCGTCGCTCAGGAAGAACAGCGACACTTCTTCGCCGTCGAGGAACTCCTCGACCACCACGGGGCCGTGCTGCAGCCAGTACGTGGCGTGGTCGACGGCTGCCTGGCGGTCCGACGTCACGAGCACGCCCTTGCCGGCGGCGAGGCCGTCGGCCTTGACCACGTAGGGAGCGCCGAGCTCGTCGATCGCGGCGACGGCTTCGTCGAGCGTGCCGGCGGACACCGGGCGGCCGGTGGGGACGTCGGCGTCGGCCATGACCCGCTTCGCGAAGGCCTTCGAGCCCTCGAGCGCCGCGGCGGCCCTGCTCGGACCGAAGACCGCGATGCCACGCGTGCGGAGCGGGTCCGCGACGCCGGCGATCAGCGGTGCCTCC
The DNA here is from genome assembly GCF_001424385.1 of Curtobacterium sp. Leaf183. Taxonomy (GTDB): domain Bacteria; phylum Actinomycetota; class Actinomycetes; order Actinomycetales; family Microbacteriaceae; genus Curtobacterium. The sequence goes on along the minus strand of NZ_LMPO01000008.1, from coordinate 698,992 downwards.
GGCCCGATCACGACGAGCTCGACGTCGTTCTCGAGCGCGTACTCGGCCACGAGCGGGCCGTTCGTGGGGTCGAGCGCCACGGTCTCGACATCGGCAGCGATGCCGGCGTTGCCGGGCGCGACGGTGATGACGTGCCCGGCCTGTTCTGCCAGGAGCGCCGTGGTGATCGCGTGCTCGCGGGCACCGGAACCGAGGACGAGGATTCGCACCCGATCACCCTACCGAGACGCGGGGGCCCGCCGCAGTGCACCGGCTAGCCTGTGGACATGCCGGGCAGGACGATCGACGACGCCGAGGGAGCAGCGGCGCTGCAGGCCGTGGTCGGCGGTGCCACCGACCGGGCGTCGGTCGCGACCGCGGTGCGGTGGACGCTGCAGCGCCTGGCCGAGGACGTCCCGGGCAACAGCGTCGAGGTGCGGGTCCCGCCCTTCGCGGCGGTGCAGGCGGTCCCCGGTCCCCGGCACACCCGGGGGACCCCACCGAACGTGATCGAGACCGACGCCACGACGTGGATCGCACTCGCGACCGGCGCGCTCCGGTGGGACGACGCATCCGTGGCGACCAAGGTCAGCGCCTCCGGTTCGCGGGCCGACCTGGCGTCGTTCCTGCCCGTGCGCACGACGGTCTGATCGGGCAGGAGCACCCCGACACGCCCGTCGGTACCCGCGGGGATCGAATTAGGTAACACCTACCGATGTGCCGATCCGCGCCGCGGTCCTAGCGTTGAAGTCACCGGGATTCGGACCCGACCCGAACGGGTCCGAACCCGGCAACAGGGGCAACGGTACGCGATGTTCGGCATTCCGTGTCAACCATCCGGCGTGGCGTGCTGCATTCCGCAACGAAACTGCCGAATCCGGCGGCCCCGAAGCCGTTCGACCGACGAGACAACGACGTCCAGTCGGTCGTCCAGGCATCCCGCGCTGCGAGACCGACGACGCCGGAGTCAGACCACCCGCAGCAGGTCCGCGAGCTCCGACCGCGAGTGCAGCTCCCACTTCTGGAACACCTTCGACAGGTGGGCGTCGATGGTCCGCACCGACAGCCCGAGCTGCTCGGCGATGAGCCGGTTCGACAACCCCCGCGCGGCCAGCTCCGCGACCTCGTGCTCGCGTCGGGTCAGCGGCAGCCGCGCCAGGTTGTCCGTGACGTACAGACCGCACCGTGCCAGACCGGCGTACGACGCGACCACCCGCGTCCGGTCCCCGGACCTGGTCGCGTCGGCGTACTCGCGCACCGCAGCCGCGAGGGGGCCGTCCACCCGGGCAGCGGCCTCGCGCAGCCGTCGGAGCGTCGGGGCCGTGTCCAGGCCGTGGACCAGTGCGGCGGCGTGCAGCAGCAGGTGCCCGGAGAACACGCCGAGCCACGACCCGGTCGCCGTCGACCGGGCGATGACCTCCTCGGCGTGCTCGCGGCCGAGCGGGTTGCCGAGCAGCACCTCGGCCCAGGCCACCGACGTCGGCATCTGCTCGCCGGTGATCCGCATCGCACGGGGTGGCACGGAGCGCCAACGGTCGATCGCCGCCGTCGCCTCCTCGACCCGACCTGCCGAGGCCAGTGCCATCGCCAGCCGCGACCACGGGTAGGCACCGAACCCACCGAGGTCAGCGATCGCGTACCGCTCGCACGCCGCCGAGAACGCCGCGACCGCGTCGTCCCACCGGCGCTGCCCGATCGCCAGGTTGCCGGCCCCGATCAGCTCGAGCGTGAAGTCGTACTTCAGGAAGGGGTTCGACCGCTTCACCGAGATCGACGTGATCATGTCCTCGTAGTCGCCCCGCCAGACCTGCACCTGGTGCATGACGGACAGCAGTTCGCCGACGCTCCACGGCGCCTCTTCCACGTGCACGGTCGCGGTCGCGAGCGACGCGGTGCCGAGCGACATCGCGTCGTCGAGCCGTCCGGCGGTCGCGAGGGCCATCACGGCGCAGGGCGCGACGCAGAGGAACGACATCGGCACGGTCGGCGCGTGCACGATCCCGGAGCGTTCGACCTCCTCGCGGACCTCGACGAAGTCGCCGCCCCAACCGAGGTGCGCCAGGCGGAGCAGTCGCAGCCGCTCGACCGCGTCGGGGCCGCCGACGTAGGCGACCGCGGCGTCGGTGAGCGCGACGGCGGCCATCGTGTCGTCGTCGTGGAACTGGCGGATGTTCGCCAGGGTCTCGCACGCCTCGATCACGACCGCGTCCGCGACCTCGCCGCGGCGTGCGCGGACCAGGTCCCAGGCGGCCTCGGCGTCGGCGCGGCCGGCCTCGCGCCCGGTGCTGTAGCCCCGCGCCAACGACCGCAGGCAGAGCGCGACGACGCGTTCGGTCGGTGTCAGGTCCACGCGGAGGGCGGCCGAGCTCAGTGCGACGGCGCTCTCGAGTTCCTGCAGTCCGCTGGCCACCTGCGCCGCGTCGAGCAGCTGGGCGACCGGGGGCCGGACGCCGCACTCGAGCGCCCAGAGCGCGGCCCGGAGCCGGGCGGCGGGCGTGGCGCCCTCGTGGTGGTCGGCGCGGAAGGCGTTCGCGCGGGCGAACAGCGTGGTGCGGCGCGCGACGGGCACCAGGGACCGGACGACCTCGCCGACCAGCGGGTGCGACGGACGGACGATCGGGGCGCCGTCGGCGAGCGAGTCGATGCGGACCAGGCCGAGCGCGACGACGTGGTCGACGTCCCCGCCGCCGACCAGCCCGAGCAGCCGTGACAGCGGGATCGGGTCGGCCAGCGCCACGATGTCGACGACGTCGCGCAGGTCCTCGGGCAGCGCCCCGAGCTCGGTGCGGTACATGTCCGACAGGCTGTTCGAGGCGGTGATCCGTCCGCGCCAGTACCACCCGGACGCCGTGTGCTCGAGCGCACCGGTCGCCAGCGCTGCCCGGACGACCTCGCGCAGGTACAGCGGGTTCCCCTCGGTCGCCCGGTGCACGCGTTCGACCGAGGCCGACTCGAGCGGGGCGCCGAGCGCGTCCTCGATCAGCCGGGCGGTGTCCTGCAGGTCGAGCGGGCCGAGGTCGATCCGCTCGAGCAGGTCGTCCTGCCACAGCGAGCGCAGCGGCTCGGCCAGGGCGGTGAAGTCGCGACACGTCAGGACGATCCGCGCGTCCTGGTGTCGCACGAGCCAGGCCACGTACCGCGCCGAGATGGCGTCGAGGTGGTCGGCGTCGTCGATGCGGATGAGCAGGTCGCGGTCGATCGCGTCAGCCGCTTCGCGCAGTCGGCGTTCCGATCCGGTCTCGTCGGAGAGCACCTCGGCGGGCAGGTCGCCGAACCGTTCGGAGATCGCTCCGAACGGCATCGAGGTCCCGGTGGCGACGGCGGTGATCGGCACGACGAGGGTGCGGCCGCTGCCGTCGCGACCCGCGACACGGTCGGTGACACGGGCCGCCGAGGTGCTCTTCCCCAGCCCGGGGGCGCCCACCAGCGCGACGCTCGTGCGGTGCTCGGCGACGACGGACACGGCGCGGTCCTCGTCCGCACGCTGCACGATCGGCCACGCGATCCGAGCGGGGACGGGTCGGCCACGCGCTCCGACAGCGGTCGATCGGGCCATGGGTTCACCTCCGTCCTCGGGATACCAGCGGGTACGCACCATCCTCCACCGGATCGGCGGGCGGCGGCAGGCCTCGTGACGTCCCACAGTGGGGGACAATGGCGGTGTGAGCAACACCGATCGCCCCGACGACGCCCCGGTTCCGGAGCCCGCCACCGTCTCCTCGTCCGACGAGGTGACCATCCGTCGTGCGCCCAAGTTCGGCGTCTTCATCGTCGGCGGAGCCGTCCTCGGCTTCATCGTCGTCGTCATCATCGTTGCGCTCACCCGGGACATCGACCGCGGCGGCCAGGCCGAGACGGTCAGTTTCAGCGGCCTGGTCGGCTACTTCGGCCTGTGGGGCGTGGCCGTCGGCGGCTTCGTCGGTGCCGTGGTCGCGATCGTCCTCGACCGGGTGCTCGCGCGCCGCGCCGCCCGCCTGACGGCGCAGCGCGTCACGGTCGACACCCCGCCGGACACGGTCGAGGGCGAGATCGAGGACCACGGCGACCAGCAGCCCTGATCCGCGCCGCAGACAGACTGGAGGCCCCTTGCCAGCTGGCAGGGGGCCTCCAGTCCGTCGGTCGGTCGCGTCGGCGACCCGCGCTCAGCTGAGCTGGTTGGCCTCGACCCAGGACAGGTACTCCGGGGTCACCGTGCCGGTGACGTACTCGCCGGTGAAGCAGCTCATCTCGAGGTCGGTGACGTCCGAGCCCTCGATGATCGCGTCGCGCATGTCGCCGATCTCCTGGTAGATCAGGTGGTCGCTGCCGAGCACGCGGTTGATGTCCGGGATCTTCCGGTCGTGCGCGATGAGCTCCTGCCGCGTCGGCATGTTGATGCCGTAGACGTGCGGGTAGCGGACGGGCGGGGCGGCGCTCGTGAAGGTGACCTCGTTCGCGCCGGCCGCGCGGGCCATCTCGACGATCTCCTTCGAGGTCGTGCCGCGCACGATCGAGTCGTCGACGATCAGGATGTTCTTGCCCTTGAACTCGGACGACATCGCGTTGAGCTTCTGGCGCACCGACCGCTTGCGCTCCGCCTGGCCCGGCATGATGAACGTCCGGCCGACGTAGCGGTTCTTGTAGAAGCCCTCGCGGTACTCGATGCCGAGCTTCTGCGCGACCTGCATCGCCGCCGGTCGGCTGGAGTCCGGGATCGGCATCACGACGTCGATGTCACCGGTGGGGGCGTACTGCGCGATCGTGTCGGCCAGCCGGTTGCCGAGCCGCAGGCGGGCGTCGTAGACCGAGATGCCGTTCATCACGGAGTCCGGGCGGGCCAGGTAGACGTACTCGAACGAGCACGGCACCAGGCGCGGGTTCTGTGCGCACTGGCGGGCGTGCATCGTGCCGTCCATCTCGATGAAGACGGCTTCGCCCGGGGCCACGTCGCGGACGATCTCGTAGCCACCCGACTCGAGCACGAGCGACTCGGACGCGACGACCCACTCGGACTTCTCGGCGCCGTTGAACCGGTGCCCGAGGATGAGCGGCCGGATGCCGTACGGGTCGCGGAAGGCCAGCAGTCCGTGCCCGGCGATCGTGGCGATGGCGGCGTAGGAGCCCTCGACGCGCTCGTGCACACGCTCGACGGCGTCGAACACCTGACCGGGGTCGAGGTCCTTGCCGCGCACCTGGCCCTGGAGCTCGTGCGCGAGCACGTTCACCAGGAGCTCGGTGTCGGAGCTGGTGTTGAGGTGGCGTCGGTCGATGTCGAACAGCTCACGCGTGAGCTCGCGCGTGTTCGTCAGGTTGCCGTTGTGCACGAGGACGATGCCGTACGGCGCGTTCACGTAGAAGGGCTGCGCCTCTTCTTCGTTGCTGGCGGCGCCCTTGGTGGCGTAGCGCACGTGGCCGAGGCCCATCGTGCCGAGCAGCGCGCGCATGTCGCGGGTGCGGAAGGCCTCGCGCACGTGCCCGCGGGTCTTGTGCATGTGGTGGATGTGCCCCTCGACCGTGGCGATGCCGGTCGAGTCCTGTCCCCGGTGTTGCAACAGGAGCAGTGCGTCGTAGATGGATTGGTTTGCTGGCCCCTGGTTGACGAGGCCGACGATGCCGCACATGCGCGGAGTGCTCCAGACCGTAGGATCGGGTGGTACCGAACAAGTCTGCCATGCCCCGCGGAGGACGACGTATGCCCAACCCCTACGCCGAGGCCGGCGTCGACACCGCTGCCGGTGACCTGGCCGTCGAGCTCATGAAGTCCGCCGTGTCGGCCACGCACAACGCCTCCGTGCTGGGCGGCGTGGGTGGTTTCGCCGGGCTCTACGACGTCTCGTTCTTGAAGGACTTCTCACGACCGCTGCTCGCGACGTCCACCGACGGCGTCGGCACGAAGGTCGCCATCGCCCAGGCGATCGACAAGCACGACACCATCGGGCAGGACCTGGTCGGCATGGTCGTCGACGACATCGTCGTGGTCGGGGCGACGCCGATGTTCATGACGGACTACATCGCCTGCGGGCGCGTGGTGCCGTCGCGGATCGCGGACATCGTCGCCGGGATCGCCCGCGGGTGCGCCGAGACCGGCACCGCGCTGGTCGGCGGCGAGACCGCGGAGCACCCGGGGTTGCTCGGCCCGGACGACTACGACGTCGCCGGTGCCGCGGTCGGTGCGGTCGAGGCGTCCTCGGTGCTCGGTGCCGAGCGCGTCGAGGACGGGGACGTCGTCGTGGCGATCGCCTCGTCCGGCCTGCATTCGAACGGCTACTCGCTCGTCCGGCACATCCTCGGCCAGCGGGGGGTGTCCTACACGGACACGCTGCCCGAGTTCGGCTCCGGCACCGTCGGCGAAGCGCTGCTCGAACCGACCCGGCTCTACACGACGCCGCTGCTGTCGGTCATCGCCTCACACGACGGTGCCGTCCACTCGCTGTCGCACGTGACCGGTGGCGGCATCGCGGCGAACCTGGCGCGCGTGCTGCCCGTCGGGTCCTGGGTCGAGGTCGACCGCGCCACGTGGGAGCCCCTGCCCGTGTTCCGGGTGCTCGCCGACATGGCGGACACACGGATCGAGGACACCGAGGGCACCTGGAACCTCGGCGTCGGGATGTTCGCGGTCGTCGCGGCCTCGGCGGCGGACGCCGTGGTCGGTGCGCTCGGGGCCGCTGGCCTGGCGTCGTGGCCCGTGGGTGTCGTGTCGATGTCCGCACGTGAGCTGGACGGGTTCGAGCAGGGCGCGAAGGGCGTCGACGGAGGAGCCGTTCGGCTGACCGGGTCGTACGCGGGCTGAGGCGCCGTACGCGGGCTGAGGCGCCGCGCGCGGGGGTGCTGCGCAGCGTTGTCCGACCCGGGACGACAGTGTCGGTGTCGTACGACGTCGGTGGTGTCGCGTGGGCGGCGGGGTGCCCGTGGTACGACGTTGTCGGTGTCGTACGACGTCGGTGGTGTCGCGTGGGCGGCGGGGTGCCCGTGGTACGACGTTGACGGTGTCGTACGACGTCGGTGGTGTCGCGTGGGCGGCGGGGTGCCCGTGGTACGACGTTGTGGGTGTCGTACGACGTCGGTGGTGTCGTTCGGGCGGCGGGCGGCGGGCTGCGGGACATGCGCTGCGCCGGGCCAGTCACCCGCGCACACGGAAAACGCCGCGCTGCCCAGGGGCGGCGCGGCGTCATCGAGTCGAGGTCAGGCGGACTTGTTCTGGTCCTGCTGGGGCTCGAACTCGTCGTCCTCGTCCTGCGGCTCCGGTCCGTACTCATCGGCCCAACGGTCGACGTAGTCCTCGCCCGAGTGCTGCCCGGAAGCAAGCTCGCGTTCGAGTGCACCGTAGTTGGTCTCCGGGCTGAAGTACTTCAGCTCCCGAGCGACCTTGGTGTGCTTTGCCTTCTGACGGCCGCGCCCCATGCGTGACCCCCTCGTGTGTCGGCTCGTGTCCGGTCACACGGGAGACGAGTCATCACCCGGGGAATCCGAACGGTTCGTGGTTGGAAATCTGCCGATCACTCTACCATGCAGCCCTGTCCGGACCCGCCGCACGACGAGCCCGGTCGTGCGGGTCCGTCCGGCAGAATCATGGCGATGACCGACCCGACGCCGGAGCCCCTCCCGGACGACCAGCACGCTCGGGTCGTCGTGATCGGAGCGGGCCAGGCGGGGCTCTCCGTCGCGTACCACCTGCGCCGTCTGGGGCTCACGCCCGGGTCGGACCTCGTGGTCCTCGACCGGGCGCCGAGCACGGGCGGCGCCTGGCAGTTCCGGTGGGAGGCTCTGCGACTCGGGTGGGCCCACCGTGTACACGACCTGCCGGGCATGCCGGAGATGGGCCTGCGGTTCGAGGACGCCGACCGTTCCCGGCCCGCGCGTGACGTCGTCGGTGAGTACTACCGGAGGTTCGAGCAGCACCACGGGCTGCAGGTCCGGCGGCCGGTCGCGGTCACTTCCGTCACCCGCGTCGACGGCGGTCTGCAGGTCGCGACGCGGTCCGCGGACGGCCGGGCGCAGCGGATCGTCGCGGAGGCCGTCGTCAACGCCTCGGGCACGTGGGGCACGCCGTTCGTGCCGTGGTACCCCGGGCGCGACACCTTCACGGGTCGGCAGGTAGACACGACGGAGTACCGGTCGGCGGACGAGTTCGCCGGGCAGGACGTCGTCGTGGTCGGCGGCGGCACCAGCGCGATCGGGTTCCTGCTCGAGCTCGACGGTGTCGCGCGGTCCACGCGGTGGTTCACCCGTCGGCCGGTGGTCTGGGCGGACGGTTCAGCGCTCGACGTCGAGTCGGCGGTCGCTGCGGTGGCCGAGCAGGACCGGGCAGCCCGTGCCGGCGAGGTGCTGCCGAGCATCGTCAGCGGGACGGGCGTGCCGGTGTCCGACCGGATCCGCGAGGGCCTCGACCACGGGGTGCTGCGCGACGAGCCCGTGTTCACCGCGATGGACCCTGACGGGGTCGTGACCAGCAACGGCGAGCACGTGCACGCCGACGCGGTCATCTGGGCCACGGGCTTCCGGGCCGACCTGCGGCACCTGGCGCCACTGCACCTGCGGACCGAGCACGGGGGCGTCGCGGTCGTCGACGGGCAGAGCGTCGACGAGCCGCGGCTGTTCCTGGCTGGCTACGGTCCCCAGGCCTCGACGATCGGCGCCAACCGCGCCGGACGACGTACGGCACGCCAGGTGATGGCGCTGCTCGCGCACGACTGACCTCGCACGGTGCGAAGTCCGCGCAACCCGGTGCACGGCTGACCGCCTGGTGCGAGCATGGTTCCTCGCACCACACGATCACGCTCGCACCGGGCACGAACCTCGCACCGTGCGCGGTGCACGGCGCACGGCACGGCGCGAGCGTCAGCGTTCAGCAAGCGCAGGTCAGGACTTCGCGCCGATCGTGCCGGACGTGTCCGACCCGTCCGGGGTGCCCCGACCGGTCTCGTGCTGCAGGCGGTCGATGTGCTCCGACGCCTCGGCCTTGGTCAGGTCGGCGGGAAGTTCCTCGCCGGCTTCGCGCGCCAGGGTGTCGAGGTAGCTGCGCTGCGGGCCGGTCATCGGCTCGTCGCCGGTGACCCACTGCTCCGGGTCCTTGCTGGCGGTGGTGGAGGGATCGGGACGGGCGCCGCCGAGGGTCTCGCCCGAGTGGTCGGCGTCGGCGTCGTGTGCAGGCGTGGGGGTGGAGTCCGAGGAGGTCATGGCACGGACGCTACGCCGCACCCACTGACACCCGGGGGACACACGGTCAGACGGGCGAGGCCGTGTAGCGCACCAGGTCGGGCCCGACCTCGTTCGCCGCGATCGGCACCGAGCGGTCGTCCCGCCGGATCCAGATCGTGTTCGCCGGTTCGTCGAGTCGCTCGACCGGGAACAGGGTCCCGTCCAGCAGCACCGCGGCGCGCACGTGCACCCGCCCGGACGACGCTCGACGCGGCAGCCCCGGCACGTCGTCGGCGTACGAGGGGTACTCCCCGGGCGCGAGCAGCGGGCTGATCGGCGTCGTCACGATCTCGGTGCCGGCGGCGCCGGACTCGGTCGGCACGTCGGCGCGCACGACGACGAGTCGGACCACCTGGTCCTTCGGCAGGGGCACGTCGACGACGCCGGAACCGGCCAGCGCGCGGAAGGCGGGCCGGCCGTCGGGGCCGAGGTGGGCCTCCTGGCTGTCGATCCGGACGCGACCGCGTCCCCGGGTGTCCGCGTAGGTGCCGGGCGACAGGTCGGACCGGCGGGCCTCGATGTCGGGGACCACGACGCGGTCCGGCCGGTACCAGTCGCGGAGCGTGGCGGGGTCGACCCAGCCGATGCTCGCCACGCCGCGGGAGAGCGCCGCGTCGTCGTCGACAGCGCGTTCGTCGACCGCTCCGAGCGGGTGCGCGCCGAGGACGGCGACCAGGCCCTCGTGGTCGTCGTCGCGGTGGTCGAGCACCTCGACGCGCTGGGAGACCTTGCCGCCGTGCCCGTCGAACGTCGCGAAGGTGCGCAGGTCGGGTGCGTCGGTCATGGCATCAGATCGTAGGCCGGGAGGCGTGGGTCACTCGGCAGACGACGGCGCGCGTCCCGGCGTGGCCGGCACCAGGGCCTTCAGCTCACCGGTGCACAGGGCCGGGTCCAGCCCCTCGGCGGGCCCTGCCGGACGCGTGGCGCGACGGGACTGCTGCCCGGACGTGTGACCGGGGAGCACGTGGAGCGCCTGGGCCTCGAGGCTGTTGCGGTGCTCGGAGCGGAGCAGCCGGTCCTCTTCCTCGCTGCGGAACACGCCGCTGGGCGACCGGCGCAGCGCGGGTCGGACGGGCTCGCCGCGGCGGTCCTGCCCGGGGAAGGGGCGCGAGCGGCGGCCGTACAGCAGCTCGGACGAGTCCAGCAGCCACGGCACGAGCGCCACGGTGACGCCGTGCACGAGCAGGAGCCTCTTGCGGATCCGGCGGCCGCGGTGGTTGTGGAGGAGGCCCTCCCACCAGTGCCCCACGATGAAGACGGGCGTGTACACGGTGACGACCTCGGACCCGTGCTGCAGGCGGTGTGCCTTGATGTACCGGATCAGCGGCGTCGAGATGTCGCGGTACGGGCTCGGCACGATCGTCAGCGGGACCTCGATGCCGTGCTCGGCCCACTGCTGTCGCAGGAGCGCCGCGTCGGCGTCGTCGATGGCGACGTGCACGGCCTCGAGCCCGGCGTGCTTCGCCGCGATCGCGTAGTCGAGGGCCTTGAGCACGGGCTTCTGCAGCTTGTTGACGAGGACGATCGCGTGGTCGCCGGTCGCGCCGAACTCGGTCTCGACGTCGGCCTCGATCTCGTGCTTGACGTCGCGGTAGTAGCGGTTGACGCCGAGCATGAGCACGAACAGCACCGGCATGATGACGAAGACCAGCCAGGCGCCGTGCGTGAACTTCGTGATCGTCACGATGACCAGGACGACGAGGGTGAACGTCGCGCCGGTCGCGTTGATCGCCCGGGAGCGCATGACCTGCCCGCGGTTCACCGGCTCGGTCGCGGTGCCGTCCCGGTCCTCGCGCAGCAGTCGTGTCCAGTGCCGGACCATGCCCGTCTGGCCGAGCGTGAACGACACGAACACGCCGATGATGTAGAGCTGGATCAGGCTCGTCACGTTCGCGCGGTAGACCACGAGCAGCGCCGCGGCGACCAGGGCCAGCACGATGACGCCGTTGCTGTAGATGAGCCGGTCGCCGCGGGTCGACAGTGCCTTGGGGGCGTAGGAGTCGCGCGCCAGGATCGACCCGAGCAGCGGGAAGCCGTTGAAGGCCGTGTTGGCCGCCAGCAGCAGGACCGCCGCGGTGGTGGCCTGGATGACGAAGAACAGCACCGTGTCGTTGCCGAAGGTGGCGGCGGCGATCTGCGCGATCAGGGAGCGCTGCGGGGTGGTCGCGCAGTCCGCGAAGCCCCGTAGGTCGCAGGCGTTCTCGGCGTAGTGCACGCGGGAGACCAGCGCCAGGGTGATCAGCCCGACGAACAGGACGATCGCGATCCCACCCATCGCCACCAGGGTCGCCTGCGCGTTCTTGATCTTCGGACGGCGGAAGGCCTGCACGCCGTTCGCGATCGCCTCGACGCCCGTCAATGCCGAGCAGCCCGAGGCGAACGCGCGGAGCAGCAGCAGGATGAACGCGGCCTGGGTCGTGTGCTCGACGTTCTGCACCGTGTACGCGGCGGACTCGGCCACCGGTGCGTTGCCGGCGAGGACGCGGACCAGGCCCGTGACCACCATGACGAACACGCTCGCCACGAACAGGTAGGTCGGCACGGCGAACGCCTTGCTCGACTCGCGCACGCCGCGCAGGTTCGCCGCTGCGAGCAGCACGACGAACAGCAGTGCGAGCTCGACGCGGAACTCGTTCAGCGCGGGCAGCGCCGAGATGATGTTGTCCACGCCCGAGGCCACCGACACGGCGACGGTCATCACGTAGTCGACGAGCAGCGCGCTCGCAACGACGAGCCCCGCCTTCTCGCCCAGGTTGCGGTGCGCGACCTCGTAGTCGCCGCCCCCGGACGGGTACGCCTTGATCAGCTGGCGGTAGGACGCGACCACGACCAGCAGCAGCAGCACGACGAGCGCGGCGACCCACGGGGCGAAGGTGAGGAACGCCATGCCGCCGAGCAGCAGGATCATCAGCAGCTCCTGCGGGGCGTACGCCACGCTGGACAGCGGGTCACTCGCGAAGATCGGCAGTGCCAGGTGCTTCGGGAGGAGCTGTCCTTCGAGCTTCTCGGAGGGGAGGGGCTCCCCGATCAGTCGCGACTTCAGCGACCGGATCTCGTTCGTCACGAGCGGCAAACCTACTCACATCCGGGCGCGAGTCAACACGAGGGGCCCGCTCGGTGTTCCCACATCGGCGAACTCCGTCGCACGCACCCCTTGCAGTTGACGCTGCGTCAACGTCTACCGTCATCAGCATGAGTGGTTCGACAGACATCCCGGACCCGCCTGCGAAAGCCCAGCACGGCATCGCCGACGTGGCGCGCGCAGCGGGGGTCTCGAGCAGGACGCTGCGGCACTACGACGCGATCGGGCTGCTGCCCGCGACGGCGGTCGGCGACGGCGGGCTCCGCCGCTACGACGACCGCGCGCTCGTGCGGCTGCAGCGGATCCTGCTGCTCCGGGGCCTCGGGCTCGGCCTGTCCGCCATCCGGGACGTCCTGGACGGCGAGCAGGACGACGTCGTGGCGCTGACCATCCACGTCGCGTGGCTCGAACGGGAGCGCGACCGCATCGCCCGGCAGCTCGCCGCGGTGCGCACCACCATCACCAAACTGCAGGGAGGACAGGACATGACCACGAACGACACCTTCGACGGGTTCGACCAGACGCGGTTCCGCGCCGAGGTCGAGGAGCGTTGGGGCGCTCAGGCCTGGGAGCGCGGGGCCGGATGGTGGGACGCGAAGGACCCCGCCGCCAAGCAGGTGTTCCAGGACGAGCAGCGATCGATCGCCGCGGACGCCGCCGCGCTCGCCGCCGCGGGCGAGGGACCGTCGTCACCGCGGGGGATCGCGCTCGCCCGACGGCAGTACGCGTGGCTGGCCCAGGCGACGCCGCCGGCAGACCTGACCGCCGACCGGTTCCGCACCCTGGGCGACATGTACGTCGCCGACGAGCGGTTCACCCACGCCTACGAGTGGGCCGGGCCCGGTGCGGCCCGCGCCCTCCGCGACGCGATGCACGCGCTGGCGGACGCGGGGCTGTAGTCGTTCCCACACCGCACCGTGGAACGGACACAGCACCACGGGTTGCCGTGGTGCTGTGTCCGTTCGTCGGTGCCGTGCCGGTGCGGACCGGACGGGAGGCTCCGGTCGCCGCCGCCCCGTCGGCGTGCGGTTCAGAGGGACTTGCGCAGCTCCTCGAGCCCGTCGCGCAGGCGCGTGACGGTGTCCGGGCCGAGCGTCCCGCGGGTCGCCCGACGCCGCAGGTCGGCACGGACCTGCTGCCGGAACGACGACAGGGCCATCTCCAGCTCCCGCAGGGCGCGAGCGCTCTCGGACGGCACCGAGGTCGGCTCGCTGGCGTCGGCACCCTGGGCCGAGGCGGCGAGGTCGGCGCGCAGGGACCGCATCGCGTCGCCGACCGAGGCGCGGACGCCGTCGGCCAGCGACCGGACGGAGTCGTTCACGCCGGCCTCGAGCGAGGCGATCTCCTCGGCGCGGGCGTCGAGTTCGGCGCGGCCTGCGTCGGTGATCGCGTAGACGGTCTTGCGACCGTCGGCGGTCTTCGTGACCAGGCCGTCCTCCTCGAGCTTCGCCAGGCGCGGGTAGACCGTGCCGGCGCTCGGGACGTAGGTGCCGCCGAAGCGGTCGCCGAGCGCCTGGATGACCTCGTAGCCGTGCATCGGGTGGTCGGCGAGCAGCGTGAGCAGGTACAGCCGCAGGTGCCCGTGGGCGAAGACGGGGCTCATTCGGGCGCCTCGCTGTCGTCGACGACGGGCGTGGTCGGTGCCGGGGTCGTCGGCGCTGCCGATGCCGGCGCGCTGGCGGCCGTCGGCGGCGCGTGCAGCACCGCGATGTCGCCCGACACGGAGTTCACCCGGAGGTCGAGCCACTGCCCGGAGAGCTCGCCGCCCTGCTTGACGTACGAGCCGCGCACGCCCTTGATCTCGGCGTCGTCGAACTGCAGCTTGCCGCTGGCCGTGCTGACGGTGCAGCGGTACGGAGCGCCGTCCTCGAGTCGGACGCTCACGCCGCCGGAGACCGTGTTGACCTTCGCCGAGTCGGCGGTGCCGCGCAGGTCGAGCACGACGTCGGCGGAGACCCCGTCGGCCGAGAAGCGCGGGATCTCACCGGTGGCGACGACGTCGCCCGACACGGTGTGGACGGTCAGGGAGCCGTCGAGGTCGCGCATCGTGGTCGTGCCGGAGACCGCGTTGACGGTGATGTCGCCCGCAACGCCGTCGACGACGACGTCACCCGAGACGGTGTTCAGCGTCGCGCCGCGGTTCGTGCCCGCGAGCAGTGCGCCGGCCGAGACGACCCCGAGGGTGACCCCGGCGTCGCGGGGGACCAGGATGCTGACGTCGGCGTGGGCCTTGCCGCGGAAGGACTTCAGGAAGCCGATCGGGTCGTCCCACCGGATCTGGGGGTGGTCGACCGTGAGGGTGTCCCCGTCCAGCTCCACCTTGAGGGGCTTGCCCGACACGCTGTGCACCTCGATGCGGGCGGTGGGCTCGTCGTGCGCGACGACGTCGACCTGCCCCCCGACCAGGCCGATCCGCACGGACCGGACGATCCCGGTGTCGATGACCTTGGGCTCCTCGACGAGCCACTTCTCCTGCGCCCTGTCGTCTCCTTCGGACTCGCGATGTATCGCGTGTGTTGACGACACGATACATCGCGTCACGCCCGTCGGCAACGGCTCGGTGGTGACCCACCGGCGGGACGCATCACGGGGCGGGGGCGGGCTCCGTGACGGTGGCGGGGTGAGCCTCCAGTCGAGGTGCCCGGTCCGGGCTCCACGGGAAGCGGCGGAAGACCGGCATCAGCGGCTGCACCATCGGGCCGATGACGAACGCGGCGACCACGGTTCCCGCACCGACGTCGCCGCCGAGGAACCAGCCCACGACCACGACGGTGACCTCGACCAGGGTGCGGGCGAGCCAGATCGGCCACCCGAGCCGCTGGTGCAGGCCGACCATCAGCCCGTCGCGCGCTCCCGTGCCGAAGCCCGCGCCGATGTAGAACGCGGTCGCGACGGCCAGCAGGACCGTCCCGGCCACGAACAACAGGATCCTGCCCCCCAGTTCCGGCGGCGTCGGGACGAGCCACAGCACCAGGTCCGCCGACGGCCCGATGGCCAGGGCGTTGAGCAGCGTCCCGATGCCGGGCCGCTGGCGGAGCGGGATCCAGAACAGCAGGATGACGCCGCTCGACACCACGGTGATGAGCCCGAACGACCACGGCAGGACGTGCTCGAGACCCTCGGTCAGGACGGTCCACGAGCTGACGCCCACGACCGCTCGGACCTGCAGTGCGGTGGAGGCGCCGTAGAGGAACAGGCCGACGAACAGCTGGACGGTGCGCAGGGTGAGGGCGGCGGAACGGGACATGGGGCGAGCGTGGCAGGGAATTGGACTGCCGGTCGAGAGCCAATCGCACTACGGTGGCGTGATGACCCCGGTCCTGCTGAGTGCCCGCGCCGCCGCAGCCATGCTGCAGGACTGGCGTGTCGGGTCGAACGCCGTCGCGTACGAGGCACTCGCCGACGCCGTCCGCGTGCTCGTCATCGACGGACGCGTCCCGCTCGGCGCCCGGATGCCCGCCGAACGCGGGCTGGCCGAGGCGCTCGGCGTCTCACGCACCACCGTCGCGAACGCCTACGCCCGGCTGCGGTCCTCCGGGTACCTGGCGTCCCTGCGCGGGTCCGGCAGTGTCGTGCGTCTGCCGCGGGACCTGGTCGGACGGCCCGACCCGGAGCGGCTGGGCGGCGTCGTGTCCGGTGACGTGCTCGACCTGCGGAAGGCCGCGCTGCACGCCGCCCCCGGGATCTCCGAAGCGGTCGACCGGGCGATGCGGCACGTCCCGGCAGCGCTCGCCGGCATCGGGTACGACACGGTCGGCGACCCCGGGCTCCGTGCCGCCGTGGCCGCGCGGTACACCGCTCGCGGGCTGCCGACCACGCCGGACCAGGTCGTGGTCACCATCGGCGCGCAGCACGCGATCGCGCTGCTCGCCCGGGTCCTGGTCCGTCGCGGCGACGCCGTGCTCGTGGAGTCGCCCACGTACCCGCACGCCCATGAAGCCTTCCGCGAAGCAGGGGGCCGTCTCGTCGGCGTGCCCGTCGACGCGCGGACCGGGTGGGACGTCGGGGTGCTCGAGGCCGCCCTCCGGCGTTCGGCGCCCTCCGTCGCGTACGTGATGCCGGAGCTGCACAACCCGACCGGCGCCACGATGTCCGACGCGGTGCGGTCGACGCTGCTCGACCTCGCGTCGTCGGTCGGGACGACGGTGATCGCGGACGAGACGATGGGCGAGCTGCGGATCGACGGCCAGGCATCGCCGCCGCTGGCGACGCGTTCGTCGTCCGTGGTGATGATCGGGTCGGCCGACAAGGTCTTCTGGGGCGGCCTGCGGATCGGGTGGATCCGCGCCGAGCCGGAGCTGCTGCAGCGGCTGCTGCTCGCCCGCCCGACGGGCGACCTCGGCACGCCGGTGCTCGACCAGCTGGTCGCGCGCGAGCTGGTCCCGCTGACGGACACGGTCCTGGAGGCCCGGCGCGTCACCCTGAGACAGGGTCGCGACGCCGTCGTGGGCGCGCTGCGGGCGCGGTTGCCGGAGTGGGACGTGCCGTCACCGGCGGGTGGGCTGACGACGTGGGTGGGGCTCGGCCGGCCGGTCTCGAGTGCGCTCGTGCTGGCTGCGCGATCCGAGGGCGTCGTGCTGGCCTCCGGTGGGGTGTTCGGGCCGGACGGCGGCTTCGAGCGGTTCCTTCGGGTGCCGTTCACGATGGCACCGGCGGACCGGGTGCGGCTGGTCGACGTGCTCGAGCGTGCGTGGGCGCGGACCGGTGGTGCGGGCAGCGGCACGCGGGGGTCGTTGGCCGCGGTGGTCTGAGGTGTCGTCCGCTGGGATGAGCCGGCTTCGCTCCCGGGGGTGACGCGGCTGCGCCGGGCGTGCGCGAGCATCGGGACATGACCCCGCTCGTGTCCTCCGCCCCCGCGACGCCCGTCGCGCCCGTGCCCGCCGCTGCGCGGGTGTCGATGGTCCTCGGCGGTGCGCTGCTCGCCGGCGTCCTGACGTCGTACGGACAGGCCGTCGGGCCGCTGTCGTCGGTGGCGAACTCCGCCGGTCCGTGGTTCGTCGTCGCCGTCGCGCTGCTGCTCGTGCTCCGGGTCCGCGCGGGTCGCGGTGGTCTGGCGCTCGCGATGGTCGCCGGTGTCGTGCTGCTGGAGCTCATGCACGTCGGCTACTGGGCGACGACGAACCTGCGCGGCTTCCCGGACGTGCTGTCCCTCACCAACTTCTGGGTCCTCATGGGGGTGCCTGCGGGGGTGCTCGCCGGCGCGTGCGCGGTCCTCGTGCGGTCCCGCGACGGACGACTGCGCGGGGCGGCGTTCGGTGCCGTCGCCGCGGTGCTCGTGGGCGAGGGCATCCGGGCACTGCTCCAGGTCGCCGCGACGACCGGCGTCGTGACCTGGATCGTCGAGATCGTGGTCGGGGCGGCGGTGCTCGTCGCCGGGGTCGTGCTGGCCGGGTCGCCGGCGGCGCGGGTCCTCGCGCTCGGCACCGGTGTCGTCGGGTCGGTGGCGGTGCTGGCGGTCTTCCTGCTGCTCGGCGGCTGACCCGTCCCGGCGGCGTTCCTCCGGGCGGGCCGTGCCGGGCGTCGGATGCACCTGCTCGTCGGCTGTGCTCCGCGTCGGACGCACCTGCTCGTGGGCTGTGCTCAGCGTCGGACGCACCTGCGAGGATCGGACCGTGCACCTGCTCTCGGTCTTCAGCCTGCGGAACCGCGCGCTCATCGCGCTCGTCACCATCGTCGTGGCGATCTTCGGCGGCATCTCGCTGTCCAGCCTGAAGCAGGAACTCATCCCGAGCGTCCAGTTCCCCCAGGTCGCCATCGTCAGCGCGTACCCGGGAGCGACTCCCGAGGTGGTGTCGAACGACGTCTCGACCAAGATCGAGCAGGGCATCCAGGCGGTCCCCGACCTGAAGTCCACCACGGCCACGTCCTCCACCGGGCAGAGCGTCGTGTCGGCCGAGTTCGCCTACGGGTCCAACCTGGCGAGCGCCGAGGACAAGATCCAGACCGTCGTCAACGCGCTCTCGCTGCCGGACTCGGTCCAGACGCAGATCGTCACGGGGTCGTTCGACGACCTGCCGGTGATCCAGCTGGCGGTGTCGGCGAAGGGCGACCAGGAACAGCTCGTCGAGCGGTTGAACGCCACGGCGGTCCCCGACCTCGAGAAGCTCGACGGGGTGCGCGCGGCCGACATCTACGGCAACCCGGGTCGGCGCGTGCTCATCACCCCCGACCGCACGGCACTCGGGGAGCGCGGGCTGTCCGAGTCGGCGATCTCCGATGCCCTCAGCGACAACGGCACGCTCATCCCCGGCGGCACGCTCACCCAGGACGGCTCGACGCTCTCGGTGCAGACGGGGGAGCGCATCGCGTCGGTGGCCGACATCCAGGCGCTCCCGCTGACCGGGGGCACGACGGCACCGGGGGCGACACCGACGACGACCACGATCGGTGACGTCGCGAAGGTCGAGATCACCGAGTCACCACGCACGTCGATCAGTCGGGTCGACGGCGAACAGGCGCTGACGATCGCGATCACCAAGACGCAAGAGGCCAACACGGTCGACGTGTCGAAGACCGTCCGCAACGCCCTGCCTGGCATAGAGTCGAAGATCACCGGTGACCCGCGGTTCACGGTCGTCTTCGACCAGGCGCCCTACATCCAGCAGTCGATCGACTCCCTCGCCGAAGAGGGCCTGCTCGGGCTCGGGTTCGCTGTCGTCGTGATCCTGGTGTTCCTGCTGTCGGTGCGTTCCACGATCGTGACCGCGATCTCGATCCCGACGTCGGTGCTGCTCGCGGCGATCGGCATGCGGGCGGCCGACTACACGCTCAACATCATCACGCTGGCCGGCCTGACGATCGCGATCGGCCGCGTGGTCGACGACTCCATCGTGGTCATCGAGAACATCAAGCGACATCTGCAACCGGGCGTCGACCGGCGACAGGCCGTGCTCGACGGCGTGCGCGAGGTCGCGGGCGCGGTGACCGCGTCGACGCTGACCACGGTCGTCGTGTTCCTGCCCGTCGCGTTCGTCGCCGAGCTCGTCGGCGAGCTGTTCCGGCCGTTCGCACTCACCGTGTCGATGGCGCTGGTCGCGTCCCTGCTCGTGGCGCTGACCATCGTGCCGGTGCTCGCGTACTGGTTCCTGCGGGCACCCAAGGCCCACAAGCACGCCGGCGCGGCCGCCGGTGTCGCTGCTGCGGACACGGCGGGTTCGCCGGGCACGGGCGCGGTGGCTGCCGGTTCGGCCACCGAGTCGGACCTGCGCTCCGCGGCGGACCTGCACGACGCCACCGCTCCGGACCGCCTGAGGCGCGGGTACCAGCCCGTCCTGCACTGGGTCCTGCGGTTCCCGGCGCTCGTCGTGGTGCTGGCGGTCCTCGTGCTCGGTGGGACGGTCGCGGCGCTGCCGTTCGTCAAGACGAACTACCTCGGCGACTCCGGCCAGAACACGTTCACCGTCACGCAGGACCTCGACCCCGGCGCCTCGCTCGACGTGCAGTCCGACAAGGCGCGCGCGGTCGAGCGGCAGCTCCGTGCGGTGGACGGCGTCGACACCGTGCAGACCACCATCGGCACGAGCGGCCAGTCGATCCAGGCGGCGTTCGGCGGCGGTGGGACCGCGTCGATCCAGTACGCCGTGACGACCGACTCCGACGCCGACCAGGCCCGCATCCAGTCGGACACGCGCAAGCGCCTGGACCGGCTCAGCGGCGCGGGGGAGATCGCGCTGTCGTCATCGGGCGGCGGCTTCGGCGGCAGCAGCGACATCGAGGTCGACGTCACCGCGCCGACCCAGGCGCAGCTGCGGACCGCGGCAGACAAGGCCCTGAGCACGCTCAAGGACGTCGCCCACACCACCGGTGCGACGAGCAACCTGTCGGCGGCCGAGCCGTACCTGGCCGTCACGGTCGACCGCGCGAAGGCCGCGTCGCTCGGCCTCACCGAGACCCAGGTCGGCGGCATCGTCGCGGCTTCGGTCTCGCCGCGCGACACCGGCACGGTCGAGATCGACGACGCCTCGCTCGACGTCTACATCGCCGACCCCGAGCCGCCCACCACCGTCCAGGCCCTGCGCGACCTGTCGGTCCCGACCGCGACCGGATCGGTCCCGCTGTCCGATCTGGCGTCAGTGGACCAGGCCGACGGGCCCACCTCGGTCACCACCTCGGACGCGGTCCGGACGGCGACGATCACGGTCACGCCCGACTCCGCCAACCTCGGTGCCGCGGTCACGTCGGTGACGAACGCTGTCGACCAGCTCGACCTGCCACGAGGGGCGTCGGCGTCGATCGGCGGCGTCGCGTCGAGCCAGTCGTCGGCGTTCAGCCAGCTGTTGCTCGCAGCGCTCGTGGCGATCCTGATCGTCTACGTCGTGATGGTGGCGACGTTCCGCAGCCTCCTGCAACCGCTGCTGCTGCTCGTGTCCGTGCCGTTCGCGGCGACCGGGGCGATCCTGCTGCAGATCGCGTCGGGGATCCCGATCGGTGTGGCGTCCCTGATCGGGGTGCTCATGCTGGTCGGCATCGTCGTGACGAACGCGATCGTGCTCATCGACCTCGTCAACCAGTACCGCCGACGGGGACTCCGCGTCCGCGAGGCCCTGGTCGAAGGCGCGACCCGCCGACTCCGCCCGATCCTGATGACGGCGTTGGCGACGATCTTCGCGCTGGTGCCGATGGCGATCGGCCTGACCGGGCAGGGCGGCTTCATCTCGCAGCCGCTCGCGCTGGTGGTGATCGGCGGGCTGGTGTCCTCCACGCTGCTGACGCTCGTGGTGCTGCCGGCGCTGTACTTCCTGGTCGAGCGGGCGCGCGAGCGTCGGGCTGACCGTCGTGCTGCGGGACTGCCGCGGCGGAGTCTGCGCGTCTGGTTCGGCGAGACGTTCCGACGCCGGTCGGAGCGCGTCGCGGACTAGCGGGCTTCGACGTCCTCGAGGTCGACAGCGACGAACCACCGCACGACGACGACCGTCAGCGTCACCAGGAACACCACCGCGCCGAGCTGTGCGACGGCCGAGGTGTGCCCGGTCGCGGCACCGAGTCCCGCGAACCCGACCGTCACGAAGAACGACAGCCCGAGCAGCAGCTCCGCGACCGTGCTGCTGCGGGGGCGGCGCTCCCACGGGGTCGTCGGTCGTGCGGAGCGCGCGGGGCGGGTCGAGGTGTCGGTCACCCACGAAGTCTCCGTCCGGACACGTTACGGCGGCAGTCCCGACTCCGGGTGGCACCCGGTCGGGGTACGCCCACGGTCCACCGCGTGGCCGACCCGAGTGCACGCTCCCGCCTGCCGCGCCCGCGCCGCCCCCGCCTGCGCCGCCCCCGCCTGCGCCGCCCCCGCCTGCGCCGCCCCCGCCTGCGCCGCCCGCTCCTGCCTGCGCCGCCCCCGAAAGCGACATCACCCGCGGTTTCGCGTGTCGCTTTCGCTGCCCTGACGTCGCCCGCGGCCCGGGTCCGCTCCCGAGGCGACATCGGTGCAGCAGAAGCGACGCGCAATAACTGCGGCGATGTCGCAGGCCCCGCGCTCAGCGCAGCTGCCGCCGCAGAAACGCCACGACGCGCTTGCTCATCGCCTCGTCGAGCTGTGCGATCGAGTGCGCCGTCCCCCGCACCGCGACGAACGTGACCGGGACGTCGTGTGCTCGCAGCGCCGCGGCGAACTCCTGCGACTCCCAGAGCGGGATGAACTCCTGCGTGGAGTGCCCGATGAAGAAGGGCGCCGTGTCCGCGGTGACGTGGTACGTGGGGGAGGCCCTGGTCGCCGCCGGGCAGGCGTCGTACGCGGTGCACCCGAGGTACAGCAGCTGGCGCCGCTGGAACGCCGCCGACACCCCGTCCGCCCGGGTCGAACGCGCCGTCAGGTCGGTCGGTCCGCTCAGGTCGACGACGGCACGGATGCGGTCCCCGTCGGCGTAGGCGGTGGACTCGTGGTCCTCGACCGCGAGCATGGCGGCCAGGTTGCCGCCCGCGCTGCCGCCGAACACCCCCACGCGGTCGGCATCGACGTCGTACGTCTCGAGGGTCGACGGTCGGAAGACCCAGTCGAGCGCCCGTCGGGTGTCGTCGAGGCCCGCGGGGAAGGGGTCGGTCGGCGCCAGGCGGTAGTCGATGTTGAACGTGACGAAGCCCTCGGACGCCAGGTACTGGCACACCGCGCGGTAGGCCGCCGTGTCCTTGTCCCCGTGGGACCAGCTGCCGCCGTGCACCATCATCACCGCGGGGCGGGTCCCGGCCGCGGCACGGGGGCTGGCCGACGCCGAGGCACCGCCCGGAGCCGAGCTGGCGGCCGACCCGGGAGCGCCAGCGGACGCCGCCACGCTCGGGGTCGCCGTCGTCCTCGGAGCGCTGTCCGCGGGCAGGCAGACGTCGAGCTGCTGCAGTCGGTCGGCGCCGTACGGGACGTCCCGGACGACGTCGATGCCGTGGTACCGCAGCGACAGCGGGTAGATGACGGGATCGGCGGTGACGGTCGCGTTCTCGTCGGCTGCCGGGTCGGCGCTGCACGACGCAACCGCGCCGAGCGCCACGACCGCGGCGACGAGCGCGTACAGCGTGCGGCGGCCGGACCTCATCGCAGACCACGGTACCGCGGAACGCCGTTCACCCGCGGGTGCCAGGATGAGCGGCAGCACACCCCTGACCCTGGAGGACCCGTGAGCCGTCGCAAGGCCTGGAACGCCGATCCCGAACCGCTCCTCCGCGTCGACGAGGGGTTCCGGCTCGCCGACGTCGACCCCGAGGGCACCCCCGGGTTCCCCGGCCGCAAGATCGACGGGCTCGAGTCGCTGGCCGCCGGCGCCGATCGGCTCGCCGCGCTCCAGGAACGCCTCTGGGCTGCGGCCACGACGGGCGACGAGCGCCGCGTGCTGCTCGTCCTGCAGGCGATGGACACCGCGGGCAAGGGCGGGATCGTCTCGCACGTCGTGGGCGCCGTCGACCCGAACGGGGTCCACTACGCGGGCTTCAAGGCGCCGACGGCCGAGGAGCGAGCGCACGACTTCCTCTGGCGCGTCGAGCGGCAGCTGCCGGCCGCCGGACAGCTCGGCGTGTTCGACCGCTCGCACTACGAGGACGTCCTCATCCAGCGCGTCCGCTCCTTCGCGCCGCCGGAGGAGATCGAACGTCGCTACGGGGCGATCGTCGACTTCGAGACGCGTCTGGCCGAGCAGGGGACGACCATCGTCAAGGTCATGCTGCACATCTCGAAGGACGAGCAGCGTGCCCGACTCGGCGACCGCCTCGACCGCCCCGACAAGCACTGGAAGTTCAACCCGGGCGACATTGACGAGCGCCTGCTCTGGGACGAGTACCAGGACGCCTACCAGGTCGTCTTCGACCGCACCTCGACCGCGGTCGCGCCCTGGTACGTCGTGCCGGCGAACCGCAAGTGGTACGCGCGGCTCGCCGTCCAGCAGCTCCTGCTGCGCGCGCTCGAGGACATGCACCTGTCCTGGCCCGCCGCCGACTTCGACGTGGCCGAGCAGCGACAGCGACTCGCCGAGTCCTGATCCGGCGCGGTCGGACGGGAGGCCCCGCTCGCCTCCGCCACGCCCCGTGCGAGCCAGCGGGGCTGGCCAACGCGTGTCGTGTCGCGTAGACTCCTTCGGTCGGCCTTCGACACCGTGGCTGCGAGCCGCGGACGTGTTTGGGTGTTGTGTAGTTCGAGGGCTGGAATCACGTCGATCGACGACGGGATGAACCCCCTCTCCACGAACCGCCCCCGCCGATGTCGCTGCCGGGCTGCGTGGTACGTCTGCACCCCGGAAAGAACACATGGCCCCGTACGACAAGGGCGCGGACAAGCGCGCCTCCGATCGAACCCGTCACCCGAACGGCACCCCCGCCGCTCGCTCGAGCAAGCACCGTGGCTTCCGCGCCGCCGAGCCGACCGCTCCCCGCCAGAAGCAGCGTTGGGACGCCGACGAGCGTCGCAACCGCTCCTCGCAGGGCGATCGCCCGAGCCGCCCCAACTGGGACCCGCGCGACAGCCGCGGCAGCCGTCCGGCGTGGGAGCCCCGCGGCGCCGGTCGCCCGGCCCGCGCCGACGACCGTGCCCCGCGTCGGTTCGACCGCGACGATCGTGCGCCCCGTCGTGACAGCGACGACCGTGCCCCGCGTCGGTTCGACCGTGACGACCGCGCC
>NZ_LMPO01000008.1:482566-674616 GCF_001424385.1 Curtobacterium sp. Leaf183 | reverse complement strand
GCCGCTTCGACCGTGACGAGCGTGCTCCGCGCTCGTTCAACCGTGACGATCGCGCACCTCGTCACGATGACCGCGACGACCGTCCGGCCCGCCGCTTCGACCGCGACGAGCGTGCCCCGCGCACGTTCGACCGCGACGGTCGCGCTCCCCGTCGTGACAGCGACGACCGCGCACCCCGTCGCTTCGACCGCGATGATCGGGCTCCCCGCACGTTCAACCGCGATGACCGTGCGCCCCGTCGGGACAACGACGAGCGTCCCCAGCGTCGCTTCGACCGCAACGACCGCGACGCTCCCGCTGCCCGCGGTGGCCACTTCGTCCCCGCCGACGACGTCAAGCTCGAGAAGCTCCAGGCCGAGGCCACCGTCGCGGCCGACGTCGAGGGCGTGAGCTTCGGCGACCTCGGCATCGGCGGCAACATCACCCGCGTCCTCGCCGAGCTCGGCGCCACCAGCCCGTTCCCGATCCAGGCGGCGACGATCCCCGACGTGCTCGCCGGCAAGGACGTCCTCGGCCGTGGCCGCACGGGCTCCGGCAAGACCATCGCGTTCGGCGCCCCGCTCGTCGAGAAGCTCATGGAGCACGGCGGCGGCACGAAGCGCAAGATGGGCCGCGCCCCCCGCGCGCTCATCCTGGCCCCCACGCGCGAGCTCGCCCTGCAGATCGACCGCACGGTGCAGCCCATCGCCCGCTCGGTCGGGCTGTTCACGACGCAGATCTACGGCGGCGTGCCGTACGGCCGTCAAGAGGGAGCGCTCGAGCGTGGCGTCGACATCATCGTCGGCACGCCCGGTCGCGTGCAGGACCTCATGAACAAGGGGAAGCTCGACCTCAGCGAGGTCGTCATCTCCGTGCTCGACGAGGCCGACCACATGTGCGACCTCGGGTTCCTCGAGCCCGTGCAGGAGATCCTCGAGGCGACGGCCCAGGTCACGCCTCAGGGCAACCGCGCCCAGAAGCTGCTGTTCAGCGCGACGCTCGACACCCAGGTGGCGGCGCTCGTCGAGCAGTTCCTGCACGAGCCGAGCGTGCACGAGGTCGCCGGCGAGGACCAGGCGTCCTCGACGATCGACCACCGCGTGCTCGTGGTCGAGCAGCGCCAGAAGGACCAGCTGCTCGAGGAGCTCGTGGCCGGTGACGGCAAGACGATCGTCTTCGCCCGCACCCGTGCCTACGCCGAGCGTCTCGCCGACCAGTTCGAGGACGCCGGCATCCGCGCGACCTCGCTGCACGGTGACCTGAACCAGGCACGACGCACGCGCAACCTGCAGCTGCTGACCAGCGGCCGCGTCAACGTGCTCGTCGCGACCGACGTCGCAGCCCGCGGCATCCACGTCGACGACGTCTCGCTCGTCGTGCAGGCCGATGCGCCGGACGACTACAAGGCGTACATGCACCGCTCGGGCCGCACGGGTCGTGCCGGCAAGGAGGGCACCGTCGTCACGATCGTCCCGCGTGGTCGGGTGCGCAAGATCGAGGGCATCCTCGAGCGCGCCGAGATCGAGGCGGACCTGGTGCAGGCCGCACCCGGTGACGGCATCGTGGCGGAGCTCGCCGCCCGCTGACGCCGAGCAGCGCCACGGGACGCCGCGACCACGACGGGACGCCGCGTCCACGACGAAACGCCGCCAGTGATGGCGGCGTTTCGTCGTTCCGGCGGCGTCTCGAGGACCGACGTGCGGGACGGACCCGGCCCGGGCCTCCAGTCCGGAGGGTCAGGCGTTGAAGAACAGCAGTCCGCGCGCATAGCCGGCCTGGCCGGCGTGCTGGGTGCAGTCGTTGAGGATGCTCACGATGCGGCTGCCGGCGGTCACGGGCGGGTCCCACGCGTCGTCGACGACCGGGTCGAGGTCGTCCGGACCGAGTGTGCGCAGGTACGCGACGGTGCGCTCGTGCACGGCGTCGAGGTAGCCGGTGAGCAGCGCGGCTGATGCGCGCACACGTCCGACGTCGTCGCGCGACATGCCGTACCCGAGGGCCTCCGCGGGGAACGGCAGGCCGAACCGGTCGTACCAGCCGTCCGCGGTCCAGACCTGCTCGGAGCCCGCCAGGTCGGCGATCTGTGCGTCCTGGCCGCGGGCGATGTGCCAGGCGAGCCACGCGAGGGTGTTCGCCCCGGCGGCGGGGCGGGCGGCGAGCTGGTCCTCGGAGAGCCCGTCGACGGCGCGGCTGACTGTCTCCGGGACGCGGGAGAACGCTTCGATGAGGACTTCACTGGGGGTCATGCCCCCGACGGTACGCCCGTGCGCTGCCGCTGCTCAGCCTCCGTGGGCGGCCGATCGGCGACCGAGTTCCTCGGCGAGGCGGGTGAACGCGTCGGCCAGTGCCGCGCGTTCTGCGGGAGGAACGACCTCGCGGAACGACGCCGAGTACACCGCGCCGATCTGTCGTGCCACGGTCTCGCCGGACGGGGTCAGGTGGAGCAGGATGCTGCGCCGGTCGTTCGGGTTGGGGCGGCGTTCGATGTGTCCGCGCTGCTCGAGCCGGTCGATCAACGACGTCATCGCGCCCGTCGAGAGTTCGAGGTACTCGCCCGACTGCTTCGGCGTGACGCCCTCGCCGTCCGCCGATGCCAGGAAGAAGACGAACCGGCTGTCGGTGGCGTTGAGGCCCCGGCTCTGGCTCTCGTGGTGGAGCACCCGCGCGTGCTGCGTCTGCATCAGACGGAACGCGGTCATCAGGCGGCCCAGGTCGGTGTCGGCGACGCCGTCGACCGTCGCGGTGACGGGGGAGGACGGCGCGGGACGATCGTCGACGGCTGGGACTGCGGTGATGCGGGTGTCCGTCATCGATGCTCTTCTCGGGTGGGTGTCGCGGGGGAGGCACGGGCATGCCTCGGTACGGCTCAGTCAACAAGTATCTCAACGATTGAACTACCCCCAGCAGTGGGGGCACCGCACGTCTTGTGAGCATCACGGCGTGCAAGTAACTTGATCGTCGTACCGAACCAGTACACGGCACCACGCACCACCACGGCCTGCAGCGCGTCCAACCACCGCGGATCCGGGCCACCCACCGATCAGATCTCTTCCTCCGGGAGTACCGCCATGTCTCGTGTCACCCCTCGCGCCGCTCGTCTCGCCGCCTGGATCGCCATCCCCGCCGCCCTCGTCGCATCGGGTGCCGTCGTCTCCACCGCCTCGTACTCCGCCTTCTCGGCGACCACGGTGAACCCGACCAGCAACTGGACCGCCGGATCCGTCGCCCTCTCCGACGACGACAACAACACTGCGCTGTTCACCGCCACCGGCCTGAAGCCCGGGTCGACCGGTGCGAACTGCATCACGGTCACCTCGACCGGCTCGCTCGCGTCGACCGTCAAGCTCTACGCCACCAACGCGCAGACCTCGAGCGCGCTCGCATCGAACACCGCGCTCGTCATCGAGCAGGGCACCGGCGGCGGCTTCGGCTCGTGCTCCGGCTTCACGCCCGCTGCCACCAACGGCACGCTGACGCCCGCGAACACCACGCTCGCGAGCTTCGCCACCGGCAGCACGAGCTTCGCAAACGGCCTCGGCACCTGGGCGCCGACCGGCACCGCCTCCGAGTCCCGCGTCTACCGGATCACCTACACGGTGTCCGCCACCGCGCCGAACTCGGTCCAGGGCACCACCGCTTCGCTCGGCCTGACCTGGGAGGCCCAGAACAGCTGAGCCGGGTCCCGCGCCCGTCGCCGCGTCCCTACGCGTCATCGGGTCCCAGCCCGTCGCCGCGCCCCCACGTGAAGGCAGTCATGGTCACCATCGCAGTGCACGGAGGTCCCGCGCCGCGCGATGCTGTCCGTGGCGCCGTCGAGTGGGGGCGTGTCGTCGTCGCGACGCTCGCCCGCGGGGTCGTGGTGACGCTCCTCGGCCTCGCCCTCTGGGCAGCCGCACCCGCTGTCGTCGGGTGGCACCCCACGACGGTGATGACCGGTTCGATGGAGCCGCGTCTCCGTCCGGGGGACGTCGTCGTCTCCCGCCCCGTGCCACCCGCTGAGCTCCGCCTCGGCCAGGTCCTGCTCGCCGACGATCCCGACCAGCCCAGACACCTCCGCCTGCACCGAGCGGTCACGGCCGGGCCGGACGGGACGATCGTCACCAAGGGCGACGCGAACTCGCAGCGGGATTCGACGCCGATCGCGCGCTCCGCGGTGCACGGGGTCGCGGTCCTCCGCATCCCCGTGGTCGCGACGCCGATCGTGTGGATGCGGACCGGGGAGTGGACGAAGGTCGCGCTGCTCGCCCTGGTGTTCGCCGCCACGCTCTGGCTCTGCACGGTCGACGGGTCGCTGCGCCGGGCAGCGTCGTCGCCCGGCTCCTCCGGCTCTCCCGGAGACGACGGGGACGACGGGGACGACCGGACGTCTGGTCCCGACGCCACCAGCCTGGAGGCCCTGCTCGCCCCGCCAGCGCCGCCGCCGTCGACGAGACGGTCCGGACGACACGTCCTGGTGCGTCGGGACGTCGGCTCGCACCACGACGTCGGGTCGCGCCGGGCGGTCCGCCAGCGCCAGCGCCGACGCCACCGTCTCGGTCGTGGCGGCGCCGTGGCCGCGGTGCTCGTGGTCGCCGGCAGCATCGGTGTGCTGATGCCTGCGCAGGCGATCGGTGCGCCGTTCACGACGACCACCGTCGCGCGGACGGGCACGATGACGGCCGCGACACCGGCAGCCCCCACCGCGCTCAAGTGCACGCCCTCCGGGTCCAACGCCGTGACGATCAGCTGGACCGCGCCGGCCGACCAGCCCTTCGGCTACTCGGTGTTGGCGAACGGCACGCAGGTCACGACCGCCGGGCCGACCGCGACGAGCTCAGGACTCACCCCCCAGGGCCTCCTCGACCTCGGCTCGACCTACAAGATCCAGGTACGGGCGGACTTCGGCAGCACACTGTGGAACACCAACACCACGAGTACCTCGTTCGTCAACGTCCGCGTCCTCAACGTGCTCGGACTCATCTCGGTCACCTGCGCCTGACACACCGGCGGTTCTCCACAGCCCCGTGCGCGGTGCCCGGGGATGTCCGCCGTCGCGGCTACCGTGGCCGCATGCGCATCCTGCACACCGGCGACTGGCACCTGGGCCGCACCCTGCTCGGGGCCGACCTGCTGGACCACCAGGCCGCCTTCCTCGACCACCTCGTCGGGGTCGTGGTGCAGCGCTCGGTCGACCTGGTCGTCATCGCGGGCGACGTGTACGACCGGGCGATCCCCCCGGTCGACGCGGTGCGCATGCTCTCGACCGTGCTCGAACGACTGGCCGCCGTCGCGACGGTGGTGGTCACGCCCGGCAACCACGACTCGGCCGCGCGACTCGGCTTCGGGTCCGGCGTGATGAACCAGCGCGTGCGCATCCTCGCCGAGCCCGCACACCTCGGCGACCCGGTGCTCGTCGACGACCCCGACGGCGTGGTGGCGGTCTACGGCATCCCGTACCTGCAGCCCGACCTGGTGCGGCACGCCCTGTCCGCGGTGCCCGATGAACCCCTCGCCCGCTCGCACCAGGCGGTCGTGGGCGCCGCGGTCGACCGCATCCGCGCCGACCTCGGCACGCGACCCGGCACGCGCTCCGTCGTCGTCGCCCATGCCTTCGTCGGCGGTGCCGAGCCGAGCGACAGCGAACAGGACATCCGCGTCGGCGGTGTCGACCGCGTCGCCGAGTCGGTGTTCGCCGGGTTCGACTACGTCGCCCTCGGCCACCTGCACGGACCGCAGCGCGTCGGCGCAACGGATCGCATTCGCTACGCCGGGTCGCCGCTGGCGTTCTCGTTCGGCGAGCGACACCAGACCAAGTCCGTCACCCTGGTCGACCTCGCCGCCGACGGCAGTGTCACGGTCGAGCTCCTGCCGGCTCCGGTGCCGCGGCCACTCGTCGACGTGCGCGACACGATCGACGCGATCGAAGCGGGCGAGCACGCGCGGCACGCCGACGCCTGGGTCCGCGTCGCCGTCACCGACACCGTGCACCCCGAGCGCATGTACGCCCGCGTCAAGGACCGCTTCCCGCATGCCCTCGCCATCACGCACGAACCGGCGGACGCCCCCGCACGCGCGACGGGCCGCGCCGTCACGGCGACCTCTGACCCGGTCGAGGTCACCGCGGACTTCGTCACCTTCGCCACCGGGGCCGCACCCACGCCGGACGAGCTGCTCGTGCTGCGCGACGCCTACGAAGCCGCTGCGCTGTCCCTCGCCGAGCAGGACCCGGCGGTGCGCTGATGTACCTGCACCGACTCGAACTGCGCGCCATCGGCCCGTACCCGGACCGCGTGGTGATCGACTTCGCGGCGCTCGCTGCCTCCGGGGTGTTCCTGCTCGAGGGGCCGACCGGATCCGGCAAGTCGACCATCATCGACGCCGTCGTGTTCGCGCTGTACGGCGGATTGGCGGGCAGCGACGCCAGCAGCGACCGGCTGCACAGCCAGCACGCCGACCCCGCGGTCGAGCCCTTCGTCGAGCTCGTCTTCGAGACGGGTGCCGGCGTGTTCCGTGTCCGCCGCACGCCGCAGCACGACCGCCCCAAGCAGCGCGGCACCGGCACCGTGCGGCAGAACGCCTCGGCTACCCTCAGTCGGCTCGCGGGTCCGGGTGACCCCGCGGGTGAACCCGTCTCCGCCCGGGCGCAGGAAGTCGGCGCCGAGGTCACGCGCATCGTCGGGCTCGACCGCGCGCAGTTCCTGCAGACCGTGGTGCTGCCGCAGGGCGAGTTCGCGCGGTTCCTCCGCGCACCGGGCGAAGACCGTCGCAAGCTCCTGCAGTCGCTCTTCGGCACCGAGATCTACGACCGCACCGCCGACGAACTCGCCGCCCGTCGTCGCGCGGCCGCTGCCGAGGTCGATGCCGCAGACGCCCGCGTGCGCGATGCCCTCGCGCGCTTCACCCAGGCGTCCGGCACGACCGACGTCGACGAGACCACGGCACCCGCCGTCGTCGCAGAGCTGCGCACCCAGGCGGACGACGCCGCGCAGGAACGGGACGTCGCGGCCGCTGCCGCCGTCGCCGCCGCCGAGCACGAGCGCGCTGTCGTGGACCGGGTCGCCGCGCTCGACCGCCGCCGTGGGTTGCTCGCTCGCGCAACGGCACTCGACGACGCTGCCGCAGCGATCACCGTCGCACGGTCCCGCCTGCGGACCGGCGAGCTGGCCGACCGTGTGGCAGCCGTCGCCGACGGCCTCGACACCGCGGTGGCCCGTGCATCGGCGGCTCGTGATGCCCGTGACACCCTGCGCGGGCAGCACGGTGTGTCCGACCTCGACACCGCGGCCGAGCGCGACCGACTGACCGACGTCGTGGCGTCGGTCCGTCACCTGGTGTCCGTCGCCGAGTCGCTGCCCGACCGCCGTCGCGTGCTCGCCGCCGCGCAGACCGACGCCGCGGCACTCGGCGAGCAGCTGACCACCCTGGACGCCGCGCTCGACGCGCGTCCGGCCGACCGCGCCCGCATCGTCGCGCTCTCCCATGCGGCTGCGGCCGCAGCGACCGACGCCGAGCCGGCGCAGCGCGACGTCGATGCCGTGCAGCTCCTGCGCGACGCCCACGAGGCACTGACCGCGGCCCGCGCACGGGTCGCCACCGCCGAGGGCGTCGTGACGGCGGCACGCGTGGTCGCGTCGAGCGCGGTCCAGGCCGAGCAACACCTGCGCGAACGACGCATCGCAGGGCTCGCGGGGGAACTCGGCGCGGCGCTGCGTCCCGGCGACGCCTGTCCGGTGTGCGGCGCCGTGGAGCACCCGGCGGTCGCGACTCCGCAGGACGACCACCCGACACCGGCTCGCATCGCCGAAGCGGCCGACGCCGCGCGCCGCGCCGAACAGGCCCTCGCCGACGCAGCGACCGACCTCGCCCTCGAGCGCGCCGAGCACGACCGGTTGCTGATCGTCGTGGGCGACTCGCACACCGACGAGCTCGAGGTCCGTGCCACCGCCGCTGCCGAGCGCCTGCGGGTCGCTCGTGCCGCTGCGTCGACCGTCGCCGAGCACGAGCGGGCGAAGACCGAGCACGACGAGTCCACCCGGTTGGTGGAGGACGAGCGCAACGCCGTGGCCTCGCGGCGCCAGGTGCTGCTCGCCACCACCGATGCCGAGCACGACCGGGTCGCCCAGGACACCGATGCCGTGCAGACCGCGATCGACACCCTGGCCGCTGAACTCGCACAGCCGGACGTCGCCGACCTGACCCTGCCGGACGCGGTCGTCGCAGCCGATGGCAGGGCCACCGCCCTCCGCGCCGTGGCCGCCGCCGAGGACACCCTGCGCACCGCCGACGCCGCCGTCGTCGAGCGGCAGGCCGAGGTCGCCCGGGTCGTCGCCGACCACGACTTCCCCGACGTCGCGGCCGCCCGCGCTGCCGTCCTCGACCACGCCACGGGTGCGCAGCTCCGCGACCAGGTCGAGCGCGCGGACCGCGAGCGCGCGGTCGTCGACGCCGGGCTCGCCGAACCGGCCGTCGTTGCCGCGGCGCAGGACGACTCCGCCGACGTGGTGCTCGACCCGGACGCCGCCCGCGCCGCGTCGGCGGGCGCGGCCGAGGCGCTCGACCTGGCCACCCGCGCCGCGACGACGAGTGCCGACCGCGCCACCGCCTCGGAACGGTGCGCCGCGGAACTCGCGCGCGCCGTCGACCAGCGCGAGTCCACCTCGGCCCGCAGCCGCGCTGTCGTGCGGCTCGCCGACGTGGCCGCCGGTGCCCCCGGACACAACACCACCGGGGTGACGCTCGGCACCTACGTGCTGATGCGGCGGTTCGAGGACGTCGTCGCTGCCGCCAACGACCGGCTGCGCACGATGCTCGGCGGGCGGTTCACGCTCGAGACCTCCGACGAGCGCGAGACCGGCAGCCGGTCTCGCCGCACGGGTCTGGCGCTCGCGGTCCGCGACCACACGACGGACACCACGCGCGATCCCCGCAGCCTGTCCGGTGGCGAGACCTTCACGGTGTCGCTCTGCCTGGCGCTCGGGCTCGCCGACGTCGTCCAGGCCGAGGCGGGTGGCGTCTCCCTCGGCACGCTCTTCGTCGACGAGGGTTTCGGCACCCTCGACCCCGAGACCCTCGACGGCGTGGTCGACCAGCTGTCCCGGCTGACCGCCGGCGGACGACAGGTCGGCATCGTCAGCCACGTCGAGGAGCTCAAGCAGCGCATCCCCGAGCGCATCGCGGTGCGCCGGACCCCCGGCGGCGGCTCGCACGTGACGACCACGGTCTGACGCGAGCAGACCGACTCCGTCGGGTGTCGGGCGTCAGGCGTCGGGCATCAGGCGTCCGGGGGCGCCGGGCTGCTCGTCGGTCGTCAGGGCGTGGGCACCGCCGACGTGTCGACCGTGCCGTCGGGCGGCGGCAGGATGTCCGCCGCGATCCACGGGAACACCCACGTGAACAGCACGAGCACGATCGCGACGAGCAGCACCAGCAGCTCGAGGACCTTGAGGGCGGTGGGGCCGGGCAGCAGCCGCCAGACCAGGGGGAAGATCACTTGGGCGTCTCCGACAGTTCCTTCGGGGTGCCTTCCGACACCGGCATCCAGTAGTCCATCTTCGCGTGCACGATGTAGCGCTCCTTGGCGGACCACATCGGGTGGCACGCCGTCAGGGTGAGCCACCGGTCCTGGGCGGTGGGTTCGACGCCCGGCTGGTTCGGTACCGGCGCGATCGTCTCGATGTGGTCCGGCGTGACGATCTGGCTGTCCGTGACCTTGTAGACGTACCAGACGTCGAAGCCCTCGTCCTTGTCGGTCACCCGCACGACGATGGCGTCGTCGGTCTTCAGGTCGGCGATCTGGTTGAGCGGCTTGCCGTACGTGACGCGGTGCCCGGCCACGGCGAAGTTGCCCTCGGCTCCGGGCATCGCCGTGTCCTGGTAGTGCCCGAGCCCGATGGTGTTGAGCACCTTCTCACGGTCGGTGCCCTCACCGATGGGCTGGTCGTAGCCCGCGCCGAAGCGGGGGATCTGCATCGTGCCGAAGACCGTCGACAACCCGGGGGGCTCGGCGAGCACAGGCGCCTGGTCGCGGTGCTCGGTCGGCGTGGGGTTCGAGGTGGGCGCCTCGGTCTGGCCCAGGTCCTTGACGAGCGAGGACTGGTGCTGCGAGGCGACGACGTCGGTCCACCAGGCGGTCCACAGCACGTACAGCCCGGTGCCCGCGCCCGCGATGATCAGCAGCTCGGCGACCAGGGCCAGCAGCGCGCCGCCGACCGTCTGCCGCGGACGCTTGCGCTCCCGGCGCGCGGGCGCGTCGTCAGGGGCGCTCGGAGGCGGGGGGAGTGTCTCGTGGGCAGTCACGTGGCTCCTGATCCGGTCGTGCGAGCGTCGAGGTGGACGATGCTCAGGTCTATCAGACCACGGCGAACCGCTGGGGACGGTGTTCTCCACAACACCGGTACCGTGGCGGAGTGTCCCACGTCATCCGTCGTTTCGATCCGTCCGACACCGAAGCGGTCGTCGCGCTCTGGGAGTCCTGCGGGCTGGTCCGACCGTGGAACGACCCGCGGCAGGACATCGCGCGCAAGCTGACGGTCCAGCCCGAGCTGTTCCTGGTGGCGACGGACCCCGGTTCCGACGTCGTCGTCGCTGCGGGCATGGCCGGGTTCGACGGGCACCGCGGCTGGGTGAACTACCTGGCGGTCCGCCCCGACCTGCAGGGCTCCGGACTGGGGCGGGCCTTCATGGCCGAGTTCGAGCGGCTGCTCACCGACCTGAGCTGCCCCAAGCTCAACCTGCAGGTGCGCGCCGGCAACGAGCGGGTCATCGGCTTCTACGAGTCCCTCGGGTACGCCGACGACCACACGGTGTCGATGGGGAAGCGCCTGATCGCCGACGACTGACGTCGGCGGTCACGCCAGCGCCAGCGTGACCGCCGCGCCGACGGCGAGTGCGATCCCGAAACCCTGCAGCAGGGTCAGGCGTTCGCGCAGCACCACCCCGGCCAGGACGACCGTCCCGATCGGGTACAGCGCGTTCAGGACACTGATCACCGGCAGCGTCGTCGGGTCGTCGCTCGCGTGCAGCCCGGCCTGGATGCAGACGTTCGCCAGGGCGTCGAGGACCCCGCACGCGACGACCACCCGGACCAGCCGTCGGCCCGGCGCGGACCGCAGCCACCGTCCTGGAGGCGCGGCAGACCCCGCGACGCCGGCCGACGTCCCGGGGTCTGCCGCGCCTCCCGACCGAGCGACCGCCGCCGAGACCGCTGCCGCCGTCCCCAGCAGCACCGTCTGCACCAGCCGCGCCACGACGAGCGGTGCAATCCCGGAGTCCGACGGCGTCTCGTTGAACGCGAGCACGATCCCGCCGAACCCACACCCCGCGACGACGGCGGCCAGGACGCCACGAGCCGTGACGCGTGCTCCGGACGGGTCGCGGACCGTCGCGACCAGCACGACCGCGACCACGGCCACGACCAGCGCGACGACCGCGACCGGCGACAGGACCGTCCCGCGCAGCACGGCGACCAGCACCGGGACCACCGCGGCGAACACCGCGGTGAGCGGGGAGAGCACGCTCATCGGCCCGATCGCGAGCGCGGCGTAGAGCAGGAGGACCCCGACGGCTCCGGCGAGCCCGCCCACGGCGCCCCACAGCGTGCCCTGCCACGAGGACCGGCCGCCGAACAGCAGCAGTCCCACCAGCAGCGGGACGATGCCGATCGCGGCTGCGGCGGCGGCGACCGTGACGGGACGCAACCGACGCGACGCGAGGCCGCCCAGGAAGTCCGCGAAGCCGTAGACGAGCGCCCCGCCGAGGCCGAGCAGCACCGTGATCACGGGTCCCATCCTGCCGTGCCCGGTAACCTGCGCTGCGTGAGCGTTCCCTACACCCGCCTGTTCCGCGTCGACGGTCGTTGGCGTTGGTGGCGCCCGCTGGTCGCCCTGGCGTTCCTGGCCGGGTGGTACGTCGTGACGCAGATCCTCATCACGGTGGCCTACTTCGTGCCGATCGGTGCCACGCAGGGTGCGCAGGGGCTGATCGACCTCGAGCAGAGCCTGACGAGCGGCGCCCTCGACCCGACCGACCCGCTCGTGCTGTCCCTGTCGCTGGTGTCGCTCGTGGTCCTGCTGCCGGGGATCCTGCTCGCCGTGAAGATCGCGCGCCTGGGGCCGGCGAACACGCTGTCCTCGGTGCGGTTCCGCGTGCGCTGGGGCTGGGCGGCGTGGTGCGTGCTGCCGACGCTCGTGATCGCCGCGGCGTCGTTCATCCTGCAGACCGGGCTGTTCTCGCCCGACGGCATGTTCACCGTCGACGGCGGCTTCGGCTGGAACCACGCCGCGATCGGTCAGTCCACCGTGACGCTCGGCACCCTGACGCTGACGATCGCCATGGTCGTGGTGCTCGTCCCGTTCCAGGGTGCTGCCGAGGAGTACGTGTTCCGCGGCTTCCTGATGCAGTGGATCGGGTCCTGGATCCCGGTCCGCATCGTCGGGTCGGTGGTGGCCGTGGTGGTGTCGACCGTCGTCTTCGCGCTGCTGCACATCCCGAACGGCTACAACGTGTGGGGCATCCTCGACGTGGGGTCGTTCGGTCTGGTCGCGGCGATCATCGTGATCCGCACCGGAGGCCTCGAGGCCACCGTGCTGCAGCACGCCTTCAACAACATCATGATCTTCGTGCTGCAGGCTCCCGGGTGGTCGAAGGTGTCGCTCGACTCGTCGAACAGCACCTGGCAGAGCTGGCTGTTCTCGCTCGGCTCGTCGCTGGCGTACTGGGGCATGGTCGAGGCCCTCGCGCACTGGCGGAAGCTCGACCGCCGCTTCGCCGGATCGGAGACGCCACGCTTCCGCGGTCCGGCGCCGGTCTGGGCGGGCGGCAAGCGCTGGACCCGTCCTGGAGGCACGGGCTGGTCGGGTGCACCGGCCCGCTCCGAGGGCGTGGCCGGGTCAGCCGCTGACCGGCCTGTGGACAGCGAGATGGGTGTCGCCCGTCGCGCCTAGGCTGGACGCCATGAGCACCACCTCGGCACCCGTCTCGCCGTCGCGCAGCGCGGCGCAGGACGTCCTGCACCGGGTCTGGGGCTACGACGACTTCCGCGGCGAACAGGCCGCCGTCATCGACCGCATCGTGACCGGTGGCGACGCCCTCGTCCTGATGCCGACGGGTGCCGGCAAGTCGCTCTGCTACCAGGTGCCGGCGCTCGTGCGCGACGGCGTCGGGGTCGTGGTGTCGCCGCTCATCGCCCTGATGCAGGACCAGGTCGA
This sequence comes from Curtobacterium sp. Leaf183, assembly GCF_001424385.1. Classification (GTDB taxonomy): domain Bacteria; phylum Actinomycetota; class Actinomycetes; order Actinomycetales; family Microbacteriaceae; genus Curtobacterium. Next base: position 661,453 of record NZ_LMPO01000008.1, on the reverse strand, counting down.
CGCCCTGGCGGCCAACGGCGTCAAGGCGGCGTTCCTCAACTCGACGCAGGGCCCGGACGAACGCGCTCGCGTCGAGCGTGCGGTGGTGCAGGGCGAGATCGACATGCTCTACCTGGCGCCCGAGCGGCTGAAGCTCGAGTCCACGCGGTCGCTGCTCGACCGTGCCCGCATCGCGCTCTTCGCCATCGACGAAGCCCACTGTGTGGCGCAGTGGGGGCACGACTTCCGTCCGGACTACCTCGAGCTCAGCATCCTGCACGAGCGCTGGCCGACCGTGCCACGCATCGCGCTGACGGCCACCGCGACGCCGCAGACCCACCGCGAGATCTCCGCCCGCCTGGGGCTCGACGACGCTGCACACTTCGTCGCCGACTTCGACCGGCCGAACATCCAGTACCGCATCGAACCGAAGACCGGTGCGATGCAGCAGCTCCTGACCTTCATCCGCACCGAGCACCGGGGTGACGCGGGCATCGTGTACTGCCTCTCCCGCAACTCGGTCGAGCGCACGGCGGCGGCGCTGGTCGACCAGGGCATCGCGGCGCTGCCCTACCACGCGGGTCTCGACGTGCGGGTGCGCGAGCGCAACCAGTCGCGGTTCCTGCGCGAGGACGGCATCGTCATGGTGGCGACCATCGCGTTCGGCATGGGCATCGACAAGCCCGACGTCCGGTTCGTTGCGCACCTCGACCTGCCGAAGTCGGTCGAGGGCTACTACCAGGAGACCGGCCGTGCCGGGCGTGACGGACTGCCGGCGACCGCCTGGCTCGCCTACGGGCTCAACGACGTCGTGCAGCAGCGCCGCATGATCGACCAGTCCGAGGGCGACGCTGCCCATCGCCGGCAGCTCAGCGCGCACCTCGACGCCATGCTCGCGCTCTGCGAGACGATCGAGTGCCGCCGGGTCCGGCTGCTCGCGTACTTCGGCCAGGAGTCCACCGCGTGCGGCAACTGCGACACGTGCATCGCTCCGCCCGAGTCGTGGGACGGCACCGTGCCGGCGCAGAAGCTCCTGTCGACGATCGTGCGGCTCGAGCGCGAACGTGGGCAGCGGTACGGCGTCGCACACCTGGTCGACATCCTGACCGGCAAGCAGTCGCCGCGCGTGCAGGAACTCCGGCACGAGTCACTGGCCACCTTCGGCATCGGCGCCGACCTGTCCGAGGGCGAATGGCGCGGGGTGGCACGACAGGTCCTCGCCCAGGGGTACGCCACGGTGTCGGGCGACGGGTACGGCACGCTCGTCCTCAGCCCGACCAGCGCCGAGGTGCTGTCCGGTCGGGTCCACGTGCTGATGCGCCGCGACCCGGTGAAGGCCCCGCGTGCGGCGCGTGGTCGGCGCCAGGTCGTCTCCGACATGCCGCAGGAAGCCCTCGGCCTGTTCGAGGCACTGCGCGCGTGGCGGGCAGCACAGGCGCGCGAGCAGGGCGTGCCGGCGTACGTCGTGTTCAACGACGCGACCCTGCGGGGGATCGCCGCGGTGCGCCCCTCGGACGTCGACCAGCTCGCCGAGATCTCCGGCATCGGCGCAGCCAAGCTCGAGTCCTACGGCCGCGCCGTGCTCGACGTCGTCGCCGCGTCGGAGTAGCACTCCACCACCGCCGTCCGGTCCATGCCGTCTCCGGCATGTGCGGCGCGATCCGGTCACTACACTCGGAAACCCTGTTCCCGAGGAGGTCGCCGGTGCCCGGTTCGTCGATGTTCGCCACCGTGCTGGGCCGTGCCGTGGTGGCACCGCTCGCCCGGATGCTGTGGCGGCCGAAGATCATCGGGCGGAAGAACGTCCCCCGGCGCGGTGCGGTGATCCTGGCGAGCAACCACCGCTCGTTCATCGACTCCCCGGCGATCACGATCATGGCGCCCCGGAAGGTGTCGTTCCTGGCGAAGCAGGAGTACTTCACGGGGACGGGCTTCCGCGGAGCGGTGTCCCGCGCGTTCTTCAGCGGGATCGGTGCGATCGGGGTCGAGCGCGGCGCGGGAGCAGCTGCGCAGCACGCCCTCGACCTGGGGCTCGCGCGCTTGCGGGACGGCGAGGCCTTCGCCATCTACCCCGAGGGCACGCGGTCGCTCGACGGCCGGATCTACCGCGGCCGCACCGGTGTCGCCTGGTTGGCACTGACGAGCGGTGCGCCCGTCGTCCCCGTCGCGCTGCGCGGGACCGAGGACGTGCAGCCCGTCGGCTCGAAGGTGCCGAAACTCGCACGCGTGACGATCGAGTTCGGGCAGCCTCTCGACCTGTCGTCGTACGGAGACGCGTCGTCCGGGCGGGCCCGGCGGCACGCGACGGACGCCGTGATGGCGGCGATCCAGGCGATGAGCGGGCAGGAACCCGCCAACGCGTACAACAACCCGCCGGCGACGATCGTGGAGCGGGTCCGGCGGGCGCTGCACCGCGACGATCCCGGCGAGGCCGTCGAGCCCGACTGAGGTCCGGCATCGTCGACATTGCGTATCAGAAATATCAGTGGTTCAATGGGGGCAACCCCGAGACCGAACCCTGATCAGGAGAACCGCAGCATGTCGACCACACCGCTCTTCGACGCGATCGCCCGTCGCAGCCACGCCGACGCCCGCCCGGTCCCCACGCGGGCGCCGTCCTCACCGATGACCGCTCCCGTGCCGCCCTCGCGTTCCACCTTCGTCCCGGCGGCCCTCATCGCCGCGATCGACGACATCCCCGCCGGTGCCCTGGCATCCGTCCGGCGTGACCACCGTGTGGCCGGCGACCAGCTCGCCCTCGTCGAAGCCGTCGCGGACGCCATCACCCGAGCCGTCGTCGATGCCGTCGTCGCGGAGCTCGACCGCATCACGGCCGACGGCGTCGTCCGCGCCTGACCGCGACGTTGCCCTCGACGACCGAACCCGCACCGCTGCGCCCCCGCGGGGCTGCCCGCGCCGCAGCCAACCGAGCGTTCGTCCTCCAGTCCTCCGGGGCGGTGGTGACGACCCCCGCCGTCCCGGGGCCCACCCCGTGTCCCGCCGTGCTCCCCGTCGGGCTGGTGCACTCGGCGCGGCCGGCGCACACCGCGGGGCTGGCGCACACCGCGGGGCTGGCGCACACCGGCGCCCGGACCGGCCGTGGGCGGCGAGCAGCACGCACTGCCCACACGCCGCGCGCCGCGCTGACCAGCGGACTCGCGCACGTCCGCCGTCTCCGTGTCGCGCCCTCGGGGGTGCCCCTCGCCGTCGTCGGTCTGGCGACGTGCTTCCTCGTCGCCGTGTCGACACCGCAACAGGCCGCCGCCAGCGTGACCGGGGTCGCTGACGGGACGGGCGCCGTGGTCGTCACCCGGGCCCCCGGCGCCGGTCTCCCCGGTGGACCACAGGACTTCACCGCACCGCCGTCGGCCCTCGCGGACGTCGAGCGGGACGGCTTCGTCGTGGGGTCGGGGCCGGTGCTCCTCGCTCGCATCGACCCGGCTGACGTGGTCCGTCCCGTCGCGGGCACCGTCCCCGTCGCGGGTGGGTTCGGGGGCCGGTCGGTACAGGGATGTGGTGCGTGCTCCACCGACCACCATGGGCTCGACTTCGCGGCCTCGACGGGGACGCCCGCCGTGTCGGCCATGCCCGGGCGGGTCGTCTCCGCCGGCGTCTCCGGTGGGTACGGCAACCAGGTGCTCGTGCAGCACGGACCCGGCCTGCAGACCCGGTACGGCCACCTGTCGGCGATCGACGTGACGGTCGGACAGGTCGTCCGGGCGGGGGACCGCGTCGGCGCCGTGGGCAGCACGGGCGTCTCGACCGGACCGCATCTCCACTTCGAGGTCATCGTGGACGGACACCCCGTCGACCCGGCCGCGTGGCTGCGGGAGCGCGGGCTGCTCTGAGGCCGTCGCGCGTACCGTTCGACCAGTCGACGGCACGGACCGGTCGACGGGGTCGACGGCACGGTGCTCGTCGACGGGACGGAGTCGGACGTGCGTGTGACGGTGCTGGGTACTGGAGCGATGGGGGCCGGAGTGGCGCAGTCGCTGCTGCGCGAGGGTCACGAGGTCACGGTGTGGAACCGGAGCCCGGAGCGCGCGGCACCGCTCGGCGGACACGGCGCGACCGTCGCGACCGACGCTGCGACGGCCGTCGAGCGGGCCGAGGTCGTCCTGCTGACGCTCTTCGACACCGACGCCGTGGTCGACGTCCTCGAGCAGGCCGCGGGCGACGCCCCGACCGACGCGGTGTGGGTGCAGTGCTCGACCGTGGGCGTGGAGGGCACCGAGACCGTGGTGCAGCTGGCGGAGAAGTACGGGATCACCCTCGTCGAGGCGATGATGCTCGGCACGAAGGCCCCGGCTGAACAGGGGAAGCTCACGATGCTCGCCGCCGGGCCCGCCGAGGTCCTCGAGCGCATCGACCCGGTGCTCCAGGCCATCGGTGCGAAGACCGTCCGCGCAGGAGCACGGGTCGGCGACGGCACCGCACTGAAGCTCGCTGCGAACGCGTGGATCGCGTCCATCACCGCGGCGACGGGGCAGTCACTCGCGGTCGCACGGGCCCTGGGCATCGACCCGGCGCTGTTCCTGACCGCGATCGACGGCACCGCCAGTGACTCCGCCTACGCCCACACCAAGGGCGAGTCGATGCTGGCGGGGGAGTACTCGGCGCAGTTCGCGCTCGACGGACTCCGGAAGGACATCGGCCTGATCACGGATGCCGCACGTGCGACCGGGGTGTCGACGAGGCTGCTCGACGCGCTCGGCCGGGTCTACGCCGACGCCAGCGCCGCCGGCCACGGGTCCGACGACATCGCTGCCGTCGGGACGGCCTTCACGAAGGACTGACCCCGGACGGGGCGCGGGCACGGTGGCCGTGGCCGTGGCCGTGGCCGTGGTCACCGCCGTGCCCCGCCGTGCCCCGCCGTGCCCCGCCGTGCCCCGCCGTGCCGCTACCGGCGGAACCAGCGTCGCAGCGTCGCCCCGAGCCTGCCGACGGCCTCGTCGTTCATGGTGTTCGCCAGGTCGAATGCCTCACGCGCCGGGTCGCTGCCGTTCCGGATGCGTCGGAGTGCGGCGTCGGCCCGGGCACGCGCGTCGAGCTCTGCGAGGGGCATGTCGTCCTCGGGCTCGTGCGGGTGGGTCTGGGGCATGCCCACACGCTACGCGCGGCGGGGGGCGCGCATGCCGTCGCCGTCGCTGCTGTTCGCAGCGGCGCGGTCGGCGTCGATCTCGTCGACCACGGACGTCATCTCGTCGAGGAAGTCCACGATGACGCCCATGTCGCCGCCGGGCAGGTGCTCCGCGACCTCGAGCGTGCGGGCGTCGAGGTCGTCGATCACCCGGATGGCGCGCCGCATCGACGACCCCGAGGCGCTGAGGATGACCCCGCGACGGTCGTCAGGGTCGGGACGACGCTCGACGTGCCCGCTGCGGACGAGCCGGTCCACGAGCGCCGAGGTCGACGCTGCCGTGATGCCGAGCCGCTCGGAGAGCTCCTTGGCGTTGGTGGTGCGCCCCGCGGTCTCGGCGTCGATCAGCATGCGCAGGGCCAGCAGGGCGTTCTCACCGATGCCGAGCGCCTCGCGCGCACGCCGCTGGGCCGCGGTCTCGGCCGTGCGGTACCGCCGGAGGGCGTTGAGCACGTCCACTGCGTCGACCCGGGATCCGTCGTCGTACCAGAAGCCCGCGGTGTTCGTCGTCACCTCGGAAGTCATGGGCCAATGCTAGACGCTCTAGTTAGGTTGTCTAGCGAGGCAGCCGATCTCCGCGTCCGCAACACCGGTGACGCGGCTCGGAAACACCGTCGCAACGCGCGGTCAGTAGGTTCGCCGCATGCAGGAGCCGCGGTGCTGAGCCGACTCGCCGGGAGCGTGTTCCGCGTCGGGGCCGCCGTGGAACGCGCCGACGTGATCGCGCGGCTCCTCGACGCCTACCTCGCCAGGCCCGACGCCGCCAACGTCCCCGACGACCGCGTCACCGCGCGGGAGCTCCGCATCGTCGCCGGTGCGGCCGTCACCGCGGGGTCGGTGCTCGACGCCGCCGCCACGCTGGAGCTGCTCGCGCTCGACCGGCACGAGCCGGCCTCCATCGCGAACGCGGTCGCGGTCGCACGGGACGACGCCCGGCGAGCCCGCGACGTCGTCTCCAGCGAGCTCTGGGACTGCCTGAACGTCACGCGGTCCCGACTGCCGCGCAAGATCGCCGCGGGGCGCGAGCACGAGTTCCTGGGGTGGGTGCGGGAACGGAGCGCCCTGGCCGTGGGGGTCGTCGAGGGGGACGCCAGTCGCGACGAGGTGTGGGAGTTCTTCACGCTCGGCCGGTCGCTCGCCCGGTGCGCGGCCACGGCGCGGCTGCTCGCGTCCGACCTGCTCGAGCTCGATTCGGAGCGGTCGTGGGGCACGGCGTTGCGTGCCTGCGGGGTCGGTGAGGCGTTCCACCGCGAGGCCCGACCGGGTGCGCCGACGTCCGAGGCGGCGGCGTTCCTGCTCCTCGACACGCACTGCCCGCGGTCGGTGCTGTTCCTGACGCAGCGCGCCGAGGTGTGTCTGGCCGACGTCGCCCCGACGCTCGTGCCGGACGGTCTCGCCGAGCTGCGGGACGTCGGTGGGACGCTCCGCACGATGGCACCGGCCGACGCGATCGAGGCGGCTCGCCCCGCCGGTCGCCGATTGGCGACCGTGGCGGACCGGGTCGCCCGGGCACTCGACGAGCGGGTCTTCGCCGCGGCGTCGGCGCACTGACCGGGGCAGGACGCGACCGGGTGTCGGACGGGAGGTCCGGTGCGGGCCCGCCACGGGCCTCCCGTCGGTCCCGGTGCACCCGGGCGACCAGCGGTCAGACGCCGCTGGAACGGGACGAGACCGCCTCGTCGCGGGCGAGGTCCTGTCGGAGTGCCGCCCGGGCCGCACGGGTGCCGACCACGGGGATCGATTGGGTGACGGCGAGGTGCAGGCGCGTGTCGGCGTCGTACCGCAGGCGGAAGTGCTGGAAGCGGACGAGCCAGACCAGCGCGATCGCCAGCGCCACGAACCCGGAGGCCGCTCCGACGCCGATGGCCCAGCGTGGGCCGGCGGCATCCGCGATGGCACCGACGATCGGCGCGCCGATGGGGGTACCGCCCGCGAAGATCGCCATGTAGAGCGCCATCACGCGGCCGCGCATGGCGGGTGCGGTCGTGGTCTGCACGAGGGCGTTGGCGGTGGTCATGAACGTCAGCGAGGCCAGGCCGACGAACATCAGCACGATCGCGAAGCTCCAGTAGGTCGGCGCGAAGGCAGCGGCGGTGCACGCCAGACCGAAGCCCGCGCTGGCGATGACGAGCAGGCGCATCCGTGGGCGCTCACGGCGGGCGGACAGCAGCGCCCCGAGCACCGACCCGACCGCCATCACGGAGTTGAGCAGGCCGAACTCACCCGCACCCTTGTGGAACTCCACGCGCGCCATTGTCGAGGTGAAGATCGGGAAGTTCACCCCGAACGTCCCGACGACGAAGATCATGCAGAGCACCACGATGATGTCCGGGCGCGTGCGCACGTACCGGAAGCCGGCGATGATCTGCCCCTTCCCGCGCTTGGGCTTGATCCGCTCGGCCAGCTGCTCGGGGTCGACGAACCGGAGCGCGACGAGGACCGCCGCGAACGACGCCGCGTTGATGATGAACACCCAGCCGGAGCCGATCGCGGCGATGAGCACACCGGCGACCGCGGGGCCGATCAGCCGGGCGGCGTTGAACGAGGCGGAGTTCAGCGCGACGGCGTTCGACACGTGCTCGCCGGTGACGACGTCGGACACGAAGGCCTGGCGCACCGGGGTGTCGAACGCGGCGACGATGCCGAGTGCCAGCGCGAAGCCGTACAGCCACACCAGCGTGGCGGTGTCCGTGACGACCATGATCCCGAGGCCGAGCCCGAGCATCCCCATCAGGGCCTGGGTCACCATCAGGGTGCGGCGGCGGTCGAAGCGGTCGGCGACGAGACCGGTCCAGGGCAACAGCAGCAGCTGCGGGCCGAACTGCAGGGCCATCGTGATGCCGACGGCGATCGCGTTGTTGTGGGTGAGCTGCGTCAGGACGATCCAGTCCTGCGCGGTCCGCTGCATCCAGGTGCCGATGTTCGACACCAGGGCACCCGCGAACCAGATGCGGTAGTTGCGTCCCGACAGGGACCGGAACATGGCCGTCACTGGTGGGCCAGCCTCCTCATGATCTCGGTGGCGTCGACCAGGACGCGGCGTTCGGCGGGGGTGAGCGCTGCGAGCTTCGGCGAGAGCCAGCCGTCGCGGCGTCGTCGGGTCTCGAGGACGAAGTCGATGCCGGCCGGGGTCGCCCCGATCAGGACCTTGCGGCGGTCGTCGCCGTGACCGCCCTTCGACACGAGCCCACGGGCGACCAGGGCGGCGACCGTCTTCGTCATCGACGGCGGGGTGACCCCGTCGCCGCGGCTGAGGTCGGCCAGCGTCATCGGGCCGTCGCGGTGCAGTCGTGCCAGCGCGGAGAACATCGCGTCGCTGACGGTCGTGTCGGCCTTCTGCGCGCGGAGTGTCCGCGAGAGCCGGTTCACCGCGATGCGGAAGTCTGTGCTGAGCGACGCCTGCAGGTCGGCACGTCTGGTGGTCTCGGTCATCGTCACGGTCGTTAGCCTACCTCATTAGTTCAGCGAACGAACTAGTTGCTGGTCGGGACGCGCGGTGGAGGAGTAGGGTCGGATGTATAGACAACAGGTGTTGTCGACGAGACGAGCAGAGAGAAGCACACAATGACCGAGTTCGAGGGCAAGGTCGCCATCGTCACCGGTGGCGGCAGCGGCATCGGCGAAGCCATCGCGAAGGAGCTCGCGGCAGCGGGCGCGAAGGTCGTCGTCACCGACATCAAGCTCGACGGCGCCCAGCGCGTCGCCGCGTCGATCGAGGAAGCGGGCGGCACCGCGGTCGCGTTCGAGGCGAACTCGGCCGTCGCCGCCGACGACGAGCGCATGGTGCAGTTCGCGGTCGACACGTACGGCGGGCTGCACCTCGCGGTGAACAACGCCGGCATCGGCGCCGCACCCCAGCCGATCGGCGAGTACGACATCGCCGCCTGGGACCGCGTCCGTTCGGTCGACCTCGACGGCGTGTTCTACGGCATGCGGTACGAGATCCCGGCGATCCTCGCAGCGGGTGGTGGCGCGATCGTCAACATGTCGAGCGTGCTCGGCTCGGTCGGCATCGCGCAGAACGCCGCCTACGTCGCGTCCAAGCACGCGCTCGTCGGGCTGACGAAGGTCGCGGCGCTGGAGTACACCTCGCAGGGCATCCGCACGAACGCGGTCGGCCCGGGCTTCATCGACACCCCGCTGGTGCGGTCGTCGTTGTCGGCCGACGAGCTCTCCGCCCTGGAGTCCCAGCACGCGGCGGGCCGCCTGGGCACCGACGCCGAGGTCGCGGCGCTCGTCCTGTTCCTGCTGAGCGACAAGGCCTCGTTCATCTCGGGCAGCTACCACCTGGTGGACGGCGGCTACTCCGCCCACTGACGCGGGCACCGGACGGGAGGCCCTGCTCACGTTCCCGACGTCGGGGACGCGAGCAGGGCCTCCCGTCCTGTCCGGTGGCCGTGTCCCGCGGGCTGCCCGGCGGTCGGTCAGCGCAGGATCGCGTCGTGGGGGAGCAGCGCGTGCACGCCCCAGGTGCGGTTCGCGACCTGGGTGACGCGCATGCTGACCGCCACGCTGGCCATGGCGAGCGCCTCGGCACGGGTGATGTCGTGGTCACCGGCGATCCAGTCGACCATGGCATCGAGGGCGGTCGTGGTCGCGACGTTCAGGTCGGCGTCGAACCCGAACGTGATGCGCCCGGCCGGGGTGTCGGCGTGGATGCCGCTGACCGGTGCCGTGTCGACCAGGGACAGCGTCATCGTCGTGGTCATCCCGCACTCGACGGCGGTCCCCGACACCTCCCCGTCACCCTGTGCCGCGTGACCGTCCCCGACGGAGAGCAGGGCGTCCGGCACCGTGACCGGCAGGAAGAGGGTCGCACCGGCGACGAGTTCCCGGCAGTCGACGTTGCCGCCGCCGACCGGCCTCGGCGGGATGGTCGAGTGCTCGCCCGTGGGTTCGGGTGGCAGGCCGACCACGCCCAGGAACGGCGCCGTCCGCACGCCGAGCCCGAGCTGGTTGTGTGCCGTGCCGGCAGCGGTGTCGATGTCCCACAGCAGCGGGCCTCGGTCGGCCGGGTCGGTCAGGCCGAGCGCTCGCGTGACCGGGCTGTCGACGCCGCCCGAGCCGGTGTACCCCCAGTCGTCCGGCACCAGCTCGTCGAAGTGCACGGCGAGCACCTGCCCGGGCCGCGCACCGGCCACGGCGATCGGTCCGACCAGGCAGTGGCCGCGCCGCGACGGGATGAGCGTCGGGGCCTCGGCGCCCGGCTCGGACAGCCGTTCGGTGTACCCGGCGGCGCTCAGCGTCCGGGCGGTCACGGTGTCGCCCGGTTCGACGCGGAGCACGGGTGTGCGCTCCGCGACGAACACGTCGGCAACGGTGTCGGGGGTTGCGTCGATCCGATGCGAGGTCACCGGTCGATCCTCGCAGGGGCGCGGCGCTACTGGTGGAACTGCGGGATCGTCAGCCAGATCCCGTAGAGCACCGCTGCGGCGCTCAGGGCGAAGCAGACGACCGCGCCGGCCATGGCCCCGGGCGGGGTGGTGCCGGAGCGCGGGGTCTCCTCGGCGTACTGCGTACGCTCGCCGCCGGCGTCGACGGGCTGCCCGGTACCGAGCAGGCGCAGTCCGAGCGTGTACAGCAGCACCACGCTGACCGCGGCCACGAAGCCGACGCCCGCGACGGTGCCGATGGCTCCGAAGTCGATGTCCATGGTCCTGCCCCTCAGTTCTTCGCGGCGGCCACGGGCTCGCGCTCCGTGTCGCCCTCGTGGATGTCGGCGGCCGAGATCGGCTTGCGCTTGGCCAGGGTGTAGAAGGTCAGACCGGCCGCGAGTGCCAGCACCGCGACGAGCACGAGCCCGATCACCGAGGTCGACGCCAGCCACGTGGCCAGCCCACCGACGAGCGCCGCGGCGGGGAGCGTGATCACCCAGGCGATCACGATCCGACCGACGACACCCCAGTGCACGTCGGCCAGCTTCTTGCCGAGGCCGGAACCGACGACCGACCCGCTCGTGACGTGGGTGGTGGACAGCGCGAAGCCGAGGTGCGACGACACCAGGATCGTCGCGGCCGAACTGGTTTCGGCGGCGAAGCCCTGCGGGGACTGCACGTCGGAGATCTTCTTGCCGACGGTCTGCATGATGCGCCACCCGCCCATGTAGGTGCCGAGGGCGATCGCGAGCCCACATGCCAGGATGACCCAGATCGCCGGGCCGGTGCCGGCGTCCTGGTAGTTGGCGGCGATGAGGGTCAGCGTGATGACGCCCATCGTCTTCTGCGCGTCGTTCGTCCCGTGCGCGAGTGACACGAGCGACGCCGAGATCGTCTGGCCGTGTCGGAAGCCCGTGGCCGCACCGTGCGTCGTCGCGTTCTTCGTGAGGCGGTACGCGACGAAGGTCGCCACGAGCGCGATCACGCCGGCGATGACCGGGGACAGCAGTGCAGGGAGCACGACCTTCGACACCACCGTCGCCCAGTCGACCGAGTTCAGTCCCGAGCCGATGATCGACGCACCGATCAGCCCGCCGAACAGCGCGTGGGTGGACGACGACGGCAACCCGAAGTACCAGGTGGCGAGGTTCCAGAGCACGGCACCGACCAGACCCGCGAAGATCATCGTCGGGGTGATGTGGATGCCGTCCTGGCCTTCACGGATGATGCCCTGCGAGACCGTCTTGGCGACCTCGGTGGACAGGAATGCGCCGACCAGGTTGAGCACGGCGGAGATGAGCACGGCGGTCCGGGGCTTGAGCGCCCCGGTTGCGACCGACGTGGCCATGGCGTTGGCGGTGTCGTGGAACCCGTTCGTGAAGTCGAACACGAGGGCAACCACGATCACGAGCACGACGATGACGAAGACGTCCATGGCGGTGACGCTAGGCCCGCCCGGGACCGGCCGGGTGAACGCCCGGTGAACAGGTGCGGCGGTCTGCGAGACTGCTCACGTGCCCACGTTCTCAGCTGCCCGCGGCGACTCCTCCTTCGTCGATCCGCACGGGATCGAGATCGTGTACTCGACCTGGCGCTCCGGCAGGCCGAAGGGCGTCGTCCAGATCGCCCACGGTGTCGGTGAGTACGCCCTGCGGTACGAGCGCCTGGCGCAGGACCTCGTCCGCGCCGGGTACACCGTCGTCGCCAACGACCACCGCGGGCACGGCCGGACCGGGCTCGGGCAGTGGGAGGGCGACCACGCCAAGCTCGGCCGGCTCGGCCCCGGCGGGCTCCGAGCAGCGATCGCCGCTGTCGAGCAGACCTCGCGGATCGCCCGGCTGGAGACACCCGGGGTCCCGCTCGTGCTGCTCGGGCACTCCTGGGGATCGCTGATGGCGCAGCGGATCATCAACACCTCGAGCCGGGCCTACGACGGTGTGGTCCTCTCCGCGACGGCGTACCGGCTGCCCGGGACGATGAACGGCGGGGACCTGAACCGACGCCACGTGGGTGCCGGACCCACGCGCTTCGAGTGGCTCAGCCGTGACCGGGCGATCGTCGACGCGATGGCCGTCGACCCGCTCGTCGTCGACGCGAACGTCATGAAGCTGTTCGGACTGGCGGACGCGCTCCGGCTGCTCGGGGTGCCCCGCCGGAACATCGAGCGCGACGTCCCGGTGCTGCTGCAGGTCGGGTCCGACGACAGCCTGGGCGGGCCCCGTTCGGTCGAGCGGCTGGCGCGGGCGTACCGCGGACGCGGCGGACTGTCCGACGTGACGGTGCAGGTGTACGAGGGCGCCCGCCACGAGGTCTACAACGAGACGAACCGCGACGAGGTCGTCGCGGACCTGGTGGCATGGCTGGGGCGACACGCTGCGGCGTAGGCTCCAGGCGTGCATGGTGAGTACAAGGTCCCTGGTGGCAAGCTCGTCGTCGTCGATCTGCAGGTCGAGGACGACACCATCCGGCAGTTCCGTCTGGCGGGGGACTTCTTCCTCGAACCCGACGACGCACTGCCGCTGATCGATGCCGCGGTCGAGGGCCTGCCCGCGACGACCGACGCCGCGGGCATCGCCGCCGCCGTCCGTGCTGCACTGCCAGCGGACGCCGTGCTGCTCGGGTTCACGCCCGAGTCCGTCGGGGTCGCCGTGCGCCGAGCACTGTCGCGTGCATCGACGTGGCTCGACCACGACTGGGAGGTCATCCACGAGGGTGCGATCAGCCCCAACGAGCACCTGGCGCTCGACCAGGTCCTGACGGAAGAGGTCGGGGCCGGCCGACGTCGGCCGACCCTGCGCATCTGGGAGTGGGACCAGCCCGCTGTCGTCATCGGTTCGTTCCAGTCGCTCAAGAACGAGGTCGACCCGGACGGCGCCGCGAAGTACGGCGTCGAGGTCGTCCGCCGGATCTCGGGCGGCGGCGCGATGTTCATGGACGCGGGCGCGATCATCTCGTACTCGCTGTACGTGCCGACCGACCTGGTGCAGGGCATGACCTTCGCCGACTCGTACGCGTTCCTGGACGAGTGGGTGATCGAGGCGCTGAAGTCCCTCGGGATTGACGCGTACTACCAGCCGCTCAACGACATCACCTCGGCGAAGGGCAAGATCGGTGGTGCTGCGCAGAAGCGACTGGGCACCGGCGCGCTGCTGCACCACGCGACCATGAGCTACGACATGGACGGCGAGAAGATGGTCGAGGTGCTCCGCATCGGCCGCGAGAAGATGAGCGACAAGGGCACCACCTCGGCCGCCAAGCGGGTCGACCCGCTGCGGTCGCAGACCGGGTTGTCGCGGGCGGAGATCATCGACTCGCTCATCGCGACGTTCACGGCCCGGTACCGGGCGACGCCGGGTGCGGTGACCCCTGACGAGCGCGCGCGGGCGCAGGAGCTCGTCGCGTCGAAGTTCGCGACGAAGGAGTGGCTCGAGCGCGTGCCCTGAGCCTGCGGTTCGTGGTCGGCGGCCGCGAGAGGGGGGCTCGCGACCGCCGTCACATCAGTCTCGGCGTCATCCCCAAGAACGAGCCGAGTGGATCGTGAGGATCACCCGCGCGGCGGATGTCCCGTCTCACAGCGCGACGTAGCCTCGCTTGCGTGAACTGGTTGATCCTCCTGGGGGCGATGGCTGCAGCAGTCGTCGTGACGTGGGTCGCCGATCGCGTGGGGTGGATCGACCTGTCGAACAAGTCGACCAGCACCGGGGGATCCGGCGGCATCGGCTCGATGATGGACGAGGTCTTCGCGCCGACCCGGCACGAGACGCAAGCCGAGTACGAACGGCAGTCCCGTCTGCCCCGCGAAGCGCCCACGCCGCGCGACCACGACCACGACCTGCTCAGCGGGTCCGTGCTGATCCAGGTCCCCACGGTCCGGAGCCCGCGCACCGGGCGTCACGAAGCCCGTCCGGGCACGCACGACCGCTCCTACTGATCCGAACGGGCCCCGCGGGCTGCCTCAGCGCGTCGTGAGCTCCTGGTAGTCCGGGTGCCGCTCGATCCACGCGGCGACGTAGCTGCACTGCGGGACCACGCGGCGCGACGAGCCCGAGCGGACGTCGTCCAGGGCGTGCTGCACCAGGGTCGACGCGTGACCGCCGCCGCGATGCGCCGGGTCCACCTCGGTGTGCACGAAACGGATCTCGTCACCGTCGACCTCGTACGCGGCGAAGCCGATCACCTCGCCGTCCTCGACGAGGGAGTACTGCTGCTGGTCGGTGTCGTTCCGGACGTCGAGTGCCATGCGGGCGACGCTACCCCGCGGCCCCGAAGAGGGGCCTGTGCGCGTTCGTCGGCCGACCACTAGCGTCGTCTCGTGAACGAGCGGCCGTCCCAGCAGCACCCCACCGAACCCGTCCGGTTCCGAACGCCGCCGGGCTGGCCCGCTCCGACCGCCACGTGGGTGGACCGTCACCGCCTGGCGGAGCCCGCACCGGGCTGGGTGCCGGCCCCGGGCCTCCCGGCTGCACCGCAGGGGTGGCGGTTCTGGGACGTCGACCGGCGTGTACTCGCGGCCGGGACCTCGCGCACCCTCGTCCGGATCGGACTCGGACTGCTCGTGGCCGGCGTCGTCGCGGCCGTCGTCGTGCTCAGTGTCGGTGGGCCGGTCCGTGGGCTGACCGTGTTCGCGCTCGTGCCGATCGCCGTGGGTGCCGCGCTCGCCGTCACCGCGGTCGCCCGACGCGTCGCCGACGAGGACGCGGAGCTCGCACGGCTGGTGGTCCAGGCGAGCGGCGACCGTGCCGGGGCTCCTGTCGACCCCGCAGACGCCTGGGGCACGGCGGAGGCGCTGCCGTTCGTCGAGTCCCCGACGGTCCGCACCGTGTCCCCGCTCCGGCGTCGGCACCGCACCGCCGTCCTGGTCGTGACCGGCGCCGCGGCGGTGGCGACGATCGTCGGCGCCTCGCTCGCGGTGGTGCCGGTCGTCGGCGCGGTCGGAGGTGGCCAGACGCTGGCCGTGGGGCTGCAGGACGACGACGGCTCCCCGGCTCCGACGGCCCCGGACGACGACGGCTCCCCGGCTCCGACGGCCCCGGACACCGACCCGACCTCGCCTGCCGTCCCCTCGACCATCCCCGTCGACGCCCAGCTCGAGCAGGGCACGGCGCTGCAGGCCGACTGCGAGGTCGCCCAGGGGCGGGGCGGGCCGGCGCACTGCTGGGCCTGGGCGCTGACGGCCCCGGCTGCGTGCGAGGCCCGTGTCACCGCGCACTTCGGCGCGACCGCCGACGGGCCGTCGAGCCGCACCGAGACCCGCTTCGTCGCGCTCACCCCCGGCGTGACGCTCTCGCTGGTGCTGGCCGGCGACGAGACGATCGCGGGCCTCGACCACCCCGAGTGCGTCCCGTCGGGCCGGTCGCCGTACCCGATCACGACCTACGACAGCGGAGCGGACCTGCCGGACAGCGACTTCCCGGCGGCGTGCGACGACTGGGGCTGTGACGGCTTCGTCTTCGTCGCGGAGTCGGCCTGCCCCGCGGCGACCATCCAGATGGCGATCGACGACGTCGCGGCAGACCAGCACACGAGGGACTACGTCGTGGTGCAGGCGATCACGGACAGCACCAGCACGACACCGAACGAGGTCTTCCTGCCCTACGCGCACGGCACGCAGCCGGCTGACGCCTCGATCACGTCGGTCACCTGCGAGGGGTGAGGGACGCTCTCGACGCTGTCGTCGGGGCATGCCAGCGCGAACGACGAAGCCGCTGTCGGACGACAGCGGCTTCGTCGTTCGCGGTGCGGCTACTCGGCCGAGTGGCGGCCGTGCGTGTGGCCGCTGTCGTCCGGACGGGAGGCCCGGCTCGCGTCCGCGGCGTCGGCTCCGGTCGCCGGGTCCGGTCGGTCGACGACCGGCCGCTCGAGGACCCGCACGACCTGGTGGTGAGCGCCGAGCTGCGAGCCGGCGAGCCGGCCACGGTCATCGCTGGCGGTGTGCCGGACGATGACGGCACCGCATCGATCGTGCAGATCACGTGCGCGGTGACGGTGGTGCTCCCTCTGATCCGTCGGCGCCTGACAGACCGCTCAGCCGGCCACCCTTGTCATTGGTGTGTAAGATATCGCTCAGGCTTCGAGCGGTGGCGGGGGTGGTTCAGGGGGGCGATGGTGGGGAAGATCCAGTTCGACGAGGACGCAGCAGAGCGTCTCATCACAGCGGCAACTTCTGCCGACATCCAACTGCTGGCGGCAGGTGCGGGCAGGCGGGCAGCGGCCGAGGCCGCTAGCGAGGAGTTCTCTGGCGCCTACGCTGACCGGTTCGCCGAGGCCGCCGCTGCCGAAGCGTCGGACCGCATCCGGCTTGCGGGCGCGCTCGGACGGCTCGCGGATTCGGTGGCCGTTGTCATCGGCGAGGCACGACGAGAACGCGAACGCCTCGAAGCGCTTGCTGCATGGCAGACCCGACAGACCCAGCGCTGCGCCGACGACTATCCGGGGAACTTGGTGGCCTTGGGGATCGTGAGCGTGCCGGTGTTCGATCCTCAGCCCGACCGGACTCCGATTCGACCGACCCCTGTCTCGGCCGCTTTCTCCGCATCGGATCGACCGCGCGTTGCAGGTGGGTCGAGCGCTGGCAAGAGCTCCGCAGATCCTGAGCGGCTCCGGTCGTTCGCGTCGTCGACCCGCGCTTCGAACCAGGCGTTCTCGGAGGGAGCTTCGAGGCTGCGGGCGGCCTGGTCGGGCTTCACGAGTGCGTGCGGCTGGGCAGAGATCTCCCGGGCAACGTTGGTCGTCGGGTTCGACCGGTTCATCGCGGAGAATGCGGAGGACGCCGCCTGGATCGAGCGCGTCGCGGACGCGTTCGAGCTGGCAGGCGGCGGTCACGTCCTCTCCAACCTGGTGCTCGATGCCGCAGCCGCCGCAGACATCCCGGCTGCGATTCGCAAGCTGTTCGAGCCGGGCGTCAGTCCTGCTGACGCTGCAGAGATCTGGTCGGGCCTCGGCTTCAGGGCGTCAGCGCAGGCAGAGGTCACGGCGCTACCCCTCGACGTCCTAGCGATGTTGGGCGAGCTGGAGGGGATTCCGTACTGGGCGCGCGACGTCGCGAACCAGGAAGTGCTCCGGGAGCGACTCACCCGCAAGAACCTGGCTCCGGTCGAGCGTGCCGCGCTCGAGGACATCGAGTCGACGCTCGGTGGGGACAGACAGCTGATCGAGTTGACGGCGGACGTTCCTCCGCTCGCCGCAGTCTCGATCGGGAACTTGGACCACGCCGACAACGTCACCTGGGCGGTGCCGGGGATGGGATCCAGTACCGAACACATGTCTGGTTGGGTGCAGGCCGCGCAGAACGTCGCCGACGAGCAACTCGCTGTCGCGGGAGCCGGGAAGCGCGCGGTCATCGCTTGGATGGGCTACGAGGCACCTCCGTTGCCGCCAGATCTCGGAGTGTTCAACGCGAAGGCAGCCGAACGAGGAGCGCCGAAGCTCGCCGCATCGATCCGCGGGCTCGCAGCTGCACGTTCCGGCGACGCGATCCGCACGAACGTCCTGGCTCACTCCTACGGCACGACAACTGCGTCGCTCGGCCTCACCGAGACTGGCGTCCACGTCAACACCTTCACGTCGGCCGCATCGGCCGGTGTCCCCAAGGGCATCCCGACGGCCGCAGACATCCATGCGGACCATGTCTATGCCGGCCAGGCTCAGGACAGTTTGGTGGGGATACCCGGTTTTGGTGACCAGTACGCCTACATCGGACGGGACTTCAGCATCCCGAACCGCATCGACCCGACGAGTCCCTCCTTCGGCGCAACGACTTTCGGTGCAAACGGTGTCGGCGCGCTTCGCGGCGTGAAGGATCATGGGGTGCACGCAGACGGAAACCGCGGGTACTTCGACCCGGGAACCGAATCGCTTCGGAACATCGCCTTGACCACGACCGGTCACGGAGATCGTGTGACACCGTGACGCTGGCAGCCGAAGCCGACGAGTTGCGGCCAGCACTGCAACGATGCCGAAAGCGACCTGATGGAGAACCAAGCAAGATGCTCGGGATGCAGCAACGGATTGCGCTCGCGGCGGTGACGATCGTGGTCCTCGGCGCTGCAGCCGGATGTGCAGGAGGAAAGATGCAGACCCAAACCACACGACAGCCCGATGACGCGAAGCGCAGCATCCAGCGGCTCGTGGACGACGCGACAACTGCACTGGGTGGGACGTGGACCACGCAGGTGGGACCCAGGCTCGGCACCTGTCGGGACGAGCATGGGGATGGGGGTGGCGTCAACTACACGGTCATCGCCGCTCGATCGGGGCGCGGTGACGCTCCCCGGGACATCGCGACCCTCGAGCACCTGTGGCGCTCCGAGGGCTTCGAGACGACCCGGTTCGCGACCGACGACGAGTCGTACGTGGGGCTCGACGGCCAGGGGACATCCATCGCGAACATCGGGTTCCGCTCGTCGGACCTGGGCGGCGGCGACACGGTGACCGGGACGTCGGCCTGTGCGGCGGGCGACTACGCGCAGCTTCGGAAGCAGGAGCGATCCTGACGGGACACCCGATGCCGCACCGGCATGGTGCACACGACAACGAAGCCGCTGTCAGCTGACAGCGGCTTCGTCGTGTGCGGGAGGCGGCGGCTACTCGGCCGAGTGACGGCCGTGCGTGTGGCCACCGTCGTCGAGGCGGGAGGCCCGGCTCGCCTGGGCAGCATCGGTTCCGGTCGACGTCTGGTCCGGCCGGTCAACGACCGCGGCGTGCGCGGCACGGTGGGCGCGGATGGCACCCGTGGTGGTCGGCGGTTCGTCGACGGGTGCTGCTGCCGAGTGGGCGCCGTGCGTGGGCGCGTCCGGCAGGGGTGCGCGGGTGTCGTCCGGCAGCACCGAGACGCCGGTGGACCCGGCGGACCGAGCGGACCGTGGCTGCGCCGGGACGTCGGGCGAGGTGGGGACGTCGTTCGCCGAGGCGGTTCCCGGAGCAGCCGGTGAGCCCGATCCGGCGCGTTGGGCATCCGCGGCGCGGGCGGTGTCGGCCTGCTCCTGCAGCGCGCTGGTCTTGCGCAGCGGCGGCACGCGGAAGAACCACGTCAGGATGAACGCGATCAGGATCACGCCGAGGCCGACGAAGTACACCGTGACCGTCGAGCTGCTGAACCCGACCAGGAACGGCCGCGTGAGTCGCTTGTCGGCGCCGTTCAGGAACGAGGTGTCGCTCGTGGCCGAGCTCGACGAGGAGCTCGCGGCCGAGTTGCCGCTCTTCAGCTGCTTGACGAGTGTCGGCGTGACCTCGTCGACGACGGCCTTCCGCTGGTCCGCGTTCGCGTAGTCGATCTGCAGCGAACCGTTGACGACCTCGGCGTTCGCCTTGCTCGCCGCGGTCTGCAGGGCCTGTCGCTCGGCGGCGGGCGTGGCGTCCGCGACCTGCTGGTCGATGATCGTCTGCGCGGCTGCTGCCGGGACGGTCCCTGCGGCCACTTGGGCCTGGACAGCCGAGGTCACCTTCTCGGTGACGGCCTGGTCAGCGGCCGCCTTCGCCTGGGACGCGCCCTTGTCGAGCCCGGACTGCACGTTCTGCTTGACCGGGTCGACGATCTTCGTCCAGATCTTGTCCATGACGCCCTTGTTGTCCGACGCGCTGGCGACGGACGGGGTCAGGGCGGCGTTCAGGGCGCTCGACAGGTCGGAGCGGTTCTGCATCGCCGTGGAGATGTTCGTCGGCATGAGCGTGAAGAGCACCGACAGCAGCACGGCGGTGCCCATCGTCCCGCCGATCTGCCGGAAGAACGTCGCCGCGCTGGTCGCGACGCCGATGTCCCGCGGCGAGACCGAACCCTGGGCGGCGAGGGTCAGCGTCTGCATGAGCTGCCCCAGGCCGAGACCGATGAGGAACATGCCCGTCATGAGGAACCAGAGCGGACGGTCGGCGGTCAGGAAGGTCAGGACGGTGAAGCCGATCGCGGTGAACGCCGTGCCGGTGACCGGGAACAGGCGGTACTTGCCCGTGCGGCTGATGATCTGACCTGAGGCGATGGACGAGATCATCAGCCCGATGACCATCGGCAGCATCGCGAAGCCGGACTGGGTCGGCGTCACGCCCTTGACGATCTGCAGGTACAGCGGGATGGTCAGCATCGCGCCGAACATGCCGAACCCGACCAGGACGGACAGGATCGCGGCCATCGAGAAGACGCCCGATCCGAACAGCTTGAGCGGCAGGATCGCGTCGTCGCCCATGGCGCGTTCGACGATGATGAAGCCGACCAGGCCGAGCGCGCCGACCAGGTAGCAGGCGATGGCGCCGGGGGAGTCCCAGCCCCACTCGCGACCCTGCTCGGCGATGAGGAGCAGCGGGACGAGGGTGACGATGACGAGCGACGCACCCCACCAGTCGATGCGGGGCTTGCCGCGGTCGCCGAACTTCGGCAGGTGCAGGAACGTCAGGACCATCGCGAGGGCGACGATGCCGACGGGCACGTTGATCAGGAAGACCCAGCGCCATCCGGCGACGAACAGGATCTGGTTCGCGCCGGCGAACAGCCCGCCGACCAGCGGGCCGATGACGCTCGAGATGCCGAAGACGGCCAGGAAGTAGCCCTGGTACTTCGCACGCTCACGCGGAGCGAGCATGTCGCCCATGATCGCCAGCGGCAGGGACATCAGACCACCGGCGCCCAGGCCCTGCAGCGCGCGGAACCCGGCGAGCATGAGCATCGAGCTCGAGAACGATGCGAGGAACGACCCGACGATGAAGATGCCGATCGCCGTGAGGAACAGCGGTCGCCGACCGAAGATGTCGGAGAGCTTGCCGTAGATCGGCGTCGTGATCGTCGAGGCGATCAGGTAGGCCGTGGTCACCCAGGCCTGCTGGTCGAGTCCGTGCAGGTCGTCGCCGATGGTGCGGATCGCGGTGCCGACGATCGTCTGGTCGAGGGCACCGAGGAACATGCCGGCCATCAGGCCGTAGATCACGAGCAGGATCTGTCGGTGGTTCATCACCACGTTGGATGCCGTGGTGGGTGCCGCGGGGGCGGTCGCCGTCTGGGTCATGTGCAGGGTCTCCCGAAAACTTTGCGTCGGCTGCAAAGTTACATCTGCCGCAAGGTGCAGCGTCACGCGGCAGCCGCTTCCTGTACGGATCGGCAGCGTGGCGGGGGACGGGTCGTGGGCAGTCCGTCAGCGTCGACCCACACCGTACGCCGCGGGCGACCCCGCGGTGCTCGGCGCCCGGCGCGGCGTCGTGCTCGGCGCCCAGCGCTGCGTCGTGCTAGGCGCCCAGCGCTGCGTCGACGATCTCCTTCGCCTCGCGCTGGACCTGCTCGAGGTGCTCCTGCGACACGAAGCTCTCGGCGTAGATCTTGTAGACGTCCTCGGTGCCGGAGGGACGGGCCGCGAACCAGGCCCTGTCGGTGACGACCTTGACGCCGCCGACGGCCGCGTCGTTGCCCGGCGCCTTCGACAGCTTCGCCGTGATCGGGTCGCCCGCAAGGGTCTCGGCGGTGATGGCGTCGCCGTCGAGCTTCGACAGTCGCGCCTTCTGGTCCTTGCTGGCTGCCGCGTCGACGCGCTGGTACACCGGCGCGCCGAAGCGCTCGGTGAGCTCGTCGTACAGCTTCGACGGGGTCTTGCCCGTGACGGCGACGATCTCGGACGCCAGCAGCGCCAGGATGATGCCGTCCTTGTCCGTGGTCCACGCGGTGCCATCGGTCCGCAGGAAGGACGCGCCGGCGGACTCCTCGCCACCGAACGCCACGGAGCCGTCGATCAGGCCCGGCACGAACCACTTGAAGCCGACCGGGACCTCCCACAGGCGGCGACCGAGCGACTCGGCGACGCGGTCGATGATGCTCGACGACACCAGCGTCTTGCCGATCGCGGCGTCGTCCCGCCAGGCCGGACGGTGCGCGTACAGGTACTCGATGGCGACCGCGAGGTAGTGGTTCGGGTTCATCAGGCCGCCGTCGGGCGTGACGATGCCGTGGCGGTCCGAGTCGGCGTCGTTGCCGGTCAGGACGTCGAAGTCGTCCTTGTGTGCCAGGACCGAGGCCATCGCCGAGGGGCTCGACGGGTCCATCCGGATCTTGCCGTCCCAGTCGAGCGTCATGAACGACCAGGTGGGGTCGACGTCCGGGTTCACCACGGTCAGGTCGAGGCCGTAGTGGTCGCGGATGAGGTTCCAGTACGGCAGCGACGCACCACC
The DNA here is from genome assembly GCF_001424385.1 of Curtobacterium sp. Leaf183. Lineage (GTDB taxonomy): Bacteria > Actinomycetota > Actinomycetes > Actinomycetales > Microbacteriaceae > Curtobacterium. The sequence goes on along the minus strand of NZ_LMPO01000008.1, from coordinate 638,821 downwards.
GAGCGGGTCGGCGCCGATCTTCACGCCGGCCTGCTTGATCGCGGCGATGTCGATGATGTTCTCGAGGTCGGCCACGTAGGTGTGCAGGAAGTCGTAGCGGTCCGGGTTGGCGTGCTCGGTGCGCTGGACCTCGGCGTTGCCGCCCTCGATGATCGCGTTGGCCCGGTTCGCGATCCACGAGGTGGCGTCGCTGTCGGCCGGTCCGCCGTGCGGCGGGTTGTACTTGAAGCCGCCGTCGCGGGGCGGGTTGTGGCTGGGCGTGATGACGATGCCGTCCGCCGTGTCCGGGTTGCCGGCACGGTTGTACCGGATGATCGCGTGGCTGAGCGCCGGGGTGGGCACGTAGCCGTTGTCCTGGTCGGCCAGGACGTGCACGCCGTTCGCGGCGAGGACCTCGAGTGCCGTGCGTTCGGCGGGGCCGGACAGCGCGTGCGTGTCGCGACCGATGAACAGCGGGCCGTCGGTGCCCTGCGACTGCCGGTACTCGACGATCGCCTGCGTGATGGCGGCGATGTGGGTGTCGTTGAAGGCCGAGTCGAGTGACGAACCGCGGTGGCCCGACGTGCCGAAGACGACCTTCTGCTCGGGCACCGACACGTCCGGCACGCGGTCGTAGTAGGCGGCGACGAGTTCGTCGAGGTCGACGAGGTCGTCTGCGGTCGCTGGGGTGCCGGCGCGGTCGTTCATGGACCCATCCTGGCACCACGACCTCCGGGTCGTTCGAGGATGACGGCGGCCCTCGGTACGCTCGGCGCGAGCGGTGGAGGGCACCGCGGGTCGGGGGAGACCATGGGGCAGGTCGTGCGTGCGGACGCCGCGTTCGTCGCCCGCGTGCGCCGAGACACGACGCGCGTGGTCGAGACCGCCCCCGGAGCGGTCCTGTCCTGGGCGGCCACGCACCTGTTGGCCGAGCACGGCTGGCGCTGGCGGCCCTCGGGTGCCGTGCCCGCATCGGACGCCGTGGGCGACCTACTGCACGTCGACCTGACGATCGAGCACGCCCCGTCGCCGCGCCTGGTGCTCGCGACGACGCCGGCCCGGTTCCTGGCCGCGTTCGACCGCACCGTGACCCATTCCCTGTACGAGGGCGCCGAGGCACTGTCACCGTCCGCGCTGACGGCGCTCGCCGAGCGGCGCTCGCCCGCGTCGTCGACCTTCGTGGTCAGCAGCCCGGACGCCACCGTCGGCGGCCTGCTGGTCGTGGAGCGCGGGCCGCGCTCCGTCTTCGAGACGCTGCGCGTGGTGGTCGCGATCGACGACCGGCGCGTGCTGCGGGACGGACTGGAGGCGGGCCTCCAGGCCGTCAGCCAGGGTCGCCACCCGCAGTCGGGACTGTTCTCGACCAGCCGTGGTCGCCTGGACGGGGTGACGGAACCGGTCCTGCGTGGGCCGACGACGCCGCTGGCCGTGTTCGCGGGCGTTCGCGCAGTGCGTACCCGGGGTCTGCGCGGGCGGATCGACCAGCTGGGCGGGACGCCTGTCGGGCCGGTCCGGGCACCGGGCGCACTGTTCTGGTTCGACGGCGACGAGCCGCAGCGCTGGTTGGCCGCGGTCGACCTCGCGCGCGGCGTCCGCGCCACTGACTTGCACCGGGCGACGTCGTCACGCGACGATGGGACGCGAACGGGGGAGGTTCGATGAGCACGGGGAGCTGGAAGGTCGACCCGGCGGGGGTGCAGACGGTGCTCGACGGCATGCAGACGTCGCTCGACGGCACGGCCTCGGCTCTGCGGTCAGTGCAGACCGGGGTGGCCGACGCATCGGGCGGTGCCGGAGCCGTCGTGAACGAAGCGCTCGGTGCCTTCGTCGACCAGGTCAGCGACGACGTCGACCAGGTGACGTACCGGCTCGTCGGCGGGGTGCAGGGCGTGCGCGGGGCCGTCAACGCCTACGTGCAGGGCGACCTCGAGATGGCAGCCGACTTCCAGCGAGTCGGCACCACGGCCCACGAGACCCACGACATCTCGCTGTTCGTGCAGAGCGCGTCGACCGACGGTTCGACACGGGTTCCGGGGGCGGACCGGTGAGCGGCGTCCCGATCGGCGACCACGGGCTCGTCGACCCCGAGGGGATCCCCGGCGCCGAGCTCGACCTGACGAGCGTGTCCGCCGCGGCGACGACGATCTCGGGCGGCGGCGAGGCGATGCGAACCGTTGCCGACGAGATCCCCGGCAAGTGGCAGGCGCTCGCCGGGGTGTACGAGGCGCCCGAGTCCGGCCAGGTCCTGACGTTGATGGACCCCGTGGTCGACGACACCCACACGATCGGCACCGCTGCCCGCGGTGTGGCCAAGGCGCTCGACACGTACGCATCCGACGCGGCCGGACCGAAGAAACAGCTGGACGACCTGCGCATCGAGGCCGCGGCGTTCGTCGCCCGCGTCCGGGGCGGCGTGCCGAAGGCGACCTCGCCCTCCACGACCACGACCGCGCCGCAGGTCGACGGCTCGTGGAACGCCTACGGCGCGACCCGCTCCGACGCCCCACCGGAGAAGACGACCGTGCCCTGGTACAAGGACATCGTCACGAAGCACGAGAACGACGACATCATCCGGCGGATCAACACGCAGGTGGCGCTGCTCGAACAGGCGCAGGCCGACTGCGCGACCGCGATCAAGACCGCGTCCGGTGCCAGCCTCACTGGCGCCTACGTCGCCCCCACCGAGAACGACCTCAACGCGCGCGGCGTCGACCTGCCGTGGAGCAAGCCCGGCACGGCCGAGGGCAAGACCTGTGGTGAGCAGTTCTCCGAGGGCGCGACCGACGAGCTGCTCAACTCGCTCGAGAGCGGCATCCACATGCTCGGGTTCGACAACCAGGGTGACTGGTCGACCGACACCCTCGGGTCGACGTGGGGCGGGGTCGTCGACGGCGCGGCCACCATCGGGCTGTTCCTGTCGCCGTTCGCGTGGCTCGATGCGGCGCTCGACCCGAAGGGCGACGCGGCGACGGCGCACGACGCCGCTGGCAAGGCGCTCGGGGACTGGTGGAGCGGCGCGCAGGAGCACCCGGGCGCCGCCGCGGGTGCCGCCGCGATGGGCTTCGGGCTCGGCCTGGCCGGACCCGGAGGACTCGCGAAGGACACCGCGAAGGCGACCGAGCTGGCCGAGGGGCTGGGCAAGCTCGGACTGCACGGGCTGAGCCGCGACGTCCGTTCCTGGGTCGAGAACGGGGCGTCGAAGCAGAGCGTCGACGCGCTGCACGACCTGGTCGACCGGACGTACCGGGACTACGCGGGCAGCGACGACTTCACGCCGGGGCTCGGCAAGGGTGACGGCTCCTTCGACCAGATGCTGCGCGGCGAGATGGCCCAGTTCGCGGACGAGCACCCCGACCTGCTGCGTCCGCACGACGAGGCCTCGTTGCCGCACGGGGTCGAGTCGAAGCCGTTCACCGATGCCGGCGGGCTGCAGGCCGCCGAGCAGGCGGGCGGGCACACGCTCGAGCGGCACGTGAACGAGGACCTGCACGGGAAGGAGCTCGACGACTGGATCCGCTCCAGGAACAGCGGGAAGTCCGTCAACAGCGCGTACACGCTCCCCGTGGAGGAGGTCGACCGTCTCGTGGCGAACAACCTCGACTTCAACCACGACGAGATCCAGGACTGGCTGCTCGAGAACCGCTCAGCGGTCACGCCGAAGACGACCGAGGGGTTCGACTGGCCCGCGGACCGGATAGTGGGCCGAGGATACGTGCCCGGCCGAGTTCCGCCGATGCACGATGACACCGTCGTGCGCGTCGTGCTTCGTTGGATCCCCGGGTCGGAGCCGCCCTACCGTGTCGTCACGAGCTACCCGAAAGCGAGGATCGACCCGTGAACGATCAGGAACTCCGTGACTTGGTGCGGCAGGTGCCACAGCTCCGACGGGTGCTCGGCGCCGAGTTCAATCTGGATTGGGACCTCGACCACGACGACGCCGAGTCGGTCTACTCTGCCGTGTTCGACGACATCGACGAGCGCACACGAGCGGTCTACCTCGGTGAAGCCGAACTGCTCGAACGAGCGCTGCGAACGGACTCGGAGGTCCAGGCCTTCCTCAACGACGTGTACTCCGGGCTCGCACCAGAGCAGGACCTCGGGATGGCACTCGCCGCCTGGCCCGCGGCCCTCCGGCGCCGCATCGAGGGTGCACGTCGGTCCGGAGCTCCGCAGTGAGCGCCTGAGGGAACGCGTTGGCCGGGTCACGCACCCACCACCACGAAGAAGGAGCACACCGTGCCGCACGGTGTCAGGACCGGGACCTCGGTCTTCACCAGTGGCATCGACGATGCGAACCGGATCGTCGCCCACGCCCTCGACGCGAACCACCTCCGCATCAGGGCCTGGGTCGCTGCGGATTGCCCGGAGCCGCTCCGCCTCTACGCGGTGCCGGGCACCGTCACCGGACGCGGTGTGCCCTTCGGCGAGGTCCAGGACCTCGATGCGGTCCGCGTGGTCCTGACGGGGCGCCGGATCGACCGTCGGGCTACACCGTGCTCAGGGCGTACCCCGCGTCGACGAGCGTCACCGCGAGGAACTTCGCGGCGCTCGTCCGTCGGGTTCCGCGGATCCGGAGCCTGTTGGCTGCGTCCTTCAATCACGACTGGATGCTCGGATGCACCAACAGCGGATCGCCGTCTCCGACCGCATGAGATGCGACACGCTACGGGCAGGCATCGACTGCGTCAACGAGCGGGGCAATCTCGAGCGGAGAGCGGTGCGCATACACGACAGGAGACACACCTTGAACGAGTCGACTCGTGCCCTGGAAGAACTCGGCAGGCGAACTCCCGGCATCGTCACCCTTCTGGCTGCCCAGTTCAACGACGACTGGGAGCTTGACCATGCCGACGTCGAAGCGGCGTACGCCGACGTGTTCGACGGTCTCACCGCCGACGCTCGGAATGACTGGGCCGAGCAGGCCAAGGTCCTGCAGAAGGAACTGTCCGACGATCACGCAGTGCAGGAGTACTTGCGGTACGTCGGAACCGGGCCGTCGCCCGGACGCAACCTGGGGCTGTCGCCGAAACGCTGGCTGGACACGTTCGTCGAGCGTCTGGAACGCACTTGACGGGCGTCCTCGGGGATCGACCTCCCCTCGCTCCGGACCTCGGCGGTCATGTGAAGACATCCCCCGGGCGCCTCCGCGAACTCGGCGCACTCGACACCGGGCGTTCGCCGGCGACCTGGCTCGCGGACCTCCGACTCCGTGTGCAACGGGAACTCGATGCCCATGGCTCCTTGCCCGCAGACGGCTGATCCCGGCAGCGACGAAGACCCACACCACTCCACCACGAAGAAGGAGCACATCGTGCCGCACAGCGTCAGGACCGGGACCTCGGTGTTCACCGGCGGGACGGACGAAGCCAACCGGATCGTCGCGTACGCCCTCGACGCCAACCACCTGCGGATCCGCGCCTGGGTCGCCGAGGACTGTCCGAAACCCCTCCGGATCTACGCCGTCCCCGGTGGGGTCACGGGGCGCGGCATGCCGTTCGGGACGATCCAGGACCTCGACGCCGTGCGGGTGGTCCTGACCGCGGCACCGGACCGGCCGACGGGCTACACCGTGCTGACGGCATACCCGGCGCCGGCCAGCATCACCGCGACCAACTTCGCGGCGTTCGACGACTTCGTCGGTGCCTACTTCCATCAGGACTGGGCGGATGCGCCGTACGGCGGACCGGACGCGCTGGAACACTCCCTGGCGATCAGCTCGCCCGACGAGCAGCGCGCGCTGCTGGCCGACGTGCGTGACCTCGACGAGGCGCTGCCCGACGCGGCGGCGCTCGGCGGACGGCTGGTGGAGCTCGACTGCAACTACGTGCCCGAGGACGACGGGCTGGACGACCGGACATGGCTGCGGCAGGTGGCGGAGCGCATCGAGCAGGAACTCGCCGCCTGACCGGGATCGCTCAGGCGGTGCGGAACGACCCAGTCACGGTGCGGAACGAGCCGGTGACGGTGCGGTTCGACGCGGTCACGGTGCCGCCACGACGGAACTGGGTGTCGACGAAGCGACCGAGCCGACCGGTGACCGGCACGCCCGTGTAGGTCCCGACGGACGCAGGAGTGCCGGCGCCGACGTAGGTACCGAGCTCGTCGCGGTCCGCGACGCCGGAGACGAAGCTGCCGCCGAAGGGGGAGGTGGTGGTCGTCATGGGGATCTCCTCGGGGGTGGAGACGCCGTCGATGGCGCCGGTCCGACGCCCCGAGCGCCGTCGACTGGTGTCCACCACCGTACGCCGCTGTCTTGCACGATGCAAAACAACGGCGTGTCCGCCTGGTCTCAGGCGACGAGCTCGCAGAAGCTCCGACCGGCGGCGGTCCAGCTCGCCCGCGGCTCGAGCCCGGCTGCGAGCGCGTGCCGGCGCAGCGCGTCGAGCCCGACCTCGGCCCACGGGAACTCGTCGCTCTCGTGGCCGTCCGCGTCCACGACGCGCGCCTGGTACGAGCGGTCCGCGGCCCGGTCGGTGTGGGTCTCGACGACCACCCGACCGCCGACACGGACGATGTCGCGACAGCGGGCGAGCAGGGCGACGGGGTCGCCGCCGATGCCGATGTTGCCGTCGAGGACGAGTGCGGTGTCCCAACGGCCCTCCTCGGGGACGGCCTCGAACACGGAGCCCTGCACCGCGCGGCCGCCCGAGCGCTGCGCGATCGCGACGGCCTCGGCGGACACGTCCACGCCGAGGGAGGGGATGCCGAGTGCGCGTGCGGCGACGAGCATCCGGCCGGGGCCGCAGCCGATGTCGATGACCGGGCCGTCGACGCCGTCGAGCAGCGAGCGGTCGACGCGGTCGGCCGCGGCGCTCCACCGGCCGACGTCCATCGTGATGGCGAGGTCGGGGCGGTCGGTGTCGGTCAGACGCAGGCGCCCGTCCGAACGCAGGGCGCGCGCGTAGGGCTCGTCGCCGCCGGTGCCGAACGTGACGGCGGTCTGGGTGGTGTCGGTCATCGGGAGCCTCCGGTGGTGAGGACGGACGGGCTGGCGGCGAGGGCCGCGGCGAACGCGGAGTCCGGTGCGAGCTGGGCGACGCGGTGGGCGTCGTCGATCAGGTCGACGTCGAGCAGGGTGGGCAGGGTGCCGACGTCGAGTCCGGCGTCGACCAGGCGTGCGCGCTGCACTGCGCCGGTGTCGTCCTGGGACATCGGCACGCCGCGGAGGTACGCGCCGTCGGGGTCGCGGAGGTACAGCGACCAGAAGCCACCGTCCTCGGCGGGTCCGAACCACGCGTCGCGCTCGGGGGCCTCGAGCACCGGCGCGACGTCGTCGGCCGAGAGCTGCGGGGTGTCCATGCCGACCAGCAGCGTGGGACCGGTCATGGTGTCGAACAGGAAGCCGAGTCGCTCGTCGAGGCCGCCGTCCGGCTGGTGCAGCACGTCGAAGCCAGCGGCCGCGTCGGGGACGACGTCGCCGTCGAAGAACAGCACGCGGCGCGTGACGGGCAGCGCCTGCACGGTGCGCAGGGTGTCGTCGAGGCTGGCGGCAGCGACGCGCGCTGCCCCCTCGGCGGTGATGGCCGGTGCCAGGCGGGTCTTGACCTTGCCGGGCAGGCACTCCTTGGCGATCACGACCACCGTGACGTCGTCGACGGCGGTCATGCGTTCGTCCCTTCCGGAGCCGGAGCCGGAGCCGGAGCCGGAGCCGTGGCCGTGGCCGGAGCGGCCGTGGTCTGCACAGCAGGGGTCGGCGCGACCGTCCGCACCCGGGCCTCCTGTCGGTACTTCCGCAACAGACGGGACATGTCGCGCACCGCGTTGACAGTGCCGCGCAGCGTGCCGGTGACCTTGCTGTCGCCGATGCGCTGCTCGTACCCGATGTCGGACTCGTCGACGCGCCACCCCGCGGCGTGCGCGGCGAGCACCATCTCGAGCGGGTAGCCGCTGCGGCGGTCCTGCAGGTCGAGGGCGACCAGGTCGGCGCGGCGCATCACGCGCATCGGGCCGAGGTCGCGCAGCTTGTACCCGGTCGCCCGGCGCATCAGGACGGCGAGCACGCGGTTGGCGAAGCGCGCGTGGGGTGCCCACGCGGCCGGGGTCGTCGGCACGCGGCGGCCGAGCGCCAGGTCCGTGCAGCCGGTGGCGACGCGGGCGACGAGCGGGGGGAGCTCAGCGGGGTCCATCGAGGCGTCGGCGTCACAGAAGGCGACGTACTCGGCGGTCGCAGCGGCGACGCCTGCAGCGCAGGCCGATCCGAAGCCGCGTCGGGTCTCGGTGACGACGAGGGCGCCGTGGGCGCGCGCCACGTCGGCGGAGCCGTCGGTCGAGCCGTTGTCGACGACGATCGCGCGGTAGCCGTCGGGCAGCCGGCCGATCACCTTCGGCAAGGCATCTGCCTCGTCCAGGCACGGAAGGATCACGTCGACGTTCATGTCGACCATTCGGTGCGGTCGATCGTTTCGACGGGAGGGCGTTGCCATGCACACCAGGCAACCGGAGCGCGGTCGACGATGCACAGCGAGCCTGTACCCCCTGACCGGTTTCCGTTCAGGTTCACCCCGAACGGGGGGTCACCACCCGACGGACGGGAGGCTCGTGGCGGGCCCGCCACGAGCCTCCCGTCCGGTTGGTGGCCCTGTGGTGTGTCTCAGCGCACCGCTGCGCGCAACGGCGCGTCCGCGAACTCGCGCATGCCCCGCGCGAAATCGACCTCGGCACGCCAGCCGAGCTCGTCGGCGATCCTCGCCGAGGACGCCGTGACGTGGCGGACGTCGCCGAGCCGGTACTCGCCCGTCACGACGGGCTCCAGGCCGACGGTCCCGGCGATCGCCCCCGCCATGTCGCCGATGGTGTGCACGGTGCCCGAGCCGACGTTGTACGCGCGGAACGAGTCGGCGGGCATGGTCCCGGTCGCGCCGATCGACGCGAGGTTCGCCCCGGCGACGTCGTCGACGTGCACGAAGTCACGGCGCTGGCAACCGTCCTCGAACACCCGGGGCGCCTCGCCGCGCGCGATCGCGGACCGGAACAGCGACGCGACGCCCGCGTAGGGCGTGTTCGCGGGCATGCCCGGGCCGTACACGTTGTGGTAGCGGAGCGCGATCGCTCGGCCGCCGGTGGCACGCGACCAGGACGAGGCCAGGTGCTCCTGGGCGACCTTGGTCTGCGCGTAGACGTTGCGCGGGTCGAGCGCCGCGGACTCGTCGATCAGGCCGGGGACGAGCGGCTGGCCGTCGGGGCCGATCGGGTCGAAGCGGCCGGCGTCCAGGTCCTCGCGGCGGCGGGCCGGCGGGCGGGTCGCTTCGCCGGACGCGGTCGTGTACGCGCCCTCGCCGTAGACGACCATCGAGCTGGCGACGACCAGGCGGCCGATCCCCTCGCGGTCCATCGCGGCGAGCACGTGGGCGGTGCCGGCGTCGTTGCTCGAGACGTAGTCGGGCGCGTCCTGGAAGTCGACGCCGAGACCGACCTTGGCGGCCTGGTGGCAGACGACCTCGATGCCGTCGAGTGCGGCGTCGAGGGCCACGCGGTCACGGACGTCGCCGTGCACGACCTCGATGCCGGCGTGCTCGAGTTCGTGGAGCACGGCGGTCGGGTCGCCGTGGACGTCGGCGCGCAGGGAGTCGAGCACGCGGACCTCGTGCCCGTCGGCGAGGGCACGGCGGACGATGGCGGAGCCGATGAAGCCCGCGCCGCCCGTGACGAGCAGGCGGCTCATGCCCCTGCACCCTGTTCGTGCTGGGTACTCTGGCTCGCGCGCTGCAGGATCGTGGCGCTCGCCGCGGCGGGAACCAGCTCGCGCGGCGCGTAGTCGTCGGGGACCGCGGCGACGATCGACCCGATCGCGCGGACGATGACCTCGTTCGCGCGGGCCAGTCGCTCCATCACCATGCCGTGCGTGACGGGCTCCTCGGTGCTCGCTGCTGCCTCGTCCTCGGTGGGGGCCAGGCCTGCGTCGGCGTCCGTCACGTAGGACAGGTTCACGGTGCCGATCCCGAGCTCGGCGGCGAGGGGCACCTCGGGCGTCATCGTCATGTTGATCGTGTGGCCGCCGGCCTCGCGCAGCCAGACCGACTCGGCGCGCGTCGAGAAGCGGGGGCCCTGGATCACGACGCAGGTGCCGGTCGGGCGGAACGGCACGTCGAGCGCTGCGACGGCGTCGATGGCTGCGCGCCGCAGCACCGGGTCGAACGGGTCGGCGAAGGACAGGTGCTGGACCTGGTCCTCGAAGAACGTGTCGGCGCGGCCCCACGTGCGGTCGATGAGCTGGTCGGTGACGACGAAGGTGCCCGGCGCGTAGTCGGGGTGCAGCCCGCCGACCGCACTCGACGAGACGATCGCGCGGACGCCCAGGGAACGCAGTGCCCAGAGGTTGGCGCGGTGGTTGATCCGGTGCGGTGCCACGGAGTGGGCGCGGCCGTGCCGGGTCAGGAACGCAACGCGCTTCCCCGCCATCGTCCCGACCGTGATCGGGGACGAGGTCGCCCCGAACGGCGTGGGGACGTCGATCTCGTCAGCGGTGCCGGGCGCGAACAGCTCGTAGAGGCCGGAGCCCCCGATCACACCGATGGTCGCGGTTCCGTCGTGCTGCGGTCGGTCGTTCTCCACAGGTCCTCCGTATCGTCGTGGGCGCGTGCCGCGCGCTGGATACGCTACTGATGCGCGATGCCCAGGCGCTGCACGACGAACCCATTCGGAGGCCCCCTTGCGAACGATCGCCCAGCACCGCGACGCGGTGCGTGCGCTGGTCGCGCCGGCGTTGCCGGGGTCGGCGGGTCCGGCCGACGTCGACCTGGAGGCTCGGCTCGTCGACGACCTCGCTGCCGACACCGGGGCGGGGCAGGGGCACCGCGTGCTCGGACGGGCCGTCGGCTCGCCGATCCCGCTGCCGCCGTTCGACAACAGCCAGATGGACGGCTTCGCCGTGCGGGCCGCCGACGCCGGGGCCATGCTGCGCGTCGTCGCACCGATCCCCGCGGGCGTGCGGCCTGCGCCGCTGCCGGTGGGTGCTGCGGCTCCGATCATGACCGGAGCACGGATCCCGGCGGATGCCGACGCGGTGTTCCCGGTCGAGGCGACGCCCCCCGGGTCCTTCCCCGACGCGCTGGCGCTGACCACCGTCGTCGTGCCGGCCGACCTGCGCGCGGGGACCTTCGTGCGGACGACCGGGTCGGACCTGGCGCTCGACGCACCCGTCGTCCGAGCGGGCGCGCTGCTGACGCCCGCCGTGCTCGGGGCGCTGGCCTCGGCGGGGGTCTCCCGCGTCGAACTCGTCCGGCGGCCGCGGGTGCTCGTCGTGTCGACGGGGTCCGAGCTGACTGGTGTTGGGAGTACTGGCAGCGCTGCCGGCAGTGCCGGGATCAACGACGCGAACAGCATCGCGCTGCGGGCGGCACTCGCCGAGGTCGGGGTCGAGTCCCGCACCGTCCGCGTCCCCGACGACGAAGCCCGGTTCCTCGCCGCCCTCGACGACGCCGTCGGGGACTGGGCCGATCTGGTGCTGACCACCGGCGGCATCAGCGCCGGCGCGTACGAGGTCGTGCGACAGGCCCTCGAACCCCGCGGGCTCGTCGTCACCCCGGTCGCCATGCAGCCCGGCGGACCGCAGGCGCTCGGCACCGTGCAGCTCGCCGGACGCCCCGTGCCCGTCGTCGCGTTCCCGGGCAACCCCGTGTCGGCACTCGTCTCGTTCGAGGTGTTCCTGCGCCCCGTCCTCGCCCGTGCCGCCGGCATGGACGAGTCGCGTCCGAGCCAGGTGCTGCCGGCTGCGTCCGCCGCCGAGTCGCCCGAGGGCAAGCACCAGGTCCGCCGGGGTCGCGTCGTCGACGGGCTCGTGCACTTCGTCGGGGGCCCGTCCTCGCACCTGCTGGCCCACTACGCCGACGCCACACACCTGGTACACGTGCCGGTCGGCACCGCCGCCGTCGCACCCGGTGACCCCCTGACTGTCTGGAGCCTGAGATGACCGACGACCCCGCCCCGCTGTCGACGACCGAGCAGCCACAGACCGAGCTCTCCCACGTCCGCGCCGACGGCAGCGCCCACATGGTCGACGTCTCCGACAAGGACGTCACCGCCCGGTCCGCCACCGCCACCGCCACCCTGGTGACCCGTCCGGACGTGGTCGCACGGATCCTCGACGGCTCGCTGCCCAAGGGCGAGGTCATCGGCACGGCCCGGATCGCGGCGATCATGGCGGTGAAGAAGACCTCGGACCTGGTGCCGCTCTGCCACCCGCTCCCCATCGCCGGCGTGCAGGTGGACATCACCGGCGCCGACGACCGGGTCGTCGTCGAGGTCTCGGTACGCACGACGTCGCGCACCGGCGTCGAGATGGAAGCCCTCACCGGCGCGAGCGTCGGCGCGCTGACCGTGTACGACATGGTGAAGGCCGTCGACCGCACGGCCACGATCACGGACGTCCGGGTGCTCGAGAAGCACGGCGGCCGGTCCGGGGACTGGAGCGCACGATGACCTCGCAGCCGACCAGGGGACGCGGGGTGGTCGTCGTCGTGTCGACCTCGGCCGCCGCCGACCCCGCGCTCGACACCACCGGCCCCACGATCGCTGCGTGGCTCCGTGCGCACGACTTCACCGTCGACGAGCCGGTCATCGTGCCCGACGGCGGTCCCGTCGCGGCGACCGTCACCGCCGGACTGCTCGCCGACGCCCGCGTGGTTATCACGACCGGCGGCACCGGAGTCACCCCGACCGACCGCACCCCCGAAGCCGTCGCCCCGCTGCTCGACCTCGAGCTGCCCGGTGTGCTCGAAGAGGTCCGTCGACGCGGCCTCGCCGGTGCCGGACCGACCGCCCTGCTCAGCCGCGGTGTCGCGGGCATCGCCTCGACCGGGGCCCTCGTCGTGACGTTGCCCGGGTCGCGCGGGGGCGTCGCCGACGGGCTCGCCGTGCTCGACGGGCTGCTCGACCACGTGCTGGCCCAGGTGCACGGCGAGGGTCACGCACGTCGGAGCCACTCGTGAGTGCCTTGACGGCGGCTGACCGGGTCGTGCTCGCCGACGTCGTCGACACGGTGGTCTCGGTCGAGCACGTTTCCGCCGCGGTGGCGACCGACCAGGACGGAGCCGTCGTCACCTTCGCCGGGGTCGTCCGCGACCACGACGGCGGCAAGGGCGTGACGGCGCTCGGGTACGAACGACACCCCAGTGCCGGTGACGTCATCGCCGAGGTGGCCCGCTCGATCGCAGCCGACCACCCCGGGGTCCGCATCGCCGTCCTGCACCGCGTCGGGGACCTCGTGGTGGGCGACGTCGCGCTCGCCGCAGCGGTGTCCTCGCCGCACCGGGCCGAGGCGTTCGCGGCGTGCGCCGCGCTGATCGACCTGGTGAAGGAACGCACGCCGATCTGGAAGCACCAGGAGTTCACCGACGGTTCCGACGAGTGGGTCGCGTCCCTCTGACGCGGGCATGGCGGCGGTCCACAGCCTGGCCGTAGGATCCGGGACATGATCGTCCTGCCCGTGGTCACCGTGCTGCTGACGGTGTTCGCCCTGATCGACATCCTGACCAAGACGGACGACCAGATCCGCGGCCTGCCGAAGATCGCGTGGGTCATCCTCGTCGTGCTCGTCCCGGTCGTCGGCGGCATCGTCTGGTTCGTCGTCGGTCACGACTGGGCCCCTGGTGAGCGGAACCACGGCCGGTACCTCGAGCCGAACCGCGACCAGGACCGGCATCCCACGCTCGGACATGCCCGCGCGGCCCATGGCGACCGCCGCGTGACGACCACCGAGCAGGAGCTCGCCGACCTCGACCGCGAGATCGAGTTCTGGCAGGCGAAGGCCCGACTCGAGCGAGCGCAGGACACCGCGGGGGAGTCCGACGCGGCCCCGGCGAACTGATCCGCGCTTGGTTCGAACCTCGCACGGTGCGAGGTTCGCGGTGTCGCACGGTGCAAGGTTCGCGGCCCGTGCGACGTTGATCGTGTCGTGCGAGGAAACAGCGCCGCACCACGCCGCGAACCTCGCACCGGCCGCTGACCTCGCACGGTGCGAGGCGGCCCCGCAGCCCGCCCCGCGCAGCCCCTCCCGCACCCGCCCGCACCGCGCACGCCCGCGCGCCGCCTACCCTTGACGGGTGGCACATCTCCTCGGCGCCGAGAACCTGCATCTCGAGTTCCCCACCCGCACCGTCTTCGACAGCGTCACCATCGGCATCGACGAGGGCGATCGCATCGGCGTCGTCGGCCGGAACGGTGACGGCAAGTCGACCCTCCTGAGCCTCCTGTCCAAGCGGCTCGAGCCCGACACCGGCCGCGTGACGCACCGCCGCAGCGTGACCGTCGGCGTCCTCGACCAGCGCGACGCCCTCCCCGCGGGCCAGACCGTCGGCGCGGTCGTCGTCGGCGACCGCGAGGAGCACGAGTGGGCTGGCGACCCGAAGATCCGTGACGTGATCGGCGGACTCGTGTCCGACATCCCGTGGGACGAACTCGTCGACGACCTGTCCGGTGGGCAGCGGCGGCGCGTGACGCTCGCGCGGCTGCTCGTCGGCGACTGGGACGTCTTGTTCCTCGACGAGCCGACCAACCACCTCGACGTCGAGGGCATCCAGTGGCTGGCCGAGCACGTCAACCGCCGCTGGCCGGCGAACCAGGGCGGCCTCGTCGTCGTGACGCACGACCGGTGGTTCCTGGACGCCGTGTCGACCGACACGTGGGAGGTGCACGACGGCATCGTCGAGCCCTTCGAGGGCGGCTACGCGGCCTACATCCTGCAGCGCGTCGAGCGTGACCGGCAGGCCGCGGCGAGCGAGCAGCGCCGGCAGAACCTGGCGCGCAAGGAGCTCGCGTGGCTCCGCCGCGGCGCCCCGGCCCGCACCAGCAAGCCGAAGTTCCGCATCGACGCGGCCAACGCGCTCATCGACGACGTCCCCCCACTCCGCGACACCGTCGCGCTGTCGAAGACCGCCACGGCGCGGCTCGGCAAGGACGTCGTGGACCTGCTCGACGTCGGCGTCACCTACCCCGGTGCCGACGAGCCGACCATCCGCAGCATCGAGTGGCGCATCGCGCCGGGGGAGCGCACCGGCATCCTCGGTCCCAACGGCGCGGGCAAGTCGACGCTGCTCTCGCTGATCGCGGGACGCCTGCAGCCCACCAGCGGCCGCGTCAAGACGGGCAAGACCGTGCAGGTCGCGGTCCTCGACCAGCAGCTCGCCGACCTGGCGCAGTACGCGGGCGACCGCGTGCGCGAGGTCGTCGCCCGCAAGAAGACGAGCTACGTCGCCGACGGCAAGGAGATGACGCCCTCGCAGCTGCTGGAGCGCCTGGGCTTCACCTCCGAGCAGCTCTCCACGCCCGTCAAGGACCTGTCCGGCGGCCAGAAGCGCCGGCTGCAGCTCATGCTCATCCTGCTCGACGAGCCGAACCTGCTGATCCTCGACGAGCCCACCAACGACCTCGACACCGACATGCTCGCCGCCCTGGAGGACCTCCTCGACACCTGGCCGGGCACCCTGCTCGTCGTGAGCCACGACCGGTACCTGCTCGAGCGCGTCACCGACCAGCAGTACGCCGTGCTCGGCGGGCACCTCCGTCACCTGCCGGGCGGGGTCGACGAGTACATGCGGCTGCGTGCAGCCGGGACCGGTGGCGGGACCGCTTCAGCGGCTGCCGCCGCGACGGCCGGGAGGCCCGACACCGCTGGCGGGACCGGCTCGGCCGGTGCTGCGGGCGGCTCCGGAACCGCGGGTGCGTCCGGCGGGTCGGCTGCGGCCGGCGGATCCGGCCTGACGGGTGCCGAGCGTCGCACCGCCGAGAAGGAGATGTCGGCCCTCGACCGCCGGATCGCACGCATCGGGGCCGACCGACAGACGCTGCTCGACCTGTTCGCCGGGCACGACCAGTCCGACTACGCCGGGCTCGGGGAACTGCAGACGAAACTCGCGGAACTCGAGGTGGAGATCGAGCAGCTCGAGGAGCGCTGGCTCGAGGTCGCGGAGCAGCTCGGGGTCTAGACGGTCGTCGCCTCGGGGCCGGCATCCGCAGGATCGCCGCCGCCCGGGTTCGCGACGACCTCCCACAGGTGGCCGTCCGGGTCCTGGAAGAAGCCGGAGTACATGCCCCAGGGTCGTGTGTACGGCGGCTGCAGCATCGTGGCACCGGCCGCGCGGGCCTGTTCCAGGAAGTCGTCCACCTGCTGCTGCGACCCGACGAAGTGCCCGATCGTGCTGCTCGGGGTGATCGCCAGCATGACGCCCGAGTCCTTCGCCATGTCGTCGCGACCGTAGACGCTGACGACCAGCCCGTCGTCGAGCGTGAACATCGCCGTCGTCCCGCCCGGGGTCGTCTCGGTCGCGGGGTACTCGGTGCCGATGACGCCGCTGCCCTCGATGCCCAGCAGCGCGCGGTAGAACGCGGCCGACCGCTCGACGTCGGCGACCGCGAGCGTGATGGCGTGCATGGCCGGAGGCTACGCCGGGCCGCTCACCGGTGCCGGGTGCCCGGAGGCCTGACCGTGTCCGACGCCCGCTCGGACTGCGCTGGTCGCTGCTCCTGTGCTTCAGTGGCTGCGAGCCCGCCGCAGCGCCACAGGCTGGCCGCGAGCACGTCGATCTCGTGCCGCGCCGCGGGGTCACTCGTCCCCTCGGCGAACACCGTGAACGCGATGCGGTCCCCGGCGACCTCGTCGGTGACGCCCGTGAGCCCGAACATGTCGTCGAGCGTCCCGGTCTTGCCGCGGACGTACCCCCCGGGCATCCCGTGCCGCGCCGGTGAAGCGGCCGTGTTCGTCCAACGTGCCGGTCCGGCCCGCGATCGCAAGCCCCCGATCCACCGGCTCGAGTCCGTCGCGGTGGGTCGCCACCGCCCGCATGAGGGTCGTCAGCGTGGCCGCGGGTACCCGGTTGTCCGGGCTCAGCCCCGAGCCGTCGACCAGGCGCAGCCCGTCGGTCGGCACGTGGTCCTCGTGGAGCGCCCTCGTGGTGCCGACCTGGACCGCGTCGAACGAGCGACCAGCCCCTTCGGCGATCGCGACGTGTCGGGCAAGGACCTCGGCCAGCGTGTCGTCCGAGTGGGTGAGCAGCGTGCCGACCAGCTCGGCCACCGTGGCCGACCGCACGGTCCCGAGCGTCCTGGCCTCGGCGGGTGGCGTCACGGACGTCGTCTCGACACGGACGTCCGGCCCGAGCAGCGCCGCGAACGACGTCGCCGCGCGGGCGACCGCGCCGGAGCTGCGCAGCGAGTACGCCTCGGTCGGGTCGTCGCGATCACCGTCGACCATGAGCGCGGTGATGTTCGAGACGCTGCCGCTCGTGCGGGCGCTCTCGGTCCAGCTCGGGTGCCACGCCGGGCCGTCGAACAGGTCGGTGTCCACCCGGACCACGGCGATCCGCCCGGGATGCGCGGCGCGGACCTGGCGCGCCAGGTCGTCCAGGTGTG
Organism: Curtobacterium sp. Leaf183; assembly: GCF_001424385.1. Taxonomy (GTDB): domain Bacteria; phylum Actinomycetota; class Actinomycetes; order Actinomycetales; family Microbacteriaceae; genus Curtobacterium. Next base: position 621,499 of record NZ_LMPO01000008.1, on the reverse strand, counting down.
CGGCGCCCGGGTAGACGCTGTCCTGCCCGGACGGCAGTCGGCTCAGCGTGGGGTCGCCGCCACCGACCAAGACCACGCTGTCCGACTCGGTCCCCGCGACCACCGTCGTGGTGAACCGGTGGTCAGGTCCGAGCGCAGCCAGCGCCGCCGAGGCGGTGATGAGCTTCATCGTGCTGCCCGTCTGTGTCGGCTCGTCGCCCCGGACCGAGAGCACGGAGTTCCCGGAGTCGACCGACCGGGCGTCGAGGAACAGCGTGCCCGAGGTCCAGCGACCGGCGAGGTCGTCTGCGGTGCACCGGCGTTCGGCGGCGGCAGCTCGGCCCTCGCGGTCGCCGATCACGGCCGTCCCGACGGCGACGCCGCCGAGCACGAGGACGAGCACCGTCGTGAATGCCACGACGTATGGGTAGCGGCGGAGGGAGGAGCGGTGATCGGTCACCGGACCATCGTCGCGAGGGACCGTCGGCGCGACATCGACCCCAGGGCTGAAGTGAGCGGATCTCGTTCGGTCGCTCGGGTGAGGTCGGCTCGGTCTTGGAGCGCTCGGCGTGCGGTCGGCGCAGTCTCGGAGCGTTCGCGGTGCGGTCGGCGCAGCCCGGGAGCGCTCGGCGTGTGGTCGGCTCAGTCGCCCAGACCGAGGATCAGGCGTCGCAGCAGCCCGGCCAACTGGTCCTGCTCGCCGGCCGACAGCCCCGCCAGGATGTCGCGCTCAGCCCGCAGCAGGTCGGCGATCGCCGAGTCCACCGCTGCCCGCCCGGACTCGGTCAGCGACACGAGGATGCCGCGCCCGTCCTTCGGGTCAGTCCGACGTGCGACCAGTCCGCGTGCCGTCAGCCGGTCGACACGGTTCGTCATCGTGCCGCTCGACACCAGTGTCTGCTGCAGCAGCGTCTTCGGGCTCAGCTCGAACGGCTCACCCGCGCGCCGCAGCGCCGACAGCACGTCGAACTCCCACGGCTCGGTGCCACTCGCGTCGAACGCCGCCCGCCGTGCCCGGTCGAGGTGCCGCGCCAGCCGGTCCACCCGGGAGAGCACCTGCAGCGGGGCGAAGTCGAGGTCGTCGCGCTGCCGTCCCCACGCCGCGACGATGCGATCGACTTCGTCCTGGTCCGGCATCCCCCCATCTTGGCCGAAGCGTGCGCGCACGACCACCACCGGGCACATGGGAAGATGGACGGGCGCCAGCGTGCGCGTTCCGCCTTGGTGTAATGGCAGCACGACGGCCTTTGGTGCCGTTAGGTCCGGGTTCGAATCCTGGAGGCGGAGCCGGGGGGTGTTCGGAGTTTTCGGCGATCTCAGTCGGAATATTCGAGCGTGACAGCAGGCCGAGGTGGAAAACCGCGCTCAGCTCCGCTCCCAGGGTCGCTCGTCCTGTCCCGACGACCGCTGGGGAGCGTACCGCGACGCGTGCCTTGGTCTGCGTTCGCTTCGAGGAACGACGAATACCCCCTGCCGGACGTGGCGAGGGGGAGTTCAGGGTCTATGAAGTTTGGAGGCGCGGGCTCGTCAGTCCAGTAGTTGGAACTCTGGTAGCTGCGCGATTGCGTTGAAGCCGTTTCGAGTGTCGTGCTCGTCGAGGGTGAGGGTGCTCAGGCCGGCCTCGAACAGGGCGGGGCTGGTGTTGTTCATGCGGTTGATGGGCGCGAGGCTCAGTCGCTCCTTCAGCCACTCGATGATGCGAGCGAGGTTTGCGCTTGCAGCTGCGAATGCGGCAGCGAGCTCGACGAACCAGGGTCCGCGGACGCGACGCTTCGTAGCCACTCCGAGGGCTTCGCGATCGGCGTCTTTGAGGCGCGAGTTGCCGTTCTCGACATTGTTGCGCTGGCCGAACCAGGCACGCTGCCTGAGTTCCGTGGCCCCCAGACGTCCAGCGTCACCCGACGAGGCCGTCGACCCCTCAGGCGCTTCGGCGGGCTACGAGCGAGAAACTCGCGACGATCTCTGAGGGCTGCGCTGGAGGCCCGTCCGAGATTCTCCGGGCAAGGAGATCGGTCGACGTCTTTGCGATCTGCGCAAGTCCCGGATCGATGGTTGTCAATGAGGGATAGGAGAACGCAGCGGCAGGAACGTTGTCGAAGCCGACGACGCGCACATCTCTGGGAATCTCCAGGCCCGCTTCCAGCAGCACACTCATCGCTCCGATTGCCAAGTTGTCGTTGAAGCAGAACAGACCATCGAACGCGACCCCGCTGTTGAGCAATCGATGAGCGGCAACGGCGCCGTCGTTCTGATGCCACTCGCTGGCTGTTGCAACGAGTCTGTCGTCGAGTCCTCGGCCGGCTCGCTCGAGAGCCCGGGCGTGCCCCTGCAGCCGGAGCGCTGCTGCACTCACTGATCCACCCGCCGGATTGGCCCCAACCACCGCAATGCTGCGGCAACCGCGGTCGATCAGGTAGGTGGTGGCTGCGTCAGCAGCCTCCGCGTTGGCCATGGCGACGTGGTCGACCGGCCCGTTGAAGATCCGGTCGCCGAGCAGTACCAAGGGCTGATCTCCTGTGATGAGCCGTTCGTCTCCAGGTCCGAGGGCATGCGGTTGAAAGATCAAGCCGTCGGACAGCTGCCGTGCCGCTCCGGAGAGGATCGCGAGTTCGGTCTCTCGCCGCGCACCCGTCTGCTGGATGATCACTGTCCATCCGTGCGCCTCGGCCTCGCGCATGACTCCATTCGCGAGCTGCGCGAAGTAGTCGATACTCAGGTCCGGGATCGCCAGGGTGATCATGCCCGTCAGCCCGGTACGCAGCCCCCGTGCCGAAACATTCATTTGGTAGCCGAGGTCGCGGACTGCCTTCAGGACAGCATCCCGTGTCGCATCGCGAACGCCGACTTTTCCGGACAGAACGTTCGACACGGTGCGCGCGGTGACCCCCGCCGCCGCACCGACGTCCGCCATCGTCGCGGAACGCCGCGGCTGCGATGTCGGCACGATCGTCCTCTCGAGGGTCATGAGAAGGTGACCGTGATCACGCTCCAGGAAACCGGAGGGATCTGCACCCGGACTCCCGTGCCGAGGATATCGACCGGCAGCGACTGTGGTCGCACCCGCTCCGGCGTGGACGCGTCGTTCGTAGCGAACGGGTCCGGATCGGACAGCACTGTCCCGGCCGCCCCCGCCACCGGGCCGAAGGAGCTCAGGTCGAGTTCGACGTAGATCGCTGTTGCGGTGTGGCGTCCGACGAGCATGATCTGCAGCGTTCCGTCCGTGCGCTGAACCACTGCAGCGCTGATTGCCGGCGCTTCTGCTTCCGTTGTCGGCGCCTGAATGGCGACCTGGAGGGCCTCCCCTCCGGCACTCGCCGCTGCGTCCCGGAACGGGAAAAACGTCGTCTGGCGCCAGGCCGGTTTCCCCGGCTCGGCCATGATGGGCCCGATGACGTTGACCAGCTGCGCCATGCTCGCCGCACGAACAACATCGGCTCGGTTGATCATGCTGATCAGCATGTCGCCAACGACGACTGCGTCGGCGACGCTGTAGACGTCCTCCAACAACCGCGGCGCAACGTCCCAGCCAAGGCCCTGCGCGACGCGTGCATCGTGCGCCGTGTAGTCCCACACGTTCCACTCGTCGAACGAGATCGTCACTTCCCGCTTGCTGCGGCGAACGGCGCCCACATGAGCGATCGTTGCGGCGACGGTGGCGATGAAGTGGTCCATCGTGACGCCGGATGCCAGGAATCGGGCAAGGTCGCCGTCGTACCGCGCGTACTGATGACACGAGATGTGATCGATCACCTCCCAGCACTCCTCGAGCACCTCGCGCTCCCACGTCCCGAACGTCTCCATGCGGTCGTTGCTCGAGCCGCAGGCGACGAGCCGGAGATCCCAGTCAACCGCTCGCATCGCCGACCCGGTCGCCGCTGCCAGGCGCCCGTACTCCCGAGCCGGCATGTGCCCGATCTGCCAGGGGCCGTCCATCTCGTTACCGAGACACCACGTCCGGACCGCCCACGGCTCCGGATGGCCGTTCGCCTTCCGGAGATCAGCGAGGGTCGTCCCGGACGGGTGGTTGACGTACTCCTGCAGCTGCAGAGCAGACCGGATGCCGTTCGTCCCAAGGTTCACCGCGAGCATCGGCTCGACCTCGGCCCGCCGACACCACGACAGGAACTCATCCGTGCCGAAGCGGTTGGTCTCGACGGAGTGCCACGCGGGATCGAGGCGGACCGGTCGCTCGCTCACCGGCCCGACGCCGTCCCGCCAGTCGTAGGCGGAGACGAAGTTCCCGCCCGGGTACCGCACCGTGGAGACTCCCAGCTCACGGACGAGCGCAAGCACATCCTCCCGGAAACCCTCGGCGCCACTCCTTGCATCGTCCGGATCGAAGACCCCGCCGTACACGCCCCGCCCGAGGTGCTCGACGAATGAACCGAAGAGTCGGTGGTCGACGGTTCCCACCACGAACTCCGGGTGGACGGTGATCTTCGCTGATCCCTGTGAGGACATGAGTATCCGTTTCATCGATGAACAAGAGCGACCGTGGCTATCCCGAGGTGCTGGTGACGCCCAGTGAAGCATGGTTGACGTTCTCCCGCCAACCTGCCTATGCTCAGCCTGCCGCGGTCGTGCACCCCAGGATTTCATCGATGAAACCCACGATCCCCTCCCTCGGGCCAGCGGCGGTCAACGAAGACACACCCGAAAGAGAGGGCGCATGATGCGTCGCACACACAAGATCTTGGCGGCGACGATCGCCACGATTGCCGCCGTCGCGAGTCTCGCTGGCTGTACGCCGTCATCGGCTCCAGCCGCAGGTGGCGAGAGCAGTGGGACGAAGACCCTCACGGTCTGGCACTACTACTCGGTCCCAGGGCAGACGAAGGGGCTCGACTCCCTCGGTCAGGACTTCGAGGCCAAGCACGACGGTGTCACGGTGAAGAACGTGTACGTGCCGTTCGACCAGCTCACCAACAAGCTGGTGCAGGCCGCGGGGACCAAGAGCGGTCCGGACGTCGTCGTGTACAACGCAGCGGACACGTACACGCTCGATAAGGCCGGCGCGATCGCACCGATGGACTCCTGGTGGAATGACTTCGCGGACAAGGACCAGTTCCCGGACTCCGTGATCCAGAAGGTCGACGGCAAGACCCTCGGCGTGCAGGGCTTCGTGAACCTCATCGGGCTTTGGTACAACAAGGACATCCTCGACCAGCTCGGCGTCAAGCCGCCGACGACCTTCGCCGAGCTCGAGAAGGACCTGGCGCTCGCGAAGGCGGCCGGCAAGGAAGGCATCACCCTCACGGGGAAGCCGAACTCAGAGGGTGAATGGCAGGCGTTCCCCTGGCTGTCCCGTGCCGGATGGGACTACGCGAAGCCCGAGAAGAAGCCCCTCGAAGACGCGTTCTCGCTGATGCAGGACTGGACAGCGAAGGGCTACCTCACGAAGGAAGCTTCGACCTGGGACCAGACCGTTCCGTTCCAGCAGTTCTCGGCTGGCAACACCGCGTTCGCAGTCAACGGTAACTGGCAGATCGCGTCGGCAAAGCAGTCGGCGAAGTTCAACTACGGAGTCGTGCCGATCCCCGTCGGAGACAAGGGCTCGATCTACCTCGGCGGTGAGGCGCAGAACATCGGCGCCTTCTCGAAGAACAAGGAGCTCGCTCAGCAGTACCTCGAGCAGGAGTTCTTCTCCAAGCAGGGTGAACTCACACTGCTGAAGGCCTTCGGCTCGATCCCCGCACGTGCTGACGTTGCCGAAGCTCCGCAGGTCAAGGACGACCCGATCCTCTCGGTGTTCTCGTCGATCGTTGCGAAGAACGGTCACGCCTCTCCGGACCGGGCCATCCCGTCGAAGAACGTCGCGACCGTGTTGCAGACGGTGGGCGAGTCCTGGAGCGCCGCGATCGCGGGTACCGGCACGCCCGATCAGATCAGCAGCGACCTGCTGAACAAGCTCGAGCCGCTGCTCAAGCAGTAGCAGGACTGGAGAAACCACCGTGGGAGCATCATCTCTCCGCACTGACCGCCCTGAACGGTCCGCCAGCGAGCGGGTGCCCCCACGGCGGCGGGGGCTGCGAGGGCGAAGCCGGCTCGCCTTCGCAGCCCCTGGGATCGCGGTCCTTGCCGTCTTCTCGATCTACCCGATCTACCTCCTGCTCAAGATGAGCGTCAGCGAGGTCAGCACCGGGACCTTGAACCAGGCATGGCCCTTCGTCGGCTTGCAGAACTACGCATCGCTGTTTCAGGGGCCGAGCGTCGCACCGGCAGCGCTCGACACGGCACTGTTCGTCGCGATCGTCACGCTCATCGGGATCATCGGTGGACTGGGCGTCGCCATGGTCGTCCGCTCATCCCGGCCTGCGAGCTCGATCCTGCTCGGGATGATGGTGTTCATCTGGGCGCTCCCACCGGTCGTGAACGGCAGCATCTGGAAGTTCCTCCTTGCCGACGACGGACTGGTCAACGGCGTCCTCCGAGGGCTCGGCATCGCTCCGCAAGGATTGCCGTTCCTCTACGACCCCCACCTGGCGCTGCTGTCCGTCGCCGCGGTCAATGCATGGGCTGTCATCCCGTTCAACGCGCTCGTGTTCCGTGCTGCGCTGCTCAACATCGATCCCGAAGTCCTCGAAGCTGCATCCCTCGATGGCACCAGCAAGCTGCAGGAGATCTGGTACGTCCTGATACCGGCCGCACGACCGACCGCAGTCATCCTCGCGATCCTGACGGTGGTCTACGCGTTCCGGAGTTTCGACTTCATCTACGTCATGACGGCGGGCGGACCAGGGACGTCGACCACGACGTTGCCGTTCCTCAGCTACTCGCAGGCCTTCATCGAACACGACTACGGCCTTGGCTCCGCCACGGGTGTCATCGCCCTGGTCATCGTCGCCGTCCTCGCACTCGTCTACGTCCGGTCCGTCCGGCGGGAGAACCAATGACCACCACCGCTCCACGCCACGGCCAGGCCCCGCTCTCGATGGCAGCCGTGGTCACCGCTCCTCGGCATCCGAACCGACGACGGCGCCCTGCCCGTGAACCAGTCGCAGCGACAGTTCGGACCCTGCTGTACGTCGTCTACGGCCTGCCCCTCGTGTGGATCCTGCTGACGTCCTTGAAGCAGCAGGGAGCCGTCCTCGGCGGGAGTCCCTTCGCCCTGTTCACTCCCACACTTGGCGCCTACCGCGACGCGATCGCGAACGCCGGATTGTCGACGGCCTTGCTGCAGTCCGCCCAGATCGCCGTCGGGACCACCGTCCTCGTCGCGCTGCTCGGGGTGCCCCTTGCCTACGCGCTCGCGCGGGTCAACGGCGTCGCAGCGAGCGTGGTGCTGGCGCTGCTCATCTTCCTGCAGATGGTCCCGCAGACGGCGAACATCATCCCGCTCTACACGTTCTTCAGCAGGGTCGGGTTACTCGACACCACAATGAGCCTCGTGCTCGCTAACGGCGCGATGTTGCTTCCGTGGGCCACCTTGCTGCTCCGTCCCTTCTTCGCCGGTGTCCCGGACGCGATCGAAGAGGCCGCGTCGATCGACGGTGCGGGACGCCTGCGGACGTTCATCAGCATCGTGATCCCGATCGTTCGCAACGGCATCGCGACCGTGGCTGCGCTGATCTTCCTCGTCTCGTGGGGCGAGTTCCTCTACGCGATCAACCTCCTCATCTCTCCGGTCAACTACCCGATGAGTGCACTCATCGCACAGCAGACGTCGGGGTACGGCATCAACTGGCCGGGCCTGATGGCTCTGGCCGTGCTCTCGTCGATCCCGCTCCTGGTCGTCTACATCGCCTCGTTCCGTCTCCTCCGCGAAGGTCTCGCGGTCGGGTCCACCAAGTAAGTTCCTCCCTCACCGAAAGGCGGCAATGATGCTGCTCTCGAGATCACGCTCACGACTCACCGCCGGGGTGGTCGCGATCGCGACCGCAGCCGCGGTGGCGGTCCTGGCCCATCCAGGGTCGGCAACCGCCACGACGCAGATCGCGAACACGATCAGCTCCACCAAGCTCGCGGCCGGGTTCGCCAGCGACGGCAGCATCCAGTCGCTGAAGATCCCAGGGGACACGTACGACACCCAGTACGTGATGAATCCCGACACTGCTCCCGAGCAGGCAGCCGAGACGAACGCAAAGTACAAGCAGTGGCTCGGCAACGTCATGTTCAGCTACGCGACCGGGAACGGAACCATCAGCAAGACCGGTGTCGGAACGACGCCGTGGAAGAAGGCCTGGACGACGGAGTCCGCTGATGGTCGCACTGTCAGCGTCAACGGCAACACGGTCACCGTCACCTACAAGAACTCGACCGACGCCGAAGGGGTGAAGGGGTTCACGTTCACCCAGACGTACACGGTCGCTGCCGACGGATCGATCACCTGGAAGCAGAACGTCGAGAACACTTCCGGCCAGCGACTCGTCCTCGGGGACTGGGGACTCCCGATCCCCGCGAACGAACTCTGGAAGGGTGGCGACTCGATCTACGAGACCCGCGTCCTCACCCACTCCTACGTGGGGAAGAACGGCTCGTACCTGACCTTGCAGCGCCCCAGCGGTCAAGGCCCCGGGATCATGATCACTGCTGACACGGGCACCGGTTCCGGTTTCGAGTACCAGGACCGCTGGCGCACCCAGGAAGTCGGCGACACCTCGTGGGCGTGGAACTCGGACAGCGAGAGCTCGAACATCAAGGGCCTGAACGTCTACTACCCGAACTCCACGGCAATCCAGTCGACCAACCGCGGGTACCTCGGATCCACGGCGACAACGCTCGCCGCCGGAGCCAGCAAGACGCTTACGTTCCACATCAGTAAGTTCACCAGTGACAACGACCGTCAAGACGTGCTCTACAACCAGGGGCTGCTCGACACCACCGTCGTCCCGGGCCTCGTCGTGCCGTACGACCAGACCGCGCAGGCCGCGTTCCGGATCAAGGGGACGATCACCTCGGTGACGGCGAAGAACAACAACGACCTCGGCGGCGCCAACCCGACGAACCCGAAGGTGACGTTCTCACGCGCCAACGGTGACTACCGCATCTACTCCATCGCCTTCGACAAGACCCAACTGGGAACCAACCTGGTGACCGTGAACTACACGGACGCGGCGGGGAGATCCCGCTCCAGCGTGCTGCAGTTCTCCGTCACCGACAAGGTCGCGAACGCCCTCAACGCGCATGCGGACTTCATGGTGAAGAACCAGCAGTGGACGACCGCCGACGGCATCACCACCGACGACATCCGGTACGGAACCTACGACGACTGGATGATGAACGCCGCGGACGGCTCGCTGCCGTCGTCGACGAAGGCGCCGGAAGGCAAACGCAACGAGTACGCCGGCTACTACGGCCTCGGAGACGACTGGGGGCTTCCACACGGAGAGTTCCTCGCGGCGAAGAACGCGCTCGACCCCGTCAAGACGCAGGTACAGTCCCTCGACCTCTACCTCGAGAAGGCCGTCTGGGAGCACCTGATGGGCAACACCGCCGACACGACGAAGCCGAGCTACCTCGTCTACGACTTCTGGGAGCAGGGCAAGCCCGGTGCCGCGAACACGACACCCAGCTACCGCGGGTACGCCTACCCGCACATCTACAACACGTTCTTCAGCATGTACCAGATCGCGAAGCAGAACCCCGGCCTGATCAGCTACAGCCACCCGTCGAAGTGGTACCTGACGCAGGCGTACGGGGTGTTCAAGGAGCTCTACGACGGCCCAGTCGCATACAACTGGAACACCGGTCTCATGGGTGAGCTCACCACGCCCGCGCTGATCGATGCGCTGCGCACCGAGGGCATGACCCAGCAGGCCAACGACATCGAAGCGAAGATGGCCGTCAAGTACAAGAACTTCTCGTCGGAGAAGTACCCGTACGGCTCCGAGTACAGCTACGACAACACCGGCGAAGAGGCGGTGTACACACTCGCCAAGCTCAACGTCAACGCCGACAAGGCGAACGCGCTGCGGATGATGCGCGACATCGTGGCGAAGACGCGCGCAGCGCGAGGACAGATGCCCGTCTGGTACTGGTACGCCGACCCCACCACCATCACCGGCGAGAACTGGTGGCAGTTCCAGTACAGCATCGCCCTCGCGGGGTACACGATGGACGACTACATCAACCACACCTCCGCGCTTGAGACCGGCACGGACGCGGTCACTCCGACGGAGCGGGCCGAACTGCAGCGACTGAACTACGCATCGAAGCTCGGCGCGATCGCGAACGTGAACTCCGGACAGATCAGCAACGTGCCGGCGAACATCGGCGCCTCCGCATGGTCCTACCAGTCGGAGAAGGGCAACCTCGGCACCCTCGGAGTCGGCGGGGGCACCAACGTGCAGCTCCTGAACGGCTGGCGGGGCATGACCGGCGAGAGCGACCTCAACCTCTGGGGCGCACTGCAGAACATGAGCGCGGACGTCGTGACCGATGACCCGATCTTCGGGACCATCGGCTACGGCGCCACAGTTTCCTCCGATCAGTCATCGACGACGGTGCAACCCACCGACGGTGTGCAGCGCAAGCTCAACCTGGTCAGCCAGCAGCTCTCCGTCGACCTGAACTCCGACCGCTACACGCAGGCCGTCGTCGGCAAGAACAGCGCCGACCTCCGCCTCGACCTGGCGAACGTCTCCGGGGCAGCACACACCGGTTCGTTCGACGTCACAGGGCTGGCCCAGGGCACGTACTCGGTGCTCGTCAACGGACAAGCGCAACGGAAGATCAACGTGTACACGCCGGCGGCCGCCGCCGGAACGCTCCGCGCCCCCACGAGCGTGACGTACCAGGTTCCGGCAGGGTCCAGCTACACCGTCCGCCTCGTGACGGCCACTCCGGATGCCAACACGGCACCGAAGGTCAACGCCGGCGCGGATCAGACCGGCATCGTCAACGGGCTGGATGACGTGACCCTCAGCGGCTCGGCCACCGACGACGGACTCGGCAACCCGAACGGCACACTCAACTCAACCTGGACGGTGAACACGAAACCCTCCGGAGCCACCGCGACGATCAGTGACCCGAAGAGCCTGCACCCGACGGTGAAGGTCAGCGGAGCGGGCAACTACCTCTTCACCCTCACCGGGTCCGACGGATCGCTGCAGTCCACCGACAGCGTGAAGGTGACCGTCACAGCCCCGGCACCGATGCCCACGAACTGGGTCAACTACACCTTCGCCACGGCAAGTGGGAAGACGGTGCCCGACACGAGTGGGAGCGGCAACAACGCAACGCTGAACGGCACCGCGGCAGTGACCAGCGACGCTGGCACGAGCGCACTCCGACTCGACGGCGCAGACGGCTCCTACCTGCAGCTGCCGAACGACATCGTTTCGCGCGGAACGTCCATGACGATCTCGACGAGACTAAAGGTGGACTCGGTGCAGACGTTCGGCAGGATCTTCGACTTCGGCAGCAACACCACGAAGTACATGTTCCTCACGCCAGCGCTCGGTGACGGTCACGTCGGCTTCGCCATCAGCAACGCGGGCAACGGCGCGGAGACCCAGATCACCAGCGACTACACCATGAAGGCGAACACCTGGACGACGCTGAAGCTGACGTTCAAACCGAATTCTGACGGGACCACGACCGGCACGCTCTACGCGGACGGGACACAGATCGGTCAGAACACGGCCATGAAGGTGGCGCCGAAGGACCTCGGCCGCACCACAGGTGACTACCTGGGCAAGTCCCAGTTCCCGGACCCGTACCTGAAGGGCACGATCGACACCTTCGAGATCCACGGGGACGTCCGCTGAGCCGGTGCGGGCCGGGTTATCGGGATCCGGCCCGCACCTCAGCAGCACCCAGACAACCGCCCGCACGCCAACGTTCCGTCTTCCTCACCGCGAAGGTTCCCATGCCAATCACCAACAGGACCGCACCCAGGAACGGCCCGGTGCTGCCCTCTTCCTCTCTCTTGCGCCCGCTCCCTCTCGGGGCTCTCCGGCTCGCCGGTGGGTACTGGGGAGAATGGCAGGACCGGAACGCGCACACGATCCTGCAGCACTGCGAAGACTGGATGGAGCGAATCGGGTGGATCGGGAACTTCGACGCCGCCGCGGCGGGCGAGCCGTTCACACATTCGGGCATCGAATTCGTCGACTCCGAGGTCTACAAGCTGCTCGAGGCGATGGCTTGGGAACTCGGACGGAGCGCTGACCCGGATCTCGCGAGCCGGTACGAGCGCCTCGTGAGACGAGTGGCTGCTGCCCAGTCCCCGGACGGTTACCTGCACACGAGTTTCGGACGTCCCGGGCAACCTGCTCGGTGGTCGAACTTCGAGTGGGGTCACGAGCTCTACAGCATGGGCCACCTCATTCAGGCTGCCGTGGCGCAAATTCGGACCGCCGGCAGCGGACCCCTCGTCGACGTCGCCGTCCGCGTCGCCGACCATCTCGTTGCGGTGTTCGGTGCCGACGGGCGACAGGCGGTATGTGGGCACCCGGAGATCGAACCGGCCCTCGTCGAACTCGGACGGGCCACCGGCGACCACCGGTACACCGAGCTCGCGCGGTTGTTCGTCGAACGACGTGGGCACGGTCTCCTGAAACCGATCGAGTTCGGGCAGGAGTACTTCCAAGACGAGCTTCCCTTCCGCGAAGCGGACGTGATGCGTGGGCACGCCGTCCGAGCGCTCTACCTCGCGGCGGGCGCCGTCGACGTCGCCGTGGAAACCGGCGATGCCGAGTTGCTACGCGCTGCCGAACTGCAATGGGAGCGCACGGTCGCACGGCGGACCTACCTCACCGGTGCAATGGGCTCGCATCACCAGGACGAATCCTTCGGTGCGGACTTCGAATTGCCGTCGGACCGCGAGTACGGCGAGACCTGCGCGGCGATCGCCTCCAACATGCTGTCGTGGCGCCTGCTGCTCCAGACCGGGGACGCCAAGTACGCAGACCTCATCGAACGCACCCTTTACAACGCGGTGATGGTGGCGCCCCGAGAGGATGGCCGCGCGTTCTTCTACGCGAACACGCTGCACCAACGTGTCGAGGGAACAGTCCCACCTGAGGACGAAGTGAGTGCCAGAGCGCTCGCGAGTCTGCGTGCACCCTGGTTCGAGGTCTCGTGCTGCCCGACGAACCTCGCCCGGACCCTCGCGAGCGTGGAATCAGTCTTCGCAACGATGACCGAGCACGGACTCCAGCTGCACCAGTACGGCGACTACGACATCGACGTCGACCTCCCGGGCGGCGGCACGGCAGGCTTCGAGGTCCGCTCCGGCTGGCCGTTCAACGGCGAAGTGATCGTCACGGCGACCAAGTCGAGTGAGACACCGCTCGAGCTTCGACTCCGAGTGCCGGCCTGGGCCACGACCGCCGAGCTCGACACGCCGGACGGCCACCACCGCGTGGCGGGTGGCACGTCGATCGCCGTCGATCGGATCTTCAACCGGGGAGACAGGGTGACGCTGACGGCACCCAATCGGGCCCGGATCACGCACCCCGATCCGCGCATCGATGCTCTTCGCGGCACCGTCGCCATCGAGCGGGGCCCCCTCGTCTACGCCTTGGAGTCCACGGACCTCGGAAGAGCGATCAACGATGTCGTCCTCCTCGACGAAGTCGCCTTGCAGGACGACGGCCCAGACGACGTCCGGGTCGGGATCGCGGTACGAGAAGCGCAGACCGGATCACCGCTTCCCTACGGAGCCGCAGTCACAGAGACGACGTTCATCGACACAGTGCGGCTCGTCCCCTATTCGACCTGGGGGAATCGAGGTCCATCGACGATGCGGGTGTTCCTCCCCACTGAATGACGCCGCTGGAAGCGGGAGAGGAAGCGCTATGACGCGAACGCCAGCCTTCGTAGGCGACCGATTGCATTCGCGGATGGGTGCACCAGCTGGGCAATCAGAGACCGCCTGTCTTGCCTCGCGGCCGCGGCGACACGGACAGATCAGGTGAAAGCAGATGGCTGAAGCTGGTGCACCCACCATCTACGACGTGGCGACGGTGGCAGGCGTCTCGCACCAGACTGTCTCACGCGTCCTCAACGACCCCACGAGCGTCGCTCCCACCACGAGGCACCGAGTGTTGGCGGTCATCGCCTACCTGGGGTACCAACGAAACGCAGAAGCAGCCCAGCTCGGCCGAAGAGCAAAGAAACCGACTTGAAACACCGCCGGTGGTCCGGCCTCCGCTCCCTGCAGGAGCGGAGAAGTCGGGCGCTGGCGACACCAACGCGGACCCCACCCACCGGCACCTCCGCCCAGAGTGGGTGTGCGGGACAATCAACAGGTCGGCACAGATTGGGAGCACCGTGAGCGAACCGTCCCTGAAGAGCATCCATCGCGAACTGTTCGTCTGGCTCGCCGCCCGTCCGGACGCCATGGAGGTGCACTACCAGGAGAGCACGATCGTTCTGACGCCCACACCGAGAACGAAGGCCGACGGCTCTCCGTGGCAGAAGGTGGTACGAGTACAAGTCCTCGAGTCCGAACTCGCAGCAGCGTGGCCGTATTTGCAGCGCGCGGCAGTCGCCCTTACCTCCAACACGACAGACGACCTCCCGGAGCTGGCTGCCTTCAGCTTGCTGGCCATTCACCTCGACCACGCGGTGAATTCGACGCAAGAACCCGGACCGGGAGGGTATTCCTACCGAGACAGCGGATTCGTCGCCATTTGACGACCCCGAGTGCGCTGCCGAACAGCACCTGAACGGGCGTGCGTCCGTTGCTTGCGCGGGCCGCACCGATGGGCTGGCCGAGCAGATCCAGAAACTCGCTGACCTCCGAACCGCTGGAGTGCTCTCTGACGACGAGTTCGCCAGCGCAAAGACTCGCTTGATCGGCCAGTGATGAGCAGCCGCTGGCGCCCTGCGTTGCGAGCGGAAGAGAAACAGTTGATCGTGAGCAAGGAGACAGTCGTTGAACGACGAACACGTGCGGTACGAAACGAAGACCGTGAACGCCATTCGCGGTCTTGAAGGGAAGACGCGAACGAAGATGGAAAAGGACGGGTGGGAACTCGTCCAGCAGAACCAGGGAGCGCTCCGGTCAAGTCTCGTCTTCCGCCGGCCGAAGAAGCCGCTTCCGAAGAAGACGCTCATCATCGGCGGTTCCGTAGCTGCTATAGCAGTCATCGGGATCATCATCGGAGCGATTACCGAGGGTGATCCTGCGCCTGTCGAGACGGCAACCGCGGTCGCGAGGCCGGAAGCCTCCGCAAGAGCAACCACCTCTGCCGTGCCGACACCGTCGGCCACTGCAACTGCAGGGGCTGCAGCCGCCTCCGCCTCGGCTAATGGCCCAGCTGTGACTGACGCCGAGGTGCTTCAAGTCTTCAACGACTACTTCGCCGAGCGTTCTTCCAAGGGCGTCGTCCTCGCCAAAGCCGTCTCCCAAGTGCGCTTCGAAGGCGGAATTGTGCAGGTGACCTTCGACCCTGCCAAGGCCGGCATCACGAGGGACCAGTTCGACTACTTCAACCCGTTCCCGAACCTCGCGAGCTTCGTAGCCAGCCCGATCGCCTTCAACGACGCGGTCGGCAATCGAATCAGGCCGTCCGTGCAGTCGATCGCCACAGTGGCTTCAGACGGAGCACCTCTCGGGCACTTCACCCACGACCAGATCCTCGCGCTCAACGAGCTCGACCGCTGAGGCTACGAGCGTTGACAGGGGTCGCGGCGGCTGCACAACTTGCAGCGCTCATCTCCATCGTCGTCACAGTCGGGCTCTTCACGTACACGCAAGTGACGACGATGCGCGCCGGCCGGTCGCAGGCGCGGGAGGCGGCCGTGCTCGAAGTACTCGACGCACTCGACCGAATCACAAGGCGCCGCACCTGGCCGACTGTGGCGAGGCTCTGGCACAAGCCAGAGTTGGACTACGCGCTCCTCGTCCCACGACTCCTCGTTGGACTGTCCAAACACGACAGGGCGATCGCCACATGGCTGGCCACCCAGGTGAACCTGATGAACGCCGCGTCCACCCAGAATCAGGTCTTCAAGGTCGCCCTCGAGGCGAGCAGCCGCATCGCGAACTGGCACATCGGCGAAGTGCCAACGTCGTGGTTCGAAAACGCGGTCCGCGCACACTCACCGCGCAAGCCACGCGGGAACCTCAGAGTGCTCATGACCAGCATCGCGGCCGCAGCCGGGCTGATAGCGACTGGCCTCACTGCCAGCGCGGTCGCGGGAGTCGGAGCCGGACTGGCGCAGCTCCGCGTTCGAAAGGCGGCCGACAACGGCTGACGTCGCGGTGCCATGGAACAGAATCCCGATACCCGTGGAACGCCCGTCACGACTGGCATCGGCGATCCGCGCAAGCACTGGCATCCGCGAATAGACCGAACACCTCGCCGGGGGCTCGACGGCATCAGTCGCCGTTAGGCTCACGACGTGCGCCGAGTCCACGCGATTGTCGTCCCCGCCCTCGCCGGAGTGCTCATCGCCCTCACCGGTTGCTCGGCCACGTCGGTGGACAGCGGGACGCTCGCCGACTGGCAGCAACAGCAGGACCGGGTGGCCGAGGCGAACCCCGGCGTCCTCGGTGTGCTCGTCTCGAACATCGACGCCGGCGAACAGGCGCCGCAGGAAGTGGAACCGGGCGTCCGACTGCAGTTCCCAGCATCCCAACCCGTCGACCATCTGGAGTTCTCCTGCTTCGGCAACGGGCAGATGCGCGCCGTGATCCGCACCGCGACCGACACCGGAAGCCGAGACACCACAGTCGGTGCGATGCGCTGCCGCGACAGCCCGCACCGCATCGCGGTTCCCGACGGGCCACCCGCCGCCATCGACAGCGTTGCCTGCAGCGCCTTCGACAGCGACAGGACCAGCACCTGGCGCCTCGTCGTCGTCGGACAGGCGCAACCATCCGGCTGAGCCCGCGTCGGCGTCAGCGTGTCCTGATCGTCATCCGGTCCAGACGGAACGCGCCGTCCTGCACGAACAGACCGACCCGTCCGTCCGCGCGGTCGTACAGGCGCGTGCTCAGCGCGACGGCCCCGTCGACGACAGCCACACAGATGTCGCCGTCGAGGTGCACGACGATCCGGTGTCGGCCCGGTGCGAGGTCGACCGGGCGTTCGAGTTCGACCGCGTGCGGCACGTCGCCGAGGACCTGCCACTGCTCGGTCCCGGTGGTGCCGCGCGGCCATCGATCGAGCACGAGGCGGTTGCGAGCGGGTTCGAGACGGAGTGCGTAGCCGTGCTCGCCGTCGTCGGTCGTCCGCAGCAGGATGCCGAAGGCCCCCGTGTCCGGTGCGAGGTCGACGTCCACGGTGACCAGCGCCTCGGACGGGAGCTCTGGTCCGATCCAGGACGCGTACCGGGTCACCGCTCCGGTCCCGACCGCCTGAGCCGCGCCGTTGCGCGGCTCGAGCTGCTCCGTGACGTCGGTCGTGTGCGCGTACGCCGCCTGCAGGGTGTGGGGGAGGTCGAACCGCAACGAGCCGTCCGGACGCTGGTGGGCCTCCAGGGTCGCCATCGTCCCTGCCCACTGCCAGGGGCCGGCGTCACGCCGTCCGTCCTTCGAGGCGATCCAGCCGACGAAGTACCGAGCGCCGTCGAGGGCCACCGTCTTCGCCGCGTAGAACGCGCGGCCGTCGACCGTGTCGTCGGCCGGCGCGGTCCACGGGCCGTCCGGGGACGTCGCGATGCGGTAGCGCGTGCAGAACGCGTCGGAGAACTCGGAGTACACCAGGTACCACCAGTCACCCCACTGGAACACGTCCGGGCATTCCTGGGTGATGAAGCGGTGTGGCTCCCACAGCGGTTCGGCGTCTCGCCAGGTCACGAGGTCGTCGGACTCGAGTCGGGCGACGAGTCCGGACCGGCGGTACGGCTCGTCTGGTCGGCGCGTGGCCAGCAGCATCTGCCACGGCCGATCCGCATGTGGGCGGAACACGAACGGGTCCCGCCAGTCCTCGGGGGAGTAGCCGGCGAGCGCGGGGAGGTCCCACTCGGGGTGCTTGGTCCACGCGGTCAGGTCGCCGTCGGAGGTGGCGTGGCAGACGACCTGGGCATCCTTCGCGTCGTCATCGGTGCTGGTCCGGATGCGGGGGTTGTGGCCCGTGGAGAACAGGTGCAGCGTGCCGTCGTCCCCGCGGACGACGCTGCCGGTGTAGCAGTCGTGGTCGCTGGCGTCCGGGCCGCCGGAGGGCAGCACGACGCCCTGGTCGTCGAAGGTCACGAAGTCGGTCGTCGTGACGGCCGCCCAGGGCATGCCGGTCGCACGTTCGAGCGGCGGAGCGTCTGGCCGTTCGTCGAGCAGGTAGAACAGCCATGCAGTCCCGTCGTGCTCGTACGGGATGACGTCACCGACGAATCCGTTCGGCGGCTGGAAGTGCGTGCTGGGTGGGGGAGTCACTCGGGTTCCTTCGGGTCAGCGGGTCGCGGCGCTGCGAGCGAGCTCCGGGGGACGTACTCGCAGGGCACGAGGTGCCGGCCGGGCTGTTCGCCCGCTGCCAGCAGCAGGGTCCCGGCTTCGAACCCCATCTGCTGATGCGGCAGTGCGACGGTGGTCAGCGGTGGGTGCATCTGGTCCGCGAGGTCGGGCTGGTCGTCGAACCCGACGATGCTGACGTCTTCCGGGCAGCGCAGACCGAGCGACTGCGCCGCCATCAGGGCCCCGACGGCCATGCGGTCGTTGCCGCAGATCACGGCGGACGGTCGGTTCCCGGTCAACACCTCGATCGCCAGGTCGAAGCCGGAGCCGACCTGGAAGGTGCCGAAGTGCACGCGGATGGCCTCCGGGTCGACGCCGGCTTCCGTCGCGGCTTCGTCGAGCCCGCGTTTCCGCTCCCGACAGGCGTAGTCGTCTTCCGGGCCGCCGAGGAACGCCACGTCCGTGTGGCCCGCGGCGAAGACGGCTTCCGCGACGTCGTGGCCGCCCTGGAACTCGTCGGCCAGCACGGTGACGGCCGGCGCGTCGCCCTGGGGGAAGCAGTTGACGAAGACCGTCGGAACGGCGTCGAGCCCGTCGACCGGAGTGACGTACTCGGGGCCGGGCGCCGCGTAGACCAGGCCGGCGACCCCCTGCTGGACGAGGTTCTCCACCGCCGCCTTGCCACCGTCGGTCGTCTGCGCCGTCTCCACCACGAAGCAGACGTACCCGGCCTCCTGGACGGCCTGCTGCACGCCCAGCACGATGTGCCCGGCGTAGGGCTGCGAGACCAGCCGGTCGGCGATCACGCCGACCGTGTACGACCGGTTCGATCGCAGGGACTGTGCGGCGCGGTTGGGTCGGAAGTTCAGCGCCTTCGCGGACTCCAGCACGCGTGCGCGTGTCTCGGCTGCGATCGAGACGTCGCGGCGGTCGTTCAGCACGAACGACACCGTCGGCTGCGACACCCCGGCGTGGCGCGCGACGTCCTTCATGGTGACGCGCTGTGACTGCGTCGTGCTGTTGCGGCTCGCCATCGACCCTCCTTCGTCCGTCTCATCATGCCAGAAGCAAATACGTATTGCGTCTGTTCCCGCCGCTGTGTACGCTCGCCCTGCAAATACGTATTGGCTTCGGTGGAGGAGCCACGATCGCTCAGAGAGGAGCGACCCATGACGAACGGATTCAGCACCCCGATCGATCGGCGCACGCTGTTCAAGTTCGGTGGGGCCGGGCTCGCCCTGGCCGGCATCGGATCGCTGGCCGCGTGCTCGACCGCAGGCAGCGGGAGCAGCAGCTCCGGCACGGTGAAGATGCTCTACTTCGGTGAGCAGAGCGCCGCCACTGCGCTGCAGAAGGCCATCGAGCCCAAGATCAAGCGGCTCGACAAGAAGGCGAGCCTGCAGGTCACTGCGATCAACGGCACGGACTGGAACGACTTCCTCGCCAAGGTCCTCACGCAGATCGCCTCGGGCGACGTCCCGGACATCGTCAGCGTCGCGACGGAGGGCCAGCAGCTGCTGGCGTCGAAGAACCTCCTGACCCCGCTCGACGACTACGTCACGAAGAACCTGTCGGACCTGCACACGTACTTCACCGGCGCGCACCCGGTGCTGCTCGAGTCGACGATGTACCAGGGGCACCTCTACACGTTGCCCGACAGCTTCAACGCGGGCAGCATGTTCTACTCGACCGACCTGTTCGACAAGGCCGGTGTGTCGCGTCCGACGAGCAAGTGGTCCATGGACGACTTCCACTCCTCGGCCGAGAGCCTCGCCAAGGTCGGCGGCGGCACCTACGCGTTCGACTGGGTGGTGCGTCTCTGGGGGAGCTGGACGTCGTTCCTCTACGCCAACGACGGGAACCTGCTCGACGAGGGCAAGTACTCCGGCGGCGACTGGCTGTGGAAGAGCAAGGCGTTCTCGGACAACCCGATCGGCGTCTCCGGGCGCGGGGGCGGCTGGAAGTGGGGTGACCCCACGGCGAACTCGGACGCGGCCGTCGAGGCACTGCAGTACGTGATCGACCTGCAGAAGTCCGGCGCTTCTCCGTCACCTGACGTCGGCGGCGGTGCCACCCTGCAGGGGCTGATGGCTTCCGGCCGGATCGGCATGACGATCGGCGGCGGGTTCTGGGCCGGCGGTCTCCACAACGCAGGGATGAAGGACGGCAGCTTCGACGTGGTCGAGTTCCCGACGTGGAAGAGCAACAGGTCGCTCTTCGGTGCCGGCGGCTACGGCATCTTCAACTCGTCGAAGCAGAAGGACCTGGCGTTCGAGGTCATCAAGCTCATGGTGCAGCCGGAGAGCTTCGACGCCCTCTGGCCCGGGAACGTCACCACCCCGGCGCAGAAGTCGCTGATGACGGCCGAACGGTACAAGACGACGGGACCGGAGCACTGGTCGGTGTTCTACGACCAGCTCGACAACTCGGTGCCGATCTCCGCACCGCCGTACTACAACGCGCTCGCGACGGCCCTGAACCAACGCACGACGCAGGCGATCTCGTCCGGCAACGCGAAGAAGGCACTCGACGGTCTGCAAGCAGACATCGAGAAGGCAGCGTCACAGGCCTCGTGATGACCGCAGCAACAGAGACACCCATCCGGCGGGCTGCCGAGGTCGCAGCCCGCCGACCGGCTGCCAAGCGTGCACGCCGACGCGAGTCCACGTTCGGGTTCCTGATGATCGGGCTCGCGGTGCTCTTCGTCGCCGTGTTCACCCTCATCCCCATCCTCGCCTCGCTCGGCCTGTCCTTCACGTCGTGGGACGTGATCAGCAGCCCGAAGTTCGTCGGCTTCGACAACTACGTACGGCTGTTCACCGACGGACCCGTGCTCGCGTCGTTCGGCGTGACCGTCATCCTCGCGCTGGCGATCGTCGTCCTGCAGATCTCCCTCGGCATGCTGCTCGCCGTCCTGGCGAACAACCGCAGACGCAACACCACCCGGGTGTTCTTCCGGACGTCGTTCTACCTGCCACTGCTGGCATCGACCGCCGCGGTGTCGATCTTCATGGGCTACATCTTCGACACCAAGTTCGGACTGATCAACTACTACCTGAACGAGATCGGGCTGCCCGGGGCGCACTGGCTCAACGACCCGTTCTGGGCGAAGGTCACGATCGTCCTCGTGGTGGTGTGGCAGCAGGTCGGCTTCACCTTCGTGTTGTTCGTCGCCGCGCTGATGTCGGTACCGGTGGACGTGCAGGAAGCCGCGGCGATCGACGGTGCGGGTCCGTGGCGCACGCTCTTCCGGATCAAGATCCCGCTGATCAGCCCGACGATCCTCTTCGCCACGGTGATCGCCATGATCAACGCGATGCAACTGTTCGACCAGCCGTTCATCATGACGAAGGGCGGGCCGGGGACCGCGACGACGACCGCGACCATCTCGCTGTACCAGGCCGGCTTCCAGAACCTGCAGTTCGGATTCGCATCCGCCATCGCCATCCTCTTGCTGGTCATCATCGGCATCATCACCGGGATCCAGTTCCTCGCCGCACGAAAGCTGGTGTTCTACCAATGACGACCACCGACACCCTCAACCCGCTGCACGCCCCGGAGACCGCCGCGCAGCCGGAGGCCACCCACATCGTCCGCCGTCGGAAGCCGGTGGCCACCGTCGGCAGCGTCGTCGGGCTGGTCATCCTGGTCATCGCCGCGGTGTTCGCGCTCGGCCCGCTGCTCTGGACGGTCACCACGTCCCTCCGCACACCGGCGGAGTCGTTCCAGAACCCGCCCCAGTGGCTGCCGCTCTCATGGGACTTCGGCAACTACGCGGCGGTGTTCAACCAGATCCCGATCGGCCAGTTCTTCGTCAACAGCGTCCTGGTGACGCTGCTCATCGTCGTCGGCCAGACGATCACGTGCACCCTGTCCGGGTACGCGTTCGCGATGATCAGCTTCCCCGGGAAGAACACGATCTTCGGGGTCTTCCTCGCCACGATGATGGTGCCGATCCAGACGATCATCATCCCCGTGTTCGTCATCCTGAAGGACATGGGGCTGACCGGCTCCATCGCGTCGCTGATCGTCCCGGCACTCGGGAGTGCGTTCGGGACGTTCCTGATGCGGCAGTACTTCATGCAGATGCCGAAGGAACTCGGCGAAGCGGCGCGGATCGACGGCGCCACGCAGTTCGGGGTGTTCTGGCACGTGTACTCCCGGATGGCGAGCCCGGCGATCGCGACGCTCGCGATCCTGAACTTCTCGGGGTTCTGGGCCGAGTACTACCGGCCGCTGATCTTCCTCAACCAGCAGGACTCCTTCACCCTGCCGCTGGGGTTGGTCGGTCTGCAGGGCAACCTGGGTACCGGGTCGATCTCCGTCGTGCTCGCCGGCGTGGTGCTGACCATGATCCCGAGTGTGATCCTGTTCATCGTCGCGCAGCGGTACTTCATCGAAGGCGTCACCGCGGGGTCCTCCCGATGACCGACGTCCGACTCGACCCCAGAGCCCACCAGGGAGCAGCACCGATCGTGACCACCGCTGACCACCACCTCCCGCAGTTCCACGTGCGGCTTCCGCGCGGCTACGTCAACGACCCGAACGGACCGATCGACATCGGTGGGCAGGCGCACCTGTACTTCCAGTCCCGGCCGCTGGTCGACCTCGACATCCCGGTCGAGTGGGGGCACGCCACCAGCGAGGACCTGGTCCACTGGACCCTGCAGCGACCGGCGATCGTCCCCGTCCCCGGCGGCGCCGACTCGGGAGGCGCGTGGTCCGGCAACACGGTGACGCACGACGGCACGATCCGCGCCTACTACTCGGGCAAGGTCGACCACAGTCCGTTCCAGTCGGTGCTCATGGCGGTCTCCACCGACGGTGGCGCCACGTTCGGGCCACCGGTACAGGTCCTGGCGGACCCGTCCACCGACGAGGCGATCACGATGTTCCGCGATCCGTTCGTCTGGCGGGACGGTGCCGGGTGGTCGATGGCGGTCGGCGCCGCCGCGGCCGACCAGACGGCCTCCGTTCGCCACTACCGATCCACGGACGGCATCACTTGGGCCTCCGTCGGTGACCTGGTCGCGATGGCGCGGGACACCGTCGACGGCGTCGACACGGGTGAGGGGTGGGAGTGTCCCCAGATCCTCGAGGTGGACGGCGTCGAGTTCGCCGTCGTCGGGTCCTGGTCCCATGCGGACGGCCCTGGCGACGTGATCGCGATCCCGTTGACGGGTGCGCCGCGGCCGTCCAGGGTCGATGACGGGCAGCACTTCTACGCGGCATCCGTGATGCGGACCAGCTCGTGGGGTCCGGTCCTGTTCGGGTGGATCACCGAGGGCCGCACCGACCAGTGGGCGGCACAGGCGGGCTGGTCGGGCGCGATCTCGCTCCCGCGGCATGCGTGGCTCGCGGACGGTCGGCTGGCGACCGAACCCCACCCGGCGGTCACGGCGCTCCGGACCGGCTCGGCGCATCCAGCGCACGGTGCGACGATCGGCGCGCAGGCCGAGGTCGTGCTGCCCGTGCCCGTCACCGGGTGCATCCGTGTGCGGTTCTCCGAGACCGAGCACCTCGACATCCGCATCGACGTCGATGCGGACACCCTCACGGTCGACCGGGCGTCCGCCAGCACCGACCACCGCGCTGACCCGACCCCCGCGGTCGTCCGTGCTCCGTTCGACCGGTCGGCGGACCGGCCCGCGGTCCGGCTGCTCCTGGACGGATCCGTGGTCGAGCTGTTCACCAGTGCCGGCCGCTCCGTCACCACACGCGTCTACCCCACACAGCCTCCGCCCTGGCGCGTCGAAGCGCCCGAGCAGACGGTGGTCTGGAGCCTCGACGAGACCGTCTCGACCCCGGCTGCGACCGCCGGGGCGATCCCTGCCGAGGCAACCCCGCACTGACGGTTCCACCGGCCCCACGCCGAGACGAGAAGCGCATTCCGGCCCAGGACGACGCCGCGCGGTTATCCTTGGGCCCGAGGCAGCGGTCCTGCGGGACGAACCACCCGCAGGCTGTCCGACGAGGATTGGAATGCTGACCTGAACTGGATCACTGCGAACTTCAGTCTCATCTGGAGTCTGACAGTCACGCACACGGCACTCGCCGCGGTGCCCATCGTCCTCGGCTTCGTCGTGGCGGTGCCGTTGGGGTGGGTGGCGAACCGGTTCCAGCTGGTCCGGTCCGTCATCGTCGGCGGCGGCAGTCTGCTCTACACGATCCCGTCACTGCCGCTGTTCGTGATCCTCCCGTACCTGCTCGGCACCCGCATCACGGACCCCGTGAACGTCGTGGTCGGGCTCTCCGTCTACGCGGTCGCCCTCATGGTGAAACTGGCATCCGACGCGTTCGCCGCCGTTCCCGCTGACACCATCGACTCGGCGACCTCGGTCGGCTACTCGGCGTGGCAGCGGTTCTGGTCGGTCGAGCTCCCCCTGGCGGGTCCCGTGCTCCTCGCCGGAATGCGCGTGGTCTCCGCCAGCACCGTCGCCCTGGTCTCGGTGGGTGCCCTGGTCGGCTCGGCGAACATCGGCTTCCTGTTCACGGACGGACGCCAGCGACAGTTCCTCGAGGAGATCCTCGTCGGGGTGGCGGCGAGCCTCGTGATCGCCCTGGTCTTCGACACCCTCCTGGTGCTGCTCGGTCGCGTCCTGATGCCGTGGTCGCGTCGGCCCTCGCGGCGGTCGCCGCGGCTCCGAGCGACGCTGGCGACGATCGAACCGGGGGCCTGACCGTGCAGTTCTTCTTCAGCGCCGTGGCGTGGCTCTTCGACCCCGCCAACTACCAGGCCGGACTCCAGACGCCGCTCCCGATCCAGGACCGGCTCGTCGAGCACCTGCTGTACACGTTCATCTCGGTGGCCATCGCCGCAGTGATCGCGCTCCCGCTGGGCCTGTACATCGGCCACACCGGACGCGGCCGCGGCTTCGTGATCGGCTTCAGCGGATCCATGCGCGCGCTGCCGACGCTGGGTCTGCTCGGCACGCTCTTCGTCATCATCGGCTACACCGTGCCGTTCACCCAGACGGCGTTCATCGCGTCGATCATCGCGTTCGTCGTGCTGGCGATCCCCTCGATCCTCGCCGGGGCGTACGCGGGGGTGGAGTCCGTGGACCCGGTGACGGTGGACGCCGCCCGTTCGGTCGGGATGACCGAACTGCAGATCCTGCTCAAGGTCGAGGTCCCGCTGTCGCTGCCGCTGATCATCGGCGGCATCCGCGCCTCGGTCCTGCAGGTCATCGCGACGGTCGTGATCGCGTCGTACGTCTCGCTCGGCGGGCTGGGCGCGATCATCTCGACCGGCATCAGCCTGAACGAGAACAACCTGATCCTGGGCGGTGCGCTGCTCGTGACGGCGCTCGCGCTCGTGATCGACGGCCTCTTCGCGCTCGTCCAGTTCCTCACCCGACGCGGCCTGCACGGTCAGATCCGCCGCCGTCGCACACGCTTCCGTGCGCTGCCATCCCGGCGCCGCGCGGTGACGGCATCCACCGTCGACGAAAGGGCACACTGATGTTCACAGCAGGCACCAGAACACGCATCCTCGCGGGGGCGGTGGCGATCGGGGCGATCGTGGCGCTCTCCGGGTGCTCCTCCGCGGACCCCACCGGAGCGACCTCCGACGGCAACTCCGGCTCGGGGAAGACGCCGATCGTCGTCGGGTCGTTCAACTTCCCGGAGAGCGAGATCCTCGGCAACATGTACGCGCTCGCGCTCAAGGACGCCGGGTTCGATGTGACGACCAAGTTCAACCTCGGCCCCCGCCAGACCACGATCCCCGCGCTCAAGGACGGGTCGATCAACCTGATGCCGGAGTACAACGGCAACCTGCTCTTCTTCTACGACACCAAGGCCGCCGCGAAGACGACCTCGGACGTCGACGCCGCGCTGAAGACCGAGGTCCCGAAGGACTTCCAGGTGCTCGAGCCGTCGCCCGCCCAGGACAAGGACGCCTACGTCGTCACCCAGGCGCTGGCGAAGGAGAAGGGCCTGACGTCGATCTCCGACCTGTCGAAGATCGAGCCGTTCACGCTCGGCGCGAACCCGCAGTTCGGGACGCTGCCCTACGGCATCCCCGGGCTCAAGTCGACGTACGGCGTCGACAAGGTGACGTTCAAGTCGATCGAGGACTACGGCGGGCCCGACACCGTGAAGGCGCTCGTCGACGACACGGTGCAGGTGGCCGACATCTACACGACGTCGCCCGACCTGAAGACGGAGAAGCTGCAGGTGCTGAAGGACCCCGAGAACCTGATCGCGGCGCAGAACGTCCTGCCGTTCCTGAACAAGAAGATCTACAGCGCCAAGCTGGCGTCGGTGTTGAACAAGATCTCGGCGAAGCTGACGACCGATGACCTCATCGAACTGCGCAACCGTGTCGAGGGCAGCGAGAAGGCCCAGGCCACGACCGCAGCGAAGGACTGGCTGACCAAGGAAGGGCTGCTGAAGTAGCACCGAGGGACGGCGCCCCGTCTCGGCGGGGCTCCGTCGTGCAGGTCGCCGCTGGCATCCTGGTCCCGTGCACATCACCCTCGACCCCACGACCGCGACCGACGTCGTCACCGGCATCCGCTTCCCCGAGGGGAACCGCTGGCATGACGGGCGGCTCTGGTACGCGGACATGCACACGGGCGAGGTCTTCTCGATCGACCCCGCCACGATCGACGCGCCCCGCCTCGAGGCCAGCGTCGACGGCCAGTCGTCGGGCCTCGGCTGGCTCGGGGACGGCCGCCTGGTCGTCAGCGCGATGGAGTCCCGCACGATCGTGGCGGTCGAGCTGGACGGGTCGCAGGGCGTGTTCGCCGACCTGTCGGGCATCGAGTCGTCGCTCGTCAACGACCTGGTCGTCGACGACGTGACCGGTCGCACCTACATCGGCGCCTTCGGCTACGACCTGTACGGCGGCGAGGAGCTCCGGCCCGGCCCGCTGTACGTCGTCGAGCCCGACGGCGCCGTCCGACTCGCAGCGGACGGCCTGGTCTTCCCGAACAGCGCGAACGTGCTGCCGGGGACGCGCACGCTGGTCGTGAGCGAGACCTGGGGTGGTCGCCTGACCGCGTTCGACATCCAGGCCGACGGATCTCTGACCGGCCGCCGCGAGTGGGCTGTGCTGCCGCAGGGTGTGACGCCCGACGGCAGCACCGTCGACGCCGAGGGCGCCGTCTGGGTGTGCTCCGTCGACACGGGCGAATTCCTCCGGGTCGTCGAGGGCGGCGAGGTCACCGACCGCATCGACGCACCGGGACGCTGCGCCGTCGACTGCGCCCTCGGCGGCCCCGACGGGCGGACCCTCTACCTGGCGACCGCCGACAGCTACGACCCGGCGACGACGGCGCGGACGCGCGCCGGGCGGATCTCGGCAGTGCGGGTGACGGTCCCCGGTCCGTGACCAGATGACGGACTGGAGGCCCGTGGCGGCGCCGCCACGAGCCTCCTGTCCGTCAGGTCGGTCGCGTAGCCTGGATCGATCATGCGCGAGCAAGCGACGTCGTCAGCCATCGCGTTCTTCGATGTGGACAACACCCTCGTGCACGGCGCGAGCGCCTTCCACCTCGTGCGTGGGCTGCGTGCCGCCGGTCTGCTGTCCGTGCGGGACATCGTCGACGCGATGTGGAAGCAGGCGCGGTTCAAGGCCCGCGGGGAGAACGACCGGCACCTGGCGTCAGCGCGGGCCCGAGGGCTCGCGGTGCTGACGGGCGTGCCGGTCGCCGACATGGACCGCCTGGCCGCCGACGTCTACGCCCGCCACACCGAGGCGGCCGTGTGGCCGGCGATGGCGCGCCTCGCCCAGGACCACCTGGCGCACGGGCGCGAGGTGTGGCTCGTGACCGCGTCGCCGGCGTTCCTGGCCGACGTCATCGCTCGACGGCTCGGCCTGACCGGCGCGCTCGCCAGCGGGCTCGAGGTGCACGACGGCCGCTACACCGGCCGCCAGGACGGCGAGTTCCTGCACGGGGAGCACAAGGCCGCCGCTGCGCGGCG
This sequence comes from Curtobacterium sp. Leaf183, assembly GCF_001424385.1. Lineage (GTDB taxonomy): Bacteria > Actinomycetota > Actinomycetes > Actinomycetales > Microbacteriaceae > Curtobacterium. Next base: position 593,304 of record NZ_LMPO01000008.1, on the reverse strand, counting down.
ACTCCTGGACCGGACGGGTTCCGACCCCGAGGCGTGCTGGGCGTACTCGGACTCGCGGCACGACATCCCACTGCTCTCGCTCGTCGGCCACCCGGTCGTGGTGAACCCGGACCGGCAGCTCGCCGCCCATGCCCGGGCTGCGGGATGGCCGGTGCTCGACCCGCGACGGGCCGGGCGCCCTGCATGAAGACGCGCTCCGTCCGTCGCGGCCACGGGACTCGTCACAATGGTGACGACGACGTCACAATAGTGACGACTCGACCGTCAGCCCGGCCCGTCACTCGTGGCCGCCAGCAGCGGCACCACGACGTCCGACACCGGCGTGGGGACCCCGTACCGGCGGCCCAGCCGTTGCACCACGCCGTTCCGGACGTCCCACTCCAGCGGCAGACCAGCCCGGCGATCGGTGAGGATCGACGTGCCCTGGTCCGCCGGAGCACCGCGGAACCCGTCGAGCACGGCATCGACCACGTCGTCGTCGAGCACCGCCCCGTCGGCACGCGCCACGGCCAGGCACTCGGCGGCGTAGGAGCGGGCGACCCCGACGACGTCGGACCGGGCGAACACCCCTGCGGTGCGCCCGGTCAGGACCATGAGCCCGGCGACCGCGTTCTGCACGAGCTTGCGCCATGCGACGCTGTGGAAGTCGAGGGCCGACTCGGCCGTGCACCACGAGCCCGCCACGGCCGCGACGACCCGGTCACCCGCGGGCGTCGCGGGCACGGTCAGCCGGGCCGCGCCGCGGAGCAGGACGACGCCGTCGGACTGACGGACCGCGGGGAACCACACGACCGCCGGCACCACGGTGGCGGTCGGCGCGAGCGGTGCGACCGCGGACACCTGTTCGACGCCGTTCTGCAGCACGCACACCACGGTGTCCGGGCCGCACAGCGCGGACAGCCAGGGCGCCGCCTCGGCGACCTGGGTTGCCTTGACCGCCAGGAACACCACGTCCGCCGGCCCCTCGACGCGCGCCGCGTCGGTCAGGACCGGACCGGGCACGACGACCAGGTCGGAACCGGTGCGCAGTCGCAGGTCCTCGCGAGCGGACCGGCCGGCGACGACGGGAGTGCGGCCGGCCTGGTGCAGTGCGGCGGCGACGGTGGTGCCGATCGCCCCCGGGCCGACGACCGCGACGGACGTCATCGGGTCACGCCGAGGACGACCCGGAGCAGCGCCTCGCCGCCGCGCTCGAGCGGTCCGTCGTTCTCGATCTCGACGTCGACGTGCTGGTCGGGCGCCGGGTCGGGGCGGTCCATGCGGGCGGTGACGGCGTCGCCGACCTCGCGGCCGCGGGCCCGGAGCCGCTCGGCGCGGACGACGTCGGACAGCGTCACCCGGACGACGAGGAGCCGTTCGTAGCGGTCCGCGAGTGCACGGAGCACGCCGCGGGAGACGTTCACGACGACCGTCCGGCCCGCGAGGACCTCCCGGTCGACCACCGCGGGGATGCCGTACCCGAGCCCGTGCGCGCGCCAGTGCACGGCGAACGCCCCGGAGCCGGTCGCGGCCTCGAACGACTCCTCGTCGACGGGGTCGTGTTCCTCGCCCGGTCCGGACGGGCGGGTGACGGTGCGCCGCGGGTAGCGGACGGTGTCCGGGGTGCGCTCGCGGACGTAGGCGATGAGCGCGTCCTTGCCGACACCGCTCGCCCCGACGACGGCGACGAACGCGCCGGGGCCGATCGGTGTCGTGACGACCGGGTCCGCGCCGGCCGTGGTCACGACACGCGCTCCCCGCTGCGCCAGACACCGCGGACGACGGGCATGTGCCGGCCGTTCGGGCGGCGCTCGTCGGCGGGCAGCTCGTGCGTCGCCACGCGCACCAGGTCGGCGCGCTTGCCGATCGCGATCTCGCCGCGGTCGTCGAGCCCGACCGCCCGGGCGGGGTTCGTGCTGATCAACCGCGCACCCTCGGCCAGGGTGATCGCCCCGTCCGCGGCCAGCTGGAACACGGCGTGCAGCGGGCTCGACGGCACGTAGTCGGAGGACAGCACGTCGAGCAGACCGAGGTCGAGCAGCTCCGCCGCCGCCACGTTGCCGGACTGGCTGCCGCCGCGGACGATGTTCGGTGCGCCCATCACCACGTGCAGCCCCTGGTCGACCGCGGCCCTCGCGGCGACGACCGTCGTCGGGAACTCCGAGATGTGCACACCGAGCGCGACCGACTCCGCCACGTGCTCGGGCGTCGCGTCGTCGTGGGCGGCGAGGGTGATGCCGCGCTCGGTGGCGAGCCCGGCGATGGCCCGTCGGTTGCGGTCGGCGTGCAGGGCCGACTGCTCGTGGAGCAGCTGCACGTACTGCTCGAAGTCCGCCTCGCTCACCCGGCGCTTGGCCAGGTAGTAGCGCTTGAAGTCCTCGACGTCGGCGTACTGCCGCTGCCCGGGCGTGTGGTCCATGAGCGAAGCCAACCGCACGTAGGGGTCGTCGTCGAACTCGTGGAAGGCGTCGAGGCAGTCCGCGGACGACACCTCGCAGCGCAGGTGCACCGCGTGGTCGGCGCGCAGCAGTCCGGCGCCCATCGCGGACTCGACGGCCCCGGCCAGCCGGTGCGCGGCCGCCGCTGCGCCGTCGCGCCCGTCGGGCTCGGACCCGATGCGGACCGCGTCGAACACGGTGGTCGCGCCAGCCGCGGAGAGCTGGGCGTCATGCGAGAGCACGGCCGGCAGCGGGTCCCACGAGACGCCGGGGCGGGGGCTGAAGTGGTACTCGAGGTGGTCGGTGTGCAGCTCGACGACACCCGGCATCAGGTGGTCGCCGCGCAGGTCCTCGCCGGCGGTCACCGCGGGTCCGGTGGTGACGTCGGCGATCAGGCCGTCCCGGACGAGCACGGTGCCGAGCACGGTCTCGTCGCCGAGCACGACACGGGTGTTGGTGAAGACGGTCTCGCGGGTCATCGGGGTCCTTCGCTGACGGGCAGTTCGGCGGTGCGGGAGGTGAGGGTGGGGTGGAGCCGGTGCGTGGTGTGCAGCTCGAACGGCGCGCCGGGCTCGGGTTCGACGAACAGCCCGATCGCGTCGAGCGGCACGTCCTGTCCGAGCACCTCGTCGAACCAGGTGCGCAGCATCCGCTCGACCTCGGGCTGCTGCCCGGGTGGGATCCGGTCGGTCAGGGTGCAGTGGAACCGGAACTCGTCGAGCACCCACGGGTAGCCGTAGGTCGCCAACAGCTCGCGCTGCCGCTCGGTCAGGCCGGCCGGGTCGCGGCGGTCGCGCTCGGCGTCGGACATCGGCGCCCGGAACCGGTCGAAGCGCACGATCACGTCGTTCGCCAGGGCCTCCAGGTGCGGGGCGGGGGTGCCGGGGACCAGCGCGAAGAACCCGTCGATCCGGGCGAGCGTCAGCTGCGGGATCACCACGAGCCGACGGCGTGCGGCGAAGCGGGCCACGGCGCCGTCGAGCTCGTCGAGCGTGGTGCCACGAGCGAGCCGGAACGGCGCCTTGAGCGTGCCGTGGAAACCGTAGCGGCGTGCGTCGACGGTGATCGCGTCGATCGACGACCGGCGGTGTCCGAGCGGCGCCGCGGCCTCGACCGGCTGCCCGGAGGCGCTCCGGCCGAGCCACTGCTCCGCCAGGGTCCGGAGCCGGCTCGCGACCGGGTGCACCGACGGCGTCCCGGGGGCGGCGTAGAGCGCTGCCCTCACGACGCCACCGGGACCGGGGTCCGGAGCGCCGCGGGCGAGGACGCCGCGACGTCGACGATGCGGTCGGCGACGGCTTCGCGCACCTCGGTGTCGTGGAAGATGCCGAGCATCGCGGTGCCGTTCGCCCGCTTCTCGGCGATCAGGTCCACCACCACGTCACGGTTCCGGACGTCCAGCGAGGCCGTCGGCTCGTCGAGCAGCAGCAGCGGCAGGTCCGCGACGAACCCGCGCGCGATGTTCACCCGCTGCTGCTCGCCGCCGGAGAACGTGGCGGGCGGGAGTGACCAGAGGCGTTCCGGGATGTGCACCCGGGTGAGCAGCGCTGCGGCCCGGTCCCGGGCCTCCTGGCGGGCGACGCCGCGCTCCAGCAGCGGTTCCGCGACCACCTGGAGTGCGGGCACGCGCGGGACGCAGCGCAGGAACTGGCTGACGTAGCCCATCGTGTGCCGACGGGCGGCGAGGACCTGCCGCGGGTCGGCGGTGGCGAGGTCGAGCGGTGGGTCACCGCCGAGCAGGACGCTCCCGCGGTCGACGGCGTAGTTGCCGTAGACCATCTTCAGGACGGAGCTCTTGCCGGCGCCGGAGGCGCCGCCCAGGACGACGCACTCGCCCGGGTGCACGCGGAAGTCGAGTCCGCGCAGCACCTCGATGCGCTGGCCGCCCTGCAGGTGCATGGTGAAGGTCTTCTCGACCCGGGAGACGGTGAGGATCGGTTCGGTCATGGTCGGTTCACCCCTGGAGGATCGAGGAGACGAGGAGCTGCGTGTACGCGGCCTGGGGGTCGTCGAGCACGCGGTCGGTCAGACCGGACTCGATCACGCGGCCGCCCTGCATGACGAGGGTCCGGTGCGAGATCAGCCGGGCGACGGCGAGGTCGTGCGTGACGATCACGACGGCCAGCCCGAGTTCGGCGACGAGGGAGCGGATGAGGTCGAGCAGGCGGGCCTGCACCGACACGTCCAGACCGCTCGTCGGCTCGTCCATGAAGACCAGCCTGGGGGACACCACCAGGTTGCGGGCGATCTGCAGGCGCTGGCGCATGCCGCCGGAGAACGTGGTCGGGGCGTCGTCGATGCGGTCGACGGGGATCTCGACCCGTTCGAGCCACTCCGCTGCGGCCGCACGGATCCGGCCGTAGTGCCGCCATCCCGTCGCCATGAGCGGTTCGCCGACGTTGCCGCCGGCGCTGACGTGCATGCGGAGCCCGTCGGCGGCGTCCTGGTGCACGAAGCCCCACTCGGAGCGCCAGAGCCGACGGAGCGCGCTCTCGCTCAGGTCGGCGAGCTCGACGGTGGAGCCGTCGGCCGTGGCGTAGCGGACGCTGCCCTCGGTCAGCGCCAGCCGTCGGGACAGGGTGCCGAGCAGCGTCGACTTGCCGGAGCCGGACTCGCCGACGACGGCCAGGACCTCGCCGGGCCAGAGCTGGAAGTCGACGTCGCGGCAGCCGTAGCGGTCGCCGTAGCGGTGCCCGGCACCGCGGACGTCGAGCAGGGGACTGTCGGTCATGCGGAGACCTCCTCGGTCGTCGTGGTCGCACCAGCACCAGCACCAGCACCCGCCGCGGCGACGGTCCGCTCGCAGTGGTCGGTGTCGGAGCAGGCGAAGAGCACGCCCCCGGCGTCGTCGGTGATGATCTCGTCGAGGTACACGCCGGTCGAGCCGCAGATCGCGCACGGCTGCTCGAACCGCTGCGGCTCGAAGGGGTGGTCCTCGAAGCCCAGGCTCACCACGTCGGTGAACGGCGGCACGGCGTAGATGCGCTTCTCGCGGCCGGCGCCGTACAGGTGCAGCGCGGGGCTCTGGTGCAGCTTCGGGTTGTCGAAGCTCGGGGTGGGCGACGGATCCATCAGGTACCGGCCGTTGACGAGCACCGGGTAGGCGTACGTCGTGGCGATGTGCCCGTACCGCGCGATGTCCTCGTACAGCTTCACGTACACCAGCCCGTACTCCTCGAGCGCGTGCATGCGCCGCGTCTCGGTCTCGCGGGGTTCCAGGAAGCGCAGCGGCTCGGGGATGGGCACCTGGTACACCATCACCTGACCGTCCTGCAGCGGCGTCTCCGGGATCCGGTGCCGGGTCTGGATCACCGTGGCCCGGTCGGTGCGGGTCGTCGTCTCGGCTCCGGTGACCTTCGCGAAGAACTGCCGGATCGACACCGCGTTGGTGGTGTCGTCGGCGCCCTGGTCGATCACCTTGAGCACGTCGTCCTCGCCGAGCACGGACGCGGTCACCTGCACGCCGCCGGTGCCCCAGCCGCGGGGCATCGGGACCTCGCGCGAGGCGAACGGCACCTGGTAGCCGGGGATCGCGACGGCCTTCAGCAGCGCTCGCCGGATCATCCGCTTCGTCTGTTCGTCGAGGTACCCGACGTTGTAGACCAGCTCGCCGCTCATGCGCCGACCTCCTGCAGCTCGACGGCGGCAGCAGCCGAGCCGGTCGCACCCGAGTCCGCATGCGCCGCGGCCGCGGCCGCTTCCGTCGTCCGCGTCGCGTGCTCCTGCCGCAGCCGCCGCACCAGGCCGAGCTCGGCCTGGAAGTCGACGTAGTGCGGCAGCTTCAGGTGCTCGACGAACCCGGTCGCCTGCACGTTGTCACTGTGGCTCACCACGAACTCCTCGTCCTGCGCCGGTGCGACCCGACGCTCGCCGAACTCGTCCGCGCGGAGCGCCCGGTCGAGCAGCGACACCGACATCGCCTTGCGCTCACTGCGGCCGAACGTCAGGCCGTAGCCGCGCGTGAACTGCGCCGGCGCGTCCGCGCTGCCCGTGAACTGGTTGATCATCTGGCACTCGGTCACCTCGATGCGCCCGAGCGGCACCGCGAAGCCGAGGTCCGGTGCGTTGAACTCGACCTCGACCTCGCCGACGCGGACCTCGCCCGCGAAGGGGTGGGTCCGGCCGAAGCCGCGCTGCGTCGAGTAGCCGAGCGACAGCAGGAAGCCCTCGTCGCCGCGGGTCAGCGCCTGCTGCCGCTCGGCACGGCTCATCGGGAACATCGTCGGGTCGCGGGTCAGGTCGGCGGGCTCCGGGTCGGTCGACCCCGGGCGCCGCTCGGGTTCGATAAGCGACGCGTCGCCGAGCAGGTCGTTGACGCGGGGCATCGGCCCGGACGGCTCGCTCGCCGCCTCGGTCTGCTCAGGACCGTCGGCCGCGGCATCGGCGAACAACCGGTGCGTGTAGTCGAACGTCACACCGAGCTGCTGGCCGCCGGGCAGGTCCTTGAAGGTCGCCGAGATGCGCCGCTGCGGCGGGAGCGCCGCGGTGTCGACGGGCAACGTGTACCCGAGCCGGGGGAGCGTCGTGCGGTACGACCGCACCAGCGTCACGGCCTCGAGCACGTCGCCCTGCGCCTGCAGCACGGCGCGGGCGGCGAGCTCCGGGTCGTAGAGCGAGCCCTCGTTCATGACCCGGGCGACCAGGACGGACAGCTGTCCGGCGATCGCGTCGGCGGTGATGCGCGGGGTCGCGGGGTCACCACGGCCCTCCTGGGCGAGCAGGGCGTGCGCGTTGGCGATCGCCTTCTCGCCGCCCTTGACTGCGACGTACATCAGGCGTCCTCTCGGGGGTCGGTCGTGTGCAGGCGCGTGGTGCGGGGGAGCGCCGACACGTGGTCGTCGCCGACCAGCAGCAGGTCGACGCCGCGCGGGAAGCGGACGCCGTTCTCCCGCCACTCCGCCAGGAACGTCGCGTCCACCCACGGTGCGTCGACGACGACGCTGCCGTCGATCCCGGGCCCGCTGGCGGTCAGCCGCGCGTCGCCGTCCGCACCGCGGACGTCGAGCACGAGCGTGGCGGAGCGGTGCGGGTCGTCGTCGGTCCCCTGGGCCAGGTCGGCCAGGACCGGACGGGAGGCCCGGCTCACCACGACGAAGTCAGCGTCGGCGGGGAGCGTGGCCCGGACCGCGCCGGTGTGGAACGCGAGCCAGGCGGTGACCTCCGGGTCGTCGCCGGCGGCGCCGGCGAGCCAGACGGAGCACTCCTCGTCGAACAGCGTCAGCGCGATCGCGGCGAGTCCCGGGCCGAGTGCGGCGGGCGGTGTGGCCGGACCGGTCAGCGGGTACCGGCGACCGGGGTGGGCGAGGGCGTCGAGGGCCGCGCGGAAGACGTGCTGCGCGTCGCGCGTCGGGTCGGCGAAGCCGGGGGCGGGGATCAGCGGTGTGGTGCTCATGCGTGCTCCCGCGAGACCGTGAAGAAGTCGACGAGGGTGCTGCGGGCGTCGACCCGGCGCTGCTCGTCCCGCTCGGCCTGTGCGCGCTCGAGCGGTGCGACGACCTCGGTCAGCACCCGGTCGCGCAGTCCGGCGTCGGCGAGCAGCCCGTCGAACACCGCCGCGAGCCGTGCGTGTTCGACGTCGGTGCCGAGCAGGTACGAGGTCCCGACGACGTCCTCGGCCAGGGGGTCCCCGGTCAGGCGGACGGTCGCGCGGCTGACGGTCGCCTCGCCGAGGTTGAAGCGGTCGCCGCCGGCGTCGATGCGTGCGCGGACCATCACGAGACCGGTCTCCGGTCCGCGGATCGCCTGCACGGTCGGCTTCGGGTCGATCCGCTGCCATGCGGTGTCCAGGTCGGCCACGGGTGCGAGCGCGAGGGTCCGCATCCACCGCTGCCGTTCCGCGACCTCGACCGGAGGTGCTCCGGACGCTGTGCTCATGACGAACTCCGTTCAAGTTGTCTGTGTTTCTGGATAACTTGACGCTACCGCTGTCGGGCGTGCGGCACGACCCCCGCAGGCGTCGGGCAGCACGACGGTCGGTGAACATCGGGGGAACGAGGCCGTTCACCGACGCCGGTAGAGTGCGGTCGCATGACGGTGCAGCGCAGGTCGGCGAGCGGGTACTCGGCCTGGCGACTCATCGCCGACGAGCTCCGCCGCGAGATCGCGGACGGGTCGCTGGCACCCGCCGCCAAGCTGCCGACCGAGGGCGTGCTGGCCGAACGGTTCGGCGTGCACCGGAACACCGTGCGCCAGGCGGTCGCCGCGCTCGCCGCCGAGGACCTGGTGCGGTCCCGACGGGGGAGCGGGACGTTCGTCGTCGAGCACTCGGTGATCATGCACCGCATCGGGCTGCGCACCCGGTTGAGCGACAGCGTCGGCCGACGGGGAGCGGTGGCGCCCGGACGGCTGCTGTCGTCGCGCGTCGAACCCGCGCCGCCGGCGGACGTCGACGCACAGCTCCGACTCGACGGACGCCCCGCGCTGCTGATGGAGACCACCCGCACCGTCGACGACGTCACGATCTCGTCGGGCACGCACTGGTTCGATGCCGAGCGGGTCGCCGGCCTCGACGAGCACTTCGCCCGGACGGGGTCGATGACGCTCGCGCTGCGCGCCGTCGGGATCGAGGACTACGTCCGCGCGTCGACGACAGTCGCCGCGCGCATCGCGACGGGCGGCGAGGCCGCGGACATGGCGTTGCCGGCCGGCTCGGTGGTGCTCGTCGTGCACGCCCTCGACGCGCTGCCGGACGGCACGCCGCTGCAGGCGGGGACCACCCGCTTCCGGGCCGACCGGGTCGAGCTCGACGTGGAGCACCCGGCGATGTCCGGTGGGACGCCCTAGGGCCGGCCCCGTCGTCCAGGCGCGGTCCGTGTCGGAGCCGCACCGGGCCTCCCGGTCGTGCCGGACGCGCGACTACGCGCCGTACCGCTCCAGGAACGCCTCGACCGACAGCGTCCGGAAGTCGTCGAGCCGCGCGCGCAGCGTGGCGTCGTCCCAGTCCCACCAGGCCAGCCGCTGCAGCCGTTCGGCGACCTCGGGCGGCTGTCGGAACCGGATCACGCGGGCCGGCACACCGGCGACGATCGCGTACGGCGGCACGTCGCGGGTGACGACCGCGCCCGCGGCGACGACCGCACCGTCGCCGATCGTGACCTCGGGCTTGATCTGCGCACCGTGTCCGATCCAGGTGTCGTGCCCGATCCGGGTGCGGCGTGCGCGTCGCTCGGCGAAGAACGCCTCGTCGTCGGGGGCGTCGTCCCAGTACCGGCTGCTGCGGTACATGAAGTGGTGGAGCGTTGCCCGGTCGAGCGGGTGGTCCGTCGCGCCGATGCGCACGGCACTGGCGATGTTCGAGAACCTGCCGACCGACGTGTTCGCGAGGTCGCACAGGCGGTCGCAGTAGCTGTAGTCGTCGAGCTCGCTGTCGAGCAGTCGGCAGTCCGCTCCGACCTCGACCCAGCGCCCGAGGGTGCTGCCGGTCATCACGGTGCCGGCGCCGACCAGCGGCTCCACGCCGAGACGGCCGGTCACCGGTACACCCGGCGCATCCAGGCCGCGAGCCCCTCGACGGCGAGCACGGCGACGAGCACCATCAGGACCAGGGTCGTCACCTGCCCGTGCAGGGTGAGCACCGTCGACGCGTTCGTCAGGTAGAAGCCGACGCCACCACCGCCCACGATCCCGAGCAGGGTCGCCGCGCGGATGTTCGTGTCGACGAGGTACAGCGAGTTGCCGACGAGCGAGGGCATCCCCTGCGGGAGCGTGGCGGCGAGGTAGCGCTGGCCCCGGGTGGCTCCGGCGGCCGTCAGGGCGCGCTCGGGTCCGGATGGGACCTCCTCGAACGAGTCGGCGATGAGCTTGCCGAGCAGCCCGATCCCGCCGAACGCCAGGGCGACGACCCCGGCCTGGTTGCCGAGGCCGGTGACCATGATGAGGAAGATCGCGAGGACCAGCTCCGGGACGCCGCGGAACACGACCAGCACCACACGGAACACCGTGCGGACCGGACCGTTCGGTGCGACGTTGCGCGCGGCGAGCGACCCGACGACGAGCGACAGGACGAGCGAGAGCAGCGCGGCGGCGAAGGCGACCTGCACCGTCACCAGCAGCGCGCCGGCGAACTCGCCGAAGGAGTGGGTGCCGAGGCTCAACGGCCAGAAGCTCCGCAGGGTCGGCATCACCTGGTTCCAGGCGATGTCGTCGAAGTCGACGCCGGCCATCCACCAGCTGGCGACCAGGAGCGCGACCGCACCGAGCGACCACGCGGTGTTCCGCACACGTCGGGGAGTCCACGGTCGCCGGGACATCGAGGCCACGGTGACCGCGGTGCCGTCGCGGCGGACCGGTGCGGGTCGGTTCCTGGTCGCACGGCGGACGATGCGGTCACCGAGACCCCGGCCGGACGGTTCGACGCCGAGCAGGTTCCGGCGGATCGTCGACGAGACGACCTCGAGCACGACGCACAGGACGAAGATGACGATCGCGATGCCGAGGCCTCGTCCGTACCCGGTGGGGAACTGCGCGAAGGAGATCTTCATCGCGTACCCGAGGCCGCCGACGCCGGCGTAGCCCAGGATCGCCGAGCCCCGCAGGTTGATGTCGAAGCGGTGCAGCGTGGTCGCGATCCACGACGGGAGGACCTGGGGGAAGACCCCGGCCCAGAACTCCTGCGCGCGCGATCCTCCCGCGGCGCGGATCGCCAGCCGGGGCCCGTCGTCGATCTGCTCGACCGCGTCGGCGAACAGCTTCGAGATCATGCCGATCGAGTGGATGCCCAGCGCCAGGATGCCCGGCAGCGGGCTCCCCAGCGCGAAGGTCAGCGAGAACGCCAGGGCGATGACGACGTCCGGGACGGCGCGGGTCACGGCGCCGATCGCCCGGCCGAGCCAGCGCATCCAGCTGACGGGCGTCGTGTTGGCGGCCGCGACCCAGGCCACCGGCACCGAGATGACCGCGGCGACGACCGTGCCCAGGATGACGATGCCGAGGGTCAGGCCGATCAGGTAGACCAGGTCACCGGGTGACGGGAAGCTGATCGGGTCCATCTGCGCGGTGCCGGCGACGAACACGACGTCGACGGAGTCCTCGCGCGACTGGAGGACGCCCTTGCCGCGCAGGAGGCCGAGCTGCGGCGCAAGCGGGCCGCGGTGGAGCGCATGCGGACCCTCGGCAGCCGGTTGGGACTGCTCGACGACATCGTCTCCCGCCGCCTGCAGGCTGCGCCGGAGGGCCTGTTGCGCCAGGACGATCTGGACACCCTGCTGGTGACCGAGCGGGTCTTCGGTCCGCTCGGTGCCGTCGCCCAGGCCGGCCGCTTCCTCGCGCTGGCCCTCCACCCCGAGCTGCGCGCCGAGTCCGATCGCATCGACCTGGCCGAGGGGGCGCTCGATGACACGGTCGCCGTGGACGACCCCCGGGTGGCGCGGGTCGCCGCCGAGCGGCACGCCTTCGAGACCGCGCTGATGCGCGTCATCGAGGAGTCCGGTCAGCTCGAGGAAGACGACGCGATCTTCGACGCCTGGGACGAGCTGCATCCGCCCGGGGACGCTGACGCGGTGTCCGAGCCGGACGCAGCGGACGGCGCCCGCGTCAGGAGCGCCTCGGAGGTCATCAGGAGCATGCCCTACGACTTCTCCCCGGCGCAGCTGCGCTGCATGGAGCTCGCGGTGCAGCTCGGGGCGGCGACGTCGACGCCCTGAACGAGTTGAGGTGGGCACCTGACGGGCAGGAGGCTCGGTGTCGCCCCGCACCGTGCCTCCTGTCCGAACCGCTCCGGGGCGAGCAACGGTTCCCCTGGACGACGAGAGTTGCCCACCTGGGACAGTCGTCATGTTCCAGACCGTCCGACCTCGCCGGCGCCGGTCCACCGTCGAACGCTGGACCCCGTAGCGGCGACCGGTCACGTAGGGCGAGACCGGACCGCCGCGGCCATCGCTGATCCGGTCAGCCCTGGAGAACCGCGTCCATCTTCTCGACGAGCCGCTCGAGCGCCGTGATGAGTCTCCGGGTACCCGCCAGCGTGACGCGCGCGGACGAGTACTGGTAGTTCGTCTTCTCGTCGACCAGGCGTTTGAGGTTCACGCCCGGTGTGGTGTCGGGCGAGGTCGCGCGGTCGAGGAGCCGCTTCGCCTCGCGGTGGTCTTCCCCGTTGTGGTGCTCGCCGAGCACCGCCCCGCAGATCGCATCGGACGCCGCGATCCCGCCGAGCACGGCGTTCGAACCCGCGGTCTTCCAGTCTGCCTGGACGTCGGACTCGACGAGCAGCCGAGCCGTCTCCAGGAACGACCGCGCGTCGTCGCGACGCACCCGGACGTCCTGCGCGCTCATCGCTCTGGTTCGTGCGGCAATCAGATGAGGCCGCGCAGGTCGGTGCCCACGATCGTGCGCGCGTCACGACGCCAGGACTCGATGAGCGGGTCAGCCTCGGCGACCATCCTCGACAGCTCTGCCCGCGAGACGTCGAACACCTGGCAGTCGTTGCCCGTCCAGCGCTCGACGTGGCCACCGAGTTCGACGGACAGGTGCTCGTCCGGCTCGCCGGGGTAGACGACGACCAGGTCCACGTCGGATTCCTCCGTCGCGTCTCCTCGTGCGACGGAACCGAACACCGCGACAGTGACGACGTCGATGCCGGACTGCTCGACGAAGTCCCGGATCCGCTGGTCGAGCAGCTGCGGGGCGTCGAGTGCCAGACGCAGGGCCGGCCACAGCACGTGGTCCTGGTTCACGTGGTAGCTCGAACTGTGCACGCCACGGTCGACGGTGACGAGACCAGCGTGTTCGAGTTTGTCCAGAGCGCGTTTGATCCCGGTGTTGCCGAGGTCGGCGACGCGAGCCACCTGGCGACCGGTCATGCCGGAGTTCGTGCGGGCAAGCACGCGGAGCGCTGCTGCCTGCGACGCTCCGACGAGCGATGTCAGCGGTGACGCCAGTTGCACGGGAGCCTCCATCCACGATGTTGTCCACGGATCCGGGTCAAGTGTACACAGAAGCAGGTCAACTGACCCGGTCACCGGGCCAACCGACTCCGACCGCAAGCGGGGAGGCGACTCCGCGTAGGGTGCCGACCATGGTCGACGACGCCACCACGCTGCCCCATGACGCCGTCCTGCTGGCCGGGGGACGGTCCTCCCGGCTCGGCGGCGTCGACAAGACCGCGCTCCTCGCGGACGGCGCCACCCTGCTCGACCACGCGCTCGCCGCGGCCTCGGGAGCGGCGCAGGTCGTGCTGGTCGGCGCGCGTCCCGACGCGGACCGGGACGCTCGGGAGGCCCGGCTCGGCCCGGACACGATCGTCCGGACCCGCGAGGACCCGCCCTTCGCCGGCCCGGTCGCCGCCCTGGCCGCCGGGCTCGCCGCCGTGCCCACGGGCTCGGTGTGGACGCTGGTGCTGGCGTGCGACCTGGTCCACCCCGAGCGGGCCACCGCCCTGCTACTCGACGGCGCCGGCGCGACCGCGCCGCGCGACGGGTGCATCGCGGTCGACGAGGACGGCCGACGCCAACCGCTGCTCGCGCTCTACCGCACGGAGGCGCTCGGCGATGCCCTCGACCGGCTGCGCGAAGCGTCGGGCGGCCTGGAGGACCTGTCGATGCGACGACTCCTGGCCGCGCTCGACCTGGTCGAGGTCCCGCTGCCGTCGGTGCTCTGCGCGGACATCGACAGCGCCGAGGACGTCGCCCGGCTGCTTGACTGAACCCATGACCACCGACGACGTCCTCACGGCGTGGACGACCGAGCTCGCCGAGGCGCTCGGACTGCCCGACGACTTCCACCTCGACATCGACGTCGTCCTCGACCTGGCCCGTGACGCGGCGCACGGGGTGGCCCGGCCCGCCGCACCCCTGACCACGTTCCTGGTCGGCTACGCGGCCGGACTGCGCGGGGGAGCGCCGGCGGACATCGCCGACACCGCGCGCCTGGCGACCGAGCGGGCGCTCGCACGCGGCACGGACGGCGACGCCGCCCGGTGACGTCGGACCTGTCCTGGACGGCGGCGCGCGACGAGGCCCACCGCCAGGGTGCGCTGTGCGCCGGGGCACCCGTCGCGGTCGACCTGGCGGCGGCGCTCGGCCGCACGCTCGCGGCCGACGTGCGCGCGCCGGGTGCCGTCCCGGGACACGACGGTGCCGCCATGGACGGCTGGGCCGTCGCGGGCGACCCGCCGTGGAGGCTCGGCACGGCGATCGTCGCCGGCGCGGCCCCGTCGACGCAGACCCTCGAGTCCGGTCAGGCCCGCCCCGTCACGACCGGTGCCCCGGTCCCACCGGGCACGACGAGCGTGGTGCGGTCCGAGGACGCCCACGTGGACGACGCCGGACGGCTCGTCCGGCACGCCGCGGCGGCTCGGCGGCACATCCGGCCCGCGGGCGAGGAGGTCGCGCTGGGCGACCTGCTGTTCCGCGCCGGCACCGTGCTGACCCCACCCCGGGCGGCGCTCGCGGCGGCTTCCGGCGTCGACCACGTGTCCGTCGCCGTCGCCCCGACCGTCCGGGTCGCGGTGCTCGGCGACGAGATCGTCGGTACCGGCGTCCCGCGCCCGGGACAGGTCCGCGACGTCTTCACCCACACCCTGCCGGGGATCCTCCGCGCGTTCGGCGCCGACCCGGTCGAGTCCTTGCGCGTCACCGACGACCGCGACGCCACCACGACGGCGCTCGCCGACAGCACCGCACGGCTCGTCGTCACCACGGGCGGGACCGCCGGCTCGTCGACCGACCACGTCCGCGGTGCCCTCGAGGCGATCGGCGCCCACCTGCTGCTCGACCGGGTCCAGGTGCGCCCGGGTCGCCCGATGCTGCTGGCGCGCCGCGAGGACACCCTGTACCTGTGCCTGCCCGGCAACCCGATGGCCGCGATGGTCGGCATGGTCCTGCTCGGTGCGCCGCTGGTGGCGGGGATGCTCGGTCGACCGGCCGCGAGCACGTCGACGGTCCGTCTGGCGGTCGACGTGCCCAACGACCGACCGGGTTCCCTGGTGCTGGCGTACGTCCGTGACGACCACCCGGACGGCGTCGCGCGGGCGGTCCCGGCGAGCCGGCAGACCTCCGCGATGCTCCGGGGCTTGGCGGACGCGGACGGGCTGATGGTCGTCCCGACCGGCGGCGGGACGGCCGGGGACGTCGTGCCCACGCTGCCGCTGCCCTGGTCGTGATGCGCGTCGGCTGACCGTGGCCCTTGGTCCGCGCCCACCGGGGTGGTAGACCCGACCCATGAACCGCATCACGGCGCGCAAGCGCGTCACCCGCGTGACCGTCGGGACCTCACGGGCGGTGCGGGACGACGTCCTGGCCGTCGAGGAACCGCTCGAGATCCGCGTCGGCGGCACCGCACTCGCGATCACGATGCGCACGCCGGGCAGCGACTTCGACCTGGCGGCGGGGTTCCTGGTCTCCGAGGGCGTCATCGCGACGGGCGACGAGTTCCTCGCCGCGCGGTACTGCGCCGGAGCGACCGACGAGGGCCTGAACACGTACAACGTGCTCGACGTCACGCTGGCGCCGGGCGTCCCCGCGCCGGACCCGAGCCTCGAGCGCGCGTTCTACACGACGAGCTCGTGCGGCCTGTGCGGCAAGGCGAGCATCGACGCCGTCCGGACGAAGTCGCAGCACGCGGTCCTGCACGACGACCTGGTGCTCGACCCCGCGCTGCTGGCGGACTTCCCAGAGCAGCTCCGCGCGGCGCAGGCGGTGTTCGAGAAGACCGGCGGCCTGCACGCGGCGGCGCTGTTCGACGGACGGACCGGCCGGATGCTCGTGCTGCGCGAGGACGTCGGCCGCCACAACGCCGTCGACAAGGTGATCGGGTGGGCGGTGAAGGAGGACCTGCTGCCCCTGACCGGCATGGTGCTCATGGTCTCCGGCCGCGCCAGCTTCGAACTGACACAGAAGGCGTCGATGGCCGGCATCCCCGTGTTGGCGGCCGTGTCCGCGCCGTCGTCGCTCGCCGTCGACCTGGCGGCCGAGGTCGGCGTCACCATCGTCGGCTTCCTGCGCGGCCAGAGCATGGTCGTCTACAGCCGACCCGAACGCATCATGGAGCCCGAGCCCGAGCCCGAGCCCGAGCCCGAGCCCGCAACCGCCCCCCGAGACACCGTGAGCGCATCATGACCGAGCAGCCCCCCGTCAACGACGTGACCGATGCCGAGATGACCGTCGGCGAGCCGAAGGAGTGGGCAGCCGGCGTGCCGGGGGTCCTGCACTCGATGGACCCCGCGATCAAGCAGCTCGGCGTGGCCCGGACCCTCAAGCTCATGACCTCCCTGAACCAGAAGGGCGGCTTCGACTGCATGAGCTGCGCCTGGCCGGACCCCGACCACCGCAAGGTCGCGGAGTTCTGCGAGAACGGCGCGAAGGCCGTCACGTGGGAGGCCAACCCGGTGCTCGTGCCGCGGACCTTCTGGTCGGAGCACTCGATCACCGACCTGCTCGACAAGACCGAGTACTGGCTCGGCATGCAGGGCCGTCTGACCGAACCGGTGTGGAAGCCCGCCGGCAAGGACCACTACGAGCCCGTCAGCTGGCAGCGTGCGTTCGAGATCATCGGCGCGAAGCTGAACGGCCTGGCCAGCCCCGACGAGGCGTCGTTCTACACCTCGGGCCGCACCTCGAACGAGGCCGCCTTCGTCTACCAGCTGTTCGTCCGGGCCTTCGGCACCAACAACCTGCCGGACTGCTCGAACATGTGCCACGAGTCCACCAGCCTGGCGATGGCCGAGGTCGTCGGGATCGGCAAGTCCACGATCGCCTACGACGACTTCGAGGAGACCGAGCTCATCATCGTGATGGGCCAGAACCCGGGCACGAACCACCCGCGCATGCTCACGGCCCTCGAGGACGCCAAGCAGGGCGGCGCCGAGATCGTCGCCGTGAACCCGCTGCCCGAGGCCGGGCTCCGGCGCTACAAGAACCCGCAGAAGGTCCGCGGCATCGTCGGCCACGGCACCCAGATCGCCGACCAGTTCCTGCAGATCCGACTCGGCGGCGACATGGCCCTGCTGCAGGCGATCTCGAAGCGCGTGATCCTCGCCGAGCAGGCCGCCCCGGGCACCGTCGTCGACCACGCCTTCATCGCCGAGCACACGAGCGGCTACGAGGACTTCGTCGAGCACGCCCTGCGGGTCGACGACGACGAGGTGGTCCGTGCGACCGGCCTGACGATCGACGAGATCGACGAGGTCGCCGCCCGCTACCTGAAGTCGAAGCGGACGATCATCACTTGGGCGATGGGCATCACCCAGCACACCAAGGCCGTCGACACCATCAAGGAGATCATCAACCTGCTGCTGCTGCGCGGGAACATCGGCCGTCCCGGTGCCGGCGCCTCACCGATCCGCGGGCACAGCAACGTGCAGGGCGACCGCACGATGGGCATCTGGGAGCAGATGCCGGACACGTTCCTCGACGCCCTGGCGAAGGAGTTCCACTTCGAGCCCCCGCGCGAGCACGGCGTCGACGCGCTCAAGGGCATCACGGCGATGCAGCGCGGCGAGGTCAAGTTCTGGATGGGCATGGGTGGCAACCTCGTCGCCGCCATCTCGGACACGCAGCTCGCCGAGGCGGCGTTCCGCGGCACCGAGATGACCGTCCAGGTGTCGACGAAGCTCAACCGCTCCCACGCCGTCGTCGGTGACGAGGCGCTCATCCTGCCGACGATGGGCCGCACCGAGATCGACGTCCAGGCGTCCGGCCCGCAGTTCGTCTCGGTCGAGGACACCGTCTGCTCCGTGCACGGCAGCCACGGCCAGGTCCCGCCGGTCGCACCCGGGCTGCTGTCCGAGGTCGCGATCGTCTGCGAGCTCGCCCGCGCGACCCTCGGTGACCGCGTGCCGATCGACTGGTCGGCGATGCAGGCCGACTACGGCGTCATCCGCGACCACATCAGCCGCGTCGTCCCCGGTTTCGACGACTACTCGCGTCGAGCCGGCAGCAAGGAGGGCTTCGTCCTGCCGAACGGCCCGCGCGACTCGCGCACGTTCGAGACCGCGACCGGCAAGGCGATGATCACGGTCAACGAGCTCGAGCACGTCGAGCGCCCCGAGGGCACGTTGCTGCTGCAGACGCTGCGCTCGCACGACCAGTACAACACCACCATCTACAGCCTGAACGACCGGTACCGCGGCATCAAGAAGGGCCGGCACGTCGTGTTCGTCAACCCGCTCGACCTGGCCGACCTGGGCCTGACCGACGGACAGCTCGTGGACGTCACGACGGTGTGGCACGACGACGTCGAGCGCGTGCTGCACGGCTGGCGCGTCGTCGAGTACCCGAGTGCGCGCGGCTGCGCGGCCGCGTACTTCCCCGAGGCGAACGTGCTCGTCCCGCTCGACAGTGCCGCGAAGGGCAGCAACACGCCCGTGTCCAAGGCGGTCCCCGTCACCCTGACGCCGACGCGCGTGCCGGCCACCGTCGGGTAGCCGCAACCACACGACGGAACGGGAGGCCCGTGGCGACACCGCCACGGGCCTCCCGTCCGTCATTCGTCACCATCGCGTCACTGGTGCAGGAAGTCCGTCCGCTCCGGGGTGACCGTCGGCGCGAGCCGGACCCGGACGACGGGTCCGGAGTCGACGCTGTCGACACCGTCGAGCTGTACCACGAGGGCGTCGGGACGCTGCTCCCACGCGACGTCGCCGTCGTGGCCCAGGACGGCGACCGACCGGATCTCGTGCCCGAGCAGTCCGGAGGCCGAGCCGAGCGCGCGGATGCGGGCCACCCCGTCGGCCGGATCGGCGAGCAGCGTCGCGTAGACGGCCTCGCCGGTGACGTCGTGTCGTGTCGTGAAGCGGACGTCCTCGGCGGTGTAGACGATGGCCTCGGCATCGACGAACGACCCGGCCGGACGGGTGGTCGGGCCCTCGCCCGAGATCGTCCAGGGGCGGGTGCCGTAGATCGCCTCGCCGTTCCGCGCCAACCAGGTGCCGATGCCACGCAGGATCCGGACCTCCTCCTCGGGCAGCGTGCCGTCCGGCTTCGGGCCGGTGTTGAGCAGCAGGACGCCGTTCTTCGCGACGACGTCGACGAGCTCCGCGACCAGGTCCCGCACGGTCTTGTAGTCGTGGCCCTCGATCCAGCTCCAGGCGGTCTTCGCGATCGCGGTGTCGTTCTGCCACACGGCCTCTGGCGTGCTGCCCATCGCACCACGTTCGATGTCGTAGACGGCGCTGCCGGGGGCGAAGGTCTCCCACTTGTAGTTGATGACCACCTCGCGCCCCCACTCGGCCGCACGGTTGTAGTAGTAGGCCGCCAGGGTGCGGACATAGGGCTGGAACGCGGGCTGCTCGATCCACCAGTCGAACCAGAGCACCTGCGGGCGGTACTTGTCGATCAGCTCGACCGTCCGGAGCAGCCAGTCCTCCAGGAACCGCTCGTTCGGAGCGGTCTCCTCGCGCTGCGCCGGCCCGTAGAAGTCGCTGTAGCGCTCGTCGAGCACGTCGGAGGCGAACTTCGTGCCGCCGTTCATGAAGAACCAGTGCTCGGCGCGGTGGGACGACGCCCCGCGGACCATCCATGCGGCGTCCGCGGCGACGAGGAGCTCGCCGAAGACGTCGCGCTGCGGGCCGAGCTGCGCGGCACTCCACCGCGAGCGGTCGGTGTCGTACATCGTGAAGCCGTCGTGGTGCTCGGCGACAGGGACGACGAACTGTGCGCCGGCCTCGCGGAACACCCGCACCCAGGCCGCTGCGTCGAAGTGCTCCATCGTGAAGGACGGGATGAAGTCCTTGTAGCCGAAGTCCTGCTGGCTGCCGTAGGTCTCGCGGTGGTGCTCGTACTCGGGCGTCCCGGCGCGGTACATGTCACGGGAGTACCACTCGTTGCGGAACGCCGGCACCGAGAAGACGCCCCAGTGGATGAAGATCCCGAACTTGGCGTCCTGGTACCAGAGCGGTGCACGGTACTGCTGCAGGGACTCCCACGTGGCGTCGTACGGGCCCGAGCGGACGACGGCGTCGACCGCTGCGAGCGCCGCGGTGTTGTCGGACACGTCGACGGGCTCGGGCAGGGTGGTCGGGTCGAGCGGGGTGAGCGGTTCGTGCACGACGTGCTCCGATCGGTTGCGCGGCAGCTCGGCGACGGCGGTGTCGCGGGCGTGAGACATCCTATGTCTGGGCGCGGTGCAGTGTCACGTCGCCTGGGGACTCCGGGACTCAGCTGCACCTGAGCCAGAAGTATCGGGGTGGGTCCCGGTCGCCATGGCGAAGTTCCCGGGCGAGGTCGGACGTCTGGTGTGGCGCGCTCGGGCGGTGGCCGGTCCTGGCCGTCGACGCCTCGGTGGTGACGCTCAGCCGCCCGTCACCCGCCGCTCTGCCACGTCCGGAGGGGACGCATCTCGATCGCCGCGATGACGAATCTGGTTGCCGATCCCCGGGAATCTGGAACCGGATTCGTCATCCGCAGATCTGAACCTCGGTCCCGCGGCGAGCTCGGCCGCGTCAGTCGGCCGGGTCAGTCGGCCGGGCCGGGCCGGGCCGGGCCGGAGGACCGGGGCGCCGTCGTCCATCGGCCCCCGCGACTCGAGGGCGCGCCGCAGCTCGGCGAAACGCGGCAGAGCGGCGGCCAACGCGGCCTGTGCGTCGGTGGACATGGCACCCATCGCAGCCACCAGGACGCGTTCAGCGGCGGCGTCGTAGACCGACAGACGTTCCCTGGCCAGCTCGGTCAGCCCGACCTCGGTGCTCCGTCCGTCGCCCGTGGCCAGACGGCGATCGACCAGGCCGTCGCGCTGCATCGCGGCGACCAGGTTGCTGACCGTCGAACGGGCGAGACCGAGGGCGCGACCGAGCTGCGTCGGGCTGGACCAGCCGTCCTCGTCCAGACGGCGGAGCACCTCGATCTGGGCGTCCGGGATCTCCGGCAGGGCGCCCGTCCGTCGTGCGGTGGTCAGCAGGGCGCGGCGGAACGGTCCGATCTCTGCGCTCAGCTGCCGCGCTACGGACGCCAGGTCCGGTTCGGTTCTCGGGGTGTCCACTTCCTCAGGGTATCTCCCTGAAAAGCGCTTGCAACAAACGTAGTTCGGGAGCAAACTCGAGTCATGACCATCACCACGAGCGTTGATTCACCCGTCCCGGACCAGGACCTCTCCGGGATCGTCGGACACCGGTTCATCTACACCTACGCCAACGGCTGGCAGTACGAGATGTACGTCAAGAACGCCACGACGATCGACTACCGCATCCACACCGGCATGGTCGGCGGCCGCTGGGTCAAGGATCAGCAGGTCGACCTGGTCGTCCTGACCGAGGGCGTCTACAAGGTGTCGTGGAACGAGCCGACCGGCACGAGTGTCGTCGTGAACGTCGTCCCGGGCGAGCGGGTGCTGCACGGCACGATCTTCTTCCCGCACTGGGTCGAGCAGGACGGCAGCAAGACCGTGCTGTTCCAGAACGACCACCTCGACCGGATGCGCGAGTACCGCGACCAGGGCCCGACCTACCCGATCTACGTCGTCCCGGAGTTCGCGCACATCACGCTGTTCGAGCACGTCGGCCAGGACGACGAGACCGTGATCGACACCGCGCCCGGCGACCTGCCCGCCGGGTTCGCCGACCGGAGCAACTGACCGTGACCGACACCCCGATGACGCCGGTCACCCTCGACCACCGCGGACACGTCATCCGTGGCTGGGAGTACGGCCACGTCCGCCCGGGCTCGCCCGCGGTCCTGCTCGTCCACGGCTTCGGTGACTCGGACACCGGTGCTCGCCAGCTCTTCGTGCAGACCGCCCGGACCCTGGCCGATCGCGGTGTCGGGGTGCGGTCGTACTCCCGCCTCGGCCACGGGGCGAGCGACGGGGACTTCCTCGACGTCACGATCGGCGACGAGGTCGCCCAGGTCAGCACGATGATCGAGCAGCTCGCCGCCGACGCCGGACGGGTGCACGTCGTGGCGCACAGCCTGGGTGCCGTCGAGTCGGCGATGGCCGCGGCCGGGGTGCCCGAACTCGTCCGGTCCCTGACCCTGTGGTCGCCGGCGGGCGTGGTGGTCGACGACATCACCGTGCACGACGCGATCATGGGGCAGCCGATCGCCCCGGTCCGCGAGCGCGGCTGGTTCGACTTCGGCGGCACCGCACTCGGGCCGGCGTTCATCGACGAGGTGCAGGCGGGACTCGACGTGTACGGCGTCGCGGCGGGGTACCGCGGTCCGGCGATGGTCGTGCACGGCACCGACGACACGATCGTGCCGGTCGAGTACGGCCGTCGGTACGGCGAGCTCCTCGAGGGCGCGACGTTCGTCCCGGTCGACGGTGCCGATCACGGGTGGTCGTCGGTGCCGCTGCGCCAGGACCTGCTTCGTCGACTCGTGGAGTTCACCGGGCTCTGACCATCACCGACGCCGAGCGTGACGAGTCGCCGCTAGCGTGAGGGCATGACCACACGACGGCGGACGCGGTGAGCAGCGCCGTCCCGACGATCCACGACGTCGCCGCCGCGGCCGGTGTCTCGAAGTCCGTCGTGTCCCGCGCGCTCGCCGGGTCGTACGGGGTTGCCCCGGCCACCGTCGACCGGGTGAAGCAGGCCGCGCGTGACCTGGGGTACGTCGCGAACGCCAACGCGCGCGGCATGTCCGCGCATCGCACGCACACGCTCGGGGTCTTCGTCCGCGATGCTGCGACCCCCTTCTACGGACACCTGCTCACGGCCTTCCAACTCCGGGCAGCCGAGCGTGGGTACCGCGTCGTCACCGCCACGGGAGCCGGTTCGTTCCCGATCGCCGAGGAGCGGCGCGCGCTCGAGACCCTCGTGTCGCTGCGTGTCGAGGGGCTGATCGTCTGCAGTGGCGCCCTGCCCGTCGACGACGTCCTGCCGTTCGCGCGCCGCATCCCCACCGTGGTCGCCGGGCGCCCGGAGCGCGACGAGTCGGTCAGCAGCGTCTACTGCGACGAGCGCGGTGGTGGGCGTGCCCTCGCCGACCGCGTGGCCGACCTCGGGCACGAGCGCGTCGCCGTGCTGACCGTCGCGCCCTCGGGGTCGCTCACGCAGTCCGCCCGGACCGACGCCATGGCCCGACGGCTCCGAGCCCGGGGTGTGGACGTGCTCCGGATCCGCTCCGAGGACCACGGCGCCGACCCGCGTGCCCTGGACTCGTTCATCGACCAGGTGGTGACGGCGGGCGGTGTGACGGCGGTGATGGCGCCCAGCGACCACTGGGCGGTCGGTGTCCTCGAGGCGATGCGCCGCCGCGGTCTCGAGGCCCCGGCGGACGTCTCCGTCACGGGCTACGACGGCATCCGCCCCCTCGCGACCGAACTGCTCGGCATCACCTCGTGGCGGCAGCCCCTCGACGTCATCGGGGCACTGTCGGTGGACGACGTGGTCGACCAGATCGACGGCACCATCGCCAGCGCGACCCACACGGCGATCGACGGCACCCTCGTCCCCGGTCGCACGCTCGCCCGACGCTGAGGGCGCCCCGTCACCTGCCGTTCACCTGGGCGTCGCCGTCCAGACGGGTGCGTCCGCCGCGGATCGCGAGCACGATGGGGAACGTTCCCTACACGCGATCCCGAACGGAAGCCATGCCGCACGCCGACCGAGCCAAGCGCCCCATCGACTCCAGTGACCCCTACCGGTACGGCGTGTACCTGCGGCCCGACCCGCGCACGTGTCGCGCCGTCACGGTCGTGACCGACCAGCTCCGCGCGCAGTACGGCCTGGTGTCCGCCGGCGCATTCCCTCCCCACGCGACGCTGGTGGGGAGCCAGCCGTTCGGCCGGGACGCCGAGGCCGTCGAGACCGCGATCACCGAGCTCCTGCGCGACCGGCCCGCGTTCGACGTGCACAACGCCGGCGTCCGCGAGCAGGGGATCGGGTACGTCTACGACGTCGCCGATCGCCCGGACGGCTCCCTGAACGAGGACTTCGTGCGGCTGGCCCGCGACGTCGACGCCGCGGTTGCCCCGTTCCGACGGTCGATGCACTCGCCGCAGGCGAACGACTACGACCCGGAGCACTGGCGGGGCCACCTGTCGTTGGCCTCGCACGACCTGTACGGCCGACCCGACCTGCACGACGAGGTCGGGGCGTTCGTCCGCGGCCTCGACGTCGAGGTGCCGAGCGTCTTCCGCGGCGACACCGTCGCCCTGTACCGGACGGCGAGCCCGGACTGGAGCGGCCGGTGGTGGCACACGATGACCTGGGAGCACGTCCGCACCTGGACCCTGGCGTGACCGTCACCCTGGCGGACGTCGCGACCGCGACCGGGTTGTCACGGTCCCTCGTCTCCCTCGCCCTGCGCGGTGACGACGGTGTGTCCGCACCCCGTCGAGACCGCGCCGTGCGCGCGGCGGACGAGCTGGGCCTCCCGGTCGGTGCCCTGGCGCGGCGACGCGCGTCCGGTGACCCGCTCGTCATCGGGATCCTCGTCACCGAGGCGGCCAACCCCTTCCACGCCGAGGTGCTCGCCAGTGCCCGCGCGACCGCGGCGACCCTGGGCTTCGACCTGCGGGTCGTCGACGCGTTCCGCGGCGACGCGCGGCTGGTGGCCGGACTGGAGGCCCTGCACGACTCCCGTGGGTCGGCCGACGGCGTCCTCGGGGTCGCCGTGGTGAGCAGTCGGCTCGCCTCTGCGCGCCTCGCTGCGGTCGCTCGGGACCTGCCCGTGGCGGTCCTCGGGTCGGGTGCGGGGCGACTGGTCGGTGTCGGCGTGGACACAGTCGGTGCCGACGAGGAGTCCGGCATGCGCGGGCTGCTGCTGCACCTGGCGTCACTCGGGCACGTGCGGACCTGCTTCGTGGCGGAGTCGCCGTACCCCTCCACGACGCGTCGCGCGCTGGTGCACGCCGAGGTCGCCGGTCGGATCGGCGCAGCAGCGGACGTGCGCGTGGCGGACGTCGACGCGCTCGTCGATGACCCCGGGCGCATCGCCCGGCAGCTGGGCGAGGGTGTGACGGCGTTCGTCGCCGCGAACGACTCCACGGCGGCACGGCTGCTGGCGGCTGCGCGGGACGCCGGGCTCGACCTGCCGCGGATGGCCGCCGTCACCGGGTTCGACGGCACCGCGCTGGCTGCGCGCCTCGACCTGACGAGCGTCGATCAGCCGCGTCGGCGCATGGGTGCACGCGTCGTCGAGCTCGTCGTGGAGCGGCTGCGCGGACGGCGGGTGGAGCGACACGAGGTCCTGCCGACCGTCCTGGTGCCCCGTGGGTCTGCGGCTGCGCTGGCGACCGGCATCGGGCGCTGAGCGTCAGCCACGCGGTGTGATCGCGGCGGACAACCGCTGCACCCGGTCGACCAGGTGGTCGTGCGTTGCGCCGCCGCCCCCTGCGACGTAGTCCTCGGCGCGGTGCGCTGCCGCAGTCGGGGTACCGGCGCGGAACCCCCGGAACCACCCGCCGGCCTGCTGCAGGACCAACGCACCCGCGGCGACGTCCCACGGGTGCGTCGCGAAGCCCATGGTGACGTCGGACCAGCCGGCGGCGACGTGCGCCAGGTTCAGGGCGCCGCTGCCCGTGCTGTGGTGGTGCCGGTACCGCAGGGTCAGGTCGCGCAGCAGGGTGAGCGCGGCGTCCTCGCCCAGCAGCTCCAGGTCCTGCTGCACCGGGAAGCTCGTCAGCACGGTGGCGTCGGGCTCGGCGAGTGCGACCGACCGCATCGGTGTGCCGTCGAGCACGGCACCGGAGTCGTCCGCGGCGAACATGTGATCCGCGACGGGGTCGTACACGGCACCGGCGACGACTTCCCCGTCGCGCTCGGCGGCGATCGACACGCACCAGTACGCCAGGCCCCGCGCGAAGTTCGCGGTGCCGTCGATCGGGTCGACGATCCAGCGGAGGGACGCGTCCCCCGTGCTGCCGCCCTCCTCGCCCAGGACGACCGAACCCGGGAACGCCGCGGTCAGTGATGCCGTGATCGTGACCTCGGCCGCGCGGTCGTGCACGGTGACGACGTCGTGGGCGTCGCGCTTGGTCGTGATCGTCATGTCGGACCGGAACGCGTCGAGCAGTTGCGGGGCGACCGCGCGGCAGGCGGTCTCGGCGGCGGAGCGGAGGTCGGCGGAGGATCGGGGCATGTCCCCGGTCTAGCGGTCCGGCCGGCGTGGACGGTGAACCGGGGCGGCCGACCGACGGAACCGGGGGTGAACACCGGCGGTGTCCATCGGCCCCGACGTGTCCGCACAGGCCGGCCGTTGAACGCGGTGTGAACGGACAGCGGCAGGACGCCGACGACGCTTGACCGGCCTGCGACCACACCCGCACAGTGGAAGCCGTTCCCGGATAGGGAACGTTCCCTACCCGAAGGTGTCCTCCCATGACGGTCTCCGTCCGGCCCGGCCTGGTGGCCGGTCCCGCGCGCCCCGCCCGGACGTCACGGTCCTGGCTGCGGGCTGATCGCCGCGTCGGTACGGTGCTGCTGCTGCCGGCGCTCGTCGTGTTCGGCGTGTTCGTCTTCTACCCACTCGTGCGGGTCATCGTGCTGAGCACGCAGGGAACCGACATCTTCGGGCAGCCCGCTGGCTCCGTCGGCCTGCAGAACTACGTCCGGACGCTCACCGACCCCGCCTTCGCGCAGACGATGGGCAACACGGCGCTGTTCTGCGCCGGCGTCGTCGCGGGTCGGATCGTGTTCGGGCTGCTGATCGTGGTGCCGCTGACCGCCAAGCTGCGGGGGACCGCGGTCTTCCAGGCGCTCCTCACCTCGCCGATGGTCGTCTCGGTGTCGGCGGGGTCAGTCGCGTTCGCCGCGATGCTCGCTCCCGGGACCGGTCTCGTGAACACCGTGATCCGCCAGTCCGGCGGCCAGGGGGTGCCGTGGCTGACCGACACCCACTGGGCGCTGGCGAGTGTCATCGTCGTCACGGTCTGGGGCTCGCTCGGGTTCACCGTGCTGCTGCTGGTCGGGGCGTTCGGCGCAATCGACCAGGACGTCGTCGAGGCAGCGCACCTCGACGGTGCCGGACCGGTGCGCACGTTCTGGTCCGTGTCGCTCCCGCTCGTCACCCCGACGCTGTTCTTCGTCGTCGTGACCGGTACCGTCGAGGCGCTGACGACCTTCGGCCAGATCCAGATCCTGACCGAGGGCGGACCGGCGAACTCGTCCCGCACGCTGGTCTACGCGATCTACCAGCAGGCGTTCGGCTCCGCGAGCGCGAACTTCGGGCTCGCCGCCGCGCTCGGGGTCATGCTGTTCCTGCTGGTGCTCGGGCTGTCGCTCGTCCAGTTCGGCGTGCTCGAGAAGCGGGTGAACTACTGATGCGCCCGGTCACCGCCCGACGCTTCCGGAGCACGCTCGTGTACGTCTGGCTGGTCGTCGCGGTCGTCGTCGTGTGCTTCCCGCTCTATTACGTCTTCGAGGGCGCACTCACCCCCACCCGGTACCTCGAGCAGGGGCTCCCCGGGCTGGTGCCGATCCACCTGACGCTCGACAACCTGGTCCGTGCCACGCAGGTCGTGCCGCTCGGGCAGCAGTTCCTGAACAGCGTCGTCGTGACCTTCTGCCAGACGGTGCTGCAGGTCACGATCGGCATCATGACCGCCTACGCGCTGGTGTTCTGCCGGATGCGGGGGACCCGCGCGCTGTTCCTCGTGCTGCTCGCCAGCATGATGATCCCCGGCGAGACCACCCTGATCGCGAACTACCTGACCGTCTCGTCCTGGCACCTCATCGACACCCTGCTGGTCGTGTTCCTGCCCTTCGTGGCCTCGGCGCTGACGATCTTCCTGTTCCGCCAGGCGTTCCTGAGCTTCCCGGACGAGCTGCGCGAGGCCGCGGTGCTCGACGGCGCAGGCCACTTCCGGTTCATCCGGTCCATGCTGCTGCCGATCACCAGGCCGACCCTGGTGTCCGTGACCCTGGTCAGCGCCACCGCGGCGTGGAACGGCTTCTTCTGGCCGCTCCTGGTGACGAACTCGCCGGAGAACCGCACCGTGCAGGTCGGGATCGCGCAGCTCGCGGATGCCCAGGCCTCGGACGTCGGGGTCGTCCTGGCCGGAGCCGCGATGGTCACGCTCCCCGTCCTGGTCCTCGTCCTGCTCGCGCAGCGGTTCCTGGCCGGTGGTCTGACCGCCGGCGCGCTCAAATGACCCGTCCTCTGATCCCCACCACTCCCACGACAGGAAGCAGCCCCATGCCGTCTCGCCGTCCCTCCGCCGTCCTCATGCTCGGCGTCACCGCCGCCGTCGCGGTCGCCCTGACCGGTTGCTCCGCCTCCGGGTCCGCCACCACTGCCTCGTCCGGCCCCGTCACGGTGCAGTTCTGGCACGCCATGGCCGGTCCCGCCGCCACCGAGCTGGACTCCCTCGTCACCGAGTACAACGCCGACAACACGGACCACGCCACGGTGAAGGCATCTTTCCAGGGCGACTACGCAGCGGTGCAGACGAAGTACACGGCCGCGGTGCAGTCCTCGTCGACGCCCGACCTGCTCATGATGAACGACGTCTCGACGGGCTTCATGATGGACTCCGGACAGACCGTCGCACCGTCGAGCCTCGGCAAGGTCGACACATCGACGATGGCCCCGGCCGCCACGCGGTACTACAGCGGCAAGGACGGGCTCGCAGCGATGCCGTTCTCCGTCTCGGTGCCGGTGCTCTACATCGACCGGGCGCTCGCCACGAAGGCCGGGCTCGACCCGTCGTCGCCGCCGAAGACGCTCGCCGAGGTCGCCACCTGGGCGAAGCAGATCCACCAGGCGAGCGGGGCCTACGGCTTCAGCATGAACATGGGCGACTCGTGGATGCTCGAGGAGCTCTCCGCCGCGGGTGGGAAGGCGTTCTGCACGCCCCAGAACGGTCGTGGGTCGAGGCCAGCCACGGGGGTCTCCCTGACCTCGGACAGCCAGGTCGACTTCATGACGACGCTCCAGTCGCTGTACCAGGGGGGCGTCGCACTCAACCCCGGGACGGACTCCGCGGCGATGAACTCCGCGTTCGCCAGCGGCAAGGTCGGCATGCTCCTCACCTCGTCCGGCGCATACACGACCGTCGACCCGGACGGCTCGAAGTCCGTCGTCGCGAGCTTCCCGACCACCGCGTCCTCGAAGGACGCCGGGCAGGTCATCGGCGGCAACGCGCTCTGGATCTCCGGCAAGGGCCACTCGTCCGCCCAGCAGCAGGCCTCGTTCGACTTCGCGAAGTGGCTCCAGACGCCCGAGGTGCAGGCGAAGTGGGCCAAGGCCACCGGCTACCTGGCGATGGACACCGGCGCCGCGGACACGAGCGTCGGCAAGCGGTCCCTAGCGGACCCGAACGTCGCGACGATGTACCGCCAGCTGGCGGCCGACCCGGCGAGCACCGCCGCGGCGGGCTGTGTGACCGGGGCCTTCCCGACCGTGCGGGCCACCGTGATCGGCGCCTTCAACCGGGTCGTCGAGGGCTCGGACGTGGCAAGCACGATGCGCACTGCCGAGCAGCAGGCGAAGTCGCAGATCGCCTCCTACAACCAGGCCGCTGGCAAGTGAGCAGCCGCCCCGCGGTGCTCTGACCCCAGGGCGGACGGGAGGCCCGGTGCCGGGCCTCCCGTCATGTCCGTGACGAGATCTGAACCATCCGACGCGCTGCCCCGTTGTCCGGGTATGGCACTCACCAAGCGCACCAAGATCCTCATCGGCATCGCCTCGGGCGTCGTCGTCATCGGGGCGGCGGCGGCCGTTGCCGGTCCGGCCATCTACGCGAACACCGTCAACGCGCAGGCCGAAGCGGCCCCGTCGCTCCGTGCGAGCTCGTCCGCCAAGCTCGACGCGTCGGACGCGGACGGCAACTGGACCAGCCAGAGCGGTTCGTTCGCCGGGTACCGGGTGCACGAGGTCCTGCAGGGGAATGATGTGAACGTGGTCGGTCGCACCAAGGACGTCGAGGGGAAGGCAACCGTCGCCAGCGGGAAGCTGACGACGGCGACCGTGACCGTGCAGGTCGGCAAGATCAGCACGCCGGAGGCCGCCCGCGACGAGTACTTCCGCACCAAGGCGCTCCAGACCGACCAGTTCCCGACGGCGACCTTCACCCTGACGAAGCCGGTCGACGTGTCCCAGGCGCTCGACGGCACGAAGCAGGACGTCACCCTGACCGGCACGATGGACCTGCACGGCGTCGAGAAGCCCGTCACCGCGGACGCCCAGGTCGCGGTCGGCGACGGCGGCACCGTGCAGGTCGTCGGCTCGGTGCCGGTGACCTTCCAGGACTACGGCGTGACCGCACCGTCCCTCGGGTTCGTGACCGTGGACGGGAAGGGCTCCGTGGAGTTCTCCCTCGACCTCGGGAAGTGACCGTGACGAGCCGTTCCGCTGACGAGCTGCTGCAGGCGCTCTACCGAGAGCACGGCGACGCGCTCACCCGGTACGTGCGGCACCTCACGCGGGGCGGCTCGGGGGTCGAGGCGGTCGAGGACGTCGTCCAGGAGACGATGGTCCGCGCCTGGCAGCGGCCGAACGTGCTCGAGCGGACCCCGGACGGCGCCCGCGCGTGGCTGTTCACCGTGGCGCGGAACCTGGTCGTCGACGAGGCCCGCTCGGCACGGAACCGCCGTGAGACCGGTTCGGAGTGGACGGTCGACCGAGCCGAGTCCGACCGCACCGACGCCGTGCTCGACCGGATCGTGGTGGCGGACGCACTGGCGTCACTCACCCCGGACCACCGCCGTGTCGTCGTCGACGCCTACTGGCTCGGACACACCGTGCCGGAGATCGCCCGCCGTCACGACATCCCCGAGGGCACCGTGAAGTCACGGCTGC
The DNA here is from genome assembly GCF_001424385.1 of Curtobacterium sp. Leaf183. Lineage (GTDB taxonomy): Bacteria > Actinomycetota > Actinomycetes > Actinomycetales > Microbacteriaceae > Curtobacterium. Next base: position 562,277 of record NZ_LMPO01000008.1, on the reverse strand, counting down.
ACTACGGGCTGCGAGCCGTCCGACTCGCACTGCAGGAACGAGGAGTGACCCGATGACCGGCGACCCGACGCCCGACGACCCGTACGTGGAGTGGGACGCGGCCTACGTGCTCGGCTCGCTCCCGCCGCACGAGCGGCTGGAGTACGAGCGACACCTCGAGACGTGCGACCGCTGCGCGTCCGCCGTCGCCGAGCTCGTCGGCCTGCCCGGTCTGCTCGGCAAGCTGCCGGCCGACCAGGCGGTCGAGATCGCGGAACCGGACGGGAGGGCCGACACGCGGTCCGAGAGCACCCTCACCGCCGTCGCGCACCGCGTCCGACACCGTCGTCGCCGCCGTCGCGTCTGGGTCGCCGCCACCGCGGGTCTCGCGGTGGTGGTCGCCGTGCTCGGCGGGCTCGCCGTCGGCACCGCCGGCGAGCGCGGCGCCTCGGTCCAGGCGGGACGGACCGCCACCGCGGCCGCGGACCGCTACGACATGGTCGGCGAACGCGGTCTCGACGTCGACCTCGCCGTCAGCGGCGAGCAGTGGGGCACCCGCTTCGACTGGGGATGCTCGTACGGCGGCACGACGTGGGCCTCGGACGGGTCGGTCATGTACGACCTGGTCGTCGTCCGCACCGACGGCAGCACCTCGACCGTGGCGTCGTGGACGGCTGCCGGCGCCGATGCTCGCGGGCTGTCGGCGTCGACCGACATCGCCCGAGCCGACATCGCGAGCGTGCAGGTACGGCTGCGCGGCGACCGGGCCGTGCTCGCGGGCGTCGACCTGTAGCGGATCCGGGCAGCGTGCCGGCGACCGGGTCAGCTGATCCGGTGCAGGTGCGCGACGATCGCGCGGTGGTCGCTGCGGCCCACGTCCCGGACCTCGGTCCGCACGGGACGCCACTGGTCGGTCGCCAGGACGTGGTCGATCGCGCCACCGAGCCAGGGCGGCGCGGTGGTCGGCCACGTCGCCGTGCTCGTCGTGCTGGCAGCGGCGTCGCGGCAGCCGTCGGGCACCTCGAACACGGCATGGTCGACCGTCGCGTTGAAGTCGCCGGCCACCACGGCGTTCCCCCGGCACCCGGACAGGCCCGCGGGGACGTCGTGCCGCCACCGCCGCATGTCGGCAGACGTCGGAACGGGCGGGTTCGTGTGCACCGCGACGAACCGCGGCCCGTCGCCGTCCACGGGGACCGCGGCGACCGAGCCGAGGGTGGTGGCCGCCGCCTGCGCCTGGCGGTACGCGCCCAGGCGTCGGTCGACCAGCAGGCTCGTCGCCGTGCTCGCACTGTCGCCGACCTGCACCCCGAACCGCTGGAAGTCGAGCCCCGCGCGAGCGAGTGCCCGCTGCAGCGCTGCGGCCCGGGAAGCATCGGTCTCCGGCATCGCCACGACCTGGATGCCCTCGGTGCGGACGAACGACACGAACTCGGCGTCGCCGACCTGACCGTGCTCGGTGTTGAAGCCGGCCATCACCAGGTCGGTGCGGGCGTCGACGGGTCCGGGCGCGATCGCCCGGACGGCACCGACGCCGACCTGGGCGACGCTGCTGGCGACGAGCACCAGCGCCGCGACCACCAGCCATGCGATCCGGAGCCGGAACAGCCGCAGCACCACGGCGAGGAGCAGCACGAACCCTGCTCCGACGAGCAGGCCGATCGCCGTGACGCCGCGCAGGGCCACGAGCTGCGCCGGCCCGAGCAGCGTGGACACGCCGAAGGCGGCGGGCACGAGCAGCACGACGCACACCGCGAGGACCAGGCCCGCGAGCGACCACCGGACGACCGCTCCGGCCCGCACGCGCTCAGTCAAGGGTCGCTGCCGCGGCACGGAGTTCGGCCAGCGCTGCCAAGGCGTGCTCGGCCAGCCCGTCGTCCTCGGCCACCTGGCCACCCGACCACCGCTCGAAGCCCCGCTTGAACGCGAGCACACCCATCTCGCTCGCCAGCCGTGCCGGGGCATCGGCGACACCGCGGGCGACGAGCGCATCGGTCATCGCCGCGGCCATCCCGACGGACTTCAGGGCGTCGCGCTCCTGCAGCTCGGCGCTCGCGGCGACGGCGACCCGCAGCCGTGGACCGAGTTCCCGGTTCACGGGACCCATCTCGGCCGAGGCCCGCTCGAGCCCGGCCGCGACGGCAGCCAGGGGCGTGCTGTCCGCGGGGGCCTCGGTGATCCCGTCGGCGAGCAGGCGGCTCAGCGTCTCCTGCCCGGCGACGAGCAGCTCACGCTTGTCGGGGAAGTGCCGGAAGAACGTGCTCTTGGTCACGCCGGCGCGTTCGGCGATCTGCGTCACGGTCGTCTCGTCGTAGCCCTGGTCCGAGAACAGGTCGACGGCGGCCAGGACGAGTCGTTCTCGAGCTCCGGGCTCCCAGCGTGCCATGGGTCGAGCATATCGACGGGACTGTTGTCCCATCACGGGTGTACCGTGACGGGACAACAGTCGCATCACTTCGAGGAGCACCCATGCACGTCTTCATCACCGGCGGGACCGGCACCATCGGCACGGCCGTCGTCGCCGAGTTCATCGCCACCGGACACACCGTCTCCGCCCTGGCCCGGTCCGACGCCTCGGCTGCCACACTCACCGCGGCCGGAGCCACGCCCGTCCCCGGCTCGATCGACGACGTCGACCTGCTGCACGCCCAGGCGGCCGCGGCCGAGGGCGTCGTCAGCCTCGCCTTCCCGAACGAGTACGACAGCGCCGACGGGCTCGCCGCCGCCATCGCGCAGGAGTCCGCGGCGATGACCGCCCTCGGATCGGCACTCGTCGACTCCGACCGGCCGTTCGTCGTCGTGTCGGGGACGCCGTGGGTCGCCGGACGGGCCGCGGTCGAGACCGATCCGCTGCCGCTCGAGGGGCCGGTCGCCGGGCGTGCGCGATCGGTCAACGCCGCCCTGGCCCTGGCTGACCGTGGCGTGCGGGTCTCGGCCGTCCGCCTGCCGCGCACCGTGCACGCGGACGGCGCCGGCGGGTTCGCCGGACTCCTGACCCAGGCGGCCCGGCGCACCGGTGTGGCGGGGTACCCGGGGGACGGGCAGCAGCGTTGGCCCGCCGTGCACGCGCGCGACGTGGCCGTGCTGTTCCGGCTCGCGCTCGAGTCCGCCCCCGCGGGGAGCGTCTGGCACGCGGTCGCCGACGAGGGCGACCGGGTGCTCGACCTGGTCGAGGTCATCGGCCGACGGCTCGGCCTGCCGGTGGAGCGGGTCGCGGACGAGACCTTCGGCCCGTTCGGACCCATCTTCGCGATGGACCAGCCGGCGTCGAGCGAGCACACCCGCCGGGCACTCGGGTGGGAGCCCACCCACGCGAGCCTGCTGGCGGACCTGGAGACGATCGCGCCCTGACGGGCACCGGACTGGAGGCTCGTGGCGGGCCCGCCACGGGCCTCCCGTCCGGTCCGGATCACCAGCCGAGCGTGCCCGGCTCGCCCTTGAACGGCCCGACCACCTTCGACGTGATCCACCCGCCGTAGAAGTCACCCGCCTGCGACTGCACCCGTTCGCCCGCGACCTCGCAGGAGTCCATGCGGCTCGGGTAGACCGCCACCCGGCCGACGAGTTCGCCGTAGCCCGGCTCGGGCGTGGGGTAGTACCAGGCGGCACTCGGGACCGTGACGTCCCCGCCGTGCACGTCCTCGTACTGCGCGCGGCCCTTGAACTCGCACATGCTCGTGCCGCTCGTCGGGGTGAGCGCCCCGTCGACGAAGTCCTCGACGGGCAGGTAGTAGACGGGCGGGTGGCTCGTCTCGAGCACGCGGACGGCGTTCGTGGTGTCGGCGATCACCTCGCCACCCAGACGCACCACGATCCGCTCGTCGGTCGGCTCGAGCCGCGGCGGGCGGGGGTAGTCCCACACCGACTCCTGTCCGGGGCCGGGAGTGGTCGGGGTGGGGTGTCCGGGCCAGCGAGGAGTCATTCGACCGGTCTACGCGGCGAAGCCGAGCAGCACCTCGTTGAACGCGTCCGGTTGGTCCAGGTTCGTCGCGTGCCCGGCGTCCTCGATCACCACGGCCCGGCCGTTCGGGTTCGTGCCGACGGCTGCCTGTGCGTGCGAGCACGGCCAGAGCTGGCTGTCGCGCCCGGCGACCATCGTGAACGGGACGTCGAGGCGGGCCACGACGTCCCGCCAGTCCTGCAGGCCGTGGTCGCGGAGCAGGCGGACGGTCTCGGGCGCGTTCGGCGTGCGCACCGCCGGGAAGCCCCCGATCCGCTCGACCAGCCGCCGCACGCCGGGGTTCTCCGGGTCCACGCGCTTGCCACGGCCGGTGTCCGGGATGCCGTCGTCGAAGAACGTGCCGCTGTTCTGCGGGGTCATGTCGTAGAAACCGTGCTGCCAGGAGTCGTCGTTGACGAGCCTGGGTGTCTGGTCGATCGTCAGCACCTTCGCCACCCGGTCGGTGCCGAACAGGTCGACCATCGCCCAGATCGTCGAGGCGCCCATCGACTGCCCGACCAGCAGCACGTCGCGCAGGTCGAGGTGGACGAGTAGTTCGTGCAGGTCGGCCCCGTGTCGGGCGACGCGCTGGCCCCAGAGCACGTCCTCGCTGTCGCCGTGGCTGCGGCGGTCGAACGCGACCACGCGGTGGCCGGCGGCGAGCAGGGCGTCCTCCTGCAGCGCCCAGCCGGTCGCGGGCATCGCGTAGCCGGCCACCAGGACGACGGTGCGACCGGGCATGCCGGGCATGCCGGTGCTGCCGGTGCTGCCGGTGCTGCCGGTGCTGCCGGTCTCCGGTGTCGTGTCGGTGTAGGCCAGGCGAGCACCGTCCGACGACGTGAACGACGGCATCAGAACGCCTTGCCGGGGTTGAGCGTGCCGGCCGGGTCCAGCGCGTCCTTGACCGAGCGGTGCATCGCGATGACCCGTTCGCCGAGTTCCTCGCGGAGCCCGGGCAGCTTGAGCAGCCCGACGCCGTGCTCGCCGGTGACGGTGCCGCCGAGGTCGAGGCAGTCGGCCACGATCCGGTCGAAGGCGGCCTTCGCGCGGGCCTTCGCGGCGGTGTCGCCCTCGGGCGCGATGATCAGCGGGTGCAGGTTGCCGTCGCCGGCGTGGGCGATGTTCGCGATCGTGACGTCGTTCGCCGCCGCGGTCGCCTGGATCCGGCGGAGCATCTCGGGCACGGCGCTGCGCGGCACGCAGATGTCCTCGGTGAGCACCGGTCCGAGCCGCTCGAGTGCCGGGTACGCCAGCCGACGTGCCTGGAACAGCCGGTCGATCTCGTCGGGGTCGGTCGCGCGCTCGACGTCGGTGCCGCCCGCGTCGGCGAAGACCCCGGCGACGTGGTCGGCGATGTCGTCCCCGGCTGCGCCGCGCTCGTCGATGCGTGCGAGCAGGAGCGTGTCGACCTCGGACGGCAGGCCCAGGTGCATCCAGTCGTCGACGGCGCGCAGGCAGGTGCGGTCGACGATCTCGAGCGCGGCGGGGATGATGCCGGCCCGCGAGATCGCGGCGACGGCGTCCCCGGCGGCGCTGAGCGACGGGAAGTACCCGATGACGGCCCGCTCGTCGCGCCCGGCGAGGGGGAGCAGCTTCACGGTGACGCTCGTCACGATGCCGAGCGTGCCCTCCGAACCGACCATCAGCGCCGTCAGGTCGTACCCGGCGACGCCCTTCGCGGTGCGGCGCCCGAGCTCGACCACGGAGCCGTCGGCGAGCACCACGGTCAGGCCCAGCACGTAGTCGCGCGTGACCCCGTACTTGACGCAGCAGATCCCGCCGGCGTTCGTCGCGACGTTGCCGCCGATCGTCGAGATCGCCGAGCTCGCGGGGTCCGGCGGGTACCAGAGGCCGTCCTCGGCGACCCGGGCACGGAGGGCGTCGTTGATGACCCCCGGCTGCGTGACGGCGTAGCGCTCGTCGGTGTTCACCTCGAGGACGGCGTCCATGAGCTCCATCGACACGACGACCGAGTGCTCGACGGCGTTCGCCCCACCGGACAGTCCCGTGCCGGCGCCGCGAGGGACGACACGGACCCCGTTCGACGCAGCCCAGCGGACCGTGGCGACGACGTCCTCGGTGCTGCGGGCGAGCACGACGGCGAGCGGCAGATGGGACTCGGCCCACTCGGCGTCGTCGTGGCGGTAGCGCTCGAGCGACTCGGCGTCACGCAGGACCTGATCGGCGGGGAGCAGCTGCTCGAGGGCGGTGGTGTCGACGGGGTTCGTCAGGGTCATGGCCGTGCTGGTCCTTCCGAGGCGCTGCGGTGCGGCTCCGACGACCGTACGCCCTGCCGGCCGGAGCGTCTCCTGCCAGATCGTCTCGTGCCGGAGCGTGGGCTCGCCGGGTCGCCACGTTCCCGATCCGCGCTGACGGATCCGGTCGACGGAACCCGGGGTGAGCCGACCGGATTCGTCACCGCGAGGATCGAAAACAACCGCCCCGTGGCGATCCCGGCCTGGCAGTGCCGGCCCGGACGTCGTCACACACCGGCACTGCTGCCGCGTTCGGGTTCTGGTTCGTGCTCGTCAGTCCAGGCAGAACTCGTTGCCCTCGAGGTCCTGCATCACCAGGCACGACTCGTTCTCGTCGTCCGCGATGAGCAGACGCACCCGCGAGGCACCGAGTGCTTCGAGTCGGGATCCCTCGGCCTCGAGCACCTGCAACCGCTCGTCACCGACCAGTCCGGTGGCGACCCGCACGTCCAGGTGCAGCCGGTTCTTGACGACCTTGCCCTCGGGGACCCGCTGGAACCAGATCCGGGGGCCGACACCGGCCGGGTCGACACACGCCTCGCCGTCGCCCTGCACTCGGTACCCCAGGACGTCGGCCCAGAACCGGGCGAGCGGTCCGGGGTCGGCGCAGTCGATGGTGACCTGGAACTCGCGCGCAGTCGGCATTTGCCAACCGTACGCGGAGCTGTCATTGCTGTCCCGGCCACTTGGGAGTAGCTTTTGAACGTGTTCGAAAATGACGAGAAGCCGCTGCCCAAGCGGGAGCGCACCCGGGCGGCCATCCGTGCCGTCGCGATCCGGTCCCTGCGCGAACAGGGCTACGACGCCACGACCATGCGCGGCATCGCTGAGCAGGCCGGACTGTCGGTCGGCAACGCGTACTACCACTTCCCGACCAAGGACCACCTCGTGCAGGAGCTCTACGTCGACGTGCAGCACGAGCACCGTGCGGCGGCGCTGCCGCTGCTCGACACGACCGACGACCTGACCGCGCGCATCGGGATCGTCGTCCGCACCGGGCTCGCGAACCTGCGGGAGTACCACGCCATCGCACCCCAGTTCCTCACCGCGGCGATGGCGCCCGGCTCCCCGGTCAACCCGCTGTCCACCGAGTCATCCGAGGCGCGCGACCTGGTGCTCGACCTGTTCCGCCGGGCGGTCGCCGGGGCGCGTCAGAAGCTGCCGGGCGACCTGGCCGAGGACCTGCCGACGGCGCTCTGGATGGGCTACCTGCTGTTCGCCCTGTTCTGGACGTACGACACGTCACCGGACCAGCGCCGGACCGAGCGGCTCGTCGACGCGATGCTCCGGGTGCTCCGCTTCGCCCTGCCCATGCTGCGCGTCCGCCCGTTCCGCAGCGCCGTCAGCGAGATCGTCGGCATCGTTGCCGGGCGCGCGGCATGACCGCCGAGCTGCCCGTGCCCACGTGGACCTGGCACGCGAGCATCCGACTCGAACTCCGCGCGCTCGGCTGGATGCTCGGGGCCACCCTGCCGGTCGTCACCGTCGTCGGTGTCCTCGTGGCGCCGGCCGTCCCGGCGCTCGGAGGTGGCCTGGGCGGTGGCACGTGGTGGTCGACCGCTGGCAACGCAGTGCTGGCGGCCGTGTACATGGACGCCGTGTCCTTGATCCCGACGGTGGTCGGCGCGGTCGTCGCGCTGCCGTTCACGATGCTGCTCGGCGTGCTGATGCGCCCTGTCCGTCACCGCGTCCTCCACGTGCTGTCCACCGCGCTCCTGGCCGGGGCGCTCGCCGCGATGCCGGCCGCGGTGTGGCCGTCGGCCTGGCCGCTGTTCGCCGTGGTGTCGGCCGCAGCGGGGGCCGCGGGAGCGCTGGCCCGGGCAGGTGGCTTCCGGCGCGCTGACCGTGCGGTCGGAGCGACGCGGTCTGACCAGACCACCTCGGCCACGACCGTTCCCGACGAGACCGCACGACCGACCGCATGAACGCCGCCCCGGTCATGCCGCCCTGGACCTGGGGAGACAGCCTTCGGCTCGTGAGTTGGTCGCTCCTCTGGTTCGCCCTCGCCTTTCCGGTCGTCCTGTTCGAGGCATTCGTCCTCTCCGCGGTCGTCCAGGCGCCGGGCTCCACGATCGGCGACGGCACGTGGTGGGTCGACCTGGACTCGACTGCGGGATGGGCGCTGTTCATGAGTGCGTTCGCCGCCGTCCCGGTGGTCCTCGGCGGCGCAGTGGCGCTGCCGTTCGCCAAGGTGCTCGGTTCGGCGTTGCGCCGGGTCCAGTACCCGGCTGTGCACGTCGGGGCCAATGCGCTGCTCGGAGGGGCGCTGGCGGCGGTGCCCGTCGCGCTCGCGCCGGAGCTCTGGGCCGTCCTGGTCCCCTTCCCCGTCGTTGCCGCGTCGGCAGCCGCGCTCGCGCGGGCCGGTGGGTTCTGGCTCCCGGCTCGATGTCATCCGCGGCCGTACGGTGGTCCGGTCCGTTGAAGCGGCATCTCCGGTACGGTCACGACATGACCACGGCTCGCGTGATGCTCGTGTACCGCCTCGTCTTCGCTGCGCTCGTGCTCGTGGCGCAGGTCGCACAGTTCTCGGTGTCGGTCCGGCTGGGGCTCGGGATCGTGAACTTCTTCTCGTACTTCACCAACCTCGGCAACCTGATCGCCGTCGTCGTGTTCGTGGTCGGTGCCGTCCGGCTGGCGCGGGGGTTGCCCGAGACGCGGGCCTGGGCGGTGGTGCGGTTCTGCTCGGTGGTCAACATGGTGTTCGTCGGCCTCGTCTTCAACGTCCTGCTCGCCGGACTCGACCTCGGACCCCTGTACCCGTGGGTGAACGTCGTCCTGCACATGGTGATGCCGGTCGCGGTGCTCGTCGACTGGGTGGTGCTCCCGCCGCGCGGCCGGCAGCCGTGGCGCGACGCCCCGATCGCACTGGTGTTCCCGGTCGTCTACAGCGTGTACTCGCTGGTCCGGGGTCCGATCACGGGGTTCTACCCGTACCCCTTCTACGACGTGGACGCGGTCGGCGGGGTCGGTCCGCTCGTGCTGTACCTGCTCGCGCTGATCGTCGGACTCGCCGTGTTGGCCGTCCTGGTGCTCGCGCTCGGCCGGCTGCTCGGGGCTCGGCGCCGGCGACGGAGCGCGCTCGCGGGCTGAGCCCGGGTCGAAGCGACGGCGTGGACCGGGTACCGTACCAGGATGACCTCCGAAACGAACAGCACCATTGACCCCACCGACGAGGGGCCCGTGGTGACGTTCGCCGACTTGGGGCTCAGCGAGCCCGTGCTCAAGGCCGTCAAGGAGATCGGGTACGAGACCCCGTCCGCGATCCAGGCCGCCACCATCCCCACCCTGCTCGCGGGCCGCGACGTCGTGGGCCTCGCCCAGACCGGCACCGGCAAGACGGCCGCGTTCGCGCTGCCTGTCCTGTCCCGCATGGAAGCCGGCAGCAAGCTGCCCCAGGCCCTCGTGCTGTCGCCGACCCGCGAGCTCGCGCTGCAGGTGTGCGAGGCGTTCGAGCAGTACGCGTCGCACATGCGCGGCGTGCACGTCCTGCCGGTCTACGGCGGACAGGCCTACGGCGTGCAGCTCTCCGCCCTGCGCCGCGGCGTCGACGTGGTCGTCGGCACGCCCGGTCGCATCATGGACCACATCGCGAAGGGCACGCTCGACCTGTCCGAGCTGAAGTACCTGGTGCTCGACGAGGCCGACGAGATGCTCAAGATGGGCTTCGCCGAGGACGTCGAGACGATCCTGGCCGAGACCCCGGACACCAAGCAGGTCGCCCTGTTCTCGGCGACGATGCCCGCGCAGATCCGTCGCATCTCCAAGCAGTACCTCAACGACCCGGCCGAGATCACCGTCAAGGCGAAGACGACCACCTCCGCCAACACGTCGCAGCGCTACCTGATCGTGTCGTACGCGCAGAAGGTCGACGCCCTCACCCGCATCCTCGAGGTCGAGGACTTCGAGGGCCTCATCATCTTCGTCCGCACCAAGAGCGAGACCGAGACCCTGGCCGAGAAGCTCCGTGCCCGTGGCTACGCCGCCGCGGCCATCAGCGGTGACGTCGCCCAGGCGCAGCGCGAGCGCACGGTCAACCAGCTGAAGTCGGGCAAGCTCGACATCCTGGTCGCGACCGACGTCGCCGCCCGTGGTCTCGACGTCGATCGGATCACCCACGTGGTGAACTTCGACATCCCCGTCGACACCGAGTCGTACGTGCACCGGATCGGCCGCACCGGTCGTGCCGGTCGCAGCGGCGCCGCGATCAGCTTCGTCACCCCGCGCGAGCGCCGGCTGCTCATCGCGATCGAGAAGGCGACCCGCCAGCCGCTGACCGAGATGACGCTGCCCAGCGTCGAGGACGTCAACGTCACCCGCCTGACCCGCTTCGACGACGCGATCACCGCGGCGCTCGAGTCCCGTGGGCGCATCGACGCCTTCCGCGACATCATCGCTCACTACGTCGAGCACCACGACGTCCCGGAACAGGACGTCGCCGCGGCGCTCGCCGTGGTCGCCCAGGGGGACACCCCGCTGCTGCTCGACCCCGCCGAGGACGCCCTGCGTCGCCAGGTGGAGCGCGACCAGCGTCGCGACGAGCGCAAGACGCGCGAGGACGACGGCGGTGACCGTCGACGCCGCTCGGTCCCGATGACCCCCTACCGCATCGAGGTCGGCCGTCGCCACCGCGTCGAACCGCGCCAGATCGTCGGCGCGCTCGCGAACGAGGGCGGCCTGCGTCGCGACGACTTCGGTGCGATCCGCATCCAGCCGGACTTCTCCATCGTCGAGCTGCCCTCGGACATGCCCGGCGACGTGCTCGGCAAGCTCAGCGACACCCGCATCAGCGGTCGGCTGATCGAGATCAAGCCCGACCGTCGCGGGGGTGGCGCGGGCGGCTACCGCCGCGGACCGCGCGAGGACCGCGACGAGCGTCCGGAGCGCCGGCCGCGCTACTGACGCGTCCCCCTGACGAACGGGAGGCCCGGTGCCAGCTGGCACCGGGCCTCCCGTCCGTCTCGGGGTGCTGTCGCGCGGCGGTGGTGGGTGGGATCGCGCGTAGCGGGTCTGAACTTCTGACCGACCATGCGCGATCCGATTGCCTGTGCGCGGTCCGACCCCCCTGCCCGATGTGCGCTCCTATGCCCGAGCGGGTTCTGCGACGCCCGCCAGCGTCCGGCGGCAGACCTCGTCCCAGGGGGTCGGTTCGATGCCGAAGTGCTCCCGGGCCGCGCGGTCGTCCAGCACGTAGGGTGCCGTCCACTGGTACCCCATCTCGGCGATCTCGCGCATCATCGGCGACACGAGCCCGATGGCCCGCAGCGCCGGTGCCGGCAAGCGGTGCACGGTGACGGCCGGCTTGCCCGCGGCGGCCAGGACGTCGGTGAGCGCCCGGACCTGGGACACCGGCGCGTTCGAGGGCACCATCCACGTGCGGCCGAGCGCGGACGGGTCGTCGGCCGCGGCGACGAGCAGGCGGGCGACGTCGAGCACGTCCGTGAACGTGTGCGGCAGGTCGGTTCGACCGATCATCCACACGCCCTTGCCCCGCAGTGCGTCCGGCAGCACGCGCGTGACGTGGCCGTTCTGTCCGATGCCGCTGCCGACGTAGTCCGACGCGCGGACCTCGACGGTGCGCAGGCGTCCGTCGCGGTGCGCATCGAGCGCGTCCTGCCACATGCGCGCCCGCAGGACGCCCTTGTGGTCCGTGGCAGCGTCCGGGAGGCCCTCGTGCATCGAGCCGGTGGTGGGTCCGTACGGGTACAGGTTCCCGGTGATCGCGTACACCGCACCGGTCCGCTCCGCCGTCGACAGCAACGACGACGCGAGCGGGGGCCAGGTCCGCTCCCACTGCGTGTAGTCGCCCGGGTTCGCGCAGTTGTACAGGACGGCGGCGCCCTCGGTGACGCGCGTCAGGGCATCGGCGTCGGACGCGTCCAACGCGAGGTGGGTCACGCCGGCCAGGCCGGTGTCGCGGCCCGTGCGGGTGACGACGGTGACCTGGTCGCCGCGGCCGGCGAGCAGTGCTGCGACGTGACGGCCGACGGGGCCGGCGCCGACGACGACGTGGTGCTGCGACATGGGGTTCCTCCCGGTACGAAGTGAGAGCACTGCTCTCGGTTCACCGAGCATGACACCGCCCGCCACAAAAAGCAAGAGCGGTGCTCTCGTTTGTGATCGGCGCTCTCTGGTGGCAGGGTGGACGGATGACCGATCGGGCACCGACTGCACGCGACCTCGCTCGCGAGACGATCCGCGCGCGCATCACCGACGCCGCTCGCGCCCGGTTGACCGACGAGGGGCCGGCCCAGCTCAGCCTGCGCGCGGTCGCCCGTGACGTCGGCATGGTGTCGTCGGCGCTGTACCGGTACTTCCCGAGTCGGGACGACCTGCTCACCGCGCTGCTCGTGCAGGACTACGACGAGCTCGGCGCCGCGGTCGAGGCGGCCGACGCCGCGCACGACCGAGCGGACGTTGGAGCGCGGTGGGTCGCCGCGTGCCGGGCGATCCGCACGTGGTCGCTCGCGCACCCGGGGGACTTCGCGCTGCTGTACGGCTCGCCCGTCCCCGGGTACGCGGCGCCGCAGGAGACGATCGAGCCCGCGACCCGGGCGACACTCGTGCTGGTCCGGATCGTCATGGACGCGATGGACGGCCGCGACGCACCCACCTCGGCGGTCGTCCCGTCGCCCCGCGCACCCGGCTCCGTGGTCGACGGTGCGATCGACTACATCCGCTCGCGGGGGATCACACGGGACGCCCCGGTCGAGGCGGTGATGCGCACGCTCATGGCCTGGACGGCGGTGTTCGGCACCGTGTCGTTCGAGCTGTTCGGGCACTACGTCGGATCGGTCACGGACCACGAGCGGTACTTCGACCTGGTCGTCGAGCGACTCGCGGCGGACATCGGCTTCGCCGCCGCTCGTCCCCAGATCGGGGCGGCGGACTGACAAGGGTGCCGCCCCTGAGGTAGACAGGTCGTGGCGCCGAGCCCGACCCGACGGACGGAGCGCTCAACCACCGTCCGATCAGGAGACCCCTTGCAGCGCATCACGACGTCGGTCGTCGGCTCGGGAACCGCACGATGACCGCGCTCGACCTGAGCCGTCAGGACCGCCGGCGCCTGTCGACGGGCACGGCCCGCCGCCGCATCACGGCCGTGCGGACGGTCGCGCTGCTCGCCTCGCTCGCGGGTCTGAACTACGTCGTGTGGCGCTGGGTCGCGTCGGTGAACTGGCACTCCTGGTGGATCGCCGTGCCGCTCATCCTGGCCGAGACCTACAGCGTGATCGACTCGCTCCTGTTCGCGTTCGGCGCGTGGCGGCTCCGTGAGCGCGGCGAACCGCCGACCACGCCCGCCACCGACGTCACCGTCGACGTCTTCATCACCACGTACAACGAACCGATCGACCTGGTGATGCGCACGGCCCGTGCGGCGCAGGCGATCCGCTACCCGCACAGCACCTGGATCCTCGACGACGGCAACCGCCCCGAGATGCGCCGGGCGGCCGAACAGCTGGGCCTCGGGGTGATCACCCGCGGCCAGGACTGGGTCGACCGTCCACGCCACGCCAAGGCCGGCAACCTCAACAACGCGCTGATGGCGACGCAGGGCGAGTTCCTGCTCATCCTCGACGCCGACCAGGTCCCGGACCCGGCGATCCTGGACCGGACGCTGGGGTACTTCAAGGACCCCAGGATGGCGCTCGTGCAGACGCCACAGTGGTTCGAGAACGTGCCGGACGCCGACCTGCTCGGCAGCCAGGCACCGCTGTTCTACGGTCCCATCCAGCAGTCGAAGGACGGGTGGAACGCCGCGTTCTTCTGCGGTTCGAACGCGATCCTGCGGCGTGAAGCCCTCATGCAGCTCGGGATCTCCCGCTACGTGCAGGAGGTCGAGGCCTCGGTCGAGCGCACGCTGAAGACCTCGCGCAAGCTGTTGGCCCGGGCGCGCGAGACCGAGACCGACCCGCGCGTGCTCACCGCGCTCGACGACGCCGAGGGCGTGGTGGACCGCGCCCGCGACCAGATGTCCCGCGACGAGCCCCTGGGCGACGTCACCTACGAGTTCCAGCGCGGGATCGACGCCATCGCGTTTCGGTTCGCCGCCGCCGACCTCGAGTCGGTGCGGAACGACCTGCAGGACCTGGCGGCGATGTCCACGGACGCCAACACGTTCGCCGGGCTCGACGACGCCGCACTCGACGTGCTCGGACAGCGCAACGCGTCCCCGGTCGTCGCGATCGAGGCGATCGCTGTGCTCGCCCGCGCGGTCGACGTGAACCGTGGCGACGAAGCGCAGGCGGTGATGCCGCTGGCCACGATCTCGGTGACCGAGGACATGGCGACCGCGATGCGCCTGCACGGCCTGGGATGGAAGTCGGCGTACCACGACGAGATCCTGGCGAAGGGCCTGGCCCCCGAGGACCTGCCGACCATGCTCGTGCAACGCCTTCGGTGGGCGCAGGGCACCATGCAGGTCTTCTTCCGCGAGAACCCCCTCGTGCAGAAGGGCCTGTCGTTCGGGCAGCGGCTCATGTACTTCTCGACGATGTGGAGCTACCTGTCCGGCTTCGCGGCGATCGTCTACATCGCAGCCCCGGTGCTCTGCCTGTCCTTCGGCGTCGTGCCGGTGCAGGCCTACAGCGTCGACTTCTTCGCGCGCCTGATCCCGTTCCTGGTGCTCAACCAGCTGCTGTTCTGGGTCGTGGCCGCCGGCAGACCCACCTGGCGCGGGCAGCAGTACTCGCTCGCGCTCTTCCCGGTGTGGATCGAGAGCGTGACCAGTGCCTTCGAGAACGTGTTCCGCGGCAAGCCCCTCGGCTTCCGGGTCACGCCGAAGGTCCGCGACGAGGCAGAGGCGAAGCCGCGCTGGGACCTCGTCCGCCCGCAGCTGTTCGCGATGGGGGCGCTCGTCGGGGCACTCGTGCTGATCGGCATCCGCTACCTGACCGGGCAGGCGTCCGGCATCGCGCCGCTCGTCAACACCGCCTGGGTCGTCTTCGACCTGTTCATCTTCAGCATCGTCATCCGCGCCGTGCTGTACCGCGGACCGGGCACCGTCCAGTCCGAGCACGAGTCGACCACCTCCGGAGGCCCCCTGTGACCGCGTTCGACGTCCCCGCCGTGCCCGAGAGTCTCGACACCGTCCAGGACCGCTTCGCCGTGTGGTGGGACGGGCTGGGCGTCGACGACGTCGCACGTCGTTTCGCGCTGGAGACCGCCGTGGCCGAGATCGCCGCGAACATCGTCGAGCACACGGCGCGGACCGACCGTCAGGCCGGGCGGCGCTACACGGTGGAGCTCCGCGCGACCGAGCAGGAGTACACGGCGGTGCTCCGTGACAACGGGCTGCCGGTCGACCTCGACCTGAGCGCCGTGACGATGGCGGACGTCGACGCCGAGAACGGTCGTGGCCTGGCGCTCGCGATCGCGGCGCTCGACCGACTCGAGCACCGACACGAGGGCGGACACAACGTGTGGACGCTGGTGTGCACCCGGTGAGCAGGACGTTCACCAGACTCGTCACGTTCGTCGTCGTCGCCGGCACGCTGCTCCTCGGGGGAGCGCTCCCGGTACAGGCCGCCCCGATCACGCCGGCGTCCGACCGGGCCTGGTACGGCCCGGACCTCGACTGGGGCTCGGATGCGCCCGACGGGTACGCGGGGCGGCTCGGTGCGACACCGTCGAGCTACGGCGTCGAGGTCGACTACCCGATCGACGGCGCCGCCCGGAAGCAGCTGCTCCGTTCGACCCGTGCCGCAGCGGCGCAGGGGGCCACCCTCGTCGTGAGCCTCGAGCCCGACGTCGCGCTGCGCACCCTCACCGCTGCCGACGCCCGGCACGCCAACGACCTGCTCGAACAGGTGCACCAGCAGTACCGCACGCAGGTGCTCGTGCGGTTCGCGCCGCAGATGAACGGCACGTGGGTGCGGTGGGGGCAGCAGCCGACGCAGTACGTCGCGGCGTTCCGGGCCCTCGCGAAGGCGGTGCACGGCGGGTCGTCCGACGCCCTGATGGTCTGGTCACCGTCGTACGGCGCGGGCTACCCGTTCGGCCAGTCCGCCGGGCGACTGCAGGACCTGTCCGCCACCGACACCGCGAAGCTCGACACGAACGGCGACGGGCAGCTCACCGCAGCCGACGACCCCTACGAGCCGTACTGGCCGGGCGACGCGTCGGTCGACTGGGTCGGCATGTCGATGTACTACTTCGGCAAGGGCAAGGCGACCGAGGCCGCCGGGCGCGACGTCCCGCTCACGTCGAACGACGTCCCGGAGTCCGGCGAGGTCGCGGCCCGCTTCGCCGAGACGTGGGGCTATCAGCAGCCGCAGCAGAGCGACTTCTACACGCGCTTCGCCCAGGGGCACGACCGTCCGATGCTGCTCGACACCGGGGCGCTGTACGACCACTCGCTGCGCGGCGCCGACGAGCTCGCCGTCAAGCAGGGGTGGTGGCGGCAGGTCTTCAGCGCGATCCAGGACCGCCCGCTCGTCCGCGGTGTCACGTTCCTCGAGACGAACCGCCGCGAACCGGAGGCCGGCAACCGCGTCGCCGACTGGCGAGACACGGCGGTGCCGGGCATCGCGGGCTCCCTCCGCACCGACCTGCAGCAGACCGATCGCTTCGTGTCCGGGCCGGTGACCGAGCGCATCACCCCGCAGGACGGCAACGCCGCCACCAACCAGCAGCTGGACACCGGCGGCGACCAGATGGCGTGGATCGTCTGGTTGGCCGCGGGGCTGGCCGCCGTGTTCCTGCTGAGCGGGCTGTTCGGGCGACTGCTGCCGAGCTGGCGCTACCCGGACGACGGCAAGCCTGGGCGCGACCTGCGCCTCGACCTGTTCCGCGGGTTCATCATCCTGGCGGTCGTGATCACGCACATCGAGATCGGCGGTCCGTACTCGTACCTGACGCTGCACGCGGTCGGGGCGATCACCGGCGCCGAGATGTTCGTGTTCCTGTCCGGCATGGTGCTCGGCATGACGTACCCGCTCGCGGTGAGGAAGTTCGGCGAGTGGGTGGCCGCGGTCGGGGCGTTCAAGCGGGCGCGCAAGCAGTACGTCGTCACGCTCGTGGTGATCGCGGTCGTCTTCGCGCTGAGTTTCGTGCCGTTCCTCAACACCGACGCGATCACCACCTTCACCGACCGGGGGACCGGCACCGGCGGCGTCGGCGCCGAGGGCCGCGTCTACGACCTGTACCCGAACGCGATGCAGCTGCTGGCCTACCCACCGCCGTGGTTCGCGATCCGGCAGTTCCTGCTGCTCGAGATGGGGCCGTGGCCGTTCAACATCATGGGGCTCTTCGTGGTGCTGAGCCTGTTCATCCCACTGTTGCTCTGGGTGATCCGCCGCGGGTTCTGGTGGGCGGTGCTGGTGGTCAGCTGGGCGCTCTACGTCTTCCAGGCGCTCAACCCGGACTTCGCGCCGCTGCAATCGCAGTTCAACGCGGTGTTCCCGCTCCTGACCTGGCAGGTCGTCTTCACGCACGGCCTCGTGCTCGGGTACTACCGCAGGCAGGTCGTCGGTGCGCTGACCAGCCGCGTGGGCAAGGTCCTGATCGGCATCGCGATCGGCGGGTACGCGGCGTTCCTGGTCTACGTCTGGGCGGCGAACCACGCCGGGTTCACCCCGACGCCGTTCCCCGCGTCGATGTACGACGACCTGTACAACACGGCCTACCAGCGCGTCGACCTGCAGTGGGGGCGCCTGGTCGACATCGCGTTCTTCGCGATCGTGTCCTACGCGATCCTCACCGTGTTCTGGAAGCCTATCGCCGCGGCGATCGGGTGGCTGTGGATCCCGATCGGCCAGGCCAGCCTCTACGTGTTCGTCTGGCAGGTCTTCTTCGCGCTCGCGATCGCGTCGATCCCGGGGGTCCCCTGGGGCGACTTCTGGATCGGCTTCGTGGTGCACTCCGCGCTCATCCTGCTGGCCTGGTACATGGTCCGCAAGAAGTTCCTGTTCAGCGTCATCCCGCGCTGACCGCACACGGTGCGAGGTTGGCGGACGGTGCGGGGTTGACGGCGTGGTGCGAGCCTGTTGCCTCGCACCGAGCGGCTGACGCCGCACCACGTGCACAGGGCGAGCGCGGTCGCGCACGGTGCGAGGTTGGCGGACGGTGCCGGGTTGACGGCGCGGTGCGCGCCTGTTGCCTCGCACCACGCGGCTGACGCCGCACCACGCAAGGTACGGCGGGATGCGCTGACGCACCACGTGCGGACGGGAGGCCCGGTGCCAGCTGGCAGTGAGCCTCCCGTCCGCACATGGTGCGCTCAGCGCGTCATCGCACCCATCTCGGTGACCACGTCGCGCAACACCGCCGCCAGCTCGGCAGCGTCGGCCACCGTCGTGCGGTGCGCCAGCTCGACGAGTGCCGCCATCACGAGGGTCACCGCAGTGCGAGCGGTCTGCTGGTCGGTGCGCTCGGCGGCGACCTCGATCACCGCGCTGCGCGTCGCTGCCATCCAGTCGAGCATGGAGGGCATGACCTCGGGGTGACGGCGCACCAGCTCGCGGGCGCGGTCCCGGTCCTGTGGGAGCGCGACGGTGTGCGCGACGAGCTCGCACAGGTCCGGCACGAGCGCGCCCGTCGAGGCCAGGAACCGTGTGCGGACGGTCGGCGGGACGGACCCGGGCGGGAACCCGAGCGCCGCGTCGGCCTTCGACGGGAAGTAGTTGAAGAAGGTCCGGGGCGACACGTCGGCCTCGGCGCAGATCTGCTCCACGGTGACCCCGCCGAGGCCCTGCTCCCCGATCAGCCGGGCGGCTGCGTCGTGGATCGCGTGCCGGGTCTGCTGCTTCTTCCGCTCGCGCAGCGTGCAGGAGCCGTCCAGCTCGACGGGCGTCACCGGGGTCACCGCCGGACGGTCGGCGTGGAGCCGGTCATCGGCCCGGTGAACGAGCCGGCCTCGGCGGCGGCCATGCCGGCCTCAGCCTCGAGCTGCGCCTCGGCGGACAGGTCAGCGCGTTCCTGCAGCGCCGACCGTGCGCGCAGCGGCGGCACCTTGAAGAACCAGCTCAGCACGAACGCCAGCAGGATGACGCCGAGTCCGACCCAGTAGATCGTGACGGACGAGGCGTTGAAGCCGGCCATGAACGGCCGTGTCAGCCGAGCGTCCGCGCCGGTCAGGAACGAGGTGTCGTTCGTGCTGGATGCGCTGGAGCCGCTGTCCGAGGACTGCTGCTGGAGCCTGTCGACGATCGACGGCACGGCCTGGTCGACGTAGTACTGCCGATCGGGGGCGTTCGACCAGTCGACGACGAGCGCGCCGTCCTGCACGGTGGCGTGGGCCTTCGACGCGACCGTCTGCAGCGCGCTGGCCTCCGCAGCCGGGGTGGCCGCGGCGACCTGCTGGTCGATGACCGTCTGCGCGGCTGCTGCGGGAACCGTCCCGGCGGCGACCTGCGCCTGGACCGCGGCGGTCACCTGCCGGGTGACGGCCTCGTCGGCGGCCTGCTTCGCGTCGGTGGTGGCGTCGGCCAGTCCTTCGGCGACCTGCTGCTGGACGGGCGCGGTGATCGGCTTCCAGATCTTGTCGATGACGCCCTGGTTGCGCTGGGCACTGGCGACGGTCGGGTTGAGCGCCGCGTCGAGCCCGTCGGACAGGGTGCCCTTGTCGGCCGTGGCACTGAGGATGTTCGCGGGCATCACCGAGAACAGGATCGACAGCAGCACGGCGGTGCCGAGCGTCCCGCCGATCTGGCGGAAGAACGTGGCAGACGACGTCGCGACGCCCATGTCGCGGGCCTCGACGGACCCCTGCGAGGCCAGGGTCAGCGACTGCATCACGGAGCCGAGCCCGAGCCCGATCAGGAACATGCCGATCATCAGGAACCACAGCGGCTTGTCGATGGACATGAACGTCAGGACGACGTAGCCCATCGACACCAGGGCAGTGCCGATCACCGGGAAGACCCGGTAGCGGCCGACCCGGGCGACGATCTGCCCGGACGTGATCGACGCGATCATCAGCCCACCGACCAGCGGCAGCGTGGCGAAGCCGGACTGGGTCGGGCTCAGGCCGACGACGATCTGCAGGTAGAGCGGGATGGTCAGCATGGCGCCGAACATCGCGAAGCCGACCAGGAAGCCGATGACGGTCGCCATCGAGAACGTCCCCGAGCGGAACAGCTTGAGCGGGATGATCGCCGCATCGCCCATCTTCGACTCGACCACGAGCAGCGTGACCAGGCCGACGACACCGATGACGTAGCAGGCGATGGCGGCCGGCGAGCCCCAGCCCCAGGTGCGGCCCTGCTCGGCGACGAGCAGCAGCGGCACGAGGGTGACGATGACCGCGGTCGCGCCCCACCAGTCGACCTTGGGCTTGTCGGTCTTGTCGTGCACCTTCGGCAGGTGCAGGAAGACGATCACCATGACGAGCGCGGCGATCCCGATCGGCACGTTGATCAGCAGCACCCAGCGCCAGCCGGTGATCCAGAGGATCTCGGAGGACCCGGCGAGCAGGCCACCGATCAGCGGCCCGATGACGCTCGAGATGCCGAAGACGGCCAGGAAGTACCCCTGGTACTTCGCACGTTCGCGGGGGGCGAGGATGTCGCCCATGATCGCGAGGGGCAGCGACATCAGCGCGCCCGCGCCGATGCCCTGCACCGCGCGGAACCCGGCGAGCATGAGCATCGAGGTGGACATCGACGACAGCACCGCGCCCAGGATGAACACGACGATGCCGAAGATGTAGAGCGGCCGGCGCCCGAAGACGTCGGAGAGCTTGCCGTAGATCGGCGTCGCGATGGTCGACGTGATCAGGTACGCCGTCGTGACCCAGGCCTGCTGGTCGAGGCCGTGCAGGTCGTCGCCGATCGTGCGGATGGCGGTGCCGAACACGGTCTGGCCGAGCGAGGACAGGAACATGCCCGCCATCAGGCCGTAGATGACGAGCAGGATCTGGCGGTGCGTCATGAGCGGCTGCCCGGAGCCGGGAGTGCCGGCAGCTGAGGCGTCGTGACGTCCGCGCTGCACCTGGACCGGTGCGGTGGCGGTTGACATGGGTTCCTTCGGTTCGATCGGTGGGGCGGCTGCTCGGGAGACCGGACGCGCCGTCGCGCAGACCCGTGGGGTGGGCGCCGGCACCGTTCTCGACCTTGCAGTGACTGCAAAGTTACACCATGTGCTTCCGGCAAGCAACTAAATCGTCGCCGTAGGCTGGAACCGTGAACGACGACCGCGCCGGCTCCGAGCGAGCCCTCCGTCAGCAGCTCGACCGGCTCTGGGTGCGGCAGGCCCTGCGCTCCGTGCTCATCGAGGACCGCGGTGGCCTCGACCCGACCGCCCGGGTGCTCCTGCGTGCCGTCGAGCGACTGGGGCCCGTGCGTGCGACGGCCGTCGCCGAGGTGACCGGGTTGTCGCGCCCGGTGGTGAGCCGTCGCGTCACGTCACTCGTCGCGGCCGGCCACCTCGGCGCGGCACCCGACCCGGAGGACGGTCGGGCCAGCCTGCTCGAGCTCGCCCCGGCCGGCCGTGCGCTGCTCGACCAGCTCGACGCGCACGGGGACGAGACGTTCGCCGACGTCGTCGGGGAGTTCGCCGACGACGACCTGCGCACACTGGCCGCGCTGCTCGGCCGGATGAACGACCGCGCCGACGCGGTGCTGCGGGCGGCGGTCCGCCGGCGCTGAGCGCACGGTGCGGGGTTGGTCCGGCGCGTGCTCGTCTCGAGGTTCCACGACTCGCCGCTCAGTTGTGCGCTGGTTGCCGAGGTGACCGGCTCGAGCGTCCGAGATGCCGTGATCGTGGAACCTGGAGAGACGGGGTGGGGCCGTCCTGCCCCACCACACCACGGACGGGAGGCCCGGTGCCAGCTGGCACCGGGCCTCCCGTCCGTCCCGTGGTGCCGGATCAGCCGGCGGTCGTGACCGTCGCGGACAGGGCGCTCCGGACGGAGCCCCAGCTCGCCAGGCGCTCCCGCGCCGCGTCGTCGCGCTCGGCGTCGAGCGCACTCGCGTGCGCTCGCTCGAGGACCTCGTCGATGACGATGCGCGTGCCGGACCGGGTCGATGCGATCGCGGCCTCGACCATGGCCAGGCTCATGACGTTGCCGTGCACCTCGCCGTCCGGGGTGGTGCCGGAGTCGAGCGCGCGGACGAACGACGCGAGCGCACCCGCGATCTCGGTCCCGACGCTCGGCGCCCCGGCGGGGGAGCCCGGTGTGCCGTCGAGGTCGCTCGTCGGCTCGTGGTCACCGTCCCAGAGGGCGGCCCCCGCAGAGCCCGAGGCCCGCCAGTCGCCGTTCCACGAGGTCTCCGCTCCGGGGGCGCACCACGAGCCGTCGTAGACGTACCGGATGTCGTCCTCGAAGGTGAAGACCGCCGCAGCTGCCGCGTCGCCGCGGTACCAGGACCACGACGGGTTGTACGACTCGCAGTAGACCGACACCGGGTCCCGCTCGAGCAGGTACCGGGCCGAGTCGAACGGGTGGATCGCCATGTCGAGCAGCAGGACGTCGTCCATCTCCTCGCGGAAGCCGCCGAAGTGCGGCGCCTTGGCGAACCGGGTGCTCAGCGTGCCGATGCTTCCCAGGTCGCGCAGGTGCTGCCGGAACGCGACCAGGTGGTCGTTGTACCGGCGGGACTGGGACACCATGAACAGCTGCCCGGTCGCCTCGGCGGCGGCGGCGAGCGAGAGGGCCTCGGCGACGGTCTGCGCGGCGGGCTTCTCGCCCAGGACGGGGAGACCGGCGTGCAGGGCCTCCATCGTGATCGGGTGGTGCGCGACCGGCACGGTGATGTCGAGCACGGCCTGCGCGCCCGTCTCGGCAGCCAGCTCCGTCAGGCTGCGGCCCACGGGGATGGACGGGTCGCCGGCGAGCTCGGCGCCCGCACGGGCCACGTC
Source organism: Curtobacterium sp. Leaf183 (assembly GCF_001424385.1). Classification (GTDB taxonomy): domain Bacteria; phylum Actinomycetota; class Actinomycetes; order Actinomycetales; family Microbacteriaceae; genus Curtobacterium. The sequence continues at coordinate 539,306 of NZ_LMPO01000008.1, read as the reverse complement.
GAGGTCGAGGTCGACGATGCCGACGAGTTCGACGTCCTGGCTGGCGGCGACGGTGCTGAGCCAGGCGCGGCCCATCCCGCCGGCGCCGACCTGGACCACGCGGAGCGTCATGCCTGCGCCCCGGCGGGCTCGTGCGTGTCCTGCGCGTCGTGCTCGTCGACCGGCGCGTCGTCGAACGGCCCGCGGTAGTGCTGGCCCTCGAAGTACTCGCCGAGGTCGTAGCGACGCAGCACCGGGATCTCGCGTTCGCGCTCCGGGCGGGCCCACTCGGTGGCGTTCGCGATCACGCGGCGCACGTCCTTGTGGTGGTACACGGGGAAGTCCTGGTCACCGGGCGAGAAGAAGAAGATCTTCCCGAGGCCCCGGCGGTAGGTCATGCCGCTCCGGAACACCTCGCCACCGGTGAAGCCCGAGATGAACACGAGCTCGTCGGGGGTCGGCACGTCGAAGTACTCCCCGTACATCTCCTGCTCGGGGATGACGATCGGGTTCGGCACACCGCGGGTGATCGGGTGCTGCGGGTTCACCGTCCAGACGAGCTCCTGGTCGTGCTCGCTGCGCCAGCGGAGGGTGCACGTCGTGCCCATCAGCTTGCCGAAGATCTTCGACCAGTGGCCGGAGTGCAGGACGACCAGGCCCATCCCGGAGAGCACGTGCTTGTGCACCCGGTCGACCACGGCGTCGTCGACGTCGGCGTGGGCCGCGTGGCCCCACCAGGTCAGCACGTCGGTCTGGCTGAGGACCTCGTCGGTCAGGCCGTGCTCGGGCTGGTCCATCGTCGCCGTGCGGACGACGGCGTCGGGCAGGTTCTCGCGGATGCCGTCCGCGATCGCGCCGTGCATGCCCTCGGGGTAGCGCTCGGCGACGTGCTGCTCGACCTGCTCGTGGACGTTCTCGCCCCAGACGGTGATGCGCAGCGGGGTGGAGGTGGTGTCGCTCATGACGTTCGGCTTTCTCCCCTGGACAGGGTCGTTCGTGGGTGGTTGTGGCGCGACGGTCACTTGACTGCGCCGCCGAGTGCGCCGGCGGCGATGTACTTCTGGGCGAAGATGAGCAGGACTGCGGCCGGCAGGGACGCCAGGACCGACGTCGCCATGACGGGCCCCCAGTCCGTCACGTTCGAGCCGATGTAGTTGTAGATGCCGAGCGTGATCGGGCGGACGGCGGTCGTCGAGGTCAGGGTCAGCGCGATGAGGAAGTCACCCCAGGCGCCGAGGAAGGTGAACAGCGCCGCGGTGACGATCGCGTTGCGGCTGATCGGCACGACGATGGACACGAACGCCCGGAAGTCGCTGGCGCCGTCGACCAGGGCCGCTTCGACCAGGCTCGGCGGGATCGACTCCATGAAGGCGCGCATCAGCAGGATCGCGAAGGGCACCTGCACGGCGCTGTCCGCGAGGATCAGGCCGATGTAGCTGTTGAGCAGGCCGACGTTGTTGAACAGCGTGTACAGCGCGTTCGCGATGACGATCGCGGGGATCATCTGCGTGATGAGCAGCACGAGCATGAACACGCCGGTGCCGCGCATCTTGAACCGGGCCAGTCCGTAGGCGGCCGGGGTCGCGATGACGAGCGTCAGCACGACGGTGCCGAGCCCGATCACCATGCTGGTGACGAAGTTCTGCCCCTGCTGGGCGAATGCCGCCTCGTACCCGGCGAAGGTCGGGCTCCAGGGGAACCACGTCGCGGTGGCGGCGCCCGAGGTGGCCTGCAGGCTCGTGTTCACCATCCAGTAGACGGGGAAGATCATGATCGCCAGGAACAGGCACCCGAGGATCGTGAACGGGATGCCCTTGACGGTCCCGCGCGGGCGGGGTGCCTTGGCCGTCCGCCTCGTGGTCAGCGCACGGGTGGCGGTGACGGTCTGGTTCGCGATGCCGACGCTCATTCGTCGACCGCCTTCCGGGAGATGGCCAGGTAGATCATGGCGAAGACGAACGAGACGACGATGAGCACGTTGCTGACCGCGGCTCCGATGCCGAACTGGAAGTTGATGAACGACTGGTGGTAGGCGTTCGTGGCGAGGGTCTGCGTCGAGTTCGCGGGGCCGCCGCCGGTCAGGCCGAGGATGATGTCCACGACCTTCAGCGTGTAGACGACCCCGAGCACGATCACGACGCTGACCACGCTCCGGATGCTGGGCCAGGTGATGTGCCAGAAGGCCTTCCAGCCGGTGGCGCCGTCGAGGGACGCCGCTTCGTAGAGCTCCGGGGGCACGGACTGCAGCCCGCTGTAGAGGATCGTCGTGTTGAACGGGATGCCGAGCCAGACGTTGACGCCGATGACGGCGATGAGCGCCAGGCTCGGGCTGACCAGCCACGGGACCGGGGCGATGCCGACGACGCCGAGCAGCTGGTTCAGGGCGCCGCTGTCCTGGTCGAGCAGCCACTTCCACACCGCGCTCGACGCGATGAGGGGGAGCAGCCAGGGCAGCAGCAGCAGGCCGCGCAGGAAGCCCGACAGCGGGAAGTGCCGCCGGAAGAACAGCGCGAGGGCCAGGCCGATGATGAACTGCAGGATGATCGAGCCGGCGGTGAACAGGGCGGTGTTCACGATGCTGGTGGTGAACACCGCGCTCTGGAACACCTGGATGTAGTTGCCGAGGCCGACCCAGGGCGCTTCGCCCGTGAAGAAGGTCGCGGTCGTGTAGTCCTGGAAGGACATGATGATGTTCTTGACCACCGGGTAGCCGAAGAACACGATCACGAAGATCGCCGCCGGCACCACGAAGAGCCATCGGGTCATGCCGGATCGGAACCGGGCACGTCGCTGCCCGGGTCGGGGTGTCACCACGGGCAGGGTCGTCCGTGGTCGTGTCTGGGTCGAGGCGCTCACGCCGGGGGTCCTTTCCTCCACGCGGGAGGGAGCCGGCCGAGTGGCCGGCTCCCCGGGTGCTACTGCTCTTGCGACTGCGCCTGCTTGAGCGCGTCCGCGGGGTCGGCCTTGCCGGTCAGGGCGAGCTGGACGGCGGTGTAGATCTTCGTCGCGGCCTTGGGCCAGTCGGGTCCGAGCTCACCGGTGCGGGCGCGGGCCGTCTTCACCGTGGTGACGAACGAGGCGACCTGCGGGTGGTCGGACGCCCATGCGGCGCCGGCCTCGATGTTCGTCGGGACGTTGCCGGTGACGCCGGCGATGACCTTCTGCATCTTCACGGAGTTCAGGCAGCCGACGAACTTGCCGGCGAGCGCCATCGTGTCCTTGTTGCCGGTCTGCGGGACGGTGAACGCCTCGCCGCCGAGCGGGGCGACGGTCTCGGACCCGGTGCGGGTCGGGATCGGGACGGAGTCGAACTCCAGGCCCTTCTTGGCGTTCAGGAGCGGGAGCTGCCACGGACCGTTGATCATCATCGCGGCCTTGCCGGCGAGGAACTGGTTGTTCACGTCGGCCTGGGCCCAGTTGATCGAGCTCTTCGACATCGAGCCGTCGTCCTGCAGGCTCTTCACGAACTCCAGCGCCTGCGTCGCCTTCTCGGTGTCGATGTTCTTCTCGTTGCCGCCGTTCGACCAGAACATCGGCAGGAACTGCCAGGTGCCCTCGTACGTGTTGATGTTGCTCATCGCGAACCCGTAGGTCGAGCCGCTGGTGAGCTTCTTCGCCGCGGCCTGCAGCTCGTCCCAGGTCTTGGGCGGGGTGACGCCGGCGTCGCTGAGCAGCTTCTTGTTGTAGTAGAGCGCGATGGAGTTCGTGGCGGGCTGCAGGCCGTAGAGCTTGCCCTTGTAGGTGTTCGCCGCCCTGACGCCGGGGACGTCGCCCGAAGCGTCCAGCTTGTAGTCGCCGAGGTCGGACAGTGCGCCGGAGGACGCGATCTGCTGCACGTCGGGGTTGTCGAGCATGAGCACGTCGGGGAGGGTCTTCGACGATGCCTGCTGCAGCACCTTCGCGATGAGACCGGCGCCGGCGACGTGGTTGATGGTCAGCTTCGCGCCGACGGTCGTGGCGCACTGCTTGTAGATCGGGTTGTAGTTGGCCGCGTAGTAGTCCTCGATCGTGAGGTTCTTCGAGCCGGAGCCCGAGGATGCGGAGCCCGAACCGGAACAACCGGTGAGGACCAGCGGGATGGTGGCTACGACGGCGACGGCGCCGACGAGCGCACGCATCCGGCGCGACGTGGAAGTGAACTTGTGCTTCATTGCAGAGCTCTTCTCTTGGGCGGGTGCTGGGGGTACGCACGCGCCGACGAGTCCGTTCGACGTCGTCGTCGCTGTGCTCCTGGGGCGAGAAGCTAACAGATAAGCGCTTTGCTTGTAAAGCGCTTTTCTGCGACCGGACAGCGCTAGGCTGATCGTGCTCGGTCCGATCGGGACCTCGAGCGGGCCCGTCTTGAGCAGGAGTCGCCATGGCCACGATGCAGCAGGTCGCCGACCGCGCCGGTGTCTCGATCGCCACCGTCTCCTTCGTCGTCAACGGCACGAAGTACGTCACCCCGAAGACCAAGGCCCGCGTCACCGCGGCCATGCGCGAGCTGAAGTTCCGCAACAACGTCGTGGCCCGAGCGCTGGCCAGTCGGCGCACCCGGATCATCGCGCTGCTGTTCCCGACGACGGGCAACCGGTTCAGCCCGACCACGTCCGAGTTCTTCATGGCGGCTGCCGAGCGTGCGTCCGAGCGCGGGTACCACCTGGTCCTCTGGCCCGTCGACCCCGCTGGTGACGACCTCCACGACCTGGTCTCCGGCGGCCTGGTCGACGGCGTGATCCTGATGGAGGTGCGGATGGACGACCCGCGCGTCGCCGTCCTGACCGAGCTCGACGTCCCCTTCACGCTCATCGGCCGCACGCGGGACAGCAGCGGCCTGCCGTACGTCGACATCGACTTCGAGACCACGATCGAGCGCAGCATCGACCACCTCGCCGAACTCGGGCACCGCCGGTTCGGGCTCGTCCTCGAGGACCTCGACGGCACGCCGATGGCCGGCTACGCCCCGCACCGACGCGTCGAGGACACGTTCGAGCAGGCCATGTCCGCGCGCGGCTTCCAGGGGTCCGTCGTCTACGCAGAAGGTGGCAGCGAGGGCGGTCGCGACGCCGCCCGCCGGCTGCTCGAGGTCGCCCCGGACGTCACCGCCGTGCTCATCATGAAGGACGACTCGTCGGCGGGGCTGCTCGTCGGCCTGTACGCCGCCGGGCGCCGCGTCCCCGAGGACGTCTCGGTGCTCAGCGTCGCCTCGTCCGGTGCCGCCGGCGACCAGCACTACCCCCGACTGTCGACGATGGTCGCGCCCGGCCGTGCGCTCGGCACCCGGGCCGCCGACGCCCTCATCGACCAGCTCGACGGCACCTCCGTCGAGCTGCCGCACTTCCTGCTGCCGTGCGTGCTCCGCGTCGCAGAGTCCACGGCACCGGTGTCCGCCGGGGCGTCGGCGACCGCCTGACGGCGGACGCGACCACCGGACGGCGGACGCGACCACCGGACGGTGGACGCGACCACCGGACAGACAGGAGGCACGGTGCCCGCTGGCACCGTGCCTCCTGTCCGTGTGTGGCCGGGTCTCAGCCCTGGCGCGTGGTCTTCGTGAACAGGTCGTCGAAGACCGTCTGGTCCTCGGTCGGCTGCTCGCCGAACTTCCACTTGCGGCGCATCCGCCGGAACGTCGTGATGCGGACCGGTTCGATGCCCGGTTCGGTGTCGTAGTTGCTCATGGCAGCCCTCCGTCCTGATGTCTCCCCGGTGTTCCCACCCCTGGAGAACGTACGGCGGACGGCGTCGGCACGCGCCGATTTAGGTAGAAGTATTACCCGGTTGCGCTCCGTGGACAATAGTTCGGCCCGGTCGTCGCGGCACAATAATCTGCCTCAGAGGCCGGGTGCGCCGCCGTCGAGTGCATCGATGACGCGGTCGATGATCCGCACGAACCTGGCCTTGTCGCGATCCGAGAAGGAGGCCATCAGGTCGTGCAGGTGTTCGTTCGTGCTGTCCATCGCGGCGTGGTACTTCGTTCGGCTGTCGTCGGTGAGCTCGATCAACCGACTGCGCCCGTCGTCGGGGTTCGGCTTGCGCTGCAGGTGCCCCGCGCGCTCCAGGCGATCGACGGCGTTGGTGACGGCCGGTCCGGTGATGCCGAGGTGCGACGACAGGTCCTTCACGCGGACGGGACGTCCGCCGGACTCGGAGCGCGACACGAACTGCACGATGCTCAGGTCGATGCCCGCGACGCCCATGTGCTCGCGGAGGCGATGGCGGAGCGACGCCATGGCGGCGTCCAGACGGCCGAGCGCGGCGTCCAGGTCGAGGTCGGTGTCGCTGACGGACACGCGATCACCTCCTGGGGGCGCAACGGAACGAGACTGGACGAGCGAGGGCCGGACGGCCGCAGGGAACGGCACGTCGGACTCTCCTGCACAGCGTATCCAGATAACGAGGACGTGTGCGCACAGTGGATGTCCGCCCGGTCGGCGGCAGCATGAGCGACGCCGACGCACTGGCGGCGCCGCTGCCAGACCTGATCCGGCTCGAGGTGGCGGGCCGTGACCCCGAGTCGGCCGCTCGTGACCTCGTCGCCGTCGACGCCGGCAAGCAGTGGCTCGCCCGGCGCACCGGTGAGCAGTTCTCCTACCGGTACACCGCGGTGGGTGACAGCCAGGTCACCGTCCGGCGGTCGCGTGTGACGGGGTTCGTGCGCGGCGTCATCGAGCCCGGCGAGCACTACGTCGTGCAGTGGGTGACGGGTGGGGCGGGTGCGATCGACGTCGCGGGTGAACGCATCGAGCTGCGACCGGACGAACCGACCCTGTTCCCCACCGAGCAGGCGTTCACGTTCATCGCCACCGACCATGACCAGCGCCTGGTGCACCTGCACCGGGACCTCGTCCGCGAGGTCGCTGCCGAACGCTACGAACTCGGTGACGGACCGCTGCGGTTCGACCAGCCCCTGGCGGGGGACGAGCCGGCGCTCGGCCGGTGGCACGACGCGCTCGGGGCGCTCTCGCGGGCGCTCCGTGACGGCGTCGATTCGTCGAGCTGGGTGGCGGCCAAGCGTGCGGCGGTCGAGGCGTTCCTCGGGCTGTTCCCGCCCCACGTGGACTCGCTGCCCGCGGCGCTGTCGCTGCCGAAGAACGCCCGACTCCGCGCGATGGTCGAGCACGTGCACGCCCACGTCCGCGAGCCGGTCACGGTGGCCGACCTGTCCGCCGTGTCCGGGCTGAGCGTGCGGAGCGTGCAGGAGTCCTTCGCGCGGGTGCTCGGCGTCTCACCGCTGACCTACGTGCGCGAGGTGCGACTCGACCGGGTCCGACAGGAGCTCCTGCAACTCGACCCGCAGGAGGTCACCGTCGGCGACGTGGCCCGACGGTGGGGCTTCGCGCACCTGGGGCGGTTCTCGGCCGTGTACCTCGACCGGTTCGGGGAGTACCCCAAGCAGACGTTGCGCCGCTGAGGGCACGCCTCAGGACGGCGCGGGCCCGGTGCTGTGGCGCACCCGCAGGTCGGTCGTCATCCGCACGTGGTCGGGCCCCGGCTCGCCGCGCAGCATGGCGAGCAGCATGTCCACCGCGGCGGCACCGAGCTCGGCCAGCGGTTGGGCGACCGTGGTGAGCGGCGGGGTGGTCGTCGACGCCTGCGGCACGTCGTCGAAGCCGACCACGGACAGGTCCTCCGGCACCCGGAGACCGAGCTGTGCGGCGGCGTGCAACACGCCGAAGGCCGACGAGTCGTTCGCGGCGAACACCGCGGTCGGACGGTTCGGGATCGTCAGGAGCTCGCGCGCGACGGCGGTGGCCTGGTCCTCCTGGTAGTCGCCCGCGCGGACCAGGTCCTCGTCGACGGCGATGCCGGCCGCGGCCAGGGCCTCGCGGTACCCGGCCTCGCGGAGCTGGGCGCTGGCCAGGTCGGCGCGTCCGTGGATGTGGGCGATGCGCCGGTGACCGAGCGCGACGAGGTGCTCGACGGCGCTGCGTGCTCCGCCGGCGTTGTCGGTGTCGACCGTGGCGTGTCCCTCGGGGCCGGTGTGCGGGTCGATCGCGACGACGGGGATCGACGAGCTGGACAGCGCCGTCGTGGGCGTCACGACGATGGCCCCGTCGATGAGCGTGCCGGAGAGCCGCGACAGCGACCGTCGCTCCCACCCGGGCTGACTGGCGCCGGTGACCAGACCGGCGTAGGCCAGCAGCTCGTACCCGGTGCCCGTCGCGGCGCTCGAGACGCCACGGAGCAGCTCGGTGGAGAACGGCTCGAACTCGGGGACCAGGATCCCGATCACGTTGGTCCGGGTGCTGCGCAGACTGCGTGCGACGAGCGACGTCTCGAAGCCCAGGCGCTCGACGACCTCCTGCACCCGGAGCATCGTCGCGGGTGCCACGCCGTCCCGGTTGTTGATCACCTTGGACACGGTCGGGATCGAGACGCCCGCGGCGCGCGCGACGTCGGCGATCGTCACCCGGCCGGGCCCCGGCTGTGCGCCGACAGCGGTCTCCATGTGCACACCGTACCGCCGCACCGGCCCGATCTCGTTCTGCGGATCGCGCTTCGATAACGTTATCGATATCGATTGACAAGCGGCGGGAGCACCTGGCACGCTCTCAGCACGCGGCACTCGATGTCGCACTTGTCAACGACGACGACACCGAGGAGTTCCACGATGACGAGGAAGATCCGGGCCGCAGCAGCCATCGCGCTGATCGGGGCCACCGCACTCACGGCAGCGGGCTGTTCCGCCGGCGGCAACGCCGCAGACAGCAACGGGAAGGTCTCGATGACCTTCTGGCACAACTCGACCACGGGGCCCGGCAAGGCCTTCTGGGAGAGCACGGTCAAGTCGTTCGAGAAGGCCAACCCGAACGTGACCATCAAGATCCAGGCCATCCAGAACGAGGACCTGGACGGCAAGCTCCAGACCGCGCTCAACTCCGGATCCGCCCCCGACGTGTTCCTGCAGCGAGGCGGCGGCAAGATGAACGCCATGGCGCAGGCCGGCCAGCTCATGGACATCACGAGCTCGATCGGCAAGAACGCCAAGAGCGAGGTCAGCGCCGGTGCGTTCAAGGGCTACGAGCTCGACGGCAAGACCTACGCGATGCCGGTCGACGTGAACCCCGAGGGCGTCTGGTACAGCCAGGACCTGTTCAAGCAGGCCGGCATCGAGGGCACGCCCACGACGATGGACGAGCTGAACGCCGACATCACCAAGCTCAAGGACGCGGGCATCCAGCCAGTGGCCGTCGGGGCGAAGGACGCCTGGCCCGCAGCACACTGGTACTACAACTTCGCGCTGCGTGCCTGCAGCGAGAAGGTGCTGAACGGAGCCGCGAAGGACCTGAAGTTCACCGACAGCTGCTGGAAGACCGCCGGCGAGAACACGAAGGACTTCTTCGCCACGAAGCCCTTCAACGACGGCTACCTCACCACCGCGGCACAGCAGGGCGCCGGCAGCTCGGCGGGCCTCGTCGCCAACCACAAGGCCGCCATGGAGCTCATGGGAGCGTGGGACCCGGGCGTGATCTCCTCGCTCACCCCGGACGGCAAGCCGCTGTCCGACCTCGGCTTCTTCCCGTTCCCGGAGGTCTCCGGCGGCAAGGGCGCGCCCGGCTCGATGATGGGCGCGGTCGACGGGTACTCCTGCTCGGCGAAGGCCCCGAAGAAGGAGTGCACGGCGTTCCTCAACTACATGACCGAGAAGCCCGTGCAGGAGGCCTACTACAAGGCGTTCAACGCGATCCCGGCGAACGAGTCCGCGCAGTCGGTCGTCACCGAGCCCTACCTGAAGACGGTGCTCGCCGCCTACAACAAGGCCCCGTTCGTCTCGAACTACCTCGACACCCTGTACGGCCAGAACGTCGGCAACGCGCTCAACACCAGCGTCGTCAACCTGCTCGCCGGCAAGGGTGACGTGTCCGACATCGTGAAGACGGTCAACCAGGCCGCAGCGAAGGGCTGACCCGGACCATGGCCACCTCAGTCGCCCCCCGTCCGTCCCGCTCCGGTGAGCAGACGGGCGCGGGGAAGGACCTGACCGGGGCCGACGGCACACCGTCGTCGGCCCCGGCCGGCCGGCCGCGCGCGAAGCCGGTCGCCGACGTCCGCAAGCGGGTCGAGATCGCCCTGCTCGCCGGACCCGCGACGATCATGTTCGTCGGGTTCGTCATCCTGCCCGTGGTGCTGGCCGCCTACTACGGCTTCTACAAGTGGCAGGGCTACGGGACCCCGACCGACTTCGTCGGGCTCGACAACTACAAGATCATCTTCACCGACCCCGACTTCCGGGGCGTGCTGTGGCACAACGCCTTCATCGTCATCGGGTCGCTGCTGGTCCAGGGGCCGATCGCGATCATCCTGGCGCTGCTGCTCAACCAGCGCATCCGGGGCCGCGGACTGATCCGCGTGCTCATCTTCGTGCCCTACGTCATCTCCGAGGTGATCGTCGGCACCGGGTGGAGCCTGATGCTCTCGAGCAGCGGGGCCGTCAACGACCTCCTGCAGACGCTCGGGCTCGGCGCCCTGCGCAACGACTGGCTCTCGAACCCGGACATCGCGATCTGGACGCTCCTGGCGATCATCTCGTGGAAGTACATCGGCTTCGCGGTGATCCTGTTCCTGGCCGGGCTGCAGAGCATCCCCGAGGAGCTGTTCGAGGCGGCACAGCTCGACGGTGCCGGCTACTGGCAGATCCAGCGGCGCATCACGCTGCCGCTGCTCGGCCCGACGCTGCGCATCTGGGCCTTCCTGTCGATCATCGGGTCGCTGCAGCTCTTCGACCTCGTCTACATCATCTGGGGGCAGTACATCGCCTCGACCGCCGGGACCTCGACCATGGCGACCTACATGGTCGCCAACGGCCGCAACTCCGGCAACTACGGGTACGGCAACGCCGTCGCCGTGGTGATCTTCCTCATCTCGCTGGTGATCGCACTCGTCTACCAGCGGTTCGTCCTGCGTCGCGACACCGCCGGCGCACTCACCGAGAAGGCCACACGATGACCGCCACCGCATCGCTCGTCGCACCCGGCCGCCGTCGCGGCAGCCGGGGTGGTGACACCGGGCCCGTCCGTCGCGAGCGGAACCTCGGCACGTACTTCATCGCGCTGCTGTTCATCGCGGTCTGTGTCGGGCCCGTCGCCTACATCGTCCTGGGCGGCTTCCGCACCAACGCGCAGATCACCGCGAGCCCGGCCGGTCTGCCCGCACCGTGGAACTTCGCGAACTACGCCGAGGTGCTCGGCAGCGGCGTGTTCTGGCAGGAGCTCGGCAACTCGCTGATCGCGGGTGTCACCACCACCGTCGGCGTGGTCGTGCTCGGGCTCATGGTGAGCTTCGTGCTCGCCCGCTACCGGTTCCGTGGCAGCGGTGCGCTGTACGCGCTGTTCGCCGCCGGCCTGATGTTCCCGATCACGGTCGCGATCACCCCGCTCTACCTGCTCGTCAAGGACCTCGGTCTGACGAACAGCCTGGCGGGCGTGATCCTGCCGCAGATCGCGTTCGGTCTGCCGACGACGGTCATCATCCTGGTGCCGTTCCTCAAGGCGATCCCGGACGAACTCGAGGAGGCGGCGTCCATCGACGGCGCGAGCCGCCTCGGGTTCTTCTTCCGGATGGTCGTGCCGCTGTCGCTGCCCGGCGTGGTCACGACCGGCATCCTGGCGTTCATCGGCAGCTGGAACAGCTACATCCTGCCGCTGTTCATCCTCAACGACGCATCGGCCTACACGCTGCCGCTCGGGGTGCAGGCGTTCTCGTCGCAGTACTCCGTCGACACGGCCCGTGTCCTGGCGTTCACCTCGCTGTCGATGATCCCGGCGCTGGCGTTCTTCGCGGTGTTCCAGCGTCGCATCGTCGGTGGTCTGACCGGTGCGGTGAAGGGATGAGCACGCTCGAGGGCGCGGCACCGCCGACCGGTGGACCGGAGGCCCGACCCGCGTCGACGACGTCGGTCACCGCGACCGTCGACGGACCGGAGGCGCGTGACGGGGCCGCACCGGGCCTCCCGTCCGACCGTGCCAACGCCCTGCTGGCGTCCATGACGCTCGAGGAGAAGACGGCGCAGCTCGTCGGCTACTGGCTCGACCAGAACGGGGTCGTCGCGCCCATGCAGGGCGAGATGGCGGCGGCGCCCGACGGGACCCTGCCCGAGATCACCCGCCACGGCATCGGCCAGTTCACCCGCGTCTACGGCACCCGTCCCGTCGAACCCGACAAGCGCGCCGCGTGGCTGTGGACCGAGCAGCGTCGCCTGAAGCGGGAGACCCGACTGGGGATCCCGGCGCTCGTGCACGAGGAGTGCCTGACCGGTCTGGCGGCGTGGAAGGCCGCCACGTTCCCGACGCCGCTGGCGTGGGGGGCGGCGTTCGACCCGGAGCTCGTCGAACAGGTCGGTGCCGTCATCGGCCGGTCGATGCGGCAGCTCGGCATCCACCAGGGACTGGCCCCCGTGCTCGACGTGGTCCGCGACCCGCGTTGGGGGCGGGTCGACGAGTGCATCGGCGAGGACCCCTACCTGGTGGGCACGGTCGGCACCGCGTACGTGCGCGGCCTGCAGGGAGCGGGTGTCGACGCGACGCTCAAGCACTTCCTGGGGTACTCGGCGTCGCAGGCCGGCCGCAACCACGCGCCCGTGCACGCCGGGGCACGCGAACTCGCCGACGTCTTCCTGCCCCCGTTCGCGATGGCCCTGCTCGACGGCGGTGCCCGGTCGGTGATGAACTCCTACGCCGAGATCGACGGGGTGCCGGTCGCGGCCAACGTCGACCTGCTGACCGGGGTGCTGCGGGACCAGCTGGGCTTCGACGGCACCGTCGTCGCCGACTACTTCTCCGTCGCGTTCCTCGAGGTCATGCACGGCATCGCCGCCGACCGGGGCGAGGCCGCCGCGATGGCGCTCACCGCCGGCATCGACGTCGAACTGCCGACCGGGGACGCCTACCTGGCGCCGCTGGTCGACCGCGTCCGCGCCGGGGTCGTCGACGAGGCGCTCGTCGACCGCGCCGTGCTGCGGGTCCTGCGGCAGAAGGAGCGGCTCGGGTTGCTCGACCCGGACGTGTTCGAGGACGACGCCCCCACCGGCATCGACCTCGACACCGCGGAGCACCGGGACCTGGCACGCCGCCTGGCTGCCGAGTCGCTCGTGCTGCTGTCGAACGACGGTGTCCTGCCCCTGCGGGGCCGCGACGCCGCAACCGCCTCGGCGGATGCGGGCCCGCAGACCTCGGTGGCGGTGATCGGCCCGAACGCCCACCGCCCCGAGGCCCTGCAGGGCTGCTACTCGTTCGCGAACCACGTGCTCGCGACCCACCCCGACCTGCCGCTCGGCTTCGCGATCCCGACCGTGCTCGAGGCGCTGCAGCAGACCCTGGGCGACGCGGTCTCGTCCGCGGTCGGCTGTGCCGTCGAGGGCGACGACCGCTCGGGCATCGAGGCCGCCGCCGCGGTCGCACGTGATGCCGAGGTCGCCGTGGTCGTCGTCGGCGACCAGGCCGGGCTGTTCGGTCGCGGCACCGTCGGCGAGGGCAACGACACCGCCTCGCTCGACCTGCCCGGCGTGCAGCGCGAGCTGGTCGAGGCCGTCGTCGCCACCGGCACACCGACCGTCATGGTCCTGCTCACGGGCCGCCCGTACGCGATCGGCTGGGCGCTCGACGGCATCGGGCCCCGTCCGTCCGCCGTCGTCCAGGCGTTCTTCCCGGGCGAGGGCGGGGGACTCGCGATCGCCGACCTGCTCAGCGGTGCCGCGGAGCCCTCCGGTCGTCTGCCCGTCTCGCTGCCGCGGGCAGCCGGCGCACAGCCGTACACGTACCTGCACCCGCGGCTCGGCGGCCCCTCGGACGTCACGGCCGCCGACTCGACACCGGTCCGGCCGTTCGGCTTCGGCCTGTCGTTCACGTCGTTCGCGTACGAGGACCTGGTCGTCGACGACGCCGTCACCACCGACGGCACGTTCACCGCGACGGTCACGGTCCGGAACACCGGCTCGCGCGACGGCGCCGACGTCGTGCAGCTCTACGGCCACGACGTGCACGCGAGCGTCACCCGTCCGGTCGTCCAGCTCCTCGGCTACGCGCGCGTGGCGGTCCCCGCTGACCAGACCCGGCGCGTGTGCTTCACCGTGCCGGTGCAGCGGTTCGCCTTCAGCGGCCGTGACCTGCGCCGGGTCGTCGAGCCGGGGGACGTCCAGGTCTGGGTCGCGTCGCACGCGGCGGCGTCCCGATCGGGAGGCCCGCTCGGCTCCGGCGGGATCGTCGCGGTCGGTGACGCGGCGGTCGCAGCGCCCGTGGCCGGCTCGGCCACGGACCGCGCGGTGCTGCGCGTGACCGGGCCGGTGCACGAGATCGGGCTGGCGGATCCGCGTGTAGTCACCTGGACGGCCGACTGACACCCGGGTCGTCGCGTCGGGACGCCGTGGATCAGGCGGCATCGCGGCGCGGCGGCCCGGGGCACGTCCGAGGAACGTGGTGCGCGGCTGACCTCAGCCGACGCCCTCCTCGGCCACCCGCCAGGTCCCCGAGGCGCGGTGCAGGCACAGCCCCCACGTCGCCGTGCCGGGTTCCATGCCCGTCACGCCGGATTCGCGCATCTCGAACACGAAGCACCGCTCCGCGTCGCCGGTGTCCGACCCGGAGCGGAGCCGCCGCCACGACGTCATGCGCGGGTCGTCGCCCTGCCACCGCTCCCAGAGGCTCGATGGGCACCATCGCGTGTCGTCGGGACGCGACAGCGATCGCAGTGATCCGCAGTCGTGCCGCACCGCCGCGTCGAGGAACGCTGCGGCGACGGTGCCTGCCGAGGCGCCGTCGGCCGGCAGCGGAGCCGATGCGCCGGAGGGCCCGCGGACGTTCACGACCACCACCGCGCCGACCACGACGGCGACCGCAGCCGCCCCGATGCCGAGACGAGTCCGGGTGCGCACCGTGGGCCTCCTGGTCGGTGTCCTCGCCGGCGGACGCTGTCCGGTCGGCGCTGTCGGGGGCTCACACCCTGACGTGCGTCCGCGGTATGCTGGTCGTGGTTAATCGATTAAGCAGATGAGGGGCCGATCAGGTTCCCCCGGTGCCGACGGTCGACCACATCCCCAAGCAACGACGCTCGGAAGGAACCGCACATGCACATCGGATCGATCTCGAGACCTCGGCGCATCGTCGCCGCGGCACTCGGGGCCCTGGCTCTCGTCACCGGGAGCCTCTTCGCAGCGACGACCGGCGTGGGCAGCGCCGCCGCCGCCACCAACGGCCCCTGCGACACCTACGCCGGCGCCGGCACCGCGTGTGTCGCCGCGTACAGCTCCACCCGGGCGCTGTCCTCGTCGTACAACGGGCCGCTGTACCAGGTGCAGCGCGCCTCGGACGGCGCGACCACCAACGTCGGGCTGCTCGCCGCCGGCGGGTACGCCAACGCCGCCGCGCAGGACTCGTTCTGCTCCGGCACGACCTGCACCATCCCGAAGATCTACGACCAGACGTCCAACCACAACGACCTGACGGTCGCCGGGGCCGGGGACGCCGGTCCGGCGAACCACGCGGCCGACGCCGGTGCGCTGCCGGTCACGGTGGCCGGGCACAAGGCGTACGGCATCTACATGCCGCAGCAGGTCGCCTACCGGATCTCGAGCACGGTCGCCAAGGGCACGGCGCGCGGCGCCAGCCCGGAGTCGATGTACGAGGTCGCCAGCGGCACGAACGTGAACCACGGCTGCTGTTCCGACTTCGGCAACGTCGAGACCCAGTCGAAGGACACCGGCAAGGGGCACATGGACGCCCTCAACCTGTCGATGCTCAACGGCACGGGCAGCGCCGGACGCGGTCCGTGGGTGCAGGCAGACCTGGAGAACGGCGTCTACGAGGGCAAGACCGCGATCAACACCGCGAACACCGGCAACACGTCGAAGTTCGTGACCGCGCTGCTCAAGAACGACGGCGTCGCGAACTTCGCACTCAAGGGCGGGAACGCGCAGTCCGGCTCGTTGTCGAAGTGGTACGAGGGGGCGCTGCCGACCGACAAGGACGGCGACGGCCAGGGCTACACGCCCATGAAGCTCGAGGGCTCGATCGTGCTCGGCGCCGGCGGGGACAACTCGAACCGCGGAACGCAGTCCTTCTTCGAGGGCGTCATGACCACCGGCTACTCCTCCGACGCGGCCGACAACGCCGTGCAGGCGAACGTCGTCGCGCAGAACTACCAGGGCGTCTCCACCGGCGGCGGCCCGGGGGCGGCGATCACCGGCCCCGGTGGCAAATGCGTCGACGTCGCCGGTGACGACACGGGCGGCAACACCGCGGTCGTGCAGCTGTACGACTGCAAGACGCTCGCCGCCGACCAGCACTGGCTCGGCAACGTCTACGGCGCGCACACCCTGAGCACGCTCGGACGGTGCCTCGACGTCAACGGGAACGGCACCGCGAACGGCACGCACGTCGAGCTCTACGACTGCAACGGCGCTGGAGGCCAGCAGTGGATCGTGCAGCCGGACGGGTCGATCAAGAACCCG
Organism: Curtobacterium sp. Leaf183; assembly: GCF_001424385.1. Lineage (GTDB taxonomy): Bacteria > Actinomycetota > Actinomycetes > Actinomycetales > Microbacteriaceae > Curtobacterium. The sequence continues at coordinate 522,904 of NZ_LMPO01000008.1, read as the reverse complement.
CAGTCCGGACGCTGCCTCGACGACCCGTCGGGCAACACCGCGAACGGCACGGCGCTGCAGATCTACGACTGCAACGGCAACCAGGCGCAGCGGTTCGTCGCCGCGGTCCCGATCAAGACCATCGGGGCGAAGTGCGTCGACGTGGCCGGCAACGACCTGCAGCAGAACGGCCAGCAGGTCCAGGTCTACGACTGCCAGACGCTGCTGACCGACGAGCAGACGACGGACCAGCAGTGGGCCTACAACGCCGCCGACCACACGATCCGGACGCTCGGGCGGTGCCTGGACATCGACGGCAACGCCACCGCGAACGGCACGCATCTGGAGCTGTACTCGTGCAACGGCGTCGGTGGCCAGCAGTGGGTGCCGCAGGCGAACGGCTCCGTGCTGAACCCGCAGTCCGGTCGCTGCCTCGACGTCCCGTCGGGCAACACCGCGAACACGACGCCGCTGCAGCTCTACGACTGCAACAACCAGGCGCCGCAGGTGTTCAGCTTCAACTGAACCGCGTGACGGACGGGAGGCCCGGTGCCAGCTGGCACCGGGCCTCCTGTCCGTCGGCCCCCGACGCGCTCGACGGCGTGGTCCCCGTCACTGCTGCCGGGTCTGCCGCCAGCGCGTGACGATCTGCGGGAGCTCTGCGCGCAGGAAGGCGAAGAAGTCGGCCGTCTCGAGGAGACGGGCCGACGTCCTGGAGTCGCTGGCCGTCCGCGCGCCGTCCGTCAGGATGCCCTCGAGGTCGCGCAGCGCGCTGTCCTGGTGCGCGACGGCCTCCATCCAGGCGTCGGGGCGCACCTCGTACGCGATCTGCCGATCGTTCTGGCGGGTCACGTCGACCAGGCTGAGCGACCGCAGCATCTTCGCCCCGTTCGAGACGGCCGACGCTCCGACGCCGAGGGCTGCCGACAGCTCCGCCGCAGTGGAGACCCCGCCCGCCGTCGCCATCAGGCTCGCGAAGATCCGCGCTGACATCCGCGGCCACCCGGAGCGGGCGAGCACGTCGGCGAACCGTTCGACGAACCTGTCGTCGTCGTCAGCCACGGTGGACCTCGGTGCATCCCATGCGACGACGGTACATGCACTACACAGAATTCACGAACTTCATGAATCGCGTGTACTGTCGCGACCATGACCGACATCGTCGAGCTGGACGGGATCACCAAGTCCTTCGGCCGCGTCCGGGCGCTCGACGGCGTGACCCTCTCGGTCCGGCAGGGCGAGGTGCACGGACTGCTGGGGCCGAACGGTGCGGGCAAGTCCACGATCATCCGGGTGCTGCTCGGGATGCTGCACGCCGACGGCGGCCGGGCGCGGGTCTTCGGACAGGACCCGTGGTCGTCTGCCCCGGCGGTCCGAGCCCGTCTGGCGTACGTGCCGGGAGACGTCAGTCTGTGGCCGAACCTGACGGGAGGGGAAGTCATCGACCTCCTCGCCCGCATGCACGGTGGTGAGGACCGGGCCAAGCGTGACGAGCTGGTCGAGCGCTTCGACCTCGATCCCAGCAAGCGATCCCGCACGTACTCCAAGGGGAACCGTCAGAAGGTGGGTCTGATCTCGGCGCTGAGCGTCACGACCGACCTGCTGGTCCTCGACGAGCCCACCTCGGGACTCGACCCGCTGATGGAGGCGGTGTTCAAGGACTGCGTCCGCGAGGCCCGCGCCGCCGGGCGGACGGTCCTGCTCTCCAGCCACATCCTGTCGGAGGTGGAGCAGCTCTGCGACCGTGTCAGCGTCGTCCGGGACGGCAGGGTGGTCGACACCGGCACCCTCGGGGAGCTGCGCGGGCACGCGTCGACGGTCGTCACTGCGACCCTCGCCCGCCCTCCCGTCGGCCTGGAAGCGACCCCCGGGGTGGCGGACGTCCGCGTCGACGGACTCCGGGTCACCCTGACCACGACGCGTCTCGACGACGTCATGACTCGACTCGCAGCGGCCGGCATCGAGACGCTCAGCGTCGCCCCGCCCACACTGGAGGACCTCTTCCTGCACTGGTACGACCGTGCCAGCGGTGCGGAGACCCGACCGGTCGCGAGCGCGTGAACGCCGTCACGGGACTCCGGTCGTCCCTCCACCTCGTGCTCCGCCGAGAACGTGTGCACGGGTCCGCCTGGTACGTGCTGACCGCGCTGCTGGCGCTCCTGGTGGCCGCCGGGATCGCCTCGACGTACCCGACACGGGCGAGCCGAGAGGCGCTCGCCTCCTCCGTCAACCGTAGCGCCGGGGAGTTGTTCATCATCGGGCCCGTCGCCAGCGTCGATCCCGGGGGCGTCGAACTGTGGCGGATCCTCGGCGCAGCGACGATCTTCATCAGCCTCGCGTCGGTCTTCACCGTCGTCCGGAACACCCGGGCGACCGAGGAGGACGGGACCAGCGAGCTGTCCGGATCGGCGGCGATCGGACGCGCCGCGCCGCTCGTGGCGGTGCTCGTCGTCACGGCCGCGGGCTCCCTGCTCGCCGGGGCCATCGTGACCTCGGGGTTCATCGGCTCCGGAGCCGGTGTCCTGGGCTCGACACTCGCCGGCGCGCAGATCACGATGACCGGACTGCTCGGAGCGTCGCTCGCGGCGGTGACCGGGCAGCTCATGCGGACTGCCCGGGGAGCCACGGGTGTCGCGATCGCCGTCGTGGCGGCCTGCTTCCTGCTGCGCGGCGCCGGCGACGTCATCGGCGGAGACGCCTTCTGGCTCTCACCGTTCGGCTGGATCTCCGCCGTCCGTCCCTTCGCCGCCGACGACGCCGCCATGCTGTTGCCGGCACTGGCGCTGGCCGCGCTCCTGGCGGCCGTGGCCGTCCGGGTCGCCGCGAACCGGGACCTGGGCGCCGGGATGGTCGCGGAGCGCACCGGCCCCGCTCGGGCGGGGAGATCGCTGCGCGGCCCGGTGTCGCTCGCCCTGCGGACCACCCGGGGGACGATCTTGGGCTGGGGCGTCGGCGCACTCGTGGTGGGGGTCCTGATCGGCGGCGTCGCCACGACCGTCGACACGCAGGTCGAGCTCGCGCTCGGGAGCGGAGCGGGCAGCGGCTCCGGGCTCGTCGACGTCGCCCTGTACCTCGCACCGCTCTTCGCGACGGTCCTCGGCCTCCAGGTGGTCCTGCGACTGCGCGGCGAGGTCGCGTCCGGGCGCGCAGAAGCAGTGTTGTCCCGCCCCGTCGGGCGCGACCGCTGGCTGCTCGCCCACGTCGCCGCGGCAGTGCTCGGCGCGGCGACCGTCCTGCTGGCCTTCGGGCTGGGGATCGCGACCGCGTCGCTGGGCACGTTCCCTGAGCGCTTCGCTCCGACAGCCGCCGCCGGTGTCCTGCGATCGCCGGCGCCGTGGGTGTTCATCACGCTGGGGGCGGTGCTCCTGGCGATCATCCCGCGCGCGGCGGCGGTGGTCGCGTACACGGTCGTGGCTGCGTTCCAAGCGCTGGAGTTCGCGGTCGAGTTCCGCCTGCTGCCGGCGGACGCGCTCCTGGCATCACCGTTCGCGGTCGTCCCGCAGGCACCGGACGGTGCGGCGCACGTCTGGCAGACGATCCTCCTGGTGCTGGTCGCCGCCGCCCTGGGTCTGCTCGCGGCGATCGCCGTGCGGCACCGGGACCTGCGCTAGCGACCGGATGGCCGTCGGCGGCCGCGGCCGGTCAGCTCCACCCCCGTGCCATCGGACCCCGTCCATCGGCTCAGGCGGTGTCACCTCGCTGACGTCGCCTCCGGGCCACCGGAGGCGACGGCCTGGCGGTACGCGGCGATCTTCCGTTCCAGCGCGGCCAGGTGCCGCTGGACTTCGGCCTGCCGTTCGAGAACGGTCGCGTGGTGCTGTTCGAGGAGCGCGAGACGCTCGGCGTCGTCCGCGCCGGCGCGGTACGCGGCGGCGTACTCGCGCATCTCGTGGACGCTCATCCCCGTCCCGCGGAGCATCACCGTGCCGGCGAGCCAGCTCAGCGCGGCCGTGTCGTACCGACGCCACCCGTCCGGACCGCGATCGGGCGCGGGCGCGATGCCTTCCTTCTCGTAGTAGCGGATCGTGTCGACGGTGACGCCGAGCAGGTCCGCGGCGACGCTGATCGTGACGGGCTCGTCGACGTGGACCTCCGGGAGCAGCACGGACCCGATTCTCGCACTTGACATGGTGCGCACACCAGGGTCGAGAGTCGGGTCGTCCGGGTCGACCCGGCGGTGAACGGAGAACGCACATGCAGCAGATCCCTCTCGGCTCCCAGGGCCTCGTCACGTCCGCGCTCGGTCTCGGGTGCATGGGGATGAGCGCCTTCTACGGCGGGGCCACCGAAGCCGGCTCGGAGGAGACCATCCGCCGCGCGCTCGACCTCGGGATCACCCTGTTCGACACGGCGGAGGCGTACGGGCCGTTCGAGAACGAGAAGCTGCTCGGTCGGGTCCTCGGCGCCGACCGGGACCGCGTGGTCGTCGCCTCGAAGTTCGCCACCGACTTCACCGACGACGGCCAGCCGATCGGCCTCGACGGGTCCCCGGAGCACGCCCGCCGCGCGATCGACCGGTCCCTCGGCCATCTCGGTACCGACCACGTCGACCTCTGGTACCTGCACCGCGCAGACCCCGACGTGCCGATCGAGGACACGATCGGTGCGATGAGCGAAGCCGTCACCGCCGGCAAGGCCCGCACCATCGGCGTCTCGGAGACCTCTGCCGAGACCCTGCGCCGGGCGCACGCGACGTTCCCGATCACCGCGATCCAGTCCGAGTACAGCCTGTTCGAGCGGGATGCCGAGCACAACGGCGTCCTCGAGACCGCCTCGGAGCTCGGCATCGGGTTCGTCCCGTTCTCCCCGCTCGGGCGCGGGTTCCTGTCCGGTACCGTCACCCGCAGGGACGACCTGCCCGAGGGTGATGCCCGCCGGGACCTCCCCAGGTTCTCGGACGACGCCATCGACGCGAACCTGCGCGTCGTCGACGCACTCACGGTCATCGCCGACGAGAAGGGCGTCACCACCGCGCAGCTCGCACTCGCGTGGCTGATCCAGGCCGGCACCGTCCCGATCCCCGGCACCACCAAGGCCTCCCGTGTCGAGGAGAACGCCGCCGCCGTCGACGTCGTGCTCACCGCGAACGACCTCGACCGCATCGAGGCGGCTGCACCGCACGGCGTGGCTGTCGGCACCCGCAACACCGCGGCGGGGATGGCTCGCGACCGCGGCTGAGCCCGCACCGGCGACGACCCCTGCCGTCCTCATCGCCGCAGCCTGCGACGAGCTTGGCGAGCGTGGAAGACCACCTGCGCTCGAGCGCCCCGGACCAGGACGCCGACGGACCGCAGCACGATCCCTACGCACGTCGCCCCGGGTACGTCACCGGCGTGGACGGCCGGACTGACACCTGGACGACCGCGGTGGTCGCGGGGGTGGTGGCGGGCGTCGTCGTCTCGTTCGTCGCGGGTCTCTTGGACGTCGCCGCGCCGGTCACGTTCTCTGCAGCCGCGGTGGTCGGCGCCGCTGTCTGGTTCGCCGTCCGGACGCGCCGTCGCGCAGCGGACCGTCGAGCGGGACGCGACCCTGACTCGGTCTCGAAGGCGCGGTCGCAGGCCGTCGCCGACGCGAACGGTGGGCGTCGGTTCTTCGTCGCCCAGAACCCGGTGGTCGTCATCGTGATGGGGGGCGTCTTCCTGGCGCTCGGCATCGCGAGGCTCGTCGCTGGCGGCCCTTCCGCTGACTCGGTCATCGTGATGGTCGTCCTCGCTGCGTCCGGGTCCGTCCTCGTCGTGCAGGGCATCGGCACACTCGTCGCCAGGCGCCGGTCACCATCGTCGTCCGGACGTCCACACGACTGATGCTCGGCGTCGACGCCCCCACGCGCGGGGTCGTCGCGGGGCGAGTCAGTGTGCCCGTGCGCGGAGGCCCTGGTCGACCAGGTCGATGAGCCAGTCGAAGCTGTCGTCGACGTCGGTCGCCCACCGGAAGCCGCCCGTGGACTCGAGGGACGCGAAGCCGCCGAAGACGCTGCGGAGCGCGCGGACGGCGTGCACGGTGTCGGCGGGATCGATGGCGTAGCCACGGAGGACCGCCTCGAGCGGGGCGATGCTGCGGACCGCGGCGGCCGTCATCGGGTCGTCGGATCCCGTGGGGGTGACGGCGACGGTCGCGGCGTACCGGCCCGGGTGCGCGATCGCGAAGTCCCGGAGGGCGTTCGCGGCCGCGGCCAGCGCGTCCCGTCCGGACAGGCCCTGGATCGCGTTGCCGATCGCCGATCCGGCCTCCTCGAAGGCGAGGGTCGCGACGCGGCGGTTGACCTCGTCCTGACCGGAGACGTGCTTGTAGAGCGATGGCGCACGGACGCCGAGCTGCTCGGCGATCGCGCCCATGGTCAGGTTGGTGAAGCCGACCTGGTCGGCGATGTCCGCTGCGGCCGCCGTGATGACCACGGGATCGAGACCGGCCCTAGGCACGCGAGGCTCCGTCCACCGGGGCGACCTCGCGCAGGAACGGCAGGACGGCGTCGAGGGTCTGCTCGGGGTACTGCACGTGCGGGTAGTGGCCCGCACCGTCGATGACGACCAGGCGACCCAGCCCAGGGCGCAGATCGCCGACGATGGCCTTGCCTTCGGCCGCGGGCGAGACCCAGTCGGGGTCGGCGCTGCCCTGGATGACGAGGACCGGGCAGGTGACCTCCGGCAGCGCTTCGCCGGCGTCGACCGGGGGCAGCGTCCCCATCTTCTTGAGCACTGCCATGCGGCCGGGTTCACCGAGCTTGGCGACCATGCGGGCGCTGCGGGCCTGCCAGTCGGCGGGCTTCCGGCCCGGGTACGCCAGTTCGAGGTACCTTCCCCACTGCTTCTTGCTGCCGAGCATGGTCGCGCCCATGAGTGCCGTCGCACCACGGCGGTAGGTGCTGGTGCCGAAGTCGGAGAGCCTGATCTGCTGCTTGCGGGTGAAGGGTGCCAGCTCCACGACGCCGGACACCAGCTCCGGCGCCGTCGCCGCGGCGATCGTGACCGCGCCGCCGGCGATCGAGTGGCCGACGATCGTCGCCGGCCCGCCCAGGTGGGTGACCAGCGCGACCAGGTCACCGGCGATGGCGGTGCGCGTGTACGAGTCCCACCCGACGGAGGAGTCCCCGCAGCCGCGCAGGTCGACCGCGGCGACGCGGTAGCCGGCTGCGACGAGGGCCGGTGTCATGGAGCTGTAGGCATCGCGGCTGTCACCCATGCCGTGTGCGAGGACGACGAGCGGACCCGCGCCCTGGACCTCGTACGCGAGGGTGCCACCGGTGACGGTGAGTGTCTGGACCATGGTGTTCTCCTCCGGAGCGGGCTGCCTGGCTACTGCGTGTAGCCAAAAGCTACTTCGCATAGCCGAACGGTGTCAAGAGCAGTGACGGGCGCGGTGCGGGGCGTGGTCCCGCGCCGGGTCCGGCGCGCTCCGCCGTGGTGGCGCCCCCGCGCCAGGCCGGCGACGGGAGTCAGGACGACGTGATCACCGCTGCGCTCAGAATCCTCGCGGAGCACGCTGGCGCTGTGACAAGCTCGTGTCCAGGTGGGGGAGGGACCGTGATGGACGAAGCACTCTTGTACGACCTCTGCAGCCGCGCTCGACGTGTTCGACTGTGGTCTACATCGACTGAAGCCGGGCTCCGCGGGCTCACCGATCTCATCGGTCGTGCTGCCCACTGCTCGGACAGCCACTCACATGCGCGTCTGCTGCAGCTGATCGACGCCGCGCCGCAGCCGGTCGGGTTCCGGTACGGGTTCCGTCGGCTCGAGGCGGTCAGTGCGAGTCGGACCGTCCCGCCGGACTCGTACACCGACTCCGAACGCGACGAGTACCAGGCTGCACAGAGCGCGCTCCTCGAGAGCGTCGGGCGCGACTCCGGTGAACCGTTGCCTGGCCCGGTGGGGGTCGCGCGGAACGTGCTCGAGCAGTTCGTCCTCCGCTGGTTCTGAAGTGCGACCGTCGCGGTCGCGGTGCGCGGGGCGACCTGGGCTGGTCGTCGACCCCCGAGTGTGCCACCGTGGGCAGCACCTGGTCCGGTTATGAGCGGAGCGCAGCGCAGCGTGAACCGAGTGGTCGGCTGGAGCACCGTTGCCGTCGTCGTCAGCGTGGTCGTGCTGTTCCTGACCCTGGCACGGGTGAGCAGCTGCGCTGACGCCGCCCCGGGCGAGGGGACGAGTTCCTGCGCGAACGCGCCGATGCTCGGGATCGCAGGCTCGTGGATCGTCGGAACCGCCGGTGCCGTCGTGGTTGCCCTCTCCGCCTGGCAGATCTCGAGAGCCACGCGTTCCTCGGAGTCGCACGAGGACTGACCACCTGGCGCCACGCCTCGCCAGGGTGAGCCGAGCAGGTACCGTCACCGCATGGACCTCGCAGAACTGTGGCCGCTGTTCGGACTCGAGCTCCGCACCCCCAGGCTGGTGCTCCGTCCCGTTCGCGATGGTGACCTTCCGGGGTTGGCCAGCGCTGCTCTCGCCGGCATCCACGATCCGGACCGGATGCCGTTCGGGTTCCCGTGGACGGATGCTGCTCCTGCCGACCTCCCCCGAGTCCTCGCGATGCACCAGTGGAGCGTGCGCCAGGTCTCCCCGCAGAGCTGGACGATCCAGTTCGCGGTCATCCTCGACGGCACGGTCATCGGAGCGCAGGACCTCGCCGCCCAGGACTTCGCTCACCGCGGGACCGTCACTTCCGGCTCGTGGTTGACGAGGAGTGCCCAAGGGCAGGGAGTGGGTACGGAGATGCGGGCCGCGTTGCCGCTGTTCGCCTTTGACGTCCTCGGCGCGGAGTGGGCGGAGTCGAGTGCCGCAGCCTGGAACTCCGCGTCGCTGGGCGTGTCGTACAAGCTCGGTTACGAACCGAACGGCGTGACGCGGGTGGCTCCGCGGTCAGAGCTACCAGTCGACGAGCAGCGAGTGCGCCTGTCCCGGCGGGCCTTCAACCGCCCGGCCTGGGGCATCACCACCACAGGGGAGCAGCCCGTCCTCGCCCAGCTGGGCCTCTCCGGGCCGCGGGCCGACGCGGGTCGAGCAACGCGCTCCCGGTAGCCACGGACGTGCGGCGGCCTCAGCGGCCTCGTCGCGCTGGCCATCTGGTGATCAAGAAGACGAGGCCAGTCGATCACCTGTCGAGGCGGCTCTGTTGGTTGACGGGGGCATGAACGGTGCCGTCGAACCACCGGAGCCCGAAGCGGCCAGTCCAGGCATCGAAACGGTCGATGTCCAGCAGTGCGTCGTCCCGGATCACAGAACGCTTCTCGTCCGTACCGCGTGTCAGCACGGCGCTGACCTGCTGACGGAGCAGGCGCATCGAACGCTGCTGCTGGATGGTGAGCACGACCTCGCAGCAGATGACGAGGAGCATGCTTCCGAACAGCAGGACGTTCGGCCACCACCGCTCGCCGGTTGACCGGAATCCTTGCAGGCCGAAGACGACGAGCAGGGCCGCGACGTAGATGGCCAGGAGTCCGCCAGCGGAGTTCCGGACCCGGATGACCGTGGTGCGCGTCCGGGCGGCTTGAGGTCCGACTCGACGCGTCCACGCGCCGGGAGTGTTGCTGCTCACACCAGGAGCTTGACACCCGTCGCCGTCGCCGTCGCTGCGATTCCACGCAGGGTGGGGGCAGCGAACGTGTCCCGCTTGGCGGGTGCACCTGGGGCAATGCCCTCCTCGATGACGTCGCTGAGGACCAGAACGAGACCACGGACGAGCCGGCGGACGGCTGGACCTGATGTCAGAGCAGCGCCGGAACGAGTCTGCGAGGATGCCGACATGCGGAGGATCGGGCGGGACGGCACGGTGGTGCTCGAGCGTCCCGAGGACTACGACGGCGACCTCGCCGTGGCGGTACAAGCCACACAGCTCAACGTCTCGAGATCGATGGCGGTCCGGATCGTCGCAGAATGGTGCGAGTTCTTCCGATCGGGACCGAGTCAGATCCGGGAGTTGGAGTTCACGAGCAGGACCCCCAAACGCCTCTTCGCGTCGCTCGAGGGGCAGACACAGTTGCAGTCCCTCATCACGAAGTGGGGTGACTACGACGACCTGGATGCGCTGATCGGCATGCGGGAACTCGAGACGCTCGAGCTCCACAGCGCCCCAGCCCTGATCGACCTCTCGCCGCTCGCGAACGTCCCGTCACTTCGCCGCCTCGTGCTGTTCGGCACGTTCCGAGTCCATGACTACAGTGCCATCGGAGCATGCAAGCGCCTGGAGTACCTCGCCGTCCACCCGGGTACGGAGCGCGGGAAGTCGACCACGCCAGATCTCCGCTTCCTCACGGAACTCCCCATGCTCCGCGAGCTCAGTTTCGGCGTCGAACCGGACGATCGCGATTGGTCGCCGATCCTGCATCTCCAGCATGTCGATCGCATCAGCATCGCGGGCGCCGCGGACATGCAACCGTCCATGCTCGACCTCGAGTGGGCGGTCCCTGGCGTCGCGATGGTGATCACTGAGCAACACGATCGGAACGAGAGCCACCATTGGGTCCAGGACGACGGCGGGGAGGACGAGACCTAGGTGCGATCGGTCCTCCGCGCTGCGCGGCCGGCAGCCGGACAGGGGCTGGCGGCGCGGAGGACGACAGCTGTGACAACGCGCCCGCGGAGTCGGTGTCCTCCATCTCCGAGGCCGAGCTGAGCACGCGCTCCAGCGGGATGCCGGTGTCCGCCGCGTGTCCACTCCAGGTAACCGTGCCACCCGACCTCGAACCGGGGCTTGCTTCATCGATTAAGCACGTGCATGATGTGACCAGTTAATCGATAAAGCAACCGACTCGAAGGAGGCGACCCCCATGCCGAAGTCCGTCACCCTCAAGGACGTGGCCGCGAAGGTCGGCGTGACGTCCGCCGCCGCCAGCATGGCGCTCTCCGGGCACGAGCGCATCAGCGAGAAGACCCGCGCCGCCGTCAAGCAGGCCGCCGACGAACTCGGCTACGTCCCGAGCTCGGCCGGCCGGGCACTCCGCAGCCAGCGCGCCGACGCCGTGGCGCTCATCGTGCCGAACTCGTCCGCACACGTGTTCGGACACCTCTACTTCATGCACGTGCTGACGGGGATGTCGACCGCGGCGAACGCCCACGACGCCCAGGTGATCGTGTCCACGAACGCCGACGCCAGCTCGGGCGACGTCGCGTACGAGCGGGTCATGCGCTCCCGGACCGCTGACGGCGCCATCGTCACCAGCGCCGCGGTCGACGACGACCACGTGCAGGGACTCGTCGCGAGCGGCCTGCCCGCCGTGCTCATCGGCAACTACCCGCACCTGGCCGACGCGGTCACGGTCGGCATCGACGACGTCTCCGCGACCGAACGCCTGGTCGACCACCTGGTCGAGGTCCACGGTCGCCGCCGCCTGCTGCACGTGACGGGCACACTCGACCACCAGACGGGCCTCGACCGCCGCCAGGGCTTCCTGCGTGCCACCGAACGGCACGGCCTGACCGACGTCACGGTGATCGAGGGCGACCTGTCCGAGACGTCCGGCGCAGCCGCCATGGAGCAGATGCTGGCGGGCGACGCCGACACCCGACCCGACGGCGTCGTGTTCGCGAACGACGACATGGCGGTGGGTGGCCTGCACACCCTGCGCCGCGCGGGCGTCGATGTCCCCGGCGACGTCGCGGTCGTCGGGTTCGACGACTTCGGGCTCGCCCGCGTCACGACTCCGGGCATCACGACCGTGCGCGTCCCGGCTGAGGAGATGGGCCGCATCGCGACCGAGCGGCTCTTCGACCTGGTCGACCACCGTGGCGGCCAGCCCGCCCGCACCGAACTCCCCGTCGAGCTCGTCGTCCGCGCCTCGTGCGGCTGCGACCCCGACGCGGAACGCGTCCGCACCTGACCGGACCATCCCGACGCCCCACCCCCCCCCACGTATCACTCCGCACGAAGCACCCACTGAACACCCCACCCGCATCACCCCTGCGAGCACAGCAACGCAAAGGAGCGTTCCCCGATGAAGCACGCACGCACGACCCTCGCGATCGGCGCCGTCGCCGCCGTGGCGGCCCTCACCCTGTCCGGCTGCTCGGCCGGTGGCAACGCCAGCACCGACGGCCCCGCCACCCTCAAGGTCTGGACCGGGTTCACCGGCGGCGACCGCCCCGGCTACGCCACGATCGTCAAGGACTTCGAGAAGTCCCACCCGGACATCAAGATCGACATGACCGTCCAGCCGTGGGACACGATCCAGCAGAAGCTGCCCAGCGCCTGGCTCACCGGCCAGGGCCCGGACGTCGCCGCCGTCAGCTCGGACCCGAACGCCGTCGCGCAGTACGTCAAGACGAACTCCGTGCTGCCGATCACGATGACCGGCAGCGGCGACAGCAAGATCAACACGTCCGAGTTCGCCCCGGGCACCGTCAAGGAGTTCACCTACGACGGCAAGCTCTACGGCGTCCCCGCCAACTTCGCCACGCTGAGCCTGTACTACAACAAGAAGCTCTTCGAGGCGGCCGGCATCACGAACCCACCGTCGACCGTCGCCGAGATGGCCACCGACGCGCAGAAGCTGACCGCGGACGGCAAGTACGGCATCGCACTCGCTGACAACCAGACGATCCAGATGTGGCCCGTGCTGCAGTGGCTCGAGGGCGGCGACATCGTCAACGGCAAGAACTGCAGCGTCGTGCAGTCGAGCGACGGCAAGCAGAGCCTGAAGACCTGGGCCGACCTGGTCGCGAAGGACAAGGTCAGCCCCGTCGGCCTGACCGGTGCCGAGGCCGACTCGCTCTTCTCGGCAGGCAAGGCGGCGATGGAGATCAACGGACCGTGGGCTGCCTCGGGCTACAAGTCGGCCGGCATCGACCTCGGCATCGTGAAGGTCCCGGTCGGCGTCGACGGCAAGTCTTCGACGCTCGGCGCGATCGCCCCGCTGTCGATCTCCGCGAAGACCAAGTACCCGAAGCAGGCGCAGGAGTTCCTGGCCTACTGGACGTCGAAGACCGCGCAGCAGAAGTTCTCGCTGCAGACCGGGTTCCCGCCGCTGCGCACCGACCTGTCCGACGACGCCCAGCTCAAGGCCGACCCGACCGTGTCGGTGTTCGCCAGCCAGGTCCCGGACGCACGGCTCTACCTGCCGCACGTGCCGAACGCCACCAAGGTCGACTCCGACGGCTACGTCCCGCTGATCGGTGAGATCACGCGCGGCAAGTCGATCGACGACGCCACGAAGAGCGCCGGTCAGACGATCGACGGCCTCACCGGCTGCGGCCAGTGACCCACCAGCTCACCGGGTCGGCCCCGCCACGCACACCGCGTGGCGGGGCCCCCGCCTCCGGCAGGGACACCGGACTGGAGGCCCGCCCCACCCGCCGCCGAGCGCGCCGGTTCCAGCCGGCCTGGCTCTTCATGGCCCCGTCGCTGCTGATCCTGGGCGCGTTCGTCGTCTTCCCGATCCTGCGGTCGCTGTACTACTCGTTCTTCGACTGGACCGTCGGTGCCGTGTCGCAGCCCTTCGTCGGATTCGGCAACTACACCAAGCTGTTCCACGACCAGCAGTTCTGGAACGCCCTGCGGATCACGCTCGAGTACACGATCGTGTCCGTCGTGCTGCTCGTCGTCCTCGGGTTCGTCGCGGCACTGCTGCTGCAGCGGGACACCCTGGCGAACCGGATCGTCCGGTCGGTGTTCTTCTTCCCGACGATCGTGTCGCTCGTCACGATCGGCCTGGTGTGGAAGTTCCTGCTCGACCCGGACATCGGGCTGGTCGGCGGCATCACCGCGGCCCTCGGACTGCCGAGCATCGCCTGGCTGCAGTCCACCGCACTCGCCCTGCCGACGATCATCTTCGTGTCGGTCTGGAAGAGCATCGGCTTCGCGATGATCCTGTTCGTCGCCGGACTCAAGGGCGTGCCCGCCGAACGGTACGAGGCCGACGAGCTCGACGGCGCGAACCGCTGGCAGACCGTCTGGCGGATCACCCTGCCGAGCATCCGCCCGACCATGCTCTTCACGTCGATGATCCTGACGATCCAGTCGTTCCAGGTCTTCGACCTCGTGTACGTCATGACCGGCGGCGGACCGGTCTTCCACACGGACACGCTCGTGAACCTGCTCTACCGCGACGGGTTCGTCAACTACCAGACCGGCTACGCGTCGGCCATCTCCTGGGTCCTCTTCGTGATCATCATGCTCATCTCCCTCCTGCAGCTCCGGCTCTTCCGCTACGACGATGTCGACTGAGGCGCGCGTCCGGCGACCGTCCCTGACGGAGCCGGCCCGGGCCTCCCGTCCGGACCCCACCCGCGACCGGCGACACGGCCGCCGGACCGGTGCCGCTCGCACCGGTTCCGTCCTGAAGTGGGTGTACCTCGGCATCGGACTCGTGGTCGCGCTCGTGCCGTTCGTCTGGATGGTGAGCGGCTCGTTCCGATCGGAGTCGGACCTGTTCGGCCACCCGGCCAGCCTGTTCCCGACGAGTGTCACACTGCACGGCTACATCGGCGTGTGGCAGCAGCTGCCCTTCTTGCGCCTGCTGCTCAACTCGTTCGTGTTCACCGTCGTCACCACCGTGCTGACGTTGTTCTTCGACTCGATGTGCGCCTACGCGCTGGCGCGGATGCGGTTCGTCGGGCGGAACGTCGCGTTCGTGCTCGTCATCGCCACGCTCATGGTGCCGTTCCAGGTGACGCTCATCCCGGTGTTCGTGGAGCTGTTCCACCTGGGCTGGCTGAACACCTACCAGGGGCTCATCATCCCGCGGGCGACGAGCGCGTTCGGGATCTTCCTGTTCCGGCAGTTCTTCATCGACATCCCCGTCGAGCTGGACGAGGCTGCCCGCATCGACGGTGCCGGACACTGGCGGATCTACTGGCAGGTGATCCTGCCGCTCGCGAAGCCCGCGATCGCCACGGTCGCCGTGCTGAACGGGATGGCGCTGTGGAACGACCTGCTCTGGCCGCTCGTCGTCACGACCTCGAACGACATGCTGACGCTGCCCGCCGGGTTGACGCTGTTCGGGGGAGCGCACGTGACCGACCACGCGGTCCTGCTGGCCGGTGCGGTGATCTCGCTGCTGCCGATCGCCGTCGGGTTCTTCTTCGCGCAGAAGTTCTTCGTCGCCGGTGTGGCGACCACGGGGCTGAAGTGAGCGAGCCGACCCGGCCGGGTGCGGGGGTCGCTCCGCGGGTCCGTGCCTTCGCCCCGGGGACCTTCACCTTCGTCGCGGGCATCGAGGACACGTGCGTGTACCCGCCCGCACACTTCGCGATGGCCCCGCTCGACGAGCACGAGCTCACCGGGCACGACCGGGCCTGGCGCGAGGACCTCGACACCGTCGCCGCACTCGGCGCCACCGCGCTGCGCTACGGCGTGGACTGGCCCCGGGTGCACGTCGCACCGGGTGTGTTCGACTGGGCGGTCCTCGACGAGCGGTTGGCGTACGCGGCGTCGCTCGGGATCACCGTCATCGCGGACCTGGTGCACTACGGCACGCCCACGTGGCTCGAGCAGTCGTTCGCCGACCCGGGGTACCCGGCGGCGGTCGCGTCCTTCGCGGGGGCGTTCGCCGGACGGTACGCGGGTGTGGTCGACCACGTGACCCCGCTCAACGAGCCGATAACGACCGCGTCGTTCGCCGGGCTGCGCGGGGTGTGGCCTCCGGCGCTGACCGGGTGGGACGGGTGGACCCGCGTCGTGCTCGGGATCGCCGCGGGTCTGCAGCAGTCCGTCGCCGCGGTCCGGTCCGCGAACCCGGATGCCGTGATCGTGCACGTGGAGGCCTCATCGCTGGTCACGGTGGCGTCGTCGGCGGCACCGGCGGCGGCGTCGTCGTCCCGCGCGTCGGCGCTCGTCGCCGAGGCGGCCATGCTCGAGGCGCTCGGCTTCCTGCCGACCGACCTGGTCCTCGGCCGCGTCGACGCGATGCACCCGTCCCACGCCTGGCTGCTGTCCCACGGGGCGTCCGCCGCAGCGTTGGACGAGCTCGTCGACGGCGCCGTGACGATCGACGTGCTCGGCGTCAACTACTACCCGGACCTGTCACCTCGGCGGCTCGAGGACGGACCCGACGGCACCGTGCAGCACGCCCACGACCGCTGGACCGAGGGCCTCGTGGAGTCCCTCACCCGGTTCGACGCGCGGTACGGGCTGCCGATGGTCGTCACCGAGACGTCGATCGAGGGCGACGACGCGGTCCGGTCGGCCTGGGTGCGGGACTCCGTCGTCGCGGTCCGCTCGCTTGCCGACGCCGGGGTCGACGTGCGTGGGTGGACGTGGTGGCCGGTCTTCGACTTCGTGGACTGGTCCTACGCGTCCGGTGGTCGGAACGTCGAGGAGTTCACCGTCGCACCGGACGTCGTCGCCGAGCGCACCGGATCGGGACGGAAGACGCCGTACCTGCGGCGGATGGGGCTCGTCCGGCTCGAGGAGCAGCTCGACGGCACCCTGGCCCGGGTCCCCACAGCCGCCGCCGAGGCGTACCGCACCGCGGCGGGGTAGCGGCCGCGGCGGGGTAGCGGCGGCGCGCTCGCGCGGGTGGTGGCAGCGGCGCGGTCGCGCGGGTGGTGGCAGCGCGGGGTGGTGGCAGCGAAAGCGACAACGCAGCGTGTTCTGCGCCGCGTATTCGCTGCCGCCATGTCGCTTTCGGGGGGCGACTCCGGCGCTGCCGAGGAGTGCGGCGGGCTCCCGCGGTCGCGGGGTGATGGCAGCGCGGGGTGGTGGCAGCGAAAGCGACAACGCAGCGTGTTCTGCGCCGCGCATTCGCTGCCGCCATGTCGCTTCAGCGGTGCGACCCCGTCGGAACCCCGTCCACCGTGGCCGCCCGAGTCGGGTCCGCCGTGCCAGGCTGGCCCCGTGGACGAGCCCGACGAGCCCGACGAGCCCGACGACCCCGACGCGCCCTGGCTGCAGCGCCTGCGCGACGGGGTCGTCCCGCCCGCACGGTGGTTGTTCGTCACGCTCGGCGCCCTCACCGCCGCGGGTGCCCTCCTGCTGTGGGCCGAGGCACTGCACCTCGAGTGGGTCGCCGACCTGTGGGAGCACACACAGCGCATCGGGGCCGTCGTCCTCGTCCCACCCGTGCTCGTCGTCACCGGCCCGGTCGTCGCGCTCGCTGCATGGTGGTCGGGACGACGGGACCGCCGGGTCCTCGCCCGCATCCGCGCGAGGGGCGACGACGTCGCGCTCCACCTGCCCGTGACGACGCCGTCCATCCGCGAACCCGACGAGCTGTCCGACCCCGCGCCGGTGCTCTGGACGGTCGACTCCGACGGCCTGCACGGCTGGTCCTCGCATGCGGATCGTCCGGTGCACGACCTGCCGTGGCAGCGGATCCGGCGGATCGACGTCGCGACGCACACCGTGCGCGGACAGGACCAGGACTTCGGCATCTGGATCGACCTCGACCGGGGGCACGTCGTCCTGGCACCGCGGGCAGCACTCGGACGGCCGTTCGCGGCGAACGGCGCGCAGTGGGCGACGCTCGTGCGGGTCCTCCGAGCGCTGCGCAGCGGGGCCGCCGGGGCGTCGCCAGCGGTGCCGGGACCGACGACGTGACGGACAGGAGGCTCGTGGCGGCGCCGCCACGAGCCTCCTGTCCGTCGTCCTGAACGAACTGCAGGCCAACGAGCCGCCGCTGGCGGCTGGATCATCGGCAGCGGCGGGACAGTTCCCACCATGACCCGCACGAACGGCTTCCACACGCGCACCGCGCGCTGGACCCAGCAGCCCCGGCACGAGCGCCTGACGCTCGCCGCGATCATCGTCCTCGGCGCCGTGCTGACGAGCTGGAACCTGGCCCGCGGCGGCGACTCGGAGTTCTACGCGGCGGCTGCCCGGTCGATGTCCGAGTCGTGGCCGGCGTTCCTGAGCGGCGCGTTCGATCCCGGCGCGACCGTGACCCTCGACAAGCTGGCGGGCTTCGCGGTGCCCCAGGCGCTGAGCGTGCGGGTGTTCGGGATGTCGACGGCAGCCCTGGCGTTGCCGCAGGTCCTCGAGGGCATCGTCACCGTCTGGGCCGTCTCGCTCGTCGGACTCCGCTGGGCGGGACCGCGCGTCGGGCTGGTCGCTGCAGCGCTCGCCGCGAGCACGCCGATCTTCGTGTCGATGTTCGGCCACCCGATGGAGGACGGCCTGCTCACCATGGCGCTCGCCGTCGCGCTGGTGTGGTGGCAGCGGGCGGCGCTCGCCGGGACGTGGTGGCCGCTGCTGCTGTCGGGGCTGTTCGTCGGCGTCGGGTTCCAGGCGAAGATGCTGCAGGCGTGGCTGATCCTGCCCGCGCTCGTCGTCGGCACGGTCGTCGCGTCCGGGACCGGCGGGTTGCGCAAGCGGCGCGGCATCGGGCACGCGGCCGTGCTCGTCGGCGCCGCGGTGGTCGCGTCGCTGTCCTGGTCGGTCGTGCTGGCGCTGCTGCCGACGTCCGCGCACCCGTACTTCGACGGGTCGACCGACGACGACGTCTTCGCGATGGTGTTCGGGTACAACGGCGTCGACCGGTTCCTGCCCGGGCTCTGGCCCGGGGCGGTCGGGGCGGTCGGGGCGCTCGGCGCGGTCGGTCACGCGGTCGGGCAGGCGGTCGGGGGTGCCGCCCGGCACTTCGGAGCCGGCAGCGGGCACCGGGACCTGCTGCAGCTGTTCTCCGCGCGGTACGCCTCGCAGGTGGGATGGTCGTGGCCAGCAGCACTCGTCGGTGTCGGCATGGGTGCCGCAGGCTGGTGGCGCGGTCGCACCGACCGGGAGGCCCGGCCCGCCTCCGCCACGCTCGTCACGCTGGTCGTGTGGCTGGTCACCGCCAGTGTGGTGCTGTCCGTCCTGCGGCTCCCGCACACCGCGTACGTCGCTGCTGTCGGCGTGCAGCTCGCGGTGCTCGCCGCCGTCGGCTGGGCGGGTGCTGCTCGGTGCGTCACGGCGTCGGACAGGCGGCTGCTGGCCGTGCCCGCCGGACTGCTCGTGGTGCAGGGGGTGTGGTGGGCGTGGCTCGCGTCGGCGAGCGACGAGCCCGTGCTGCTCGGGGGGATCGCGGTCGGCGTGACCGTGGTGGCACTCGTGGCGGTGCTCGTCGTCGGACTGCGGTCGGGGACGTCCACGGCTCCGGGTACCGGCGCTGGTGTCGTGGCTGGTGCTGGTGCTGGTGCTGGTGCTGGTGCTGGTGCTGGTGCCGGTGCTGGTCGCCGGTCCCGTCGGGTGGCTGCCGGGCTGCTCGTCGCCGCGGTGGTGGCGGGGCCGGCGTGCTTCTCGCTGCAGGCGCTCGACGCGGCGCGGGACGGCAGCGGTGGAGACGCCTCGGTCGGCGCCGTGCCGGGGCAGTTCGGGCAGTTCGCACAGCCGGCGCGTGCCGGGGCGGTGGGCGTCGCTCGCGCGGGTGGTGTCGGCACGCGGGGTCGTCTCGACGCCCGCGGCGGCTCCGTCGCGCGTGGCGGCTCCGGGACGACGTCCGGGTTCCGCGTGTCGGCACCCGACGTCGTCGGCGGACGGCTGTCGCTGCCCGCTTCGGAAGCCTCCCTCGTCGCCGATGCCGAGCAGGACGGCGGCGGCCGGGCCGGAGCGCCGCTGTTCCTGACCGACTCGTGGCGGGTGTCGGCCGACGTCATCGAGACCACCGGGGACGAGGTCCTGACCGACGGCGGGTTCTCCGGGCAGGTACCGGTGTTCACGACGGCGCAGATCGAGTCCATGGTGCACAGCGGCCGGGTGCACCTGCTCGTGGTCGCGGCGTCCTCACGGGTGCACGACCCGGTGCGGCAGGCGGGAGACGACCTCGGCTGCACGGTGGTGCACCGGTGGGGGAGCGCCACGAGCGGCTTCGGCGGGCGGGGCGGCTTCGGCAGCTCGACGTCGTTCGCGCTCGAGCGCTGCGCCTGACGGGGCCGGCGGCCAGCCGGTCACCACGGGAGCCACTTCGCTGCGACACTGGGACATGCTCGAGTTGGTGCGTCCGCAGACGGCGTTGCGCGAGGCGTGGGCCGAGGCCCACGCCGAGTGGGGTCCTGGTCTGCACGAGGACGGGTTCGGGATCGCCCCACACGACGACGTCGACAGCGACGACGGGTTCCGGACGTGGGTCGGTCGACTGCGCGCCGAGCCCGGCGTGCTCTGGTGGATCGTCGAGGACGGGCAGGTCCTCGGTGGGATCGCACTCCGCGCTCCGGGCGATCCGAGCGTGCAGCAGCTCGGCCACGTCGGGTACGGGATCCGCCCGTCGGCACGAGGTCGCGGCGTGGCGACGTGGGCCCTGGGCCAGGTGCTCGCGCACGCGGCCCGTGTCGGGATCGACCCCGTGGTCGCCGTCTGCCGCGATGACAACGCGGGTTCGATCGGGACGCTGGAGCACTACGACGCGGTGCTCCTCGCCACCCAACTCCACGAGGGGACGCGGCTGCGTCGCTACGCCATCTCGCGGTCGCACAAGCGTCCGGGGTAGCGCTCGTCACTCGACGGGGTGATCGGCCTCGTGCCGGAAGATGCCCTGCAGGTCGCGCATCGAGATGGGCTCGCCGGGCAGCGCGTTGCGGGTGCCGTCGGCACGGAGACCGTCGAGCACGATGCCGACCTGTCTGCCGATGATGCGCCCGGCGTCGTCCGGGGGCAGGTTCGAGTAGCTGCCGATGCGGAAGGCGGCGAACGTCACGTCGTTCGCGGTGACGTCGGGTCGGAGTGACCCCTCGTCCTGCGCAGCCCGGACCAGAGCGTCGAGCTGGTCGTTCCACGTCGAGGTGAACCGGTCGCTGTCGTCCAGCGCCACCATCTTCCGGTTGAGACGTGGGATCGCGGGGTGCTCCTGCAGGACGTCGACGATGCCCATCACCAGCGCGACGACGGCGTCCCACGCGGTCGTCCGTGCGGCGACCATCTCCTCCACCCGAGCGAAGTTGCCGAGGAGTCGGGCGTGGAGTTCCCGGATGACGTCGTCGACGCTGGCGTACCGGCGGTAGAGCGTGGCGATCCCGACACCGGCGAGCTGCGCCAGCTGTACCATCGACGGGTCGGAGTCCTTCACCGCGTAGTGGGCTTCCGCCGCCGCGAGGATCGCCTCGCGACTGCGCCGCACTTCGACACGTTCCGCTCGCACGCGAGGGATCTCCGACATGGCAGCAACCTAGCCGCTTCTCATGTGGAGAGATCACTCCACTTAGGAGTATCGTTGCGGAGCGGTCCAGCCCCACCCAGGCGGCCGCCACCCGGCGCTGCGACGGGGCGACGTCGTGCGACGAGCGCCCCAGCGGAGCCGGACGACGAGGGCGCCCGCTTCCAGACCCGAACTCGAAGCAGGCGCCCTCGCCCCGTCGTCAGACGCGCACGCGGAGGAACTCGAGCGCGTCGCGGACGGTCTGCTCGAGCGGACGGGTGCTGTCGACCACGAGGCGCTCGTCGGTGCGGGGCTCGTACTGCTCCTCGGCGCGCTGCACGTCGTCCCACGTCGGCAGGGTGAAGCCGGGGAGGTCGTTCACCCGCTGCTCCACGCGCCGCCGGTGCTCCTCGGGGTCAGGGCACACGACCTCGATCACCCGCAGCTCCGCACCGGCCGCCTGTGCTGCCGACACCCACCCGGCGCGCGCGGGCTCGACACCACTGACGGCATCGGCGAGGACGGTCTGCCCACGGCGCAGGTTCGGGACGGCGATCGCGTGCATGACCGAGTACGCCGCGATCCCCGACTGTTCCGGCGGGATCCCGTACTTCCACATCGCCGCTTCGATCGCGTCCACCCGGAGCGTCTGCGCGGGCAGTCGCTCGGCGATCGCAGCGGACAGCGTCGACTTGCCAGCGCCGGGCAGCCCACAGACCTGGATCAGCATCGTCAGTCCCGTCGTCGTGGCCAGCGTGATCTGGTCCGTCCCCTGGGAGGGGCAGACTCGAGCCTCAGAGCGCGTGCGCGCCGAGCAGTGTGCCCGCCAGCCACGTCGCCGCCAGTGCTGCTGCTCCACCGATCACGACCCGCAGTGTCGCACGGCCCCGGGGTGCGCCGCCGAGCACCGCACCCGTCGTGCCCGTCGCCGCCAGCGCGACGAGCACGGCCACGACGACCACGGCGATGCGCACCGAGGCGGGCACGAGCAGCGTCGCCAGGAATGGCAGCAGGCCGCCGACGGTGAAGGTCGCCGCGGACACCCATGCAGCACGCCAGGGGCTCACGACGTCGTCCTGCGCTGCCTGTTCCTCGGCGGCGACCCAGCGCTCGCGGACCTCGGGGCGACCGAGCTCGTCGGCGATGGAGTGCGCCGCGGCCTCGGAGACACCGATGGCCCGGTAGGCGGCGACGATGTCGGACGGCTCGGCCGCGTCCGTCGCCCGACGTGCCGCGTGCGCCGCCTGCCCGGTCCGCTGGGCGTCGCGTGCTCCGCTCACCGAGACGTACTCGCCGAGCGCCATCGACACCGCACCCCCGACCAGCGCCGCGCCGCCCGCCGCGAGGACCGGGCCGACGGGTGCGCCGGCACCCGCGACGCCGACGACGACCGCGGCGACGGAGACGATGCCGTCGTTCGCGCCGAGCAACCCGGCGCGCAACCAGTTGAGCCGGGCCGCGCTCGTGGACTCACGGGGTGCGACGCTCGGCAGTGCGGGGACGGAGATGGTGGCCATGTGGACCAGGAAAGCACTCGAACGCCCGGTCCGCCAGCTAGGGAAGGCTGCCCTGACCTGGGGTTTCTCAGGCCAGGCTACCCTCACTCCGAGCCGACGGATCGACCGACGGATCGACCGACGGCTCGACCGAGGGCTCGGCCGAAGGCACCGCCGACGGCAGATCCGCCGGGGGTCCCGGAGCGGGCGCCCCCAACCCCTCGATCACCCGGACCGAGACCGTGATCAGGTCGGGGTGCTCGCCAGCGGCGGTGAGCTCGTCACGCACGCGCTCGCCGACCTCGCGGAGCGTGTCGCCAGCGGGTCGTCCGTCGTCCGCGGCGATGCCGGCCCTGACGGTCACCGAGCTGCCGGGGCCGCTGCCGCCCGATCGGTCGATGTCGACGAGCACGTCGGGCTGCCGCAGCGCGAGCTTCACCGCGATGGCGTCGGCTGCCGCCTCGACGACGGGCTGGGCGGGGAAGACGTCGTCGACGCCGTCGATCGTGCGGAGCAGCGCGGTCAGGCGCTGCGACAGGTCCTGGTCGTCGGGCACCGTGCTCCTCAGGGGACGTGGACGTCGTCGAACACGACGTCGATGCGGTCGATGCGCAGGTCCGTGTGGCGGGCGAGGGCGTCCTCGATCCGGGCACGGAGCCGCTCGGCGGTCTGGTCGGCGACGAGTCCGTACGCGATGCTCGCGGTGACCTCGACGCGGATCGGGGCACCGGGGACGCCGAGTTCGCCGTCGAGCGTGCACCGCCCCATCACGACACCGCCCATGGTGTCGCCGGTCCGCCGGACCAGCCCGCGTACGGCCGCCTCGGTGATCGTCAGGCGCAGCAGCGGGTCCGGGTGCGCCACGGGGACGTCCCGACCGGCGCGGACCTCGGAGCGGATCGTCTCGAGCAGACCGGAGATCCAGACCGAGTCACGGTCTGGCTCGGCGTCGGCCCGGTGCTGCATGGCGTCCCACGACAGCTCGCGCAGTCGCTGCATGCCGGACAGGGCGAGCCGGCACGCAGGGGAGGCCTCGATGGCGGGGTCCCGCGGGGTGCGCCCGCGGTCGAGGTACGCGCCGAGTTCCTCCATCGTGTGGCCGTCGAGGTCGTCCTCGGGCACAGGGACATCGTCGAACGTCATCGCCATGCCTCCATCTCCTGGAGCAGGAACCGCCTGGCCCGGGCGAGCAGCCCCCGGACGGTCGAGGTCGGCAACTCGAGGGCGTCGGCGATCTCCTGGTAGCTGTACCCGGCCGTCTCGCGGAGCAGCCAGCACCGGCGTTGGTCCTCGGGGAGCTTGTCGAGCGCTTCCCACACCGCGTCGAGCTGCAGTCGCGCTTCCACGATACGCTCCGGCGAGTGCACGGCATCAGCTGCCGGGTCGACGGCATCCACGTCGTCGTGGTGCCGACGCGCGCGGATCCGGTCGAGGGCCTTGCGCGTGATGATCTGCGTCACCCACGGGCGGAAGCGTGCGGGCGTCTCGAGTTCCGACAGCCGTCGCCATGCGGTCAGGAACGACTCCTGCACGACGTCGTCGGACTCGAGGTTCGAGCCGAGCATCTTGGCGGCGAACACCCGCATCAGCGGACCGTGTCGTCGCGCCAGGACCTCGAACGCCCGCACGTCGCCGTCGGCCGCACGGACGACGAGCGTCGCGTCCTCGGCGCCGGAGAGCGAGTCGTCGTGGTCCATCCTCGCCTTCCGGTCGGGTCTCGACCGCGGTGCGCTCGAAGGGGTCCCCTCGTCCGAGCATGCACCAGACCCACTGGCGATGCCCGGGGAACGCCCTGGACGACCGGTCCCGCGTCGGCTACGGTGTCTTACTGAGGGAAAGACGCGCACCGCTCGCCGGTGCACGAGGACACGCGGCCCGAGCGGGACGCCACTTCACGATCGTGAAGGAGTTCCCCGTGTCCCCCATTTCATCTCGTGTGTCCGCGCCCAGCGCGAGCACGAACCCGAGCACCGGTCGCGACGGCCCGTCCCGTCTGCGCGACGCCTGGGTCGCCCTCGCCGGCCTGTCCGCCGTCTTCCTGTTCGAGATGCTCGACAACTCGATCCTCGCCGTCGCCCTGCCGACGATCGGCCGCGACCTGCACGCCTCCACCACCGGCCTGCAGTGGGTCACCGGCGCGTACTCGGTCGCGTTCGGCGGCCTCATGCTGCTGTTCGGTGCGGTCGCCGACCGGATCGGCCGTCGACGCGTGATGCTCGTCGGGCTCGTGCTGCTCGCCGTCGCCAGCGCCGCGACGGCGTTCGTCGACTCGACGGGGGAGCTCATCGCCGTCCGGGTGCTCATGGGGGTCGCCGCCGCGATGACGACACCGGGCTCGATGGCCCTGGCGTTCCGTCTGTTCGCCGCCGAGGACCTGCGCGTGCGTGCCCTCACCGTGATCTCCACCGCCGGCCTGGTCGGGCTCGCCGTGGGCCCCACCGTCGGGGGCTTCGTGCTCGTGGTCGCGCCCTGGCAGGTCCTGCTGCTGGCGAACGTGCCCATCGCGATCCTGGCCCTGGTCGGGATCGCCACCGGGGTGGCGGCCGACCAGCGGTCGGACCTGCGGCCCGACCCCGTCGACGTGACCGGCGCGCTGCTCGGCACCGCCGCGATGGTGGGCGTCCTGCTCACCCCCACCGTCGTCGTGGAGTCGGGATCGGCCTCCCGGGAGGCCCTGGTCGCCGTCGCGGCGACCGTCGCCGCCGTCATCGGGTTCGGGATCCGCGTGTCCACGGCCCGCCACCCCGTCCTCGACCTGCGCACGGTCGCCCTCCCGCTCGTGGCGAGCGGACTGGCCTACAAGGCCGCCTCGGGCCTGGCCGTCGCGGGGCTGTCGTACCTGGTGACGCTGCAACTGCAGTTCGCCTGGGGCTGGCCGCCGGCGCTCGCCGCGATCGGCACGCTGCCCCAGGTGGTGGTGCTGCTCGCCGGTGGCCGGTTCGTCGGGCCGGTCGTGCAGCGGCTCGGCCTCGGCCGCGCCGCCTGGGTGAGCGCCGCAGCCGTCGTGTCCGGGCTGGCCGTGTTCGGGGCGCTGAGCCGCTTCGGCTACGGCTGGGTCGTCGTCGCGCTGGTCCTGGTCGCCGCCGGGATGCGGGTCGTCGGCGCGGTCGCCGGCACGAGCGTGCTGACGGGGCTGCCGGCCGACCGGACCGGTGTCGGCGCGGCGCTCGTCGACACGGCGAGCGAACTCGCGAGCGGCGTGGGTGTGGCGGTCACCGGCACCGTCGTGGCCGCACTGGTCGCTGGCAGCATCACCACCACCCACTGGTCGCCCGCGCGGCTCGATGCCTTCCAGGGTGCGCTCACCGTGTCCGGCCTGTCCCTGGCGCTCGTCGCCGCGCTGCTCGTCGTGGTCGGGCTCGTCCGTGCCCGCTCCGCGCCCGTCCGTCCCCGCTCCACCCCCGCCCGTCCCGTCCCCGCTGCTGACCAGGAGTCCACGCATGTCTGACACCACCACCGACACCGCCGTCCGTCCGCCCTTCGACCCCGAGTACGTGCCCTTGCTCCGCGCGTTCGCCGAGCGCGGCCCGATGCTGCTGACGCCCGAGGCGCTGCCGGCGATGCGCGCGCTCGACACCGCCGAGGACGAGCTCGACGCCGTCCTGCGGGGGAAGGGTCTGGAGCGCTCGAGCATCACCGTGCCGGGGTACGGCGGCGACCCGATCACCCTGGCCGTCGTGCAGCGCACCGGGCGAACCGGGACCGCCGCGTGCGCCTACACGATCCACGGTGGCGGGATGGTGTTCGGCCACCACCTCGGCAACCTGGACTCCTACGACGAGTGGCTGTTCCCGAACGACGTCGTGCTCGTGAGCGTCGACTACCGCCTGGCGCCCGAGCACCCCGACCCCACCCCGGTCGAGGACTGCTACGCCGGCCTGGTGTGGGTGTCCGAGCACGCCGCCGAACTCGGCGTCGACCCGGACCGGGTGTTCCTGGTGGGGCAGAGCGCCGGCGGCGGACTCGCCGCCGGGACGGCCCTGCTCGCCCGGGACCGTCGCGGCCCGGGCATCGCGGCGCAGGTGCTGGTCAGCCCCATGCTCGACGACCGGCTGGACACCGTGTCCGCGCGCCAGTTCGACGGCGTCGGGGTCGCGGACCGCGAGATGTGCCGCTTCGGCTGGGACGCCCTGCTCGGCGACCGACGGGGGACGGACGCGGTGTCGGCTGCAGCGGCCCCGGCACGTGCCGAGGACCTGACCGGATTGCCGCCGACGTACATCGACTGCGGCAGCGCCGAGGTGTTCCGGGACGAGACCGTCGCGTTCGCCGGACGCCTGTGGGCGGCCGGGGTGGCCGCCGAGCTGCACGTCTGGCCCGGGGGGTTCCACGGCTTCAGCGGGATGGCGCCTGGATCGTGGCTCGCGCATCAGGCGAACCGCGCGCTCGGGGCGTGGACCGCGCGGATGCTCGACCGGACCGGGACCACTGCCGGGTAGGGACCGACAGTCGGCCCTCGGTCCGTCACCCGTCGCTGAGCATCCCGACGCATTCCGTGACGAATGTGCCCCTCGATTCGTCTGTAGGAGGGAGACACACGACCGAGGGATGCATGGAAGACCAGCACGACACCGTCAGCGGGAGCCTCGCCGACGACCTGCACCGCGGTGACCGGTGCCCCAGCACGTTCGACCGGTGGCGGTGCGGGCTGCCCGCGCACCACGGCGGTCCGCACCGGTCGTGCGAAGCGTCGCAGCGTGCGGAGTGGAACGACCGCGCGAGCGGCCGACGGCTGCGGGACCTCGCCCGTCCAGCTGAGCACGCCGAACGAGCGGCCCGCGCCGTCAGCGACCCGTCGTGACCAGGCGCACCGTGTCCGGAGTGCTCGTGACCGTGAAGGGCGTCGCGACGTCGCCGACCGTGGCCTGGTACTCGCCACGGAACCCGCGCACCGCCAGCCGACCGTCCGCGTCCGTCCTGGACACGGTCGGGGCGTGCCACCAGTCCTCCTTGACCAGCTGACGCAGCGCCTCGTAGGACGGCTTCGGCGTGCCGTCGGAGCGGACCAGCCCGATCGGTGCGCCGAGCCAGGCGCCGGCGTCGGTGATGCCCCAGTAGGTGACGGCCTCGACCGCCGGGTGCCCGACCAGACTCCGGTAGTGCCGCACGAGGTCGTCGGCCTGTCGCGCCTCGCCCTCGGGTGTCGACGGCCACGAGGGGACCCGGTGGTCGTTGAGGTCGACGACGTCGGCGGGCATGAGGTCGCCCGACACGAGTGACGTCTCGGTCAGGTGGATCGGCAGACCGTACCGGGCGAACCGGTCGACGATCGCCATGACGGCGTCCTCGCCCCGGTACCCCTGGTGCATGTGGGTCTGCAGCCCGATGGCGTCGACGGCGATGCCGGCCTCGAGCACGCCCTCGATCAGGCACTCGTACGCGGTCGACAGGTCGAAGTCGTTGAGCAGCAGCGTCGCGTGCGGGTTCGTCGCGCGGGCCTCCTCGAACGCCATCCGGATCATCGCGATGCGCCCGCGGTCGAGTACGAGCGGGGTGATCGCGTTCGGACCGTTGTCGAACACCGGCATGATGACGACCTCGTTGATCGCGTCCCACGTGTCGACGAGCCCGGTGAAGTCCCCGACCTCGCGCCGGATCCGCTCCCGCTGCAGCCGTTCGACCTCGTCGAGGGGCAGCCCGAGCAGCCAGTCCGGTTGCACCGTGTGCCACACGAGCGGGTGGCCCTTGAGTGCGACGCCGCGCTCCCGGAACCAGCGCGCCGCCTGCTGCAGCCGCCCGGTGTCGGGCTTCCCGCGCTCCGGCTCGAACCGACCCCAGTAGAACGGCAGCGTCGCGGTGTTGAAGACGTCCGTGTACAGCGCGGCCAGGTCCTCGGTGCCGACCGGGTCCGTTTCGCCGTTGGCCAGCGGGACGAAGTCGAAGCCGATGTTGCCGAAGGCGAACGCGTGCCGGGTCTGCGCCACCGTGACCGCGACGTCGGGCAGCGGTGCTCCCGCGGCGTCGACGACGGTCAGGACGGTCTCGCCGAACCGGTGCGCGGGAGCGGACGTCGGCATCAGCGCCGCCCGTCACGTTCGCGCAGGAAGGCCACCTGCCGCTCCCAGTGCCGGAAGCCACCGCCCTCGTGGCCGTTGTACGGGTAGACCTCGATCTGTCGGTCCGTCGATGCCAGGGCGTTGTACGCCGCGAACGTCGTCCGCGGGGGCACGACCTCGTCCATGAGCGCGACGGAGAACAGCGCGGGTGCGTCGATCCGCGCGGCGAAGTTGACCCCGTCCAGGTACGACGCGGTCGTCCACACGGTCTCGGCCGCGTCCCGGTGCACGGCCAGGTAGCGGACGAGCTCCTGGTACGGGTCGCTCACCGCCACGAGCGCGCCGTGCTCCCAGTCGCACAGGAACGCCACGTCGGGCAGCACGGCCACGATCGGTCCCACGTGCGCCTGGACCAGCGCTGCGGCCGCGATCGCGATCCCGCCCCCCTGGCTGCCGCCGGTGAGCGCGATCCGGTCCGGGTCGACGCCGGGCAGCGTGCGGACGGCGTCGACGAGCCGCACGGCGTCGGTGTAGACGCGGCGGTAGTGGTGGTCCTCGGGGCGGTCGATCCCGCTCGTCATCCAGCCACCGATGTGCGGCCCGGCACCGTGCGGGTCCGGGGTGTCGCCCCCGCCCCACCCGCTGCCCTGACCGCGGGTGTCCATCACGACGTGCACGTACCCGGCGAGCGCCCATGCGACTCGTTCTCCCGGGCGACCGCGACCTCCGTTGTAGCCGAGGAACTCGACCACGACCGGCAGCCGTGCGTCGTCGGGTCCGGAGCTGGCTCCCGCTGGACGGGTCACCCAGGCGCGGACGGGGTCGGCCGCGAACCCCGGGAAGGTCAGGTCCTCGATCACGAGCCCCGTCACCGGGGTGTCCGCGGGGACGGTCACGGGGTGGGCGCCGGTCTGCTCGGCGGCGGCGCGGGCCTGGGCGATCGTGTCGGCCCAGAAGGCGTCGAAGTCCTCGGGCTCACGGACGCTCGGGCGGTGGGAACGCAGTTCCTCGAGGGGCAGGTCGGTCAGCGGCATCGGTGTCCTCCGGGGACGGTGGTGCCCCCGACACCCGAGCGGGTGCCGGGGGCACGGTGGTGAGGTGGGTCAGGACGCGGCGACGGCGTCCCGGTAGTGCTGCAGGACCTCGGGTCGCGGGTCCGCGGCGACGGTCGTCGTCGCGAGCATCCACGTCGGCAGGGTCCCGGTGAGCGCCCAGGCGGCCTGTCGCGCAGCGCCGGCGGCGACGTACTCGCCCGGTTCGGGCAGGTGCACGTCGCGCCCGAACACCTGCGCGGCGATCGTCCGGACGGCCTCGTTGCGCGCAGCCCCGCCGATCAGGAGGAGTCGGTCCACGGTGACACCCGACGCCTCGACAGCAGCGAGGCCGTCCGCGAGCGCGCAGAGCATGCCCTCGAACGCCGCGCGGGCCAGGTGCTCCCGGTCGGTCGTCCCCGGCGTCATGCCGACCAGGGACGCGGTGGCGTCCGGACGGTTCGGGGTGCGTTCGCCGACGAAGTACGGCACGAGCACCAGCCCGTCGGCGCCGGCAGGAGCACGCAGTGCCAGCGCGCCGAGCTCGCCGTGGTCGACGCCGAGCAGGCCGCCGATCACCTCGAGCACGCGGGCCGCGTTGAGCGTCGTGACGATCGGGAGGCGCGCCCCCGTCGCGTCGGCGAAGCCCGCCACGGTCCCGCTCGGGTCCGCGAGCGCGGCGTCGGTCACGCCGAACACCGTCCCGCTGGTCCCGAGGGACACCGCGACGTCGCCCGGGCCGAGGCCCAGGCCGAGCGCCGCGCCCGCGTTGTCGCCGGTGCCGGCGCCGACGACGAGTCCGCGGTGCAGGACACCGCCGCCGGGCAGGGGCACGTCGGTGTCGAGCGTGCCCATCGCCTGGTCGGGGTCGACGACCCGGGGGACGACGACCGCGTCCTCGTCGCCGGTGCCCGCGATGCGCATCCGGCGTCCCAAGGCGAGCTCGAACAGCTCCGGGTCGTACTCACGTCGAGCCGGGTCCCAGTACGCGGTGCCGCTGGCGTCCGACGCATCGGTCGCCAGGGCGTCGAGGTCGGCGCCGAGCGGGCTCTCGTCCGCCGGGCCGTACCCGCGCAGCCGCCACGACAGCCAGTCGTGGGGGAGTGCCACGGCCGCCACCCGGCCTGCGTTCTCCGGCTCGGCGTCGCGGAGCCACCGCAGCTTGGTCCCGGTGAACGAGGCCACCGGGACCAGTCCCGTGCGGGTGACCCAGGCCTCCCGGCCGAGCTCGTCGACCATCTGGGCGGCCGCGTCGGCGCTGCGGACGTCGTTCCACAGGAGTGCGTCGCGGACGACCCGGCCGTCGGCGTCCAGCGCGACCATGCCGTGCTGCTGGCCGGCGACGGCGATCGCCGCGACGTCGTCGAGCCCGCCGGCGTCCGCGATCGCGGTGCCGAGCGCGGTCCACCAGTGCTCGGGGTCGACCGAGGTGCCGTCCGGGTGGGACGCGCGGCCCTCACGGACGATCGCTCCGGTGTGGGCGTCGCGGATGGTGACCTTGCAGGACTGGGTCGAGGAGTCGACCCCGGCGACGAGCGTGCCGTCGCCGGAGTCGACCGTGCCCGGACGGATGTCAGACGTCAATTCCGAGCGCCCATGAGGTGCTCGACGGCCAGCTGCTGCAGCCGGACGAACCCGAAGCCCTTGGCGCCGAAGTACGCGTCGGCGTCGAAGTCCTCGTACGCCGAGCGGTCGGCGAGCACGTCGTCGTAGGACTCGCCCGGGTTGAGCGTCGGCGTGCTCAGCTCGTCGACCTTCGATGCCTGCAGCGCCGCCTGGACCTCGGGGTCGCCGCGGAATGCCTGCGCACGCTCCTTGAGCAGCAGGTACATGCGCATGTTCGCCGCCGCGGAGTCCCAGACGCCCGAGATGTCCTCGGTGCGGCTCGGCTTGTAGTCGAAGTGGCGGGGGCCGTCGTAGGCGACGCCGCCCTGGGGTGCGCCGTGCTCGAGCAGGTCGACGAGCGAGAACGCGTTCTGCAGGTCGCCGTGACCGAAGACCAGGTCCTGGTCGTACTTGATGCCGCGCTGCCCGTTGAGGTCGATGTGGAAGAGCTTGCCCTGGTAGAGCGCCTGGGCGATGCCGGCCGTGAAGTTCAGGCCCGCCATCTGCTCGTGGCCGACCTCGGGGTTCACGCCGAACAGCTCCGGTCGCTCGAGGGTGTCGATGAAGGCGATCGCGTGGCCGAGGGTCGGCAGCAGGATGTCGCCGCGGGGCTCGTTCGGCTTCGGCTCGATGGCGAAGCGGATGTCGTAGCCCTTGTCGGTCACGTACTGCGCGAGCAGGTCGACCGACTCCTTGTAGCGGGAGAGCGCGGCCTGCACGTCCTTGGCGGAGTCGTACTCGGCGCCCTCGCGGCCACCCCACATCACGAAGGTCTTCGCACCGAGCTCGGCGGCGAGGTCGACGTTGCGGAGCACCTTGCGGAGCGCGAAGCGGCGGACCTGGCGGTCGTTCGAGGTGAAGCCGCCGTCCTTGAAGACCGGGGCGGAGAACAGGTTCGTCGTGACCATCGGCACGACGATCCCGGTGGACTCGAGCGCGCCCTTGAGGCGGTCGATCTGGGTCTGGCGCTCGGCGTCGGTCGAGCCGAACGCGAACAGGTCGTCGTCGTGGAAGGTCAGGCCGTAGGCGCCGAGCTCGTCGAGCTTCTCGACTGCCTCGACCACGTCGAGCTGGGGGCGGGTGGGCCCGCCGAAGGGGTCCGAGCCGTTGTAGCCGATGGTCCAGAGACCGAAGGAGAACTTGTCTGCACGGGTGGGCGTCGCTGCCATGGTGGTCACCGTTCGTCGTCGAAACAAAATGTTGCCGCGCCCAACATAAGCGGTAGTGTTGACTCTGGCAAGGACGTGATCGCAAGGGAGCGAACGGATGGCACGCAGACCCCTCCGGGTGGCGATGATCGGGCACGGCTTCATGGGAGCCGCGCACTCACAGGCATGGCGGACGGCGCCCAGGTTCTTCGACCTCGACGCCGAGCCCGAGATGACCGTGGTCGTCGGACGTGATCCCGACCGCACCGAAGCAGCGCGCGAGCAGTACGGGTGGCAGACGGCCTCGACCGACTGGCGTGCCGTGGTCGCCGACCCGGACATCGACGTCGTCGACGTGGTCTCGCCGGGGTCCTCGCACGTCGAGGTCGCCGTCGCGGCGCTGCGGGCCGGCAAGCACGTGCTGTGCGAGAAGCCCCTCGCCAACACCGTCGCCGAGGCCGAGGCGATGGTCGCCGCAGCAGCCGAGGCCCGGCAGCACGGCGTGCGCGCCATGGTCGGGTTCAGCTACCGCCGCGTCCCCGCGATCGCGTTCGCCCGCCAGCTGGTGCAGGACGGCAGGATCGGGACCGTCCGTCAGGTCCGCGCGCTCTACCTGCAGGACTGGCTGACCGACGAGGAGGGCCCGATGACGTGGCGCCTCGACAAGTCGCTGGCCGGTTCCGGCTCGCTTGGTGACATCGGCGCACACGCGATCGACATGGCCGAGTTCGTCACCGGCGCGCAGCTCGCCAGTGTCTCCGGCACCCTCGAGACCTTCGTGCACGAACGCCCGTTGCTCGGCGAGGGCGTCGGGCTGTCCGGCACCGCGTCGAGCGAGCGGGGCCAGGTCACCGTCGACGACGCCGCGTTCTTCCTCGGCCGGCTCAGCGGCGGCGCTGCCGACGGCGCGATCGGCACCTTCGAGGCCACGCGCTACGCGACCGGACGCAAGAACGGGCTCACGCTCGAGGTCTCCGGCTCGACGGGTGCGATC
This sequence comes from Curtobacterium sp. Leaf183, assembly GCF_001424385.1. Lineage (GTDB taxonomy): Bacteria > Actinomycetota > Actinomycetes > Actinomycetales > Microbacteriaceae > Curtobacterium. The sequence goes on along the minus strand of NZ_LMPO01000008.1, from coordinate 489,687 downwards.
CAGTTCGACCTCGAGTCGATGAACGAACTGCGCCTGTACGAGTCGTCGGTGCCCGCGGGGGAGCAGGGCTTCCGCCGGATCCTGGTCACCGAGCCCGAGCACCCCTACATGGCCGCGTGGTGGCCGACGGGGCACCTGATCGGGTACGAGCACACCTTCAGCCACCAGGTGAAGGACTTCGTGGACGCCATCACCGCCGGCACCGACCCGTCGCCGTCGTTCGAGGACGGCCTGCACGTGCAGCGTGTGCTCGACGCCGTCGAACGCAGCGCCGCCGACGGCAGCAGCTGGACGCCCACCACCACCGGATCGGAATCCGCATGAGCCCCCAGCGCCAGGCCCTCGTCGTCCGCGGGGGCTGGGACGGGCACCAGCCCGTCGAGACCACCGACGCCTTCGTGCCGTTCCTGCGGGACAACGGCTTCGACGTCGCGGTCCACGACTCCACCGCCGTCTACGCCGACGCCGCCGTGATGGACACGGTCGACCTCATCGTGCAGGTCGTCACGATGTCGACCATCGCCGACGACGAGTTCGCCGGGCTGCAGCGCGCCGTGCTCGGTGGTGCCGGACTGGCCGGGTGGCACGGCGGCATCGCCGACGCGTTCCGCAACACGGCCGACTACCTGCACATGGTCGGCGGGCAGTTCGCCCACCACGCCGCCAAGCCCCCGGCAGAGCGCACCGGGGAGCAGTCGGACAACTACATCCCGTACACGGTCCACATCACCGCGGCCGGGCACGAGCACCCGATCACGCAGGGCATCGAGGACTTCGACCTGGTCACCGAGCAGTACTGGGTCCTCAGTGACGAGTACAACGACGTGCTGGCCACCACCACGCAGGCAGCGCGCGACTTCGACGCCTGGAACCGCCCGGTCACCGCGCCGGCGATCTGGACCCGGCAGTGGGGACAGGGCCGCGTGTTCGTCTCGGCACCCGGGCACCGGCTCGAGGTCGTCGAGTCGCAGCCGCTGCGCACGGTCATCGAACGGGGGCTCCTGTGGGCAGCACGATGAGGGTCGGCATGGTCGGCGTCGGCAACATCAGCCGCCAGTACCTGCAGCACCTGCCCGACCTGGCGAACCTGCGCCTGACCGCGGTCGCCGACCTCGACACCGAGCGGGCCGCGGCCGTCGCGGGTGAGCAGGGCGTCCTGGCGATCGGCGTCGACGAGCTGCTGGCGCACGACGAGGTCGACGTGGTGCTCAACCTGACGATCCCCGCGGCGCACGCCGAGGTCGCGGAGCGCGCGCTCGCCGCCGGCAAGCACGTCTACGGCGAGAAGCCGCTCGCGACGAGCACCGCCGAGGCCGCGCCCGTGCTCGAACACGCCCGCGCCGCCGGTCTGCGGGTCGGCAGCGCGCCGGACACCGTGCTCGGCACCGGCATCCAGACGGCCAGGGCCGCGCTCGACGAGGGCATGATCGGCTCCCCGGTCGGCGCTGCCGTGTCCTGGAGCGCCCCCGGTCACGAGCTCTGGCACCCGGCCCCGGCGTTCTACTACCAGCCGGGCGGCGGTCCGCTGCTCGACATGGGGCCGTACTACCTGACCAGTCTGGTGTCGTTCTTCGGCCCCGTCGTCCGGGTCAGCGGCAGTGCGACCCGGTCCTCCCGCGAGCGCACCGTCGCCACCGGGCCCCTGGCGGGCACCCCGATCCCGGTCGACGTCGACACCCACGTGGTGGCCGTCCTCGAACACGAGAGCGGGGTCGTCTCGACGGTCACCGTGTCCTTCGAGGTCTGGGCCACCCGGTCGCCGCTGTTCGAGGTGTACGGCACGGCGGGCACCCTGGCAGTGCCCGACCCGAACGCGTTCTCGGAGACCGCGGCCATCGCGACGGCCGACGACCGCACCTGGCGGGACCTGCCGGTCCGGGGCGGGTACGCCGACGCCGGACGGGGCTACGGCCTGGCCGACATGGCGCACGCGATCGAGACCGGCCGTCCACACCGGGCGTCCGGGGAACTGGCGTACCACGTGCTCGAGGTGATGGAAGCGGTCGGCACCGCGTCCCGCGAGCACACGGTCGTGCCCGTGACCTCCCGGGTCGAGCGACCGGCGACGGTGCCGCTCGGCGCGCGACCCGACACCTGGTGACCACTGTGACGGAAGGAAGCACCATGACGGACGAACCACGAGCCTCCAGGCCGGTGACCCTGTTCACCGGGCAGTGGGCAGACCTGCCCTTCGAGGAGGTGGCCCGACTCGCCGGTGCGTGGGGCTACGACGGACTCGAGATCGCCTGCTGGGGTGACCACCTGGACGTGCGTCGCGCCGCGACGGACCCGGAGTACGTCGCCGACCGCAAGCGCATCCTCAGTGAGAACGGCCTGCAGGTCTGGACGATCGCGAACCACCTGGTGGGCCAGGCCGTGTGCGACGACCCGATCGACCAGCGCCACGAGGACATCGTCCCGCCGCACGTGTGGGGCGACGGCGACCCCGAGGGAGTGCGGCAGCGTGCCGCCGAGGAACTGCAGTGGACCGCCCGCGCCGCCGCGGCGATGGGCGTCGACACCGTGACCGGGTTCTCCGGGTCCTCGATCTGGAAGACCGTCGCGGGGTTCCCGCCGGTGCCGCCGTCGATGATCGACGCCGGGTACCAGGACTTCCACGACCGGTGGTCGCCGATCCTGGACGTCTTCGAGGAAGTGGGGGTCCGCTTCGCGCTCGAGGTGCACCCCTCCGAGATCGCCTACGACTACTGGACCGCCAAGCGCACGCTCGAGGTCTTCGCCGACCGTCCGGCGTTCGGGTTCAACTTCGACCCGTCGCACTTCGTCTGGCAGGACCTCGACCCCGCCGCGTTCCTGCTCGACTTCGCGGACCGGGTCTACCACGTGCACTGCAAGGAGTCGGTGAAGCAGCTCGACGGGCGGAACGGCCGGCTGTCGTCGCACCTGCCGTGGGGCGACCCCCGACGCGGCTGGGACTTCGTGACGGCCGGACACGGCGACGTCCCGTGGGAGCGGGTGTTCCGCGTGCTGAACCACATCGGCTACACCGGTCCGACCAGCGTCGAGTGGGAGGACGCCGGCATGGACCGGCTCGTCGGCGGCCCCGAGGCGCTCGCGTTCGTGCGCCGGCTCGGCACCATCGCTCCGCCGGACGCCGCGTTCGACGCCGCGTTCTCGCGGTCGCGCTGAACGGATGGGGTCGGTGACGGGAGCGGGCGCTCCGCGGAGCGCAGCGGGCGCACCGCGTCGGAACACGGCGCGGCTGCTCCGCCTGGTGCACGAGGAGGGGCCCGTCACCCGCGCCGAACTCACCCGCCGCACGGGCCTGAACCGCTCGACGACGCTGGCGCTCGTCGGTGAGCTGGTCGCGCTCGGCCTGGTCCACGAGTCCGAGAACCCGGCGCCGGGCGCGGTGGCCCCCACGGTCGGGGTGGGGCGCCCCAGCCCCGTCGTCCGTGCCTCGGCCGACGTCGTCGCCGTCGCCGTCACGGTCGAGATCGACGCCGTCACGGTCGCGCTCGTCGGGCTCGACGGCAGCATCCGGCACCGGGTGACCTCGCCGGCCGCATCGCGCCCGAGCGCCCCCGAGGCCGTCGCCGCCGTGGCAGCGCTCCTCGACGACCTGGCCGAGCGGATGCGGCCGGTCCGGACGGTCGGCATCGGCGTGTCCATCCCCGGCACCGTCCGCGTCGAGGACGGCCTGGTCCGGTACGCCCCGCACCTCGGGTGGCGCGACGAGCCGTTCGCGCAGCCCCTCGCCGCCGCGACCGGCCTCCCGGTGCGCGTGGCGAACGACGCCAACCTGGGCGCCCTCGCCGAGCACCTCTACGGCAGCGGCCGGGGCGTCAGCGACCTCATCTACCTCAACGGCGGCGCGTCCGGCATCGGCGGCGGGGTGATCAGCGCCGGTCGGCCGCTCAGCGGCGCCGACGGGTACGCCGGCGAGCTCGGACACACGTTCGTCGCCGACAACGGGATCCGCTGCCACTGCGGCGCGTTCGGGTGCCTGGAGACCGAGGCCTCACGCGCGGCCCTCGTCGCCGTGACCGGGGTCGCCGCCGACGACCTGCCTGCCCTCGCCGTCGCGCTCGACACCGGCGGGCCCGCGGTGCAGGCCGTCGTGGACCGCCAGGTCGCGGCGCTCGCCACCGGCCTGCGGAACGCGATCCACTCCGTCAACCCCGAGGTCGTCGCGCTCGGGGGGTTCCTCGGCACGCTGCTCGGCCACGTCGGGGACCGCATCGTCACCGCGGTGCGGGCACAGTCGATGGCCGCCATGGCCGATCGTGTCCGCATCGTGCCCACCGCCCTCGGTCCCGACGTCCTGCTGCGCGGTGCAGCCGAGATCGGCTTCCGTGACCTGCTCGACGACCCAGAGTTCTCCCCGCAACAGGAAGTGACCACCCCATGAGCACCACCACCCCGCAGTCCGACACCCAGCGTGTCAGCGTCCTGCTCGGTCAGGACGACCTGACCGTCGAGGACCGCCCCGTCCCCACCGTCGACCCCGGCGACGTGCTCGTCCGTGTCGCCGCCGTCGGCGTGTGCGGCTCGGACGTCCACTACTTCCGGCACGGCCGCATCGGCGACTTCGTCGTCGAGGAGCCGCTCGTGCTCGGCCACGAGCTGTCCGGCACCGTCGTCGCGGTGGGCGAGGGAGTCGACCCGTCGCGCGTCGGGGAGCGCGTCGCCATCGAGCCGCAGCGCCCCTGCCACCGCTGCGCGCAGTGCCTGGCCGGCCGCTACAACCTCTGCCCGCACATGCGCTTCTACGCGACGCCCCCGGTCGACGGGGCCTTCGCCGAGTTCGTGACCATCGAGGCCGAGTTCGCCCACACCCTGCCCGACTCCGTGTCGTTCGAGGCTGGTGCCCTGCTCGAGCCGCTGTCCGTCGGCATCGCCGCCGTCCGCAAAGCCCGCATCGTCCCCGGTTCGTCGGTGCTCATCGCCGGTGCCGGTCCGATCGGGATCATCTGCGCGCAGGCAGCCCGGGCGTTCGGCGCGACGCGCATCGTCATCAGCGACCTGGTCCCCGAGCGGCGTGAGCGTGCCCTGTCCTACGGCGCGACCGAGGTCGTCGATCCCACCGCGGTCGACGTTTCCGCGGACATCGCCCCGGTCGACGCGTTCATCGACGCCAGCGGCGCACCCCGTGCGGTGTCCGACGGGATCAAGGCGGTCGGTCCGGCCGGCGCAGCGGTGCTCGTCGGTCTCGGCAACTCCGAGATGACGCTGCCGGTCGAGCACATCCAGAACCTCGAGGTCACCGTCACCGGCATCTTCCGGTACACCAACACCTGGCCGATCGCGATCGAGCTCGTCGCGTCGGGGCAGGTCGACCTGGATTCGCTCGTCACCGGGCGCTACGGCCTCGACGACGTGCGACAGGCCCTCGAGAGCGACACCGACCCCGAGTCGCTCAAGTCCGTCGTGTACCCGGGCGGCGTCCCCGCCTGACCCGCGCCCCGCGCGGCATCGCACTCCGCTGCGCGCATCACGCCCCGCGCGGCATCGCACCCCGCTGCGCGCATCGCGCCCCGTTCCTGCGGGGCGCGATGCGCGAGTGGGGGTGCGATGCGCCCGTCAGCGCGCCACGGGGCGCACGGGAGGCCCGACGTGCGACCGGCACCGGACCTCCCGTCCGCCGTGTGGCCCGGAACGGGGCCACCGGTGCGTCACCGGGACGCGCTACGGTTCGCGCATGACCGTCGCTCCGCCGCCGCAGCGCACCGATCGTCGCGCCCTCGTGTCCTGGGCGCTGTGGGACTGGGGTTCCGCGGCCTTCAACGCGGTCGTCACGACCTTCGTCTTCAGCACCTACCTGGCCAGCCGCGCCTTCGTCGACCCCGCCATCGTCGCCGCCGAGGACACCTCGGCCGCGGCGAAGCAGGCGGTCGAGCGCGAACTCGCGCACAACGCGGGCGTGGTCTCGACGGCGCTGACGATCGCCGGGATCGTCGTCGCGCTCGTCGCGCCCGCGGTGGGCCGGCTCGCCGACTCGTCCGGGCACCGTCGCCGCTCGGTGCTCGTCGCCACGATCGGCGTCGCGCTGTCGATCGGTGCGATGGTGTTCGTCGCGCCCAGCGAGCCGTTCCTGGTGCTCGGCGCGGCCCTCATCGGCATCGGCACCGTCGCGTACGAGATCGCCTGCGTCGGCTACAACGCCATGCTCGGACAGGTCGCCACCGGCCAGAAGACCGGCCGCGTGTCCGCGATCGGGTGGGCGGCAGGCTACTTCGGCGGCATCGTGCTGCTGGTCGTGCTGCTGGTGCTGTGCATCCAGGACTTCGGCGCCGGCGACACGGCGGGGCTGTTGCACCTCCCCGCCACCGTGGCCTCCGGGCAGTGGGACGTGCGCGTTGCGATCGGCATCGCGGCGGTCTGGCTCGCGGTCAGCTCGATCCCGCTGTTCCTGGTCGTCCCCGAGGCACCCGCGGACCCGACCCGCCGCGGCACCCTGTGGTCGGCCTACCGCGACCTCGGGCGCGACATCGCCCGGCTGTGGCGCGAGCGCCGGAACGTGCTGTCGTTCCTGGTCGCCAGCGCCGTGTTCCGCGACGGCGTCGGGGGCGTGTTCACGTTCGGCGGGATCATCGCCGCGCAGGTGTTCGGGTTCAGCGCGTCCCAGGTCATCCTGTTCGCGATCGCCGCCAACATCGTCGCCGGCATCGCGACCTTCGCCTCGGGCCGGCTGGACGACCGGTTCGGGTCCCGCATGCTCATCATGGTCTCGCTCGTCGGGCTGGCGGTGTGCGGTGCGGCGGTGTTCTTCGTCGGGTCGGCCCAGGTCGGCTTCTGGGTGCTGGGGTTGGCGCTGTGCGCGTTCGTCGGCCCCGTGCAGTCCTCGTCGCGGGCCTACCTGAGCCGGCTGGCGACCCCCGGCCGCGAGGGTGAGCTCTTCGGCCTGTACGCCACCACCGGGCGGGCGGCGTCGTTCATCGCGCCGGCGATGTTCGGGATCGCCGTGACCCTCGGGGGCTCCACGCGCTTCGGCATCATCGGGGTCGTGGTGGTGCTCGTCGCGGGGCTGGTGCTGATGGCCTTCGTGCGGGACGAGGGGCGCGCCGCGCGCTGAGGCCGTGGTGGTCGGGCGCTGAGCAGGCGTGGTCGGGCGGCGTGCCGGCGCAGGAATGTGACGGCGGTGCGACGTTTCCGCTGTC
>NZ_LMPO01000008.1:482411-482494 GCF_001424385.1 Curtobacterium sp. Leaf183 | reverse complement strand
GTGCGACGTCGGTGGTGTCGTTCGGGTGGGTGCGTGCCGATGGTGCGACGTTTCCGCTGTCGTTCGACGTCGGTGGTGTCGTG
>NZ_LMPO01000008.1:452788-482295 GCF_001424385.1 Curtobacterium sp. Leaf183 | reverse complement strand
CGGGTGGGTGCGTGCCGATGGTGCGACGTTTCCGCTGTCGTGCGACGTCGGTGGTGTCGTGCGGGTGGGGACGGGTCGGTTGCGGGGGTCCGCGCGGACTCCGCACGAGTCCCCGATGCGTTGGTGCGCCGCAGTCGGGTGGGCCAGGATGGGGGCATGACCGACCAGCGGATCGCCGTCGTCGTCCTCGCCGCCGGGCAGGGCACGCGCATGAAGTCCACGACCCCGAAGGTGCTGCACCGGATCGCCGGGCTGCCGCTCGTCGCCCACGTGCTGCGCACCGCCGAGTCCCTCGAGCCTGAGCACATCGCCGTGGTCGTGCGGCACGAGCGGGAGCGTGTCGCCGCCGAGGTCACCGAGCGCGTGCCGGACGCGATCGTCGTCGACCAGGACGAGGTCCCGGGCACCGGGCGCGCGGTCGAGGTCGCCGTGCAGGCCCTGCCCGCCGACTTCGACGGGGCCGTCGTCGTGCTCTCGGGGGACGTGCCGCTCGTCGACCCCGCATCGCTCCGTCGGCTGGTACAGGTGCACGCCGACGCGGCCAACGCCGTGACGTTCCTCAGTGCGATCGCACCCGACCCCACCGGGCTCGGCCGGATCCTCCGCGACGACCAGGGCGCCTTCGTGGGCGTCGTCGAGCACAAGGACGCGACCGACGAGCAGCGCACGATCACCGAGGCGAACGCGGGCATCTACGCGTTCGACGTCACCCACCTGCGCGCCGTGCTGCCCCAGCTCACGACCGAGAACGTGCAGGGCGAGATGTACATCACCGACGCGCCGTCGCTCATCGCGGCCCGCGGCGGACGCATCGACGTGCTGCGCTTCGACGACCCGTGGCTGCTCGCCGGCATCAACGACCGCGCACAGCTGGGCGACGCCGCCCGTGTGCTCAACGACCGCATCGTCCGCGCGCACCAGCTCGCCGGGGTCACCGTGCAGGACCCCCGGTCGACGTGGATCGACCTGGACGTGACGATCGAGCCCGACGCCGAGATCCTCCCGGACACGCAGCTCATCGGCGCCACGGCCATCGCCGCCGGTGCCGTCGTCGGACCGGGCACCACGCTCCGCGACACCGAGGTGGGCGCTGGTGCCACCGTGAACCGCGTCGACGCCACCCTCGCCGTCATCGGGGACGGGGCGTCGGTCGGGCCGTTCGCCTACCTGCGCGCGGGCACCGTGCTCGGCGACGGCGGCAAGATCGGCACCTTCGTCGAGACCAAGAACGCCACGATCGGTCGGGGCAGCAAGGTCCCGCACCTGTCGTACATCGGCGACGCCGAGGTCGGCGAGGACTCGAACATCGGCGCGAACACGATCACCGCGAACTACGACGGTGTGCACAAGCACCGCACCGAGGTCGGGTCGCACGTCCGTACAGGCTCGCACAACGTGTTCGTCGCCCCGGTTAGGATTGGGGACGGGGCGTACACCGGTGCAGGTACGACCGTCCGCAAGGACGTGCCGGCCGGGTCGCTCGCGATCAGCTACGCCCCACAGCGCAACACCGACGACTGGGTCTCGGAACACCGACCCGGCACGCCGGCGGCCGAGGCGGCTCGGCGCGCGCACGGAGCATGACACCTTCTCGACGGCCACCCGCCGTCACACGGGGACCCGGATCCGGGTCCTCGGACACACGGCCCCGTGGGGCCAGGGAGTGAGTACGGCACTTGTCCGGAATCAAGACAACCGGCCAGAAACGACTCGTCCTCGTCTCCGGGCGAGCACATCCCGAGCTGTCGAGGCAGATCGCTGAGGAACTCGGCGTCGACCTCGTCCCGACCGACGCCCGCACCTTCGCGAACGGCGAGCTCTACGTCCGCTTCGACGAGTCCGTCCGCGGCTGCGACGCGTTCGTCATCCAGTCGCACACCGCCCCGATCAACGAGTGGCTCATGGAGCAGCTCATCATCGTCGACGCGCTCAAGCGTGCCTCGGCCAAGCGCATCACCGTCGTTGCGCCGTTCTACCCCTACGCGCGGCAGGACAAGAAGGGCCGCGGCCGTGAGCCGATCTCGGCGCGCCTGGTCGCCGACCTGTTCAAGGCCGCCGGCGCGCACCGGATCATGAGCGTCGACCTGCACGCGGCTCAGATCCAGGGCTTCTTCGACGGGCCCGTCGACCACCTCTTCGCGATGCCGGTGCTGCTCGAGCACTTCAAGGCGATCCTCGACCCGTCGATCCTGACGGTCGTGTCGCCCGACATGGGGCGCGTCCGCGTCGCGGATATCTGGTCCGAGAAGCTCGGTGCGCCGCTCGCCATCATCCACAAGCGGCGTGACCCGCTCGTGCCGAACCAGGTCACCGTGCACGAGATCGTCGGGGACGTCTCGGGTCGCTGGTGCCTGCTCGTCGACGACCTCATCGACACCGGCCGTACGATCGCCAAGGCCGCCGAGGCGCTCAAGGCCGCTGGTGCGATCGGCGTCGTCGTCGCTGCGACGCACGCCGTGTTCTCCGACCCGGCCACCGAGCTGCTGCAGAGCGAGTTCATCGACCGCGTCGTCGTCACCGACACGCTGCCGGTGCCGGTCGACAAGCGCTGGGACCGACTCGAGATCCTGCCGATCGCGCCGCTGCTGGCCCGCGCCATCCACGAGGTCTTCGACGACGGGTCCGTCACGTCGATGTTTGACGGCGCAGCGTAGCGGAGCCGTCGAACCAATGGGCACAGCCGACGGCGCATCACCACGGGGCGGACGCAACGAGCCTGCGCGACGTTCGTGACTCCCACCGCCCGTGACGCCCTCGCCGCCCGACTCCGGGCGGCGGGGAGCGTCTACGCCGAGGACGAGGCCGACCTCCTCCTCGAAGCCGGCGACGGTGACCCGGTCCGCCTCAGATCGATGCTGCAGCGACGTCTGCGCGGGGAACCCCTCGAGGTCGTCCTCGGCTGGGCCGCCTTCGACGGGCACCGGATCCGCGTCGTGCCCGGGGTCTTCGTACCGCGGGCCCGGTCGGCGGTGGTCGTCGACCAGGCCGCCCGGCTGCTGCACCGCTACGACCGGGTGGTCGACCTGTGCTGCGGTGCGGGCGCGATCGCCGTCGCCCTGCTCGAACGAGTCGGTGCACTCGACCTCGTCGCGTCCGACATCGACCCCGACGCCTCGGACGTCGCGGCCGAGAACATCGGCGACCGCGGCATCGTCGTCACCGGTGACCTGTTCGCTCCGCTGCCCGCGCGGTTCCGCGGCGCGGTCGACGTCATCGCGGTGAACGCCCCCTACGTGCCCACCGAGGCGATCGCGACGATGCCGACCGAGGCCCGGGACCACGAGCACCGGGTCGCCCTCGACGGCGGACACGACGGGCTCGACCTGCACCGTCGGATCGCGGCGGGCGCCGGGGAGTGGCTGTGTCCGGGTGGCGCCGTGGTCATCGAGGTCTCCGACGGACAGGCCGAGGCGTCAGCATCGGCGTTCCGTGCTGCGGGCTTCGTGACGCGGGTCGAGCGGGACGACGCCGTGGACGGCACCTGCGTGGTGGCGAGCCGACCCGTGTGACGCGCACCGGGCCTCCAGGCCTGGTGGTCAGCGAGCGCTGATCGTGATCGTGTCCCAGCCGGTTGCCCCGTTGGGGGCAGGCGGACGCTGGACGCTCGTCTGGACCTGTCCGTCGGTGCTGACCGCGCGGACACGGACCTCGTGGTCTCCCGAGGTGGCGGTCCAGCGGTACACCCACTGCCGCCAGGTGTCGGCGGACACTGATGCGGCGAGTTCGGCGTCCTGCCACTCGGCACCGCCCACCTTGACCTGCACCGCCTTGACGCCGGTGTGCGGCTGCCAGGCGACCCCGGCGATCGCGACGCGGTCGCCGACCGTGACGCTCGTGCCGTTCGCGGGGGTGTCGATCCGCGACTCGAGCTTGACCGGCCCGCGCTCCGACCACCCACGGGGCGTCCAGTAGCCCTGCGCGTCGGCGAAGCGGGTGACCTCCATCTCGGTGACCCACTTCGTCGCCGAGACGTACCCGAACAGGCCCGGCACGACCATGCGGACCGGGAACCCGTGCTCGGCGGGCAACGGCTGCCCGTTCATGCCGACCGCGAGCATGGCCTGTGTTCCCGTGTCCTGCAGGACGTCGAGGGGGGTGCCGGCAGTGAAGCCGTCGATGCTCCGGGAGAGCACCATGTCGGCGTCGCCCGTGGGCTTGGCCCGCGCCAGCAGCTCGCGGATCGGGTAGCCCAGCCACAGCGCGTTGCCGATCAGGTCGCCGCCGACCTCGTTCGACACGCAGCTCAGGGTCGCCATGTGTTCTTCGAGGGGGAGGGCGATCAGCTCGTCCCAGCGCAGCGTGACCTCGTGCTCGACGGCGCCGTGGATGCGCAGGCTCCAGTCGGCCGGGTCGATCGACGGCACACGCAGGGCCGTGTCGATCCGGTAGAAGTCGGCGTTCGGGGTGACGTACGGGGTGATCCCGTCGAGGTCGAGCGATGCACCGGCCGGAACGGCGGGTGCCGCCGTCGCGGGAGCCGGGAGGCGCACCGACCGTCGGATCGCCGCCGTGCGTTGCATCGCGGCCGACCCGAGCCGCGAACCGGTCCCGACCACCAGCGCGAGTGCGCCCGCGGTCACCGTCCAGACGATGAACGCCCGGCGCTCGGGGCGCGCTGCGTCGGTGCGGGTCGGCGTCTGCGCGACGGTCTCCCAGCGTCGCAGCCGGGTGACCAGAGGACGGAGGACGCCGATCGCGGCACCGACGCCGAGCACCGACGGCAGGCCGTCCCACATGCCCGACCCGGACCGGGTCGTGACAGCGATGAGCGAGAGGGCGCCGCCGAGTGCGAAGACCATCGCGCCGAACGGCGGTCGGCGGCGCTCGAGGATGCCGGCACCCGCGGAGATCGCCACCATGAGGACGCCCATCAGCACGAACAGCGCGACCTTGTCGCCCGTACCGAACAGGGAGACCATCAGGTCCTTCGCGCCGGCGGGGGCCAGGTCGATGACCGCGCCACCGACCGCCACGAGCGGGCTGCCGGCTCCGCCGAGGAACAGCGCGGCGAGTTCGGCGGCGGCGAGGAAGGCCAGGGCGGCGACGACGCCGGAGGCCGCGGCCAGCAGTCGCGGCCGCATCGACGTTCCGCTGGTGGGCACGGGACGATCGTACGTCCGGTGGTCTGGGACCCAGCCGCGACCGGGCTCGGGTGTTCATCCGGCCGCGGTGCCGCTCCGACGGTGGTCGTGCGAGGATCAGGGTGTGCTGAGGCGTCGCGACCGTGTTCCGCGGGATCCGCACGCCCGCCGACCGATGACCCCGGACGCCCGCCTGCTGACCGTGCGGTGGATCGTCGTCGGGGTCTGGGCAGCACTGCTCGTCGCGCGCGTGGTCGTCGTGGCGCGCAGCCCGGAGACGGACCTGACGTTCTTCGGCATCGCCGAGGTCGCGGTGATCGGCATCGGCGTCGCCGTCGTCCTGGTCGGGATCGTCCGCATGCAGGGCCTGCGGCGCCGGCGCGAGGACGAGTCCCTCGCCCTCGCCATCCGCCGGATCGACCCCACCGTGTGGCTCGTCCCGGCTGCACCGACCGCTGAGCTGCGCGAGGTCGTGCGGGAGAACCGTTCGGACGTCGCGCTCGGCCCGCGTGTGACCTGGGCGTTCGGCGCGACCGAGGCGTCGCTCTGGGAACTCGACGAGCGACGGGCCACACGACTGCTCGTGGTCCGGTGGAGCCGTGTCATGCACATCGGACTCGAGGACGTGCCGGCACCGGGCAGCCGCGACGCGTGTGCGATCGCGATGCACTACGTGCGGCCCGACGACTCCACCGCGGTCGCGACGTTCCACGTGCGCACTGCGCCGGGGTCGAGGCGTCTGCTCGGCCGCGGTCCGAAGCTCGAGCGCCTGCTCGCGGAACTGGCGCGGGAGCGCATCGTCGCCTGACCTCGGGCCGAGTCCGCCCGGATGGGGCATCGCCAGCGGACGACGCCCCATCCGGGCAGACTGTTCTCAGTGGGTCGAGGGCTCCTGCTCGACCTCGCGACGGTCGTCGTCCGACCACAGCGTGTGGAAGGTGCCGTCCTTGTCGATGCGCTGGTAGGTGTGCGCCCCGAAGAAGTCGCGCTGGCCCTGGATCAGCGACGCCGGCAGCCGGTCTGACGCGAGCGAGTCGTAGTACGACAGCGCCGACGAGAACCCCGGAGCAGGGATGCCCGACGCGGCTGCGATGCCGACGATGCGGCGCCACGCGGCTTCACCCTCGGCGACGGCGTTCGCGAAGTACGGGTCGACCAGGAGGGACTCGAGCTCCGGGTTCTTGTCGTAGGCCTCGACGATGCGGTTGAGGAACTGGGCGCGGATGATGCAGCCCCCGCGCCAGATCTTCGCGATGTTGCCGAGGTTGACGTCCCAGTCGTACTCCTTTGCCCCGGCGATGATGAGGTCGAACCCCTGGGCGTACGCGACGACCTTCGACGCGTAGAGCGCCGCGCGGACGTCGTCCTCGAAGGTGTCCGGGACCTGGGCGACCTCGGGTCGGCTCTGCACCGACCGCTGGACCGCTGCGCGCTGCGAGGGCTTGGAGGACACCGCGCGGGCGAACACGGCTTCACCGATGCCGGACACCGGGATGCCGAGACCGACCGCGTTCTGCACGGTCCACACGCCGGTGCCCTTGGAGCCCGCTTCGTCGCGGATGACGTCGACGAGCGGCTTGCCGGTGTCGGCGTCCTGCTGCTTGAGGACTTCGCCGGTGATCTCGATCAGGTACGACTCGAGGTCGCCTTCGTTCCACTTGCTGTAGATCTCGACGAGCTCGTCGACGCTGTGCCCGCCGGCGCGACGGAGCAGGTCGTAGGACTCCGCGATCAGCTGCATGTCGGCGTACTCGATGCCGTTGTGGACCATCTTGACGAAGTGGCCGGCACCGTCGGTGCCGATGTGCGTCACGCATGGTTCGCCCTCGGCGACCGCGGCGATGGACTTCAGGATCGGGCCCAGGGTCTCCCACGCTTCGTCCGAGCCGCCGGGCATGATCGACGGGCCCTTGAGGGCGCCTTCTTCGCCGCCGGAGATCCCGGTGCCGACGAAGTTCAGGCCCTGCTCGCGCAGGTCGTGCTCGCGTCGGATGGTGTCGTGGAAGTTCGCGTTGCCGCCGTCCACGATGATGTCGCCCGCCTCGAACCGCTCGGCGAGCTGGCCGATCACCGCGTCGGTGCCCTTGCCTGCCTGCACCATGATGATCGCGGTGCGGGGCTTGGAGAGCGACGCGACGAAGTCGTCGATGTCCTCGGACGCGATGAACCCGGCGTCACCGTGTTCCTGCATCAGCTCTTCGGTCCGTGCGTAGGTGCGGTTGTAGACCGCGACCGTGTTGCCCTCGCGCGACGCGAGGTTGCGGGCGAGGTTCGACCCCATCACCGCGAGTCCCACCACGCCGATGTTCGCCTGTCCGTTGCTGTCTGCCACCATGGTCTCCTTCGTCCTGACGTCGCGACGTCGACGCCCTGGCGCGTGCAGCGCCGGTGTCGGTGTCCTGCGGCCAACCTACGGATGCTCGCCCGGGAACGCACGAGAGTTGCGGCAACCTGTGCACGGTGTTCACCGGACTCCATACGGTGGAGGGATGAGCGACCGAACCGTCCCGCCGCCCGTCCTGGTGATGGGGGTCTCCGGCTCCGGCAAGTCGACCGTCGGCGAGGCCCTGGCCCGCGCCTTGGCTGACCGCGGCGAGCCCGCCGAGTTCGTCGACGCCGACGCGCTGCACCCCGCCGCCAACAAGGAGAAGATGCGCCAGGGCACGCCCCTGACCGACGAGGACCGCTGGCCCTGGCTCGACGCCTGTGCGGCGCGGATCGCCGAGGTCCAGGCGACCGGCAAGCGCTGCGTGATGGCGAACTCGGCGCTCAAGCGCGTGTACCGCGACCGGCTCCGGGTGACTGCGCCCGACCTGGTCATCGCCTACCTCGACGGTTCGCGGGACCTCATCGCCGAGCGGCAGTCGCACCGGCACCACGAGTACATGCCGAACTCGTTGCTCGACTCGCAGTTCGCGACGCTCGAGCGTCCCCAGGCGGACGAGGCCGCGGCGTCCGTGTCGATCCACGGGTCCGTGGACGAGACGGTCGCCGCGATCCTCGCCGCCCTGCCGTCCGTCACTTCCGACTGAGCTCCGACAGCCGCGCGCGGTACTCGTCGGCGCCGATCTCACCACGGGCGAAACGGTCGGCGAGCACGGACCGCGCGTCTGCCAGGGCACGCCAGCTGCCGCGGCGGAACACCCCGAAGACCAGGAACACGACCAGGAACGCGACGAAGAAGAACACGGGGAACACGAAGAACGGGAACCCGCCGCCGTGCCAGTAGGGCGCGGTGGCAGCGAGGGTGGTGAGCATGGTGACCTCCTGGGTCGGATCCGGTGCCGCAGTTGCGACCCTCCAAGACTCCGGTCGGGAGGCCCGCCCCGCGTCCGTCGCCGAGGCCCACTTCGGCCTCCTCCCGCGGTCGCAGGGCCAGGCTCCCTCCACAGGGACGTACTCCCGGTGGAGTAGTCCACAGGTCCACCGTCGGCCCGATGCCACGCGGGACGGGCGACCCTAGAGTCGGAGCATGACCACCGACACGCCGGCCACCGAGCCGAACGAACCCCGCGCCTGGCGAACCGGGCCGCGACGGTTCGCGCGCGTCGGCCGTGTCGTCCCGGTGGCCCTCGTGCAAGTCGGTGGGACGATCGCCGCCTCGCGCTGGTCCGGTGGCGTGACGGACGGGTCGGGACCGCCCTGGGCACGTGGCAGCGCGGCCGGTGCAGCACCGGTCGAGCTCGTCCCGCTCGCCGTCGTGCTGCTCGTCGCCGGGGTGGTCGTGCTGCCGTTCCGGTGGCGCTGGCCCATCGCCGTGCTCGCCCTGACCCTGGGCACGACCATCGGTTTCGCCGTGGTGGTCAGCCCGCGCGGGCCGTTCGTCGCCGCACTCACGATGGCGCTGGCGAACGCCTGGTTCCGGGGGCACCGGACCAGCGTCTACGTCGCCGCGGGCATCGCTCAGGTCGTCCTCCCGACGGCGGACACCCTGACCGACCGTGCGGCGTTCCCGAGCGTGATGACCCTGACGCTCTGCCTGGCTTGGCTCACCGCGACGATCGCGATCACCGAAGTCGTCCGGGTGCAGATGCAGCGCGCCACTGAGGCCCGTCGTGCCCGCGCCGCGGCCGAACGCGCCCGTGCCGACGACGAACGCGTCCGCATCGCCCGGGAACTCCACGACTCGGTCGCACACAGCATGTCCCTGATCAACCTGCAGGCCGGCGTCGCGCTGCACCTCGGCGGAGCGCTGCCCGAGCCGACCCAGCAGGCCCTGACGAGCATCCGCGACACGAGCAAGCAGGCCCTGGTCGAGCTCCGGACCGTGCTGGGCGTGCTGCGAGCAGTCGACGCCGACGTGGCCGAGCGCACCCCGACGCCCGGACTCGCCCGCGTGTCCGACCTGGTCGAGCGCGCCCGCGCTGCCGGGCTGGACGTCACGGCCGAGGTCCACGGCGACCCGTCGGCGATCGACGGGGTGGCCGACCGCAGCGCGTTCCGCATCGCGCAGGAGTCGATCACGAACGTCATGAAGCACGCGCCCGACCACCGCGCGACCCTGACACTCGACATCGGCAACGACGTGGTCGACCTGGTCGTCGTGGACGAGCCGACCGCGGCGTCCGACTCCGCGAGCCGTGCCGCGGGGGCGCCGTCGGCCCTGTTCGGGGAGTCCGGCAACGGGATCATCGGCATGCGCGAACGTGCCGCCGCGGTGGGCGGCGAGCTCCGCGCCGGACCCCGACCCGACGGCGGGTGGACCGTCGTGGCGCGCCTGCCGTCCGGGACACCGGAGCAGGACGCATGACCGATCGCCTCGCCGACCACGTGGCCACCCCGGCACCACCGATCCGCGTGGTCCTGGCCGACGACCAGGTCCTCATCCGCGCTGGCCTCCGCGCCCTCGTCGACGCCGAGCCCGGCATGACCGTCGTGGGTGAGGCCGACGACGGTGCCGCCGCGGTGCAGATCGCCACACGTGAGCGCCCGGACGTCGTGCTCATGGACATCCGGATGCCCGGCACCGACGGGCTCGAGGCGACCCGGCGCATCTCGGCCGACCCGGCACTGGCCGACGTCCACGTGGTGGTCCTCACCACCTTCGAAGAGGACGACTACGTGTTCGAGGCCATCCGCGGTGGCGCCGCAGGGTTCCTGGTCAAGGACACCGAGCCTGCCGAGCTCCTCCGCGCGATCCGGACCGTGGTCGCGGGGGAGTCGCTGCTGTCCCCGGGCCCCACCCGTTCGCTCGTCGAGGCCTTCGCGACCCACGCCAAGTCGACGGCACTGGCACCGGGGCTCGACGTCCTGACCGATCGTGAGCGTCAGGTGATGCGGCTCGTCGCTGCCGGGCTGACCAACTCCGAGATCGCCGAGCGGTTGTTCGTCAGTCCGACCACCGCGAAGACCCACGTCTCCCGCGCGATGATCAAGCTCGGTGCGCGGGACCGTGCCCAGCTCGTGGTGTTCGCCTACGAGACAGGGCTGGCGACGCCCGGGTGGCAGGCATGACCGGCCTGCTGGAAGATGACACCAGTATCGATGCCATCTGGTGCATGGCGATGACCCTGCGACTCGACGACACCGAATCCGACGCGCTCCGCAAGCGTGCCGAGTTCGAGTCGCGATCGATGCAGGAAGTCGCTCGCGAAGCCATCCGCGAAGCCATCCGCGAGTACATCGAGCACCACAGCCGCAGTGACCTCATCGACGGGATCCTCGACCGTGAGTTGCCGCGGTACGCCGAGGCACTCGACCGCCTCGCACAGTGATCCCTCTCGCACCGTGATCCACCTGACCCTCGACGAGGCGCTGCACGTCGTACGGCGCGCCGTGGGACCCGATGCCGTGGTGCGCGACCCGGGGCTGTTGCAGGCCGCGGTCGCCCGACCGGCCGCGACGGTGGGCGGACAGGACGCGTAGCCCACACTCGTCGACGAGGCCGCGGCCCTCGTCCATCCGACCGTCCGCAACCATGCGCTGGTCGACGGCAACAAGTGGCTCGGGCTCATGGTGTTGATCGTGTTCCTCGGGGTGAACGGCCGCACACTGACGATGTCGAACGACCAGGCGTGCGCGTTCGTCGTCGCGATCGCCGAAGGACGACTCGACGACGTCGACGCCGTCGCCGGGCAGCTCCGCGGGGCGGTTGCGCCGACCTGAACCACCGCGCAACGAGATCGCGGAGCAGTCTCGGCTCCGGACATCGCGCGACCCAGGTGTCAGGATCGCTCCATGGGCATCGTGGTCCGCGCAGCGACCTCGTTCGACGACGTCCGGACGATGGTCGGGCCGAAGCGGCCTGACGCCAACGTCTGCTGGTGTCTGAGCTACCGCATCCCCTCGCGCGAGAACCAGCAGCTGAGCGGGACGGCCCGCGGTGACCGGGTCCGTGAACTCGTGCGGCAGGACCCGCCACCCGGGGTCCTGGCGTACGACGGCGACGAGGTCGTGGGATGGGCTGGCGTCCATCCACGGCCCGACACGACGTTCGCCCGGAACCGCCGGATCCCGCACCTCGACGACCCCGGCGACACCAGCGTGTGGAGCGTGTGGTGCATCCGTGTCCGCCCCGGGCGCCGCGGGCAGGGCATCTCGCATGCGCTGCTGGACGGCGCGGTGCGGTTCGCGGACGAGCACGGTGCGCGGGCGATCGAGGGCTACCCGGTCGACAACGGGTTCGCGAAGGTCGACCTGACGATGGCCTACGTCGGGACACGTCGGCTGTTCGAGCGAGCGGGCTTCGAGCACGCGGCAGACACCACCTCGGTGCTCAACGGCTTCCCACGAGTCCTGATGCGCCGGATCCTCCGGTGAGCGTCGCAACGCCTGGCAACGCACGGCAACGACGCACGGTACGGGGGGCGGGGAGCAGCATGGACGCATGGCCTTCAGCGGGATCGGCATCGTCGCCGGCGCAGCACTGACCGACACCGTCCGCCGAGCGGGTGCGGACCACGTCGAACCCGGCATCGCGGGCAACCTGGTCCATCGTGACGGCGACAGGTGGCTGCGCGATCCCGCCTACGACGACGAACGATTCGGCTCGTTCGCCCTGTTCGTCCCGCCTGACCTGCCGCTCCTGACCGCCGACCCCGACCTGGTCGACGGGTACTTCCGCGCGGTGGTGCCGATCGTCGCCTCGGTCGCCACGCCCGGGGCGAGGATCGTGTTCGGCTCGGGGACCGCGCGGACGGCACCGCCCGACATGCCGATCGCTCGGGCGCACGAGCGCTTCGCCCGGGTGGTCCGGGTCGCGCGGGACCTCGGGGCCGAGCACGACCTGAGCATCGTGCTGGAACCGCTGAACCACGACGAGACGAACGTGGTCCACACGATCGAGCAGGCCGTGGCGTTCCTCGACGCCTTCGACCTGCAGGGCGTCGGTGTGGTCGCCGATCTGTTCCACGTGCAGGCCGAGCACGAGTCGTTCGACGTCGTCCGGTCCCTGGCCGACCGGATCGGGCACGTGCACGTGTCCGATCGGGACCGCCTGCCGCCGGGCGAGGGGGACTGGCCGTGGCCGGAGTTCCTGGCGGCGGTGCACCAGGGCGGGTACCGCGGCCCGGTGTCGCTGGAATGCCGGTGGTCCGACGACCCCGAGCCGCAGATGGCCGCCGCACTCCGCGACGTCCGCGCCGCGGCCCCGCACTGACTCCCTCGTGCGAGGACGATCGCCCCGTGCCTCGGATCAGCGCAGCACGGGTCGGCCAACCTCGCACCCGGCGAGACGGCACCGGCACCGGCACCGGCACCCGCACCGGCACCCGCGCAGCGTCAGAGCTTGAACGTGGCCTTCGGGATGTCCGACACGATGCGCTGGGCGGTGCGGACGGCGTCCTCTTCCGAGACCTGGTGCGTGACCACGAGCGACGCCAGGTACGCGGCATCGGCACGCCGAGCCATGTCGTGCCGAGCGGGGATGGAGCAGTACGCCCGGGTGTCGTCGATGAACCCCGAGGTCTTCGTGAACCCCGCCGAGTCGGTGATCGCGCCGCGGTACCGCCCGATCGCCGCCGGGGTGTCGATGAACCACCACGGCGCGCCGGCGTACACGGCGGGGTAGAAGCTGGCCAGGGGCCCGATCTCGCGCGAGAACACGGTCTCGTCGACCGTGAACAGCACGATGTGGAAGCCGGGCGCGGTGCCGAACGCCTCGAGCAGGGGGCGGAGCGGCTCGGTGAACGCACCGACGGCGGGCAGGTCGTGCCCGGTGTCGGGGCCGAAGCGCTCGAGCGTCGGGGTGTGGTGGTTCCGGATGACACCGGGGTGGAGCTGCATGACGAGTCCGTCGTCGACGCTCATCTCCGCCCAGCGGAACAGCATGTCGTGCCGGTACGCCACGGCGTCGGCCGCTGCGACGTCCCCGCGCAGCGCCTCGGCGTGGATGCGCTCCCGGTCGGCAGCGGGCAACGGCGTCGACCCGGCGTCGATGACCCCGGTGTCGGTGGCGGTCGCGCCGTGCTCGATGAAGTACCGGCGGCGAGCACGGAGTGCCGCCAGCAGGCCGTCATGGTTGCCCGTGTCGATCCCGGCTGCCTGTCCGATGGACGTGACCACGGTCCTCCAGTCCGGTCGGGACGGGTCGAAGACCGCGTCCGCGCGGAAGGTCGGCAGCACGCGACCGCGGAAGCCCGGGTCGGCTGCCAGCTGCGCGTGCGCGGCAAGGTCGGCGGTCGGGTCGTCGGTGGTGGCGAGCACCTCGATGCCGAACGCGTCGAACAGCGCACGGGGGCGGAAGGACGGCTCGAGGAGCGCCGAGGCGATGTGGTCGTACTGCGCGTCGGCGTTCGCGGCCGACGGCTGCCGGTCGAGGCCGAACACGTCGTGCAGTTCGGTCTCGAACCAGTACCGGACCGGGGTGCCGAGGAAGTCGTCCCAGTGCTCGGCGAGACGGCGCCAGATCGCGCGACCGTCAGCCGGACCGTCTCCGCGGCCGAGGGCGTCGAGCGGGACGCCGTTCGCGTGCAGCAGCCGCAGGACGTAGTGGTCCGGCGTGACGAGCAGCGCGGCCGGGTCCGGGAACGGCTGGTCCGCGGCGATCATCGCGGCGTCGACGTGCCCGTGGGGCGAGATGACCGGGGCGTCCGCGACCGCCTGGTAGACGGTGCGGGCGATCGTGCGCGTCGCCGGGTCGGCCGGGAACAGCCGGTCCGGGTGCGGCGCGAGCACGGCGGGCGTGGTGGCGGTCGTCTGGGACATCGTCGACCCTTTCATCAGGAGGTCGGGGTGGGCGCGGGGCCGGTGGACTCGCGCACGGTCAGGTGGGTGGGGAGTGCCACTGCGCCGCGCATCCGCTCGCCGGGGAACTGCTCGGCCGGGATCGCACCGAGCCGCCCGAGCAGCATCGTGATGGCGACGCGGCCGGCGCGTTCGATCGGGGACGTCATCGTGGTGAGCGGCGGGTTGCAGAAGTCGGCGCCGAAGATGTCGTCGCAGCCGACGATGCTCATGTCCTGCGGGACCCGCACGCCGCGTTCGCGTAGTCGCCCGAGCATGCCGATCGCGATCAGGTCGTTGAAGGCGATGCAGGCGGTGGCCCCCGCGTTGACGGCGGCGTCGGCAGCGGCGGCACCCGAGTCGACGAACGGCGCGTGCGGTCCGATGCGGGCGACGCGGACGTCGAGCCGGTTGGCGACCTGCACCAGGGCTTTCCACCGGCGTTCGTTCGACCACGAGCTGTCGGGGCCGGCGACGTAGAGCACGTCCCGGTGCCCGAGCGAGACGAGGTGCTGCACGGCCTGCTCGACACCGCCGGGGGTGTCGATCAGCACCGAGGGGACGCCGGCCGGACGGCGGTTCACCACGACCAGGGGCGTCCGCTCCGCGTACCGGGCGATCTGCGTGTCGGACAGTCGCGATGCGGTCAGAACCACGCCGTCGGCCTTGGCGGAGATCGCACTGAGGGCAGCCATCTCGGCGTCGGGCGACTCCTGGGTGTCGACGAGCAGCTGCGTCCACCCCGCTGCGGCGAGCTGGTGCTGCGTGCCGCGGATGACGTCGAAGTAGAAGGGGTTCGTGATGTCGGACACGAGGACGGCGACCGCCCGCGTGCGACCGGACGTCAGGGCCCGCGCCTGCGAGTTCGGGACGTAGCCGAGCTCGCGCGCCGCGTCCTGGATCCGCTGCTGGGTCACGCGGTTCACGCGGTCCGGCATCGACAGGGCTCGGGACACGGTCGAGGGGGCGACCCCGGTCGCGTCGGCGACGTCACGGATCGTGACCCGACGGAGCGTGTCGGGTCCTCGGGGCGACGAGTCGGCGGTGCGCCGGGTGGCGTCGGTCTCGGTCATCGTGCCTCCGATCGTCGGACGTGGTGGCGCCGCGGCACGGGCGTGACCCGGCACGAGGACCGGGGCGGCGGTGCTCCGGTGCCCTGACGCTATTCGGATCTGGCAACAAGTGGCAACCGGTTGCCGGTTGTTGCCACCGGCGGGACAGTGGGTGCACCACCGGCAGCGTTGCCCGTGGACGCTTCGAGGAGGAACCCCCATGAAGACACGGACCCTGATCGGTTCCGTGGTCGTGGTCGCCCTCGCCGCGCTCTCGCTGCAGGGATGCGCGATCGTGAACGGCAGCGGCGACGACCCGAACACCCTCCGCGTGATGATGGGCGCGGACACGACCTACCCCAAGGAACGCAAGCAGTGGCAGCAGGACACCGCTGCCGAGTTCAAGCGCACCACCGGCGCGGACATCCAGTGGGAGACGTACTCCTCGGCGCAGGAGGAACTGACCGCCATCCAGACGAGCGTCATCTCCGGCCAGGGCCCGGACGTCTACGCGATCGGCACGACGTTCACCCCCACCGCCTACGCCACCGGCGCCTTCGTCCGGATGGGTGCGAAGGAGTGGAAGGCGGTCGGCGGCAAGGACCAGTTCGACCCGGCGTCGTTCGGCATCTCCGGTCCGAGCGCGTCGAAGCAGATCGGCATCCCCTTCGCCAGCCGCCCGTTCGTGATGGCGGTCAACAAGGACCTGCTCGCGAAGGCGGGCATCACCGAGATGCCGACGACGTGGGACCAGCTGACCGCCGACGCGAAGGCCACGACGAGCGGTGACGTGCACGGCATGGCGATCGCCTACGCCGACGGCTTCGACCCCTGGAAGTTCATCTGGGGCATGTCCGAGAACGCCGGCAACACGCTGGTCGACGGCACGAAGGCCGAGCTCGACGCCCCGGCGGTGCAGAACGCCTACCGCACCTACTTCGACTGGGTCACGAAGGACGGTGTCGTCGACAAGTCCGCGATCGGGTGGAACAACGCCCAGGCCCTGGCGCAGTTCACCGAGGGCAAGGCCGCCTTCTTCCCGATGACCACGACCACGGCGATCAACTCGTTCGCGGGCACGAAGATCGACGGCAAGTACGAGTTCGCGCTGCTGCCGACCGTGCCCCCGGGCGCCACCGAGCGTCCGGCCGACGGCATCGAGGCCGCCAGCATCCTGTCCGGCGACAACTTCGTCGTGGCGGACTACGGCACCAAGCAGGACCTGTCGTTCGACTTCATCAAGCAGGTCAGCAGCAAGCGGGCCCAGCTGGAGTACTACAAGCTCTTCGGCAACCTGCCGACGAACACCGACGCGGCCAAGCAGCTGGCGGACGACAACCCGCAGCTCAAGCCGATCATCGACGCCGGCAAGCTCTCCAAGCCGACCGCGTTCACGGGCGCCTGGTCCGACATCCAGCTCGCGCTCGTCGACGTCGTCGTGCAGTCGATCCCGTCGCTCAAGGGCGGCGAGGTCACCGACGACCAGCTCCGGAAGCGTCTGCAGGACGCGCAGAAGGACGCCCAGTCCACGCTCGACCGGCAGAAGAACGGAGGTCTGTGATGACCGCCACCGAGACACGCACGCCCGTGCAGCACCCGCAGCGGACCGTCCGCCCGCACGGCACCACCCCGCTCTACAAGAAGGAGCGCCCGCTCTGGATGCTCATCCCCGGCGGTGTGCTCATGGCGGCGATCATCGTGGTGCCGCTGCTGGTCGGGTTCTTCATCGCGATGCTCGACCTCGACCAGTACACGCTCCGGCAGTGGTTCAGCGCCCCGTTCGTCGGGTTCGCGAACTTCGCCGACGCGATCACGGACTCGCCACTGCTGCACTCGATCTGGATCTCGTGCTCGCTCGCGGTCCTCGTCACCGCGGTGACCGTGCCGATCGGCGTCGCCGCGGCGATCTCGACGCAGAACCGGTTCCCGGGTCGTGGGCTGGTCCGCTCGATCTACCTGATCCCCTACGTGCTCCCCGCCTTCGTCGTCGGCACGTTCTTCCGCACGATGCTGCAGCCGCAGGGGGTCGTGAACGCGATCTTCCACACCGACGTGCTCTGGCTGAACGGTGCGGCGTCCTACTGGGCGCTCGCCGCGGTCATGGTGTGGACGTCGTGGCCGTTCGTGTACCTGCTGAGCCTGGCGGGCCTCCAGGCAGTGGACCTGGAGGTCCACGAAGCGGCGTCGCTCGACGGCGCGACCTGGTGGATCAAGCTGCGCTACGTGGTCTTCCCCTACCTGCGGGGGCCGCTCAGTCTGGCGGTGATCATCGCGATCCTGCACAACATCAACAACTTCACGCTGCCGTTCGTCCTGTTCGGCATCCCGCTCCCGTCGAGCGTCGAGGTCATGCCGGTCCTGACGTACATCGCCAGCTTCCAGTCGTTCCGCTTCGGCCTGTCGGCCGCGATGGCGATCTGTTCGCTCGTGATCGTCGCCATCCCGCTGTTCGTCTACCTGCGAGCGGTGCAGCTCGACACCGGCGACGACGCCGGGCCCAACCGGAAGCAGCGCCGCGCCGACCGCGCCACGCTCGCCGCTCCGGCCGCCGCCGACATCGAGGGAGCACGCGCATGAGCGGCTACAGCGCGACCAGGACCCGTCCGACCGCGACGCTCACCGAGAGCATCACCTCGGCCGGCAACACGAAGCGCCACAAGCGTCCGTACGACACCGACGTGACCCGGCTGCTGCCCAGGTGGCTCCTGATCACCGTGATCGCCGTCATCATCGCGTTCATCGCCGTCCCGGTGCTCTACATCGTGTTCGGCTCGGTGAACTCGGACGTGGCGGTGGCCCGCGGCGAGTACTTCCCGTCCGAGTTCACGCTCGCGAACTACGTGGACATCTGGTCGACGGTCGCGCTCGGCCAGGGCCTGGTGAACAGCATGCTGACCGCCGGCGCGGTCGCGGTCGCGAGTGCGGCGCTCGCCGTGTCGACGGCGTACGTGCTGGTCCGGTTCCGGTTCCTCGGGCGCCTGACCTTCCTGCGCGGCCTGCTCGCGCTGCAGTCGATCCCCGGGACCCTGCTCCTGCTGCCGGTGTTCGTGGTGTTCTCGAACATCGCGAGCGCCACCGGCGTGCAGATCATCGGCACGCGCTGGGGCCTGTTCGTCACGTACCTGACGTTCGCGCTCCCGTTCTCGACGTGGGTGATGGTCACCTACCTGCGCGGGCTCCCGAAGGAGCTGGAGGAAGCGGCGCGCATCGACGGCGCGTCCTCGACGAAGATCCTGACGAAGATCGTGCTGCCGCTGTCGTGGCCAGGCATCGTCGTCTCCGCGATCTTCGCGTTCCTGCTCGGCTGGAACGACGTGCTCTTCTCCACGATCATGACGACGCCGAACACGCGCACGGTCGCGGTGGTCCTGCAGGTGCTCGGCACCACGCAGGAAGGCGGCGCGGTCCCGATCTACGGCCAGATGATGGCCGCCTCGATCGTGTGCGCCGTACCGGTGGTCGCCCTCTACCTCATCTTCCAGCGCTACCTCGTCGGCGGTCTGACCGCCGGCAGTGTGAAGTAGCGCGAGTTCTCCACAGACTGCCTGGAGGCCCGGTGCGGGCCCGCCCCGCTCCTCCAGGATCGAAGCAACGAAGGGAATCCAATGGCTCAGCCCACTTGGGAACTGTCCGGCTTCGGCGACGAGATCGACGCGGACCCCGCGGTGCAGGTCGCGGTGCTGCAAGCCCTCGGCGCCAGTGCGATCGAAGTCCGCAGTGCCTGGGGCGTCAACGTCGTCGACCTCGACGACGACCAGCTCGCCGGCCTGCACCGCCTGTTCGACGAGCGGGGCCAGACCGTGTCCGCCATCGCGTCGCCGATCGGCAAGGTCTCCGTCGACGAACCCGTCGAGCACGAGACCGAGCGCCTCGGCCGGGCGATCCGCGCCGCGCACGCCCTCGGCACCACCAACATCCGGATCTTCTCCTTCTACTTCGAGGGCCGCACTCCGGAGTCCGTCCGCGACGACGTGCTGGTCCGGATGCGGGCACTCGCCGAGCTGGCGTCGCGCGAGGGCGTGACCCTGTTGCACGAGAACGAGAAGGACATCTACGGCGACGTGCCCTCGCGGGTGCTCGACATCGTCGAGAGCGTCGGGTCGCAGTCGCTGCGGCTCGCGTGGGACAACGCCAACTACGTGCAGTGCGGCGTCCGGCCCTTCACCGACGGGTGGGTCCAGCTCGCGCCGTACGTCGACTACCTGCAGGTGAAGGACGCCCTCGCCGCCGATTCGTCCGTCGTCCCCGCCGGCGAGGGCGACGGTGAACTCCTGCTCACGCTCACGGCGCTCCGCGACGCCGGGTACTCCGGGTACGCCTCGCTCGAACCCCACCTCAGCGACTTCACCTCCCTCGGCGGGTTCTCCGGTCCCGCCGCGTTCGGCCGTGCCGGACGAGCCCTCCGGACCCTCACCGACCAGATCGGAGTGACCCTGCGATGACCGCAGACACCACAGCACCCCTCAAGCTCGCCGTCGTCGGCGCCGGTGTGATCGGCCGTCACCACGCCCGCGTCGCACTCGCGAACGACGGCCTCGACGTCGTCGCCCTCGTCGACGCGATCCCCGAAGCCGCCACCAGCGCCGCCGACGAGATCCAGGCGTCGGGCGCGCCCCGCCCGCTCACCACCGCCACCATCGAAGAAGCGATCGCCCAGACCGACATCGACGTCGTCGCGATCTGCTCGCCGTCGGGCATGCACGTCGCGCTGGCCGAAGCCGCGCTCGCCGCGGGCAAGCACGTCGTCATCGAGAAGCCGCTCGACACCACCATGCCCCGGGCCCGGCAGATCGCCGCGCTCGCCCAGGCGGCCCGCCAGCGGGGGTTGGTCGTCAGCGTGATCAGCCAGCACCGGTTCGACCCGGCGTCGGTCGCGGTGGCCCAGGCCGCGCACGGCGGTGGGTTCGGGCGGGTCACCTCGGGTGTCGCGAGCGTCGCCTGGTACCGCTCGCAGGGGTACTACGACTCCGGTGACTGGCGCGGCACCTGGGAGCTCGACGGCGGTGGCGCGGTGATGAACCAGGGCGTGCACACCGTCGACCTCCTCGTGTGGACCCTCGGTCGTCCGGTCGAGATCTCGGCCCAGGTCGGGCTGCTCGCCCACGAGCGCATCGAGGTCGAGGACACCGCGGTCGCCACCGTGCGCTTCGACAACGGGGCACTCGGGGTGATCCACTGCACCACGGCCGCCTACCCGGGCCTCAGCGCCCGGTACGCGATCTACGGCACGCAGGGCTCGGCCGTCGTCGACGACGACAAGCTCGGGTACTTCCACGTCGCGCCCGACGCCGCCGCCCTGGCCGCGGCGGCCGCGAGCGCGAACACCACCGCCGTGGCCGACCCGGTCGACCAGAAGGCCGACGTCGTCCCCGCCGAGCACGTCGTCGGCGGGCCGCCGGAACCCGACCACTTCCTCGCCGGGCACGGTCGCCAGTACACCGACATCGTGGACGCGATCCGCACCGGGCGTGAGCCCGGCGTGACCGTCGACGCCGCGCTGGTCTCGCTCGCGACGGTGCGCGGGCTCTACGTCAGCGCGACGCTCGGACAGCCCGTGCTGATCGACGACGTGATCGACGGCAAGTACGACGACGTCGTGCCCGTCGTCGCCACCACGACCGAAGGAGCCACCCGATGAAGTTCTCCGTGTTCACCGCGTCCACCCCCGACTGGACCCCGTCGCAGGCGGCAGCGACGCTCGCGGCCCAGGGCTGGGACGGCATCGAGTGGCGGGTCGTCGACGACCGCCCGGCCGACGGCACCACGGTGCCGGCAGAGCGTGCCTTCTGGGCCGGCAACCGGTCGACCTGGCAGTTCACGGGGATCCAGGACCAGGTCGGCGAGATCGCGCGGATCACCGACGACGCCGGCCTGGCGTACTCGGGCATCGGCGGCTACCAGCAGGCGTCGAACCACGACGGCGTCGAGACCATGCTGCGCGTCACCAGCGAGCTCGGCGCCCGGCAGGTCCGCGTCAGCATGCCGGTGTACCGGCAGGAGCGGGAACGCACCGGCGAGTCCTACCCGCAGCTCTTCGACCGCACCCGCGCCGACCTCGAGTGGGCGGTGGCCCGTGCGACCGAACTCGGCGTGAAGGCCCTCGTCGAGCTGCACCACATGACGATCACCCCGTCGGCCTCGGCCGCGCTCCGGCTCGTCGACGGGCTCGACCCGGAGCACGTGGGCGTCATCCACGACCTCGGCAACCTGGTGATCGAGGGACGCGAAGACCACCTGGCCGCGTTCGAGCTGCTCGGGCCGTACCTGGCGCACGTGCACGTGAAGAACGCCCGGTGGACCGACACCGGCGACACCCGGGCCGACGGCAGCAGCGTCTGGCAGCACGAGTGGGCGCCGCTCCGCTCCGGCCAGGCATCGGTGGCCGAGTACTTCGACGACCTCCGCGCGTTCGGGTACGACGGCTGGGTCACCATCGAGGACTTCTCCACGGACCTGCCCCTCGAAGCGCGCACCGCCGACAACCTGGCGTTCCTGCGGTCGCTCGTGCCGGTGTCGGCATGACCGATCGCCGCTCCGGCGTCGTGCACCTCGGGGTGGGGGCGTTCGCGCGCGCCCACCTCGCCTGGTACACCCAGCACGCGACGGGCGATCGGTGGGGCATCACGGCGTTCACCGGGCGCTCCCCGGACATGGCCGACGCGCTCACGGCGCAGGGCTGCCGGTACACGCTGGTGACCCGGGCAGCGGACGGCGACACCGCCCAGGTGATCGACGCCGTCGTCGCGGCGCACCCGGGCAGCGACGTCGACGCCTTCGCCCGCGCACTCGCCTCGCCGCACACGACCATCGTCACGCTCACCGTCACCGAGCAGGGGTACCGGTCGGGGTCCGACGTCCCCGCGCGTCTGGTCGCCGGACTCGACGCGCGGCGCCGGGCTGGCGCGGGGCGGATCGCCCTGGTCAGCCTCGACAACCTGACCCACAACGGCGAGGTCCTCCGTCGGGCCGTGCTCGACGCCACGACCGACGACGACCTCCGCGCGTGGATCGAGGCGACCGTCGTGTTCCCGAGCTCGATGGTCGACCGGATCACCCCGGCGACCACGGCCGACGACGTCGCCGGACTGGGCGAGCTCCCCGGCGCGCTGCCGCAGGACCGCGTCCCCGTCGTCACCGAACCCTTCGCCGAGTGGGTGCTGCAGGACGTGTTCGACGGCATCGACCGTCCGGCGTGGGAGACGGCGGGCGTCCGCCTGGTCGACGACGTCACGCCGTACGAGCAGCGGAAGCTCTGGCTGCTCAACGGATCCCACTCGCTGCTGGCCTACCTCGGACTGCTGCTCGGGCACGAGACCGTGGCGCAGGCGATGGCTGACGACGTGTGCCGCAGCGCGGTCGAGCAGCTCTGGGACGAAGCCGCCGTCGAGCTCCCGCTGCCGGCGACCGAGATCGCCGAGGCCCGCGCCGCGCTCGTCGACCGCTTCGCCAACCCCCGCATCCGGCACACCCTGGCGCAGATCGCCTCGAGCGGCTCGCAGAAGCTGCCGGTCCGCGTGGTCGACGTGCTGCGGCACCGCCTCGGCCGCGACCCTGCGGCCGGTGTCGGCCCCGGAGCCGCGACCCTGATCGCCGCGTGGTGGCTGCACCAGACCGAGCAACCCGGGCTCGTGAACGACCCCGGCGCACCCGGTGCAGGCTCGGACGTGCACGACGTCCTCGGCGTGATCGCCCCCGACCTCGACACCACCCCCGTGGTCGCGGCCGTCACCGCCGCCGCCGACCGCATCCGCGCAGCCCGCGCCCGCTCGTCCGAAGGAGTACCAGCATGACCGACACCGGCACGACCAACCCCGCCGCGCCCGTCCCCGGCGCCGTCGACGACCGCGCTGCCGACACGACCTCGGGTCGTCCCGACACGTGGCCGTCCGCCGATCGCGGCCAGCTGATCGACAAGGCCGAGGTCATCGTGACGAGCCCGGACCGCAACTTCGTGACGCTGAAGGTGACCACGGCCGACGGGGTCACCGGCCTCGGCGACGCGACCCTGAACGGCCGCGAACTGGGCGTCGCGTCGTACCTGTCGGAGCACGTCGTCCCGCTGCTGATCGGTCGCGACGCCAGCCGGATCGAGGACGCCTGGCAGTTCCTCTACCGCTCGTCGTACTGGCGTCGCGGCCCGGTCACGATGGCCGCGATCGCCGCCGTCGACATGGCGCTCTGGGACATCAAGGCGAAGGTCGCCGGCATGCCCCTGTACCAGCTGCTCGGCGGAGCGTCACGCACCGGGCTGATGGCCTACGGGCACGCCTCCGGCAAGGAGCTGCCCGAGCTCTTCGACTCGATCCGTGCGCACCAGGAAGAGGGCTACCGCTCCATCCGCGTGCAGACGGGCGTGCCGGGGCTCGAGTCCATCTACGGCATCGCGTCGAATGCGACCACCGAGGGCAACAGCGGCGTCCGCTACGACTTCGAGCCGGCGCAGCGCGGTGCCTTCCCGGCGATGGAGGACTGGGACACCCGCGCGTACCTGCGCCACGTCCCGACGGTCTTCGAGGCAGTCCGCAACGAGTTCGGTCCCGAGCTGCCGCTCCTGCACGACGGGCACCACCGGATGACCCCGCTGCAGGCCGCCAAGCTCGGCAAGTCCCTCGAACCGTACGACCTGTTCTGGCTCGAGGACTGCACCCCGGCCGAGAACCAAGAGGCGCTCAAGCTCGTCCGGCAGCACACCACGACACCCCTGGCGATCGGCGAGGTCTTCAACACGATCTGGGACTTCAAGGACATCATCCGCGACCAGCTCATCGACTACGTCCGCGGTGCCGTCACGCACATGGGCGGCGTGACCCCGCTGAAGAAGACGATGGACTACGCGGCGATGTACCAGATCAAGTCAGGGTTCCACGGGCCGACCGACATCTCCCCGGTCGGTCTCGCGGCGCAGATGCACCTCGGGATGGCGATCCACAACTTCGGCATCCAGGAGTACATGCAGCACGGCGACCGCACCAACCAGGTGTTCCGGCAGACCTTCACGTTCACCGACGGCTACCTGCACCCGGGCGACGAGCCCGGGCTCGGGGTCTCCCTCGACGTCGACGAGGCAGGCAGGTACCCGTACGAACAGGCGTACCTGCCGTTCAACCGCCTGGCCGACGGCACCGTCCACGACTGGTGACCCGGCGCGGGTAGCCTCGGCGACCGTGGACATCGACGCGCTCGCCGAGGCCGCCCGCGACCTGCTGCTGGTCGCGCCCGCGGACTTCGTCGCCGAGCGCACCGCCCGGCAACGAGCGGCCCGGCAGGACGACCGCGACCTCGCGACGGCCATCGGGAAGCTCCGGAAACCCGCCCCGGCGGCGTGGGTCGTCGACCTGCTCGCCCACGACGGTGCGCTGGACGAGGCTGTCGACCTGGGGCCGACGATCCGCGACGCCCAGGCGAGCGCCGACCCGCAGCAGATCGCCGTGCTCCGCCGACAGCGCTCCGGCGTCGTGGCCGCGCTGGCCCAGGCGGGCGCCGACCTGGCCGCCGATGCCGGCCACGCCCCCACCCCGGCCGTGCTCGACCAGGTCCGCGCCACGATCGAAGCCGCGATGGCCGATCCGCACGCGGGCGCCGCGGTGCGGTCCGGGCTCCTGGTCCGACCGCTCGAGAGCGCGGGGTTCGACGACGTCGACCTCGACGGCGCGCTCGCCGTGCCGGACGCTGTGCCCGATGCCTGGTCGGGCAGCGGGGCCGACCCCATCCCGATCACCAGCGCGCGACGAACGACGAAGCCGAGCCGAGCCTCCAAGCCGGAGCCGGAGCCGGAGCCGGAGCCGGAACCTGCCCGCGACACCGCGGCGGACCGCCGCGCAGCACGCCAGGCCGAGACGGCCGCGCGCGCCGAGTCCCGCGACGCCGATGCCGCGCTGGACGCAGCCGAGACGGAACTCGACGCCGCCGAGCAGCGCCGCGCCCAGCTCCAGCGCGATCTCGACGCAGCGACCGCCGAGGTCACACGCCGCGAACTCGCCCGCGACGACGCCGAGGCCGCCAGCGACCGCGCCCGGGACCTGCTCGCCGCCGCCCAACAGCACCGCCGCAACCTCGGACACTGACGGACCAGTGCTCGTGGACGATCCTGTCCACTTGTCGCATGGTGAGCGGAGGCGTACCGTGCAGCCACCCGACCCGAGGGGTGCTCATGCGAGTCAACGTCGTCCGCATCACCGTCGCCGTCCTCACCGCGCTCAGCGTGGGGGTGGTCCCCCTGGCCGTCGCGCCCGTCGCCGCAGCGTCGGTCGGGTCGTCGATCCACGCCGCGACGTCCGAGTCGCTGATCGCCGCGCCGAACGGGCCGGGTCTCCGGACCCCGAGCGGATGCGCCGCGACGTCTCCGGGACTGGTCCCGGCCACCCTGTACGGCGGGGCCTCCACGCTGTCGGCCGGGTACTGGTTCGAGGAGTGCCGCTTCGGGGACTCCGTGTTCCTGCGGAACCTGACCCCGTCGGTGTGGACGATCGACCTGCTCCGGTCCGGTGCCCTCGACCCGCGGCCGACCCCGTCGGCCGTCGTCGCACGGTACGAGCTGTTCCACAGCCAGTACCCGCCGGTGACCCTCTTCGACGAGACGATCGCGCCGGGGGAGACGCTCGTCTTCAGCGACGTCGACCAGTTCGTGCTCACCCACGACCTGGACGCGACCGCCGCCTGGCTCACGTCCCGAGCGACCACGAAGTGGATGCGCGACGTGGCGGAGATCGATCTCGGCAAGCAGGTGCTCCTCGCGGCGGCCGGACGTCGGGGGACCGCGGGGGCAGTGCTCGCGGACTGCTTCGGAGCCGTCGAGACCGTCGCGGACGAGTGGACGTCGCTGAGCAGCGAGGAGGTCCTCATCCGGATCACCGCAGCGGTCTCCATCGGCATGGAATCGGCGACGTGCGTCCGTGCGCTCAAGGCCTTCCACGCGAACCCGACGATCACACGCGCAGCGGAGTCGGAGAGCACGTCGATCCTCCGCACCGTCGCGTCCTCGGTCGGCAAGACCTCGGCGGTGTCGGCCCTCGAGCGCTTCGGTCCGGCGCTCCGGACCTTCCTCGCCGCGCGGTGAACCGTCCCGTCACACACCGAGCCGTCCCGTCACACGCCGAGCCGTCCCGTCACACACCGAGCCGTCCCGTCACACACCGAGCCGTCCTCATCACCTCGGATGAAAAGGCCGGGTGCGGCTCGGTGACCCGCCCGGCGTCCCCCTACGCTCGGCCGCATGCTCCTCTTCCTCCGCCGCCGTGGACGCCACCTGGTCGCTCCCGTCGCCGGCGCCGTCTTCCTGGCGCTCTGGATCGTCGCCGAGGCCGGCCGGGCCGGACTCGCCGACCACGTCATCGTCGTCTCGGCCTTCGCGGTCGCGATCGGACTGTCGAACTGGATGCCGTCGACCGCCCTCGGACTCGTCGTCGTGGTGCCGCTCCTGCAGGCGCTCCGGCTGCTGCACCGCCCGACCGACACGACGTGGCCCGAGTACCTGGCCATCGTGATCGTCGTCGGCATCGTCGGTGCCGGACGGTCGGACCTGCTCCGGTGGCTCGCGGTCCCGGTCCTCGCGGTCGCCAGCGCCGCGGCAGCTTGGGCCATGGTCGTGCCGACGGCGGCGGACCCGGACGTCTGGGGTCTGTGGGTCGGATCGTCGTCGGGCACCCGGAGCGACCTCGTCTTCATCGCACTGGCGATCGCCGGCGCGAGCGGCATCGGGTGGGCGGTCGGCGTCGCGATCGGGGCGTCGTGGCGGATCGGTCTCGCGAGGGTGCGGGTGGTCGAGGCCGAGCGGGAGACCGAGGTGACGACCGTGGAGTTGCAGGCCGAGCAGGAGCGTGCGCGGATCGCCCGGGACGTGCACGACTCCCTCGCGCACTCGCTCGCCGTGGTCGTGTCGCAGGCCCAGGGCGCCGCGGCCATCGCGGCCCGTGACGAGCACGCGGCGCAGGCGCTCCAGGACATCGCCGAGGTGAGTCGTGCCGCTCTCGGTGATGTCCGGGCGCTGGTGGAGCGCATCCAGGGCGCCGGCGACGAGGCGCGTCACGGTCTCGACGACGTGCCGCCGCTGGTCGAGGACATGCGGGAGCTCGGGATGTCTGCCACGTCCGAGTCCCACGGCACCCCGTCCGCGGTGACCCCAGCGGTCGGGGCGGCCGTGCACCGCATCGTCCAGGAGAGCCTGACGAACGTCCTCAAGCACCAGGGGCGCACCGCCGCCGTCCGGGTGGTCCTCGACTGGCGCGGACCGGGTCTCGGCCTGGTGGTGACGTCGAACGGCGAGGCACCGCTCGTCGAGCTCGACGGCCCCGGTTCGGGCATCGCGGGGATGCAGGAGCGTGCGCGCCTGGCCGGAGGGTGGCTGCGCGCCGGCACCGGTGACGAGGAACACGACTTCGTCGTGACGGCATGGCTGCCGACCGTCGACGTCCCGGCCCCGACTCCGGTGCCGACGCTCGAGGTCGCACGGTGATCCGGGTCGCCGTCGTCGACGACCAGCGGCTCTTCGCCTCCGGGATGCAGATGCTCGTCGACGCCCAGGACGACATGACCTGCGTCGGGACGGCTGCCGACGGCGTCGAGGCCCTCGACCTCTGCGCAGCCGAGCACCCCGACGTGCTCCTGCTCGACCTCCGGATGCCCGTGCTGAACGGCATCGAGACCCTCGGACGCCTCGCCGCTGTCGACGGCGACCGCCCCCGTGTGGTCGCACTGACCACCATCCGCCGCGACGACGCCGTGCTCGCCGCCCTCCGCGCCGGAGCTGCCGCGTTCCTGACGAAGGACGCGCTGCCGGACGTCGTGACGGCCACCATCCGCGACGTCCACGAGGGCCGCCCCGCGCCGACCGAGGCCGAGGCGCTCGACCTGCTCCGCGCGCAGGGCACCCCGGCCGAGACGAGCCGACGCGACGAGGTCCTCGACGCGCTGACCGCCCGCGAGCGCGAGGTGTTCCTCCTCGTCGCGAAGGGCCTCAGCAACGCGGAGATCGCCGCGAGCGTGTTCCTCAGCGAGGCCACCGTGAAGACCCATGTCCGCTCCGTGCTGATGAAGCTCGGCCTCCGGAACCGGATCCAGGTCGTCATCACCGCACACGAACGCGGCCTCGTCCGCGCCTAGGGGGAACCATGCAGATCACCAGTCGCGCCACCAAGACCGGCACGCTCGCCCTGGTCGTCATCGGCCTCGCGGCGAGCGTCGTGCACGGCCTGCCCGAGCCCGTCGACGTCGCCGTCACGCCGACGACCGAGCGGGACCCGGCAGCCTGGACGATGCCGCTCGACGGCTACGTCCAGCCGGGTGGCCGGAAGGACACCTACGCGACGAACCTCGTCATCCAGCCGTGTCTGCGCGATGCCGGGATCGACTTCCCGGTGCCGTGGGCGACGATCGCCGGGCTCGACGCGGTCTCCGACCAGGACGAGACACCGGAGCGTGGCAACACGTCGCCCGCCCTCTCCTGGAGCACACCGCTCGACGCCGAGACGGCTCGGACGCGCGGTTACCACGGCCCGTCGACGGTCGGAGCCAACGAGGACGGCATGAAGGCGTGGGGTGAGGACCCGAAGCGGAACGCGGCGTTCGCGAATGCCTCCGAGCGGGAGACGACCCGGTGCTTCCGGCAGGGCTCCCGCACGCTCGGCACCGACGATGCGAGTGGCGCCGTGCAGAGCGCCTCGATCGTGGCGAAGCGCTTGACGTACCTCGCCGCGACGGCCGCCCGCGAGGACGACACCGTCGTCGCAGCGGCCGCGAAGTGGCACGCGTGCATGGCGCCGGCCGGGCTCCCCGACCTGCCGGCGACGCCGAACGGGATGCCCTCGCGCTCGATCCGCACGGACTACGGCACGACCATCTCCACGACGCCCGTGCAGGACGGCGAGGTCGCCATCGCGAAGCGGGACGTCGCGTGCCAGGCGTCGTCCGGCTACCGGAGGGCGCTGTACGACGCCGAGTGGGACCGCCTCCGGCACGTCACGGCGAGCGACGCGTCCGTGCTCCACGCGGCGCCGGCGGACCAGCTGGCGGTGGACCGTCGACTCGACGCGACGATCCGTCGCCTCGCCCCGGCGGCACCGGCCGACGTCGACTGACCGACCGACCGGCTGACCGACGGACCGACGGACCGACCGCGGATCGTTACGCAACAGTTGTCGTTCTTGACGACGAGTGTTGGAGCGGTCTAATCTCGGGCACCATGCTTCGGGCCGGCGATGGTCCGCCGGGGACCGGA
>NZ_LMPO01000008.1:391474-452774 GCF_001424385.1 Curtobacterium sp. Leaf183 | reverse complement strand
CCCCCCCCGCCCGCAGCCACACCGCAGGCACGGAGGCCGGTGCGCGGCGCACCCCGGAGAACAGCCGCGATGCAGGGTCGAGCACTCCGGGGGCCCACCAGGAGAGACGCATGTCGAACCGATCCGTCACCGCCCCACCCCAGCACGACACCACCGCACGAGGACCGGCCGCGGCGCCGGCCGCGGCACCACGACCGGGCCTCCTCGCCCGACTCGGCATCCCGCACCCACTGCGCTGGGGCTTCCTCGGCGTCCTCGTCTTCATGACCGGCGACGGCATCGAGTCGAACTTCATCGCCCCGCACATCGCGGGAGCCCTCGGCACTGGCGGCACCGACAGTGCCGCGATGGTCATCGGCCTGTACGGCGTCGCGGTCCTGGTGGCCTCGTACTTCGCCGGGGTCCTGTCCGAGCTCTGGGGCCCGCGTTGGGTCATGACGATCGGCGCGGTGCTCTGGGTCGTGTTCCAGGTCACGTTCCTGGCGGCGCTGCCCACCGGGTCCGTCGGACTCATCGCCCTGACGTACTTCCTGCGCGGACTCGGGTTCCCGCTGTTCGCGTTCTCGTTCCTGTGCTGGGTGAACCACACCGTCGCCCGCGAGCGGAACGCCACCGCCGTCGGCTGGTTCTACGTCGTGTTCACCGGCGGCCTGCCCACGCTCGGCTCCCTCATCGCGATCGGCAGCATCCCCGCGTTCGGCGGCGGTGCCACCGGGGAGACCGGGTCGATGGCGCTGTCGCTGCTCTTCGTCGCGGTCGGCTGGGCCGTCGTCCGGTTCGGGGTCCACGAGCGCACGGGTCTCGGCCGGATCGCCCCGCGTGAGCACTCCGCCGCCCGGGTCATCGCCAGCGGCATCGAGGTCTGCATCTCGCGCCCCAAGGTCCTGCTGGCCGTCGTCATCCGCCTCGTGAACACCGCGCCGGAGTTCGGCATGTTCGTGATCATGCCCGCGGTCATCGGCACCGAGCTCGGCTGGGGACAGTCGAAGTGGCTCACGATGACCGTCATCGTGTACGCCGGCAACATCCTGTTCAACGCCGTCTTCGGCGCGATCGGTGACCGCATCGGCTGGATCCGCACGGTCAAGTGGTTCGGGATCGCCGCATCGGGCGTCGGCCTGCTGGCCTGGTGGTACGTGCCGCACCTGGTACCCGCCGGGTCCGAGTGGGGCTTCTGGCTGGCGACGGCCGCGGGGACGGTCTTCGGCATCATGCTCGCGGGCTTCACACCGATGGGCGCGATCGTCCCGGCGTTCGCGGGGGAGGACCGCCGCGGCGCGGCCATGGCGATGTACGCGACGGCCGCCGGTGGCGCGACCTTCCTCGGCAACGCGGTCGTCAGCGCGGTGCTGCCGTGGGGCGGCGCCGCAGGCGTCGTCTGGACGTTCGTCGTGCTCTACGCGCTCGCGTTCGTGGTGCTCAGCCTCCTCAGGGTGCCCGCGCAGGCCGAGGCCGCCGGCCACTGACCGCCACCACCTGACGGACGGGAGGCACGGGGCCGGCCGGCACCGTGCCTCCCGACCGTCGTCGGTCAGGTCCACCGCCGTGGCCGACACGCCCGGGTGGGTGCTGGTAGAGTTGTGGACGACTTCGGCGAGGGCCGCGTACGCGCGGCCGTGATCGACGCGGCGGATGACCCGGCAAGCTCTGGGAACGTTCCTCACGCGTGCACGCGTTCGAGTTGCAACACCACAGACCCCCCACGATGCCGGCACCCCGGTGTCGTTCCCCAGACCAGGAGGCACCCATGGCCGACTACACCAAGCTCGCAGCGGAAGTCCGCACCAAGTTCGGCAAGGGCGCTGCCCGCAAGCTCCGCGCTGCCGACAAGATCCCCGCCGTCATCTACGGTCACGGCACCGAGCCGAAGCACGTCAGCCTGCCGGGCCACGAGACCATGCTGCTCGTCCGTACCGCCAACGCGGTCGTCGACCTCGACATCGACGGCACGGCGCAGCTCGCCCTCGTCAAGGACGTCCAGCGCGACCCGGTGCGCCAGATCATCGAGCACATCGACCTCGTCGTCCTGCGTCGTGGCGAGAAGGTCACGGTCGACGTCCCCGTCGTCGTCGAGGGCGAGTCCTTCTCCGGCACGATCCACGTGCAGGACCTCAACACCGTGTCCCTGCTGGTGCTCGCCACCGACATCCCCGAGCACGTCGTGGTCGACGTCGAGGGCCTCGAGGACGGCAAGCAGATCCACGCCTCCGAGCTCACGCTGCCCGAGGGCGCCGAGCTCGAGACCGACCCCGAGGCGCTCGTCGTCGCGATCGTCACCCCGCGTGGCACCGCTGACGACGAAGCCGCCGACGAGGCCTCCGCCGAGGCCGGCGCCGAAGCCGGTGCCGAGGGCGGCTCCGCCCCGGTCGACGAGTCCGAGTAACACCCGTTCGGGACATCTGGTCGACGCTGATGACGACGTCCGCATGACGGAACGACTGCTCGTCGTGGTCGGGCTCGGGAACCCCGGGCCCGACTACGCGGGGAACCGTCACAACGTCGGCCAGATGGTCCTCGACGAACTCGCCGCCCGGATGGGTGCGACGTTCAAGAAGCACAAGACCCCGAACACCGTCGCCGAGGGGCGTCTCGTCCCCGGTGGCCCCCGGCTCGTGCTCGCCAAACCGGGGTCGTTCATGAACACCTCGGGCGGCCCCGTCTCGAGCGTGCTCGGGTTCTACAGCGCCACACCGGCCGACCTCGTCGTCGTGCACGACGAGCTGGACCTGCCGTTCGACACGGTCCGACTCAAGGGCAACGGCGGGCACGGCGGCCACAACGGGCTGCGCGACATCATCAAGGCCACCGGCACGAACGAGTTCTCCCGGGTGCGCGTCGGCATCGGCCGCCCGCCCGGACGCCAGGACCCGGCCGACTACGTGCTGCGCGACTTCTCGCCCACCGAGAAGAAGACGCTGCCGAACCTGCTGGCGGACGCCGCCGACGCGGTCGAGGCGATCGCCGACCTCGGCCTGCTCGCGGCCCAGCAGCGCGTCCACGCGCCGTCCTGACGCACTGCGGTCGCTGTCGGTCGTCGCCGGTACCATGTCCTGAGTGACGATCTCGGGCATCATCCCTGC
Source organism: Curtobacterium sp. Leaf183 (assembly GCF_001424385.1). GTDB lineage: Bacteria > Actinomycetota > Actinomycetes > Actinomycetales > Microbacteriaceae > Curtobacterium. The sequence continues at coordinate 449,694 of NZ_LMPO01000008.1, read as the reverse complement.
GCTCTCGCGCGCCTCCGCGTTCGATCGCGTCCTGCGCGCCGCTCCTCGTGACGCCGACTTCTCGGTGGTCGACGGCCTCCGCGTGCCGCTCCTGGCGGCGCTCATGGCCGAGCGCAAGGGCGCGCAGTGCGTCCTCGTGATCACCGCCACGGGGCGCGAGGCCGAGGCCGTCCGAGGTGCTCTGTCGAGCTACCTGCCCGACACCCAGGTGCTCGAGTTCCCGGCGTGGGAGACCCTGCCGCACGAGCGACTGTCGCCCAGTGCGCAGACCGTCGGCACCAGGATCGCCACGCTGCGCGCCCTGCAGCGGTGGCAGGACACCGACGCTGCCGATCGCGCCACCACCGTCGTCGTGGCGAGTGTCCGTGCCGCGCTGCAGCCCATCGCCGACAACCTGACCGAGCTCGCGCCGGTCGTGCTGCGCACCGCGTCGCGCGGCAACGACCTCTCCAGCATCGCGGCGCAGCTCGTCGACCTGGCGTACGCCCGCGTCGACCTGGTGACCCGCCGGGGCGAGTTCGCCGTCCGCGGTGGCATCCTCGACGTCTTCCCGCCCACGGCCGACCACCCGGTGCGCGTCGACTTCTTCGGTGACGAGATCGACGGCATCAAGGCGTTCTCCGTCGCCGACCAGCGCTCCACCGAGGACGACCTCGGTTCGGTCGAGCTCACGGCCTCACGCGAGCTCCTGCTCAGCGAGGACGTCCGCCAGCGCGCCCGCGAGATGCTGCACGAGTTCCCGAACCTGTCCCAGATGCTCGCCAAGGTCGCCGAGGGCATCCCGGTCGAGGGCATGGAGTCCCTCGCGCCGGCCCTGGTCCGCAAGCTGGTGCCGATGACGACGTACCTGCCGAGCGACGCGACAATCGCTGTCTTCTCACCCGAGCGGGTCAGCGGTCGTGCGCACAGCCTGGCCGAGACGAACCAGGAGTTCCTGCAGGCCGCGTGGAGCGCCGCCGTCGCCGGTGCCCAGGCGCCGATCGACCTCGACGCGGGCAACTTCCTGACGGTGCCGCAGCTCCGTGCCACCCGCGGCGACCGCACCTGGTGGACGATCTCGCCGTTCGACAGCGGTGCCGACGAACCCCTGAGCGACGCGGATGCCGCCGCCGAGGCCGGCGAGTACGTCCGCGTCAGGGCCGATGCGGTCCCGAGCTTCGCCGGCAGTGCCGACGGGGCGGTCGCACACGTCAAGGCGCTGACCCACGACGGCTGGGCGGTGGTCGTCACCGCCCAGGGGCAGGGGCTCGTCGAGCGCGCCGTGCAGGTCCTCGCCGACGCCGGGGTCGCTGCCCGGGCCGAGGCCGTCACCGCACCGCCGCAGCCCGGCGTGGCGATCGTCACGACGGCGACGGTCGAGCACGGCTTCTCGATCCCCGACCCGCGCATCGCGGTGCTGAGCGAGGCCGAGTTCTACGGCCGCACGGCGCAGCAGGGCGCCCGCACCGTCAAGAAGCTCGCCAGCCGGCGCAAGAACGTCGTCGACCCGCTGCAGCTCAAGCCGGGCGACGTGGTGGTGCACGCCACGCACGGCATCGGCAAGTTCGTCGAGCTCGTCTCGCGCGAGGTCTCGAGCGGCGGGCGCAACGCGGTCAAGACGCAGCGCGAGTACCTCGTGCTCGAGTACGCACCGTCCAAGCGCGGCTACCCGGGCGACAAGCTCTTCGTCCCGACCGACCAGCTCGACCAGCTCTCCCGCTACGTCGGCGGCGAGTCCCCGAGCCTGTCGAAGATGGGCGGCAGCGACTGGTCCGCAGCGAAGAGCAAGGCGCGCAAGGCCGTCCGCGACATCGCCGTCGACCTGGTCAAGCTCTACTCGGCCCGCATGGCGTCGAAGGGCCACGCGTTCGGTCCGGACACCCCGTGGCAGCGCGAGCTCGAAGAGGCGTTCCCGTTCGCCGAGACCGCCGACCAGCTCACCACCATCGACGAGATCAAGCGCGACATGGAGCGCCCGATCCCGATGGACCGGCTGCTCTCCGGCGACGTCGGCTACGGCAAGACCGAGGTCGCGATCCGCGCCGCCTTCAAGGCCGTGCAGGACGGCAAGCAGGTCGCCATGCTCGTGCCGACCACGCTGCTGGTCCGGCAGCACATGGAGACCTTCGCCGAGCGCTTCGCCGGGTTCCCCGTGCACCTCCGCGCGCTCAGCCGGTTCCAGTCCGAGAAGGAGTCCAAGGAGACCCTCGCGGGCCTGGCCGACGGCACCGTCGACATCGTGATCGGCACGCACCGGATCCTGTCCCAGGGCGTGCAGTTCAAGGACGTCGGTCTGGTCATCATCGACGAAGAGCAACGCTTCGGCGTCGAGCACAAGGACCAGCTCAAGAAGCTCAAGACCAACGTCGACGTCCTGGCGATGTCAGCGACGCCGATCCCGCGCTCGCTCGAGATGGCCGTGACGGGCATCCGTGAGATGTCCACCCTGGCGACCCCGCCCGAGGACCGCCACCCCATCCTGACCTTCGTCGGCCCGCAGTCCGACCTGCAGGTCGGCGCGGCGATCCGGCGCGAGATGCTCCGCGAGGGCCAGGTGTTCTACGTGCACAACCGCGTCAAGGACATCCAGTCGGTCGCGGCGCACCTGGCCGAGATCGTGCCGGACGCCCGCATCGCCGTCGCGCACGGGCAGATGTCCGAGCAGACGCTCGAACAGGTCATGGTCGACTTCTGGGAGCGCCGCTTCGACGTGCTCGTCTCGACGACCATCATCGAGACCGGGCTCGACATCGCCAACGCCAACACGCTCATCATCGACCGGGCGGACAAGTACGGGCTGTCGCAGCTGCACCAGCTCCGTGGTCGCGTCGGTCGAGGGCGCGAGCGTGGCTACGCGTACTTCCTGTACGACGCCGACAAGCCCCTGTCCGAGACCGCCCAGGACCGCCTCGAGACCATCGCGGCGAACAACGAGCTCGGCGCGGGCATGCAGGTCGCGATGAAGGACCTCGAGATCCGCGGCGCGGGCAACCTGCTCGGCGGTGAGCAGTCCGGGCACATCGCGGGGGTCGGGTTCGACCTGTACCTCCGCATGATCGGCGAGGCCGTGTCGCAGTTCCGCGGGGACGTCGCCGAGGGGCAGACCGAACTGCGCCTCGAGATCCCCGTCGACGCGCACATCCCCGAGGACTACGTCGAGTCCGAGCGCCTGCGGCTCGAGGCGTACCAGAAGCTCTCGGCGGCATCGGCCCCGACCGCGCAGTCCGACGCGATCGACCTGGTGCTCGACGAGCTGACCGACCGGTACGGCACGCCGCCACAGCCCGTGCAGACCCTGGTCGAGGTGTCCCGACTCCGTCGCATGGCGCAGCAGGTCGGCCTGTCCGACGTGGTCGTCATGGGCTCGAACCTGCGGGTCGCGGGCAAGGAGCTCGCCGACTCGTCCCAGGTCCGGCTCAAGCGGATGTTCCCCGGCGCCAGGTGGTTCCCGCAGCAGAACGCGTCGAGCATCCCGATACCGCGTCCGCACGACCAGGCCCTGCCCGACGACGCTCTGATCCAGTGGGTAGAGAGCATCCTGACGGCCGTGTACGGAGCGACCACCCCGGCAGCGGCGGCGACTGCCCCGTAGTCCGCACCTGACGGACGGGAGGCCCGGTGCCAGCTGGCACCGGGCCTCCCGTCCGTCAGCGGGTCGCGTGCGCTCCGTTGCGACGATCCCGATGTCGTACGACAGCGACGCTGTCGCTCTGCTGGCTGGCTGCCGCTCGCGCGACGATCCCGGTGTCGTACGACAGCGACGTTGTCGCTCTGCCGGGCGACAGCCGCGCCCGGCGACGATCCCGATGTCGTACGACAGCGACGTTGTCGCTCCGCCGGGCGACAGCCGTGCCCGGCGACGATCTACTCGGTCGCCTCGGCCTCGGAGAGTTCGCGCCGCGCACGGTGGTGCCGCGCCTTGAGACTGACCACGATCGCCGAGGCGACCATCGCGATGCCCGAGCCGACCAGCACGGCCAGGACCCCCTCGTCGACGATCTCGGCGTTGCCCGCGAAGGCCAGTTCGTTCATCAGCAGGGACACGGTGAACCCGATGCCGCCGAGCACCCCGACGGTGACGATCGACCAGAACGACAGCGACGGACGCCCAGGCCCCCGGAACACCCGCGTCGCGACGGCGCCGAACAGCGTGATCCCGATGACCTTGCCGACGGGGAGGGCCAGGACGACGGCCCAGAACGTGGGGGAGAGCTCGCCGATGCCGACGGCGGGGATGACCACCGCGGCGGACGCGAACGCGAAGACCGGCAGCACGATCGCGTTCGACCACGGCTCGACCCGCTCGTGCAGGGTGTGTCCCGGACGTCGCGGCAGCACGAGCCCGAGGGCGACCCCGGCGATCGTCGCGTGGACGCCCGAGTGGTACACGAGCCACCACGTCACGACGCCGAGCACGACCATGCCGGCGATGAGCCAGCCCTGCCCCGATCGACCCGGGCGGAGCATCCGGCCGAGCAGCCAGAACAGCACGAGCAGGACCGCCGCGCCACCGAGCGCGAGGAAGTCGGTGTCGTGCGCGAACACCACCGCGATGATGACGATCGCGATGAGGTCGTCGAGCACCGCGAGTGCCAGCAGGAACACCCGCAGCGTGGAGGGGAGCCCGCGGCCGAACATCGCCAGCACACCGAGCGCGAACGCGATGTCCGTCGCCGTCGGGATCGGCCACCCGTGCGTGTACTGCGTGCCCGCGGTGACGGCGAGGAAGACGCCCGCGGGTACGAGGACACCACCTACCGCGGCGATCGCCGGCACGATCGCCGTCTTGGGGTTCGAGAGTTCGCCCGCCACGAGTTCGTGCTTGAGCTCGATCGCGACGAGCAGGAAGAACACCGCGAGCAGCCCGTCGCTGATCCAGTGCGCGACGGACAGGTCGAGGCCGACGGCGCCCCAGGGTGCGTGCAGGTCGAGGACGTGTTCGAGTCCGGGGCCGATCGGCGTGTTCGCCAGGACGAGGCCGAGGACCGCCGCTGCGAGGAGGGCGATCGCGCTAAAGCGCGGGGAACGGATTGCTGCGAGCATGGAACTCCGTGAGGGTACGGGAAACGGTCCGTCGACCAGACTTCCCGACACGCCTCGGTCATCGTATCCGATACTGATGCGATGACCGTCTCGGACCTGACCGCCGTCGTGGACCGCCTGCTCGACCCGGACGGCGGGTGCGTCTGGAACCGCGAGCAGACCCATGCCTCGCTCGCGCGCTACGCCGTCGAGGAGTCCTACGAACTCGTCGACGCGATCGAGGACGGGGACGTCGACGACGTGCGCGAGGAACTCGGGGACGTGCTGTACCAGGTCGTCCTCCATGCCGGGATCGCGGCCCGCGCGGGGGAGTTCGACCTCGACGACGTCGTCGAGTCCGCCCGCGAGAAGATGGTCCGCCGCCACCCCCACGTCTTCGGCGACGAACGCGCGGACACCGTCGAGGACGTGGTGCGCGTGTGGCGGGCGGCGAAGGCAGCCGAGAAGTCCGCGCGCACGAGCGTGTTCGACGGAGTCCCGAGGGCGATGCCCCCGATGGAGCGTGCGGTCAAGCTGTTGGAACGCCTGGAGGAGCGGGGCGACGCCGACGCAGCCGTCGCCGCCGTCGTGGGGCCGGATGGGGCTGACGCCGACTGGGGCTCGGAGATGCTCGGAGCGATCGCGGCGGCGCGGCGGTCGGGGATCGATCCGGTGGAGAGCCTGCGGGCTGCGGTTCGTCGGCTCGAGGCGGAGGGACGCGCGGGTGACTGAGCGGATGTGGCAGCGAGCGCTGGGGCGGGAAGTGCGGGCGTCCTCCTAACCCGAAAAAGGAGGACGCCCGCGAGCGGGGCCGTCGGTGCAACCAGGGATTGTGCACCGACGGGGATCCCGCTCGAACCGCGGGGCACTCTGCAGCACGGTGCCCTCGCGAACGACACGGCGAGTGGATCAGGCACTCGCCATGCCGAGGTTCTGCATCCACAATATCAGTGGGTCGGTCAGCACGCAACTCGTCGTGTCGATCTGACAGGATTGGCCCATGGCAACGACCGTGACGGCACCCCGTGGCATGCGTGACTTCCTCCCCGCGGACAAGGCGCGGCGCGAGCACGTCCTCGGTGTCGTCCGCGACGTGTACGCCCGACACGGGTTCGACGAGATCGAGACCCCCGTGGTCGAGGACGCCGCACGACTGCACTCGGGCCTCGGCGGTGACAACGAGAAGCTCGCATTCGGGGTCATGCGCCGCGGCCTCACGGTGGACGACCTGCGAACTGCGGCTGCGCCACTCGACCTCGCCGACCTCGGACTCCGCTTCGACCTGACCGTGCCGCTCGCCCGCTTCTACGCCTCGCACCGAGCCGAGCTGCCCTCGGTCTTCCGTTCGGTGCAGATCGCCCCCGTGTGGCGTGCCGAACGTCCGCAGAAGGGGCGCTACCGGCAGTTCCTGCAGTGCGACATCGACGTCCTCGGCGAGCCAGGGCAGCTCGCCGAGGTCGAACTCATCCAGGCGACGACGGCCGCGCTCGACGCGCTCGGGGTCACCGGGACGTCGATCCGGATCAACGACCGCCGGGTCCTGCTCGCGCTGTTGGCGTCGTGGGGCATCACCGACTCGGCAGCGGCCGACCGCGCGCTCATCACGGTGGACAAGCTCGACAAGATCGGGGCGTCCGGGGTCGCCGCCGAGCTCCGCGCTGACCTGGGGGCGACGCTCCCCGGACTCGAGGACACGATCGGTGCACTCGAGTCCGCCGACTGGGACAGCGTCGCGGGCGCGGACTGGCTCGACGTCGAGGCCTTCGACGACCTCGTCCACCTGCGCGACGCGCTGCCCGGCATCGACCTGCGCTTCGACCCGACGCTCGTGCGCGGGATGGGCTACTACACGGGGACGATCTTCGAGGTGGCGCACCCGGACTTCGCCTACAGCCTGGGTGGCGGCGGGCGCTACGACGGCATGATCGGCCGGTTCCTGGGGCAGGACGTCCCGGCCGTGGGGTTCTCCCTCGGGTTCGAGCGGCTCGTCGACCTGGTCACCCTGCCGGAGACGACGACCTCGGACGCCGTGGTGCTCGTGTATGACCGCGACGTCGACCCGGTGCGTCTGGCAGCGCTCAAGAGCGAGGCACTCGGGCAGCACCAGCGCGTGCGACTCGAGCGGCGGACCAAGAACATGAAGAACCTGCTCGCCGGGCTGGCGGCACAGGGCTTCGGCGCGTTCGCCGTCGTGCAGCCCGACACCGAGTCGCTCGAGGGTGTGGAGTTCCGTCCGCTCGACTGAGTTCTCCACAGTCGTCACCCGGTGCAGCGAAACCGTTCACCGCGCGTCGGTAGGATCGTCCCGCAAGCACCACAACCGCAACGTGTAGGGAGTACCCCGTGGCCGTGATCGATGCCGTAGGAGCACGCGAAGTCCTCGATTCCCGAGGCAACCCGACGGTCGAGGTCGAGGTCCTCCTCGACGACGGCGTCGTCTCGCGCGCGCTCGTCCCGTCCGGTGCCTCCACCGGCGCCTTCGAGGCGTACGAGCTCCGTGACGGGGACAAGGCCCGCTACGGCGGCAAGGGCGTCCTCAAGGCGGTGGAAGCCGTGCTCGACGAGATCGGCCCGGCGCTCGAGGGCTTCGACGCCACCGACCAGCGCCTCGTCGACGCCGCGCTCATCGAGCTCGACGGCACCGAGAACAAGTCGCGCCTCGGTGCGAACGCGATCCTCGGCGCGTCGCTCGCCGTCGCCCGTGCCGCCGCCGACTCGGCCGACCTGCCGCTGTTCCGCTACCTCGGTGGCCCGAACGCGCACACGCTGCCCGTGCCGCTGATGAACGTCGTCAACGGTGGCGCGCACGCCGACACCAACGTCGACATCCAGGAGTTCTTCCTCGTGCCCTACGGCGCCGAGTCCTTCTCCGAGGCGCTCCGCTGGGGTGTCGAGACCTACCACGCCCTCAAGGGCGAGCTGAAGAAGCAGGGGCTGGCGACCGGCCTGGGCGACGAGGGCGGCTTCGCCCCCGAGCTCGCGTCGAACCGCGCCGCGCTCGACTTCCTGCTCTCCGCCATCGAGAAGGCCGGCTTCACCCCGGGCAAGGACATCGCGCTCGGGCTCGACGTCGCCTCCACCGAGTTCTTCGCCGACGGCAAGTACGCGTTCGAGGGCAAGCAGCTCTCGTCGCAGGAGTTCACCCAGTACTTCGTCGACCTGGCTCGCGACTACCCGCTCGCCACGATCGAGGACCCCCTCGCCGAGGACGACTGGGAAGGCTGGACGCACCTGACGAGCGAGCTGGGCGACAAGCTGCAGATCGTCGGCGACGACCTCTTCGTCACCAACCCCAAGCGCCTGCAGCGGGGCATCGACGACAAGGCCGGCAACTCGATCCTCGTCAAGGTGAACCAGATCGGCACGCTGACCGAGACCCTCGATGCGGTGTCGCTCGCACAGCGTCACGGCATGACCGCGATCCTGTCGCACCGATCGGGTGAGACCGAGGACACCACCATCGCGGACATCGCGGTGGCGGTCGACGGCGGTCAGATCAAGACCGGTGCTCCCGCCCGGTCCGACCGTGTCGCGAAGTACAACCAGCTCCTCCGCATCGAGGAAGAGCTCGGCGACGCCGCGGTCTACGCCGGCCGCACCGCCTTCCCGCGGTCCGCGTCGCTCTGGTCGTAGTCGAACCAGTCGGAGCGATCCCCGGAACGCCGTCCTCCTCTGGAGGGCGGCGTTCCGTCGCGTGCGCCGGGCTCCGTGCCTCTGGCCATCCCCTCTGGCCATCCCCTTCGGCCGGAGTCGCTGGCCATCCCCTCCGGCCGGAGTCGCTCGAAACGCCGCCCGCCGCGTGTCGAGGTCGCATGGAGCGTCGCTCCGACGCGCGGCACGCGACGCGTCGTGCGACGTCGAACGACTCCTTGCAGCGTGTTGCGCGACCACGAGGCGGCCTGGACGGTGCGTGGCGGAGGGTTGCCGCGCCTCCAGGGCGCACCGCTCGCTGAGAGGGTGCGGAACACGCGCGCGGCGCAGCGAACGGCCGTGTCGGCCGGGTTATCGTCGAACCGTGCCGAACCAGAAGCCCCGCGTCCGCCGCGTGCCCGTGGCCATGCCCGAGGGCGCCACGGCGGAGCAGCCGTGGTACCGCACCATCCGGTTCTCCGGCTTCAGCCTGATCATGCTCGCGATCGTCGTGCTGTTCGTCGTGGTGTTGGCGCCGTCGCTCCGGACGCTCATCCAGCAGCAGGAGCAGATCGCCCAGAAGCAGCACGAGGTCGCCGCGCAGAAGTCCGACGTCGCGCAGAAGAAGAAGGACGTCGCACGCTGGGACGACCCCGCCTACATCGAGGCCCAGGCGCGTGACCGGCTGCTCTACGTGTACCCGGGCGAGCAGAGCTTCCTGGTGATGGGTGACGGCGAGAGCGCGGGGACCGGTGACACGAAGCCGACCACCGACTCGGGGACGCCGGTCAGCGCGACGGTGCAGACACCCAAGGTCGACTGGGTGCAGGCGATGATGTCCTCGGTCCTGCAGTCCGGGCTGTCGAAGGAGACCGCGCAGGAGCTCGTCGCTCCCGAGGTCTCGGGTACGGGCAGCACCGGCAAGTAGCCGCGGTGCACGGGGGCCGTCATCTCCGGTAGCCTCTTGTCCCCGTGACGACCCCTCCGTTCGACCCGCCGTCCGACCACGACGTGCAGGTGGTCTCCGCACAGCTCGGCCGCCCTGCCCGCGACGTCGTCGGCATCGCGGCACGCTGTGTCTGCGGCAACCCCACGGTCGTCGCGACGAAGCCGCGCCTGGGCAACGGCACCCCGTTCCCGACGCTGTACTACCTGTGCCACCCGGCCGCCACCGCTGCCGTCAGCACGCTTGAGGCAACGGGCGTCATGCCCGAACTCGCCGAGCTGCTCGAGGACCCCGACATGGCCGATCGCTACCGCGCGGCCCACGAGTCCTACCTCGCCGACCGCGAGTCGATCGAGCACGTCGACGAGATCGACGGCATCAGCGCGGGCGGCATGCCCGTCCGCGTGAAGTGCCTGCACGCCCTCGTCGGCCACACCCTCGCTGCCGGACCCGGCGTGAACCCCATCGGCGACCTGGCGCTCGCCCGCGCCTCGTGGTCGCCCGACCGGTGCGAATGCCGGGCGTATGATGGGCTCGCAGACGCTGGAGTCGGGGCGGGTGGCGGCGAAGTCTGACCAGCCGCCCGGCAACCACCCCACTCCAAGGAGATCATCCCCCGTGCCCAAGATCCTCGTCGTCGGCGGCGGTTACGCCGGCTTCTACACCGCCTGGAAGCTCGAGAAGCACCTTCGTCAGGGCGAAGCCGATGTCGTCATGGTGGACCCGCTGCCGTACATGACCTACCAGCCGTTCCTCCCCGAGGTCGCCGCCGGCTCGATCGAGCCGCGTCACGCGATCGTGTCGCACCGTCGGCACCTCAAGAAGACGCGCGTCGTCACGGCGAAGGTCACGAACGTCGACCACGCCACCAAGACGGCGACGATCACCCCCGAGCTCGGCGAGCCGTGGGAAGAGTCGTACGACCAGATCGTGATGACCGCCGGTGCGGTGTCGCGCACGTTCCCGATCCCGGGTGTCGCGGACGAGGCGATCGGCCTCAAGACCATCGAGGAAGCGGCCGCGATCCGCGACAAGGTCCTCACCAACTTCGCCAAGGCCTCGAACCTGCCGGCGGGTCCCGAGCGTGACCGTCTGCTCACGGTCGTCGTCGTCGGCGGTGGCTTCGCGGGCATCGAGGTCTTCGCCGAACTCCGCTCCTTCGTCACCGACCTGCTCAAGAGCTACCCGCAGCTGTCGTTCGACGACACACACTTCCACCTGGTCGAGGCGATGGGCCGGATCATGCCCGAGGTCTCGCTCGAGACCTCGCACTGGGTGCTCAAGAACCTGGCCGAGCGTGGCGCGACCGTGCACCTCGAGACCCAGCTCGCGTCGGCCGAGGGCGGCGTCTGCCAGCTCAAGGCGAAGGACGACTCGATCGAGACGATCCCGTCCGACCTGATCATCTGGACCGCCGGCGTCATGGCGAACCCGATGGTCAAGGGCACCGACTTCCCGCTCGAGCCCCGCGGCCGCATCACCGTCCAGCCCGACCTGCGCATCGTCAACGAGGGCGCGGTCGTTCCCGACGCCTGGGCCTGCGGCGACGTCGCGGCTGTGCCGGACCTGACCGGTGGCGGCGTCGGCGGCATGTGCGTCCCGAACGCCCAGCACGCCGTGCGCCAGGCCAAGCAGCTCGCGAAGAACCTCGTCGCGATCATGCGCAACGAGGCAACGGTCGACTACAAGCACAAGAACCTCGGTGCCGTCGCGGGGCTCGGCCTCGGCATCGGTGTCTTCCAGTCCGGCAAGTTCGCCATGACGGGCTTCCTCGCGTGGGGCGCCCACCGTGGCTACCACGGGCTGGCGATGCCGTCGTGGGAGCGCAAGATCCGCGTCGTCGGCGACTGGGTCGGCGGTTTCTTCCTCGGCCGCGACATCGCGTCGCTCGACGACCGCGAGACGCCGCGCGCGGCGTTCGAGACCTTCGCGTCGCGCCCGAAGCCGGCCACGGCCGACGAGCCCAAGGCCGTCGCCGCCGGTCCGGAGGAGGGCAAGCCCGCCGACGCCGCCGGCCCGGTCTACGCGACCCCGGCCGAGGACGTCTCGAAGGACGCCGAGCCGATCAAGGCCGACTCGAAGTAGTCCTCCCGCAGCGCCAGCGACGGCGGCCACCCCTCGGGGTGGCCGCCGTCGTCGTCGCTAGGCTGTTGCAGCTGCGCCCCCGTGGCCCAATCGGTAGAGGCATGCGACTTAAAATCGCCGAGTTGTGGGTTCGAGTCCCACCGGGGGTACCGAAGAGAACCGCGCACAGTGCGACTGGATGCCGTGCGTGCGGCGCGCGCCGAGCCTCCAGTCGGTCTCGGTGCGGGCTTGGCGACGTGGTGCTGGCTTGTTTCACTGCACGGTCCGGACAAGCTCGCACCGACTGCGAACCGCGCACGGTGCGACTGGAGGCTGTGCGTGCGGCGCGCGCCGAGCCTCCGGTCGGCCTCGGTGCGGGCTTGGTGACGTGGTGCTGGCTTGTGTCGCTGCACGGTCCGGTCAACCTCGCACTGGCTGCGAACCGCGCACGGTGCGCCCGCGCACGGTGCGCCCGCGCACGCCGCGGACACAGGAACGGCGCGACCCCGAGGGGCCGCGCCGTTCCGGTTGCGCGAGGTGCGCTGGACTCAGTGGATCCGGTAGCCGGTCACCATCGGGCACGTGAACGGGTCACGCGCGGCGAGTCCGACGCGGTTGAGGTACGCGACGACGATCGCGTACGACTGGCCGAGCGTCGCCTCGGTGTAGGGGATGCCGTGCTTGGCGCAGTGCGCCTTGACCATCGGCTTCGCCAGGCGCAGGTTCGGCCGCGCCATGTTCGGGAACAGGTGGTGCTCCGCCTGGTGGTTCAGCCCGCCGAAGAGGTGGTCGGCCCAGATGCCGCCGGTGATGTTGCGCGAGGTGCGCACCTGGCGCGACAGGAAGTCGATGCGGGCGCCCTCGGCGATGACCGGCATGCCCTTGTGGTTCGGGGCGAACGAGCCGCCCATCATCACGCCGAAGACCGCCATCTGGACGCCGATGAAGGCCGCGCCGACGCCGAACGGCATGAACGTGAAGACCGCCCAGAAGTACAGGCCGAAGCGGGCGACGAGCAGGATGCCCTCGATGATGCGGTCGCGGCCGGTGCCCTTGATGTGCTGTCCGGTGACCAGCGCCTTGGCCCCGAGGAAGTGCAGGTTCGCGCCCTCCATCGTCAGGAGCGGGAAGAACGCCCAGCCCTGCACGCGGGTGAGTGCGCGGAGCAGGCCGCGCCGCTCGGCAGCGTCCTCTTCGATGAAGGAGACCGTGTCCTGCGCGATGTCCGGGTCCTTGCCGATGGTGTTCGGGTTGCCGTGGTGGCGGTTGTGCTTGTTCATCCACCACGTGTACGACAGCCCGACCACGAAGGTCCCGAGGACCCGACCGGCGTGGTCGTTCCACTTGCGCGACGCGAACACCTGTCGGTGCGCGGCTTCGTGGGACAGGAACGCGAACTGCGTGAACAGCGCTCCGAGCACGGCAGCCGGGATGAGCTGGAACCACGAACCGCCGAGCATGGCGACGGCGACCCAGCATGCGGCCACGAGGACGACCAGGACGGCGAAGACGCCCCAGTAGAAGCCGGTGCGGCGTTCGAGCAGGCCAGCGGACCGGACCTCTTCGAGCAGGTCCTTGTAGGTCGAGGTGCCGGAGGTCGCTCCGGGAGCTCGGGGAGTCGTGGGTCGGTACAGGGTCGATGAAGACGGCAAGAGCGCTGCTTCCATCAGGGACAGCCCTTCGGCCGAACAGGAGAGTTCCCGCGATTGCGATTGCTAGGGAACCTAGGGGCAGAACCTGGGCAGAGACCGTGGAGTGCGCGTACCGTCTGCGCAAGGTCGCTCGCGCTCCCGGCGATCCGCGGACCGGAGGTCTCGACGGTTGAAGCACATCATCTACGGCTTGGCCAGCGTCCTGACCACGGACGACGCCGCGTACGCGGTCCTCGACTACGCTGCGGCCCTCGCGCAGGCCGGGCTGTCGGACACCGTGCACGTCCCGACGGTCGACCGGTGGGGCATGCCGTCGACGTCGAGCATCCTCCTCGCGCCGGCGATCGGGGTCCTGGTGCAGGCGGCTCCGGACGACGAGCTGCAGCCCGAGACGGCGCAGTTCATCAGCGAGCTCCGCTGGCGTACCGAGGCCGTCCGCGCTGGCGGATGACGTCATCGCTGACCGAACCGCCGCGTCGGTAGCATGGCGGTCGTGGTGGGATTCGGCAGCGCGCTCGCGAACCTGCGTGGGGTCCTCCGGCAGCCGGAGTCACACGTCGAGGTCGTCGACGGCGAGACCGTCCCCGTCGGCATGCTGCTCGGGACGCTCGGGGCGCTGCTGCTCGATGCCGGCAGCTCCGTCACCGACGTGCGGTCGGCGCTCGAGAAGGCCCGGGAAGCCGCTGGCATCGGCCCCGGACTCGCCGTCGGGGTGTTGCCCGCGCTGGTGATCGTCAGCGAGACCGCCACCGGCTCGGCGACGATCGTCAACGCCGAGGGCGTCGAGCTCTCCTTCCGCCAGGCGGCGCGGGCGAACCGACTCGTCCTCGGTCTCGAGAGCGGGTCGATCGCCCTCGCCGAGATCCCGGCGCGGGTGCGCGCCATCCGAGCCGGCACGCGTCCGCCGGCCGCGCTGCCCTGGATCGCCGGCAACGCCCTGACCGCCGCAGGCCTGGCCGTCGTGTTCCGCTGTCCGTGGTGGGCGATCCTGGTGACCCTCGGCGTCGGCGCACTCGTCGGCGTGATCGGCCTGCTGCTCCGCCGCTTCCGCGAGGCCGTGGCGATCATCCCGTTCCTCGCGGCCTTCATGTCGACCGCGGTCGTCGGGATCGTGGCCGCCGCGACCGGGTTCGACCACGTCCCGCTCTTCGCGGTGTGCGCTCCCGTCGCCGTGTTCGTGCCCGGTGCGCTCATCACGAACGCCCTGCTCGAACTGACGGCCGCCGACATCGTCACCGGGTCCTCGCGACTGGTCCAGGGGGTGATCATGCTCGGGTTCATGGCCGCGGGGATCGCGGCCGGCAGCGCCCTCACCGGGCTGCACGTCGACCCCTCGTCAGCGGCGCTCGTCGGTGAGGTCGCCGGCGTCGTGACCGACCGCGGCGGCTGGGAGGCCGTGCCGTCCTACTGGGTCTCGTGGGTGGCGGTGGTCGTGCTGGCGCTCGGCCTCGGCCTGGTCTTCGGTTCCGGCTGGCGTCTGACGCTCGTCTCGGTCGCGGTCATGGTGACGGCGTACGCGCTGGTGAGCGGCACGAGTCCGCTCTGGGGCAGCGTCGTCGCCACCGGAGCGACGGCTGCGCTGCTCTTCATCGCGACCCGCCTGCTGGAACGGCTCGTCCCGGTCATCCCGGCGACGGTCTCGTTCTTCCCTGCGTTCCTGCTGCTGGTGCCGGGCACGGTCGGGCTGGTCGCCGTGTCGACCCTCGACCCCGTCGCCCTCGCGACGCCGCTGGCGACGTTCGTCAGCCTGTGCGTCGGCACGAAGATCGGCGGGCTGCTGCCCGGCCTGTTCGCGCGGAACGCGCCGACCCACTGATCCGGCGACCGCCGGAGGCTCCGGTCGCGACCAGCGTCGGACTGGAGGCCCGTGGCGGGCCCGCCACGGGCCTCCAGTCCGATGCGTCAGGGCTCGATGAAGCGGTCCGCTTCGTCCTGGGCCGTCGCCTTGGCCAGGTAGTGCACCTTCTTGCCGGTCGCGTTGTAGGGGAGCTCGTCGACGAAGCGGTAGCGGCGCGGACGCTTGTAGCGCGCCAGGCCCGGGTGGTCGCTCGTCCACGTCTCGAGCTCCGCCGCCGCTTCGGTGTCGCCCTGCGGCAGACCGCGGTCGGCGCGCACGACGAACGCGACGACGACCTCGCCCCAGCGCTCGTCCGGGACACCGACGACGATCGAGTCGGCGACGCCCGGGTGCTCCTGCAGCACGGCCTCGACCTGGACGGGGTGGACGTTCTCGCCGCCGGAGATCACCATGTCGTCCTTGCGGCCGACGATGGTGACGCGCTCGTGCTCGTCCCAGGTGGCCAGGTCGCCCGGGTAGAACCAACCGTTCGAGAACTTCTCGGCCTCGAGCCCGGGGTTCCGGTACGAGTAGCCGGACTTGACCGTGCGGACCGCGAACTCACCGATCTCACTGCCGTCCTTGGGCACGGTGTCCGTCGGGTCGGCGAGCCGGTCCTGGTACACGCGGACGACCGCGACGTCGTCGTCCGTCGATGCCCGACCGGTCGAACCGGCGCCGTCCGGGAAGTCCTCGGGGCGCAGGAACGTGTTCCAGAACGTCTCGGTCGTGCCGTAGCCGTTGAAGATGCGCGGGGAGAGCAGCTCCTGGTAGCGCAGGGCGGCGGCGCGGTCGAGCGGGGCGCCCATCGTGACGATGCCGCGCAGGCTGGACAGGTCGCGCGGGTTGCGCTCCTGGGCGTTCGCCAGCTGGACGAGGTTCGGCGGGGCGCCGATCAGGAACGTCAGCTGCTCGGACTCGACCAGGTCGAGCACGCGGTCCGCGTCGAAGTGCCGCAGCGTGGTCAGCTCGGCCCCGACGTAGAACACCGGGTTCGGGCCGCCGGAGTACAGGCCACCGCGGTGGAAGAGCGGCGACATGTTGAGCGTCTTGTCGAACGGGCTCAGCGGGAAGTGCATGATCACGTCGTGCGCGCTGAGGACCTCGACCAGGCTCGGCAGCGGGACGGGCTTGGGACGGCCGGTCGTGCCCGAGGTGTAGAGCCGGGTGGTCTCGGAGAACGTGTCGCGCGGTTCCGTGGCGGCGAGTTCCTCGACCGAGACGGGGTCGGCAGCCAGCAGTGCGTCGAAGCCCGTGGCCGTGGGGTCCTGCCCGCCGAGGACGACGACGTGGTCGGGCCGGTGGGCGGCGGTCGAGAGGGCCGCGCCGATCTCGGCCCCGCGTCCGGCGTCGTGGACGAGCACGACGGGTGCGGAGTCCTCGATGATGAAGGCGACCTCGTCGGGCGCGAGCCGGAAGTTCGTCGGCGAGAAGACGGCGCCGATGCGGTGGCAGGCCAGGTAGAGCATCGCGAACTCGGGTGAGTTGAACAGCTCGACCATGACGACCGACCCGCGCTCGACCCCGTGTCGCAGGAGCCAGCCGCCGATGCGGTCGACGGTCGCACCCAGTTCGGCGTAGGTCCACGAGCGGTCGGTGTCCGGGTCGCGCAGCGCCGGTCGGGTCGCGAAGCGGTGGGTGTTCCGGGCGAAGCCGTTGGCGTAGGTGTAGCTGTGCTCGAAGACGTCACGGAAGCGCGTGGCGTCGTAGTCGGATCGGGTCTCGGTCATCGTCGCTCCCTGGGCTCGTCCGGTGCTCCTGCGCACCGTCGTCGTGCGTCGCACCGTCGACGATGCGCGCCGCCCGCCACTGTAATGGTCGGTCGAACCCGGCGCCGGGGGGGCTGGCAGGCGCTGCGTCGAGGCCGCCGGTGCCGATGCCGATGCCGGTGCCGGTGCTCGGCACCGCGGGTGTCCGGTGTCCGCGCCGCGGACGTCAGGCCCGGGCGCTGTCGGCGTCCGCGGTCCGGACCCACAGCCACGTCCCGAGGGCCGCCGCGACGCACACGCAGGCGATCAGTGCCAACGCGACGGGGGAGACGTGCGTGCCTCCCGGGCCGGAGTAGACCGCTGCGCCCAGCGCCACACCGACCGTGGCGACGGCCGCGTAGCGGGTCCGCGAGCGGGACCACAGCGCGCTGCCGGCCGAGCCCGCGAGCGGCAGGAGCGTCGCCACGAGGGAACCGAGGCCGCCGACGCAGAGCGTGATCGCGAACTCGGAGACGAGCGCGGTCCAGAACCCGGGCCCGGTCGTCACGCTGTGCAGGAGCCAGCCCGTCGCGGCGAGGACCAGCAGCGCGCAGGACCGCCAGGTCGCGCTCCTGGCGCAGGCGGCGACCCCGGCACCGAGCCGCATCGCACCCGTGTCCACGTCGGTCCGCCCGACCGGGACCAGCAGGACGCCGAGCACCAGGGCGGGGGACAGGTCGGCCGCGCGGGTGACGGCGCATGCGACGAGGGCGGCGAGGACGAGCCATGGCGACACCCGGAACCCCACGGTGTGGCGGTCGGCACCCGCAGCCCACCGGGTGGCGATCACGACCGCTGCGGCGAGGACACCTGTCCCCAGCAGGACCGCGATCGCCAGGCGGACGTAGCGGGCCTCGAGCGAGACCCCGACGCCGAGCAGCGTCAGCACGGACGCCAGCACCACGGCGATCGACACCGATGCCCACGCGGGCAGGGCATCGTCGCCGCGCCGACGTTCCGACCGAGGGCGGTTGCGACCGGTGAACGAGCCCAGCCGCAGCGTGACCCGTCCGCGCAGGGTCCGTGCGACGAGACGCGCGGGTCCGGCGACCAGCAGCAGGAACCCGACCGCGACGGCGCCCGCGACCGCGAGCGTGTCCCACGAGGCCGCCGCCTGGATCGTCGGGACGGTGCGACCGAACGACGTCGCCACGGACCAGTCGCCGGCCGGGCCGGACCAGTCCACTCCCGGCCGGCCGCCCGCGGTAGCGCCCCCGGACGCATCGCCGGTGCCGGTGCCGGTGCCGGTGCCGTCCGTGGTCCCGCCGGCCGAGCTGCCCGGGCCGCCCGACCCGGGCACGGTGCCGGTGGTCGGACCACCCGTGCCGCCGGTCGCGGGCCCGGAGCTGCCGCCCGTCGCGCTCCCGCTGCCCGGGCTGCCGGACGGCGACACCGTCGAGCCGGGCGTCGTCGCCACGACGTCGACGGTGACCGGCGTCGAGGAGGGGGAGTGGTTGCCCGCGGCGTCGTGCTGCAGCGCGGTGACGACGTGCGCTCCGACGGTGAGCGGGCCTCCCGACGTCGAGCACGCCCAGGAGCCGTCGGCGCGGACGGTCGCGCCGCACACCGGGGCGCGGTCGACGTACACGGTCAGCACCGCCCGGGGCTCCCCGGCCCCGCGCACGACCAGGGCCTGCGCCGCGACGCGGTCACCGGTCCGGGGCGACGTGACGGTCGGGGCATCCGGCGGGGTGCGGTCGAACGTGACGGTCGCCGGGGCGGAGGCTGCGCTGCGGAGGTCGGAGCGGAACCCGTCGGCGGTGCTGGCCGTCGCGGTCGCCGTCATCGTCACGGTGCCGCTCGGTCGCGGTGCCGCGCCGGTCGACCAGGACACGATCCACCGGCCGTCGCTGCCGACCGCGGCGGTGCGGACGGCGGACGACCCGGAGACCGAGACGGTGACGGTCGTCCCGACGTCGCCGGTGCCGACGACGGTGCCCGTCGTCGGCTCGCGCGTGCTGATCACCGGCGGGACGACGACGTCTGCGGCCGGCGCGTCGGCGGTGCGGCGGGACGCGTCGGAGAGGTCCTGCACGGTGAAGACCTGCTGCGGTCCCGTGGCGACCGGGCCGGAACAGGTCCAGGTGCCGTCGCCGTCCGTCGTGGTGGTGCAGACCGACCGACTGGTGACCGCCGGGTCGATCACCCGGACGCGGTGGCCGGGCGTCGCCGTGCCCTGGAACCGTCCGGTCGCGCTCGTCAGGTCGCCGGGGTCGGCGATGGTCGGGTCGACGGCGGGGGTGCCGGACGGCGGCGGGGTCGGGGTGGGGGAACCGGACGTCGGCGCCGCCCCGGGGGTCGGTTGCACGTGCAGGTCAGCCTGGGTGTCGCCGGGCGCCGTGGTGGGATCCGGTGCGGGCGTTGCCGCCCGGTCCTGGTCCTGGGGCTGCGTCGTGTCGGCAGTGGCTGGCGCCGTGTCCGTCGTGCCCCGGGTCGTGTCGGCAGCGGCTGCCGCCGTGTCCGTCGTGCCCCGGGTCGTGTCGGCAGCGGCTGGCGCCGTGTCCGTCGTGTCCCGGCTCGTGTCGGCAGCGGCTGCTGCCGCCGGGACGACGGCGAGGGCCAGGAGGCCCGTCACCAGCGCCGTGGTCAGCGCAGCGACCAGGGACGCACGGGGACGGCGACCGCGACGGCCGCCCCCGACCGTCGCGGATCCCGAGGACTCCCCACGTGTGCTCATCTCCCTCCATCCCACGCGACAGAACGGGATCGGTCAATCCCCCGCGCGGATGATCGCGCTCCTTCGCATGGTCTGGCCGGACGCCGGGTGTGCATGACTCGGGAATCGGCCGTGAACCGCGCCCGTGACGATGAGGAGCCCCACGGAGCGTCGGTACAATCGCCGGTGGTTCACCGCCCCCGACGCAGACCAGGAGCTCACCCGCATGGACACCGGACTCATCACGACCCTGATCGTCATCGGCGTCGTGGTCGTGGTCCTCGTGGTCGTCGGAATCTACCTCTGGGTCACCTACAACGCACTCACCACGCTCAAGGTGCGCGTGGACGAGGCCTGGAGCGACATCTCGGTGCAGCTCAAGCGGCGGGCGGACCTCATCCCCACGATCGTGGACACGGTCAAGGGGTACGCGACGCACGAGAAGGCCGTGTTCACCGACGTCACCGCGGCCCGTGCGGAGACGCTGAGCGCCGGTGACGCCGATGCCGCGTCGGCGGCCGAGGGCCACATGCAGAAGGCGTTGAAGAGCGTGTTCGCGGTCGCCGAGGGCTACCCGCAACTGCAGTCGAGCCAGAACTTCCTGCAGCTGCAGACCGAGCTGGTCGACACCGAGGACAAGATCCAGGCGGCGCGCCGGTTCTACAACGGTGGCGTGCGTGAGCTCAACACGAAGATCCGGGTCTTCCCGAACTCGACGTTCGCCAAGCGCCGCGGGTTCGAGCAGGCGTCCTTCTTCGAGACCTCCGAGCCGGCCGCGATCGCCGAGCCCCCGCGCGTCCAGTTCTGACCCGGTCGACCACCGCCGCCCGTGTACCGCGCCGTCGCGCGCAACAAGCGCAACACCGTCCTGATCGTCCTGGTGTTCCTGCTGGTCATCGGCGCGCTCGGCTTCCTCGGCGGGTACCTGGCGGGCAACACGTCGATCGGCATCGTGGTCCTAGTGGTGGCCCTCGGGTACGCGGTGCTGCAGTACTTCACGGCGGCGCGGCAGGCCACGGCGATCGCCGGCGGCATCGAGATCGACCGGACGACCGAGCCACGGCTGTGGCGCACGGTCGAGAACCTGGCGATCACGACCGGCATGCCGATGCCGCGCGTGTTCGTCGTGCCCGACCCGTCGCCGAACGCGTTCGCGACCGGCCGTGACCCCGAGCACGCCGTGGTTGCCGCGACGACCGGCCTGCTCGAGCTCATGGACGACCAGGAGCTGCAGGGCGTGATGGCCCACGAGCTCGGGCACGTCCGCAACTATGACATCCGTGTGTCGACGATGGTGTTCGGCCTGGTCGTGGCAGTCGGACTGGTCGCCGACGTGCTCCTGCGCATCTCCCTGTTCAGCGGGCTGAGCGGCGGGCGGAACCGGTCCAACGACAACGGCGGCGGGTCGAACCCGGTGCTGCTCGTCGCAGGGCTCGTGGCCGTCCTCGTGGCACCGGTCGCCGCGATGGGCATCCAGGCCGCGGTGTCCCGGCAGCGTGAGTACCTGGCCGATGCGACCGGCGCCCTGACGACCCGTCACCCCGAGGGGCTCGCTCGCGCGCTCGAGAAGCTCGGCGCGTACGGACGGCCGATGCAGACGCAGAACTCGTCGATGGCCCACCTGTGGATCAGCGACCCGATGCGGCCCGGTGTGATGGACCGGCTGTTCTCGACCCACCCGCCGCTGCCCGACCGCATCGTGCGACTGCGGACGAACCAGGACCGCTTCTAGGCTGCGGGGTCGGGGTCGTCCACCGCAGCGGCCGCGCCGGACGGGCCCTCGGCCGGGCCGTCGTCGGCGGCGACGTGCGGCACCATCGGCACCCCGAGCGCTCCGGCGACCTGGGCGGCAGCCGTCCCGCGGTCCGTCACCTGGACGGCGTCGAGCCCCTGCCACGCGGCGGCCCGGCGGAGGGTGTCGGCGAGCCGCTCCGGGTCGAGCGTCGCGCCCGGCTCCTGCCACGCCGTGCGGACGCGCAGGACCCCCTGTTGCCGGTCGCTCTTCAGGTCGATGCGTCCGACGAGCGCGTCGTCCTGCAGCACGGGCAGGACGTAGTACCCGAACACCCGCTTCGGCGCGGGCGTGTAGATCTCGATCCGGTAGTGGAAGCCGTACATCCGCTCGGCCCGTCGGCGGAACCACACGACGGGGTCGAAGGGGCTGAGCACCGCGTCGGCCGTGACGGCGCGCGGGACCCGGGCGTCGGCGTGCAGCCACGCCGGTTCGCGCCAGCCCTCGACGCGCACCGGCAGCAGGACGCCCGCGTCCTGCAGGTCGGCGATCGCGGCGGCGGTGTCGTCCGCACGCAGCCGGTAGTAGTCGGCGATGTCGGCACGGGTCCCGACGCCGAGGGCGCGGGCAGCGCGGCCGACGAGCTCGCGGACTGCGTCCGGTCGCCCCGGCGCGGACTCGAGGAACCCGCTCGGCAGGACCTGGTCGGGCAGGGCGTAGACGCGCTCGAAACCCGATCGCCCGGCGCTGACGGCGTCTCCCCAGCGGAACATCTGCTCGAGTCCGAGCTTCACGTCGCTCCACCCCCACCATGGGCCCCGTCGGACGTTCGACTCGTGCTCGACGGCGCTGGCGGGCATCGGTCCCTCGGCATGCAGCAACGCGTGGAGTTCGCGCCGCACGACCGCGGTCCGCTCGACACCCTCGGCGCGGGTCGGCCCGGCGTCGCGCGCACGGAAGGCGTCCATCTTCCAGCGGAACAGCCGCAGGTCGTCGCGCGGGATGAACGCGGCTTCGTGCGCCCAGTACTCCACGTGGGGCGAACGCCCGGTCATCGTGAGGCGGTCGAGGGCCCGGCGGTCGTAGGCCCCGAGGCGAGCGAACAGCGGCAGGTAGTGGCTGCGCTCGAACACGTTGACCGAGTCGATCTGCAGGAGCCCCAGCCGGCCGATGCCCGCCCGGAGGGTCCGGGTCGAGACCGTGTCGGGCGTCGGTCGGCCGAACCCCTGGGCAGCGAGTGCGACGCGACGGGCCTCGGCCGCGGAGAGCGTTGACCTGGGCATGCACCGACCCTACTGAGCGCCGCCGACGAGACCCGACCAGCCCGTATGCCGCATCTGGAACGGGACCGCACGGGAATGGTTACAGTGGCGGAATGGCATGGGGCAAGAAGAAGACGACGCGAACCGACCCCGTGGTCGAGACACCGGCGACGGGCCGGAACCACCCCGACCCCGTGGTCGAGCAGTCGGTGCCGGTCGGCATGCGCATCGCCGGGGCGTGGTCCTGGCGTGTCCTGGTCGTGGTCGGGGTCATCGCCCTGTTCATCTACCTCGTCACGGTGTTCAGCGAGATCCTGATCCCGTTCCTGGTCGGCATCGTCGTGTCGGCGCTGCTCATCCCGATCTCCAACTGGATGCAGCGGCACCACGTCCCGAAGTGGCTGGCCGTGGTGATCAGCCTGCTCGGTGGACTCGCGGCCATCGGCGCGCTCGTCTGGCTCGTCGTCGACCAGGTCATCGCGTCCTACCCGTCGCTGCGTGACCGGACGGTGTCGCAGTACGCCAACATCAAGGACTTCGTGCTGAACTCCGGTCTCGGCATCAGCCAGTCGGACGTCAACGGCTGGCTGAACGACGGTGCGAAGTGGCTGCAGGACAACGCGTCGTCGATCCTGTCCGGGGTGGCCAGCGCCGGGTCGGGCGCCACGCATGCGTTCGAGGCGCTGTTCATCATCCTGTTCACGACGATCTTCCTGCTCATCGACGGCAAGAACGTCTGGCGCTGGACCGTGCGGCTCTTCCCGAAGAAGGCCCGCGCCGCCGTCGACGGCGCCGGTGTCGCCGGGTGGATCACGCTGACGAGCTTCATCCGCGTGCAGATCTTCGTCGCGTTCGTCGACGCGGTCGGCATCGGCCTGGGCGCCTACATCGTCGGACTGTTCTTCGGCGGGATGCCCCTGGTGATCCCGATCGCCGCGTTCGTGTTCCTCGGTGCGTTCATCCCCGTAGTCGGTGCGATCGTCACCGGGTTCCTGGCGGTGTTCATCGCGCTCATCTTCAACGGCCCCGTCGCCGCCGTGCTCGTGCTCGCCGTCGTCCTGCTCGTGCAGCAGATCGAGGGGCACATCCTGCAGCCGCTCGTGATGGGCAACGCCGTCAAGGTGCACCCCCTGGCCGTCGTGCTCGGGGTGACCTCGGCGTCGGGGCTGGCCGGCATCGCGGGTGCGTTCTTCGCCGTGCCGCTCATCGCCACGCTGAACGCCATGGTCACGACGATCGCGAGCGGCCGGTGGCGTCGACTCGACTCCGACCACGTGCTCGAGGCCACCCCGAAGCGCGGCCAGCACGGGCAGCTCCAGCTGTTGCGACGCCGACGGCACACGACGAACGACGACGTCCCGGCACCGGGCAGCGACAGGGACGCGACCGCGACTGAGGGAACCGCCAGCACCAACTAGCGCCATCCGTTCGTCACGGGCCCGTCGACCGACGATGATGGAACCGTGACCGACACCACGACGACGACGATCCCGACCCTCGACGACATCGAGCGGGCACAGAAGACCATTGCGGGTGTCGCGCGGGTCACCCCGATGGAGACGTCCCAGTTCCTCGGCGAGCTCCTGGGCTCGCCGGTGCACCTGAAGTGCGAGAACCTGCAGCGCACGGGCGCCTACAAGCTGCGCGGCGCGTACAACCGTCTGTCGGCGTTGACGCCCGAGCAGCGCGCCAAAGGCGTCGTCGCGGCCAGCGCCGGCAACCACGCGCAGGGCGTCGCCCTCGCCGCACGCGAGCTCGGCATCCCCGCGACGATCTTCACGCCGGTCGGTGTGGCCCTGCCGAAGCTGCAGGCGACCCGGCACTACGGCGCCGAGGTCGTCCTGCGCGGGCACTCCGTTGAAGAAGCGCTCTCGGCGGCCAAGGACTTCGGACACCGCACCGGGGCCGTCTTCATCCCCCCGTTCGACCACCCCGCCGTGATCGCCGGCCAGGGCACCCTGGGGCTCGAGATCGTGGACCAGGTCCCCGACGTCGACACGGTCATCGTGCCGATCGGCGGCGGTGGTGTGATCTCCGGCATCGCGATCGCGGTCAAGGGACTGGCCGAGCGCGCCGGGCGGTCCATCCGGGTCATCGGGGTGCAGGCGGAGAACGCCGCGTCCTACCCCGACTCGCTCGACGCGGGCGAGCCGGTCACGATCGCCACCACGCCGACGATCGCCGACGGCATCGCCGTGGCGCGTCCCGGTGACATGAACTTCCCGATCATCCGTGACCTGGTCGACGAGATCGTCACCGTCGCTGACGACGACGTCGCCCGGGCACTGCTGGTGCTGCTGGAGCGCGCGAAGCTCGTGGTCGAGGCCGCGGGCGCCGTCGGGGTCGCGGCGATCCTGTCCGGAGCCGTCCGCGACACGGGTCGGACCGTCGTGCTGCTGAGCGGCGGCAACATCGACCCGCTCATGATGGAGCGGATCATCACGCGCGGGCTCGTCGCGGCCTCGCGGTACATCGGCATCCGGATCATGCTGCCGGACCGCCCGGGGCAGCTCGCCCGCGTCGCGCAGGTCATCTCGGACGCCGGCGCCAACGTGGTCGAGGTCCTGCACACCCGGCACGGCCAGGGTCTGGTCATCAACGAGGTGGTCTTGGACCTGTCCATCGAGGCACGCGGTCCCGAGCACGCCGACGAGGTCATCCAGCGCCTGCACGAGGCCGGCTTCCGCCCGGAGCAGCTGCTGCACTGACGCCCGGACGTCAGCACGGCGTAGGGGTTCGACGTGCCGGCGTGAGGATCCCGTCAGCACCGGGTCCGACACCGCCGTACCGGACCGAAGCTGTCCGCATGACCCTCACCGCGCTCATGCCGTCGCTCCGCAGGAGCATCCCCGACCCGATCGACGCGGCCCGCTGGCCCGTCCACACCGAGCCCACGCCGACCGACGTCCGCGTGTGCGCGGTGTCGATGGCGCGGCTCGCCGAGGTCGCCGGCACCCCGTGCGTGCACACGGCCGAGGAGGCCCCGCCCCGCTTCCGTCCGCGTGACTGGACACCGCGCGGGATGAGCGTCACCGTCGCGGCCGTCACCGACGTCACGTGGGTGGACGGCACGGTGCAGGTGGGGCTGGACGCCGTCGTTCCGGCGTGCGCCGTCCTCGACCAGGTCCGGCTGATCGGCCGGTGCAGCACCGTGGCGACCGCGCCCGCACGGTTCACCACCACTCCGGACGCGGCGACCTGCGGCACCGAGGCGACGGCGCTGCCGGCCGACGTCGCCGTCGGCGACCTGGTCTGCTTCCCCTGCCGGCGCGCCCTGACCCACCGGGACGTCGCCGCGATCGTGACGGGCGTGTCCCGATGACCGCCACCGCCGTCGCGGGCGTCACCCGGGCCTCCCGGGTCTGGCACCGTCTCGCGGACGGGCCGCACCGCTGGGGCCGGTTGTCGGTACGGCCCGTCGGGCGCACCCTGTGGAGCGGGCGGACCCTGGTGGTGTTCGCACCGGGCACCGACCGGCGCGAGCGCGCACTGCTGCGGGCTTGGCACGCGTGGGGGACTGCCGGCGCGGTCCTCGCCCTGGTCGCGATGGCCGCCACGTCCGCCGCCACCGGCACGGTGACGATGCCGGGCCTGGCCGTGGGACTGCTGCTCTACGGCGCGGGGTTCGCGGTGCTCGGCGCGGCGACCCGGCGGCTCCGTCGGACCATCCGCACACTGACCGTCACCACGTTCCACGGCAACGGGCGACCCGAGGTGCACGGCGATGCCCGGTTGCTGTCGCTCGCGTCGGACACGCTGTCGACGACCGAGACCGCACTGCTGGACGGACGGATCACGCCGCTGGAGTTCGAACTGGTGTGGGGCGACGTGTGGCGCTCATTGCCGCGGTGACGCCTACGGCTCGTAGCGCTCGACGTTCGTGACCTCGACCGCGATCTCCTTGCCGTTCGGGGCGGTGTAGCTCGTGGAGGCGCCGGCACGGAGCCCCACGATCGCTGCGCCGACTGGGCTGACGGGGCTGTAGACCGTCAGGTCCGAGCCCTCGGCGACGATCTCGCGGCTGCCGACCAGGAAGGTGGAGGGGTCCCCGGCGATGGTGGCGGTGACGACGGTGCCCGGTTCGACGGTGCCGTCGAACTCGGCTTCGGTCACGGTCGCGGTCTTCAGCAGGTTGGTGAGGACGCGGATGCGGGCCTCGATCTTGCCCTGCTCGTCCTTGGCGGCGTGGTAGCCGCCGTTCTCCTTGAGGTCGCCCTCTTCGCGTGCGGCCTCGATGCGGTTCGCGATCTCGGCACGGCCCGGGCCGCTCAGCTCCTCGAGCTCCGCCTTGAGACGGTCGTAGGCGTCCTGGGTCAGCCAGGTGGCCTGCGTGTCGTTGCTCATGATGGTCATCCCTTCGGCCATGAAAGAACGAGACCGACCGGAGCGGTCGATCTCGTCAGGCGAATCAGGGCAGTCTAGGGAACCCAGCAGGTGTGGATCAAGCCGGTCACGCCGCGTGTCGTCGTGTTGACGGTGGTCGTGATCGACCGCGTGCGCTCGGTTGCCGGAGGCAGCGTGACGACCTTCCACCCGACGATCGTGTACGACTTGTCGAGCACCTGGACGGCGCACTTCATGGTCTGGCCGGGGTCGACCGACACCTGCGAGTCGACGGTGGCGCGGTGCTCGGAGACGATCTTGTACCCGACGTCGTCGGAGTCGATGCCGTGCGAGGTCTGGCCGGGGCCGGCCCAGATCACCCAGGCGCCGAAGACCACCACGATCGCGGCCGCGACGAGGATCGCGACCAGCCGGGTCCGACGCGACCGGCCCGGGGTGCGGCCGTAGCGGTCGTCGAGGGTGGTGGTGGCGCTGGGCGTGGGGTGTTCGGACAGTTGGGGGCTCCCGGGGTGGATATCCTGGTCCCAGGGTAGTTCACGTGCTTGCGTGTCCACCCGGGTCCCCGTTCGCCAGCAGTGAGGAACATCCGTGGCCTACCGCCTGATGGCCGTGCACGCCCACCCCGACGACGAGTCGAGCAAGGGAGCGGCCACCGCGGCGAAGTACGTGGCCGAGGGCAACCAGGTGCTCGTGGTCTCCTGCACGGGCGGCGAAGCGGGCGACATCCTCAACGACCAGCTCGGCGAACCCGCCACCAGCCGCGCGCACCGTGACATGGCCGGCTTCCGTCGCGGCGAGATGGCCGCGGCACAGGCGGCGATGGGCATCCAGCACGTCTGGCTCGGGTACCACGACTCCGGGCTGCCCGACGCCGACAAGGGGGAGACGGTCCGCCCGGGCACGTTCTCGACGGTGCCGCTCGAGTACTCCACCGAGGCGCTCGTCCGGGTCGTCCGCCGGTTCCGTCCGCACGTGCTCGTCACCTACGACGAGAACGGCGGCTACCCGCACCCGGACCACATCCGCACGCACGAGGTCTCGATGGCGGCCTGGCGGGACGCCGGCGACCCGACGAAGTACCCGGACGCGGGCGAACCGTGGCAGATCGCGAAGCTCTACTACGAGCGCACGATGAACCCGGTCCGCTTCCGCACGATCTTCCAGGCGCTGCAGGAACGCGAGCCGGACAGCCCGGCCGTCGCACAGCTGGGCGAGTGGGTCGAGCGGTTCGCCGACCGTCCCGACCTGTCCACGACGCACGTCGACGTGCACGAGTACTTCGACGCGCGCGATGCCGCCCTCCGTGCCCACGCCAGCCAGGTGCCGCCGGACAGTGCCTTCTTCCACCTGCCGAACGACCTCGCCGCCACGCTGTGGCCGACCGAGGACTACCAGCTGGTCGACGCCCGCGTGCCCACCGAGGTGCCGGAGTCCGATCTCTTCACGGGCATCCCGCCGGAACAGGACGACAAGGCGTGAGTCTCATCGCAGCGGTGCTCGCCGCCACCCCGAGCCCCAGCCCGACCTCCACGGTGCCGGACGTCGACGTCACCCCGGGCGTGGTCGGCTTCATCGCGATCGCCCTGGTCGCCGTCGTCACGATCCTGCTGGTCGTCGACATGACCCGGCGCATCCGCCGCACGCGCTACCGCGCCGAGATCCGCGACCGGCTCGAAGCCGAGGCACGGGGCGAGTACCCGGCCGACGGACCGGCGGAGCCGGGCCGCGCCGACGTCGGCGACGACACCGAGCGCGGGTAGCTGCGCACAGGACGGACGGGAGGCCCGTGGCGATGCCGCCACGGGCCTCCCGTCCGTCTGTCGTGCGCCCGCGAGGTGTGCTCTCCCGCGGAGGGGGTCGAATCGTGCATGGTTGGCCGGATCTTCCGGCCAACCACGCGCGGATCGACATCCCATAGCGGGCGTGATGGGTCAGATCGCGCGCGGTCGGTCAGCGGACCGGGTCGATCGCGACCAGCAGGATGCCGGCCCACTGCGCCGCGAATGCCACGACGGTCAGGGCGTGGAAGACCTCGTGGAACCCGAAGACCGTCGCCGAGGGGTTCGGCCACTTGAAGCCGTAGACGACCGCGCCGATGACGTACGCCAGCCCGCCGGCGAGCACGAGCACGGTCATCGGGACGCTCGCGGCGAAGAGCTGCGGCAGGATGCCGAGCGCCGCACACCCGAGTGCCAGGTAGAGCGGCACGTAGAGCCATCGCGGGGCGTTGATCCAGAACACCCGGAACGCGATGCCGAGCAGGGCGCCGCCCCACATCACCCACAGCACCACGACCATGAGCGTGTGGGGCAGGGCGCAGACCGCGACGGGTGTGTAGGTGCCGGCGATGAGCAGGAAGATGTTCGTGTGGTCGATGCGCTTGAGCACCCGCTTGACCACCGGGCCCCACGGGAACCGGTGGTACGTCGCCGAGACACCGAACATGACGAGCGAGGTCGCCATGAAGACGGCGGAAGCCCCCTTCGCCGCGGGGGTCGCCGCCAGCGTCACGAGCACGATGCCCATCGCCAGCGCGAACGGGAACGTGCCGAGGTGGATCCAGCCGCGCCAGGCCGGACGGTCGTCGGTGGACGTCGATGCTGCTTCGGTGAACGGGACGTGGGGCAGGGTCTGGGGGTCCCGGTCGTGCTGCATGCCCCGACGATATGGCGGCCGGACGCTGCTCTGCTGGGAGTCCGCACCGAGGCCCGGTGCACTACGCTCGTCGCGTGACGGGCAGGCTGGGATGGGCAGGACGCGGGATCCTCTACCGCGCGTACCAGCAGCGGATCCGCAAGGAGATCGAGAACGCCCCGAAGCCGAAGCACGTCGCGATGATCGTGGACGGCAACCGTCGGTGGGCGAAGCAACTCGGCCTCGAGACCGCCGCGCACGGGCACCGCGCCGGCGCTGCGAAGATCCCCGAGTTCCTGTCCTGGTGCGACGACCTCGGCGTGCAGGTCGTCACGCTGTACCTGCTGTCGGCGGACAACCTCAAGGGCCGCGGTGGCGACGAGCTCGAGCAGCTCATCGACATCATCGCCGCGCTCGCCGACCGGCTGTCCCACCACCGCTCGTGGCGGGTGCAGCACGTCGGGTCGAACGACGGCCTCCCCGACGACCTGGTCCGCGCCCTCACCGACGCCGAGGCCCGCAGCGCCGACCACACGGGGCTGCACATCAACCTGGCGGTCGGGTACGGCGGGCGCCGCGAGATCGCCGACGCCATGCGCAGCATCGTCCGCGCACACGGCGAGGACGGCGGCACGCTCGACACCCTGGCCGAGGTCCTGACGCCCGAGCTCATCGGCGACCACCTCTACACGCAGGGGCAGCCCGACCCGGACCTGATGATCCGGACGTCGGGCGAGCAGCGCCTGTCCGACTTCCTGCTGTGGCAGAGCGCGCACAGCGAGTTCTACTTCGTGGAGGCCTTCTACCCCGACCTGCGCGAGGTCGACTTCCTGCGCGCGGTCCGTGACTTCGGGCTGCGGTCGCGTCGGTTCGGCGGCTGACCGCGCCGACGGCTGACCGCGACGGCGGCTGACCGCGTCGGCGGAGCTGCTTCGGCGGTCCGCGGTGCTCCGAGTGCGCGCAGCGGCGTGGGAGTCGCCCGGTCCAAGGCGTCCCAGTAGTCTCTCAGGGTTCAAGTTCCCCCGAAAGGTGCGCCCTGTGACCACGATCGACGAGTACGCGGCCGGCTTCGCCGAGGACCCCGGCTACCTCGACCACGCGGCGTTCGGCCCGGTCCAGACCGCCGTGCTCGAGGAACAGCGCGTCCTCGGGACCATCCAGGCGCACATGCGGTTCGGCGCGATGGACACGCTCGACGAGCAGGACGCCCGGGTCCGGGCCGTCGCCGCCCGGCTGGTCGGCCGGCGCGAGGACCAGGTCGTCTCGCAGACCGCGACGACGCCCGGGCTGCTGCACACCGCGTTCGGGATCACCGGTGGCGTGCTCGTCGCCGCCGATGACTACCCGTCGATGCCGCTCGCACTGGCCAGCGCGGCCTCGGCGACCGGTGGCCGCGTGCGTCCCGTCGTCATCGAGTCGGGTGCCGGTTGGGTGACACCGTCGCTCGTCCGTGAACGGCTCGAGGGAGCCGGCGACGAGGTCACCGCCGTCGCCGTCTCGCTGGTCGACTGGCGGACCGGGTACCTGACCGACCTGGCGGCGATGCGCGAGGCCGTCGGTGACCGGCTGCTGATCGTCGACGCCATCCAGGGCTTCGGCGTGGTGGACGCTCCCTACGAAGCGGCGGACGTCGTGGCGACGGGCGGGCAGAAGTGGCTGCACGCGGGCTGGGGCACGGGGTTCGTCTCGTTCAGCGACCGTGCGCTCGACCGTCTGCGCCCGGCACTGTCGGGGCCGCACGGCACGACGGGGTGGCCCGTCGAGGTCCCCTCGGTCAAGCCCGGCGCCGCGGGGTTCACCATGACCCGGATCGACCCGGTCGCCCAGGCGCGGATGGCGGTCGCCCTCGAACGCCTGACCGCGGTCGGGGTCGCTGCGGTCCAGGAGCGAGTGACCGACCGCGTCGAGCGGGTCTTCGCGATCGCCGACGAGTTCGGGCTCGAGGTCGAGTCGAGCCGCGACCCCGCCGAGCGCGCGGGCATCGTCGTGCTGCGCCCGTCCGAGGGACGGCTGACCGCACTGTCTGCCGCGCTGCACAACCACGGGGTGACGACGAGCACCCGCCTCGGGACCGTCCGGGTGTCGGTGTTCGCGTCGACCACGGACGAGACGCTCGACATGTTCCGCGACGCCTGCATCTCGTACGCCACGTCCTTCTGAAGCGCGCGAGCCGGGCCGCCGTCGACGGGCCCTGGACGCGAGCACACGCTCGACGGGAGGGCCGTGGCGGACCGGCACGGGGCCTCCCGTCCGCCGGGCGCTCAGGTCCCGTTCACGCGACCGTAACCGAGGAATCCGCGTGTCGCTGCCCACCTGTCGGTGGGCCGACGTAGCTTGACCACATCGGGCACCGCGCCCGATCGAAGCGGCCACAGTCGGTGCTTCGGGACCCGCTCCGTGGCCGTGTCGAGGACAAGGACCGGGCCCGTCGCGGCCCGGGGATGGAGTGGTCGTGACCTCTCAGAACGTCTCCCACGGAACCTCGTCAGCAGCGTCGACCTCGGCTTCGGCCGCGCGGTCGACCGGCACCGCCCAGCGCACCTACGTGCTGGACACCTCGGTGCTGCTGAGCGATCCGCGGGCCCTGTTCCGCTTCGACGAACACGCCGTGGTGCTCCCCGTCGTGGTCGTCAGCGAGCTCGAGTCCAAGCGCAACGACCCCGAGATCGGGTACTTCGCCCGACAGGCCCTGCGCATCCTCGACGAACTCCGCATCGAGCACGAGCGCCTCGACTTCCCGGTCGCGGTCGGCGACGGCGGCTCGCTCCGGGTCGAGCTCAACCACTCCAACCAGTCGGTGCTGCCGTCCGGCCTGCAGCTCGGCGACAACGACTCGCGCATCCTGGCCGTCGCCATGAACCTGGCGAACGACGGCCTGGACGTGGTCGTCGTCTCCAAGGACCTCCCGCTGCGCGTCAAGGCGGCGTCGGTCGGTCTCGCTGCCGAGGAGTACCGCGCCGAACTCGCGGTCGACTCCGGCTACACGGGCATCACGGACCTGCAGGTGTCGGGCGAGCAGATGGCCGACCTGTACGAGCACGAGGAGGTCGCCTCCTCGCAGTTGGCCGGCGTCCCGGTGAACACCGGCGTCGTCATCCACTCCGAGCGCGGGTCGGCGCTCGGTCGCGTGCACGCCGCCGGGTCCGTGGGTCTGGTGCGGGGCGACCGCGAGGTCTTCGGCCTCCGCGGACGGTCCGCCGAACAGCGGCTCGCGATCGACGCGCTGCTCGACCCGGCGATCGGCATCGTCTCGCTCGGTGGCAGCGCCGGCACGGGCAAGTCGGCGTTGGCACTGTGCGCCGGACTCGAAGCCGTCCTCGAGCGGCAGCAGCACAAGAAGATCATGGTCTTCCGGCCGCTGTACGCCGTCGGTGGCCAGGAGCTCGGGTTCCTGCCGGGTGACGCCAGCGAGAAGATGAACCCCTGGGCGCAGGCGGTCTACGACACCCTCGGCGCGCTGGTGTCGGACAACGTGCTCGACGAGGTCGTCGAGCGCGGCATGCTCGAGGTCCTGCCGCTCACCCACATCCGTGGGCGGTCGTTGCACGACGCCTTCGTGATCGTCGACGAGGCGCAGTCCCTCGAGCGCAACGTCCTGCTCACGATGCTGTCCCGGATCGGGCAGAACTCGCGGGTCGTGCTCACCCACGACGTCGCCCAGCGCGACAACCTGCGGGTCGGTCGGCACGACGGCGTCGCCTCGGTCATCGAGCGGCTCAAGGGCCACCCGCTGTTCGCGCACGTCACGCTGACACGGTCCGAGCGGTCGGCGATCGCCGCGCTCGTGACCGAGATGCTGGACTCGCCCGACCTGGCGTAGCGCGCCGCGGCGGCCGCGGCCGCCGCCGCCCGGCCGCCGCGGCTGGTGCGAGCCGAATCCGCGCAACAGAAACCGCCTCGAACCAGGGACTTCCGTGGTTCGAGGCGGTTCCCGTTGTGCGCCACCAGAACGCGCCGGCCGCCGTGGGGACGCCGGGACGGACGGGAGGCCCGGTGCCAGCTGGCACCGGGCCTCCCGTCCGTCGTGTGGCGGCGACGCGTGTCGGCTCAGTTCGGGTGCGTCATGCTCAGGACGTCGAGGGCCTCGTCGAGCTGCGCCTCGGTCACCTCGCCGCGCTCGACGTGACCGAGGGCCACCACCGCTTCGCGCACGGTGACGCCCTGGGCGACGGCGTACTTCGCGACCTTGGCCGCGGCCTCGTAGCCGATGACCCGGTTGAGCGGGGTGACGATCGAGGGCGACGACTCCGCGAAGGCCCGTGCGCGCTCGAGGTTCGCCTGGAGACCGTCGACGGTCTTGTCGGCGAGCACCCGCGAGCTGTTCGCCAGCAGGCGGATCGACTCGAGCAGCGCCGTTCCCATGACCGGGATCGCGACGTTGAGCTCGAACGCACCGGAGGCGCCGGCCCAGGTGACGGTGGCGTCGTTGCCGATCACGCGCGCCGCGACCATGAGCGTGGCCTCGGGGATGACCGGGTTGACCTTGCCGGGCATGATCGACGACCCGGGCTGCAGGTCGGGGATGTGCAGTTCGCCGAGCCCGGTGTTCGGCCCCGAGCCCATCCAGCGCAGGTCGTTGTTGATCTTCGTGAGGCTGACCGCGAGCACCTTGAGCGCGCCGGACGCCTCGACCAGTGCGTCGCGTGCACCCTGGGCCTCGAAGTGGTCGACGGCCTCGGTGACGGGCAGGCCGGTGTCGTTCGCCAGCTGGGCGATGACCTGCTGGGGGAAGCCCTTCGGGGTGTTGATGCCGGTGCCGACGGCGGTGCCACCGAGGGGGACCTCGGCGACGCGGGGGAGCGTCGCGTTCACGCGCTCGATGCCCAGGCGGATCTGCCGCGCGTACCCGCCGAACTCCTGTCCCAGCGTGACCGGGGTGGCGTCCATCAGGTGGGTGCGACCGGACTTCACCGCGTCGGCCCACAGCGACGCCTTTGCCTCGAGCGCTTCGGCCAGGTGCTCGAGCGACGGGACCAGGGAGCGGATCAGCGCCTCGGTCACGGCCACGTGCACCGAGGTCGGGAACACGTCGTTCGAGGACTGCGAGGCGTTGACGTGGTCGTTCGGGTGCACCGGGGCGCCGGCGATGTCCGAGGCCAGGGTCGCCAGGACCTCGTTCATGTTCATGTTCGACGAGGTGCCGCTGCCCGTCTGGTAGACGTCGACCGGGAACTGGTCGTGGTGCTCGCCGGCGATGATCGTGTCGGCCGCACGCTGGATCGCGTCGGCGACGCTGCCGTCGATGATCCCGAGCTGCCCGTTCACGACCGCGGCCGCACGCTTGATCCGGGCGAGGGCGACGATCTGCGCCGACTCGAGCCCGGTGCCGGAGATCGGGAAGTTCTCGACGGCACGCTGCGTCTGGGCCCGGTAGAGCGCCGAGGCCGGCACGCGGACCTCGCCCATCGTGTCGTGCTCGATCCGGTACTCGGCGGTCGTCTCGGTGGTGTCGGTCACGTCGTNNNGGTGGTCAGGCGTCGCCCACGACGGTGTCGATCGACACTTCGCCCGTGGTCAGGTCGTAGGTCGCGCCGACGACGGCCAATCTACCCTCGGCGATGGCGTCCGAGACCGCGCCGGAGCGCTCGAGCACGGCGCGCAGTGTGGCTTCGAGGTGAGCCGCGCCGATCGCTTCCTGGGGGATGTCGGCATCGGTCGCGCGGACGCGCTCGACGCTCGGCGTGATCGCGTCGACCAGGGCCTGCAGGTGCGGGGCCGGGACGGGTTCGCCCGATCGTGCGGCAGCGACCGCGCCGCACTTGGTGTGGCGGAGGACCACGACGAGCGGGGTTCCCAGGGCGACGACCGCGAACTCGATGGAGCCGAGGACGACGTCGTCGACGATCTGGCCGGCGTTGCGGATGGCGAACACGTCACCGATGCCCGCGTCGAACACGTGCTCGAACGGGACGCGGGAGTCGGAGCAGCCGAGCACGGTCGCGAACGGTGCCTGCGAGCCGGCGAGCTCGCTGCGACGCTCGGGGTCGATGCGTCCGGTGCGGCGCTTGTCCGAGGCGAACCGGGCGTTGCCCTCGACGAGCAGGCGGAGGGCGTCGGCGGGGGTGGACGCGGCGCGGTCGGTCATGGGCTCGGCTCCTGGATGCTGCTGTCGGCTGTCGGCTGTCGGCTATCGGCTGTCGGGTGTCGGGTGCGGTGCGGTGCGGTGCGGCGGTGTGCGCTGCGAGCGTGCGTCAGCCGAGCTGTTCGGCGACGGCTGCTGCCACCGTGCGGAACGAGCGGTCGTCGGCGGTACCGGCCAGGACGACGGTGTTGCGTCCGAACGTGGTCACGAGGGCGTAGGCCTGGTTGCCGGCGTCCTTGCCCTCGTCGCGACGGTCGTACACGGTCCACTTCGTGCCGTCGATCGTGCGGCTCCCGGTGGCGGGGTGCCGGTCGAGCTGGTTCGCCACCCAGGTCGGGTTCGCCTTGATGCCCTGCTGCATGCCGATGTACTGCTTGTCGGGCGTCAGCAGGCCGACGGTCCACACGTCGACGCCGTCGGCACCGCGGTCCGCGTAGTCGGCCCGGTTCGACGTGTACGAGTCCGGCAGGTCCGGGACGGCGAGCGTCACGCCCGGTACCGCTGCCTGCGATGCGACCTGGCGGTAGTCGACGTCGCGGTCGACGGTCGTGCCGGGGCGGGCGACGACGGCGACCAGGAAGACGACGATGCCGAGCGAGGCGATCAGCGCCAGGACGAGGTTGAAGGCCGTCTGGTGCTGACGACGGGCCCGTCGGGCGGTGTCCTTGCGCGACCAGGTCTCTTCTGCCGTCTCGGGGCGACCGAGTTCGGCGACGATCGGGCGGCCGGTGTCGGGGTCGGTCATCGGGCAGCGCCCCCGTCGGTGGCCGAGGTGCCGTCACCCGAGGCGCGAGCGGCGTCGAGTCGCGCCCGTGCGCCGACGAGCCATTCCTCGCAACGGGCGGCGAGGGCTTCGCCGCGCTCCCACAGCGTCAGCGAGCGCTCCAGCGTGGCGGAGCCCTGCTCGAGCTCGGCGACGACGCGCACGAGTTCGTCGCGAGCGGCTTCGTAGCTCAGGGAGCTGACGTCGGACGGCTCGGACTGCACGGACTGTTCCTCGGATGGCACGTTCCGATCCTACCGAGCGCCCACCGACCCTTCCGTGCTGGTGCTGCGCCTGTGGAGAACGCGGTTCAGGCGGCGCCGTCCGGGCCGGGCCCGTCGGGCTCGAGCGTTCCGGTCGCGGTGCCGGCGCCGAGCGTGACGCGCACCGGCGTCCGGCCGTCGAGGTCGGACGCCGCCCGGAGGACGGCTCCGTCCGGCGCCTGCACGATGGCGTACCCGCGACGCAGGGTGTCCCGCGGCGACAGCGCCCGCAGGCGTCCGGTCAGGTGCCCGACGTCGGCGTGCGAGCGCTCGATCCGCCGGTCGAGCAGTTCACGGGCACGGGACAGGTCGCGTGCGACCTCTTCTGCGCGGGTGTCGACGAGCCACGCGGTGGACGCCAGCGCTGGACGCGAGCGCAGGGCCGCGATCCGGTCGGCCTCGACGGAGAGCGTGTGCGAGAGCCGGAGCCCGATCCGAGCGCGCGCCTGGCGCACGTTGGCGAGCTCCTCGGCGACGTCGGGGACCACGCGCTTGGCCGCGTCGGTCGGGGTGGACGCCCGCAGGTCGGCGACGTCGTCGAGCAGCGGGCGGTCGGCTTCATGACCGATGGCGGAGACGATCGGCGTGGTCGCGGCGGCCGCGGCGCGGACGAGTCCCTCGTCGCTGAACCCGAGCAGGTTCTGGAAGTCGCCACCGCCCCTGGCGATGATGATGACGTCGACGGTGGGGTCGGCGTCGAGCTCGAGGATGGCCGCGGTCACCTCGGGCACGGCGCGTTCGCCCTGCACCGCCGTGTGCACGGTGCGGAACTCGACCTGGGGCCACCGCAGCTGCGCGTTCCGCAGGACGTCCTTCTCGGCGTCGGAGTCCCTGCCGGTGACCAGCCCGATGCGGTGCGGCAGGAAGGGGAGACGCCGCTTGCGGGCGGGGTCGAACAGGCCCTCTGCCGCCAGCGTGCGACGCAGGCGTTCGAGCCGCTCGAGCAGGTCACCGAGCCCGACGTGCTTCATCTCGACGACCTGCATCGTCAGGGAGCCGCCCTTGACCCAGTAGTTCGGCTTCAGGGCCGCGACGACCCGGGCGCCCTGGCCCAGGTCGGCCGGGACCCGCGCGCGCACGCTCGACCAGATCGAGAACGAGACCGTGGCGTCGACCTCGAGGTCCTTGAGCTTCCCGTAGACGTTGCCGCCGGCGACGTTCCACTGCGTGATCTCGCCTTCGACCCAGGCCGTGCCGAGCCGGTCGATCCAGTCCCGCATCTTGGCGCCGAGCAGCGCAACGGGCCACGGGTCGTCGGCCGTCGGGGGTCCCTGTTCGATCGCCATGTGCTCCTCCTGGTGGTGCGCTCTCATGGTGCCGGACACCGCCGACGTCCGCTGGCGGAGTGCCGCCGCCGCCCCGGTGGCGCCCAGGCCGTGTCGGTCCCGCTCACCTATCATCGGGGACGTGACGATCACGAACGGCCACTCGGTCCCCCTGGCCCCGCCGCGCAGCCCAGCGCCCCGCGGGCGGCTGCGGGACGAGCCGGTGTCGGGCGCCAAGAAAGTGCTGCTCGCGGCGCCGCGCGGGTACTGCGCCGGTGTGGACCGTGCCGTCATCGCGGTGGAGCAGGCACTGGAGCAGTACGGCGAGCCCGTCTACGTCCGCAAGCAGATCGTCCACAACGTGCACGTCGTCTCCACGCTCGAGCAACGCGGTGCCGTCTTCGTGGACGACGTCGCCGAGGTGCCCCGCGGTTCGCACGTCGTCTTCAGCGCCCACGGGGTCTCGCCCGCCGTCGTCGCCGGCGCCGCGGAGCGCGACCTCCACGCCATCGACGCAACCTGCCCGCTGGTCACGAAGGTGCACCGGGAAGCGACCCGCTTCGCCCGCGCCGAGCGCACCATCATCCTGATCGGGCACACCGGCCACGAAGAGGTCGAGGGCACGATGGGCCACGCGCCCGACCGCACCATCCTGGTGAACGGCCCCGAGGACGTCGCCGCGCTGCAGGTCGACGACCCCGACAACCTGGTCTGGCTGTCGCAGACCACCCTCAGCGTCGACGAGACCATGGAGACGGTCCGGTTGCTGCGCGAGAAGTTCCCGACCATCGAGAACCCGCCGTCCGACGACATCTGCTACGCCACGCAGAACCGCCAGGTCGCGATCAAGAAGGTCGCCCCGCAGGCCGACCTGGTGATCGTGGTCGGGTCGGCGAACTCGTCGAACAGCGTGCGTCTGGTCGAGGTCGCGCTCGAGCACGGTGCCCGTGCGGCGCACCGGGTGGACTACGCCGAGGAGATCCAGCAGGCGTGGCTCGACGGCGTGGGCACGGTCGGTGTCACGAGCGGCGCCTCCGTCCCCGAGCAACTCGTGGACGAGGTGCTCGAGCAGCTCGCCGACGCCGGCTACGGCAGCGTCGAAGAAGTCGTGACCGCACACGAGGACCTGATGTTCTCCCTGCCCAAGGAACTCCGCACCGACGCTGCGGGCAACCCGACCCGCGCGCTCGGCGGGCGGCGCGCATGAGTCGCGACGACTGGTCGTCGGTCCCGGCGCGCGACACCGGTGCCGTTGCGGACGCCCCCTCCGGTCAGGAGGCCCGGCACGCCTCCGCCACGGCGGCGTCTGCGCTCGGGCCGGGTCGCTTCCAGGGCCGCCCGGCACCCCAGTACGGCGAGTACGCGCCCGCTGGCTGGGTCAACCCGGTGCTCGCCGAACAGGAGCGGGCCGAGCGAGCGACGAGGACGACACCGTCCCCGGCGCCGTCCTCGGCGTCCCGCCCCACGGCACCGGCGCGCGACGGTGGCGGGCGACCCGCCACGGCCAGGCGCCTCGGCGCGTCGCCCGGTGACCTCTTCCTCACGCTCATGCTGCTCGGGCTCGGCCTGTGGTCGGTCGTCGGGTACTTCCGCACCGGCCAGCTCGCATCGACCGTGCGTCGGGCGATCGAGCAGCAGTACACGGAGCTGTCGGACCCGTCAGTCCTGTCGACCGCGGCGAACGTCAACCTGGTCGGGGCGCTGGCGATCCTGGTCCTCACCGTGACGTGGACCGTCGCGCGGCTGCGTGCCGGCAAGCGTTCGGCCTGGGTCCCCGTGCTCGGTGGTGTCGTCGCGACGGTGTTCAGCACGGTCGTGTTCATGGTCGCCCTGTCCCACGACCCGGCCTTCGCCGCCTGGTGGGCTCAGCGCACCGGCTGACCGTGTCCCGTCCCGCCGGTCGACCGGTCCGGCTCAGGCGCCGAGGACGGCACGCATCCGTCCGGCTGCACGATCCAGGTGCTCGCTGAAGGGCGCGTCCGAGTCGTCCGCCAACCAGCACGTCAGCGTGGTCTGGAAGAGCTCGGCCGTCACGCCGGCCAGGACCTCGGCCGTGAGCGGTTCCTCGCCCCGACGGAGGAACCCGTCACGGACGGCCAGGCGCAGATCCGCCTGTTTGCGGAGGTCACGTTCGCGCAGGGCCGGCTCGCTGTCGATGATCTGCCGGGCCGCCCGGATCTCGGCGCGCTGCGGTTCGAAGCGGTGCGCTGCGAGGTCCCGCAGTCCGCGCAGCACGACCGTGACGGGATCGACGTCGCGCGGTGCTGCTGCCAGCATCCGTGTCGCGATCGCCGGGATCTCGTCGTCACCGAAGAAGACTTCGCGTTTGTCGCTGAAGTGCCGGAAGAACGTGCGTCGGGTCAGCCCGGCACGATCGACGATGTCCGGGACGGTGGTCGCGGCGAAGCCCCGCTCGGCGAACAGCTCCATCGCTGCCGTGCGCAACCGGTCGCGGGAGTCAGGAGCCCATCTCGCCATGGCGCTCAGCTTAGGGGTGATGGCACTCCGTGTCATTGTGGGCTAGTGTGATGACACCGGGTGTCATCACCACCAGCGAGAGGTCCACCATGTCCCAGAACACCGCCGCCGTACTCCGCGCACCGCGGACCCCGCTCGTCGTCGAGTCCGCACCCATGCCCGGACCCCGCCCGGACGAGGTCGTCGTCCGGGTCCGTGCGGTCGCGGTCAACCCGGTCGACTGGATCATCCAGGGGACCGGATCGGTGACGTACCGCTGGTTGCAGACCCCCGCGGTCCTCGGGTCGGACGTGGCGGGCGAGGTCGTCGCCGTCGGGTCCGGCGTCACGCGGTTCGCCGTCGGCGACCGGGTGTTCGGGCTCGCGACGGGGACGGACCGGGGGCGTGACCCTCGGCACGAGGGTGCGTTCCAGCAGTACACCGCGCTCCTCGAACGGCTGACGGCGCCCACGCCGGACGGGATGTCCGACGAACAGGCCGTCGTCGTGCCGCTCGGCGCGTCGACGGCGGCGTGCGCGCTCTTCCAGCCGAGGCACCTCGGGCTGTCGATGCCCGGCGGGGCAGCGCACGTGGACGCAGCGCGCGGGTCGGGCGTCGTGCTCGTGTGGGGCGGGTCGACGAGCGTGGGGATGAACGCCGTGCAGCTCGCGCGTGCCGCCGGGTACGACGTCGTCAGCACCGCGTCGCCGCGGAACGCCGATGCGGTGCGGGCCCTCGGTGCCGACGTCGTCGTCGACCACCACGATCCGGACGCGGTCGCCCAGCTCGTGCAGGGCATCGCCGGGCGCCGCGTCCTGGGGGCGGTGGCGATCGGCACCGGATCCGCGGACGCATGCCTGCGGGTGCTGCGTCGGACCGGAGGTGACGTCCTGGCGATGGCGAGCACGTCCGTGTCGCTCGACGGGCTCGCCGGACGCCGGCGCTTGTTCCCGGCGATGCTCCCCGTCTTCACCCGCATCGGGCTCGGCATGGCGGGCTTCACGATCCGTGCGCGTCGTGCCGGGGTGCGCACCGCGTTCATCTGGGGGAGCAGCCTGCGGGACGACGAGGTCGGACGTCGGCTGTGGTCCGAGACGCTGCCGGCAGGGCTCGCCGACGGGACCCTGCAGGCGGTCCCTGCCCCCGTGGTCGCCGGCACGGGGCTCGGCGCCGTGCAGGGCGCCCTCGACCGCCAGCGTGCCGGGGTGTCGGCGCAGAAGGTCGTCGTGACCCTCTGACCGGCGGTGGCTCAGCCGGCGGTGGCTCAGCCGGCGGTGGCTCAGCCGGCGAGGAACGCCCCCACGGCACCGTGCAGTGCGGCGAGGTCCTCGACGTGCACGAGTTCCCGCGCCGAGTGCATCGACAGCAGCCCCACGCCGATGTCCACCGTCGGGATCCCGAGGCGCGTCGCCGCGATCGGGCCGATCGTCGAACCGCCGGGGATCGTGTTGACGTTGACGAACGGCTGGAACGGCACGCCGGCAGCGGCACAGGCGGCAGCGAAGACGGCCTCGCCCTTCGCCTCGGTCATGTAGCGCTGGTTCGCGCTGATCTTGAGGAGCGGACCGCCGCCCGGCCGCGGTCGGTTGGTCGGGTCGTGCTTCTCCGCGTAGTTCGGGTGGACCAGGTGCCCGGCGTCGCTCGACAGCAACCACGACGCACGGAACGCCCGCGCGGCGTCGGAGCGGCTGGCGCCGAGTCCTTCCTGGACCCGCGCGAGGACGTCCTCGAGGAACGGCCCGCCCGCACCGGACGGCGTCGCGGACCCGACCTCTTCGTGGTCGAACGCCGCGAACACCGGGATGTGCTCGCCGTCCGCCGGGGCATCCACGATGCCGCGGAGCCCGGCGTGCACGCTCGTCAGGTTGTCCATGCGGCCGGACGCCAGGAAGGACCCGTCGATCCCCACGCGCGCCGGGGCCTGGGTGTCGGCGAGGAAGAGGTCCCACGAGACGGCGGACGCACCGAGCCGGGCACGCAGCCAGGCCAGGGCGTCGACGCCGCTGGCCTCGGAACCGTCCGTGCCGACGACCGGGAGCGTGTGCCGCTGTCGGTCGATCTCGTTACCGGCGTTGACGCCGCGGTCGAGGTGGATCGCGAGGTTGGGGATCCGCGCCACGGCGTCGGTGCTGAGGAGCGTCACGGTGCCGTCCGTGTGCACGACGCGTCCGGCGATGCGCAGCTCACGGTCGAACCAGGTCGACAGGATCGGGCCGCCGTAGACCTCGACGTTGAGCTGCTCCCAGCCGCCGACCCGGACGACGGGGTTGGGCTTGAGGCGGAAGCCGGGGGAGTCCGTGTGGGCGCCCAGGATTCGGAACGGCGTGGTCGCCGAGGCGCCGTCGGGCAGTCGCCAGGCGATGACGGCACCGTCGCGGACCACGACGTACGCACCGGGCTCGGTCGGCCAGGCGTCCTGTTCCGCCAGTTCGACGAACCCGGCGGCGACGAGCCGGTCGCGGGCAACGGCCGCGGCGTGGAACGCCGTCGGCGACTCGGTGACGAAGTGGGCGAACTCGGAGGCGATGGCGTCGACGGTCACCGGACCATCGTGGCACGGGCCCCTGGCACCCCGACGCAGGACGGGGCGCGTCCGTCGGACGCGCCCCGTTCCTCCAGTCCGGGCTGGACTAGCTCTGGCTGTGGCCGGCCGAGCCGAGCACCGTCGCGGCCTCACCCACGCGGGCGGCCATCGCCGTCTCGGCGACCTTGCCCCAGGCGCGCGGGTCGTACTGCTTCTTGTTGCCGACCTCGCCGTCGATCTTGAGGACGCCCTCGTAGTTGCTGAACATCGAGCCCGCGATCGAGCGCGTGAACGCGTACTGCGTGTCCGTGTCGATGTTCATCTTGATGACGCCGTTGCGGACCGCCTCGTGGATCTCGTCGTCGGTCGAACCGGAGCCGCCGTGGAAGACGAGGTCGAGCGGGTTCTCGCCGGTGCCGTGCTTGGCGGCGACGGCGGCCTGGATCTCACCGAGGAGCTCCGGCCGGAGCTTGACGTTGCCGGGCTTGTACACGCCGTGCACGTTGCCGAAGGTCAGTGCGGCGATCCAGCGGCCACGGTCGCCCAGCCCGAGCGCGTCGACGACCCGCTCGACGTCGCCCGAGGTCGTGTACAGGGCGTCGTTCGTGCCCTCGTGCTCGACGCCGTCCTCTTCGCCGCCGACGACGCCGATCTCGACCTCGAGGATGGCGTTGATGTTGCGGGTCTTCTCGATCATCGTGCGCGCGATCTCGATGTTCTCGTCGAGCGGCACGGCCGAGCCGTCCCACATGTGCGACTGGAAGATCGGGTTGCGTCCGTGGCGGACCTCTTCCTCGCTGGCCGCGATGAGCGGGAGCACGAAGCCGTCGAGGGCGTCCTTCGGGCAGTGGTCCGTGTGCAGCGCGACCGTGATCGGGTAGTTCTTCGCGACCTCGTGGGCGAACTTCGCCATTGCGAGCGCACCGGCGGCACGGTTCTTGACGGTGTGCCCGGCGAAGTAGTCGGCGCCGCCCGTCGTCACCTGCAGGATGCCGTCGGAACCCGCCTCGGTCAGGCCCTGCAGGACCGCGTTGATGGTCTGCGACGAGGACACGTTGACCGCGGGGTAGGCGAACTTGCCGGCCTTCGCGCGGTCGATCATCTCGGCGTACTGTTCCGGCGTTGCGATGGGCACGTGGATCTCCTTCGACTCGGTGGCGTCCGCTCCGATCGTAGTCAGGGCATCCGGGGTGTGACCTGGTCTGCACATCCGTCCGCGCCGTGCGGCCGCTGGGTCTGCCCTCGGTAGGCTGCACGACGTGACTCCCACCACTGAGACTGGCTCCCTGTTCCTCCAGCCCGACCGCAACCTGGCGCTCGAACTCGTGCGTGCGACCGAGGCGGCGGCGATCCGAGCGCAGCCGTGGGTGGGGCGTGGCGAGAAGAACCTGGCCGACGGCGCCGCGGTCGACGCGATGCGCAAGTTCCTCGGCACGGTGAACTTCGACGGTGTCGTCGTGATCGGCGAGGGCGAGAAGGACAACGCCCCGATGCTCTACAACGGCGAGCACGTGGGCAACGGCCACGGCCCGGCGTGTGACATCGCGGTCGACCCGATCGACGGCACCTCGCTCACCGCCGCCGGCCGCCAGAACGCCATCTCGGTGATGGCCGTCTCGGACCGTGGCTCCATGTACGACCCGAGCGCCGTGTTCTACATGGACAAGATCGCCGCCGGCCCCGAGGGGCGTGGCGTGCT
This sequence comes from Curtobacterium sp. Leaf183, assembly GCF_001424385.1. Lineage (GTDB taxonomy): Bacteria > Actinomycetota > Actinomycetes > Actinomycetales > Microbacteriaceae > Curtobacterium. Next base: position 405,135 of record NZ_LMPO01000008.1, on the reverse strand, counting down.
CGACCTCGAGAAGCCGATCGGCGAGAACATCCGCGCGCTGGCGACGGCGAAGGGCAAGGACCTCGAGGACATGGTCGTCGCCGTGCTCGACCGTCCGCGCCACGACGAGCTCATCCGGGCGATCCGTGCCACGGGCGCCGGGACCCGTCTGCTGCTCGACGGCGACGTCGCCGGTGGCATCGCTGCGGCACTGCCCGGATCGAACATCGACATGTGCGTCGGTGTCGGCGGCACCCCCGAGGGCATCATCACCGCGTGCGCGATCAAGGCGCTCGGCGGGGTCATCCTCGGCAAGCTGCAGCCCAAGGACGACGAGGAGCGCGAGCGCGCGGTCGCGGCCGGTCACGACCTGGACAAGGTCCTCGACCAGGACGACCTGGTCACGGGCGACAACACGTTCTTCGTCGCGACGGGTGTGACCGACGGTGTGCTGGTGGACGGCGTCCGTCGTTCGCGCGGTGTGATCCACACGGACTCGCTCGTGCTGCGGTCGCGCTCGAACACGATCCGCCGCATCCAGGCCGACCACCGCGCCGAGAAGTGGTTCTGATCCGCAGGGTCTGACCCGCTGATCCCGGCCGGCCGGCCGGCTGGCCAGCCCGAGTCGCGCCCCCGCATGACCATCGCGCCCCGTTCCCACGGGGCGCGATGTGCGTCAGGGGGTGCGATGCGGCCGGGCCGGGCCGGCAAGCGCGGGCCGCCCGCCGGGCCGGGCCGGCAAGCGCGGGCCTCCCGCCGGGCCGGGCGGGCAAGCGCGGGCCTCCGCCCGCCGGGCCGGGCCGCGCGGCCGGCTAGTCCTCGTCGAGGGCACCGACGAGCTCGGGAGCGGTCAGCAGGCGCGGCTCGTCCTCGACGGTGGCGGGGGCCGCGATGACCTTCGACTCGTCGAGCAGCGACAGCCGCCGGGCACTCGGGAGCACCTGGCGCTCGAGCGACCCCACGAACCGGTTGTAGTCGACGACGCTGCCCCGGATCGTCCGGCCCAGCTTGTCGACGTGCCCCGCCATGGTCGACAGCCGTCCGTAGAGCTCGCGCGACACCCGGAACAGTTCGCGTGCCTCGGCGGTGACGACGTCCTGCTGCCACGAGAACGCCACCGTCTTCAGCACCGACCAGAGGGTGACCGGCGAGGCCAGGGCCACCCGCTGCCGGAACGCGTGGTCGAGCAGCCCGGGGTCGGCGGCCAGGGCGCTCGCGATCAGGGACTCGGACGGGATGAACGCGATCGTGAGCTCGGGGGAGGCGTCGTAGCCGGACCAGTACTCACGTGCGGCCAGTGCGTCGACGTGCGCCCGCAGCGCCTTGACGTGCTGTGCGATCAAGGCGTCGCGTCGGGCGCCCTCGGCACCGCCGGCGGTCGCGGGGATCTCGGCGGCCTCCAGGTAGGCGCTGAACGGCACCTTGGCGTCGACGGCGATGCTCTTGCCCCCGGGCAGGTGCACGATCATGTCGGGTCGCGCGGCACCGACCGACGTGGTGACGGAGGACTGCACGTCGAAGTCGACCCGCTCGAGCAGCCCCGCGGCCTCGACCACGTTGCGCAGCTGGGTCTCGCCCCACACGCCGCGCGTGTTGTTCGACGACAGGGCGCTCGCGAGGGTCTCGGCGGTGGCACGCAGGCGCTCCCCGGACTCGGCGGCGGAGCGCAGCTGCGTCGCGATCGCACCGTACTGCTCGCTGCGGGACCGTTCGAGCTCGGCGATCTTGGCGCGCATGACGTCGAGCGTGTCAGCGACGGGGCTGAGGGCGGTCAGGACCTTGGACTCGTCCTGGGCACGAGCGGACTCGGCACCGTGCATGCGCTGCACGAGGTGCTCGAGCTCGGCGGCGCGACGTTCGAGCGAGTCGACCTGTCGCCGGTACTGCGTGTCCTGGGCGTCGAGGCGGTCGTCCGCGTCGTGGCGGACCTCGTCGAGGCGGACACGCAGGGCGTCAGCGGTCGCGACGGCCGTGGCCGCTGTCGCGCCGGCGCGTGCGCGAGCGACCGCGGCGCCCGCCAGGGCGCCGACCAGCAGGCCGAGCAGCAGGCCGATGAGCAGGGCGGTGAAGTCCATGCCCAGACCTTCGCAGGTCCCACCGACAGCGGCGGGGCGGGACCGTGGCGAGCCTCCAGACCGGTCCACGACCCGCGGTCCCGCTGCACCGCGGCCATGTAATGACATTAGGCCAAGCACGGTGTACAGTCGTGACCGTCCGCCGATGAAGCCGCACGGAAGGTCCCTCGCGTCGCATGACCAATGAAGCTCCCCACGCCTACGACGTCATCACCATGGGGCGCGTGAGCGTCGACATCTACCCGCAGCAGACCGGTCCCCTCGAGGACGTCACCTCGTTCTCCAAGTCCGTCGGCGGCAGTGCCACGAACGTCGCGATCGCCGCGGCGCAGCACGGCGCCGACACGGCGGTCATCACCCGCACGGGCAACGACCCCTTCGGCCGCTACATCGCACGGACCCTGCCGGAGTTCGGGGTCGCCAACGCGTTCGTCGAGACGGTGGACGGCCTGAACACCCCCGTGGCGTTCTGCGAGGTCTTCCCGCCGGACGACTTCCCGCTGTACTTCTACCGCGCGCCCAAGGCCCCGGACCTGATGATCACCGCGAAGTCGTTGCCGCTGCACGAGATCGAGCGTGCGCGGGTGTTCTGGACCACGGTCACCGGCCTGAGCGAGGAGCCGAGCCGACAGGCGCACCACGTCGCGTACGCGGCCCGGACCGCCTCCGAGCACCGCACGAAGTCGCACACCGTGCTCGACCTGGACTACCGCGCGATGTTCTGGTCCTCGCCCGAGGCCGCGACGCGCGAGGTCGCCGTCGCCCTCGAGCACGCCACCGTCGCCGTCGGCAACCGCGAGGAGTGCGAGGTCGCGGTCGGCGAGACCGACCCCGTCCGCGCCGCCGACGCGCTGCTCGAGCGCGGCGTCGAGGTCGCGATCGTGAAGCAGGGTCCGAAGGGCGTCCTCGCCAAGACCCGCGACGAGTTCGTCGAACTCCGCCCGCACCGCATCGACGTCGTCAACGGGCTCGGCTCCGGCGACGGGTTCGGCGGCGCGCTCACCCACGGACTGCTGCAGGGGTGGGGCCTGGAGCGGACGCTCGCGTTCGCGAACGCCGCCGGCGCGATCGTCGCCACGCGGTTCGAGTGCTCCACGGCGATGCCGACGAGCGACGAGATCGAGCAGTTCCTGCAGCAGAACCCGACGGAGGAGGCAGTCAGTGCCTGAGATCAGCAGCACGACGTTCCAGCGGCTCCGCGACGCGCGCGCGAGTGCGCCCGAGACCGTCGCCGACACCCTCGCGGCCCGGACCAGGCGCCCGCTGCTCGGTGACGACGGCAAGCTCTTCATCGTCGCCGCGGACCACCCCGCCCGCGGCGCCCTCGCCGTCCGCGACGACGAATCCGCGATGGCCGACCGCTACGACCTGCTCGAACGGCTCGTCGTCGCCCTGGGCCGCCCCGGCGTCGACGGCGTGCTCGGCACGCCGGACATCCTCGAGGACCTCGCGCTCCTCGGCGCCCTCGACGGCAAGGTGGTCGTGGGCTCCATGAACCGCGGGGGGCTCCGCGGTTCGACGTTCGAGATGGACGACCGCTACACCGCGTACTCGGCGGCCGCCATCGCCCGTGCAGGGCTCGACTTCGCCAAGCTGCTGGTGCGCGTGAACCTCGCCGACGCCGGGACCGCACCCACGCTCGAGGCCACCGCCCGCGCGGTGTCCGAGGCCGCGGCGCACCGGCTGCCGATCATGCTCGAGCCCTTCATGTCGGACTGGCGGGACGGCCGCGTCGTCAACGACCTGTCGGCCGAGGCCGTCATCACGTCGATGGCGATCGCCGCGGGGCTCGGCGAGACGAGCGCGTACAGCTGGCTCAAGATCCCGGTGGTCGACGACATGGAGCGCGTGATGGCGGCGACGACGCTGCCCACGCTGCTGCTGGGCGGCGACCCGTCGTCCCGACCGCTCGAGACGTACGCCCGGTGGGCGGACGCGCTGGCCCTGCCCGGGGTGCGCGGACTCGTCGTCGGACGCACCCTGCTCTACCCGCCCGACGGCGACGTGGCCTCGGCCGTCGACGTCGCCGCCGGTCTCGTCCACAGTGACGTCGCGCGCAGCGGTCCCGTCGACAGCGGTGCCGTCCACAGCCTGGAGGCCCGGACCGGGTCATCCACAGACCCGTACGACCCAGCCGCGCGGCTCGCCGGCGCCAGCACCATGGACTCGTCCATCCCGGAAGGAAGCACCGCATGACGACCACCGACCAGGTCACCACCACCGTCGGCCACTGGATCGACGGCACGCACGTCGCCTCGACCTCCGGCCGGACCGCACCCGTGTACGACCCCGCCCTCGGCGTCGCGACGAAGCAGGTCGCCCTGGCGGACGAGCGCGAGATCCAGGCGGCGATCGCCAGTGCCAAGGCAGCGTTCCCCGCGTGGAGCGAGCTGTCCCTGTCCAAGCGTCAGCAGATCCTCTTCGCCTTCAGGGAGGTCCTGAACCGCGACAAGGCCGAGCTCGCCGAGATCATCACGAGCGAGCACGGCAAGGTCATCGACGACGCCCTGGGCGAGATCGCCCGTGGGCAGGAAGTGGTCGAGCTCGCGACGAGCATCCCGCAGCTGCTCAAGGGCGAGTTCAGCGACCAGGTGTCCACCGGCATCGACGTCTACTCGATCCGCCAGCCGCTCGGTGTCGTCGGCATCATCAGCCCGTTCAACTTCCCCGCCATGGTGCCGCTGTGGTTCCTGCCGATCGCGATCGCCGCGGGCAACACCGTCGTGCTGAAGCCGAGCGAGAAGGACCCGAGCGCCGCCATCTGGCTCGCGCGCAAGTTCCAGGAAGCCGGGTTGCCCGACGGGGTCTTCACCGTCCTGAACGGCGACAAGGCCGCGGTCGACGGCCTGCTCACCAGCCCCGACGTCGAGTCGATCTCCTTCGTCGGGTCGACCCCGATCGCGCAGTACGTCTACGAGACCGGCACGAAGCACGGCAAGCGCGTGCAGGCCCTCGGCGGCGCGAAGAACCACATGCTCGTGCTCCCCGACGCCGACCTCGACCTGGTGGCGGACAACGCGATCAACGCGGGCTTCGGGTCGGCGGGCGAGCGCTGCATGGCGATCTCGGTCGTCGTCGCGGTCGAGCCCGTGGCCGACGAGCTCATCCAGAAGATCTCCGAGCGCGCGGCGACGCTGCGCATCGGCGACGGTCGTCGCGGCTGCGACATGGGTCCGCTCGTCACGCAGCAGCACCGCGACAAGGTGGCCTCGTACATCGAGGTCGCCGAACAGGACGGTGCCGTGGTCGTGGTCGACGGCCGTGACGTGCAGCCCGACGGTGACGAGAACGGGTTCTGGCTCGGTCCGACGCTGATCGACCGCGTCCCGACGACCAGCCGCGTCTACACCGAGGAGATCTTCGGCCCCGTGCTGTCGGTCGTCCGTGTGGACTCGTACGAGGCGGGCCTCGAGCTCATCAACTCCGGCGCCTTCGGCAACGGCACCGCGATCTTCACCAACGACGGTGGCGCTGCCCGGCGGTTCCAGCGCGACGTGCAGGTCGGCATGATCGGCATCAACGTCCCGATCCCGGTCCCCGTGGCGTACTACTCGTTCGGCGGGTGGAAGAACTCGCTGTTCGGCGACCACAAGGCGTACGGCGCCGACGGCGTGAGCTTCTTCACCCGCCAGAAGGCCATCACCTCGCGCTGGTTGGACCCGTCGCACGGCGGCATCAACCTCGGCTTCCCGTCGAACGGCTGATCGCGGCATGACGAACGACACCTGGTTCATCCTGCGGGGGAGCCGGTCCGAAGACGGCTGGACCGACGTGGTCGACGACCGCATCGACGGCTGGACGCACACCGGTCTGCGCACGGGCACGGTCACGGACGGCGGCGAACTCCGCCTGGCCTCGGCGGCGGTCGAGCGCATCGTCGTGCCCCTCGCCGGCAGCTTCCACGTCGCCTTCGCCGGCAGTGCGGGCACGGGGTCGCAGTCGCTCGAGGGTCGCGCGAGCGTCTTCGACGGCCCGACCGACGTGCTGTACCTGGGCTCCGGGTCCTCGGCGACGATCGGCGGCGCTGGCCGCATCGCGGTGGCCGAGGTCCCGACGGACCAGGTCAAGGCGACCACGTACATCCCCCGCCGGGTCGTGCCGGTCGAGCTCCGCGGCGCCGGGCAGTCGAGTCGTCAGGTGCACAACTTCGGCACCCCGGCCGCGCTCGATGCGGTGAAGGCGATCGTGTGCGAGGTCATCACGCCGGCGGGCAACTGGTCGTCGTACCCGCCGCACAAGCACGACACCCACCGCGACGGAGTCGAGTCGAACCTCGAGGAGATCTACTACTACGAGTCCGCCGTGGCCCGTGGGGTGGATGCCCCCGACACCGCCGAGCCGTTCGCGCTGCACCGCACGTACGCCTCGGACGACCGCCCGATCGACGAGTTCCGCCAGGTCCGCACCGGCGACATCGCGCTGGTGCCGTACGGCTGGCACGGTCCCGCCGTGGCCGCCCCGGGCTACGACATGTACTACCTCAACGTGATGGCCGGGCCCGACCCGGAGCGCGTCTGGAACATCACCGACGACCCTGCGCACGGCTGGGTCCGGCAGGTCTGGGAGTCGGAAGACATCGACCCGCGCCTGCCCTACGGAAGGAAGAACGCGTGACCGAGACGCGCCGCATGACCGTCGGCCAGGCCCTTGTCGAGTTCCTGGCGAACCAGTGGACCGTCGACGGTGACGTCCGCGAACGCACCATCCCGGGGATCTTCGGCATCTTCGGGCACGGCAACGTCGCCGGCGTGGGCCAGGCCATCAAGCAGCTCCACGTCGAGCAGCCCGGGCTGCTGCCCTACCACCAGGCCCGCAACGAGCAGGCGATGGTGCACCAGGCCGTCGCGTTCGCGCGGATGCACCGTCGTCGCGCGACCTTCGCGGCCACGGCATCGGTCGGCCCCGGCGCGGCCAACATGCTGACGGCGGCGGCACTCGCCACGACGAACCGGCTGCCCGCGCTGCTGCTGCCCTCGGACACCTTCGCCACCCGCACGACCGACCCGGTGCTGCAGCAGATCGAGATGCCGCACGACACCTCACTCCAGGTCACCGACGCGTTCCGCCCGCTCTCGCGCTACTTCGACCGGGTCGAACGCCCCGAGCAGCTCTTCTCGATCGCGCTCGCCGCGATGCGCGTCCTGACCGACCCCGCCGAGACGGGTGCGGTCACGATCGCGCTGCCCGAGGACGTGCAGGCCGAACAGTTCGACGTCCCGGTCGCGTTCCTGCAGCCACGCGACTGGCACATCCGCCGACCGCTGCCCGAACGCGGCCCCTTGGCGCGAGCCGTCGCCGCGATCCGTGGCGCATCCCGTCCGGTCATCGTGGCCGGCGGCGGCGTGCTGTACTCCGACGCCGCGGCCGAGCTCGCCGCGTTCGTCGAGGCGACCGGCATCCCCGTGGGCACCTCGCAGGCCGGCGGCGGGTCGCTCGTGTGGGACCACCCGCAGTACCTCGGCGGCATCGGCGCGACCGGCACGGCGGCCGCCAACGCGATCGCCGCACAGGCCGACGTCGTGATCGGCATCGGCACCCGGTACAGCGACTTCACGACCGCGTCGCGCACCGCGTTCCAGGACCCGGACGTCACGTTCGTCAACGTCAACGTCGCGGCGTTCGACGCGTACAAGCACGGCTCGCAGCTGCCGGTGGTCGCGGATGCGCGCGAGTCGCTGGTCGCGCTGCGCGAGGAGCTCGCGTCGTACTCGGTGGACGCCGGGTACGCCGACGAGGTCGCGACCCGCAAGCGCGACTGGGACGCCGTCGTCGACGCCGCGTTCGCCCCGTCAGGCAACGCCCTGCCGGGCCAGACGGAGATCATCGGCGCGGTGCAGTCCGTCTCGGACCCGCGCGACGTCGTGATCCAGGCGGCCGGGTCGCTGCCCGGGGACCTGCACAAGCTCTGGCGCGTGCGCGACGAGCTCGGGTACCACGTCGAGTACGCGTTCTCGTGCATGGGCTACGAGATCGCCGGCGGCATCGGCGTCCGTCGCGCAGCCCCCGACCGCGACGCGATCGTGATGGTCGGGGACGGGTCGTACCTGATGCTGCACACCGAGCTCGTCACGGCCGTGGCCGAGGGCATCAAGATCATCGTCGTGCTCATCCAGAACCACGGGTACGCCTCGATCGGACACCTGTCGGAGACCGTCGGATCCGAGCGCTACGGCACGCGGTACCGCTACCTGGACGAGACGCAGTCGTTCGACAACGGGGACCCGCTGCCCGTCGACCTGGCGGCGAACGCCCGGTCGTACGGGGTCGACGTCATCGAGGTCCAGCCCGGTCCGGACGCCATCGAGGACCTCAAGGACGCCGTGCGCCAGGCGAAGGCGAACGACCACACCACCCTCGTGCACGTCAACTCCGACCCGCTCGTCTACGCGCCCGACGGCAACGGGTGGTGGGATGTGCCCGTCGCACAGACCTCGACCCTGCCGAGCACCCAGCAGGCCCGATCCGAGTACGAGCAGCAGGTCGCCGCCCAGCGGCCCCTGCTCGGTTGACCCACACCGCCCCGCACAGAAGGAAGACGACGCCGTCATGACCGACACCGCCAACGCCGCCTCGATCCGCATCGGCACCGCCCCTGACTCGTGGGGCGTCTGGTTCGCCGACGACCCGAAGCAGGTGCCGTGGCAGCGCTTCCTCGACGAGGCCAGCGCCGCCGGGTACCAGTGGATCGAGCTCGGCCCCTACGGGTACCTGCCGACCGACCCGGCACAGCTGTCGGACGAGCTCGCGTCGCGCGGGCTGCAGCTGTCCGCCGGCACCGTGTTCACCGGGTTCCACAAGGGCGACGACCAGTTCCAGCGCGCGTGGGACCAGGCCCTGGCGGTCGCCGGGCTCGCGGCCCAGCTCGGGGCCGAGCACCTCGTCACGATCCCCGACCTGTGGCGTTCGGACGCCACCGAAGCGGTCCTCGAGCCCCGCACGCTCGACGACGAGCAGTGGGAACGCCTGGGCAAGGGACACGACCAGCTGGGCAAGGCGCTGCTCGAGGAGTTCGGAGTCCACCAGCAGTTCCACACCCACGCGGACAGCCACATCGGCACCTACCGCGAGACCGTCCGGTTCCTGTCGGTGACCGACCCCGCGTACACGAACCTCTGCCTGGACACCGGGCACTTCGCGTACTACGGCGGCGACAACCTCAAGCTGATCGCCGAGCACCCCGACCGCATCGGGTACCTGCACCTGAAGCAGGTCGACACGGACCTGCTGTTCGACGTGCTGAAGAACGACGTGCCGTTCGGCACCGCGGTGGCGCACGGCATCATGACCGAGCCGCCGAACGGCACCCCGGCACTCGCTCCGGTCATCGAGGCCGTGGCCGCGATCAACCCGGAGATCTTCGGCATCGTCGAGCAGGACATGTACGGCTGCTCGGTCGACGCTCCCGGGCCGATCGCCGAGCGCACGTTCCAGCACATCCTCGGCTCGACCTCGGCCGCTCGCGCGTCCTGACGCACCGCGATCCACCACACCACTGCAGGAGCACAGCATGAGCACCACTGACAACCTCCGCGTCGCCGTCGTCGGCGCGGGCGCCATGGGCAGCGACCACATCCGTCGCATCACCGCGACCATCGCCGGCGCCGACGTCGTCGCGATCGTCGACCCCGACACCGCGCGGGCGACCGCCGCCGCCGGGAACGCACCGGGCGCGATCACCGCCGCGTCGTTCGAGGACGCCCTCGACAGCACCGAGATCGACGCGGTCATCGTCGCCACGCCGGGTTTCCTGCACGAGCCGGTCCTGGTGCCGGCCATCGAGCGCGGTCTGGCCGTGCTGTGCGAGAAGCCGCTCACGACGAGCGCCGAGGACTCGCTGCGGATCGTCGAGCTCGAACAGTCCTCGTCGGACCGGCCGAAGATCCAGGTCGGGTTCATGCGTCGGTTCGACAAGGGCTACCAGGAGCTCCGCGCGCTGCGGCAGTCCGGTGCCAATGGGGCACTGCTCGCGCTGCACCACGCGCACCGCAACCCGACCACGCCGCCGAACTTCAGCGAGTCGATGCTCATCCACGACTCGGTGATCCACGAGATCGACATCATCCCGTTCATCACGGGCGAGGCGATCACGAGCGTCGAGGTGAAGAAGCCGCGCCGGAACTCTCTGGCGCCGGCCGATCTGCCCGAGCCCCAGTTCGTCCTGTTCACCACCGAGTCCGGCACCATGGCGATCGTCGAGATCAACGTGAACGCCCAGTTCGGGTACCAGGTGACGACCGATGCCGTGTTCGAGTCCGGCGTCGCCTACATCGGGCGGGAGACGTCGCTGAACCTCGTGTCGCAGGGCGTCTCCGGACAGGGCGTCACGCCGTCCTTCGTCGAGCGCTTCGGCGCCGCGTACGACGAAGAGGTCCAGCGCTGGGTGAACGCCGCACGCAGCGGTGGCATCGACGGGCCCAGCGCCTGGGACGGCTACACGGCGTCGGTCGTGGCCGAGGTCGCGGTCCGCGCGCAGCAGTCCGGCGCACTCGAGACGGTCACCTACGCCACGGCGAAGCCGGCGTTCTACGACACCGCCGACACGGCGCCGCAGGGGGCGTAGCCCGTGCCGAAGATCGCCCTCGACCCCACGCCGTTCCACCACGACCTGTCGCTGCTCGAGTTCCCGCAGAAGGTGGCCGACCTGGGGTACGAGTACCTGCAGCTCACCCCGCACCGTGACTTCATCCCGTTCTTCCGGCACCCCAAGGCCGACGACGACCTGGTCGACGCGTTCGCCGCCGCGTGCGCAGACGCCGGGGTGCAGGTGGCCAGTGTGCTGCCGGTCCTGCGCTGGTCGGGACCGGACCGCGAGACCCGCGAGACCGCGGTCAAGCAGTGGAAGCGGGTGATCGAGATCACCAAGCGCCTGGGCGTCGACACCATCAACACCGAGTTCTCCGGTCGTCCCGAGCGCGCAGAGGAGTCCGAGGCACAGTTCTACTGGGCGATGGAGGAACTCCTGCCGATCATCGAGGACGCCGACCTGCGCGTGCTCATCGACCCGCATCCCGACGACTTCGTCGAGGACGGGCTCGAGGCGCTCCGGGTCATCCGCGGCCTGAACTCGAAGCACGTCGGGTTCGTCTACGTGGCCTGCCACACGTTCCACTACGGCGGGGACATGGACGCCGTCATCGACGCCGCGGGGGACTCTCTGGGGCTGGTGCACGTGGCCGATGCCTTCGATCACCGCCGGTCGCACGGGCTCCGCTACATCACGAACCCGCCGGGCAACGCCGTGCGCGTCCACCAGCATCTGCCGGTGGGACAGGGCGACGTCGACTTCGACCGGTTCTGGGCAGCGCTCGACCGCGTCGGGTTCTCGACACGCCCGGACACCGTCGCCGTGTCGAGTGTCTTCGCCGAGGACGAGAACGCCGACCAGGTCTCCCGCGCGCAACTCGACACGATCACGAAGGGACTGCACCGATGACGACGGCACCCACGACCGCACCCACGGCGGCAACCGCGGCAACCGCGACGACGGCCACCCGCGCCGGGGCGGCGACCACCGACCCCCGTCCCGTCACACTGCAGGCCGCCGAGCAGACGCCGACCGCCCTGTGGAACGACTCCGCCGACCCGCGTGAGCTGTCCACCGCCATCCACCGGTACGGCGCCGTCGGGGCCACGTGCAACCCGGTCATCGCCTACACCTGCATCAAGCAGGACCCCGACACGTGGGTGCCGCGCATCCGGCAGATCGCGGCGGAGCACCCGACCGCGGGGGAGTCCTGGATCGGCTGGAAGGCTGTGGAGGAGCTCTCGATCGCGGCGGCCGCGCAGCTCCTGCCAGCGTTCGAGGCCTCCGGCGGGCGCAACGGCCGCCTGTCGATGCAGACCGACCCGCGCCTGCACCGCGACCAGGACGCCCTGGTCGAGCAGGCCGTGCGGTTCTCCGGCCTCGCGCCGAACATCATCGTGAAGATCCCCGCGACGAAGACCGGGATCGCCGCGATCGAGGAAGCCGCCTACCGCGGGGTCTCGATCAACGCGACGGTGTCGTTCACGGTGGCCCAGGTCGTCGCCGTGGGCGAGGCCATCGAGCGTGCCCTCGACCGACGTGCTGCCGACGGACTCCCCGAGCAGGAGTTCGGCCACGTCGTCACGCTCATGGCCGGGCGCCTGGACGACTGGCTGAAGACCGCCGTCAAGCGCGACCACGTGCTGATCGACCCCGGGTACCTGGAGTGGGCCGGTGTCGCCGCGGTGAAGCACGCGTACCGGGTCTTCCAGCAGCGCGGGTTCCGCTCGCGGGTGCTCGTCGCTGCGTTCCGGAACGCGCTGCAGTGGTCCGAGTTCCAGGGCGGCGACCTGGTCGTCTCCCCGCCGTTCCAGTGGTCCGAGGACATCAACGACAACGCGGTCCCGTTCCGCCCGGACGCCATCGACGACGAGGTCCCCGCCCACGTGCTCGACGCCCTGCGTGCGGCGACGCCCGAGTTCGCCCGCGGGTACGACGTCGACGGCATGACGATCGACGAGTTCGACCGGTTCGGCGCCACGGTGACGACCCTGCGCCAGTTCCTGGACGCCGACGCGCAGCTCGACGCCCTGGTCCGCGACGTGCTCATCCCGGCGGCATGAACCCGACGAGCGGCCCGACGACGATCGGCGTCGGCCTGATCTCCGTCGGCTGGATGGGGCGGCTGCACTCGCGGGCGTACCGGGCGCTGCCCGACCACTTCCCGGAACTCGGCGTGCAGCCGCGGCTCGTGCTGGCGGCCGACCCCGTTCCCGAGGCTCGCCACCAGGCCGTCGACCGTCTCGGCTACGAGAGCGCCGTCGCCGACTACCACGAGGTGCTCGCCGACCCCGAGGTCGACGTCGTCTCGATCTGCTCGCCGAACTTCCTGCACCGCGAGATGGCGGTCGCCGCGGCGGCAGCCGGCAAGCCGTTCTGGATCGAGAAGCCGATGGGCCGGTACGCCAGCGACTCGCGTGCGATCCACGACGCCGTCCAGCGCGCCGGGGTCATCACGAGCGTCGGGTTCAACTACCGGCACGCCCCCGCGATCGAACGCGCACGCGAACTCGTCCGGAGTGGTCGACTCGGCCGGATCACGAACGTCCGCGGGTCGCTCCTGGCGGACTACTCGTCCGACCCCGACGCACCGCTGACCTGGCGCTTCGAACGCGAGCGCGCGGGCTCGGGCGTCCTCGGCGACCTGCTCTCACACGGTCTCGACCTGGCGCAGTACGTCGTCGGGCGGATCGCGAGCGTCACGGCCCTGGCCGAGACCGTGATCACGGACCGGCCGGTACCCGGTGCCGGGATCGTCGATCGGTCTGCTGCCGCCACGGGGGAGCGCAAGCCCGTCGAGAACGAGGACTACGCCGCCCTGCTCTTCCGCTTCGACGACGGTGCCGTCGGCACGATGGACTCCAGTCGGGTGATGCACGGGCCGCACGCCGAGTACACGTTCGAGGTGTACGGCACCCGCGGCTCGGTGCGCTGGGACTTCCAACGGCTCAACGAACTGCAGGTCGCCCTCGACGGGCAGGACGTCGACGGGTACGTCACACACTTCGTCGCACCTGGCGACGGCGACTTCGCGCGGTTCCAGCCCGGAGCCGGCACCGCGATGGGCTACGACGACCTGAAGA
>NZ_LMPO01000008.1:391227-391466 GCF_001424385.1 Curtobacterium sp. Leaf183 | reverse complement strand
CCATCGAGGCGGCGCAGTTCATCGCGAGCGTCCGTCGCGGGGAGCAGCTCGCGCCGTCCGTCGCCGACGGCCTCTCGGCCGCGTCGATCGTCGAGGCGGCTGAAGCCTCGCTCGTGGACGGCACCTGGCACGACGTCGCGCAGGTCGACGGAGCACTCACCTACGCGGCGGCGACCCCGGTGATCTAGACGCACCGCCACGACGGACGGGAGGCCCGGTGCCAGCTGGCACCGGGCCTC
>NZ_LMPO01000008.1:312942-391217 GCF_001424385.1 Curtobacterium sp. Leaf183 | reverse complement strand
CCGTCCGTCGTCGGACCAGCCGGGGCACCGGATCGTGGTACTTTGTCAGGACAAAGACCCGAACCGCAGGAGGCACCATGCCGCTCGTCCGCATCGACCTGACCACCGGCCGTACCCCCGAAGCCGTCCGCGGGATCGCCGACGCGATCCACACGGCCATCGTCGACGTGTACGGCATCCCGCCCCGCGACCGGTTCCAGGTCATCACGGAGCACCCGGCCCAGCAGATCATCGCCGAGGACGCCGGACTCGGGTTCGAGCGCACCGAGGGCGTCGTCATGATCCAGGTCTTCACGCAGCGCGGGCGCAGCGACGACGCCAAGCAGCAGCTGTACCGGGCGATCCACGATCGTCTGGCCGCGGTCGGGGTCGTCTCCGAGGACGTGTTCATCGGCTACGTCGAGAACGGTCCCCAGGACTGGTCGTTCGGGTTCGGTCGGGCGCAGTACGTCACCGGCGAGCTCGGGGTACCCGCCTCGGCGTGACGGCGGCCCGAGCCGGCCGCTGCCGGTTCACTTGTCGACGAGGGTGACCTCGAACGAGTACCGGTCGGGGCGGTAGCAGTGCACGCCGTACTCGACCGCTCGACCCGAGGCGTCGTACGCGGTGCGGCTCATCGTCAGGACGGGGTCGCCGTCCTCGATCTCGAGCAGGCCGGCCTCGTCGCCAGTGACCGCGCGGGCACCGATCCGCTGCTTGGCCACGCGCATCGTGACGCCCCGGCCGCGCAGCAGTTGGTACAGCCCGTGCGTCTGCAGGTCCTCGTCGGTGATCTCGAGGAACTCCGGTGGCAGGTAGTTCTCGAGGATCGCCATCGGGACGTCCTCGGCGAAGCGCACGCGGCGGATGTGCGCGACGAGCGTGCCGGGATCGACGCCGAGGGCCTCGGCGACGATGTCCGACGCGGGCACGTCGTCACGGGTCAGGAGCTTCGTCGCGGGCTGCTGGGACCCCTGCGCCAGGTCGTCGTACAGGCTCGTGAGCTCGACCTTGCGCGTGACCGGACCGTGGACGACCTGCGTGCCGATGCCCCGACGGCGCACCAGCAGTCCCTTGTCGACGAGGTCCTGGATCGCCCGACGGATCGTGGGGCGCGACAGGCCGAGGCGCTCCCCGAGGGCGATCTCGTTCTCGAGCCGCGCGCCGGGGGGCATCGCGCCGGAGCGGATCGACTCCTCGATGCGCGAGGCGACCTGGAAGTACAGGGGCATCGGACCCGACCGGTCCAGGTCCATGAACAGGTCGGACGGCAGCTGGCCTTCGTTGGTCATCGCGGTCCTTCAGGGAGTGCGTGGTGCAGACGGGAGCACGCGGCACCGGCGCCGCGGACATTGTCGTGACAATACCACCGGGCCCCGGCGTGGCCGGGTGCTGCACCCGTCAGTGCTCGACGGCGGCCTTGAGCTTCGCGAGTCCCCGGTCGAAGTCGCCCCCGAGGAGCTTGTCCATGTCGATGAAGACTCCCATGACCCGGGACATCAGGTTCGTCGGGCTCGTCGTCGTCCAGACCACCCGGGTGCCGCTGTCGACCTCGTGCAGTCGGAAGGCGGCAGCGCTGGTCGAGCGGAACGGGGCCGTGAACCGCAGGTCGACGTCGACCTCGGTGGGAGCGGTCCGTGTGAGTTCCATGGTGCCGGCGCCGGCTTTCCGGTTCCCCTTCCAGGCGTAGGACGACCCGACCGCACCGGGTGTGCCGCTGTACGTGCGCTGCAGCGCCGGATCCTGGCCTTCCCACGGAGACCACTGCACCCAGCGGTGGAAGTCCGCCAGGTACGGCGCGATCTCCGCCGGGCGAGCGGCGATGACGGTCTCGCGGGTGATCGTGCTGGTCTCGGCCATGGGCCGAGGGTAGCGGCGGCGCGTCCGCAGCGGGAGGGTCAGTCGGCGAAGATCATCGGGCGGTTCGACAGCCGCACCTGGTTCGCCGGACGGGGCTTCTCGGCCCGCACCCGCACGGGGTCGATCGTCACACGGGTGGCTGCGCCGAGTGCTTCGACGGTGTCGGCGTCGTGCCGACCGGCGGCGTGCACGACGATGGCGGCGCAGGCCTCGGCGTCAGCGGCGGCGTCGTGGTGCTGGAACCCCTCGAAACCGGCGGCCATCGCGGCGACCGGCAGCCGGTAGGAGTCGAGCGTGTAGGTCTTGCGCGCGACCTGCAGCGAGCACAGGGAGTGGTGCTCGCCGAGCTCGATGCCCGTTGCCGAACACCCGCCCGCGATCACGCCCATGTCGAACCGGGCGTTGTGCGCGACCAGCACGTCACCGGCGGCGAAGGCGACGATGTCCGGGTACTGCTGCTCCCAGGTCTTGGCGCGGACGACGTCCTCGGCGACGATGCCGTGGATGCGTGTGTTCCACTCGAGGAAGGCGTCGTGCCCGAACGGCGGCCGGATGAACCACGACGCCCGCTCGACGACCCGACCCGACCGGACCTTGACGAGGCCGACGGAACAGGCGCTTGCGGGCGAGCTGTTGGCGGTCTCGAAGTCGATCGCGGTGAAGTCCAGTGACACGTTCCGATGGTCGCACGGGGTTCCGACATCGCTCGAACCGACTGCGGCGTTGCGTCAGGCGGCCGGTCGGTCAGCGTCGTCGGGCTCGTCGCGTCCCACGTCGACGGCGGGCTGTCGTCCGCCAGGTCGCCGCCCGCCGTGCCCGTTGCGCCGCCCACCACGGGTCGAGGATCGTCCCCACCAGCTCGAACGCCACCGCCGCTGCGTCCAGACGCCACCGCGGATCAAGCTGCTGCACGTGCTCCGTGAACGCCGGGGCGAAGTCGTCCGTCACCGCGGGGAACGCCATCTCGGCCGGCGGGGTCGCTGCCCGCCAGCGGTCCTCCGCCGCGTGGTCGATCGCCGCGTCGTCCGGGTCGTACTCCACCAGGACGTCGGCCTCGAGTTCGGCCAGCGCGTCGTGCAGCGCCTCGAGCTCCCGCGGCGGCAGCGACTCCAGCGCCGTCACCGTCTCCGGCGCGAAGTACCGCCGTTGCTCGCGTGCGTCGAGTCCCACCGAGTGGACCCCCAGCCCGTCGCGTTCGAACCACATGACCGTCCTCCGTCTGTTCGTCCCCGCGACCAGGCTGGCACGTCGGGCGCGGACCGGTGTGCCAGCAGCGCGGTTCCGGACGGACTGGAGGCCCGGGTCGGCTCCGGCGGGCAGCCGCCGGTAGGCTCTTCTTCCGTGGCTCTCACCATCGGAATCGTCGGTCTCCCGAACGTCGGCAAGTCGACCCTGTTCAACGCCCTCACCAAGAACCAGGTCCTGGCGGCGAACTACCCGTTCGCCACCATCGAGCCGAACGTCGGCGTGGTGAACCTGCCGGACGCGCGGCTCGACCGCCTGGCCGAGCTGTTCCACTCCGACAAGACGGTGCCCGCGCCGGTGTCGTTCGTCGACATCGCCGGCATCGTCAAGGGCGCCAGCGAGGGCGAGGGCCTGGGCAACAAGTTCCTGGCCAACATCCGCGAGGCCGACGCCATCGCCCAGGTGGTCCGTGGCTTCGCCGACGACGACGTCGTGCACGTCGCGAACAAGGTCTCTCCGAAGGACGACCTCGAGGTCATCAACACCGAGCTGATCCTGGCTGACATCGAGACCATCGACAAGGCGCTCCCGCGCTACGAGAAGATGCTCAAGCTCAAGCAGGCCGAGCCGATCGTCCTCGAGACGGCGAAGGAAGCCCGCGCCGCGCTCGAGCAGGGCACGCTGCTGTCCGCCACCACGATCGACCTTGATCCGATCAAGGAGCTCGGGCTGCTCAGCGCCAAGCCCTTCATCTTCGTGTTCAACGTGGACGAGGCGATCCTGACCGACCAGTCCCGCAAGGACGAGCTCTCCGCGCTCGTCGCCCCGGCTCAGGCCGTGTTCCTCGACGCCCAGGTCGAGTCCGAGCTCATCGACCTCGACCCGGCCGACGCCGCCGAGCTGCTCGAGTCCACCGGCCAGACCGAGTCGGGGCTCGACCAGCTCGCCCGCATCGGCTTCGACACCCTCGGGCTGCAGACCTACCTGACCGCCGGGCCCAAGGAGTCGCGGGCCTGGACGATCGGCAAGGGATGGAAGGCCCCCCAGGCTGCCGGCGTGATCCACACCGACTTCGAGAAGGGCTTCATCAAGGCCGAGGTCATCTCGTACGAGGACCTCATCGAGACGGGCTCCATCGCCGAGGCCCGCTCCGCCGGCAAGGCCCGCATCGAGGGCAAGGACTACGTCATGCAGGACGGCGACGTCGTGGAGTTCCGCTTCAACAACTAGGCGTTCTTCGCGGTGTGCACGAGCGCTCTCTGTGCACCTGTGAACTTTTTGTCCGCGGTGCTTCACTGGGTTATGGCCGTCTCACCGATGTTCCCGCTGGGATCAGTGCTGTTCCCATTCGTGCCCATCCAGCTGCGGATCTTCGAGCCTCGGTATCTCACGCTGGTCGGCCGCTTGCTCGACGAGGATGAACCCGAGTTCGGCGTCGTCCTCATCGAGCGCGGATCAGAAGCCGGGGGTGGCGACCAGCGCGCCTCGGTCGGGACGATGGCGCGTCTCGTGAGCGCCGCCGCGGGCGCCGACGACCTGTTCATCGTCGGCCTGGGGACCCGGCGGTTCACGGTCGAACGTTGGGTCGACGAGGATCCGTTCCCGCGGGCCGAGCTTTCGATCCTGCCGGATCTCGAATGGTCCGAGACGCTCGCACCCCTGCGGGACCAGGCCGAAGCAGCTGTCCGCCGCTTGATCGTTCGCGCCGCGGGGGCCCAGTCGGATGACGACATCGAGCTGTCGGACGATCCAGTCGCAGCCGTCTGGCAACTGGCGGCGATCGCCCCGCTGGGTGATTACGACAATTACACCCTGTTGAGGTCGACGACCTTGGGTGGTCTCCTGCGTCAACTGATCGATCTGGTCCTCGAGGCCGAGGAGCTCTGGTCCGCGGAGTGAGGCTTCTCACCACCGTTCACCACCTCTGGGGTTCCGCGGCAACTCATGCTGGTCGGCCCAGGTGTCTCTGCTTCGCATGGACATGCAAAGGTCATGCTTCGGATGGTCGGAACTCGGTGGAGTTCCGCTGCAACAACGAGGGCCGTCCCGGTGTCAGGAGCCGGAGACCGCTCCGTCGTCCCCTACGGAAGTTCGTTCTGCGTTCTGACGAATCCGGTTCGCTGCGCTCGGCTTCCGCGGACCGGATTCGTCACCGCGCATCTGCAACTGCCGTCCGCAGCGGTACGGTGACGCCATGACGTACACCGTGGACTTCGTCGACGTCTCCACCACGGGCCTCGAGACCTCGCCGGTCGCCGATGCCCTCGCCGGCCTCCGCGCGAACGAGGCCCGGTACTACAAGAACAAGTACGACCACGTGTTCGTCACCAGCACGGTTGACGAAGCCCCAGACGTGCTCGCGTACATCGAGAAGGTGCTCAAGGACGAGCGGGACATCGTGATCGGGTCGCCCGCGCTCGAGGTGTCGGCTTTCGAGGTCGGCGGCCTGCGCACGGCGTACGTCTTCTACGAGTCCGGCCTGGCCATCAACGTGATGTACGCGATCGAGGACGGCGGCAAGCGCGCGGTCGGCTTCAAGCTCTCGATGGGGATGGAGGTCCCCGAGGAGCTCAGCTCGTTCAAGTTCGCCCGGCAGCGGTCGAAGCTGGCGGGGGAGATCCGCGGGTCGTACTTCGTCGTCAAGGGCCAGTACTAGCCCCACAGCGTCAGCCCCGGAGCGTCAGGATCTCGGCGCCGTCCTCGGTGATCGCGATGGTGTGCTCGCTGTGCGCGGTGCGTGCCCCCGTGGCGCTCCGGAGCGTCCATCCGTCGTCGTCGGTGACGAGCTCGTCGGTGTCGGCCATGACCCAGGGCTCCAGTGCCAGCAGCAGTCCCGGCCGGAGCGTGTAGCCGCGCCCGGCTCGGCCGTCGTTCGCGATGTGCGGGTCGCCGTGCATCGTGGAGCCGACCCCGTGTCCGCCGAACTGCAGGTTGATCGGGTAGCCGGCGTCGTGCAGCACCGACCCGATCGCGTGGGACAGATCGCCGATCTTCGCACCGGGCACCGCGGCGGCGATGCCGGCGGCGAGGGCGCGCTCGGTCGTCTCGATCATCGCCAGATCGGACGGGTCGGCACCGGCGCCGACGACGAAGCTCACCGCGGAGTCCGCGACGACGCCGTCGAGCGAGACGGCCAGGTCGAGCGTCAGCAGGTCGCCGTCGCGCAGCACCTGGTCGCGAGGGAGCCCGTGCAGCACCGCGTCGTTGACCGAGGTGCAGATGTAGTGCGCGAACGGCCCTCGGCCGAAGGACGGTGCGTAGTCGACGTAGCAGGACTCGGCACCGGCATCGAGGATCATCGCCTTCGTCCACGCGTCGATCTCGAGCAGGTTCGTCCCGACCCGGACGCGTCCTTGCACCGTGTGCAGGATGTGTCCCACGAGGGCGCCGACCGCACGAGCACGGGGGAGTTCGGATGGGGCGAAGATCTCGATCATGCCGACAACTGTACCGGTATTGTTGTCGGCACCATGGTCCGTCTCCCACTCACCCCTACCGACCTCGAACGCGGGCAGCGACTCGGCGCACTGCTCCGCCGCGCACGAGGCAAGCGGTCGATGCTCGCGATCGCGCTGCAGGCCGGCGTCTCCCCGGAGACCCTCCGCAAGATCGAGACGGGGCGGGTCGCCACACCGGCCTTCCCGACGATCGCCGCCATCGCCGGGGTGCTCGGACTCTCGCTCGACGCGGTGTGGTCCGAGATCTGCGCGGAGACGCCGGTCAGCCGATCAGTGTGACGATCACCTGCGGGATCCGCTGCTCGATGACGTCCCACACGATGTCCTTCCGGGCTGCGCGGTAGTCGTGCGACAGGATGTTCCGGGTCCGACGGACGGCCGCCAGCGACAGGTCGGACGGCAGCCGAGCGATGCGGTCTGCGGGGAGCCGCCCGAGCAGGTCGTCGAAGTGGATGACGACCGCTTCGGCTGCACGGTACGTCAGGCTGCGAGGCTGTCCGAATGCATCGCGACCGAGTTCGACGATCTGCGAGCACTCCGAGAGCAGGTCGAGCAGGCCAGACTCGAGCGCCGGCCAACGATCGACACCACCGTCCTTCGCCGTCGGGTCGACACGGGGCCTCGGGGTGAACGACTCACGCTCCACGGCACTGCCTCACAGCGGCACCGCCTGCTCGAGCACATGGGCGAAGTGGTCGTCCTGTACCTGGTCGTCCGTCAGCAGGTCCACCGCGAAGCCCGTCATCTGTTCGACGGCGTCCGCGAAACCGCCGAGGTCGAACAACGATGCGTCGGCGCCGACCGTCACCAGCAGATCGATGTCACTGTGCTCGGTGTCCTCGCCGCGGACGGCTGACCCGAACACCCGGACGTTCGACAGGTGGAAGTCGTCAGCAGCGGCCCGGATGGCGTCTGCACGGAGCGCGAGCGGGATGCTCGGCCGCATCCGAGCAGCGGCCAGGACGCGGGCCAAGGACTCGGCGCGAGGCTGCTTGCGGCCGCTCTCGTAGGCCGAGATCGTCGGTTGTTGCATGCCGGCTGCGCGCGCGAGTTCCGTCTGGGACATGCCGACGTCTTCGCGGGCAGCGCGGATGAGCTCATTCGACCGGTCGAGCAGCACGGGCACCTCCCATAGCCCTCGACTATACCTGCGCGCCCTCAGCCACGGAACGCCGCCCCTGGGGGTGCACGCATCGACGATCTCTAGCGTCAACGGCGGAGGTGGAACGTGAAGTACATCAACTACGACGGCAGCGTCATCATGACGGGTGACCGCATCGCCGAAGCGCTCGCTGACTATGCGGCTGTGCTCGGTGCGAACGGGAAGACGGACACGGTCCACGTCCCGACGGTGGGTTCGGACGGATCGGTCGAGACAGCGACGGTGCTGGTCGGACCGGCGAGCGAACTCGTGCTGACGCCGGCGCCCGACGACGAGCTCGACATCGAGGACCCGCAGTTCATCCGGCGGCTCCGTGACGCTGCTGCGCTGGCGGGACCGGATCGCCCGCTCAACGCCGACGGTCGCACGCCGTTCGCCGGCGCCGACGGCCCCTGACCAGGCGCGGGCCACTCGCACGACGAGACGCCGCACGAACGACGAGACGCCGCCCAGCCGGGCGGCGTCTCGTGTGTGCAGCGGCGTCTCGCAGTGCGAGGACGGCTCGCCGGGTCAGGCTGCGAGCGCGAGCTCCGAGCGGCGGATGGTGACCGCCTGCAGCAGGGTGCGGCTCGACTCGCCGAGCCAGGGCCGCCCGGGGACGGTCCAGCCGGCCTCGCCGTCCACCGCGACACGGGTGCCGGGGGTGACGAAGACGTCGAGCGTGTCGACGGGCACGCGCACGAGGAACTCGCGCTGGGTGCGGTCGTCGCGGACGGGGAACTCCGCGATGCGGTCGGGGGTGATGACGGGAGCCGACGTGGCGGTCCCGGAGATGGTGATGCGTTCGTTGCTGGTCATGGTGCTGTTCTTCCTGGTCTGCTGTCCTGCCGCGGTGCGGTCCGGTGGACGTCTCAGTCACATCAGTCGCTGTTGCGGTGGTGTGCACGTCGGAGATCGACGTGCTGCTCGGCCTGGCCCAACGAGTGGACGTGCGGCGGAGCGGTGGTCCCGTGGGAATGCGACTCGGGTGAATCGGGCCGGGACGGTTCGGTGTGCGCGAGTCAGATGGGTTCGCTGCAATGCACCAAGGAAGAACAGTACATGAAAGCCGGGCCGGAGTCCAGGACAGGTCCGGAGGACGGCAGACGGGAGGCCCGTGGCGATGTCGCCACGGGCCTCCCGTCCGTCTCGGACGTCAGTTCAGGGCCGGGGTGTCCTCCGGCACGACGCCACCGCCGTAGAGGTCGGTGGCCAGGTCACGCAGCGCACGCAGCGCGACGCGCTGCGTGAGCGGGCCGTAGGAGATGCGGGCGACGCCGAGCTCCTGGTACTCGGCGGCGGGAAGGGCTCCGGGGAGACCGATGACGCTGAGCTTGCCGCGACCGAGACCCTCGACGAGCCGTTCCACGACGTCGCGCTGGATCGCTCCCGGGACGAACACGAGCGGGGCACCCGCGTCGAGGAAGGCCTTGCCGCGGGCGATCGCGTCGGCGATGCTCTCGTCGAGCGGACGGTCGCCGCCCCGCGCGATGGCGTCCGTGCGGGCGTTGAGCTGGAACGCGACGCCTTCCTGTTCTGCTGCCTCCATGATGGCGGCGACACGGGCGACGGCCTCGTCGAAGGGCCGCAGGCGGTCCTCGACGTTCGCGCCGACGATGCCGAAGCCGATCGCGCGGCGGATGGTCTCGGCCGGGTCCTCGTACCCGTCGTCGAGGTCGGCGGTGACGGGCAGGTCGACGGCCTCGGCCACGACCCGCGCGCCCTGCAGCGCCAGGTCGAGGGACATGCCGCCGTCCTCGTACCCGTACGACGCGGCGATGGAGTGTCCGGCGGTGGCGATCGCGCGGGTCTCGGGCAGGGCTGCGACGGTCTTGGCGCTGATCGCGTCCCAGACGTTCACGACACGCAGGATCTCGGGGGCTTCGTGCAGGTCCTTGAGGGCTGACGCCTTGTCGGCGGTGCTGGTGCTCATGGCATCGACAGTATGCCGGGGTCGTGTCGCTCGCCCCAGCTGGTCCGGAGACGACGCGAGATGACGTGCGGACTCGCACCGGGCCTCCATTCCGGTGCATCCTGGGACGCATGGCGCGCGACGAGCAGGACCCGGTCGGCACGCTCCGTGGGGTCCGCACCAGCATCAAGTGGACGCGCTACGCGCCGGACGTGCTGCCCCTGTTCGTCGCCGAGATGGACCACGAGGTGGCGCCCGAGATCCGACAGGCGCTGGTGGAGCGGGTGCAGCAGTCGGACCTCGGGTACCTGGACGGGCCGGGTCCACTCGCGCCGGCGTTCGCCCGGTTCGCCGCCGACCGGTGGGGCTGGGAGCTCGACCCGGCGCGCGTGCACCTGGCGACCGACGTCAGCGTGGGGATCGTCGAGACGCTCCGACTCGCGCTGCCGGACGGCGGGCGGGTCGCGATCACGCCGCCGGTGTACCCGCCGTTCTTCGAGCTGATCGACGAGGCCCGATGTCAGGTGGAGGAGGTCCCCCTCACCGAGCGGTGGGGCGTCTACCGGCTCGACCTCGCCGGCCTGGAGCGGGTGTTCGCCGACGGGGTGCGCGTGTTCCTGCTCTGCAACCCGCACAACCCGATCGGGCTCGTGCACGACCGCGCCGACCTCGAGGCGCTGGCAGTGCTCGCGGCGCGGTACGACGTGCTGGTCGTCTCGGACGAGATCCACGCGCCGCTGACGCACCCCGGTGTGCAGTTCACCCCGTTCGCCGCGATCGCCGAGCCGCTCGGCGCGCGCAGCGTCTGCGTGACGTCGGCGAGCAAGGGCTGGAACCTCGCCGGGGTCAAGTGCTCGGTGATCGTCGCCGGTGATGCCCGCACCGCCGAGCTCCTCGACACCCTGTGGGACGAGGTCGCCTGTCGGACGAGCATCCTCGGGCTGCACGCCAACCTGGCGGCGTTCTCGCTGGCGGTCGAGTGGCTCGACGACGTCATCGACCGGATCGTGGCGAACGACCGGCTGCTCGCGAAGCTGCTCGCCGAGCACCTGCCCGGGGTGGTCTACGCCAGGCCGCGGGCCGGGTACCTGGCGTGGCTGGACTTCCGCGGGCTCGGGCTGGGGGACGACCCGGCCGTGCAGCTCCGTGAGCACGCGTACGTCGCCCTGAACTCGGGCATGCCCTTCGGCACCGAGGGGCGTGGCTTCGCGCGGATCAACCTGGCGTGTTCGCCGGACACCCTGCGCGAGGCGGTGCTGCGGATCGCCGCCGCCTACCCGTCGGGGGCGCAGGAGGCCCTCGTCTGGCACACGGCCTGACGGGTCAGCCGTCGATGTAGTGGTTCCTGCCGACCACGCGGACGTGCACGTGAACCTCGCTGGACGGCAGTTCCTCGGTCATCGCGACCCATTCGCGGGCGACGAAGGCGACGGACGACCACCGCGGGACCTCGGTCACCAGGAACCCGTCGATGAACACCTGCCACATGCCCTGTTCGCGGACGGCCTGGACCTCGTGCGTCGCCATGCCGCGATCGTAGCGGGGAACCGTCGGTCAGAGGTCGAGCACCATCGCGACGTCGGCCCGCACGTAGGGGCTGGGGTGCCGTTCCTCGGGGCCGAGGTGCCGGAAGCCCGACGTCTCGTACAGGTGCACGGCGCTGGCCAACGTGGCGTTCGTCTCCAGCGTGACCCGGTGCGCACCGAGTTCCCGTGCGCGGTCGACGGCGGCGCGGATCAGACGTCGTCCGGT
Source organism: Curtobacterium sp. Leaf183 (assembly GCF_001424385.1). GTDB lineage: Bacteria > Actinomycetota > Actinomycetes > Actinomycetales > Microbacteriaceae > Curtobacterium. The sequence goes on along the minus strand of NZ_LMPO01000008.1, from coordinate 379,930 downwards.
GCCGTGCCCCTGGTGGTCCGGCGCGACGGCCATCTTCACCAGCTCGAAGACCCCGTCACCCTCGGGTGCGATGCCGACACAGCCGACGACGGCGTCACCGAGGCGCGCGACGAACACCGCCCCGCCCCGGTCCACGATCTGCCCGACCGGGTCGCCGAGGAGCTTGCGGTCCTCGTCCTCGAGCGTGAAGAAGCGGGAGATCCACGTCTCGTTGAGCGTGCGGAACGCCTCGGCGTCGGCGGGGGAGGCGAGGTCGGCGATGGTGACGGAGGCGGTGTCGGGCATGCCTCCATCCTGTGGTGGCGGGGGAGTCACGTCCAATACTCGTTCACGCTCATCGATACGCTGCGTGCATGGATCATCCCGACGTGGACCTCCGGCAGCTCCGCGCGTTCCTGGCCGTCGCCGACGCGCTGCACTTCGGGCGCGCGGCCGAGCGACTGCACACGGCGCAGCCCGCGCTCTCGCAGCAGATCCGACGCACGGAGCGGGCCCTCGGGGTCGACCTGTTCGTCCGGACGTCCCGCAGTGTCGCCCTGACGCCCGCCGGCCGGGTGCTGCAGGGGCGGGCGCGCTCGCTGCTGGCCCAGGCCGAGCGTGACCTCGACGAGGCGGTACGGGTCGGTCGCGGCGAGGTCGGGCGGCTCGACGTCGGGTTCGTCGTCTCCGCGCTGCCGCTCGGCCCGATCGAGCGCGTGCAGCGCTTCCGGGAGCGCCACCCGCTCGTCCGCGTCGAGCTCACCGAGGGCTACACGTCGCGGCTGCTCGCCCGGGTCGTCCGCGGGGAGCTCGACCTGGCGGTCGTGCGCGACCCCGACCCGACGGACGGTGTGCGGCTCACGCCGTTCCGCAGTGAGCGGTTCGTCGCGGCGGTCCCACGGGGTCACCGCTTCGCCGACCGACCGTCGATCGCCGGCAGCGAGCTCGTCGACGACCCGTTCGTGTTCTTCCCCGCCGAGGCCGGGGCGCTGGCGACCGAGCGGAACCTCGCACCGGTGCTGTCCGGCGGACGGCGACCCGTGGTCGTGCAGGAGGCGACGACCTGGGCGACCGTCCTGCACCTGGTCGGGGTGGGTCTCGGGGTCACGGTGGCGCCGGCGAGTGCGACGCTCGCGGCTCCGGACACCGTGGTGCTGCTGCCGTTGACCGGCACGCACGAGAGCGAGCTGTGCTGGGCGACCCGCGAGGACGACGACCGCCCGGTCCTGCGCGCGTTCATCGCCGGGGCGGACTGACCTCAGCGGAGCGGCAGCACCGGCGCCCGGTGCGCACCGAGCTCGTCGTCCCGCCACGGCCGCGACCCGCGCAGCGCCAGACCGACCTGGGTGAGCACGAACGTCACGTGGGGCTCGACGTCGGGGTCCCACGGTCCCTCGACGCCCAGGCCGAACGAGCCGAGCTCGTCGTCCGCCTCGTCGGTGACGGCCATGCGCCAGCGGCCCTCGCCGAGGTCCTCGACGACGACCCAGCGTGCGGTCGCGAAGCGTCCGGTCACGCCGACTTCATGATGTCGGCCGTGAAGTTCTGCACCCGCTGCAGCAGCGCCGTCCCGCGCATGGCGATCGTCGCCGGCGGGTTCAGGTGCGGAGGGGCGGTGCGGATCAGGAGCGGGCAGCCGAGGTCCTCGCAGATGTACGTGCCGATCGTGTTGCCGTTCCGCCCGGACTCACCAGCGCGTGGCGCCGAGAACAGGCGCACCTGCGTGGCCGGCTGCGGGGAGTGGCAGAACGAGCACATCGCGGCGATGCCCGGTCGCAGGGAGCCGCCGGCTGAGCGGACCACGATGCCGACGGCGCGGTCGTCGATCCAGGACACGATGTAGCCGCGCCGGGCCGCCTGCGGGTCGCGCCAGCCGAGGAACTCGCGGTCGTCCCAGAGCATCTCGTGCAGTCCGGGGATCGGGAGCTGGGCGAGTTCGTCCGGGCTGGCGTTCACGAACGACGAACGGATGTCTGCTTCGGTCAGTGGCTTCACGGTGACAACACCATATGCCTCGGCTCCGACACGTGTACCCACCCCACCCGTGGGCTCAGTCGGCCGACAGCCGGGAGGCCCGGATCACCGCGAGCGCACTCGTCGCGTCCGCCGCCAGCACGGCTCGCCGCACCGCGTCCCGTCCGACGCGGCGTGCGGCCGCGTCGTCGGCCGCGAACTCGACGAGCACGCGGGTCGAACGCGCCATGGCGCGCGCGCCCGGGATCCACGGGACCGCACGCTCGATGGACTCGGCGACGGCAACGACGGCCGTGTGGTGCTGTCGCAGGTGCGCGCGTTCGTGGGCGACCACGGCCTCCAGTTCGTCGGTGCGCAACCGGTCTGCCAGACCGGAGCTGACGAGCACCCCGCCGCTGCGTCCGGGAACGGCACAGGCGAGTGCGTGGTCGGCCTCGACGACCGCCACCAGCGTGCCGTCGATCTCGCGGTGCGGCGCGCTGCCGGAACGCATCGCGTCCCGGACGGCCCGGTGCTCGGAGCCGGGCCGGACCCGGACGGCGATCACGAACGCGATGACCGCGAGCACCGCGACGCCGACGTTCAGGCCGTGCGTGGGGGAGTCGCCGATCGCGAACGGGTCGGTGAGGGGACGGTCGGCCAACGCGACGAACCCCACGCCCACCACGAAGCCGACCGCGCCGAGCAGGACCGCGAGCGACCAGGCGACCAGCGCCGTCCGCGGACGGTCGATCGTCCACGCGGACCGGGTCAGGACGCGCGGCGCCACCACGACGACGACCAGCGCGAGGACGACCAGGACGATCCCGGTGACCACCACGCTGTCCGCTCCCGTCGTCGAGCCGTCAGGAGCGGGCGCGGGCGTCGAGCGCGCGGCGCAGTGCCTGCAGGTCGTCGGACGCCAGCGAACCCGTGAACTGCAGGAGCGCTGCCTCGCGGTCGGACGACGCGGCGAGGGCGTTCGACATGAGCGACGCGGTCTGTTCCTCACGCGAGTGCGTGGCGCGGAACGTCAGCGGGGCGTCGGCGTGCTGCTCGCGTTCGACGGTGCCCTTGCGGCCGAGACGGTCGAGGACGGTCAGCACCGTCGTGAGCGCCGGGCGGGGCTCCGGGAAGGCGTCGAGGACCTGGCGCGCGGTGAGCCCGCCGTCCGCCGACCAGAGCGCGTCGAGCACCGCCTGTTCGAGCTGCCCGCGGGGGCGCTGCCGTTGTCCTGCCACGGAGGTCACTCTACGAGATGTCGAAGGCCCGGGACCCGTGCGTCCTCGCCGAGATCCGTCACATGCCGGAAACGCGACCTCGGTAGACTCCAGGTGCAACAGAACATCGAGGCCGATCACCCGCCGCGGGAGACGCCGTCCGCCACCGCTCGTCGGTGCGTCCGGCACCGAAGGAGCAACCTCCCCGCCAATCTCTCAGGTCCAACACCGCAGCGGACAGGCCACTCTGAAAAGCAGACACGGTGCCCCCGTCGGGCGCTCCGGTGTCTCGCCCACGGTGAAAGCCGCCGGACCTCACGGGCCGCGGTGAAACTCTCAGGCCCATGACAGAGGGGGAGTTCACGTCCGACGACGGTCGTCGGGCCCTGCCCGCCAGGAGAACTCCGCCATGTCCACATCCCTCCGCTCGTCCCCGCTCGAGGCGGCACACGAAGCCGCCGGTGCCGCGTTCACCGACTTCGCCGGTCACCGCATGCCCGTGCGCTACTCCTCCGACCTCGCCGAGCACCACGCCGTGCGACAGGCCGCCGGCGTGTTCGACCTCTCGCACATGGCCGAGATCGGCGTGACCGGTGCCCAGGCCGTCCCGTTCCTCGACCACGCGCTCGCCGGGTCGTTCGGCGCGATGACCGTCGGTCGGGCCAAGTACTCGCTGCTGCTCGGCGAGGACGGCGGCATCCTCGACGACCTGGTGGTGTACCGGATCGACGACGACTCGTACCTGGTCGTCGCCAACGCCGCCAACCGCGACGTGGCGGTGTCGGCGCTCCAGGCCCGTGCCGAGGGCTTCGACGTCGCCGTGTCCGACGACTCGGACACCACGGCCCTCGTCGCGATCCAGGGGCCGGCCGCCGCGGGCACGCTCGACGACCTCGTCGTCCAGGACCGCCTGCAGCCGGAGACCCCGCTCGACGACCTGCGCTACTACCGGGTGCTGCACGCGATGTTCGACGGGTCCGAGGTCCTCGTCGCCCGCACCGGGTACACCGGCGAGGACGGCTTCGAGATCTACAGCGCCCCGGACGTCGCCCCCGCGATCTGGGACGCCCTGCTCGAGACGGGTGCCACGCGCGGGGTCGTGCCCGCCGGGCTCGCCGCGCGGGACACCCTGCGGCTCGAGGCGGGCATGCCGCTGTACGGGCACGAACTCACGACGACGACCCGCCCCGCCCAGGCCGGGCTCGGCCGGGTGGTCGCCACCACCGGTGAGTTCGTCGGGTCGTCCGGCGTGCAGCCGCCGGACGACGCACCCGTGCTCGTCGGCCTCGTGATGGAGGGGCGCCGCGCTGCACGCGCCGGCTACCCGGTCCTGCACGACGGCACGGTCGTCGGCACGGTCACGTCCGGCGCACTGTCACCGACCCTCGGCCACCCGGTCGCGATGGCGTTCGTCGCGCCGTCCGCTGCCGCCGAGGGACAACTCCTCCACATCGACGTCCGCGGCACGGCCATCCCCGCCACGGTCTCCGCGTTCCCCTTCTACCGCCGCGCATCGAAAGGCTGAGGTCATGACCGACCAGACCGCACTGCAGTACACCAAGGACCACGAGTGGCTGCTCGTCGAGGGCGACGTCGTCACCGTCGGCATCACGGACCACGCCGCCGAGCAGCTCGGCGACGTCGTCTACGTCGAGCTCCCGGCCGTGGGCACGGCGGCCACCGCCGGCGACCAGCTCGGCGAGATCGAGTCCACCAAGAGCGTCGGCGAGCTCTTCGCGCCGATCGAGGGCGAAGTCGTCGCGATCAACGACGCCGTGGTGGACACCCCCGACACCGTCAACCAGGACCCCTTCGGGGCCGGCTGGCTCGTGAAGATCAAGGTCGAGGGAACCGACTTCCCCGGCGACCTGATGGACCACGACGCGTACCGGGCGTTCGTCGCATGACCGACCTGCGGAGCACCCACGCGGCCACGGACCACGACGTGAACCTGCAGACCACCTTCGCCGACCGGCACATCGGCACCACCCCGGCCGACCAGCGCACCATGCTCCAGACCATCGGTCGGCAGTCCCTCGACGAGCTCGTCCGTGCGGCGATCCCGGCGTCGATCCACGCCGAACCCGTCGCCTCCTCGACCATCCCGACCGCGGTCGGCGAGACCGAGGCGCTCGCCGAACTCCGCGCGATGGCGTCGCAGAACACCGTCCGTCGCGCGATGATCGGCCTGGGGTACCACGGCACGCACACGCCCGCCGTGATCCAGCGCAACGTGCTCGAGAACCCGAGCTGGTACACGGCCTACACGCCGTACCAGCCCGAGATCTCGCAGGGGCGCCTCGAAGCGCTCATCAACTTCCAGACGATGGTCGCCGACCTGACCGGCATGGCGACCGCGGGTGCGTCCATGCTCGACGAGGGCACGGCCGTGGTCGAGGGCATGCTGCTCGCCCGTCGTGCGTCCAAGGTCAAGGGCGACGCGTTCCTGGTCGACGCCGACCTGCTGCCGCAGACCCGCGCCCTGCTCGACCACCGTGCCGACGCCGTGGGGATCACCCTGCGCGCGTTCGACGCCGCGTCCGGGCCGAGCGACGACCAGCTCGACGGCGCCTTCGGCGTCATCGTGCAGTACCCGGGATCGTCCGGGCGGATCGTGGACCCGTCGTCCGTGATCGAGCGCGTGCACGCCGGCGGCGGGATCGCCGTCGTCGCGGCCGACCTGCTCGCGATGACGCTCCTGGCCTCGCCGGGCGACCTCGGCGCGGACGTCGCCGTCGGTACCTCCCAGCGCTTCGGTGTCCCGCTCGGCTTCGGTGGCCCGCACGCCGGGTACCTCGCCGTGCGCGCGGGCCTCGAGCGCCAGCTGCCCGGTCGCCTGGTCGGGGTGTCCTTCGACGCCGACGGCGGGCTCGCGTACCGCCTCAGCCTGCAGACGCGCGAACAGCACATCCGTCGCGAGAAGGCGACGAGCAACATCTGCACCGCGCAGGTGCTGCTCGCCGTGATGGCCTCGATGTACGCGGTCTACCACGGCCCCGAGGGACTGCGCTTCATCGCCTCCCGGGTCGCCCGGACCACCACGGCGCTCGCCGAGGCCGTCACCGGCGCCGGACTGGTCGTCGTGCACGAGCAGTACTTCGACACGCTGACCGTGCGCGCCGAGGGGCGGGCGGCCGGCATCGTCGACGACGCCCGTGCCGCCGGGTACCTGCTGCACCAGGTCGACGCGGACACGTTCCAGCTGTCCGTCGACGAGACGACCACGCCCGACGACCTCCGCGTGCTCACGGGCGTGTTCGCCGGCGCGGAGCCCGACCAGCGAGCGGTCGAGACGGCCGTGGCGGACGCCGCCCCGAGCCTGGCGTCCGCGCTGCTGCGTCAGAGCGAGTACCTGACCCACCCGGTCTTCAGCGCACACCGCAGCGAGACGCGGATGATGCGGTACCTGAAGCACCTGTCGGACAAGGACTACGCGCTCGACCGCGGCATGATCCCGCTCGGCAGCTGCACCATGAAGCTCAACGCGGCGACCGAGATGGCCGCGGTCACGTGGCCGGAGTTCGCGAACGTGCACCCGTTCGCCCCCGCCGAGGACGTCACCGGCTACCTCGGCATGATCGGCGACCTCGAGACCTGGCTCGCCGAGGTCACCGGGTACGACACCGTGTCGCTGCAACCGAACGCGGGCAGCCAGGGCGAACTGGCCGGGCTGCTGGCGATCCGCGGGTTCCACCGGTCCCGCGGTGACGAGCAGCGCACCGTGTGCCTGATCCCGTCCAGCGCCCACGGCACCAACGCCGCGTCCGCCGTGCTGGCCGGGATGCGCGTGGTCGTCGTCGCGTGCGACGAGAACGGCAACGTCGACCTCGCCGACCTCAGTGCCAAGACGACCGAGCACGCCGACACGCTCGCCGCCCTGATGATCACCTACCCGTCGACCCACGGCGTGTACGAGCACGACATCCGCGCCATCTGCGATGCCGTGCACGACGCCGGCGGCCAGGTCTACGTCGACGGCGCCAACCTGAACGCGCTGCTCGGGCACGCGCGCTTCGGCGACTTCGGCGGCGACGTCTCGCACCTGAACCTGCACAAGACCTTCTGCATCCCGCACGGCGGCGGCGGACCCGGCGTCGGGCCCGTCGCGGCCAAGGCGCACCTCGCGCCGTTCCTGCCCGCGCACCCCATGGCGCAGCAGGCCGACCGCCGTCCGGGGTCGACGTCGTCGTCAGCCGACGACGCCCGGCTGGCGCACGCCGGTGGTCCGGTGAGCGCGGCGCCGTACGGCAGCCCGAGCATCCTGCCGATCACGTGGGCGTACGTCCGCATGATGGGGCTCGAGGGCCTGACCCGCGCGACCGAGGCAGCAGTGCTCGGGGCGAACTACATCGCGGCACGCCTGCGCGACGCGTTCCCGGTGCTCTACACGGGCGAGTCCGGGCTCGTCGCGCACGAGTGCATCCTCGATCTGCGGCCACTCCGCGACAGCACGGGGATCACGGTGGACGACGTCGCGAAGCGTCTGGTCGACTACGGGTTCCACGCGCCGACCATGTCGTTCCCGGTCGCGGGGACGCTCATGGTCGAGCCGACCGAGAGCGAGGACCTGGCCGAGATCGACCGGTTCGTCGACGCGATGCTCGCGATCCGCGCCGAGGCCTCCGCCGTCGAGCGCGGGGAGTGGCCGGCGGAGGACAACCCGCTCGTCGGGGCTCCGCACACCGCCGCCTCGGTGATCTCGGGCGAGTGGACGCACGCGTACACGCGCGAACAGGCCGTGTACCCGCTGCCGGGCATCGTGGAGCGCAAGTACTGGCCGCCGGTGCGACGCATCGACCAGGCGTACGGCGACCGCAACCTGGTGTGCGCCTGCCCGCCGGTCGAGGCCTTCGCGTAGGCACACGCAACCGCACCGCAGAACGGCTCGGAGACCGCAGGTCCCGGGCCGTTCTGCTGTCTCCGACCCCTACACCATGTCGATCCCGGAGTGGAGCGGTCCTTCCGGCGATGGTGTGGATTGTTGCATCGAGGCATCGTCCAGCAGGCTCATGGCGGACCGTGGGCGACACCCGCAGCACCGCGGACATCGGGGGCGTGACACGACCCCGCACCGAGTGGCACACTGCGAGGACCTGTTCCGAACTGCAACGATGATGATGCAGATGCAACAATCCGGCTTGTTGCGCCGTGGAACGCCCGGTTCTTGCATGCATTCGCAAGGATCCTGCAAGTTGGTTACCAGTGTGTAACCGATCGTTCCAGGGTTTGGTGGGTGCTGGTCGCCTTGCCTACAGTGCAGAGGTCACACGCGCCCGGCGACACCTCTGTGCCTGGCGCGTCCCATGCACCAGGAGGAACACTTGATCAAGAAGCGCGCTGGGCTCGCAGCCCTCGCCGTGCTCGGGGCCACAGCAATCGCCCTGGCCGGCTGCTCCAGCAATGGTGGCGGCAGCGGGAACGACTCGAGCTCCGGCTCGACGAACTCCTCCGGCATCGTCACCACGAACGGCAGCGAGCCCCAGAACCCGCTCATCCCGTCGAACACCACCGAGACCGGTGGTGGCAAGATCATCAACTCGATCTTCGAGGGCCTCCGGTCCTACGACGCCGACGGCAAGCCGGTCAACGAGGTCGCCAAGAGCATCACCACCGATGACTCCAAGGTCTTCGACATCACGCTGAACTCCGGCTGGACCTTCACCAACGGTGAGAAGATCACGGCCGAGTCGTTCACGAAGGCGTGGAACTGGGCGGCGCAGAAGTCGAACGCCCAGGGCGCGAGCTACTACTTCGCGAACATCGAGGGCTACGACGCCGACAAGGACTCGGACCTCACCGGTCTCAAGGTCAAGAGCGACACCGAGTTCACGGTGACGCTCAAGGCCGCGCAGTCGGACTTCCCGCTGTCGCTCGGCTACTCGGCCTTCGTCCCGCTGCCGTCGTCGTTCTACGACGACCCCAAGGCATTCGGTGAGGACCCGATCGGCAATGGTCCGTACAAGCTCGCCAGCAAGGACGCCTGGACGCACAACACGGACATCAAGCTCGTCACCAACAAGGACTACGAGGGCAAGCGCAAGCCGAAGAACGGTGGTCTGACGATCACGTTCTACACCTCGCAGGACACCGCGTACTCCGACGCACAGGGTGGCAACCTCGACATCCTCGACGCCGTCCCGGACAGCGCGTTCGCGAACTACAAGTCGGACTTCCCCGACTCGAACGTGAACCAGCCGGCCGCGATCTTCCAGGGGATCTACCTGCCCTACTACCTCGACCACTGGAAGGGCGAAGAGGGCAAGCTCCGTCGCGAGGCGGTCTCGATGTCGATCAACCGCAAGCAGATCACCTCGAAGATCTTCGACGGCACCCGCACGCCGGCCAGCGACTTCACCTCGCCGGTCATCGACGGCTGGTCGAAGAACCTCGACGGCTCCGACGTCCTCGACTACAACAAGTCCGAGGCGAAGAAGCTGTGGGCCGAGGCCGACAAGATCTCGCCGTACAACGACACCCTCACCATCTCGTACAACGCCGACGGCGGGCACGAGGCATGGGTGACCGCGGTCTCGAACAGCATCGCGAACACGCTGGGCATCAAGGCCGAGGGCAAGGCGTACCCGACGTTCCAGGAAGCCCTGGACGTCCAGACGAACGACAAGCTCACGGGCGGCAGCCGCACCGGTTGGCAGGCCGACTACCCGTCGCTGTACAACTTCCTCGGCCCGACCATGGGCGAGGGCTCGTCGAACAACTACTCGCGCTACGACTCCAGCGAGTACAACGACCTGCTCAAGCAGGGCCAGTCGGCCGACTCGGTCGAGGCCGGCAACAAGTACTTCGACCAGGCCCAGGAGCTCCTGCTCAAGGACCTGCCGGAGATCCCGCTCTGGTACTCGAACGTGACCGGTGTCTGGTCCGCTGACAACGTGTCGAACGTCAAGTTCGGCTGGGACTCGGTGCCGCTGTACTACGACGTCGAGGTCAAGAAGTAACCCACTGAGTGCAGGTATCCTGCCTCAGCAGCACCACCGGACGGGGGTTCGGGAGCCACTGGTTCCCGAACCCCCGTACCGCGGCGGCACACCTTCCCCCACCACAGCGGGCGCCGCCCCCGCGTCGGGCACCCGTGTCACCACACGGACCGTCCACCCTGACGAAATGACTGTGATCCACATGCTCGCTCCGACCCAGGCGGAGATCTGATGCTCTGGTACCTCGGGAAGCGCCTCCTGCAGCTGATCCCCGTGTTCTTCGGTGCCACGTTCCTCATCTACTACATGGTGTTCTCCCTTCCGGGCGACCCCATCGCCGCGCTCTTCGGCGACCACCAGCCGTCGCCGCAGGTGATCGAACAGATCCGCGCGCAGTACAACCTCGACAAGCCCTTCTTCGTGCAGTACCTGCTCTGGATCGGGGGCCTCTTCCGGGGCGACCTCGGGCAGACCTACTCGGGCATCCCCGTGACCGAGCAGCTCGCTCAGGCCTTCCCGATCACCGCACGCCTGGCGATCCTCGCCCTGGTGTTCGAGTCGGTCGCCGGCATCGTCGTCGGCGTCATCGCCGGTCTGCGCAAGGGCAAGCTCTTCGACGCCACGGCGCTCGTCGTGAGCCTGCTCCTCATCTCGATCCCGGTGTTCGTCACCGGCTTCATCCTGCAGTACGGCCTCGGCATCAAGTTGGCGCTGTTCCGCGCGACGGTCTCCGGCGAGGCACCGTGGTCGGAGCTCGTGCTCCCCGCGATCGTGCTCGCGACGGGGTCGTTCGCCTACATCGTCCGGCTCACCCGCGCCAGCGTCGCCGAGAACATGAGTGCCGACTTCGTCCGCACCGCCACGGCGAAGGGCCTGCCGCGTCGCCGGGTCATCGGCGTGCACATCTTCCGGAACTCGCTGATCCCGGTCGTGACGTACCTCGGCATCGACATCGGCAACCTGATGGTCGGAGCGATCGTCACCGAGGGCATCTTCAACATCCACGGTGTCGGCGGGACTGTGTACCAGGCCATCAAGCTCGGCCAGGGACCCACCGTCGTGTCCTTCGTCGCCGTGATGGTCATCATCTTCATGCTCGCCAACCTCCTGGTCGACCTGCTGTACGCCGTCCTGGACCCGAGGATCCGCTATGCCAAGTAACACGGAATCGCGATCGGCCACGCACTACGTCGCGCCGATCGAGGAGACGCCGCTCCAGGCGATCGACAACGTCAACGAGGACGAGAAGACCCGTTCCCTCTGGACGGACGCGTGGGACTCCATGCGCGTCCGCCCGATCTTCTGGGTGTCGAGCGTCCTGATCGTCCTGATCATCGCCGTCGCGCTGATGCCCGGCGTGTTCGCGCACGCCGACCCCCGGGCGTGCAACCTCGCCAACTCCGGCGAGAGCGGCCGTGCCGGGCACATCCTGGGCTACACACGCCAGGGCTGCGACGTGTACTCGCGCGTCATCTACGGCACGCAGAACTCGCTGCTGGTGGGCCTCGTCGCGACGATCCTCGTGGTCGTCGTCGGTGTGGTCATCGGCTCGCTCGCGGGCTTCTACGGCGGTGCGCTCGACTCGGTCGTCTCCCGCATCGGCGACATCTTCTTCTCGATCCCGACCGTCCTCGGCGCGATCGTGATCATGTCGACGATCCCGCAGCGCAGCCCCTGGACGGTGGCGCTCGTGCTGGCGGCCTTCGCCTGGCCGCAGATCGCCCGCATCATGCGCGGTGCCGTGCTGTCGGCGAAGAACGCGGACTACGTCACCGCCTCGGCGGCGCTCGGCGTCAGCCGGTTCCGCACGCTCGTGCGGCACGTCATCCCGAACTCGATCGCCCCGGTGATCGTGGTCGCGACCGTGTCGCTCGGCACGTTCATCGTCGCCGAGTCGACCCTGTCGTTCCTCGGCATCGGTCTGCCGCCGTCGTCCCTCAGCTGGGGCTACGACATCAACGCGGCCCAGGCCTCGCTGCGCACGAACCCGTCGACGATCTTCTGGCCGTCGCTCGCCCTGTCCATCACCGTGCTCGCGTTCCTCCTCCTCGGTGACGTGGTCCGCGACGCACTCGACCCGAAGGCGAGGGCCCGCCGATGAGCGAGACACTGACCGACCCCACGGCCCGCCGCACCGGCACCGACGCGGCACCGCTGCTCGAGGTCTCCGGACTCGAGATCGGCTTCAAGACCCAGAGCGGCTTCGTGCAGGCCGTCCGCGGTGTCGACTTCACCCTCGAGCAGGGCGAGCGCCTGGCGATCGTCGGCGAGTCGGGCTCCGGCAAGTCGACCAGCGCCCAGGCCATCATCAAGCTGCTCCCGGGCGCCGGGCAGGTGACGGGCGGGTCGATCAAGTTCAACGGTCGTGAGCTCGTCGGCCTCTCCGACAAGGAGATGTCCGAGATCCGCGGCAGCGAGATCGGCTACGTGCCGCAGGACCCGATGTCGAACCTCAACCCCCTGTGGACCATCGGGTTCCAGGTCGAAGAGGCGATCCGCGCGAACAACATGGCAACCGGCAAGAAGGCCGTCCGCGAGCGCGCGATCGAGGTCCTGAAGGAAGCGGGCCTCGGCGACGCCGCGAACCGTCTCAAGCAGTACCCGCACGAGTTCTCCGGCGGCATGCGCCAGCGCGTGCTCATCGGCATCGGGCTGTCGAGCCACCCGAAGCTGCTCATCGCCGACGAGCCGACCAGCGCCCTCGACGTCACCGTCCAGCGCGTCATCCTCGACCACCTCGAGACCCTGACCCGCGACTACGGCACGAGCGTGCTCTTCATCACACACGACCTCGGCCTCGCCGCCGAGCGTGCCGAGAAGCTCGTCGTCATGTACAAGGGCCAGGTCGTCGAAGCGGGACCCTCGAAGGAGATCCTCGGCAACCCACAACACCCGTACACGCAGCGTCTGGTGGCGGCAGCGCCGTCGCTGGCGAGCCGTCGCATCCAGTCGAAGGTCGAGCACCACTCGATCGACATCGCGGATGCCGGCAGCGACGACGCCGAGCTGATCGCCCGCGCCCAGCAGCGTGAGCACCGCCCGGCCGAGGACCTCATCGTCGTCAGGAACCTGCAGAAGATCTACAAGCTGCGGGGGAAGAGCCTCGCCACGCGCGAGCTGAAGGCCGTCGACGACGTGTCGTTCTCGATCCCGAAGGGCACCACCACGGCGCTCGTCGGTGAGTCCGGGTCCGGCAAGTCCACCGTCGCCAAGCTCGTCCTGCAGCTCGAGTCGATCACGAGCGGCACCGTGCAGTTCGACGGCACCGACATCGGCGGGCTGAAGGGCAAGGAGCTCTTCGACTTCCGTCGTCGCGTGCAGCCCGTCTTCCAGGACCCGTACGGGTCGCTCGACCCGATGTACAACGTCGGGAACACGATCGCCGAGCCCCTGATCACCCACGGCGTGGGCGACAAGGCATCGCGGCGTGAGCGGGTGCGCGAGCTCCTCGAACAGGTCGCGCTGCCGTCGTCGATGGTCAACCGCTACCCGAACGAGCTCTCCGGCGGGCAGCGGCAGCGCATCGCCGTCGCCCGGGCGCTCGCGCTCAAGCCCGAGGTCATCGTGCTCGACGAGGCGGTCTCCGCGCTCGACGTGCTCGTGCAGGGCCAGATCCTGGAGCTCCTCACCGAGCTGCAGTCGGAACTCGGCCTGACCTACTTGTTCATCACGCACGACCTGGCGGTCGTCCGTCTGGTCGCGGACAACGTCTGCGTGATGCGCTCGGGGCAGATCGTCGAGAAGGCGACGACCGACGAGGTCTTCGCCAACCCGCAGCAGGAGTACACGCGCGACCTGCTCGCCGCCATCCCCGGCGCGAGCTTCGAGTTCGGGCGCTGAGCGACCTGACGAAGGACGAGGCCGGACGACCGATCGTCCTCCGCGGCGGCCGCGGGGGACTGGTGTCGTCCGGCCTCGTCGTCGCGCTCGGGCTGGCGCTGCTGGTCGACGCCGCGGTGCGGGGCCGGTGGGACGTCGTCCTGCAGGCGCTCGGACCGATCGCGGTCGTCGTCTGGGCGGTCTGGGTGCTCATGGTCCGACCGACCGTCGTGGTGCGGCCGGACCGGCTGACGGTCACGAACCCGCTGCGGGTCGTCGAGCTGCCGTGGGGGGCGGTCGCGGACGTCCGGATGCGGTACCAGATCGTCGTCGAGGCGACCGACACGCGCAGGGTGACCTGCTGGGGCGGCCCGACACTGCCGCGCCCGAAGCCCGCGCGGCGCGGTGAGCGGCCCGTCATGCCGACCTCCCCGGAGCTCTCCGTCGTCCTCGACGCGTGGGCGGTCGCGCGCGACCGCGGACTGGACGGCGGCACGGTGACGCGCCGGTGGGACCGACCGGCGCTCGTCGTCGGAGCGGTCGCCGTGGTGCTGCTGGTGGTCTCGCTCCTCGTCTGAGCGGGTCCGGACCGACCAACGGCGGACGGGAGGCTCCCCACCGGTCCGGTGGGGAGCCTCCCGTCCGTCGTCGGGGGACGCGACCGCCCCTAGACCGCCGCCACCGCGCGCTGCGTGAGCAGGTCGTTCTGGTCGGTCTGGATGCAGGCGACGCCGCGCCCGTGCACGTGCCGCAGGGCGGGGTCGACCGTGCGGCACTGTTCCTTGCGGCGGTCGTCCAGCAGCTGGTACAGCGGGCACCGCGTACGGAACCGGCAGCCGTCGACCCGTTCGGTGGGCGACGGCAGGTCGCCGTCGAGCAGGATCCGGCCGCGCGCCGCCTCGGCGGACGGGTCCGGCACCGGCACTGCGGAGAGCAGCGCCCGTGTGTACGGGTGCTGCGGGTCGTCGAAGACCGCGTCACCGCTGCCGTACTCGACGATGCGACCGAGGTACATCACCGCGACGTCGTCCGCGATGTGCCGGACGACGGACAGGTCGTGCGCGACGAACAGGTAGGACAGGCCGAGTCGGTGCTTGAGGTCCTCGAGCAGGTTGATGACACCGGCCTGCACCGAGACGTCGAGGGCCGAGACGGGCTCGTCCAGCACCAGGATCGCGGGCTCGACGATCAGCGCACGCGCGATCCCGATCCGCTGGCGTTGGCCGCCGGAGAACTCGTGCGGGAACCGGTCGATGTAGCTCGGCTCGAGGCCCACGAGCGCCAGGGAGTCCTGCACCCGTCGCCGGATCTCGTCCTTCGGCACGCCCTGCACCGTCAGGGGCTCCCCGATGACCGAGCCGATGTCGAGCCGAGGGTCCAGCGACGCCATCGGGTCCTGGAAGACGACCTGGATGTTGCTCCGGAGCGCCAGCCGGTCCTTCTTGCTCAGCGTCGCGGTGTCGACGCCGTTCACCGCGATGGTGCCCTGCTGCGCGCCCGCGAGTTCGAGGATCTCCATGATGGTCGTCGTCTTGCCGCAGCCGGACTCGCCGACCAGGCCGAGGACCCTGCCGCGCTTGAGCTCGAGGGAGATCCCGTCGACCGCGTGGACCTCGCCGATCCGCCGGCGGAACACCGCGCCCTTGGTGAGCGGGAAGGTCTTCACGACGTCGTCGAGGCGCAGGACCACGTCGTCGCCGTGGTCGGTCGCCGCTTCTTCGATCTCCTCGGGACGGGGGAAGATATCGGACCGTCCGAGCGTGCCGGCGGCGATCTCGTCTCGGCGGATGCAGGCGGCGGTGTGGTCCTCGAGCACGGCGGGGGCGGAGACCATCGCGCCGGTCGGCAGGTCGGCGATGCTGCCGGCGCCCGCGTTGGTGATGCTCGGCGACAGCAGGGCGGGCTCGCCGTCGCGGCAGGCGTCGATCACCGCGGGGCACCGGTCCGCGAAGGGGCAGCCGGTGGGCTTCTGGGTGAGCAGGGGCGGTCGGCCCTCGAGCGGGACGAGGCGTTCGGTGCGCGGTGCCGTCATGTTCGGCATCGACCGGAGCAGGCCGATCGTGTACGGCATCACCGGCTCGCGGAAGAGCGTGTGCACCGGCGCGTTCTCGACGATGCGTCCGGCGTACATCACCGCGACGCGGTCGACGTTGCCGGCGACGACACCCAGGTCGTGGGTGATGAGCACGACGGCGGCCCCGGTCATCTCCTTCGCCGTCTGCAGCACGTCGAGGATCTGCGCCTGGATCGTCACGTCGAGCGCGGTCGTCGGCTCGTCGGCGATGATGAGCTTCGGGTCGTTGGCGATGGCGATCGCGATCATGGCCCGCTGCCGCATGCCACCGGAGAACTCGTGCGGGAACGCGTCCAGCCGTCGTGCCGGGTTCGGGATGCCGACCACCCGCAGGAGCTCCTCGGCCCGGGCGCGGGCGGCGTGCGCGGTAAGCGACCGGTCGTGCAGTCGCAGGCCCTCGACGATCTGCTGGCCGATCGTGTACACGGGCGTCAGGGCCGACAGCGGGTCCTGGAACACCATCGCGATGTCGCGGCCGCGCAGCCGTGACATCTCGCGGTCGTTCATGCCGACGAGCTCCCGGCCGTCGTACTTGATGCTGCCGCCGACCTGGGCCGACGAGGGCAGCAGGCCCATGACGGCCATCGAGGAGACCGACTTGCCGGATCCGGACTCGCCGACGATCCCGAGGAACTCGCCCTGGCGGACCTCGTAGTCGACGCCACGGACCGCGTAGACCGGCCTGGTCTTCGCGTTGAAGGTGACCGAGAGGTCCGAGACGGAGAGCAGGGGGTCAGTCACGGTTGGCTCCGGAGGTCGGGTCGATGGCGTCGCGCAGGGCGTCGCCGAGCAGGCTCGTGGACAGGACGGTCGCGACGAGGGTGGCAGCGGGCAGGACGAACAGCCATGGACGGGTGACCGCGGACTGGCTGCCCGCGGCGAGCAGGGTGCCGAGTGACACGTCGGGCACCTGGATGCCGAACCCGAAGAAGCTCAGGGTGCTCTCCGCCAGGATCATCGCCCCGACGCCCAGCGTGGCGTCGATGATCAGCAGCGACGCGACGTTCGGCAGGATGTGCCGACGGATGATCGTGCGCGCGGGAACGCCCATGAAGCGCGCTGCCTTGACGTAGTCGCGCTCGCGCAGGGACATCGTCTGCCCGCGGATCACCCGCGCCATGATCATCCAGTTGAAGATGGCGAGCCCGATGATCAGGGCCACCCAGGTCAGGTTCTTGAACACCGGGCTGAGCAGCACCAGCGCGTAGAACGAGGGGATCACGAGCAGCAGGTCGATCGCCCAGACGATCGCCCGGTCGGCGAACCCGCCGAAGTACCCGGCGATCGCGCCGATGACACCGGCGATGAGGGTCGACCCCGGACCGGCGATGAGCCCGATCAGCAGCGACTTCTGCAGGCCGACGAGCGTCTGCGCGTAGATGTCCTGGCCGATGTCGTTCGTGCCGAACCAGTGCGACGCGCTCGGCCCCATGCCGAACGCGAGTCCGTCCGAGTCCACCGCGTTCCAGTGGTAGAGCAGCGGGCCGACGAAGGCCCAGAGGATGATCAGCAGCAGCGCCGTGGCACCGATCCGCGCGCGCCAGGTGCCGAGCACCTTGCGCCAGAACGGGACGCGCCGGCTGGTGGCGTCGACGACGTGCGCGGGCACACCGGCGTTGCCGTCACCCGGGTCGCCGGCGGTGGTCGTGGTGGTGGGGTCGAGAACGGACACGGGTCACACCCTCACTCGCGGGTCGAGCGCCGCGTACAGGAGATCCGCCAGCGTCCCGGCGATGAGCACCAGGATGGCCGTGAACAGGATGGTCCCGGCCGCTGCGTTGACGTCGTTGTTGGTGATGCTGGTGACGAAGTACTCGCCCATCCCGTGCCAGCTGAACACGAGCTCGGTCACGCTCGCGCCGGTCAGGATCAGGCCGAACGAGTACGCGAAGAACGTCGACATCGGGATGAGCGCCACCCGGACGCCGTGTCGCATGATCGCCGAACCGCGCGTGCGGCCCTTCGACCGCGCGGTGCGGATGAAGTCGTTCGACAGCACGTCGAGCATCGCCGAGCGCTGGTACCGCGAGTAGCTCGCGACGGCACCGATCGTCAGCGAGATCGTCGGCAGCAGCAGGTGCACCAGGCGGTCGCCGAGGTTCGCGAAGAACCCACCGCCGTACCCGGGCGTGTACTCGCCCGTGAACCGGATCACCTGGGTCCCCACGGCGCTGTTGAGCCCGGTCGCCAGGATCATGAGCACGACCGCGATGACGAACACCGGCGTCGCGAGGACCGCGAACGACAGGTAGGTCGAGACCTGGTCGGAGGTCCGGTACTGCCGGACCGCGTTCCAGACGCCGAGCAGCACACCGAGGACCGCGCCCAGCAGCGCGCCGATCACCAGCAGCCGCAGACTCGTGCCGGATCGCGAGACGATGTCGGCCGTCACCTCGGTGCTGCGCGTGCTGATCCCGAGCGAGCCGCGCGTGACCAGGTCGACCCACCAGTTCCAGGTGCGCACCAGGACAGGGACGTTGGGGTCCGCTCCGAGCTTGGCGAGCGCCGCGTCGATCGTCCCCTGCGGCACGGGCGGGTTCTTGCCGTAGAACCGGGCCGCCGGGTTGAGCGTGGTGCTGGCGAGGATGTATCCGAGCGTCGTCGCGACGATCGTCAGGATCACGTAGTTGACGATCCGTTTCGCGATGAATGCGAGCATTGGCGGTTCCCAGGGGTCGATTGACCGTCCGGCCGGACGGCGCTGTCGGTGGGGACAGCGTAGTCGCCCGACGGCGTGGGCCAGGACGACTTGCGCAACGGTAGACAACGACTGTTACGGCCTTGTTTCGATTCGGTACTGCTGTTCCCCGCGGCGCGCGGCATGTGGCTAGGGTCGACTCCCAACAGCCACGGCGGCGGGGGTCGCCGTGTTCGGCGCGATGTGCGCGACACAACGAAAGGGAATCCTCGCGATGCGAATGAGGATGAAGGCAACGGCCGTACTGGCCCTCGCGGCGGCGTCCGCCGTCGTGCTCGCCGGTTGCTCCGGCGGCGGTGGAACGGCAGGCAACGACAGCTCGGCGGTCGCCTCGTCGTCGCTGAAGTCGACCGGCTGGACCACGGCCGACCGTGACTCGATCAAGGACGGGGGCTCGATCACCCTCCCCATCGACTCCGCTCCCGCCAACTGGCAGCTGGCCAACCTGGACTCCGGGACGGTCGACGACAACACGATCTCCGGCACCTACCTGCCGGGCTTCATCCAGTTCAAGGAGAACGGGGAGTGGGAGCCGAACAAGGACTACGTCGACTCGATCAAGCTGACGAAGGACTCGCCCCAGACCGTCGAGATCAAGATCAACCCCAAGGCGGTCTGGTCCGACGGCACCCCCATCACCGAGAAGGACGTCGAGGCGAACTGGAAGGCGCTCAACGGCAAGGACGCCGCGTTCGCCCCGCTCGCCACGAACGTCTGGGAGGACGTCGACTCGGTCACGCAGGGCTCCAGCGCCCAGGACGTCATCGTCACCTTCTCGAAGGTGAACGCGGACTGGCCGTCGGTCTTCACGGCGATCTACCCCTACTGGGCCGTGGACACCCCCGACCACTTCAACAAGGCGTGGGCCAAGGGTCCGTACGCCGCTGACGGCACGACGTACGTGTCGGGCGGCCCGTACATCCTGAAGTCCTTCGACACCAACGGCGGTGTCGTGACCTTCGAGAAGAACTCCAAGTGGTGGGGTGACGCACCGAAGCTCGACACGATCATCTTCAAGACGGTGTCCCGGGACGGCGTCTCGCAGGCGTACGCCAACAAGGAGCTCGACGCGTTCAACCTGAACGGCAGCGCGGACAACTACAAGACCGCCAACTCGCGCTCGGACTCCAAGATCGAGCGTTCGCTCGGCACCACGCAGCGGCAGATCACCCTGAACGGCACCGCCGACGTCTTCAAGGACGCCGAGGTCCGTCAGGCCTTCGCCCAGTCGATCAACCGCAAGGTCCTGGCCCAGGCGATCCTGTCGCCGGTCAAGAGCCCCGGTGGGGTGCTCAACAGCCTGGTGTACCTGCCCGGTCAGAAGGGCTACACCGACCACGTCTCGAGCGTGTACGGCTACGACGCCGCGAAGGCGAAGTCCAAGGTCGAGGACGCCGGTTGGAAGATCGGTTCGGACGGCTACGCGACCAAGGGCGGCAAGACGCTCGAGGTCCGGTTCGTGATCCCGTCGGACAACCCGAACTCGGCGAACGTGGCACAGCTGGTCCAGCAGCAGACCAAGGCCGCCGGCTTCAAGGTGACGATCGACACCGTCCCGACCGATGACTTCTTCACGAAGTACATCACCACGGACGGCCGCGACTTCGACGCGACGTACTTCGCCTGGCAGGGCACGCCGTTCCCGGTGTCCTCGCTCAAGTCGATCTACTACCCGGCCGACGCCGGCCAGAACTACACCGGCGTGACGGACTCGTCGCTCGGTGCGGCCTGGGACAAGGCGAACGCCGAACTCGACGCGTCCAAGCGCATCGACGACGCCAACGCGATCGACAAGAAGATCGTCAAGGTCGCCGGCACCATCCCGCTGTTCGCCGAGCCCTACGCCTGGGGTGTGCGCAAGGACCTGGTGAACTACGGTCCGGCACAGTTCCAGCAGTCCTCGGTCAAGTGGCAGGACGTGGGCTACAAGCAGTAGGCACGACCGGAACGGGGCGCGTCACCGACGGTGGCGCGCCCCGTTCGTCGTTCTCCGGTCGCGTCAGAGTCGCGCCGCGGCCAGCGACGCCGCGACGCCGAGGACGACCATCGCCAGGATCGACCAGCCGTGCGCCCGGTGCACGATGGGCAGCGCCGCGACCGTCGCCGGCGGTGGGCCGTCCTGCACCGCGACCACGGGGACGCGGGCGAGCACCTCGGCCGCCACGGCGTCGACGGTTGCCGGCACCGAGCCTCCCGGTCGGTCGATGCGCAGGCGCGCCGTCGGGCGGGGCGCGATCCAGGTGCGCCGATCGGGTTCGGTGGACTGCACCTCGATGCCGTACTTGGTCCGGATCCCGGTGACGCGAGGCCAGGCGTAGGTCGAGGTCCGGCGGACGTCGACGACGACGAGCGCGTCGGGAGTGAGCTCGAGGCGGGGACGCCACAGCACCGCNCGACGCACAGGCTCGGGACGGGCACGAGCCACGCCGGGCTCGTGCCCCGGACGACGAAGCCCAGGACGAACAGCACCGCGGCGACGACCCACAGCGCGACGGCGAGCGTCCGCATGCCGGGGGCGACGATCCGCACGACGTCGGGGGCGGGGGAGTCGCTCATCCTGCAATCGTAGGAGGGCGTCCATGAGGACACCTCCCCGGGGACGCCTGCTGAGCGGACGTGAAACGCCTTGCGCGTACCAGCTGGCGACCCGATTCCCCGGGGAGGCAAGTCCGTGGTGGACCTCTCGTACCGACGATGGTGCGCGCCCCTAGAAGTGGTGTCAATACCCCGATCCGAAACGATCCCGGGAGGACACGCCGTCGTTGCGGTGATCGGCCACTCGCTCGTCGCGGCAGGGATCAGGAGAAGAGCTGCGGGAACGCGTGCGCGACGAACGGGTACCCGACGAACACCGCCGCGTCGAGCAGACAGTGCGTGACGATGAGCGGCATGAGCCGCCCCCACCGCGTGTAGATCCAGCCGAACACGATGCCCATCACGGCGTTCCCCACGAAGGCGCCGAACCCCTGGTACAGGTGGTAGCTGCCCCGCAGCAGCGCCGTGGACAGGATGATCTGCCAGCGTCCCCAGCCGAGTTCGCCCAGACGCCGGTACAGGTACCCGATGACGATGACCTCCTCCTGCAGCCCCGACCGGACGGCGGACAGCAGGAGGACGGGGACGGTCCACCAGTACGAGCCGAGGGCAGCCGGGTCGACGTCGACCGTGAAGCCGAGCGCGCGGCCCGTGAAGTACAGCGCCAGCCCGGGGATCCCGATGCCGAGCGCGATGAGCACGGGCAGGCCCAGGTCGGGCTTGAGGCGGAACCGGTCGATCCCGAGCGCGGACAGGTGCGGGCGGGTGCTGCGCCAGAGCAGGAAGCACACGAGCGCGACCGGGGCCAGGTCGACCGCGATGCCCACGAGCTGCCGCGCCAGGTCGACGTACTGCACGGTCGTGGTCGACGTGTTCAGCGCCGTGGACTGCTGGCCCAACGGGGTCGTCTGCGACAGGTCGTCGATGATCTGCAGGATCGAGTAGAGCGCGCTGCCGCCCAGCGAGAGCAGCAGGACGATCGCGATCTCGGACCACGTTCGCCGTCGGCTCATTCGCTGTACTCCTGTCGGTTGCGCACTACCGGTAGACTGGTGTGTCGGGCGTTCTGCCCGCGGGTGCGGTGCCGTCGACGGCAACTGTGTTGATCGACTACTGGCCCGACACTCTCCCAGAAACTGAAGGATGTCCTGTATGGCGCTCGCCACCCGGTCCGACCTGCGCAACGTCGCCATCGTGGCACACGTCGACCACGGCAAGACCACCCTCGTCGACGCGATGCTCACGCAGACCAACTCGTTCGACGCCCACTTCGAGGGCGAAGACCGCATGATGGACTCGAACGACCTCGAGCGCGAGAAGGGCATCACGATCCTCGCGAAGAACACGTCGGTGCTCTACAACGGCAAGCACGCGACCGAGTTCGGCGCCGACGGCCCCATCACGATCAACGTCATCGACACCCCGGGTCACGCTGACTTCGGTGGGGAAGTCGAGCGCGGCCTGTCCATGGTCGACGGTGTCGTGCTGCTCGTCGACGCGTCCGAGGGCCCCCTGCCCCAGACCCGCTTCGTGCTCCGCAAGGCCCTCGCCGCCAAGCTCCCGGTGATCCTGCTCGTCAACAAGACGGACCGCCCCGACTCCCGCATCGACGAGGTCGTCTCCGAGTCCCAGGACCTGCTCCTCGGCCTCGCCTCCGACCTGTCGGACGAGGTCGACGACCTCGACCTCGACGCCATCCTCGACGTCCCCGTGGTCTACGCCTCTGGTCGCAACGGTGCCGCGAGCCGCAACAAGCCGAACGACGGCGAGCTGCCCGACAACGACGACCTCGAGCCGCTGTTCGAGGCGATCCTGCAGCACGTCCCGGCCCCGAAGTACGACGACGAGCACCCGCTGCAGGCGCACGTCACGAACCTCGACGCCTCGCCGTTCCTCGGTCGCCTCGCGCTGCTGCGCATCTTCCACGGCACCATGAAGAAGGGCCAGACGGTCGCGTGGGTCAAGCACGACGGCACCGTCGTCAACGCCCGCATCACCGAGCTCCTCATCACGAAGGCGCTCGACCGCTACCCGGCCGAGTCCGCGGGCCCCGGTGACATCGTCGCCGTCGCCGGCTTCGACACGATCACCATCGGTGAGACCCTGACCGACCCCGAGGACGTCCGGCCGCTGCCGACCATCACGGTCGACGACCCGGCGATCTCGATGACGATCGGCACGAACACCAGCCCGCTCGTCGGCAAGGTCAAGGGCCACAAGCTCACCGCCCGCATGGTCAAGGAGCGCCTCGACCGCGAGCTCGTCGGCAACGTCTCGCTCAAGGTCCTCGACATCGGCCGCCCCGACGCGTGGGAGGTCCAGGGCCGTGGTGAGCTCGCGCTCGCCATCCTGGTCGAGCAGATGCGTCGCGAGGGCTTCGAGCTCACCGTCGGCAAGCCGCAGGTCGTCACCAAGCGTGACGAGAACGGCAAGCTCCAGGAGCCGTTCGAGCACATGACGATCGACACCCCCGAGGAGTACCTCGGCGCGATCACGCAGCTCATGGCCGCTCGCAAGGGCCGCATGGAGAACATGACGAACCACGGCACCGGCTGGGTGCGCATGGAGTTCATCGTCCCGTCGCGCGGCCTGATCGGCTTCCGCACGTCGTTCCTCACGGAGACCCGCGGCACCGGCATCGCCAACGCGATCTTCCACGGCTACGACGACTGGGCCGGTGCGATCCAGACGCGCATCAACGGCTCGATCGTCTCCGACCGCTCCGGTGTGGTCACGCCCTTCGCCATCACGAACCTGCAGGAGCGCATGTCGTTCTTCGTGAACCCGACCGAAGAGGTCTACGAGGGCATGGTCATCGGCGAGAACTCGCGCGCCGACGACATGGACGTGAACATCACCAAGGAGAAGAAGCTCACGAACATGCGTTCGGCGAACGCGGACACCTTCGAGTCGATGACGCCGTCGCGGCAGCTGTCGCTCGAGGAGTGCCTCGAGTTCGCGCGTGAGGACGAGTGCGTCGAGGTCACCCCCGCCGCAGTCCGCATCCGCAAGGTCGAGCTCGACGCGTCGGCCCGCCAGCGTTCCTACGCGCGCCTCAAGCGCCAGGACGCGTAGCCGGACAGCACACCCAGGAGGCCCCGCCTCCGTCCGACGGCCCGGTCACCGCTCCAGGTGGCCGGGCCGTCGGCATGTCCGCCACGTCGTCGACGTGGCCGCCGCGTCGGTGTCGGGCGATACGGTGGTCGGGTGACAATCGACCTCCTCGCGCTGTACCAGGACCTGCACGCCCACCCGGAACTCGGCTTCCAGGAGCACCGGACGGCCGGCATCGTCGCCGACCGGCTCGCCGACCTGGGCATCGACACGACCACCGCTGTCGGCGGGACGGGCGTCGTCGGGGTCCTGACGAACGGCGACGGCCCCGTGGTGTGGCTCCGCGCCGACATGGACGGCCTGCCGGTCGAGGAACAGACGGGCCTGCCGTACGCCAGCACCCACCGCGGCACGGACGAGACCGGGCGCGAGGTCCCCACCATGCACGCCTGCGGCCACGACATCCACGTGACGTGGCTGCTCGGCACGCTCGAGCGTCTGGTCGCCACGACGGCCGACTGGCACGGCACGGTCGTCGCCGTCTTCCAGCCCGCCGAAGAGGTCATCTCCGGCGCCCGCGCGATGATCGAGGACGGCCTCGTCGACCGGTTCCCGACGCCCGACGTGGTCCTCGGGCAGCACTCGGCGCCGGCGCCCGTCGGCACGGTCGCCGTCGGTTCCGGCCCGGTGATGGCCTCGAGCGACCGCTTCACGGTGACGTTCAACGGACGGGGTGCGCACGGGTCCGCCCCGCAGGCCTCGCTCGACCCGATCGTCACCGCGGCGTCGGCGGTCGTCCGGTTGCAGACCGTCGTGTCGCGCGAGGTCGGCCCCAGCGACGCCGGCGTCGTGACCGTCGGCACGTTCCACGCCGGCACCCGGCCGAACATCATCCCGGACACGGCCGTCATCGAGATCTCCACCCGCGCCCGCAACGAGGACACCCGCGCCCGCATCGTCGCGTCCATCGAGCGCATCGTCCGCGCCGAGAGCGAGGCCGGCGGGCTGTCGGCCCCGACCATCGAGCGCGCTCCGGGTGCCGACGTGCTCGTGAACGACCCGACGCACGCGGCGCGGGTGCTCGACGCGATCCGCCCGGTCGTCCCGAAGGCGGTCGATCTGGAATCCGGGCTCGCCATGGCGTCCGAGGACGTCGGGCAGCTCGCCACCGCGGCCGGCGTGCCGATCGTCTACTGGTTCACCGGGATCACCGACCCGGAGCTGTTCCGCACCGGTGCTGACATCCCGAGCAACCACTCGCCGTTCTACGCGCCGCAGGCCGACACGGCCATCCCGGTGGGCGTCGACGCGCTCGTCGCGGCGGTCGGCGCATACCTGCGCTGACGCGCCGGGACGAACAGGAGGCCGTGGTCGCGCCCGACGCACAGGTGACCTTCTCAGGGAACTCAGGCCCGGCCTCCCGGATGGTCGGTTACGGTCGGCGCATGCGTTCCTCCCTCCGCACTCCGCTCGTTGCCGCCGTCGCCGCCGGCATCGCCCTGGCCGGCCTGACCGGTTGCTCGAGTGAGTCGGTCAAGCAGGCCACCGACCTCGGCTCCTCCGTGGCGTCGAGCGTCAGCGACGGCGTGCGGAACATCGACGGCAAGGCCATCGAGCAGGGCATGGCCAACGTCGCCGGCGGCATCGACGGTGCGCTCGACACCGCGCTCAAGGGTGCCGACGTGACGAGCGACGGCCAGGTCCCCGACGGGTTCCCGACCGCGGCCGTCCCGCTGGTGGACGGCACGGTCAAGGGCGGTGGGACCGGCCCGAACGACTCCGGGTGGGTCGTGCAGGTGCAGGCATCGTCCGTCGACGACTTCGCCGCCGCGGCGCAGCAGCTCACCGACGCCGGGTTCACCGAGTCGGCCAAGCGCGCGGACTCCTCGAGCGCGTTCGGGATCTTCCGGAGCGACGACCACCGCGTGGTGCTCACCTTCTCGAAGGGCGACGGCGGCGCGACGGCGACCTACATCGTGACCCCGCGTTAGGCGAAGTACCCTGGGCATGATGTCCAAGGCCTCCGCGACGCGCCCCGAGCGCGTGCTCCTCGTCCACGCCCACCCCGACGACGAGACCCTGTCGTCCGGCGGGACGATCGCGACCCTGCTCGAACTCGGTGCGCACGTGACCGTGCTGACGGCGACCCGCGGTGAGCGCGGCGAGATGCTGACCGCGTCGCTCGCACCGCTCGCCGGCGACGGACCGCGCGTGGCGGCGCACCGCGAGACCGAGATCCGCGCGGCACTCGCTGCCCTCGGCGGACCCGACCACCTGTGGCTCGGGGGACCGGGCGCTCGCCCGACCGACCTGCCCGAACGGCGCTACACGGACTCCGGCATGCAGTGGGGGCCGGACGGGCGTGCTCAGGCCGCGGACGACGCCCCGGCCGACTCCCTGACGGCTGCCGACCTGGGCGAGGTCGTCGACGACGTCCGTGCCGCGATCCGCTCGACGATGGCGGACGCCGTCGTCAGCTACGCCGACGACGGCGGCTACGGACACCCCGACCACGTCCGGGTGCACCACGCTGCCCGCTACGCCGCCCGTGCCGAGGACGTCCCGTTCTCGATGATCGTCGACCCCGACGACGCCGCGGGGACCGACATGACCGTCGACGTCCTGCCCGTCCGGGCGAAGGTCCGTGCGGCGATCGAGCAGTACCGCTCGCAGGTGACCGTGGACCCGGTCGACCCCGCCGACCCGACCGCGCTGTCGTGGGTGATGCCGCACGGCGTCCGGCAGCACGCCCCCGCGGTCGAGGCGTTCCGGCACGACGCACCGGCGGCCGAGCCCGCACCGGAGACGTTCGCCGACATGACCCCGGCGGGCAAGGTGACCTCGGTCGTCGTCGCCGGTGTGCTCGGGGTGCTCGCCGGTGGCCTGGGGACGATCACCCACCAGCAGACGCTCGGCGCGTTCCCGGCCGGCATCGTGCTGACGACGCTCATCGCGGTCGGTCTGACGGTCGGCGTGCGGCTGCTCTACCGGTCCCGTGCGATGGTCGCCGCCGTCGGGATCGGGATCATCGTCGCGACCCAGGTGCTGGTCGCCGTCGGCGGGCAGAGCTCGCCGCTCGTGCTGGCGAACACCGCGGGGTACGTCTGGACGTTCGGTCCGGCTGTCATCGCGATGCTGGCGCTCGCGTGGCCGGACCTGTCCGGGTTGCGCGCAGCGCGCTCGGGCGGCGGTTCCACGACGTCGACGCGCTCGGGCGACGGGTCTGCGACAGGTGTCGCCGCGCGGTCAGGCTCCGCCGCGTCGCACGAGTAGACTCGCAACCGCTCAGTTCGAAGGGAGCACCCCGACCGTGACCTACGTGATCGCCCAGCCCTGTGTCGACGTCAAGGACCGTGCGTGCATCGACGAATGCCCCGTCGACTGCATCTACGAAGGCGATCGGTCGCTCTACATCCACCCGGACGAGTGCGTCGACTGCGGTGCCTGCGAACCGGTCTGCCCGGTCGAGGCCATCTACTACGAGGACGACCTGCCCGACCAGTGGGCCGACTACTACAAGGCGAACGTCGAGTTCTTCGAGGAAGTCGGTTCACCGGGCGGTGCCGCCAAGGTCGGCGTGATCCACAAGGACCACCCGGTCGTCATGGCCGAACCGCCGCGCGGCTGAGCCGGACCGTCCCGTGGCGCTCGACCTCCCCGACTTCCCCTGGGACCAGCTCGTCCCCTACAAGACGCGCGCCGCCGGACACGAGGGCGGCATCGTCGACCTGAGCGTCGGTTCCCCGGTCGACCCGACCCCCGCCGTGGTGCGCACGGCCCTCGCCGAGGCCACCGACGCGCACGCCTACCCGCAGGTGGCGGGGACCCCGGCGCTGCGTCAGGCGATCGCCGACTGGTACGGCCGCCGTCACGGCGTCACGCTGACCGAGGAGCAGACGCTGCCGACGATCGGCTCGAAGGAGTTCATCGCGGGCTTGGCGCTGTGGCTCGGCATCGGCCGCGGTGACACCGTCGTGTTCCCGGCCGCCGCGTACCCGACCTACGAGCTCGGTGCTGCGCTCGTCGGTGCCACCGCCCTGGCGTCGGACGACCCCGCCGCGTGGCCGGTCGGCACGAAGCTCGTGTGGCTGAACTCCCCGGGCAACCCCGACGGTCGCGTCCTGTCCATCGAGGAACTCCGGCTCGCCGTGGCCCGTGCGCGCGAACTCGGGGCCGTCATCGTCGGCGACGAGTGCTACGCCGAACTCGGCTGGGAACCGCCCTACGACACCCAGCCGACGCCGACCATCCTCGACGCCCGCGTGGTGGGGGACTCGGTCGACGGGGTCCTCAGCGTGTACTCCCTCTCCAAGCAGTCGAACCTGGCCGGGTACCGCGCCGCGTTCGTCGCCGGTGACGCCGCGGTCCTGGCCGACGTGCTGGCCGTCCGCAAGCACACCGGCATGATGCCGCCGCTGCCGGTGCAGCAGGCGATGGTGGTCGCCCTCGCCGACACCGCGCACGTCCAACAGCAGAAGGCCAGGTACCGTGCCCGACGCGGCATGCTCCGTCGCGCGCTCGAGGGCGCCGGCTTCCGCGTCGACCACAGCGAAGCCGGGTTGTACCTCTGGGCGACCCGCGGCGAACCGGCGCTCGACACCGTCGCGTGGCTGGCGGACCGGGGCATCCTCGTGGCCCCGGGGACCTTCTACGGCGCGGCCGGCGGCCAGCACGTGCGGGTCGCGCTGACGGCCACCGACGAGCGGATCGCCGCCGCCGCACAGCGCCTGACGAGCGGCCGTCGGCTCGCCGGCGACTGAACCGCCTGCTCGACGGGGCGTCCGCCAGTGGCGAGTCCCACCAAGTTCCCACCGCCCGGGTGTGCACGAGCGACAGAGCGCACGATTAGGCTGTCCGGTGTGACTGACACTGCCAACGATGCTCAGAAGACGGCCACACCGCCAACGACGCCCGTCCCCGTGAGTCCCGCCGCTGACGCGACCGAGACCGCGACGCTGACGTTCCCGGGCGGCCAGGCGGAGTTCCCGATCCTGCCGAGCGTCGACGGCGCGTCCACGGTGGACATCTCGACCTTCAAGAAGCAGACGGGGATGAACACCCTCGACTACGGCTTCGTGAACACCGGCTCGACCAAGAGCGCGATCACGTACATCGACGGCGACCAGGGGATCCTGCGCTACCGCGGGTACCCGATCGACCAGATCGCGTCGAACTGCACCTTCCTCGAGGTCGCCTGGCTGCTCATCTACGGTGAGCTGCCCTCCGCGGCGGAGCTCGAGGGCTTCGACGCGCGGATCCGCCGCCACACGCTGCTGCACGAGGACCTCCGCCGCCTGTTCGACGCGCTGCCGCACTCGGCGCACCCGATGTCGGTGCTGTCCAGCGCGGTGAGCGCCCTGTCCACGTACTACGAGGACGACATGGACGTCGACGACCCCGAGAAGGTCGAGCTGCAGACGGTCCGGCTGCTCGCCAAGCTCCCGGTCATCGCCGCCTACGCGCACAAGAAGGCGATCGGCCAGGCGTTCCTGTACCCGGACAACTCGCTGTCGTTCGTCGACAACTTCCTGCGCCTGAACTTCGGCACCATGGCCGAGACCTACCAGCCGAACCCCGTGCTGTCCCGGGCGCTCGAGCGCCTGCTCATCCTGCACGAGGACCACGAGCAGAACGCCTCGACCGCCACGGTCCGTCTGGTGGGCTCGACCAAGGCGAACATGTTCGCGTCGATCTCCGCCGGCATCAACGCCCTGTACGGCCCGCTGCACGGCGGTGCGAACGAGGCCGTCCTCGAGATGCTCCAGCAGATCAAGGACTCCGGCGAGCCCGTGCAGCGCTTCGTCGAGCGCGTGAAGAACAAGGAGCGCGGCGTCAAGCTCATGGGCTTCGGGCACCGCGTCTACAAGAACTACGACCCGCGCGCCAAGCTCGTCAAGGAGAGCGCGGACGAGGTCCTCGAGTCCCTCGGCGTGCAGGACGACCTGCTCGACATCGCGAAGGAGCTGGAGCAGATCGCGCTGTCGGACCAGTACTTCATCGACCGCAAGCTGTACCCGAACGTCGACTTCTACACCGGCATCATCTACAAGGCGATGGGCTTCCCGCCCCGCATGTTCACGGTGCTGTTCGCGATCGGGCGCCTGCCCGGCTGGATCGCTCAGTGGCGCGAACTCAACAACGACCCGCTCAACAAGATCGGTCGCCCCCAGCAGCTGTACGTGGGCGCGCCGAAGCGGGACCTGCCCGGACGCTGACGCGTCGCACCCCGCCACGCCCAGGAGGCCCGGTGCCGGTCCGTGAGACCGGCACCGGGCCTCCAGTCGGTCGGCTCCGCTTGCGGAGGATGCCCGAGGTCGCGCAACGCGCCGCTCAGGTCCGCCGAGAGGTCACGAAGCGTCGCCGCCGGGGCTGCCGAGCGACAGTCTGCGCGACCTCGCCAGACCCGAGCGGCGCGGTCAGGCGTGCAGCGCCGTGTTCAGCTGGATGCCCTCGCCGCGGCGCTGCAGCGCCTCGACCGCACCGGTCAGGCTGTTGCGGCGGAACAGCACGTTCGGCGTGCCGGACAGCTCGGCGGCCTTGATCGTCTTGGGAGTGCCGTCCGGGTTCGGGGCCGCGCCGACCAAGACGACCTTCGTGCTGGCCGTCACGTAGAGACCAGCCTCGACCACCGAGTCGTCGCCGAGTGAGATGCCGAGGCCCGCGTTCGCGCCGAGCAGGGCGCGTTCGCCGAGGGACACCCGGTGCGTGCCGCCGCCGGACAGCGTGCCCATGATCGACGCGCCGCCCCCGACGTCCGTGCCGTTCCCGACGACGACGCCCTGCGAGACACGGCCCTCGATCATCGCGTCGCCGAGGGTGCCCGCGTTGAAGTTCACGAAGCCCTCGTGCATGACCGTGGTGCCCGGCGCCAGGTGCGCCCCGAGCCGGACCCGGTTCGCGTCCGCGATGCGGACCCGGTCGGGCGTCACGTAGTCGAGCAGGCGCGGGAACTTGTCGATGGCGTGCACGGCGATGCCGGCGCGCTGGAGCGACGGCCGCAGCCGCGTCAGGTCGGCGGGCAGCACCGGACCGGCGTTCGTCCACGCGACGATCGGCAGGTGCCCGAAGACGCCGTCGAGGTTGATCGTGTTCGGCTGCACCCGCAGGTGGCTGAGGAGGTGCAGGCGCAGGTACGCATCCGGGGTGCTCGCGGGGGCGGCGTCGAGGTCGATCTCGACGGTCACCGCCTCGATGCGGACGTTCCGGCGTTCGTCCGGACCGATGTGGTCCTGCAGCGCGAGCGGGAACACGGCGTCGGCGGGGAGCGCCCCGAGGTGGGTCTCGGGGAACCAGGTGTCGAGCTCGGTGCCGTCGGCGGCGACGGTCGCCAGTCCGTGGCCCCAGGCGGAGCGCGGGTGGGCGGAGGCTGCGGTCGTGTCGGTCACCGCACCAGGGTAGCGAGGGGGTGGACCCGGCCACCCGTCCGGCTGGACGGGCGCTGCCCGCGTGACCCGAGCCTCCCGGTCGGAGCAGCCGGTCGCCAGGGGCTGCCGATACAGTGACCGCATGCCGGAGCAGCTCGACCTCACCGCCTCGTCCATCGACATCACCCGTGCCATCTGCGACATCGAGTCGGTGTCCGGCAACGAGCAGGCGCTCGCCGACGCGATCGAGGCGACACTGGCGCCGCTCGCACACCTCGAGGTGATCCGCGACGGCGACGCGATCGTGGCGCGGACGAACCTGGGACGGGACCGACGGGTCGTCATCGCCGGGCACATCGACACCGTGCCGTTGAACCACAACCTGCCCACCGAGTTCCGCACCGCCGACGACGGCACCGAGATCCTGTGGGGCCGCGGGACCGTCGACATGAAGGCGGGCTGCGCCGTGCAGCTCAAGCTGGCCTACGACCTGACATCGCCGAGTGTGGACGTGACCTGGGTCTGGTACGACCACGAAGAGGTCTCCGACGCGCTGAACGGCCTCGGCCGCCTGGCCCGCACGCGCCCCGAGCTGCTCGTCGGCGACTTCGCGATCCTCGGAGAGCCCTCGGGTGCGCAGATCGAGGGCGGCTGCAACGGCAACCTCCGCGCTGAGATCCGCGCGTACGGCAAGCGCTCGCACAGTGCCCGCAGCTGGATCGGCGACAACGCGATCCACAAGGCCGCGCCGATCCTGGCCACCCTGGCGGCGTACGAGCCCCGCACGGTCGAGGTCGACGGGCTCGAGTACCGCGAGGGTCTGAACGCCGTCGGCGTCACCGGCGGCATCGCGGGCAACATCATCCCCGACGAGGTCATGGTCCACGTCAACTACCGGTTCGCCCCCTCGCGCTCCGCTGAGGAGGCCGTGGCGCACATCCGCGAGCTGTTCGACGGCTACCAGGTGGACATCGTCGACCTGGCCGCCGGCGCGCGCCCCGGGCTCGACGCCCCGCTCGCGCAGGACTTCGTCGCCGCCGTCGGTGGTCCCGAGCCACGCCCGAAGTACGGCTGGACCGACGTCGCCCGGTTCTCGGCGCTCGGGGTGCCCGCGGTGAACTACGGCCCCGGTGAGCCGGTGTTCGCGCACCACGACGACGAGCAGGTCCCCGTAGCGCAGATCACCGCGGTCGAGGACGGTCTGCGTCGGTGGCTGACGGCCTGAGGACCGGCGCGGTGCCCGTGCACCGTCCGCACCCCCGGACGGTGTGGTGGCGGGCGCGGTACCGGGTCGTGCCGTGGTGGCTGCGCATCACGGTGGTCTACGTGCTCGCCCGGATCGTCACCGGCGCGCTGCTCATGGGGTTCGCGAGCATCCAGGCCGCGAACTCCTTCACCCTGCAACACCCGAAGTACCTGTCCTTCGCCTCGATCTGGGACGGTGCCTGGTACCGCGTGATCGCGACGTCCGGGTACCCGTCGACGCTGCCGATCGACGCTGCCGGACACGTCACCGAGAACGCGTGGGCGTTCATGCCCGCCTACCCGTTCCTGGTCCGGGGGCTCATGCTGCTGACGGGCGGGTCCTTCGAGCTCGTCGCGGTCTCGGTGTCGCTGCTGACCGGCTGGGGCGCTGCACTGGTGTTCCGCCGGCTGATGGGCCGCTTCCTCGACCCGGCACGGGCCACCTTCGCCACCGTGCTGTTCTGCGTCGCACCCGTGTCGGTCATGTTCCAGGTCGCCTACGCCGAGGCGATGGGGCTCTTCCTGCTCCTCGTCGCGCTGCTGCTGCTCGTCCAGCGACGCTTCTGGACGATGCTGCCCGTCGTGCTGCTGCTCGGGATGACCCGACCGACCGGGCTCGCGTTCGCGCTGCTCATGGTGCTGTTCGTCGGGGTCTGGGTCGTGCGCCCGGCGTGGGTTCGGGAACCCGCCGCACCGACGCTCCGTCAGCTGGTCCCGCCCGCCGTGGTCGCCGTGGTGTCGGGAGTGGTCGGGCTGGCGTGGCCGGCCATCGCGTGGGCGATGACCGGCGTGCCGCGCGCGTACACCGACACCGAGCTCGCGTGGCGGTCGTCCTACATCGGGTGGAAGGACCTCGTGCCGTTCGCCCCGTGGGTCCAGGGCTTCGGCTGGTGGTTCCGGCAGCCCGCCGGCACCGTGCTGCTCGTGGTCGTGCTGGTCGGTTTCGCGTTCTTCGTCGCGATGCCCGCGGCACGGCGGATCAACCTGGAGCTCCGGCTGTGGTCGGTCGCCTACCTCGTGTACCTGCTCGCCGTGTTCTTCCCGCAGTCGAGCACGTGGCGCATCCTGCTGCCGATCGCCCCGCTGCTCGGCATCGTGGCACTCCCACGGTCACGGCTGTACCGCGTGGTCGTCGTGGTGCTGTGCGTCGTGCTGCAGTGGGTGTGGCTGTACTACTGCTGGTGGGTCGACGGCTACGACTGGACCCCACCGTGATCGGGGTCGGCGGGCGCTGACCCCGAGCCGCTCGCCGCCACCGCGTCGTCCGGCCGCCACGCTGCGGCCGCCGTGACCATCGCGTTGACGGTGGCGATGAACGGCACCGCGAAGAAGGCCCCGACGACGCCGGCGATCGTCGTCCCCGCCGTCACGCCGAGCACGACGCCGAGCGGGTGCACCTTGACGGCCGTGCCGGTCAGGAACGGGTGCAGGACGTGGCTCTCGAGCTGCTGGACCAGGACGACGACCCCCAGCATGAACAGCGCGGCGACCCAGCCGTTGAACACGAGTGCGATGACCACTGCGACCGACCCGGCCACGATGGCGCCGACGACGGGGACGAAGGCGCCGAGGAACACGATCACACCGATCGGGATGGCCAGCGGGACCTGCAGGATGAGCGCACCGATCACGACACCGAGCGCGTCCGTGACCGCGACCACGAGCTGCACGCGGATGAAGCTCGTCAGGGTGTGCCACCCGGCGTCACCGGCGGCCTCGATGCGGGGCCGCGCCCGACGGGGGAACAGCCGCACGACCCAGCCCCAGATCCGTCGCCCGTCGATCAGCACGAAGATGGTGGTGAACACCACGATGAACAGGCCCTCGAGGGCGTGCACGGCGCCGCTGCCGGCCTCTTGGAACCCGGACGCGATGGACGACGCGTGGGACTGCAGGTAGGCGGAGCCCGTGGACACCCAGTGGTTCACGTCCTTGATCGTGATGCCGAACGGCTCGCTGTCGAGCAGTGCCTGCAGCGACAGCACCGTCTTGTGCAGGCGGTGCTCCAGCGACGGCAGGTCGTAGCGGATCTGCGCGGTCACGATGAGGGCCAGCGTGCCGATCACGAGCACGACGACGACCAGGCTCGACAACACCGCGAGCCACTTCGGCCACCGGTGGCGCTGCAGGAACGCGGACATCGGGGCGAGCAGCGCGCAGAGCAGCAGCGCGATGAGGAACGGCACCACGATGTCCTGCAGGAGCACGACGAGCGCGACGACGAGGGCCAGTGCCGCGACGACGATCAGGATGCGCCACGAGAAGGCCGCCCCGATGCGCAGACCGGCCGGGACGGCATCGACAGCCGGGTCCACCGGGTTCGGACGTCGCTTGGAGGGGATGATCGGCACACGCACAGCGTAGGAATCCGAGCCGCGAGAACGTCCCGATCAGGACCCCCCAACCTGGGCGGTTTCGCAGTTCGCCCCTCCGTACGGGATAATGGCGTCGCATGTACTGCGCGAAAGGGGACATCTGATGGCAGCAATGAAGCCGAGGACCGGTGACGGGCCGATGGAGGCTGTCAAGGAGGGTCGACTCATCATCGTGCGGGTTCCGCTCGAAGGTGGAGGCCGCCTGGTGGTCTCGGTCAACGACGCCGAGGCCAAGGAACTCCACGACGCACTGGCCGAGGTCGTCTCGGCCTAGGACGTCGAAGCACCACCAACACGCACCACGCACCACGCACAGGGCCCGGGACACGTCGTCCCGGGCCCTGTGTCGTGCGTCCTCGGCAAGATGGTCCCCGTGCCCCGCTCCCGTCGTCCCGTCCGCCGCGTCGAGGAGCACCACGCCGACCCGATGCGGCGCGACGTCTGGCCGGCCACGCTCGCCCCGGTCCGGCAGCTGCTCGACCACGGCCTCGACCTCGACCCCGTCACGGTGCTGGTGGGCGAGAACGGCGCGGGCAAGTCGACCCTGGTCGAGGCGGTGGCCCTGGCCTTCGGCATGGGTCCCGAGGGCGGGTCGACGAACTCCGGGCACAGTACCCGTCCCAGTGAGTCGTCGCTGTGGGAGCACCTCGCGCTGCACCGCGAACCGGGTGCGCCGAAGAGCGGGTTCTTCCTCCGGGCGGAGACCATGCACGGGTTCTTCACGTACCTCGAGCAACACCCCGGTCATCGACCCGAGCCGGTGTTCCACGAGCGCAGCCATGGGGAGTCGTTCCTCGACTTCGTGATCGACCGCTCCGAGTGGCCGGGACTCTGGGTGCTCGACGAGCCCGAGTCGGCGCTGTCGTTCCAGGGCTGCCTGGCGTTGATCGGCCTGCTGCAGTCGATCGTGGACGACGGCCTCGGGCAGGTGCTGCTCTCGACGCATTCGCCCGTGTTGGCGGCCTTCCCGGGTGCGACGATCCACGAGGTCGGCGAGTGGGGTCTGCGGCGCAGCGCCTGGTCCGACCTGGACCTGGTGCGGCACCAGCGGTCGTTCCTGGCCTCGCCCGAGCGGTACCTGCGGCACCTGGACGACGAACGCGGAGGACCGTGACGACCGCACCAGAGCACGCTGGCGAGTGCGGACGCGCTACGCGGTGACCTTCGTCATCTGCAGCAGCCCGTCCCCGGCCGGCGACAGCGCACTGATGACGGCACCCGAGGTCGACACCTCGGTCAGCAGCAACCGGAAGTCGGTCGTCGCCCGGTCACGCTTGACCGGGTCCGCGACGCGGCCCCGCCAGAGTGCGTGCGGCACCAGGACGGTCCCGCCCAGTCGCGCCAGGCGCAGACCGTGCTCGACGTACTCGATGACGTGCTCGGGGTCCGCGTCGACCAGGACCACGTCGTAGGACGCCTCGTTCATGCGGGGGAGCACCTGGTTGGCCCGACCCGGGATCAGCCGGACGCGTGCAGGAGCGGTGCCGGCGGCGATGTAGGCGTCACGGGCGTACTGCTGGTGGTCCACCTCGACGTCGATCGTGGTGAGCGTGGCGTCGGGGGCGCCGCCGAGCAGGTACAGCCCGGAGACACCCAGACCGGTCCCGATCTCGATGATCGCCGTGGCTCGCGACGCTGCGGCGACCACACCGATCTGCGCGCCGATCGCGGGCGAGATCGCCTCGACGCCGAGCTCGAGCGAGTGCTCACGCGCGCGGGAGATCACCTCGGACTCGGAGACGATGTCCTCCGCGAACTTCCAGTTCGACTCTTTCTCTGACACGCACACTCCTCGGTCCACAACTCTAGGTGAGCGCGCGGCCTGAGGCGTTACGCTCGGTGCGTGTCCATCGACTTCAACAAGATCCTGATCATCGGGATCATCGCGGTGCTGCTGCTCGGTCCGCAGCGCCTGCCGATGTACGCACAGAAGTTGGCGGAGTTCGTCAAGGCGGTGCGTCGGTTCGCCGACACCGCCAAGGACCGCATGCGGGACGAGATGGGTCCCGACTTCGACGAGGTCGACTGGCAGAAGCTCGACCCGCGTCAGTACGACCCGCGCCGCATCATCCGCGATGCGCTCATCGACTCGGCGACCGGGACCAGCACCGCCGACGCGGCCACTCCGCAGGTGTCGGCGACCAAGGTCCGCGCTCCGGCACCGGTCGTGCCGTTGGCCGCAGGCGAAGCCGCGCCATTCGACGGCGAGTCGACCTGACGCTCGTCACGTGACCACCTGACGANCGCAGGCTCGGTCGGCGCGCCCCGCGCAACGCTTCGCGTTGCCGCTGAGCGGGGCGCGCCCGTCCGTCACGGGGCGGCGACTACCGCAGGTCGGCCAGGAACCGGTCGGTCCAGGCCAGGGCAGCCGTGCCGGAGACCGAGTTGCACGTGGCCGACGCGGTGCTGGTCGGGCTGGCGCAGGGTGTGTCGCGGTCGAGCGACCACATGTGCACCCCGGCCAGGCCGTGCGTCTTCGCGTACGACGACACGGTGTCCGCGTCGGCGAGCGTGAAGACCTCGTCCGAGGCGTCGTTCACGCCGAGCATCGGCGTGACCTCGATCTTCGATGCCGGCGTCCCGTAGGTGTGCTGCAGGTTCGTCACGGCCTGGATCGTGGACTGGCCCATCTGGCACGTCGAGCCGGACAGCACGCAGTTCGCGGTGGTGGCCCGGCCGAAGTCCATCGTCATGAGGTTGACGGTGTAGTTCGTCAGGCTCGAGGCCTTGATCGCCTTCACCGTGGCGTCACCGGTGCTGTTCAGCCCGCCGAAGCTGCCGTCGGAGGCGGCGAGGGTCGCCAGCGTGAACGAGAAGCGCAGTCCCGGGTACTTCGCCTGCGCCAGTGCGGCTGCGTTGACCAGGTTCTGCACGTCGGCAGCGGACTGTCCGCTCTCGATGTCGAAGTCGACGCCGATCATGTGCGGGCTGGCGTAGCGGGCGATGAAGCTCTGCAGCGCGGTGCCGGAGCACGTGAACTGACCGGCTGCTCCACCCGTGCTGACGATGTAGTTCACCCCGGCTGCGTCGAGCTTCGGGATGTTGGCACTGGCGAAGGCATCGGCGGCGACCCCGCCCCAGTTCTCGCTGCCGCAGGTGCCGGTCGCGAAGGCGAGCGTGATGGCCTTGAGTCCGGGCTCGCGCGTCGAGACCAGGCTGTTGCTCGACCCGACGACCGGGATCCGGGTGCCGGTGACCGCGGTGTTCATGACGCTCGTGTTCCAGTCGAGGTTCACCGTGACGTCCTTGTACGGGCTGAAGACCAACCCGCTCGCGGTGCCGGTGCTGCCGTTCCCCGGGGTCGTCGTCCCGCCG
Organism: Curtobacterium sp. Leaf183; assembly: GCF_001424385.1. Lineage (GTDB taxonomy): Bacteria > Actinomycetota > Actinomycetes > Actinomycetales > Microbacteriaceae > Curtobacterium. The sequence continues at coordinate 341,364 of NZ_LMPO01000008.1, read as the reverse complement.
CCGGTCCCGCCGCCGGTGCTGCCGCCGGTCCCGCCGCCGGTGCAGGAGCCGGCTGCCGTCCAGGGCTGGCCACTGCCGGTCGCGCCGGAGTGCGTCGCGGGGTCGTCACCCTGCGTCCACCAGTTGGCGGTGTAGTTCGTGCCGTTCTCGCTGGCCGTGGCCCCGCCGTTGTAGGCGGTGCCGGACGACCATGCGGTGGCACACGTCGATGCGGCCTGTGCCGCGACCGGTGCTGCGGCGATCGTCCCCCCGATGATCGCTGCCGCGACGGCGCCGATGGCCCCGAGCCGGATCCTGGTGTTCCTGTCCACGCGGTTCTCCTGTTCCTCGCCCGGCTCCGTTGCCGGGAGGGTGGAACTCCTGCGCCTGATTCCGCAGGAGCATTGTGCAATGCCCTTGCATAATTGCGCGACATGGCGATCACGACCATGAGGAGACGTACAGGGAGCGTCGACCGGACGGAACCGGAGGGCTAGCGAGGGGAGAGCCCGAGCTTCCGTCCGGCCAGGCCCCGGCCCATCGCCGACAGTCCGTCCGCGATGTCGAGCAGCGCCAGGGACGCGGGGTCCGACGGATCGCCGAGGACCACGGGCACGCCGGTGTCGCCCCCCTGACGGAGCGGTACTGAGAGCGGTACCCGGCCGAGCACGGGGACGGGGGAGTCCTGCCCGCGGGAGAGCCGTCGTGCGGTCTCGTCGCCGCCGCCCTCGCCGAACAGGTGGAGCACCGAGCCGTCCGGCTGGACGAGCCCGGACATGTTCTCGACCACGCCGATGACCCGCTGACCCGTCTGCCGGGCGACGATGCCGCTGCGCTCCGCGACGTCGGCCGCAGCCGCCTGCGGAGTGGTGACGACCAGGACCTCGGCGTGGGGGAGCAGCTGCCCGACCGAGATCGCGACGTCACCGGTGCCCGGCGGCATGTCGAGCAGCAGCACGTCGAGGTCGCCGAACCACACGTCGGACAGGAACTGGTTGACGGTGCGGTGCAGCATCGGTCCGCGCCAGGAGACCGCGGTGGAGACGTCGTCGACGAACATGCCGATCGAGACGACCTTCACGTCGTGGGCGACGGGCGGCAGGATCATCTGGTCGACCCGGGTCGGGCGGGGCGCGACGCCGTGTCGGTCGGTCAGGCCCATCAACCCGGGGACGCTGAACCCGTGGACGTCGACGTCCACGATGCCGACCCGCTGGCCGCGGCGGGCGAGTGCGACGGCCAGGTTCACGGTGACCGTCGACTTGCCGACGCCGCCCTTGCCGCTCGTCACCGCGATCACGCGCGTGAGCGAGTCGGGGGTGAACTGCACGCCCTGGGGCCGACCGTCGCGCAGTCGCTCGGTCAGCGCCCGGCGGACCTCCGGCGCCATCACGGACACGTCGACGTCCACGTCGACCACCCCGGCGACGCCACCGGCGGCCGCTCGCACGTCCCGCTCGATCGTGTCGGCGGCCGGGCACCCGACGATCGTGAGCTGCAGGTCGACCCGCACCGAGCCTCCCGGACCGACGTCGACACCACGGATCATGTCGAGCTCCGTGACGGGCCGACGGATCTCGGGGTCGATGACACGTCCGAGCGCAGCGAACACGGCGGCACCGAGCTGCTGGTCGTCCTGCGGAACCGTGGCGTCAGCCACGGACGTCCGCCGTGCGTCCCGGTTCGCCCTCGTCGATCGCGTCGCGTCGATCGAGCTCCTCGAGCAGCGACCGGAGTTCGGCGCGGATGAAGTCCTTCGACGCCATGTCGCGCATCGCCAGACGCAGGGCGACGACCTCGCGGGCCAGGTACTCGGTGTCGGCCAGGTTCCGCTCCGCGCGCTGTCGGTCCTGTTCGAACTGCACGCGGTCGCGGTCGTCCTGCCGGTTCTGCGCGAGGAGGATCAGCGGCGCCGCGTACGAGGCCTGCAGGGACAGCACGAGCGTCAGGGCGGTGAAGCCGATGGCGGCGGAGTCGAACTGCCAGGCCTTCGGGGAGAGCGTGTTCCACCCCATCCACACCACGCAGAACAGGGTCAGGCCGATCAGGAACCAGGGCGTTCCCATGGCACGCGCAATGCCTTCGGTGGCCCGACCGAACGCGTCGCCGCTGCCCTTGCGTCGGCGGGTCGGCAGCACGCTCGTCCGCATGCCCTTCGGCGAGTCGAGCCGGGTGTTCTCATCCGTTCGTGCCACGAGTGGTCCTCCTGCCCGTCGTCACGGGGGTCCTGCGAGCGCGGGTGCGGGGGCGTGCTGCGTCGTCGTCCCCGCGACTTCGCCAGTCATCGGGGAGGACGTGGTCGAGCACGTCGTCGATCGTCACCACCCCGACCAGACGGTGGGCGTCGTCGACCACGGGCACGGACACGAGGTTGTAGGTGGCCATCACGCGCGTGACCTCGGCGGCGCTGGCGTCGACGCGGACCGGTTCGGTCTGCTGGTCGATGAGCGTGCCGAGGCGTTCGTTCGGCGGGTACCGCAGCATGCGCTGGAAGTGTACGAGGCCCAGGAAGCGGCCGGTGGGCGGTTCGTACGGCGGCAGTGTGACGCAGACACTCGCACCGAGGGCGGGAGCGAGCTCGTGCCGTCGGATGAGGGCGAGCCCCTCGGCCACCGTGGCGTCGGCGGAGACGATCACCGGCTCGGTCGTCATCAGACCACCGGCCGTGTCCGGCTCGTACTCGAGCAGCATGCGGACGTCCTGCGCCTCTTCCGGCTCCATGAGCTGCAGGAGGGCTTCGCTCCGTTCGTCGGAGAGCTCGGCGAGCAGGTCGGCGGCGTCGTCTGGCTGCATCTGGTCGAGGACGTCGGCGGCACGGGCGTCCTCGAGCGACGAGAGGATCTCGACCCGCTCCTGGTCGGGCATCTCCTCGAGCACGTCGGCGAGCCGGTCGTCCGGGAGTTCCTCGGCGACCTCGAGCCGGCGTTCCACCGGCAGGTCGAGCAGCGTCGAGGCCAGGTCGGCTGGCACCAGGTCCGAGTACGCGGCGATGACGTGCTCGGCCGACTGCGACTCGCCCGGCAGCTCGTCCTCGGTCACCTCGTTCCAGGTGGCGAAGGTGGTCGGGCCCTTGCCGAACGGCGACGGCGTGGTCTTGGGCTTGCGGAGGAAGAGCTGTGCGACTTCCCAGTCGCCCTGCCCGCGGTCCTCGATCGCGATGTCCTCGATCGTGGCGCGGATGCGGTCCTTCGTGATGAGCACCTTGCGCCCGAGCATCTCCGCGATGACCCGGACCTCGCCGCCGCGCTGCTCGAAGCGCCGCATGTTGACCAGGCCGGTCGTGATGACCTGTCCGGCGCCGATCGAGGTGATCCGACCGATGCTGACGAAGATGCGCCGCTTGCCGGGGACCTCGACGATCAGCCCCACGACGTGCGGGGGATCGACCCGCCGGTAGACGACCAGGACGTCCCGGACCCTGCCGACGCGATCGCCAGCGGGGTCGAAGACGGAGCACCCGGCCAGGCGGGCGACGAATACCTTCGAGGCGCTCACACGGCAAGCGTAGCCGGTCGTCCGGTCGGTTCCCTGGCGGCTCTCGAACGATTGCAAGGGGAACGGTGGATGATGACTGTGTGAGCACTCAGAGCCCCTTCCGCGGTCGTACGGCGCAGGTCTTCCCCACGCTGCCCCGCGGCGACGTCCTCGGCACCTTCGACAGCTACCCGGGAGCCCAGGCGGTCGTCGCCAAGCTCGCCGAGTCCGACTTCCCGGTCAACAAGCTCTCCATCGTCGGCAACGACCTCAAGACGGTCGAGCGGGTCACCGGCAAGATGACCTACGGTCGGGCCGCCATCGCCGGCGCGCTGTCCGGGCTGTGGCTCGGCATCTTCTTCGGCATCGTGCTGACCCTGTTCTCGCCGACCGCCGGCGGACTGATCCTGGCCGCGGCGATCATCGGTGCCGCGTTCGGCATGCTGTACGGCATCGTCTCGTTCGCCATCACGAAGCGCCAGCGGGACTTCACGAGCGTGCACCAGGTGCTCGCCACGAACTACCAGATCATCGTCGACCCGCAGCTCGTCGGGCAGGCGCAGCGGATCCTCGGCCAGTCCGGCGCGACCCCGCACGCCGCGTGGAACCCCGGGCAGCAGCAGGCCCCGTTCCAGGGACAGCAGCAGCAGCCGTGGCGGCCGGGCCCCGGTCCGTCCGGTCAGGCGCAGGGCTCGCCCTACGGCGGGCAGTCGACCCCGCACAACCAGCCCGCGGGCTCCGGCCAGAGCGGTCAGTCGGGTCCGGGTTCGCAGCCCCGGTACGGCACCAACGACGGCCCCCGGTACGGCACGAACGACGGGCCCCGCTACGGAGAGTCCGCGCAGCCGGGTCAGCCGGCGCCGTCGCAGCGACCTGCGGGACCGGCGCAGCCGTCCGGTCCGGTTGCTCCGCGCGCCGACCAGCCGCCGCAGTACGGCGAGCGTGTGTCGGGTGCGAACCCGGCGGCTCCCGCGTCGTCGTCCGACGGGTCTGGCTCGTCCGATCCTGCACGTGACGAGCAGCGACGGGACGGGGACGCCGAGTCCCGCTGACCCGGTGGGCTGGTGACCCGGTGTCCCGGTGTCCCGGGCCCCGGTGCGTGTGTCTCGGTGGGGCGCTGCCTCACCGACGCGCGAGGTTCCGCGACGCGCCGCTCAGGGCCGTCGGGGTCGCGCGAGTAGCCTGTCCGCGGTCTCGAGATGCCAGAATTCTGGAACCTCGTGCGCCCGAGTGGGCGGCGGCGGGCGGTCAACCCCTCGCGGGCTAGAGCACCTTGGAGTAGCAGGCGGACAGCGGGGCACCCACGTAGGGCCCGAAGTTCGCGATGCGCGTGAAGCCCTCGCGTTCGTAGAACCCGATCGCACGGGTCTGCGCCGGACCGGTCTCGAGGACGAGCGCCGGTGAACCCAGGTCGAGCGCTGCCTCTTCGAGACGCCGCAGGATCTCCGTTGCGACCCCGGCACCCCGCGACTCCCGCCGCACGTACATCCGCTTGATCTCGGTGATGCCGTCCTCGACGATGCGCAGCCCGCCGCAGCCAAGCGGCGTGCCGTCCTGGTCGCGCGCGACGAAGAACACCGCGATCGACTCGGCCGTGGGCTTCTCGCCTGGTTCGGTGTCGCCGCCGTAGGTGCTGTCGATCTCGATCCGCTGCGCAGCCCGGAGCCGCATCGCATCGGGCGAGTCGAAGTGCTCGACGTCGATGACGATGTTGCGCGGGTCCGTGTGCTGCGGGGCGTCGGGTGTGCTCACCCGCTCAGGCTAGCGTCCGGTGCGGGCGATCCACCCCTCCACTTCCGAGGGGGTCCGGGGGATGCCGACGGACAGGTTCTCGGCGCCGTCGGCGGTCACCAGGATGTCGTCCTCGATGCGGACACCGATGCCGCGGAACTCCTCGGGCACGGTGAGGTCGTCCTGCTGGAAGTACAGGCCGGGTTCGATCGTGAACACCATGCCGGCTTCGACGACCCCGTCGATGTACAGCTCGCGACGGGCCTTGGCGCAGTCGTGCACGTCGAGCCCGAGGTGGTGGCTGGTGCCGTGCACCATGTACCGGCGGTGGAACTGGTTGTCCGGCTGCAGGGACTCGTCGGCGGAGACGGGCAGAAAGCCCCACTCGGCGGTCTTGCGGGCGATGACCTGCATCGCCGTGGCGTGGACCTGGCGGAAGGTGATGCCCGGCTTGACGATCGCGAACGCGGCGTCGGCGGCTTCGAGCACCGCGTCGTAGACCATGCGCTGCACGTCGGTGAAGGTGCCGCTGACCGGCAGCGTGCGGGTGATGTCGGCCGTGTAGAACGAGTCGACCTCGACCCCGGCGTCGATGAGGATCAGGTCGCCCGGCTGCACGGCCCCGTCATTGCGGGTCCAGTGCAGGATGCAGGCGTGGTGGCCCGAGGCGGCGATCGTGTCGTAGCCCACGGTGTTGCCGTCGGCGCGTGCGCGGCGGTTGAAGGTGCCCTCGACGATGCGCTCACCGCGGGGGTGCGCGAGCACGGCGTCGAAGTCGGCGATCACGTCGTCGAAGCCGTGCCCGGTGGCCTCGACCGCCTTGCGGAGCTCGTTGACCTCGTACGGGTCCTTGACCAGCCGGAGTTCGGACAGGTCGCGCGCCAGGACGTCGTCCGACGCGGGGGAGTCGTCGGTGGCAGCGGCCCCGCCGACCGGGGAGCCGAGGCGCTCGTCGAGCGACCGCGTCAGGTCACTGTCGGCGTCGCGTACGACCAGCACCGAGGCATCGACCCCGTCGAGCACACTGTCGAGCTCGCCGAGGTCGGCCGTCGCGAGCCCCAGGTCGGCGGACACCTCGTCGAGGGACGGACGTGGGCCGACCCAGAACTCGCCGATCTCGGGGTTGGCGTAGAACTCCTCGGAGTCGCGCCCGGCGGTCGCCCGGAAGTACAGGGTGGCGTCGTGACCGTCGCCGGCCGGCGTCATGACGAGCACGGAGCCGACGACCGTGTCGGTGCCCCAGCCGGTCAGGTGCGCGAACGCGGAGTGCGGGCGGAACGGGTAGTCGCAGTCGTTCGAGCGCACCTTGGCGGTGCCCGCCGGCACGACGATGGTGCGTCCGGTGTGCAGCGCCGAGAGCGCGGCGCGGCGCTCGGCAGCGAACGGCGCCTGCTCGCGCGCCGCGGGGATCGGGCGGTCACGCTCGGCCCACTGGGACCCGATGAAGTCCTTGAAGGTCGAGGAGCCGGGAGTGGTGGAGCGGTTGCTCGTCGCGCGGGGAGTGGTGTCGGCCATGCCCCCATCATCGCACCGCACCGGATCGACGTCCTGTGCGGTCCCACACCTGTGGATACGATTGCGTGGTGCCCGACCCGTTCATCGACTTGCACACGCACTCGAGTGTCTCCGACGGCACCGAGCCCCCTGCCGCGCTCGTCCGCGCGGCGGCGGCGGCCGGGCTCGACGGCGTGGCCCTCACCGACCACGACACCACGTCGGGCTGGTCCGACGCGATCGACGCCGTCCGTGGGCTCCCGCTCACCCTGGTCCCCGGCCTCGAGCTGAGCACCCGCGTCGGGTACCGCAGCGTCCACGTCCTCGGGTACCTGGTCGACCCCGACGACCCGGGCCTGGTCGCCGAGACCGGACGCATCCGCGACGGGCGCCTCGCACGCGCGCGTCGGATGGTCGACCGCATCGGGCAGGACCACCCGATCACGTGGGACGACGTCCTGGCACAGGCCCGTCCCGGTGCCACGATCGGCCGGCCGCACATCGCCGACGCGCTGGTGGCACGCGGCCTCGAGTCCGACCGCAGCGCCGCGTTCCGCGGGATCCTGCACCCGGCATCGGGCTACTACGAACCGCACGAGGCGCCGTCACCGCTCCGGGGCGTCGAACTCATCCGTGGTGCGGGTGGCGTCCCCGTGATCGCCCACCCGGCCGCCAGCTCGCGAGGCATCGTCATCGACGAGCCCGCACTGCGCGAACTCGTGGACGCGGGGCTCGGGGGCCTCGAGGTCGACCACCGGGAGAACCTCGCGCACGGCAAGCGCACGTTGCTCGAGTGGGCGGACCGCTACGGGCTGTTCGTCACGGGTTCGAGCGACTACCACGGCACCGGCAAGCCGAACCGACTCGGGGAACACCGGACGGCGCGTCGGTCCTTCGACGCGATCGTCACGCAGGCCACCGGAGCGGACCCGGTGGTCGGCCCCGGTTCGCGCCTGTCCTGACCGGCGCGGCAGCAGACCGGACGACGAAGGCCCGTCGCGTGAGCGACGGGCCTTCGTCGTGTCCTGCCAGGAGGCGCTACTCGCCGTCCGAGGTCTGCTGCGGTGCCGAGGCGGTCGCCTCGTCCCCCGAGCCGGCTCCGCGACGGCGGCGGCGGCGGCGACGCTTCGGTGCGGAACCGTCGCCGTCGGAGCTGTCCGGACCCGTGCTGTCGACCGGGGGCGCGGAGTCGGTGGCCGAGGCCGCGGGCCGATCCGCGCCTGCGCTCCGGGTGCGGCGACGCGGTGCGTCACTCGACCGCTCGGACGTGCCCTGCTCGCGCGGCTGACGCGGCGGGCGGGACACGGCGCGCTCCGTCGTGCCCGCGGTGGCGGCGTGCGACGAGGAGCCGGGCAGGCGGCCCTTCGTGCCCTGGGGGATGTCGAGCTCCTCGAACAGGTGCGGCGACGACGAGTAGGTCTCGACGGGCTCGGGGATGCCGAACTCGAGGGCCTTGTCGATCAGCGTCCACTTGTGCAGGTCGTCCCAGTCGACGAACGTGACCGCGATGCCGGTCTTGCCCGCGCGACCGGTGCGTCCGGCACGGTGCAGGTACGTGTCCGGGTCGTCCGGGATCGTGTGGTTGATCACGTGGGTGACGTCGTCCACGTCGATGCCGCGCGCTGCGACGTCGGTGGCGATGAGCACGTCGCGCTTGCCGGCCTTGAACGCCGCCATCGCACGCTCGCGCTGCTCCTGGTTGAGGTCGCCGTGGACCGCTGCGGCGTTGAACCCGCGGTCCTTCAGCTCTTCGACGAGCTTCGCCGCGGCACGCTTGGTGCGGGTGAAGATCACGGTCTTGCCGCGGCCCTCGGCCTGCAGGATGCGCGCGATGACCTCGTCCTTGTCGAGCGAGTGCGCGCGGTAGATGAGGTGCTTGATGTTGGCCTGCATGAGGCCTTCGTCCGGGTCCGTCGCGCGGATGTGGACCGGCCGGCTCATGAAGCGACGGGCGAGCGCGACGATCGGCGCGGGCATGGTCGCCGAGAAGAGCATGGTGTGGCGCACGTCCGGCACGGCCTGGAAGATCCGCTCGATGTCCGACAGGAACCCCAGGTCGAGCATGCGGTCGGCCTCGTCGAGGACGACTTCCTGCACGTGGGAGAGGTCGAGCAGTCGCTGGCGCTGCAGGTCGATCAGGCGCCCGGGGGTGCCGACGACGATCTGCGCGCCGGCCTTGAGCTGCTCGATCTGGCCCTCGTACGCCTTGCCGCCGTAGATCGAGACGATCGTGGTGGGGCGGTTCGAGGTCGCCACTTCGAGGTCCTCGGTCACCTGGACCGCGAGTTCACGGGTCGGGACGACCACGAGGGCCTTCACGCCGTGCGCGGGGTCGGCGCCGAGGCGCTGGATCAGGGGGAGGCCGAACCCGAAGGTCTTGCCGGTGCCCGTCTTGGCCTGGCCGATGATGTCCTGGCCGGTGAGGGCGAGCGGGATCGTCTGCTCCTGGATCGGGAAGGGCTCGATGATGCCCTTGCCGGCCAGTGCATCGACGATGTCCTGCTCGATGTTGAGGTCTGAGAAAGTCAAAAAGGTCACCCTGTCCTATCGGGGAGTCCGTGCCAGTCTACCGGGGTGCGGGGAGGTGCCGGTCGCGGCCCCTATGCTGGTCGCGTGGTGTCGTGGTGGAACCGGAAGCGCGCGGCGCAGCTCGCAGCCCAGTGGCTCGCGTCGCGGAACCCGAAGAGCGCCACCCAGACCGAGCGTCTGCAGCTCGACGACGTCAGTCCCGAGCTCGACGTGTACCTGGGCCAAGCGGCCTACCTGCAGCTCTCGCTCTACGAGACGATGGGCCGTGCCGGTGCCGGAGCGCCGACGCTGTCCGGACGGCTCGTCACGGGCGTGCTGGCGACGACCGCCCTCGAACGGCACCGGTCGATCGTGGCCGAGATCGAACGCACCGGCGCAGACCCGGCCGAGCTGATGGCGCCGCACCGTCAGGCCATCGACCGGTTCGTCGAGCGCACCAGTGGTGCGGACTGGTACGAGTCGATGCTGACCGGCTACGTGACGGCGGGCATCCTCAACGACCTGTTCGCCAACCTGCTGCGCTCGCTCCCGAGCGACGTACAGCAGCGCCTGAAGACCGTGTTCGACCCGCGCGAAGAAGCGGCTGTGGTCGAGGAACTCAGCGCCCGGATCGACGAGGAACCCCTCGTGTCGTCACGTCTGGCGATGTGGGGCCGGCGGCTCGTCGGCGACACGCTGCTGGTCGCCCGCTCGGCGCTGGCGTCGCATGCGCGCGAGGACCAGTCACGGCTCGAGCCGGTGTGGACCGAGCTGATCGCGGCCCACACCCGCCGCATGGACGCGCTCGGTCTGACCGCCTGACGGCCGCCAGATCGAGTTCGTGTCGGTCTTCCGACTCAGACGGTCCGGCTGCCGCGGTTCTTGGCGGCCTCGTAATACGCATCGTCGTGTGCGGTCCGCCGTCGTCCGAGCAGCCACGCGACGGCGAGCGCGACCGCGCCCGAACCGAGCAGGGCGACGACCCAGATCCAGGTGCCGTCGTACGGCCACCCCAGCCAGGTCAGGAGCTCCCAGAGCACCGCGGCGGAGATGCCACCGACGGCCGGGCCGAGCAGCTGTCCGCGCGTCGACCGCCACGGCAGGACCACGTGCGCGACCGCGCCACAGATGATGCCGCCGAGGACGGCGAAGAGGAGCTCCACGGGGAGCTACGCGACGAAGCCGATGCGACGGGCCTCTTCGGCGCCGAACTCGACGTAGGCGAGTGACACCGAGGGGACGATGAACTTGCGGCCCTTGTCGTCCTGCAGCGTGAGGTGCGTCGCACCGGAGGAGAGCGCGTCCGAGACGGCCTTCTCGATCTCGTCTGCGGTCTGCTTCGTCTCGAAGGCGATCTCGCGCGGGCTGTTGATGATGCCGATCTTGATGTCCACGTGCTCACCATATCCGAGCGTCTCGACGGGGTCCCCGGCGTTCGCCGCGGGCGCACGCAGGCCGCCAGCAAGAGGCGGCGCTCCGCATGGGTGATGTCGGCAGCGGTGGGTACGGTACCGACGTGCCACCGACCATCCTGACGCCCGCCCCCGCGCCGACGGGTGTGACGCGTGCCCTGGTCGACGACCCCGCGCAGCGGGCCGTGCTCGAGCTGCCCGACGGCCGGCACGCGGCCGTCATCGGCGCGCCGGGGACGGGCAAGACCTCGACGCTCGCGCGGCTGGTCGCGGCGCGGCTTCGACGTCCCGACGGCGTCAGCGCTGACGGGCACGCGGCCGTCCTGGCACTCACGTCGTCTCGGACCGCGGCCACCGCGTTGCGCGACCAGCTCGCGGCGACGGTCGAGCGGGTCACCCCCGGTGCCCTCGCGCGCACCGTGAACTCCCTGGCGTTCCAGATCGTCGCGCACGCCGCGGCCGTCCAGGGGCAGCCGGCGCCGACCCTGTTGACCGGTGGCGAGCAGGACCGCATCCTCGCCGACCTGCTCGCCGGGCACGAAGCCGACGGCACCGGTCCCGACTGGCCCGATCCCGTCACCGCCGTCGTCCGCGAACGCGCCGGCTTCCGCACGGCCCTGCGCGACGTCATGATGCGCAGTGTCGCCGCCGGGGTCGAACCGGACGACATGCGCGAGCTCGCCGACGACCACGGCCGTCCCGAGTGGCGGGCGGTCGGCGACCTGGTGGACGAGTACCGAGCCGCCCTGACGGCGTTCCGCACCACCAGTCTCGACGCCGCCGAGCTCGTCGCCTTCGCCACCGCCGCGGTCCTGCGTGGGACGGTTCCGCCGGCGGTCGCGGCGCTTCGACTCGTCGTGGTCGACGACACGCAGGAGCTCGTCGAGGGCGAGATCGCGCTGCTCGGGGCCCTGGCCCGTGCCGGCGTCCAGGTCGTGGCGTTCGGCGACCCCGACATCGCTGCGTCGGCCTTCCGGGGCGCGGAGCCCGACGTCCTCGGTCGACTCGCCGTCCGGCTCGGGGTGGACGCCGTGCAGGACGTCGTCCTCGGGACCGTGCACCGGCACCCGGCGGCCGTCCGCACCCTCGTGTCCGCCGTCACCGCCCGCATCGGCGCCGCCGCTGCGGGACGGCAGCGCACGGCGGTGGCCGCCGACACCGACGGCCGCCCCGACTCGGTGCTGCACCTCGAAGCGGGCAGCCGCTCGGCGCTGGTCGTCGCGGTGGCCCGCCGGCTCCGCGAACACCACCTGCTCGACGGCGTCCCGTGGCACCGGATGGTCGTGGTCACGCGCAGCGGGTCCGCGATCCCCGAACTCGTCCGCGCACTCTCGGTGGCCGAGGTCCCTGCCACCGCCGGGGCGGCGCCGACCAGGCCCCGCGACGACTCGGCGTCGCGCTCGCTCATCGACGCCGCGGCCGTCGCCCTCGGGGTGCTGCCGCTCGACGCCACCCTCGCGACGGCGTTCGCGACCGGCCCCCTCGGCGGGCTCGACACCCTCGCGATGCGCCGGCTCCGGCTGGCCCTCCGTCGCGAGGAACTCGCGGGCGACGGCACCCGGACCGCTGACGAACTCCTGGTCGACGCGCTCGGCGCCCCGGAACGTCTGGCCACCGTCGACGCGGCCTTCGCGCGCCGTGCGACCCGGCTCGCGCGCAGCCTGGTGCAGGCCCGTACCGACGCCGAGACCGGTGCCAGCATCGAGGAGATCCTGTGGGGGCTGTGGGAACGCAGCGGCCTGGCCGGGGTCTGGGGTGGGCAGTCCTCCGCTGGCGGGATCGGTGCGGGAGAAGCGGACCGGCACCTCGACGCCGTCGTCGGGCTGTTCACCGCCGCCAAGCGCTTCGTGGAGCGCACGCCGGACGCGCCGGCCCGGGTGTTCATCGACGACCTGCTCGGCGCCGACCTGCCCGAGGACAGCATCGGCCCCGACCGCACGGCGGGACGCGTCCGGGTGCTGACCCCCTCCGCGACGATCGGCCTCGAGACCGACGTGGTCGTCGTGCTCGGGCTGCAGGACGGTGTCTGGCCGAACACCCGCGTCCGCGGCAGCCTGCTCGACCCGGACGGCCTGGTCCGCGCCGCGCAGGGCATCGACCACACTGACGTCGACGACCGTGCTGCCGTCGTCGCGGACGAGCTCCGACTCTTCGCACGTGCCGTGTCCCGGGCGACGACCCAGGTCGTCATCGGCACGATCGCCAACGACGACGAGTCACCGTCACCGTTCGTCCGGCTGGTCCCGGTGCCTCCCGACCGTCAGCCGTCTGCCCACCCGCTGTCGCTGCGCGGCCTGGCCGGCTCGCTCCGCCGTCGCGTGGTGTCGACCGGCGACCACGAGGCCGCGTCGGCGCTGGCTCGCCTGGCCGAGGCCGAGGTCCCCGGGGCGTCCCCGGACGACTGGTACGGCACGGTCGAGCCGACGACCGAGGACCCCCTGGTCGACCTCGAGGGCGAGCCCGTCGACGACCCGGTGACCGGCGAACCGGCCGCCCCGACGGTCGCCGTGTCGCCGTCGCGCATCGGCACGTTCGAGGAGTGCCCGGTGCACTGGTTCGTGCAGACCTTCGGCGGCGGCGCTCCGAGTCCGGCGATGGGGATCGGCACGATCGTGCACGAGGCGATGGAGCACGCGACCGAGATCGACGTCGAGTCGCTCTGGGCACGCGTCGACGCCCGGTGGGGCGAGCTCTCGTTCGAGTCCCCGTGGATCGCCGACCGCGAGCGGGCAAGGACGCGCCGGATGGTCGAGGGGCTGAGCGACTACCTCCGTACCTTCGCCAGCGCGGGCAGGCAGGTCCTCGGTGCCGAGACCTCGTTCGCGCTCGTCACGGGCCCGGCGCGGGTGCGCGGCAGCATCGACCGCATCGAGGTCGACCCCGAGGGCCGCGTCAGCGTGGTCGACCTGAAGACCGGACGCTGGATGCCGAGTGAGAAGAACGACATGCCGGAGCACCCGCAGCTCGGGGCCTACCAGCTCGCGGTCGAGGACGGCGCGGTCGAGGGCGTCCCCGCCGGGTCCCCGATGACCGACGCCCGCCTGGTCTTCGTGCAGAACCCCCGCGGCGGGCACGCGTACTCTGAGCGGACGCAGCACGCCTTCGACGCCGAAGCACGCGAGGCCTACCGTGAACGACTGCACACCGTTGCGCGGGGGATGGCGGGACGGACCTTCGTCGCGAACGTCGACGACCACTGCGAGAAGGCACGGACGGGTGTGGAGTGCCGCATCCACGTCGTGGGCGAGGTGACCTGGTGACCGACGACCTCCTGACCGACACCGCACTCGGCGCCGCATCCGGCGCCGCCACGGGCATCGGCACCGTCCCGCGCCACGGCGCCGATGCGATCGCCGACGCCCTGGGTCGTCCCCGACCCACCGAACAGCAGCGCGCGGTGATCGAGTCGCCGCTCGCGCCCGCCCTCGTGGTCGCGGGTGCGGGCAGCGGCAAGACCGAGACCATGGCCTCCCGCGTGGTGTGGCTGCTGGCGAACGGGTTCGTCCGACCCGACCAGGTGCTCGGGCTGACCTTCACGCGCAAGGCCGCCGGCGAGCTCTCGATCCGGATCAACGACCGCATCCGCGCGCTCGAGGACGCCGGGTTGATCACCCCTGGCGACGCTTTCGAAGCGCCGACGGTGTCGACCTACAACGCCTTCGCGAACAGCGTCTTCCGCGAGAACGCGCTGCTGGTCGGACGGGACGGCGAGTCCCAGGTCCTCACCGAGCCGTCCGCGTGGCAGCTCGCGCGGCGCGTCGTGGTGGCCGCCCGGGACGACCGCCTGGCCGGCCTCGACCGGAACGTCGACACCGTCACCGCGGCGGTCGTCGCACTCGCCGGGGCAGCATCGGAGCACCTGGTCGAGCCGGCTCGCCTGCGGCGCTTCGCGATCGAGTTCGCCGGCCTGCTCGAGCTCCCCGGCAACCGGGGCAAGCCCTACGCCGCCATCACCCAGGCGGTCGCCGCCATCGGAGCGCTCGAGCCCCTGACCGACCTGGTCGAGGAGTTCCGACGCCAGAAGGTCGACCGCGGGTTCGTCGAGTTCTCGGACCAGATCGCGCTGGCGCTCGCCGCGAGCCAGGCGGCACCGCGCGTGGTCGACGACCTGCGCGCCCGGTTCCGCGTGGTCCTGCTCGACGAGTACCAGGACACGTCGGTGGTGCAGACCCGCTTCCTCGCCCGGCTGTTCCGCGCCCACCCGGTGATGGCCGTCGGTGACCCCCACCAGTCGATCTACGGCTTCCGCGGTGCGAGTGCGGCGAACCTCGCCCGGTTCCCGCGGGACTTCGGCGCGAGTGACGACGGCACCACGGACGGCGTCGATGCCCCTCGGACGTTCGCGCTCTCGACCAGCTGGCGAAACCCGGTCGACGTCCTCGCCGGCGCGAACGCGGTCGTCGCACCGTTGTCCGCCGCCTCCGAGGTCGACGTCGAACGGCTCTCGCCCAGACCCGGTGCCGACGCCGGCGTGGTCGACGCGGTGTTCACCGAGACCCTGCCGGAAGAGGCCGCCGCCGTCGCCGCGTGGTTCGCCGACCACCGGCGCCGGAACCCTGACGGCTCGATGGCGCTCCTGCTGCGCGCCCGGAAGGACCTCGCCGCGTTCACCGGGGCGTTCACCCACCACGGCGTGCCGTTCCACGTGCTCGGCACCGGCGGACTGTTGCAGCGCCCGGAGATCGTCGACCTCGTGGCGTGCCTGCGCGTGCTGCACGACCCGGCCGCTGGCAACGACCTGATCCGCCTGCTCGCCGGAGCTCGGTGGCGGGTGGGCGCCGCGGACATCCAGGCCCTGCACGCCCTGGCGTCGTGGCTGTTCAAGCGCGACCACACCCAGCAGCGTCTGGACGACGAGGTCACCGCGGCCTTCCGGGCGTCGGTCGCGGTCGGCGAACACGGATCCGTCGTCGACGCACTCGACTTCGTCGCCGTGGCGCCCGACGACCACGGCGCGCTCGAGGGCATCACCCCGGCGGGACGTGACCGGATGCGCAGCCTGGGGCAGCAGCTGGCGTCGCTGCGCTCCCGGGCAGCCGGCGACCTGGTCGACTTCGTGACGCTCGTCGTGCAGGAGATGCGCCTCGACATCGAGGTCGCCGCGCACGAACAGGGAAGCGCGGCCTACCTCGACGCCTTCATCGACGAGCTGGCCGGTTTCGTCGCGACCGACGACCGGGCCGACCTCGGCGGCTTCCTGGGCTGGATCGACGCCGCCGCGCGCCGGGACGACCTCGGCCCGCGGTCCGAGGAGCCCGAGGCGGGCACGGTCCAGGTCCTGACGATCCACGGCTCGAAGGGCCTCGAGTGGGACGCCGTCGCGGTGCCACGGATGGTCGAGGGCGCCCTGCCCGCGCGGCCCCAGGAAGGGTCGTCCGGGTGGCTCGGCTTCGGTCGTCTGCCGTACGAGTTCCGCGGCGACGCCGACGAGCTCCCGCGTCTCGCGTGGCGCGGGCACGACTCGCAGAAGGACGTCACGCTGGCGATCGAGTCGTACAAGGACGAGGTCAGGGCCCGCAACGAGGACGAGGAACGTCGCTTGACCTACGTCGCGCTGACCCGGTCGCGGCACGAGCTGCTCGTGAGCGGCTCGTTCTGGGCAGGGGGCGTCAAGCCGATGCAGCCGAGCCGCTACCTGGCCGACCTGGTCGAGGCCGGCGTGGTCGACGGCGCGGCCGTGCCCGAGACCACCGAGCACGAGACGAACCCGCTCGGTGACGCCGGCGCGACCCAGACCTGGCCCCACGTGCCGTTCGGCGACCGCGCACCCCGGGTCCTGGCCGCCGCCGATCGCGTGCGGAACGCCAACCCCGGTGCCTCGGGACGGTACGCGGCCGACATCGACCTGCTGCTCGCCGAGCGGCGTGCCACCCGCTCGGCGAAGCACCGGGTCGTGGTGCCGCACCGGGTGCCCGCGTCCGGGTTCAAGGACTACCTGACCGAGCCCGACGCGGTCGCCGAGCGCCTGCGACGACCGATGCCCGAGCGCCCCTACCGTGCGACCCGTCTCGGTACGCTCTTCCACCAGTGGGTCGAGCAGCGCGGCCGGTCCGGCGGAGCGCTCGAGACCCTCGACGCCTGGGACGGCGAACTCGACCTCGACGCCGACGAGGGGTCGACCGCAGCATCCGACGCCGCCGTCAGCGACGACGACGCCCGCCGGCTGAGCGAGTTCCAGGCGACCTTCGCCCGGTCACGCTGGGCAGCGTTGACCCCGGTCGACGTCGAGCGCGAGATCCACATCCCGTTCCTCGGGCACAGCGTCGTGTGCAAGCTCGACGCCGTCTACGAGATCGACGGCCGGTTCGAGGTCATCGACTGGAAGACGGGGAAGGCGCCCAGCGGCGCACAGGACCTGGAGCGCCGGCAGCTGCAGCTCGCGCTGTACCGAGTGGCCTACGCCGAGTTCACCGGGCGCCCGGTCGACGACGTCGACGCGGTGTTCTACTTCGTGGCGGACGACCTCGAGATCCGGCCGACCGAACTGTTGGACCGCGCCGGGCTCGAACGAGCATGGCGGGTCGCCGTCGGTTGACCCACCCGGCGGGACGCGCGCGGCGGACCCGCACCGGGCCTCCCGACAGGACGGACCGGGCCGCAGGACCGACCGAGGTCAGCCGTGCTTGCGCTCGGTCGTCGACAGCAGCTGCTCGACCTCGCCGATCTCCATCGTGTCCGGCGACACCGACTGCAGCGGCGGCGTGGACGGCGCGTGCACCGCGTCGACCAACCGGTGCATCATCGCGACCGCGTCGTCGACGACCTCGGTGCTCTTGGCCTGCACGCCGTGCAGCAGCCACTGCGCCGTCTCGAGCTCGTGGTGGACACGGGCGCGCTGCGCGAGCTGCCGGTCTCGACCGCCGCCGTTCGCCTCGTACGCACTGAGGACCGTGGGGAACGCCTCGCGCGGCCCGGCGAGCACCCAGGCCAGGTCCTTCGCCGGGTCGCCCAGCCGCAGTTCGCCCCAGCCGAGCACGCCGGTGACGGCATCGCCCTCGACGAGCAGCGACTCCGTGCCGACGGCGCCGTGCACGACGGTCGGCGTGAACTGCCAGAGCTGCTGGTCGCGGGCCGCGCCCTCCCAGCGTTCCTGGAGCGCGGCCGGCACGAGCTTCGTCGCGACGGCGCGGTCCATGACGGACACCGCGGACCGCAGGATCTCGAAGGGGGTCAGCGACGGCAGTCCGGCGTCGGTGACGAAGCTCGTGGGGAGCTGGTGGACCGCCGCGAGGGCCCCGCCGACGGCGGTGGCGAGCGCAGGGCGCTCACCCAGGGCGCGCAGCGTCGGGTGCGCGCCGGGCACGTAGCCGGTCACGATGGCGCGGGTGGAGCCGATCGGCGCCTGGCCCCGGTACTCGGGGACGGCGAACGGGAGGCGCGACCGGATCCCGGCGCTCAGCGCGCGGATCGCGAGGAGGTCGGCCGACTGCCGTGCTTCCGCCCGCTGGTTGCGCGGACGTCGGATGACCGACTGGACGCCGTCGGCGTGTCGGATGAGCGCCGACTCGTAGTCGCCGGCAGCGACCGAGCCGAGGGTGCGCGTGCCCGTGACGACGAGTCCTGGGACGGCTGTCGTCGCCAACGCCGCTAGAGTGAACTGGGATCCCGCCATGCCCTCAGGGTAGGTCCGCCGACGACCCAGACCGTGCGCGCCACACCGTGTGCACCGGCCCGTGCGCACATCCAGCCGTGTCCACTCCCACTGGCCCGGTCCCGACACGACACCGACCCGAGGAGTCCCACGTGACCGTGGAGTTCGCCGCTCGCCTCCCGCTCGCCCGCAACGAACTCGACCGCGACGCCGAGTTCCGCACCACCCCCGATGTCGGGCGCGTCCTGCGCGACGACACCGCCACCCGGTTCCTGCCCGTCCACGGCGCCGCGATGCTGCGGAACGCCGACGGCACCCTGCGGTTCGTCGACGCGGCCGACGTGCCCGAGTCCGCACCGCTCGTCTACCTCGGTCGCTCGCTGGCCGACGCCGCGGACGCCCCCGCCGGCACCCGGTTCGCCGCGGTCCTGGTCGACGCCGACACCGCGTCGCGGATCGAGCCGGACACCGACGCGTGGGAGAACCTGCGGATGTTCAGCACCGAGCTCTCCGCTCGCGACCAGGGCCTGGCGGTCGAGGCGGTCGCGATGGCGAACTGGCACGCCGTCCACGGGTTCTCGCCGCGCACCGGTTCGGACACCGAGGTGGTGACGGGCGGTTGGGTCCGCCGTGACGACCAGGGCCACGAGCTCTTCCCGCGCACCGACGCCGCCGTGATCGTGGGCGTGGTCGACCGCGACGACCGCATCCTGCTCGGGTCGAACGCCGCGTGGGACCAGGACCGCTACTCGCTGCTCGCCGGGTTCGTCGAGCCGGGCGAGTCCCTCGAGGACGCCGTCCGCCGCGAGGTGTTCGAGGAGTCCGGTGTGCACGTCGAGGAGCCCGAGTACCTCGGTTCGCAGCCGTGGCCGTTCCCCGCGTCGCTCATGGTCGGCTTCCGGGCCCGTGCGCTCGACGGCGACCCGTCGACGGTGCGTCCGGACGGCGTCGAGATCCTCGACGTGCAGTGGTTCTCGCGCGAGGACATCCGCGAGCGCGCTGGTGACACCCTGATGCTGCCCGGCCGGACGTCGATCGCACGGGCGATCATCGAGGAGTGGTACGGCGGCCCGCTGGACCTGCCGTGACGCCAGCGTCGCCCCCGGCCGGGCAGCGCCCGGCTCCGCAGTCCTCGCCTCCGTCGCCGGAGGCCCTGCTGGCCGCGCTCGACGCCGAGCAGCGGACCGTCGCGACCACCCTGCTCGGTCCGGTCGCCGTGCTGGCCGGTGCCGGCACGGGCAAGACCCGGGCGATCACGCACCGCATCGCGTACGGCGTCGCGACGGGGACCTACTCGCCCGGTCACGTCCTCGCGCTGACCTTCACCACCCGGGCCGCCGGCGAGCTCCGCAGCCGGCTCCGCGCGCTCGGCGCCGGTGCGGTCCAGGCCAGGACCTTCCACGCCGCGGCGATGAGCCAACTGAGCTACTTCTGGCCGGACACCGTCGGCGGGCATGCGCCCCGGATCGTCGAGTCGAAGGCACGGATCATCGCGCACGCGGCGGACACGGTCGGGATGCACGTCGACAAGCCGGTGCTGCGGGACCTGGCGGCCGAGGTCGAGTGGCGGAAGGTGCAGCGCCTGACCGTCGACGAGTACGAAGCGGCTGCGGCCGACCGGGTGATGCCGCGTGACACGACCCCGGCGCGGGTCATCGACCTGATGCGTGCCTACGAACGGCTCAAGGACGACCGCCACCAGATCGACTTCGAGGACGTGCTGCTCGCGACGCTCGGGATGGTCGAGTCCGAGCCCCGGGTGGCCAGCTACGTCCGGCAGCAGTACCGGTTCTTCGTGGTCGACGAGTACCAGGACGTCTCGCCCGTGCAGCACGACCTGCTCCGCGCCTGGCTCGGCGACCGGCAGGACCTGTGCGTCGTCGGCGATGCCAGCCAGACGATCTACTCGTTCGCCGGCGCGTCCAGCCGCTACCTGCTCGGCTTCGGGTCGGAGTTCCCGCGCGGGTCCGTGCTGCGGCTCGAGCGCAACTACCGGTCGACGGTGCAGGTGGTGCACGCGGCGAACGCCCTCATGCGGGGCCGACCC
Organism: Curtobacterium sp. Leaf183; assembly: GCF_001424385.1. Taxonomy (GTDB): domain Bacteria; phylum Actinomycetota; class Actinomycetes; order Actinomycetales; family Microbacteriaceae; genus Curtobacterium. The sequence goes on along the minus strand of NZ_LMPO01000008.1, from coordinate 321,128 downwards.
GGCGCGCTCGACCTCGCCGCCCAGGACCCCGAGCCGGGACCGGACCCCGTCGTCGTGCCGTGCGTGCACGACGGCGACGAGGCACAGACGATCGCCCGGCGGATCACCGAGCTCGTCGGTGCCGGTGCCGCGTACGGCGACTGCGCGGTGCTGTTCCGTGTCGGCGCGCAGTCGGCGGCGCTCGAAGCGGCACTCGGCAGGAACGGGGTGCCGTACCGGGTGCAGGGCGGCACACGGTTCTTCGACCGACCCGAGGTGAAGCTCGCCGTGCACCACATGCGCGGCGAGGCGATCCGCCAGACCGACGACGAACTGACCCGACGGGTCGGACTCGTGCTGCAGGTCAGCGGCTGGACCCCGACCGCGCCGGAGGGGACCGGTGCGGTCCGCGAGCAGTGGGAGGCGCTGCAGGCGATCATGGGGCTGGCCGAGGACGCCCCTGCCGGCACGAGCATGCAGGAGTTCACCCAGGACCTGGTCGACCGTGCGGCGACGCACCACGAGCCCGACCTGGACGCGGTGACCCTGTCGACACTGCACTCGTCGAAGGGTCTGGAGTGGCCGAACGTGGTCATCGCCGGTGCCGCCGAGGGCCTGCTGCCGATCTCGCACGCCACCACCGAGGACGAGGTCGACGAGGAACGCCGGCTGTTCTACGTCGGGCTGACCCGTGCACGGCGCACCGTCACGATCACGTGGTCACGGCAGGGGTCCACGCGCGGGGGTTCCCGGGCGCCGAGTCGGTTCCTGGCAGCGCTCGACACGCGCACCGGGGGTGCGGTGCCGTCCGACGACGCGTGACCGACAGGTCGTCCCGCTCGAACACCAGCTGGTCGATGCCCGGCCGTGCCGTGGTCCGGGGGAGCCGCTCGACCACGAGTCGCGTCACCGCCGCAGCGATCGCCCCGGAGCGGTAGGGCGACAGGGCTGCGGCCGGACGTCCCCAGACCTGCGCGGCGATGGCCGGCCATGCGGGGTCGTCGTCGACGTGCGCGTACTCCAGGCACTGCAGGCACGGCCCCGCGCCGGGCACCAGGAACGGCCCGATGCGCACCCGCCCGTCGCTCACGACGACGGGCAGGTGCGGGACACCGCGGCGGGTCCAGGCGGCACGCAGCGCAGGGTCGACGACGTGGTCGGCGACGAGCACCGCGAGCTTGGGCTCCGGGTCCGGGAGGGTGACCGGTCCGCCCCGGGGAGCCGTGGTCCGGACGACCGTGACGCCCTCGCCCGTCAGGTAGGCGTCCACCGCGTCGGCCACCCGCCCGGTGCCGTGCACCTCTGCGCGGACGAGCGGTTCGGGGATCATGTCGAGCACCGCGGGGGATGCCGCACCGAGCACGTGGGCCGCCACCTCGGGCCGACAGCCGACGCTGGTGGCGACACCGGCCAGGGCGTCACGGCCGGTCTCGGCTCGGAGTGCCAGCAGGAAGCGTTCCTCGGCCGTCGTGGGGACCGCCACGACGGCGCGCGGCGGATCGACCCCGAGCTGCACCGTCGACGGGTCGCGCCAGACGAACTCGAGTGTCGGATCGATGCGGATGCCCATGGCTCCACCGTGTCGGAAGCGACCCGGTGGGCGGGCACCCGTCGTCAGATCTGTGGAGAACGCCCGGGGCCGTCGGCGTCCGGGTCCTCGATCCCGCCGGACTCGTCCTCGTGCGGTCGCGATCCCGTCGAGTCGTTCAGCAGGTCCTCGAGCGCCCGGTCGAACTCGTCGTCCGCCGGGGTCTGACCCGGGCTGCGCAGTCGTGCGACGAGCGCGTCGGGTGCGTCGATGTCGTCGGTGCCCGGGACCAGGTCGAACGCCGCCCACAGGGCATCGCGCTGCTCCGAACCGAGTTCGTCAGTGACGCGCTGCCACATCGCCGCGGCTTCGCGCAGGCGGCGCGGGCGCAGCTCGAGGCCGACCAGCGTGGCGAAGGCGGACTCGGCCGGACCACCGGCCGCCCGGCGGCGACGCACGGTCTCGGCGATGGCACCGGACCGGGGCAGCCGTGCAGTGGCGGCAGCGGTGACGGTGTCGACCCAGCCCTCGACGAGCGCGAGCATCGTCTCGAGCCGCGCCAGGGCGGCGTCCTGCTCCGGGGTGCGGGGCGGGATCAGCGCACCGGAGGCCAGGGCATCGCGGAGCTGCTCCTGATCGGTCGGGTCGATGTCGGCGGCCAGCTCCTCGACCCGGTCGAAGGGGATGTGGATGCCGCGGGCGTACTCGGTGATCGAGGAGATGATGTGCAGCCGGAGCCAGCGGGCGGACCGGAAGAGCCGGGCGTGGGCCAGTTCGCGGACGGCCAGGTAGATGCGGACCTCGTCCTCGGGGACGTCGAGTCCCTTGGCGAACTCCGCGACGTTCTGAGGGAGCAGTGCGGCGACCTGCTCGTCGAGGAGCGGCACGCCGACGTCACCGCCGGACACGACCTCCTTCGACAGCTGTCCGACGACCTGGCCGAGCTGGATCGCGAACAGGGCGCCACCGACGCCGCGCATCGCCTTGGACACGTCGCCGAGCATCGCCTTGAGCTCTTCCGGGGCACGCTGGTCGATCGCCTCAGTCAGGGCGTCCGCGATGCTCGCGGCGACGGGCTCGGCGATCTGCGCCCACACCGGAGCCGTCGCCTTCGCCCACTGCTCACGCGTGTACAGGCTCGGGGTCGCGGTCAGCTCGGCCACGGTCGTGACCTCGTCGAGCCAGAGCGCCGCCACCTGGAACGCCTGGTCGCTCGCCTGGCTGGTCGCCGGGTCGACGCCGTGCGAGCCCTCCTTCGCGATGGCGGCCGCGCGCTCCGACGTCACCGAGAAGTCGATGCCGTCGCCGCCGTGCTGTGCGGCCTGCTGGAGTTGGCTCATCAGGTTGGCGACGAAGGCCGGGTCGTTCGGCAGCCCGGCGGCACCCGCGAGCTGGGACGGGTCGATCTGTCCCTCGCCCGCGAGGAGCTTGCGGAGCATCTCCTGGAAGTCGTCGTCCGGCCCCGGCTGCGGTTCATCAGGCATGCCGACTACGCTAATCCCCGCTCGTGGGGCCGCACCTGGGACGGCCCCGTGGGAACGCCCATCCGGCTGCGCCGAGGGCGAACAGCCGGGCCGCGCGGCCCGCCAGTGCCCTCCGGAAGGACCCCGTTGACCCTCTTCGCGCCCGAGCCCCGTCGCCGCTCCCGCTCCCGCACGGTGGGTTGGGTCCTGGTCGTGGGCGCCGTCGTGCTGGCGATCGTGGCGAGCATCCTGCCGAGCCCCTACGTGATCGAGCTCCCCGGCCCGGTGTTCAACACCATCGGCACGCAGCAGCAGGGCACCGGCAAGGACGCGAAGCAGGTCGAGCTCATCGAGGTCCGGGGCCGCGAGACCTACCCGACCTCGGGTGCGCTGGACATGCTCACCGTGAGCGTCGAGGGCACCGCGACGCAGCGGCCGGCCTGGACGAGCGTCATCCGGGCGCTGTTCACGAAGTCCCAGGCGGTCGTCCCCGCCTCGGTGATCTACCCGCCCGGCACGACGACCGAGCAGGTGAACGAGCAGGACGCCGCCGACATGACGAACTCGCAGCAGTCCGCCGTCGCCGCGGCGATGATCCAGCAGGGCATCGCGGTCCCGACCGAGCTCGAGGTCGGCACGGTGGGTGAGGGCACCGCCGCCCAGGGCACGATCCGCAAGGGCGACGTCATCACGGCGTTCGACGGCACCGCCCTCACCACCGACGCCGACGCCACGACGCTGCGCGACCTGGTCGCGAAGCACGGCACCTCGTCGCCCGCCACGGTGACGATCACCCGCGACGGCGCGTCCCGCGACGTGCGGGTCACCCCGCGCGAGCAGAGCGGCACCGCGCTGCTGGGCGTCGGCGTCGTCGTGCGGTACGACTTCCCGTTCGACGTGAAGATCCAGCTGCAGGACGTCGGCGGTCCCTCGGCGGGCATGATGTTCGCGCTCGGGATCATCGACGAGATCACGCCCGGCAAGCTCAACGGCGGCAAGCACGTCGCGGGTACCGGCACCATCACCGCCGACGGTCAGGTCGGTCCGATCGGCGGCATCCGGCAGAAGCTCTACGGGGCGGCGGACGCGGGCGCGACGGTCTTCCTGGCGCCCGCGTCGAACTGCAACGAGGTGGTCGGCCACGTCCCCGCGGGCCTCGACGTCTACGCGGTGAAGACCCTCGACCAGGCGGTCACCGACCTGCAGACCATCGCCAGCGGGAAGAGCACCGCCGGTCTGGCGACCTGCGGTTCCTGACCACCGACTGCGGAACCCGACACATGCGCGACGCTCGTCGCGTGGCGGAGTCCGCCGGGCCTCCAGTCCGGACAGGAGGACCGGGGGACTTCCTGAGGTCGGGTACAGGTTCGCTGTCGGTGACGTCCCATAGGATCGTGGGACTGACGGCCCGGTGCGCCGGGCCGGCCGGTCCGACACGTCTGGAGCACATCACGTGACGACACCCTCGTCCACCTCGTCCACCGCGGGACGGCGTTCGCCGCGTGTCCCCATCGTGGTCACGATCATCGTGCTCGCCGCACTGGTGATCGCCTTCTTCATCTTCGCCAGCCTGTACACCGACTACGCGTGGTTCGCGCAGCTGGGGTTTCAGCAGGTCCTCACCACCCGGTGGCTGGCGGGTTCGGCGATGTTCCTCGCCGGGTTCCTCGGCATGGCGATCCCCGTCTACGTCAGCATCCTGCTGGCGTTCCGGCTCCGCCCCGTCTACGCGAAGCTCGGCTCGCAGCTCGACCGCTACCAGCAGGTCATCGAGCCGCTCCGCCGCGTCGTGATGATCGGCATCCCGGTGGTGCTCGGCATCTTCGCCGGGCTGGCGACGGCTCCGCGGTGGAGCATGGTCCTCGAGTACTTCAACCGGACGCCGTTCGGCAAGACCGACCCGCAGTTCGGGCTCGACATCAGCTTCTACGTCTTCGAGCTGCCGTTCTGGCGCTCGGTCGTGGCGTACGCGTCGGCCGTCGTGCTCATCGCCGGGCTCGCCGCCGTCGCCGCCAGCTACCTGTACGGCGCCATGCGCTTCGGTGGTCGCGAGGTCCGCATCTCCCGTGCCGCGCGCGTCCAGCTCTCGGTGACCGCGGCGGTCTACATCGCCCTCCAGGCGGTCAGCCTGTGGCTCGACCAGTACGCGGCGCTCACCAAGAGCAACTCGCTCATCACCGGTGCGCAGTACACCGAGGTGAACGCCACGATCCCCGGTCGCGAGATCATGGCGGGCATCGCGGCGATCGTCGCGCTCCTGTTCATCGTGACGGCGGTCATCGGGCGCTGGCGCATCTCCATCGTCGGCACCGGGCTGCTGCTCGTGTCGGCCATCGTCATCGGCGGCATCTACCCGTGGATCGTCCAGCGTCTGCAGGTCGCTCCGTCCGAGCGCTCGTTCGAGTCGGCGTACATCCAGCGCAACATCGACGCGACGCGTGATGCCTACGACGTTTCGGGGGTCAAGGAGTCCGACTACGACGCCACCACCGAGACCGCCACCGGTGCCCTCGCCGAGGACGCCCAGACCACGACGAACATCCGGCTGATCGACCCGAAGATCGTCTCCGACACGTTCAGCCAGCTGCAGCAGTCGCGGCAGTACTACCAGTTCCCGGACGAGCTCGACGTCGACCGCTACGACATCAAGGGCCAGACCGAGGACACGGTGATCGCGGTCCGCGACATCGACCTCGACGGGCTCAGCAGCGCCGCCAACACGCAGTACAACCGAACGTTCGTGTACACGCACGGCTTCGGTGTCACTGCGGCGTACGGCAACCAGCGCGCGAGCGACGGCAAGCCCGTGTTCCTCGAGTCGGGGATCCCGACCACCGGGGCCCTCGGCGACTACCAGCAGCGGGTGTACTTCGGCGAGACCTCGCCGCCGTACTCGATCGTCGGTGCGCCCAAGGGCACGAAGAACGTCGAGCTCGACTACCCGTCCGGCTCCGACGACTCGAACGACGCCAACGGCGGCAACGCGACGACGACCTACCAGGGCAACGGCGGGCCGAGCATCGGCAACTTCTTCAACCGTCTGGTCTACGCGGCGAAGTTCCAGTCCGAGCAGATCCTGCTGTCGAACGCGGTCAACCCGGACTCGCAGATCCTCTACGACCGCGACCCGATCACCCGTGTGCAGAAGGTCGCGCCCTACCTGACCCTGGACAGCGACGCCTACCCGGCGATCGTCGACCACCGTCTGCAGTGGATCGTCGACGGGTACACGACCAGCGACGCCTACCCGTACTCGCAGAGCCAGAGCCTGTCGGACAGCATCAACGGCACCGAGACCTCGAGCTTCCGCACCGACCAGGTGAACTACATCCGGAACTCGGTGAAGGCCACGGTCGACGCCTACACGGGCAAGGTGACGCTCTACAGCTGGGACACCAAGGACCCGGTGCTCAAGACGTGGCAGAAGATCTTCCCGACGGCCACCAAGCCGGTGTCGCAGATGAGCGCCGAGCTCCTCGACCACGTCCGCTACCCCACCGACCTGTTCAAGGTGCAGCGCTCGATCCTGGGCACGTACCACGTCACGAACGCGAACTCGTTCTACTCGGGTGACGATGCGTGGACGACTCCGTCCGACCCGACGGCCACGTCCAACGGCAGCGACACCACGAACACCACCACGACCACGACGACGAACGCCCTGGGCACCCAGACGACGGCGGCACGGGCCGACCAACAGGACCCGTACTACCTGACCATGAAGGTGCCGGGGCAGGGGACCGCCTACACGCTCTACACGACCTACATCCCACAGCAGACGGGGTCGAACGCGCGGAACGTGCTGACCGGGTACCTCGCGGTCGACTCGGACGCGGGCGGATCCGGCAAGGGCAAACGTGCCTCCGGGTACGGCAAGCTCACACTGCTGACCATCCCCAAGACGGACAACATCCCCGGTCCGCTCCAGGTGCAGAACCTGTTCAACTCGGACACCACGGTGTCGCAGGAGCTGAACATCCTGAAGCGTGGGAACAGCACGGTCAAGCAGGGCAACCTGCTGACGCTGCCGGTCGGCGGTGGCTTCCTCTACGTGCAGCCGGTCTACGTCCAGTCCACCTCGAGCGGCTCGTACCCGCTGCTGCAGAAGGTCCTGGTGGCGTTCGGGGACAAGATCGCGTTCGAGGACACGCTCGACGAGGCGCTCAACCAGCTCTTCGGAGGCGACTCCGGTGCGGCCGCGGGTGACCAGGGCGCGTCGAACGGGTCCTCGGACTCGGGTTCGGGCACCGGGTCGGACTCGTCGGGTGGTTCGTCGGACTCCGGTTCGACGGGCTCGGGTTCCGGGTCGTCCGGTTCTGGCTCGACGGGCTCCGGCTCGAGCACCCAGAGCCCGGAACTCCGCCAGGCTCTGGCCGATGCGAGTGCGGCGTTGCAGGACCGCCAGCAGGCCTACGCCGACAACGACCTGGTCGCTGCGGCCGAGGCGGACAAGCGTCTGCAGGCGGCGATCCAGGCTGCCGTCTCGGCCGAGGGTGACTCCGGGTCGGGCAACTGACACGCGGGCGGGGTTCTCGATTTGGCACCCCGCCCGACCCCGTGTAGGCTTACATACGTGCCGCGGGGTGGAGCAGTTCGGTAGCTCGCTGGGCTCATAACCCAGAGGTCGTAGGTTCAAATCCTGCCCCCGCAACCAACGCGTCACAAGAAGCCCCGGTCCATCAGGACCGGGGCTTCTTGCGTCACAAGAAGCCCCGGTCCATCAGGACCGGGGCTTCTTCGTGTGCCCAGTGCCCGATGCCCAGTGCCTCGTGCCCGGTTTCCGACTGCCTGGTGTCGGAAGCTCCGTTCGAGGTGTCGTCTCCCCGGTTGGTACCGCTCGTGCACCGGGCTTCCGTCTGCCGGCACCCCCCGTGACACGGAATTCCTCATCGCGAACCGGGGCCGTCGCGCGCATGTTCGCGAACGGGCGGATCCTCCCGGTTCCGTGAACGGCAGCCCGACGTTCCTGCCCGTTCGGCGAGGCGTGTTCGTGCGCGTGAGCCAGCGCCCTGACGTGATCCCTCCGACGTCGAGCGGGCGGAGTACCCGGGTGCCGCCGGTGCGGCGCGCGCGTTCCCGCCCGCTCGAGATGGACCAGGCCGATCGGATGGACGTCCCCAACCGTCCCAGCGCGAGCGGGTGGAGTCCCCGGGCCAGGCGTGGAGGGACCCGGCGTTTCCGCCCGTTCGGCGCGGTTGGTTGGGAGCGGGGTCTGG
>NZ_LMPO01000008.1:248562-312869 GCF_001424385.1 Curtobacterium sp. Leaf183 | reverse complement strand
CCGGCGCTTCCGCCCGTTCGGCGCGGGTGCGTGGGAGCGGGGTCTGCGGGATGCGCGAGCGGGTGGAGTCCCCGGGTCAGGCGTGGAGGGACCCGGCGCTTCCGCCCGTTCGGCGCGCGTGCGTGCGTGGGAGCGGGGTCTGCGGGATGCGCGAGCGGGTGGAATCCCGGGGTGGTTCGAGGAGGAACCCGGCGCTTCCGCCCGCTCGCGGAGGGAGGAGTGGGTGGGCGAGCGGACGGGCGGGCGAGCGGGCGAGTGGGTGGGGCGCGCGGGCGGGGCGGCACCGCGGTGCACGTCGGTAGGGTCGGGACATGACGACCCTCACGATCGCGGCCGCGCAGTTCGCACCCGTGGACGACACGGAGGCCAACCTCGCGACCGTGACGACCGCCGCTCGGGAAGCGGCCACACGCGGCGCGGACCTGCTCGTCACGCCCGAGTACACGTCGTACTTCACCGCCGACATCGACGACGCCTTCGTCGCGGCAGCGCAGCCGCTCGACGGGCCGTTCGTCTCCGGGCTCCGCGAGGTCGCCCGCGAGACCGGCATCGCGCTCGTGGTCGGCGTGGCAGAGGTCTCGGACCGCCCGGACCGGTTCCGGAACACCCTCGTCGCAGTCGACGCTGCGGGCGAGCTGCGCTGCGTCTACCGCAAGGTGCACCTGTACGACGCGTTCGGCTCGCGAGAGTCCGACCGCATCGAACCGGGGGAAGCGGGGCAGCTCCCCGTGTTCGACCTCGACGGCGTCCGGGTCGGGTTGGAGACCTGCTACGACCTGCGGTTCCCGGAGGTCACTCGGCGACTGGCTGCGCCCGAGACCGGCGCAGCCGACATCGTGCTCGTCCCGGCTGAGTGGGTCCGTGGTCCGGGCAAGGAGCACCACTGGCACACGCTGCTGACGGCACGCGCGATCGAGAACACGATCTGGGTGCTCGGTGTCGGTCAGGCACCGCCGGTGGGCATCGGCGGGTCGGTGCTGCTGGACCCGTCCGGGGTCGCGACGACCGCGCTCGGGGCCGCACCGGGCCTCCTGGTCGGCTCGGTCGACACCGCCGTGACGGACGGTGTCCGGCGGGTCAACCCGTCGTTGTCGCTCCGTCGGTACGACGTGACGACGCGCTGAGACCGGACGCGCTGAGGCCGGCTGCGCCGAGGCCGGCTCCGCTGAGATCGGACGCGCTGAGACCGGACGCGTCGAGACCGGTTGCGCCGAGGCCGGCGAGGCGTGCAGCAGCGTCCTCGAGCACGCTGCGGCGCTTGCAGAACGCGAACCGCACGAGTGAGCGGTAGCCGGCGGCGTTGTCCGGGCGCACGAGCGCCGAGACCGGGACCCCGACGACACCCGCCAACGTGGGCAGTTCGAGGCAGAAGGCCCGGGCATCGGCGAACCCGAGGGGCGCGACGTCGGCGATGACGAAGTAGCCACCGTCCGGGTGCATCACCTCGAGCCCGGCGGCGCGCAGCCCCGTGGCGAGCAACTCGTGCTTGCCGCGCAGATCGTCAGCGATGCCCGCGAACACCGCGTCGGGCAGCCGCAGGCCGGTCGCGACGGCGGGTTGGAACGGGGCACCGTTCACGTACGTCAGGAACTGCTTGACCGAGGTGATCGCGTCGACGATCGCCGGGGGAGCGGTGAGCCACCCGATCTTCCACCCCGTCGTGCTGAAGGTCTTGCCCGCGCTCGACACGGTGACCGTGCGGTCCCGAGCGCCGGGGAGGCTCGCGATCGGCACGTGCGGCACGGCGAACGTCAGGTGCTCGTAGACCTCGTCGGTGATGATGACCGCGTCGTGCTGCTCGGCGAGGTCGACGATCGCCCGCAGGACCTCGGTCGGGAACACCCGGCCCGTCGGGTTGTGCGGCGTGTTCACCAACACGGCCCGGGTGCGGTCGGAGAACGCGGCGCGCAGGGTCTCCTCGTCGGGCAGGAAGTCCGGTGCGGTCAGCGGCACCGTGACGTGCTGCGCGCCGGTGAGCCCGATCAGCGCTCCGTACGCGTCGTAGAAGGGCTCGAAGGTGATGACCTCGTCACCGGGCTCGACGAGCGCCAGGAGGGTCGCGGCCAGGGCCTCGGTCGCACCCGCGGTGACGAGGACCTCCCGGTCCGGGTCGACGCGCAGGCCGTACCATCGCTGCTGGTGCTCCGCGATCGCCAGACGCAGGTCGGGGGTGCCACGGCCCGGCGGGTACTGGTTGACGCCGTCGCGGATCGCACGGACCGCGGCGTCGAGGACCTCGGCGGGGCCGTCCTCGTCCGGGAACCCCTGTCCGAGGTTGATCGCCCCGGTGCTCGCCGCGAGGGCGCTCATCTCAGCGAAGACGGTGGGTGCCGGCACGCCGTCCGGTCCGAGGAGCATCGCTCCCGCCGCTGCGCGGACCCAGGGACCGGACTGCCGCATGTGGTTCCCTCCGACGGGCGTGGTGCTGGATGCCACCAACATAGTGTGTGGCCGGACAACCGCCGGGAGCGCGTCCACAGGCGACGCATAAGATCGCCATAGGGCTCTCGCAGCGCCGCCAGGACCATCGCCCAGGTGGGTCCGACAGACTGCACGAGCTTGAAAGGAGCACGTCCAGCATGAGCGACACCACGCGCAACGGGCACGGCGACGACGACCGTCCGGCCGACACGACCCCCGAGGTCCACGCCGACGACGCCGCGCAGCAGGCGGGCGACGCTGGAGCGTCGACTCCGAGCGACTCCGAGTCCACCGCGTCCGGCCACAAGGCCGCTGACGCCGACCACACCGACGTGATCGAACCCGCGTCGTCGCACCCGACGGAGCAGTTCGGGAACGACCAGCACACGGACCAGTACACGGCTCCGTACCCCACTGCCGAGTACGGGCAGCAGGACCGTCCTCGCTACGGCGAGTACGCGCAGCCGGCGGCGGCGGCGGCGGCACAGGAGCAGTCCGGGCAGGACCAGCAGTCCGAGCCCGGTTCCGGCCAGCAGTCCGGGTACGGCCAGGACCAGACCAGCCAGTACGGCCAGTACGGCCAGCAGAGCCAGTACGGCCAGCAGAGCGCCTACAGCCAGCAGGACCAGTACGGCCAGGGCCAGACGAGCCAGTACGGCCAGCAGGACCAGTACGGACAGGGCCAGTACGGCCAGCAGACCCAGTACGGCCAGGGCCAGTATGGGCAGCAGGACCAGTACGGACAGGGCCAGTACGGCCAGACCAGCCAGCACGGCCAGACCAGCCAGTACGGTTCTGGCCCCCAGGACCAGTACGGCCAGCAGTCCGCCCAGGCCCCCACCTCCAGCGCCTTCGGCGACACCGAGGGCTCCGAGCAGCGCGCGAACGGCTACTACTTCTCCGGCGCAGCCGCAGGGGCGGCCGGCGCCGCCAACGGCACGACCACCAAGCCGAAGTTGACCACGCGCAACCGGCTGATCCTCCCGGTGGTCGGCGGACTGATCGTCGGCGCCCTCGTCGGCGGAGCCGCCGGCGGCGGTTGGGTGGCGGCCACGTCGAACGGCGGGGGCACCACGACGAGTTCCTCGGGCTCAGGCGGCGGCGGCAACCTCACGGTCAACGACTACAAGTCGGCCACGGTCGTCACCGCGGTCGCGGCGCAGGCCACGCCCTCGGTCGTGACGATCAACGTCTCCTCGTCGAGCGAGGCCGGCACCGGCTCGGGTGTGGTCATGAGCAAGGACGGCTACATCGTCACGAACACCCACGTGGTGACGCTGGACGGCGACAGCTCGAGCGGCACGATCAAGGTCACGACCTCGGACGGGAAGATCTACCCGGGCAAGCTCGTCGGCACGGACCCGACGGTCGACCTGGCGGTCATCAAGATCGACGCGACCGACCTCAAGCCGATGACCTTCGCCGACTCGTCGAAGCTCAACGTCGGTGACACGGCCGTCGCCATCGGTGCACCGCTCGGCCTGTCCAACACCGTCACGGACGGCATCGTCTCGACGCTCAACCGCAGCATCCAGGTCACGTCGAGCGACCCGAAGGCCGGCGGCGACTCGAACGAGGGCCAGGGCAACAACGGCAACGGTCCGTTCGACTTCTGGGGCAACGGCGACAACGGCTCGAGTTCCGGCGCGAGTGCCACGGTGTCGCTGCCGGTGATCCAGACCGACGCGTCGATCAACCCGGGCAACTCCGGCGGTGCGCTGCTGGACTCCAAGGCCCGGCTCATCGGCATCAACGTGGCCATCGCCAGTGCGGGCAGCTCCGACTCCTCGAGCTCGCAGGCCGGCAGCATCGGCGTCGGGTTCTCGATCCCGGCGAACCTGGTCAAGCGCGTCGCGAACGAGATCATCGACAACGGCTCCGCGACGCACGGGCTGCTCGGTGCGACGGTCGGCGACGCGAGCGAGGACGCCAACGCCAGCCAGATGGGCGCGCTCATCAAGTCCGTCTCGTCGGGTGGTGCCGCTGCCGGCGCCGGCCTGCAGAAGGGCGACGTCGTCACCCGGATCGGCGACGCGACCGTGTCCGACGCGACCGACCTGACCGCCCAGGTGCGCTACTTCGCCGGTGGCGCGAAGACCGAGATCACCTACGTCCGCAACGGCGCGAGCCGGACCGCGGACGTGACACTCGGCACGTACGACAGCAAGAGCTGACGCTCCGCACGTCCGACGGGAGGCCCGGTACCAGCTGGTACCGGGCCTCCCGTCCGTCTCGGGGTGCGCCGACGGCCCCCAGTGCGGCAGCAGGTCCGGGTCCCGCCCGCTTGATAGGCTGCGAGTCGCTCACCGCCAGGACCCCGAGGAACGCATGCAGACAGACGGACAGCACCTGCCGGGTGTCTCGTACGTGATGCCCGTCCTGAACGAGGTCACCGAGGTCCGGGCAGCCGTCGCCAGCCTGCTGGATCAGGACTACGCCGGGCCGTTCGAGGTCGTCCTCGCGCTCGGCCCGTCGATCGACGGCACGAACGAACTCGTCGCCGAGATGAGCGCCGCCGACCCCCGCATCCGCGCCGTCGAGAACGTCGTCGGATCCACGCCCGCGGGACTGAACGTGGCGATCCGGGCCTCGACCCACCCCGTCGTCGTGCGGGTGGACGCGCACTCGGTGTTGCCACCGGACTACACGCGCATCGCGGTCCGGACGCTGCAGGAGTCAGGCGCGGACAACGTCGGTGGCATCATGCGCGCCGAGGGCCGCACCCCGTTCGAGAAGGCGGTCGCGCTGGCGTACGGCAGCCGCGTGGGCCTGGGCGGGACCCCGCACCACGTCGGTGGCCAGGCCGGTCCGGCCGAGACCGCGTACCTCGGCGTGTTCCGCCGCGACCGGCTGTTCGCCGTCGGTCTGTTCGACGAGGGCATCAAGCGCGGCCAGGACTGGGAGCTCAACCGACGCCTGCGCACGACGGGCGGCACGGTGTGGTTCACGCCGGAGCTCGTCGTGACGTACCGGCCGCGTCCGAGCCTGAAGCGGCTGATCCGCCAGTTCGTCGCCACCGGACTGTGGCGCGGCGAACTCGCCCGGCGCTTCCCCGCGAACAACGGGCTGCGGTACTTCGTGCCCCCCGCGATGGTGGCGGGACTGGGGCTCGGGCTCATCGCCGGGATCGTCGGCGTCGTCGGTGCGGTCGTCCACAGCGGTGCCGCATGGGCGCTCGTGGGCTTCGTCGTGCCGGCCGTGTACCTGGTCTTCGTCGTCGCCGGGGGCCTCGCGGTCTCCCGACGGTCGGACGCCCCCACCCGCGCATGGCTGCTCGTCGTGCTGCCCTGCATCCACATCGGCTGGGGGGTCGGGTTCATCGTCGGGTTCCTGACGCGGACCTCCGAGCTGACGACCCACACCGGACGGTGACCCACTTGACCGATCCCCAGCACGACGCCGCACGCCCCGACCACGGTCGCGACCGGTACGCGCACCCGTCCTCGATCGCCCAGCTCCGCGCGGTCGCCCAGCCGGACGAGGTCCGGTCGCGCGCGAACGCCGAGCACTGGACGGCGGCGCTGTACCTGCGCGACGTCTCGCCGTACCTGACGTGGGTGCTGCTGAAGACCCGTGTCAGCGCGAACCAGGTCACCGGCCTGATGATCCTGGTGGGGTGGTCGGTCGCCGCGGCGCTGCTGATCCCGGGGATCTGGGGAGCGGCACTGGCGCTCGTGCTCGGGCAGCTGCAGATGCTGGTCGACTGCTCTGACGGCGAGGTCGCGCGATGGCGCGGCACACGCTCGCCAGCGGGGGTGTTCCTCGACAAGGTCGGGCACTACACGACCGAGGGGCTCATCCCGATCGCACTCGGCGTGCGCGCGGCGACCTGGCCCGTCCACGGTGCCGACTGGATGTGGACGACGATCGGCTGCGCGCTCGGGCTGGTGATCGTGCTGAACAAGGCACTCAACGACATGGTGCACGTCGCCCGCGCGAACTCCGGCCTCGAGAAGCTGGTCGACCGCCGTGACGCGACCACGGCACCGTCTGGCCGACGTCTGGCATCGCTCCGCCGGGTGGCCCGCTTCCTGCCGTTCCACCGCCTGTACCACTCCGTCGAGCTGTCGATCCTGGCGTTCGTGTTCGCGCTGATCGGCCTGGTGATCGGTCATCCGCTGACCGACCGGGTCCTGGTCGGGGCGCTGCTTCCGCTGGCCGTCATCGCCACCGCCGGACACTTCCTGGCGATCATGTCGTCCAAGCGGGTGCGCGCGTGACTCCGGGCACACTGCGTCGGCACGCGCTGCCCGGTCGCGAGCGACCGCGGGTCGGCGTCGTCAGCCTGTCGCAGGGCACGCGACCGGACGACCTGCGCCGCGGGCTCGAGAGCGTGCTGGCGCAGCATGACGTCGAGCTCGACGTGGTCTGTGTCGGCAACGGGTGGGACCCGACCGATCTGCCGGAGGGCGTGCGTTCGCTGGCGCTGCCGGAGAACATCGGGATCCCCGCGGGGCGGAACGCCGGTGCCGAGGTCGTCGAGGGGGACTACCTGTTCTTCCTGGACGACGACGCGTCGATCCCGTCCGAGACGTTCCTTCGGGACGCGATCGCCCTGTTCGGTGCCGATCCGTCGCTCGGGCTCGTCCAGCCGCGGGTCGTCGACCCAACCGGTGCGGCGAGCCCCCTGCGCTGGGTGCCGCGCATCCGGAAGGGCGACGCGGGTGCGTCGTCTCCGGTGTTCTCGGTCTGGGAGGGCGCCGTCGTGGTGCCGACCGACGTGTACCGCGCCGTCGGCGGGTGGGGAGCGCCGTACTTCTACGCACACGAGGGCATCGAGCTCGCGTGGCGGGTGTGGGACGCCGGGCGTCGAGCCTGGTACGCCGGTGAACTGGTTGCACACCATCCGGCGATAGACCCGGCCCGGCACAGCGAGTACGTCCGCCTGAACGCCCGCAACCGTGTCTGGCTCGCCCGCCGGAACCTGCCCGCGGTGCTTCGACCCCTGTACGTCGGGTCCTGGGCCGCGATCCAGACCGCCCGGTGGTGGCATCGTCCGCGCCAGCTGCGCGTGTGGTTCGCCGGGATCCGCGAGGGCTGGACCACCGACTGCGGGCCGGCACGCCCCATGGGGTGGCTGACGATCGGTCGGATGACCCTGGCCGGACGCCCGCCCGTCGTCTGACCCCGAGCCCACGAGAGAGACCCGAGCATGCCGATCCTGAACGACGTCCGCACGGCCTGGCGCCTGGGCCGCCGACTGCTGAACGCCCGGGGCAACCGACGCGGTCTCGCGAAGCGGCTGACGACCGAGCAGCCCCTCGCGCCGGGCCGCATCGAGGTCGCGGTCTACTTCGCCGACGGTCCCGTGAACATGTACCAGGTGCGGCAGTGGTACGCGCCCCTCGCCGAACTGGCGAAGACCCACCCCGTCGCGATCGTCTCGCGCAACCCGGGCACCATGCTGACCTTGCTCGACGAGGCTCCGGTTCCGGCCGTGTACGCGCGTCAGGTGGTCGACCTGGAACGGTTCGTCGACACGCAGGCGCCGAAGCTCGTGCTGTACGTCAACCAGAACGCACGCAACTTCCAGATGATGCGGTACGGCCGCATGTGGCACGTCTTCGTCAACCACGGTGAGAGCGACAAGATGTACATGACGACGAACCAGTTCAAGGCGTACGACTACGCGTTGATCGCCGGGGACGCCGCTCGTGACCGGTTGGCCGAGGCGCTGTGGGACTACGACCTGGACGGTCGCGCCATCGCCATCGGACGACCCCAGGCCGACCACTTCGCGGGCGAGCCCCCGTACCCGGCGGACGAGCGCACCGTGGTGCTGTACGCCCCGACCTGGGAGGGGGACCGGCCCGCCGCCGCGTACGGCTCGATCGCGAGCCACGGCACGACCATCGCGGAGCGCGTGCTGGCGTCCCCGCGACACCGACTGGTCTACCGACCCCACCCGCGCAGCGGGGTCATCGACCCCGGGTACCGTGCCGCGCACGAGCGGATCGTGGCGGCCATCGCCGCCGCCAACGCCGCCGACGCGGGTGCCCACCACGTGTACGACGACGGGCCCGGGATGGGCTGGCAGCTGGCGGACGCCGACGTGGCCATCACCGACATCAGCGCGATGATCTACGACCGCCTGGCGGTGGGCAAGCCGCTGATCGTCACCCGCCCGGTGTCGACTGAAGCCGAGGTGGACGAGCGCGGGTACCTGGTCGCGGCCAACTGGTTGCGCGCGGAGGACGCCGACGACGTGGTCGCGCGGGTCGACGCCGCCGCGCACGACGAGGACGAGCTCGCGGAGCTGCGACGGTGGGTGACGCGGTACTTCGGGGACACGACGCCCGGTGTGGCCACGGCACGCTTCCACGCCGCGGTCGACCGGCTCGTCGCACGGTGGCACGAGGTCGCGCGGCAGCACGGGCGCCGCTGAGGGCCGGCTGGTCACGGCGCGAGCCCGGGGCCGACCAGGGACATCCGCCAGAGGTACTCCGAGCGGTCCGGACGGCGCCACCGCACGATGACCACGCCGGTGTCGTCGGGCGCTGCCCCGAACACCGCGATGCCCAGGCTGCGGCCGGGGTCGAGGCGACGGACGACGAGGGGCGGGCAGTAACCCGAGCCGAGGTGGGTCAGGCTGAGGCCGTCGACGGGCTCGTCACCGATGTTGACGAGGTCGTACCGGCGCGGGGCCTGGCTGCGGTCGACTGCGAACGGGACCGGGTACGCGGTTGGTGCGGGGTGCATGGGGGACACGGTAGGGGGAGGGTCCGACGCCGGGGGCGGTGGATCCGCTGCGGCGACGTGGCCTGTGGAGCGGGGCGTGGTGGGGCGGGTTGTGGAGGGACGAGGGCCCCCGCCGAGGCCTCAGACCCGGTAGTCGGCCGCGTACTGCGCGAGGGCTTCGTCGACCGTGCCGTCGAGCTGGAGCCGCCCCTTGTCGAGGTACAGTCCGCGGTCGCAGAACCGGCGGACGTCCTTGTCGCTGTGGGACACGAAGAAGAGCGTGCGCCCCCCGGCGAGGAGGTCCTCGATGCGCTTGTAGCACTTCTCGCGGAAGCCCTTGTCGCCGACAGCCAGGACCTCGTCGACGAGGATCACCGGCTCGTCGAGGCGCGAGATGACCGAGAAGGCGATCCGGACCTTCATGCCGCTCGAGAGGTGCTTGTACGGGGTGTCGACGAAGTCGCCGATCTCGGCGAAGTCGATGATCTCGTCGAAGCTGTCCCGGATCTCCGCGCGCGACATCCCGTGGAGCCCGGCCGTCAGGTACACGTTGTCGCGCACCGTGAGGTCGCCGACGAACCCGCCGGTGATCTCGATCAGCGGCGCGACGCCCGCGCCGACCCTGACCCGTCCCTCGTCCGGGAGCATCACCTGCGCCACGAGCTTCAGCAGTGTCGACTTGCCCTGGCCGTTGCGACCGACGACGCCGATCGCCTCGCCCGGGCGCACGTCGAACGAGACGTGGCGCAGCGCCCAGAACTCGTCCGCGCGCTTGCGGCGGTTGCTGCCCGCGAACAGGTCCTTGAAGCTGCGACCGGCCTTCCGGTTCCGCTTGAACCTGATGCCGGCGTCGGTCACGGAGATGACGGGCGCGGCCGTCGTCGTCTGGTCTGGCGTCTGGGTCGTCGTCATCACAGTTCCTTGAGGACGCGGTGCTCGCTGCGCCGGAAGACGGCCAGCCCGACGACCACGACCACCGCCGTGGTCACCGTCGAGGCGAGGACCTCGAACCAGTCGAGCTGGCTCGGGAAGAACGCGGCGCGGTAGATGCCGAAGATGCCCGTGAGCGGGTTGATCGCCGCCAGGTCGTGCAGGACCGCCGGCAGCGCGTGGGTGCCGTAGATGATCGGGGAAGCGTAGAAGGCGAACCGCAGCACGAGCTTGACGGCACGTTCGAGGTCGCGGAAGAAGACCACCAGCGGCGCGACGATCAGGCCGATGCCGTAGACCAGGGCGGCCTGCAGCAGGATCGCGAGCGGCCAGAGCACGACCTGCCAGTGCACGTGCGCCCCGGTCGCGATGACGAACACCGCGAGCACCGGGATGCTCAGCAGGAACTCGATGCCCTTCGACGCGTCGATCCGGAGCACCCAGATGCTGCGGGGGATGGTCGTGGAGCGGATCAGCTTCGACTCGGAGATGAACGCCCTCGTCGAGTCGGACACGGCCCCCGTGAACCACATCCACGGCAGCAGCGCCGACAGCAGGAACACGATGTAGGGCTCTTCGCCGACGGACCCGCGGTGGAACACCTGGGTGAAGACGAACCAGTAGATCGCCGACATGACGAGTGGGTCGAGGATCGACCACACGTAGCCGAGCGCCGAGGTGGAGTACCGGACGCGCAGGTCGCGCTTCGTCAGCAGCCAGAGCGCATGACGATAGCGCCGACTCGCGCTGCGGACGGCTGCCGGGGCAACGGTCGCAAGCGCGGTCGGCGCACTCGATGTCGTCATGGGGTCCTTCCGGCTGGGATCACCGAGAGGATGCCAGTTGCTCAGGCGAACAGGTTGTTCGCGCGCTCGAGGTCCTCGGCGAAGTCGATCTCGACCGCGTACAGGTCGGAGATGTCGATCGGCGTCCAGCGTAGACCGTCTTCACCGATGGCCGCTTCGATGCCGCCCTCGAAGTACTCCTGGTCGTCGACACGACCGAGTTGACGGATGAGTGCCTGCTTGTCGGCGGCCGAGACGTAGTTGATGCCGACGGCTTCGCCGAGACCCCCGACGACCTGCTTCGACAGCTTGTGGATGAAGCCCTCGGCGTCGACGGTGTACTTGACTTCTTCGTCGGACACCTTCTCGGTGTTGACGCTGACGAAGGAGCGGTCCTGGTCCATCATGTCGGCGGCCCGGACGAGCGCCCGCGGGTCGAAGACGACGTCGCCGTTCATCCAGAGGACCCCGCCCTTGCCCGTCGCCTTGAGAGCGCGGAGCAGGCTCTTGGAGGTGTTGGTGGAGTCGTAGGACTCGTTGTAGACGAACGCGGCTTCCGGGAAGGCCTCGACGATGTACTCCGACTTGTAGCCGACGACGACTGTGACCTTGGCGCTCGAACCGAACGCGGCACGGATGTTGTCGAACTGCTGCTGCATGATGCTGCGGCCGTCGCTGAGTTCGGTGAGCGGCTTCGGCAGGCTGCGCCCGAGGCGGCTGCCCATCCCCGCTGCGAGGATGACGATCTGCGTGGTCATGCTGGTCCCTTCCGGTGTCTGCCCGCGCGCCGGTGGGCGCAGGCAGGCCGTGTCGAGTCTGCGCCCGGTTGGTGCGAACGAGCCGTGAACCGCGTCCTGCGCGTCGTCGACGCGGAGCGATCAGCGGCCCCGCGGGCATCCGGGGCAGGTTTCCAAGTGGTGAACACTCCGTCGTGTCCCGGTGAATGATACGGAACGTCCCCTCGTCGGGGTACGTCCTGAACGGCTTCGTAGTCAATTCGTGACACTGGGTGTCCGCCCGCCCCGACGCGCGCAGGGCATTGGTACGGTGGGCGCGTGGCGGCTGCAGCAGGGGATCAGGACGACGTGTACGCGACGTCGGACGCGGCCTGGCTCACCGAGACCGACGAGGCCGAGGGTGACGACACGGCGGCCGACGACACGCACGAGCGCGCAGACACGGGGGACAGGGATGCGGACGACCGGCCTGCTCAGGACGGCATGACCGACGACACGACGGACGGCACGGCGCCGGCGACCAGCGCTCCGAGCAGCGCCGCGGTCACGACGACGAAGCCGCGCACGAGCAAGAAGGTCCGGGCGACACGCCCGCAGGGCGCCGCAGCGACGAAGTCGGTGCGGCCGGAGCCCACCGAGCGGACCGGCGACCGGCGGCCCTCCGGCAACGGGAAGACGGCCGACGACCGGCAGACGGCCGACGACGCGACCGGCACCGAACCTCCCGTCCGTGACCGCCCCGCACCGGCAGCGAAGCGCGCGCCGCGGCAGACCGCGACCAAGCGCGCGTCCGCCGCTCCCGCCCCGCAGCAGCCCGTCGTGCTCCGCGCCGCGGGACTGGTCAAGCGGTACGGGCAGACGGTCGCCGCGGACGAGGTCGACCTCGAGATCCGCCAGGGCTCGATCTTCGGCGTGGTCGGACCGAACGGCGCCGGCAAGACCACGACGCTCTCCATGCTCACGGGCCTGCTCCGCCCCGACGCCGGCACCGCGACCGTGCTCGACCACGACGTGTGGGCCGATCCGGCCGCCGCGAAGCGGAGCATGGGCGTGCTGCCCGACCGCCTCCGCCTGTTCGACCGACTGACCGGCGCGCAGCTGCTCTTCTACTCGGCCACCCTGCGCGGCCTGGACGGCAAGACCGCGCGCTCCCGCAGTGCCGACCTCGCCGAGGCGTTCGGTCTCGGTGACGCACTCGGACGCCAGGTCGCCGACTACTCGGTCGGCATGGCGAAGAAGATCGCGCTCGCGGCCACCCTGATCCACTCGCCCCGCGTGCTCGTCCTCGACGAACCGTTCGAGTCGGTCGACCCGGTCAGCTCCGCGACGATCGTCGAGATCCTCCGCCGCTACACGCAGGGCGGCGGGACGGTGGTCCTGTCGAGCCACTCGATGGAGCTCGTGCAGCGTACCTGCGACTCGGTCGCCATCATCGTCGGCGGGAAGGTGCTCGCGTCCGGCACCATGGCGCAGGTCCGCGGCCGCAGGAGCCTCGAGGACAAGTTCGTCGAACTCGCGGGTGGCCGCGTCGTCGCAGAGAGCATGGAATGGTTGCACAGCTTCTCCGGCTGAGGGTCGACCTGCTCGCGGGCGAGGTCCGCGGGAGCGCCCGGCGCTCGGTCCTGGTCGTCGTCGCGAGCCTCGCCGGGCTCGCCGCCGCCGTGTTCGTCGCGATGGCCGTCGCCGCGCTCCGCACCGCGGACCCCGAGGTCGCACGGAGCGTCATCGTGCCCGTCGGCACGCTCGTCACGGTCGCCTTCTCGATCATCCCGCTCGCCGTCGGGGGAGCCGACCAGTTCGACCCGCGCCGGTTCGCGGTGTTCGGCGTGAGCCGCCGCGACCTGGCCGTCGGTCTCGGTGTCGCGGGGCTCGTCGGTGTCCCGCTGGTGGCGCTCGCCGTCGTCGCGGTCGCCCAGTCCGCGGCGTGGATGCGCGACGGCGGGACGGGTGTGCTCGGGGTGGTCGCCGCGGTGCTGGTCGTCGTGACCGCGGCGCTGCTGGTGCGCGTCGGGTGCGCGGTCGGCGCGTGGGTGTTCGGCGGCCAGCGACAGACCCGCGACGCCGGCTGGCTCGTGGCGCTCGTCGTGGTGGTCCTGGCGATCCCGACCGTCTCGCTCCTGCTCCGCGTCGACTGGATCGATCCGCGCAGCACCGAACTCGACCGCATCGCCGACGTCGCCGGGTGGACCCCGTGGGGTGCCGCCTGGGCCGTGCCCGCCGAGGCCGCTGCCGGCCACGCCGGGGAGGCGACCGTCAAGCTCCTGATCGCCCTGGCCGTCGTCGGGCTGCTCGGGTGGGCGTGGTGGGCGCTCGTCGGGCACCTGCTCGTCACGGTGGACGACCGCACGAGGACCCGGAGCTACCGCACCCTCGGCTGGTTCGACCGGCTGGGGGCCAACCCGGCGGGCGCCGTTGCTGCTCGCGCGCTGACCTACTGGGGCCGTGACCCGCGCTACCGGACGTCCTACCTGATCCTGCTGCTCGTGCCGATCGTCGTGGTGCCGCTCGGTGTCGCGGGCATGCCGTGGCACTGGACGGCCCTGATCCCGCTGCCGCTGATGGCGGTCATCGCGGGGTTCCTGCCGCACAACGACGTCGCCTACGACAACACCGCGGTGTGGCTGCACGTGGCGTCCGGAGCGCCCGGCTGGAGCGACCGTCTCGGTCGTCTCACGCCGTTGATCGTCGTGGGCGTCCCCGCGATCGTCGCCGGCGGGTGGCTCTCCGCCTGGCTGTTCGGCGACCTGACGGTGTTCCCGGTCGTGGTCGGCGTGTGCGTCGGCGCCCTGTTCGCCGGGCTGGGGATCTCGAGCGTCGTCTCCGTGGCGCTGCCGTACCCGACCGTCCGGCCCGGCGACCGGGCGTTCCAGCAGCCGCAGGCCGCCGGTGTCGTCTCGACGGTCGCCCAGTCGACGACGATCATCGGGATCCTGCTGTTCTCCGTGCCGGCGGTGTGGCTCGCGGTGCTCGCGTTCACCGACGACACGGCGTCGTGGGCGCTGCTGACGCTCGTGGTCGGAGCGGGCGTGGGTGTCGTGGTGCTCGGGCTGGGCGTGCTCGTCGGTGGCAAGCTGTTCGACCGGTACGGCCCCGACCTGCTGGCAGCGGCACAGCGGAACTGACCGGCACGGCGAGGCTGATCGGCGCAGCGGAACCCGCCGAGCAGTCGTACCCTTGTCGCATGAGCATGACGGAACCCGGTGGCGGCGGACTCGACGTGATGGACCGCGAGCTCGAGAAGCTCCTCGAGGAAGAGGCGGTCGAGCCCGGCGACCACGAGCGCTTCTCGCACTACGTCAAGAAGGACAAGATCCTGCAGTCGGCGCTCAGCGGCAAACCCGTCAAGGCGCTGTGCGGCAAGAAGTGGATCCCGGGCCGTGACCCCGAGAAGTTCCCGGTCTGCCCGGACTGCAAGGCCATCTACGAGAAGATGAAGGCCGAGTAGCCGCTCACACGATCAGCGTCGGGATCGCCGGGTCGCCCCGCCCGATCCGCGACGCGTCCGCCGGCAGCTCGGCCTTGGCGCCCTTGTGGTGTGCGCGTGCGGCCTCGACCCCGCGCACCCCGAGGAACGCCGGGTCGACCTCGCCGTGGGTCACGACGGGCACCATGAGTGCCCGTTCGTCCGGTCCGACGGTCCCGGTGGTGCGCACGACCTCGGCAGTGGCGATCCCGTTGCGCAGGCGACGCCCGGCGTCCTTGCGTCCGCCGATCGACGCCTTGTCGGCGGACTTCTTCGCGACCGACACCCACTCGCCGGCCGGGGAGTGGTGGGCGACGAGCTTGAACACCATGCCGGCCGCGGGGTGCCCCGATCCGGACACGACCGACGTCCCGACGCCGTAGGAGTCGACCGGTGCGGCGCGGAGTGCGGCGATCGTGTACTCGTCGAGGTCGTTCGTCACGGTGATCTTCGTGCTCGTGGCGCCGAGCCGGTCGAGCTGGGCGCGGACCGAGGCGACGACGGACGGCAGGTCACCGCTGTCGATGCGGACGGCGCCGAGCTTGCCGTCCGTCAGCCGCACGGCGGTGTCCACGGCGGCCTCGATGTCGTAGGTGTCGACGAGCAGCGTCGTGCCGTCGCCGAGGGCGTCGAGCTGCGAGCGGAACGCCGCCTCTTCCGAGTCGTGCAGGAGCGTGAACGCGTGCGCGGCCGTGCCCATCGTCGGGATGCCCCACGTGCGCCCGGCCTCGAGGTTGCTCGTCGCACCGAACCCGGCGATGTAGGCCGCGCGGGCCGCGGCGACCGCGTTCCACTCACCCGTGCGGCGGGACCCCATCTCGGCGAGCGGGCGGTGGTCGGCGGCGGACACCATGCGCGCCGCCGCCGAGGCGATCGCAGAGTCGGCGTTGAACACCGACAGGGCCAGGGTCTCGAGGACGACGGCCTCGGCGAACGTGCCCTCGATCTGCAGCACGGGGGAGTTCGGGAAGAACACCTCGCCCTCGCGGTAGGCCCGGACGTCACCGGTGAACCGGTAGTCGGCGAGCCAGCTCGCGGTCCCGGAGTCGATGACGCCGCGGTCCCGCAGGAAGCCGATCTCCTCGTCACCGAAGCGGAAGTCGGTCAGCGCGGTCAGGAACCGGCCGAGTCCCGCCGCGACGCCGTAGCGGCGCCCGTCCGGCAGCCGCCGGGTGAAGACCTCGAAGACGCAGCGCCGGTCGGCGGTGCCGTCCTTGAGGGCCGCGTCGACCATGGTGAGTTCGTACTGGTCCGTCAGGAGCGCGCTGGTCACGACTCCGACACTAGTCAGAAGGGCGGACGGTGGGGAGGCTCGGGGGGCGTCCGGCACGTCGGCGCGCGTCGGTACGCTGGTGCCGTGACGGATGCACCGATCGGAGTCTTCGACAGCGGCGTCGGCGGCCTGACGGTCGCCCGCGCCATCATCGACCAGCTCCCGCGCGAGAGCATCCGCTACGTCGGCGACACCGTGCACTCGCCGTACGGCCCGAAGCCGATCGCCGACGTCCGCCGCTACGCCCTGCAGGTGATGGACGACCTGGTCGAACAGGGTGTGAAGGCGCTCGTCATCGCGTGCAACACCGCGTCCTCCGCCGTGCTCCGTGACGCGCGCGAGCGGTACGAGCAGGCGTACGGCATCCCCGTGGTCGAGGTCATCCAGCCCGCGGCCCGCGCCGCCGTCAAGCAGACCAGGACCGGGCGCATCGGTGTGATCGGCACGATCGGCACGATCGCGTCCCGCTCGTACGAGGACGCCTTCGCGGTCGCCTCGGACGTCACGCTGACCCTGGCCGCCTGCCCGCGCTTCGTCGAGTTCGTCGAGGCCGGGGACACCTCCTCACCCGAGCTGCGCGAGGTCGCGGCCGGGTACCTCGCGCCGATCCGCGCCGCCGACGTCGACACGCTCGTGCTCGGCTGCACGCACTACCCGCTCATGTCCGCGGCGATCCAGTACGTGATGGGCCCCGACGTCACGCTGGTGTCGAGCGCCGAGGAGACCGCCAGCGACGTCTACCGCCGGCTCGTCGAGCACGGCCTCGAGCGGACCACCACCGACCCCCCGAGCTACGCGTTCGAGTCCACCGGCGGCGACGAGGCCGGCTTCCGTCGGCTGGCACGCCGGTTCCTCGGCCCCGAGATCGTCAGCGTCGGCCACCTCGAGACCGGCGCCATCACCCTGCCACGTCCCCACGACCGGGCGGCGACCAGCCGCTCGTCGTGACCCGCTCCGACAACCCGCACCGAGCCTCCAGGCCGGACCGAGAGGACCCCATGACCACCCGCATCGACGGCCGCGAGGCCACCGACCACCGCCCCGTCACCATCGAACGCGGCTGGAGCACCCAGGCCGAGGGCAGCGCGCTCATCTCCTTCGGCAACACCCGCGTGCTCTGCACCGCGTCGTTCACCAACGGGGTCCCGCGCTGGATGGCCGGCAAGGGTTCCGGCTGGGTCACCGCGGAGTACTCGATGCTGCCGCGGTCCACGAACGAGCGCATGCAGCGCGAGTCCATCAAGGGCAAGGTCGGGGGCCGCACGCACGAGATCTCGCGGCTCATCGGTCGTTCGTTGCGCGCCGTTGTCGACATGAAGGGACTGGGGGAGAACACCCTGGTGCTCGACTGCGACGTGCTGCAGGCCGACGGCGGGACCCGCACGGCGTCGATCACGGGCGCGTACGTCGCCATGGTCGACGCGATCGAGTGGGGGCGCGACAAGGGCTTCATCGCGAAGAAGGCGACACCGCTCACCGACAGCGTGCAGGCGATCTCGGTCGGGATCGTGGGCGGCGAGCCGATGCTCGACCTGGCCTACACGGAGGACTCCGCGGCCGACACCGACATGAACATCGTGACGACCGGCTCCGGCAAGTTCATCGAAGTGCAGGGAACCGCCGAGCACGCGCCGTTCGACCGCGACGAGCTGGACGTGCTGCTCGACCTGGGCCTGGCGGGCAACGCCTCGCTGGCGGCGATCCAGCGCGACGCCCTGGGGCTGGCGTGACCGGCACCGTCGTCCTCGCCACCCACAACCAGGGCAAGGTCGTCGAGCTGCGGGAGATCCTCGGCGACGCCCTCGGGTCCGGTGTGGAGCTGCAGGGCTACGACGGTCCCGAGCCCGTCGAGGACGGCGACACCTACGCCGCGAACGCCCTCATCAAGGCCAGGGCCGCCGTCGCACACACGGGGTTGCCGGCGCTGGCCGACGACTCCGGCATCGCGGTGGACGCGCTCGGCGGTGCCCCGGGCATCCACTCCGCGCGGTACGCCGGCACGCGGGTGGACGCGGACAACATCGACCTGCTGCTGCGCAACCTCGATGGTGTCGTCGAGCGCACCGCGGCGTTCGTCTGCGCGGCGGCGTTCGTCACGCCGGGCGGCGTCGAGCACGTGGTCGAGGCCGTGTGGAACGGCGAGGTGCTGACGGAGCGTCGCGGCGACGGCGGACACGGGTACGACCCGGTCTTCCAGCCGGACGACGCCGACCGGTCGTCGGCGGAGCTCACGCGCGCCGAGAAGAACGCGCTCTCGCACCGGGCGAAGGCCTTCCGGGGCATCGCGCCGATCGTGCGGGAGTGGTTCGACACGACGGCGTAGGCGGCTGCAGGCTGGCGCTGGCGGCTGGCGGCTGGCGCGGCCGGCTTGCGCGGCTGGCGGCTGGCGGCTGGCGGCTGGCGGTTGGCGCGGCTGGCGGCCGGCTGCTGACTGCCGGCTGGCGCCGACGTCCGGTTTGCTGGTGCCGATTGCTCCCGCACAACAGAGAGCACCCCGCACCACGGGATTCCGTGGCGCGGGGTGCTCTCTGTTGTGCAACGGCGGCGACAGCGCCGCCGCAGCCGGTCAGTCGACCGTGGGCTGGCCGTGCTGCTCTTCCTGCTCGTGCTTCTTCGCACGGCGGGCGTTGCGGATGTAGGTCAGCGCCATCGGGACGACCGTGACGACGACCGCGGCGAGCAGGATGACGTCGATGTACTCGCGGACGAAGTCGGCGACGAACGGGATGTAGCCGAGGAAGTACCCGAGGAACGTCACCCCGACGCCCCAGATCAGCGCACCGATGGCGTTGTAGAGCGAGTACTTCTTGTAGTTCATGCGCCCGACACCGGCGGCGATGGGCAGGAACGTGCGGACGACCGGCACGAAGCGCGCCAGGATCACCGCGAGCGGGCCGAACCGGTGGAAGAAGGCGTTGGTGCGGTCGACGTTCGCCTTGGAGAACAGCCCGCTCTCCTTGCGCTCGAAGATCGGCGGACCGGCCTTCTTGCCGATGTAGTACCCGAGCTCGCCGCCGAGGAAGGCCGCTGCGGCGATCATCAGCGCCGCGGCCCAGACGGGGATCCCGCCGATGGCGCCACCGCGGTCGAAGGCGAACAGGCCCGTGATGACGAGCAGGCTGTCGCCGGGGAAGACGAACCCGATCAGCAGACCGGTCTCGGCGAAGATGATGGCGCACACCACGAGCACGGCGACGGCCCCGAAGTGGTCGAGGATGTACTGCGGATCCAGCCATGGGATCAGGGCGAGTGCGACGGAGTGCATGCTTCTTCCGGTCGTGCGGGTGCGGGGACAGAGGGTCACCCGCAGGTCGAGGGTACCGTGCAGCCGTCAGGGGGCCGTCCGTCGCCGGTATGAGATGCGCGAGGACGCAGGATCGGTGCGGCGCGAGGACGCAGGATCGGTGCGGAAGGAGGGACTCGAACCCTCACGCCTTGCGGCACAGGAACCTAAATCCTGCGTGTCTACCGTTCCACCACTCCCGCGAGCACCGACAGCGTACCGGGGAGCGTCCGGCGTCAGCGCAGCCGACGGGGGAGGTACCGGGGGACGTAGCGCAGCAGCACTCCGGCGCCGATGAGCCCGAGCACACCCATCACGCCGCTCGCGATCGCGATCGAGGCCACCGCGGTGATGCCCGAGATCAGGAGCGGTGCGGCGGCCTGACCGAAGTCGCCGGTGAACCGCCAGGCGCCGAGGAACGGGGCCGGGTTCCCGCGCGGTGCGAGGTCCGCGCCGAGGGTCATCAGGATGCCGGAGCCGACGCCGTTCGCCAGCGACATGCCCACCGCGATCCCGACGAACCACCCCACGCGGGCGTCAAGGTGGCCACTCCATGCGAGGAGGAAGTAGCTGATGCTGAGTCCGAGCATGCAGGGCAGGGCGCTCGCGAGACGTCCCCACCGGTCCATGATCTGGCCGCTCGTGTAGAAGAGCGCGAAGTCGACCGCCCCGGCGATGCCGATCACCAGGGCGGCGGTCGCGTCGTCCATCCCGACGCTGACGGCCCAGAGCGGCAGGATCACCTGGCGCCCCGCACGCATCGCGCCGATCAGGCCGGCGCCGCTGCCGAGGCGCAGCAGCACGCTGCGGTTCTGACGGATGGTGCGGAACAGCCCGTGCGACTCCTGCTGCACCAGGATCGCGCCGGTGTCGGTCGCGTCGCCGACGGCGTCGCCGTCCGGACGGGAGGCCCGACTCGGCCGCCGCAGACCGCGCACGCCCGTCGCGGGGTCGCGGAGCACGAGCAGGGTCACCGCCGCCGCCAGGCAGCAGACGATGTGGATCCAGAAGGCGCTCTGCGTGGTGCCGGTCAGGTGGATCACCCCGGCGGCGATGAAGGGGCCGACGAAGTAGCCGAAGCGGAAGACCCCGCCCAGGCTGGAGAGCGCCCGGGCCCGGATGTGGATCGGGATCGCGGTGGTCATGTACGCGTGCCGAGCGAGGGCGAACACCGCCGTGGAGAGTCCGACCAGGAAGACGCCGACCGCCAGCACGACGGGGTTCGGTGCCACGGTGCAGACGACGAGCCCGACCATCGACACGAGCGCGGCGCCGATCATCGCGTTGCGCTCGCCGATCCGCGCGACGACGACCCCGGACGGCACGTCGCCGATGAGCTCGCCGACGAGGATCAGCGACGCGACGAAGCCCGCGATCGCCAGGCTCGCGCCGAGCGAGTTCGCCGCGATCGGGATGATCGGGATGATCGCGCCCTCACCGATCGCGAACAGGGCCGCGGGGAGGAAGCCGGACAGCAGCACGGCTCGGAAGTCGAATGAGTCGTTCCCGGTCCTGGCCATCGCGGGACCAACGGTACGCCAGCGGTACGGTTCCGTCGGCGGGTTACCCTGGAGTCATGCGAGTTCTGGCGGCGATGAGCGGTGGTGTCGACTCGGCGGTGGCTGCCGCCAGGGCGGTCGACGCCGGTCACGACGTGGTCGGGGTCCACCTGGCGCTGAGTCGGATGCCCGGCACGCTCCGGACGGGCAGCCGTGGGTGCTGCACCATCGAGGACTCGATGGACGCCCAGCGTGCTGCGTCGGCGCTCGGCATCCCGTACTACGTGTGGGACTTCTCGGCGCGCTTCAAGGAGGACGTCGTCGACGACTTCGTGGCCGAGTACCAGGCCGGTCGCACGCCGAACCCCTGCATGCGCTGCAACGAGCGGATCAAGTTCGCCGCCCTGCTCGAGAAGGCCCTGGCGCTCGGGTTCGACGCCGTCTGCACCGGGCACTACGCCTCGATCGTCACGACCGACGAGGGCTCCCGCGAGCTGCACCGGTCGGCCGCGTGGGCGAAGGACCAGTCGTACGTGCTCGGGGTGCTCACCGCCGAGCAGCTCCAGCACGCGATGTTCCCGCTCGGCGCCACCCCCTCCAAGGACGAGGTCCGGGCCGAGGCCGCCGCGCGCGGGCTCACCGTGGCGCAGAAGCCCGACTCCTACGACATCTGCTTCATCCCCGACGGCGACACCCGCGGCTGGCTCGCCGACCGCGTCGGGACCGCCCCGGGCGACGTCGTGGAGCGCGACGGCACCGTGGTGGGGTCGCACGAGGGCGCGACCGGCTACACCGTCGGACAGCGCCGCGGACTGGCGCTCGGCCGTCCGGCACCCGACGGCAAGCCGCGGTTCGTGCTCGAGATCCGCCCGAAGGACAACACCGTCGTCGTCGGCCCGAAGGAAGCCCTCGCCGTCACGTCGATGTCCGGTGCGCGGTTCACCTGGGCCGGAGCCGCTCCGACCGACCCGGCGACGCCCTTCGTGTGCGACGTGCAGATCCGGGCGCACGCCGACCCGGTCCCCGCGACGGCCCGGGTGGCCGACGGGGTGCTGGTGATCGACGTCGACGAGCCCCTGCACGGGGTCGCGCCCGGACAGACCGCGGTCGTGTACGTCGGCACGCGCGTGCTCGGCCAGTGCACGATCGACGACACCGTCAGCGCGGTGCCCGTCGACGCCTGACGTCGGCGGTCGGGCAGCAGGTCGGCTCCTGGCGGTGCCGGTCGGGGGTTCACGGTAGAACTGTCGGTATGAGCGAGACCGACGCCACGTTCGAGACCATCGACCCCGCCGAGCTCGACGCAGCCCAGGCGGCGCGCGAGGTCGAAAGGCTCCGTGCGCGGGCGAACGAACTGCGTGACGACTACTACGAGGGCAACGGCTCGCCGGTCTCCGACGCCGACTACGACGGCATGATGCACCGGCTCGACGCGATCGAGCGACGGTTCCCCGAGCTCCTGACCCCGGACAGCCCGACGCAGACGGTCGGTGGCCGCGCCGAGACGACGCAGTTCGCCCCGGTCGAGCACGCCGAGCGCATGCTCAGCCTCGACAACGTCTTCTCGCCGGACGAACTCGCCGAGTGGGCGGCCAAGGTCCAGCGCGACGCCGGCACCGAGCGCGTCCGGTTCCTCACCGAGCTCAAGATCGACGGTCTCGCGATCAACCTGCGCTACGAGCACGGTCGGTTGGTCAGCGCCGCCACGCGCGGCGACGGCGTCGTGGGCGAGGACGTCACCGGCAACGTCCGGACCATGGGCACCATCCCCGACCGGCTGTCCGGCACCGGCCACCCGCCCCTGGTCGAGGTCCGCGGCGAGATCTTCTTCCCGGTCGAGCAGTTCGACGAGCTCAACGCCAAGCAGCGTGACGCGGGGGAGCGCGTGTTCGCCAACCCCCGGAACGCCGCTGCCGGGTCGTTGCGGCAGAAGGAAGAGGGCAAGTCACCCGCCAAGCGCGAGCTCATGGTCGACCGACTGCGACGGCTCCGCATGCTCGTGCACGGCATCGGCGCATGGCCGGTGCCCGAGCTCGAGCGCGACACCGAGGCCCGCTCGCAGTCCGAGGTGTACGAGCTGCTGCACTCGTGGGGGCTGCCGACGGGCACGCACCACCGGGTGTTCGACACCATCGACGAGGTCCTCGGCTTCGTCAAGGACTACGGCGAACGTCGGGCGTCGGTCGAGCACCAGATCGACGGCATCGTCATCAAGGTCGACGACCTCGGACTGCACGAGGAACTCGGCTCGACGTCGCGGGCTCCGCGGTGGGCGATCGCCTACAAGTACCCGCCGGAAGAAGTGCACACGAAGCTCGTCGACATCGTCGTCAGCGTCGGACGCACTGGCCGCGCGACGCCGTTCGCCGTGATGGCGCCGGCCGAGGTCGCCGGCTCCGTCGTGCGTCAGGCCACCCTGCACAACCAGCAGGTCGTCCGGGCCAAGGGCGTGCTCATCGGCGACACCGTCGTGCTGCGCAAGGCGGGCGACGTCATCCCCGAGGTGCTCGGCCCGGTCGTCGAGCTCCGCGACGGCTCCGAGCGCGAGTTCGTGATGCCGACCGAGTGCCCCGAGTGCGGCACCACGCTCGCCCCGGCGAAAGAGGGAGACATCGACCTGCGCTGCCCGAACGCCAAGAGCTGCCCGGCGCAGGTGCGCGGTCGTGTCGAGCACATCGCATCGCGTGGCTCGCTCGACATCGAGGGACTCGGCGAGGTCGCTGCGGCGGCCCTGACACAGCCGCTCCACCCCGAGGTCCCGCCGCTCGAGACCGAGGCGGGCCTGTTCGACCTGACGATGCAGGACATCGTGCCGATCGAGGTCGTCGTCCGCGACGCCGAGACCGGCATGCAGAAGACCGACGAATCGGGGACACCCAAGCGCGTCACACCGTTCAGCCGTGCCCGCAGGAAGACCGACCCGGCGTTCGACCCCGACGCACGCGGCGCGGACTACACCGGCGAACCCGGCCGCTACCCGTCCAAGAACGCGTTCGAGATGCTCGCGAACATCGACGCTGCCAAGACCTCGCCGCTGTGGCGGATCCTGGTCGGCCTGAGCATCCGCCACGTCGGTCCCGTCGCTGCCCGTGCCCTGGCGAACCACTTCGGGTCGCTCGACGCCATCCGGTCGGCGTCGCGGGACGAACTCGCCGCGGTCGACGGCGTCGGCGGCATCATCGCCGATGCGCTCCTGGACTGGTTCGAGGTCGACTGGCACCGCGACGTGATCGACCGGTGGACGGCCGCGGGCGTGCAGTTCAGCACGCCCGGACACCCGGGGCCGGGGGCTGCCACGACCGAGGGCGGCGTCCTCAGCGGGGTCACCGTCGTCGCGACGGGCTCCCTCGAGGGCTACACGCGAGAGGGCGCGCTCGAGGCGATCATCGCCGCGGGCGGCAAGGCCGCGTCGAGCGTCAGCAAGAAGACGCACTTCGTCGCCGCCGGTCCCGGCGCCGGGTCGAAGCTCACGAAGGCGGAGCAGCTCGGCCTGCGGATCATCGACGCGGAGCAGTTCCACGTGCTCGTCACCGAAGGCCCCGGCGCGCTGCCCGAGGCTGTCGAGCCGGATGCAGCCGACTCGCCCGCAGCCGTCGAGCCGGATGCAGCCGACTCGCCAGCAGCCGCGGAGCCCGTCAGGGCTGACTGACATCGCGCCGCGGGCGTCGTGGTTGTCCGCAAAACGCGGCTCGCCTCTGCGTGTCCCCAGTTCGAGGGACAAGTTGCAACCAGCACGACAGTTCCGGGGCGGTTCTCCCTAAACTCGACGGAGCATCACCTGTCGCCTTCAGGGAGACGACAGGAAGGCCTTCCCGGGGGAGACCGGTTTGCTGCTCGTCGCCGCTGCTCTGCTCATCGCCTCGATGCACTCCCTCGGAGTGGTCGGGTCGTCGGTGGTGCCCGCAGCTCCGACCGTCGTCGGGTCCGACGGCCAGCTCGACACCGTGGACGTGCGCGCGGCGCGGGGTCGCACGTTCCTCGACGGCCTGGCCGCGCTGTCCCCCGACCGACTCGCCGCAGCGGACCACGACCGACGCGTCGTCGCGACCGCCATGGACGAGCCACCGACCGCCGCGGTCGTCGCCTCGTGGTGGGCCGGCCTGGACGGTGGGACGCGCCTCCGGCTCGAGCGGGGCGCGCCGGTCGTCGTCGGGAACCTCGACGGTGTGCCGTACGCGGTACGTGACCGGGCCAACCGTCGGGTCCTCGCGACCGGGCTCGCCGACCCCGCCGGGGACGCCTCGCAACAGGCGATGCTCGGGCAGGTGCGTGACGCACTGCACCGCGACGCGGACGCCCCGGCGAAGTCGCTCGTGACCCTCGACACCCGTGGTGCGGGTCGTGCGGCCATCGCGATCGGGGACCTCGAGACCGCTGCCGACGTCACGGTGGTCGTCCCCGGCATGTTCTTCACCGTGACCGGGCAGATGGACGACTTCACGGCCACCGCTGGTGACCTGTACGACGAGCAGGCGACGCTCGCGCCGGTCGCGGCCCCGGCACCCGGCACCGGTGTGGCCGTGCTGGCATGGATGGGGTACCGCACGCCGGACCTGTCGAACATCCTGTCGCTCGAGCTCGCGAAGACCGGAGCCACCCGGCTCGAGCGCACGGTCGACGGCATCCGGCAGCTCCGGGGCGACCACCAGCCCCGGCTCGGCATCGTCGCCCACTCGTACGGTTCGACCACGGCGATGACCGCGCTGGCGTCGGGGCACATGCGCGCGGACAGCCTCACGGTCCTCGGCTCGCCGGGCAGCGACGTCCGCCGTGCCTCGCAGCTGGCCGTCGCCGCCGGAGGGGTCTTCGTGGGTGGGGCGCACCTGGACCCGGTCGCCGGATCCGGGTACTTCGGCACCGACCCGGCCGCGTCGTCGTTCGGCGCCACGGTGCTCGACCTCGGCGTGGTCCCGGGTATCGGCGGCGACGTGTTCCGTCGACCGGTCGGGCACAACGACTACCTCAAGCCCGGGACGTCCTCGTTGCACGACGTCGCCCTCGTCGCGGTGGGCCGCGGTGACCTGGTGCGGAACGGGACCCGGCACCATGACGACCCGGACGGCGGCGGCATGCAGCCGTCGTTCGACCTGTACCTGGTGCGCCCGCAGGACCTGCAACCCCGCGACTGACCCGTGGCGGGCCTGCTCGGGTGACCGTGCGCCGTGGACGTGACCGGATCGTGACCGAGCCGACGAGGCGGGCTCGATCCGCGCCTCCAGGCCGACCTGCACCCGCGCACGGCGTTGTCCGAGTGTGAACCTGAGGGCCGCTGCAGGTTCTGTCCCGGCCGGAGCAGTCCCGACCCAGCACCCTTCCCTACCGTGCCCCCATGCGTGTAGTGCGGTGGCCCGGCGCCCTCCTGATGTTCATCGTCATGTCCGTGCTCGCCGGGCTGCTGGTCGCGGTCGCCGTGACGCCCGCGGTCGCCGTCGCCGGCGAGGGCGCCTCGGGCGCGGCCGCGTTCTTCGAGGACCTGCCGAGCTACCTCGACGTCCAGACCCCGCAGCAGGTGTCGACCGTCTACGCCAAGCAAGGTGGACAGGACGTCGCTATCGCGTCGTTCTACGCCGAGAACCGCACGATCGTCGCCGCGGACGCCATCGCGAAGACCCTGCAGCAGGCCGCGATCGACACCGAGGACCCCCGCTACTACGAGGAGGGTGGCATCGACGTGATCGGCACCCTGCGCGGTGCGGCCGCCACGGCCGTCGGCGGCGACGTCCAGGGCGGCTCGAGCATCACGCAGCAGTACGTGAAGAACGTCCTGGTGCAGCAGTGCGAGCAGCTCACCGGCAAGGACGCGGCGGCGACGAAGGCCAAGGTCGACGCCTGTTACCAGGACGCCGCCGGGGTCACGCCGCAGCGCAAGCTGCAGGAGATGCGGTACGCGATCGCCGTCAACAAGAAGTACTCGAAGTCACAGATCCTGACGGGCTACCTCAACATCGTCGGGCTGGGCGGACGCGTGTACGGTGCCGAGGCCGGTGCCGAGTACTACTTCGGCGTGCACGCGAAGGACCTCTCGCTCGTGCAGTCGGCGACCCTGGTCGCGATCCTGAACAACCCGTCGAACCTGCGCATCGACCAGCCGGACAACAAGGACAACGGGTCGGCGAACGGCTACGCGGCGACGAAGGAGCGGCGTGACTACGTGCTGCGGCGCATGCTCGCGCACCACTCGATCACGAAGGCCCAGGAGCAGCAGGCGGTCGCCACGCCCGTCCAGCCGACGATCACGGAGACCGCGAACGGGTGCAGCGCGGCGGCCACCGCCCACGACGCCGGGTACTTCTGCGACTACGTGCGCGACCAGGTGCTGCAGGACCCGGCGTTCGGCAAGACCGCGGCGGAACGGATCGCGACGCTCGACACCAAGGGGCTGCAGATCCACACCTCGCTCGACCTCGACCTGCAGGCGCAGGGCCAGGCCGCACTGTCGGCGTACGTGCCGACCACCATGGCGGGCGTCGACGCGGGCGGCTCGAACGTCACCGTGGAGCCCGGCACCGGACGGATCCTGTCGATGGTGCAGAACACGACCTACACGCAGTCGGACTCGGCGACCGCCGGGTCCACGGCCGTGAACTACAGCGCGGACAGCGGCTACGGGAACTCCGGCGGCTTCCAGACCGGGTCGACGTACAAGGTGTTCACGCTGGCCGAGTGGCTGGCGAGCGGCCACACCCTGTCGCAGTCGGTGTCGACGACCGAGCACACCTTCCAGAACTCCGAGTTCACGAACTCGTGCGAGAACGTCTCCGGCGGGACCTGGCCGGTCTCGAACGCCGAGAGCGTGCCCGCGTCGATGACGGTCCAGGACGCCACGACCGAGTCGATCAACACCGCCTTCGGGGCGATGGCCAAGCAGCTCGACCTGTGCAAGATCGCGCAGACGGCTCAGGCCATGGGCATCCACCAGGCAGACGGCACCGCGCCGGCTTCGAACCCGGCCTCGGTGCTCGGCACCAACACGCTCTCGCCGATCGACCTCGCCGAGGCGTACGCCGGCTTCGCGAACGACGGCACCGTGTGCACGCCGACCGCCATCGACTCGGTGACCACCGCCGACGGCACGAAGATCACCCCGACGCCCGCCACCTGCACACAGGGGGTCTCGGCTCAGGTCGCGGGCACAGTCGACTACACGCTGCAGGGCGTCCTGAACGGCAACGGCACCGCCGCGTCGGCCAACCCGGGCGACAGCACGCCGAAGTTCGCCAAGACGGGCACCACCGACGGCGACGTGCAGAACTGGCTGGTGACGTCGAGCACGAAGTACACGAACGCGACGTGGATCGGGAACGTCCAGGGCAAGGTGCGGCTGGCGAACTGGCCGTTCCTGCAGGGCACGACCGGGTACAGCGCGAAGTTCGGGGTCGGGAAGGCGATGATGTCCTACCTCGACCAGCACGTGGGCGGTGACGCGCTGCCGGCGCCGGACCCGGCCATGGTCGGGACACCGGAGCACGCGAAGGCCGCGCCCGGGGGCGGCGGTACTGCTGCGACCGGCGGTGCCGGTACGGCCGGCGGCGCCGCCCCGGCCGCGCCAGCAGCCGGTGCCGATGCGCCCGACGCCGGCACCGCGCCGGCTCCCGGGTCCGCTGCCGCAGCCGTTGCCGGCGCGGTCGCCGGTGCCGGCTCCGGGCACTGACGTCGACGGCCTGGAGGACCGACACCGGTCCGGCGGACCGACACCGGGCCTCCAGGCGGTCCTCCACAGGGCATGGTCCGGCTGCGTCGTCCACAGGCGGCCCGACCCCGCTCGGCACGCCCAATAGACTGGTCGCCATTCCACGAACCGATCGACGGAGCACCATGCCTGACATCACGAGCGAGCAGGTCGCCCACCTGGCGAACCTCGCGCGCATCGCACTCACGCCCGACGAGATCGAGAAGCTGACCGGGGAGCTGTCGCACATCGTCGACAGCGTCGCGAAGGTGACCGAGGTCGCCACGCCGGACGTCCCCGCGACGAGTCACCCGGTCGCGCTGCCGAACGTCCTCCGACCCGACGTGGTCGGCGAGACGCTGACGCAGGAGCAGGCCCTCTCCGGGGCCCCCGACTCCGACGGCGAACGGTTCCGCGTGACGGCCATCCTGGGAGAAGAACAGTGACCGACGACATCACCCGGCTCAGCGCCGCCGCGCTCGCCGACGCCCTGGTGGCCCGCGACGTCTCGAGCGTCGAGGCCACCCAGGCGCACCTCGACCGCATCGCCGCCGTCGACCCCGACGTGCACGCGTTCCTGCACGTCAACGAGAACGCCCTCGGCGTCGCGAAGTCGATCGACTCGCGCCGCGCCGCGGGCGACGACCTCGGTGCGCTCGCCGGGGTGCCGGTCGCCATCAAGGACGTCCTCTGCACGATCGACATGCCGTCGACCTCCGGCTCGAAGATCCTCGAGGGCTGGGTGCCGCCGTACGACGCCACCACGGTCCTCAAGCTCCGGCGTGCCGGCATGGTGCCGCTCGGCAAGACGAACATGGACGAGTTCGCGATGGGCTCGACCACCGAGTTCTCGGCGTACGGCCCGACTCACAACCCGTGGGACCTCGGCCGGATCCCCGGCGGGTCCGGTGGCGGTTCCGCCGCCGCGGTCGCCGCCTTCGAAGCACCGCTGGCGCTCGGCTCCGACACCGGTGGCTCGATCCGCCAGCCCGGCGCCGTCACGGGCACCGTCGGTGTGAAGCCGACCTACGGCGGGGTCAGCCGCTACGGCGCGATCGCCCTGGCGTCCTCGCTCGACCAGGTCGGCCCGGTGGCGCGCACCGTCCTCGACGCCGCGTTGCTGCACGACGTCATCGGCGGACACGACCCGAAGGACTCCACCTCCATCCCGCAGGAATGGCCGTCGTTCGCGGCCGCCGCGCGTGACGGACTGCAGGCGGACACGCTCCGCGGGCTGCGGGTCGGCGTCGTCAAGGAGCTCGCCGGGGGCGAGGGCTTCCAGGCCGGCGTCACCCAGCGGTTCCAGGAGACCGTCGCGGTCCTCGAAGCCGCCGGAGCCGTCGTCGTCGAGATCGACGCCCCGAGCTTCGCCTACGCCATCAGCGCGTACTACCTGATCCTCCCGGCCGAGGCCTCGTCGAACCTGGCGAAGTTCGACTCGGTGCGCTTCGGCCTCCGGGTCACGCCCGAGGGCGGCGCCACGGTCGAGGACGTCATGGCCGCCACGCGCGAAGCGGGCTTCGGCCCCGAGGTCAAGCGCCGCATCATCCTCGGCACCTACGCGCTGAGCGCCGGCTACTACGACGCCTACTACGGCAGTGCGCAGAAGGTCCGCACCCTGGTGCAGCGCGACTTCGACCGCGCGTTCGAGCAGGTCGACCTGCTGGTCAGCCCGTCGGCCCCGACGACGGCCTTCCCGCTAGGCGAGCGCCTCGACGACCCGCTGTCGATGTACCTCAACGACCTCACCACGATCCCGGCGAACCTGGCCGGCGTGCCGGGGATGAGCATCCCGAACGGCCTGGCCCCCGAGGACGGCCTGCCCACCGGCGTGCAGCTCATGGCACCCCAGCGCGAGGACGCCCGCCTCTACCGCTACGGCGCGGCACTCGAGCGCCTGCTGGAGCAGCAGTGGGGTGCTCCGCTCATCGACCGGATCCCCGACCTCGACGCGAGTCAGCAGTCGGCAGCAGAGGAAGGCGTGGTCTGATGGCCGCCAAGGACGCACTCATGGACTTCGACGAGGCACTCGAGCGCTTCGAGCCGGTCCTCGGCTTCGAGGTGCACGTCGAGCTCGCCACCAAGACGAAGATGTTCTCGGACGCCCCGAACTTCTTCGGCGGTGAACCGAACACGAACGTCACGCCGGTCGACCTCGGGCTGCCCGGGTCACTCCCCGTCGTCAACGAGCAGGCCGTGCGCTTCTCGATCAACCTCGGGCTGGCGCTCGGGTGCTCGATCGCCGAGTCCTCGCGGTTCGCCCGGAAGAACTACTACTACCCGGACAACCCGAAGAACTACCAGATCTCGCAGTACGACGAGCCCATCGCCTTCGAGGGCGAGGTCGAGGTCGAACTCGCCGACGGCACGCTGTTCCAGGTGCCGATCGAGCGTGCCCACATGGAAGAGGACGCGGGCAAGCTGACGCACGTCGGCGGCGCCACGGGTCGCATCCAGGGTGCCGAGTACTCGCTCGTCGACTACAACCGCGCGGGGGTCCCGCTCGTCGAGATCGTCACGAAGCCGATCTTCGGCGCCGCGCACCGCGCTCCCGAGCTCGGCGCCGCGTACGTGCAGGTCATCCGCGACCTCGTCCGAGCGCTCGGCGTGTCCGAGGCCCGCATGGAGCGCGGCAACCTGCGGTGTGACGCCAACATCTCGCTCCGCCCGTGGGGCCAGGAGAAGCTCGGCACCCGCACCGAGACCAAGAACGTCAACTCGTTCCGGGCCGTCGAGCGCGCCATCCGCTACGAGATCCAGCGCCAGGCGGCGATCCTGGCCGACGGTGGGACCATCACGCAAGAGACCCGCCACTGGCACGAGGACACCGGTCGGACCTCGGCGGGCCGTCCCAAGTCGGACGCCGACGACTACCGGTACTTCCCCGAGCCCGACCTGCTGCCCGTCGTGCCGGACAAGGCGATGATCGAGGAGCTCCGCGCCTCCCTGCCCGAGGCTCCGGTTGCACGTCGTCGTCGTCTCAAGGGCGAGTTCGGGTTCGCGGACCTCGAGTTCCAGGACGTCGTGAACGGCGGATTGCTCGACGAGGTCGAGGCGACCATCGCTGCCGGCGCACCGGCCCAGGCCGCGCGCAAGTGGTGGACCGGCGAGATCAGCCGCGTCGCGAACACGCAGGACGCCGCACCCGCCGACCTGGTCTCGCCGGCCCACGTCGCCGAGCTCATCACGCTGGTCGAGTCGGGCGAGCTGACCGACCGGCTGGCCCGCCAGGTGCTCGAAGGGGTCATCGCCGGCGAGGGCTCGCCCTCGGCGGTCGTCGAGTCCCGCGGGCTCAAGGTCGTGTCCGACGACTCCGCGCTGACCGCGGCCGTCGACGAAGCGCTCGCGGCCCAGCCCGACGTGCTCGCGAAGATCCGCGACGGCAAGGTGCAGGCCGCCGGCGCGATCATCGGTGCGGTCATGAAGTCCATGAAGGGCCAGGCCGACGCGGCCCGCGTCCGGGAACTCGTGCTCGAGCGCGCACAGGCCTAGGCACCGCCAGGACCGTCGACGACGGGTTCCCGGGGGATCGACTTCCTGGGGACTCGTCACCGACCGGGTGACAGGATGAGTCGTGTCCGCAACGATCCGCGCCATCGGTACCGCCGTCCCTCCGACGACGCTCGACCAGGTCGCCGTCCGGGACCTCTTCGCCGCGCAGCCCGGCCTCGGCCGACTCGGGCGCCGCATCGTGCCCGCCGCGTTCGACGCATCGGCGGTCGAGCACCGGCACACGGTCCTGCCCGAGCTCGACACGAGCGGCACGCCCGGCCCGTTCCGCGACGGAGACGGAGCCATCCACTCGCCGACGACCGGGATGCGCAACGACCGGTACCGCGAACTGGCACCGCCGCTGTTCGTCGCGTCGGCGCGCGACGCCCTCGACCGCTCCGGCGTCGACCCGGCAGCCATCACGCACCTGGTCACGGTGTCGTGCACGGGCTTCACCCAGCCCGGACCGGACCTGGCGATCGTCGCGGAGCTCGGCCTGCGACGCACGGTCTTCCGGCACCACATCGGGTTCATGGGCTGCTGCGCGGCGTTCCCGGCGCTCCGCAGTGCGGCCGCCTTCGCCGAGGCCGACCCGACCGCGGTCGTGCTGGTCGTCTGCGCCGAACTCTGCACGCTGCACGTCCGTGCGTCGGACGACCCCGACCAGATCGTCGCGAACAGCGTCTTCGGCGACGGTGCCGCCGCCGCGGTGGTCACCGCTGAGGGCCCCGGACTCCGCCTCGACGCGTTCGCCGCGACCGTCGTGCCGGAGGGTGCGTCCGAGATGGCCTGGAACATCGGGGACGAGGGCTTCGAGATGGTCCTCAGCACCGCGGTGCCGAAGCTCGTCGGTGCCACGGTCGCCGAGGCCGTCGGGCCGCTCCTCGACGGACCCGCTGCGGACGTCCCCGTCTGGGCGGTCCACCCGGGCGGCCGGGCCATCCTCGACCGCACGCAAGAGGCCCTCGCCCTGCCGGACACCGCGATGGCGAGCAGCCGCGCCGTGCTGCGCGACCACGGCAACATGTCGAGCGCGACCGTGCTGTTCGTCCTGCGCGACGCCATGGACATCGGGCTGGCGGACGCCACGCCCGTCATCGCCCTCGCGTTCGGCCCCGGTCTGACCGTCGAGAGCGCCCGCCTGACCGCGGTCGGCACGAGGATCGCGACCGACACCGTCGGAGCGGTCGCGGAACCGGAACTCGCCGCGGAGCACCGATGAGCCGCTCCCAGGGAGCCGCGTCGGGCCTCCCGATCGACCTGCGGGCTCGCGACCTGACGCTCCGCGAACTCATGGACGACCCCGACTGCGACCCGCGCGCGCTGGAACGCACGTTCCGGCGCTTCGCGGTGGTGAACGCGCTCGTGAGCGGATGGCGAGCGGCGTGGCGGACGCACGTCGCGCCGGCGCTGCCGGCACACGGGCGGGGTCGCATCCTCGACCTGGGCTGCGGCGGCGGCGACCTCGCCCGGGCGCTCGTCCGCTGGGCGGCGAGCGACGGGTTCGAGATCGAGGTGGTGGGCATCGACCCGGACCACCGCGCCATCGCGTCGGCATCCCGGTCGACGCCGAAGGGCGTGACCTTCCGCGAGCAGTCGAGCGCCGACCTGGTGGCGGCGGGGGAGCGGTTCGACGTCGTCGTGTCGAACCACGTGCTGCACCACCTCGACGACGACGAACGCGCCGGGTTCCTGGCCGACTCCGAACAGCTCGCGTCGACCCGGAGCCTGCACTCCGACATCCGTCGCTCGCCCGCCGCGTACCGGGCCTACGCGCTCGGGTCGACGCTCGTCGCTGCCGGCACCTTCGTCCGGGTCGACGGGTTGCGGTCGATCCGCCGGAGCTTCACGCTGCCCGAGCTGCACACCGCGTTGCCGAGGGGCTGGCGCGCCGAGGCCGCCGCGCCCCACCGCGTCCTCGCGATCCACGACGCCTGACGCAGCTGCGCCCGCGAGACGCCGGAGTGCGCGAGACGCCGCCGTGCGCGCGAGACGCCGCCGTGCGCGCGAGACACCGCCCCGCAGCGCGGCGTCTCGGTGCGACGACGGCGTCTCGGCGCCGACGTGGGCGTCTCGCTACGGGATGAGCGCCGCCGTGGACGTGAACTCCCTTGACAGCACGGCCGCTCGGTAGCGCTCGAGCGCCTCTGGCTGTGCTCCGACGGACTCGAGCGCGGCGAGCCCCGCGCCGAGCACCGGCGGCGAGGTCACCCACGTCGGGACCGCGCCGGGAACCCGGGAGCGCAGGCCGCCGACGACCGCGTCGACGAGCATCGGGTGCCGTGCCGCGAGCACGCCGCCGCCGAGGACGACCGGGACGGGGAGCGCCGGCGACGTCCCGAGGCCGAGCCGTCCGAGCGCGACCGACGCCAGCAGGACGATCTCCTCGGCCTGCCGCGCGACGACGGCGGCGGCGACGGCGTCCCCGTCGGCCGCGACCTCGAAGAGCACGGGGCAGAGCCGGTTGAAGACCCGCTGGTCCAGGCGTCCGAAGTGGATGGCCTCGGTGACCTCGCGGACCGTCCCGAGGCCGAGGGCAGCGGGCACGGCGGACGCGAGTGCCGTCGCTGGACCGCGCCCGTCGTCCGCGCGGGCCGCGTGCCAGAGCGCCCGGTTGCCGAGGTACGCGCCACCACCCCAGTCGCCGGACACGTCACCGATCGCGGGGAACCGGGCGGTCTCGCCGTCGGCACGCACCGCGAGGGCGTTGATGCCGGTGCCGCACACCACCGCTGCGGCGTCCGGCGACAGGGTCCCGGCCCGCAGCAGCGCGAACAGGTCGTTGTCGAGGACGTCCGGCGCGCCGCCGTCCGCCTCCCAGTGGCGGAGTGCGGCGGTCGCCGCGGTCAGCTCGTCGGGCAGGTCGAGCCCGGCCAGGTACACGTGCGTGGTGCGGATCCGCGCACCGTCGAGGGCGCTCACGACCCGCCCGCGGACGTCGTCGAGGATCGGCCCGGCGAGCTCCCACCCGCGCGTCTGCGGGTTCGATCCGGGTCCGCGGGCATGGCCGACCAGGCTCCCGTCGAGTGCGACGGCGACGACGTCGGTCTTGCTGCCGCCGCCGTCGACCGCCAGCACGACCTCTGGAGCGGCCGGAGCGGTCGGCGCGGACGGAGCGGCCGGACGGGAGGACCGGCTCGCCCCCGCCGCACCGGCGCGGCTCAGCGTGCCCACGTCACCTGCTCCGCCCGCGCCCACGGGATGTGCTCCGCGTTCGCCGCCAGCAGCAGGTCCGTGAGCTGCTCCGCCTTGTCGAGCTGACCGACGAGGGG
The DNA here is from genome assembly GCF_001424385.1 of Curtobacterium sp. Leaf183. GTDB lineage: Bacteria > Actinomycetota > Actinomycetes > Actinomycetales > Microbacteriaceae > Curtobacterium. The sequence goes on along the minus strand of NZ_LMPO01000008.1, from coordinate 277,367 downwards.
GTGCGCCCACATCGCCCGGAGTACCCGGTCGCGGCCGCCGTGCACCGCTGCGTCGAGCGCCAGACGCTCGTACCCCGCCACGTGCGCGACGAGCCCGGCCATGTCCGGAGCGAGGGGTGCGACGGGGAGCGGGGTGATCGCCTGACGGGTCACGCGCGCCGGCACCTCGATGACGTGGTCGTCGGGCAGGAACGGGAAGGTGCCGTCGTTGCGCACGTTGAGCACCTGCACGTCGCCCCGGTCGCCGAGGATCGAGGACAGCACGTCGATCGCCGCCTCGGAGTAGTACGCCCCACCGCGCTGCTCGAGCTCGGCGGGCTTCGTGACGACGGACTCGTCGGCGTACTTCGCCAGCAGGGCCCGCTCGGTCGCCATGACGGCCTCGGCGCGGGTGGGCTCGTGGAGCTGCTCCTCGAGCACGACGTCGTGGGCGTAGAAGTAGCGCAGGTAGTACGACGGGATCGCGTGCTGCAGCCGGATCAGGTCCTCGCCCATGTGCACGCTCTCGGCCATCCGGGCGAGTGCGCCGCCGTCCGGGCTGAGCAGCGTGTCGAGGACGTCGCGCGTGGACCCGTCGTCACCGGTCACGTGCACACCGCGCTCCCACGTCAGGTGGTTCAGCCCGACGTGGTCGAGTCGCACGTGGTCCGGGGCGACGCCGAACTCCTTCGCGAAGCGGCGCTGGAACCCGATCGCGACGTTGCAGAGCCCGACGGCGCGGTGACCCGCCTCGAGCAGCGCGCGGGTGACGATGCCGACCGGGTTGGTGAAGTCGACGATCCAGGCGTCCGGCTTGGCGTGCTTGCGGACGAGCTCGGCGTACTCGAGTACCACGGGGACGGTGCGGAGCGCCTTCGCGAACCCGCCGGGTCCGGTGGTCTCCTGCCCGATGCAGCAGGCCTCGTGCGGCCAGGTCTCGTCCTGCTGGCGTGCCGCCTGCCCGCCGATGCGGAGCTGGAACATCACCGCGTCGGCGTCGCTGACCCCGGCGACGACGTCGTCGGTCACGTGGACGGTGCCGGGGTGCCCGGCGTGCGCGAACATCCGCTTCGCCACGCCGCCGACGAGCTCACGACGGACGGGGTCGGGGTCGACGAGCCAGAGTTCGTCGATCGGGAGCTGGTCGCGGAGCCGGGCGAAGCCGTCCACGAGTTCTGGGGTGTAGGTGGAACCGCCACCGATGACCGTGAGTTTCATGCGTGGTGCTATCCCTTCACGCCGGTGAGCGCGATGCCCTCGACGAATGCCTTCTGTGCGAAGAAGAAGATGACGACGACGGGGACCATCACGACGACGGTCATCGCCATCGTCATGGACCAGTCGGTGCCGTGCTGCCCGCGGAACGTGGCGAGGCCGTACGCCACCGGCCAGGCGGCCTGGTTCTCGGACGCGTAGAGCAGCGGGCCGTAGTAGTCGTTCCACGAGTTGAAGAACATGAAGATCGCGGCGGACGCGATGCCCGGGCGGGCCATCGGCACCACGACGCGCATCAGCACGCCCCACTCGCTGCAACCGTCCATGCGGGCGGCGTCCCCGTACTCCTTCGGGATCGTCATGAAGAACTGGCGGAGCAGGAAGATGCTGAACGCGTCCCCGAGCAGGTTCGGCAGGATCAGCGGCCAGAGCGTGCCGGTCAGGTGCAGGTGCGACCACATCACGTAGACCGGCACGGCGGTGACCTGCGGGGGCAGGAGCATCGCGACGATGATCACGGTGAAGATGAGGTTCGCGCCCTTGAACCGGATCTGTGCCAGCGCGTACGCGGCGGGGACCGAGCTCAGCAGCATGAACGCGGTGGCGAGCACGGCGTACAGCGCCGAGTTGCCGAACCACTGCAGCAGCGGCACCTCGGTGAACACCCGGACGTAGTTCCCGAAGTCGAACGGCCTCGGGATGATCGACGCCGTCAGGGCCTGGTTGCTCGACATCATCGACGTCAGCACCACGAACACGATCGGCGCGAGGGTCAGGACCCCGATCGCGACGAGTGCCGCGTGCTCGGCGATCCACAGCAGCAGGCTGCGACGGGGCCCGCGCGCCGTGCCGGGTGCCGTGCCACGGGGAGCCCGGGCGAGCGGGGACTGGGAGACGGCGGTCATCAGGACTCCTCAGGTCTGAAGACGGAGATCCGGCGCATGGTGAACACGAGCACGACCGCGGTGACCACGAACAGCACGACGGCCATCGCGGACGCGTAGCCGAACTGGAAGTTCGCGAACCCGTGCTGGTACAGCAGCTCGGTGTAGGTCAGCAGCGACGTGCCCGGGTACCCGAGCTGTGCCGCGGTACCGCCACCGATGGTGGCCTTGCCGCTCGCGACACCCGAGGCCACCGCGGCCTCGGTGAAGTACTGCAGCGCGGCGATCACCCCCGTGACGGCGGCGAACCCGATCACCGGCGCGATCGTCGGCAGGGTGATGTGCCGCACCTGCTGGACGCCGTTCGCCCCGTCGAGCGACGCGGCCTCGTACAGGTCACGCGGCACGTCGAGCAGCGACGCCAGGAAGATGATCATGATGTCGCCCATCACCCAGACGCCCATGATCACCAGCGACGGCTTCGACCACGACGGGTCGTTGAACCACAGCGGTCCGTCGATCCCGAACAGCCGCAGGACCTGGTTGACAGGTCCGGTGCCGGGGTTGAACAGGAACACGAACGCCACGACGCTCGCGACCGGCGGTACCAGCGCGGGCAGGTAGAACAGCGTGCGCCAGAGGCCCGTCGCGGTGCGGGCGCGTGACAGCAGCCCAGCGACCAGGAGCCCGCAGACGATGCGGACGGGCACCAGGATGACGACGAACCAGATCGTGTTGAGGACCGCCGGGCCGATCTGCGGGTCCTGGGTGAACAGGAACCGGTAGTTCAGCAGGCCGACGAACTGCGGCTCCTGCAGCTGGTTGTAGCGCGTGAACGAGTAGAAGACGCTCGCCACCAGCGGGTAGGCGAAGAAGACGACCAGGCCCAGCAGGGCCGGTGCGAGCATGGCCAGCGCGACCAGACGGCGGCGGGACTCGGCGGACCGCGGCCGGCGTGCCGGAGCCGTGGGGGGCAGCGGACCCGACCCGCTCGGACCCGCGGGGCGGGAGGCCCGGGTGGGCCGTGCCTCCCGTCCGGCGGTCTTCGTCGTGGCGCTCATCACGGACCCGCCAGCTGGTTCGCGTTGTCGATGTCCGAGTCCAGCTTCTTGAGCTTGGCGTCGAGGTCGCCGCCGTTCTCCTGGTACGCCTGCCAGAACTTCGTGAAGGTGCCGATGTAGGCGGCGCCGTCCGCCGTGGCGGGCGAGGTGATCGTCTTGGCGTTGCCCGCGACGTCGACGAAGGTCTTGTAGTTCTCGTCGACCTCGAGCTTCGGGGACTGCAGCGCGGAGGTGATCGTCGGGATGTTCTTCAGCCCGTTGCCCATCGTGACCTGCGCGTCGGTGTTCGTCGACAGGTACTTGAGCAGCGCCCAGGCGAGCTCCGGGTTCTTCGAGCCCTTCGCGATGCCCGCGACGTTGCCCGCGATGTAGGTCGAGCCGTAGTTGCCGAGACCGTCCAGCACGGGGGTCGGCGCGGTGCCGTAGTCCAGGTCCGGCTTCTGGTCCTTGATGAAGGCGGTGCGGTACTCGCCGTCGATCTGCATCGCGACCTGACCGGTCTGGAACGCGTTGTCGGCGGCGAACTCCTGGCCGAGGCCGGACGTGAACGTCTTCAGCTTGTCGTAGCCGATCGCGTCGACGAAGCCCTTCTGCCACTGGATGAGCTTCTTCCAGCCGGCGGAGGTGCCGATCTCGCTGTTGCCCTTGCTGTCGAGCCAGGTGCCGTTGATCATCGGCGCGAAGTGCTCCGGGGAGTTCTCGTAGAAGTCGATGAGCGGGTTGAAGCCGAGCTGCTTGATCGACCCGTCGGCGTTGTACGTCGTCATCTTCAGGCCGTCGGCCTTGAGCTCGTCGAGGGTCTTCGGCGGGGTCGTGATGCCGGCCGCTGCGAACGCCTGCTTGTTGTACATCAGCGCGCTGACGTCGGCGAGTGCCGGCAGCGTGCACCGGGTGCCCTTGTAGGCGGTGTAGCCCTGCACGGCCTTCGGGATGTCCGACAGATCCACCTTGTCCCGCTTGATGTACGGGGACAGGTCACGGAACGCCCCCGACGAGCAGAAGCTGCCGACGATCGCCGTCGAGTACGACAGCCCCACGTCGATGCTCTGGCCCGACGAGATCGCCTTCTGCAGCTTCTCGTCGTCCTGCCCGGCGTGGATGTCGACCGTCACGCCGGGGTTGGCCTTCTCGAACCCGGCGACGGCGCTCTTCACGACGCCGGCCTCGCGGCCCGTGAAGAAGTGCCACAGCGAGACCGTGCCCTTCAGGTCCTTCGGTGCGGTCTTGTCGATCGACGACGCGCTGCTGCCGGAGCTGCAGCCGGCGACGACGAGGGCGCCCGTGGTGGCGATGGCGGCGGCGGTGATGATCCGCCGGAGGTGCTGCCGGGGGTGTGACATGCGGTACTCGCTCTCTGGTCTCGCTCCGAGGGCGTCCGCGCCGGCCGACGGCCGGTCTGCGGGCGCACCGGAGAGCCCTCGGACAGGGCTGGGGTGGTGCCTCGAGTGGTGCGGGTGGGTGGAGCTGGCGACGGTGCTGGCGGTGGTGCTGGCAGTGGTGCTGGCTCAGGCGTGCTGCGCGGGGTCGGACTCGGTCGCGTCGTCACTGATGCGGTCGAGCCGGCCCGCGAGCGCGGTGCGCACGACGTCGATGAGGACGTGGCGTGCGCCGTGCAGGACGGGGGTGTCGGGGACGCCGGGCGCCACCACGGCGGTGGACCAGCGCGAGCGGGTCCGGAGCCAGGCGGTCACGGCGGCGGCCAGGGCGGGACCGCCCGCGATGCCCGTCGGGCCGTGCAGCACGACCGTCTCGGGATCGGCGACGGCGAGGACGGGGAGCACGTTGTGCCCGACGCGCTCGCCGAGGGCGGTCGTGAAGGGGTGCTGCTCGGAGAGCCCGGGCAGCTGCGGGAGCACCTGGCGCCAGTCGGCAGCGCTGCCGTCCGGAGCCGTGATCCCGTGGTCGGCGGCGAGTCGGGTGATCGCGGACTCGGAGATGAGGTCCGCGACGATCGTCGCCGTCGGGTCGAGGGGGAGCGCGTCGGCGGGCACGCTCAGGTAGCCGATCTCACCCGCGGCGCCCGAGGCCCCCGCATGCAGGCGGCCGTCGAGGTCGAGTGCCATGCCGAGGCCCTCCGCCATCCACAGCACCGCGAACGAGCTCGGCGCGCGGCCGGCGCCCATGGCCCGTTCGGCGATGGCGGCGAGGTTGGCGTCGTTCTCGACGACGACCTGCACGCCGAGGGCACGTGACAGCGTGGCGGCGACCTGGTCCCGCGGCCATCCGGGCAGGCCGTCGGTGAAGATCAGGGTGTCGGTGGCGTGGTCGACGCTGGCCTGCACCCCGACGGCGACCGCGGTCACCAGGTCCGGGTCGACACCGGCGGCCGCGGCGGCGCGGCTGACGGCGGCGGCGACGATGTCCTCGCCCGGCGCGCGCATCTCGTCCACGTCCATCCGGTGCTCGGCGACGGGGTAGCTCCGGCCCGTGGCGTCCACCACGGTCGAGCGGACGTCGACGAGCTGCACGTCCACGGCGACGGCGAGGTCGCGGTCGGTGATCGCCTCGTAGACCAGGGCGCTCGGACCGCGGCGGCCGGCCTGCGTGTCGGTGCCGGCGTCGCGCAGCAGCCCGGCTGCCTCGAGCCGACGGATGATCTCGGCGGCGGTCGGCTTGCTCAGGCCGGTGCGCTGCGCGATCTCGTTCCGGGTCATCGGACCGTGGTCGAGCAGCAGTCCGAGGGCCGCGCGGTCGTTCAGGACGCGCAACAGCCCGGGCTGTCCCGGGGTGCGTCCGCGTGTGGTCATGTCGAGGACAGTAACGGACAACCTTCTTTACTGAAAGGTTTGTTTACGAATCGGCAACATGCGTTCTGTTCCGCGAAACACGGCCGTCCTCGTCCCGCGGTGCCGACTGGATCGACACGGGGTTGGACGCGTGTCGGCTCGTCCGTCCGGAGTGGGTGGTGTCGGCCGGTCGATGTCGTCCGGAGCCGGGTCGACACTACGCTCGTGCGGGTGGACGAGGACCGGTACGGCAACGACGTGCTCTCGGGCGACTGGCGCTCGAAGGGCGTGCGGAAGGTGCGGCAGGTGCCGCTCGAGCGGGACATGGTGCTCGAGGACCCGGCGTCCGGCTGGGCCGGCGCAGTCGTCGGGCTCGAGGCGGGGAACATCTCGCTCGAGGACTGGAAGGGCCGCACCCGGGCATTCCCCTTCGACGGGCAGTTCCTGCTCGAGGGCGAGCTCGTCACGCTGGGACGGCCGCAGGCGCCGGTCGGGCGGTCTGCCGCCGCCGCACCCCCGGCTCGCGCCGGATCGGACGGGAGGCCCGGTGCGGGTCCGGCTGTGCGGCACGCCTCCGACGGTGGTCGGCTGCGCACCGCGTCCGGGTCCTTCGCGGTCGAGTCGCAGCGCGCGCGGGTCGCCCTGCCCTCGCGGATCATGGTCGAGGGCAAGCACGACGCCGAACTCGTGGAGAAGGTCTGGGGAGCGGACCTGCGGGTCGAAGGCGTCGTCGTCGAGGAGCTCTCCGGCGTGGACAACCTCGCTGCCGTCCTGGACGACTTCCGCCCGTCACGTGATCGTCGAGTCGGGGTGCTCGTCGACCACCTGGTGCCCGGGTCCAAGGAGTCCCGCTTCGCGTCCGCCGTCATGCAGGGCACGTGGGGCGCGCACGTGCTGGTCGTGGGGCACCCGTTCGTCGACGTCTGGCAGTCGGTCAAGCCCGAGCGCGTCGGACTGCGCGCCTGGCCGACGATCCCACGGTCGATCGAGTGGAAGGCCGGCATCTGCGCCGCGCTCGGATGGCCGCACGCCGAGCAGGCCGACATCGCCCGCGCCTGGCAGCGGATCCTGGGGCAGGTCCGGACGTTCGCCGACCTCGAGCCGCAGCTGCTCGGCCGGGTCGAGGAGCTCATCGACTTCGTCACCGAGCCGGTGGCGTAGCGCGGGGTCGTGCGGACCCTCGCCCGCACCGTGCTCGACGGTGTGGTGCGGAGTTGGTCGTTCCGTGCCCGGGACCAGCCTCGCACCGGGCGGGCAGCGTGGCACGGGCAACGACGTCCGCACGGTGCCCGGTGGTGGATCGAGGACCGGGCGGCCGTGGCGGGGGTGATCCGGGCCTCCTGTCCGTATCGTTGGACCATGGACGGCATCGACGGGCGCGTGCGGAACGCCGTCGACCTGTGGCTGCGGTGGTTGCCGCGGTGGCAGATCGGGACCGCTCGACCGCGCACGCGGATCTGCCGGAAGTGCACCGGGTCGCCGATCGCCAGTGCCGCGGGCTTCGGTCCGGACGTGCCGCACCCCGTGCAGCACGCGCTGATCGGTCGGATGTCGACGATCATCGACGACGCCGTGGACGACTACACCGCCAAGAACCTGCCGCTACTGCACCGCGAGCTCGAGCGCGCCGATGCCCGCAAGCGGCACGCGGGGTACCAGCCGGCCGAGGGGCTGTCGCCCGAGTTCCAGGGGCTCGACGTCGACCCGCAGCCGCAGGACGGGGCGCCGTTCCTGTTCACGCTCGAGGGGCTCGCCGGCACTGGAGCGTCGTCGGACACCGCGCCGCGCGAGCCGTTGTCGGACGAGGCGAAGGCGGCACTGCGGCACGAGATCGAGCTGTCGGACGAGTGCGCCCGGTCGACCGGCACGGCGGTGTGCCTGGCGCTGATCGACCATCGAGCACGCATCGCCGAGGCCGTGGAGCGGCTCGTCGAGCCGCAGATCGAGGCGCTCGTGTCGGACATGTTCCGCGGGCTCGAGGGCGACGGGGCACGCGGCGGGTTGTTCTGAGGGCGGTGCGTTGCGCACGGTTGCGTGTTCGCGCACGGTGCTGCGTGGTCGCACGGTGCTGCGTGGTCGCACGGTGCTGCGTCTGCCACTCCGTGCGAGGTTGATCGCCTGGTGCGGGGACGGTTCCTCGCACCACGCGATCGTGGCGGCACGGGGAACGAACCTCGCACCGTGCTCGTCCCGGCGAGGCCCGCACGAGCCGGACACGTGCGCACCGTGCGCCCCGCAGCGCTGCGTCAGCGGGGGAGCAGGGTGCGGCCGGGCAGCACCGTGCCTCGCAGGGGCCGGTGCTCGACGGTCCTGCCCGGGTCCTCGATGCGGCCGATGACCAGGTCGATGGCCTCGCGTCCGATGCGCTCGACGGGCTGCTGCAGCGTCGTGAACCCGATCCAGTCGCTGGCGAGCGGGTACACGCCGTCGAACCCCGTCACCGAGACGTCGCGCGGCACGCCGACCCCGCGTTTGGACAGAGCCTCGCAGACGTCGAGCATGAGTCGGTCGGTGGGGCACATCACGGCGGTGGCGCCGGACTCCCGCATGACCTCGACGACGTCGGCCGCGACGTCATCGGGCGGGCGAACGAAACTGGCGTCGATGTCGATCGCGTTCACCGCGCGGTCGCGCAGTCGCCCGGCCATCGCCTGCGACCGCGCATGCTGCGTGATCGCGTTGTCGAGCGGCACGGTGAGCACCACGACGTCAGTGTGACCGGCATCGGCGACGGCGTCGGCGATGCGCTGCCCGCCGTCGACCTCGTCGCAGTAGACGCTCGACAGCGCCGGGTGCAGCTCAGGGCGGCCGGCGACCACGGTCGCGATGCGCGGGGCGAACTCGGCGATGTCCGCGGACGGGAGCAGCCCGCTGCACACGACCAGTCCGTCGACCCGCATCGACACCAGCGATGCGAGCGCGGACTTCTCGTCCTCGACCCGTCCGACTCCGGTGGTGGTGACGACGCGGTAGCCGAGTTCGGACGCGCGTTGCTCCATGACGGCATGCAGCGCGGTGTACAGCATCGACGAGGCGTCGCGCACGAGCATGCCGATGGTGTGTGTCCGACCGCTCACGAGCCCTCGTGCCATAGCGTTTGCCACGTAGCCGAGCTCCGCCGCGGCGCGCTCGACGCGTTCACGGGTCTCGTCGGAGAAGCGGCCCGTGCCGGAGAGCACACGACTCACCGCGGACTTCGAGACACCCGCTCGTGCGGCGACGTCGACGATCGTCGGTTGCGAGCCGCGGCTGCCGTTCACGTGCCTGGCGTGACGCCGGGGCTGTTCGACGGATCCGTTGCCGGGTCGTTCGTCGTCGGGTCGTCGAGCGCCGGGGCGTCGACCGAGCGGCGACGTGCGAGAGCGCGCAGGACGACGCGCGCGATCGCGCGCCAGCCGAGCAGGAACACGCCGAGGACGATCGTCGCGACGATGAGGAAGGAGATCGGCAGGGGATTGCCGTCGACCACGCCCTGGCCGGTCGCGACGCGGATGGCCATCCCCACGAAGACCGTCAGGATCCAGACGACGACGCCGGTCGGCCAGGTCCGCAGGGGGCGGGCCCAGGCGCCGCTGGTGACGTAGCCGATCGCCCAGCCAGCCAGGAACGGGTAGGCGGTGGTCCAGAGCGCGCCGAGCGTGTTCGCCTCGCCGTGCGAGGACCGCCCGATCAGGGCGAACACCACGATGAGGACGACGTCGATGACGGCTGCGAGCCAGCCCCAGGTGCGTTCGGTCACGGCCCCATTGTCGCAGCCCGGTTCCTCCACGGGTGCCACTCGTCGGCCTCCCCTACACAGTTCAGGCGACTGCGTCGTGACGCTGCGTCTCGCCTGACCAGGATCACGCCATGCAACGAATGCTCGATCTCGCACCTGTCCCGCAAGTTCCGCTCTTCCGGACGTCCTCGCACCGGCCCGACGAGTCCGACCGCATCCGGCAGCGCGCCGCTGCGGGCGAGCTCACCCGGATAGGACGAGGGCTCTTCGTCGACACAGCGGCCTGGCAACCGCTGCGCTCAGCTGAACAGCACCGGGTCCGCATCGAGGCCGTGGCTGATCGGATCCGGCCCGATCGGGTCCTGTCGCACGTGTCGGCAGCCGTGGTCCTCGCGGTGCCGCTCGTCACGGATCCGCCGGACCGGGTGCACCTGACCACCCCGGGAGCCGACGGCCGCACGACGAACGCCACCTTCATCGTGCACGCCGACCTCGACCCGACGGGGGATCGCAGCACGGTCCGGACGTCGGACGGGCTCCGCACCCACGGTCCCGAGCGTGTGGCCGCGGACCTCGCGCTGACGTTCCCGCTGGTCGATGCCGTGGTCGCGCTCGACGACCTCCTGCGACGGGGGACCGACCGCGCCAGGGTGCGCGAGTCGATCGAGCGGCGCGGGCCGAAGGGGCGTCGGCGCGCGCTCACGGCCGTGGACCTTGCGGACCCTGAGTCCGGTTCTCCCGGCGAGTCCGTCCTGCGCGTCCGGTTCGATCAGCTCGGCACGGAGCGACCGGTCCTGCAACACCGCTTCCGGCAGGCGGGATGGCCCGACATCGTCGTCGACTTCTGGTTCCCTGCGGCAGGGGTCGTCGTCGAGTTCGACGGCGAGGTCAAGTACCGCGACGGGCGGATGCGTGCCGGCCGGTCGGTGGAGGACGTGGTCGTCGCCGAGAAACACCGCGAGGACCGACTGCGGGCCATGCCCGGAGTGCGGGCGGTCGTCCGGCTGACGTGGTCCGACCTCTGGGACGAGGGTCTGCTGCGTGCGGCGCTGCGTCGGGCTGGGGTGCGGATGCGCCGCTGAGGAACGCACGGTGCGAGCTTCGCGGGCTGGTGCAGTGCGAGCACGGTGCGGAGTTGGTGCTTCGTGCCGCGACGGCGGCCCGGTGCGAGGTTGTTCGGCGGCACGGGGCCGTCAACCTCGCACCGGGCGCAGCGCTCGCACGGTGTGTGCGGCGCGCGCAGCGCGGCACGAGTTCACCCGGGCGGCACTGCCGCGGCACCCGGCGTTCACCGGGCAGCGCCACACTCGATCACGGTGCGGGAACGTTCCCGCACCGACCGCTCCACACCCCCGCGAACCACCCCGCGCACCACCCTCACGCTCCACCCCCACGAACCAGGGAGACCACCGCCGTGAAGACCCGAGCCCTCGCCGGCCTCGCGATCGCCGCAGTCGCCACCGTCGCGCTGTCCGGCTGCGTCCAGAGCGCCAACGCCGCGAACGACAACGCCGACAGCGGCACCGGCAGCACCAGCCTCACCGTGTTCATCAGCGGCGACACGAACGTCCAGGACCTCTGGGACAAGTCGCTCATCCCCGCCTTCGAGAAGCAGCACCCGAAGATCTCCGTCCGCACCAGCATCGACCTGCACGGCGAGCACGACGCGCAGACCCAGGCCAACCTGGCCACCGCGGTCAAGGCCGGCAAGACCGTCGCCTACGACCTCGTCGACGCCGGCTTCGTCACCACCGCGGGCAAGGCCGGCCTGATGGCGAAGGTCAGCGACAGCGCGATCCCGAACCTGAAGGACGTCCCCGCAGCCACAAAACAGCAGGGCGGCGACCGCGCGATCCCGTACCGGGCCTCGAGCGTGCTGTTGGCGTACGACTCCACCAAGGTCAAGAAGGCCCCGAAGACCCTCGATGACCTGCTCGCGTGGATCAAGGACAACCCCGGCCAGTTCGCGTACAACTCGCCGTCCTCGGGCGGCTCCGGCGGCTCGTTCGTGATGACCGTGCTGGCGAAGTACCTGTCCAAGAGCGAGCAGACCACCATGCAGACGACGTACGACAAGTCGCTCGAGTCGAAGTGGGACGAGGGCTTCGCCGCGCTCAAGGACCTCGGCCCGTCGACGTACCAGAAGGGCGTCTACCCGAACGGCAACGACCAGGTGCTGCAGATGCTCGGCTCCGGCCAGATCGCCATGGCCCCGGTGTGGAGCGACCAGTTCATCACCGCGCAGAAGGCCGGCACGATCGGCAAGGACATCGCGTTCACACAGATAGCCGACCCGACGTTCACGGGGAGCGCGAGCTACCTCGGCATCCCGGCGACCGAGCCGAAGGCCAAGAAGCAGGCCGCCGAGGAACTCGCTGACTTCGTCCTGTCGTCGAAGGGGCAGCAGCTCGTCGCGAGCGCCGTGTCCGGCTACCCGGTCATCCCGCTCAGCTCGCTGCCGTCGAGCGTGGCGGAGCAGTTCTCGAAGGCCGACCCGTCCAAGCTCCGTCTCGGCTTCCAGAGCGAGCTGCAGGCCGACATGAACGCGGCATGGGACGCGAAGGTCCCGCAGTGACCCAGACCGTCCCGAACGGCCCGGCACTCGACCGGGAGGCCCGTGGCGACTCCGCCACGGGCCTCCCGCCCGTCCCGTCACCGGCCCAGGGCGCGGGCGGTCCGACCGTCCGCCGCACCATCCAGCAGCGGCTGGAGCGCCGCCGGCGCGTCCAGGGCATCGCGCTCGTCACCGCCCCGGTGCTGGTGGTCGTGCTGTTCGTCGGCGTGCCGGTGGTCAACGCCGCCCTGTTCAGCCTCGGGTTCACCGGCGGGCTGAACCAGGCGCTCGCCGACATCGGCCAGGACACCGTACGCGGGTTCTCGTTCGCGGTGTACGGCACGCTGCTCGGCAACCCGACGTTCCTGCGCGACCTCGGCGCCACGATCGGGGTCACGGTTGCGTCGACCGGACTGACGATCGCGCTCGCCGTGCTGATCGCCGTGATCCTGCGGATGCGCGGCGGGTTCCTCGGCCGGACGCTCAGCGTGCTGGCCGTCGTGCCGATCTTCGTGCCGGTGGTGATCGCGAGCTGGTCGATCCTGACGTTCACCGACGCGCAGGGGTTCCTGCGCAGCGCCGGCGCCCAGGTGGGCATCGACGTGCCGGTGTGGGGCTACACGCTCGTCGCGGTCGTGTTCGGCAGCGTCTGGACGAGCCTGCCGTTCGCCGTGCTGATGATCGCCGGGGCGCTGCAGGGCACACCGGACGCCCTGATCGAGGCCGCGAAGGACGCCGGCGCCGGTACGTGGCGCGTCGTGTGGCAGGTGCTGCTGCCGATGGCCGCGACCCCGATCGTCATCGCGACGACGTTCACCGTGATCGGTGTGCTCGGGTCGTTCACCGTGCCGTACTTCACCGGCCCGAACGCCCCGTCGATGCTCGGCGTCGACATCTCGAAGTACTTCCAGTCCTACAACCGTCCGCAGCAGTCCACCGCGATGGCGTTCATCGTGTTCGCGTTCGCCGCCGCCGCCAGCGTGCTGTACCTGCGGTCCACGGTCCGGGCGAACGCCGGCGAGCTGGCGAAGTCGACCGAACTGGCGAAGAAGCAGGAGCGACCGTGATCAAGCGCCTCACCGGCACCGCCCTGGTCTGGGCGACCGCCGTCGTCCTGGCGGTGTTCATCGCAGGTCCCCTGCTGTGGTTGGCCGTCCGGGCCTTCGCCACGAGCTGGACCTACCCGAACCTGCTGCCCGACGGGTGGACGCTGCAGTGGTGGGGGACCGTGTTCGAGGACCCGTCCCTGGCCGTCGCCGTGCAGAACTCGCTCGTGCTGGCCCCGCTGACGGTCCTGATCGCCGCGGTCATCTGCCTGCCGGCCGCGTGGGCGATCAGCCGCATCGAGTTCCCCGGTCGCCGGGTGGTGCTGGTCGGGCTGTTCGCCACGAACGCCTTCCCGAAGATGGGACTGTTCGTCACGATGTCGGCGATGTTCACGGCGTTGAACCTGATGAACACCGTGACGGGCATCCTCATCGTCCACGTGCTCGGCTGTGTCGTGTTCATGACGTGGCTGCCCGCGGCGGCGTTCTCGGCCGTGCCGCGATCCCTCGAGGAGGCCGCCCGCGACGCCGGGGCGAGCCGCTGGCGCACCTTCTGGTCGGTCACGTTCCCGATCGCCTGGCCGGGCATCCTCGTCGCGATGGTGATGAGCTTCCTGGCCTCGTTCGACGAGGCCCAGGGCACCTACCTGGTCGGCGCCCCGACGTACATGACGATGCCGACCGCGATGTACTCGCTGGTCCTGAATTCACCGCGGCAGGTGTCGGCGGTGTTCGCGATCGCGCTCAGCATCCCGTCCGTGGTGTTGATGACCCTGGCGCGCAAGCACATCATGGGCGGACGCCTGGCGGACGGGTTCCAGATCCGATGACCACTCCCAGCACGAAAGGCGACCCCATGACGGACGCAACGCTCGTCGCGGACCCCGCACCGAGCCTCCAGACCGGCGGGCGGCCCACCGACGGCCGGACCACCGGCGGCGGACTCGCCCTGCGCGGGCTGACCAAGTCCCTCGGCGGCCGCGACGTCGTCGCCGGCATCGACCTCGACGTGGCGAAGGGCGAGCTCGTCGCGCTGCTCGGCCCGTCCGGCTGCGGCAAGACGACCACGCTGCGCATGGTGGCCGGCTTCCTGCCCGTCGACGGCGGCACCGTGACGATGGGCGGCGCCGACGTCACCGACCTGGGACCGGAGCGCCGACCGAGCGCGATGGTGTTCCAGAACTACGCGCTCTGGCCGCACATGACGGTCACGCAGAACGTGGCGTTCCCGCTCCGCACCCGCCGCGTGTCGAAGCAGCGGACGGCCGAGCGCGTCCGCGAAGCCCTCGAGCTGGTCGGGCTCACGCACCACGCGACCTCGAAGCCGACGGCGATCTCGGGCGGCGAGCAGCAGCGTGTCGCCCTGGCCCGGGCGATCGTGCAGGAGCCCGACGTGCTGCTGCTCGACGAGCCGCTGTCGAACCTCGACGCCAAGCTCCGCGTGAGCGTGCGCGACGAGATCCGCCGGATCCAGCAGCGGCTGGGCATCACGACCGTGATCGTCACGCACGACCAGGACGAAGCGCTGAGCGTGTCGGACCGGATCGCCGTGATGCACGACGGCCGGATCGAGCAGGTGGCCTCACCGACCGACCTCTACGCTCGGCCGGGCACACGGTTCGTGGCGTCGTTCATCGGTGCCACGAGCACCGTGCGCGGCGCGTTCCTGGCCGATGTGCGCACGCCCTTCGCCGACGGCGACGAGGTCCTGGTCCGACCGGAGCAGGTGACCCTCGTCCCCGACGCGCCGGTCACGGCGACCGTGACGCGCGTGCTCATTCGCGGGCACTTCGCCGAGGTCGTGCTCGCCGCTGGCGACGCCGAACTGCGGGCGTTCGTCACCGGTGCACCGCCCGCGGTCGGCAGCACCACCGGCGTCCGGCTCGGGTCGGTCCTGGTCTACCGCGACGGCGTGCTGGTGGAGGGCCCCAGATGACCACGGAGACGCTCCCGACGCTCGAGACGCAGCACGACGGCGGGTCCCGGGCGCGCCTGCCGCGCCTGGTCGCCCACCGCGGCGCGCCGCGTGTCCGCCGCGAGAACACCCTGCCCGCCGTCGCGGTCGCCGAGGCGCTCGGCGCCGACACGATCGAGGTCGACGTCCGCCGCACCGCCGACGGGGTCGCCGTGCTGCTGCACGACGAGACCCTCGGTCGACTGTGGGGTGACGCCCGACACGTGTCCGAGGTGTCCTGGTGCGACCTCGCGCGGCTGGGCAACGGACTCGACCGCATCCCACGGCTCGACGCCGTCCTCGAACGGCTGGACGGCTGTCAGTCAGTGCTGCTCGTCGACCTGACCGACCCCGTGGACGCCGTGGTCGCTGCGTCCACCGTCGCCGGGTCCGAAGCAGACGTGACGATTGCCTGGTGCGGGGCTCCCGAGGCGATGCACGCGGTGCGCTCGGTCCTGCCGGACGCGGACGTCTGGTTGGCGTGGGAGTCGCTCCTGCCCCCGACGCCGGCCGACCTGGTCGAGCTGACCCCGTCGACGCTCAACCTCGACGTCGCGTTCCTGACCCCGCGGACGGTGCGGGCGGCGCACGACCTCGGCCTGCAGGTCTCCGTGTGGACGGTCGACGACCCCGAACCCGCGCTGTGGGCCGCGCGGCTCGGTGCCGACTCGATCACCACGAACGACCTGGCGCTGGTCCGTGCCGCGCTGACCGCCGCCGAGCGCGACGGGTGGCCGGAGCCCGCGCGCGAGCCGACCGAGACCGAGGTGGCATCGCGCGCACAGGCCCTGGCGCACCGGATCGCGCACGAGGTCATCGCGTTCACCCGTGAACACCCCGTCGGCACCGTCTCGACGAAGGCGCACCCCGCCGACCTGGTGACCGACGTCGACCGACTCGTCGAGCAGCACGTCCGCGGTCGGGTGCGTGCCGCGTTCCCGACGCACGGCTTCGTCGGCGAGGAGTACGGCGAGGCGCCCGGCGACAAGCACCGCTGGTACCTCGACCCCGTCGACGGCACCACGAACCTGGCGAACGGCATCCCGTGGACGAGCATGTCGCTCTGTCTGACCCGCAGCGGACGTCCGGTCGTCGGAGTCGTCGCGGACCCCTGGCGAGGCGAGGTGCTCGAGGCTCGTCGCGGTCGTGGTGCCTCCATCCGCGGGCGGCAGCTCCGGCTCGACGACGTGCCCCGACCCCTGGCCGGAGCGGTGGTCGGCACCGAGCTCGACGGGCACCTGCCCTGGCCCGGGTTCGGCGCGTTCCTCGACGCGCTCGCCGCCCGGTCCTGCACGCTGCGGGTCCAGGGCTCCGGCACGTTGACGATCGCGCAGGTCGCGGCCGGCCGGGGGATCGGCGGCTGCGTGTCGGCGTTCAACCCGGTCGACCACGGGGCCGCGGTGCTGCTCGTGCACGAGGCCGGCGGCGTCGTCATGACCGAGGACGGACCGGTGTCCGGGTTCCCCGAGCTCGGCGCGCCCTTCCTGGTGGCCCACCCCGGAGCGGCCGACGAACTGCACGCGGTCTGGATGGGTGCGCTCCGCGCCCACCGCTGAACCGCCGCACTGGAGGCTCGGGGCGGGACCGCCCCGAGCCTCCAGTCCGCTCCTGGCGGACGTGCACCGCATTCTGTGCAGCCACACAGTCATCGGTCGTCCGGCGACCCTACTGTGGCAACTCCACGGGCATCGTGTCCGTGCCGAAGGAGCATCGACATGGGATTCCTCGACCGCCTGCTCGGCCGTGAGGACCGATCGCAGCAGCAGGGCTGGAACGCGCAGCAGCCGCAGCAGCCGCCGACCTGGGGCCAGCCCCAGCAGCAGGGCTACCAGTACGGTCAGCAGTCGTACAACGCGGCACCGCCTGCCGGTGCTGGTGTGTCGGGTGGTGCCCGCTCGGAGGACGAACAAGCCGTCGAGCGGTACCGCTACCTGCTGAAGACCGCGCCGCCCGAGCGCATCGAAGAGGTGCACGCCGAGGCCTTCGAGCGTCTGACGCCCGAACAGCGCCGGATGGTCTACGACGAGTTCACCCGCACCGCACCCGCCGGTGAGGCCCCGCGTGGTGACGACCCGCGCTCCCTGGCGCAGGCGGCGACCCGCTCCGAGATCCGGCAGCCCGGGTTCATGGAGCGCTCGCTCGGCGGCATGAACGGTGGCATGAACGGCCGCGGCGGCGGGTTCGGCCAGCGCCAGGGACCCTCGTTCGGCGGCATGCTCGGTGCGTCGATCCTCGGCACCGTGGCCGGGTACGTGATCGGCTCGACGCTGATGAGCGCCTTCCTGCCCGACCCGTCCGGGTTCGACGGTGGGACGGACGCCTCGGGTGACGGCGGCACCGACGGCGGATCGGGGGATGCGGGTGACGGCGGTTCGGGGGACACTGGTGCCGAGAACGCGTCGTGGGACGACGGCGGCGGCTCCGACTTCGGAGGCGGCGGTGGCTTCGACGACTTCGGCGGCGACATGGGTGGCGGGTTCGACATCTGACGTCCGGTCGCTGCCGACCCCTCCCACCCGCACGGTCTACGGACCTGTTGCACGGTCCACGAAGGAGTGGCGGCATGGCGATCATCGAGGCCTCCGGGCTGACCAAGACCTACCGATCCAAGTCGGGGCCGGTGCACGCCCTGGCCGGCCTCGACCTGTCCGTCCCGCAGGGCACCGTCATGGCGCTGCTCGGGCCGAACGGCGCCGGCAAGACCACCACGGTCAAGGTGCTGACCACGCTGATCAAGCCCGACGCGGGCACGGCGACGATCGCGGGCATCGACGTCGTCGCCGACCCGCAGGCCACCCGGCGCTCGATCGGGGTGTCCGGGCAGTACGCCGCCGTGGACGAGAACCTGACCGGCTTCGAGAACCTCGAGATGATCGGGCGGCTGTACCACCTCGGTGGCAAGGCCTCCCGACAGCGTGCGCGTGAGCTGATCGACGTGTTCGACCTGTCCGAGGCCGGCGACCGACCGGTCAAGGGATTCTCCGGCGGCATGCGTCGGCGTATCGACCTGGCCGGGGCGCTCGTGATGAACCCGAGCGTGCTGTTCCTCGACGAGCCGACCACGGGGCTCGACCCCCGCAGTCGACTCGCGCTGTGGGGGATCATCGAGCACCTCGTGGCTGACGGGGCGACCGTGCTCCTCACGACGCAGTACCTGGAAGAGGCGGACCGGCTCGCCGACGACATCGCCGTGATCGACGGCGGGACCGTGATCGCCGAGGGCACGGCCGACCAGCTCAAGGCGCAGGTCGGCGGGCACCGGGTGGTCGTCACCCTGGTCGACGACGCCGACGGGGACGCCGCCACGACCGTGCTCCGGCGGTACGGCACCGGTGAGGTCGAGGTCTCCGGGGACGGACGGACCCGTGCGATCGCCGTCGACGCCGGTCCTGCGGCGCTGCAACGGGTGTTGGCGGACCTCGGTGAAGCGGGCATCGAGCTGCACGACGCCGGCATGCGACGACCGACCCTCGACGACGTGTTCCTGCGGCTGACCGGCCACGCGGCGACCGAGGACGACGGCGACGGGCCGGGCGGTGGCGGTGCCGGTCCTGGTGCTGGTGCGAGTGCTGGTGCCGGTGGTGCTGCGCGCTCCCGGGGACGGGCTGACGCGTCCGAGGAGCGTGTGCGATGACCGCCACCGTGACGGCGCCGGGCCGGCAGCTGCCGGTCGTCGTGACCGCACCGCTCGCCGTCTGGTTCGAGGACGGCTGGACCGTCACCAAGCGGAACCTCATCAAGATCAAGCGGTCGCCGGACATGCTCGTCTTCGCGGTGCTGCAGCCGATCATGTTCGTGCTGCTCTTCAGCCAGGTCTACGGCGGCGCGATCGCCGTGCAGGGGACCGACTACACGCAGTTCCTGATGGCCGGGATCTTCGCCCAGACGGTCGTCTTCGGTGCGACCTTCTCCGGTTCCGCGATGGCCCAGGACCTGAAGGAGGGGCTGATCGACCGGTTCCGCACGCTGCCGATGTCCGCATCGGCGGTGCTGGTCGGACGCACCAACAGCGACCTCGTGCTCAACACGATCTCGATGGTCATCATGATGCTGACCGGGCTGGCGGTCGGGTGGCGGGTGAACTCCTCACCACTCGAGTTCCTGGCCGGCATCGCGTTGCTGCTGCTGTTCAGCTACGCCTTCAGCTGGGTGATGGCGCTGCTCGGCATGAGCGTCAAGACGCCCGAGGTCATCAACAACGCCTCGTTCATGATCCTGTTCCCGCTGACCTTCGTGTCGAACGCCTTCGTGCCGAGCGACACGCTGCCGCTCGTCCTGCGGGTCTTCGCCGAGTGGAACCCGGTGTCGTCACTGGTCCAGGCCGCCCGTGAGTTGTTCGGCAACGTCGGCTCGGCGCCGGTCCCCGACATCTGGACGATGCAGCACCCGGTCGTCACGGTGCTCGTCGGCATCGCGGTCATGCTCGCGGTGTTCGTGCCCTGGGCCGTGAACAAGTACACCCGCATCAGCGCCAAGTAGTCGGTTCTCCACAGCCCGGTCCGGGTGGCGCGCGACGCGGCACCCGGACCGTTTACGATCGAATCCAGTTCGTCGGGTCCCCGACGTCCCGGCAGTGAGAGGGCCCATGACCGCGACAGACGCCGAGCGCACCACCCCGGCCGCCCGCGCGCCCCGGTCCGACCGGAACGTACGGCTGCGGCGGTGGATGCTGCAGGGCTCCGACCGCGGCGCCGATCACCAGGGCCCCCACCAGGTCGAGGTGGAGAAGACGCACTCATGGTGGCGCGTCATGTGCCTGACCGGCGTCGACTACTTCTCGACGCTCGGGTACCAGCCCGCCATCGCCGCGCTCGCCGCCGGGCTGCTCTCGCCGATCGCGACGATCGTGCTCGTGCTCGTCACGCTGTTCGGTGCGCTGCCCGTGTACCGCCGGGTGGCGCAGGACAGCTTCCGCGGGGCCGGCTCGATCATGATGCTCGAGAAGCTGCTGCCCTGGTGGGCGGGGAAGCTCTTCGTGCTCGTGCTGCTCGGGTTCGCCGTCACCGACTTCATGATCACGATGACGCTGTCGGCAGCGGACGCCACGGCGCACATCGCGGAGAACCCCTTCACCCCGCACTGGTTCACCGAGATCCCGGTGCCGTTGACCCTGGCGCTGCTGCTCCTGCTCGGCGTGGTCTTCCTGCGTGGGTTCAAGGAGGCGATCGGCATCGCCGTCGGACTCGTCGCCGTCTACCTCGTCCTCAACGCGGTCGTCATCGGTGTCGCGCTCTGGCACGTGGTCGAGCGGCCGGCCGTGGCGAGCGACTGGTGGAGCGGCCTGACCGCGCAGCACAGCAACCCCCTGGTGATGATCGGCATCGCGCTGATCGTGTTCCCCAAGCTCGCGCTCGGCCTGTCCGGTTTCGAGACCGGTGTCGCGGTGATGCCCCAGGTCCGCGGCGACGCCTCGGACGACACCAGCCCCCGACCAGAGGGGCGCATCCGCGGGACCAAGCGGCTGCTCACCGTCGCGGCCGTCATCATGAGCACGTTCCTCATCACGTCGTCGATCGTGACGACGTTCCTCATCCCGCAGCGCGAGTTCCAGCCGGGCGGTGGTGCGAACGGTCGGGCGCTCGCGTACCTGGCGCACGAGTACCTGGGCGGCGTGTTCGGGTCGGTGTACGACTTCTCGACGGTGGCGATCCTGTGGTTCGCCGGTGCGAGCGCCATGGCCGGCCTGCTCAACCTCGTGCCGCGGTTCCTGCCCCGCTACGGCATGGCGCCACAGTGGGCTCGCGCGACTCGGCCGCTGGTCATCATCTTCACGCTCATCGCCTTCGTGATCACGATCATCTTCCAGGCCAACGTGGACGCCCAGGGCGGTGCGTACGCCACCGGCGTGCTCGTGCTGATCACGAGCGCGGCGGTCGCAGTGACCCTGTCGGCCCGGCGCCGGCAGCAGAAGAAACGGACGATCGGGTTCGGCGTCATCGCTGTCGTCTTCGTCTACACGACCATCGCGAACGTGATCGAGCGGCCCGACGGCGTCCGGATCGCCGCGGTGTTCATCATCGCCATCGTCGTCGTGTCCCTCGTCTCCCGGGTGCGCCGGTCGTTCGAGCTCCGCGCGTCGTCGATCGAGCTGGACGCCACGGCACGCCAATTCGTCGAGGCCGACGCCGACCAGTTCAGCTCCGTCTGCATCATCGCGAACGAGCCCGGCGCCGGCACCGCTGCTGCCTACCGCGCGAAGGGACGCGAGGAACGGCGCGACTCCGGCATCCCGGCGCGGGTCCCGACGATGTTCCTCGAGGTCCTCCCGGCCGACTCCTCGGACTTCGAAGAGGACCTGGTGGTGGAAGGCCACGTCGTCCAGGGGCACCGCGTGCTGCGCGTCCGGTCGGGCAACGTGCCGAACACGATCGCATCGACGCTGCTCGCCATCCGCGACATCGCGGGCGTCGTCCCGAGCGTCTACTTCGAGTGGAACGAGGGCAGCCCGATCCGCAACGCGATCCGGTTCGTGTTCACGGGCGTCGGCGACGTCGCACCCGTCACCAGAGAGGTCCTGCGCGAAGCCGAACCCGAGGTCTCGCGACGACCGAGCGTCCACGTGTCGTGACGGACACGCAACGCGACCGCCGCTCGTCCTGACGGCGGGTCCTACCCCAGGATCCCGTCCCGCACCTTCCGGCGCAGCACCTTGCCGATCATCGAACGCGGCAGGTCCTCGACCACGACGACCCGACGCGGCACCTTGTACGCAGCCAGGTGCTCCCGCGCGTAGGCCCGCAGGGCATCGGGGTCGAACGACGACGGGTCGACCGGCACGACGGCGGCCACGACCTGCTCGTTGCCGCCCTGGGTGATGCCGACGACGGCGACCTCACGCACGCTCGGGTGCTTCACCAGCGCGTCCTCGACCTCGGTCGGCGAGACGTTGAACCCACCGGTGATGATCAGCTCCTTGAGCCGGTCGACGATCCGCACGAACCCGTCGTCGTCGATCTCGACGATGTCGCCGGTGCGGAACCAGCCGTCGGCGGTGAACACCTCGTCGGTCGCCTCGGCCTTGCCCCAGTAGCCGCTGAAGACCTGCGGGCCACGCACCTGCAGCTCACCGGGCTGCCCGGTGCCGAGGACCTGCGTGGCGTCGTCGGGGTCGGCCACGCGCACCTCGGTCGACGGCAGCGGGAGGCCGATCGAGCCCATGCGACGAGCGTCGGACACCGGGTTCGCCATGAGCACGGGCGAGCACTCGGACAGGCCGTAGCCCTCGACGAGGTAGCCGCCGGTCCGCTCCTCCCACGGCTCGACGACGTCCGCCGACAGGGCCATCGCGCCGGAGATGCCGATCTCGATCCCGTGGAGCGAGACCTTCGCCGCGTCTGCAGCGTGCTGCAACCGCGCGTAGATCGGGGGGACCGCGGGCAGGAAGGTCGGGGGGTTCCGCTTGATCGCGGTCAGGACCAGCGCGGGGTCGAACGCCGGGAACAGCACCAGGCGGGACGCCATGCTCATCGCGAAGGTCAGGCAGAGCGTCAGCCCGTAGGCGTGGAACATCGGCAGGATCGCGTAGACCACGCTGCCGTCGCCCGGCTGGATCTGCGGCACCCACGAGCGTGCCTGCGCGGCGTTCGCGATGAGGTTGCCGTGCGACAGCACCGCGCCCTTCGGCGTGCCGGTCGTGCCGGACGTGTACTGGATGAGCGCCGTGTCGGACGTGCCGGGTCGCGGGTGCTTCCGCGGCAACCGCCGCGAGGACACCAGGTCGTCCCACGTCGTCGTGCCACGGACCGTCGTCGTCAGCTTGGCGCGCGACTCGCGGGCCTTCGCCACCGGCAGCGCGAGCGCCAGCCGGGTCGAGCGCGGCATCGCCCTCGTCAGGTCCACCGACACGATCGCGTCGAGACGGACGTCGGCGGGGAAGTCCTGCAGGGTCGCGACCGACTTGTCCCACGCGATCGCCACGCGGGCGCCGTGGTCCTCGAACTGGTGCCGGAGCTCACGCGGCGTGTAGAGCGGGTTGTGCTCGACGACCACCGCGCCGAGTCGCAGGGCCGCGTAGAAGGCCACGACGTGTTGCGGGCAGTTCGGCAGCACGAGGGCCACGCGGTCACCCGCGACGACGCCGAGCTTGCGCAGGCCGTTCGCCGCCCGGGCGATCTGGTCCTCGAGTTCGGCGTACGTCGTGGTGCGCTTGAAGAACTCGAGGGCGACCTTCTTCGGGAACCGCTTCGCGGACTGCTCGACGAGGTCGACGAGCGACCCGGAGGGCTCCTCGATGTCGTGCGGCACTCCCGGTGCGTAGGAGGCAAGCCAGGGACGGGGCGTGTCGATGCTCACCCGCCCAACCTAGCGGGACGTGCCCGGGGGAATGTCAGGAGCACGACGGACGATGGCGGCATGTCCTTCGTCTCTGACGCCTTCCGCTCCCGGCTCAACACGACCTTCACCGGGAGCTCCACGGAGCGGCCGGCGTGGGTCGACGAGCTCGAACAGGGCACCGACGCGGGGTTCTTCGGCCCCGGTTCGGCGACCTGGTCGGTGCACGGGGGCAAGCAGACCATCGTGGCCGGGGTCCGCGCGCTCCTGGTCCAGGCGATGCACCCGGGCGCGCTCGCCGGCGTCGCCGACCACTCCCGCTACCGCGAGGACCCCTTCGGTCGCCTGGCCGGCACCATCCGCTGGATCTACACGGTCTCCCACGGCGACACCGCGACCGCGACCGGGGCCAGCCAGTGGGTGCTGCGCCTGCACGAGAAGGTCCGTGGCCAGTACGTCGACGGACACGGCGTGACGCGGGACTACACCGCCAACGACCCCGACCTGGCCCGCTGGGTGCACCTGGCCTTCACCGATGCGTTCCTCCGCGCTGCCGAGCAGTGGGGCGACCCGATTCCCGGCGGTGCCGATGCATACGTGCGCGAATGGGCGACGGCCGGACGTCTCATGCGCGTCGAGGACCCGCCCGAGTCCGAGGCCGAACTCCGCGCGCAGATGAACGGGTACCTCGACCGCGGCGAACTCGCCGTCACCGCCCGCACCCGCGAGGTCATCCGCTTCATCAAGAACCCGCCCCTGGCCCGGATGCTCCGGCCGGGCTACCAGGCGCTGTTCCAGGGCGCGGCCTCGACCCTCGATCCGCGTCACCGGTCGATGCTCGGGCTGCGGGCACCGGGGATCGGACCGGTCGAACTCCCCGTCGGACGCGCGACGGGCCTGGTGCTCGACGGCATCGGCGCGGTGCTCGGCAACCAGACGGGCACCGAGCGCGCAGCGCTCGCCCGCATCGCCCGGTTGGAGCGCGAGGGCGCCGCACCCGCGGCCTGAGTCCGCACCCCAGACCAGACGGGAGGCCCGGTGCCAGCTGGCACCGGGCCTCCCGTCGGTTCTGTGGGTGCGTCAGAAACCGGACGGCACCCGGGGCGTGTACGCGGACTCGAGTCGCGTCACCTCGTCGTCGGTGAGCGTGATCGCCGAGGCGGCCACCGCGTCGTCGATGTGGTGCTCCTTGGTCGCACCGATGATCGGCGCCGTGACGGCGGACTTGCCGGCGACCCAGGCCAGCGCGACCTGGGCCATGCTCACGCCGCGGTCCTCGGCGATCTGCTGCACCTCGCCCACGATGGTGCGGTTGGCGTCCTCGTCCTGGCGGTACAGGGTCTTGCCGAACTCGTCGGTGTCCGACCGCGAGCCGGAGCCGGCCGAGTCCCACGGGCGGGTGACCTTGCCGCGGGCGAGCGGGCTCCACGGGATGACCCCGACGCCGCTCTGCTCGCAGAACGGGTGCATCTCGCGCTCTTCCTCGCGCTCGAGCAGGTTGTACTGGTCCTGCATGCTCACGAACTTCGTCCAGCCGTGCAACTCGGCGGTGTGCTGCATCTCGGCGAACTGCCACGCCCACATGCTGCTCGCGCCGATGTACCGCGCCTTGCCGGACTTGACGACGTCGTGCAGGGCCTCCATCGTCTCGGCGATCGGCGTCTGCGGGTCGAACCGGTGGATCTGGTACAGGTCGACGTAGTCGGTCCCGAGGCGCTGCAGCGACGCGTCGATCTCGTGCATGATCGCCACGCGGGACAGCCCGGCGCCGTTCCGGCCGGGGCGCATCCGGTTGAAGACCTTCGTGAAGACCTGCACGTCCTCGCGGGGGCCGAGTTCACGCAGCAGTGTGCCGGTGATCTCCTCACTGCTGCCCGCGGAGTACACGTTCGCGGTGTCGAACGCGGTGATGCCGGCGTCGAACGCCCGTCGGACGAAGGGCCGTGCCTGGTCGATACCGACGCTCCACGCGTGCGAGCCGCGGTCCGGGTCGCCGTAGGACATCATCCCGAGGACGACGCTGCTGATCTCGAGGCCGGTGCCGCCGAGGCGGACTGTCTGGATGTCGCTCATGCCGCCACTCTGGCATCGCGGCCTGTGACGGCCAGCAGGCGGACCTGGAGCGGGGCGTCGTCGGGGACCTCGACCGGTGCCGCGTAGAGGCCGGTGGATGCAAGGGACTCGATCTGCGGCTCGAAGTGCTGCCACACCGCCTGCACGAGCTCGTCGGGCAGCGAGTCGTCCGTGCCCGTGGCCCGCGCGAGGTCCCACGTGTGGATGGTGATGTCGCTCGTCTGCTCGGCGAGGTACTCGCCCGCCGTCACCACGTCGGTCTCGAGGTGCACGGGGGCGTCCTTCGGGGCGCGACGCCAGGCCTCGGTGGCGGCGCTCGCGAAGCGGTCCCAGGCGAGGACGAGGTCGTCACCGATGGGCTCGAGGTCGTCGTCGTGCTGGTCGTGCTGGTCGTGCTGGTCGTGCTGGTCGTGCTGGTCTGTCTCGTCGTGCTGTGTCGGGCTGCTGTCTGCCGGGTTCGCGTGGTCGTGGTCGTGGTCGGCCGGGTCGTGGTCGTGGTCGTGGTCGGCCGGCTCGTGGTCGTGGTCGTGGTCGGCCGGGTCGTGGCCGGCTCCGGTCAGCAGCCGGGGGATCCACCGCTGTTCGTCGATGACGTGGGCGACGAGGTCGCGGGTGGTCCACTCGGAGTCGGGGGTCGCCGCGTCCCAGTCGGTCACGGCGGCGACGCGGCGGCCGAACTCGGCGGCCGCGAGGGCCTGCAGCGCGATCCAGTCGGTGGCCATGGTGGTGCTCCTGTTCGTCCGGGTGCCCCGGTGTCGGGTGACCGCGTGGTGCTTGGCGTCGGTTGGTGGCGTGGTGCTCGGTGAGGGGTGGAACCGCCGGGTCGCCCGGCCGATTCCCGCCGCCCAACCTACGCGCGCTCGGGGCCGGTGGGGGCGCGGGCGGACGGCCGCGCGTCCGGGCGGTTGCGGGTGCGCCTGCGCGTGTGCGTGTGCGTGTGCGTGGCGCGTGTGCGTGACGCGTATGCGTGACGTCTTTTTCCCCCCGAATCCCGAGCGGGCGGAGTGCCAGGGTCCTTCGTCCCACGAGGCCGCGCTTCCGCCCGCTCGCGCGCTGGTCCGCTTGCGCCTGCCCGGTGACGTCCGGTTTGCAGGGGACCTCGCTGCGGTAGCGACCGGGGCGCCGCCACCACCTGAGACGCCAGCGAAGACCGCGAGCCGCGAGGACCGCGAGGACCGCGAGCGGGAGGAACGCCTCGGTCTCGAGGAACGCGAGAGCATTTTTCCGCCCGCTCGGGGGGGCATGTGCGTTTGCGGTACGCGGGTATGCGCTGTTGTGACCAGGCTCTCGCGGGGGCGCTCGGCCGTGCTGCGCGCGGGCCGTTCGGACGAGCGCAACCGCGGGAACACGAACGGGCGAAAGACCCCGGTCCTGCCGGTGTGCGGGTGTGCGTTTCCGCCCGTTCGAGAGTGGTGCGGTTCGGTGAGGAGGCTCGGCTCAGCTGCGCGCTTCCGCAGGCATGACGAAGCCCCGGCACCTCGGGAGGTGTCGGGGCTTCGTTCAGTGCGGTGCGCCGGCGTCGTTCAGGAGCCGCCGCCAAGCTTCAGAGCGAGGTGACTCAGGCCGCCTGGAGGACGAACTGCACGTCGAGGTTGATGGTCACGTCGTTGCCGAGCGTGAAGCCACCGGCCTCGAGCGCGGCGTTCCAGTTCACGCCGAACTCGGTCCGGTCGATCTTGGTCTTCGCCTCGGCGCCGAGCTTAGTCTGTCCGTAACCGTCGGTGGTCACGCCGCCGAACTCGGTCTTAAGGGTGACACTCTTGGTCACGCCACGGAGCGAGAGCTCGCCGTCGATGAGCATGTCGTCGCCGTCCTCGCGGATGCCGGTCGAACGGAAGGTCATGTTCGGGTGCTCTTCGGTCAGGAAGAAGTCGCCGGTCGCCAGGTGCTGGTCGCGCTGCTCCTGGTTGGTGTTGATGCTGGCGACGTCGATGGTCGCTTCGAGGGTGGTGTCGAGCGGGTTCTCAGCAGTGACGAGCTTGGCGTCGAAGCGCTCGAACTTGCCCTTGACCTTGCTGATCGCGAGGTGGCGGACCGAGAAGCTGACCTCGGAGTGGGTCGGGTCGAGAGTCCAGGTGCCGGCGACGTAGCCGGGGATGGCGGATGCGGTGAGAGCCATGGTGGTGTCCTTCCAGGACGACGGAGTTCGTTGTTCGACGCGAGACCGGATTCCCCAATCCATGCGCCCGCATCGAAGTTGATGCTACGCCATTGTGCACCCAAATGGTTGAAGCGTCAACCAATAGGCTGCGGCAGCGCGCTGGATCGCGTGTCATGCCGCCCTGACCTCCCCTCGATGACGAGTCTCCGGACCCGGGCAACGAAGCGCTCGACCTGCCTCCCGACGTCGTCAGCTGTCACGCGGACCAACCACCAGTCCACGTCCTTGAGGTGTTCGCCCCGCGTGAGGTCCTTCTTGAACGTCGCTGGATCCGTCCGGTGCAAGTCGCTCTCGTACTCGATCGCCACCCGGGCTTCGGGGAACGCGAGGTCGACACACGCGATCCAGACCCCGTCCACGACGACGTCGTGGTTCAGAGCCGATTCGGGGAGCCCGCCTCGGGTCAGTGCAAGACGGGTTCGGGTCTCGCCGGGGGAGCGCGACCCTGGTCGGATCTCGGCGAGTGCATCGCGGAGACGTCGGACACCCCGGAAGCCGCGCCGACGTCGCACGGCCACCCGGAGTTCGTCGATCGTGACCCAGCCGAGCCACCCGACCAGTGCGTCACCGGCGATGACCAGCTCGTCAACGCTCAACATCGTGCTGAGCGCGACGAACGTGTCGACGGGCGTGCTGATCGGTGCACCGCGCGAGACGGTCTTCCGGACGGTGCCGAGGCGAGCTCGGTGCCCAATTGCGCCGCGGACGCGGAGGGCCTGGTCCGTACCGATGGTCGTGACGTGCAGCCGCGCTTCCCGCTCGGCGCGACGAGGTAGCGGGATGCCGATGATCGCGGCCGCTGTGGTGTGGCTGAACACCTGATCTGGACGGAGTCGAGGAGCGAGAGCTCGAGCGCGCTCTTCGACGGAGCGGGGCATCGTCGCGGACCGAATGCCGTGGAAGGGTCGCTCGAGGTCATTCGCATCGAGCCGGCCGCGCGAGACCCCACGGCGGAGGGCGTCCCGAACGCGGAACGAGGCGTTCCGCAACACCAGGGGAAGTCGAGTTCGGGCGGTCATGCTCCGATGCTCGCGGTGAACCGTCGTCGGGGAGGTGCGTCGGGCCTCCGGTGTGGACAGTTCCGGCGGGTTAGCGAATGTGGAGGACACCCGGCTGACCCGAGCGGACGAATTTGCCGGGTGGAATGCTCAGGCACCCTGGCT
>NZ_LMPO01000008.1:226561-248557 GCF_001424385.1 Curtobacterium sp. Leaf183 | reverse complement strand
GTCGTGATTCCGCCCGCTCGCGGGGGGGGGGGGCGTGATTTCGCCCGCTCGGACACGGCACCCGCGCACCCGGGCACCCGCGCACGCAGGCACCCAGGCACCGCGCACTCGGACAAGGCACCCGCGCACCCAGGCACCCGGGCACCCGGGCACCCGCGCACCCGCGCACCCGGGCACCCGCGCACCCAGGCACTCGCAGGCCCACCCAGCGACGGGCGGGCTCCGGTAGCGTCGGCAGCATGGAATTCAGGTACCTCGGCAACTCCGGACTCAAGATCTCCGAGATCACCTACGGCAACTGGTTGACGCACGGCTCGCAGGTCGAGAACGACGTCGCGACCCAGTGCGTGCAGGCGGCGCTCGAGGCCGGCATCACCACGTTCGACACCGCGGACACGTACGCCAACACCGCCGCCGAGAGCGTCCTCGGCGAAGCGCTCAAGAGCGAGCGTCGCGCGGGCCTCGAGGTCTTCACGAAGGTCTACTGGCCGACCGGCCCGAAGCAGCACAACGACGTCGGGCTCAGCCGCAAGCACATCATGGAGTCGATCAACGGCTCGCTGACGCGGCTCCAGACCGACTACGTCGACCTGTACCAGGCGCACCGGTACGACCACGAGACCCCGCTCGAAGAGACCATGCAAGCGTTCGCCGACGTGGTGCGCCAGGGCAAGGCGCTCTACATCGGCGTGAGCGAGTGGACCGCCGAGCAGATCCGTGCGGGTGCGGCACTCGCGAAGGAGCTCGGCTTCCAGCTCATCTCGAACCAGCCCCAGTACTCGATGCTGTGGCGGGTCATCGAGGGAGAGGTCGTCCCTGCCTCGAAGCAGCTCGGTCTGTCGCAGATCGTGTGGTCACCCATCGCCCAGGGCGTGCTCACCGGCAAGTACAAGCCGGGTCAGCCGCTGCCCGAGGGATCGCGTGCCACCGACGAGAAGGGCGGCGCCGACATGATCAAGCGGTTCATGCGCGACGAGGTCCTCGAGGCCGTCCAGCGACTCCAACCCGTCGCCGACCAGGCGGGCCTGACGCTCGCGCAGCTGGCCATCGCGTGGACGCTGCAGAACGAGAACGTGGCGAGTGCGATCGTCGGGGCCTCGCGGCCGGCGCAGGTCACCGACAACGTCAAGGCCGCCGGCGTCCGACTCGACGCGGATGCACTGCAGGCGATCGACGCGGCGCTCGGTGACATCCCCGAGCGGGACTCGTCGAAGAGCGTCAGCCCGGCGTCCCGACCGGCCTGAGCCGACCGGGGTCCCGACCGGCCTGAGCCGACCGGGGTCCCGACCGGCCTGAGCCGACCGGCGTCCGGAGCGACCTGAGCCGACCGGCGTCCGGACCGGCCCGGTTCGATCCGCCGACCCGCTCAGGCCGGCCAGAGCCTCCACACCGTCCGGCCGGACTGTCCGATCTCCGCAGCTTCCTCGGCTGACCCCCGACGCACAGACCGTTCCAGGGCCCGCGGCGCCCCAGCCGCGGGCCCTTCCCCATGTCGACGCGGAAGTGCAGGATGCACCACGACGACGGCGACGTACCCCGGATGAACAGCACGTGTCGTGAGGCTGGCAGGGTGCTGACCAGGTCCGTACCCCGACCAAACCCCCACGCGAAGCCCCCCGAATCGGGGGCATGACCTCCACCGAGACCCTCGTTGTGGTGCCACCCGTCCAGGGGGCACCCGACAGCACCGTCCCGGACGCCCAGCAGCACCCCGCCGGGCAGCACCCCGCCGGGCAGCACCCCGCCGGGCAGCACCCCGCCCAGCGTCACCCGACCCGACGACGCTCGCCCCTCGTCGACCGCGCCGTGCGCCTCGTCGCCGCCAGCCGCCAACTCGTCTCGTTCGGCGCCATCGGCCTGCTCTGCTTCGTCATCGACCTCGGCGTCTACAACCTCCTGCGCCTGACGGTCCTCGACGACAAGCCCATCGCCGCGAAGGTCGGCTCCGCCGTCGTCTCGACCGCGGTGGCCTGGGTCCTCAACCGGTTCATCACCTTCCGGTCCGAGCGCACCACCGGTCGCGGTGCGACCGCCCGCGAGGGCGTGCTGTTCGCCGTCACCAACCTCATCGGACTGGGCATCGCCGCAGCGTGCCTGTTCGTCTCCCACTACGTCCTCGGATTCACCTCCACCCTCGCCGACAACGTCGCCGGCAACGGGGTCGGTCTCGTCCTCGGCACAGCGTTCCGCTTTGCCGCCTACAAGACCCTCGTCTTCCGTTCCCCCGACGCTCGCCGCACGAAGGAGCTTGCCGAATGACCATCCTGACCACGCTGACGCTGGCAGCAGGCCCGCTGCTGCAGCCGCAGGAACAGCCGGGCACGAACGACGTCCCGAACCGCGGCACCACCTCCGTCCCGACGGGAGGCTCGGGTGGCGGCACGCAGGCCGCCTGGTCGGTGGGCGAGTGGATCGGCTACTCGGCCCTCATCGCCATCTCCGTGCTCCTCACGCTGGTCGCGCTGTCGACCCTGTGGTGGATGCTGCACGCATGGCGTTCACGCGACGCGCTCCGCGCGACGAGCTTCAGCCCGACGCCGCGTCCCGCCGCGCACCGCTTCACCCTGCTCGTGCCCGGTCGGCACGAGGAGGACGTGATGGGGCAGACGCTCGACATGCTCGCGAAGCAGGACCACCCCGACTTCGAGATCATCGCGATCGTCGGTGAGGACGACCCCGGCACCGACCGGGTCGTACGCGAGGCCGCCGCCCGCCACCCCGGCCTGATCAAGGTCGTGGTGGACGACACCCTGCCGAAGAACAAGCCGAAGGCCATGAACCTCGCACTCAAGGAGGCGACCGGCGACATCGTCGGTGTGTTCGACGCCGAGGACGAGGTGTACCCGCACCTGCTCACCCTCGTCGACTCCCGGTTCCAGGAGACCGATGCCGACGTCGTGCAGGGTGGCGTGCAGCTGATGAACTTCCGGTCCAGCTGGTGGTCGCTCCGCAACGTCCTCGAGTACTACTTCTGGTTCCGCTCGCGCCTGCACTTCCACGCCGAGTCGAAGTTCATCCCGCTCGGCGGCAACACCGTCTTCGTGACCAAGGCGCGCCTGGACTGGTCGAACGGCTGGGACGCGCACTGCCTCGCCGAGGACTGCGAGCTCGGGGTCCGGCTGTCCGCCGACGGCGCCAAGGTCGTCGTGGCGTACTCGCCCGAGGCGGTCACCCGCGAGGAGACCCCGCCCACGTTCGCGTCGCTCCTGAAGCAGCGCACCCGGTGGAACCAGGGCTTCCTGCAGGTGCTCGAGAAGGGCGAGTGGAAGAAGCTCCCGACCCGCAAGCAGCGCTTCTTCGCCCGCTACCTGCTCACGATGCCCTTCATCCAGGCAGCGACGGGTCTGCTCATCCCGCTCAGCGTCGTGATGATCGCGTTCGTGAAGGTCCCGACCGTCATCGCGCTCATCTCGTTCATCCCGCTCGCACCGACCCTGATGCTGCTGGCGGTCGAGATCGCCGGGCTCGGTGAGTTCGGCCGGCTCTACAAGGAGAAGGTCCGGGTCCGCGACTACGTGAAGCTCGTGCTCGGTCTCGTGCCGTACCAGGTCTTCCTCGCCGCAGCAGCGGTCCGTGCCGTCGTCCGCCACTCGCGCGGCCAGAACGGCTGGGAGAAGACGGAGCACACCGGCCAGCACCGCACCGCAGGCGAGCAGCCCGAGGTCGTCGGGTTCGCCTCCGCCGTCACCGAGCCGGACACCGAAGGGCAGCCGGCCGCGCACGACCAGCACAGCGACGACCAGCACACCGACGACCAGCAGCCCTCGTCCGACCGCCAGCCCGCCTACGCAGGAGGTGACCGATGACCGCCAGCATGACCAACACGACCGGGATCCCGATCCGCGGTGCCCAGGCATCCAGCGGCATCCGCGCCTGGTTCCAGGTGCACGCCCGCAGCCTGGCGTGGCTCCTGCCCGTCCTCGCGATCGCCGTCATGGTCCAGGTGTGGAACATGACCGGCACCCCGCAGCGCATCGACGACGAGGGGACGTACACCGCCCAGGCGTGGGCGATCACGAACCTCGGCGAGCTGACCCACTACACGTACTGGTACGACCACCCGCCGCTCGGCTGGATCCAGATCGCGGGCTACACCTCGCTGACCGGGGCGTTCGCGCGCTACCCGTTCGCCGTCGAGGCCGCCCGTGAGGCAATGGTGTTCTTCGCCGCCGCCTCGGCCGTGCTGCTCTTCGTCCTGGGTCGTCGCCTCGGCATGCACCGCTCGGCCAGCGCCGCCGCGGTCCTCGTCTTCGCGCTGTCGCCCCTGGCCCTGCAGTACCACCGCACGGTGTACATCGACAACGTCGCGACGCCGTGGCTCCTCGCCGCGTTCGTGCTCGTGTTGAGCCGCCGTCAGCAGCTCGCCGGCTTCGTCGGCGCCGCGGCGTGCCTCGGCATCGCGGTGCTCAGCAAGGAGACGTACCTGCTCGCGCTGCCGTTCCTGATCTGGATGGCCGTGCGTCGCGCCGACCCGAGCACGCGTCGGTACACGCTGAGCGTCGCCGGAGCCGTCCTCGCCGTCATCGGCGGTGGGTACATCCTGCTCGCCGCGGTCAAGGGCGAACTCGTGCCCACCCCGGGCAAGGTCAGCCTGCTCGAGGGCATCACCTACCAGCTCGGCAGCCGCCAGGCGAGCGGGTCCGTGTTCACCGGGGGCAGCCTGGCGAACGAGGCCGCCGCGCAGTGGTGGGCGCTCGACCCGGCGTTCATCGTGCTCGGCTCCGCCGCGGCCGTCGTGGGGCTCTTCGTGCGACGGGTCCGCCCGATCGCTGCGATGCTCGTCTTCCTGCTCGCGTTCATGTTCCGCCCGAACGGCTACCTCCCGGTCCCGTACGTGATCATGCTCGTGCCGTTCGCCGCCCTCCTCGTCGCCTTCCTCGCGGAGCGGTCCGTGCTCGCCGTCACCGGCGTCACGGCATTCGGCGCGAAGAACCGCGCGCGTGCCGGTGCCCGCCGGGTGCTCGGCACCACGTGGGCGCTCGTCACCGCCGCCGCGCTCGTCGTCGCCGTGCCGCTCTGGGGTTCGCAGCTGCGCGGGTTCCTGATCACCGACCTCGACCAGCCGATGGCGCAGGCCGAGAACTGGATCGGCGACAACGTCGACAAGTCCTCCCGGATGCTCGTCGACGACGCCATGTGGGTCGACCTGGTCAAGGACGGCTTCGCCCGGAACAACGTCGTCTGGTACTACAAGCTCGACACGGACGGAGCGGTCGAGAAGCAGTCGCCGAACGGCTGGAAGGACTCCGACTACGTCGTCACGACGGACTCGATGCGCACCGGCGGGAACTCCTCGTCCGACGTGCGCCAGGCGATCCAGAACTCGACGGTCGTCGCGAGCTTCGGCACCGGCAACCAGATGGTCGACGTCCGCCAGATCCACCCGCAGGGCGAGGCCACCGCGAAGCAGGAGATCACCCGCGCGTCCGACCAGCGCAAGACGCTCGGCACCCAGCTCGCGCAGAACCCCGCACTCGACGCCGACGCCGGCACCCAGTCGCAGTTCCGGGCCGGGCAGGTCGACTCGCGGGCGATGCTCGCCCTCGGACAGGTCCTCGCCGACCGGTCCGTGCAGGTCGCGCGCTTCACGCCGATGTCCGGGGAGACGGGGCTGTCGTTCCGCCGCCTGGTCCTGACCGCACAGAGCCCCGAGGCCGCGGTCCGCACCGAGCGGACGTTCAACGCCATGGCGACGGCCTTCCGACCCGAGTCGGTCGAGCGGGACGGCGACACCCTGACGGTCGTCTTCCCGACCTCCGATCCGACGACCACCACGATCAGCGCATCGTGACCGAACCCAGCACGACCCGACCCGAAGGAGCACGACCATGAACGCCGCTGCACCCCAGACCACGACCGCACGTCACCCCCGCCGTCGCATCGCGGTGGTCGGAGCCCTCGCCGCGACCCTCGTCGCCGCCACCGTGGGCCTGGCCGCCCCCCAGTCCGCGACCGCCGCCACCGACGACGGCTGGCTCCGCGTCGGCCACCTGTCGCCCGACACGAAGGGCGTCGACGTCGAACTGTCGAGCCTGGCCGGCGGCAAGAAGGTCTTCGGGCTCGACGACGTCACCTACGGCCAGGTGAGCGGGTACCAGGAGCTCCCGAGCGGCACCTACGTGCTCTCGATGCGCGCGGCCGACGCTCCGGACTCCACGCCGGTCATCTCGACCGACGTCACGGTGCAGCCCGGCAACGCCAGCACCGTCGTCGCCTACGGCAAGAACACCTCGCTGAAGACCGCGGCCTACACGGACGACCTGCAGCAGCCGGGCGACGGCAAGGCGAAGCTCCGGCTCGTCCAGGCCGCCACCACGGCGAAGAAGGTCGACGTCACCGCGTCGGACGGCACCCAGGTCGCCTCCGACGCCGCCTTCGGCTCGGCATCGCAGTACGCGACCGTCGCCGCGGGCAAATGGGACCTCGACGTCTCCGGTGGTGGCCAGACGGGCAGCGCGAAGCTGGACCTGGCGGGCAACACCGTCTCGACCCTGTTCGTCCTGGACGACAGCAAGGGCGACCTGACGATCGTGCCGGTCACCGACGCGGCGGCGACCGCCACCACCCCGAGCGGCGGCGTCCAGACGGGTGGCGGCGGCACGGCCGCCGACCGCGGCGCGACCGACTTCCTGCACTCGGTGATCCGCGCGTTCCGCGGACTGTTCCACTGATCCGGACTGGAGGCCCGGACCGCCTGAGCCGATCCGCTCACGTGGTCCGCGCCTCCCGTCCCGTGCCCCACCCACCAGCAGAGAGCGAGCCAGCATGACCCGCAGGAACTGGATCCCCGTCACCGCCGTGGCGCTCACGGCCGTCGTCGTCGCCGGGGGGATCGCCGTCGCGGCGGTCCGCCCCTGGGCCGACCCGGCACCGGACGCCGGGGGCGCGTCCACACCGACCTCGACCACGGCGCCGAGCGGTGTCCGCTCGGCGGCGCAGCTCCGCACCGACTTCCTCGACCGCTACGTCGAGGACGGCCGCGTGGTCCGCAAGGACCAGGGCAGCGACACCGTCAGCGAGGGGCAGGCGTACGGCCTGCTCATCGCCTACGCCGCGGGTGACCGGGAGCGCTTCGGCGACATCTGGTCGTGGACGAAGCGCCACCTGCTGACCGACGACGACCTGCTCGCCTGGCGCTGGACGCCCGACGGCGGGGTCGCCGACGACCAGTCCGCGTCCGACGCCGACCTCGACGCTGCACGGGCACTCGTGCTCGCGGGGAAGACCTGGGACGACGACCGGTACACCGCGGCGGGCAAGCGCATGGCCGCCGCCGTGCTCGACCACGAGACCGCGACCACCGACCTCGGCCGCATCCTGCTGCCCGGTCCCTGGGCCGACACCGAGCCGTACCGCTACGACGCCTCCTACGCCTCGCCCGCGGCCTACCGGGTGCTCGCCGAGGCCACGGGCGACGACCGCTGGCAGGAGCTCGAGCGGGGCTCGTCCGCTGCGACCGCGGCCGTGCTCGACAAGACCGACCTGCCGAGCGACTGGTCGCAGGTGCACGCCGACGGCAGCGTCGACCCGATGCCCGCCACCGGGAACGACGCCCGCGTGCTGTACGGCTACGACGCCATGCGTCTGCCGGTCCGGTACGCCGAGGCGTGCACCACCGCGGACCGGGCACTCGCCGGGTCCATCGCGCCGACGCTCCGTCGGACGACCCAGCTCGCCGCGCAGCTCGACCTCGGCGGCACCGCCGTGACGGGGGACCGGAGCGCCCTGGCGTACGTCGCCCGAGCCGCCGCCGAGCAGGCCTCCGGTGCGACCGGTGCCGCGACCGCGGACCTCGAGCGCGCGGACCGCACCTCGGCCACCACGCCGACGTACTACGGCGACGCGTGGGCCGCCCTCGGTGCCACGATGCTCACCTCCGACGTGCTCGGCGGATGCGCCGGCGACGCGGGAGGCGCCTCGTGAGCGGGCGTCGGGTGGCTGCCCGCACCCCTTCGCGGTGGTCCGGACGGCGCCTCGGGGTCGTCGTCGCCGGTGTGGCGACGGTGGTCGTGGCGGCTGCCGTGGTCACCGGTGTCGCCGTCGCCGCGGGCAACGCGCCCGTCGCGGCACCGACCTCCGGGCCCGGGGCGTCGTCCTCGGGGGCTGCCGGGGCCTCCGGGTCCGCTGCTCCGGGGGCCTCCGGTGGCGGGGACCGGGACACGACCGGGTTCCAGGACCCGGCGGCTCCCGTGGCCAAGTCCGACGCGACGCCCGTGCGCGTGACGATCCCGGCCATCGGGGTCGACGCCGCACTGGAGGACCTGCACCGCGGGTCGGCCGGCGAGCTCGACCCGCCGACCGGGTGGGACGACGCCGGCTGGTTCAGCGACGGCATCGTCCCCGGCGAGGTCGGTCCCGCCGTCATCGCCGGCCACGTCGACAGCCCGACCAGCGCCGCGGTGTTCTTCCGCCTGGACGAACTCGTGTCGGGTGACCAGATCCACGTCGCGATGACCGACGGCACGACCCGGACCTTCACCGTGGACCGCACCGAACGGGCTGCGAAGTCGGCGTTCCCGACGAGCGACGTCTACGGCGTGACCCCCACGCCGACCCTGCGGCTCATCACGTGCGACGGCACCTTCGACACCGCCACCGGGCACTACACAGACAACCTGATCGTGTTCGCAGAGCTGTCGGACTCCTGACCCAGCACACGCCCGATACGTTCGACCAGAAGCACCCGAGGAGCATCATGAGCGAGACCCTGGTCATCATCCCGACCTACGACGAGGCGGAGAACATCCGTCCGATCGTGGAGCGCACCCTGGCCGCCACCGATGAGCACGTCCACGTGCTGGTCGTCGACGACAACTCGCCCGACGGCACCGGCGACATCGCCGACGCCATGACGACGGAGACCGACCGGGTGCACGTGCTCCACCGCACCGAGAAGAACGGGCTCGGCGGTGCCTACCTGGCCGGCTTCGACTGGGGCCTGGCGAACGGGTACGACAAGCTCGTCGAGATGGACGCCGACGGCTCGCACCACCCCGAGTACCTGCCGTGGATGCTCGAGCTGGCCGACTCGAACGACCTGGTCCTCGGCTCCCGCTGGATCCACGGCGGCGAGGTCGAGAACTGGCCGTGGCACCGCGAACTGCTCTCCCGCGGCGGCAACCTGTACACGCGACTCGCGCTCGGCATCGCCGTGCGGGACGCCACCGGCGGGTTCCGCGTCTTCACCCGGTCGGCGCTCGAGCGCATCGACCTGTCCGGGATCGCGTCCAAGGGGTACTGCTTCCAGGTCGACCTGTGCTGGCGTGCCCTCGAGGCCGGCCTGCAGGTCGTCGAGACGCCGATCACGTTCACCGAGCGTGAGTTCGGCGTGTCCAAGATGAGCGGCAACATCGTCCGCGAGAGCCTGACCCTCGTCACGAAGTGGGGCATCGACCGCCGGCTGCGCGAAGTCCGTGCGCTCGCAACGGAGCACAAGCCGCTGCCGTCCGTGCGGCGCAACGCCCACGCCGTGGCGAACCCGATCCGCTGAGGGTCCCGGGACTGCTCCCCGACACGACAGGGGCGGGACGGCTTCGGCCGTCCCGCCCCTGTCGTGCGTGGTGTCGCGGCGTCGCGTCAGCGCACGACCAGGATCCCGCGCCCGTTGAAGTGGACCGTCTCGGGGTCGTCGTCGTCGACCGAGGCGGCCCCGAAGGCGTAGAGGACCTCGCCGGTCGCCCCGGGCACCGGCACGGTCGCGGCGTCGTCGAGGAAGTTCACCACGACGTGCACCGGCGACGCGGTCGGACCGAGCAGCCCACGGGTGAGCACGAGCCACCGCTGGTCCTCGTCGAACCGCACCGCGTTCGCCTCGTAGCGGGGGTCGACGAAGGCCTCGTCGGTGCGCCGGAGTGCGACGAGCACACGGTAGGCGCGCAGGATCGCCGATCCGCGCGCTGACGCCGCGTCGGACCAGTCGAGCTTGGAGTCCTGGAACGTCGCCGGGTCCTGCGGGTCGGGGACGACGGACTCGTCCCACCCGTGCTGTGCGAACTCCTTGATGCGTCCCTCGGCCGTCACCTTGCCGAGCTCGGGCTCGGGGTGCGAGGTGAAGAACTGCCACGGGGTGGTCGCGGCGAACTCCTCGCCCATGAACAGCATCGGCGTGAACGGGCCGAGCAGCGTCAGGGCAGCCGCGATGACCAGCCCCTCGTCGTCGAGCGTCGCGGCCAGGCGGTCTCCGGTGGCCCGGTTGCCGATCTGGTCGTGGTTCTGGTTCGCGACCACGAGCGCCGTCGCGGGGGAGGTGCCGCGGTCGATCGGCCGCCCGTGCCGCTTGCCGCGGAACGAGGACCAGGTGCCGTCGTGGAAGAAGCCCTCGTGCAGCACCTTCGCCAGCGCCGACAGCGGCGCGAAGTCGGCGTAGTACCCGGTCGTCTCGCCTGTGAGCGCGACGTGCACCGCGTGGTGGAAGTCGTCGGACCACTGCCCGGCGAGCCCGTAGCCGGCGGCGTCCTGCGAGCGGAACATGATCGGGTCGTTCAGGTCGGACTCCGCGATCAACGACCGCGGGATGCCCGTGAAGCTCGCGAACGCCTCGGACTCCGATGCCATCTCGGCCAGCACGTGCGGCCGCGAGGTGTCACGGATCGCGTGCACGGCGTCGAGCCGGAGCCCGTCGACGTGGTGGTCGCGCAGCCACATCCGCACGTTGTCGAGGACGTAGCGGCGGACCTCGGGCTCCTCGACGTTGACCGAGTCGCCCCAGGTGTTCGCCAGGCCCTGCGTCAGGTACGGGCCGTACAGCGGCAGGTAGTTGCCGCTCGGACCGAGGTGGTTGTAGACGACGTCCTGGATCACGCCGAGCCCCAGCGCGTGCGCGGTGTCGACGAAGCGGTCGTAGGCGTCCGGTCCGCCGTACGGTGCGTGCACGGCGTACCACGCGACGCCGTCGTAGCCCCAGTTCCACTCGCCGTTGACGCCGTTGACCGGCAGCAGCTCGACGAACTCGACACCCAGTTCGACCAGGTGGTCGAGCTTGGCGGCGGCCGCGTCGAGCGTGCCCTCGGGCGTGTAGGTGCCGATGTGCATCTCGTAGATGACCGCCCCGCGGGCCGGACGACCCGTCCACGACTCGTCGGTCCAGGCGAACCGCGCGGGGTCGACGACCTCGGACGGGCCGTGCACGCCCTCGGGCTGGCATCGGCTGCGGGGATCCGGTCGGACCGCGTCGTCGTCGTCGATGCGGAACCCGTAGCGAGCGCCCACGACGGGGACGATCGCATCGGTCCGCCACCAGTCGTCGTCGCCGCGGATCAGCGGGTACTCGGCGCCGTCGACGACCAGGCGCACGCGCTCGGGGGTCGGCGCCCAGACGGCGTAACGGTCGGGTGCGGTCATGCGTGACCCTCCAGGATCTCGATCTCGGCCTGCGCGTCCGTCTCGGCCAGCGCGTCCGTCTCGGCCGGCGCGTCCGTCTCGGGTGCGGTCGCGTCGGGTTCGGCGGGCTGGTCGGTCGCGGCGTCAGCGTGGCCGGCCGCCCCGAGGCGGTCCGCCGGCACCAGCAGTGCGACGGGGTAGGTGGTGAGCAGCTCGGCGAGCTGGATGCCGCGCGTCGCCGGGATGCGCCGACCCGTGAGGACGTCGACGCGGTCGACCGGGACCGGGTGGATGCAGGTGTCACCCCACCCGCCGACCCGTTCGAGACCGATCGGCAGACGGGTGGCGACGGTCACCGCACCGCCGCGGTCGAAGGCGACCACGTGGTCGGCCGCGCTGCCCGTGGCCTCGACCGCGAGGTGCCGCGAGAAGAGGTCGGGGTGGTCGCGCCGCAGTCGCAGGGCACGGCTGGTGACCAGCAGCTTCGCGGCACCGTCGAGGCCGACCGAGGGCAGGACCTCGGGGCCGTCGTCGTCGGGGCCGTCGAGTTCGGCCAGGACACGTCGGCGCTCGGCGTAGTCGACCGCACGGCGGTTGTCCGGGTCGACCAGGGAGCGGTCCCAGAACTCGGTGCCCTGGTAGACGTCGGGGACGCCGGGAGCGGTCAGCTGGACGAGCTTGAGTCCGAGGCCGTTCGACCAGCCGGCGGCGTTGATCCGGTCGTCGAGGTCGTCGAGCACGGCGACCACGGTCGGGTCGTCGAACGCGGCGTCGACGAGGGCGTGCATCCGCCCCTCGAAGTCCTGGTCGGGGTCGGTCCACGTCGTGCTGTCGCCGGCCTCGCGCGACGCCTTCTCGGCGTAGGCGTGCAGGCGTTCCCGGCTGGCCGGACGGGCACCGACGATCGCCTGCCAGAGCAGGTTCGCGAACACTTCGTCCTCGAGCGGCGCGAGGGTGTTCAGCCGTCGGAACGTCTCGGTCCACTCGTCGCCCAGTTCGGCCAGCACCGCGATGCGGGCGCGGGTGTCCTCGCTCCGCTTGGTGTCGTGCGTGGTCAGCGTGGTCATCGTGTGCGGCCAGCTCGCC
The DNA here is from genome assembly GCF_001424385.1 of Curtobacterium sp. Leaf183. Lineage (GTDB taxonomy): Bacteria > Actinomycetota > Actinomycetes > Actinomycetales > Microbacteriaceae > Curtobacterium. The sequence continues at coordinate 236,152 of NZ_LMPO01000008.1, read as the reverse complement.
AGGCGCTCGCGCTGTGCGGCGTGGAACTCGTCCACCGTGACGGCGAAGATGCTGGGGTCACCGCCGACCTCGCTGAGCGAGCTGAGCTTGGCGGAGCGGTAGAACGCGGTGTCCTCGACGCCCTTCGCCATCACCATCCCGCTCGTCTGCTGCAGACGGAGCCCCGCCGCACTGGACGGGTCCACCAGCGTGGGGGCGATGCGGTCGATGACGTCGCTCAGGTCCGGTCGGGTCTCGGCGGCGCCCTCGAGTGCGTCGATCAGGTACCGGGAACCCTCGGGGAGGTAGGTCCGGTACACGTCGAAGCACGCGATGACCTCGGCGAGGGCGTCGACCAGTCGAGCGTGGTCGATCTCGGACCCGTCGGCCTCGAGCAGTCGGGCCAGGCGCTCGACCTCGCTGCCGAGGATCCCGTCGGCGATGCCGCGGCGGGTGTCGTGGGTGAGGGCGTGCCAGTCGGCGGGCTCCGACTCGACGGTCGCCCAGAGGGACTCCTCGCCGCGGGGGTCCACGAACACGCGGTCCATGGTGCCGAGCGCGTCGTACCCGGTCGTGCCGTCGACCGGCCAGCTGGCGGGCAGTTCCTCGCCCGGTTCGAGGATCTTCTCGACGAGCGTGTAGGCGCCACCGGTCAGGGCGCGGAGGTCCTCGAGGTACCCGGCCGGGTCGTACAGGCCGTCCGGGTGGTCGATCCGGAGCCCGTCGACCAGGCCGTCGCGGAACCACTCGCCGATGACGGTGTGCGAGGCCGCGAAGACCTCGGGGTCCTCGACGCGGATCGCCGCGAGCGTGTTCACCGCGAAGAACCGGCGGTAGTTCAGGTCGTGGTCGGCGCGCTTCCAGTGGATGAACTCGTAGTGCTGCCGGTCGTGCACGGTCTGGACGTCGTCCCCGGCGTGCACCGTGCCGGGTGCCGTCGGGTAGGCGGTCGGTCCGACGCGCAGGACCGGGCGGTCCGGGTCGCTGGTGTCGAGCTCGACCCCGTCGAGCATGCGGTCGTCGAGCACGGGGACCCGCAGGCGACCGTCACCGGCCTGCCAGTCGACGTCGAAGGCCGATGCGACCGGGCTCTCCTGGCCGCGCTCGAGGAGCGACCACCACCACGGGTTGGACTCCGGGGTGGCGACCCCGACGTGGTTCGGGACGATGTCCACGAGCACGCCCAGTCCGGCCGTGTGAGCCGCCTGTGTCAGTGCACGGAACGCGTCGTCGCCGCCGCGCTCGGTGTCGACGTGCGTGTGGTCGACCACGTCGTACCCGTGCGCGGAACCGGCCTCGGCCTGCAGCACGGGTGACAGGTAGAGCCAGTCCGCACCGAGGTCGCGCACGTACTCGACGACGTCGGTCGCGGCGGACAGGTCGAAGTCCGGCGAGACCTGCAGCCGGTAGGTCGAGACCGGGGTCCGCTTGGTCACTGGGGTGCTCCGTTCTGCGCCGTGGCGCTGGGGGCCGTGGAACCGGCCGGGTTCGCCGGGGTGACCGCGTCCTGCGGTGCCCGTGGCGCGGGGGCGCCGGCCGTCTGGGTGTCGACCGGGGTGACCGTGACCTCGTGGTCGGGCTCGGCGCGCAGCACGATCATCGACCGGGCCGGGACGTCGAGCGGCGACCCCGCGTCGAGGACGGTCTCGCGGGCTCCGGGTTCGGCCGTGTCGATCCGGACGGTCCACCCGGGGGAGTACTCCTCTGGCGGGAGCGTGAACCGCACGACGTCGTCGTGCGCGTTGAAGTACGTGATGAAGGCCACGTCGGTGACCCGGTCGCCGCGGGCGTCGCGCCCCCGGATGCCGTCACCGTTGAGGTACATGCCGACGCTCTTGCCGAAGCCGGAGTCCCAGTCCTCGGGTTCCATCGCGTCGCCCGACGGCGTCAGCCACACCACGTCCGGCAGGGGTTCGTCCTGACCGCGCCGGACCGGACGGCCGTTGAAGTACCGGGTCCGTCGGAAGGTCGGGTGGTCGTGCCGGAGCTTGAGCAGGTCGGCGGTGAACTGGACGAGGTCCTGGTCCGCGGTCTCCCAGTCGATCCAGCTGATGGCGGAGTCCTGCGCGTAGACGTTGTTGTTGCCGGACTGCGTGCGTCCGAGCTCGTCGCCGTGCGCGATCATCGGCACGCCCTGGCTCAGCAGCAGCGTCGCCAGGAAGTTCCGCTGCCGCTGGGTGCGCAGGGCGTTCACCGCCGGGTCGTCCGTCGGGCCCTCGGCCCCGGAGTTCCACGAGCGGTTGTGGCTCTCGCCGTCGTTGTTGTCCTCGCCGTTGGCCCGGTTGTGCTTCTCGTTGTAGGCGACCAGGTCGTACAGCGTGAAGCCGTCGTGCGCGGTGATGAAGTTGATGCTGGCCTTGGGGGTGCGGCCGTCGTGCTCGTACAGGTCGGCCGAGCCCGAGATGCGGGACGCGAACTCGCCGAGCGTCGAGGGCTCGCCGCGCCAGAAGTCGCGGACGGTGTCGCGGTACTTGCCGTTCCACTCGGACCACTGCGGGGGGAAGTTGCCGACCTGGTAGCCACCGGGGCCGACGTCCCACGGCTCGGCGATGAGCTTGACCTGCGACACGATCGGGTCCTGCTGGACCAGTTCGAAGAACGCCGACAGCCGGTCGACCTCGTAGAACTCACGGGCGAGTGCGGCCGCCAGGTCGAAGCGGAAGCCGTCGACGTGCATCTCGGTCACCCAGTAGCGCAGCGAGTCCATGATGAGCTGCAGCGAGTGCGGGTGGCCGACGTTGAGCGAGTTGCCGGTGCCCGTCACGTCCATGTAGTACCGCTTGTCGTCGTCCATCAGACGGTAGTAGGCGGCGTTGTCGATGCCGCGGAACGACAGCGTCGGGCCGAGGTGGTTGCCCTCGGCGGTGTGGTTGTAGACGACGTCGATGACCACTTCGATGCCGGCGCGGTGCAGCTCGCGCACCATCGTCTTGAACTCCTGCACCTGCTGGCCACCGTCGCCCGAGGACGAGTAGTGCGAGTGCGGTGCGAAGAAGCCGATGGTGTTGTAGCCCCAGTAGTTCGACAGGCCCTTGTCCTGCAGGGTCGAGTCGTTGACGAACTGGTGCACGGGCATGAGCTCGAGGGTGGTGATGCCCAGGCGCTGCAGGTGCTCGATGACCGCCGGGTGCCCCACGCCGGCGTACGTGCCGCGCTGGTCTTCGGGGACGTCGGGGTGGGTCTCGGTGAGGCCCTTGACGTGCGCTTCGTAGATGACGGTCTCGCCGTACGGGATGCGCGGGGCACGGTCGCCCTGCCAGTCGAAGAACGGGTTGATCACCACGCCCTTGACCATGTGCGCGGCCGAGTCCTCATCGTTGGTCGAGTCGGGGTCACCGAACGTGTACGAGAACAGCGACTGGTCCCAGTCGATGTCGCCACTCGTGGCCTTGGCGTAGGGGTCGAGCAGCAGCTTGGCGGGGTTGCAGCGCGAGCCGGTCGCGGGGTCGTACGCGCCGTGGACGCGGAACCCGTAGAGCTGTCCGGGGCCGATGTTCGGCAGGTAGGCGTGCCAGACGTAGGCGTCGACCTCGACGAGCGGGACGCACTCCTCGGTGCCGTCGTCGTCGAAGAGGCAGAGCTCCACGCGTTCGGCCACCTCGCTGAAGATCGCGAAGTTCGTCCCACTGCCGTCGTACGTCGCGCCGAGCGGGTAGGGGTTGCCGGGCCAGGTGTGCAAACGAGCCTCCAGGTGTCTCGATGAGCGTATCGACGCCTTCCTGTGCTGTCCGCCGCCCCGAGAGGCCTGTGGACAGCTCCAACCGCTCACAGGGGTGCTCCGGAGTAACCTCACGCCATGACCAACATCGTCACGCAGATCGCAGACAAGGTGCGCCCCGTCGGCGTCTCCACGAACTACGGAGACCCGGTCGAGGTCGGTGACCAGACACTCATCCCGGTGTCGGTCGGCTGGTTCGGCTTCGGGGGTGGCGGCGACGACCAGAACGGGGGCGGTGGTGGCGGCGGCGCGACGCTCCCCGTCGGCGCCTACGTCCGTCGCCCCGGCAAGGACCTGGAGTTCGAACCGAACCTCATCTCGCTCATGGTGGTGTGCATCCCGGTCATCTGGGTCACGGGCACGGTCCTCCGCAAGCTCATCCGCGTCCTCAAGAAGTAGGCCCGACCGAGCACGAGCACGACACCACTGCCGGACGTCACAACCGTGGCGTCCGGCAGTACACTGCTGGGACACACACGGGAGTCCGGGATCGCCGGGCTGAGAGGGAGCGAGCAGCGCTCCGACCGTCGAACCTGATCCGGGTCATGCCGGCGCAGGGAGGAGTCCACATGCCTGTCGGCACGTCGTCAGCAGTTCCGTCCACCACGGTGCCCACCGTGCGCCGTTCCCTCCGCTGGCGAGTCGTCGACATCGTCGTCGCCAGCGTCCTGGCCGTCGCCGTCGGCGTGGTCTTCAAGCTCTGGGAGCTCGGCTACGAGCCGCTCTCCGCCGCGGTCGCTCTGCTCCTGCCCGGCACGCAGGCCCTGTTCGGCGGGGTCTGGCTCCTGGCCGGTCCGATCGTCGCGATCGTCGTGCGCAAGCCGGGCGCGGCCCTCTTCGCCGAGATCGTCGCCGCCAGCGTCGAGGCGCTGCTCGGGACGCAGTGGGGCTGGAGCACGCTCGAAGCCGGCCTCGTCCAGGGGCTCGGCGCGGAGATCGTCCTTGCGCTGTTCCTGTACCGCGTGTACCGACTGCCCGTGGTCGTCCTCGCCGGGGCCGCCGCCGGTCTCGCGATGGGCATCAACGACTCGGTGCTCTGGTACGCCGGGTACGACGCCGCGTTCAAGGGCGTCTACATCGTCTGCGGAACCATCTCGGGTGCGGTCATCGCCGGCCTCGGTTCGTGGCTCATCGTCCGCGCCCTCGCCCGCACCGGGGTGCTGTCCTCGTTCGCGGCCGGTCGCGAGCACGCCGGTCGCGGAGACGGCGGGCGCGGCGGTCGCGAGCACGGCGGGCGCCGCCCGACCACCGCGGCGTGACCGGGGCGGGTACGCACCCCGCCCGGATCGAGTTCCGCGACTGGGGCTGGCGCTACGCCGGGCGGGACGCCTGGGCGGTCCGCGGCCTCGACCTGCTGGTCGAGCCCGGGGAACGCGTGGCCGTCGTCGGTGCCTCGGGTGCCGGCAAGTCGACGCTGCTGCGTGCCGTCGCGGCGGTCCTCTCCGACGAACCCGACCCCGACGACGAGACCGCTGCGTCCGTGCAGGGAACGGTGCTCGTCGACGGAGCGGCGCCCGGGACCGTCCGCGGCCGGGTGGGTCTGGTCATGCAGGACCCCGAGGCCCACACCGTGATGTCCCGTGTCGGCGACGACGTGGCCTTCGGCTGCGAGAACCTGGGCGTGCCGCGGGCCGAGACCTGGGCGCGCGTGCGGGCAGCGCTGGACGTCGTGGGACTCGACCTGCCGCTCGACCGCTCCACGACCATGCTGTCGGGCGGCCAGCGGCAGCGTCTGGCGCTCGCCGGGGTGCTCGCGATGCGCCCCGGCGGGCTCGTGCTCGACGAGCCGTGCGCCAACCTCGACCCCGACGGCGTCCGGCAGGTGCACGACGCGGTCCGTTCCCTGCTCGACGACACCGGCGCGACGATGCTCGTGGTGGAGCACCGGATCGGCACGTGGCTCGACCTGGTCGACCGGCTCGTGCTGCTGGCCCCCGGCGGCGGTGTGCTGGCTGACGGTCCGCCCGCCCGGGTCCTGGGCGAGCACGCCGCGTCCCTGACCGCAGCCGGCGTCTGGGTGCCCGGCGCGGATCCGGCGCAGGGTTCCGCTCGGTCGCCCGACCCCGTGCGCGGACCGGTCGGTCACCCGGACCTGCTCGTGGCAGCGGGGCTCGGCACGGCCCGGGGGAAGCGTCATCCCGTCGGGCACGGCATCGACCTCACCATCCGTGCCGGCGAGGTGCTGGCCGTCACGGGGCCGAACGGCGTCGGCAAGTCGACGCTCGGCCTGACGCTCGCCGGACTCCTGCGCCCCGCGGACGGCACGCTCCGCGCAACCGACGCACTCACGACGACGACCGCCACCCCGGCGGCCACGACGACCACGACGACCACGACGACCGCCACCCCGGCGGCCACGACGACCACGACGACCACGACGACCGCCACCCCGGCGACCACGACGACCGACGCTGCCCCGCACGCCTGGACCAGCCGCCAGCTCGCCGCCCGCATCGGCACGGTCTTCCAGGACCCGGAGCACCAGTTCGTCGCCCGCACCGTCCGCGAGGAACTCGCCGCCGGCCCGGTCGCCCTCGGCACCGACCCCGATGAGGTCGCGGCCCGCGTCGACGACCTCCTCGCGGCGTTCGGCCTCGCCCACCTGGCGGACGCGAACCCCTTCACGCTGTCCGGGGGAGAGCAGCGCCGGCTGGCGATCGGCACCGTCGCGGCCACGCGTCCGCCGGTCCTCGTGCTCGACGAACCGACCTCGGGGCAGGACCGAGCCACGTGGCAGGCCGTCGTCGGACGGCTCGGTGCCCTCGCGGACGCCGGGACCGCCGTCGTCGCCGTCACGCACGACCGGGACCTCGTCCGTGCGCTCGACGCCCGCGAGGTCGTCCTCACCGCCACCGGCCTGACCGACCCGACCCCGGATCCGTCGTGACCGCCCCGACGACGCGCGCCGACCCGCCCGGACCAGCCGGACCTCCCGGGCGATCCGGCGTGCCGGCCGAGCGCAGCACCGGCGAGTCGGCCGACCGCAGCACCGGCGAGCCGGCCGACCGCAGCACCGCCGTGCCCACCGCTTCCGGGGCGCGCCGCCCCGTCCAGCCCGTCGCGACCCTGCTCGGCGTGCTCGGACTCGGGCTGTGCCTGGTCCTCAGCCTCGACGTCGTGTCGGCCGCCGTGGCCCTGGCCCTCGAGCTGGCACTCGCACCGCTCCTCCGGGTCCCGGTCCGCCGGTTGCTGGTGGTCGCGTCCCCGGTGCTGCTCGCGGTTCCGCTGACCGGGGTGAGCATCGCGCTGTACGGACGGGCCTCCGGCCGGGAGTGGTTCGACCTCGGCTTCGCCCACGTCACGGACGGGTCCCTGGAGCTGGCGCTGGCGACGATGCTGCGGGTGCTCGCCGTCGGGCTGCCGAGTGTCGCGCTGTTCGTGCGCGTCGACCCGACGGACCTGGCCGACGGGCTCGCGCAGGTGCTGCGACTGCCGGCGCGCTTCGTGCTCGGCGCCCTCGCGGCGATCCGGATGACGACCCTCCTCGGCCAGGACTGGCGGCAGCTCGGGATGGCGCGGCGCGCACGCGGGCTCGGCGACGGTCCGCGGCTCCGGCGCGGGGCCTCGATGGCGTTCGCGCTGCTCGTCATCGCGCTGCGGCGGGCGACGACGTTGGCCGTCGCGATGGAGTCCCGCGGCTTCGGCGCCCCCGGACGACGGACGTGGGCCCGGGCGGCGCCGTTCGGCGGACGGGAGTGGGGCATGGTCGCGCTCCTGGTCGGCATCGGGCTCGTCTCGATCGCGGTGTCGGTGGCGGCGGGCACCTGGCGTGCCTGAGACGGACGACCTGGAGGCACGCCTCGCCTCCGTCAGGCAGCTCGCCTCCGTCGGGCGGCTCGCCTCGCTGTCGCGTTCGGCTCCACCTGGGGCCGGCGGTCGCTCGGTCGTCCTGGTCGACGGACGTTCCGGGACCGGGAAGACCACGCTCGGCGCGGCGCTGGCCCGCGAGCTCGGTGCGCAGCTGGTGCACCTCGACGACGTCTACCCGGGGTGGGACGGGCTCCGGGCTGCTGCGGACGCGGTGGTCTCGGACGTGTTGGGTCAGCCCTCGGGCCACCGACGCTGGGACTGGGGTGCCTCGGCACCGGCCGACTGGGTCGCACTCGACCCGTCCGCGCCGATCGTGATCGAGGGGTGCGGGGCGCTCTCGCGGGCGTCGGCCCCGCTGGCGTCGGTGCGCGTGTGGCTCACCGCGGACGACGCCGTCCGCAAGCGTCGGGCACTCGACCGGGACGGTGAGGTGTTCCGGGCGGAGTGGGAGCGGTGGGCCCATCAGGAGGACGCGTTCATCGCCGCGGAGCACCCCGAGGCGTTGGCGGACATGGTGCTGCGGTCCTGAGCGGCGGTCCCGGCGGGGCTGTCAGCGCGGGCTCATGCCCACCCGAGCTCGTGCAGGCGTTCGTCGTCGATGCCGTGGAAGTGCCCGATCTCGTGCACGAGGGTGGTGTGGACCTCGTCGCGGAGCTCCTGCTCGGTGTCGCACGCGGCCAGGTGCTGCTTCCGGAACACCACGATCCGGTCGGGCAGCTCGCCGAAGCCGTACTGGCCGCGCTCGGTCGCCGCGACCCCGTCGTAGATGCCGAAGAGCTCGGAGCCGTCCTCGGGTTCGTCCTCGACGACGAAGACGACGTTGTCGAGGCCGTCGACCATCTCGTCCGGGAGCAGGTCGAGTTCGTCGGTCACGAGGGCGTCGAAGGCCTCGGGGGACATCTCCATCACGGCATCGATCGTGGCACGGGTGCCTGCGAAGACGGGAGAAGGGCCCCGTCGCGACGGGGCCCTTCTTTCCAGTGTTCAGAACTGGGGTGAGTAACGGGGCTCGAACCCGCGACCTCCTAGACCACAACCAGGCGCTCTACCAGCTGAGCTATACCCACCACGTGCACTCCGGCGAACCGGAAGCAACCACTCGATTGTAGTACACGCCGGAGGCCCCGCGGGACACTACTCGGCGGACTCCGGTGCCAGGCGCGGCGCCCAGGCGGCGACGACCTCGGCGGACACGGCGCGGACGTCCTCGGTCGTGGGCCCGGGCTCGGCGACGAAGCCCGCGCGCCGGTAGTACTCGAGTTCGCGGATCGACTCGAGGATGTCCGCCAGGGCGCGGTGCCCGCCGTGCTTCTCGGGGGCGTTGAAGTACACGCGCGGGAACCAGCGCCGGCAGAGCTCCTTGATGCTCGACACGTCGACGCTCCGGTAGTGCAGGTGCCCGTCGACGCGCGGCATGTACTTCGCGAGGAACGCGCGGTCGGTGCCGATCGTGTTGCCCGCCAGGGGAGCGGCGCCCTCGGCGGGGACGTGGGCGAGGATGTACTCGAGCACCTGGTACTCGGCGTCCGCCAGGGACACGCCGTTCGGGATCTCCTCGGCCAGGCCCGACGTCGCGTGCATGTTCGTCACGAACTCGTTCATGTTGTCGAGCGCCGACTGGTCGGGCTTGATCACGATGTCGAAGCCGGGGTGCACGGGGTTCAGGTCGAAGTCGGTGACGACCACGGCCACCTCGACGAGTTCGTCGACCTCGACGTCGAGGCCCGTCATCTCGCAGTCGATCCAGACGAGGCGGTCATTCGCTGTTGCCATGCACACGATCCTATTCCCGGCCACGGACGCAGCCGGACGGCTGGGGATGACCCGCCCCCTGGAGGCCCGGTGCCGGTCCGCCGGACCTGCTGCGGGCCTCCAGGCGGTCCCGCTCAGAGCCCCGCTCGCCCTGGCCAAGTCTCCGCCTGCCCCGCTCCGCTCCCTGCAGCCCCCCTCCGCTTCTCGAGCGGGCGGAATGCCGGGGTGGTCCCGTTGCGCGACCCTGCGGTTCCGCCCGCTCGCGTGCGAGCACGGGTGTGCCGTGCGCGTGCCCGGGGCCGTGCACCTGCCCGGCCGGTCTGCGGTCGCCC
>NZ_LMPO01000008.1:220588-226460 GCF_001424385.1 Curtobacterium sp. Leaf183 | reverse complement strand
CTGCGCTCGCCTGGTCACGCGAGCGGGCGGAGTGCCGGGGTGGTCCCGTTTGCGGACCCTGCGGTTCCGCCCACTCGCGAGTCCGGCGGCCGGCCCGAGCAGTCGCAACCACCCGCGCCGCCCGCCGCGCGTCAGACCATCTCGCCCGCGCCGATCGCCTGGGCCTCGACGCGCTCGGACTCCGCGCCGTCGTCCACCCGGCGCAGCACCTTCGCGGTCACGAGCGTCACCACGAACGCGACAGTGACGGACGCGCCGGCGAAGACGTACGCCGCCGAGGGCGAGTAGGCGTCGGCGAGCAGCGTGGCGACGGGCGGGGCGATCGCACCGCCGATGAACCGCACCGCCGAGTACGCGCTCGAGGCGACGGAGCGGGGGAGGTCGGTGGCTTCCATGACGCATTCGGTGAGCACGGTGTTCAGCACACCGAGCACGAGGCCGCCGATGACCACGCAGATGATCAACCCGACCTGCGACTGCACCACGACGGCGGCGGCGAACAGGTCGAGCGCCAGCAGGGGCAGCGCGATCCGGAGCACGGTCGTCCGACGCATGCGCGCGGTGAGCATCGGCGCGACCCACACCGAGGTGATCGCCAGGCCGACGCCCCAGCCGAAGAAGGTGAACCCGATGCCGAGTGCGCCGAAGCCGAGCGGGAAGGGCGTGTACGCCAGCAGGACGAAGAAGCCGATGTTGTAGAACAGCGCCGTCGCGGCGAGGGCTGCCAGGGCGGGGTGGGCGAGCGCGCGGAAGGGCGCGGAGAGCTTGGTCGGCACGGGCTTCTCGAGCCCGGAGGACTTGAGCATCACCGCGACGGCGATGAACGCGATCGCCATCAGGGTCGTCACGCCGAAGAACGGGCCACGCCAGCTGACCGACCCGAGCAGACCGCCGACCAGCGGGCCGATCGCGATGCCGAGACCGAGTGCGGCCTCGTACAGGATGATCGCGGAGGCCGTGCCACCCGACGCCGCGCCGACGATCGTCGCGAGCGCGGTCGAGATGAAGAGCGCGTTGCCGAGACCCCATCCGGCGCGGAAGTCGATGATCGTCCACACGTCGTTCGACACCGCGGCGAGCACCGAGAACACCACGATCAGCGCGAGGCCGATCATGAGCGTGCGCTTGGCACCGATGCGGCTCGACACCCAGCTCGTGAAGAACATCGCGACACCGGTCACGGCGAGGTAGCTCGTGAAGAGCAGCTCGGTCTGTGCCGGAGTCGCCTTGAGCGACGCCGCGATCGCCGGCAGGATCGGGTCGACGAGACCGATGCCCATGAAGGCCACGACACAGGCGAAGGCGATCGCCCAGACCGCCTTGGACTGCTTGAGGATGCTGCCGGACGACGCCGGCGCGTGCGCGTTCACGCGGTGATCTCCGTTCTGGTCCTCGATGCGATGAGGGCCGATGCTTCGTGCAGGACGTCCCACTGGTCGTCGTCGAGATCGGCGAACAGCGGCCCGACGGTGCGCGTCAGGGTCGCGCGCCACATGGTCAGGTGCTCGGCTCCGGCCGGGGTGATCTCGATGAGCTGACCGCGGGAGTCGTCCGGGTCGACGGACCGTGCGACCAGGCCGTCGGCGAGCATGCCGCCGATGAGCCGGGTCATGGTGGGTTGTGACACGCGCGAGGCCCTGGCGAGTTCGCCGAGCCGCAGGGGCTGGTCGGTCTCGAGGATGCCGAGCGTGCGCCAGACCGCCGGGGACGTGGTGTTCCCGGTGGACTGGACGGCGGTGCGGATCAGGCGGTTCACGGAGACGAGGAGCGTCTCGATGGTCTGTTGCCGCGTTGATTCCATAGCTGAACTATATAGCACCGCTATGGAAACGACAAGACAGGGGCCCCTGGTAGACAGGACGGCATGAGCGACATCACCATCCACGAGGGCGACGAGTACACCGCCATCTACCACGAGGGCCCGTTCGACGGCCAGACGGACACCCGCACTGCCACCGGCGACGCGGTCGAGGACGAGGTGACGGTGTTCGCGGACGTCGAGGGGCTGCAGACGGCCTTCACCTACAAGGCGACCCACACCCGCCAGGTGCTCGACCAGACCTCGGTCGACTACACCTTCGTCCCGAGCGAGTCCGACCCGCTCGACGACCTGCAGGAGCGCGGCGACCGCAGCGGCGGGTTCGACCGGGAGTAGTCCCACCCGCTCACGCGTTGCACGACCACATGCAGCTCGACCTCTGGACCTCCGCCTTCTGCGCACCGTGCGCCGCCGCCCGCCGGGTGGCCGCCGACGCGGCACGGCTGGTCCCCGGGCTCGCCGTGACCGAGCGCGACGTGGCGGCACACCCCGACGACGCAGAGGACCTCGGCATCCGCTCGACCCCCACGATCATCGTGCGGCGGTCGGACGGGGCCGAGGTCTTCCGTTCACCCGGCGTCCCGTCCCGCGACCAGCTCCTGCTGGCCGTCGCGCGCGCGATCGACTGACGGGAGGCCCGGCTCGGTTCGTGCGCGCTGGCCCCGGTCCGTCACTCCACCCGTCCGCTGCGACGTGGGTGCGCCGATCACCGTCGGTACCGGGGGTGCGAGTACCCGCCGCACGCGCCGGAGCAAGCGCTTCGCCGTGCGGACCGGGGTGCCCATGACCGTCGCGACGATCCCGAGGGCCGACCGGTCGGCAGCGCCCAGCGCGTTCTTGCGCTCCCAGGCCCGCCGCAGGACGCCTCCGTGGCTGCGGCGTACACTCGGACGGTCGACCAGCAGGCCGGCGTCGCGGGACTCCATCAGCGCCTCGGCACGGTCGGCCCAGTCGTCGTCGGCGCTCGGGTGGAAGTAGTTGTCCGTCATCCAGTCGGCACGGACCCGCCCGAAGCGGCCGTCCACCAGGTCGACGGCATCGCCCTCGAGCCCGCTGCCCACGAACACCTCGTTGATGAGCGGCCGTGCGATCCCGAAGTCCGTCAGCGTCAGGGCCGGGATGCCCCGGGCAGCGGCTTCGAGCACCGCCGTCGAGCTGATCGTCACGAGGGCGACCGCCCGGTCGAGGTGGTCCGCCATCGGTCCGGTCTCGACGACGAGGTTCGGCGGCGCGTCCGTCGGGACGAGCTCGGCGTAGGGGAAGGTCTCGCGGTGCGTCTGCTGCTCGCCGGCGACGGCGCGGGTCTTCACCACGACCCGCCAGGACGGGTGTCGACGAGCGGTGTCGACGAGCCAGCCGGTCACGCGCGCTCGATCGGCTTCGGACTCGGGGACGCTCGGCTGCGCGGCGAACACCACCGAGTCCCGCTGCCTCGGAGCAGCGTCCGGTGTCGGCGGTGTCGGCGGTGTCGGCCGTGTCCGCCGTGTCGGTCTTGTCGGCGGTGTCGGCTGCGTCGGCCGCGCGGCGAACGGCAGCGTCGCGAGTGCGAAGGCCGGTTCGACGCCGTTCTCGGTCGCCAGTTCCTCGTACGCACGGACCTCGCGGTGGCTGTGCAGCACGAACAGGTCGGCGCGGGCGCGGGAGAAGACGCCCTTCCACTTCGCCGGGAACGAGATGCCGGGCAGACCGGTCAGCACGACCGGGCGGGGGCCGACACGGCGGTGGACCTCCTCGATCAGGAGCTCCGCGACCGGGCCGATCGTCGACACGAGGACGGCGTCCGGGGGTTCGTGCCGCAGCCGTTCGACGATCGTGTCGACGGTCAGCGCCGCCGGGGGAGCGGACGCCAGGGGTGCGAGTCGGTCGTCCAGCCCGCGGAACGCCGCGCGCAGCTGGGCCGTGCTCGCCGTTCGCGGGGTGTCCACCACGAGGAGCTCGAGCGACCAGGCGGCGGGTGCCGCCGACAGCAGATGGGCGCCCCACTTCGCGAAGGAGTCCGTGTCCACGATGCCGACCACGAGCCTCCTGGCCGGACCTGGTGCCGGGGTGTCGCTCACGCGTCGATGCGGCGCAGCTTCGCGAGCGGAGCGAGCTCGCCGGGCATGACCCGCTTGACGCCGTCGCCGAGCGCGCTCTCGATGATGCGGACGTCGCGGGCGAGCGTGGCGAGTCCGTGGGGCTCGAGGGACGCGGCGTGGTCGGAGCCCCACATCGTGCGGTCGAGCGTGATGTGCCGCTCGACGGCCGTCGCGCCGAGCGCGACCGCAGCGATGGAGATCTGCAGACCGGGCTCGTGACCGGAGTACCCGACGGGGACGCCCGCGAAGCGCTGGGCGAGGGTGTCGATCATGCGCAGGTTGGCCTCGTGCGCGGGCAGCGGATAGGTCGAGGTGGCGTGCATGAGGACGAGCCGCTCGGTGCCGAGGGCGGCGACGGCGCGGTCGATCTGCTCGAGCGTCGACATGCCCGTCGACAGGATGACGGGCTTGCCGGTGGCGGCGACGGCGGCCAGCAGTCCGAGGTCGGTCACCGACGCCGAAGCGATCTTGTACGCGACGACGTTGAGGGACTCGAGGAAGTCGACGCTCGGCTCGTCCCACGGCGACGCGAACCAGTCCATGCCGCGCAGCGTCGCGTGGTCGCCGATCTCGATGTACTGCTCGCGGTCGAACTCGACGCGGTAGCGGTACTCCAGGTACGTCATCTCGCCCCACGGTGTGCTGCGGGGCGTGTTCTTCATGTGCTCGGGCGTCGAGATCGCGGGCGTGCGCTTCTGGAACTTGACCGCCTGCAGGCCGGCATCGGCCGCGACGTCGATGAGCTGCTTGGCGATGTCGACGTCGCCGTTGTGGTTCAGGCCGATCTCGCCGATCAGGTAGGCGGGGTGTCCCGCGCCGATCGTCGACGTGCCGATGGTGACGGTCATGGTGCTCCGTTCGTCGTGGCCAGCGGCCAGCGTTGGGGGTCGTGCGCCGGTGCGGACGGTCGTTGTGCGTGCTGGCGGCGGGGGTCGCCGCGCTGGGTGGCGTCGGGCCGGGTGGCGTCGGGCCGGGTGTCGCCGCGCCAGGTGTCGCTGTGCTGGGGGTCGCCGCGCTGGGTGTCGTCGCGCTGGGTGTCGCCGCGCTCGGTGTTGCCGTGCTGGGTGTCGCCGCGTGCGTCGAGCTGCGGGGCGAGCGCTGCCGCGAGGGTCAGGTCCGCGGGGTCGTCGATGTCGATCGCGCCGCGCGCGTCGACCGGCGAGAGCTCGACGCGGCCGAAGAACCGGTGCCGATGCCGACGGAACCCGTCCGTGCGCAGCGCGTAGAAGGCACCGGTCTCGCGGTACTCGGGGTCGCGGTCCTGACGGCGAGGGCGGGTCGAGGCGTCGTGGTTCACGGCCACCGCGTGGCCGTCCTCGTCCGTGCGCCAGAGGAACGCGTGCGACGGTGCCGCCGCGAACACCGCGTCCGCCGAACCCCCGAGCACGCGGGCGACGGCGTCGTCGAGGTCGTTCGGGTCGATGAACGGGGAGGTCGCCTGCAGGAAGAGGAGCACCTCGGGTTCGATCCCGTCGGTCTGCAGCGCGTCGAGGACGTGCAGGAGCGCCGACTCGGAGCTCGCTCCGTCGCCCGCGAGGTCGGCCGGACGCCGGACGACCCGCGCGCCCGCAGCGCTGGCTTCGTCCGCGATCGCGTCGCCGTCCGTCGACACCACGACGCCGTCGACCAGGCGTGCGGCTCGCCCGGACTCGACGGCGCGGCGGACCAGGGAACGTCCGGCGACCGACCGCAGGTTCTTGCCCGGGATGCCCTTCGACCCGGCACGCGCAGGGACGACCGCCACGACGCGCATGTTGCTCATGGCCAGGACGCTAGGGAGGCAGCGTGACCGGCAGGGGAACGGCGGGGAAGCAGCGGCCCAACGCGGGCTGGCGTTCGCGGGTCCCGAGTGTGGGCGTTCGTGCAAGGCGGCGAGGTGGCGAGCTGGCGTGGTGGGTGCTGGGTGCTGGGTGCTGGGTGCTGGGTGCTGGCGAGCGGGCGGAATGTCCGGGTGGTTGAGCTCGGGCACCCCGCG
>NZ_LMPO01000008.1:219115-220515 GCF_001424385.1 Curtobacterium sp. Leaf183 | reverse complement strand
GCGCGAGGGGCGGGTGCGCGCGAGCGGGCGGAATGTCCGGGTGGTTGAGCTCGGCCACCCCGCGCTTCCGCCCGCTCGCGCGAGGACGCGAGCTGGCGAGGTGGGTGCCTTGCGCGAGCGGGCGGAATGTCCGGGTGGTTGAGCTCGGCCACCCCGCGCTTCCGCCCGCTTGCGCGAGGACGCGAGCTGGCGAGGTGGGTGCCTTGCGCGAGCGGGCGGAATGCCCAGGTGCGGAGCGGGCGGCACCCCGCGGATCCGCCCGCTCGCGCAAGGGGGCGGAAGGGGGGCGATGCCGCTCGCGTGGGGGTGCGGTGAGCGGGCGCGGCGAGCCTGGGACCGGAGGACTGCGTCGGGTGACTGGGCGTGGGTAGTCTCGACGGATGCTCGGACCATGGGACGCGCTCGAGCCGCCGCCACGCCGCGTGCTCGTGGCCGGGACGACGGGCGTCGGCAAGACCACCGCCGCCGGTCGCATCGGCCGAGCGCTCGGCGTCCCGCACACGGAGATCGACGGGCTGTTCCACGGCCCGGACTGGGGGCCACGTGCGTCCTTCGAGGACGACGTCGAGCGCTACACCGCTGGGCCCGCGTGGGTGACCGAGTGGCAGTACAGCCAGGTCCGGGCACTGCTCACGGAGCGCGCGGACACGCTCGTCTGGCTCGACCTGCCGGTGCCGATCGCGATGTGGCGCCTGGTCCGACGAACCGTTCGTCGGCGTGTGGGGCGGACTGAGCTCTGGAACGGCAACGTCGAACCGTCGATGTGGACGATCTTCACGAACCGCGACCACATCATCCGGTGGGGCATCCGCACTCGCAGGAAGATGCGCGCGATGGTCCCGGCGCTCGAACACGCCGCACCGCACCTCCGGATCGTGCGGCTCCAGTCGCAGACCGAGATCGACGCGTTCGTCGAACGACTCCGCCCACCCGGCACCGCGGAATAGAATCGACGGCGTCCGCCCCCGTAGCTCAGTGGATAGAGCAGGTGGTTTCTACCCACCGTGCCGCGGGTTCGATTCCTGCCGGGGGCACCACGGACGACGAAGGCCGCCACCCCGATCGGGATGGCGGCCTTCCTTGTGTGGTGGGACCGGGCTACTCGTCGTCGTCTGACTGGCGGCGCAGCTCGTTCGCGCTGATCGGCTTGGTGTAGGGCGCGTCCGAGGTCTCGTTCGCGTCAGCCGGTTCGACCCGATCGTCCTCGGTTCCCGCGGGCTCCGCCATGTCGGTGTTCCCGCTGTCGTCGTGCGCGGGGACGTCCGACCGCGCCGGGACGTCTGACCGCGACGGGAGGTCTGACCGCGCCGGTGCGTCCTTCCACCGACCGTCATCGACGACGTCGGCGTTGTCGTTGTCCGCATCCGGCGTCGCATCGGGCGCACTGGTCGTTTGAGCAG
>NZ_LMPO01000008.1:211893-219102 GCF_001424385.1 Curtobacterium sp. Leaf183 | reverse complement strand
GACACCCTGGGAGTACGGACGCGTCAGACCCTGCTGCTCGCGGTCGTCAGCGATCGGCGTCGTGGCGTTCGGGTCCTGCGGCGCCGACATCGGCGATGCGCTCGGCGCGAGCACAGCGGTGGCGGCGGACGCGCCCGACGGAGCCGACGAGGCGGAGGCGGTGGGTTCTGCTGAACGGACGGGCGCCGGGCGCAACGAGGTGGTCGTGGGGGTCGGTGCCGGTGCGGCGGCCGGGGCGGTCGGACGCTTGCCGTCTGTCTGGTCCGCGCTCCAGTCCTGCTGGCGACGGATGAGGTCGGCATCCGGGTCCGGCGTCTCGAACTTCCAGCGCTCCAGGTCGCTCTTGAACAGCTTGCGCGCGCGGTTGGGTCGGGCCTGCCACTCGAGGAGTCGGTCGCGGAACTCGGCGAGTGACTGCTCCGCCTGGAAGTTGAAGGTCGAGGAGTTCTTCTTGATGTCCGCGATCTCGTGCTGTGCCCAGTTCGCCGCGATCGGCGACCCGGAGACCGGCAGCAGTCGCAGGCGGATGTCGGCGTCCTCGGCCAGGTGGTCGGTGTAGGTCCGCTCGTCGTGTCCGAGCACGCCCCACGTCGCCGCCTTGCGTGCAGCGGTGATGACGGCCGCGACCGCGTTGTTCTTCGCCTCGCGTTCCTGCAGGGCGACCACGCGCTTGGTGGCGCCGCGGCCGATGAGCGCTGCGATGATGCCGGCGACGACGATCGCCACGAAGGGGATCAGTGCCCCAGAGATCACTCGCCAGCCCGTGTCCGACGAGGTCCAGTCGCTGAAGTCGTTCCACCAGTCCATGCGCGCACCATATCCACGAGATCGTCAGTTCCGAGGGAGGACGAACGGCGTTCCCCGCATCCGACCGGATGTCGTTCCGATGTGGAACATCGCCGGATCGTCAGCAGGGCGCCGGTGGTCACCAGCGCAAGCAGTCGACGGCGTCGTCGGCCGACCAGACGTTCGGCAGCTCGACGAAGCGACGCTCCGCCGCGACGTAGCGTCGTGCTCGGTACGCGGTGTCGCCGGCGACGTCCACCCGGTCGACGTACCCGACGATCTCGCCGTTCGCGCGGGTGACCCGGGACAGGTCGTCCCGCACGTCGAGGATTCGCAGGTCGCCGTGGGAGCGCACGACGGGAGACGCGGTACGGATGCGAAGCCGGGGCTCGGTGGTCGTCTGCATCGGTGGTGCCTCCTGGTGCGGTCGTCGTGGTGTGGACGACGGTACGGAGGACCCCCGACACGCGCGGCGCGCACCGGACACCTGGGGAACAGTGGACGGCTGCTGTGTGTTGTGGAGGACGTATCCCGTACTCGGGCCTCTTCGGAGGCCAGGAAGATAGGTTGATCCCATGACCACGTTCGTGCTCGCAGGTGGATGTTTCTGGTGTCTCGACGCCGTGTACCGCACGCTCCAGGGTGTGCAGGACGTGGTGTCCGGCTATATCGGCGGTTCGGCGGACAACCCGTCGTACGAGTTGGTGTGCACCGGCACGACCGGTCACGCCGAAGCGGTGGCCGTCACGTTCGACGAGTCGGTCATCCCCGCCGACGTCATCCTCGACGTGTTCTTCACGCTCCACGACCCGCGGCAGCTGAACCGGCAGGGCGCCGACGTGGGCACGCAGTACCGCTCCGCGATGTTCCCGGCCGACGACGAGCAGCGCGCGCTGTTCGAGAAGGCCATCGAGCGCGCGTCGGACATCTGGGACGGCGGGATCGTCACGACGATCGAGCCCCTCACGACGTTCTTCCCGGCCGAGGAGTACCACCAGGACTTCTTCGCCAAGAACCCCGGTCAGGGCTACTGCCTCGCAGTCGCGCTGCCCAAGGTGAACAAGGTCCGCAAGGCCTACAGTCAGTACATCCTGGCGTCCTAGCACGACGGGCGTCGGGAACCACGAGGAGGTGGTCGAACGATGACGAACGACACGACGACGGAGACCTGGGTCGCGGTCGGACCGGCGGGCGCGGTGGGCAGCATCCACCGACAGCCGGACGGCTTCCGGGTCGAGCTCTACGGGCACCGCGAGGGCGGGGGTGGGTCATACCCCTCACTCGAGACGGCGAAGGGCGCCCTGCACAAGGCGCTCGGACCGCTCGCCTCCCGCCCGGAGTTCCGCGCCCACTGAACGGTCCGCGGACCGGCGTGCTGCGCCGGTCCGGACAGGAGGCCCGGGGGACGCGTCCTCCACAGGTCGCCTGATCGGGTAGCCACCACACACATCGAGCCCCGGTCCGCATCGCGGACCGGGGCTCGACCACGATCGACCGCATGAACGACACCATCACCGTCTGCGGCATCGTCGCGACCGAGCCCCGCCACCTCGTCACTGAGACCGGCATCGCCATCACGAGCATGCGCCTCGCCTCGCCGTCGCGCCGCTGGGACCGGGCGAACTCCGTCTGGACCAACGGCCCCACCAACTGGTTCACCGTCACGGCCTTCCGGTCGCTCGCGGCCAACGTGCACAAGTCCGTCAAGAAGGGCGACCGCATCCTCGTGACGGGGCGGGTCCGGATCCGGACGTGGGAGCGCGACGGACGCGGCGGCACCTCGGTCGAGATCGACGCCGAAGCCATGGGGCAGGACCTCGCCTGGGGCATCAGCAACTGGATCAAGGTCCCGAGGCACGCGTCCGAAGCCACCGCGGCCCCCGGCTCCGGTCCGGTCGTCAACCCCGTCACCGGCGAGGTCGAGGACCGGAACGGACACCAGGACCCGGCAGCCGACGAGCTCCCCGGAGCGACGGACGTCGACGACGACGACCTGCCAGAGGCCGCAACCGCTGCGTCGGCGACCGACCGACTGCACGGGGTCGACGAGCGCGTGCCCTCCGCAGCGCCGGGCGTCGAGCACCCGGAAGCGGCCTGACGTGCTCGCACCGTCACGTTCTGCCGGTCCTGTCACTACACTTGACCGCGATATGGCTGAGTACATCTACCAGATGGTCCGTGCCCGCAAGGCGGTCGGCGACAAGCTGATCCTCGACGACGTCACGATGTCGTTCCTCCCCGGCGCCAAGATCGGCGTCGTCGGTCCGAACGGTGCCGGGAAGTCGACGATCCTCAAGATCATGGCCGGTCTCGACCAGCCCTCCAACGGCGAAGCGAAGCTGACGCCCGGCTTCTCGGTCGGCATCCTGATGCAGGAGCCCGAGCTCGACGAGACGAAGACCGTGCTCGAGAACGTGCAGGAAGGCGTGGGCGAGGTCCACGGCAAGCTCGCGCGCTTCAACGAGATCTCCGCGCTGATGGCCGAGCCCGACGCCGACTTCGACGCGCTCCTGGCCGAGATGGGCACCCTGCAGGAAGAGATCGACGCGGCAGACGCGTGGGACCTCGACTCGCAGCTCGAGCAGGCGATGGCCGCGCTCCAGTGCCCCCCGGGGGACGAGCTCGTCACGCACCTGTCCGGTGGTGAGAAGCGCCGCGTGGCGCTCTGCAAGCTCCTGCTGCAGAAGCCCGACCTGCTGCTCCTCGACGAGCCCACCAACCACCTCGACGCCGAGAGCGTGCAGTGGCTCGAGCAGCACCTGCAGCAGTACCACGGCGCCGTGCTCGCCGTGACCCACGACCGGTACTTCCTCGACCACGTCGCGCAGTGGATCGCCGAGGTCGACCGCGGTCGTCTCTACCCGTACGAGGGCAACTACTCGACCTACCTCGAGAAGAAGCGCGCCCGGCTCGAGGTCCAGGGCAAGAAGGACGCCAAGCTCGCCAAGCGCCTGACGTCCGAGCTCGACTGGGTCCGCAGCAACACCAAGGGCCGTCAGGCCAAGTCCAAGGCCCGTCTGGCGCGCTACGACGAGATGGTCACCGAGGCCGAGCGCACCCGCAAGCTCGACTTCGAGGAGATCGTGATCCCCGTGGGACCGCGCCTCGGCTCCCAGGTCATCGACGCGGACAAGCTGCACAAGCAGTTCGGCGACCGCGTGATCATCGGCGACCTCTCCTTCACGCTGCCCCGCAACGGCATCGTCGGCGTGATCGGTCCGAACGGCGTCGGCAAGACCACGCTGTTCAAGACGATCGTCGGTCTCGAGCCGCTCGACGGCGGCACGCTCAAGATCGGTGAGACGGTCGACATCTCGTACGTCGACCAGAGCCGTGGCGGCATCGACCCGAACAAGAACCTGTGGGAGGTCGTGTCCGACGGGCTCGACTACATCCAGGTCGGCAAGACCGAGATCCCGTCGCGTGCCTACGTGTCGCAGTTCGGCTTTAAGGGGCCGGACCAGCAGAAGCGTGCCGGCATCCTGTCGGGTGGTGAGCGCAACCGCCTGAACCTCGCGCTGACGCTCAAGCAGGGCGGCAACCTGCTGCTCCTCGACGAGCCGACCAACGACCTGGACGTCGAGACCCTCGGCAGCCTCGAGAACGCGCTGCTCGAGTACCCGGGCTGCGCCGTGGTCATCACCCACGACCGGTGGTTCCTCGACCGCATCGCGACGCACATCCTGGCGTGGGAAGGCCTCAACGAGGACGGAACGCCGAACTGGTACTGGTTCGAGGGCAACTTCGAGGCGTACGAGGAGAACAAGATCGAGCGCCTCGGTGCCGACGCGGCCAAGCCCGGCCGGGCGACGTACCGCAAGCTCACCCGGGACTGACCCGCGTGGCCAGGCTGCACACGCCGGTCCGCATCCGCTGGAGTGACATCGACGCCTACGGGCACGTCAACAACTCGGCGATGCTCCGGCTGCTCGAAGAAGCCCGCGTCCTGGCGTTCTGGGCACCGGATCCCGACGAGGTCGACGCGTCGGGATCCGCCCCGGAGCCGATCATCGACGGTCGACCCGGGTCCGGCACGATGACGGTCATCGCGGCCCAGCGCCTCGAGTACCTGGCATCGACGCCGTACTTCCGACGCCCGCTCGACATCCAGCTCTGGATCGGGCACGTCGGAGGAGCGAGCCTCGACATCTCGTACGAGGTCTGGTCCCCGGTGGGACACCAACCCGCCGAGCTCTACACCCGGGCGACGACCACGCTCGTGATGGTCGACGCCGAGACGAACCGTCCTCGGCGCCTCACCGAGGTCGAGCGTGCTGCGTGCGAGCCGTACATCGAGCCGGCAGTGGTGTTCTCGCGCCCCTGACGCGTGTTCATCGGACCGGCGTCCCCAGGGCGGCGTCATCAGGCCGGCCTCACCAGGGCGGCGTCACCAGGCCGACGTCACCAGGCCGACATCACCGGACCGACATCACCGGATCCTCGTCAGCGGGGGATGCGCATCATGCCCTCTTGTGCGACGCTCGCCAGCAGCCGACCGTCCCGCGAGAACATCCGCCCGAACGCCAGCCCGCGTCCCCCCTGCGCGCTCGGCGACTCCTGCGTGTACAGGATCCAGTCGTCGGCACGCCCGTCGCGGTGCCACCACATCGCGTGGTCGAGACTCGCGCTCTTGACCCCGTGCGTTCCCCAGGCCACCCCATGGCGACGCATGATCGGTTCGAGGATCGACAGGTCACTCGCGTAGGCCAGGACGGCGCGGTGGAGTCCCGGGTCGTCTGGCAGGTCACCCTGGACGCGGAACCACACGGCCTGGTGCGGCACGTGCTCGCCCTGCACGTCCACGAAGACCGGGCCCTCGACGTGCCGCAGGTCGATGGCACGTTCGGCCCACGCACGCGCGACGGGGTGGTCGATCGAGGCCAGGATCGACGCGGCGGTGGGAAGCGACTCCGGAGACGGCACGTCCACCGGGAACGGGTCCTGGTGCTCGACGCCGGCGTCCTCGGTCTGGAACGACGCGATCATCGAGAAGATCGGCACGCCCTTCTGGTAGGCCTGCGCGCGGCGTGTGGCGAACGACCGGCCGTCGTGGATCTGCTCGACCCCGAACGTGATCGGCGTGTGGATGTCACCCGGCCGCAGGAAGTACCCGTGCAGCGAGTGGATCGCCCGATCCTCGATGGTGGCCTGCGCGGCGACGATGCACTGCGCCAGGACCTGCCCGCCGAACACCCGCCCGCCCGGTGACCAGTGGTTCTCACCGGTGAAGACCCGCTCACGCGTCGCCGCCCCCGTGTCCGCGAGTCGCAGGGTCCGCAGGAAGTCCGGTTCACCGATCACCACCCCCGCAGTCTACGGAGGACCCCTCCCGATAGGATCGTCACCGACATGAGCACCTCGTTCACGCTGCCCGACGCCGCTTCGCTGGGCGACCTCCGTACGTACCTCGCCCGTGCCGCACGGGTCGAGGACGGATCGGTCCGCCTCATCGCGGACTCGGGCGTCCTGGCCGTGTACACCGCGATCATGTACCCCCTCGGGCTGCTCGACGAACTCCCCACGGTGCTCGGACTCCGGACGTTCTCGTTGACGGAGCCGGCCGCGATCGACGCCGTGGTGCCGCTCGCCTCGTTCCAGGAACGGCTGCGGCTGCTCGCCGAGGCGCACGACGCCGAAGGAGCCGAGGGCGCCGACCCCACGCGGGCCACCCCGGTCGAGGTCGAGCTGCCGCACGAGGTCCAGACCGTCACGTGGGCTGCGATCTCGCCGCCGCGCGGCGGATGGGTCCCGCTGCCCGACATCTCGCCGGAGCTCTTGCGTCGCGCCGCCAAGGCCGGCATCGCCGAGGTGGCCGACGCGGTCCCGGCGAACGCCGGCGAAGCCATCGTCCGTCGGATCCGGTCCGAGGTCTGGGGGCGCCCGGTCCAGGGCATCGAGCACGTCCCCGCGGGCGCCGGGTTCGCAGGCGAGAGCCTCGGGTTCCTCGGGCACGACCCGGTGCGGCTGTTCGAGACCGGCCCGTGGAGCCGCCTGACGACCTCACGCGGGCACGTCCTCGTCAAGCGCCGCGCGTGGAGCCTGTCCGTCTGAGCCGTCCTGGACGACGTCGGCACCCGCTCTGCCATCCTGGGGCCATGCACGTCTTCCTCACCGGCGCGTCCGGCTACATCGGCTCTGCCGTCCTCCGCTCCCTCCTCGCGCACGGCCACGCGGTGACCGCCGTGGTCCGTTCCGACGAGAAAGCCGCTGCCGTCCGTGACGCCGGCGGCATCGCCCTCGTCGAGGACGTCACCGACACCGACATCGTCGAGCGCCTGGCCCACGAGACCGATGCCGTCGTCCACACCGCGAGTGCGCAGGACGTCGACCCCGACTTCGTCCGCACGGTCCTCGCGGCGCTGGACGGCACCCCGAAGCCCTTCGTGCACACGGGCGGCATCTTCACCTTCGGCAACTCGACCG
>NZ_LMPO01000008.1:192544-211875 GCF_001424385.1 Curtobacterium sp. Leaf183 | reverse complement strand
CGCGGTCCGCGCGAGCGCCGTGCGGACGACGATCGTGGCGCCCGGGATCGTGTACGGCCGCGGCGCGGGGATCCCGACCATGTTCCTCGGGGACGGCGAGCACGAGGTCCTGATGGTCGGCGACGGCTCGCAACGATGGTCGACCGTGCACGTCGACGACCTCGGCGAGCTCTACGTCCTGGCCGTCGAACGGGGAGAGCAGGACGGCTACGTCCTCGCTGCGACGGGGGACAACCCCACCGTCCGCGAACTCGCCGAGGCCGGCGCGCACGGTTCGCCGGTGGTCGCCGAGAGCGTCGACGCTGCGCGGCAGCGGCTCGGGGTGGAGTACGCGGACGCGCTGCTCATGCACCAGGAGTGCTCCGGGGCCCATGCCCGCAGCGCGTACGGGTGGACGCCGACGCGTCCGTCGCTGGTCGACGACCTGGCGACCGGCTCGTACGCGCGCTGACGCACCGCGTTCCCGCCGAGGCACCGCACAGCCGGCGAGACGCCGCCGCCGACGGCGGCGTCTCGCGGACGGAGCGGCGTCTGGTGGACGCGGCGCGCCCTGGGCGCGGCTGCACGACGCACGGGAGGCCCGGTGCCAGCTGGCACCGAGCCTCCCGTCCGTGTCGTGGTGCGTCCAGACCGACGGTCAGTCGAACGTGTTCGTCATGGCGTGCGCGGCCCGGTCGAGGTATCCCCAGAGCTCGGCCTCGTCGAGGGGGGCGAGCTGGAGCGACTCGACGGCGTCGTGCATGTGGTGCAGCCAGCGCTCGCGGGCCTCGGGCGTGATGCGGAACGGGTTGTGCCGCATGCGCAGCCGGGGGTGCCCGCGTTCCTGACTGTAGGTGCCCGGCCCGCCCCAGTACTGCTGCAGGAAGAGCGACAGGCGCGAGATGGCGCCCTCGAGGTCCTCCTGCGGGTACATCGGCCAGATGACGTCATCGGTCTGCACGCCGTCGTAGAAGCGCCGGACGAGTCGGTCGAACGTCGGGGCGCCCCCGATGCGGTCGTACAGTGATCCACTCGCCGCGGCGCCGCCCATCCCGACGCGCAGGGTGATCGGCTGGCCGGGCCCGAGGGGTGTGTCGCTCATCGGTCGTCCTTCCGCGGGTCGGACCGCTGTGTGTCGATGGGCTGACCGTACATGTTCGTCTTCTTGCCGCGTCGCGACGGCGTCGGCGCGGGGGTCGGCTGGGTCTTGACGCTGCGCAACCCGTTGATGGATGTCGCGTTCTCCCAGCCCTCGGGCATGATCATCGCCATCGCGGGGAGCGTCACGCCGAGCTCGTCGACCGCTCGCTTGAGCCGGACCCGGAGTTCGCGCCCGACGACGTCGAGCTCGGACGCGCGGGTCTTGACGACGAGCCGGAAGACCATGCCCGCCTCGGCGACGGACTGCAGGCCCCAGATCTCGGGCTTCTCGACGATCCGCTGTCGCCAGCGGGGTTCCTGGGACATCGTGACGGCTGCGGCGAGCAGGGCGTCCTGCACGGCGTCGATGTCGGTGTCGTAGGGGACCGTGATGTCGACGAGGACCCGCGACCAGCCCTGCGACAGGTTGCCGACACGCAGGATCTGCCCGTTCGGCACGAACCACAGGATGCCGTTCACGTCGCGGATCTGCATCACGCGCAGGCCCACGTTCTCCACGACACCGGTCGCGGGACCCGTGTCGACCACGTCGCCGACGCCGGCCTGGTCCTCGAGGATCATGAACACCCCGGACAGCAGGTCCTTGACGATCGACTGTGCGCCGACCGCGAGCCCGGCGGCGACGAGCGATGCACCACCGACGATGCCGACCGCGGCGTTCGGCAGGACCTGCGGGATGATGATCACCAGGGCGATGATCACCACGATGACGGTCGCCAGGTTCTGCAGGACGCTGCCGAGCGTGCGGGTCCGCTGCACGACGCGGGCGGTCTGGATGGGGGACGCGATGAGCGCCTGGGTGTCAGCGGCGCCCTGGCGCTTCTTGACGTCGTAGACGATCCGGTTGACGACGCCCTTGATGCTGTGCCGGAGCACCAGCCGCAGGACGACCGCGCCGATCAGGGTGAGGACGATGACGATCGGTTCGTGCCACGTGTCGACGAACTGGGTGAAGGTGTTCGACATCCATGCTGGGACGTCGTCGGTCGAGTTCGCAGCCAAGATCATGATCCGGACGATGCTAAACGGCGGGGCCTCGGCGCACCCTGAGGAACGCCGAGACCCCGCCGATCATGCTCTGACCCCGCCGATCAGACTCAGGCGTCCGCGGCCTGGACCCGCAGCGCACGCTCCGTGCCCGCGAGGTTCTCGGTCACGATCCGGCGGAGCGCCG
Source organism: Curtobacterium sp. Leaf183 (assembly GCF_001424385.1). Lineage (GTDB taxonomy): Bacteria > Actinomycetota > Actinomycetes > Actinomycetales > Microbacteriaceae > Curtobacterium. The sequence goes on along the minus strand of NZ_LMPO01000008.1, from coordinate 209,561 downwards.
GGGTCTCCGGGTGCGACTCGAGCCACGCGGTCGCGGCGTCGCGGAGCTCGACCGAGGCGAGCGGCGCCGGGTACAGCCCGGTGACGATCGTGTCGGCGATGTGGTAGCTCCGCTCGTCCCAGATCCGGGTGAGGACCTCGAAGTACTTCGGCACGAGCCCTTCGAGCACGACGGGGGAGTTGGCGTGCTGGAAGCCGATCGTCGTCTGGCGCACGATGGCGTTCGGCGCGGTGTCGGTGTCGACCAGCGACGAGAACGCGGCCAGCTTGCCCTCGGCCGTGGGGATCGTCGCACGGGCACGCGCTGCCGCTTGCTCGCCCGACGCCGTGCGGTCCGCGGCGAGTTCGGTGTCGATCTCGGCGTTGCCCGCGGCGCCCGCGAGCACGAGGCCCTCGAGGAGCTCCCACCGCAGATCGGTGTCGATCTCGAGCCCGCTGAGGGTGACGGAGCCGTCACGCAGCCCCGCCAGGGTCGCGACGTGCTCGGGCGTCGACGCGATCTGCGCGAAGAACTTCACGAACTGGAACTGGGCGTCCGAGCCGGCCTCGGCCGACGACGCGAGGTTCCAGAGCGTGTCGCCCACGGTGCGGATCGTCGCGTCGACCTTGGCCGGAGCGACGTAGTTGCGCGCGGTGAGCAGCAGCTGCGAGACCGTCGTGCGGATGGTCGTCGACTCGGTCTCGGTCGCGATGTTGCCGAGCACCAGGCGGACGTAGTCGCTGGCGGGGGACTCGGCGTCGCGCGTGGCGTCCCACATCGCGCCCCACACGATCGAGCGGGCGAGCGGGTTCGCGATCGCGGCGAGGTGCTCGATCGCGGTGCGGCGGGACTGCTCGTCGAGGCGGATCTTGGCGTAGGCCAGGTCGTCGTCGTTGAGCAGCACGAGGTCACCGCGGTGCTGCCCCACGAGCTCCGGCACGTCGGTGCGGGCGCCGTCGACGTCGATCTCGACACGGTGCGTGCGCTCGAGCTTGCCCCCGGCCGAGGCGGTGTCGGCACCGAACGGCGCCGAGGTGTCCTGCTGGAAGGCGTACAGGCCGATCGCGAGCCGGTGCGGACGCAGGGTCGGGTAGTCGGTCGGGGCTTCCTGCAGCACGGCGAACGACGTGATCACGCCGGACTCGTCGGTCTCGATCTCGGGGCGCAGCGTGTTGACGCCGGCGGTCTCGAGCCACAGCTTCGACCACTCGCCGAGCTCACGCCCGCTGGTGGCCTCGAGCTCGACGAGCAGGTCCTTGAGCTCGGTGTTGCCGTGGTGGTGCTTCACGAAGTAGGCCGAGACACCGGCGAAGAACGCGTCGATGCCGACCCACGCCACGAGCTGCTTCAGGACGGAGCCGCCCTTGGCGTAGGTGATGCCGTCGAAGTTGACCTGGACGTCTTCGAGGTCGTTGATCGTCGCGACGATCGGGTGCGTCGAGGGGAGCTGGTCCTGGCGGTAGGCCCAGGACTTCTCCATCGCCTGGAACGTCGTCCAGGCCTCGGTCCACTCGGTGGCTTCGGCCGTGGCGATCGTCGACGCCCACTCGGCGAACGACTCGTTCAGCCACAGGTCGTTCCACCACTTCATGGTGACCAGGTCGCCGAACCACATGTGCGCGAGCTCGTGCAGGATCGTGACGACCCGGCGCTCCTTGATGGCGTCCGTGACCTTGGACCTGAAGACGTAGGTCTCGGTGAAGGTGACCGCGCCGGCGTTCTCCATCGCGCCCGCGTTGAATTCAGGGACGAACAGCTGGTCGTACTTGTCGAAGGGGTACGGGACCGCGAACTTCGACTCGTAGTAGGTGAAGCCCTTGCGCGTGATGTCGAATATGTACTCGGGGTCGAGGTACTCGGCCAGCGACTTGCGCGTGAAGATGCCGAGCGGGATGGTGCGGCCGTCGCTCGAGGTCAGTTCGTCTCGCACGACCTCGTACGGGCCGGCCACGAGCGCGGTGATGTAGCTCGAGATGCGGGTGGTCGGCGGGAACGCCCACGTGGCGATGTCGCCGTCGACGCGGGGCTCGGGCGTGGGGGAGTTCGAGACGACCTGCCACCGCGCCGGTGCGGTGACCGTGAAGGTGAACTCGGCCTTGAGGTCGGGCTGCTCGAACACCGCGAACATGCGGCGGGAGTCGGGGACCTCGAACTGGGAGTACAGGTAGACCTCGTCGTCGACGGGGTCGACGAAGCGGTGCAGGCCTTCGCCGGTGTTCGTGTACAGCGCGTCGGCGACGACGACGAGCTCGTTCTGCTGCTGCAGGTCGGCGAGCTGGATGCGCACGCCGTCGTTCACCGCGGCGACGTCGAGCGCGGTGCCGTTCAGCTCGACGGAGTGCACGGTCTTCGTGATCGCGTCGATGAACGTGGACGCGCCGGGTGTCGCGGTGAAGCGGACCCGCGTGGTGCTGCCGAAGGTCTCGGCGCCACGGGTCAGGTCGAGCTCGACCTGGTACGACTGCACGTCGACGATCGCGGCGCGTTCCTGGGCTTCGGTTCTGGTGAGGTTCTCTCCGGGCACGGACGCTCCAACTTCGTTGCGGGCGCGGACGATCGATGTCCACGCGTCGGTCGTCCCACGCGGCGTCGTGCACCGTCAGGACGTGTGGGATCCAGCCTAGCGAGCACGCGTACGCTCGCATCCGTGACCGACACGACTGTGGACAACGCGACCTCGACGACGACCCCTGTGGAGTTCTGGTTCGACCCGAACTGCCCGTGGGCCTGGATGACCAGCCGCTGGGTGGAGGAGGTCGAACGACACCGCGACCTCGCCGTGACCTGGAAGGTGATGAGCCTGTTCGTCCTGAACGAGGACCAGGACGTCCCGCCCGAGTACCAGGAGCGGCTCGCAGCCGGGCAGGTCTACCCGCGCCTGGTCACGGCCGCGCGGCTGCGTCTGGGCGACGCGATCGTGAAGCCCCTGTACGACGCGCTCGGCGAGCACATCCACCACCGTCAGGAGCACGACCCGACCCAGGTCGTCCCCGCCGTGCTCGCGGAGCTCGGCCTCGACGCCGACCTCGCCGAGTACGCCTGGACGGACGAGGTCGACGCCGCCACCCGCGAGAGCCACCGCGACGGCATCGAGCGCGTCGGCCAGGACGTCGGCACCCCCGTGATCGCCGTCGAGGGCACCGCCTTCTTCGGGCCCGTCATCTCCCCGGCGCCGAAGGGCCAGCAGGCACTCGACCTCTGGGACGGCGTGGTCGCCGCGGCCCGGTACCCGGGTTTCTTCGAGCTGAAGCGCTCGCGGACGGTCGGACCGGTCTTCGACACGACCAACTGACGGGAGGCCCGGCTCGGCCCCGCCGTCGCGATCCGCGTCCGTCAGGACAGCGGCAGGCGCATCAGGGTGAGGTCGAGCCACCGGTCGAACTTGCGTCCGACCTCGGGCAACACGGCCACGACCTCGAACCCGAGGCGCTCGTGCAGGGCGATCGAGCCGGTGTTCTCGCTGCAGATGGCGGCCATCACCACGTGCACGTCGTGCTGGCGGGCGTGTGCCACGAGCGCGCGCATCAGCGTCGACGCGATGCCACGTCCGCGGTGCCCGGGCAGCACGTAGACACTGTGTTCGACGGTGTGCCGGTACCCGGGGCGCGGACGGAACGGGCCGTACGTCACGTACCCGGCGACGACGCCGTCCACCTCGGCGACGAGCACCGGGAACCCGTCGGCACGGCGCTGGGCGAACCACGTGTCGAACCACTCGCGGCTCTCGGGCTGGTCCTGCCACACCGCCGTCGTGTGCAGGGTGGCGTCGACGTGCAGCGCGTGGACGACGTCGAGGTCGCGGCGTTCGCAGTCCCGGACCGTCACGCCCGACGCGGGTGGGGGTCCGTTCGTCGCATATGCTGTCGCCATGTCTCAGATCGTAGACGACGACCGGCTCCTCGGCGAACGGCTGCAGCACCTCCGCACCGAGCGACGCTGGAGCCTGACCGAGCTCGCCGAGGAGTCCGGCGTCTCCCGCGCGATGATCAACCGCGTCGAACGCGGGGTGTCGAGCCCGACGGCGACGATCCTCGGCCGGCTGTCGGGAGCGTTCGGGATGACGATCTCGCAGCTGCTCGACGAGGGGGCGGCCGGGCATCGTCCGGAGTCGGGCAGCCCCGACGACGCGACCGGCGTGCAGCGCGGGGCGACCGCCGACCACTGGACGGACCCGGACACCGGGTACCGACGCCGTCCCGTGTCGAGCGCGGACTTCCCCGTCGACGTGACCGAGGTGGTCCTCCCGGCCGGAGCGCACGTGACGTACCCGGCGTCGGCCTACGCGTTCCTGCGCCACTGCATCTGGGTGGTCGACGGCGAGCTCGGACTCGTCGTCGGCGACGAGCCGGTGCGGCTCGCCGCGGGCGACCGGATGGAGCTCGGCGACCCCGCCGAGGTGACCTACCGGAACGACTCGGCCGACCCCTGCCGGTACGTCGTGGTCGTGGCCAGGGGCGTGCGCGGCCGGGAATAGGATCGGGACATGCGCATCCACCTCGGAACGGACCACGCCGGCCTCGAGTTCAGCAAGACCCTCGCGTCGCACCTGACCGACGCCGGACACCAGGTCATCGACCACGGCCCGACCGAGTACGACGCGCTCGACGACTACCCCTCGTTCTGCATCAACGCCGCACACGCCGTCGTCGAGGACCAGCGCGCGGGCGTCCAGGCGCTCGGCGTCGTCTTCGGCGGTTCCGGCAACGGCGAGCAGATCGCGGCGAACAAGGTCGAGGGCGTCCGCGCCGCCCTGGTGTGGAACGAGTCGACCGCGCTGCTGGCCCGCCAGCACAACGACGCGAACGTCATCTCGCTCGGCGCGCGCCAGCACACCGAGGCCGAGGTGATCGACTTCGTCGACCTGTTCATCAACGAGCCCTTCTCCGGTGAGGAACGCCACGCGCGCCGCATCGCGCAGCTCGCCGAGTACGAGCAGACCGGCACCATCGCCGGCAAGCAGGTCGACGCGTAGCCGACCGTCGGGGGACACCGACCGTCAGCGGCACCGGGTAGAACGGGTCGCATGCCCGAGGGTCACTCCGTCCACAGGATCGCCAACCAGTTCACCCGGCACTTCGTCGGCAAACGCTGCGAGGTGTCCAGCCCGCAAGGGCGCTTCGCCGAGGGTGCCGCACAGCTCGACGGCAAGCGCATGGTCGCGTCACGGGCGGTGGGCAAGCAGCTGTTCCTCGAGTTCGAGGACGACCTGTTCCTGCGCGTGCACCTGGGGCTGTACGGCGCGTGGGACTTCGCCGGCGTGATCTCGACCTCCGAGGCGCTGTCGGACGACGACGACCGCGAGGAGTCGCTGGCCTCGATCGGCGCACCACGGCTCGCCCGGTACCGGATGGCCGAGCAGGAGAAGTCCGAGGACCCGATCGAGGCGTTCCCGCCGGACCCCGTCGGACAGGTGCGCGTCCGTCTGCTGACCGAGGACACCGTCGGCGACCTGCGTGGCCCCACCGCCTGCGTGGTCGAGGATGCCGCCGGGGTGCAGCGCGCGCTCGACAAGCTCGGCCCCGACCCCGTCAACGACGACGGCCCCGAGGCCGAGAAGGTCTTCGTCGACAACGTCCGGAAGCGCAACGTCGCGATCGGCCAGCTGCTGATGGACCAGGCCGTGGTGAGCGGCATCGGCAACATCTACCGTGCCGAACTGCTGTTCCGCCAGCGCCTCGACCCCTACAAGGTCGGCAAGAAGGTCACCGTCAAGCAGGCCAAGGCACTCTGGGCCGACTGGTCGAAGCTGCTGCACGACGGGGTGCGCGACGGGCTGATGATGACGATGGACGGGCTGTCCGACACCGACCGCAAGAAGGCGCTGCGCTCCCGCAAGGACCGGCACTGGGTGTACCACCGTCAGGGCGAGCCCTGCCGGGTGTGCGGCACCGAGATCCGGATGGCGGACATGGCCGGCCGCAAGCTCTACTGGTGCCCGAAGGACCAGAAGTAGGGCACAACGATGCCGGCGAGACGCCGCCGAGTCGTTGAGACGCCGCGTCGCGGGGCGGCGTCTCGGACGCTGGTCGGCGTCTCGGACGCAGGGCGGCGTCTCGACCGCGCCCGCACCGCGCGCTTCGTCACCGGTCGCGGTGCGTCCACCGCCCGGCGACCGCCGTCGCGAGCACGGGCATGGTCCGCAGCGCCGTCGACGACACCGTCAGCGGATCGGACCCCACGAGCACCAGGTCCGCCACGTCCCCGACGGCCACGCCCACCCGTCCGTCGGTCGAGCCCGTCCACGCGGTCAGCGCCGACAGCCGCTCCGACGGGTGCCACGGCTCGCGGCCGTCGCGGTCCCGCCCGACGGCCGCGGCGAGCGACACCCACGGGTCGAGCGGCGCCACCGGAGCGTCCGACCCGAGCAGCACGCGGGCACCGGCGCGGGCCAGCGACGCGAACGCGAACGCCCGGTCGGTGACACCCGCCCAGTGGTGGTCCGCGATGTCCCGATCGTCCATCGCGTGCTCGGGCTGCACCGACGCGGCGACCCCGAGCCGGGCGAACCGCGCCAGGTCGGCGTCCGCCAGCAGCTGCGCGTGCTCGATCGTGCCGCGGGCCCCGACCGCCTCGAAGACGTCGAGGGCGAGGGCGTTCGCGCGGTCGCCGATGGCGTGGACCGCTGGGACGAGCCCGGCGTCGACGGCTCGGCGGGTGATCGCCACGAGGTCGTCGAACGACCACGCGAGCACCCCCGACCCGTCGGCGAGCGCCGCTGTCCTGGTGCCGAGCGAGCCGTCGGTGATGACCTTGAACGGCCCCATGGTCAGCAGGCCCCTGGTGCCCTCGACGACGTCGCCGGTCCGCAGCCCCCGGGCGATCGCGGTGTCGAGGTCGGCCGCGTAGACGCCGGACGACACGCGCAGCGCATCGGTGCCGCCGCGGATCCGCCGGGTCCACCGGTCGAGCCCGAAGCGCATCTCGAGGTCGACGACCCGGGTGACGCCCCGTGCGGCCGCGGCCTCGGCGGCGTCGGCGACCCAGCCGTCCAGGACCTCGTCCGGCACCTGGGACAGTGCCCCGGTGACGTCGAAGGCGTCCTGCTCGCGCAGGACCCCGTCCTCGCCCGCCACCAACGGACGTCCGAGCACGGCGCCGAAGTGGCTGAGCGCGAGGGCGTTGCACCACACGGCGTGTAGGTCCGCGCTCACGACGACGACCGGGAGGCCCGGTGCGGCCCGGTCGAGCAGCTCGCGGCTGGCAGGGCGGGGCCACATCCCGTCGCGGTACCCGTGGCCGATGAGCACGCGGTCCGCGACGCCGGTCCGTGCCACCGCGGCGAGCAGGTCGGCGGTCGCCTCGGCGGAGTCCGCCACCGAGACGTCGACACGTCGACGCACGAGCGCCCACTGGTCGAAGTGGGTGTGGTGGTCGACGAGCCCGGGGCCGAGCCAGGCGCCGTCCGCCTGCAGCACGTCGGTGTCGGTGCTCGTGGCGTCGAGGGTGCCGGCGGGGGCGACCGCGGTCACCACGCCGTCGGTGACCCGGACGTCGGCGGGTGCGCCGGAGGTGCCCACCCGGCGGACCGTGCGGAGCAGGACCTCGCTCACTCGGCCTCCCGTCCGCCCTGGTCGTCACCGGCGGCGGACCGGACCCGCTCGATCTCGTCGGCGAGTGCCGGCGAGGCGTAGGGGCCGTCGCCGCGGAGTCCGGCGACGATGTCGTCGACGACCCCCGGGGCCTTGTTCTGGGAGAGCTTCGCGCGGGCGTCGAAGCGGGTGACGCGGATGCGGATGCCCACGGTCCCCTTCGCCATCCGCCGAGCGGTGTCCTCGTCGACGTCGAGCGAGACCGGGTCGGGCATGACCCGCTCGAAGTGGTCGACGAGCTCGCCGAGGACTCGGAAGTTCTCGTCGTCGGACAGGATCTCGGGCGTGCCCCAGAGGTGTGCCGTGACGTGGTTCCAGGTGGGCACGAACTGGTCGACCGGGTACCACGCGGGGGAGACGTACCCGTGTGGGCCCTGCACGATGACGAGGACCTCGTGCTGCCCGAGTTCGTGCGCGACCTCGTCGGGCCGGCCGACGTGCGAGACGAGCACGAGCTGGTCGGGGTCCTCGCCGGGAGCGGGCTCCTCGAGCAGGAACGGGTAGTGCGAAGCCACGATCCCGTCGTCCGTGTGGGACACGATCGTCGCCCACGGGTTGCCCCGGACGAGGCGCCGCACCTCGTCGACGTCGGTCATCAGGAAGTGTGGGGAGTGCCGCATGTCCGCCAGCGTGGCACAGCGGGGTGTCTCGGCGCGACGGGCGTCGTTTCCCCGGTGTTTCCGGGTCGTAAAAGTTTCAGAGGCAATTGAAAGAAGTCTTGTGGTCGGGATTCGAGGACGCCTAGCTTTCGACGACGACGGCCGGGCAGTGGACCGGGCCGCACCGATCGAGGAGCACTCATGCGACGCAGGACGATCGCCGCGCTGGCCGCGGCGGCAACGGTGGCACTCGTGGCGACCGGCTGCTCGGCGGGCGGCACCGCCGACACCGCCACCGACGCGAGCCTGGTCTACGCCACGGGCGAGCCGGACCACCTGACCCCCGGACGGCAGACGGTGGCCTTCGACCAGGTGCAGAGCCTCTTCGCGCCGCTGACCGCGACCGATGCGAAGGGGGAGCTCCACGACGTCGCCGCGAAGAGCGTGGAGAGCGACGACGCCACCACGTGGACGATCACGCTGCGCGACGGGTGGGAGTTCCAGAACGGCGAGGCGGTCACGCCGAAGAGCTACGTGACGGCCTGGAACCACGTCGCCTACGGTCCGAACGCCTGGGAGAACAGCGGGCAGCTCGCCGCGATCGTCGGCTACTCGGACCTCAACCCGGCGAAGGGCACCCCGACCACCAAGGAGATGTCCGGGCTCAAGGTGACGGGCAAGGACACCTTCACCGTGACGCTGACCCACGCGGACAGCCAGTTCCCGCTCCAGCTCAGCCAGGCGCAGACCGCGTTCTACCCGATGCCCTCGGCGGCGTACGACGACCTGAAGGCGTACGACCGGAAGCCGATCGGCAACGGCCCGTACGAGATGACGAAGGCCTGGAAGGCGAACCAGGAGTTCACCGTCACGGCGTGGAAGGGCTACGAGGGCACGAAGCCGAAGACCCCGAACGTCACCTTCCGCAGCTACGCGGACATGAACACCGCCTACACCGACGTGCTGGCCGGGAACGCCGACGTGCTCTTCCTGCCGACCGACAAGATGACGAGCGCGAAGAGCGACTTTGGGGACCGCCTGCACTCGTTCGAGGCACCCGGCATCGACTACCTCGGCTTCCCGCTGTGGGACGAGCGGTACGCGAACCCCGACGTCCGCCGCGCGATCTCGATGTCGATCGACCGCGACCAGGTGAACAAGGCCATCTACGGCGGCCTGTACGAGCCCGCGACCGCGCTCACCCCGCCGTCGATGTCCGGCACGAAGGAGGGCATCTGCGGCGACGCCTGCGAGTTCGACCCGTCTGCGGCCAAGCAGCTCCTGGCGAAGGCCGGTGGCTTCGACGGCAGCATGACCCTCGTGTACCCGGGCGGCAACGGCCTCGACTCGCTGTACCAGGCGTACGCCAACCAGATCCGTCAGAACCTCGGGGTCGACGCCGAGGCGAAGGCCACCACCGACTGGGCCTCGTACTACTCCGAGCTCACCGACAAGAAGGTCGCCGGCCCGCACTTCGGGCACTGGGGTGCGCTCTACATCAGCCAGCAGAACACCCTGCGGGCCCTGTTCACCACGGCCGGCGGCTGCGCTCCGTGCACCGGGTACTACCAGGACGACACCGTCGACTCCCTGCTCGCGAAGGCGGACTCGGCAGGTTCGCAGTCCGAGGCGAACGCGTTCTACACGCAGACGCAGCAAGCGGTCCTCGAGGACTTCCCGATCGTGCCGACCTTCTTCGACAAGTACTCGTACGTCACGAGCGACAAGATCGCGTCGCTCCCCGCCGTGGCCGGCAGCCCGGTCATCGGCCAGATCACCGTGAAGTAGGGCGGCGATGGACACCGACACCATCCTCCGACTGGTACGCGAGGTCCCGGACCACGACGGCTTCCCGCTCGTCGACGACCTGCACGCCCGGTTCGACGTGCTCGCCGCGGCCCACCCGGACCGGGTCACCGTGACCCGCATCGGCACCAGCCGGCTTGGCGAACCGCTCAACGCCTACCGCATCGGCTCGGGCTCGCACGCGGCGGTCGTCGTCGGCGGGGTGCACCCGAACGAACCGATCGGCTCGTGGACGGCGCTGCACCTCGCCGAGACGATGCTCGGCGACGACCCGGCAGTGCGCGACCTCGACGTCACCTGGCACATCGTCCCGACGATCGACCCGGACGGCATGCGGCTGAACGAGGCCTGGTTCCACGACCCGCACGACCGGGTCTTCTACTCGCGGCACTTCTACCGGCCGGCTCCGGACAGCCAGGTGGAGTGGACGTTCCCGAACAGCTACAAGTCGGTGTACTTCGACCAGGTGCTCCCCGAGACGCTCGCGTTCATGCGGCTCATCGACGACACCGAACCGGACCTGCTCGTGAGCCTGCACAACGGCGAGATGGGCGGGGTCTACTACTACCTGTCCGAGGACCTGCCCGACGTCATCGACGTGCTGCACGCGGTGCCGGCCGCGCTCGGGCTGCCGCTCGACACCGGGGAGCCCGAGGCGCCGTACCTGCGCGAGCTCGCACCGGCGGTGTTCGCCATGGACGGGACCGAGCAGGCGTACGACTGGCTCGAGGAGCTCGGCGTCGACCCGGGGGAGCACATCCACGGGGCGTCGAGCGCGGCGTGGGCCCTCCGGCACGGTGCCCTGTGCATGGTCGCGGAGCTGCCGTACTGGAGCCACCCGGACGCCGACGACCAGACCCCGACGGACGAGTCGTACGCCGACCTGCTGCGCCGGTGCGCCGACGAGCTCGGCCGCTCGGGCGTCGAGCTGCAGGAGGTCCTCGACCAGGCATCGCCGATGCTCACGATCGACACGCCCTTCCTCGAGGGCTCCCGCGCGTTCATCCCGATGCTCGCCGCGACGCCGGAGACCGACCGTGCCCGGGCCGACCGGGAGCCCGCCGACCGGATGGCGACCGTCGCCGAACGCTTCGGCTGCGAGGACCTCGTCCGGTGCTTCCGGCTCCGCTACGGCGGCATGCTGCTCCGGGCGCTCGAGGCGGAGACGACCGCCGGCACGGCGTCCGCGCCGCTCCGGCGACTCCGCGACCGGCTGGCGGAGCGGTACGCGCTCTGGCAGGCCGACGCGGTGACCGAGGCCGCACCGATCCCGGTGCGCAAGCTGGTGGGGGTGCAGTACGGGGCGATCCTCGCCTGCGCGAGCCACGTGAGCGACGCGACCACGGCCTCCAGTACGTCCGGCCCGGCACTGGCCGGGTCCACCCGTCCGGGAGGCTCGTGATGCGTCCGACGCTCGCCGTCGGTCGACGACTCGGCGGCCTGGTCGTCGTCTTCCTCGGGGTGACCTTCCTGATCTACGCGATGACGTTCGCGCTGCCGGGCGACCCGATCCGGGCGCTCGGCGGCGACCGGCCGCTCAGCGAGTCCGTCGTCCGGGCACTGCGCGCGGAGTACCACCTCGACCAGCCGCTCTGGCTGCAGTACGTGCAGTACGTCGGCGGGCTCTTCCGCGGGGACTTCGGCACCGACTTCACCGGGCAGTCCGTCGGCGCGCAGATGGCCTCGCGGTGGCCCGTCACGATCACGCTCGCGCTGACCGCGTGGGCGCTCGAGATCGTGCTCGGCATCGGGCTCGGCGTGCTCTCAGCGCTCAAGCGCGGCACCGTGCTCGACAAGACCGTGCTCGTCGGCACCATCGTCGTCGGCGCGGTCCCGGTGTTCGTGCTCGGCGTCGCCCTGCAGCTCGTGTTCTCGGTGCGGCTGCACTGGTTCCCGGTCGCCGGCTCGACGGCGGGCTGGCCGACGGCCTACGTCCTGCCCGCGTTCGTCATCGCGCTGTTCGGGCTCGCCGCGGTGTCCCGCCTGACCCGGACCTCGATGATCGAGACGCTCGACGCCGACTACGTCCGCACCGCCCGCGCGAAGGGGCTCACGCCCGGCCGCGTGGTCGGCGTGCACGTGATGCGGAACTCGCTCATCCCCACGGCCACCTACCTGGCGACCGACCTCGGGTACCTGATGGGCGGTACCGTCATCATCGAGGGCATCTTCAACCTGCCCGGCGTCGGCAACCTGCTGTTCCAGGGCATCCGCTCGCACGAGGGCGCCGTCGTCGTCGGGATCTCGACCGCCCTCATCCTGGTGTTCCTCGTCACGAGCGTGCTCGTCGACCTGCTGCACGCCGCCCTCGACCCACGCGTCCGATCGGGAGCCGCCGCATGACCACCGCCGCCATCGGCGCCACCGTCGAACCCGTCATCGCCGGACGTCGTCGCCCGCTCCTCGCCGCCGCGCGCACCCCCGGGTTCTGGGTGCCGGCCACCGTGCTCATGGTCATCCTGGCGATCGCCGCGTTCCCGCAGCTCTTCGCCGGCCTGTTCGGCCACGGCGACCCCCGGGTGTGCGACCTCGGCCGCAGCGGGGACGGCGCCGCCGCCGGGCACCCGTTCGGGTTCGACCTGCAGGGCTGCGACGTCTACGCGAACGTGGTCTGGGGCACGCGTTCGTCGATCGCCGTCGCGGTGCTCACCACCGTGCTCGCGGGGATGGTCGCACTCGTGGTCGGGACGCTCGCGGGGATGGTCGGCGGCTGGGTCGACGCCGTGCTCGCCCGGCTCACCGACGTGTTCCTCGGCTTCCCGTTCCTGCTCGGCGCCGTCGTGGTGCTCAACAGCGTCGGGGAGCGCTCGGTGCTGACCGTCTCGCTCGTCCTCGCGCTGTTCGGCTGGCCGACGATGGCGCGGCTCGTCCGCTCGAGCGTGCGCGGGGTCCGGAACGCCGAGTTCGTCCTGGCCGCCCGCACGATGGGGCTCTCGACCTGGCGGATCACGACCCGCTACGTGCTGCCGTCGTCGATCTCGCCGCTGCTCGTCCTCGCGACGATCACCGTCGGCGGCGTGATCGTGTCGGAGTCGTCGTTGACGTACCTGGGCATCGGACTCGAGAGCCCGGCGATCTCGTGGGGACTGCAGCTCTCCGCCGCCACCTCGCAGTTCCTGCGGGCCCCGCACATGCTCATCGCACCGGCGGCGTTCCTCGCCGTCACGGTGCTCGCGGTCATCGCGCTCGGCGACACCCTGCGGGCCGCACTCGACCCGCGCCGCCGCTGACACCAGACTCGACCCCACCGCACCACCGCTCTCCTGGAAGGAACACCGTGACCGACACCGAGGCCACGCGCGACGCGTACCGCACGACCCTGCCCACCATCCGCGACTGGGTCGCCTACAAGGTCTGGCAGCTCCGCGTGCCGGGCGTGCAGGTCGCGATCGGGTACCGCGGCGAGGAGCTGTTCTCCGAGGCCTGGGGCCACGCCGACGTCGAGGCCGGCCGACGCCTGACCACGACCGACCTGTTCCGGATCGCCTCGCACTCGAAGACCTTCACCGCGACCGCGTTGCTGCTGCTCGCCGAGCGTGGGGTGCTGCGCCTCGACGACACCGTCGGGACGTACGTGCCCGCCCTGGTCGAGGGCGGCTCGCCGATCGCGGACGCCACGGTCCGGGAGCTCATGGAGATGGGCGCCGGTGTGATCCGCGACGGCCACGACGGCGACTACTGGTCCCTCGCGCGGCCGTTCCCGGACGAGGACGAACTGCTGGCGCTCGTCCTCGACCGCGGGCAGAAGGTGCCGACGGGATCCTCGTTCAACTACTCGAACCTCGGGTACTCGCTCCTCGGGCTCGTCATCGCCGCGGCCTCCGGACGGAGCTACAACGACTTCGTCCGCCAGGAGATCGTCGAGCCGCTCGGCCTGCGGAACACCGGCCCGGACTGGGACCCGTCGCGCGAGGACGACTTCGTGGTGGGGTACTCCGGCTTCCACGTCGCACGGCACCGGCAGCGCATCGCCCACGTCGACACCCGGGCGATGGCCGCAGCGACCGGCTTCCACGGCACCGCGTCCGACCTGGTCCGGTACTTCTCCGCCCACGTCCTCGGCCAGGGGGACCTGCTGAGCGACCACTCCAAGCGCCTGGCGCAGCGGAAGTCGTGGAGCGCCACCGACGAGGACCCGGCGGCCCGGGGCTACGGCGCGGGCTTCATCGTCGACCGTATCGGCGGCCGCGAGGTCCGCGGCCACTCCGGCGGTTTCCCCGGGCACATCACGCAGTCGCTGTTCGACCCCGAGTCCGGGCTCGTCGTGTCCGTGATGACGAGCGCCGCCGCAGGCCCGGCGACGCTCCTGGCGACCGGCATCATCCACCTGCTCGACGCGGCGGCCGACACCGGTGCGCCCGGCGCCGTCGTGACCGCCGACCAGGCCGCGCGCTTCACGGGCCGCTACGCCAACCCCTGGGGCATCACCGACATCGCCCGGGTCGGCGACCGGCTGCTCGCGATCGACCCGTCCGGCCCCGACCCGATGGAGTCGCCCACGCGGCTCGAGGTCGTCGACCAGGACACGCTCCGGATGACCCACGGCAACCGCTTCGGCTCCGTCGACGAGGACATCGTGTTCACCCGCGACGCCGACGACACCGTCACCGGCATCCGCGGCAGCGGCGGCATGAGCGAGGAGCCGTGGGCGATCCCCGACGAGGCTCCGGAGGTCGCGGCCGGGCTCGCATAGCCTGGCGCGGACCACGGATGGTCCCGCCTGGCGCGGACCACGGATCGACGAGGAGACACCATGACCGAGCAGCAGCAGACCGTCACGACCGACGACCGCGTCCTGGACCCGGTGCGCCAGGCGTTCGTCGAGGAGTTCGCGCTGATGCTCGGCGACGGCGCGGGCATGCCCCTCACGGACGCCCGGGTGCTCGGCTACCTCATCATGACCCGCGCCCCGTACTCGTCGTCCGCGGACCTGCAGGCGGCGCTCGGTGCGAGCTCGGGGTCGGTGTCGATGGCCACGAGGCGCCTCGTCGACTCCGGGTTCGTCAAGCGGCACACGGTGCCGGGGGAGCGCAGCCACTACTTCCGCGCCGAGACCGACGTGTGGGGGAGCTGGCTCGCGAGCGAGCGGAAGTACCTCGACCGGCAGCGGGACGTGATCGCCCGCGGGCTCGCCGTCGTGGAGCAGGACGGCCGGACCGCTGCCGGCGACGTGGACGCCCCCGTCCGCGAGCGCCTGCGCAACGGCCGCGACTACATGCAGTGGCTGCACGGCCACCACCGGAAGATGCTCGAGGACTGGGAGGCGTTCAAGGCCGCCCGGGACACGGGCGACGACGCACCAGGAACGGGATCCCCTTGAGCACGCAGCACGACCACGTCCTCGTCGTCGACCACCTCACCGTCACCTTCGACGTTGAGGGCGAGGTGGTCTGCGCCGTCGACGACGCGTCCTTCTCGGTCGGCCGCGGTGAGGTCGTCGCAGTCGTCGGGGAGTCCGGCTCCGGCAAGAGCATGACGGCGATGACCGCGATGGGCATCGCCCCCGAGGGTGCCGTCACCACCGGGTCGATCCACCTGGGCGGTGTCGACGTCCTGCACGACGGCGACCAGCACCTCCGGGCGGCCCGCGGACGCAGCGTCTCGATGGTCTTCCAGGACCCCTCCGCCGCCCTCAACCCCGTGTTCACGATCGGGTTCCAGCTGGCCGAGGCCGTCCGCCGAGCCGGTGCCACGACGGACCGGGCGGCGGTCCGTGACCGCGCGCTGGAGCTCCTGCGCGCGGTCGAGGTGCCGGAGCCCGAGCGCCGCCTGCGGCAGTACCCCCACGAGCTCTCCGGCGGCCAGTGCCAGCGGGTGATGATCGCGATGGCGCTCGCCGCCGACCCGGACCTGCTCATCGCGGACGAGCCCACGACGGCGCTCGACGTCACCGTCCAGGCCGAGGTGCTCGACGTGCTGCGAGCGCTCCGGGAGCGCACCGGCACCGCGATCCTGCTCATCACGCACGACATGGGCGTGGTCGCCGACATCGCCGACCGCGTCGTCGTCATGCGTCGCGGTCAGGTCGTCGAGTCCGGCACCGCGGCGGAGGTCTTCGGGGCTCCGTCCGCCGGGTACACGCGGGAGCTGCTGGCCGCCGTCCCGCGCATGGCGCTGGGCACCGGTCAGGAGGCCCGGCTCGACCCCGCCGCGCCGGCCCAGCCCGTCGCCCTCGACGTCCGTCAGCTCGTGGTCGAGTACGGCGGAGCGCTGCGTGGCCGCTTCCGCGCCGTCGACGACGTGTCGTTCACCGTGCACCGCGGGGAGATCGTCGGGCTGGTCGGGGAGTCCGGCAGCGGCAAGACCACGATCGGTCGGGCCGCGGTCGGCCTCGCGCCGATCACCTCCGGGTCGGTCTCCGTCGACGGGACCGACCTCGCCGGCGCCGGCCGCGCGGAGCGGCGGAGCATGCGGCGGCGGGTTGGCGTGGTGTTCCAGAACCCGCTGCGGTCCCTGAACCCGCGCTACACGGTGGGGCAAACGGTCGCGGAGCCCCTGCGGCAGATCCTCCGCCTGTCGGCCGCCGACACCGAGGACCGGGTCGAGCGGCTGCTGGCGGACGTCGGGCTCGACGGCGGCTTCCGGGAGCGCTTCCCCCACGAGCTCTCCGGCGGCCAGCGGCAGCGCGTCGCGATCGCCCGCGCCGTCGCCCTCGACCCGGCGCTGCTCATCGCGGACGAACCCACGAGTGCCCTCGACGTGTCGGTGCAGGCCCGCGTGCTCGACGTCTTCCGCGAACTCCAGGAGCGCCTGGGCTTCGCGTGCCTGTTCGTGACGCACGACCTGGCCGTCGTGGACACGCTGTGTGACCGCGTCGTCGTGCTGCACCGGGGCCGGGTCGTGGAGCACGGGTCGTGCGACGCGATCCTGCGCGCACCCACGGACCCGTACACCCGGCGGCTCGTCCAGGCCGCGCCGGTCCCCGACCCCGAGGAACAGGCCGTCCGCCGCGCCGCTCGACTCGCCTCCCTCGCTTCCTGACCCAGGCTTCCTGGCCCCTCCCGATCCGACCTGACCCGACCTGACTCACGCCGCCCGCCCCGC
>NZ_LMPO01000008.1:115163-192529 GCF_001424385.1 Curtobacterium sp. Leaf183 | reverse complement strand
CCCCCGCCGGCCCGCCGGCCCGCCGGCTCGCCGGCCCGCCGGCTCGCCGGCTCGCCGGCCCGCCGCCCCGCGCTCCGCCGGCCAACCAGGAGCCGCCGCGCCGTGCTCCGCCGACCGTGTGGCTGGTCCGCCGAGCAGCCATGCGCCGCCGCGCCGTGCCCCGCCGAGGGCGGGGTCGTTTTCGTGGCTGACGAATCCGGTCGACGAAACCCGTGGATCGTGGACCGGATTCGTCAGAACGGAAAGTGATCAGGTGGTCCGGCGCGCGGCAGCGGCGCGGCCCGCGCCGCGATGCCGCGTCAGCCTGCGCCGCGTCGGCCTGCGCCGCGTCGGCCTGCGCCGCGTCGGCCTGCGCCGCGTCGGCCTGCGGGCCCGCCCGCCAGCCATGCGCCGCCGCGCCGTGGTCCGCCGAGGGCGGGTTCGTTCTCGTGGCTGACGAATCCGGTCGACGAAGCCCGCGGATCGCGAACCGGATTCGTCAGAACGGGAAGTGATCCTGCGGTCTGGGGCGTGGCAGTCGGGCGGTGGACGACTCGACGCGTTGGATCGCGCGGTGCATCGCTGCGACCGTGGCGTAGCCGAACCGGGGCGCGGCGACCGTCGCGTCCGTGCCGGTGTGCAGCGCGGTGCGGACCGCGAGGGTGTGGAACCACCGCGCGAACGCGTCCGGCGTCAGGCCCGTGGTCGCGCGGAACCGGCGGAGGAGCGTCGACTGCGACATCCGGGCCACGGCGGCGAGGTCCGGGATGCTCAGCCCCGGCGGGGCTGCCTCGGCGACGGCGTCGATCGGACGGGTCAGGCTGTTGTCGCGGAGCACCGGTGGGCGCCAGGCGTCGAGGACGGTCAGGACGAGCATGCGGGCCAGGGCTTCGCGCTGCGGTCCTGGCCAGCGGTGCCCCGCCTGGTCGTCGATGTGCTGCAGGGTCTCGGACACGTCGATGTCGGCTGCCGGGTGCCCCGTCGTCGTGACCAGGTCGGGCAGCGCGAACGCCTCGGGCATCAGCGGGCCGAACGTCGCGGTCCCGTGGTGGATGCCCGTGATGCCCGGTGACACACCGATGCCGAGGTCGGGCGCCGTCACGCTCGGCGGCGGCGCGTCGCCGAGCGGTGCCGTGCCGACCCAGCGGGGGGCTCCCGGCGCGAGCAGGGCGGCGGTCCCGGGCCGTAGCGCCGCCGCGGCGTCACCCCGGCCCACCCAGACCGGAGTCCATCGCGTCGCGACCCAGACGTGGTGCTGCGTCGTCGGGAAGTGGAGCGTCCAGGCGGAGCCGCGGTCGGCCTCCAGTTCGGCGCCGTGCGCCACGTCGAGACCGACCGCGTCCACCATCGCGCGGAGTGCGTCGCCCATCCCCCCAGCGTGACGCGTCACGCAGCACGGGACCGACCACCTGTGGACAGTGCGTCAGCGGACGTCGGCGGTGGACCAGAGGAACCGGGCGCCGTCACCGACCGGACGGACGAGCGGGCCGGCGAACAGCAGGGCTGCGACGACGAACGCCACGACCCGCCCGGCCGCGGGGACCGCGAACAGGACCGTCAGCCCCGTCTGCGTGGTGCCGGGGAGCGTCCCGAGCCACAGTGCCGGGCCTCCGAGCAGCCAGACCGCCGCGCCGACGGCGACCACCCAGCCGGCGGCACGCGACGCACCGCTCCCGGAACGCACGACGAGGACGCCGAAGGCGACGAGCAGCGCCTGTGCCGCGGTCGTCAGGATCGTCGCGACCGGGATCGCGGGCGACCCGATGCCGAGGCCAGCCAGCGCCGTGCACAGCGCGGCCACAGCGAAGCCGAGTGACGTCCGGTCCGCTCGGCGTGCCGCAGACAGTCCGGCGACGAGCGCGGCGGCTGCCGTCACCACCCCGACGACGACCAGGACCCAGGCGCCAGGGTCCAACTGCGTCAGGACACCCAGCCCTGCGACCCCGCCGACGGCCGCCCCGAGCCCCGCGACCACCGCCGCCAGTGCGGTCAGTCGTCCCCGTGTCGTGGTCCCCGTCGTCCCCATGCCGACACCATAACGCCGGGGGTGGGGTCAACCCCACCCCCGGTCGGGGAGGGGGCAGGATGGGTTCGGGCACCCGGGTTCGGGATGCTGGACCCATGACCGACACCGACCGACTCGACCAGGCGATCACCGTGCCGCTGGACGACGCCGTACCCCCGGGAGCCACCACCCCCATGCCGGCGCAACCGACCCAGGAGCAGCCACCGCAGCTGCCGACCGATCCGCCGAACCCGACGGCTGGTGGGTTCTACCGTCAGGCCTGGCGCCGGTTCCCACGCGACTTCGGGTACATGGCGCTCACCGCGGTGCTGCTCTGCACGCTCTACTTCGCGTTCCCGGCGGCGGTCTTCGGCGGTGGGTTCCACGACCTCTTCAACCCGATCGTGCTGCTGATGTTCTTCGTGGCGCTGTTCGTCGCGCGCTGGCTCGGGCAGTTCGAACGGCTGCGCATCTCGTGGGCAGACGACCGCCCGATCCGACCGGTCGACTGGACCCCGCGCTGGCAGCAGAACTGGTGGGCCCGGACCGGTTCCGCCGTCGCCAACCCGCACTACTGGCTCTACCTGCTGCACGCAGCGGTCGTCTACCCCCTCGCGGCCCTGGTCACCGTCGGCGCTGGCGCACTCCTGGTGGTCGGCTTCTTCGGCCCGATCGTCGCCGGGGTCACGGCACTGCGGTGGGGATGGCAGATCAACCAGTGGCTCATGGAGAACAGCCTCGACCAGGGCTGGGCCTGGGTGCTCGGTGCCGTGGCGTGCGCGGTGAGCATGGCCGCCTCGGTCGTCCTGCTGCCGCTCTGGTCGCGCGGTTCGGTGCTCGCGCACTACTGGATCGACTTCGGGCTGCTCGGCGGGTTCCGCGCGGAACAGCTCGAGCAGCGGGTGGCGGGACTGCAGGCCTCCCGCGCCGGAGCGGCGACAGCGGAGGGGCAGACCCTGCGGCAGATCGAACGCGACCTGCACGACGGCCCGCAGCAGCGGCTCGTCCGGCTCCGCATGGACCTGGCCGCAGCCGAGCGGGCGTTCGAGAAGGACCCCGAGGGAGCGAAGCGGCTCATCGGCGAGGCGTCGGAGCACGCCAAGGACGCGCTCGACGAACTCCGGGCGCTGTCGCGGGGGTTCGCGCCGCCGATCCTGCTCGACCGGGGGCTCGTCGCCGCGCTCGAGGCCCTCGTCGCCCGGACCCCGATCCCCGTCGGCCTCGACGTCCGGCTGCCCGAAGGGCTGACCCTCGGCACCGAGATCCAGCGCAACGTCTACTTCACGGTCTCCGAGCTCCTGA
The DNA here is from genome assembly GCF_001424385.1 of Curtobacterium sp. Leaf183. GTDB lineage: Bacteria > Actinomycetota > Actinomycetes > Actinomycetales > Microbacteriaceae > Curtobacterium. The sequence continues at coordinate 189,243 of NZ_LMPO01000008.1, read as the reverse complement.
CGAACACGACCAAGCACGCGGGCGCCTCGACCGCTGGCGTCTACCTCGGGCTCGTCGTCGACGCGTCCGCGGTGTGGCACCTGACGGTGAGCGTCACGGACGACGGCGTGGGCGGGGCGAGCGTGCAGGAGGGGCACGGGATCGAGGGCCTCATGGGTCGGATGCGCTCCCTCGACGGCGAGTTGACGGTGTCGAGCCCCCAGGGCGGCCCCACCGAGGCGACGGCCCGGATCCCGCTCGGCGCGCTCAACGGGGTGCCCACGGCACGGTGACCGCCGGCACTAGTCTTGGAGCATGACCGACGGCCCGGATGCAGCACGCATCCGGGCCGTCGTCGTCGACGACGCGGTGCTGCTGCGCGAGGGGCTCGCGCGGGTGCTCGACGAGGCCGGCATCGACGTCATCGCGCAGTACGCCGACGCCGCGTCCTTCCTGGCGGCCCTGCCGGAGCAGACCCCGGACGTCGTCGTGATGGACGTCCGGATGCCGCCGACCTTCACCGACGAGGGCGTCCGCGCCGCCGTCGAGACCCGACGGACCTCCCCGTCCACCGGCGTGCTCCTGCTCTCGCAGTACGTCGAGGCGACCTATGCGGAGGAGCTCCTGGCGTCCGGCTCGTCGGGGGTCGGTTACCTGCTCAAGGACCGCGTCACCCGGCTCGAGGAGATCGACGACGCCGTGCGCCGCGTCGCCTCCGGCGGCACCGTGCTCGACCCCGAGGTCGTCACACAGCTGATGCGACGACGCCGTGACCCGCTCGAGGCGCTGACGCCGCGCGAGCGCGATGTGCTCGGGCTGATGGCCGAGGGACGGACCAACGCCGCGATCGCCCGGGCGCTCGTCATCGGCACCGGCGCCGTCGAGAAGCACGTGTCGAGCATCTTCGCGAAGCTCGCGCTCGAGGACACCGGCGAGGACCACCGCCGCGTCCTCGCCGTCCTCGCCTACCTCGGATGACCCGGTCCCCGGCCGACCCCGCCCGTTCGACCCGGATCCCCGCGCCGCTGCTCGCGCTCGCCGCGATCGTCTCGGTCCAACTCGGTGCCGCGATCGCGAAGACCCGCTTCGAGGAGGTCGGCTCCGTGGGAGCGGCGACGCTGCGCCTGGTGATCGGCGCGGTGGTGCTGCTCGCCGTCGTCCGCCCGCGGGTGCGGCACTGGCAGCGGGCGCAGTGGCTCGGGGCGGTGGGGCTCGGGCTGGCACTCGGCGGCATGAACGTCTTCATCTACCTGGCGTTCGCCACGATCCCGATCGGCGTCGCCGTGACGATCGAGTTCCTCGGCCCGCTCGCCCTGTCGCTCGTGCACACCCGACGCTGGCGGGATGCCGTCTGGGCAGCCCTGGCGCTGCTCGGCGTCGTGCTGCTCGGCGTCGGACCCTCTGCCGTCACGGAACTCGGCGGGGTGGCCGCCGCGGTGGCAGCGGCAGCGTGCTGGGCCGGCTACATCGTCATGAACCGGCACGTCGGCTCGATCATCCCGGGCGTCGACGGGCTCGCGGTCTCGATGCTCGTCGCGATGGCGGTCTCGCTGCCGTTCGGCCTGCGGACCGCCGTCGACGGCATCGTCGCCGACCCGACCCTGCTGATCGTGTTCGGTGCGGTGGCGGTGCTGTCGAGCGTGCTGCCGTACGCGCTCGAGATGCTCGCCCTGCGTCGGATGCCCACCCGGGTGTTCGGGGTGCTGCAGAGCCTGGGCCCGGCGATCGCGGCCCTCGCCGGGCTGGTGGTCCTCGGTGAGGCGCTCTCGCCCGTCGAGGTGGTCGCGCTCGCCTGCGTGACGGCGGCGAGCGTCGGGGTGACGGTCTACTCGGCGCGGAGGAAGTCCGCGTAGGTGGGTTCGTGCTGCTCGCCCGACAGCAGGGCGGGGTCGTTGATCTTGCGTTCGACGTAGGCAGCGATGACGTCGGGCGGGGTGAGCACGTGTGCCACCCAGGACGGCACGTCGAGGTTCTTCACGGGTGCTCCCTTCCGGTCATGGGGCGACGGTCACCGGACTGATGTCTTGATCGTCGTGATTCTTGCTGTACCGGGGCGGATCGAACGATCCTCCGCGCCAGCGCACGTGTCAATCGCGTGCGCCATGTGGAGTCCGATGCGCGCGCTCTGTCCGGAGAACGCGGTGTTTGACGGCCGAACGCCAGACCCAGGCCTCGGACTGCTGCCCGAACTGTGCCCACTCGACCAGCACCGCGTCGCGCGTCCAGCTCTTCGCGAAGGCCTTCACCCGGACGTGGAACGTCGGGAACTGGATCCACGCCCAGACCGGCAGCGGCGTGACGGCGTGGCAGACGTCCGGGCCGCGGGCGTCGTCGGACAGTGAGTAGGCGTGCGGCCGCTCGACCTCCGGGTGTTCCGGAGGCTGCCACCGGTTCTCGCGACGCCGTCCCACGACGGTATTCGAACGTGTGTTCGAATGCCGCGTCAAGTCGGGCCGGGCAGCGCGGCGGGACCCGGCGGTCAGCTGCGCGTGTCGCGGCCGGCGTCGAGCGACGGTCTCAGCTCGGTGCGCGGCCCGTGCTCTCGCGCACGCTCAGGGTCAGGACGGGCCCGGGCTCGGACGGCAGGGCGTGGTCCGCGTCGATCTGGCGGCGCAGCAGGGTGGCCGCACGCTGGCCGAGCTCGACGGTGTCGCGGGTGAGCGAGGTGATCGCCGGACGGACCAGGCGGACCATCGCCGAGTCGTCGAAGGACACGATCGAGACGTCGGTCGGCACCGCGACGCCCATCTCGCTCGCGACGCCCAGGCCGGCCACCGCGAGCACGTCGTTGTCGAACACGATCGCGGTCGGTCGGCTGCGTCGGGACAGCAGCTCGCGGGTCGCGGCTGCGCCGGTGTCGGCCGCGTAGTCCGTCGGGATGGAGACCGTGTCGTCGAGGTCGTGCGCGACGGCGAACTCGCGGAGACGGTCGATGCGCATCGCGGTGTGCTCGTACTCCGGGCGACCGGCCACGTGGGCGATGCGCCGGTGGCCGAGGGCGTGCAGGTAGCGCAGCACCTTCTCGGTCGCGTCGGAGTCGTCGATCCACACGCTGGGCGCGGAACCGGCGGGGGACGGGTGTGAGCCGACGACGACGGTCGGCATCCCGAGCTCGTCGAGCAGGCGGAGCCGGGCGTCGTCGTGACGCGGGTCGATGACGATGACCCCGTCGACGCGGTGGCCGTTCCACCAGTCGCGGTAGGTCTGGAGTTCCTCGTCGGCGTCCCGCGCGACCAGCAGGTTCATGCCGACGTGGGAGCCGGCGAGGCCGAGCTGGATGCCGGAGATCAGGTCGCCGAAGAACGACTCGGTGCCGAGCGTGCGGGCAGGACGGTTGAGCACGAAGCCGATCGAGCCGGCCTTCGCACCGCCCAGGGCGCGCGCCGCGGTGTGGGGCTGCCAGTCGAGTTCACGGGCGACGGCACGCACCCGGGCGCGGGTCGCGTCGGACACCCCGGGGCGGTCGTTGAGGGCGAACGAGACGGCGCTGATCGACACGCCGGCCTTCGCGGCGATGTCGGCGATCGTCGTCCGACGCTGGATGGCCATGGCTTGACTATAACGCTTTAGTCGCTCATAGTCGGGCTCATCCGACCGGCAGCGCGATCAGCACTCAACCGGTTCAGCGCGACATCAGCAGCACCATCCGCACGCACGAGGGAGTCCGACGCGATGAGAATCACCACACGAACCACCACCACCCGGGCCGTCGGCCTGCTCGCCGGCGTCGCCGCAGCGGCCCTGGCACTGACCGGCTGCTCGGCCGGTGGCAGCGGCGCGAGCGGCAACGGCGGCGGCGACGTCTCCGGCACGATCACCCTGCAGACCTGGGCGCTCACGCCGACGTACACGGACTACCTCAACGGCGTCGTGAAGGCCTTCGAGAAGCAGCACCCGGACGCAAAGGTCAAGCTCGTCGACCAGCCCGGCGACGGCTACGCCGACAAGGTGCTCAGCCAGGCGTCGAGCAACTCGCTCCCCGACGTCATCAACCTGCCGCCGGACATCGCGCTGCCGCTCGCCAAGCGCGGGTTCCTGCAGGACGTCGCCAAGGACGACAGCAAGCTCTCCACCACCTACGTCAAGGGCGCGCTCGCCGCGTACAACTACAAGGGCGTCGACGGCACCTTCGGGTACCCCTGGTACCTCAACACGGACATCGACTACTGGAACAAGACGATGTTCCAGCAGTGCGGCCTCGACCCGGCCAGCCCGCCGAAGACCACCGACCAGCTGTTCTCGCAGGCCGCGACCATGCACGCGAAGTGCCCGGACGACTACCTGATGAGCCGCAAGCCCGGTCTGAGCGACTTCTCGCTCGCCGGCGTCAAGATCATCAACGACAAGGGCACCAAGTTCACCTTCGCGGACTCGTCGAAGGCCGCCGACCTGATCAGCAAGTACGCGAAGGCGTACAAGGAGGGCCTCATGCCCTCGTCGGTCCTGAACACCGACTACCTCGGCAACTCGACCCTGTTCACCCAGGGCAAGGTCGCCTGGACCACCGGTGGCGCCACCGCGATCAGCGACTTCGAGCGCAACAACCCCTCGCTCAAGGGCAACATCGTGGTCTCGCCGGCCCTGGACAACCCGCCGCTGTACGTGCAGGGGCTGTCGGTGTCGAGCAAGTCGAAGCACATCGCCACCGCCGAGGCCCTGGCGTCGTTCATGACCAACGCGAAGAACCAGGAGGCGTTCGCGCACCTGGTGAACATCTTCCCGTCCACCACCTCGTCGCAGTCCGACCCGTTCTTCTCGAAGGACGACGGCACCGTCGAGGCGAAGGCCCGGGTCCTGGCGAACGAGGCACTGAAGACCGCGAAGAACCTCAACCCGGTCGAGGCGAACTCGGCGATGACGGACTTCCTCGACCAGCAGATCGCCCTCGCGATGAAGGGTGACACCACCCCCGAGAAGGCCCTGCAGACCGCGCAGACCAAGATGAACACCCTGCTGGCGAACGGCTGATGCGCGCCAACCGCTGGTTCACCCCCTGGCTGCTGATCCTGCCGGCGCTCGTCTGGCTCGTCGCGTTCAGCCTCTGGCCGTCGATCAACACCGTCCGGCTGTCGTTCACGAACGCCAGCCCGCTCGGTGGGGTCAGCCGCTGGGTCGGGCTCGCGAACTTCCAGACCCTGCTGGCCGACCCGCAGGTGTGGGAGGCGCTGCTCAACAGCGTCATCTACATGGCGATCTGCCTGCCGCTGCTGACGGTCCTGCCGCTGCTGATGGCGGTGCTCGTCCAGCAGAAGCTGCCCGGCATCGCGTTCTTCCGCACGGCCTACTACACACCGGTGATCGCCAGCGCGGTCGTCGTCGGGCTGATCTGGAACTGGATCCTCGACGACCGCGGCGTCATCAACGAGATGGTGCAGTCGCTCGGGATCGCCCAGGGCAGCATCCCGTTCCTGACGGACCGGTGGCTGCTGCTGTTCAGCGCGATCAGCCTGACGGTCTGGAAGGGCCTGGGCTACTACATGATCATCTTCCTGGCGGCCCTCGGGAACGTCGGCAAGGAGCTGCACGAGGCCGCCGCACTCGACGGCGCCGGGTCGATCCGCCGCTTCTGGAGCGTCACGATGCCCGGGGTGCGCGGCACCCTGACGCTCGTCGGGATCCTGGTCTGCGTGTCCGCGCTCCGGGTGTTCAGCGAGCTCTACATCCTGACGAACGGCACGGGCGGCCCCGGCGGGCAGGACAACTCCCTGGTCATGCTCATCCAGCAGTACGCGCGCGGCTTCACGGGCAACCTCGGGTACGCGTCGGCGCTGAGCCTGCTGCTCTTCGCCGTGACGCTCATCCCGATGCTCGCCCTGGCGCGCATGAACAGCAAGGCGGACCGATGACGAACACGACGACCGAGCCGGTCATCGGCGGCAACGCCGGCACCGCCGCACCGACGCCGGACGTGACCGGCGCGACGGGCGGAGGGGGAGCCTCCCGTCCGCCCCGTCGGCGCCGCCGCGCCGTCTGGGGCGTCATGTCCACCCGCGAGAAGGCCGTCCGGTACGTCCTGCTCATCGTGGTGCTGTTCATCACGATCGGGCCGTTCCTCTGGCAGCTCTCGACGTCGCTCAAGGGCGCCGGCGAGGACATCTACACCGCGAACCCGTCGTTCATCCCGTCGCAGCCCACGATCGGCAACTACCTGCGGGTCGGCGATGCGATCCCGGTGTTCGGGTACATCGGGAACTCGCTCATCGTCGCGGCGATCGACGTCATCGGGAACATCGTGTTCGCGACGTTGGCCGGCTTCGCCCTCGCCCGGCTGCAGTGGCGCTTCCGCAAGGCCGTGCTCGGGCTGTTCCTCGCCACGCTCGTGCTCCCGGGCGAGGCGACGATCATCTCGCAGTTCGTCACGGTCAAGGACCTCGGCCTGGCCGACAACCTGATCGGGGTCGCCCTGCCCGGCATGATCGCCGCGCTCAACGTGCTGCTCATGTTCAACGCGTTCCGGCAGATCCCCGACGAGATCGACCAGGCCGCGGTGATGGACGGCGCGAACGCCTGGCAGCGCCTGCGGTACATCTCGCTGCCCGCCGTGCAGGGCACGATCGCCGTCATCGCGATCTTCGCGTTCATCGGCGCGTGGGACGACTTCCTCTGGCCGCTCATCGTGCTGCAGTCCCCGGACAAGCTGACGCTGACGGTCGGGCTCGAGTACCTGCGCGGCACGTTCGGCACCGACCAGCGCCTGATCGCGGCCGGCACGATGATCGCGTTCATCCCGATCGCCGTGATCTTCGCCGTCCTACAGCGGTTCTTCTTCAAGGGCGTCGAAGAGGGCGGTGTGAAGGGCTGATGCGGTTCGGTGTGAACTACACCCCGTCGGTCGGCTGGTTCCACTCGTGGCTCGACTTCTCGGCCTCGGACACGGCGCGCGACCTCGAGGCGATCGCCGCACTCGGTGCCGACCACGTGCGGGTCTTCCCGCTCTGGCCGGTCGTCCAGCCGAACCGCACCCTGATCCGGCGGCAGGCGCTCGACGACGTCGCGCGGGTCGTCGACATCGCCGCATCGTTCGGCCTCGACGTCACCGTCGACGCGCTGCAGGGACACCTGTCGAGCTTCGACTTCCTGCCGTCGTGGCTCGACTCGTGGCACCGGCGCAACATGTTCACCGACCCGGACGTCGTCGCGTCGACCGCCGCGTACGTGCGGGCGCTCGCCGCAGCGGTGGCGGACCGGCCGAACCTGCTCGGGATCACCATCGGCAACGAGGTCAACCAGTTCGCGCACGCCCCGCACCCCTCGCCGCACGCCATCACGGCCGAGCAGGGGCATACGTGGGCGGCGGCGATGGTCGCCGCGGCACGGTCCGGACTGGCGTCCGCTGGCCGGGAGGCTCCGCTCGGCTCGGACGGCGTGCTCACCTCCGGCAACGGGTCCCGCTCCGGGCCGCTCGTCACCGTCGCGCAGTACGACGCCGCCTGGTACGACGACGCCCAGCCGTTCGGGCCGGAGCACGCGGCCGACCACGGTGACGCCACCGTCACGCACTCGTGGGTGTTCAACGGTGCGGCAGCCGTGCACGGAGCACTCGGTGCCGGGTCCGTCCGGCACGGCGAGTACCTGCTGCAGCTCGCCGCGGCCTGGAACCACGACGCCGCGCGGCCGAACTGGCTGCAGGAGGTCGGCGCCCCCACCAACGTCGTGCCCCTCGCCGACGCACCCGCGTTCACGGAGCAGACCATCCGGCACGCCCTCGACGTGCAGCACCTGCTCGGGGTCACGTGGTGGTGCTCGCACGACGTCTCCCGCTCGCTCGCCGACTTCCCGGAGCTCGAGTACGACCTCGGCCTGCTCACGAACGACGGCCGTGTCAAGCCGACGGGGGAGCGGTTCCGGGCGATGGCGCGGGAGTTCGGCGGCAGCGACCGTCCGACCCCGGCCGTTCCGCACGTCGGCCTCGTGCTCGACGACGTCCGTGCCGACGGCACCCCGGCGCCGGCTGTCCGTGCCGACTGCGCCCCCGGGGGCCGGTTCGCCGCCGCCTGGCTCGCGCTCGCCGAGCAGCACGGCGTGGGACCCCAGGTCGTCCTGCGATCGCGGCTCGCCGACACGGACCTGCTCGCCGCCCGCGGAGTGACGAGCACGATGGACGTACCGGCCGACACCGACGCGGACGCCGCACACACCCCGATCTCGGTCGCGCACCCCGCGACCATGCCCTGATCCTCCCCAGCCCCGGAAGGCACCATGCACGACGACATCCCCCTGACCACCGGCCGCGCTCGACGGGTCCTCGACGAGCGGATCACCCCCGCGGTGCACGGCACGGCGACACCGCTCGGCGTGGCGTGGCACGAGCTCCCCGGCGAGCCGATCGCCCCCGCCGAGGGCCTCGCGCTGACGTTCGAGCCGTACGAGGTCGGCACGCCGTGGGGCGCCGCGTGGGGCACGACCTGGTTCCGGCTCTCCGGGACCGTCCCGGTCGCCTGGGCGGGCCGCCGCGTCGAGGCTGTCATCGATCTCGGCTTCGACAAGAACATGCCGGGGTTCCAGTGCGAGGGGCTCGTGTACCTGGCCGACGGCACCCCGGTGAAGTCGATCAACCCGCGCAACCAGTGGGTGCTCATCGCCGAACAGGCAGTCGGCGGCGAGACCGTCGAGTTCTTCGTCGAGGCCGCATCCAACCCGGTGCTGCTCGACTACCACCCGTTCCTCGTCACGCACGAGGGCGACATCCAGACCTCGTCGTCGAAGCGGCTCTACACCTCGCGGCGGATGGACCTCGCCGTGTTCGAGTCCGAGGTGCACGAGCTCGCCCTCGACATCGACGTGCTGCTCGAGCTGCAGGAGGAACTGCCCCAGGGGCCGCGCCGCATGCGCATCCTGCAGGCCCTCGACGACGCGCTCGACGCCCTCGACCTGCAGCACATCGCCGAAACCGCGCCCGACGCCCGGGCCGCGCTCGTCGACGTGCTCGCCGCACCCGCCGAGGCCTCGGCGCACCGGATCTCCGCCGTCGGTCACGCCCACATCGACTCCGCGTGGCTCTGGCCGGTGCGCGAGACGATCCGCAAGGTCGCGCGCACCACGTCGAGCATGACCGAGCTCATCGACCAGACCGACGACTTCGTGTACGGCATGTCCAGCGCGCAGCAGTACGCGTGGATCAAGGAGCACCGCCCCGAGGTCTACGCCAAGGTCAAGGACGCCGTCGCCGCCGGCCGGTTCCTGCCGCTCGGCGGGATGTGGGTCGAGTCGGACACCGTGATGCCGACTGGCGAGAGCATCGTCCGCCAGTTCTCGCAGGGCCAGCGGTTCTTCGAGCGCGAGTTCGGCATCCGGCCCAAGGGCGTGTGGCTGCCCGACAGCTTCGGGTACTCGCCGGCGCTCCCGCAGCTCATGCGTCGCGCCGGCTTCGAGTGGTTCTTCACGCAGAAGATCTCGTGGAACCAGGTGAACAAGTTCCCGCACCACACGTTCCTGTGGGAGGGCATCGACGGGTCGCGGGTGTTCTCGCACTTCCCGTCGATGGACACCTACAACTCGCGGCTCTCCGGGTCCGAAGTCGCCAAGGCCTCGCGCCAGTTCCGTGAGAACCGTCTGGCGTCCGGGTCGATCGCCCCGGTCGGCTGGGGCGACGGAGGCGGTGGCACCACGCGCGAGATGACCGGCACCGCAGCACGGCTCGCTGACCTCGAGGGCAGCGCGCGCGTGACGTGGGAGCACCCGGACACGTTCTTCGACCGGGCCCGGTCCGAGCTGGAGAACCCGCCCGTGTGGGTCGGCGAGCTCTACCTCGAGCTGCACCGCGCGACCCTGACCAGCCAGCACCAGACCAAGCAGGGCAACCGCCGCAGCGAGCACCTGCTCGTCGAGGCCGAGCTCTGGGCAGCCACGGCCGCCGCCCGCACCGACTTCGTGTACCCGTACGACGAGCTCGACGCGCTGTGGCAGCAGGTCCTGCTGCAGCAGTTCCACGACATCCTGCCGGGCACCTCGATCGCCTGGGTGCACCGCGAAGCGGTGGCGAAGTACGCCGAGGTCGCGGACCGCCTGGAGGCCCTCATCGCCGCCGCCCTGTCGGCACTCGCCGGTCACGGGGACCGGACCGTCGTGGTGAACCCGGCCCCGGCCCTCCAGTCCGGCGCCCCCGCGCTGGGCGCGACGCTCGCGACCGACGTCGCGGACGCGACCCCGGTCGCGCTCGCCGACGCGGACGGCGGGTTCGTGCTGACCAACGACCTCGTGCGCATCGTCATCGACGGCCGCGGACTCGTCACCAGCGCGGTCGACCTGAGCACCGGGCGCGACGCGATCGCCCCCGGCCAGGTCGCCAACCTGCTGCAGCTGCACCAGGACTTCCCGAACATGTGGGACGCGTGGGACGTCGACCGGTACTACCGCAACCGGGTCGAGGACCTGGTCGACGTCACCAGCCTGACGGGTTCCGTCGACCCGGACGGCACGGCGCGGGTCGTCGTGTCGCGGGCGTTCGGGGCATCGACGCTCGAGCAGCAGATCACCCTCGCGCCCGGCTCCCGGACGCTCGAGTTCGCGCAGACGACCGACTGGCACGAGACCGAGAAGTTCCTCAAGGTGGCGTTCCCCCTCGACGTCCGCGCCGAGCACACGCTCGCCGAGACGCAGTTCGGCGCGCAGAAGCGGGTGACCCACACGAACACCTCGTGGGAGGCCGCGAAGTTCGAGACCTCGATGCACCGCTACGTCCTGGCCGAGGAGCCGGGCTTCGGCGTCGCGCTCGTGAACGACTCGATCCACGGCTTCGACGTCACGCGCGATGCCGTCGACGGCCACGTCACGACGACCGTCCGGCTGTCACTGCTGCGCGCACCGCGGTTCCCGGACCCGGAGACCGACCAGGGCTCGCAGACGCACCGGTACGGCATGGTGATCGGCACGGACGTCGTCGGTGCCACGACCGCGGGCATCCTGATGAACACCGCGTCGCGCACGGTCACGGGCGATGCGGCGTTCGCACCGCTCGTGCAGGCCTCCGGCGACGTGGTCGTGTCGAGCGTGAAGCTCGCCGACGACCGTTCCGGCGACCTGGTCGTCCGCGTCTACGAGCCCGCCGGACGCCGGGGGACCGGTGGCCTGGCGGTCGACGGGTCCTTCGGTGAGCCGATCGAGGTGACCCTGCTCGAGGAGCCGGACGCCGCGCTGCCCGGTGTCGCCGCCGTCACCCACGGGGTCGCCGCGTTCGCCGTGGACGCCTTCGAGGTCCGCACCTTCCGCTTCCCGCGGAGCTGAGACGCCCGCCGCCGGGACCTCGGGTGTCCCGGCGGCGGGTCCCGGACGACGGTCGTCGTCCGGTCCGGGCGGCAACCGCCGTCCGGTTCCGTCACTCGACGAGGAGTGTCATGAAGAAGTCCATGAAGATCGGGATCGTCGCGGCGATCGTCGCGATGGTCGCCGTACCGCTGGTGCCGTCGGCCGCGTCCGCGGCGCCGGCCGGGGCATCGTCCGCAGGGGTGTCGTCCGCCGGGAAGTCCCCGGGGAAGGGGCACGGCCACGGGCACGGCCACCCGGGGCACCCGCATGTGCGGGCGACGAAGTCCGGGCCGACGAGCATCGCCTACGTCGAGGTCAACAACGACCAGCTGTCGAACGTCGGCCGGTACACGTTGGCGAACGGCGCGAACGCGTTCGACGTGGCGATCATCTTCGCCGCGAACATCAACTGGGACGGCTCGAAGGCGGTCCTGTCGAACAACGAGAACGTCCAGGCGACGCTCGACGCCGCGGCGACGCAGATCCGGCCGCTGCAGGCGAAGGGCATCAAGGTGTCGCTGTCGGTCCTCGGCAACCACCAGGGCGCCGGCATCGCGAACTTCACCTCGCAGGCCGCCGCCGCCGACTTCGCGTCCCAGGTCGCGGCGACGGTGGGCAAGTACGGGTTGGACGGCGTCGACCTCGACGACGAGTACTCCGACTACGGCACGAACGGCACCGCGCAGCCGAACGACCAGTCGATCGGGTGGCTGGTCAGCGCGCTGCGGGCGGACATGCCCGGCAAGCTCATCTCGTTCTACGACATCGGCCCGGCGTCCTCGTCGCTGTCGCAGTCGAGCGCGGCCGTCGGGTCGAAGCTGGACTACGCCTGGAACCCGTACTACGGCACGTACTCGGCGCCGTCGACCCCGGGGCTGCCGAAGTCGAAGCTGTCCGCTGCGGCCGTGGACATCCAGAACACCCCGCAGGCCACCGCCGTGTCGCTCGCGCAGCGGACGAAGTCGGACGGGTACGGCGTCTTCATGACGTACAACCTGCCCGACGGTGACGTCTCGCCGTACGTGTCCTCGTTCACCAAGGTGCTGTACGGGCAGTCCGCCGTCTACCGGTAGCGCGGCTGCGTGCGGGGCGGCTGCGTGTCGCGCGGTCGGTCGTGCTCGCGCCGCTCCGGGTGATGCTCACGCCGCTCCGTGCGGTGCGCGGTTGATGGCCCCGTGCGAGGTTGTTTCCTCGCGCGGGGCGATCAACCTCGCACGTGGCAGCAACCTCGCACGGTGCGGCCCGCGCACGGGGCGATCAACCTCGCACGTGGCAGCAACCTCGCACGGTGCGGGTACGGTGCTCGTGTGGACGACGACTCGGTTGACGCGGTGGTCTGGGCCCGGGAGGTCCTCGCCGAGCAGGGGACCGACGTCCTCGGCGTCGAGCAGATCCGGCAGCGCGCGTGGAGCACCGTCTGGCGCGTCACGACCAGTGACGGCGACCACTATCTGAAGACCGCGCCCGACGGGGTCGCTGCCGAACCCGCGGTCCTCCGGATCCTGGCGCTCCGCGGGGTCCCGCACGTGCAGCACCCCGTCGCGGTGCAGGGCAACCACGTCCTGCTGCCCGACGGCGGCCCGATCGTCCGGCTGTCCGACGCAGTGTCGCGCGACGCGGCCTGGCTCGACGTGATGCGCCACTACGCCGAGGTGCAGTGGGCCACCGAGCCCGCCGCGGCCGACGACCTGGTCTGTGCCGGGGTGCCCGACGTGCGCCTCGGGGTGCTGCCCGACGTCGCAACGGCGCTGGTGGACCGGTGGGCGCCCGAGGTCAGTGCGGCGCTGCCGATGCTCGGGGATGCCGCCGCCGAACTCGACGAGCTGCTGCCGATGGCGACCGTCGAGCACGGCGACCTGCACACGGGGAACGCCTTCGCGCGGGAAGCCGTGCCGTTCGACTGGGGCGATGCGTGCGTCTCGCATCCGTTCTGCAGCCTGCTCGTCGCCGGTCGTGAGGACGTGCCCGGCGCGGTCGACGCGTACCTGGAGACCTTCTTCGACGAACCGGGCGTCGGTGACGACCCGGACGTGCAGCACCTGGTCGGGCTCGCTACCACCCTCGGTGTCGTCCCGCGGGTCCTGAGCTGGCAGCGGGCCATCGATGCGTCCGGCGACGCGATGCCGACCGACTACCGGACAGCGCCGCGCGACTGGCTGTTGACCCTCGTCGATCAGGGGCGCTGAGGACGTGGAGCTGACCTTCCGCACGAGCGTGATCGAGTGGCGCGGACCCGCGCCGTTCTTCTTCGCGCCGGTGGCCGACGACGTCGCCGACCTGATCGCCGAGCTCGCCCCGTCGCTGACCTACGGCTGGGGTGTCATCCCCGTCGGGGTGCGGATCGGTCGGACCCGTTGGACGACGTCGCTGTTCCCGAAGGACGGCGGGTACCTCGTGCCGCTCCGTGCCGCCGAGCGGCGGGTCGAGGGGGTCGGCCTGGGCGACGAGGTCGAGGTGACCCTGACGCTCGACGCCTGAGCGTCACACCTGGTACCGGCGCGAGGCCGGTCGGTCGCGCAGCCACGCCCACGTGCGCGCCAGCCCGTCCTCGAGGGTGACCTGCGGCGCCCACCCGGTCAGGGACCGCACGAGGCTGTTGTCGGACAGCAGCCGGTCCACCTCGCTGGCCTCCGGGCGGAGCCGGGCGTCGTCGACGACCACGCGCGCCGGCCGCCCGCTCACCGCGACGAGCATCTCGGCGAGCGCACCGATGGAGACCTCGGAGCCGGTGCCGAGGTTGCACGTCCGCCCGATGGCAGCGTCGGAGGCGCCGATGGCCAGGAAGCCCTCGACTGTGTCGGTCACGTACGTGAAGTCGCGCGTCGGTGTCGTCGAGCCCAGGCGGATGACGTCCGACCCGGCCGCGAGCTGCTCGAGCACGGCGGGGATCACCGCGCGGGCGCTCTGGCGCGGGCCGTAGGTGTTGAACGGGCGGCACACGGCGACGGGCGTGCCGAACGCCGCGTGGTACGACAGCACCATCGCGTCCGCCGCGATCTTCGACGCCGAGTACGGCGACTGCGGCTGCGCCGGGTGCGACTCGTCCATCGGGACGCTCAGGGCGCTGCCGTACGTCTCCGAGGTCGAGGTGTGCACCATCCGCGCACCGTGCCGCCGGCATGCTGCAACGACGTTGTGCGAGCCGACGACGTTCGTCTGCACGTACGACTCGGGTGCTACGTACGAGTACGGGATGCCGATCAGCGCGGCCAGGTGGAACACGGTGTCGGTGCCGGCGACGGCCTGGTCGACCAGGAACGGGTCGCGGACGTCGCCCGCGAGCACCTCGACGCGTGGGTCGTCGAGGTACGGCGCGAGGTTGCCGGCCTCGCCGTACGGCTTGTAGTGGCACAGGGCACGGACCCGCGCGCCCCGGTCGACGAGGGCGTCGACGAGCGCGGACCCGATGAAGCCCTCGGCTCCGGTGACGAGGACGCGGCGGCCCTCCCAGTGGTCGTCGTGCATCATGCGGTCCTTCCGTTGTTGGTGGTGGTGGTGCTTCGTGCGAGTTCGATCGCCCAGCTGGCGACGGCGTCCGCCGCCGCGGCGTGCGGGGTCGCGGTGGCCCATCCGAGGTGCGGACGCGGACGGCCGGACGGGAGGCCCGGCTCGGCTCCGCTGCGCGCGGCCAGTTCCGAGACGGCCGCGTCCAGGGCGCGGGCGTCCAGCTGGTCGTCCGGCAGCACCACGACGGGGGCCCCCGACGCGGCCAGCGCCCGGGCGTTCGCGGTCTGGTGGTCGTCGGTGGCGCCGGGGAACGGGACCAGGACGGCGGGCACGCGCAGGTGTTCGACCTCGGCGACGGTGCAGGCCCCGGCGCGGGTGACGACGACGTCGGCGGCCGCGTACGCCGAGGCCATGTCCTCGATGTGGGACACGACGGTGACGACGCGGTCGGCGCTGCGCTCACGGAGGCGGCGTCGGACGTCGTCGGCGTGGGCGCCGCTGGCCTTGAGCAGGACCCGCACCGGACGCTCCTGCCAGCTGGTCGCCCCGAGCTCGACGACGACGCGGTCGATCGAGACCGCGCCGAGGCTGCCGCCCGAAACGACCACGAACCGCTCGTGCGGTTCGATGCCGAAGGCCCGTCGCGCAGCGTCGCGCATCGCTGCACGGTCGCACGACGCCAGCGCGGCGGAGATCGGGATGCCGACACGGCGGACGTCGGAGCACCCGGCGAAGGTGCCGTCGGTCGGGTCGAACGCGGTGGCGACCCGCCCGGCGAGCCGTGCGGCCAGGACGTTGGCCAACCCGGGGGTGGCGTTCGACTCGTGGACCAGGACCGGCAGGCGCAGGGTCCACGCCGCGACGACGGCGGGGACACTGGGGTAGCCGCCGACGCCGATCACCACGTCCGCCCGCAGCTGTCGCAGCTGGCGCCGCGCGCGGAGCACGCAGCGCACGAACCGGGCCGGGAACCCGAGCGCCGAGCCGGTCAGCCGGCGTGGGACGGGACGCATCGGAGTGGTGTCGAGCCGGTACCCGGCGGCGGGGACGAGCCGGGCCTCCAGGCGGTCGGGGGTCCCGGAGAAGGTGACGACCGCGCCGGGCGCGAGTCGTTCGACGGCGGCGGCCACGGCGAGCCCGGGGTAGATGTGCCCACCGGTGCCGCCGGCCGCGACGACGACGCGGAGCGGTCGTGCCCCGTCGGCGGTCCGTGGGTTCGTGTTCGAGTGCAGCATGACCATGCCGACAGGGTCGGACGGGGACGTGACGCGAACATGAGGTCAGTCGGCCGTCGGGCCTCCGGCGCTGCGCAGCGTGATCCGGATCGTCGTGCCGGTGCCCGACGGCCCCGCGTGCGCGGAGACGGACCCGCCCGACGCCGCGCAGATCTGCGCGGCGATCGCCAGGCCGAGTCCCGAGCCGTGCCGGCCCCGGGCAGACGCTGCCCGGTGGAAGCGGTCGAAGACGCGCTGCCGGTCCTCGGGCGGGATGCCGATGCCGCCGTCGGTCACCTCGATCGACGTGGTGTCCGCCGTGACGCGGACCCGGACGTCGACCGGGGTGCCCTCGCCGTACTTCCCGGCGTTGTCCAGGACGACGTCGAGGAGCCGACGGAGCCGCCCCGACGCGATCACGACGGGCGCTCTGGCGACGGGTGCCGCTTCGTCGGCTGCGTGCACCGTGACGGAGACGTCCCAGCGGCGGGCGGTGGTGTCCGCGACCTCGTGCAGGGCCGTGACGAGGTCCTCGGAGTCGAGGAAGCCTGCGTCGTGCCGGTCACCCCGCGCCAGCTCGGACAGGTCGTCGACGGTCAGCTGCATCGCGCGGAGCTCCTCGGACACGGCCCGGCGGAGCGCCGTTTGCGTGCCCGGGTCGAGCGCACGGTCGCCGCCGAGCAGCTGCAGGTTCGTCCGGAGCGTCGTGAGCGGCGTGCGGAGCTCGTGCGAGGCGTCCGCGACGAAGTCCCGCTGCCGGTCGCTCGCTGCCGCCAGCCGCGCGAGCATGTCGTCGAAGGCATCGGCGAGGCGTCCGAGCTCGTCGTTGCGGTGCACCTCGACCCGGGCGTGCGGGTCGGCAGTGTCACGGACCCGGCGCACCGCGGCGTCGAGCGACTGGATCGGGCGCAACCCCACGGCCGCCACCACGTACCCGAGGACCGCCGCCAGCACGATGGACAGCGCACCGGCACCTGCCAGGGCGATCCACGTGCGCCGGACCGCGACCTCGGTCTGGGCGAGGGGGAGCCCGACCATCACGGCCTCACCGTCGCGGACGGGCACCACCAGGACCCGGACACCGTCCTGCGTCGACCGTGCACTCGCGCGCTCGCCGGTCGCCACCCGGTGCGCCGCCGCCGTGAGCACGAGCGGACCCCGCCCGGACCCCACGGCGTCGTCCCGGGTGACCTCGCGCGCGCACGCCGGTTCGACCACGTACCGGCACTCGCTCGCCGCGTCGCCCGTGTAGCCGGCGTCCGTCTGCAGGAGCCGCTGCACCCGGGTGGCCTCGCGCTGCAGCGCGGTGTCGAGCGCACCGTGCAGCTGCGTGGTGACCACGAACCCGGTGAGCACCGCGACGAGCAGCCCGGCCAGCGCGACCGCCCCGGCGACGAGCGCTGCGAGTCGTCGACGCAGCGACCCGGTCCGGGTCCTCACGGTTCGAGCCGGTAGCCGAGGCCCCGCACGGCCTTGATGGCGGGGTTGCCGGTGGCGGCGACGAGCTTGCGGCGGACCGCGCTGACCAGGACGTCGAGCGCGTTGGACGCCGGGGGAGCGGCGCCGTCCCACACGGCGTCCACGAGCTCGTCGCGCGTCCGTGTCCGCGTCGGATCGCGGAACAGGAGCTCGGCGACGACGGACTCGGACCGGGTGAGGTCGACCGGGCCGCTCGCGGTGTGCAGGACGCGCTGGGCGGCGTCGAGCGTCACGCCCGCCCAGGTCGGCCGGTCGTCGATCGACGTGCGGGTGCCGCCACCCCGCCGGACCAGTGCGCGGACACGGGCGCGGAGCTCGTCGACGTCGAACGGCTTGCCGAGGTAGTCATCGGCACCCGCGTCGAGCCCGTCGACGCGTTCGTCCGGGCGGTGGTGGGCGGTGAGCATCATCACCGGGACCGCGTCGCCCGCCGCACGGAGGGCCCGGCAGACGCCGAGTCCGTCGAGGAACGGCATCGCCAGGTCGAGGACGACGGCGTCGGGGTCGTGCCCGACGACCGCGGTCAGTGCCTGGCGGCCGTCGGGCGCGGTGACGACCCGGTGTCCGTCGGTCTCGAGCGCCACCCGGATGCCGAGCAGGACGTTCGTGTCGTCGTCCACCACGAGGACGGTCGTTCGCTGCGCCATGCGGGACATGCTGACATGTCGCCGGTCAGCGTTGGCTGGAGAGGACGGCGCTGTGGAGAGGAGGGCCCTGTGGAGAGAAGAGCCCTGTCAAGGGAAGAGCCCTGTGGAGGGGATGACGGGAATCGAACCCGCGTAGCCAGTTTGGAAGACTGGGGCTCTACCATTGAGCTACATCCCCGCGCACGTGCACGAAGCACAGCGGGACAACCATACCGGACGAACCGCACTCGATGATCCTGCCCCCACCGGACGCGTCCGCCCAGCGCACCATCCGGCGCTCGCGCATCGTGTCGTACGTGCTGGTCCTCCTCGCCGCCGTGGTGCTCTCGCTCCGTCCCGATCTGTTCGGCGACCCGCAGACCCAGCCGGTGCACGCACTCCTGCACGTGTGGCGGATCGTCCTCGGGCTCGTGCTCGCCGTCGCCGCGCTCGCCGTGCAGGTGGCGGTCGGGGTCCGGTGGCGCCAGCGCCTGCGGCAGCAGTTGCCCACAGCTGAGGAGCCACCCGGGAACGGGACACCGTCGGACCGCTAGACTCATCGGCGTCGCATGCGCCCTACCGGTGTTCGCGAGCACCCTGGCCCAGTCAAACGGGGCGTAGCTCAGCTTGGTAGAGCGCCCGCTTTGGGAGCGGGAGGTCGCAGGTTCGAATCCTGTCGCCCCGACCAGGACACATCACCGACAACCATCAGGAGAACCCCCCTTGGCCAACAGCACCGTCGACAAGGTGAGCGAGACCCGCGTCAAGCTCACGGTGAACGTGACGCCGGAAGATCTCAAGCCGAGCATCGACCACGCGTACAAGCACATCGCCGAGCAGATCAACATCCCCGGCTTCCGCAAGGGCAAGGTCCCGCCGGCGATCGTCGACCAGCGTGTCGGCCGCGGCGAGGTCCTGAACCACGCCGTCGGCGACGCGATCGACACCTTCTACCGCCAGGCGGTCGACGAGCAGGAACTGCGCATCCTCGGTCGTGCCGAGGCCGACGTCTCCGAGCTCCCGAACGTCAACGACTTCACCGGCGACCTCGTCCTCACCTTCGAGGTGGACGTCCGTCCCGAGTTCGACCTGCCCGACTACAGCTCCTACGAGCTGACGGTCGACGCGGTCGAGGTCTCCGACGACGAGATCGAGGAAGAGCTGCAGAACCTCCGCACGCGCTTCGGCACGCTCGTCACGGTCGACCGTCCGGCGACCAAGGGCGACTTCGCCCAGATCGACCTGACCGCCACCATCGGCGACGACGAGGTCGACTCGGCCACCGGCGTCTCCTACGAGCTCGGCTCGGGCGACCTGCTCGAGGGCATCGACGAGGCGCTCGAGTCCCTGACCGCGGGCGAGTCCACCACCTTCGAGTCGAAGCTCGTCGGCGGCGACCGCGAGGGCGAGACCGCCCAGATCGCCGTGACCGTCACCGCCGTCAAGGAGCGCGAGCTCCCCGAGGCCGACGACGAGTTCGCCCAGATCGCCAGCCAGTTCGACACCATCGACGAGCTCAAGGGCGACCTCAAGGAGCAGATCGCGAAGTCCAAGACCTTCGGTCAGGGTTCCGCGGCGCGCGACGCCCTCGTCGAGAAGCTGCTCGAGGACGTCAACATCCCGATCTCCGAGAAGCTGATCGAGGACGAGGTCCACCGTCACCTCGAGCAGGAGAACCGGCTCGAGGACGACGAGCACCGCAAGGAAGTGGCCGAGTCCAGCGAGACCGCGTTCCGCTCGCAGATCCTGCTCGACTCCATCGCCGAGAAGGAGTCGATCCAGGTCTCGCAGGAAGAGCTCACGCAGTACCTGATCCAGGCCGCCGCGCAGTACGGCATGGAGCCCGGCGAGTTCATCAAGGTGATCGACCAGAACGGCCAGATCCCCGGCATGGTCGGCGAAGTCGCCCGTTCCAAGGCCGTCGCCACGGTCCTCAGCAAGGTGACCGTCAAGGACAGCAACGGCGGCGACGTCGACCTGTCCGCGTTCACCGCGGGTGTCGCACAGGAGCCGGCCACGGCCGACGCCGAGTAGTCCGGCAGTCGACGCGACCGCGTCACGAACAGGAGGCACGGTGCCAGCTGGCACCGTGCCTCCTGTCTGTTCGTGGCCGGGTTTCCGGCCGCCCGCATTGCCGACAGCGAACAGGCGCGAAGTGGTGCGTTGCAACCGATAAGTTCGACATCAAGCGACAACTGAACGGGAGCTTTTCCATGGCCGAAGCAACACTGAACCCCAGTGTTTTTGACCGCCTTCTGAGAGACCGGATCGTGTGGCTCGGCTCCGAGGTCCGCGACGACAACTCGAACGAGATCGCAGCCAAGCTGCTGCTGCTCGCCGCCGAGGACCCTGAGAAGGACATCTACCTCTACATCAACTCGCCCGGTGGTTCGATCACCGCGGGCATGGCGATCTACGACACGATGCAGTTCGTGCCGAACGACATCGTCACCGTGGGCATCGGCCTCGCCGCCTCGATGGGGCAGTTTCTGCTCTCGTCGGGCACGCCCGGCAAGCGCTACATCACCCCGAACGCCCGTGTGCTCCTGCACCAGCCGTCCGGTGGCTTCGGCGGCACCGCCGCGGACATCCAGACGCAGGCGAAGGTCATCCTCGACATGAAGCAGCGCATGGCCGAGCTGACCGCCGAGCAGACCGGCAAGTCCATCGAGCAGGTCCTCCTGGACAACGACCGCGACAACTGGTTCTCGGCGCAGGAAGCGCTGGACTACGGGTTCGTCGACCACCTGCGCGCATCCGCGTCCGAGGTCGTGGGCGGTGGTGGCACGGTCGCCGACGGCGAGACGCCCACCGCGGCAGCCGACCCCGACGCCCAGTCCTGACCCCCACCGAAGAAAAGGAAACGAGAATGCATCTCCCCATGCTCGGTGGCGCGCAGAACGTCCCGGCTCCCTCCGATCGGTACATCCTCCCGAGCTTCGAAGAGCGCACGGCCTACGGCTACAAGCGGCAGGACCCGTACGCGAAGCTGTTTGAGGACCGCATCGTGTTCCTCGGCGTCCAGGTCGACGACGCGTCGGCTGACGACGTCATGGCCCAGCTGCTCGTGCTCGAGTCGATGGACCCCGACCGCGACATCGTGATGTACATCAACTCGCCCGGTGGCTCGTTCACCGCGATGACGGCGATCTACGACACGATGCAGTACATCCGTCCGCAGATCCAGACGGTCTGCCTCGGGCAGGCCGCCTCGGCCGCGTCGGTGCTGCTCGCCGGTGGAACGCCCGGCAAGCGTCTGGCGCTGCCGAACGCCCGCGTGCTCATCCACCAGCCTGCGGTCCAGCAGGGTGGCGGTCAGGCGTCCGACATCGAGATCCAGGCGGCGGAGATCCTCCGCATGCGCACCTGGCTCGAGGAGACGCTGTCGAAGCACTCCAACAAGACCGCCGAACAGGTCAACCACGACATCGAGCGCGACAAGATCATGTCCGCGGCCGAAGCCGTCGAGTACGGCCTGATCGACCAGGTGCTGACGAGCCGGAAGAACCTCCCCGCGCTCGCCCGCTAGCAGCAACGACGAAGGGCCCCGCACCGACCGGTGCGGGGCCCTTCGTCGTGCGTCGCGATCGTCCTGGGGGCTGCTCGTGCCGCCAGCCCACCGAGGTTCCCCAATTACGGCATCTCGAGCTCGGTCACGGTTGGCTTGTCGCACCTCGCGGAACCTGAGCGGCAAGTCGTGGAACCTCGGCGAGGTGACCAGGGACAGCCCGGGCCGGCCGGGTGGCCGGCTGGCCGGCTGGCCGGCGGGCCGCGTCAGTCCTCGGTGTCGTCGGGGTCCGCCGCGGGCGCGGGGCGGCGCCGGACCAGCAGCAGCACGGCGACGACCGCGGCGACGAGCACGAGTCCACCGGCGCCGATGAACAGCGCGTCGGACGCCGAGGAGTCCCCGCTGCCCGACGCGGTCCCGGTCGTGGTGTCCGACGACGACCCCGCAGACGCGCAGGCCGGCGGCTTCGCCGAGCCTGCCGCGGGGGTGAACCCGGTCGGGGCCTTCCACGTGAAGGCGTACTCGTCCGAGACGGTGTGCCCGTCCGCGGAGACGATCTGCCACTCGACCTGGTACTTCCCCGATGCGCCGAGTGAGGCCGTCGTGGTCATCGAGGGGCCGTCGATCGCGACGCAGCCGTCCTCGTGGTAGCGGCCGTCCGGGCCGACGACGCGGAACGCGAACCCCGAGCCGGTCCCGCCGATGTCGAGCAGCTTGTCGTTCGTGGTGATCTCGAACGCCTTCGGCAGGGACGTCAGGGTGCCGTCGACCGCGGGCGTCGACGCGATCAGGTAGTTGTGCGCGTTCGCCGGACCGGCGAGCCCGAAGACCGCTCCACCGACGGCCAGGAGGACCGTGGCGGCGCCCGCCAGGAGCCTGCTGGCCGGCGCGCGCCGGGTCGACGACCGCGTCACTTGGTGCTGCGGCGTCTGGTGGCGGCGACCGCCACGACCAGTCCGGCTGCGCCGAGCACCAGACCGCCGAGGCCGAGGAACCGGCCGACCAGGTCGGGCTCGGAGGCCGAGGCGCCGGTCGTCGAGGACGAGGCAGCGGCCGCCGTGGGCGCGTCGTCGTCGGTGGCGGCAGCCGCGTCGTCGTCACCGTCGGTGCTGGCCGAGGCTGCCGTCAGCGTGATCGAGGGCGCCGGGTGCTCGGGCTCCGCCTGACCGGCCTTCTGCGCCTGGTCCCACTCGGTCGAGCCCTGCTCGCAGGTCTGGGTGACGGGCAGCGAGACGACGTCGCCCGCCTTGCCGTCCGGCAATGAGAACGACAGCGAGAACGTGTCGCGCTCGTCGGCGGGGAGCGGGGTCTTCGCCGTGTACGTGACGCTGATGACCCGTTCGCCGGCGTCCGCGGTGGACTCGTCGTCCGAGGCGGCGGACGCGCTCGTGTAGGGCTCGGTCGTCTTCGTGATGTCCCAGTTCGGGTTCACCGTCGGTGTGACCTCGATCACCGAGGACGGCACGTGGAACTGCAGCTTGGTCGTGGGGGAGCCGTCGCAGCCGTGCGGGACCGAGAACGTGGCCGTCGTGTAGGAGTTCGCAGCGGTGCTGGTGCTCGTCGCCTCGACGTGGGCACTGGCGGAGGCGGCGGTGCCGAGGACGATGGCTGCGGCGACCGCGACGGTCGCTGCGCTGCCGACGGCGAGGCGCTTCTGCATGGGGTGGATCCTCTCACGGTGGGACTGGGCACGTACCGGTGGTGGACGGGCGCGCTGCTCTACAACTTGTAGAACTCGTGGTCACAACGTAGCAGGGCGCAACGCCCAGGGCGAACGCGCCCGTGGAAACGCGCTCGGCGTCGCCGTGACTGTCGTCGGATGCGGTTAGGCTCGGATCCACGACGACCTCGTGCACCGGCGCATCGGTGCACGTCGACCAGGGAAGGCTGCGAGCATGGCACGCATCGGAGAGAGCGCAGACCTCCTCAAGTGCTCCTTCTGTGGCAAGAGCCAGAAGCAGGTACAGCAGCTGATCGCCGGTCCCGGCGTCTACATCTGTGACGAGTGCGTCGAGCTCTGCAACGAGATCATCGAAGAGCGCCTGGCCGAAGCCAGCGACGAGTCCGGCAGCGGCGAGTTCGAGCTCCCGAAGCCGCGTGAGATCTTCGACTTCCTGCAGGAGTACGTCATCGGGCAGGACCCGGCCAAGCGGGCCCTGGCGGTCGCCGTCTACAACCACTACAAGCGCATCCGCGCCCAGGGCACGATCACCGCGGCCGAAGACCGCGACGACGTCGAGATCGCCAAGAGCAACATCCTGCTCATCGGTCCGACGGGCTGCGGCAAGACCTACCTGGCGCAGACCCTGGCCAAGCGCCTCAACGTGCCGTTCGCGGTCGCCGACGCCACGGCCCTGACCGAGGCGGGCTACGTCGGCGAAGACGTCGAGAACATCCTGCTGAAGCTGATCCAGGCCGCCGACTACGACGTCAAGCGCGCCGAAACCGGCATCATCTACATCGACGAGGTCGACAAGATCGCGCGCAAGGCCGAGAACCCCTCGATCACGCGCGACGTCTCGGGCGAGGGCGTGCAGCAGGCGCTGCTCAAGATCCTCGAGGGCACGGTCGCCTCCGTCCCGCCGCAGGGCGGACGCAAGCACCCGCACCAGGAGTTCATCCAGATCGACACGACGAACGTCCTGTTCATCGTGGCCGGGGCCTTCGCCGGCCTCGAGGAGATCGTGTCCTCGCGCGTCGGCAAGCGTGGCATCGGCTTCGGCGCGCAGCTGCACAGCTCGCTCGACCACCAGGACCTGTACGCCGAGGTCCTGCCCGAGGACCTCCACAAGTTCGGGCTCATCCCCGAGTTCATCGGTCGCCTGCCCGTCGTCACGACCGTGTCGCAGCTCGACCAGGCAGCGCTCATGGAGATCCTGACCAAGCCGAAGAACGCCCTGGTCCGTCAGTACCAGCGCATGTTCCAGATCGACGGCGTCGAGCTCGACTTCGACCAGGGGGCGCTCGAGGCGATCGCCGATCTCGCGGTGCTGCGTCAGACCGGGGCACGCGGACTCCGCGCGATCATGGAAGAAGTGCTCGGCCCGATCATGTTCGACGTGCCCTCGGACGACGACGTCGCCCGCGTGGTGGTCACCCGTGCATCGGTCCTCGAGAACGCTGCGCCGACGATCGTCCCGCGTCAGCAGGCCAAGCGCATCGAGAAGTCGGCGTAGCCTAGGTAGCTGTGAAGAAGGGTCAGATGACAGCGCTCTCGCTTTTCAGCGGGGCAGGGGGCATGGACGTTGGCCTAGAGGCGGCGGGATTTCGCATCATTGGCGCGGTTGAGAAGGATGTGGTGGCTCGGAAGTCGCTCCTTCTCAATCGCCCCGGTGCGAATCTCCTTGGCAAACGAGGCGACGTTATCGAAGTGGCAGCGTCGCTCACGCCGGAGGACTTGGGACTAAACAGGGGCGACCTTGCGCTTATTTGTGGCGGACCGCCCTGTCAGCCGTTCTCAGCTGCCGCGCAGTGGGCAGCCAGTGGCAGAAAAGGCATGAGGGACCCGCGAGCTAAAACAGTCGACGCCACTATCGAACTCATTGATAAGTTCCTTCCTCGAGCTGTTCTGATGGAAAACGTGCTCGGCTTTGTTCAAGGCCAGCACTCCGCTTTAGACTATTTGAAGCAGGCGATGCTTAAAATTAGTCAGTCCAACGCGGTGACTTACTCAGTGAACTGGCGCCTCCTGAATGCTGCCGACTTTGGCGTTCCTCAGAATCGGCGTCGCGTCATTATTGTGATCTTGCGAGACGATGTTACCTTTGATTGGCCCGAGCCAACACATGGAGACAGGCCGATAACGGCCTTTGAGGCACTCAGCGACGTAACGCCTAAAGAAGTCCCTATCGCGGCCGGCAAATGGGCAAGTCTCCTTCCGTCGATCCCGGAAGGAAAGAACTATCTCTGGCTGACGAGTCGAGGTGAAGGGCCCGAGATTTTCGGCTACCGGACTCGGTACTGGAATTTCCTTCTGAAACTTGCCAGAGATTTACCGTCATGGACACTCTCCGCCTCGCCAGGGCCTTCTACCGGCCCATTTCATTGGGAGAACAGGCCCTTGGCGGTTGAAGAGCAGCTGCGGCTGCAGACTCTGCCCAAGGATTGGAAGCTCGAGGGGGACTATAGAGCCGCAACCCGTCAAATCGGTAACGCGACGCCATCGCTCCTTGCTGAACATCTAGGACGGCAACTCCTTCATGCTCTTTCCTTGCCAGGTCGCCAGGGGCAACTTGAGCTATCTGTTTCTCGAGACTCCGCTGTGACTCACCGGCCTTTACCTGTCGCGCCCGTCGCTGAGGTCTATCTCCCTTTAGTCGGACCAAAGTCGGCGCATGCAGGGGAAGGTAAGGGACCGGGTGCTCGCATGCTGAGTACGAACGACGAGGAATGGGCGGTATCAGCGTGAGCCAAAACGATGCGGATGGTCCTACCGCGGGGAAAATTGAGTACATTCCTGTCGATGAGTTGAATCTCGATCCAAATAACCCCCGACTACCGGAGGACTTGGTCGGCTCATCGCAGCCTCAGTTACTTGCGTGGCTGGTGGAGCAAGGTGCTCTGGAAGAGCTCGCGTCATCGATGGTCACGAATGGGTTTTTCGAACATGAACCTCTGGTTGTCATGCGAGCCGCCGGAATGCCGACTCTCGTGGTCGAGGGGAACCGTCGATTTGCCACATTGAGCTTGCTCTTGCAGCTGCCTGCGGCTCGGGAAGCGGACTTAAGTTTCGACTTCGAAGAGGCACCGACAGTCGCTAGTCTGAACGCGCTCCGCTCAGTTCCTTGTCTCGTCGTTTCGTCCGAGGAAGAGGTACGGAAGTTCCTGGGTTTCCGGCACATCGGGGGCTTGAAGACCTGGAGTCCGGAGGCCAAAGCGAGATATCTTGAAGCCGAGATCAGCCGGGCGGTATCGGAAGGCTCCAAGGCTCCCTTCAAGGACGTCGGGAAGCGGGTCGGAACCAACGCTCTCGGGGTGCGTGGGCCCTATCTTGCATTGCGCATCTTACGCTACGCGCAAGAAGAAACGACGCTCAGGGATCAAGCGAATTACGTCTTACGTGAGCGCTTCGGGGTCTGGAACCGCCTCTTGAACAGCCTTGAAGTGCGCTCCTATCTTCGAATCGAAGATTCACTTACGTACGAGGGTATTCAACGAACCCTAGGAACAGTGGACGTGGCAGCGCTAGCACGGGTTATTAGTGACCTTGTCCCCCGAGATGGTGCTACTCGGCCAGTTCTCAGGGATTCGCGGGACGCCACGCGGTATGGACGAGTCCTAGCAAGTGACGCGGCTAGGGCGACGCTGGTGGCAACCGATGATATTGGCTTGGCTTACCAGGTGGTCGACCGGGAGTCCTTGTCGAGTCGCCTGGCGAATCAGGCTAAGGCGATCGAGATCATTATCGCAGGCGTCGACTCTTTCGAGGTAACGCCGGAGGTTGTCTCTACCGCTCAGAGTCTTAGTAGTAGCGCGCGTTCGTTGCTGGTTATTCTGAGAGATCGGCTTGACGGTGACGATTGAACCAGACTCTGAACGGTATGGCTCGATGGAGCGGGCGTCGTTCTTTGCTGACTACGGCGAGCTGTTGGCGCTGAAGGGTGGAACTGTTAGGCGAGCGACGCTCGAAGACCTAATCGAAGATCTCGCGTCTCAGAAAAAAGAGATAGTTTTTGATCCTTCGAGAGACGAAGATGAAGAATGGACTTTCGAGCGTATCGCCGAGGATGCTTGGTCTTGTCTGCAGGATCGCGCGAGTGAACTGGACGATCTCTACCCGTTCGACGTCGCGGCCGCTACTCTGCGACTCAAGCCAGGCATTGATCCAACCCAGTATGCGTATGTTGGACTTCTCGCTGTAACTATCTCCCATGCGTTCTCGTTAAGTCGCCCGAATGAAGTAGAAAACTTATTTGAAATTCTGGTGACCGAGGCGTTACAATCAGCAGGATTGCGTGCTGAGTCGCTAGGAGAAATAGCACGTACGTCCTCAAACTTTGACCAAACGCTTGCTGAACTTGGTCGTCGGCTCGGTATTGCTACGACGTCCCGGGGCGTTCACCATCGCGTCGGAGCCAAAGATGAGGACGTTGATATTGTTGCCGAGCTATTGTTCGGGTTTCCTCGTGAGACTCGATGGTTTTATGTCGGCCAGGTGACGTGCGGAAAGAGCGATACATGGCGTTATAAGGCCACTGAACCTAGCTTGTCTGACTGGAAGTCTTTCTTAGGTGACTTGGTTGAGCCGGTGGGCTTCTTAGCCGTTCCTCATCATATGGAGTCTTCTGCGCTGGGGTACGTTGCAGGCGCAGGCAGGCGCCTGCTGGACCGCCTGCACCTCACGAAGCACCTTTCGTCTCCAGGAACGAGGGTCGGGGAAGTTATAGCAGCTGTGATGGCGTCGGAAACGCAGTCAATGGGTGTATGAATATTGAAGGTTCTAGGGGCTTACTCCAGCCCGCGGCGGCGCAGCAGCGGTCCGACCTCGGCGTCGCGCCCGCGGAACCCGCGGAAGGCCTCGATCGGGTCCTGCGCGCCGCCGACGCCGAGCACCATCGTGGCGAAGCGACGCCCGGCGGCCCGGTCGAGTCCGCCGTGGTCGCGGAACCACTCCACCGTGTCGGCGTCCAGGACCTCGCTCCAGATGTAGCCGTAGTAGCCGGCGTCGTAGCCGCCCGAGAACGTGTGGGCGAAGTACGTCGACGAGTAGCGCGGCGGGACGGCGACGACGTCGATGCCCGCGTCGGCCAGCGCCTGGCGTTCGAACGCCTCGACGTCGGTGACCGCATCGGCTCCGGCCTTCGACAACCGGTGCCAGGCCTGGTCGAGCAGCGCCGCGGCGAGGTACTCCGTGGTGGAGAACCCCTCGTTGAAGCCCGCGGAGTCGCTCAGACCGAGGACGAGCTCGGGCGGCATCGACGCACCGGTCTCGTGGTGCTTGGCGTAGTTCGCGAGCACCTCGGGCCACGACACCCACATCTCGTTCACCTGGCTCGGGAACTCGACGAAGTCCCGCTCGACGTTCGTGCCGGAGAACCGCGGGTACGTGGTGCGGGCGATGAGACCGTGCAGCGCGTGCCCGAACTCGTGGAACAGCGTCTCGACCTCGTCCTGGATCAACAGCGTCGTCGAGCCCGCTGCGGGCTTGGCAACATTGAGGTTGTTCACGACGACCGGCAGCGTCCCCATCAGGGCGGACTGCTCGACGATCGGGTTCATCCACGCGCCACCGCGCTTGCCGTCCCGCGTGTACAGGTCGAGCAGGTACAGGCCGACCGGGGCGTCCTCTTCGTCGGTGACCTCGAACACGCGGACCTCGTCGTTGTACCCGTGCAGGTCCGGGCGCTCGGCGAACTTCAGCCCGTAGAGCGCATTGGCGGCGAAGAACACCCCGTCGTGCAGCACCCGGTCGGCCTCGAGGTAGGGGCGAGTGGCCGAGGCGTCTGCCGCGAACTGCTCCCCGCGCAGGATCTCGGTCGCGTAGGCCCAGTCCCATGACTCGACGTCGTACCCGACGGTGCGGGACCGGACCGCGCGCTCGTCGTCGGCATTCGCGGCTGCTGCCGGCACCAGGGACGACAGCAGACCGTCGACCGCCTCGGGGGTCTTGGCGGTCTCGTCCGCGGTGACGACGGCGGCGTGGTTCGGGAACCCGAGCAGTTCGGCGCGCTCGGCACGCAGCCGGACGATGCGCAGGAGCACGTCGCGGTTGTCGTGCTCGTTGCCGCGGCGGCCGCGGGACAGCGACGCGCGCATGATCCGCTCGCGCAGTCCCCGGTCGGCCAGGGACGACAACCACGGGTGTCCCGTGTAGAGCGGCAGCGTGATGAGCCAGCCCTCGAGCCCGCGGTCCGTGGCGGCACCGGCCGCGGCGGACTTGGCACCGTCGTCGAGCCCGACCAGCTCCCGCTCGTCCGTGACGTGCACGGCCAGGTCGTTCGTCTCGTCGAGCAGGTTGCGTTCGAACGTGGTGGTCAGTGTCGAGAGCTCCTGGTTGATCGCGGTGAGGCGCTCCTTGCCCGCGTCGTCCAGCCCGGCGCCCGCCAGCGTCATCTCGGTGGCGGTGCGCTCGACCAGCCGGAGGTCCTCGCCCGTGAGCCCCGCCTCGGCCGCGCCGTCGAGCACCGCCCGGACGCGCGCGTACAGGCGGGAGTCGAGCGTGATCGCGTCGCGGTGGGCGGCCAGCAGCGGGGAGACCTCGGCCTCGAGGTCGTGGAGCTCGGGCGTCGAGTCCGCCGAGGACAGGGTGAAGAACACCATGCTCACCCGGGTCAACAGCTGGCCGGAGCGTTCGAGCGCCACGAGGGTGTTCTCGAAGGTCGGGGCGTCCGGGTTCGTGGCGATCGCCTCGACCTCGGCCCGCTGCTCGGCCATGCCGGCGTCGAACGCCGGGCGGTGGTGCTCGAGCCGGACCTGGTCGAACGGGGGGAGTGCGTACGGGAGCGTGCTCGGTGCATCGAACGGCGTCGTCATCACACCACCCTAGGACGCCGCCCTGGCAGCGGCAGCGGGGACGGGCGCTACCGCGTCGCGGCGTCGATCAGCGTCGCCGCCGCTCGGCGGGCGTGCCGAGCGGGCGCGGTGTCCCCGGCGATCGCGGCGGTGGTCTGCGCGCCCTCGGCCAGCAGGGCCAGCTGCGCGGCGAGCTCCTCGGCCAGCGAAGGGTCGTCCACCGCCTGTGACGTCAGCCCGGCGACGAAGCGCTGGAAGGACTCCTTGTGGTCGCGCGCGATGGCGGCGACCGCCGGCGAGGTCGCGCCGAGCTCACCGAACGCGTTGATGAACCCGCAGCCTCGGAAGGTGTCGTCACCGAACCACGACTCGAGGAAGTCGTACATCGCCAGCAGCTTGTCCCGCGGAGTGGTGGCCGCGTCGACCGCCTGGGCGATGCCGTGCTCCCAGAACTCGTGCCGCCCGGTCAGCACCGCGGCGATCAGCTGGTCCTTGCCCGGGAACGCCGCGTACAGCTTCTTGAGCGAGACCCCTGCCCCGGTGCGGATCTCGTCCATCCCGACGGTCTGGATGCCCCGGGCGTAGAAGAGCTCGTCGGCGACGTCGACGATGTGCGCCCGGGTGTCCGGTGTGACCGTTCCCGCTGCCATCGTCCGTCCCCTTCTGCTCGTCCCCACCACACCCGTGCCGGGAACGGTGGTTCTCCAGTGTACGACAGGACCGGGGTGCGCAGCAGGGGCGGGGCGGACCGAGCGGTCAGTCCTCTTCGGCCGCGTCGTCCGGGTTCGTCACCTGGGCGCGGCCGGCGTCGTCGAGGTGGATCGACGTGCCGTCGTCGAGCTCGACGCGCGGCTTGCCCTCGAGGTAGGTCAGCGTCCAGCCCCACGCCGCCGTGTCGACCGACTCGGCGGACAGCTCGTCCTCGACCTGTCGCACCGCGACCACCAGGGCCTCGTCGAGCCGTGACGGTGCCACGGCACCGACGTTCCATCGTGTGCCCAACTGCATCCGAGCCTCCTGGCCGTGTGGGGTGACGCCCCGCCGGATCGTGCCGGCGGGGCGGGTGGGACTAGGCCGGCTGCTCGGCCAGCTCGATCTCGACGACCGCGAGCTCCGGGCCGTCGACGAACGACAGGTCCTGGATCCGGCCGACGGCCGCCAGGTCGACCGCGGCGCGCTCGACGAGTTGCCGCGTCTGGGCCGGCGCGGCCACGACGGCGCGCGTGACCGGCGTCTTCTGCGAGGCCTTGGCGGCGGTCTTCGCGCCACGGATCCCGATGAGCGCCTGGCCGACGGCGGCGAGCAGGCCGGTCTCCGACGCGTCGACCGGCAGCTCGGCCGCGGTCGGCCACGCCGCGCGGTGCACGCTGGTGTCGTGGGTCCAGGCCCACACCTCTTCGGTGGCGAACGGGAGGAACGGTGCCAGCAGGCGCAGCAGCGCGTCGATCGCAGCGCGCAGCGCCAGGACCGCACTCGCCTGGGTCTCGTGCGTCGCGTCCGGCGCGGTGCCGTAGGCGCGCTCCTTGACGAGCTCGAGGTAGTCGTCGCAGAACGTCCAGAAGAAGCGCTCGGTGACCTCGAGGGCGCGGGCGTGGTCGTAGGCCTCGAACGCCGCGGTGGCCTGGTCGATGGTCGACCCGAGCGCCGCGAGCATGTCGACGTCGAGCGCCTCGGTCACCCGGCTGGCGCCCTCGGGCAGCGGGAAGCCGTGCACGAACTTCGCCGCGTTGAGCACCTTGATCGCCAGACGACGACCGACCTTGATCTGCTTCGGGTTCTGCGGGTCGAACGCCGCGTCGGTGCCCAGCTTGGACGATGCCGCCCAGTAGCGGACCGCGTCGGCACCGTGCTGCTCGAGGACCGACATCGGCGTGACGACGTTGCCCTTCGACTTCGACATCTTCTTGCGGTCGGGGTCGACGATGAAGCCGGAGATGCTGGCGTGCTTCCACGGCACTTGCGTCGCTTCGAGCTGGCTGCGGAGCACGGTGGTGAACAGCCACGTGCGGATGATGTCCTGCGCCTGCGGGCGGACGTCGTACGGGTAGACCAGGCCGTAGAGCTCCGGGTCGGTCTCCCACTTGCCCGCCAGCTGGGGGGTCAACGACGAGGTGGCCCAGGTGTCCATGACGTCGAGCTCGCCCTGGAAGCCACCGGGGACGCCGCGCTGGTCGGCGGAGTACCCCGGTGCCGGCTCGGACGACGGGTCGACGGGGAGCTGCGCCTCGGTCGGGACGATCGGCTGGTCGAACACCGGGTTGCCGTCGGCGTCGAGCGGGTACCAGACCGGGATCGGCACACCGAAGAAGCGCTGGCGCGAGATGAGCCAGTCGCCGGACAGGCCGCCGACCCAGTTGTCGTAGCGGACGCGCATGAAGTCGGGGTGGAAGCCGATCTCCTGGCCGCGCTGGCGCAGGGTGGCCTTGAGCTGTTCGTCGCGGGCACCGTTGACGATGTACCACTGGCGGGTCGAGACGATCTCGAGCGGCTTGTCGCCCTTCTCGAAGAACTTCACCGGGTGCTGGATGGTCTTCACGTCGCCCACCAGTTCACCGGACTCGGTCAGGGCGTCCACGACGACCTTCTTGGCGGAGAACACGGTCTTGCCGGCCATCTCGGCGTACAGCTCCTGGCCGCGCGACGACTCGATCCACGTCGGCGCGTCGGAGCGCACGCGCCCGTCGAACCCGATCACCGCGCGGTTCGGCAGCTGCAGCTCGCGCCACCAGACGACGTCGGTCGTGTCACCGAAGGTGCAGACCATCGCGATGCCGGCGCCCTTGTCCTTCTGGGCCAGGTGGTGTGCGAGCACCGGGACCTCGACGTCGAACAGGGGGGAGCGGACGGTGGTGCCGAACAGGTCCTGGAAGCGCTCGTCGTCCGGGTGTGCGACCAGGGCCACGCACGCCGGGAGCAGCTCGGGACGGGTGGTCTGGATGACGACGTCGCCCTGGCCGTCCGTTCGGTGGAACGCGATGCCGTGGTAGGCGCCCGGCATGTCCTTGTCCTCGAGCTCAGCCTGGGCGACCGCGGTCCGGAACGTGACGTCCCAGAGCGTCGGGGCGTCGGCCTGGTAGGCCTCGCCGCGCTCGAGGTTGCGCAGGAACGCCCGCTGGGCGCTCGCGCGGGAGGTGGCGTCGATCGTGCGGTACGACTGCGTCCAGTCGACGGACAGGCCGAGTGTGCGGAAGAGCTCCTCGAACTGCTGCTCGTCCTGCACGGTCAGCTGGTCGCACAGCTCGATGAAGTTGCGCCGCGAGATCGGCAGCTGGTCGGCGGCCTTGCTCGACTTGCCGTCGCCGCCCTCGAACGGCGGCGTGAAGTCGGGGTCGTAGGGGAGCGACGGGTCGCAGCGGACGCCGTAGTAGTTCTGCACGCGGCGCTCGGTGGGGAGACCGTTGTCGTCCCAGCCCATCGGGTAGAAGACGTGCTTGCCGCGCATGCGCTCGAACCGGGCCTTGAGGTCGGTGTGCGTGTACGAGAACACGTGGCCGATGTGCAGGGAGCCCGAGGCGGTGGGGGGCGGGGTGTCGATCGAGTACACGGCGTCGCGGTGTCCGGCGGCGTCGCGGTCGAAGCGGTAGGTGCCCTGCGCTTCCCAGACCGGTCCCCAGACCTGCTCGAGTCCGTCCACCGTGGGCTTGTCGGGCATGGGCTTGGTCATGGCTGCGCCTTTCGATCGGTATGTGCGGCACCGAGTCCGTGATGAGGTGCCTGAGTGTCCACGCGTGACACGTGGTGCCACCGATCGTACCGGTTCCGACGACTCCCAGACAGTGGCCGCTGGAGCGCTCCACTGGGGACCTGCTAGTCTGTCGGGGTTTGTCCGGCGAGCGCGAGCTCGTGGGGAGCTGCAACGTCGCCGTCCCGTCGGACGCCCGAAGGACGCTCAGCACACCGGAGGAACACCCGTGACACCCAGCAACGCACCGAAGACGCACGGCGATCGCCCGCTGCGCACGAAGCGCGCCGCCGAGCGCGCCCGCAGGAAGATGACGAGCGACGACGTCACCGTCGTCGAGGAGTCGCTCCTCAAGCGCGCCGTCGCCGCCGCCGCCCTCGGCAACGCGATGGAGTGGTTCGACTTCGGCATCTTCGCCTACCTGACGGTCACGATCTCCCAGGTCTTCCTGCCGCAGGGCGACCCGGCGTCGAACATCGTCGCGACGTTCGGCTTCTTCGCCGCCGCGTTCATCGTGCGCCCGATCGGCGGTGCGGTCTTCGGGCCCATCGGCGACCGGATCGGCCGCCAGAAGGTCCTCGCGCTCACGATGATCCTGATGGCCGCGGGCACGCTCATGATCGGCCTGATCCCGTCGTATGACACGATCGGGTTCTGGGCGCCGGTGCTGCTGCTGGTGGCCCGGTTCGTGCAGGGCTTCTCCACCGGCGGTGAGTACGGCGGGGCCGCGACCTTCATCGCCGAGTACTCACCGGACAAGCGCCGCGGGTTCATGGGCTCGTGGCTGGAGTTCGGCACGCTCGCCGGCTACGTGCTCGGTGCCTCGATCGTGACCGGCCTGCAGTTCGGCCTGTCCGAGGACGCCCTGCTCAGCTGGGGCTGGCGCATCCCGTTCATCGTCGCCGGTCCGCTCGGCCTGATCGGCCTGTACCTGCGGCTCAAGCTCGAGGAGACCCCGGCCTTCCAGAAGCAGCAGGAGCAGGCGGCCGAGCGCGAGTCGCAGAAGACGCCCTTCCTCAAGCTCTTCGCCGAGAACTGGCGTGCGCTCGTCATCTGCATCGGCCTGGTCCTGGTCTTCAACGTGACCGACTACATGCTCCTGTCGTACATGCCGACCTACCTCGAGCAGAACCTCGGGCAGAACGCCACGTTCGGCCTGATCCTCATCGTCATCGTGATGATCCTGATGATGGTCGTCATCACGTTCGGGGGCCGGCTGTCCGACCGCTTCGGCCGTCGCCCGGTGCTCGCCGCCGGCTGCATCGGCTTCTTCCTGTTCTCGTGGCCCGCGCTGCAGCTCGTGCAGACCGGCACCGGGGTCGGGGTGTTCTTCGGCCTGCTCATCCTCGGCGTCGTGCTCGTCACCTTCACCTCGACCATGCCCTCGACGCTGCCGGCGCTGTTCCCGACGATCATCCGCTACGGCGCCCTGGCCATCGCGTTCAACGTGTCGGTCTCGCTGTTCGGTGGCACGACCCCGCTCGCGACGGCGGCGCTCATCAACGGTGCCAAGGACGCCGGCTTCGGCTGGGCCGAGGACATCCCCGCGTTCTACCTGATGGCGGCAGCCGTGATCGGGCTCGTCGCGGTGTACTTCACCAAGGAGACCGCGTCGGCACCGCTCATGGGTTCCGGTCCGACCGTCGCGTCCGAGGAAGAGGTCGCCCAGGTCATCGACGAGTACAACGACCCGTCGTCCGAGTTCGCGCAGTCGGACTGGGCGAAGGAGTTCTCGACCAGCGAGATCCCGGTCGTCGCTGCTGACGGCCCCCAGAAGGGCTGACGGGAGGCCCCGCTCACCACGTCGAGACGCCGCCCTGCCCGCGAGACACCGCGGTGCAGGGCGGCGTCTCGCGTCCGCAGGGGTGTCTCGCCTGGGCAGCCGCGTCTCACCCGCGCGGGCCGGCCGTCAGCCGCTCTGCCGCCCGCAGCAGCGCGATGGTCACCGGGTGCTCCGGGTGCGCGAAGACCCGCGCAGCCGGGCCGTGCTCGACGGCGACACCCGCGTCGACCACGAGCACGTCGTCCGCCATCCGCCGGACGGCCCGCAGGTCGTGCGACACGAAGACCATCGCCACCCCGGTGTCGTCGCGGAGCCGTTCGAGCAGCGTCAGCACCGCGTCCTGGACCGTCGCGTCGAGGGCGGTCACGGGCTCGTCGAGCACCAGCACGTCGGGCGAGGTCGCCAGCGCCCGGGCGATCGCCAGTCGCTGCCGCTGCCCACCCGACAGCGTGCCGGGGGACCGCCCGCGCAGCGCGGGGTCGAGGTCGACCTGGCGGAGCGCCGCGTCGACGCGGGGGCCGAGCGAGCCCGTCGCCCGGCGGGCACCGCCGTCCGACATCGCGTCGGCGAGCACCCGTTCGACGCTCCACCGTTCGTCGAAGGTCGCGCCGGGGTCCTGCACGACGGCTGCGATCCGACCTCGTCGCGAACGGCGGTCGCGCTCGGGCAGGGGCGCCCACGGAGTCCCGTCGAGCGCGACCGAGCCGGTGTCGGGCGTCTCGAGGCCGAGCAGCATCCGCGCGACGGTGGTCTTGCCCGACCCGGACGCTCCGACGACGCCGAGCACCCGACCGGGGCCGAGGCCGAACGACACCCCGGCCACCACCTCGGTACCGTCGTACGCCTTGTGCAGGTCGTCGGCCGCGAGCGCCGACCTCGCACCGTGCGAGGTTGTGCCTCCGTGCGAGGTTCCCTCCATGGTGCGAGGCTCGGACCCTGCCACCGTGCATGGAACCTCGCACCATGCGTCGGCCGGCTCGTCGGGGGGCGCACCGTGCGAGGTTGCACCCGCTCCCGCTCCCGCTCTCGCTCCCGCACCCGCTCCCGCTCCCGCACCCGCACCCGACCCCGCGGCCGCGACGAGCGCCCGGGTCACCGGGTGCGACGGCGCCCGCAGCACCTCGGACACCGTCCCCTGCTCGATGACCCGTCCGGCGTCGAGCACCACCGCCCGGTCGGCCCACCCGGCGACGAGCCCCAGGTCGTGCGTCACGACGAGCAGCCCCGCGCCGCGCTCCTGGGCCCGTCGGAGCTGGTCCATCACGCGCACCGCGACCCCCGCGTCGAGCGCCGTCGTCGGTTCGTCCGCGACGACGAGCGACGGCGAACCGACGGTCGCGGCGGCGATCAGTGCACGCTGCCGCATCCCCCCTGACAGCGTGCCCGCGAGGCGTCCGTCCGACGCGATCGCCGGGTCGAGCCCGACGTCGGCGAGCGCGGCGCGAACGGCGTCCACGCGTTCGTGCGCGCGCATCTCGGTGTGCAGCCGCAGGACGTCACCGACCTCGCGCCCGACGGGACGCAGCGGGTCCAGCGCGCCCAGGGCCTCCTGGCCGACGTACCCGACCCGCGAGCCGCGCACCGAACGCCACCGACGTTCGGAGAAGGCGCGGGCGTCGAGGCCGGCGACCTCGAGCCGGTCGGCCCGGACGACCGCCCCGGTGGCCGACAGGCCGAGCAGTGCCCGCACGGTGACGCTCTTGCCCGACCCGGAGGCGCCGACGAGCGCGACGCACTCGCCGGCGTCGACGCGCAGGTCGACGTCGGTGACGAGCGGCGTGCCGTCGATCGCGACGCGGAGCCCGCGGACGTCGAGGACCGCGCTCACCGCAGGGCTCCGGTCCGCCGCAGGGCACGGCCGAGCACCGTGACGGCGGTCGCGAGCACGACGATCGCCAGTCCCGGGAACGCGCTCATCCACGGGGCGGTCTGCAGGTAGGTGCGGCCGTCGGCGAGCATCGCACCCCACTCCGGTGCGGGCGGCGGCGTCCCGACGCCGAGGTAGCTCAGCGCCGACGCCCACACGACGGCCTGGCCGACCCCGAGCGTCCCGACGGCGACGACCGGCCAGAGTGCGGCGGGCAGGACGTGCCGGACCACGATGCGGGCCGGCGCCCGGCCCTGCAGGACGGCGGTCTCGACCACCTGCGAGCCGCGTGCGGAGCGCACCAGGCCGCGGACGATGCGGGCGTAGCCGGGGGCGGTCGCGAACCCGACGGCGAGCATCGCGGGAACCGGTCCCGGACCGGTCACGGCGATCACGACCAGCGCGACGAGCAGCAGGGGCAGTGCGAAGGCGACCTCGGTGACGCGGCCGATGACGGCGTCCAGGAACCGACCGCCGAGTCCGGCGACGACGCCGAGCACCACGCCGACACCGCCGCCGACCAGCGTCGCGACGACGCCGACGACCAGGCTCGCGCGGGTGCCGGCGACGACCCGGGCCAGGACGTCGCGGCCGGACTCGTCGGTGCCGAACGGATGCCCGGCCCCGGGCGGAAGCAGCGCATCGGCGGGGTGCACGGCGAGCGGGGCGCCACCGCCGAGCGCGTCCGGCCAGATCGCCGCGACGACGGCGAGCGCGACGACGGCGGCGGCGACCGTGCCGGCCACGCCGAGCCCGCGGGCACGACCCCGTGCGGTCGCCGCGCTCGTGGACGACGTGCCGGCCTGGAGGCTCGGTTCGGCGATCCCGCTCATCGCACGTCCGTCCCGGGGCCGGTCGTCGGACGGTGCGGCACCCGCGGCCGGGTCACCGCTGCGCGACGGGCCTGGCGGGGGTCGACCACGCGTTCGACCAGGTCGGCGACCGCGAGCACGACGACGTACGCCGCCGCGGACACGAGCGCGATGCCCGCGACGAGGGGCATGTCCCGCTGCGCGACGGCGCTGACGAGGGCGCGCCCGATGCCGGGGAGCGCGAAG
Organism: Curtobacterium sp. Leaf183; assembly: GCF_001424385.1. GTDB lineage: Bacteria > Actinomycetota > Actinomycetes > Actinomycetales > Microbacteriaceae > Curtobacterium. The sequence continues at coordinate 150,905 of NZ_LMPO01000008.1, read as the reverse complement.
ACCGACTCGACGACGACGGCTCCGGACACCAGCGAGCCGAAGGCCCACGCGGACAGGGCGATCCCGGGCAGGGCCGCGTGTCGCAGCAGGTGCCGGCCGAACACCCCCGCGCGGGTCTCGCCCCGTCCGCGCGCCGCGAGCGCGAAGGCGGACCGCTGTGCGTCGACCACGCCGTCGCGGACGGTCTCGGCGAGGTAGCCGGCGACGGGGACCGCGACGGTGAGCACCGGCAGCACCCAACCGCGCACGGTGCCGTCGCTGACTGCCGGCACCCAGCCGAGGGAACTCGCGAACACCACGATGAGCACGCTGCCCAGCCAGAAGTGCGGCATGACGCTGGCGGTGACGCTCAGCGCCGACGTCAGTGCTGCCGCGATCCGGCCCCGCTGCGTCGACCACCACGCGGCGACGAGGGCGAGCGCCCAGGCGACGACGAGCCCGGCGACGGCGAGGGTCAGGGTGACGGGGAGCTGTTGCGCCAGGAGCGTGGCGACGGGGGTGCGGAACGCGTAGGAGTCGCCGAGCTGCCCGGTCGCCAGGCGTCCGAGGAAGACGGCGTACTGGGCGATGACCGGCTGGTCGAAGCCGTACTCCAGGCGGACTCGGGCGACGGCGTCGGGGGAGGCCTGGGAGCCCGGGCCACCGAGCACCGCGAGCGCCGGGTCCCCGGGGATCAGCCGGATCGCGACGAAGACGATCGTCGCGACCGCCCACAGCACCCCGATGCCGCCGAGGGCGCGGCGGAGCACCCACAGCGTCCAGCCGGACCACCCGGCGGACCACCCGGCGGACCGCCGGGTGCGCGTCGGGGTCACACCGGGCCTCCTGGTCGTGCTGGACGTCAGCGGTCGATCCACGCCGTGCCGAACCACGGCGTGGAGACGGCGGTGGTCCGGATGCCGTGGACGGACGAGCGGTACAGGAAGTGGTTCTGCTGGTCGTAGAGCGGCAGCACGGTCCGCGACTCGAGGATCCGCCGCTGCGCCTGCTGGTACAGGTCGCCGCGTGCGGAGCGGTCCGCGGTCTGGGCGGCCTGCTGCAGCAGGGCGTCGACCTCGGGGTCGTCGAGCTGCGCCAGGTTCGCGAAGTACCCCGACGGTGCCGGCGTGATGCTGGCGCTGTCGTACAGGATGCGGAGCACGTCGGCGCCGACCTTGGTGTACGGGGCGCTGACGACGTCGTACTGGTTCTTCGCCAGTGCGGCGTACCAGCTGGACAGGTCGAGTTCCTCGAGCTGGACCTTGATGCCGACCTCTGCCTCGGAGGCCTGGATCTGCTGGAACAGGCTGCGCTCGGCCGGAACCGACTGGTTCGTCGACACCGGGAAGGTGACGGTGAGCTGCTGGCCGTCCTTGACGCGGATGCCGTCGGAGCCGACCTTCCAGCCGGCGTCGTCGAGCAGCTGCTTCGCGGTGCTCGGGCTGTACGCGAACAGCGACTTGTCCGAGTACCCGAATGGCTCGACGCTCGACAGCAGCGAGTACGAGCGCTTCGCGGTGCCGAGGAACAGCGACCGGATGCCCGGGTCGATCTGGGCGCCGGCGATGAAGGCCTTGCGGACCGCTTCGTCGCGGAAGACCCCGTGGCCGGAGTTCAGCTCGAGTCGGTTGGATGCGCCGGGTCGGGGTGCGTCGAGGTCGCGGATGGCGGCCTTCGACGACGCGGCCTTGAGCTGGTCGGGCTGGGCGTTGTCGATGACGTCGACCTGGCCGGACTGCAGGGCGGCGTACCGCGAGGTGGAGTCGGGCAGGAACCGCCAACTGATGCCGGACAGCCGCGGCTCGGTCGTTCCCCAGTACTTCGTGTTCCTGACGAGGGTGACGCGGTCGCCGTGCTTCCAGTCCGTGATGCGGAACGGGCCGGTGCCGACGGGGGACTCGCAGTTGGCGGCCTGGGTGCGCTGCAGGGCCTTCGGGGACTCCATGCCGACCCACGGCTGCGAGAAGGACTCGAGCAGGGCGCTGTCGGGCCGGCTGAGCGACAGGGTGACGGTGTGGTCGTCGGTCGCGGTCGCCTTGTCGATCGACTGGAGCGCAAGGTAGCCCGTGCTCGACGCCGTCGCCGGGTCCTGCACGTGCTCGATGTTCGCCACGACGGCGGACGCGTCGAACGGGGTGCCGTCGGTGAAGGTGACGTCGTCCCGCAGCGTGAAGGTGAGGGTCGTGCCGTCGTCGCTCGTGGTCCACTTGGTCGCGAGCGACGGGGTGGGCTTGCCGTCGTCCAGCCCGACCAGCTCGTCGATGTACTGCGTCGAGAGCAGCGCCTGCGGGTAGTTGCCCCCGACGTGCGGGTCGAGGCACGTGGGCTCGGCGTCGCCCGAGGCGTAGGTCAGCGTGCCGCCGGAGACCGGCGTGCTGGCGGCGGTGCTCGTGCCACCGCCGGTGCAGGCGGTGAGGGCGACGAGGAGCGCTGTGGCCCCCGTGATGCTGCCGGCGATGCGCGCGCGACGTTTCTGTACTCGGTCCAAGATCATGGCTGGTCGAGTCTAGCGGTTGAATGGGGACCATGGACGAACCGATCCGCCGCGGGGGACGGCCGCGCCGCTCGAGTGCCGAGGTGCTCGCGGACGCTGCCGCCGAGCTCTTCCTCGAGCAGGGGTACGCACGCACCACGGTGGACCAGATCGCCGTGCGCGCGGGTGTCAGCCGTGCCACGTTCTTCAACTACTTCCCGGCGAAGTCCGACGTGATGTGGCTCGAGCTCGACGCCGCCGTCGGGGCGCTCCCGCAGCTGTTGGCGGGGTCGACCGAGTCCTCGGCGGTCCGTGCGGTCGAGGACGCGCTGCTCGACGCCGCACGGGCCCACGACCCGGACCGGGTTCCGTGGGCGATCGCGCAGGCCGAGGTGATGGGGATCGGGCAGGAGCTCGTCGCCAGCGTCGCGGCACGGGTGACGGCGCAGCACGCGGCAGTCGCGGCGTTCGTGGCCAGGCGGACCGGGGAGCACGCCGGGGCGCTGTGGCCGCAGACGGTCGCCGGCGCGATGCTCGGGGCGGCGGCCGCCGCGTTCGGGGTCTGGGTGACGGACGGGGTGTCGCGACGGCCGCTCGTCGAGTACGTCGGGGCGGCGCTGACCCCGGTGGTGGCGGGGCTCGACGCGCGCTGAGCCGTTGGGCTGCCCCGCGCACTGCGGGTTCCCCCCGGTGTCGCGGGGTGCCTGCTAGGTTCGCGGTGCGCCGTCCAGTGGGGGAGGCGCTGACGAACCGGGGGACCATGTCCGACACGCCTGCGCAGAACCAGCCGAACCAGCCGAACGGGCAGCCGGCCGGACAGCCGCCGTACCAGCAGCCGCCGTTCCAGCCGGGCGGACAGCCGCCGTACCAGCAGCAGCCGGCGGGGCAGCCGCCGTTCCAGCCGTCCCCGCCGCCGCAGCAGCCCCGGGGGCGGCGCGTGCTCATCTCCCTGGTCGGCATCGTCGTCGCGGTCATCGTCGCAGTGCTCGTCCGCCAGGGGTTCAACGCCGCCTTCGGCGAGTCCAAGCAGGACATCGTCAACGAGGGCGTCAAGCAGATCCGCGAGCAGTCGGACCTGCCGAAGCAGGTCGACTCCGTCACCACGTGGACGGGTGTGTCCGCCGAGGACGGCACGATCCACTACCGCTACACGGTGCAGGCGGACCCGTCGCAGCTCGACGAGGGCGCCCTGCACGACAGCGTGCTGCAGCAGCTGTGCGCGACCACCGAGACCAAGAAGCTGCTGGACCGCGACATCGCGATGCGGTACTCCTACGGGTTCGACGGGTCCAGCAAGAAGGTCGACATGACGTTCACGAAGGCGGACTGCTAGGCCCGGAGCGTCCCGGCGCCGCCGGATGCGACGTCCTCGACCGTGCCGTCGCGCACGGTTTCGGGGACGTGGTCGTCGGTGGGGACCAGCGCGGTGTCGTCGGGGTAGCTCAGCGTCAGCACCGCTTCCTCGATGTACTGGCTGTCCTCGAGCGACTTCTCGACGTCCCGAAGTCGGACCGCCACATGTGACTCGTCCTCGTTGCCGGTCAGGTCGACGGCGGCGACCAGGTAGACCTTCGACGGGCCGACGAACTCCAGGTGCAGGTACGTCACGCGCTCGATCTGCTTGCGCGAGAGCAGCTCGACGAGCACCGCGTTCTCGAGCTCGGGCGAGGTGCTCTCGCCGACCAGGAACCGGCGGTTGCGGTCGATGAGGATGACCGCGACGACGCCCAGCAGCACGCCGACCGCGATCGACCCGATCGCGTCGAAGACGGCCAGGCCGGTGAGCTGGTGCAGGAAGACGCCCAGGAAGGCGATGACCAGGCCGACCAGCGCGGCGGCGTCCTCGGCGAAGACGGCGCGCAGGGTCGGGTTCGAGGACTGCAGCACGTGCCGGAGCACGGGCACCTTCCGCTTCGTCGCCGCGCCGTGCGCCTGCCGGTACGCCTGCAGGAAGCTCGTGCCCTCGAGGCAGAAGGACAGCGCCAGCACGATGTAGTTGAGCAGGACGTCCTCGGCGGGTCCGGTCTCGCCGAGCTCGGAGATGCCGTGGTAGATCGAAACGATCGCGCCGGCGGTGAACAGACCGAACGCGGCGAACATCGACCAGATGTAGGTCTCACGACCGTACCCGAGCGGGTGTGCCACGTCCCGCTTCTTGGCACCGCGACGCTCGGCGATGAGCAGGAAGACCTCGTTGCCGGTGTCCGCCCACGAGTGCGCTGCCTCGGCCACCATCGACGCGGACCCGGACAGGAGCGCGGCGATCGACTTCGCGATGGCGACGAGCAGGTTCGCGCCGAAGGCGATGACGACGGTGAGCAAGGACTCGGGACGGTCCTGCTGTTCAGACGAGGGCATTCCTCCAGCATGCTCCCGATGGGTAGACTCGGGACCAACAGACGTCGATCCGGCCATCACCGGGGAGTCTCCGGAAGAACGCGGCACGTCTTGACGGGCCGTCAGTAGAACCGGACGGGTTCGGGACCGTCACCACCCCGACGACGAGCGGTCACTCCGGCAACCCGGGGCGGCAAGCGAGGTGGTACCGCGGAGCAGTGCTCCGTCCTCGTGGAGAGCAACCGAACCCACAGGAGCAACCGGTGCGATACCCACTTCATCGTGATGCAGACGACGCTGCCGGCGTCACCCCGTCGCCGTCCTTCCCCGCGGTCGAGCAGGGGATCCTCGCCTTCTGGAAGGGCGACGACACGTTCCAGGCGTCGATCGACGCTCGCCAGGGCTGCGACGAGTGGGTCTTCTACGACGGTCCGCCGTTCGCCAACGGTCTGCCGCACTACGGCCACCTGCTGACCGGCTACGCCAAGGACGTCTTCCCGCGCTACCAGACCATGCGCGGCAAGCAGGTCCACCGCCGCTTCGGCTGGGACACGCACGGGCTCCCCGCCGAACTCGAGGCGATGCGCCAGCTCGGCATCACCGAGAAGCACGAGATCGACGAGATGGGCGTCGACGTCTTCAACGCCGCCGCCAAGAAGTCGGTGCTGCAGTACACCGACGAGTGGCAGCAGTACGTCACACGCCAGGCACGCTGGGTCGACTTCGAGGACGACTACAAGACCCTCGACGTCACCTACATGGAGAGCGTGCTCTGGGCGTGGAAGCAGCTCTGGGACAAGGGGCTGGCGTACGAGGGCTTCCGGGTCCTGCCGTACTGCTGGAACGACCAGACCCCGCTGTCCAACCACGAGCTGCGCATGGACGACGACGTCTACCAGATGCGTCAGGACCAGTCCGTCACGGTCTCGTTCCCGCTGCGGGGCGCGCGCGCTGCGGAGCTCGGGCTCGACGGCGTGCGTGCGCTCGCCTGGACGACCACCCCGTGGACGCTGCCGACGAACGCCGCCCTGGCGGTCGGCCCTGCGGTCGCGTACGTGGTGCTGCCGGCCGGTCCAGGAGGTTCGGCTGACGGTGCCGACGCCGGCTCGGTCTCGTACATGCTGGCTGCGGACACCGTGGCCGCGTACGCCAAGGACCTCGGCTACGCGTCGCCGGACGACGCCGTCGCGGCGGTCACCCGCACGCTCGTCGGGACTGAACTCGACGGCGTCGAGTACGAGCGCCTGTTCGACTTCCTGGCCGACGCCGAGGGAATGGAGAACGCCTGGCAGATCCTGGTGGCCGACTACGTCGAGACCGGCGAGGGCACCGGCATCGTGCACCAGGCCCCGGCCTACGGCGCCGACGACCAAGAGGTCTGCGCCGCCGCGGGCATCCCCGTCGTGCTCTCGCTCGACGAGGGCGGGGTGTTCACGTCGCAGTTCCCGCTCGTCGCCGGGCAGCTGTGGTCCGATGCCAACAAGCCGCTGACCAAGGCCGTCCGCGACGCCGGGCGGCTGCTGCGCCAGGCCTCGTACGAGCACAGCTACCCGCACTGCTGGCGCTGCCGCAAACCCCTCATCTACAAGGCCGTCTCGTCCTGGTTCGTCCGGGTCACCGAGTTCCGCGACCGGATGGGCGAGCTCAACCAGGACATCAACTGGGTGCCGGACAACGTCAAGGACGGCCAGTTCGGCAAGTGGGTCGGCAACGCGATCGACTGGTCGGTGTCACGCAACCGGTACTTCGGCACCCCGATCCCGGTGTGGGTCTCCGACGACCCGGAACACCCGCGCACCGACGTGTACGGCTCGCTCGCCGAGATCGAGCGCGACTTCGGACGCCTGCCGGTGAACGCCGACGGAGAGGTCGACCTGCACCGTCCCTTCATCGACGAGCTCTCGCGACCCAACCCGGACGACCCCACGGGTGCGTCGACGATGCGCCGCATCTCCGACGTGTTCGACGTCTGGTTCGACTCCGGGTCGATGCCGTACGCCCAGGTGCACTACCCGTTCGAGAACCGCGAGTGGTTCGACACCCACAGTCCGGCTGACTTCATCGTCGAGTACATCGGGCAGACCCGCGGCTGGTTCTACGTCATGCACGCGCTGTCCACGGCGCTGTTCGACCGGCCGGCGTTCACGAACGTGGTCAGCCACGGCATCGTGCTCGGCTCCGACGGACAGAAGATGTCCAAGTCGCTCCGGAACTACCCGGACGTCTCCGAGGTGTTCGACCGCGACGGCGCCGATGCGATGCGTTGGTTCCTGATGTCCTCGTCGGTGATCCGCGGCGGCAACCTCGTCGTCACCGAAGAGGGGATCCGGCAGGGCGTCCGCGAGTTCCTGCTGCCGTTCTGGTCGACGTACTACTTCTTCACGCTGTACGCGAATGCGTCCGGGCCCGAGGGCCACCAGGCGTCCCGCCGCACGGACTCGACCGACGTGCTCGACCGGTACCTGCTCGCGAAGACCCGCCTGCTCGTCACCGACGTCACGACGCACCTCGACGCACTCGACACCCCGCTGGCAGCCCAGGCCATCCGCGACTTCGCCGACGTGCTGACCAACTGGTACGTCCGCCGGTCCCGCGACAAGTTCTGGCTCGGCGCGGCGTCGTCGGAATCGGCGAGGGCCGCGTTCGACACCCTGTACACCGCGCTCGAGACCCTGGCGCGGGTGGCCGCGCCGCTCGCACCGCTGGTCTCGGAAGAGGTCTGGAAGGGCCTGACCGGCGGGCGGAGCGTGCACCTGACGGACTTCCCGAGCGCGGACGAGTTCCCCGCCGACGACGCCCTCGTCGCCGCGATGGACCGGGTGCGCGACGTCGCCTCGAAGGGGCTCGCGCTCCGCAAGGCCACGGGCAAGCGCGTCCGGCTGCCGCTGGCGACCCTGACGCTCGTCGTGCCGGACACCGCAGCCGTCGAGCCGTTCGTGGACATCCTCCGCGACGAGCTCAACGTCAAGCGGGTCGTCCTCGAACCCCAGGCCGAGGAGTCCCTGGCGCAGTACGGCATCGAGCGGAAGCTCGCCGTCAACGCCCGTGCCGCCGGTCCGCGCATCGGGAAGGCCGTCCAGCAGGTCATCCCCGCCGCCAAGCGCGGCGACTGGGTCGCGACCGAGTCCGGGGTGACCGTCGGCGGCATCGACCTGGTCGAGGGTGAGTACACGCTCGACCTCACCGTGGCCGACGCGTCGACGGCCGTGGCGTTCCTCGACGGGGGTGGCTTCGTGGTGCTCGACACCGACACCACGCCCGAGCTCGAGGCCGAGGGGCTCGCCCGCGACGTCGTCCGCGCCGTCCAGCAGGCCCGCCGCGACGCCGACCTCGACGTCAGCGACCGCATCGTGTTGACGCTGGGCACCGACGAGGGTGCCGCGGACGCGGTCCGCACCCACCGCGAGCTGATCGCCGGGGAGACCCTGGCGACGACCGTCGACGTGGTCCCCACCACGTTCGGCAAGGACGAGGGCACCGCCGTCGGCGACGGAGCCAAGGTGACTGTGGAGGTGGCACGCGCATGAGCGACCGTGACGACAACGACCCGTTCGACCCCTTCGACGCGGCCGGTCCCGCCGCGGACGGCATCGAGATCCCGGTGGGCCCACCCGCCGATGCCGACCCGATCGAGGCCGTGCCCTTCGGTGGTGACGACGCCGAGGTCAAGCGGGTGGAGGCCGCGCTCTACGCCCGCATCGGCGAGCAGTCGCCCGAGCACCGCCTGACCGCCACGCGTCGCGCCGTCGAGCTCCTCGGCGACCCGCACCTCGCGTACCCGGTGATCCACCTGACGGGCACGAACGGCAAGACCTCGACGGCGCGGATGACCGAGAGCATCATCCGCGCGCACGGGCTGCGGACCGGGCTCATGACGAGCCCGCACCTGGTGTCGATCCGCGAACGGATCGTCATCGACGGCCAGCCCATCGCACCGGACCGCTTCGTCGAGAACTGGGACGACATCACGCCGATCCTGGCCATGACGGACAAGGAGCTCACCGACAAGGGCGAGCTCCCGCTGACGTTCTTCGAGGCGCTGACCGTCCTGGCGCTCGCGTGCTTCGCCGAGGCGCCCGTCGACGTCGCCGTGATCGAGGTCGGCATGGGCGGCGAGTGGGACTCCACCAACGTCGTGCAGAGCCAGGTGCAGGTGTTCACCCCGATCGCGATCGACCACGCCAAGCAGCTCGGCAACACCGTCGCCGAGATCGCCCGCACCAAGTCGGGGATCATCAAGCCGTCGTCGGCCGTCGTGTCGAGCGCGCAGGTCCCCGAGGCGCTCGCCGAACTCGAGCGGGCGGCCGAGCTCACCGAGTCGTCGCTCGCCGTCGAGGGCACCGGGTTCAGCCTGATCGACGTCACCCCGGCCGTCGGCGGGCAGCTCGTCACCGTGCAGGGCGTCGCCGGTCGCTACGACGACCTGTTCCTGCCGCTGTTCGGCGCACACCAGGCCCACAACGCCGCCGTCGCGATCGCCGCGGTCGAGTCGTTCATCGGTCGGGGCGCGCAGCCGCTCGACCAGGACGTCCTCAGCGAGGGCCTCGCCGGTGCCACCAGCCCGGGTCGGCTGCAGCCCATCGCGCAGGACCCGACCGTGGTCGTCGACGCCGCGCACAACCCGCACGGCGCCAGGGCGTTGGCCGACGCGCTGCCCGTCGCGTTCCCCTCCGGACACGTGGTCGGTGTCGTCGGGATCCTCGCCGACAAGGACGCCCGGGGCTTCGTCCGAGCGCTGAAGGACACCGTCGCGACGTTCGTCGTGACGCAGCCGCCGGGGGAGCGCGCCCTCGACGCCGACACGTTCGCCCGGGTCGTCGTCGACGAGGTGGGCAACGACCGCGTGGTCGTCGAGCCGTCGCTGGCACAGGCCCTGTCGGAAGCGCGCGACCTGGTGGACGAGGCCGAGGCGGACGACGCCATGGTGCTCGTCGCCGGCTCCATCGTGATGGTGGGCGCGGTCATGGACCTGGTCCACACCGAGGGGGAGTCGAAGTGACGGACGGACCACGGGCCTCCCGTCCGGGTCGCACGCCCCGGACCCGCCGTCCGCGACGCGACCGCGGGGCCCGCGAGAGCCTGCTGTCGATCACGCTCGTCCTCGAGGCGATCATGTTCTTCTTCCCGATGCTCGTCGTGTTCGGCAAGCACACGCTGCCGGCCGGTGTCGCCTTCGGCGGCGGGCTCGCGGCGATCGTCGTGCTGGCGCTGGCGTCGCGCCTGACCGGTACGCGAGCCGGTGTAGGGTTCGGATGGCTGCTGCAGGCGGCCATCCTCGCCACCGGCTTCATCGAGCCGTTCATGGTCGTGGTGGGCCTGGTGTTCCTGGCGCTGTGGGTGTTCTGCTTCGTCAAGGGCGGGCAGCTCGACCGTCAGAACGCCGCCCGCCGAGCCGCTGCCGGCGACTGATCCGAATCCACCCCTCCAGAACCTCAGGGAGCACCGCTGTGTCCGACTTCGAAGAGACCCTCGTCCTCGTCAAGCCCGACGGCGTCGCCCGCCAGCTCACCGGTGAGATCCTGCGCCGGATCGAGGCCAAGGGCTACGAGATCGTCGACCTGAAGATGCTGACCGCGCCGCGCGACCTGCTCGACGCGCACTACGAGGAGCACCAGGGCAAGCCGTTCTTCGAACCGCTGGTCGAGTTCATGCAGTCCGGCCCGGTCGTCGCCGTGCGCGTCGCCGGCAACGCGGCGATCGCGGGCTTCCGCTCGCTCGCCGGCACCACCGACCCGACGGGCGCCGCGCCCGGCACCATCCGCGGTGACCTCGGCCGCGACTGGGGCCTCAAGGTCCAGCAGAACCTGGTGCACGGCTCGGACAGCCCCGAGTCCGCCGCGCGCGAGCTCGGCCTCTGGTTCGCCTGAGCGGTCGCCGCGCCTGACGGCGCTCGCGCTCGCTGCTGCGCTCCCGCGCAACCGAAAGCGCCNNNNGTGACCACGTGGCGCGGGGCGCTTTCCGTTGTGCGAGCGGCGGCGGGCCGCCGCCGCGGGCCGCTGCCGCGGCGCACGCTGCCTCGCACCCCTGCGCCGACGTCGCGCCCCCCGCAGGACGGGGCGCGACGTCCGCCCGGGGGCGCGATCCGCCAGCGTGTGCCGCCGCGGCGCGGCGCCCGCGACGACGACGGCCCCGCACTCCGGGAGCGCGGGGCCGTCGTGACGGGGAGCGGGCTACTTGACCGCGCCACCGTTCTGCTCGACGAACGCGGCGAAGGCGTCGGCGTCGGTCCAGGCGCTGGTGCCCTGGGCGTTGTACTGCTTGCCGTTCACGATCACGGTCGGGGTGCCGGTGAGCTTGTCGAGCGACGAGTTCGCGAGCGGCTCGGTCAGCACGCGGTTCGTGGCGTCACCGACCCATCCGGCGAAACGCTGGTCCGTGATGCAGGACTGCACGTTCTTGTTCGTGGCGCCGGCCTTCTTCGCGATCGAGGCCAGCTGGTCGTTCGTCAGGCCCTTCGTGCCCTCGGACGGCTGGTTCTCGTAGAAGGCCGAGTTGACGTCGAGGAAGGCGTCGGGGTCGTAGTTCGCGACACACGCTGCGGCTGCTGCTGAACGCGTGGAGTACTTCGAGCCGAGCGACGAGCGGTCGAGCAGGTTGAACGGGTGGATCTCGAGCGTGGCGGAGCCGTTCGCGACCCACTGCTTGATCTGCTTCATGTTGCCGGTCTCGAACTGGTTGCAGATCGGGCACATGTAGTCCTCGTACACCGTGATGTTCGCGACCGAGTCGTCCTGCTTCGTGGCGGTCGGCGTGCCGCCCTCGGGGATGGCCTTGGTCGTGACGGGCACGATCTTGCCGTTCTGCCCCTGGAACACGATGCCGTCGCTGGCCATGTTCTTGGGACCGGGACCGGCAGGCTGGATCGAGTTCGCGATCACCAGCACGATGACGGCGACGATCGCCAGGGACCCCACGATGATGCCGCTGATCGTCAGGGTCTTGTTGCGGCGCCGGCGGGCCTTCTCCTTCTCGCGCTGGGCCGCAGCACGTTCCCGTGCGGCGTTCCGGCGGGCCTTCTTGCTCTCGTTGTCGCTCATCGGGAACGAGCGTAACGGGTGCCGGTGCACCGACGGGCTCTGCTGGCTGAGAAGAGCCCAGGAGTCCGGTGACGTGTCACCGATGGTCGACGACCCGGTCGCCGGTTCAGATGAAGTCGAGGACCCGCGGGAACATGATCAGGATCGTCACCGCGATGACCAGGTAGTTCGCCAGCGGGAACGCCCAGCAGAACGGCAGCAGCGCCCGCCCGACCCGACGCGCCCGGGGACCGAAGGTGCCGCGCGACATGTTCCAGATGGTGAACACCCAGAACATGGGGATGGTCATCGCCCACACGAGCAGGCACCACGGGCACAGCGCACCGATCGACCACACGGTCTGCGTGAAGAGCCAGGTGACGAAGACCCATGCCACGAGGAGCCCGGCGTTGAACGCCACGAGGAACCACCGCGAACCGCGGAACCCCGCGAGCAGCACGGCGCCGACGGCGATCGGCGCGACGAAGCCCATCAGTCCCAGCAGCGGGTTCGGGAAGCCGAGCAGGTGTCCCTGTGCGCTCGTCATCACGTCCGAGCAGTTGATGAACGGGTTGACGTCGCAGCTGAGCGCCGCCTTCGGGTTCTCGTACTTCGCGAACTCGTCGAGGACGAGTCGGAACGCCGCGTACAGGGCGACCGCCCCGGTGACGAGCAGCAGCACGGCGACGGCGACGGGACGACGGGTGGTGGGTGCAGTCGTGGTCACGCCGACATGATGACACGTTCGTTCTGCGCCTTCCTCCGTCACGCGTGCGATGATGGGGAGGTCACACGGGAGATCCGTGTGGCACAGCGAGCTTTCCGGGCACCAGCCCGGGTGAACAGGTGCGGTGAGAGCGCACCGTGACCGGACGACGCGTCACTCCGACGCCGAACCGAGCGGAGCCGGGTGCTCCGGACGGTCCGAGCGCACGGCAGGTCGACGCCGGACGGTCACTGACCAGCGAGTGCGGGCGGCGTCGCCGCCGTCCGCCACAACGACAGGATTCCCGCCGCCCCTCGGGGTGGGAGCGGGGCTGAGGAGTGCACCAGTCCATGGTGGAGAACGACAACAACAGCAACCAGAACACCGACGATGCCGCACCGAAGCGACGCGGCCGCCTGTTCGGCGGACGCCGCGCCCGGTCGGCAGGCACCCTGGAGGCCCGCAACGGCTCACAGGGACCGGCCGACGGTGCCGACACGGCGACCCCGGACACCGGGTCGGTCGAGCAGACCGGCACGGATGCGGCGCCCGAGACGGGCTCCGTCTCGGTCGAGGTGCAGTCGGTCACGACGACCGACGCCCCGGACGACGTCAGCACGTTGACCGGTGACGTCCCGGTCGTCGACGTCGCCGCAGCGGCCGCCGAGGCCGAGGCCACCGCGGTCGAGGAGTCGGGTACGACCGAGGAGTCGGGCACGGACGTGCAGTCGGGCACGGACGTGCAGTCGGACGTCGTCGGTCCGGTCGAGTCGCACGAGGCCGACGCGGTCGCCCCGGAGCGGGCCGTCGAGACGGCACCGGAGCAGGCCGACGCGGTCGCGCCGCCGGAGCCCGTCGTCCCCCGTGCCACCTCGACACTCAGCCTGATCTTCCACGCCCCGGTCCTGCCGGAGCTGCCGGCCCGCTCGTCGCGCACCGACCGCTCGGACCGGTTCGACCGCTCGGACCGGTTCGACCGTTCCGAGGGCACCGACCGGGCCGAGCGCTCGGAGCGGTCCGACTGGGACGACGACGACGAGGACTTCGGCGGTGGCAGCCGCCGCCGCACGCGCCGTCGGGGCACGAGCGCCGACCGCGAGCCGCGTGACCACCAGGAGCCGCGTCGGCGCGAGGTCGAGCTCATCACCGAGCCCCAGCGGATCAAGGGCTCCACCCGCCTCGAGGCGAAGAAGCAGCGCCGTCGCGACGGCCGTGACGCCGGGCGCCGCCGCCAGGTCGTGACCGAGGACGAGTTCCTCGCCCGCCGTGAGAGCGTCGACCGCCAGATGATCGTCCGCTCGAGCGCGCAGAAGATCGAGATCGGCGTCATCGAGGACAACGTCCTCGCCGAGCACTACGTCACCAAGTCCCACAACGTCTCCCTCATCGGGAACGTGTACCTGGGCAAGGTGCAGAACGTCCTGCCCTCGATGGAGGCGGCGTTCGTCGACATCGGCCGCGGTCGCAACGCCGTGCTCTACGCCGGTGAGGTCGACTGGAACTCGGTCGAGACGGGCAACCACGGCCGTCGCATCGAGGCCGCGCTCAAGCCGGGGGACAAGGTCCTCGTGCAGGTCACCAAGGACCCGGTCGGCCACAAGGGCGCCCGCCTGACCAGCCAGGTCTCGCTGCCGGGCCGCTACCTGGTCTACGTGCCGAACGGCTCGATGAACGGCATCTCGCGCAAGCTCCCGGACACCGAGCGTGCCCGCCTGAAGAAGATCCTCAAAGAGGTCCTGCCGGAGCACGCGGGCGTCATCGTCCGCACCGCTGCGGAGGGCGCGACCGAGGAGCAGCTCACCCGCGACGTGCAGCGCCTGACCGCGCAGTGGGAGGCCATCCAGAAGAAGGTCGAGCACGGGCACGCCCCGGTCATGCTCCACTCGGAGCCGGACCTGCTCGTCAAGATCGTGCGTGACGTCTTCAACGAGGACTTCACGAAGCTGATCATCGACGGCGATGCCGCACGCGAGACCATCGAGGAGTACCTCGACGCCGTCGCGCCCGACCTCAAGGACCGCGTCGAGCTCTACGACGGCCCGGACTCCTTCGAGGAGCACCGTCTCAACGAGCAGATCGAGAAGGCCCTCGACCGCAAGGTCTGGCTGCCGTCCGGCGGTTCGCTCGTGATCGACCGCACCGAGGCCATGACGGTCGTCGACGTCAACACGGGCAAGTTCGTCGGTTCCGGGGGCAACCTCGAGGAGACCGTCACCAAGAACAACCTCGAGGCCGCCGAGGAGCTCGTCCGTCAGCTCCGCCTGCGGGACATCGGCGGCATCATCGTCGTCGACTTCATCGACATGGTGCTCGAGACGAACCGTGACCTCGTGCTGCGCCGCCTGATGGAGTGCCTGAGCCGCGACCGCACGAAGCACCAGGTCGCCGAGGTCACCTCGCTCGGCCTCGTGCAGATGACCCGCAAGAAGATCGGCGTCGGGCTGCGCGAGTCGCTCGAAGAGGTCAACGCGAAGGTCAACGACAACAACGCCGACCCGGGCCCGTCGAAGGGCCGCCGCAAGGCCCGCAACGGGAACGACAGCGGCAACGGCAACGGGAACGGCAACCAGAACGGACAGCGCGGTGGCGCTGACCAGAAGCCGTCGCAGGCGCACCAGATCACCGACGACGTGAAGAACGCGCTGTCGCGGATCGCGGCGTCGACCATCGCGCACGACGAGGTCGCCGCGTCCGTCCCGTCCACCCCCACCTCGGCGCCGTCGCACGAGGCACCCGCTGCAGCGTCTGGGTCGTCCTCGGATGCCGGTGCCCCGGACAACGAGCCCGAGTCCACCGGTGGCGGCAAGCGTCGTCGCCGGCGCGGGGGTCGTGCGAGCTCCGAGCAGTCCGCGCCCACCGCGACCGAGGGCATCCTGACGGTGTCGGCACCGTCCTCGACCACGGCGCCCGCTGCGGCGTCGGAGTCGACGGCTCCCGAGGCCGGCGCGCCCGTGTCCGCCGCACCGCAGCGCGCGACGGAGCCGGCCGCGTCAGCTGCTCCGGACCAGGCGGCTGCGCCGACCCGGCGTCGCGTGTCCTCCTCGGCCCCGGTGACCCCGGCCGACACGACCGTCGCGATCCTCGACATCCCCGTCGCGGTGACGAAGCGCGAGGCCCGCAAGGCGCCGGATGCCGACTCGCTCCTGGACTCGGTGCTGCAGGCGCTGCCCGAGCCCAAGCAGCCCGGCCAGGGTCGTTCGCGGTCCCGTCGCGTGTCGTCGGGCAGCATCAGCGCCCCGGCGACGTCCGGCGAGACCCCGACCGACGACGGCGCCGTGATCCTGGGGAACTGAGGGTGGTCGGGGACCCGACGCGTGCGTTCGCTCCCGGTGCCTCACGCGAGGGCACCGCAGGCGCGCTGATCGCCGTCGTCGGGGTCCTCGCCGTCCAGGCCGTGTCCGGGCTCGCCGGCATGCTCGGCACGAGCCTGTACATCGGCCCGTTCGCCTTCCACGGCGGGCAGAACATCGTCCTCGAGTTCGCCACCGCGGTGTTCGTCAGCCCGTTCCCGTTCTACGTCGGGGCGTTCCTGACGCTCGCGTTCCTGACACCGGTCACCCGGCGCAGCCCACTGCCGACGGTGCTGCTGCGTGCCGTCCTCGGCGGTGCGGGCGGCACGGTCGCGCTGGCACTCGTCGGCGTGTTCACCGGCGCGTACGGCGCGGTCGCCGACGGGCCACGACACCTGGTCACCGACGTGCTCACGACACCGCTGCAGCGGGGCGTGCCCCTGACGGCGATCCTGCTGGCCGCCGCGACGGTGGCCTGGCTGTGGCTCGGTCGCCCGCGTGGTTCCTCCCGGACGTCCGGCCGGCGCGCCGGCGCGCCGGGCACCACACCCGGGACGGTCCGACCCGCCGACGCCGTCCCGCCGCCCTCGTTCCCGCAGCAGCCGCCGCGTCCGCCCGCGGGCCAGTGGGGTCCGCCCCGCACCTGACGCGTGCCGTGCGCTGTCCACCCGTCCCGCCCAGGTTCCAGGATCCTGGCATCTCGTGGTGTCGGACCGGCGAGATGCGTCACTGCGTGGACCGTGAGCGGCAGGTCCCCGCACCGCGACCAGCAGCGGTCCGCCGGCGCGGTCGCCGGGAGAGCGCTCGGACGGGAGGACCGTGGCGGGCCCGCACCGGGCCTCCAGTCCGTCGCTCGTCGCGTCGCTCCGTCAGGTGGCGCGCTTGTCGCGCTGCGCGACGCGCAGACCGCTCCCGATCAGGCGGAGGACGAGCTCACGGCCCGACACCGCCTGGGCCCCGAGTGCGACGAGTTCGTCGTAGCGGGCGAGCGGCACGTCGTAGTGGTCGTGGTCGAACGCGCGGCGCGGGACACCGGCGCGTGCAGCGAAGGCGTGGAGTTCCGCGTAGGATGTGTCACTGACGAGGTGCGACCACACGGTTTCGTGTGCGGGCCACGTCGGCGGGTCGATCAACACGGTCACTCCGACAGACTACGTGTGTCGCCGTTTGACCGGACCCATGGGCATCGAGTATTCTCGTTCCTCGGTGTCACTGTGCCGTCCGGTCAGCTGGCCGTACCGCCTGTGGCTGGTCATCGGTTCCGACCGAACCGATCGTGCCTGGGCACCCGAGACTTCCCTCAAGCAGAGTTACGTAAGGATTCCACGTGGTTTACGCAGTAGTGCGCGCCGGCGGCCGTCAGGAGAAGGTCGAGGTCGGCACGATCATCACCATCGATCGCGCCAAGGCCGATGACCAGGGCAACATCGAGCTCGCGCCCGTGCTCCTCGTGGACGGTGACTCGATCACCTCCGCCGCGTCCGACCTGGCCAAGGTGACCGTCACCGCCGAGGTGCTCGGTGACCTCCGCGGCAAGAAGGTCATCATCCAGAAGTTCAAGAACAAGACCGGTTACAAGAAGCGCCAGGGCTTCCGCGCGGACCTCACGCGCGTCAAGGTCACGAAGATCGCGTAAGGCGGGAGACAGACATGGCACACAAGAAGGGTGCGAGTTCCACTCGCAACGGCCGCGACTCGAACGCACAGCGCCTCGGCGTGAAGCGCTTCGGCGGACAGGTCGTCAACGCCGGTGAGATCATCGTCCGCCAGCGCGGCACGCACTTCCACCCGGGCGCCAACGTCGGCCGCGGTGGCGACGACACGCTGTTCGCGCTGGCCGCCGGCTCGGTCGAGTTCGGCACCAAGGGTGGCCGCAAGGTCATCAACATCGTCAACGCGTAAGCGTTCCCGACGACGCAAGTCCTTAGAAGAGGGGCAGGCCGAGCGCCTGCCCCTCTTTCTCATTCCTGTACGGCCTCATTCCTACGAAAGTGTGACAACCGATGGCGACGTTCGTCGACGACGTGGTCCTGCACCTCAGCGCGGGGAACGGCGGCAACGGCTGCGTGTCCGTCCGTCGCGAGAAGTTCAAGCCGCTGGCTGGCCCGGACGGTGGCAACGGCGGTGACGGTGGCGACATCGTGCTCGTCGCCGACCCGCAGGTGACGACCCTGCTCGGGTACCACCGGTCTCCGCACCGGTCCAGCAAGAACGGTCAGCCCGGCATGGGGGACATGCGCAGCGGCATATCCGGTGAGGTCCTCGAGCTGCCCGTACCCGTCGGCACCGTCGTGTACGACGAGAACGGCGACCTGCTCGCCGACATGACCGAAGCCGGCATGCGCGTCGTCGTCGCCCAGGGCGGTCAGGGTGGTCTCGGCAACGCGGCCCTCGCGACCACCAAGCGCAAGGCCCCCGGCTTCGCGCTGCTCGGCACCGAGGGCGAGGGCGGCGACGTCCGCCTCGAGCTGAAGACGATCGCCGACGTCGCACTGGTCGGGTTCCCGAGTGCCGGCAAGTCCTCGCTCATCGCCGCGGTCTCCGCCGCCAAGCCGAAGATCGCCGACTACCCCTTCACGACCCTGACGCCGAACCTGGGCGTCGTCGAGTCCGGCGAGGTCCGCTTCACCGTTGCCGACGTCCCCGGCCTGATCGAGGGCGCGTCCGAGGGCAAGGGCCTGGGGCTCGAGTTCCTGCGCCACGTCGAACGCTGCGAGGTGTTGCTGCACGTCATCGACTGCGCCACGCTCGACCCGGGCCGCGACCCGGTCAGCGACCTCGACGTCCTGCTCGCCGAGCTCGAGCGCTACCCGGTCCCTGAGGGGCAGGTCCCGCTGCTCGAGCGTCCGCAGCTCATCGCGCTCAACAAGGTCGACGTCCCGGACGCCGCCGAGCTCGCCGCGTTCGTCACCCCCGAGCTCGAGGCCCGCGGCTACCGCGTGTTCCCGATCTCGACCGCCTCGCACGCCGGGCTCCGCGAGCTCTCGTTCGCGCTCGCCGGCATCGTCGAAGCGGCCCGCGCGGCTGCCGCAGCCGAGCCGGTCCAGGAGCGCATCGTCATCCGTCCGAAGGCCGTCGACGCGAAGGGCGGGTTCACCGTCCGTGCCGAGGGCGGCGAGGAGCACCGCTTCTACCGGGTCCGTGGTTCCAAGCCCGAGCGCTGGGTGCAGCAGACGGACTTCGAGAACGAGGAGGCGATCGGCTACCTGGCCGACCGGCTCGCCAAGCTCGGCGTCGAGGACGGCCTGTTCAAGGCCGGCGCCGTCGCCGGGTCCACGGTCGTCATCGGTGGCGACGGCGGCATGATCTTCGACTGGGAGCCCACGCTCACGTCCACCGCCGAGCTCATCACGAGCGCGCGCGGAACCGACGCCCGTGTCGACATGAACATGCGGCCGACCCGCAACCAGCGCCGCGAGGAGTACTTCGAGCGCATGGACGCCAAGGCCGCCGCGCGCGCCGAGCTCGAGTCCGAGCGCAAGTCCGGTCTGTGGGCCGACGACGACGCCGTCGAGGGCAATGACTGACCCCGGCATGTCCGACACGACCGGCCAGCCCGCACTCGGGGCCGTCCGTCAGCGCGCGGACGTCCCACGTGCCCGGCGCATCGTGGTCAAGGTCGGGTCCTCGTCGGTCAGCGGCGAGGCAACCGCGCAGATCGGCCCGCTGGTCGATGCGCTGGCCGCCGCCCACGGCCGGGGGACCGAGGTCGTCCTGGTCTCCTCCGGCGCGATCGCCACCGGGTTCCCGTTCCTCGGGCTCGCGGGCAAGCCGGACGACCTCGCCACGCAGCAGGCGGCAGCTGCCACCGGGCAGAACGTCCTGATGTTCCGGTACCAGCAGCAGCTCGACCGGCACGCGCTCATCGCCGCCCAGGTCCTGCTCACCGCCGGCGACTTGCAGAACCCGACACACCGCGTGAACGCGCAGCGGGCGATGGACCGGTTGCTCGCCCTGCGGGTGCTGCCGATCGTCAACGAGAACGACACCGTGGCGACGCACGAGATCCGGTTCGGCGACAACGACCGACTCGCCGCCCTGGTCGCACGGTTGCTCGGTGCCGATGCCCTCGTGCTGCTGTCGGACGTCGAGTCGCTCTATACGCGTCCTCCCGAGCAGCCGGGTGCCGAGCGCATCGACGAGGTCCCGTTCGGGGACGAGCTCGCCGGGGTGACGTTCGGCTCGATCGGCGCGGCCGGGGTCGGCACCGGGGGAGCGGGCACCAAGGTCGCCGCTGCCCGACTCGCCGCCGAGGCCGGCACGTCCGTGCTCGTGACCGCCACGGCGCTGGTGGCACGGGCACTGGACGGCGACCACGTCGGGACCTGGTTCCACGCCGCGCCCTAGACTCCTGTCATGTCCAGCCCTGTCACGTCGCTGCCCGCACGCGTGCCCACCGGAGCCGTGCCGAGCCTCCAGGACCGGCTCGTCGCTGCCCGCGCCGCGGCGCAGGTGCTGGCCACCTCGACCACGGCGGTCAAGGACGCGGCGCTCCGTGCGATCGCCGCGTCGCTCCGGGCGGGCGCGGACGACGTCGTGTTCGCGAACCATGCCGACCTGGTCGCCGGTGAGGACGCCGGGCTGTCGTCCGGGCTGCTCGACCGGCTCCGGCTCGACCCCGAGCGCATCGAGTCCCTCGCTGCCGCAGTCGAGCAGGTCGTCGGTCTGACGGACCCCGTCGGGCAGTCGGTGCGGGGGTCGGTCCTGCCGAACGGGCTGCAGCTCTCGCAGGTCCGGGTCCCGTTCGGGGTCGTCGGGGCGATCTACGAGGCGCGGCCGAACGTCACCGTCGACATCGCGAGCCTGGCGCTCAAGAGCGGCAACGCGGTGGTGCTGCGGGGCGGGTCCGCTGCCGAGCGCACGAACGCCGTCCTGGTCGCCCGCATCCAGGACGCCGTCGCGTCCGTGGGACTGCCGCGGGAGCTGGTCCAGACCATCGACCCGTTCGGTCGTGCCGGTGCGACCGAGCTCATGCGTGCGCGAGGCCTGGTCGACGTCCTCATCCCGCGTGGCAGCGCATCGCTGATCCAGACGGTCGTCACCGAGTCGCGGGTCCCGGTGATCGAGACCGGGGCCGGGGTCGTGCACGTGTTCCTCGACGCGTCGGCGCCGCTCGACCGGTCCGTCGACATCGTCCTCAACAGCAAGGTGCAGCGGCCGAGCGTGTGCAACGCGCTCGAGACTCTGCTGGTGCACCGCGACGCGGCCGAGCGGCTGCTCCCGACCCTCGCCGCACGGCTGCGCGCTGCCGGGGTCACCCTGCGCGGCGACGACGAGACCCGGGCCGTCGTCCCCGGTGTGCTCCGCGCGACCGAGGCGGACTGGGCGACCGAGTCGATGGACCTCGACCTGTCGATCCGGGTGGTCGCCGACGTCGACCAGGCCATGGCGCACATCGCCGAGTACTCCACGCACCACACCGAGTCGATCGTGACGAACGACGTCGACACGTCCGAGCGGTTCCTGGCCGCGGTGGACTCCGCCGTGGTGATGGTGAACGCCTCGACGCGGTTCACCGACGGCGGCGAGTTCGGCTTCGGCGCCGAGGTCGGGATCTCCACGCAGAAGCTGCACGCGCGTGGCCCGATGGGGCTGCCGGAACTCACGAGCACGAAGTGGGTCGTGCGCGGACAGGGTCAGATCCGCGGCTAGACTGACCTGCAGCCTTCCTCGACCGATCGGAGCACCGCACCATGACCGTCCTCGCACAAGCAGCCGAGCACGCCTCGTCGGTGCCCGCGTTCATCTTCCCGGTCGTGGCTGCAGCGTTCTTCGCGTTCCTCGGCTTCGTGACCTGGTCCTTCCGCGACGTGGCCTACCGCCACTCCAACAAGTTCGAAGCGACCCGCACCCACGAGACCGGTGTGGACGAGTTCGGCCACACCAAGATCTGACGCGCCGCTCGATGCTCGAGAGCTCGGGACGGCCCCGCATCGGTGTGATGGGCGGCACGTTCGACCCCATCCACCACGGTCACCTCGTGGCGGCGTCCGAAGTCGCCAAGTCGTTCGACCTCGACGAAGTGGTGTTCGTCCCCACCGGACAGCCCTACATGAAGTCCGGCGTCACGGACGCTGAACACCGCTACCTGATGACGGTCATCGCGACCGCGTCCAACCCCATGTTCACGGTCAGCCGCGTCGACATCGACCGTCCGGGTCCGACCTACACGGTGGACACGTTGCAGGACCTGCACGAACAGCGTCCCGACGCTCAGCTCGTCTTCATCTCGGGCGCAGACGCTGTCCAGCAGATCGTCGACTGGAAGGACCATGATGGGCTCTGGGACCTCGCGCACTTCGTCGCGGTCACGCGTCCGGGGCACAACCTGAGCATCACCGGACTCCCCGAGCGCGACGTAAGCTTGCTCGAAGTCCCGGCGCTGGCCATCTCGTCGACCGATTGTCGCGAACGGGTGCGACGCGGGAACCCCGTGTGGTACTTGGTCCCGGACGGCGTCGTCCAGTACATCACCAAGCACCATCTGTATCGGAGCGTTGCATGAGTCCGTCCGACGCGCAGCCGCCGTCCGACGCGCAGCCGCCACTGTCGCGGCGCCAGGCGCGCGAGCGTGAGCGCGCCGCCTCGGCAGGCGCACAGCCGGCGACCCCACCCCCGACCGTCGCAGCACCGGCCACCGGTTCGTCCGACAGCGGCCGCCGCCGACCGGGGTCCCACGTGGCGCCCGTGGGTGCGGCCCCGTCCCAGACGTCCGGCCGACCCGAGTCCGCCCCGGGTGCGGTGGCCATCGCACCCGTCCCGCAGGGCGTGCCCGACCTGCCGCCCGCCTCGGCGACCGAGATCGTCCCCGGCACCGGCGGGCTCACCCGTCGGCAGATCCGGTTGATGCGCGAGGCCGAGGGCCAGGCGGTCCGTCCGGTCCCGCTCCAGAACCCCACGCCGCAGTCGTCGGACCGCACCGTGCAGGACGTCCTGGGCACCGTCGCGTCCCTGCACGACGACGATGGCGCCACCACGCCGCCCACGGCACCGTCCGGCTTCGCCGGCAACCGCGCGCCGGCCGTCCCGGTCCCCGACGCGTCGACACCGATGAACCCGCCGACGCCGCCCGAGCCGGAGCCGGAATCGGACCCCGTCGTGGCTCCGTCGGAGTGGCAGGAACCGGCGGCCGAGGTCACCGAGCTCGACCCGGCTGCCGTCGAGCAGGCCACGTCGGCCGACGGGTCGCCCGACGCAATCGAACCGCTCGAGACCGCGGCCGCGCACGCCGAGGAACCCCGCCGGCACCGGTCCACCTGGGCGCCGCAGTCCGACGACGACACGCAGCCGTCACCCGCACCCGACACGTCCGACGACAGCGGCCTTGCCCCCGCGGCTGCGACTCCCGGCGTGTTCCCCCTGGTGCTCGACGGTGACGTCGACGACAGCGACGACGACACCAACGAGGTCCCGGTCCAGGCCGAGGCGCCCGGAGTCGCCTTCCGTCGTCCGGCCGAGCCGAAGCCGCTGACCACCGCGTTCGAGCCGCCCGTCGGACACTGGTCCACCCAGGCGCACGACTCGAACGACACCGAGGTCCACGACGAGGAGACCGGCACCCGCCGCGTCGCCGAGACCCGGACGAACGCGATCATCCTGCCGAACTCCGCCCTCGCTGACCCGACCGGTGCGCTCAACGCGACCGGCGAGGTCATCCTGACCGGCTCGATCGACCTGCCGGCGTCGCTGTCCTCGACCGGGTCGCACCGGCCGATCGACGGCGCCGAGGTCGACCGTCTGCTCGAGCAGCACGACGAGCAGCCCGAGACGGACGCCAGCCCGGTGCGGGCGAGCCGCGCGGTGTCGAGCCACACGTCGACGCGGCAGGTGGTGCTCGCTGCGGCGAAGCCCAAGGAGTCCCGCGCGCCGATGATCCTGTTCATCACCGTCGGGGGCATCTGCGTCGCGGCAGCCGCCGTCATCGTGGTCGCGCTCGTGTCGACGAACTTCTTCGGGTCCTGACCGGTCCGTCCGGTCGCCCCTGAGCCCTCCCTCGCCGCCGTCGGTGGCGTGGCCTATGATCGTGTCGCGTCCGGCAGAGTGCTGGACGACAACCGGAAGGACTCCGTGACCGCCTCCTCTCGCGCACTGGAACTCACGCAGGTCGCCGCTCGCGCGGCTGACGCCAAGCAGGCCGAAGACCTCGTCGCACTCGACGTGACGGGCCCCCTGCAGCTCACTGACGTGTTCCTGCTGGCCACCGGGCGCAACGAGCGCAACGTGATGGCCATCGCCGACGAGGTCGAGGACCGGATGCTCCAGGCGGGTGCGAAGACGCTCCGTCGCGAAGGCCGCAGCGAAGGTCGGTGGGTCCTCATCGACTTCGGCGACGTCGTCGTGCACGTCTTCCACGAGGAAGACCGGCAGTACTACTCGCTCGAGCGGCTCTGGTCGGACTGCCCGACGATCTCGCTCGAGATCGGTGCCGACGCAGCGACCGCCGAGCACTCCGCGTAGCGAGCCCCCGACGCGCCCGGGGGACGGCGTCGATTTCCTCCCCGGGGTCGACGATGGTGTACGCTGCACTGGTGCCTCTGGGAGACCAGGGGAACGAAAGTGCCGGACACGGGAACGTGTCCGCATGGGTCTGTGGCGCAGCTGGTAGCGCACCTGCATGGCATGCAGGGGGTCAGGGGTTCGAGTCCCCTCAGATCCACCCAAACGACATAGCTCGACCCAGACGAAGCCCCGCTGATCACCGGTCAGTGGGGCTTCGTCGTTCTCCGCCTCGACGGTCATCGACCACACGGTCGTAGACGTCGACGATCGCCCGGGTCTGCTGCTCCACCCGGCTGCGCGCCGCGACCATCGCGCGACTGGCCGTCGTGACCAGGGCAGGGTCCGCACGCAGGCGGCGGATCGTGGACACCAGACCGTCGGCGTCGGGCGTCGGTGTGCAGAAGCCACCGTGCTCCGGCACCACCTCGGCGAGGTCCGGGTCGGTGTGCACGACGGGCAGTCCGGACGCGATCGCCTCGAGCATCACCATCGGCTGGTTGTCGAAGCCCGATGAACTCGAGACCAGCAGGTGGGCGTCGTGCATCGCGTGGAGGACCTGTCGGTGCGACACCGCCCCGTGCAGGACGACCGGCGTGTCCCGAGCGGCTCGGCGCACCGCCGACCGAGCGACCCCGTCGCCGTACACGTGTACCTCCACGCCGTCGGGGAACCGGTGTGCGGCGTCGACGAGCACCTCCGGACGTTTCTCCGGGGACAGCCGCCCCACCCACACGATGCGTACGGGGTCGCCCGCGTGCAGCAGGCGCACGTGACCGGGGCCGACGGCCGCGAGCACGGACGGCTCGAGCCCGTTGGACACCACCGACACCGGGGTGCGCACGCCGCGGTCGACGAGCCGCCGGGCGAAGTGCGCGGACGGCACGACGACGTGGTCGCTCGCCCGGGACTGCGCGAGCATCACCCGCCACATCCGCCGGGCAGCCCGGGTCGCGGTGTCCGCGGAGTCGGCCGCCACCGTGATGCCGGCGTGGCTCACCTGACCACCGTGCAGGCGTGCGAGCAGCGCGGTCGTCACGCCGGGCAGCGGCAGCACGTGCTGCGTGTACACGTCGATGCGACCGTGCATGGTGTGCACCACCGGCAGACCCAGGTCATCGGCCGCGCGGACGCCGCCGAGCGCGGCGAACATCTCGGAGTGGGTGTGCACGACGTCGATCCCACGCGCGGCGAACTCGCGCCGGAGCACGGAGCGCACCCGGGCCGGCGTCCAGGCGAACGGGTAGCCGTCGGGGCGGAACACCGGGGACACCGGGAGACCGACCACCCCCGGGTCGGTGGACGTGGTCGCGAGGGGACAGAACACCGTGACGTCGTGGCCCGCGTTCCGGAGGCTCTCGGCGAGCGCCCGGACGGCGGTCTGCACGCCGCCGAGCGTCGGCAGGTAGTAGTCGGTGACCAGAGCGATCCGCACGACCGGAGCCTAGGGGACCCGCCCCCTAGGATCGTCGGCATGGGGGAGCGGGTACTCGTCACGGGCGCGAGCGGGTTCCTCGGCGGGTACGTCGTCCGGGACCTCCGCGCACACGGGTACGTCGTCGTCGCCGCCGGCCGCCGTGCCGAGGCGCTCCCGGACGGGCCGACCTTCGTGGGGGACCTGGACGACCTGGGACGCGCTGGCGCGCCCGACACCGGACCCGTGGACGTGGTGGTGCACTGTGCCGCGCTGTCCTCGCCCTGGGGCCGGTGGGCGGAGTTCGAGCACGCGAACGTCACCGGGACGGCACGGGTGCTGGGGTACGCACGCCGTGTCGGAGCACGTCGGCTCGTGCACATCTCGTCCCCGGGGATCTATGCCGCCCCGCGCGACCGGCTGGCGATCCGCGAGGACCAGGTGGACCCGAGCCGCCCGATGAACCACTACATCCGGTCGAAGCTGCACGCCGAGGCCCTCCTCCGCGCCGCGACCGGCCCGGAGACCGTCGTGCTGCGCCCGCGCGGGATCATCGGCGTCGGGGACCCGGCGCTCGTCCCGCGGTTGCTGCGGGTGCACGAGCGCGTCGGGGTCCCGCTCCTGCACGGCGGTCGGGGGCTCGTCGACCTGACGGCGGTCGAGAACGTGGCGCTCGCTGTGCGGTTGGCGGTCGAGGTGCCCGAGGCACAGGGGCGCGCGTTCAACGTCACGAACGGCGACCCGCGGCCGTTCGTCGAGCTGCTCGACCAGCTGTTGACCGGTCTCGGCCTGCCGCTGCGGCATCGTCCGCTGCCCGCCGGTGCCGTGTACGGGATCGCGGCCGCGCTCGAGGCCGTCTGCGGTGTGCTCCCCGGCCGCCCCGAGCCGCCCGTCACGCGGTACACCGTGTCCACGATCACCCACTCGCAGACGCTCGACATCAGCCGTGCCCGTGACGTGCTCGGGTACGCGCCGGCCGTCACGCTCGACGCGAGCCTGGCCAGCTATGCGGAGCACCGACGTGGGTAGCCTCCGCGCATTCGCGGGCGGGACGACCTCGCACGGCATGCACCAGCTGCTGCGCGGGGCTCCGCGCGAGCGGCGGGTGTTCCCCGCCGGGGTGTTCCTGTACGAGGCGGACGACCGCCGGGTGCTGTTCGACACCGGCTACGCCGAGCACCCCTGGCGGACCGGTGCCGCCGGGTGGGCGTACCGCCGGCTGTTGCCGCCGGACGTGCCGCCCGGCGCGACGGTCGCCGAACAGCTCGACCCCGCGACGGTCACGCACGTGGTGCTCTCGCACCTGCACCCGGACCACGTGGGCGGTCTGCGGTCGTTCCCGCACGCGACGCTGGTCGTCACCGAGGCGGTGCACCGAGCGATGCAGCGTCCCCGCGTGCGTGACGGGGTGCTGCGCGGTCTCCTGCCGACGGCGGCACGTCCGGGGCCCGTCCACGTCGTCCCCCGTTCGGCGTTCCGACCCGGTCCGCTCGGCCTGGACACCGCGGACCTGTTCGACGACGGGTCGTACCTGCTCGTCGACCTGCCGGGGCACGCTGACGGGCACCTCGGCGCCCTGGTGGAGGACCGGGTGCTGGTGGCCGGTGACGCGGCCTGGGGCCGCGACCTGCTGGGGCAGGAACACCGGATCCGCGCGGTGCCACGCGCCGTCGCGCACGACGCCGACGCCCAGGCCCGGACGGCACGGACGCTGCTCGACGCCGAGCGTGCCGGTGTGCGCCTGGCGTTCAGCCACGACGCACACCCGACGGGCGTCGACCTGCTCGCACCGAGACCGCACCACCTGGGGGGGACCATGAAGACCTGTCGCATCACCGGCTGGGGCACGTACCTGCCCGACGACACCGTGACGTTCGCCACCCGGTCGGGGACCGCCACGCGCTACCGCGTCGCGGACGACGTGTCGCAGCTCGACATGCTCGTCGCAGCGGCCGACCGGGCGATCCGCCGGGCCGACCTGGGACCGGACGACGTCGACTGTGTGATCGCGGCGTGCGCCGCTGGCGTCCAACCGATCCCGTGCACGGCTGCCCTGGTGATGGAACGCGTCGCCCCCGGGGCACGCGCCGCGGCCTTCGACGTGAACTCCACCTGCACGAGCTTCATCACCGCGCTCGACATCGCGTCGCGCTACCTGGCCGACGGGGTGTACGAGCACGTCCTGATCGTGTCGGGGGACGTCGGGTCACGGTTCCTCGACCCGGCGGAGCGGGAGTCCTGGGAACTGTTCTCGGACGCGGCGGCCGCCGTCGTGGTGAGCCGCGCCGGGACCACCCCTGCGGACCGCCCCGACGTCGACGCGCGCCCCGACCTCGACGTCCGCCCCGACGTCGACGTCCGCCCCGACGCCGGCCCCGGCGTCCTGGCCAGCCTGCAGCAGACCTGGCCAGCACACGCGCACGACACCGAGCTGCGCGGTGGCCTCTCCCGGTTCCCGGCCCAGGACTACGCCGACGGCGACCCGGCCGACTACCGCTTCGACATGCACGGCCGTCGTGCGCTCATGGGCATGCTCCGGGTCCTGCCGGGGTTCTTCGAGCGGTTCTTCACCGCGGCCGGGATCGGCGTCGAGGACCTGGACCTGGTCGTGCCGCACCAGGCGAGCGGAGCGCTCGGCATCGCGATGCGCCGGGTCGGCATCCCCGACGGCGCCTACGTCGACGCGGTCGCGGAGTACGGCAACATGGTCTCCGCCTCGGTGCCGTACACGCTGGCGACGTGCCTGGACGACGGCCGGCTGCGCCGCGGCGACACCGTGCTGCTGTGCGGGACGGCGGCAGGCCTGACCGCGAACGCACTCGCGCTGCGCCTGTGACGCACCCACGCGCCGCTACGCTGAGCGCATGAGCACCGACGCCCCGCTGTCCGGCACGCAGCTGACCATCTCCGCCGCCGGCTCCACCGCCCGGATCGCGACCGTCGGGGCGACGCTCCGCTCCCTGCAGCACGACGACCGTGACCTGGTCGTGCCCTTCGACGCCGACCAGGTCCGTCCCGCGTTCCGCGGCGCCGTGCTGGCCCCGTGGCCGAACCGCGTCGTCGACGGCCGGTACACGTTCGACGGCGACGAGCACGAGCTCGCGCTCACCGAGCCGAAGCGCTCGCATGCGCTGCACGGGCTGGCCGCCTGGACGGACTTCGACGTCGAGTCCGTCGCCGCCGACCGCGTCGTGCTCAGCACCACCGTGCAGGCGCAGGAGGGCTACCCCTTCCGCGTGGTCGTCCGGGTCGAGTACCGGATCGACGCCGACGGGCTGCACACGACGGTCACCGGCACGAACACCGGCGACCGTCCGGCGCCGTGGGGGACCGGTCCGCACCCGTACCTGGTCGCGGGCGCCGGCACGGTCGACGACTGGGCGCTGACGCTGCCCGCGGCGGAGGTGCTCGAGGTCACGCCCGACCGTCTGGTGCCGACCGACCTGGTCCCCGTGCACGACGAGTTCGACCTGCGCACGGCGACGCCGATCGGCACCCGGTTCATCGACCACGCCTTCACCGGCTTCGACCGTGACGCCGAGGGCACCGCGACCATCACGCTGACGGCGGCGGACGGTCACGGCGTTCGGATGCTCTTCGGCACGGACTGCCCGTGGGCCCAGGTGCACACCGCCGACCACGTCGTGCCCGAGTACCACCGCGTCGGACTGGCCGTCGAACCGATGACGTGCGCCCCGGACGCGTTCAACGCCGGACAGGACCGGGGGCTCGTCGTGCTCGAACCCGGTGCGTCGCACCCCGCCTCGTGGACGATCCAGGCGGTCTGACCCCGCGGATCGCGTCGCGTCGGCTCGACGCGGTCGACCTCGAGGCGCTCGCCGTCGGACAGGACGGCGAGTTCGTCTGGCTCGACTCGGCCCTGCCCGCGGGGTCCCCGCCACGCGCTCGGGACCGAGCACGCTGGTCCGTCCTGGCGCCGTGCGACGGCCCGTTCGCCACGCGGTTCCGGCACGAGGCACGGCGCGCGGTGCTCGACGTGCCCACGGCCGCCGCGACGTGGTTCGGCCCGAGCCGCTCCGAGGACCGCCCCGCCTTCGCCGTGCTGCGCGACCTGCTGTGCCGGACGCCGACACTCGAGGAACCACTCCCCGGACTCGGCTTCGCGCTCGGCTGGCTCGGGTTCCTCGGCTACGAGCTCGGCCGTGAGTCGGGCGGTGCGGACCGGACCGCCCGGCGACACGCCGACGCCGAGCTGTGGTTCGTGGACCGGGCGGTCGTCGTCCGCGACGACGGCGCGGCGTGGGCGCTCGCCCTGGTCAGCGACGCGGAACCGGCGGCGACGTCGGCGAACCAGGCGTGGCTCGAGTCGGTGACCGGTCCGCCGACCGTTCCGAGCGGGATCGTCGGCACCCCGAGCCTCCCGACCGGTGTGGCGGCGACCGGTCGCGTCACGCGCGCCGCCCACGAGCGTTCGGTCGACGCGTGCCGCGCCGAGATCCGTGAGGGCAACGCCTTCCAGGTGTGTCTCACGACCGTCTTCACCCTGCCGGTGGCCGGACGGGAGGCCCTGGTCGACTCCGACGCGGACCCGCAGCTCGCCGAGTACCTGCGGATGCGGGCGGTCGACCCCGTCCCGTTCGCTGCGTACCTGCGGCTCGGCCCGCTGCGCGTGGCCAGCCGGTCGCCGGAGCGGTTCCTGCGGATCGGGGCGGACGGGACGGTGCTGGCGGAGCCGATCAAGGGGACCCGACGACGGTCCGAGGACCCGGTGGCGGACCGGACGGTCCGGGCGGAGCTGGCGGCGAGCGTGAAGGACCGGGCCGAGAACGTGATGATCGTGGACCTCATGCGGAACGACCTGCTGCGGACGGCGGTGCCGGGGTCGGTGCACGTCGACCGCCTGTGCGACGTCGAGACGTACGCCAGCGTGCACCAGATGGTGTCGACGATCGGCGCGCGGGTGCCGGAGGGGACCTCGCGGGCGGAGGTCGTGCGGGCGGCGTTCCCACCGGGGTCGATGACGGGGGCGCCGAAGACCAGCGCGATGGCGATCGCCGACCGGCTCGAGGACGCGCCGCGCGGGGTCTACTCGGGCGTGATCGGGTACTTCTCGGCGAGCGGGGCGGTCGACCTGTCGGTGGTGATCCGCACACTGGTGACGGTGGTCGGTCCTGCGGGGTCCGCGGTCTCGCGCACGCTCGGGGCCGGTGGGGCAGTGACCTGGTCGTCCGTCGCCGCGGACGAGGCGACCGAGGTCGAGACCAAGACGCGCTCGGTCCTCGGCAGTCTGGGGGCCGTCGCCCACTGGTGACCGCTTGGTCGAACGCGTGTTCGATCCGGTTGTCCACGGATGTCAGACCCGATTGACATCATCGAACACATGTTCGAATATGAGGGCATGCAAACGGCGGCGGCACTCCGGTCGCCCGACTCCGAACGGGGCGGGCGGAACGATGCTGCGACGGGGCGTGGTGCGTCGGTGCGTGTTGCGTCGGCGCGTGCTGCGCGGGGCAGTGACCACCTGGGGGATGCCCGGGCGGCGCTCGACCGGATCACGTCGCTGCGGTCCCGGGTCTCGGACATGGAGTCCACCCGGGTCGACACCGCCGGGCTCCCCACGGCGCCGGCACTCGAACCGCTGCTGCCCGGCGGGGCGATCCGCGCCGGGGGCACGTACGCGGTGCCCGAGTCGGTGCTGCTCGCGATGACCATGCTGCAGGCGGCCTCGGCGGCGGGGGCGTGGTGCGCGGTCGTGGGTGTGCCGTCCTTCGGGGTCGAGGCCGCGGCTGCCGCGGGGATCGACCTCGAACGGCTCGTCCTGGTGCCCGACCCGGGCGACCAGTGGCTCGCGGTGACGGCGGCGATGGCCGACGTCGCCCAGATCGTCCTGACCCGCCCGCTCGGCCGTGTCGTGCCCGGTGACGTCGCGCGGCTCTCGGCGCGGTTGCGGCAGCGTGGTGGCGCCCTCGTCGCACTCGGCTCGTGGCCGGGGGCTGACGTCACGCTGCGGGTCACCGCGTCGACGTGGAGCGGCATCGGGCAGGGGCACGGGCACCTGACCGAACGGCGCGCCACCGTGACGGCGACCGGGCGAGCGGGAGCCATGCGTCCGATCAGCACCGAGCTGCTCCTGCCGGCGGCCGACGGTGCCGTCCGAGCAGCGACCGTGGCACCGGTGGCGCTGCCCGGCGGCGGCTCGGGTGTCTCGGACATCTCGGTCGGCTCGGGTGGCTCGGTCGGCTCGGGTGTCGCGGGTGTCGCTGGTGTCGAGCGGGGCGACGAACGTGGCATGCGACCCGTGGCGGTGGCGTCGTGATCGCCCAGGGGCGTGTGCGCGCCGACGCGATCGCCCGTGGCGGGGCGCTGCCGGAACCGCCGCCCACCCGCACCATTGTGCTCTGGTGCCCGGACTGGCCGGTTATCGCCGCCGCCCGCGCCGCCGGGTGCCCACCGGAGCAGCCCTTCGCCGTGGTGGCGAAGGGCCTGGTGTTCGCCAGCTCGGCGTCGGCCCGCCAGCAGGGCGTCGCCCGGGGCATCCGGATCCGTGAAGCCCAGGCGCGCTGTCCCGGGCTCGTCGTGCAGCCCTACGACGACGCCCTCGACCACCGTGCGTTCGAGCCGGTCATCCGCGCGGTCGAAGCCGCGGTCCCGGGCGTCGAGGTGGTGCGCCCCGGCACCCTCGCCCTGCGCTCCCGGGGTCCGGCGCGGTACTACGGCGGTGAACGTGCGGCGGCGGCGACCCTGGCGGGCATCGCGGCCGACCACGGGGCGCCCATGGTCCGTGCCGGTGTCGCGGACACCCCCTTCGCGGCGGAGCAGGCCGCTCGTGCCCGTCCGGTGCGTCCGGGCGAACGGGTCCGGATCGTGCCGGTCGCGGCGTCGGCGGAGTTCCTGGCGGGACTGCCGCTCGGCGTGCTCGGTGACCCTGACCTGGCGACCGTGCTGGACCGGCTCGGGATCACCACCCTCGGGGCGTTCGCCCGGCTCAGCGACGAGCAGGTCCGCGACCGGTTCGGTGTCCCCGGGGCCTTCCTGCACCGGTTGGCGGCCGGACGCGACCCGCGCGAGGTCGCAGCACGCGACATCCCGCCCGAACTCCGGGTGGAAGCCTCGTTCGAGCCGCCGCTCGACCGCGCCGACCAGGTCGCGTTCGCCTTCCGGCGGTCGGCCGACGACTTCGCGGCACGGCTCCGGGCAGCGGGACTCGTGGCCACCACCATCCGCGTCGGCATCGTCGACGAACGGGACATCCTGCTCGAGCGCACCTGGGCGCACCCGCGCTGGTTCGACGCGGCCGACGTGGTCGACCGCGTGCGCTGGCAGCTCGCGGGCGGGGTCGACCCCACCGGGCTCGAAGCCCCGGTGACCTCGGTCGTGCTCGACCCGGTCGCCGTCGACGACATGGCGAACCACGAGCGCGGGCTGTGGGGGTCGGGTCCGGACGAGCGCGTGCACCACGGGCTCGCGCGCATCCAGGGCATGGTCGGACACGACGGCGTGGTCAGCCCGCGCGTCGGGGGCGGCCGGAC
Source organism: Curtobacterium sp. Leaf183 (assembly GCF_001424385.1). Taxonomy (GTDB): domain Bacteria; phylum Actinomycetota; class Actinomycetes; order Actinomycetales; family Microbacteriaceae; genus Curtobacterium. Next base: position 117,704 of record NZ_LMPO01000008.1, on the reverse strand, counting down.
CCTGTCCGAGCGCATCGTCCTCGTCCCCTGGGGTGACGCCCCGCCGGGTGGCGAGCGGGCCCTGGCGACCGTGCGCGACCGGCCGTGGCCCGGCAAGCTCCCCGGGCCACCGCCCGCCACGGTGCTCGAACGCCCCCGCCCGGTCGACGTGGTCGCGGCGGACGGCACCGGGGTGGACGTCGACGAGCGCGGCGTGCTCTCGGGTGCACCCGAGCGCTTCCGAGCCGACGGCGACCGCGGCGGGGGGTTCGCGGTGGTGACGGCGTGGGCCGGACCCTGGCCGCTCGTCGTGCGCTGGTGGGAAGCGGGCGGTCGACGGCTGCACCGCCTGCAGCTCGTCGATGCCGATGGTCGAGCCTGGTACCTCGTGCTCGCCGACCACCGCTGGTGGGCCGAAGCGGTCGCGACGTGACGGCCACCACGCAGGTCGAGACGACCACGCACGACGAGACGCACGACGAGACGACCACGACGAAGGGCACCTGATGGGCTACAGCAACCCGCCGATCCCGTGGTCGGAGTTCGAGCGTGCCCTCTCTGACGAGCGGAGTCCGGGTTCGGGGCACGCCGGCGACGGCGGGGACAGTCCCGCGTGGTCCCGCAAGCGCGAGCCCTACGCCCCCGCCTCCCGAGTGGACGGCGCGGTCGACGGGCCACCGACCGTGCCGTACGCCGAACTGCACGCGCACTCGACCTTCAGCTTCCTCGACGGTGCCAGCCAGCCCGAGCACCTGTTCGAGGAAGCTGCCCGGCTGCGGCTGCACGCCCTGGCGCTCACCGACCACGACGGCCTGTACGGTGCCGCCCGCATGGCCGAGGTGGCCGAGGCGTACCCGACCGTCGGCACCGTCTACGGCACCGAGCTCTCCCTCGGGCTGACGGCACCGCAGAACGGCGTGCCCGACCCCGAGGGCTCGCACCTGCTGCTGCTCGCCGACGGTCAGGACGGCTACCACCGCCTGGCGGGAGCCATCACGAGCGCGCACCTGGCGGCCGGGTCCGAGAAGGGGCGGCCGCGCTACGACCTCGACGACCTCGCCGCCCGGGCGGACGGACACTGGCGTGTGCTCACCGGCTGCCGGAAGGGCACGGTGCGCCAGGCGCTCGACCAGGGCGGCGAGTCAGCGGCCGATGCCGCGCTGCGGGCACTGCTCGACCGGTTCGGCACCGGCAACGTCGTCGTGGAGCTGCTCGACCACGGTGACCCCCTCGACAGTGCCCGGAACGACGTCCTGGCCGCGCTGGCCACCCGGCACGCGCTGCCGCTCGTCGCCACGGGCAACGTCCACTACGCCACCCCGGACCGCTTCCCGGTGGCGACGGCACTCGCCGCCGTCCGGGCGCGGCGCAGCCTCGACGAGATCGACGGCTGGCTGCCGGCCGCCGACACGGCACACCTGCGGTCAGGCGTCGAGATGGCCAGGCGGTTCGCGCGCTACCCGGGTGCGATCGAGAACACCGTCCGGATCGCGGACGAGATCGGGTTCCGGCTCAGGACGGTCAAGCCCGGGCTGCCCGACCTCGACGTCCCGGACGGACACACGGCGATGTCGTGGCTGCGGGAGCTCACGTGGACGGGGGCACGACGGCGCTACCCGGGCAGCGCGGACGGGGTCGACCCGCACAAGCGAGCGCGCATCGAGCGCGAGCTCGCGGTGATCGAGGACAAGAACTTCCCCGGCTACTTCCTCATCGTGCGGGACATGGTGCAGTTCGCCCGTGGCAGGGGCATCCTCTGCCAGGGGCGCGGCTCTGCGGCGAACTCGGCGGTCTGCTACCTGCTCGAGATCACCGCGGTCGACTCGATCCGGTACGGGCTGCCCTTCGAGCGGTTCCTGTCGGCGATGCGCGACGAGGAGCCCGACATCGACGTGGACTTCGACTCCGACCGACGCGAAGAGGTCATCCAGTACGTCTACGACAAGTACGGCCGGTACAACGCCGCGCAGGTCGCGAACGTCATCACCTACCGGCCGAAGGGCGCCGTCCGCGACATGGCGAAGGCGCTCGGTCACAGTCCCGGCCAACAGGATGCCTGGTCGAAGCAGGTCGAGCGGTGGGGGTCGGTGACCGAGAGCCAGGACCACGACATCCCGCCGGCGGTCGTCGGGCTGGCCAGCGACGTCCTCGGGTTCCCGCGGCACCTCGGCATCCACTCCGGTGGCATGGTCCTGACCGACCGCCCGGTGGGCGAGGTCGTGCCGATCGAGCACGCCCGGATGGACGGCCGCACCGTGCTGCAGTGGGACAAGGACGACTGCGCCTACATGGGGCTCGTGAAGTTCGACATGCTCGGGCTGGGCATGCTCGCCGCGCTGCAGTACTCGTTCGACCTGGCGGCCGAGCACTGCGGGGAGCGCTGGGAGATGCACTCCATCCCCAAGGAAGAGCAGGGCGTCTACGACCAGCTGTGCCGTGCGGACACGATCGGGGTGTTCCAGGTCGAGTCCCGGGCACAGATGGGCACCCTGCCCCGGTTGCTGCCGCGGCGGTTCTACGACCTGGTGATCGAGGTGGCGCTGGTCCGCCCCGGCCCGATCC
>NZ_LMPO01000008.1:78005-115147 GCF_001424385.1 Curtobacterium sp. Leaf183 | reverse complement strand
CCCCTCGCTCGAGCCGGTGCTCGAGCGGACCCTCGGCGTGCCGCTGTTCCAGGAGCAGCTCATGCAGATGGCCATCGCTGTCGGGAACTGCTCCGGTGACGACGCCGACCTGCTCCGGCGGGCGATGGGGTCCAAGCGCGGCCACGAGAAGATCGACCGGCTGCGCGACAAGCTCTACGCGGGCATGGCGGACAACGGCATCCACGGTGCCGACGCCGACGCGATCTACGCGAAGATCCAGGCGTTCGCCAACTTCGGCTTCGCGGAGAGCCACTCGATCAGCTTCGCCCTGATCGTCTACGCCAGCGCATGGATGCGGTTGCACTACCCGGGGGCGTTCCTGGCGGCGCTGCTCCGTGCGCAGCCGATGGGCTTCTACTCACCCCAGACGCTGGTGGCCGACGCCCGGCGGCACGGGGTGCAGGTGCTCCGGCCGGACATCCTGCGGTCCGGGGTCGACGCGACGCTCGAGCCGGTCGACGGCGCGGTGCCGAGCGACGGCGCGGTGCCGAGCGACGGCGCGGTGCCGGGCGGCGGCGCGGTGCCGGGCGGCGGCGCGGTGCCGGGCGGCGGTCACGGTGACGACGCCTGTCTCGCCACCGAGCAGCCGCCCGTGCTGCCCTTCGACAAGGCGCTGCCCGACGACACGGCGCGGCACCGGCGCGACGGCGCCTCGGCGGTGCGGCTCGGGCTGGCCGAGGTGGCCTCGCTCGGTCGGAAGACCGCCGAGCGGATCGTCGCCGAGCGCGATGCGAACGGCGCCTTCGTGGACATGTCCGACCTGGCCCGCCGGGTCGGGCTGACGACGGCGCAGCTCGAGGCCCTGGCAGCCGCCGATGCGTTCGCGCCGTTCGGTGTCGACCGCCGCGGGGGGATGTGGTCCGCGGCGCAGGCGGCGGCCGAACGACCCGACCAGCTCCCCGACACCCAGGTCGTCGTGCAGCCGCCGCTGTTCGGGCAGATGACGAGCGGCGACGTCCTGATCGCCGACATGTGGTCGACGGGCATGACCACCGACGACCACCCGGTGTCGCACGTCCGCCCGGGGTTGGACGCCAGACGGGTGCTCAGCGTCGACGACCTGGCCACGGCGGAGACCGGACGGCGCATCGAGGTCGGTGGCATCGTGACGCACCGGCAGCGCCCGGCGACCGCGTCGGGGATCACGTTCCTCAACGTCGAGGACGAGACCGGGCTGGTGAACGTGATCTGCAGCGTCGGGGTGTGGGGGCGTTACCGACGGGTGGCGCGGGAGTCGCCGGCGGTGGTGGTGCGGGGCATCCTCGAGCGGTCACCCGACGGGGTCGTCAACGTGGTGGCGGACCGGATCGAGCGCCTGTCGCTGTCCGTCCGGACGCGCTCCCGCGACTTCCAGTGACGTCGTCAGGAGACCGCGGGGACGCGGATCGTGACCTCGAGCCCACCGGACCGGACGTTCCGCAGCGACGCCGTGCCGCCCGCGCGCTCGGCGACGGCCCGCACGATGGCGAGGCCCAGCCCCGAGCCTCCCGGCAGCGGGATCACCCCGGTGGCCGGGTCGGGCACGGGTCGGGACTTCCGCGCCTCGTCCGGACGGGTGAAGCGGTCGAAGGCCACGGCGACGAAGGTCTCGGGCACACCCGGCCCGTCGTCCGTGACCTGCAGCTCGCCCACGTCACCGTCGGTGCGCCAGGTCACCAGGACGCCGCCTCCACGGGGGAGCGCCGCCACGGCGTTCCCGGCGATGTTCGTGACGAGCTGCGCCATGCCCCCGGTGTCCAGGTGGTACCGCGGCTCGGGGCCGTCGTCATCGCTCGACCGCGGCGGCTCGAGGTCGAAGTCGACGGTGACGTCCTTCGTGCTGGCGATCAGGCGGACCCGGTCGACGGCCGCCATCACCTCGTCGCCGAGGTCCGACCAGGCGGTCAGCGGGCGCTGGTCACCGTCCTCGGACCGACGCTCCGACTCCTCGATGCGGGACAGGGTCAGCAGGTCGTTCGCCAGGCGCGACAGCCGGGCGACGCTGTTCTTCGCCCGTTCGATGTGGTTGGCGAGCGCCTCGGCGTCGTCGGCGTCGAGCGAGGCCAGGTCGAGCTGGGTCGTCAGGATCGCCAGCGGCGTGCGGAGCTCGTGCGATGCGTCGGACACCATCTGGCGCTCGCGTTCGGTCGTCTGCCGCGTCCGGGCCAGGAAGGCGTTGAGGGTCGTGGCGAGGGACGCGAGTTCGTCCTGCGCGGGGCCGACCGGCAGCTCGGCGCGTTCCGGGGCGACCGACAGTCGCTCTGCTTCGCGGCGCATCCGGTTGACCGGACGGAGCGCCGCGGTCGCGAGCACCCACGACGCGATCCCGAACGCCACCAGGATCGCCAATCCGGTGATCGACAGGGTCGTGGTCAGGTCGTCGACGACGATGGCCTCGGCCTGCGAGTTGCGGGCGGCGACCACGGTCCACCGTCCCGCGCCGTTCACCGGGTGCTCCACGACCACGCGGTACTCGGATCCGGACACGTCGATGAGCGAGGTCCCCGCGGGCGTCGACCGCAGGCTGCCGAGCGCGCGTTCGACCCGGTCGGGCATGGTCGAGAGCTGGATCTCACCCGTGGGGGAGACCACGGCGACGAGCTGGGCGTTGCCGGGCGGTGACAGCTCCGGGTCGCTGTCCACCTCGAGCGTCGCCACGTACGGGTCGGCGTCGGCGTCGAGCAGCGTCCGGGTGGCGGACGCCACGACGCTCACGACCTGGAAGCGCATGACCAGGACGAGCAGCACGATCACCACGGCGGCGATGGCCGTCGAGCCGATCGTGATCCGTGAACGGAGCGAGAGCAGGCCGAGTGGCCTGATGAGACGCATCGGGGGTGTGGACGGGACGCGTCAGGAGCCGAGCAGGTCGAGGCGGTAGCCCCGGCCCCGCACGGTGGCGATGGCGACGGTGGCCTCGTGCGACGTCAGCTTCTTGCGCAGGTACGAGATGTACTGCTCGACGACGTTGGGGTCGACGTGCTGGGATCCGTCCCACACCTCTTCGAGGATCTTCGGCCGGTCGACGACCGTGCCGACCGAGCGGGCGAGCAACCGCAGCAGCGCGAACTCCGTCGGGCTGACGGCGACGCGCTGGCCCTGGATCGAGACCCGCCGCGCCTCGGAGTCGATGGAGACGTCGCCGACCTCGATCGTGCGCGGGGCGCCGGTGGCCTCGCGGCGCGCGAGGGCGCGCAGCCGTGCGGTGAGCTCGGCGAAGGCGAAGGGCTTGGTGAGGTAGTCGTCGGCACCGGCGTCCAGGCCGAACACCCGGTCGTCCACGCCGTCGCGCGCGGTCACGAGCAGGATGCGCACCGGGTCCTCGCGTTCACGGATGCGTCGCGCGAGCTCGAACCCGGACATCCCCGGCATCATGACGTCGACGACGGCCAGGTCGAACGCCTGGTCCCCGAGCGCGATGAGTGCCTCGACACCGTTCTCGACCGCCGTGACGCGGTACCCCTCGGCGGCGAGACCGCGCTCCATGAGGGCACGCATCTCGTCGTCGTCCTCGACCACCAACAGCCGCATAGTGGACCTCCCGGGACCCACTCTGGCATCGAACCCGGCCTTCGTGGCGTTCCCACGGCCATCCCGACTGAATCTCGTCTCAGTCAGACACCGTCCTGCCCCGGTGGTGCCCCGCGATCGAGGGACATGAGGGGCTCCCTGTGCGCTTGGTAAGATCCGCCTGGACGCTGTACCCGACAGAACGTCCTGTTCCTGGGGGACCCATGATCGACCAACCCGACCACCCGGCCATCGCCCGACTGCGCGTCGAACTCGACGCCGCATGGAAGGGCATGCGCACCCTGGACGAGGTCGACGATGACCTGCGCGAGCGGATCGTCGCCGAGCTGCGGGCCGCGGTGCCGGACGTCGCCGGCCGCGCCGCGCGCGAGGCCGGACACGAGGCCGTCGTCGCCGAGATCCGACGGTTCGCCGACGACGACGCGCACGCTCCCGACGGCTCGACCGGCACCATCTGGGGCGAGATCGTCGACACCGCGTCCGTCGCCGCCACGGCCGGCTGCCGGTAGCGAGGACCCGACCGCGTCCGACGTGGACGCGACCGGCGCGACCGTGACTCAGTCGTCCTCGCCGAGCAGCTCCTCGCGCACGCGCCGGACGTCCTCGAGCAGCGCGCCGATCAGGATCCAGTGGCGGGAGTTCGGCCGCACGACCTCGAGCGGCGCCGTCAGCGCGGGACCGTCCGACGGCTCGGGTGCGGCCTCGGACGCCGACGCCAGCTCCGTCGACTCCACCTGCCGCCCGAGCGCCCGCAGGTCGGCGCCGATCCGGGCGACCTCCGTCGCGATGCGTCCCACCATCGGGTCGGACCGCAGATCGGGCGCGGTGTTGTCGCGGATGGCCCTGGTCATCCCGGTCACCCGCGTGACCAGGACCCGCAGGTGCTCGGCCACGGCGACGTCGCGTTCCAGGATCGTCCGGTGCCGGCCGCCGCGCGGGTTCATCGTCAGCGACTCCTGCGCCGACGCCAGTGACGCCTCGGCCTGGGCGTGCTGCTGTCGGAGCGACCTCGCCCGCAGCAGCGCCTCGTGCCAGCGGTCGTGGTCCCACCCCTCGGTCAGGCCGATCGCGACGCGTTCGAAGGCCGCTGCCGTGTCCCGCGCCAGCCGTGCGACGGCCAGGTGCCCCGGCCGCAGGAGCACGGGTGGCACGATGACCGCGTTCACGACGAGTGCCACGACCGCGCCGAGCACGGTCTCCAGCACGCGGTCGGCCGAGTAGTTCGGCGTGACCACCCCCGCCGTCAGCACGAGCATCCCGCTGATCCCGACCTGCGTGGCCGAGGTCGGTGTCAGGCGCAGGGCCCAGGCGATCAGGACCGCGAGCACGATCACGAGCAGCACGACCCACACCGAGTCGCCGAGCAGGAAGTGCAGCGCGGTCGCGAGCACGACCCCGAGGACGACCCCGGCACTCCGCTCGAGGCCCTTGACGAACGACTGGTTGATGCTCGGCTGCACCACGAGCAGGGCGGCGATCGCCGCGAAGGTCGGGAACGGCCCCTGGATCACGAGGCGGCAGAGCAACACGGCCGCGACCACGGCGACCGCGGTCTTGACGACCTGCAGCAGGGGTGTGCGCTTCGAGCTGCGGAGGCGCGCGACCGGGTTCACGACGCCCACGCTAGCCACGGTCCGCACGCCGAGCCGTGCACGAAGGGGACGAATCCGCGCCGACACGGTTGACTGATCCCGTGTGGCCGAATCACGAGCGCGTCATCCCGGAGGCCTTCGTCGGCTCCGGGACCTCCGTCGTGGCCGCACGCGCCCACTCGGTCGAGCCCTCGGGCAACGGGTACCTCTACGGCTACGAGGTCGACACCGTCGACGGTGCCGGTCAGCGGGCCACCGTCCTGACGTACGTCGACACCGGCGGCAACCACGACCAGAACAGCGCGCTGGTCACCGACCCGGCCACGAACGAGCCGGTGTCGGTGTGGGCGTACCCGAACGACCCGGGTCTGCCGGTCCTGCCGCAGGTCACGTACCGCGACGCCGTGGCCGAGCTCCTCACCACGCTCGGCATGCCCGTGACCAACCCCACGCTGACGGTGGCCGCCTACCGACCGGGCAAGCGTGCCGTCGTCAGGGTCGACGCGCCCGAGGGCACGCTCTTCCTCAAGGTGGTCCGGCCGCACCGCGTCGCGCCGATCGCGAAGACCCACGAGCAGTTCGTCGCAGCGGGGCTCCCGGTGCCGCGCGTGCTCTCGAGCCGCGGGGACGGTCTGCTCGTCCTCGAGCGCATCCGCGGCGTGCCGGCGGGCAGCCGCATCCTCGACATCGCCGACGACCCGCGCTTCGTGGCGTCGCTCGCGGCGCTCTCCGGCCGGATCGCCACGGTGCCGATGACCCAGCAGGCCCGCGCCGACGCGATGGACCACGCCGACTGGCACCGCCGCACCCTGGTCGCCGCGCTGCCGCAGGACGCGCAGCAGATCGACGAGCTCTACGACGCCATCGGTCGCCGCTCGATCGGTTGGGCAGCGGCGACCAAGCAGGTCGTGCACGGCGACCTGCACCTCGAGCAGGTCTTCGTCGACGAGGCCGAGCCGTGGCGCATCTCCGGCCTCCTCGACATCGACACCGCCGGCTGGGGCTACCCCGTCCGCGACATCGGTGCCGTGGTCGCCCACCTCGTGGTCACCGGGTTGTGGCACCGCTCGCGTGGTGACGTCGACCGTGGCGCGGCCGCGGAGCGGCTCGCCGACGCCATCGCCCGCGACTGGGCGGCGCGCAACCCGCTCGAGGTCGAGCGTCTGGGACCCGCGATCGGCGCGCAGCTGCTCGCGCACGCCGGCGGCCAGGCCACCACCGGCTCCGCCAACGGGATCGCGACCGCGGAGCAGCTGCTGGCGGCGACCCGTGCGGCGCTCGCGGTGCCGGCCACGGGCCTCCCGTCCGACGACGCGAGCCGTCCGCGGTCCGCACCGCGCGTCTGAGACGCGGACACCGACCAGGAGGCCCGACGCGCGCGGGGAGCGTCGAGTCGCCTCCTGGGGCGGTCCGGGAGTAAACTGACCGCGCACGCACCGCGTGCCCGCGCGTCGCGTCGTCCCCTGGCGCAACGGTCGACCACTTGGTCGGCATGGGCACCGGGTCCGCGACCGCCCTGGGACGACCCAGTCCTGCAGCGTCGCGTGCGTGCGACGGCGCCGGATCCTCCGCGCAGACCGTCGCATCGGCAGGACGTCACCCGGCGTCCTCGGTGGGATCGGTCGTCCACACGTCGTGGGGATCGGCGGGCCACGGTGGCTCGCTGCCGGCATCGGTGCGACGGACGCACCGACGAGACTTCCGCCCGCTCGGGCGGCTCGCCCCGGTCGCGGGGCGGAACAGGAGGAGCCTTGGCTCGATCAGGCACGCGGCGTGCAGCCGGTGGGACGCGGACCGCGTCACGCCGGACCAGGCCGCTCGACAACGACGGTGTCATCCCGGTGCTCGCCCGCGCGGTGCGCGAGGTCGAGGCCGCCGCGCAGCGCGGTCCGCTGAAGACGACGAACCGCACGAAGTTCCAGGCGGTGGCGCTGCTCATGCGCGAGGAACGCGCTCGGGTCAAGGCCGACTCGACCCTGACGGACGCGCAGCGTGCCGAGCAGATGAAGCGGCTCGACGGCGTGGCGACGATCCTGGCGAAGACCGCTGCCCGTGACACCAGCGTGATCCAGCTGCTGACGGAAGAGGCATCGGTCTCCGAGGCCACCCGCACCGTCAAGCGCGACATGATGATCGCCGGCGGCGTCGAGATGCAGCCGGAGGACCTGGTCATCGCCGCCGAGCCGGCACCGGTCTCCACGACCCAGGAGCGCGCCGTGGTCCCGCAGGCCGTGGTGCAGCGACAGCTCGCGAACCCGTTCCTGCCGCCGGACTTCGCCCTCGCCGACCAGCCCGTCGCCCACCCCCGTCGCCTGGCGAACTGGGAGCTGTTCGGCCCGCTCTTCAAGTCGTTCGAGTACGGCGCCGGTGGTGGCGCGGCATCGATGCCGCTGCCCGACCCCTCCTCGCTCGACACCCTCTCCGGCACGGCGCTCATGAAGCACCAGGCGGAGCTCGTGGCCTCGGCGGCACAGGGACACCGCACGTTCCTGCTCGCCGACGAGCCCGGTCTCGGCAAGACGGCCCAGTCCCTGCTGGCGGCCGAGGCAGCCAAGGCCTACCCACTGCTCGTGGTGGTGCCGAACGTCGTCAAGACCAACTGGGCGCGAGAGGCCGCCCGCTGGGTCCCGAACCGCCGTGCGACCGTCATCCACGGCGACGGCGACGACCTGGACGGCTTCGCCGACGTCGTCATCGTGAACTACGAGATCCTCGACCGGCACGTCGGCTGGCTCGGGGCGTTCGGGTTCAAGGGGATGGTCGTCGACGAGGCGCACTTCATCAAGAACAAGGACTCACAGCGGTCGAAGTTCGTGCTGCAGCTCGCCGAGAAGATCCGCGAGCGCACGGCGTCGCCGCTGCTCATGGCCCTGACCGGCACCCCGCTGATCAACTCGGTCGAGGACTTCCGCACGATCTGGGAGTACCTCGGCTGGATCGACGACAAGAAGCCCCGCGCGCAGCTCATGAACGAGCTCGAGGAGATCGGGTTGACCCCGGCCGACCAGGGCTTCTTCGCCGAGGCCCGTCGCGCCGTGATCGACCTCGGCATCGTGCGGCGCCGCAAGGTCGACGTCGCGTCGGACATCCCCGCCCGACGCATCGCCGACATCCCCGTCGAGCTCGACGGCGACGAGGGACGCTCGATCCGCGATGCCGAGCGCGAACTCACCGCCAAGCTCGTCAAGCGCTACCACCAGGCCCTCGACGCCCGCACCGGTCAGGCACCGGTCGACGGCATCGACCACAAGCTGGTCCGTCAGGTCGCGCGCTGGGAGCTCGAGGACCAGGACGCGTCGTCCACCGGTGAGAACGTGTTCTCGATGGTGCGGCGCATCGGGCGGGCGAAGGCGCAGCTCGCGGCCGACTACGCGGCGCAGCTGGCGTCGAACGTCGGCAAGGTCGTGTTCTTCGCCAAGCACCTCGACGTGATGGACCAGGCGGAAGAGGTCTTCGCCCGCCGGCACCTGCGCACCGCGACGATCCGCGGCGACCAGACGCCCGCGCAGCGCACGGCCGAGATCGACTCGTTCGTGAACGACCCCGACGTCGCCGTGATCGTCTGCTCGCTGACGGCGGCCGGTGTCGGGCTCAACCTGCAGGTCGCGTCGAACGTCGTCCTCGCCGAGCTGTCCTGGACGAGCGCCGAGCAGACCCAGGCGATCGACCGCGTCCACCGCATCGGGCAGTCGGAGCCGGTCACCGCGTGGCGCATCATCGCCGCGCAGACGATCGACACCAAGATCGCGGAGCTCATCGACTCGAAGGCCGGACTGGCCGCGCGGGCGCTCGACGGCTCCGACGAGGAGCTCGTCGACTCCGGCGACATCCAGCTCGACGCGATGGCCGCGCTGCTCACCGAGGCGCTCGGGGGCTGACGCCGCCCGGCGCGCCCCGGCGCCGGCACGCAACGCACCGCAGAACGGACACAGCACCACGAGGTCTCGTGGTGCTGTGTCCGTTCGGGGGTGCTGTGCCGAAGCGGCCGCAGGCTAGATGCGGGACTGCACCTCGGCCAGGGACGGGTTCGTCGCGGTGCTGCCGTCCGGGAACACCAGGGTCGGCACGGTCTGGTTGCCGCCGTTGACCTCGGCGACGAGCTCGGCCGTCCCCGGGGTGTGCTCGATGTCGACCTCGGTGAACGGCACGCCGGCCTTGGACATCTGGTTCTTCAGTCGCGCGCAGTAGCCGCACCACGTGGTCGTGAACATCGTGACGGCGCCGGCCTGGGGCACGAACGCGTCGCGGGTGATCGTCTCGCTCATGGCAGCAGCGTAACTCCGGCACCTGGCGGTCAGGTCCACCGGTGCGCCCTGGTAGACAGGGACGTGTGACCCAGACGCACCTCGAGATCGAGCGCACGTACGACCTGCCTGACACAGCGGCCCTGCCGGACCTGATCGGGGTCGGCGGGATCCTGCAGGTCGACCACCGGGAGCCGGTCGAGCTCGACGCGACCTACTGGGACACGGAGCGGTACGACCTGGTCGCCGCGCGCGTGACCGTCCGTCGCCGCACCGGCGGGCACGACGCCGGCTGGCACATCAAGCGCGCCGAGTCCGACACCGTCCGCCACGAGCAGCACTTCCCCCTCACCGAGGACCCGGACGCGGTGCCGGTCGAGGTCCTCGCCGCGCTGTTCACCGAGCGCCGCGGCCGCGGACTCCGACCCGTCGTGCGGATCACCACCACCCGCACGGTGACCCGTCTGCTCGACGAGGACGGCGACCAGGTGGCCGAGCTCGCCGACGACCGCGTCAGCGCGCAGCGCCTCGACGCCGATGCCCCCGCCGACCCGCGCACCTGGCGCGAGGTCGAGGTCGAGGCGGCCGAGGGCGTCGACCCGCAGGTCGCCCACGAGCTGTTCACGTCCCTCGACGGCCGGTTCCAGGCTGTCGGGGCCGGCCCCGCCGCCGTCGCGTCCAAGCTGGCACGGGGGCTGGCAGGAGCACCGGCACCGCGCCTCCAGACCGTCGACAAGCCCGAGAAGGGCACGACCGCACGCGTGCTCGCCAAGCGACTGCGGAAGCTGCGCTCCGCGCTGCTCGTCCAGGAGGCCCGGCTGCGGTCGGGCGAGGACACCGAGCTCCGCCAGACGGCCGAGACCACCCTGGAGATCGCCGCGGTCCTGCAGACGTACCGACCGGCGTTCCCCGCCGGCGACGCCGTCGACCGAGCGGTGGCCGGTGCGCGGTCCCTGGCGGAGGTGACCGCCCGGGCGGCCCTGGCCGAGTACCTGGTCGAGCGCCTGCCGCGCACCACGAGTCCGGCACAGGACGCGCTGGTGGACGCGATGACCCGCGAACGGATCCTCGCGGCCACACGCGAGCGGCGGGACGAGGCCGTGCGTGACGTCGTGACGGCCCTGCACGGTGAACCGTTCCTCGAGCTGCTGGACGCCCTCGACGACGCGGTCGAGCGCCCCACATCCACCGCGTGGTCGCTCCGGTCGCCCAAGAAGGTCGCGCAGGACGTCACGGCCACCGTGAAGCCCGAGGTCCGCGAGCTCGTCCGGGACGCCGTCGCCGATGACACCTCGGACACGGCCGACGCGCGCGAGGCCGCAGACCGTGCCGCGACCGAGCTCGCGTGGCAGGGGACGATGCGGGCGCGGCTCGCGATGGACGTGCTCGGGGACGACGCGTTCCCGCACGCGCTCTGGAAGCGGATCGGGTCAGCGGCGGACGTGCTGACCGAGCGTGTGCGGTCGCTCTGGGCGCTCGACGCGCTCCGGACGCTGTCCGGCATCGCCGAGCGCGGCGGCGAGGCGACGTTCGGGTACGGGGTGCTCGCGGGCGACCGGGTGCGCCTGGCCGAGGAGTCCTACGACGAGGCGGTGCACGCGCTCAACCGTGTGTGAGCCCGTGCACCGCCGGTGTCGGTGTCGGTGACGGTCGCGGTCAGGCGGCCGCGATCGGCGCTGCGCTGGCTGCCGCGGGGGAGACGTCGGCCAGCCCCAGGGTGTCGAGGATCCAGGCGAGCTCGAACGCCCGCTCCCGCCACGAGGCGTACCGGCCGCTGACACCGCCGTGCCCTGCCGACATCTCGGTCTTCAGCAGCACCGGGGCACCGACCTCGCGGAGCTTCGCCGTCCACTTCGCCGGCTCGACGTAGAGCACGCGGGTGTCATTGATGGAGGTCACCGCCAGGATCGCCGGGTACTGCACGTCGTCGCGGACGTTCTCGTACGGGGAGTACTCGCTCATGTAGCGGTAGACCTCGGCGTCGTGGAGCGGGTCGCCCCACTCGTCCCACTCGATGACCGTCAGGGGCAGGTCCGGGTCGAGGATGCTCGTCAGGGCGTCGACGAAGGGCACCGCCGCGACGATGCCGGCGAAGCGGTCGGGTGCGATGTTCGCGACCGCGCCCATCAGGAGCCCACCCGCGCTGCCGCCCTCGGCGACCATCCGGTCCGCGGTCGTGCGACCGGTCGCGATCAGGTGGTCGGCCACCGCGACGAAGTCGGTGAAGGTGTTCTTCTTCGTCAGGGTCTTGCCGTTCTCGTACCAGTGCCGGCCGAGCTCGCCACCGCCGCGGACGTGCGCGACCGCGAACACCACGCCGCGGTCGAGCAGGGAGAGCCGCATGACGCTGAAGCCCGGGTCGATCGAGTGCTCGTACGAGCCGTACCCGTACAGGTGCAGCGGCGCCGGGGCATCGGTGTCGACGGCGTCCCGGCGCCAGACGAGCGAGATCGGCACCCGCGTGCCGTCGGCAGCGGTGGCCCAGTCGCGCTCCTGCACGTAGTCGGCCGGGTCGTAGCCGCCGAGCACCGGCTGGCGCTTCAGCACGGTCATGGCACCGGTCGCCAGGTCGAGGTCACTGACCTCGGACGGGGTGACGAAGGACGTGAACCCGATGCGGAGCGTGGGCTGGTGCCACTCGGGGTTGCCGCCGAGGCCGGCGGAGAACAGGGCCTCGTCGAAGTGGACCTCGTCGGGTTCCCCGTAGCCGTCGCCGTCGAGCGGGATGATCGCCACGCGCGGCAGGGCCTCGGAGCGGTACTCGAGTGCGAGGTGTCCGGCGAAGGCGTCGACCGACTCGATGCGGCGCTCGCCGTGGTGCGCCACGACGACCCGCCGGTCGGTCTCGGACGTGGGGTCGTCGGCGGGGACGTCGACGAGCTCGAAGTTCTCGGCGCCGTCGTTGTGCAGCACCAGCAGCCGGTCGCTGCCGCCGACGATCGCGTGCTCGATCTCGTACTCGACGCCGTCGCGACGCGGCCAGACGACGTGGAAGTCGCCGGTCGGGTCGGCAGCGTCGAGGATCCAGGCCTCGGAGGTGATCTTCGAGCCGAGCTCGATCACGATGTACTGCGAGGACCGGGTGACCCCGACCCCGACCCAGTAGCGGTCGTCGGGCTCCTCGAAGACGACGACGTCGGCCGACGCCGCGGTGCCCACCGTGTGCCGCCAGATGCGGTCCGGGCGCCAGGAGTCGTCGACCGTCGGGTAGAAGACGTAGCGGCCGGAGGGGTCGAACGTCGCGCCGGACCCGGTGTTCTCGACGACGTCGGGCAGGTCCTGTCCGGTCGTCAGGTCGCGGACGTGCAGGGTGTAGCGCTCGTCACCCGCGACGTCGACGCCGTAGACGAGCCGGGTGCCGTCGTCGGTGATGTCGTACGAGCCGAGGGAGAAGAAGTCGTGCCCCTCGGCCAGGGTGTTGCCGTCGAGCACGACCTGCTCGCCGGGCAGCGTCGCGGCGCCCTCGTCGAGGGTCGGCGGGGTCCAGTCGTCCGGACCGCTGATCGGCGCACGGCACTGGACGCCGTACTGGCTGCCCTCGCTGGTCCGGGTGAAGTACCACCACTGGCCCATCCGCACCGGGACGGAGAGGTCGGTCTCCTGCACGCGGCCCTTGACCTCACCGAAGACCCGCTCGCGCAGGTCGGCGAGGTGGTCGGTCGCCGCTGCCGTCCACGCGTTCTCGGCCTCGAGGTAGCGCAGCGTGTCGGGCGACTCCTTGTCGCGGAGCCACTCGTAGTCGTCCACGAAGTCGATGCCGTGGTGCGTTCGGGTGACCGGCCGCTTGTCGGCGGTCGGCGGGGTGCTGGATCCGTGCTCGTCGCTCACCCGACCACCCTAGGCCGCGCGCCCGGGCAGCTCCCTGCGCAGCGCGCGGTCGTGCACCGCGGCCGCGACTACCGTGGACGGCATGACCGCCTCCTTCGTCGTCACCGGTGCCCACGTCGTCCCCGTCACCGCAGCCCCCTTCGACGGGGGAGCGGTCGTCGTCGAGGACGGCCGCATCACGGCGCTCGGCCCGGACGTGTCACCGCCGCCGGGACTGCCCGTCGTCGACGCCGCCGGCGCCTGGCTCGTCCCCGGGTTCGTCGAGTCGCACGGCCACGTCGGCATCCACGAGGAGGCGAACGGCCCCGCGGGCAACGACACGAACGAGCTGACCGGACCGAACATGGCCGGCGTCCGGGCGATCGACGCGGTCGACATCGACGACGAGGGCTTCCGCGACGCACTCTCCGGCGGGGTCACGAGCATCGTCGTCAAGCCCGGGTCCGGCAACCCGATCGGTGGGCAGACCGTCGCGATCAAGACCTGGGGCGGCCGCACGATCGACGAGCAGCTCATCTCGGACGCGGTCAGCGTGAAGAGCGCCCTGGGGGAGAACCCCAAGCGGGTCTACGGCGACAAGGGCCAGACCCCGTCGACCCGGCTCGGCGTCGCCAAGGTCATCCGTGACGCGTTCGTCGACGCCCAGAACTACCGAGCCGCCCGCGACGCCGCAGCGCGCAAGGACGAGCCGTTCGCGCGGGACCTGACGAAGGAGACGCTGGTCCGGGTCCTCGACGGCGAGCTGGCGTGGGACCAGCACGTGCACCGACACGATGACCTGGCGACCGCGGTCCGCCTGGCCGAGGAGTTCGGGTACCGGCTCGTCGTGAACCACGGCACCGAGGCGCACAAGATCGCCGACGTCCTGGCGGCGAAGGACATCCCCGTGATCTACGGCCCGCTGTTCACCAGCCGGTCGAAGGTCGAGCTGCGCGACCGCGGCATCCCGCACCTGGCGGCGCTCGCCGCGGCCGGGGTCCGGGTCGCGATCACGACGGACGCCCCGGTCGTGCCGATCAACATGCTCGTCGACCAGGCCGTCGCCGCAGTCAAGGAGGGCCTGCCGCACCAGACGGCGCTCGAGGCGCTCACCGTCAACCCGGCGACGTTCCTCGGCTTCGGCGACCGCGTGGGCCGTCTCGCTCCCGGGTACGACGCCGACCTGGTGCTGTGGACCGGCGACCCGCTCGACGCGACGAGCCGAGCGGTCCGCGTGTGGATCGAGGGTGCCGAGGTCTACACGTGGGCCGACGGCGTCGGCACGGCCACCCCGCGCTGGTGACGTCGGGCCGCGGGTCTCAGGACTCGCGCGCCAGCAGGAAATCGTTGATCTGCTCGGTGAGCGCCAGGTCCATCGCCTGGGGCTCACCGTCCACCGACCGGATCGGCGCCGCCTGGCGGACGCTCGACACCAGCCAGAGCGCGTCGGCCGCGCGCAGGTCCTCCCGGGTGATGAGCTCGTAGGCGGTCTCGATCCCCTCGGCCTCGGCGAAGCGGAACACGTCCGCCTGCGTGGTGCCGTCGAGGATGCCGATGTCGGTCCGCGGGGTCACCAGGCGTCCGCCGACGGACATGACGAGGTTCGCCCGGGTGCCCTCGAGGACGTAGCCGTCCGTCGACAGGAACAGCGCGTCGTCCGCACCACGCCGGGCCGCCTCGCGCAGGGCCGCCATGTTCACCCCGTAGGACAGCGTCTTCGCGCCCTGCAGCAGCCACGGCGAGGTGCGCTCGACGTCGTGCCGGTACCCGCGGTCCAGCGTGACGACGGCGATGCCCTCGGTCCGCGCCGCCGTGGAGTCGCCCGACGCCGCCGCGTACACCCAGCCGGTGGGGCGGTCGGTGCCCTCGACACCGCGGGTCAGCACCGTCTTCACGAAGGCCTCGCGGACGGGGTCGAGCTCGGCGCACGCGGCCTCGATCGCCCGGCGCCAGGCATCGGTGTCCGGTGCGGGCAGGTCGAGCTTGGCGGCGGACCGGCCGAACCGGGCCAGGTGCGCCTCGAGCGCCTGTGGGCGGCCGTCGACCACGGTGATCGTCTCGAAGACCCCGTCGCCGCGGGTGATCCCGAGGTCCTGCACCTGGACCTGGTGGTCGAGCGGTGCCTCGAACGTGAACGCGTCCGCCGCGGGGTCGTGCGGAGCGGCGTCACGGGACGGTTGGTTGAGGACGGCGAGCACGGTTTCGGTCATGGTGCCATCCAACCGCAGCGACCGTCGGGACGCGTCAGGACTGCTCGGGGAGCGCGCCCATCAGCTTCCACACGGTGGCGGTGAGCTCCGGGTGCTGCAGCGCGATGCGGCGCAGCCGGTGGTACTCCTCGCCGAGTCGTGTGCCCTGACCCGACGCCGGGTGCGACGCCCACTGCGCACTGCGCTGGCCGATCGCGGCGTCGAGCTCGAGCGCTTCCTCGCGCAGGATCAGCACGACCTGTTCGTCGACGGTCGGCAACAGGTGCATGAACTCCCACGGGTCGTCGCCCTGGCGGGAGCGGTGCTCGACGATCATCGAGAGCTCTTCTGCGGCCTCGGCACGCAGCACTTCGAGGCTGCGCCCGAATCGCCGGTGCTCAGCCATGGTGCCCCCGCAGCACGCCTGCCATGCAACGAGCGTACGCCAGGTCATCGGCCAGACTGGACACGTGACGGAGCGCGACGCGACCAAGAACCAGCACCCTCGGGTCGTGGTCGTGTACCTGCTGCGCGACGGCGCCGAGGGGCCCGAGGTGCTGCTCGGCGAGAAGCGTCGCGGTCTCGGCAGCGGTCGCGTGGTCGGTCCGGGCGGCAAGCGGGAGGGCACCGAGACGGCGGTCGAGACCGCCGTGCGCGAGGTCGCGGAAGAGGTCGGCCTGCGGCTCGACCCGGCCGACCTGGAGGCCCGGGGCACGTTGGACTACCGGTTCCCGTTCCGGCCGTCATGGTCGCAGGTCTCGGACGTCTTCGTCTGCCGTCACTGGTCCGGTACTCCGACGGCGAGCGAGGAACTGGCTCCGCGGTGGATCCCGGTCGCCGACGTCCCGTACGACGCGATGTGGGACGACGCCCGCTACTGGCTGCCGGGTGTGCTGGCGGGCGGGTCCGTCGAGGCGCGGTTCACCTTCGCCGACGACGACGCGACCGTCGCCGGGTTCACCGGCTCGGGTGTCGACGCGGCCGCGGCCTCGTCGGCCGACTAGCTGTCCGCAGCCCGCATCGACGTGGCCCGCTGCGGCATGTCGCACCGTTCGGCGGCTTCCCGCATCCGGTCCTCCGCGCCCGTCGGTCGGTTCCGCTCCGGGGTTACGGTCGGTCGACACCGACCGCCGATGCACCGTGAAGGGGACCCCACGTGCTCATCTCCTCCGGACCCCGAGCCGACACGACGCCGCCCGCGCGGCCGTCGAGCACGTCGACGGGTCCACTGTCCGACCACCGTGGCGCCGCCGTGCCCGAGACGTCGCTCCTGGCGGGGCTCTCGGACGTCGCCGCGCGGCTGCCGGACGCCCTCGCGGTGACGGACGAGCACCTCTCCCTGACCCACGGCGAGCTCGACCGGGTGACGCGCGCCGCCGGCATGCTGTTCGACCAGCGGCTGACGCCGGACGACCACAGCGGACTCGGTGTCGACGTGCCCCAGGGTGGTGCGTCCGTGCCCGTCGGTGTGCTCGTGACGCACGGTGTCGGGTCCGTCCTGTCCCTGCTCGGTCTGGTCCGTGCCGGGCGCACCATCGTCGCGCTCGACCCCTTCCTTCCCGAGGCGCGACTGCGCCACGTCATGAGCCTGGCCGGCATCGTCGACGTGGTCGCGGACCAGGCGCACGCTGCGCAGGCCGCGACCCTCGTCGCGGACCGGGGCACGGTCCTCCCGTTCGGTCCCCTCGTCGCCGAGGCGCGTGCCATCGCCGCGGCAGACGCCCCGATCGCCCCGGTCGCCGCGGCCGCCGAGCGGAGCGGGCGCGACCCGCTCGTGATCATCTTCACCTCCGGCTCGACCGGCGCACCCAAGGGCGTCGTGATGACGCACCGTCAGGCGATGGCCGACACCGTGGCCGAGCGCGAGGTCTTCCGCTTCGTGCCCGAGGACCGCCTGGCGTCGGTCCTGCCGCACGGGTTCTCCGCGGGGTTCTCCCTCGTGCTGTCCGGACTGCTCGCCGGCGCCTCGATGCACGTCGCCGACCCGCGGCGCACCGGCGTCGACGGCCTGGCCACGTGGATCCGCGACGCGGGTCTGACCACCCTGCACACCACGCCGCACCTGGTCCGTTCGGTGGTCAGCGCGCTCGACCCCGCCGACGACCGTCTGCGTGGGCTGCGCATGGTGGCGACCGTGGGCGAGGCCGTGACGGGGCCGGACCTGGCCGCGCTCCGGCCCCTGCTCGGACCGACCACCTCGTTCTGCAACTGGACCGGGTCGAGCGAGACCAACGTCTACGCCGTCAACGAGATCCGCAGCACCGACCCGGTGCCCGAGCGGAGCATCCCCTCCGGCCGCATCGTCGCGGGCAAGCGGATCGTCCTCCGACGATCGGACGGCAGCATCGCCGACGTCGGCGAGTCGGGCGAGATCGTCTGCATCTCGGACGCGATGACCAGCGGCTACTGGGGTGCGCCGGAGACCACGGCGACCCGTGCCGGTGTCGCCGACGACGGCACGCCGTCGTGGGCGGTCGGCGACCTGGGCCGGTTCGACGAGGACGGCCGGATCACGCTGCTCGGCCGCGCCGACGACGCCGTCAAGGTCCGCGGCTACCTGGTCGAGCCGAGCGAGGTCGAGTCGGCGCTGCGCACGGTCGACACCGTGCAGGAGGCGGCCGTCGTCGCGGTCAAGGCCCCGCCGGCACCGACCCGCCTCGTCGCCTACGTCGTGACCAAGCGCGGTCGCCGCTCGGCGTCGCCCGCCGCGATCCGCAAGGCCCTCCGCGACCTGCTGCCGGACTACATGGTCCCGACCGCGATCGTGCCGATGGCCGCGCTGCCGCGCAACGAGCGCGGCAAGGTCGACCGCGCGGCGCTGCCCGAGGCCCCGTCGCTGGCGATGACGCTCGGCGAGGGCGGTACGGCCCTGCCCGACGCCGACACCTACGACCAGTGGCAGCTCGCCGTCGCGCAGATCTGGTCCGAGGTCCTCGGGCTCCCCTCGGTGGGTCCGCTGCAGCTGCCGGCCGTCGGACTCGACAACGACTTCGCGGCACTCGGCGGTGACTCGCTCTCCGCCGAGGAGATGCTCGCTCTGGTCAACGACCGGCTCGGTGTCGACCTGCCGTCGACGGACCTGCTCGAGTCGCCGACGGTGCGGACCTTCGCGGCCCGGGCCCGGCTCGGCGCCGCCGCGGTCCCGAGCCACCCGGACGTGATGACCCTGGCTGACGGGGTGGGCGCCGAGGCTGCGCCGCTGTTCTGCGTCGCCGGCGCCGGTGCGCTCGGGCTCACCTGGGCACCGCTGTCCCGACGCCTGGGTGACCGCGCCGTCTACGCCTTCCAGCAGCATGGCCTGGAACGTCGCTCGGTGCCGGACTGGAGCATCCCGGCGATGGCCAAGCGCTACATCGAGCTGATGCGCGTCGTGCAGCCTCGCGGCCCGTACACGATCGCCGGGCACTCGTTCGGCGGCCTCGTCGCACTGGAGATGGCGGCGGTCCTGACCGCGGCCGGACAGACCGTGCACCGCGTCGTCCTCGTGGACACCTACCTGCCGGAGCAGACAGCTGAGCAGGTGGACGTCGTCGAGTTCGGCGAGCTGGACCTCGGGCCGGGCTCGGCACCGCGGACCGGACTGCGTCGGCGGGTGACGGACCGGACCGCGTTCGTGCGGGAGCGGGTGCTCGCGCCGTTCGGGCAGATCGGTCGCCGTGCCCGCGCGTACGGCGCCGGGATGTTCCGCTGGCAGGGGCAGCAGCAGTTCCGCGCGTTCTTCGACCACGCGGTCGTCGTGTCGCGCCGGTACCGCCCGCCGGTGTACGAGGGCGCGGTGACGCTCGTGGTCGCGGACGGCAACGACTCCGGCGCGAGTCGGTGGGCCCCGTTCCTGGTCGGCGGCGCGGACGAGGTGCGCATGCACAGCGAGCACAGCTCGGTGCTGCGCGAGCCCTACGTCGGCGAACTGGCCGAGGCGCTCCGCGAGCAGCTGGGCTGATCCGCCGCCCCGGCGTCAGCGGGGGCGAGCGCGTCGGGTGTCAGCGCGTGCGGGTGTCGGCGCGTGCGGGTGTCAGCGCGTGCGGGTGCTGCCCGTGCGCGCCTGCTCGGCGTCGGCGATGACGTCGGCGTCGCCGCTGCGCCCACCGAGCGGTCGGACGAAGAAGTCCACGATGCCGACGGCGATCGCGCCGACCAGGGCGAACATCGCCCAGCCCACGAAGAGCCCGGCGGTGTTGCGGCCGTCTGCCGGCGCGAGCACGACGCTCGTGATCCACAGGGCGGCGGTCAGCGCCAGCAGCACGACGACGACGGTGACGAGCAGGCGGTGCCAGGAGGAACGGGTCATGGTCCGGCCAGGATACCCGCCCGGGTCAGCGGGCCGCGTGCCGGTGGTGGGGCTTGTCGCCGGGCTCGGCCGGCGTCCCCGAGTCGCCCGCCCCTGAGGCGGAACGTGCGCGGGGACCGGAACCGGGGCCTCCGGTCCGGCCACCGACCGGTTGGCGGTCCTGCTGCCGCACCACGGGGATGCGACCGGTGGTCAGCGGCTCGTTCTCGAGCCCGTCGCGTCCGCCGGTGAAGACGTCGCCGCTCACGCGGTCGTCCTCCCAGTCGCTGTCGCGCAGGACCTGCAGCGTGCCGGTCTCGGTGGACGACAGTCCGTGGCGCTCGAGCTCGACGTCGCGCTGCTTGCCGAGGAACTCGCGGTTCGCGGTCTGGGCGTCCTGGAACATGGTCGTGCGACCGGTGACGATCGCGCGGATGCGACGACGCTCCCAGAGCATCTTGCCGAAGTACATCAGCACCAGACCAGCCCCGGCGTAGCAGGCCATGGTGATGAGCCCGCGGGCGGGACCCGGGCCGACGCCGTAGACCTGGTGCTTGATCATGTCGACCATGCTCGAGCCGACGACGACGTTGTTGAGCCACGCGAACGGCTCCGGCATGAACCACTTCGGGTACGCGCCGCCGGAGGACGGCATGGACAGGAACACGAAGCAGATCATGGCGGGGGCGGCGATGAAGCGGCCGACGAAGTAGCTCAGCCCGTTCACGGCCAGGCCGATCGCCACGATCCAGCCCCAGGCGATGAGCACGAGCTCGATCCAGTGGCCGTGGATCGCGCCCACGACCGGACCGGCGAGCGTGTTCGTGATGAGCGAGATGATGAGCCCGCCCACGACGATGACCGCCATGCGGACGCGGTGTCGCAGCGGGCCGCCCATGATGCCGATGAACATCGCGACCATGTAGCCGCCGATGCACCAGGCGAGCATGACGTACATCGGCACGGTGCCGTACTCGTCGTAGGACGGGAGTGCCGCGAGTTCGGTGATCTTGGGCGTCGCGACGCCGATCGCCGTGAGCACCGCCGAGAGCGTCGCCGGCACGAGACTGGCGACCTGGAACTGGTGCGCGCTCGCCTTGAAGAACTCGTTGTTCGACGGGTCGTACGCGACGGCCATCGCCCCGGCCAGGACGTCGCGCTTGGCCGCGGCCAGAGAGTCGTAGGTGTGGAACACGAACTCGCCGGGCAGGGCCTTCTGCACGGCCTGGACGAAGGTCGGGTCACTGCCGATCAGCGCGATGGGGACGTCGTGGGGGTGCGGGGCGTGGAACGCGAAGACGTAGCACAGGCAGAAGCCGACGATGAAGAACAGGGGCATCCAGAGCTGCAGGCCGATGAGCTGCAGCGATGGGTGCAGCGTGCCGAACCAGCGGCGGTACGCGCTGATCTTCTGCGGCGCTGGGACCGGGGCCTGGCGGCGGCGCGGCTGGACCTTGCGTGACGACCCCGGACGCTCCGGGGTGTCGCTGTTCGTGTGGACGTCGTTCCGGGGACTGCTCACTGGCGCGCTGTGCTCCTGGTCTCGTGTCGGCTGCGTGCAGGATACGCCGCACGACTGACCGCGGTCCGGGTGGGCCGGGCGGGAGCGGGCCGCCCGGCAGCTCGCCCCTACGACCGGCTGCGCGACGCCTGCGCCGAGTCCATCGCGAGTTCCTCGGCGTCGAGCGTCACGAGCACACGGCGCATGACCTCTTCGTCGAGGTTGCCGCGTTCGCGCTCCTCGAGCACGATCTCGCGGCGCCGGTCGAGCAGCTCGCGTCGGATGTCCTGGATCTGCGACCCGCGGAGCCGCACGGGGGAGTTCCGGTCCTCGATCTCCTCTTCCTCGGCGTCCTGGCGGAAGACCTCGGCCTGCCGTTCGAGGCGGGACTTCAGCCGACTGACGACCGTGTCGATCGCCTGGTCGCCGTACTGCTTCGCCCACTCCGGCCGTCGTCGGTCGAGCAGCTCGATGGCCGCCTCGGTCGTGCGCTGGTTCAGGCGCATCTCGCTGCGGACGTCCTCTTCGCCCTCGGCCGGGTCCTGCACCTTGAGGGAGCGGATCACGAAGGGCAGGGTCAGCCCCTGCAGCAGGAGCGTGCCGACCGTCACGATGAACGCGATCACGAAGATGGTGTCCTGCGCCTTGATCTGCACGGGGCTCGCCACGACCGACACCGCCGCGGCCAGCGTCACCACGCCGCGCATGCCGGTCCACGAGATCACGGTGAGTTCGCGCCAGTTCAGCTTCGGCTCGGCGGAGCCGCGCATCCACCGCAACCAGCGGTGCCCGCGGGACAGCCGGATGCGCAGGGGCCGGAACCAGCGTCCGTTGAAGCGGTTGCGGACGTAGGACTCGAACACGAAGAGCGGACGGACGACGATGACCACCGCCAGCACGACCGCTGCGGCGGTGATGGTCTGCCCGAGGCTGCGCTCGCTCTCGACCAGGTCCTGCACCACCGTGTTGAGCTGCAGCCCGATCAGCGCGAAGACGAAGCCCTCGAGGATGACGTCGATGCTCGTCCACAGGGGGCGCTCCTGCAGTCGCGTGGCGTAGCCCTCCTTGGGGGAGTTGTAGCCGATGTACAGGCCCGCGGTGACGACGGCGATGACCCCGGAGCCGGAAAGTTCCTCGGCCAGGATGTACGCCACGAACGGCAGCAGGATGCTCATGATCGTCTCGACGACGGGGTCGTTGATGCGCATCCGGATCCAGTGCACCAGGACGCCGAGCACGATGCCGATCGCCAGACCGACGCCGATCGCCAGACCGAAGATGCCGAGGTCCTGCCAGATGGTCAACGAGGTGCCGGCCGCGATGAGGGTGAAGACGCGCACCAGGGTCAGCGATGCGGCGTCGTTGATCAGGCTCTCGCCGGACAGCACCGTCATCACGCGCCGGGGGAGCCCGAGCTTGCGACCGATCGCGGCCGCCGACACCGCGTCCGGCGGGGCGACGACCGCGCCGAGCAGGATGGCCGCGGGCCAGTCCATGTCCGGGATGATGATGTACGCCGCCAGGGCGACCGCGAGCGCCGTCACGATCACCAGGAAGATCCCGAGTCGACGGATCTGCTTGATCGACTGCTGGAAGCTCTGCCACGACACGTCGAGGGCCGCGGAGTACAGCAGCGGCGGCAGGATCACCGTCAGGATCAGCTCGGAGTTGATCTCGATGTGCGGCAGGCCGGGCACGAACGACACCGCCAGCGCCACCGCCGTCACCAGCAGGGGAGCCGGCAACCCCTTGGCCCGCGCGAAGCCGGTCACGAGCAGCGATCCGACCAGCAGGATGAGGAGCTCGGCGATGTCCATCTGCTCATTCTCCCATCGGCATGCTTCCGGAGCTGAACGAACATGAAGCGACGGTGAACGGGAGGTTGCCGATCGGGTTTGCCCGGACGGCGCTCATGCGCGACACTTGCCCGCGGTGGACATCACACTCATAGTCGTCCTGGTCATCGCGTTGGCCCTCTTCTTCGACTTCACAAACGGATTTCACGACACCGCCAACGCGATGGCGACACCGATCGCGACCGGGGCCATGCAGCCCAAGGTCGCGGTCACGGTCGCCGCGGTGCTCAACCTCGTCGGTGCGTTCCTCAGCACCGCCGTCGCCACGTCGATCTCCCACGGGCTGATCAACGAGGGCCCCGGCGGCGTCGCGATCACCCCGGAGATGATCTTCGCCGGGCTGATCGGCGCGGTGGTCTGGAACATGATCACGTGGCTGCGCGGGCTGCCCTCGTCGTCCTCGCACGCGCTGTTCGGCGGGCTGATCGGTGCGGCCATCGTCGGCGCCGGGTTCCAGTCCGTCAACTACGCGGCCCTGCTGACGGTCGTCATCATCCCGGCGTTCCTGTCCCCGGTGATCGCGGCGCTGGTGTCCCTGCTCGCCACCCGCATCGCGTACCGGATCACCCGTCGGCCGGTGTTCCCGAACGAGCGCGGCGGCTTCCGGATCGGACAGGTCTTCACCAGCTCCATGGTGTCGCTGGCGCACGGCACGAACGACGCGCAGAAGACCATGGGCGTCATCACCCTCACCCTCATCGCCTCGGGCGCGCAGTCGGCGAACCAGGGCGTGCAGTTCTGGGTCGTCGTCGCCTGTGCCCTCGCCATCGCGCTCGGCACCTACACCGGGGGCTGGCGGATCATCCGCACGCTCGGCTCGGGCATCACCGAGATCCGGGCGACGCAGGGCTTCGCGGCCGAGGCGTCCACCGCCGCGACCATCCTGGCGTCGAGCCACCTCGGGTTCGCGCTCTCGACGACACAGGTGTCGTCGGGCTCGATCATCGGCGCGGGCCTCGGGCGCCGCGGCTCGAAGATCCAGTGGTCGACCGCGGGCAAGATCGTCATCGCCTGGTTCATCACGCTGCCGGCCGCCGCGGCCGTCGGTGCCGTGGCCTCGGGCATCGCGCGCTTCGGCATCATCGGCCTCGTCATCGACGCGGTCGTCGGTGCGGTCGTCATCCTCGGCCTGTACCTCTGGTCGCTGCGGAAGCCGCACGGGCAGGCCTCGGCGATCGAGGTCGACGTCGCCGCCAACGCGGTGTACACCCGCAAGGAGCTCCGCGACCTGCAGCGCAAGAAGCGAGCGGACGCCGTTGCGGCCCGACGCGCCGAGCTGAGCCGCGAGCGCACCCTGCGCCGCATGGGCGCACGCAAGGGAGGACGTCGCTGATGGCGATCGACTGGTCAGCCTTCCTCACCGTGGCGCTCGTCGCCGTGGTCTCGGCGTGCTTCGTGGTCACGGTGTACTCCGTCGGCCTGCGGTTCTGGAGCGCCGCCGACACCCGTGCCGGCAAGTTCACCGTGAAGGACGACGGCACCATCGGCCCCGCCACCGCCGGCTTCCCGAACCCGCAGGGTGCTTCCGGTGCCGTGCGTGGACTGCGCTCCCTGGCGGTCGCGTGCTTCGTCGTGTGCGGCGCCGTCGTGCTCTACGGCATCTACCTCATCGTCCCGCAGTTCCACTGACCGCGGTCGCGCACCGTGCGCGGTCCGCGTCCGTGGTGCTGGGCTGTGACCGCGCACCACGTGACGGGTGACGCACCCGGTCCTCAGACGGGAGGCCCGTGCCGGCCTGGCACCGCGCCTCCCGCCCGGCGGATCGCGCCACTCCGCACCGTGCGTGATCGGTCCCCGGTGCGCGGTTCGCGGCGTGGTGCGAGGAAAGAGCCTCGCACCACGCGGTCACCGTCGCACCGCGCGCAGCAGCGCGCGCTGGGCCGCGCGCAACCGCGCGCCCACCGGACCGGCCGGACGGACGGGGACTAGCCTCGTGGGGTGATCCACGACGAGGAGGCGCACGTGAGTGCTGGGACCCGCACCGAGACCGATTCCCTGGGCTCGAGGGAGGTGCCGGACGACGTCTACTGGGGCGTCAACACGCTCCGGGCGCTGGAGAACTTCCCGATCACGAGCGTGCCGATCTCGGTCTACCCCGACCTGATCGAGGCCCTCGCGACCGTGAAGCAGGCCGCGGCTCGGGCGAACAAGGCGATCGGCGTCCTCGACGCCGAGCGTGCCGATGCCATCGACCGTGCCGCACAGGAGGTGCGGGACGGGGCCTTCCGCGACCAGTTCGTCGTGGACGTGGTGCAGGGCGGCGCCGGCACGAGCACGAACATGAACACGAACGAGGTGCTCGCGAACCGGGCGCTCGAGATCCTGGGGCACGTCAAGGGCGACTACGCCCACCTGCACCCGATCGACCACGTGAACCGCAGCCAGTCGACGAACGACACGTACCCGACCAGCGTCAAGATCGCGATGATCTTCGGCGTGCACCGGCTCATCGACCAGCTCGAGCAGCTCTCCGCCGCGTTCGCCGAGCGGGGCCACGCCTTCGCCGACGTGCTCAAGGTCGGTCGGACGCAGCTGCAGGACGCCGTGCCGATGACGCTCGGGCAGGAGTTCACCGGCTTCTCGCACACCATCCAGGAGGACGCGGTCCTGCTCCGCAAGGTCACGCCGCTGCTGGCGGAGATGAACCTCGGCGCGACGGCGATCGGCACCGGGATCACCGCCGACCCGCTGTACCGCGACGAGGTCCGTCGGCAGCTGCAGGAGGCCAGCGGCATCGATGTCGTCACGGCACCCGACCTGATCGAGGCGACCAGCGACGCCGGGTCCTTCATGACGCTCTCCGCCGCGGTGAAGCGCAGCGCGGCGAAGCTGTCGAAGATCTGCAACGACCTGCGGCTGTTGGCGTCGGGGCCACAGGCCGGCTTCGGCGAGATCACCCTGCCGGCGCGCCAGGCCGGGTCCTCGATCATGCCGGGCAAGGTCAACCCGGTGATCCCAGAGGTGGTGAACCAGATCGCGTTCGCCGTCGCCGGGGCGGACACCACGGTCACGATGGCGGCGGAGGCGGGGCAGCTGCAGCTCAACGCCTTCGAACCGATCATCGCGCACTCGATCCTGCAGTCCCTGCAGTGGATGACCCGGGGCTGTGCGACGCTCCGCGAGCACTGCGTCGTGGGCATCGAGGCGAACGAGGCCAAGCTCGCTGCCCAGGTCGACACCAACGTCGGCGTCGTGACCGCCCTGACGCCGTACATCGGCTACGCCGCGGCCGCGTCGATCGCCCACACGGCGCTGACCACCTCGACGCCGATCTCGACGCTCGTCACGGCTGCCGGG
The DNA here is from genome assembly GCF_001424385.1 of Curtobacterium sp. Leaf183. Lineage (GTDB taxonomy): Bacteria > Actinomycetota > Actinomycetes > Actinomycetales > Microbacteriaceae > Curtobacterium. The sequence goes on along the minus strand of NZ_LMPO01000008.1, from coordinate 88,863 downwards.
CTGATGGACGAGGACCAGGTGCAGCGCGTGCTGAGCCCCGCCCGGTTGTCGGGCATCGAGCTGGCGACCGGGGCGATCCCGGTGATCACCGAGGAGATGCTGGACGCCGAGGCGAAGCGCCTGCGGTAGCTGCTGCTGCCGCTGCCGCTGCTCTGCTGCCGCTGCTCGGTCAGCGCAGCGGCGGTTCCCCGACCCGGAGCTGCGAGGCGACGTCGCGCAGGTGCTCCTGCGCCGGCGTCGGCTCGTCCTGGGGGAGTTCCTGCGCCGCTCGCCGCACCGCGTGCGCGGCCGCGATGTCGGCGTCCCGCCACCGGGCGAGCGTGAAGTTCCGGGTGACGTCGCGCAGCGGCAGCCGGATCGCCTCGTCGGCGTCGATGCCCGCGAGCAGCTGCCGGAGTCGGATCACCTCGGAGTCGAGCTCACCGCCGACGACCAGCACGAAGTTCGAGATGTACAGGTAGACGAGGAGCAGGATCGCACCGCCGAGCCACCCGTAGGCGCGGTTGCCGCCACCGAGCGTCTCGACGTAGAGCGCGAAGCCGAACGTCGCGATCGCCCAGGCCACGATCGCGAACGCGGCGCCCGCCGAGACCCAGCGCAACTGCGGCGTGCGCACGTTCGGTGTGGCGTAGTAGAGCACCGCCACCATCACCACCAGGTCAGCGGCCAGCACCGGCCACTTCACGACGTTCCACAGGTCGTCGATCCACGACGCCCATCCCAGCTGCAGGACGATGGCGGCGGAGATCGTCGGCGTCCCCAGCAGGATCACGATGGCGATCGCACCGCCGACCATGACGAGCAGCGTGACCAGGAGCATCATGCTGCGGAACTTCCAGATGCGCCGGCCCTCCTCGACCTCGTACGCGGTGTTCATGGCGCGACCGAACGCCGTGGCGTACCCGGACAGGGACCAGAGCGTCAGGACGAGCCCGGTCGCGAAGCCGAGCCAGGGGTTGTCGAGCGTCAGCAGCTGTCGCAGCGGCTGCTCGAGGTGCTCGGCGGTCTCCGGCCGGACGATGAAGCCGATCACCTGGATGATGTCCGTCAGGCTGTCGCCCTGGCGGTCGATGACCGCGAGCGCCGACACGACCGTCAGCGCCGCGGGGAACGCGGTCAGCAGGGCGAAGAAGGTGAGCGACGCTGCGGCGTCGACGACCCGGTGCCGGATCACCGAGTGGTAGGTGCGGCGGACGACCGCGCGGACCCCGGTCCGCTGCAGGTCGCGCGCACTCGGTTCCGGCATGTCGTCGAATCTACCGGGCGCGGCGACGTCGAGGCTCGTCAGCCCGCCTGCGGGTGCGGCGCGCCGCAGTCCGCGTCCGGCTCCCCTCAGTCCGCGTTCGGCTGCGGCGCGCCTCAGTTCGCGTTCGGGTGCAGCGCGTCGTAGCGGCGGAAGGACGGCACCAGGCGCAGCAGCGCGGCGACGAGCCCGATGATCAGCACACCGCCCAGGACCGGGGGGAACGCGAAGCCCGCGGCGACGACGAGCCCCGCGTACAGGTCGCCGAGGCGCGGACCGCCGGTCACCACGACGATGAAGATGCCCTGCAGCCGGCCGCGCATCCCGTCGGGCGACGCGGCCTGCAGGATCGTGTTCCGGAAGACCGAGCTGACGTTGTCCGCACCGCCGGCCAGCGCCAGGAACAGCGACGCGAGCGCGAGCGCCGGCAGGATCCCGCTGCTGAAGGTCTCGCCGCTGCGCCCGCCGAGCACGTGCGCGAGCGCGATCACCACGCCGAACGCCGCGATGGCGCCACCGTAGGTCGTGATCGCCCACCCGACGGCCTCGCCCTGACGGCGGACGTGCCCGAGCGGCCCGGAGAACACGCTCGACAGCAGCGCGCCGATCGCGTACGCAGCCGTCAGCGTGCCGACGGTGATCGCGCCACCGCCGATGACGAGCGCGCCGATCGCCGGGAAGAGCACGCGGGGCTGGCCGAACGTCATCGCGATGATGTCGAGCACGAACGTCATGGTGATGTTCCGCGACCTCCGGAGGAACCGCGCGCCCTCGATGAGCGAGCCGAGCCCCGGTCGCAGGGCATCGCGGTCGGCAGCCATGCGCGGCAGCGTGAACACCCCGGCGAAGGCGAACGTGAACAGCACGACGTCGATCGTGTACGTCGGGGCGAACCCGACGCTCGCGATCAGCACGCCGGCGACCGCCGGGCCGACGGTGACCTGGAACCCGGACGCGATGCCGCCGAGGGCGCTCGCCGCGGGCAGCAGGTCGGTGCCGACCAGGCGCGGCACGATGGCCGAGCGGGACGCGTTGCTCACGGTCGCCGCGACGGCGTTCACCGTCGCCAGGACGTACAGCAGCAGGACGCTGTGCAGCCCGAGCCAGGCGTGCGTCGCGATCAGTGCGACCGCGGCCCACGCGATGATCGACGACACCAGCGCGACGGTGCGCCGGTCGAACGCGTCGGCGAGCATCCCGCCGTACAGGCCGGCGACGATCATCGGCAGCAGCGCGATCACCCCGACCAGCGCGACGGCGAAGGTGGACCGGGTGATGTCGTAGACCTCGAGGCCGACGGCGACCGTGGTCATCTGCGTGCCGATCCCGGCGACGGCGGTGCCGGCCCAGAGTCGCGCGAACGCCGGGGACCGGCGGAGCGGGGTGAGGTCGGCGAACAGGCTTCGGCGCGGCGGTGCGGGGGTGGGTTGTGTCACGGTGGAACCATTCTGGTGCGTCCGGCCGCGACGCGCGCGACGGTGCCCGGGTCGATGCGTGATCGGGAGCCTCTGGTTGACTTGCGGACATGACTGACCTCAACAGCAAGCCCGAGTTCGACGCCCCCGAGGGCCCCGCCCCGACCGACCTGGTCATCACCGACATCGTCGAGGGCTCCGGCGACGAGGCGACCGCGGGTTCGACCGTCAAGGTGCACTACGCGGGCGTCGAGTACGAGTCCGGCGAGGAGTTCGACAGCTCCTGGGGCCGCGGCGAACCGATCGACTTCCCGCTCGCGGCGCTGGTGCGCGGATGGCAGGAGGGCATCCCAGGCATGAAGGTCGGCGGACGCCGCAAGCTCGTCGTCCCGCCGGAGCTCGCCTACGGCCCGGCCGGCGGCGGCCACTTCCTGTCCGGCAAGACCCTGATCTTCGTCATCGACCTGCTCGGCGTCCGCTGATGCCCGCCGTCACCCCGGCTCCCACCGTGGAGCTCAACGACGGCCACCGGATGCCCCTGCTCGGCCTCGGGACCTACTCGCTCGACGGCGACGAGGGCACGGCCGCCGTCGGAGCGGCCATCGCGAGCGGCTACCGGCTGCTCGACACCGCGCTCAACTACGGCAACGAGGACGCGGTCGGCCGTGCCGTGCGCGACGCCGAAGTGCCGCGCGACGAGCTCGTCGTCACGTCGAAGCTGCCCGGCCGTCACCACGGCTGGGACGAGGCACACCGCTCGATCGACGAGACCCTGGCGAACCTCGGGCTCGACCACGTGGACCTGTACCTGATCCACTGGCCGAACCCGTCGGTCGACAAGTTCGTCGAGACGTGGAAGGCGTTCGTCGACCTGCGCGACAGCGGCAAGGTCCGCTCGATCGGCGTCTCGAACTTCACGCCGGAGCACCTCGACCGGATCATCGACGCGACCGGGGTCACCCCCGCGGTCAACCAGGTCGAGCTGCACCCGTACTTCCCGCAGGCGTCGCTCCGGGCGTTCCACGCCGAGCGCGGGATCGTCACCGAGAGCTGGAGCCCGCTCGCGAAGCAGTCCGAACTGCTGACCGAGCAGCCGGTCACCGACGCGGCCGCCGCGCACGGGGTCAGCCCCGGCCAGGTCGTGCTCCGCTGGCACACCCAGCTCGACGCGGTCCCGGTGCCGAAGTCCGGCGACGTCGACCGGCAGCGCGAGAACCTCGACGTGTTCGGCTTCACGCTCACCGACGACCAGGTCGCGGCCATCTCCGGGCTCGAGCGCGGGCGCCTGTGGGACGGCGACCCGGACACGCACGAAGAGATGTAGCGCTGACGCGCTGACGCGTCGGACGGGAGGCGCGGTGCCGGCTGGTACCGCGCCTCCCGTCCGTCCGTGGTCGCGGCCCGCACCGCGCTTCCGGGCCGTCCGCGGGGACTACACTGGATACCCCTGTCCCGAAGGGTTGCGTGTGTCCGAACCGACCGAGATCGACCGCGAGCGCGAGTACGTCGACGGGCTCTTCGCCCGGCTCGACGAACTGACCGCCGAGGCCGAACAGCGTCTCGCCGAGACCCGTCGTCAGGCGGTCGGCGGGAACCACCAGAGCCGCAGCGAGCGCGACGCGTTCGCCAAGCTCTACGAGGACACCATCCAGACGCTCGAGCGTGTCGGCGACCGCTTGGTGTTCGGTCGGCTCGAGGTCGCGGACCCGTCCGACGGCGAGAGCGCCTTCCGCTACATCGGCCGCGTCGGCCTGCGCGACGTCGAGCACCGCCCGCTGCTGCTGGACTGGCGTGTGCCGGGCGCCAGCGCCTTCTACCAGGCCACCGCCGCGCACCCGATGGGCATGCGCGCCCGTCGGCACCTTTCCCTCGACGGCCGCAGCGTCGTCGGCGTCGAGGACGAGGTCTTCGACGCGACGCTGTACGACGACGAGCGCACCCACCTGCAGGGCGAGGGCGCGCTGCTCGCGGCCGTCACCGCCGAGCGCACCGGGCGGATGACCGACATCGTCGCGACGATCCAGGGCGAGCAGGACCGGATCATCCGTTCCCCGCTCGAGGGCGTCCTGATCGTGCAGGGTGGCCCGGGCACCGGCAAGACCGCCGTCGCGCTGCACCGTGCCGCGTACCTGCTGTACTCGTACCGCGAACGACTGCGGGGGTCCGGTGTGCTGGTCGTCGGTCCGTCCCCGGCCTTCCTGACCTACATCGAGCAGGTGCTCCCGTCGCTCGGTGAGACCGGCGTCGTCATGGCCGCCCTCGGGTCGCTGTACCCGGGTGTGCGGACCTCGACGCACGACCGCCGCGACGTCGCGGCGGTCAAGGGCTCGGCCGAGATGGCCGACCTGCTGCGGCGGGCCGTCCGGTCACGCCAGGTCGTCCCCACCGAGCCCACCACGCTCGACGTCGAGGGCGAGCGGCTCGTGGTCCCCCCGCAACTCGTGGCTGACGCGATGCACCGGGCACAGGACCGCGGCAAGCCGCACAACGTCGCTCGCGTCACGTTCAACAAGTCCGCGCTCGACGCGATGGTCAAGCTGCTCGCCGACCAGCTCCGCGAGCGCGGCACGACCGTCGACGACGCCGACCTCAAGGTGCTGCGCGAGGACATCCGCTCGTCCTACGACGCCCGGGTGCTGCTCAACACCGCGTGGCTGCCGCTGCCGGCGGAGAAGCTGCTCGAGGACCTCTTCGCGCGGCCCAACTGGCTCGCCTCGCTCACGCCGAACTGGTCGCCGGAGCGTCGTGCCCTGCTCGCACGCGACCGCGGCGCGGGTTTCACGGTCGAGGACGTCCCCTTGCTCGACGAGGCCGCCGAGCTCCTCGGCACGTTCGACCCGACCGGCGGTGCCGCCAAGCGCCAGGCGAAGGCCAGCCGCAACCGCGACATCGAGAACGCCCGCCAGGCGATCGAGAACATGGGGGTCGAGGGCATCGTCTCCGCCGAACAGGTGGCGGGCGCGTTCGCCGAGGGCGGCGACCCCCGCACGACCGCCGAACGTGCCGCCGAGGACCGCGAGTGGACCTACGGCCACATCGTCGTCGACGAGGCGCAGGAGCTCTCGCCCATGCAGTGGCGCGTCCTGGCCCGCCGCAACCCGCTGCGCTCGTTCACGATCGTCGGTGACATGGCGCAGGGGTCCTCACCCGGCGCCGCCCGCACGTGGGACGACGTCATCGGCGCGCTCGCCCGACGCCGGCGCGGCCGCGCGCCGCAGGTCCCGCTCGACCACCGCGTCGAGGAGCTCACGGTGAACTACCGCACCCCGCGCTCCATCGTGCAGGCTGCGGGGGAGTTCGCCGCCGCGGCGGGCCTGACCGTGACCGCGAACCAGGCCGTGCGCGACGGGGACCCGGTCGTCCGCTTGCGGGTCGCACGCGCCGAGGTGCTCGACACGATCGCCGCCACGGTCCGCGCCGAGCGGGAGCACATCGGCTCCGGCACCACCGGCGTCATCGTCCCGGACAGCCAGGTCGACGTCGTCCGTCAGCGGCTCGCCACCACGGATGCCGACGTGCGGACGCTCGGCTCACCCCGGCCGGGTTCCGTCACGGTCCTGACCGGTGCGGACGCGAAGGGCCTGGAGTTCGACGGCGTGCTGCTGGTCGACCCGGACGGGGTGGGTGCCGACGCGGCGCGGGCCGCCGCAGCGGTGTACGTGGCGATGACCCGCCCGACCCGCCGCCTGACGGTCATCGACGTCGACTGACCGTTCCACCGGATCGGGTGCAGGTCGCACCCCGTGACGGACATCGCGCCCGGTCACACCGGGGCGCGATGCCTGCACGGGGGTGCGGTCCGTTCACGCGGTGAGCCGTGGTGCCGTGGCCGGACGGGAGGCCCGGCCCACGGCCGTCAGGTGGGCTCGCCCTCGGTGCGCACCCGCTGCACGAGCACGGCCCACGCCCCGTCGAGCTGGCTGCCCGGCACGCGGATCGTGGTGCTCGCGACGGTGATGGTCCACTCGAAGTCGTCGCGCATCTGCTGCGGACGCGCCGGCGGCGTGCGGGGGAGCCCGTCGACCAGCGCGGCCCAGTCGTCGGGGTCGGCGCACGCATCGGTGTCGATGCGCCAGGCCCGGGTCAGGCCGGCGATCCCACCGGTGCGACGGACGACGATCTGCATGCGTCGAACCTACGCCGACCGGTCACCGCGGGCGGTGCACGGTCAGGACAGCACCCCGACCGTCCGCCATGCGCCGCTGACGGCTGCCGACTGGGTCGACCCCGCACCGAAGCGGGCGTCCGCCGCGTCGACCGTCGCGGTGGCGAAGCCGGCGAAGTCGATCGACGCGGTGACCGCGGACGAGGTCAGCGCGTCCCACCACACCGCGCCCGCGCCCTGCCACGCGTTGCCACCGATGGTGGTGGCCGCCAGGAAGAAGGCGTGGTTCGGGATGCCGGAGTTCGTGTGCACCCCGCCCGAGTCCTCGGTCGTCTCGACGTAGCCGGCCATGGTGCCGGGCTGCGGGTCCTTGCCGAGCACCGGGTCGTCGTACGCGGTGCCCGGGGCCCGCATCGATCGCAGCGCCACCCCGTGCACCGCGGGTGTGAACAGCCCCTCGCCGATGAGCCACGTCGCCTGGTCGGCGGTCTGCCCGGCGGTGTACTGCGCGACCAGGGAGCCGAACACGTCGCTGATCGACTCGTTGAGCGCGCCCGACTGTCCCTGGTACGTCAGGTCGGCGGTGTACTGCGTCACGCCGTGGGTGAGTTCGTGGCCGATGACGTCGAGCGCGATCGTGAAGCGGTTGAAGACCTCGCCGTCCCCGTCGCCGAACACCATGCGGCTGCCGTCCCAGTAGGCGTTGTCGTAGTCCTGTCCGTAGTGGACGCTGGCGTCGAGGGGGAGCCCGGCGCCGTCGATGGACACACGCCCGAACACGTCGAGCCAGAACGCGTGCGTCGCGCCGAGGCCCGCGTAGGCCTCGTCCACGGCCGCGTCGCCGGTGTCGGGCGCGCCCTCGGCGCGGACCAGGTCTCCGGGGAGCGTGGTCGTGCCGTGCGCGTCGGAGATGCTGCGCTGCGGGGACCGGTCGGGCGTGGTCACCGAGGGGGCGACGCCGAGTCGGGGCTCGTGCTTGGGGGCCTGGACGAGGTCGAGGGTGGCGAGCGCGGTGCGCGCCGCCGGGGTGGCACGGGGGAACGCGTCGGACGGCGCGTCGGCGATGGCGCGCAGCAGGTACGGCGGGACGACGGATCGGAGCTGGTCGGCGGTCATGGTGACCATGCAACCCCCGTGCACCGACATCGGCAGCCGGGTGGGGCCTCCTGTCCGTCCCCCGTCAGTCGCGGCGGTTGGCGACCAGCGCGAGCGCGTACGACTCCCACCACTGGCCGGCGGCCGGGCCGCCGTTGCAGGTGCCGTCGCTGAGGCCCGGGGTCTTGACCCAGAGCAGCGCGTCCAACCGAGACGACCCCGCCGCGACGTGCGGGTCCTGGCCGAGGCCGGCGCCGGACGGGTTGCACCACGTGCCCTTCCAGCCCTGCCCGTTGCGCGAGACGTCGATGACGAAGTGCGGATCGCCGCCGACGGCATCGGCGAGGTGGTCGGCGTAGGTGCGCTCCTGGTCGACGCGGTAGAAGTTCGACACGTTCGTGAAGAACCCCTGGGTCCGGTCGATGCCCGCCTGCCGCAGCCAGCGTGCCATCGTGTCGACGGGCACGCGGTTCTCGTTGCCGCCGTCGAGGTAGACGGTGAGGCCATGGCCGGTCAGGGCGTCGACGGCCTTCCGCAGCAGGGGGAGCCGCGAGTCGGACAGCCGCTCGCAGTTCTGGATCTGCGCGATCGCGTCGGGCTCGACGAGCACCACGGCGTGCGACCCCGCCATCGCGCGGACCGCCGACCGCACCCACGGGACGTACTCGGAGCGCGTGGTGCCGCCCTTGGAGTAGCTGCCGCAGTCGCGGTCTGGCACGGCGTAGAGCACGAACACCGGCGTCTTGTCCTGGGTCCGGGCGTTCGCCACCACCCGGTGCACGGTCGCCCGCGTGGCCGTGACGGAGGGGTTCGTCAGCCAGGTCGCGATCGGCTGGTCGGCGATCTCGGCGAGGCGGTCGGCCGTGCGGTCCTGGCCCTCGGCCCGCGCGGACTCGGCGAAGCGGCCGGGCTGGTTGTCGCTGGACGGCTGTCGTGCCAGGCCACCGGGGAAGACCTCGGCCGGTGTCCTGCGCTCGACGATGTGCCGGCCGTCCGGGCCGGTGGCCCTGGTGGGGAGCCAGAGCGCGACCGCGGCGACGACCGCCACGACGACGACCGCCGCGCTGCCGATCCACAGCCACTGGCGAGCGGCACTCGTGCGGCGCGCGGGTGTCGGGGTCCCTGATCTGTGGTCCGGCATCGAGCGGTCCTCTCTGTTCTGACCGTGCTCCGTCGGCGCTGCCGGGCGGCCCTGTCCCGCCCGGTGCCCATGCTTCCACCCCGACCCGGTCCGAGGCCAGCCCGCGCGGGCGTTCGCACAGGTCCGGTGCCGGTGTCGCTCAGGAGCGCTCCAGGTCCCGCGCAGCCCGGCACCCCACACTGTCCGGATGCTCCGCAAACTCCTCCTGCTCGCCGTGACGGCGGCCTACGCCTGGGTGATCTGGCGGATGACGCTGACACCGCACGTGTTCAGCGATGCCGAGAACCGGCTCGTGCTGCACGCGCTCTCCTGGGCGCAGCAGCTGCCCGGCGGCTCGTGGCTGACCTACGAGCGGACGGAGTTCCTCGCGAACATCGGCATGTTCGTCCCCGTCGGGGCGATCGCCGCGATGTGGCTGCCGCGTCGCTGGTGGTTCGTCGCCGCGGTCGTCGCCGTCGCGTTGTCGGCGGGAATCGAACTCGCCCAGGCAGAGCTGCTGCCGTACCGGGTGGCCGACCCGCGTGACGTGCTGTCGAACGGACTGGGCGGCCTGCTCGGGGCGACGCTCGTGGGACTCGTCCGCAGCCTGTTGCCGGCGCCCCCGCGACGGCGCAGTCTCCGCGCGCGGACCGTCTGACGCTCGTCCCTCTGGTAGAGTCTCCAGGTTGCCGTCGAACGGCCGCGGACAAAGAGCGCTCATGCATCAGGCATGGGCACCGCGCAACGGACACAGTCCTCACCGAGGACAGAGAGGGGATCACCATGGCACTTGACGCACAGGTCAAGCAGGAGATCATCGAAGAGTACGCGACCCACCCGGGCGACACCGGATCCCCCGAGGTCCAGGTCGCCGTTCTGACGCGTCGCATCAACGACCTGAACGAGCACCTCAAGGAGCACAAGCACGACCACCACTCGCGTCGTGGTCTGCTCCTCATGGTCGGCCAGCGTCGCCGTCTCCTCGGCTACCTCTCCGACGTCGACATCAGCCGTTACCGTGCGCTCATCGAGCGCCTCGGCCTGCGTCGCTAGTCGTCGACCGACACGCTCGACCGAACGCCCCGGCCCTCCTCGCGAGGACCGGGGCGTTCTCCGTTCCCGGGAATGGTTGCGTCGCAGCCCTGGTTCGGTACGATGTTCATGCAAACGCATTGAAAGATCGGATCGCATCATGACCACCATCGCCGTCGTCTCCGCCGGGCTCTCCGAGCCGTCGTCGACCCGCCTGCTCGCGGACCGGCTCGCCGAGTCCGCCGTCACCGCCATCGGACAGCAGGGAGGCCCGGTGCACGTGGCGCACGTCGACCTGCGTCCGCTGGCCCACGAGGTCGTCGACGCGATGCTCACCGGGTTCCAGGCGCCCGCGTTGGCCGCCGCGACGGCGACGGTCGTCGAGGCGGACGCACTGGTCTTCGTCTCGCCCGTCTTCACCGCGGGGATGAGCGGCCTGGCGAAGTCCTTCCTCGACGTCATGGACAAGGACGCCCTGGTGGACATGCCGGTCCTGCTCGCGGCGACGGGTGGCACCGCGCGGCACTCGCTCGCGATCGAGCACGCCATGCGTCCGGTCTTCGCCTACCTGCGCGCTGCCGTCGTGCCCACCGGGGTCTTCGCCGCGACCGACGACTGGGGAGCCCAGGGCGACCAGGCGGCACTGGACGGACGCATCCGCCGGGCCGGTGCCGACCTGGCGTGGGCGATCGGGGCCTCCCGTCGGGTCCCGCAGCAGGCGGACGCGCTGCCCGAGGTCCCCGACTTCGCGAGCCTGCTCGGCGGACTCGGCCACTAGGCCGGGTACCGCACGCCACGGTTCGCGCCTGGTGCCCGCTTGGCGGGTTGGTGCGCCCATGGTTGTTCGC
>NZ_LMPO01000008.1:37198-77998 GCF_001424385.1 Curtobacterium sp. Leaf183 | reverse complement strand
CCCGCCGCTCAGTACCAGTGCGGGTTGACGCTCATCTCGTGGTTCCAGGCACCGCACGGGGTGCCGTAGCTCGACTTGATGTAGGACAGGCCCCAGTTGATCTGCGTGTCCTGGTTCGTCCGCCAGTCGGCGCCCGCGGCGGACAGCTTGTTCGCCGGCAGCGCCTGCGGGATGCCGTACGCACCACTCGAGGCGTTCAGGGCGTTCGCGCGCCACCCGGACTCCTGCGTCCAGAGCGACACCAGGCAGCCGTACTGGTCGTCGCCCCAGCCGTAGTTGCCGAGGACGCTGCGGGCGTAGGCCTTCGCCGCGTCCGGATCGACCGTCACGCCACCGGTGCTGGGGTACGAGTCGCCGGAGGACGCGGCCGCACCCGTCGGCGCGGCTGCTGCAGCCGCTGCTGCTGCCTGCGCTGCCCGGGCCTGCGCCGCAGCCTGCGCAGCGACCGCCTGACCCACGGCGTACTGCTGCTCGGCCTTCGCCGTCGTGTCCTTGAGTGACGCCAGCTGCGCGTACAGCTCGTCGCTGTGGTCCTTCGTCGAGGCGACGGCGGCATCGGCCTTCGCCTGGGCGGACGTCGCCGCTGCCGCGCGGTCCTCGGCGGCCTGGGCCAGCCGTGCGCGCTCCGCCTCGGCCCGGGTGGCCTGGTCGTGCAGCGACGACGCGGTCCCCGCAGCGACCGATGCATCGTCGAGGACACTGGTCCACGTGGTCGTCAGCTGGTCCATCGCGCCGAGTTGGTAGAGCAGCTCGTCGGGGTCCTTCGCCGTCGCGATCTTCGTGGTCATCTGGTTGGTCGAGCCGTCGCGGTACAGGTTCGCGGCCAGCTGGCCGGCCCGCGTCTGCGCCCGCTGCGCGGTCTGCGCAGCCTGGTCGGCCTGTGCCTGGAGGCTCGTGGCGGTCTGGGTGGCTTCGCCCAGTTCGGCATCGGCCTGGTCGGCCTTGGCTGATGCGTCGAGCGCGGTCTGCGACTTGGCCGCGGCGTCGGCCTGCACCGCCTTGAGTGCGTCCTGCACCTTCGCGACTTCGGCTTGCTTGGCCTGCTCGTTGCCCTTCGCCGCCTGGACGTCCTGCCACGTCGGGTAGTCGGTGGCGCTGGCGGGCGTGGCGGTGACGACGGGGACGACGAGCGCACCGAGGACGACGGCGGCCGCGACGAACGCGCGTCCGGAATGGCTTCGACGCATGCGGTCAGGCTAACGAGGACACGCCCGTTCGCCACGAGCCTCGCCGTCGATTCACCGCCGACTGCTAAAGTCGGGTCGTCCGGGGACCGTTTCCCGTGACGACACACAACATCGCACGCAGACCGGCACGAAGCTGGTCATCGGTGGTGGCATGCGGGCCGAGGCGTCCCGACTGTTTCTACTGCTGGCCAGACATGCGTTCCGCGTCGTGGAGCGCACGTGCACGCGTGTGCCCGAGGCCGGGTCTGCTGCATCAAGAACACAAGGAGGCATCCTCTTGGAGGGTCCCGAGATCAAGTTCGCTGAAGCGATCATCGACAACGGTCGCTTCGGCACCAGGACGGTCCGGTTCGAGACCGGTCGTCTCGCGCAGCAGGCACAGGGTGCCGTCGCCGCGTACCTGGACGAAGAGACCATGCTGCTGTCGGCCACCAGCGCCGGCAAGCACCCGCGCGAGGGCTTCGACTTCTTCCCGCTCACGGTCGACGTCGAGGAGCGCTCGTACGCCGCCGGCAAGATCCCCGGCTCGTTCTTCCGCCGTGAAGGTCGCCCGTCGACCGAGGCGATCCTCGTCTGCCGTCTGATCGACCGGCCGCTGCGTCCGTCGTTCGTCGACGGCCTGCGCAACGAGGTCCAGATCGTCATCACCGTCCTGAGCATCGCTCCGGACGAGTTCTACGACGCGCTGGCGATCAACGCGGCGTCCGCGTCGACGCAGATCTCCGGTCTGCCGTTCTCCGGCCCGATCGCCGGCGTGCGCCTCGCGCTCATCGGCGACCAGTGGGTCGCGTTCCCGAAGGCGTCGCAGCTCGCCGAGGCCGTCTTCGACCTCACCGTCGCCGGCCGTGTCGTCACGGACGACGCCGGCAACGAGGACGTCGCGATCATGATGGTCGAGGCCGAGGCCACCGAGCACAGCTGGGACCTCATCCAGGGCGGCGCCACCAAGCCCGACGAGGCCGTCGTCGCACAGGGCCTCGAGGCGGCGAAGCCGTTCCTCAAGTCCCTCGTCGAGGCGCAGGCGAAGCTCGCCGCGCAGTCGGCCAAGGAGATCCAGGACTTCCCGGTCTTCCCGCCGTACGCACCCGAGGTCTACTCGGCCGTCGAGTCCCTCGCCCTGTCCGAGCTCGGCGACGTCTACAAGATCGCCGCCAAGACCGAGCGCCAGGACGCCGACGACGCACTGAAGTCCCGCGTCAAGGCAGCCATCGCCGAGCAGGTCGCCGCGGGCACGCTGCCCGAGGTCGCGAACAGCCAGGTCAGCGCCGCGTACAAGTCGGTCACGAAGAAGGTCGTCCGCGGCCGCATCCTGACCGAGCAGGTCCGCATGGACGGCCGCGGCCTCGCCGACATCCGCCCGCTCGACGCCGAGGTCGCCGTGATCCCGCGCGTCCACGGTTCCGCGGTGTTCCAGCGCGGTGAGACCCAGATCCTGGGCGTCACCACGCTGAACATGCTCAAGATGGAGCAGCAGATCGACTCGCTGTCGCCCGTCACGAAGAAGCGCTACCTGCACCACTACAACTTCCCGCCCTACTCGACCGGTGAGACCGGCCGCGTGGGTTCGCCGAAGCGTCGCGAGATCGGGCACGGCTTCCTGGCCGAGCGCGCACTCGTGCCGGTGCTGCCGTCGCGCGAGGAGTTCCCGTACGCCATCCGTCAGGTCTCCGAGGCGCTCAGCTCGAACGGCTCGACCTCGATGGGCTCCGTCTGCGCCTCGACCCTGTCGCTGCTGAACGCCGGTGTGCCGCTCAAGGCACCCGTCGCCGGCATCGCCATGGGCCTGGTCTCCGACACCGTCGACGGTCAGACCCGCTACGCGGCGCTGACCGACATCCTCGGTGCCGAGGACGCGCTGGGTGACATGGACTTCAAGGTCGCCGGTACCTCCGAGTTCGTCACCGCCATCCAGCTCGACACCAAGCTCGACGGCATCCCGTCGTCCGTGCTCGACGCCGCGCTGAAGCAGGCGAAGGAGGCCCGCTCGGCCATCCTCGGCGTGCTGAACGAGGCGATCGACGCTCCCGACGAGATGGCGGACACCGCCCCTCGTGTCATCTCGGTGCAGATCCCCGTCGACAAGATCGGCGAGCTGATCGGCCCGAAGGGCAAGACGATCAACGGCATCCAGGACACCACCGGTGCCGACATCTCGATCGAGGACGACGGCACGGTGTACATCGGTGCCGTCGACGGTCCGTCCGCCGAGGCCGCGCGTGCGCAGGTCAACGCGATCGCGAACCCGACCAACCCGGAGATCGGGGACCAGTTCCTCGGCACCGTCGTGAAGATCGCCACCTTCGGCGCCTTCGTGTCGCTGCTGCCGGGCCGCGACGGTCTGCTCCACGTCTCCGAGGTCCGCAAGCTCGCCGGTGGCAAGCGTGTGGAGAACGTCGAGGACGTGCTCGGCGTCGGCCAGAAGATCCTGGTCGAGGTCACCAAGGTCGACGACCGCGGCAAGCTCTCGCTCGCGCCGGTCGTGGCGGACGAGGTCGACACCGACGGCCGTGACGACCACGCGTCGCACGCCGAGGCGCCGGCCGAGGGCTGAACGCCCCTCGCCTGACTGCACGAACGGCCGTCGCCCCTCGGGGCGGCGGCCGTTCCGCATGTCGTCCGGGCGGGTCAGGGGGCGGGGGTCTCCTGCGTGCCCATGAGCTGTGCGCGCCCGACCAGGTGCTCGCGCAGCATGAAGCCGACGACCGCCGGGGTGGCGTCGGCGGGGACCTCGAGCACGGGGACGTCGAGGGCGCTCAGCGTGAAGAAGTACCGGTGCTCGCCGTGCCCGGCCGGGGGAGCGGCGCCGAGGAACGTGGCGGTCCCGTACTCGTTGCGACGTCGGAGTGCCTCGGCCGGCAGCAGGGCGTCGTCGGTGCCGGCACCGGCAGGCAGCGACGTCGTCGAGGCCGGCAGGTCCGTCAGGCTCCAGTGCCAGAAGCCCGAGCCGGTGGGGGCGTCGGGGTCGTACACGGTGAGCACGTAGCTCTGCGTGCCCTCGGGAGCGCCGGACCACTCGAGCGCGGGCGAGCGGTCCTCGCCGCCGACGTCGGAGCCGCGCGCCGAGGTGGGCAGCACGCCGCCGTCGGTGAAGTCGGGGCTGGTCAGGGTGAAGGTGGGCACCTCGGGGAGGCGCCAGAGCGGGTCGTTGGCCATGCACCCAGGCAACCACCGATGCCCTGGTGGTGGCCGGGAGACGAGAGGCGCGGTGCCAGCTGGCACCGCGCCTCCCGTCGTTCAGGTGATGACCGATCAGGCCGGGCCGGTGGCGCTCCCGGGGTTGCCGCTCGCCACGATCGCGCCGTTGACGCCCTCGGGGAAGAAGCCGCCCTTGTCGATCTGGTTCGGCGTGAGGAACACGATGTTGAGCACGCGCTCCGCGGTGCGGCCGTACGCCAGGGAGTTGGCGTCGGTCGGGACGAAGTTCACCGCGCCGGTCGACGTCGTGATGCCCTGGTCGTCGTCGGTCGGCCCGTCGAGCGAGTCGCGGGCGTCGGAGATCTTGTTCGCCGGCACCTGCAGGCCCTTGTCGAAGAGCTTCGAGCGGATGATGCCCGCGTGGTACGCCTCGACGGCCAGGATGCCCGCCGCGGCGCTGAGGTACGTCTTGTTGTAGATCAGGGGAGCCGCGCCCTTGTAGGCGGTGACCCCGACGTCCTCGAACACGTAGGCGCCGAGCAGGAAGTTCTCCTCGCTGGCGAAGGGGTCGAAGGTCCCCGTCGGTCCGACCACACCCGCGGCCCGGGCGGCTGCGGTGAAGGCGTTCGTGAAGTCGATCTTCGGCCGCGAGACGACCGCACCACCGAGCGCCGACCGGAGGAACGCCACGTGCGCGCGCTCGTCGTTGGCGATCTCGGTCGCGATCCCACGGATGGCGGCGGTCTTGAACGGCACCTTGCTGCCGCCGACGACCGGCCCCTGGGGGTCGATGCCGGTGATCATGCTGTCGGTCAGGCCCGTGCCGAACACGGCGCGCAGGTAGAACTCCGCCTCGAGGTACTCCAGGTTGAGGGCGAAGTTGAGGATGGCGGCGTCGGAGACGGCACCGTCCTCGGCGGGCGAGGCGGAGGCTCGGTCGGCGGAGACCACCGACGAGCCGAGCGCGGCGATGCCGGCGGAAGCGCCGGCGACCCCGGCGGCTGCGAAGAAGCGACGTCGGTCGAGCGCGTTCTCAGCGCTGCGGTCGATGGCGTGACGGATGAAGGCGTTGTCGAACATCGGTGTCCTCGAGACGTGCTGGCTGCACGGGGCCCGGTCGGCACGGCAGGGAAGCAGGCCGGTCGGGTCACGGTCGGCGGGATGGTCGACCGTGCGGGTCAAGCTACCCCCGGACGGGGGACGCCACGAGGGGCAACGCGCAAATCGGTCGGCGTCGTCCGGTGTCCGAGGAGTGGGCGGGTCGTCAGCCGGCGAGGACGCGGTCGGCGACGCGCTGCAGCGCGGCCGTCGCGGCGATGGCGTCGCCGGCGTAGGCGCCCGACATCGCACCGTCGCGCGCGAGCATGAGCTCGTCGGCACCGTCGCCGGCCATCGGGTGACCGGCTTCCTGCAGCAGGTCACCGAGGCGCTCGGTGTACCAGTCGCGGTGCATGGCGACGACCTGGCGGACGGGGTCGCGCGGGTCGTGGTACTCGGCGGCGGCGTTGAGGAACGCACAACCGCGGAAGGCCGGGTCGTTGACGTCGGCGACGAGCGACGCGACCCAGGCGCGGACCGCGGACTGCGGATCGCCCGCGTCGCTGACGACCTGCTCGAAGCGCTGCTGGACGCGTTCGTGCTGCGTGTTCACGTACGCCAGGATCAGGTTGTCCTTCGACCCGTAGTGCTTGTAGAACGTCGCCTTCGTGACGCTCGCCTCGGAGATGAGGCGGTCGACGCCGACCCCGTGGATGCCCTCGTCGTAGAACAACCGGGACGCGGTCTCGAGGATTCGGACCTTCGCGCCGCCGGAGCGGGGAGCCGGGGGGAGGCTCGACCCGTCCGACGACGCGGAGGCCGGAACGCTCGGGCCAAGGAGACGCCGGACGGCCGGTTGGGGGGAATCGACCGTCACAGCGTGGCTCTCCTTGGGGTCATCGGCTCCGCGGACGAGTGGGGGGACTCGTTCCGCCGAGGACTGATGTCCCGAGCCACCGGATCGGTATCTAGGGGGGCTGCCGATCCGGTGCACCCAATGTAACACAAGGAGGACAGACAGACGAGTCCGTCTGTCCTCAGAACATGTACCCCACTTCGAGGGTCGTCCGAGGGTGCTCCCCATGCCGTGGTCAATCTGGATGGGAGGCCCTGGGACATCAGTAGGCTCGACCGCGATGAACCACCCAGTGCCGTTGCCCCTCGAGGCCCCGGACACGTCGTTCCTGACGTCCGGGGGATCCTTCGTCCGCCGAACCGTCCTGCCCTCGGGCGTGCGCGTGCTGACCGAGGCGGTGCCGGCATCCCACTCGACGAGCATCGGGTACTGGGTCGGGGTCGGTTCCCGCGACGAACGCGACGGTCAGTTCGGCTCGACGCACTTCCTCGAGCACCTGCTGTTCAAGGGCACGACCACGCGCAGCGCGCTCGACATCGCCGTCGCGTTCGACTCCGTCGGCGGTGAGCACAACGCGGCGACGGCCAAGGAGTACACCTGCTACTACGCCCGGGTCCGCGACACCGACGTCCCGATGGCCGTCCAGGTCATCGGTGACATGGTGACGAACTCGGTCCTCGAACCCGCGGCGTTCGACATCGAGCGCGGCGTCATCCTCGAGGAGCTCGCGATGGCCGCGGACGACCCGGCCGACCTGGCGGGCGAGGCCTTCTTCGCATCGGCCTTCGACGGTCACGCCCTCGGTCGACCGATCGGTGGCACGCCGGAGAGCATCCGCGCCGTCCAGCGCGACGAGGTGATGGCGCACTACGCCGAGCACTACGCTCCGAGCGGCCTGGTCATCACCGCCGCCGGTGCCGTCGACCACGACGCCTTCTGCGCGCTGGTGGAAGCGGTGTTCAGCGGCAGCCCGAAGGCCCGTCCGGTGGCACGGCGCACCGCCCAGCCCGTGGCCGACCGTGCCCAGGAGCGACTCACCGTCGTGCACCGCCCCACCGAACAGGTCAGCATGCTGCGCGGCTCGCAGGGCATCGACCTGCGTGACGACCGCCGACCCGTGCTCAGCGTGCTCAACGCGGTGCTCGGCGGGGGGATGAGTTCACGCCTGTTCCAAGAGGTCCGCGAACGCCGTGGTCTGGCCTACGCGGTGTCGTCCTTCGCGCCGGCCTACCTGGACAACGGCGCGTTCGGTGTCTACGCCGGGTGTGCGCCGGACAACGTCGCCGGGGTGATCGACATCATCGACGCCGAGTTCCGCAAGATGGTCGACGACGGCATCACCGAGGACGAACTGCGGCGCGCGAAGGGCCAGATCGAGGGCGCCGTGACGCTGTCCCTCGAGGACGCCGACGCCCGCATGACCCGGCTGGGGCGTGCCGAGCTCGGTACCGGGGAGTTCACCGACCTGGACACGGCGCTCGAACGCGTCGACCAGGTCACCACGGCCGACGTGCTCGAACTCGCCCGCGACCTGCTCACCCGGCCCACCGTCACCGCCGTCGTCGGGGACGTCGAGCGCGCCGCGCTCGAGACGGCGATCGGCATCGGCGGTCGATGACGGAGATGTCGCACTACCTCTACCTCGTCCGGCACGGCGAACACCAGGACGCCGAGCACGGACTCCGTGACGGCAAGCTCTCCGAACGCGGCAAGCGGCAGTCGATGCTGATCGCCGACCGCCTGGGCGGCGTGCCGTTCGACGGCGTCTGGCACTCCCCGCTCGAAGCGCCCAGCGAGACCGCGTCGTTCCTGGCACAGCGCCTGCCCGCGATCCAGCCCGAGCCCTCGACCCTGCTGTTCGACTGCATCCCGTCGGGCCCGACACCGGACATGCCGACCGCCTACAAGAAGTTCTACGGCGGGATCACCGACGAGGAGATCGTCGCCGGGCAGGCGCAGATGGGTGACGCGGTCGCGGAGTGGTTCACCCCGTCCATCCAGGACCGGCACGACCTGATCATCACGCACAACGCGGTGATCGGCTGGTTCGTCCGCGAGGTCTTCCAGGCCCCCGAGTGGCGCTGGATGGGGACGAACGTCGCCCACACCGCGCTGACCGTGATCCGGATCCGCTCGGCCAAGCCCGCCGAGCTCGTCACGCTCAACGACACGGCGCACCTGCCGGTCGAGCTCCGGACCGGCCTGCCGGTCGAGCAGCCGCTCTAGCGAGGAGCGCACCGGACCGTCGGACCGTCGGACTGGAGGCGCGGGTCGGGCCCGCCCCGCGCCTCCAGTCCGTCAGACGGACGCGTCGGGCACGACCCGCTTGCGGTACCAGGCGGTGGCGTTCGGGTTGTCGTTGAAGGGCTCGACCCGCTCGTAGCCCCGGCCGCGGTACATCGCCCCCGCGGCGACCAGCGAGTCGTTCGTGTCCAGGACGATCGCGGTCGCACCGAGTGCCGCGCCCGCGCGTTCGAGCTCGTCCATCATGGCCGTCGCGACCCCGCGCCCCCGGCCGGACGGGGTGACGAAGACGTGCTTGACCTCGAACCGGACGTCGGTGCCGTCGTCCGCGATCCGGCGGAGCCCGCCGCACCCCACGGGCTCGTCGCCGTCGTGGGCCAGGACGAACACACCGCGCGGCGGGGTGAACTGCTCGGCCGGCGTGCGCTTCCGCGAGTACGACCCCTGCGCGCTCGGGAACGTCGCCTCGCGCTCGTCGAGGTAGGCCTCGAGCAGGGCGTCGACCTCGGGCAGGTCGCCGGGCACGATGCGGACGGTGACCGGCGTGCGATCGGTGGTCATGGGTCGATCCTAGGATGGAGCGCATGGTCACTCCCGTCGCCGTCGTCGGCGCCACCGGTCGTCTCGGGGGCCTCGTCGCCGCTGTGGTCGAGGAACTGCCCGACTTCGAACTCGTCGCACGGCTGTCGTCGAAGGACGGTGCGCACGAGCCGGACCCGACGGTGTTCAACGGCGCGGCGGTCGTCATCGACGTGACGGTCCCGGCCCTCAGCCCGGCCATCGTCGCGAACGCGCTGGAGAGCGGCGCGAACGTGCTGGTCGGCACGTCGGGTTGGTCGGCGTCGCGGCTCGCCACCCTGCGGACCGCCCTCGCCGACCGCCCCGACCAGGGTGTCCTGGTCGTGCCGAACTTCTCGATCGGTTCCGTGGTCGGCACGCACCTGGCGACGATCGCAGCGCCGTGGTTCCCCGCGATCGAGATCATCGAGACGCACCACGCGGGCAAGATCGACTCGCCGTCGGGCACCGCGGTCCGCACGGCCGAACTCATCTCCGAGGCCCGGCGCGAGGTCGGGCCGGTCGACGCGCCGCACGTCGACCAGCGTGCGCGCGGGCAGCAGGTGGCGAGCGTGCCGATCCACTCGCTGCGGCTGCCCGGCGTCACGGCCGTGCAGGACGTGGTGCTGAGCGGGCCGGGCGAGACCCTGACGATCCGGCACGACACCACTGACGACACCGCGTACGCACCGGGCATCCGCGCGGCGCTGTCGGCCGTCGGCGCGCTGCGGGGCCTGTCCGTCGGGCTCGGCACCGTGCTCGGGATCAGCTGACGTGGGGATCCGCTCGCCGTTCTGGGGTGCGGCCCTGATGGCGGTGCTGTTGCTGGTCTACATCGTGCTGATCGGCGCACGGGCGGTGGCCTTCATCGCGACCGGGCTCGCCATCGGGATCGCGATCGGTGCGGCGCTGATCGTCATCGCCCTGATCGGGGCACTGCTGCTCGTGCTCGAGTTCCGGTTCGGGCTGCGCATCACGCGGCTCGGCGCCCGGCTCGAACACGAGGGCGGCACGCCGGACGACGTCGTCGAGGTCCGCCCCTCGGGTCGCCCGACCCGCGCGGCGGCGGACGAGCTCTTCCCGCGGTACCGCGCGGCGGTCGAGGCATCGCCCGACGACTGGCGCGCCTGGTACCGGCTCGGCGTCGTCTACGACGCGGCCGGCGACCGGAAGCGAGCGCGGTCGGCCATGCGCACGGCACTGTCGCATGCTCGGTAGCCGCGGCCGGTGACCGACCCCGCGCCCGCGTGGCCGGCTAGCGCGACAGCACGGCGTCGACGGCGTCCTCGGCGCGGGCGTGGCGGAAGACGTACCCCGACTCGAGCAACTTCGTCGGCACCATCTGCTGGTTGGACAGGAGCATCTCGTCGGCCGCCTCGCGCAGCAGGGCACGCAGCGCGAACTCGGGCACGCGGAACAGGTAGGGGCGGTGCAGGTCCTCGGCGACGCGCCGTGTGATGCGGTCCGAGACGGCGGGCACCGGGCCGGCAAGGTTCACCGGGCCGCTGACGTCGTGAGCGGCGGTCGCCAGGTGCACGACGGCGCCGACCTCGTCCTCGAGCGCGATCCACGGCCAGTACTGGCCGCCGGTGCCGAGTCGGCTGCCGAGCCCGAACCGCGTGAGCGGCAGGACGGGCGCAAGCGCACCGCCGCCCTTCCCGATCACGATGCCGGTCCGGAGCAGGACCACGCGGACGCCCTCGGGCGCCTGCTGTGCGGCCGCTTCCCACTTCGTCGTCACGTCGGCCAGGAACCCCCGACCGGGCGCCGCGTCGTCCTGCAGCACGTCCGCCGGACGGTCGCCGTACACCCCGGACGCCGACCCGGACAGGAACAGGCGGGGCGGGGTGCCGGCCTGCCGCATCGCCTCGACCAGGGTGCCGGTGGCGCCGAGTCGCGAGTCGAGGATCTCCCGCTTGTACTGCTCGGTCCACGGCAGCTTGCCGATGTTCGCACCGGCCAGGTTCACGACGACGTCCGCGCCGTCCAGGACGGCCGGGTCGAGCGGCCGACTGCCGGGGGCCCAGCGGAACTCGGTGGGGGAGTGCGGCTCGCGCCGCACCAGGGTCGAGACGTGGTGTCCGGCGTCACGCAGGGCGCGGACCAGGGGAGTCCCGATGAAGCCGGACGCGCCGGCGACCAGGATCGAGAGCGGCTGATCGGTCATGCGGGCAAGGCTACTCAGGACACTGACGGGAGGCCCGATGCCGCCCCGGTGTGACGGGTCGCCGGCGACGGTGGTGGCGTTTAGGCTCGGAGGCGTGACTGACACCCAGGCCGTCCAGCCCGACGCCACCGTTGCCACCCCCTACGAGGACCTGCTGCGCCGCGTCCTGACCGAGGGCGCCCCCAAGGGGGACCGCACCGGCACGGGGACGCGCAGCCTGTTCGGTGCGCAGCTGCGGTTCGACCTGTCGCAGGGCTTCCCGCTCATCACCACCAAGCGGGTGCACTTCAAGTCGATCGCGTACGAGCTGCTGTGGTTCCTGCGCGGCGACGGCAACGCCACCTGGCTGCAGGAGCACGGCGTCCGGATCTGGAACGAGTGGGCGGACGCGTCCGGTGACCTCGGACCCGTCTACGGCGTGCAGTGGCGCTCATGGCCGACGCCCTCCGGCGAGCACATCGACCAGATCGCCCAGGTCATCGAGCAGATCCGCACGAACCCGGACTCCCGTCGCCTGATCGTCTCGGCCTGGAACGTCGCGGACATCCCGGACATGGCGCTCGCCCCGTGCCACGCGTTCTTCCAGTTCCACGTCAACGACGGCAAGCTCTCGTGCCAGCTCTACCAGCGCAGCGCGGACATGTTCCTCGGCGTGCCCTTCAACATCGCCTCGTACGCGCTGCTCACCCACATGATCGCGGCGCAGACTGGCCTGCAGGTCGGCGACTTCGTGTGGACCGGCGGCGACTGCCACGTCTACGACAACCACGTCGAGCAGGTCGAGGAGCAGCTCTCCCGCACGGCGTACCCGCTGCCCACGCTCGAGCTCGCGCCGCGCGACTCGATCGACGACTACGAGTACGACGACTTCACCGTGGTCGGCTACCACCACCACCCGGCGATCTCGGGCGCGGTCGCGGTCTGATGTCCGACGCCGCATGGTCCGAGCCCGTGCGTGGCGTCGGCATGGTCTGGGCCCGGTCGACCGACGGCGTGATCGGCGCCGACGGCGGGATGCCCTGGCACGTCCCCGAGGACCTCGCTCACTTCCGCCAGGTCACCGGCAGCGCGACCGTCGTGATGGGGCGCCGCACCTGGGACGCGCTCCCGCCGCGCTTCCGTCCGCTGCCCGGTCGCCGCAACGTCGTGCTGACGCGAGACCCGTCGTGGGCTGCCGAGGGCGCCGTGCCCGTGCACGACCTGGCGACCGCGCTCGACACGGACGAACCCGTGTGGGTGATCGGCGGTGGTCAGGTCTACGCGGCGGCACTGCCCTTCGCCGACCGGGTCTCCGAGACGGTCATCGACGTGCAGGTCGACGGCGACACGGTCGCGCCGACGCTCGACGACGGCTGGCAGCGCGTCGACGACGGCGACTGGCATCAGTCACGGAACGGCGGCGTCCGCTACCGCTTCGTCGAGTGGAGCCGCCGCTCGTAGCGTCGAGCCCGACACAGCACCGCCTCGCGGACACGGCACCTCGCTCGTTCACGGTTCCGTGTCCGGAAGGCGGTTCGCAGCAGCTGCGAACCGGCGGGCGCGACCGGTGCACCGGGGCCGCACCGGGCCTCCTGTCCGCCCACCGTCCACGCGGACGGCCTGCGTGTCGCCCATCCCCGGTACGCTGGACGCCGTGTCCCCGCGTGAGAACCCCTTCGGCCAGGTGCTCGTCGCCCTCGTGACCCCGTTCACCGCCGACGGCGAAGTGGACTGGCCGGGCGTCGAGCAGCACATCGACGACTGCATCACGGCCGGGGCGGACGGCATCGTCGTCACCGGCACCACGGGCGAGACCTCGACCCTGACCGACCCGGAGAAGCTCCGTCTGGTCGAGGTCGGCAAGTCCGTCGCGGCCGGTCGCGCGAAGATCATCACGGGCGGTGGCTCGAACGAGACCGCGCACGCCATCCACCTCTACAAGCAGAGCGAGCGGGCCGGCGCCGACGGCGTGATGATCGTCACGCCGTACTACAACAAGCCGACCCAGGCGGGCGTGCTCACCCACTTCCGGATGATCGCCGACGCCACCGACCTGCCGGTCATCCTCTACGACATCCCGGGTCGCACGGGCATCCCGATCACGTACGAAACGATCGTGCGTGCGTCCAAGCACCCGAACATCCTCGCGGTGAAGGACGCCAAGGGCGACTTCGCCGAGGTCTCCCGCGTCCTCAACAACACCGACCTCATGTACTTCTCCGGTGACGACACGAACGTGCTCCCGCACCTGTCGATCGGGGCGACCGGCCTGATCGGCGTCACCGCGAACGTCACGAGCACGCCGTACCGCACGATCGTCGACGCGGTGAACGCCGGCGACCTGGCCACCGCGACCCGCGAGCACCAGCGCATCGAGCCACTGGTCCGCGCCGTGATGACCCACGTGCCGGGCACCGTCGCGGCGAAGTACATCCTGCACGGGCTCGGCCGCATCGGCAGCCCGCGCGTCCGTCTGCCGCTCGTCGGCCCCGAGGACTCCGAGGCCTACGCCATCGAGACCTCCCTCGAAGCGGTGCACGGCATCCCCGGCGCCGACTTCTCGAACTTCCGCCCGGACCGCAACGCGGCCGCCGGCGGTGCGCTTCCGAAGGTGCCAGGCACCACCCGTTGATCGACCGCGGCGCGCAGGACGCGCGTCGCCGAAGCAGTCAGGACCGAATGCCCACGCAAGTCTCCGAACCCCAGCCCCTCGAGCCGGGCACCCTCCGCGTCATCCCGATCGGTGGCCTCGGTGAGATCGGTCGCAACATGACCGTCTACGAGTACGAGGGCAAGCTCCTCATCGTCGATGCCGGCGTGCTGTTCCCCGAGGAGCACCAGCCGGGCGTCGACCTGATCCTGCCCGACTTCGCGCCGATCCGGGACCGCCTGGACGACGTCCTCGGTGTCGTACTCACCCACGGCCACGAGGACCACATCGGCGCCGTGCCGTACCTGCTCAAGCTCCGTGGCGACATCCCGCTGATCGGCTCCACGCTGACCCTGGCGCTGGTCGAGGCGAAGCTCAAGGAACACCGGATCAAGCCGTACACGCTGGTCGTCGCCGAGGACCAGACCGAGCAGATCGGCCCGTTCCACCTCGAGTTCGTCGCGGTGAACCACTCCATCCCGGACGCCCTCGCCGTCGCCATCACGACCCCCGCGGGCCGTGTGCTGCACACCGGTGACTTCAAGATGGATCAGCTGCCGCTCGACGACCGCATCACCGACCTCCGCGCGTTCGCACGCCTGGGCGAGGCCGGCGTCGACCTGTTCCTGCCGGACTCCACCAACGCCGACGTGCCGGGCTTCACCGCTCCGGAGCGCGACATCGGTCCGGTCCTCGAGAACATCATCATGCGCGCCCGCAAGAAGGTGGTCGTCGCGAGCTTCTCGTCGCACGTGCACCGAGTGCAGCAGGTCCTCGACGCCGCGGCCGCCGCCAACCGCAAGGTCGCGTTCATGGGCCGGTCGATGATCCGCAACATGACGATCGCTGCCGACCTCGGGTACCTGCGGGTGCCGGAGAACGTGCTCATCGACACCAAGAAGGCCAAGAACGTCCCGGACGACCAGATCGTCTACATGTCGACCGGGTCGCAGGGCGAGCCGATGGCGGTCCTGGCACGCATGGCGAACCTCGAGCACCAGATCGAGATCGGCGAGGGCGACACCGTCATCCTGGCGTCCTCGCTCATCCCGGGCAACGAGAACGCCGTCTACCGCGTGATCGACGGGCTGACCAAGCTCGGCGCGAAGGTCGTGCACAAGGGCAACGCGAAGGTGCACGTCTCCGGGCACGCATCGGCCGGCGAACTCCTGTACTGCTACAACATCCTGCGCCCGCGCAACGTCCTGCCCGTGCACGGCGAGCAGCGCCACCTGTACGCGAACGCCGACCTGGCGATCCAGACCGGTGTGCCGCCGCGCAACGTCATCCTCGGTCAGGACGGCATCGTCGTCGACCTGAAGGACGGCGTCGTGAACGTCGCCGGGCAGCTCGACATCGGCTACGTCTACGTCGACGGGTCCACCGTCGGCGAGATCACCGATGCCGACCTCAAGGACCGTCGCGTCCTGGCCGAAGAGGGCTTCATCTCGGTCTTCTGCGCCGTCGACTTCGCGACCGGCCAGTGCGTCATCGGCCCGGAGATCCAGTCCCGCGGCTTCGCCGAGGACGACTCCGTCTTCGACGACGTCCGTCCGCAGATCGCGCGCGCGCTCGCCGACGCGGCCGGCAACGGCACCCGGGACGCGCACGCCTTCAGCCAGGTTGTCCGCCGGACCGTCGGCCGGTGGGTCAACACCAAGCACCGTCGCCGCCCGATGATCGTCCCGGTGATCATCGAGGCGTAGCGCCGACGCGCAGAGCTGACCAGGAGGCCCGGTGCACGTCCGTCACGGACGCGCACCGGGCCTCCTGGTCGTGTTCCGTGCGCCGGTTCGTCCGACCGGCCACCTGGTCTCATCCTCAGGAATGACCCTGACTGGGATGCCGGACACTAGCATTTCGGTGTGAACGTCCTCCGCCGCTGGGTGTGGCCCGGCCTCAAGTTCCTCGTCTTCGCCGCGATCGCGGTGGCGCTCGTCCGGCTCGCTTTCTTCGCGGCGACGCCGCCCGAAGCCGACACCGTCCCGACCGGGCAGATCACGGACCCGGTCGTCACCGTCGCGACGGGCGACATCAGCAACGACGTCGAGGCGAAGGGCACGATCCGCTCCGTCGCGTCCACCCCGGTGCGTGCGACGGTCGCGGGTGCGGTGAACCGCGTCTTCGTCGCCGACGGCGCACACGTCGAGCAGGGGGCTGCCGTCCTCGACGTGCGCGTCGAGACCCCTGTCGAGGGCGTCACCGAGGACGGCAGCGCCCTGCCGCCGAAGGTCACGTTCTCGACGGTCACGGCGCCGGCGGCCGGCACGGTGTCCGGGCTCGACCTGGTCGAGAAGCAGCCGGTCGAGATCGGCACCGTGGTCGCCCGGGTGGCACCGGAGTCCTACCGGGCGAGTGCGACCCTGCAGGCGGCGCAGCTCTACCGGCTCGTCGACCGTCCGTCCGAGGCCACGGTCACCGTCAAGGACGGCCCGGCGCCGTTCACGTGCACGAACCTCTCCCTCACCAGCGCTCCGTCCGGCGACGGCGCTGCGGACGACGACGCCTCGCAGGACGGCAGCGCATCGGACTCCTCGACCGGCGGCACGCAGCTCGAGTGCGACGTCCCGGGTGACGTCACCGTCTTCCCCGGACTCGAGGTCACGATGGCGGTGCCGGCGGGCAAGGCCGAGGGTGTGCTCACGCTCCCGACCACCGCGGTGCAGGGGACGGCCCAGCGGGGCGTCGTCACCGTCGTCGGCAAGAGCGGTGACCGCGAGCGGCGCGAGGTCGAGCTGGGCATCACCGACGGTGAGCAGGTCGAGGTGAAGACCGGTCTGGCCGAGGGCGACCGGGTGCTGCAGTTCGTCCCCGGCAAGGAGCAGACCGACGACGACGCGGTCGACGGCGGCAGCGTGGTGTCCGGATGAGCCTGGTCTCGGTGCGCGGGCTCCGGAAGTCCGTGGTGCTGCCCGACGGGTCGACGCTCGAGATCCTGCGCGGCATCGACCTCGAGGTCGACGCCGACAGCCGGACCGCCATCGTCGGCCGGTCGGGCTCGGGCAAGTCGACGCTGCTGAACATCCTGGGGCTGCTCGATGCCCCGACCGACGGCGACCATCGTTTCGACGGGGTCGACGTCGGTCGCGCCGGGTCGGTTCGCCGCGACCGGATCCGCGGCGCGGACGTCGGGTTCGTGTTCCAGCAGTTCAACCTGCTGCAGGGCCGGACCGCGGTCGAGAACGTCGAGGTGCCCCTGCTCTACGCGTCCGGCCGCGACTTCTGGCGGCGTCGGCGTCTGGCCACCGAGATGCTCGACCGCGTGGGCCTGTCCGACCGTGCCGACACGCAGCCGCACCGGCTGTCGGGCGGCGAACAGCAGCGTGTGGCGATCGCGCGCGCCCTGGTGCGGTCCCCGCGGCTGATCCTGGCCGACGAGCCGACCGGAGCGCTCGACGTCGACACCGGGCGGTCGGTGATGGCGCTGCTCGAGACCGTCGCCGCCGAGACCGGTGCGGCGCTCGTGACCATCACGCACGATCCCGCGGTGGCCGCACGGGCCGAGGTCGTGCACCGGATCGACCACGGTCTCGTCGTCGACGCGACCGCCGAGGCCCTGGCGTGAACGGGGTCCTCACGACCGTCGTCGGGACGTTCGTCGAGTCCTGGCAGGAACTGCGGGTCCACCGCGGTCGGGTCGTCCTCAGCCTGGTCGGCGTGACGATCGCCGTCGCGTCGCTCGCCGTCGTCGTCGGCTTCGGCGCGCTCGCCGAGAAGGCGACCGCGGCACTGAACGAGCAGTACGGCGGACGTCCCGCGACGTTCTCGCTGACGGCGTCGTCGTCGACCGGGGACGCCGTCGCGGATGAGGACGCCCTGTTCGCCGAGTACCGCGCGGCGGCCGACCGCTACGACGTGCGGTGGACCAGTGAGGCGATGGAGGGGCCGCGGAAGGTCCAGTTCCCCGACGGGGTCGCCGACGTGTACACAAGGACGGTCGACCCGGACTACGCCGAGATGCACCGGGTGCGCATGGCCTCCGGGGCGTGGTTCACCGAGGACGACCGTGGGCGGCTCGCGCCGGCGGTCGTCGTCAACCGGGCGTTCCTCGAGCGCCTCGGCGACCCGGACATCGTCACGCACCCGACCGTCCGGTTGCCGGGGACGCCGGGATCGGTGGCCGTCGTCATCGGCGAGTACGTGACGAGCGAGTACGACACCGAGCCGTCCATGTACGAGATGGCCCGGTCCGTCGCGTCGACCGGACTGACGGCCGACCCGGACATGGGCATCAGCCGCTCGTTCGAGGTCTGGGTGCCCGACCACCACGCGAAGCAGCTCGCGAAGCGGATCGCCAGCGACGCCGAGCGGGCGTCCGGCGGCACGGTGGAGGTCTCGGCGGACCGGATGGACGCCGCGGGCACCGTCGACGGCGATCCGCTCGGGCCCCTGCGGTACGTCATCGCGGCGGTCTCGGTCCTGGTGCTCGTGCTCGGCGGTCTCGGGTTGCTCAACGTCTCGCTCGTGAGCGTCCGGCAGCGCATCCGCGAGATCGGCATCCGTCGCGGTGTCGGAGCGACGGCCGGCCGGGTCTTCGTCGCCGTGCTGCTCGAGAACGTCCTCGGCACGGCGGTCGCCGGCGCGGTCGGCGTGATGCTCGGCGCCGCGGTGCTCAGCAACGGGACGGTCCGTTCGGCGATCACGAGCGGTGCCGACGTCGGGGGAGCGCCGTTCCCTCTCGAGGCCGCGCTCGTCGGGATCGGTGCGGCGGTGGCCGTCGGCGCGCTCGCCGGGCTGCTGCCGGCACTGGTCGCCGTCCGCGTCAAGGTCATCGACGCCATCCGGTACTGAGGACCGGTCCCGGCAGTCCCGTCGTGTGCGCGGCGGGGCTGCCGGGCATTGTCCGCCCGGGGCGTTATGGTCGTCCCCATGGCCGGAGGCACCAAGTCGACCACGCGCTCGCGCGCGTCAACGTCGTCACGCACGAGTGGAGCGCGCGGTACGTCGCGCACCCAGGCCACCACGAAGAAGCTCCCACAGGCGACGCCCCCGGTCGAGTTCAGTGGACCGAACCCCCTCGTGACCGCATGGATGGGCATGGCGCACGGTGTGGGGGCGATGTTCCGCCTGCTCGGCAAGGAGTCCCTCGAGAAGGACCAGCGCCGCGACGGCTTCCCGTTCTTCCTGTTCGTGCTGGCCATCGCCGGTGCCGTCGTCGAGTGGCTCAACCCCACCAACGCGGTGTCGATCGCGCTCGACGCCTACACGTTCGGCGGCCTGTTCGGTCGGTTGGCGTTCGCGCTGCCGGTCATCATGGTCGTCTTCGCGGGGTGGTTGTTCCGGCACCCGGCGTCCGTCCACGACAACACCCGGATCGGGATCGGTCTCGGCCTGCTGCTCGTGTCGATCTCGTCGCTCTGCCACGTGTTCGGCGGACAGCCGAGCGCTGCCGACGGCATGCCCGCGCTCGCGACCGCCGGTGGAGTCCTCGGCTGGGTCGTCATCGGCTGGCTCGTCGCCGTCGCCACCGCGTGGATCGCCGTGCCGGTCGCCGTGGTGCTGCTCGTGCTCTCCCTCTTCATCATCACCAAGACGCCCCCGAACAAGCTCCCCCGTCGCCTGCACGAGCTCTACGCCTACCTGTTCGGTGCGCCCGCCCCGGCGGCCGAGGAACTCGACGAGTCCGCAGCCGAGCCGGCGGCACCGTCCCGCAAGCGCGGCGGCAAGACCACGTCGCAGGGTCTGCAGCTGTTCGACGACCTCGGCTTCGAGGACGGCGAGCAGCCCGACCCCGACGCCGAGGGGCACGTCCCCTGGTGGCGCCGCAACAAGTCCGGGCGCGAAGAAGACCCGGCGTACGACAGCCCCGTGATCCCCGCGGCGCAGACCGCCGCCGCGCCGGCAGCCACACCGTCGCCGAACGCCGGTGCCGCCGCAGGGCTCGTCGACCACACCCCGGCTGAGCCGGCGTCGGTGAACCTCAACGACTCGCTCGAGACCGAGGTCGCCGCCGACCTCGACCGCGCCGAACAGGCGCTCCGCGACTTCGGTGCGCCCGTGCCGGACGACGCAACAGAGGTGATCCGTCCCGGACGTGACGTGCCTGCCGTGGTCTCCCCGGCCCTCCCGGCCGACGTGGCGGAGCCGGTCCTGCCGGCGGACCCGGCGCCGTCTGCTGACGACCCGTCGCGCCCGTACCGACTGCCTGCCGCCAGCACGCTGAGCGCCGGCACGCCCTCGGTCGCGCGCAGCCAGGCGAACGAGGACATCGTCGCGGCGATCACCGGCGTGCTCACCGAGTTCAAGGTCGACGCGAAGGTGACCGGGTTCTCCCGCGGCCCGACGGTCACGCGGTACGAGATCGAGCTCGGCCCGGGTGTCAAGGTCGAGCGCGTCACCGCGCTGTCCAAGAACCTGTCCTACGCGGTGGCCTCGAACGAAGTCCGCATCCTGTCGCCGATCCCGGGCAAGAGCGCCATCGGCGTCGAGATCCCGAACTCCGACCGCGAGGTCGTGTCCCTCGGAGACGTCCTGCGCTCGAACGCGGCGACCAAGTCGAAGCACCCGATGACGATCGGTGTCGGCAAGGACGTCGAGGGCGGGTTCGTCGTGGCGAACCTGGCGAAGATGCCGCACATGCTCGTCGCCGGGTCCACCGGCTCCGGCAAGTCCGTCTTCATCAACTCGATGATCACCTCGCTGCTCATGCGGGCGAAGCCGTCCGAGGTCCGCATGGTCCTGGTCGACCCCAAGCGCGTCGAGCTGTCGATCTACGCGGGTGTCCCGCACCTGATCACGCCCATCATCACGAACCCCAAGAAGGCGGCCGAAGCGCTGCAGTGGGTCGTGAAGGAGATGGACATGCGGTACGACGACCTGGCGTCCTTCGGGTTCCGCCACGTCGACGACTTCAACAAGGCGATCCAGAACGGCGAGATCGTGCTGCCGGCCGGCAGCGAGCGCAAGCTCAAGCCGTACCCGTACCTGCTCGTCGTCGTCGACGAGCTCGCCGACCTCATGCTCGTCGCCCCGCGTGACGTCGAGGAGTCGATCGTCCGCATCACGCAGCTCGCCCGCGCTGCCGGCATCCACCTCGTGCTCGCCACGCAGCGACCGTCGGTCGACGTCATCACCGGGCTCATCAAGGCCAACGTGCCGTCGCGCATCGCGTTCGCGGTCACGAGCGTCACCGACTCCCGCGTCATCCTCGACCAGCCGGGCGCCGACAAGCTCATCGGGCAGGGCGACGCGCTCTTCCTGCCGATGGGCTCGTCCAAGGCCGTCCGCGTGCAGGGCGCCTGGGTGCAGGAGAGCGAGGTCGCCGAGGTCGTCCAGCACGTCACGCGACAGGCGCAGCCCGAGTACCGCCAGGACGTCGCCGCCGTCGTCGAGCGCAAGGAGATCGACGCCGACATCGGCGACGACCTCGAGCTGCTCCTCGCGGCGGTCGAGCAGGTCGTCTCGACGCAGTTCGGTTCGACCTCGATGCTGCAGCGCAAGCTCCGGGTCGGGTTCGCCAAGGCCGGGCGGCTCATGGACCTCATGGAGTCCCGCGACATCGTCGGGCCGTCCGAGGGATCCAAGGCCCGCGACGTCCTGGTCACGGCGGACCAGCTGCCGTCGGTGCTCGCGAAGCTGCGCGGCGAGGAGCCGCCGGCAGCGCCCGCTCCGCCGGTCGAACCGGGTGTCGGTGCGCCCGCCGCGGCCGTACCGGTTCCTGCGCCGGACGACGACCGGTACGGTGCTGACCCGGTGGGCGACATGACGCGCGGGTACGATCAGGTCGAGGACGAACCGGACGAGGACGCCTGGGGCCTCACAGGCAGGGAGTGATCATGATGACCGCCTCGGACGGCACCACCACGAAGCGGTTCCCGTGGCGCGGACGGCTGATCCGCAAGGGTCCCGGTCCCGCGTCGACGGCGAACGTCGCGAACATCATCACCGTCATCCGCATCCTGATGGCGCCGCTCTTCTTCGTCCTGCTGCTGTCGGACGGCGGGCAGGACACGGCCGTGCGCATCTGGGCGGCGGTGCTGTTCGTCGTGGCGATCGTCACCGACAGCGCCGACGGCATCATCGCCCGCCGCCAGGACCTGGTGACGGACTTCGGCAAGCTCGTCGACCCCATCGCCGACAAGGTCCTGATCGGCGGCGCACTGGTCGCCCTGTCGATCCTCGGTGAGCTGCCCTGGTACGTCACGGTCCTGATCATGGTGCGCGAGATCGGCATCACCGTGTTCCGGTTCGCGGTGCTGTCGGACCGCGTCATCCCCGCCAGCCGCGGCGGCAAGATCAAGACCGTGCTGCAGGCCGTGGCGATCACGCTCGCGCTGTTCCCGTGGTGGGGTTTCGCCGGCGACGTTGCCCACTGGACCAACGGCATCCTGATGACCGCGGCGGTGGTCGCCACCGTGCTCAGCGGGCTCGACTACCTGTGGCAGGCGTACCGGCACAACCGGACCGGCGCGTGACCCGACCCGGCGATCCGTCCCCGGACGAGGACCCTGTCCGCATCGCGCCACGGGTGATCGGGGAACTGACCGTCCGCGGTGAATCCCTCGCGGTGGCGGAGTCCCTGACCGGCGGTCTCGTGGTCGCGACGCTCGTGGGCGTCCCGGGAGCGAGCGCCGTGGTCCGCGGCGGTGTCGTGGCCTACGCGACCC
Source organism: Curtobacterium sp. Leaf183 (assembly GCF_001424385.1). Lineage (GTDB taxonomy): Bacteria > Actinomycetota > Actinomycetes > Actinomycetales > Microbacteriaceae > Curtobacterium. The sequence continues at coordinate 55,578 of NZ_LMPO01000008.1, read as the reverse complement.
CGGTCAAGGCGTCCGTGCTCGGTGTCTCTGCCTCGCTGCTGGCCGCGAACGGTGCCGTGGACCCCGAGGTCGCGAGGCAGATGGCGGCCGGGGTCCGGACGGCGCTCGCGGTCGACGGCGAGCCCGCCACGTGGGGGATCAGCACCACGGGGGTCGCCGGACCCGACCCGCAGGACGGCAAGCCGGTCGGCACGGTGTTCGTCGGCATCGCCTCGGCCGACGGCGCCCAGGCGTTCGCGCTGCACCTCGACGGTGCTCGTGACGCAATCCGACAGCGGACCGTCTCCGAACTCCTGGTACGACTGTTCGCCACGCTCCAGAGTGGGGAATGACCCGCGTTACCACCGGGTTACATCTCACGCAATCTCCAGCAGGACGGCAGCCCAGGTGGCTAGCATGCTGCAACCGGCAACGCTCGTGTTGCCGAACCCCGAAACGGTCATCCCGGCCGGTCGGGCGCGGAGACGACAGAGAGGAGGAGTTCTCATGGTTCTCGTTCGTCAGGAAATCGGCGATGTTCTGCGTGACTTCCGCTTGCAGAAGGGCCGGACCCTCCGTCAGGTCGCGTCCAAGGCCAGCGTTGCGCTCGGGTACCTCAGCGAGGTCGAGCGCGGTCAGAAAGAGGCCAGCTCGGAGATCCTCGCGTCCGTCGCGGACGCGCTGGACACCCCCATCTCGACGATCATGCGCGAAGTGGGAGACCGTCTCGCCGTGGTCGAAGGACTGGTCCCGGTCCCGGACATGCTCCCGGACGAACTCGTCGCCGAGTTCGACAACGACCTCGCGGTGCGCTGAGTCGCACGGCAACTGAACGCCCCCGTCGGTCCGCCGGCGGGGGCGTTCTCGCGTCCGTGGCGTGCACTGCCGGTGCCCTGCGTCACGTCGTGCGCGCGTGGCCGGTCTAGCCTTGTCGGATGCGTGTGAGTGAGTTCTGGCGGGCCGTCGACCAGGTCTTCGGCGAGGCCTACGGTGCCGTCGTCGCCCGTGACGTCGTGCTCGAGGAACTCGGCGGTCGCTCGGCCGCCGACGCGATCGCCGCAGGGGTGCCGACCCGCAAGGTGTGGGAAGCGCTCTGCGACTCCCAGGACGTCCCGCCGGAGCGCCGTCACGGCAAGGGCCTGCTGGAGCCGCGGGACTGATCGTCGGGGTCGAACACGCATTCGGCGTGTCGCTCGAACGCGTGTTCGACGGGTGGTACGTTCCTGCACATCGGAGTCGAGCGATGCATCCGTCCACAGGCAACGCGGCGACCGGCAGTCATGTCGGTGGCCAGCCCTAGGTTCGGAGGCATCGGGAGACACCCGGAGCCTTGTCCGAGAACCAGCAGCCCTGCACCACCGGCTGCTGGGGACCAGACAGCCTACAGGCGGCAGACCACGAGCACGCAGGAGCACACCATGCCTTCACCCGCAGACCGCGAGAAGTCCCTCGAGACCGCCCTCGCCCAGATCGACCGGCAGTTCGGCAAGGGTGCAGTCATGCGCCTGGGCTCCGACGACCGCGCCCCGGTCGCCGTCATCCCCACCGGTTCGGTCGCGCTGGACGTCGCGCTCGGGATCGGTGGTCTCCCGCGTGGCCGCATCATCGAGATCTACGGCCCGGAGTCGTCCGGAAAGACGACGCTGACGATCCACGCGATCGCCAACGCCCAACGTAACGGCGGCATCGCGGCCTTCATCGACGCCGAGCACGCACTCGACCCGGAGTACGCCAAGAAGCTCGGTGTCGACATCGACGCCCTCTTGGTGTCGCAGCCGGACACCGCAGAACAGGCTCTCGAGATCGCGGACATGCTCGTCCGTTCGGGGTCCATCGACCTGATCGTGATCGACTCCGTCGCAGCGCTGGTGCCCCGGGCCGAGATCGAGGGCGAGATGGGTGACTCCCACGTCGGCCTGCAGGCACGCCTCATGTCGCAGGCGCTCCGCAAGCTGGCCGGTGGCCTGAACCAGACGCAGACCACGATGATCTTCATCAACCAGCTGCGCGAGAAGATCGGCGTGTTCTTCGGTTCCCCGGAGACCACGTCGGGCGGCAAGGCGCTCAAGTTCTACGCGTCGGTCCGGCTCGACATCCGCCGCATCGAGACCCTGAAGACGGGGACGGACGCCGTCGGCAACCGCACGCGCGTCAAGGTCGTCAAGAACAAGATGGCACCGCCCTTCAAGCAGGCCGAGTTCGACATCCTGTACGGCACGGGCATCTCGCGCGAGGGTTCGCTGCTCGACTTCGGTGTCGACCACAACATCGTCAAGAAGTCCGGTGCCTGGTACACGTACGACGGCGACCAGCTCGGGCAGGGCAAGGAGAACTCGCGTTCCTTCCTGATCCAGAACCCCGAGATCGCCGCCGAGATCGAAGGCAAGATCCTCGCCAAGCTCGGTGTCGGTGGTGCCAAGCCCGCGGCCGACGCCGCTCCGGTGGAGTCCATCGAGCCCAAGCTCGCCGCGCGCAAGGGCGCGTGAGCATCGACGACGACGCGGACCTCGCGCCGGTCACCGACCTGTTCGGTGCGCGGTCCCGTCGTGGTCGGGGGCCCGCGGGGAAGGGCGACGCCGGCCGTGCCCAGGACGCGCCCGGTGACGACGAGCCGGGTGGCGATGAAGCAGGCCGCGTCGAGTCGGGCCGCGTCGAGTCGGGCCGCGACGAGGCAGACGCCGACGAGTCGTTCGCTGCTGATGCGGACACGCCGGTCCCGGTGCAGCTCGGGGGCTCACGGAGCCCGTCCGAGTGGGTCTCCCCGGTGATCGGGGACGGTTCGGGCCGTAGCGCTCGTGCCGAGCAGTCCGGGTACGACACCGAGGACGAAGCATCGGCGCCGACGGCATCGGTGTTCTCGATCACGGACGGCGACGAGATCGACCCCGCCGACGCTCCGCGCCCCCTCGACGACCAGCGTGCAGACGCCGAGCGCCTCAGCATGCGGGCGCTCGGACGCAAGGGCATCAGCGAGTCCGAGATGCGCTCGACGCTGGCGCGCAACGACCTCGACGCCCAGGTCGTCGAGGAGGAGATCGAGCGTCTGACCCGGGTCGGGTTGCTCGACGACGTGGCACTGGCGACCGACCTGGTCGACCGGCTGCACGACCGCAAGAGCCTGGGGCGTCAGGGTGTCGTCGCGGAACTCCGCCGCCGGGGCATCGACCAGGTCGCGATCGACGCGGCCCTCGACGCCGCGGCGGACGATGACGACGACGAGTTCCTGCGGGCGATCGAGCTCGCGCAGAAGCGCGCCGGGCAGATGCGGGGGCTCGACCGGGCAACGGCAGAGCGTCGTCTGTCGGGCTTCCTGATGCGCAAGGGCTACAACGGCGGGATCGTGCGGATCGCCGTCGAACGTGCCCTCGACGGCTCCACCCCGCCCCGGTCCGGGGGACCGCGCGGCCCCGTCCGCTTCGAGTAGCGCCGGGCTGGCCGCAGGCGGCTCCCGACCGACCGGCGGGACTGCCCTGCGGCCGGTCCCGACCTACACTGGGACGATCATGGCGACCGTCGACGCGCAGCCCCGCACCTACGAAGTCCGTACGCACGGGTGCCAGATGAACGTGCACGACTCCGAGCGGCTGAGCGGCTCGCTCCAGGCCGCCGGGTACGTCGCGGCCGACGGAGCCCAGGCCGACGTCGTCGTGATCAACACCTGCGCCGTTCGCGAGAACGCTGACAACCGGCTCTACGGCAACCTGGGGCAGCTCGCCGGCATCAAGCGCGAGCACCCGGGCATGCAGATCGCGGTCGGCGGATGCCTGGCGCAGAAGGACAAGGCCGTCATCCTCGAGAAGGCACCCTGGGTCGACGTCGTCTTCGGCACGCACAACATGGGCTCGTTGCCCACCCTGCTCGAGCGCGCGCGGCACAACGGCGAAGCCCAGCTCGAGATCCTCGAGTCCCTCGAGGTCTTCCCGTCGACGTTGCCGACCAAGCGCGACTCGACGCACAGCGGCTGGGTCTCGATCTCGGTCGGGTGCAACAACACCTGCACGTTCTGCATCGTCCCCTCGCTGCGGGGCAAGGAGAAGGACCGTCGCCCGGGTGACGTCCTCGCCGAGATCCAGGCACTGGTCGACGGCGGCGCGATCGAGGTCACGCTGCTCGGGCAGAACGTGAACTCCTACGGCGTGGAGTTCGGCGACCGCCAGGCCTTCGGCAAGCTGCTGCGGGCGGCCGGGCAGATCGAGGGACTCGAGCGCGTCCGGTTCACCAGCCCGCACCCGGCCGCCTTCACGGACGACGTCATCGACGCGATGGCCGAGACCCCGAACGTGATGCCGCAGCTGCACATGCCGCTGCAGTCCGGATCCGACCGGGTGCTCAAGGCGATGCGGCGGAGCTACCGAAGCGAGCGGTTCCTCGGCATCCTCGACCGGGTCCGAGCCGCCATCCCGCACGCCGCGATCTCGACCGACATCATCGTCGGCTTCCCCGGCGAGACCGAGCAGGACTTCGAGGACACGCTCCGCGTCGTCGAGCAGGCCCGCTTCGCGTCCGCCTTCACGTTCCAGTACTCCATCCGACCGGGCACCCCGGCGGCGACGATGGACGACCAGCTGCCCAAGGAGGTCGTGCAGGCCCGCTACGAGCGCCTCACGGCCCTGCAGGAGCGCATCACGGCCGAGGAGAACACCAAGCAGGTCGGCCGGACCGTCGAGGTCCTGGTGGCGAGCGGCGAGGGACGGAAGGACGACGCCACGCACCGCCTGTCGGGCCGCGCCGAGGACTCCCGCCTCGTGCACTTCTCCGTGCCGGCCGGCTCGGACGTCCCGCGGCCGGGCGACGTCGTCACCGTCGAGGTCACGCGCGCGGCGCCGCACTTCCTGGTCGCCGACGCCGCGGCAGAAGCGCAGCTGCGGGTCCGACGGACCCGTGCCGGTGACGCCTGGGACCTGGCGCAGGCCGAGTCGTGCGGGGTCCCGACCCCCACCGCGGCTGGCGCTGCTGCACGGCCGGTGTCGCTGGGACTGCCCTCGCTCCGTGTCGGTCGCTGACGCGGCGGTGCCGGGCGACCCGGAGCCGGGGGCCCCGGAGTCGCGCGACCAGGACCCGACGCACGACCTCGGCGCGATCGACGGTCTCGTCGCGACTGACGGTCTCGTCGCGACTGACGGTCTCGTCGCGACCGACGGTCTCGTCGCGATCGTCGGCGCGACGGGGACCGGCAAGTCCGACCTGGCGATCGCCGTGGCCGACCGGTTCCGCGAGCAGGGGCGGCGCGCCGAGGTCGTCAACGCCGACGCGATGCAGTTCTACCGGGGGATGGACATCGGCACGGCGAAGGTGCCGCCCGGGGAACGCCACGGCATCCCGCACCACCAGCTCGACGTGCTCGACGTCACGGACGAGGCCAGCGTCGCCGCCTACCAGCGGGATGCCCGGGCGACGATCGAGCGCATCACGGGTGACGGCGGGGTCGCGGTGCTCGTCGGCGGCAGCGGGTTGTACGTGTCCTCGGTCCTGTACGAGCTCGACTTCCCGGGGACGGACCCGGACCTCCGCGCCGAACTCGAACGCGCGCACGAGCAGCACGGGCCGAACGCGCTGCTCGCACGCCTGCGGGAACTGGACCCCGCGGCGGCGGCGACCATCGACGCCCGCAACCCGCGGCGCCTGATCCGCGCCGTCGAGATCGCGAGCCGATCGGACCGCGTGACCACGAGCCTCCCGTCCGCGCCGCAGGCATGGCGACCCGCCACGGTCCTCCGGCTGCACCGCGAACGGGAGCAGCTCGTGTCGGCCCTGCACGCGCGAGCCGCCCGGATGTTCGCCGACGGGCTCGTCGACGAGGTCGCAGCGCTCCGCGAGCGCGGTCTCGAGCAGGGGCGGACCGCGCGCGCGGCGATCGGGTACTCGCAGGCCCTCGAGGTCCTGCACGGCACGTCAACGCTCGACGAGGCGGTCGAGGCGACCGGCATCGCGACGCGCAAGTACGCCAGACGGCAGGTGTCCTGGTTCCGCCGGTACGCCGAGGCACAGGTGCTCGACGTCACCGAGAACGACCGCGGGGACCTCTCGGCGCTGGCCCGTAGGATCGTGCCGTGACCGAGCTGCACTTCACCAAGGGCCAGGGGACCGGCAACGACTTCGTCCTGTTCGCCGACCCCGACGCCACGGTCGACCTGACGCCGGAGCGCATCCGCGCCATCGCCGACCGCCGGTTCGGCGTGGGGGCCGACGGGGTCATCCGGGCCGTGCGGTCCGATGCGCTTCCCGAGGGGCGTGCCGTCGTCGAGCAGGCCCCTGAGGCCACCTGGTTCATGGACTACCACAACGCCGACGGCACCGTCGCCGAGATGTGCGGCAACGGCATCCGGGTGTTCGCACGGTACCTGACCGAGTCCGGGCTCGTCGACCTGCAGCCCGGCGAGACCCTGTCGGTCGGCAGCCGCAAGGGCGTCGTCGACGTCCAGCGCCAGGCGAACGGGTTCGCCGCCGACCTGGGGCGCTGGGGCCTCGGGATCGAGGGCGGTGGCGCGTCCGACGTGCTGGTCCGGGCGAAGAACCTGGACCGTGCGCGTCCGGGCCTGGGGATCGACGTGGGGAACCCACACGTCGTGGTGGCCGTCGCGACGGACGACGAGCTCGCTGGGCTCGACCTGACCTACGTGCCCGTGCTCGACCCGGCTCCCGCGGCCGGTGCGAACGTCGAGTTCGTGCTGCCCGGCGACCCGCTGGTGCAGGACGGCGTCGGGCAGATCACGATGCGGGTGCACGAGCGCGGCAGCGGGGAGACCCTGTCGTGCGGCACCGGGGCCGTCGCCGCGGCGCTGGCGACGCGGCACTGGGCGGGAGCGTCCGCGCCGGACACCTGGCGGGTGCGGGTGCCGGGCGGGGTCGTGACGGTGCGCATGTTCGCGGCCGAGGACGGCGAACACGTCTCGCTGGCCGGGCCTGCCGAGCTCGTCTTCTCCGGGGACCTGACGGTCTGACGGTGCCGAGCGGGTGCTGCCGTGTCCGTCTGGTGCCCGGTGCGTGATGCCCGGTGCGGGCTTCGTCACTCAGTGCGAGGACGTTGGGATGCACGGGGCGGGCAACCTCGCACCGGGTGGTGATCACGCACGGTGCGCGTTCCCAGGCCGGGAGGCTTCTTTCGGCTGGCCGACGTCGGTGACGCTCCTCGTGCCTGCCGTGCGGCGCCATGGTCGGTTCGGGTGGTGCGGGGTTCGTCGCCCGGTGCGAGGACGTTGGGGCGCACGGGGCGGGCAACCTCGCACCGGATGAGCGGGCGCACACGGTGCACGCCCGTGCGGCCGCTCGCCCCGCTACTCCGTCGCCCGGTGGACGCGCAGCACGCGGAAGCCCTTGTCGGTCGTCGACCGCGTGACGTGGAACGACGACCCGAGCGCGTCGTGCAGCCAGCGCTGGAGCGAGTCGCCGCCGAGGTCCTTCGAGACGACCAGCCAGGCGTCGCCGGCGACCTCGAGCCGGGGGAGCCACGTCATGAGGATGTCGTGGAGCTCGTCCTTGCCCACGCGGATCGGCGGGTTCGACCAGATCGTACGGAAGCGCAGATCGGCAGGGACGTCGCCCGGGAGCCCGATCGACACGTTCTCGGCTCCCGCGACCTGGGCGTTGTGCCGCGCCAGGTCGAGCACCCGCTCGTTGACGTCGACGCCCCACACCGTGGCGTCGGGGGAGTGCAGCGCCATGGTGATGGCGATCGGACCCCAGCCGCAGCCGACGTCGAGCAGTGCGCCGTCGGGTGCGGGCGGCGGCACCGAGCCGAGCAGCACGCGGGTGCCACGGTCGATGCCGTCCGGGCTGAAGACCCCGGCAGCAGTGGTGAGCGAGAGCGTCCGACCGGCCAGGGTGACGGAGATCTGGCGCGGGCGCGCCGGGCTCTCCGGGGTGGCCGAGAAGTAGTGGTCGTTCGCCATGGAAGAACCGTACCGGCTGACCCGTGTGTCCTGGCGGCGCCGGAGGTACCCTGTGGACAGCATGACGGAACCCAACAACCAAGCTGAAGGCGACGGCGTCGTCGAGCGCGTGCTGCGCAACGCCGACTCGCGGGCCAGCTCGTCCATCTTCGCCCCGGCGCAGGCCATCCAGACCCGATCGGTCGACGAGCACGGCTGGGCCGGTGACGGCGACCAGTACGACCGTGAGGACCGCGCGGCGCTGCGTCGGGTCGCCGGTCTCTCCACCGAACTCGAGGACGTCACCGAGGTCGAGTACCGGCAACTCCGGCTCGAGCAGGTCGTCCTGATCGGCGTGTACGCCCAGGGCGACGCGGCCGACGCCGAGAACTCCCTGCGCGAACTGTCCGCCCTCGCCGAGACCGCCGGCGCGGTGGTGCTCGACGGGCTGCTACAGCGGCGACCGCACCCCGACCCGTCGACGTACCTCGGCAAGGGCAAAGCCGAGGAACTCGCGATGGTCGTCAAGGCCACCGGTGCCGACACGGTGATCGCCGACACCGAGCTCGCGCCCTCGCAGCGGCGTGCGCTCGAGGACGTCGTCAAGGTCAAGGTGATCGACCGCACGGCCGTCATCCTCGACATCTTCAGCCAGCACGCCAAGTCCCGCGAGGGCAAGGCGCAGGTCGAGCTCGCCCAGCTCGAGTACCTGCTCCCGCGGCTGCGCGGTTGGGGTGAGTCGATGTCCCGCCAGGCCGGTGGCCAGGTGTCGGGCGGTGCTGGCATGGGCTCGCGTGGTCCCGGTGAGACCAAGATCGAGCTCGACCGTCGACGCATCCACACGCGGATGTCGAAGCTCCGTCGTCAGATCGCCGGCTTCCGCCCTGCGCGCGAGGCCAAGCGCGCCGACCGCCACCGCAACGAGGTCCCGAGCGTCGCCATCGCCGGGTACACGAACGCGGGCAAGTCCTCGCTGCTGAACCGGCTGACCAGCGCGGGTGTGCTCGTGCAGAACCAGCTGTTCGCCACGCTGGACGCCACCGTGCGACGGACCGAGAGCACCAAGGGCCGCGAGTTCACCTTCGTCGACACCGTCGGGTTCGTCCGGAACCTGCCGCACCAGCTGGTCGAGGCATTCCGGTCGACGCTCGAGGAAGTCGGCGAGGCCGACGTCATCGTGCACGTCGTCGACGGCTCGCACCCGGACCCGGCCGCGCAGCTCGCGACCGTGCGCGAGGTCATCGGGGACGTGGGCGCCCGGGACATCCCGGAGATCGTCGCGTTCAACAAGGCCGACCTGATCGACGACGCGCAGCGCCTGGTGCTCGTCGGGCTCGCCCCGGATGCCGTCTTCGTGTCGGCGCGCACCGGCGAGGGCATCGGCGACCTGCTCGCCGCGATCGAGTCACGGCTGCCCGAGCCGGACGTCGACCTGACCGTCGTCGTGCCGTACGACCGTGGGGACCTGGTCTCGCAGCTGCACGACACCGGCGCGGTCGAGACCGTCGACTACGTCGAGTCCGGCACACGACTGCGGGTCAAGGTGTTCCAGCGACAGGTCGCGGAACTCGACCCGTACGTGGTCGCGCCGGTCCCGTCGGCCTAGGGCTCCGGCCCGACGCAGTCCGGAGGCCCGACCGACGTCCGCCACGCGTCGCCCGTTCCGTGAGACGCCTTGGAACACACGAAACGCCGCCAGCGATGGCGGCGTTTCGTCGTGACCGGGGCGACTCGGACGATCAGAGGGAGCGGAGGACCGCCACGACCTTGCCGAGGACCGTCGCCGCGTCGCCGAGGATCGGCTCGAAGGCGGTGTTGCGCGGCAGCAGCCAGGTGTGGCCGTCGCGCTGTCGGAAGACCTTGACGGTGGCTTCTTCGTCGAGCATCGCCGCGACGACGTCGCCGTTCTCCGCCGTCTGCTGCGACCGGACGACGACCCAGTCGCCGTCGCAGATCGCGGCGTCGATCATCGACTCGCCCACGACCTTGAGCATGAACAGGTCGCCGGTGCCGACGAGCTGTCGGGGGAGCGGGATGATCTCGTCGACGTGCTGCTCTGCCGTGATCGGCACACCGGCGGCGATCCGGCCGACCAGGGGGACCAGGGTCGTGGCGTCGACGTCCGGGCCGTCGACGTCTGCCGACGGCTCGTCGACCAGGACCTCGAGCGCGCGGGGGCGGTTCGGGTCGCGGCGGATCCAGCCACCGAGCTCGAGCTGTCCGAGTTGGTGGGAGACGCTGGACAGCGAGGACAGCCCGGCGGCGTCACCGATCTCGCGCATGCTCGGCGGGTAGCCGCGGCTGGCGATGGAGGCGCGGATCGCGTCGAAGATCGCCTGCTGCTTCGCGGTGAGCGGTTTCTGGACCCGCAGTTCGTCCGGCACGTCGTCTCGCCTTCTGGTCGTGACCCTGGACGGCCGATGGGGAATGTCGGTGGTCCCCGTGAGACTTGTCCCAGTCAGTCGAAACAGTATCCGACCGCCTTCAGCCGGACAAACACCTGTTCGAGCGTGTCGCATGAAAACCTCGCGGAAAAGTCCCCAGGGGTCTTGTGTGTCCCGCCGTTCGAACGTATGTTCGGTACAGCGCTTCGGAACGTGATTTCGCCCGCGCAACCGGATCACAGGTCCATCGGGGCAGCGGTCCACCAAGACAAGGAAGGCACCACGAGATGAGCACCATCGCACTTGCACCCATGCAGGACGCTCCTCGCGTCGTCGGCACCCACCTCCGCCTGACCCGGCGCGGCCGGATCGTCCTCACGGCGCTGGCGGCGCTGCCGCTGCTGGTCGCCGTGGCGTTCTTCGCGCTCAACGGCGGGCAGGCATCCGCCGGCAACACGGCGGGTCACAGTGACTTCCAGACGGTGACCATCCAGCCCGGGGAGACCCTGTGGGCACTCGCTGAGCAGACCGCCCCGAACGCCGACCCGCGCGACTTCGTGCAGGACGTCATCAGCCTCAATGCGCTCGACGGTTCGGCGCTGCAGGCCGGCGAGCAGATCGCGATCCCGACCAAGTACACCGACGCGCGGTAGCGCGGTAGCGCAGGAGCGCGGGGGCGCGGCGCCGGCAGGCCGCACCACCGTCCGGACGGCCGGGAGTCCCCTCGGCCGGGCGCTCTACGATGGATCGGTGGCAACCACGCTCGAAGACCTCCCGATCCGCGACGACCTCCGCGGGCAGAGCCCGTACGGCGCTCCGCAGAAGCACGTCAGCGTGCAGCTCAACGTCAACGAGAACACGCATCCCGTGCCGCAGGACGTCGCCGAGGACATCATCGCGTCGATCCGTCGGGCGCTCGAGACGGTCAACCGCTACCCGGACCGTGAGTTCACGGAGCTGCGCGTGTCCCTCGCGGGGTACCTCGGGCACGGCATCGTTCCGGAGCAAGTCTGGGCGGCGAACGGCTCGAACGAGGTCATCCAGCAGCTGCTGCAGGCCTTCGGCGGTCCGGGCCGCAGTGTGCTCGGGTTCCCGCCCACCTACTCGATGCACTCGATCATCGCGTCCGGCACCGGCACACGCTGGATCCCCGCTGCGCGCGACGCGGCCTTCCGGATCTCGCCCGAGACGGCGGTCGCGGCGGTCCGACAGCACCAGCCCGACGTCGTCTTCCTCTGTGGCCCGAACAACCCGACGGGCACGCCGCTCGACCTCGCCACGATCGAGGCCGTGTACGACGCCACCGACGGGATCGTGATGGTGGACGAGGCCTACGCCGAGTTCATGCCGGTCGGTCAGCCCACGGCGCTGACGCTCCTCGACGGCCGCGAGCGCCTGGTGGTCTCGCGCACCATGAGCAAGGCGTTCGCGTTCGCCGGCGCCCGGGTCGGGTACCTCGCGGCCGATCCCGCCGTGATCGACGCGCTCCGGCTGGTCCGGCTGCCCTACCACCTGTCCGCCCTGACCCAGGCGGCCGCCGTCGCCGCACTGCGACACGCGCCCGAGATGCTCGCGATGGTCGACGACATCCGCGGGCAGCGCGACCGCATGGTGACCGAGCTCCGCGCGATGGGGTACACCCCGCACGAGACGTGGTCGAACTTCGTCCTCTTCGGCGGGGTGGCGGACCCGCACGCCGCGTTCGAGTCGTTGCTCGACCAGGACGTCATCGTGCGCGACCTCGGCATCCCGAACCACCTGCGCGTGAGTGCCGGGACGGAAGCGGAGACGACCGCCTTCCTCGACGCCATGCGCCGGGTCGCCGCCGACCAGCCGCCGGTTAGGGTTGGGCCATGACCGCGCGCACCGCCACGATCAGCCGCCGCACCAGTGAGTCGAGCGTCGAACTCGAGCTCGACCTGGACGGCATCGGGGCCTCCGACATCGACACGAGCGTGCCGTTCTTCGACCACATGCTCACGGCGTTCAGCAAGCACTCCCTGATCGACCTGCGCGTGCGGTCGACGGGGGACACCGACATCGACGTGCACCACACCGTCGAGGACACCGGCATCGTGCTCGGTCAGGCCCTCAAGCAGGCTCTCGGCGACCGGTCCGGCATCGGTCGCTACGGCGACGCGCTCGTGCCCCTCGACGAGGCCCTGGCCCAGGCGGTCGTCGACGTCTCCGGACGTCCCTACCTCGTGCACACCGGTGAGCCGACCGGGTTCGAGTTCCACCGCATCGGCGGGCACTTCACCGGGTCGATGGTCCGCCACGTGTTCGAGGCCATCACCGTGAACGCCGGCATCACCGTGCACGTCCGCGTGCTCGAGGGCCGCGACCCGCACCACATCGCCGAGGCCGAGTTCAAGGCGTTCGCGCGGGCGATGCGGCGCGCGGTCGAGCTCGACCCCCGTGTCGACGGCATCCCCTCGACGAAGGGCGCCCTGTGACCGGGACACCGAACGTCGTCGTCCTCGACTACGGCTCCGGCAACGTCCACTCCGCAGCCAAGGCCCTCGAGCGCGCCGGCGCCGACGTGACACTGACGTCGGACAAGCGCACAGCGCTCGAGGCCGACGGGCTCCTCGTCCCCGGCGTCGGTGCCTTCGCGGCCGTCATCGACCAGCTCGAAGGGGTCCAGGGCGGCGAGATCGTCGACCACCGTCTGGCCGGGGGACGACCGGTGCTCGGCATCTGCGTCGGCATGCAGGTCCTGTTCGCCCGCGGTGCCGAACGCGGTGTGGACGTCGAGGGCCTCGGGCAGTGGCCCGGCACGGTCGAGCAACTGCAGGCCGACGTCCTGCCGCACATGGGCTGGAACACGGTGCAGGCCCCCGAGGACACGGTGCTGTTCGACGGGCTGCAGGACGAGCGCTTCTACTTCGTGCACTCGTACGGCGTGACCGACTTCCCGCTGGAGGCGTACGGGCCGTTCCGGGCCCCGAAGCTCACCTGGGCCGAGCACGGGCAGCGCTTCATCGCGGCGGTCGAGAACGGCCCGCTCACCGCCACGCAGTTCCACCCCGAGAAGTCCGGCGAGCCGGGCATCCAGCTGCTCCGCAACTGGGTCCGCTCGCTCTGACGCGGCGCGACCGGTACCCGGTGCGAGCAGGACCGGACGCACCCAGTACCGGACGTACCCAGTACCGAACGCGACCAGCACCGGACGCAACCAGCACCCGACGCCACCAGCACCGAACCCGCCCAGTACCGAACCCGCCCAGCACCGGACCCGACCTGCGCGACCGTCTCGCACCGGGCCTCCCGGCCGCCGTGCAACCAGCCACAGAACCGACAGGACCATGACCGAGCTGACCTCCACCCCGCCCCTCGTCCTGCTGCCCGCGATCGACGTCGTCGACGGCCAGGCCGTCCGCCTGACGCAGGGGGAAGCCGGCAGTGAGACCGGCTACGGCGACCCGGTCGCCGCGGCGCGCGCCTGGCGTGACCAGGGTGCCGAGTGGATCCACCTGGTCGACCTCGACGCGGCGTTCGGCCGGGGCGACAACCGGCGGGTGATCGCGCACGCGATCCGCGAGGTCGAGGGCGTCCAGGTCGAGCTGTCGGGCGGCATCCGCGACGACGCCGCGCTCGAGGCCGCACTGGCGACCGGTGCGGCGCGCGTGAACCTCGGGACCGCGGCGCTCGAGGACCCGGAGTGGGCCGCGCGGGTGATCGGTGAGTACGGCGAGCAGATCGCCGTCGGGCTGGACGTCCGCGGCACCACGCTCGCAGCCCGCGGTTGGACCGAGGACGGCGGCGACCTGTGGGAGGTCCTGGACCGGCTCGAAGCCGCCGGGTGCGCGCGGTACGTGGTGACCGACGTGACGAAGGACGGCACGCTGCAGGGTCCGAACGTCGAGTTGCTGCGCCAGGTGTGCGACCGCACGGACCAGCCCGTGGTCGCCTCCGGCGGGATCTCGACGCTCGACGACCTGGTCGCGCTGCGCGGACTCGTGCCGCACGGGCTCGAGGGCGCCATCATCGGCAAGGCCCTGTACTCCGGCGCGTTCACGCTGCCGGCCGCGCTCGACGTCGCCTCGGAGTAGCCGCGTGGCGGGCATCTCGAACGGCCTCGGTGGCGCACCGGACGAGCGCGAGCGGACGCACGACCACGGCGTCGGCGACCACAGCGCGGACTCGGCGGGCTTCCCGTGGGCCGGGCGCACCTTCGACAGCCACGACGACGCGTTCGCCGACGACGACGGCCTGGCGGACCCGGCGCTGGTCGCCGCCATCGCCGCGCTGCCCACCGGAGGATCGCAGTCGGCGGTCGTCGCAGCGCTCGGGACCGCACGACTGCTCGTCCCGCTCGTGGCCGAGGCCGGCGAGGTCGGCGAGACCCCGGACGGCCGGGTCGTCGACAAGACCCAGGAGCTCTCGATCGTCACGGTCGCGGGCCCGGACGGCCGCACGGTGATGCCGGCGTTCACCTCGGTCGCCGCGATGCAGTCCTGGGACGCCACGGCGCGGCCCATCCCGGTCGAGTCCCGCCGCGTGGCGATGGCCGCCGCCAGCGAAGACACCCAGCTCGTGGTGCTCGACCCGACCGCGTCGACCGAGTTCGTGCTGCGCCGTCCCGCGGTCTGGGCGCTCGGACAGGACCTGGCGTGGACGCCGTGCTTCGAGGACCCCGAGGTCGCTCGGGCCTTCGCCGACTCCGTCGCCGCCGAGCCCGCCGTCGCCCGCGTCGAACTCGCACCCGGCGACCCGCTCGGACGCTTCGCCGGACCCGAGCTGACCGTCGGGCTGGTCCTGCACCCGGGCCTCGACCGCGACCACGTCGGTGCCCTGGTCGGTCGGCTGCAGCAGCGGTGGACGGCCGACGTCGTCATCGCGGAACGCGTCGACAGCATGCGGGTGGCGCTGCGCGCCGTCTGAGGCGTCCGCCGGGAGGGCCCGGTCGCCCGGGTCCCGTCCGCTGCGGCCGGCGCGACGGCCCGGTCACGGTCGTCACCGCCGTGCGCACGGGCGTCGCCACCGTCCGCACGGGCGTCGCCACCGTCCGGCGGTGCGCCCCGGACCGCGCCGTGTGCGCCGGTACGATGACGGGGTGAGCACGAACCCGACGACCCAGCCCGGCACCGGCGAGACCACGTACGGTCCGACCGGCCGGCCCGTTCGCGAGTTCCCCGTGCCCGAGGAACTCGACGGACACGGCCCCGCCCGCATCATCGCCCTGTGCAACCAGAAGGGCGGCGTCGGCAAGACGACCACCGCGATCAACCTCGGTGCCGCGCTCGCCGAGTACGGCCGCAAGGTCCTCGCGGTCGACTTCGACCCGCAGGGCGCACTGTCCGCGGGGCTCGGGGTGCGCACGCACGACATCCACACCGTCTACGACCTGCTCATGGGTGCCGTGAAGGACCCGAACCAGGTCATCCAGCCGACGAACACCCCCGGGCTCGACGTCATCCCGGCCAACATCGACCTGTCCGCCGCCGAGGTCCACCTGGTCAACGAGGTCGCCCGCGAACAGATCCTGGCGAGCGTCCTGCGCAAGGTCGCGAAGGACTACGACGTCATCCTGGTCGACTGCCAGCCCTCGCTCGGCCTGCTCACCGTGAACGCGCTGACCGCGGCGCACGGCGTGCTGATCCCGCTCGAGTGCGAGTTCTTCGCCCTGCGCGGTGTCGCACTGCTCATCGAGACGATCGACAAGGTCCGCGACCGCCTCAACCCGGCGCTGACGCTCGACGGCATCCTCGCGACCATGTACGACTCGCGCACGCTGCACTCCCGCGAGGTCATGGAGCGCGTGGTGGACACGTTCGACGAGCGCGTGCTCGACACCGTCATCGGTCGCACCGTGAAGTTCCCGGACGCCACCGTGTCCGCCCGGCCCATCACACAGACGGCGCCGGAGCACATCGCGGCGAAGTCCTACCGGCAGCTCGCACGAGAGCTCGTCCAGCGTGGCGCCGTCGCCTGACCCCGTCGCCGACACACCGGCCGTCCCCGGGCCGCAGGGCTTCCGGGTCCGCCTGACGAACTTCGACGGGCCGTTCGACCTGCTGCTCTCGCTCATCACGAAGCACGAGATGGACATCACCGAGGTGGCGCTCGGCGTCGTCACGGGGGAGTTCATCGCGCACGTGCGCCAGGCCGAGTCCGCCGAGGAGCTCGACGAGGCGAGCGAGTTCCTGGTCGTCGCGGCCACCCTGCTCGACCTGAAGATCGCCGGGCTGCTGCCGCAGGGCGAACTCGTCGACGCCGAGGACGTCGCGCTGCTCGAGGCCCGCGACCTGCTGTTCGCCCGGCTGCTGCAGTACCGGGCGTTCAAACAGGCGGCCGACTGGTTCGGCGCACGCTGGAGCACCGAGTCGCGTCGGCACGTCCGGAGCGTCCGGCTCGAGGAACGGTTCCGCGCCCGCACACCCGAGCTGGTGTGGACGCTGTCCGCGCAGGATTTCGCCGCGCTCGCCGCGCTGGCGTTCGCCCCGCGCGAGATCCCGACCGTCGGGCTCGACCACCTGCACGCCCCGCTCGTCAGCATCCGCGAGCAGGCCGCGGTCGTCGTCTCGATCCTCCGGACCCGCGCCGCCACGGGCGATCCCGACGTCGCGTTCCGCGAACTGGTCGCCGGGGTCGACATCACGGGTATCGTGGTGGCTCGTTTCCTCGCGATCCTCGAGCTCTACCGGAACGCGTCGATCACCTTCGAACAGGACGAGCCGCTCGGGGAACTGACCCTGCGGTGGACCGCGGAGCACTGGACCGACGAGAGCCTCGCCAACCTTGGAGCCGACTATGACGGATGACGTCCACGACGTCTCCAGCGCCGAACCCGGCGGCGCCGACGAGATCGGTGACGCCCGCGCCGTCGAGCAGTCGATCCGTGCGCAGTCCGTCCGCGCGCAGGCGGCCGGTCACGCCGTCGACCGACAGCTCGAAGCGATCCTGATGATCGCCGACGAACCGCAGTCGCTCGTCGCGCTCGGCACGGCCATCGGCGTCCCCGTCCCCGTCGTCCGCCAGGGGATCGAGCGCCTGGTCGCGGACTTCGACGGCGTCGACGGCACGGTCCGCCGGGGCTTCGAGCTGCGCGAGGTCGGCGGCGGCTGGCGCTTCTACGTCCGCGCGGAGCTCGACGCGGTGGTCGAGCAGTTCGTCGAGGCGGAGCGCCCGGCACGGCTGTCCCAGGCGGCGCTCGAGACCCTGGCCGTCGTCGCCTACAAGCAGCCGATCACCCGTTCGCAGATCGCCTCCATCCGCGCCGTCAACGTCGACGGTGTCGTCCGCACCCTGGTCGCCCGCGGGCTCATCGAGGAGTCCTTCACCGACTCTGAGACCGGCGCCATCAACTACGTCACATCCGACCTGCTCCTGCAGCAGCTCGGCATCAACTCGCTCGACGAACTGCCGCTGATCTCTCCCCTGTTGGAGGACGGCGTCGACGGTTTCGAGCAGAACGAAGGGATCCCCGATGGCCGCGTATGAGGACGGACGACACGGCGGCGCCGGTCGCAGGGACGGCGGCTCCGGCGGCGGACGACCGGGAGGCCCTGGTCGGCCGAGTGGGTCGGACCGCGGTGGGTACCGGGGTCGCGACGACGAGCGTGGTCGTCCCGGCGGGTCGGACCGCGGTGGCGACCGTGGTGGGTACGGCGGACGGTCGTCCGGTGGCGCGCCGCGCGACGACCGCGGTGGGTTCCGTCGTGACGACCGCACCGCGGACCGCGGAGCTCCGCGCCGTGACGACCGCAGCCCGGATCGCGGAGCTCCGCGCCGTGACGACCGTGGGTACGGCGGCCGCCCCTCCGGTGGTGCGCCGCGCGACGACCGCGGTGGGTTCCGCGGCGCCGATCGCGGTGCCGACCGGGGCGCTCCCCGTCGGGACGACCGCGGCGGGTACGGGCGTCGCGACGACGACCGTGGCGCTCCGCGTCGTGACGACCGTGGCGCTCCGCGTCGTGACGACCGTGGCGCTCCGCGTCGTGACGACCGTGGGTCGGACCGTGCTCCGCGACGCGACGACGGCGGGTTCGTGCGGCGCGAGGACCGTGGCGCTCCCCGTCGTGACGACCGCGGGTTCGTCCGACACGAGGGCGACCGGCGTGACGACCGTGGCGCTCCGCGCCGTGACGACCGCGGGTACGGCCGTCGTGACGAGGACCGTGGCGCCCCGCGTCGTGACGACCGC
>NZ_LMPO01000008.1:37057-37154 GCF_001424385.1 Curtobacterium sp. Leaf183 | reverse complement strand
CGGGGCCTCCCGTCCGGCTGCGCGGGACGATCGTCGTGACGATCGAGGGTACGGCCGTCGTGATGACGACCGTGGCGGCGCGCGTCGTGACGATCGT
>NZ_LMPO01000008.1:0-37023 GCF_001424385.1 Curtobacterium sp. Leaf183 | reverse complement strand
CGGGGCCTCCCGTCCGGCTGCGCGGGACGATCGTCGTGACGATCGAGGGTACGGCCGTCGTGACGACGACCGTGGGGGCGCACGTCGTGACGATCGTGGGTACGGCACCGGGGCCTCCCGTCCGGCTGCGCGTGACGATCGTCGTGACGATCGCGGGTACGGCCGTCGCGACGACGACCGCCGACCGGCGCCGACCGGTGACCGCCGGGTCGACCGGCCGCGCTGGAGCAACGCGGACCGGGACCAGCGTGACCGCCGCGACGACCGTCGCGATCCGCGTCAGGGCGGCGACCGTCATGGTCAGGGTGGGGACGCCCCTGCCAGCCGTGTCTGGCACAACGGCCGCCGCTACGTCGGTGGCACCGCGACCGTGCGGAACCGCGATCGCGGCACCACGCCCCGTCCCGAGGGGCAGCGCGACGCCGAGGGCACGCCGCTCGAGGGCACGCCGGAACGCCCGATCATCCCCGACTGGGACGCCGCGGAGGGTGCTGCCGCGACCGCGGCCGACCTCCAGCCGGAGGGCGAGCGCCTGCAGAAGGTGATGGCCGCGGCCGGGGTCGCGTCCAGGCGTGTGGCGGAGAACCTGATCGCCGAGGGCCGTGTGACGGTGAACGGCGAGGTCGTCGACGCCCTCGGGCGTCGCGTGGACGCCGAGCACGACCAGATCTCCGTCGACGGCGTGCCGATCCAGGTCGACACCTCGCGGCGCTACGTGCTGCTGAACAAGCCGACGGGCGTGGTGTCGACCATGCTCGACGAGCGTGGTCGCGCCGACCTGTCCCAGTTCGTCGAGAAGTTCGAGGAGCGCCTGTTCAACGTCGGGCGCCTGGACGCCGAGACCTCGGGCCTGCTGCTGCTCACCAACGACGGCAGCCTCGCCCACGTGCTCGCGCACCCGTCGTTCGGCGTCACCAAGACCTACATCGCGAAGGTCGCCGGCAACGTGAACCCCGCGACGGTGCAGATGCTCCTGGACGGTGTCGAGCTCGAGGACGGACGGATCGCCGCCGACAAGGTGCGGTTGCTCGAGTCGTCGCGGGGGGAGTCCCTGGTCGAGCTGACCCTGCACTCCGGCCGCAACCGCGTCGTCCGTCGGATGCTCGACGCCGTCGGGCACCCGGTGAACGAGCTCGTGCGCCGGTCGTTCGGCCCGCTGCACCTCGGCAGTCTGCCGAGCGGACGCACGCGCGAGCTGACGAGCGTCGAACTCGGGCAGCTGCTCGGGATCGCGCGCGGCGCGGGCAAGCCGGTCGGCGACCCCAACGCCGAGACGAGCGACTGATCCGCAGGTGACGGTCGTGGATCGGTAGGCTGGCCGGGTGACCGACCAGCCGCAGCCCGACCACGACCGTCGCGTCCGCGGACCGGTCCGGGTCGTCGGCGCCGGGCTGCTCGGTGCCTCCATCGGTCTGGGGCTCCGGCAGAAGGGCGTCGAGGTGATCCTCGACGACGTCTCGCCGGCGACGCTGGCGCTGGCCGTCGACTACGGTGCTGGTCGCCGTCCGGCCGCGGGCGACGCGCCCGAGCTGGTCGTCGTCGCGGTCCCACCGGACGTCACCGCGCAGGTGGTCGAGCGCGAGCTCGCCGACCACCCGGACGCTGTCGTCACGGACGTCGCCAGCGTGAAGTCGGCACCGCTCGAACGCCTGCGCGCGGCAGGCGCCGACGTCTCGCGCTACATCGGGTCGCACCCGATGGCCGGTCGCGAGCGCAGCGGTCCGACCGCGGCGCGTGCGGACCTGTTCATCGGTCGACCCTGGGTGATCGCCGGACACGACGCGATCACCTACCGTCGGGCCGCCGTGGTCGAGGACCTCGCACTCGATCTCGAAGCGATCGTCGTCCCGATGGACCCCGAGCTCCACGACCAGGCCGTCGCCGTCATGTCGCACGTGCCGCAGCTCGTCTCGACCCTCATGGCCTCGCGTCTGGTCGACGCCCCGGAGTCCGCGCTCGGACTCGCGGGCGGCGGCGTCCGTGACGTCACGCGCGTGGCGGCGAGCGACCCGGGCCTGTGGGTGCAGATCATCGGCGCCAACGCCGCACGCATCCGACCGGTGCTCACCGACCTGCGCGACGAACTCACGCGGGTCATTGACGCCCTGGCCGATCCGGACGCGCCCGGCGCACCCCGGGCACTCGCCGAGACGATGGCGTCGGGCAACCGCGGCGTCGAGCGACTGCCGGGCAAGCACGGCACGACCAAGCGCTTCGCCCAGGTCGTCGTCCTGGTGGACGACCGACCGGGGCAGATCGCCGAGCTCCTGACCCTGATGGGCGAGATCGGCATCAACCTCGAGGACCTGCGCCTCGAGCACTCACCCGGCGGACCGATCGGCATCGTCGAGGTGTCGGTCGTCCCCGAGCAGGAACAGCGACTCGTCGACGAACTCGAGAGCCGCGGATGGAGGATCGCAGCAGCATGGGCGTGAACGAGGACCAGCAGACGCACGGCATCGCCACCGACAGCGGGGTGACCGGGGGACCGGACGGCCCCGACACCGGGCTGCCCACCCCGGCCGGCCAGCCCGGCCCGGCCGAGGGCCTGACCGGCGGCGCGGACGGCCAGGGCGGCGGCGAGCCGGGCATGACCCGCGACCCGATGCCCGCGGGCCTGACGGACGGCGCCTACGTCGCCAAGTTCGTCATCGCGGTCGACGGCCCGGCCGGCAGCGGCAAGTCCAGCGTCTCGCGGGCGGCGGCCCGGGCGCTCGGTTTCGGGTACCAGGACACGGGTGCCGCCTACCGGGCGCTCGCGTGGCACGCGCTGCAGCAGCGGGTCGACCTCGACGACGCCGCCGCGGTCCTGGCGAGCTGGGACACGTTCGACTACGAGATCGGCACCGACCCCGACGCCTACTTCGTCCGCGTCAACGGCGACGACGTCACCGACGCGATCCGGACCCCGGACGTCACCGCCGCAGTCGCGCACATCGCCAAGCTCCCCGAGGTCCGCGCACGACTCGTGCAGCTCTTCCGGAACGTCATGCGCAAGACCGACGCGCAGGGCATCATCACCGAAGGACGCGACATCACCACGGTCGTGGCGCCCGACGCCGAGGTCCGGATCCTCCTGACGGCCGACGAGCAGGTTAGGATGGCACGGCGCTCGGCAGAGGTCACGACCCAGTCGGCCGCCGAGACCTCGGCAGCACTCGCCCGACGAGACGCCGCCGACGCGAAGGTCGTCGACTTCATGAACGCCGCGGACGGCGTCACGACGCTCGACTCCACCGACCTCGACTTCGACCAGACCGTACAAGCGGTCGTCGACCTGGCCCGCACGGCCGGACACTGACACGCGGCCAGGCGGCCGCCGGCAAGGAAACCACCATGGCGCAACCGGACAACGGACCAGAGCACGACGACTTCCCGGAGTACGACGACTCCCTGGGTGAGCGCATCGCGAGCCTCGACGAGACCGAAGCCGAGCAGCGGGCGACCGCTCTGCGGGCCGGGCTCGAGGAGTACGAGCTCGACGACGAGGACGTCGCGCTCCTCCAGGCGGGCACCCTCGGCGAGGACGGCGTCCTCATCCTGCCCGCGCTGCCGGTCCTGGCGATCGTCGGGCGGCCGAACGTCGGCAAGTCCGCGCTCGTGAACCGCATCCTCGGACGCCGCGAAGCCGTCGTGCAGGACGTCCCCGGCGTCACGCGCGACCGCGTCAGCTACAAGGCCGAGTGGAACGACAAGCGGTTCACCCTCGTCGACACCGGCGGGTGGGAGCCCGACGCCAAGGGCATCAACGCCTCGGTCGCGCTGCAGGCCGAGGTCGCGATCGACCTCGCCGACGCCGTGCTGTTCGTCGTCGACGTCACGGTGGGCATCACCGCCACCGACGAGCACGTCGTGAAGATGCTGCGCGGCACCGACAAGCCGGTCATCGTCGTGGCGAACAAGTCCGACGACGAGCGCCGTGACCTCGACGCGTACGAGCTGTGGAACCTGGGCCTCGGCGAGCCGCACCCGGTGTCGGCACTGCACGGTCGCGGCGTCGCCGACCTGCTCGACCTCATCATCACCACGCTGCCCGACATCTCCGCCGTCGCGAAGCAGGAGATCGGCGGCCCGCGTCGCGTCGCGATCCTCGGTCGCCCGAACGTCGGCAAGAGCTCGCTGCTCAACAAGGCCGCGGGCGAAGAGCGCGTCGTCGTGAACGAGCTCGCCGGCACGACCCGGGACCCGGTCGACGAGCAGGTCGAGCTGGGCGGGCGCGTCTGGCGCTTCGTCGACACCGCCGGCATCCGCAAACGCGTGCACCTGCAGCAGGGTGCCGACTTCTACGCGTCGCTCCGCACCACCGCCGCGCTCGAGAAGGCCGAGGTCGCGGTCGTCGTCCTCGACGTCACCGAGCCGGTGTCCGTGCAGGACCTGCGCATCATCGACCTCGTGCTCGAGTCCGGCCGCGCACTCGTGCTGGCCTACAACAAGTGGGACCTGCTCGACGACGAACGCCGCCGGTACCTCGAGCGCGAGATCGAGCAGGACCTGGCGCACGTCGCCTGGGCCCCGCGCGTCAACATCTCCGCCCGCACCGGCCGCCACCTCGAGCGGCTGGTACCAGCGCTCGAGACCGCGCTCGAGTCGTGGGACACCCGCATCCCGACCGGCAAGGTCAACGCCTTCATCGCCGAGCTCGTGCAGGAGCACCCGCACCCGGTCCGTGGTGGGCGTCAGCCGCGCATCCTGTTCGGGACCCAGGCCGCGAGCCAGCCGCCGACGTTCGTGCTCTTCACCACCCAGTTCCTCGACCCGCAGTACCGCCGGTTCATCACCCGGCGTCTGCGCGAGGTCTGGGGCTTCGCGGGGACCCCGATCACCGTGAACATGCGCGTCCGCGAGCGCCGGAAGCGCACCTGATCCGATCCAGCACGACGACGACGGCCGCCGGGGCACCTGCCCCCGGCGGCCGTCGTCGTCCCACCGGGTGCGCTGGCGTACGCTCCGTGCATGGCACCGCCGCTCGGACCCACCCGCACCGCATGGATCGCGGCGGGCGGAGCGGTGGTCGCGGGGGTGGTCGCCATCTCGGTGCTCCTGTCCGTTCCGGTGCCGACCGGACGCTCGACACCGCAGCCGCTCGTCGCGGACGCTCCGTCGTCCGTGCCGGTGACCGCGAGCCCACCGCCCATCGACCAGCCCTGGTACCGCACCGGCTTGCCCGTCGACGGCGAGATCATCCCGATCGGCGCGAAGACGGTCGGCCACGTGAGCGTCGCGCGCATCGCCGAGCGGACCGTGCGCGTGACGATCACGGGGTTCTCGACCGACCGCAGGAGCGCCGACATGCGGGTGCAGCTGACCGGCGGCGACGTCGTCGGCACCGGTGCGGACGCCGAGTGGATCCCGGACGGCGACCCGGTCGAGGTCGGGGTCATCCCGCACGGCGCGTCCTCGGTCGTCATCGACCTGCGGACCCCGCAGATCCTGCCGCCCTCGGTGCACTCGCTCGTGGTCCTCGACTGGAACACGACGACCATCCTGGGCGGTGCCGAGCTGCTGCCCTCCACCTGATCCGGCCTGGAGGCCCGTGGTCCGCGTTCGACGCCGGATGCGGCACCATGGACGGGTGACGTTCCCCGCACTCGCCGACCGGGTCTGGTGCCGCCTGCGACTCGACCGCCTGGCCGGCGGCCGGCAGGCCGGCTACGTCATCCGTCGCGACATGCTCGACCACCCCGACACGGTGCGCTCGTTCCGCTGGATCCGGTGGTTGCTCGTCGCGGAGACCGTCGTCGGGCTGGCGGCGATCGTCGTCGCGGTCCTGCTGACCCGCGACGGACAGACCGTGCCCTGGGCGGTGTGGTTCCGGGCCACGGTGGTGCTGCTCATCACCCTGACCCTCTACGTCTTCGCCTGGCGTGCGCAGCTCGGCTACTACTGGGCGTACCAGCGGCTGCGGCTCTTCAGCAGGATCTTCCCGATCGTGACGCTCATCGTCGCCGCGATCCCCGGGCTCTACCCGTTCTGGATGGTCATCGAGCAGATACTGTTCTCCGTGCTCATGGTGGGCATCGGCGACGTCCTGACCTCGGACCACATGCGCACCACGTTCCCCAAGCCCGCTCGCCGGGACGCTCCGTAGGATCGCGATGATGACGACCTTCCGCCTGGACCCCGACGACCTGCCCCGGTCCGCGGGCGAGCTGTACGACCGCGTCCGAGCCGGCGCGGAGCTGCCGACCGTCACCACCGAGGCGGTCCGCTTGCTCGCGAGCTCGGGTGGCGGCGCGGTCGACCCGGACGTGTTCGACGCCGCGGAGCTGTTGGCGTTCGTGCTGGCGGTCGTGGGCGCCGAGGCGTCGTTGCCCGCGTCCGCGCTGACGGAACCGGTGCCCGATGCGGAGCGCCGACTCCGGGTCGAGGAAGCGGTCCGGCGGCTGGTCGGCCACCGGTCCTGACGCCTGGCAGGCCACCCGTCTCGACGCCTGGCCGGCCACCGGGCGTCGACGCGCATCCTGGGTCCGCCGGACCCAGGACGGGCGGGACCTGGCGCACGTCGTCGCGGCAGAGCATCGTGGGACCCATGACCACCACCACGCTCCCCGGCGGCACCTTCCGCCTCGCCGACGACCTCGAACTCACCCGCGTCGGGTACGGCGCGATGCAGCTCGCCGGACCTGGCGTCTTCGGGCCGCCCACCGACCGCGACGAGGCGATCCGCGTCCTGCACACGGTCGTCGAGCTGGGCATCACCCACATCGACACCTCCGACTTCTACGGCCCGCACGTCACGAACGAGGTCATCCGCGAGGCCCTGCACCCCTACCCCGACGACCTGCGCATCGTGACCAAGGTCGGCGCTCGTCGTGACGCGGAGGGCGGATGGCCGCACGCTCGCGAGCCGCACGAGCTCGTCGAGCAGGTGCACGAGAACCTCGGCCGCCTGGGTGTCGAGCGCCTCGACGTCGTCAACCTGCGCATGGGCGGCTTCGACGCGCCGGAGCCCGGCTCCATCGCCCCGCAGTTCGAGGCGCTCGCGGAACTCCAGCAGCAGGGGCTCATCAACCACCTCGGCCTGTCGACGGTCTCGGCCGAGCAGCTCGCCGAGGCCCAGGCCATCGCGCCCGTCGTCTGCGTGCAGAACATGTACAACGTCGCACGCCGCGAGGACGACGCCCTCGTCGACCTCACCGCGGAACAGGGCATCGCCTACGTGCCGTACTTCCCGCTCGGTGGCTTCTCGCCGCTGCAGTCCGGAGCGCTGGACTCGGTCGCCGAACGCCTCGGGGTCTCGCGCCTGACGGTCGCGCTGTCGTGGCTGCTGCAGCGGTCGCCGAACATGCTGCTGATCCCGGGGACCTCGTCCGTCGCGCACCTGCGGGACAACGTCGCCTCGGCCGGGTTCACGCTGCCGGACGACGCCGTGGCCGAGCTCGACGCGATCGGCACCGCCGCCTGACCGAGCAGCGTGCGACACGGACCAGCCCGCGGTGGGGACGCCGCGGGCTGGTCCGTGTCAGGAGGAGAAGTCCCAGGAGACGTGCACGCCCGGGTGGAACCAGATCAGCGCCGCGATGCCGAGGCCGACGAGCGTGATGGCGTTGACGGCCGCCAGCGGGACCCACCACCGGGCTTCGATCCGCCGGACGGCGGCGATCGCGAGCAGGACGAGCGCCGCGGCGAACGGGACGGCGGTGACGGCCGAGCCGCGAACCGCGAAGCCGGCCATCGCGGGACGCGTGACCTCGAGCGGGGCACCGAACGCGGTGATGAAGACGACGCAGAACACGCCGATCGCGGCGGCGACGATCCCGACTCCCAGCGCGACGAGCGCGACCACCAGCGCCGACACCGCCAGGGCCGTGCCGGGTCGCCGACGACGATCGCCCCGGGGTGACCCGGCGTACGCCGACACGGGCGGCGCCGAGCCGATCGGCGCCGGGCCGATCGACGCCGGGCCGATCGGCGCCGGCGTGCCCCCGATCGTCGCGCCCCGCTGGAGCGGCCCCTCGGGTGCCCTCGGCGACGGCGTGTGACCCCACCCGTGTTCCATGTCCATCCGTCCCCCTGGTTCGACCGGCACCGGCACCGGCACCGGCACCGGCACCAGCACTGGCACTGGCACTGGCACTGGCAGCGTGCCCGACGCTACGCGACGGTGGCCAGCGCGAACGGCAACACGGCCGACGCCCCCGACCGCCGGAGTTCACGACCCGCCACCGTCATCGTCCACCGGCTGTCGACCAGGTCGTCCACGAGCAGCACCGGCCCCGTGTGGTCCTGCAGCGCGGCACCGAGCTCCGGCCCCACGACGAAGCTGTCCCACACCCCCGCCAAGCGGTAGGCGCTGTTCGTCGCACCGTCGCCGCGCGGGACCCCGCCGGACCGCTCGAGGGTGCCGAGGAACTGCAGCTTGCCGATCGACGACAGCGCCGACGCCAGGGACTCGACGAGCTGCGGTCGCGACCGTGAGGACATCGCCACGACCCCGGTCGGCCGGACATCCCACGGCCAGTCCCGCAGCGCCCGGATGCAGCCGTCGAGCAGGTCGCGCGACACCGGGGCATCGGGGACACCCGGCGCGAAGAGCGCCCGGAGCGGACCGCCCCACCCCAGGTCCGTCAGCCGGGCGACGGCGCGGCCCGGTGCGACGAGCTCGGTCGCGGGCAACTTGCCCTTCACGGGGACGTCGAGTGCGCTCATGCCGGACGGCCACTGCGCTCGCGGGGCGATCTCGACGCCGACCTGGTCGAGGGCGGTGGATGCGCCCTGCGCGGCGTCGCCCGGCACGTCGGTCGGGTACCAGACCCCCGCACAGTTGTCGCACCGGCCGCAGGGCTCGGCGGACGGGTCGTCGAGGTCCTGCTGCAGCAGCTGCATCCGGCACGCCGATGTCGACTCGTAGTCGAGCATCGACGAGGCCTCAGTGGAACGGGCGGCAGCGACGCGTTCGTAGCGGGCGGCGTCGTACGACCACGGCTGCCCGGTCGAGACCCATCCGCCGGCGACGCGGTGCACGGCGCCGTCGACGTCGAGCACCTTGAGGAGCAGCTCGAGCGTGGACCGCTTGATGTCGACCAGGCCCTCGAGCGCGACGGTCGACATCGCACTGTCGGTCGAGAGCGCACCGAGGACGGCCGAGGCGCGCGACTCGGTCGGCATCGACGCGCTGGCGAAGTACTTCCAGATCTCCTGGTCCTCGTACCCGGGCAGGAGCAGCACGTCGGCGTTGTCGGTCGCACGCCCGGCGCGGCCGATCTGCTGGTAGTAGGCGACGGGGGAAGACGGCGCCCCGACGTGGACGACGAACCCGAGGTCCGGCTTGTCGAACCCCATGCCGAGCGCACTCGTCGCCACGAGGGCCTTGAGCTCGTTGCCCTTGAGCTGCTGCTCGAGCTGTTCGCGTTCGTCGGTGTCGGTCCGGCCGGTGTACGCCCGGACCGTGTGGCCGCTCTCGCGCAGCAGTCGCGCGATGTCCTCGGCCGCGGAGACCGTCAGCGTGTAGATGATCCCGCTGCCGGGCAGGTCGCCGAGGTGCGCGAGCAGCCACCCCAGCCGGGCGCGGGCGTCCGGCAGGGTCAGGACCCCGAGCCGGAGCGACGCGCGGGCGAGTGACCCGCGGATGGTGAACACCGGGTCGGCGGGTCCGGCGGTCAGCTGCTCGGCGACGTCCTCGACCACGCGCTCGTTCGCGGTGGCCGTCGTCGCCAGCACGGGCACGCCGTGGGGCAGGGAACGGATGAGCTCGGCCAGACGGCGGTAGTCCGGCCGGAAGTCGTGCCCCCAGTCGGAGATGCAGTGCGCTTCGTCGACGACGAGCATCCCCATGCGGCCGACCAGTGCCGGCAGCTGTTCGTCGCGGAACTTCGGGTTGTTGAGCCGTTCGGGCGAGACCAGCAGGACGTCGATCTCGTCGCGTGCCAGTGCCGCCTGGGTGTCGGTCCACTCGTGGGCGTTCGCAGAGTTGATCGAGACCGCTCGGACGCCGGCCCGGGCAGCAGCAGCCACCTGGTCGCGCATGAGCGCCAGCAGGGGCGACACGAGCACCGTCGGCCCACCCCCACGACGCCGGAGCAGCAGCGTCGCCAGGAAGTACACGGCCGACTTGCCCCACCCGGTGCGCTGCACCACCAGCGCACGCTGCCGGTGCTCGACCAGCGCGGAGATCGCCTCGAGCTGCCCGGGGTGGAAGACCGCGTCACGCCGCCCCGTGAGCGCAGCGAGCGCCTGCTGCGCTTCGGCAGCGATGTCTGCGGACGGGACGGTCGGACCGGAGCCGAGCACGGGGGAGGACATGCCCCCATGCTGTCAGCACCGACCGACGAACCCGGCCACGAGCCTCCTGGCTGTGGAGAACTCGGCAGGTTCCGCTACTGGTACGTGACCAGCGACGGTGTCGGCGCCACGTCCGCCATCGTCTGCTCCGGCGTCAGCATGGGCGTGTCCTCGTCGAAGAAGTTCTTCCAGCCCCAGTGGACGCCGGCGGGAGCGTCGACGTGCAGCGCGTTCCACGTCGCCTGCTTGTCGGGCTGCGAGCCCTGACCGTCGACGTGGATGAGCATGTCGAGCTCGGGGTGTGTCGTCAGCGAGGAACGGTCCTGGAGCATCGACAGCCGGAACTGGTGCAGGACCAGGGCCTTGGGCGGCAGGCCCTCCGAGCGCACCAGACCGGCGAGCCAGTCGGACACCTGGTCCACCTCGGCGGAGCTGACGCTGCCGATCTGCTGCAGCGGCACCTGGTCCGGACCCAGCCGCCACTCCGGGTCGAGCGCCAGCCACACGCCCGGGCGCTTCAGGAGCGACTCGTAGCGCTTCGCCTGGGACAGGAAGTCGCTGCGGCCGGGCTGCAGGTCGAGGATCACCGGCATGCCCGCGTCGTGCGCCGCGTCGACGTAGGGCTCGAGCGTCGACACCGGCAGCTCGCTCGAGTAGTCGCCGTCCGCACCGGCCGCACCCGCGGCGACCGTCGCGATCACCTCGAACGCCGGTGTGACCGGCTCGTCGGACACGCCGTCGTACGACGCCGCCAGCTCCTTCGCCCGGGTCACCGACGCCGCCGGGTCCTGCTCACCGAGCACGCCCAGCGACGGCGCACCCGGTGCGCCGTACATCGCGACGTAGCGGTGGCCGTCGAACGGTCGCTGGCCGCCGTGGGGGAGCTGCCACCCGGTCTCGGCGGCCCGGACGGTCCACCCCGGGTCGGGCAGGTCGGCGAACGCCGTGCCGACGAGCACGGTCGACGCGTCCCGGTGCTCGTGCAGCGCGCGCACGACGTCGGGTGCCGCAGCCGGGTCGGTCACGCCGTCGGGCATGGCCACGACCTCGGCACCGGCCGCCTGCGCCGTCCCGACGACGGCTGCATCCGCTTGGTCGTCCGCCACCACCACGGTGGCCGGACGGGAGGCCCGGCTCGGCTCCGGTGCCTCGCCTCCGTCCGGCGCGTCCCGCTCCTCGACGTCGGTGCTGACGTCGACGTCGCCCTCGGCCTGGTACCAGGAGGCACCGAGGCGGTCGAGTTCGTGCCCGACCGCGCGGCGGTCGCCGGAGCCCGCGAGCAGCACCGGGACGTGGGCACGTCGGGCGGCGCTCGCCGCGGTGCCGATGGCGGACGCGTCGTCCGCGGGGGCGACGACGGCGCCCGGTGCCGTGGCGAACACCGCGCGGCTGGCGCGGATCGCCCGTTCGGCCGGGTCGTCCTGCGCCAGGACCGTCACGGTGTCCGACGAGGCCTTCGCGAGCGTCGGGCGGGCGTCGACGGGAGCGGCACCACTGCACCCGGCGATCCCGACCACCAGGCCGGCGAGCGCGAGGGCGGACAGGACACGAGTGGTGCGGGACGGCATCGGACCACCCTAGGGGCCGGTCCTGGACCCGGTGTGGCCGTCCGTGGCACGGCGGGGGTCCTGCGTCCGCTATGCTGGTCGGGCTGCTCCGCGCTCGGTCGGGTGCGGGTGGCGGAGTCCACGCAGACCTGGTCTGCGGGGGTTCCGAGTCCCTCGGGACTCACGGGCTGTGGCGCAGCTTGGTAGCGCACTTGACTGGGGGTCAAGGGGTCGCAGGTTCAAATCCTGTCAGCCCGACCGAACGAACGACGAAGCCCACCGATGCACTCGGTGGGCTTCGTCGTTGTGCGGCGGGCCCTATCCCCGACGTCGAGCGTCGAGTTCCCGGGCCGCCCGCCACAGCCGCAGCAGCACCTGCAGCTCGAGCGCCCGACCGCGCCACCCGTCCCCGAGCAGCCGGTCGAGCGAACCGAGCCGCTGGTACACGGTGTTGACGTGCACGCGCAGCGCCGCCGCGGTCGCCGAGGGGCGCTGCCCCTGGTCGAGGAAGACCGTCAGTGTCTCGACGAGGGGGACACCTCGGACGGCTTCCTCGTCGAACACCACGCCGAGTTCGCGTCGGGTCTGGTCCTCGAGCTCGTCCCGCCCGGTCCGGCTGAGCAGCACGGCGAAGACCCCGAGGTCGGCCGCCCGGGCGAGCCCGGCGTCGCGGCCGAGTGCCGTCAGGGCGTCCGCGGTCCGGGTCGCCTCGACGTGGGCACTCCGGATCCCGGCGGTGTCCGTCCCGACGGCCGCGATCCCCGCGACCGGACCGGTGTGGCCGTCCCACACGGCTTCGATCCGGCTGTCCCGCGGCACCACCAGCACGAGGCGGTCGCGGTGGACCGCCGATGCCCACCGCCCGCCGAGGCGCAGGCCCGTGACGAACCGGCGCGCGACGTCCGGGTCCCCGGCGGCGACCACCACGACGTGCGGCTGCTGCGGATCGAGGCCGGCACCGCGCCATCGCTGCCGGTCGGCCGCGGGGTCCGGCTCGGCGCGGCTCAGCAGGTCGATCGTCGCGATGTCCCGGCCGAGCTGCACCGCACGGGCCTCAGCACGAGCGCCGACGAGCGTCAGGGCGATGAGCGGTGCGGCGCGTTCGAGCAGGAGCGCCACGTCGGCGGGGACGGGGCCATCGACCACGAGGGCGCCGAGGACCTGACCCGCCGCGGTCACCGGCTGCAGGACGCCGGGCGCGAGGTCGACCGCCGAGGTCGTGCCCGTCGCGACCACCCGGGCGAGCGCGGCACCCACCGCACCGTCGGCGGGCTGTTCGACCCAGCGGATCTGCACGGCCGTCAGCGCCTGCACCCGGCCCACGAGCGTCGCGGTGTCCCCGCCGGCGAGCACCGCGGCGGTGAGGTCGGCGTCCAGACGCAGCGTCACCTCGAGGGTGTCCTTCGCGCGTCGGACCTCGTCTGCGGCACGGGCGTTGTCGATGGCCACCGCAGCGTGCGCGGCGAGGTCACCGAGCAGCCCGATCTCCTGGCGCGCGAACCGACGTTCCTCGCGCTTGGCGGCCAGCAGCACCCCGACGACCCGGCCGCGCACGGTCAGGGGAACGCCGAGCAGCCCGCGGACGGACTCCTCGTCGACGGTGGCGTCGGCGCGCTCCTCGTGCACCAGCGTGGCGTCGCTGCCGTAGTCGGAGGTCCAGCGCGGCGCGCCCGACTCGACGACCTGCCCGACGAGCCCCACCCAGCGGGGCAGACGCGTCCCGACCAGACTGGGGGAGCGCGCTCCGTCGGCGACGTGGATCGTGATCTCCTGCTCGTCGAGCAGGGCGACGTAGGTCAGGTCCACCCCGAGCAGCCGCCGTGCCTGACGGACGACCTCGACGAGCAGGTCGTCCGGGTGGGGGACCGCGGCCAGTCGACCGGCGATGTCGTTGAGGGCGGCGAGCTCGGCGACCCGACGGCCCCGGTCCCGCGCGAGCACGGCGAGTTCCGCGGCGGCCCGGGCCTCGGCGTCGACCTGGGCAGGGTCGGCCCCCGTCGCCAGCAGGGCGTCCCGGTGCGCTTCGACCTGCGGCAGGTCAGGCTGCTCCAGCAGCAGGTCGAGCCACCCCAGGGCTGTGGATGCATCGTCCACTCTCATGGCAGGAGTGTAGATGCTCGATCCATTGTCCGGCCAGAGGTCGCGGGGCGAGGGTGGAGCATCCGCGAGCGGCAGCGCCGCCCCTCAGCTCAGGAGTCCCCATGAACGCACCAGTCCCCCCGACCAGCACCGCAGGTCCGACCAAGCCCACCGTCGACGTCCCCACGGACACGGCCTCGGCACGGCCCGTCCGGCTCCGCCGCCTGTCGGTCGGCCTGGCCCTGGTCTACGTGGCGATCCTCGCGATCAACTCCGGGGGCCTGGGCATCCTCATCCCGAACCTCGTCGCGGACATCGACGCTGCGGACAAGATCGGGAACCTCGCGATCGTGACCACGGTGGCGTTCCTGGCGAACGTCGTCGCCCAACCGATCGCCGGAGCCCTGTCCGACGTCACCCGCTCGCGCTTCGGACGGCGCTCGCCGTGGATGGTCGGTGGCGCCCTGCTCGCCGCTGGCTTCCTGGTCGGCCTGCCCCTGGCGAGCTCCGTGGTGGTCGTCGCCGCCATCTGGCTCGTGGTCCAGCTCGGCCTGAACGCCCTGCAGGCGGCAGCGACGGCGCTCGTCCCGGACCGCTACCCGGCCAAGCAGCGCGGCGGGGTGTCCGGACTGATCGGCCTCGGCATCACCATCGGCAACGCCGTCGGTGCGGTCGTCGCCGGGAGCTTCGCGAGCGCGGGGTCGCTGCCGTACATCGTCCTCGCGGCGATCGTCGTCCTGGTCGTCGTCGTCTTCGTCGTCGCCAACCCCGACCGGTCCAGCCGCGACCTGGTCGTCGAGCGACAGAGCATCGGCGCGTTCCTGCGCGGTTTCTGGGTCAGCCCCCGCAAGCACCCCGACTTCGCCTGGGCGTTCGCGGCCCGGTTCCTCATGGTGATCGGCTTCTACGGTGCGCAGACCTTCGGCCTCTACATCCTCCGCGACTACATCGGCATGAGCGACGCCGCGTCGAACGGCTTCGCCGCGCAGATCGGCGTCGTGCTGCTGATCGGCGTGCTGCTGTCGGCCCTGACCAGCGGCGTCCTCTCGGACCGCATCGGTCGCCGGAAGCCCTTCATCATCTGGGCGTCCGTCGTCATGGCGATCGGGCTCGCCGTCCCGCTGGTCTTCCCGACGACGACCGGCGTCCTCGTCTACAGCTTCCTGCTCGGGCTGGGGTTCGGTGCGTACATCTCGATCGACCTGGCGCTGATGACCGAGGTGCTGCCCGTGTCGATGACCTCGGGGGCGAGCACGGCCGGGCGTGACCTGGCGATCCTCGGACTCGCGACGACGCTGCCCCAGGCGCTCAGCCCCTCGATCGCCGCGGGCCTGGTGTCCGTCACCGGCGGGTACCCGGCGCTGTTCGTGTCGGGCATCGTCTTCGTGGCCCTGGGTGCGCTGGCGGTCCTGCCCATCAAGTCCGTCCGCTGAGCCCCCGTCCCACCGAGCCCCGCGTCCACCGCACACCGAGGAACCCGACCATGCAGACTGCAGCCATGCGCCTCCACACCACGACGACCGGCAGCGGCGAGCACCACGTCGGGCTCGTCCACGGCCTCGGCGCCGACGGCGCGACCTGGCAGCCCCTGGTCGACCGGATGACGGCGACGGGCCGGTACACCGTCACGACCGTCGACCTCCGCGGGCACGGTCGGAGCGAACGCGCTGACCGGTACCGCCTGGACGACTTCGCCGACGACCTGGTCGGGGCGCTGCCGACCGGGCTGCACAGCGTGGTCGGGCACTCGCTCGGAGGAGCCGTGCTGGTCCGCGCGGTCGGACGGCTCCGTCCCGAGCAAGCCGTCTACCTCGACCCGGGCTTCCACCTCGCGCTGCCCACCACCGGCCTCGCCGGTCGCCTGTTCTGGGCGGTCCCACCACTGACGCTGGGCATCGCGGGGCTCCTGCAGGCACGGAAGAGCGCGGCAGCCCGCGCCGGGTACACACCCGCCGTCCGGCAGGCACTCGCCGACGCTCGGAAGCGGTTCGACGGGGGCATGGCGATCGGCGTCTTCCGTGAGGTCGCGCACACCCCGCTCCCGATCGCCCCGCCCGAGGTGCCCTCGGTGGTCGTCCTGTCGGACGACGCGCCCGCGGTCGTCCCCGATGCCGTGGCCGCCCGCCTCGAGCGCGCCGGCTGGGGGATCCGCCGGATCCCCGGCATCCACCACGACATGCAGCTCGAGGACGCCGGCCGGACCCTCGAGGCGGTCGCGGACGTGCTCTGAGCCGTCCCCGGACGACGCGATAGCGGACGACCTGGAGTGTGCCGCAGGGCTGGCGCAAACCGCACGACGATGAGAGGCCCGCAGCCGGTCGGCTGCGGGCCTCTCATCGTCGTCGGGCGCTCAGCGGGCTTCGAGCAGGACCCGGACGGCCTCGCTGAGCGGCCCTGCGAGGTCGTCCGCCGCGGCCGAGGTCAGGGGCTCGAGTCCGGTTGCGGCGCGCACCATCACGATGCCGAGCCCGGTCGCGATCGCGACCTGCGCCCGGAGCAACAGGTGCTCGGTGCCGGGGTCTCCCGGCAGCCAGCCCGCCACGGTCGCCATCCGCTCGGTGAAGGACCGGAGCGTCTCACGTCGGATGCGGTCCGCGCCGTCGTCTCCCGAACTCCGGACGAGCAGGAGCATCTGCAACGACGACTCGCCACTCGGTGCCCCGGTGATCTTCCGCACCATCCGGTCGACGACCTCGTCGATGGTCGAGGCATCGTCCTCGGGGACGTCGAACTCCTCGACGGTCCGACTCAGGCAGGCTTCGAACAGGCCCTCTTTGGACGTGAAGTAGCGGTTGATCAACGCGACGTTCACGCCGGCGTCGTTCGCGATGTCCCGCACGGTGGTGGACCCGTACCCGTTGATGGCGAACCGTCGGCGGGCGGACTGCAGCAGTCGGAGTCGAGTCGCCCCGGCATCCCGTGCCCGTCCGGAGCCGTCCGGATGGGCGCGGTCCTCGACCGGCGTCGGTGTCTGCATCGTCATCGTCGTCCTTCCGTTGCCCCCACCGTACCGCGCAGGACACCCCTCGTAAACGGCTGTTGACTTCTCTTGCCGATCCGCTAGCATCGTCAGGTCAGCAAGCGTTTACATTGACTGGAGCACGATGTCACAGACCATGGAGAGCCCGCGGACGGGCTCTGTGCCCACCGCCGACGGGCACCGCCCGAACAGCACCGCGATCATCGTCTACCTCGCGCTCGGTGGCCTGTCCTTCGCCGTCCTGCAGTCGCTCGTCGCCCCGGCGCTCTCCACGATCGGCAAGGACCTGCAGGTGTCCACGAGCAGCGCGAGCTGGGTGCTCACCGCGTACCTGCTCTCCGCATCCGTGCTGACGCCGATCCTCGGTCGCCTCGGCGACATGATCGGCAAGCGCAAGGTCCTCATCGTGGTGCTGGCGGTGCTCCTCGCCGGCGCGATCCTCGCCGCGCTCGCGCCGAACCTCACGGTGCTCATCATCGCCCGCGCGCTGCAGGGTGCCGCCGGTGCGGTGATGCCCCTGTCGATCGGCATCGTCCGCGACGAGTTGCCGAAGGAGAAGGTCAGCGTCACGATCGGGCTGCTCTCCGCGATCTTCGGCATCGGCGCCGGTGTCGGCATCGTCGCCGCCGGTCCGATCGTCGAGCACCTGTCGTGGCACTGGCTGTTCTGGCTGCCCGCCGTCCTGGTCGTGATCGCACTGTTCGGCGTCGTCTTCGGCATGCCGGAATCGCCGGTGCGCAAGCCCGGCCGCCTCGACCTCGTCGGCACCGGTGTCCTCACCGTGTCGCTCGTGTCGCTCCTCATCGCGATCAGCGAGGGCGAGACCTGGGGCTGGGGTGACGGCAAGACCATCGGCCTGCTGGTCCTCGGCGCCGTCGCACTCGTCGCCTTCGTGTTCGTCGAGCTCCGCGTGAAGTCGCCGCTCATCGACGTCCGGCTGTTCACGATCCGCGGTGTCTGGACGGCCCACGTCGTCGCGCTGGTCTTCGGTTTCGCGATGTTCGGCACGTTCGTCCTCGTGCCGACGCTGCTCCAGCTGCCGACCGCGATCGGCTACGGCTTCGGCAAGTCGGTGTCCGAGGCGGGGCTCTTCCTGCTGCCGACCGTCATCATGATGGTCGTCGCCGGCCCGATCGCGGGCATGCTCGTCCGGAGGTACGGGCCGAAGCTCCCCATGCTCGCCGGTGGCATCGCGGTGACCGCGGCCTTCGTGCTGCCCGCCCTGGCACACGGCGAGATGTGGCAGATCGTCGTGTCGGGCATCCTGACCGGCATCGGGATCGGCCTCGCGCTGGCTGCCTGCTCGAACGCCATCATCGAGAGTGTCCCCGCCGCGCAGACCGGTGAGTCCATCAGTGCCAACACCGTCGTCCGCACGATCGGTTCGAGCGTCGGCACCGCGGTGATCGCGGCGCTCATCTCCTCCAACACCACTGCGCAGGGGCTCCCGCTCGACGACGCCTTCACCACGGGCTTCTGGGCGTGCGCCGGTGTCGGCGCGCTCGCGATCATCGGTGCGCTCGTCGCCCCGTCGATGCGCAAGCGCCGTCAGGACGCCCGGGCGATCGGCGTCGACGACCTGGAGGGCGTCACGGACTGACTCCGGCTCCAGTGCCGCCAGCCTGGAGGCGCGACTCGCGTCGTCGACGCGGGTCGCGCCTCCGTTTCGCCTTCGAGACCGCTCAGCAGAGACCATGGTCTGCATGTCGACGACGAAATCGCCACCGCCCGCCACCGACACCCGGCGCCTGCGCACCTGGGTCTTCTGGCCCGCCGCCGTCATCGTGCTCGGCTTCGTCGCCTGGACGCTCATCGCGCCGGCGTCCGCCGAAGCCGTCTTCGGGGCCCTGCAGGACGGCATCGTCCGGAACTTCAGCTGGTACTACGTCCTCGTCGCCGCGTTCTTCGTCGCGTTCTCGCTCTTCGTCGGGTTCAGCAAGTTCGGGGACATCAAGCTCGGCAAGGACACCGACGAACCGGAGTTCTCCACCGGCTCGTGGTTCTCGCTGCTGTTCGCCGCGGGCATGGGCATCGGCCTGGTCTTCTACGGGGTGTCGGAGCCGCTCAGCCACTACGCGTCCCCGCGGCCCGGCGTCACCGGCACGACCGCGGAGCTCGCGCAGCAGGCGATGACGCAGACGTTCCTGCACTGGGGCCTGCACGCGTGGGCGATCTACGTCGTCCTCGGCCTGGCGCTCGCCTACGCGATCCACCGCCGCGGCCGCCCGGTCTCGATCCGCTGGGCACTCGAGCCACTGCTGGGGGACCGGGTCCGCGGTGGCTGGGGCAACGTCATCGACGTCCTGGCCCTGATCGGCACGCTGTTCGGCGTCGCGACGTCCCTGGGCCTCGGCGTCCTGCAGATCGGTGCCGGGCTCGAGCGCGCCGGCATCGCCGACAGCAGCTTCGTCAGCCAGATCGCGATCATCGCCGTGATCACCGCGCTCACGATCGTGTCCCTCGTCACCGGTGTGTCGAAGGGCATGAAGCTCCTGTCCAACTTCAACCTGCTGCTGGCTGCCGCGCTGCTGCTGTTCGTGCTCATCGTCGGGCCGACCCAGTTCCTGCTACGCGACTTCGTGCAGTCGATCGGCAACTACCTGCAGAACATCGTCGGGCTGTCGTTCAACGTCAGCGCGCAGCAGGGCGCCGCGGGTGAGGCCTGGCAGGGCGCCTGGACGACCTTCTACTGGGGTTGGTGGATGTCGTGGGCGCCGTTCGTCGGCATCTTCATCGCGCGGATCTCGAAGGGCCGCACCGTCCGGCAGTTCGTGTTCGGCGTGCTGCTCGTCCCCACCGCACTGACGTTCCTGTGGTTCGCGGTCCTCGGCGGAGCGGCCATCCACCGGCAGACCGACGGTGCCGGGGGAATGGTCGGTGCGAACGGGTCCGTCGACGTCGAGGGTTCGCTGTTCACGCTGCTCGCCGGACTGCCCGCCGGTCTCGTGCTGACGTTCGGGGCGATCCTCCTCATCGGCGTGTTCTTCGTCACCTCGTCCGACTCCGGCTCGCTCGTCATGGCGATGATCGCGTCCGGCGGGGACATCGAGCCGAAGAACTGGCTGCGCGTCTTCTTCGCCACCGTCTCCGCGCTGCTGGCGGTCGCGCTGCTGCTGACCGGCGGGCTGAACGCGCTGAAGACCGCGGCGATCACGACCGCGCTGCCGTTCAGCATCGTGCTGCTGCTGACGTGCTGGTCGACGATCATCGCCTTCACCCGCGAACGGCGCGCGTACGACCGGGCCGAGCGTGCGCTGCTGCTCGAGCGCGTCGGCGACTACTACGGCCTCGAGGTCGACGGTCCGGCCCAGCGCTCCGGTCGCGCGCACGCGTGGCGTTCAGTGCGTGACCGGCTGTCCGGACGCCCGCGGCCGACGCCGCAGGAGCGGCCCACCGCAGCGACCTCCGCGACCGCCGACGGCACCGTGCTGACCGAACCGGTGTCGCCGGACCCGGCCACGGACGGAGCACGCGACCCGGCCACGGACGGAGCACGCGACTCGACCGCTGCGACGACCTCCGGAACCGACCGCGTCTGACGCGACCCGACGTCGGACAGGAGGCCCGGTGCCAGCTGGCACTGCGCCTCCTGTCCGACGCCGGGTCAGCCCCGTCGGCGGCGCCGATGCGCGCCGTTGCGGGGTTCCGTGCGGTGCGGTGTGCCGCATGGTTCTCATGCGGTACTTCCGCACCCGTGGCGTGCGGTGGTTCTCTCGGAGGACCGCGGCCACCCTGGGTCCGCGCGGGAATCGGACACGACGATGCGACTACGACTGCGCCCTCGAGCGCGCCTCCGGGCGCTCACCATCACCGCCCTGGCGGTGGTCGCCGCGCTGACGGCGACCCTGTCCCTGGGGGCCACCACGTCGGCCGACGCCGCCGGGTCCTGCACCGCCGGGTCGCAGATCTCCGTGGTCGCCCACCCCGACGACGACCTGTTCTTCATGAACCCGGCCGTGCTCGGCAAGGTCACCGCGTCCGGGTGGTGCACCACGACGGTGTACGTCACGTCGGGCGACGCCGGTCGCGGGAGCTCCTACTCGACCGCGCGCGAGTCCGGCGTGCGGGCCGCCTACGCGACGATGACGAACACCGCGAACACGTGGACGACGGCTCGCGAGACCGTCGCCGGGCACACCGTGCAGCGGTCGACGCTCAAGGCGCTCCCCGGCGTGCAGCTCGTGTTCATGCGGCTGCCCGACGGCAACATCGACGGGTCCGGGTTCTCGGCGACCGGGTGGCAGAGCCTCGAGCAGCTGATGGAGGGCTGGATCCCCACGATCTCGACCGTGGCGTCGCCGTCGCAGACCTACACGCAGCAGACCTTCGTGGACACCGTCGGGGCGCTCCTGACCAAGGCGGCGCCCACGGTCATCCGCACGCAGGACTACATCGACGGCTTCGGTTCCGACACCGACCACAGCGACCACCACGCGGTCGGACAGCTCACGCTGCGCGCACGGAACGCCGTCGCCCCGTCCGTGTCGATCACGCCCTACCTCGGGTACCCGACCGTGCAGCTCGCGGCCAACGTGACGGGTGCCGACCTCTCCGCCAAGGCGGCCGCGTACTACGCCTACGCCCCGTACGACTCGCTGATCTGCCAGACGGCCGCCGCCTGTGCGGGGCAACCCGAGGAACAGTGGCTGCCCCGCCAGCACGTCGTCGCCGACCTGACCGCCCCGGGCACCCCGGGCGGTGGCGGCACCGGCACGGACCCCACCGGTGGGGGTGGCGGCACCGGCACCGACCCCTCGGGTGGGACCGGCACCTCCGCCGGCAACGCGGCGGCGTCCGCGCAGGTCACCGCATCGTCGCAGAACGCCAGCGGCGGCCAGGGAGCCGTCAAGGTCATCGACGGCGTCGCCGACGGCTACCCGGGCACCGCGACCGCGGAGTGGGCGTCGCAGGGCGGCCGCACCGGGACGTGGGTGCAGCTGACCTGGATGGAACCGATCGCGATCAACCGGATCGTGCTGTTCGACCGGCCGAACACCGACGACCAGGTCACCGCCGGCACGCTGACGTTCTCGGACGGGACGACCGTGCCGGTCCCCACCCTGGCGAACGCCGGGACCGCAAACGAGATCGCGTTCAGCACGAAGACCGTCACGAGCGTGCGGCTCACCGTCACGGGTGTCAGCTCCACGACCCGGAACGTCGGCCTGTCCGAGATGCAGGCGTGGACGCCCGCATCCACCACGACTCCGCCGACCACGACCCCGCCGACGACCACCCCGTCGACGACGAACCAGGCCGGCAGCGCGACCGTCGTCGCGTCGTCCCAGTCCACCGCC
The DNA here is from genome assembly GCF_001424385.1 of Curtobacterium sp. Leaf183. Taxonomy (GTDB): domain Bacteria; phylum Actinomycetota; class Actinomycetes; order Actinomycetales; family Microbacteriaceae; genus Curtobacterium. The sequence goes on along the minus strand of NZ_LMPO01000008.1, from coordinate 14,899 downwards.
ACCGGCCAGACCGCGGACAAGGCGGTCGACGGCGTGATCGACGGCTACCCGGGCGTCGCGAGTGCCGAGTGGGCCACCAACGGTGGACGCACGGGCTCGACGCTGCGGCTGACGTGGGCGGCACCGGTGAGCATCGGCCGTCTGGTGCTGTACGACCGGCCGAACACCGACGACCAGGTCACCGCCGGCACCGTGACGTTCTCGGACGGCACGACCGTCGCCGTCGGCGCACTCGACAACGCGGGCGCGGCGACCACGGTCAGCTTCGCGGCCCGGACGGTCTCGTCGCTCACGTTCACGGTCACCGGGGTGAGCGGGTCGACGCGGAACGTCGGGCTCGCGGAGCTGCAGGTGTACTCCGGCTGAGCCGGACTGCGGACGCCGGGCCCGGTGCCAACCGGCACCGGGCCCGGTGCGCGTTTCCACCCGGCCCGGCGTCCGGTTCCACCGGGCCCGGCGCACTCGCCGCTACGACGCCAGGCCGGCGACCAGGTTGATGACGCTCGCGATGACGACGGTGCCGAAGAAGAACGACAGCAGCGCGTGGCGGAGGGTGGCGCGACGGATCGCGCTCGTCCGGATCGTCGTGTCGGACACCTGGTACGTCATGCCGACGGTGACGGCGAAGTACGCGAAGTCGGAGTACTGCGGCGGCTCGTCCTGGTTGAAGTCGATCCCACCCGGGGTGCCGCTGTAGTACAGCTCGGCGTACCGCAGGGTGAAGAGCGTCTGGACGAGCAGCCACGACAGGAAGACACTCACCACGCCGAGCGCCGCGGCCGCGTCCTGCGCGTCACCGCGGAGCCCCCGGGCACTGCCGAGCACGACCAGCAGGGCGACGACGCTGGCGAGTGAGGCCCCCACCAGCAGCAGGTCCGAGGCGGTGCGACGGGGGTCCTCGCGCGCGGCGCTCGCACCCGTCTGCGGTCCGTCGAACCGGAGGAGCGGCCACGCGGTCGCCACGTACACCGCGCATGCGGCGGCCCATCCGATCGACGGTGCCCACCGAGCCCCGACCGTCAGCCAGGCGACGACAGCGGCGACGACCCCGACGGCGAGCATGAGCAGGAGACGGTGGCGGTACCGCTCGGGGCGGTGCGCGTGCGGGGTGAGGTCCACCGGGCCAGCATCGCACCGGCACCCGTCCCGACGACGTTCCCTGTCAGCCTTCGTGGACAACGACCGGGACGGTCATGGACCCTCCGGGCACACTGGGGTGATGCGGCGGACGGGCACCACGATCACGGCGGTCATCGGCGCACTCGGCATCATCGTCGGCATCGGGTTCGTCGTCGCCGAGCACCCCGCCGGGGCGTCCGCGGGGTCGAACGGGTCCACGACGCCGACAGCCGAGCCCGGGCGTCGGGTGGCGACGATCGGGGACTCGATCATGGCCGGGTACGGCCTCGACAGCGACGCCGACGCCTGGCCGGCGATGCTCGCCCGCGCCGACCACCTCGACGTCACGAACCTGGCGTGCAGCGGAGCCGGCTTCGTCGTCGACGGGGACTGCGGCGACGACTTCTCGGGACTCGTCTCCCAGGCAGTCGCGGTCCACCCGTCGATCGTCGTGCTGCAGTCCTCCGACAACGACCTGGGCCAGGACCCCGCGGCGATCGACACCGCGACCCGGCAGGCCGTCGACCAGCTCCACGCGGCGCTGCCGCACGCCCGCATCGTCGGCTTCTCCACCCTCTGGGACCAGCCCGGCGACGTCCCCGACGAGGTCGCGCAGAGCTCGACGAGCCTCCGGCGCGCGGTCGAGGCCGACGGCGGCCGGTTCGTCGACCTCGGGCAACCGCTCGTCGGCCACGTCGACCTGCTGCAGGCGGACAGCGAGCACCCCACCGTCGCCGGGCAGCGGGTGCTCACCCGGGTCGTCGAGCGGGCGCTGCGCCGCGCCCGCGTCCCGCTCTGAGCCGGCCCGGCCGGGGTGTCCCACCAGGGCACGTCACGACGGCGGGCGTCCTCGTACCGTGGGAGACCCCGAACCGGAAGGACCCCATGCCCTGGGACGACGACACCCTGACCGCCATCGCCGACACCGACGACCTGCACGTCGCACCGTTCCGTGAGGACGGCACCACATACGGCACCCCGACCTGGATCTGGTCGGTCGTCGTCGACGGTGCCCTGTACGCCCGCGCCTACAACGGTCGCCGCTCCCGCTGGTACCGCGCCGCCGTCACCCAGGGCGCGGGACGGATCAGCGCGGCCGGTGCCGAGCACGATGTGACCTTCACCGAGGCGGACCCCGCCGTGAACAGCCGCGTCGACGCCGCCTACGAGACCAAGTACGCCGACAGCGAGTACCTGCCGCCCATGCTGCAGGACGGCCCGACCTCGGCGACCGTCCGCATCGAGCCGCGCGACTGACCCGCACCCCGACGTCACAGCCGCCCGGGCCAGAGTCGGAACCGGACCACCCACCGAACCGCAGAGGAACCGCATGACCACCATCGCGATCATCGGCGCCGGCAAGGGCCTCGGCCTCGCCGTCGCCCGCCGCTTCGCCCGCGAGGGCTTCGCCGTCGCACTCGTCGCCCGCAACCAGGACCGCGTCGACGCGCTCGCCGCCGAGCTCCGCCAGGACGGCCACAGCGCCGCCGGGTACACGGCGAACGTCCGCGACCCCGAGTCCATCCGCCACGCACTCGAGCGCGCCACCGAGGAGCTCGGCCCCATCGAGGTGCTGCAGTACAGCCCCCTGCCGGCCAAGGAGTACATGCGCCCCGTGCTCGAGACCACCGAGGCCGACCTGGTCGGCCCGATCGAGTTCTCGGTCTACGGCGCGGTCGCCGCCGCCCGCCAGGCGATCCCGGGCATGCGCGCCATCGGCCACGGCACGCTGCTGTTCGTCAACGGCGCCAGCGCGGTGCGTCCCGCCGACCGGGTGACGGGCACGTCGGTCGCCTTCGCAGCCGAGAGCGCGTACGCGCAGCTCCTGCACGAGGCGCTCGCACCCGAGTCGATCCACGTCGGGCAGCTCATCATCCCGTTCGGCATCGACGACGGGCAGGACGCCCACGCGTCCGAGGCGGTCGCCGAGCACCTGTGGTCCATGCACACGGACCGTGGCGACTTCCGCCGCTACGCAGAGGCACTGTCGGACTGAGCTGCGGTGCGGATCGACTGGAGGCTCGGTGCCGGACCGGCACCGGGCCTCCCGTCCGTCACGGCGCGCGTCACCGCCGCAGCAGCGCGACGGGATCGGCCCGCCCGTCCGCCACCACCGCGCGGAACGCGCGGACCAGCGGGACGCCCGGCCAGACGGTCGCGGCGGTGGACCAGGCCAGGGCCGAGCCGATCGCGGGGTACTCCGCGGCGCGCACGAACCAGGGGTCGGCGTGACCGAAGGCCTGCAGGACCACCGTCGCCGGACCCGCGGCGAAGTCCGCCGACCACGCGACCCACGGTGCGACCGAGCCGTGCACGGCCGTCTCGCCCCGGCCGTGCGCCGTCCGGACGTCGATGTCGGCGCAGTCGGGGAACCGCCAGAACAGCCCGCCGTACCCGGCGCCGGCGCGGCCGTTGCTGCCCGGGCCGCCGAGCCGCACCGGGGTGGAGCCGGCCGTCCGGAACGTCGAGGACGTCCGGAGCTCCCATGCGTCGGTGCCGAGCCCACGGCACGCGGTGACGCGTTCCTCGAGCAGGAGGGGTCGTCCGTCGTGTCCGCGCCACGCGAGCTCCGTCGTCCGGGTGTCGCCGTCCAGCGCGGCACGCTCGACCGTCACCCGTCCGTGGTCGTCCCGCCAGACGTAGCCCGTGTCCCGGACGTACGTGGGGCCGCCCCAGCAGTTCACACCGTCGACGTCCGGGATCGCGACACCGACGCCGGAGTGCCAGTCGTGGTCGTCGGGGTGATCTGCGCTGACGACCGTGCCGCCGAGGGTCCGGACCGGGTGCAGGGAGGGCCGCGGGACCGAGGTGGGCGCCGTGCCGCCGCCGTCGGTCTCGGTCGCGACCACGATCGGGGCGCCTCCGGCACCGCGGAGCTCCCAGCGGTGCAGGACCTGGTCTCGGGCGGTCGTCACGGATCGAGCCTGCCGGGGCTACTCGGCGGCGACGGGGTCGGCGTGCTCGATGCGGGCACTCGCCGTGGCCATGTGCTCGTCCATCGCTCGCTGGGTGGCGAGCACGTCCCCGGTCCGCAGCGCCTCGAAGATCGCGCGGTGCTCGTCGTACGCGGCCTGGGTGGCCTCGCGGGTGCGGACGCGGCGTCCGACCCACACGCTGAGCATCGAGCGGAGGCTCTGCAGCAGGTCGGCCATCACCTCGTTGCCGGCGGCCCGCGCGAGCAGCACGTGGAACCGCACGTCCGCGTCGATGAAGGCCTCGGGGTCGTCGAGCGTCGCCTCCTGGCGCTGCAGGTACTCGCCGAGCTCCTCGACCTGCTCCGGCGTCGCGCGCTGCGCCGCCAGGATCGCCGCCGTGCGTTCGAGCGAGGACCGCACCTCGAGCAGCTCCCGCGTGCGGTTCGAGGCGAGCATGAGCCCCCACGACAGCGTCGTCGGCAGCAGGTCGGACGTGCCGCCCTGCAGGTACGTCCCCGACCCGGGCCGGATCTGCACGATGCCGAGGATCTCGAGCGCCGCCAGGGCCTCGCGCACGGCCGACCTGCCGACACCGAGCCGTTCGGCCAGCACCCGCTCGGACGGCAGTCGGGAACCCGGAGCCAGGTCTCCCGCGGTCAGCAGACCCACCAGTTGTCGGGCGACCTCCGACGCGGGCGACCCCGTCGCCACGGACTCCAGTTCGAGCCGGATGTTGAGGGGGTCGTTCTCGCTGAACGCGGGCATGTGCCGAGCGTAGCGGTGCGACCCTCCTCGGCGTCGTCGTGCGGTGATATTGGTCAACCGGTTGACAACCCGATCCGGACCGCGCAGGATGGTCGAGTTCCATCCCCGACCAACGTCGTTCCACCAGCAGGAGTCACCGTGGACATCCCCGCCACCCGAGGCATCCCGACCTCGGTCGTCGAGAAGACGACCATCCGGAAGATCGCCATCCGCATCGTGCCCTTCGTGGCGCTGATGTTCTTCATCAACTTCCTCGACCGCACCGCGATCTCCTTCGCCGCGCCGAACGGGATGGAGGCCGACCTCGGCCTCACCGCCGCGCAGTTCGGCTTCGCCTCCGGTGTGTTCTTCATCGGGTACCTGGTGCTCGAGGTCCCGTCGAACCTGGCCCTGCACAAGTTCGGCGCGCGCATCTGGCTCGCCCGCATCATGATCACGTGGGGCATCGTCTCGCTGCTCTTCACGTGGGTGCAGAACTACCCGCAGCTGGTCGGGCTGCGCTTCCTGCTCGGCATCGCGGAGGCCGGGTTCTTCCCGGGGGCGATCCTGTTCCTGTCGACCTGGGTCCCCGCCCGCCACCGCGGCAAGATGCTCGCGCTGTTCTACCTGGCGCAGCCCCTGACCAGCGTGATCGGCTCGCCCCTCGCCGGGTGGCTCATGACGCACGAGGGCCTGCTCGGTGGTCTCGCCGGCTGGCGCTTCATGTTCCTCTGCGTCTCGATCCCGGCGATCATCGTCGGCATCCTGTGCCTGTTCGTGCTCAAGGACAAGCCGTCCCAGGCGAAGTGGCTCGACGAGGACGAGAAGGTCTGGCTCGAGACCGCCCTGGCGAAGGAGAACCAGTCCAAGAACGACGGCCACGGCAAGGGCGGCCTGCGTGCGGCGTTCGGCAACGGTCGTGTCTGGATGCTCGCGTTCGTCTACTTCGGCTTCATCTACGGCCTCTACGCGCTGAGCTTCTTCCTGCCGACGATCATCGACGGCTTCCAGGAGCAGTTCGGCACCACGTTCGACCTGTTCCAGAAGGGCATGATCACGGCGATCCCGTACATCCCCGCCGCGGTCGTCCTGTACTTCTGGTCCCGCGACGCGTTCCGACGCGGCGTCCGGGTCTGGCACATCGCGCTCCCCGCCCTCGTCGGCGGCCTGAGCATCCCCGTCGCGCTGTTCATGAACTCCCCGGCGGCCACCGTCGCGGTCATCGCGGTGACGGCGTGTGCGATCTTCGCGGCGCTGCCGAACTTCTGGACCGTCCCCACGCAGTTCCTCACCGGAGCAGCGGCGGCGGCCGGCGTCGCCCTCATCAACACCGTCGGCAACCTCGGCGGCTTCGCGGCCCCGCTGATCACCGGTGTGGTCAGCGAGTGGACCGGCGGCTACCAGGTGCCGATGTTCATCGTCGGCTTCTTCATGGTCCTGTCGAGCATCCTCATGGTGGTGGTCTCGCGCCAGCACCGCCTGGGCGGTGACGCGCCGACCACGGCCGACGTCGAGCGTGCCGTGGCCCAGGAGACCGGCGCATGACCCGCCTGTTCAACGACCCGGCGGACTTCGCCGACGAGATGGTCGACGGCTTCGTCGCCGCGAACCGGGCCCGGGTCCGCCGGGTGCACGGCGGCGTCGCCCGGTCGACGACCAGCCCGGACGGCACCGTCGCCCTGGTCATCGGCGGCGGCTCCGGCCACTACCCGGCCTTCGGCGGTCTGGTCGGCCACGGACTGGCTGCCGGTGCGGCGATGGGGAACCTCTTCGCCAGCCCCAGCGCCCAGCAGGTCACCGCGGTGGCGAAGGCGTCCGAGCACGGCGGCGGCGTGTTGCTTTCGTACGGCAACTACGCGGGCGACGTCCTGAACTTCGACGCCGCCGAACGTGCGCTGCGCGACGCGGGCATCGAGGTCCGCACGGTCCGCGTCACCGACGACGTCGCCTCCGCCCCGGCGGACGAGGCACGCAGGCGGCGTGGCATCGCGGGGGACCTCTGCGTCTTCAAGGTCGCCGGTGCCGCCGCGGAGCAGGGCAGGACCCTGGACGAGGTGACCGCCATCGCCGAACGCGCCAACGACCGCACGCGCAGCTTCGGCGTCGCGTTCTCCGGCTGCTCCCTCCCCGGCGCCGACGAGCCGCTCTTCACCGTCCCCGAGGGCCGCATGGCGATCGGGATGGGCATCCACGGCGAACGCGGCATCGACGAGACCGACGTCCCCACCGCATCGGAACTCGCCACCCTGCTGGTCGAGAAGCTCCTCACCGAGATGCCCGACGGCGTCGCGGTCGACGGCGCCCACGTCGTGCCGGTCCTGAACGGTCTGGGCAGCGTGAAGTACGAGGAGCTCTTCGTCGTCTACGCCACGGTCCAACGGCTCCTCACGGAGGCCGGCGCCGTGGTCGTCGAGCCCGAGGTCGGGGAACTCGTCACGAGCTTCGACATGGCCGGGGTGTCGCTGACGCTGTTCTGGCTCGACGCGGAACTCGAGGAACTGTGGGCAGCGCCGGCGGACAGCCCCGCCTTCCGCAAGGGCGGTGCCGTCCCGCAGGAGCGACTGCCCGAGGCCGTGCTCGCCGCCGGTGTCGCGGTCCCGGTCACCCCGGGCACGCCCGAGTCCCAGCAGTCCGCCCGCATCGTCGCCGAGGCGGTCACCGCGGTCCGCCGCACGATCGACGCCCACGCCGACGAGCTCGGCCGGATCGACGCGGTCGCCGGGGACGGCGACCACGGCATCGGCATGCAGCGCGGGTCCACCGCCGCCGACGCGGCCGCGACCGACGCCGCAGCGCGCGGTGCGGGCGCTGGCAGCGTGCTGGCGATCGCCGGGGACGCCTGGTCCGACAAGGCCGGCGGCACGTCCGGTGCCATCTGGGGTGCCGCCCTGGAGGCCATGGGTCGCGTCATCGGGGACCAGGAGCGTCCGTCGCCCGCCACCGTGCAGGACGCGGTGCACGCCGCCGCCGAGGCGGTCCTCGCCTTCGGCGCGGTCGTCGGGGACAAGACCATGGTCGACGCGCTCGTCCCGTTCGACGACGTGCTCGCCGCCCGGGTCGCAGCCGGTGAGGACCTCGTCACGGCGTGGACCGCCGCCTCGGACGCGGCCCAGCACGCTGCCGACGCCACCGCGGCGCTCCTGCCCCGCATGGGTCGGGCCCGCACCCACGGCGAGGACGCGGTCGGCACGCCCGACGCCGGCGCGGTCTCGTTCGCCCTCATCACCGCGGCCGTCCTGTCGACGATCGCCGTCCCGGCCTGACCGGCACGCACCACACGAAAGGCACACCCATGAGCACCCAGTTCCGTCTCGTCGTCGGCTCGGACGACGCCGGCTTCGACTACAAGGAGATCATCAAGCGGGACCTCGAGGCCGACCCCCGTGTCGTGTCCGTGGTCGACGTGGGAGTGGACGCGGACGGGCACACCGCCTACCCGCACGTCGCCGTCGACGCGGCCCGCATGGTCGCCGCCGGCGAGGCGGACCGGGCGATCCTGATCTGCGGCACCGGCCTCGGTGTGGCGATCGCGGCGAACAAGGTCCCCGGCATCCGTGCCGTGACCGCGCACGACTCCTTCAGCGTCGAGCGCTCGGTGCTGTCGAACGACGCGCAGGTGCTCTGCATGGGCCAGCGCGTCGTCGGCATCGAGGTCGCCCGCCGGATGGCGAAGGAGTGGCTCGGCTACGAGTTCGACACCACGTCCGCGAGCGCCGACAAGGTCAACGCGATCTGCGAGTACGACGGCAGCGCCCCGGTCGGGACCGACGCGTGAGCCTGGCCACGGTGACGCCCCGACTGACGATCGGGGTGTCGTTGAAGATGTACTTCGGGCACGCCCGGACGCTGGCGTGGGCGTCCGCCGTGGCCGACGTCGCCCGCACGCACCCCGCCGTCACCAGCGGCGCGGTCGAGCTGTTCGTGATCCCGACGTTCCCGTCGCTCGTCCCGGTCCGGGCAGCGCTCGAGGGCACTCCGGTGCTGCTCGGCGCGCAGGACCTGGCGTGGGCCGACGAGGGCGCCTTCACCGGCGAGGTCTCCGGCCGCGAGCTCGCCGAGATCGGTGTCGACCTCGTCGAGATCGGGCACGCGGAGCGTCGCTCCCTGTTCCACGAGTCGGACCAGGACGTCGCGGGGAAGGTGCACGCCGCCTTCCGCAACCACCTACGTCCCCTGATCTGCGTCGGTGAGTCGACCCGGTCCTCCCGTCTTGACACGATCGCGGAGGTCACCGGCCAGCTCGACCGGTTCGTCGCGACGGCCGTCGCGGACCACCTCGCGGGACCGGTCATCGTCGCCTACGAGCCGGTCTGGGCGATCGGAGCACCGCAGCCGGCGCCGGACGAGCACATCGTCGAGGTCCTCGCCGGCATCGAGGCGCACGTCGCGACCCGGCCCGAGCTCGCCGGCAGCGTGGTGGTCTACGGCGGCAGCGCCGGACCCGGGCTGCTCACGCGCGGGCAGGGCCGCATCGGCGGGCTGTTCCTCGGCCGCTTCGCCCACGACCCCGCGGCGATCCAGACGATCCTCGACGAGGCCGAGGCACTGGTGGTGACCGCATGACCTCGCTGCTCGGCCTCTCCACCTACGCCTACTTCTGGCGGATGTCGGACCGCGTGCCGTCGCCGATGTCCCTCGACGACGCGATGCGCGACGCCGCCGCCCAGGGTGTCGACCTGTTCCAGATCTGCGACCACCCGCCGCTCGACACCGCGTCGGACGAGCGTCTGGCATCGATCCGTGAACTCGCGGCGTCGCTCGGGCTCACGCTCGAGGTCGGGACCAGGGGCACCGCGCCCGCCCACCTCGCGCGCTGGCTCCACATCGCACTCGCGCTCGGAGCGACGCTGGTCCGCTCGATGTGGAGCTCCGGGGACGACCTGCCCTCGGCCGCCGAGACCGAACGGCGCGTGCTCGAGGCCCTGCCCGCGTACGAGGCGGCCGGCGTGGTCCTCGCCCTCGAGACGTACGAGGTCGTGTCCACTGCCGAGCTCGTCGCCCTCGTCGCCGCGGTCGGGTCACCCTCGCTCGGGATCTGCCTCGACCCGGCGAACACCGTCGCCAACCTGGAACACCCGTCCGACGTCGTCGAGGCGTGCCTGCCGTACGTCGTGAACTGGCACGTCAAGGACGCCGACTTCACCCGGTCGCCCGGCTGGGTCGGGTTCCAGTACACCGGCGTGCCGATCGGCACCGGTCGCATCGACCACGCCGCCGTCCGCGCCGCCATCGCGCCCGACGTGCGCGGCATCAACCGGGTCATCGAGTTCTGGCTCCCGTGGCAGGACGCCACCGTCGGAGCGACCGGGGACCCCGCAGAGACCACCACCCGCACCGAAGCGGCGTGGACCACACAGACCATCGAGTACACCAGGAGCTGGGAATCATGACCGACATCGCCACCACGCACACCATCGCCGCAGGCTCGGGCACCGCCGACGTCACCGTCGCCGTGATCGGTGCCGGCGGCAAGATGGGCACCCGCGTCTCGAACAACTTCGCCAAGAGCGAGTACACGACGCTCTACAGCGAGGCCTCGCCCGCGGGGCAGGAGCGCATCCAGGGGCTCGGCCGTTCGATCACGGACAGCCTCGACGCAGCAGCCGTGGCCGACGTCGTGGTCCTCGCCGTGCCCGACGTCCTGCTCGGCAGCATCTCCGAGCAGCTCGTCCCCGCCATGAAGCCGGGCGCGACGATCCTGACGCTCGACCCGGCCGCCGCGTACGCCGGGCTGCTCGCGAAGCGCGAGGACATCCACTACGCCGTGGCGCACCCCTGCCACCCGTCGGTGTTCCTCGAGCGCACCACCAAGGAGGAGTGGGACGACACCTTCGGTGGCATCGCCGCCCCGCAGGAGGTCATCGCGGCCTTCGACGCGTCCGAGTCCCTCGGTGACGAGGGTGACCGCGCGAAGACGATCGCCGAGGCCGTCATCACGACCATGTACGCCCCCGTCATCCAGGTGCACTGGGTCACCGTCAAGCAGCTCGCCGTCCTCGAGCCGACGCTGGTCGAGACCATCGCCTGCATGATCGGCGACTTCCTCAACGACGCGCTCGAGGAGACCGTGACCGGCGTCGGTGTGCCCCGCGAGGCCGCCCGGGCGATGCTGTACGGCCACACCTGGATCGCGCTGACCAACGGGCTCCGCGGCTCGAACCCGTTCTCCGACGCCTGCCACATCGCGATGGGCTACGGCCGCGACAAGCTCATCAAGGAGGACTGGAAGCAGGTCTTCGACGACAGCGAGCTCGACAGCGTCATCGCCAAGATGCTGAAGATCGACGCCGTCAAGCGCTAGTCCAGCTGTCGGGAGCGCCCGGTGTCCGCCGTCGTGCGGGGGCCGGGCGCGCCGCCTGTGTGCCGTCACCGGACAGCCACGGCCCGTCCTTGGGCGCCGCGACTAGGTTCGGCGCATGACCAGCGAGCCGTGTGTGATCACCGGCGATGCCGCACGCGTGGAGACCGCCGTGCGCGGGACCGGGTCACCCGTGCTCGTGTTGCACGGGTCACCCGGGGGGATCGACGCCGCCGAGGTCATGAGCCGCTTCCTGCCCGAGGACCGGTTCCGCAGCGTGCTCCTGTCGCGACCGGGCTACCTCGGCACACCGATCGACCCCGAGCACGCGTCCATCGACGACGAGGCGGACCTGCTGGCGTCGGTGCTCGACGGGCTGGGCATCGACCGCGTCGGCGTGCTCGCCTGGTCCGGTGGCGGACCCGCCGCGTTCCGTCTGGCCGTCCGGCACCCGGACCGCGTCACTGCGATCGTGGCGGCGTCGGCGGTCAGTGGTCGGTGGGTGCCGTCGCGCACCGGGCCGGGGGAGTACCTCGTCGCCCACACGGCCCTCGGTGCCAGTCTGTCGGGCTGGGCGGCCCGGCACCTGCCGCGGGCCGTCGTCGGGGGCGCCGTCTCCGGGGTCAGCCGTCTGCGCGGACGCCGCCTCAAGGACCACGTCGAGGGCGTGCTCGACGACGACGACCGCCGCGCCTTCCTGCTCGACATGGCGGCCACGGGCAACAGCTCCGGGGCGCACCGTGCCGGGTGGGAGAACGACCTCCGGACCTTCGCGGCGATCGAGTCGCTGCAGCTCGACCGGGTCACCGCTCCCGTGCTCGTGCTGCACGGCGACGCGGACACCGAGGTCGACGTGTCACACAGCACCCGTGCGGCCAGCGAGGTCCCGGACGCCGAACTCGTGCTGCTGCCGGGCGGCACGCACTTCGCGCTGTGGGACCACGTCGACGCCGCTGCCGTGCAGGCCCGCGTCGCGGAGCACCTCGCTCGCTGACGCATGTGTCTGGCGAAGGCTGCGCTCAGCTCGACCCCCGTTCCCTGTGACGCACCGCAGGAAACGGGGTCACTTCCCCAGCCAGGACCCGGTCCGTGACCAATACGTTATCTTTCCGTGTCCCCCTCCCCGAGGCGGTGACCCGAACCCGGAAGGAACCATGGGACGCCACGCTCTGCCCGCTGCAGCCGACGACCGCCGGTCAGCACCCGCTCCGTCCCCCTCCCCTTCCCCCGCTGCGGCACCCCGCTCCCGCGGACGCCGTGCCGCATCCGGTCCGGCGCTCGCCCGTTCGAGCTACGTCGAGCACGAGCAGCCCGCCCGCGTGGTCGCGCTGCACCCGGTCCGCTCCGCAGCCGCGACCACACCCCTGGCCGGCGCAACGAAGGCCGGCGCAGCGAAGGCCGGCGCAGCGAAGGCCGGAGCAGCGACGTCCGGCGCAGCCTTCCTCTCGCGGACCGGGTCCCTCCGCGCCGAGCGCGCCCTCGACCCCCGCCACGTCCGTCGGGCGGCGAACGCCAAGCGCGCCGCGCTGATCCTCGCGCCGGCCCTGGCGTTCACATCCGCGCTCACGCTCTCCATGCCCGCGAACGCGGCGACCCCCGAGCCGACGGCTCCGCGGCTCACCACGACGTCCGAGCAGCTCCAGACCTACACGGTCGCGCACGACGTCGAGATCCCGGTCACGTCGACCGACAGCATGACGGCGACCACGACGACCACCGTCGTGTCCTACCCGACGCTCGTCACCCGCTTCGGCGTCACCACCGCCCAGGCCGAGTCCGCGATCTCCGCGGCGCTCTCCGCCGGCGGCGACCGGGCGACGGTCCTCGAGACCGCGCTGCAGTACCTGGGCGACCCGTACGTCGAGGGCGGCGCGAGCCACGCGGGCATCGACTGCTCGGGCCTGACGATGGTCGCGTACCAGGCGGTCGGCATCCAGCTCGTGCACTACGTCCCCACGCAGGACGCCGCCGCGACCACCATCCCCGACTCCGAGGCGAAGCCGGGCGACATGGTCGTCTACGACAACGAGGACCACGTCGGCCTGTACCTCGGCGACGGCCTCGTGCTGCAGGCCCCGCACCCGGGCGAGGTCGTCGACATCGTGCCGATGTACTCGGCCGCGCACCACTTCGCACGACTGCTGCCCGCCGGCTCCTGACGCCGGACGCCCGCGCCCGGCAGCGCGTCCCGTATCCTGGAGTGATGGCCACCGAGACCCGCACCCCGTTCGAGGAACAGCAGGCCGCACGCTCGGCCCGCCCGCAGGTGCGCCCGCGGACCGAGGGCTGGACCCAGGCCACCGACGGCGAGGGCCGCCCGCTCCTGCAGTTCGCCTCGCCCAAGCGCGGCAAGCCCCCGGAGCACCTCGCCGACCTGACCGTCGCCGAGCGCGAGGCCAAGGTCAAGGAACTCGGCCTGCCCGGCTTCCGTGCCAAGCAGCTGTCGACCCACTACTTCACGCACTACACGTCCGACCCCGAGCAGATGACCGACCTGCCGGCGGCCCAGCGCGACCAACTCGTCGCGGGCATGCTCCCGCCCCTCCTGACCGAGACCCGTCGTCTCGCGACGGACAAGGGCGACACGATCAAGTTCCTCTGGAAGCTGCACGACGGCGCCCTGGTCGAGTCCGTGCTCATGCGCTATCCCGGACGCATCACGCTCTGCGTCTCGTCCCAGGCCGGGTGCGGCATGAACTGCCCGTTCTGCGCCACCGGGCAGCAGGGGCTGACGCGCAACATGTCCACCGCCGAGATCATCGAGCAGATCGTCCGTGCCAACGCGGCCATCGCGGCGGGGGAGCTCGGGGGCGATCCGCGCAAGGGCGGCAAGGACCGTGTCGACGCCGAGCGGGTGACGAACATCGTGTTCATGGGCATGGGGGAGCCCCTGGCGAACTACAAACGCGTGATGGACGCCGTCCGCACCATGGTTGCCCCGCAGCCGCACGGCCTGGGGATGAGCGCGCGTGGCATCACCGTTTCGACCGTGGGGCTCGTGCCCGCCATCAACAAGCTCGCTGACGAGGGCATCCCGATCACCTTCGCGCTGTCGCTGCACGCGCCGGACGACGAACTCCGCGACGAGCTGATCCCGGTGAACTCGAAGTGGAAGGCGGACGAGGCGATCGACGCCGCCCACAACTACTACGTCAAGACCGGTCGACGGGTCTCGATCGAGTACGCGCTCATCAAGGACATGAACGACCACGCCTGGCGCGCCGACCTGCTCGCCGAGAAGCTCAACAAGCGCGGCAAGGGCTGGGTCCACGTCAACCCGATCCCGCTCAACCCGACGCCGGGTTCGGTGTGGACGTCATCAGAGGTGCACGTGCAGGACGAGTTCGTCCGCCGGCTCAACGCCGCGGGCATCCCGACCACGCTGCGCGACACCCGCGGCAAGGAGATCGACGGCGCCTGCGGTCAGCTCGCTGCGGCTGAGTAGACACGGCGTCCGTCACGGACAGGAGGCACGGTGCGGGTCCGCACCGTGCCTCCCGTCGTCCCCGGGGTCGCCCCGGCACGCCGCGGACCGGCCAGTTGCCCGTCACCGCAGGGATGCACGGCGTTCACCTCGATGCGACACGCCCGGGAGGAACCACGGTTGGCGGGCCCCCTGGCCCCTGTGTAAAGTAATCACTCGTTGCCGCAGAGGCGGAGAACGGAACGGCCGAGACGGTCACGGGGTGCAAACCCCAAGACGCAGTCCGGACGGGGTCCCGCTCAGGCAACCAGCTCCGGAGTTCGACTCCGGTGGCACACCAAGAACGAATGCCTCTCTGGCGGAACCTCTGACGGGGTCGAGCGGGGAGTGCGTCTGGTC
>NZ_LMPO01000007.1:364155-402936 GCF_001424385.1 Curtobacterium sp. Leaf183 | reverse complement strand
ACCGCCACCATCACCGCACAGATCAAGTAACACCCCCCGCGCCACGAGCGCACAGCACCACACGAGAACGCCGCCCTGATCACGGGGCGGCGTTCTCTGCGTTCCCCCCACCCAACAGCGTCGCGACATCACGGGTCCAGCGCATTGATGTCATGGGTCCAACCCACCGCGGGCGCCCGGATGCCGGTTCCCCTCCACGTCGATGACGAATCCGGTTCTCTCCGCTCGACGTTCCCGAACCAGATCCGTCACTCCGCTCCCGACTGACCACCGCTCTCGACCACCGGGGCGCCCGGGCACCGGACGAACGACCCCCTACGCGCGGGACGACGCGCCACGCGCGGAACTACCGACTCCACGGGAGCCTTCGGCGACGAGCCGCGCCCGAGTGTCAGAGGTCGAAGCGGGTGCCCTTCGGGTTCGACGGCAGCAGGAACACCACGAACAGCACCAGCGACCCGATGCCCGGCAGCACGTGCAGGAACTGCCAGAAGCCGGACAGGTTCGCGTCGTGCAGCCGTCGGGCGCCGAGCGCGAGCGACCCGACCAGGGTGGCCAGCACCCAGAGCACGAACAGGTAGGATCCCACGGGGTTCTCGAGCATCGGAGTGTCCGGTGTGAACACCTGGGGCACGAGCTGCAGCACGAGCCCGATCGCCAGCGACGTGATCCACCACCACCAGAACTCAGACCGGGACGCCCGCCCGGTGAACACGGTGTACTTCCGCCAGAACCGGCGGAGCGCCTCGGTGAACGGCGCGCCGATGAACGGGTCGCGGAGGGCCACACCGCCGGGTTGCGGGCTGTCGTCTGTCATGCGGACCAGCCAACCACGCCCGAGTCGGGCGGAGCTGCACCCCCGCACGCACGTCGCGCCCCGCAGGAACGGGGCGCGATGCGCGTGCAGGGGTGCGATCCGTGACCGGTCGCCCGGCGGCTAGACCAGCGAGTCGCGCCAGGCCGCGTGCAGCTGGGCGAACCGCCCCGTGCCCGCGATCAGGTCGTCGGGGGTGCCGTCCTCGACGATCCGGCCGTACTCCATCACGAGCACCCGGTGGGCGATCGCGACGGTGGACAGCCGGTGCGCGATGATCACGGCCGTGCGGTCGGCGAGCAGGGTCTCGAGGCCCTCCTGCACCAGCCGCTCGGACGGGATGTCGAGCGACGCCGTCGCCTCGTCGAGGATGAGCACCTTCGGGTCCGCGATGAACGCCCGGGCGAACGACAGCAGCTGTCGCTGTCCCGCCGACACCCGACCACCGCGCTTGTTCACGTCGGTGTCGTACCCGTCGGGCAGCGCCATGATGAACTCGTGCGCGCCGACCGCCTTGGCCGAGGACTCGATCTCGGCGCGGGACGCCCCCGGCTTGCCGAGCGCGATGTTGTCCGCGACCGTGCCGGAGAACAGGTAGGCCTCTTGCGTGACCATGACGATCGCGCGGCGCATGTCCTTCGTGTCGAGGTCCCGCAGGTCCACGCCGTCGAGCTTCACCGAGCCGCGGGACGGGTCGTAGAACCGCGCCATGAGCTTGGCGAGCGTCGACTTGCCCGCACCGGTCGACCCCACCAGGGCGATCGTCTGCCCGGACGGGATGTGCAGGTCGAACGCCGGCAGCACGACCTTGCCCGCGTTGTAGGCGAACTCGACGTCGTCGAAGTCCATCTTGCCCTTGGCGTCGGCGAGCTTCGTCGGCTTCACGGGGTCCGGCACGCTCGGACGTTCCTCGAGCACCCCGGAGATCTTCTCCATCGCGGCCGAGGCCGACTGGTACCCGTTGTAGAACATCGCGAGCTCCTGCGCCGGGTCGAAGAAGCGCTTGGCGTACAGCGCCACCGCGAGCAGCGCGCCGACCTCGAGCGACCCGCCGACGACCCGGAAGCCACCGATGACGACCACCGCGGCGAGGGTCACGTTGCCGATGAGCACCAGCACCGGGTCGAAGGTCCCGAACAGGTTGAACACCTTCGTGTTGGCCACCCGGTAGTCCTCGACGAAGCCGCCGTACTCGTCCTTGTTGCGGGACTCCTTGCGGAAGGCCTGCACGGCGCGGATCCCCGTCATGGTCTCGACGAACTGCACGATGACGCGGGCCGACGCCACACGGGTGGCACGGAACAGCGTCTGCGAGTTCGACTGGAACCAGCGGATCAGGAACCACAGCGGCACGAGCGACACGGCGAGCACCAGCCCGGACGTGGGGTCGAGCGACACGAGTGCCACCGCGGTGAACGCCATGTACAGCACGCCCTGGATGAGCTGGTTCAGCCCCGAGTCGAGCAGCTCGCGGATCGAGTCGAGGTCACTCGTCTGGCGGGAGATGATCCGTCCGGACGTGTAGGTCTCGTGGAACTCGAGCGACAGGCGCTGCGTGTGCAGGAACACCCGCTTGCGCAGGTCGAACAGGATCGCCTGGCTGATCCGCGCCGCCAGCACCGTGTACCACGCGGTGAGGACCGCGCCGAGGACCGCGACGACGATGTACGTCGCCACGACCCCGAACGCCGGGACCCAGTCGTTCCGCTCCAGCACGTCGGGCAGGGCGTTGTCGATGCCCCACGCGATCAGCGCCGGTCCGGCGACGGTCCCGGCGGTCGAGACGACCACGACGATGCCGAGCAGGACCAGGCGGGCCTTCAGCGGCGCCGCGAGCGACCCGAGCAGCGACAGCGAGCGGCGCCGCAGGCGCTTGCTCTCCGCCTTGGTGAAGTCCTCGCGCTCCTCGCCGCGCACGCCGAGCGTGGTGATCGAGGCGGTGACAGGTGCGGCAGCCTGCGCGGCCGCGGTGTCCTGCAGTTCCGGATCCGAGCCTCCTGGCAGGTCCGTGGAGCCGATGGGCTGGGCCGGGGTGCCGAGGGCCTGGTTGGTGTCTCCCTGCTGGGTCATGCCATCGCCTCCTGTCGTGCGGTCGCGTCGTCCTCGTCCAGGGACGAGATGACGTAGCGGTAGTGGTCGTTCGTGGCCATCAGCTCCGAGTGGGTGCCGACGGCGGTGACGACGCCGTTCTCCATGAGCGCGACGCGGTCGGCCAACGTCACGGTGGACGGACGGTGGGCCACGATGAGCGAGGTGGTCTCGGCGAGGACCCGGCGCAGGCCGGCCTCGACGCGGGCCTCGGTGTCGACGTCGAGCGCCGACAGCGGGTCGTCGAGCACCAGGACCGACGGCCGTGCCGCGATCGCCCGCGCCAGCGCGAGCCGCTGCCGCTGCCCACCGGACAGGGACAGCCCCTCTTCTCCGACGCGGGTGTCCATGCCGTCGGGCAGGTCGTCGACGAACGACGCCTGTGCGATGTCGAGGGCTTCGCGGAGCAGCGCGTCGGCAGCCTCACCCGTGACGTCCGGGCGACCGAGCAGCACGTTCTCCCGCACGGTCGTCGAGAACAGGGTGGCGTCCTCGAACGCGACGCCCACGTGCCGCCGCAGCTCTTCACGCGTCAGGTCACGGATGTCGACGCCGTCGATCGTCACCGATCCGCCGGTCACGTCGTACAGCCGTGGCACCAGCGAGAGCAGCGTCGTCTTGCCGCAGCCGGTGAGCCCGACGAGCGCCATGGTCTCACCGGGCTCGAGCCGCAGCTCGACGCCGTTGATGAGGTCCGGGTACTGCGCCGCGGAGTCCTGGTACCGGAAGTGCACGGCGTTGAAGGACAGCGCACCGTGCGGCTCGGCGATCGTCTTCGGGTGTTCCGGATCCGTGATCGTGTTCTCGGAGTCCATCACCTCGAAGAAGCGGTCGACCGCGGTGCGCGCGTCGAACGTCATCGAGAGCAGGAAGCCGATCGACTCGATCGGGAACCGCAGCACCGTCGCCGTCGCGAAGAACGCGAACAGCTGCCCGACGCTGAGCTGTCCCTGGCTGGCCAGGTAGATCCCCGCCAGCAGGCACAGCGCGAAGGCGACGTCCGGCACGAGCAGCAGCCACAGCCAGATGCTCGCGATGGCCTTCGCCTTCTTGATCTCGGTGCCACG
Organism: Curtobacterium sp. Leaf183; assembly: GCF_001424385.1. Lineage (GTDB taxonomy): Bacteria > Actinomycetota > Actinomycetes > Actinomycetales > Microbacteriaceae > Curtobacterium. Next base: position 398,967 of record NZ_LMPO01000007.1, on the reverse strand, counting down.
CAGTGCCTCGGCCTGCTCGCTGAACTCCTCGAGCTTGTACCCGCCGCGGCCGAACGCCTTGAGCACGCGGATGCCGTGCACCGACTGCTCGACGCTCGTCGCCAGGTCGCCGACCTGGTCCTGGCTGCGGCGCGCGACGACGGAGTACCGACGCTCGAACAGCAGCCCGTTGATCCAGAGCGGGATCGACGCGATCAGGAAGATCAGGCCGAGCAGCCACCCGAAGGTGAACAGCACGACGAACCCGACCACGATCGTGACGACGTTGACGACGAGCAGCACGACGCCGAACGCCAGCCAGCGGCGGATGAGCGACAGGTCGGACACCGAGCGGGACAGCAGCTGCCCCGACTCCCACCGGTCGTGGAACGCGACGGGCAGGTCCTGCAGCTTGGCGTACAGCGCGTTGCGCATGCTCGTCTCGATGCGGGTCGACGGGCGCATCACCATGCGGCGACGCGAGGCGATGAAGAACGCCTCGAGCACGCCGAGGGCGAGCACACCGAGCCCGGCGGGCCAGATCTGGGCATCGTCCTTGGACGACAGCGGGCCGTCGACGAGCCACTGCAGGACGTAGGGGATGGCGAGCGCCACCAGGGAGGCTCCCATCGCCGCGGCCATGCCGGCGATGAGGCGGCCCTGGAAGGGCTTCACGTAGGGGTAGATCCGCGCGATCGCGCGGAAGGTGGACGGGCGCGCCGTGGTGGGCGACTTGGACATGCGTTGCGTCCTCATGCGTCTGCCGGGTCCCCGGCCGACCGGGCCGACGCCGCCCGCGGTGCGTGCGTCGTCTGCTCCGGACCGGCCTGGAGGCTCGGTGTGCGTTGCGTGGTCGTCATCAGCCGGGCGCGTGGTCGCGCGCCACCGCCGTCACCTGCGTGACGTCGGTCGGGCCGGTAGGCACCGAGGGACAGGTGTCCCCCGGGTTCAGGCGGGTGGTTCGCGGTCGCCGTGGTGGTGCGGCGCCGCGAGGCCGTGGGAGACGGCCTGGCTAGGCGGCGGCCGCGGCCCGTCGGGGTCGCGGAGCGGAAGCGGTCCCCACGAGGGACACGTGACCTGCGCGGGCGGCCGTCGCCACTGTTCCGGTCGAGATGTCCATCGTCACTCCAGTCGTCGTCTTCGTCACCGTTGTGTCTGCGGTGCCGCCGTTCCCGAGGGATCGTCGGCTGCCTGTCGCAGAGCCTTACAGGCTATTCAGAGGATCTCCGCAGCGCAATGGCCTTGCCACGATTTGTTCAGATCAGTGGAAGAAGTGCCGCTCGCCGGTGAAGTACATCGTCACGCCGGCCGCCGTCGCCGCCGCGATGACCTCGTCGTCACGGACGCTGCCGCCCGGCTGCGCGACTGCGCGCACCCCGGCGTCGAGCAGGACCTGCAGTCCGTCGGCGAACGGGAAGAAGGCGTCGGAGGCGGCGACCGACCCGGCGGCACGGTCACCGGCGCGGGTCACGGCGAGGTGGCACGAGTCGACCCGGTTGACCTGGCCCATGCCGACCCCGACGCTCGCACCGCGGTTCGCCAACAGGATCGCGTTCGACTTCACCGCACGCGCCGCCTTCCACGCGAAGGCGAGGTCAGCCAGGGTCGCGTCGTCGGCGGGCGCGCCGGCGACCAGGTCCCACGTGGACTGGTCGAACGCCGTGAAGCGGTCGGCGTCCTGCACGAGGAACCCACCGGAGATCTGCTTGACCTCGCGCGGGGCGAGTGCGAAGTCGGCCGGCAGGGTGAGGAGTCGGATGTTCTTCTTGCGCGACAGGATCTCGAGGGCCTCGGGGTCGAAGCCCGGGGCGACGACGACCTCGGTGAAGACGTCCTTGACGGTCTCGGCCATCTGCACGGTCACGGGACGGTTCGCGGCGATGACCCCGCCGAACGCCGACAGCGGGTCGCAGGCGTGCGCGGCGGCGTGTGCCGAGGCGATCGGGTCGGCGGCGCCGGGTGCAGCGACCGCGATGCCGCAGGGGTTGGCGTGCTTGATGACCGCGACGGCCGGCTCGGTGAAGTCGAACGCGGCACGGACGGCTGCGTCGGCGTCGACGTAGTTGTTGTACGACATCTCCTTGCCGTGCAGCTGCGTCGCCTGCGCGATCCCGGTACCGCCGTCGCTGGAGTACAGCGCCGCTGCCTGGTGCGCGTTCTCGCCGTAGCGGAGGGTCGCGGTCAGGTCGGCGTCGAACGACAGGTGGTCGTCGAAGGTGCCGGGTGTCTCGAGGTCGGGGTCGGACGCGACCACGTCGCCCGCGGGTGCGTCGACCACGTCGCTGGCGAAGTACGAGGCCACCGCGGTGTCGTAGGCGGCGGTGTGCGCGAAGGCCTGTGCTGCCAGGCGCTTCCGGAGCTCGAGCGAGGTCCCGCCGGCGCGGACGGCCTCGACGACCTCGGCGTAGGACGCGGGCGAGACAACGATCGCCACGTTCGGGTGGTTCTTCGCCGACGCGCGGACCATCGCCGGGCCGCCGATGTCGACGTTCTCGACCACGGTCGCGATGTCGGCGCCCGAGGCCACCGTCTCGACGAACGGGTACAGGTTCACGACGACGAGCTCGAACGCCTCGATCCCCAGGTCGGCGAGCTGCTGCTCGTGCGACTCGAGCCGCAGGTCGGCGAGCAGCCCCGCGTGCACGGACGGGTGCAGCGTCTTGACCCGGCCGTCCAGCGACTCGGGGAACCCGGTGACGCTCGACACGTCGGTGACCGTGTAGCCGGCGTCGCGGATCGTCTGCGCGGTCGACCCGGTCGACACGAGCTCGACCCCCGCGTCGGCCAGTGCCCCGGCGAGCTCGAGCAGACCGGACTTGTCGCTGACGGAGATGAGGGCACGACGCACGGGGACGACGTCCCGGTCGCGGTACAGGCTGGGGTCGGCGGCGTGGACGCTCATGCGCTCGTGGTGCCCTTCAGGTCGATGTGTCCGTTGGCGATGTCGAGGACGGTCTGGATCAGCAGGCGCCGCTCGACCGGCTTGATGCGGTCGTGCAACGTCGACTCGGAGTCGTGCGGCAGCACGGGGACGCGCTCCTGGGCCAGGATCGGCCCGCTGTCGACGCCGTCGTCGACCTGGATCACGCTGGCACCCGTCTCGCTGACCCCTGCGGCCAGGGCGTCACGGACGCCGTGCGCGCCCGGGAACTCGGGCAGGTACGCGGGGTGGGTGTTGATGACCGCGGGACCGAACTCGGAGACGACGGCCGGCGGCAGCAGGCGCATGAGTCCGGAGAGCACGAGCAGGTCCGGCGACCAGGGGCGGATCTGCTCGGCGAGCGCCTGACCCCAGTCGGCGCGCGAGTCGTAGCGCGAGTACGGCACCGAGAACGTCGGGATCGAGTACTCCTCGCCGAGACCGAGTCCCTCGGCGTCGCGGTCGGCACCGATGGCGACGACGCGGGCGGGGTACTCCGCGTCGCGGGTCGCCTCGAGCAGGGCCCGCAGGTTCGAGCCGGCACCGGAGATCAGGACGACCAGTTCGAGCACGGGACAACCCTACCGGCGGTCGTGGCGTGCGACGCCCGTCACCGGTCGTCCTTCGGGCGACGCCACCACGGCAGCTCGTCCTCGGGGACCTGGTCGGTCGTGTCCCACCGCCCCGGCGCGGCCGGCGGCGGCGTGGGCTCGTCGGCGTCGTCGCGACCGGAGACGAACTCCTCGGTGCTCCACGGGAACGCGCGCTGCTCGTCGCGGGCTCCGGCGACCTCGGGACGCTCCGGACGGTGGAGGTCGGGGCGGTCGTCGGGCGCGGTGTCCGCGCGCTCGGCGTCGGCGCCCGTCACGCGGTCCCGCAGGCTGCCGGCCCGGCTGCGGAGCGCAGCGGCGCGGCCGCGCAGGCCGTCGGTGCGGCCGCGCAGGCCGTCGGCGTGCCCGCGCAGGTCCCCGGCCCGGCCCTTGACCCCGTCCGCTGCGCCGCGCAGACGGTCGCGGACGGCGCCGACCCGACCACCGGGTCCGGCGGACGGCTCCGGCGTCGACGGCTGTGCACGAGGAGCAGCAGGCGTCGACGTCGGCGCACCGGAGCGCGCCCAGTCGGGCAGCGGCACGTCGTGGTCCGGGTCGCGATCAGGTCGGTGGTCGGGGTCCGACCGGGAGGACCGGGGCGCGTCCGACATGCGCCGCGCGTCGTCCTCGACGGGCTCGGTCACGGCACTGTCGGTCCCGTGGTCGCCGGCGCGGGTAGCGGCGTGGTGGGCCTCGGACACGGCGAAGCGGTGCACGTCGGTCGTGCGCCCGGCACCGGCCCGGTCGAGGGCGTCGAGGAGGGATCCCTCGGCGTGTACCTCGGCGTCGTCCCGGGCATCGTCGTCGGCCTCGTGCCAGTGCTCGCGGGCCCAGGGGCGCTCGGGCATGCGCACGAGGTCCTGCCCGATCGCCAGCGCGACGATCGCGGGGACGCCGACCTCGAGCGCGGCGAACAGCCCGACGACCAGGGCGTGTGGTCCGACGTCGGCGAGACGCCCTGGACCGAAGGACCCCGACGACAGCCAGGCGATGCCGCCCGTCAGGAGCCCGGCCACGATCCCCGTCGCCAGCCCAGCGGCAGCTCGGAGCAGCGCGCTGTCGTCGGCGCCCAGCGCCCGGACGAGTCGGGGACGCAGGAGGCCACCGGCGGCGAACCCGGCGAGCACGGGCACCAGGACCCAGAGCAGCCCGAAGGTGTGACCAGACGCCGGCAGCGCGCCGAACACCGGCAGCGCGGGGATCGGTCCGAGGGCCGTGCCGATCGGGGAGACCGTCGACCCGGTGCCGATCGCGAAGCCCGGGCCGACGAGCCACGACGTCGCCCAGCCGATGAAGTCGGGCAGGAAGGCGAGCTGGCCGACGGTGAGCGCCACGCCCCCGACGATCTCAGCGTGCGACCGCTCGTACAGGGTGATGACCTCGGCGAACGACCCGAACAGCAGGAACCCGACGACGATGCCGGCGACGGCGACCACGGCCGCGGTCGCCGCGGTGCCCGCACGCAGCCCGAAGCCGGCGACGGTGCGCCAGACCTCGGGGACGCGGTGGAGCTGGTCGAGCACGCGCCCGGTCACCGGGTCGGCCGGCATCGAGCGGCGACGACGGCAGACCTCGGCGGCGGCGAGTGCCGGGACGCCAAACCAGAGCGCGGGGAAGACGACCGCCTGCCACAGGGCCGGGTGGGTCGCGGCCGACGTCGACGACAACCCGACACCGAGCCCGAGGACCGCGGCGACGGCGGTCCCGACCAGGATCCCGGTCACCCGGTGCTCGGTCTCGGCGAACCGGCGGCCGGCACGTGCGCCGAGCCACGCGGTGACCGCTGCGAACCCGAGTGCGGCCAGCGTGATCGCGATCGGGTCCCCCGCACCGCTGACCCCGGAGGCCTTGGCCGCTGCAGCCCCGAGCACGAACGTGACGTCCACGCCGTGTCCGATGAGCCAGACGCTGCCCGCAGCCTTCCAGAAGACGTCCCAGTCGACCTGCAGGCCGTACTCGAAGCCCCAGAGCAGCGTCAGCGGGACCAGGGCGATCCCGAGGCCGACGCCGACCGTCACGACCGCTTCGATCGCGGCGAGCAGAGCGGTTCCCAGGCGGTTCATCGCAGCGAGGATACGTGCCGACCCGCGTGAACGACGGGAGGCTCGGCGCGGAACCCGCACCGAGCCTCCTGGCAGTCCCGTGAGGACGGGAACCGCTAGTGGGCGGCGACCACCTCGCGCAGCAGCGCTGCCGTCTCGGACGGCGTCTTGCCGACCTTGACGCCAGCCGCCTCGAGCGCCTGCTTCTTCGCCTCGGCGGTGCCGGCCGAGCCGGACACGATCGCGCCGGCGTGACCCATCGTCTTGCCCTCGGGGGCCGTGAAGCCCGCGACGTACCCGACGACCGGCTTCGTGACGTGCGCCTTGATGTAGTCGGCAGCGCGCTCCTCGGCGTCGCCGCCGATCTCGCCGATCATCACGATCGCGGTCGTCTCGGGGTCGGCCTCGAACGCGGCGAGCGCGTCGATGTGCGTCGTGCCGATGACCGGGTCGCCGCCGATGCCGATGGCGGTCGAGAAGCCCAGGTCACGCAGCTCGTACATCATCTGGTAGGTCAGGGTGCCCGACTTCGAGACGAGGCCGATCGGGCCCTTGCCGGTGATCGTCGCCGGGGTGATGCCGACGAGCGACTCACCAGGGGTGATGATGCCCGGGCAGTTCGGGCCGATGATGCGGGTCTTCCCGCCGAGCGCCTTGGCGTGCGCCCAGAACTCGGCCGAGTCCTGCACAGGGATGCCCTCGGTGATGACGACGACGAGCGGGATCTCGGCGTCGATGGCCTCCATCACGGCGTCCTTCGCGAACGCCGGCGGGACGAAGACGATCGAGACGTCGGCACCGGTGGTGTCTATGGCCTCGCGCACCGAGCCGAAGACGGGCAGCTCGACGTCGCCGTGGGTGACGGTCGTGCCGGCCTTGCGGGCGTTCACGCCACCGACCACCTGCGTGCCGGCCTTGAGCATGAGTGCGGTGTGCTTGGTGCCCTCGCCGCCGGTGATGCCCTGGACGATGACCTTGGAGTCCTTGTTGAGGAAGATCGACATGGTCAGTCCCTTCAGGCCGCTGCGGCGGCGAGTTCGGCGGCCTGCTCGGCCGCGTCGTCCATGGTCGCGGCGACGGTGACGAGCGGGTGCGCTGCCTCCGCCAGGATCCGGCGACCTTCTTCCACGTTGTTGCCGTCCAGGCGCACGACGAGCGGCTTGGTGGCCGCGTCGCCGAGGATGCCGAGCGCGGCGACGATGCCGTTCGCGACGGCGTCGCAGGCGGTGATGCCGCCGAACACGTTCACGAACACGCTCTTGACCTGCGGGTCACCGAGGATGACGTCGAGGCCGTTTGCCATGACCTCGGCCGAGGCACCGCCGCCGATGTCGAGGAAGTTCGCGGGCTTGACGCCGCCGTGGCGCTCACCGGCGTAGGCGACGACGTCGAGCGTCGACATGACGAGCCCCGCGCCGTTGCCGATGACGCCGACCTGGCCGTCGAGCTTGACGTAGTTCAGGCCGTGCGCCTTCGCCTTGGCTTCGAGCGGGTCCTCGCTGGCGGTGTCCTCGAGCTGCTTGTGGGCGTCGTGGCGGAAGTCGGCGTTCTCGTCGAGGGAGACCTTGCCGTCGAGCGCCAGGATCTGACCGTCACCCGTGCGGACGAGGGGGTTCACCTCGACCAGCGTGGCGTCCTCGCCGGCGAACACGTCGTAGAGCTTCACGAAGACACCGGCGACCTGCTCGACGAGTTCGTCCGGGAACCCGGCCTGGCGAGCGATGTCCTCGCCGGCCTCCTGGTTGATCCCGGTCAGCGGGTTCACCTCGACGCGGGCGAGCGCCTCGGGCTTCTCGACCGCGAGCTGCTCGATCTCCATGCCGCCCTCGACGCTGACGAGCGACAGGTAGGAGCGGTTGGCGCGGTCGAGCAGCACGGAGAAGTAGAACTCCTCGGCGATGTCGGCACCCTGGGCGACCATGACGCGCTGCACGGTGTGGCCCTTGATGTCGAGGCCGAGGATCGCCTGGGCGTGCTCGAACGCCTCGTCCGGGGTCTTCGCGACCTTGACGCCGCCGGCCTTGCCGCGGCCGCCGACCTTCACCTGCGCCTTGACGACGACCACGCCACCGATCTTCTCGGCAGCCGCCCTCGCCTCCTCTGGGGTGTCGGCGATGATGCCCTGCAGCACAGGGACGCCGTAGGACTCGAAGAGGTCCCTGGCCTGGTACTCGAAAAGATCCACGCTGTTCTTCTTCCCGCACGGTTCGTGCGATCGGCATCGGTTCCACGCGGTCGCAGCACTCTCCGTCGAGGGTCGCTCGATGTCGAGACAACGGCCGCGGACCACACTAGCGGCGGCAGGTGGACAACGCGTGCGTCCGTCGGGAGGCACGGATCACGTCGGCCGGTTCGGCCGTCGCCGACCGGATGGCCACCGCGCGCAGTCCCGGTGCAGGCCGCCAGGACCGGCTCGGCACGGTGGATCGATGCACGACGCACTCCGCACCCGAGCCGCCGAGGTCTTCGGCTGGCAACTCCGCCCCGACCAGCAGACCGTGATCGACGCCGTCCTCGCGGGCCGGGACGCCCTCGCCGTGATGCCGACGGGCTCGGGCAAGTCCGCGATCTACCAGCTGGCGGGACTCGCCCTCGACGGCCCGGTCGTCGTGGTCTCGCCGCTGGTCGCGCTACAGGAAGACCAGGTCGTCGGCCTGGCACAGCACCCTGACGCACCGAAGGGCGTGACGGTGAACGCCACCAAGCGGTCCCGCGACCTGACCGAGGCGTGGGAGGCGGTCACCGCGGGCGACGTCCGCTACGTCTTCCTCGCGCCGGAGCAGCTCGCGAAGCCCGACGTGCAGGACCGCCTTCGCGACGCCGGGGTCGGCCTGGTCACGGTGGACGAGGCGCACTGCGTGTCGTCCTGGGGCCACGACTTCCGCCCCGACTACCTGGCGCTCGGCGAGGCGATCGAGCGCCTGGGGCGTCCGCCCGTGCTGGCCCTGACCGCGACGGGCTCCGCCCCCGTGCGGGACGACGTCATCGCGCGGCTCGGCATGCACGACCCGCTCGTGCTCGCGGCCGGGTTCGACCGTCCGGAGCTCCGGCTCGAGGTCCGACGCCACGAGGACGACGAGGGCAAGCGCGAGGCCGTCGTCGCGCAGGTCGCCGCGCTGCCCGGCGCCGGGGTCGTCTACGTCGCCACGCGGGCCGAGACCCTCGTGTACGCCGACGAGCTCGTCGAGCACGGTCGCCGCGCACAGCCGTACCACGCCGGACTCCGCGTGCGGGACCGGGAGCGGGTGCTGACCGGCTTCCACGACGGCTCCGTCGAGGTCGTGGTCGCCACGAGCGCGTTCGGGATGGGCATCGACAAGCCCGACGTCCGCTTCGTGGTGCACGCCGACGTGCCCGAGTCCGTCGACGCCTACTACCAGGAGGTCGGACGCGCCGGCCGTGACGGCGGCGATGCCCTCGCGACACTGCACTACCGCGCCGAGGACCTGGGCCTGCGACGCTTCTTCGCGTCCGGCAGCCCGCGGCCCGCCTCGCTCCGCGCTGTCTTCGACGCCGTCCCCGCATCCGGGGCGATCGCCCGGACCGACCTGCCGGACGCATCGGGCCTCGCCGCACGCACCGCTGGCCGGGCGGTCAACGCCCTCGTCGAGGCCGGCGTGCTCGTCGACGGCCACGACGGCATCGCCCGCGCGGCGGACGGCCCGGCGACCGCCGATGCCGCTGCCCGGACGGCGAAGGACCGCGCACACGAACGGGAACGGGTCGAGGAGTCGCGGATCGCCATGATGCGCGAGTTCGCCGAGACACAGGGCTGCCGGCGACAGTTCCTGCTCGGGTACTTCGGGGACGAACTCGCCGAGCCGTGCGGCAACTGCGACACGTGCACCGCCGGCACCGCCGCGGTCACGCGTGCAGCCGACGGGGCGCACGACGCCGAGTGGCCGCCGGACGCCGACGTGGAACACGCGGAGTGGGGTCACGGCACGGTGATGAGCACCGAGGACGACCGGCTGACGGTGTTCTTCGAGTCGGCGGGCTACCGCACGCTGGCGCTCGCGGACGTCGAGGACCGGCACCTGCTCGAGCGCGTCTGACGACCGGCGGGGGATGCGCGGTCGCCCGGCTCCAGGCCGGCGACCGCGCTCCACTCCCCCGAGCACGGCGAGTGTGCACGGTCCGCATGACGTGCAGGTTGCGGGTGGGTGAACGCCCCGCGACCTGGACGGGCCCTCACCCTGCCCGGGTAGGCAGAAGACCACCACCACACGAGGAGCACCACCATGAGCGATCCCGGCATCAGCCCCGTCGACGACTTCGACTCGCAGCAGCGTCGCGACGACGACGTCGACCGTGAGCACGTCGGCCCCTACGAGGTCGACGAGACCGAGGAGTCCCTGGAGACCGTGACGAACGACGCGGTCGCCGGCGAGACCGTCGAGCCGCAGCCCGGTGACGGCACCGACGACGGCCCCACCGGCGGCGCACCCCGCGAGGCGAGCGCCGACCTGTGGGAGCACGACGACGACACCGAGCGCCCCGACCTCGGCAACGACCTGGGCACGAAGCCGCTCTGACCGGCGGACCGGTCCGGCACACTGGTGCCGTGACCAACGACCGGACTGGAGGCTCGGCGCCGGACGTGCGCCGAGCCTCCCGTCCGTCGTCGGGTCGCGACCGCGACCTGGTGCGGTTCCTGGCGGACAGCACGCCCGTCCTGTCCGGCGGGTGCGCGATCCTGCTGCAGATCGCCGACCCGGTGGTCGCTGCGGGCGTGCGCCGCCACTCCGACTTCGCGCGACGGCCGCAGCAGCGCCTCGCGCACACCCTCATGTACGTCTACGCCGTCGTGATCGGCTCGTCTACCGACGCCGCGACCGCGACCGGCTTCGTGAACCGTGCCCACGCGCGCGTCGCCGGTGCGGACGAGGTCGACCGGCAGCTCTGGGTCGCCGCCACCCTGTACGACTCGGCGATCCGGGCGCACGAGGCGTTCGGCACCCCGGTGTCGCCCGAGCTCGCACACCGGGTGCTCGACGCGTACGCCCCGCTCGGTGTGGCGCTGCGCGTCCCGCCGGAGCGCTGGCCGGCGACCCCCGAGGAGTTCGCGGCGTACTGGGACGAGACGCTCTCGGGTCTGCGGGTCACCGAGGACGCCCGCGGCGTCGTGCGCGACCTGCTCCACCCGCGGTTCGCTCCCCTGTGGGTCCGTGCGGCGATGCCGCTCGTGCGCATCGTGACGGTCGGCATGCTGCCGGACGAGGTGCGCACGCAGTACGGCTTCGCGTGGGGGCCGCGCGAACGGCGGCGCTGGCGACGCACCGCGACGTCGATCCGTCGCATCCGGGCACTCGTGCCGGGTGCCGTGCTCCGCCTGCCGGGGCCGCTGCTGCTGCGGGCGATGCGGGCGACGGCAGCACGACACCGGTAGTTGTCACACTGACAAATACCGTGCTAGGTTCGGGTCATGGCAGTCGAACTCAGCACCTGGGACCGGGGCGGCACCCCCGTGGCCCCCACGTTCTCCACCATGCGCTTCCCCGCGGGCGAAGCGCACGTCAAGGTCGCCGTCGAGCACGGCAGCCCTGCCGACCTGACCGAGATCGCGACGCTGCGGGGCACGAGCGGCGACGACCTGCTCATGCTCGGCATGTGGGCTGACGCCGTCCGCCAGCGCGGCGCGAAGTCGGTCGCGCTCGTCCCGTACCTGCCCGGTGCACGCCAGGACCGCGGGCTGCCGTTCGGTGCCCGGGTCTACGCGGACGTCCTGAACGGCTTCCACCTCGACCAGGTGATCGCGTTCGACCCGCACTCCCCCGTGATCGTCGGACTGGTGGAGCGCCTCACCGTCGTCACGAGCGAACGGGTCGTCCGCGACACCGTCGTCGCCGGGTCCGACTACAGCGGCGTCATCGCCCCGGACAAGGGTGCCGTCGCCCGGGCGACCGCCGTCGCCGACGCCTGCGGACTGCCGGTGTTCCGCGCCGAGAAGCACCGCAACCCCGACACGGGCAAGCTCGACGGCTTCTCCTGCGAGCCGCTGCCGGACACCGGCCGACTGCTCGTCGTCGACGACATCTGCGACGGGGGTGGCACCTTCATGGGACTGGCCGGCAGCACCGGCCTCCCGAAGGAGCGACTCGGCCTCTGGGTGTCGCACGGCGTGTTCTCCGGCCGGGCACCCCAGCTCGCCGACCACTTCGGCGAGATCGTCACGACCGACTCGTACCCCGCGCAGAACGCCGTGCCCGGCCTGCGCACGATCGAACTCACCCCCTACCTGACGGAGCAGATCCGATGACCGACACCACGACCGCACTGGCCCCGCGCATCACCACCGCGAGCCCGATCGCTCCGCTGCTGGCGGTCGACGGGTACAAGCACTCACACCGGCAGGTCTACCCCCGGGGCACGACCCGCATCCTGATCAACTGGACGAACCGCTCGAACGCGCACATGCCCGAGTCGACCCACGCCGTGGTGTTCGGACTGCAGGCGTTCATCCAGCGACACCTGGTCGAGGCATGGGCACCGTTCTTCGCCGCCGACGAGGACGAGGTCGCCCGGCTGTTCTCCGAGGCGCTCGAGGGGTACTTCGGCCCGAACCACATCGGCGTCGACCACGTCCGCGCCCTGCACCGCCTGGGGTACCTCCCCCTGACGATCCGCGCGCTCCCCGAGGGCACCCTCGCCCCGATCGGCGTCGCCACCCTGACCGTCGAGAACACCGTCGACGAGTTCTTCTGGCTGCCGAACTACATCGAGACCGCCCTGTCGGCGTCGATCTGGCACCCCTCCACCGTCGCGACGAAGGCGCTGGAGTACCGCGACCTGATGGAGGACTGGGCGGCCCGCACGGGCGCCGTGCCGGAGAGCATCGACTTCGCCGCGCACGACTTCTCGTTCCGCGGGCAGTCGAGCATCGAGTCCGCGGCAGCCGGCGGCGCCGGGCACCTGCTCTCGTTCCTCGGCACCGACTCGATGCCGACGCTCGACTTCATCGACCGGTACTACCCGGGCGACAACGGCTGGGTCGCCGCCAGCGTCCCCGCCACCGAGCACAGCGTGATGTGCGTCCGCGGCGCCGACGGCGAACTCGAGACCTTCGAGCAGATCCTCGACGTCTACCCGACGGGCATCGTCTCGGCGGTCAGTGACGGCTTCGACCTGTTCAAGGTGCTCACCGAGACGCTCCCCCAGCTCAAGGACCGGATCACGGCCCGCGACGGCAAGCTCGTCATCCGCCCCGACTCCGGCGACCCGGTCGACATCGTCACCGGCACCGTGCACGACGTGCCCGAGGACGAGCTGCTGGCCGACGGGCGGTCGGACGAGCAGAAGGGCGTCGTCGAGCTGCTCGACGAGCTGTTCGGCCACACCGTCAACGACGCCGGGTACAAGGTCCTCGACCAGCACATCGGCGTGATCTACGGCGACAGCATCACCCTCGACCGCGCCCGTCGGATCTACGAGCGCCTGGCCGCCAAGGGCTACGCGAGCGACAACATCGTGCTCGGCATCGGGTCGTACACGTACCAGTACATGACCCGCGACAACCTCGGCAGCGCGGTCAAGGCGACCTGGGCGCTCGTCGACGGTGAACCGGTCGACATCCAGAAGGACCCGAAGACCGGCAGCGGCAAGAAGAGCGCCAAGGGCCGGATCGCCCTGCACCGGGACGCCACCGGCGAGATCCGCCAGACCGACCAGGCCACCGCATCGGACGAGGAGACGAGCCTGCTCCAGCCCGTCTGGACCGACGGCCGCTTCCTGGTGCACCAGTCCTTCGCCGACGTCCGGGCGACCCTCCGCCGCGAGCGCACCGAACGCGCCGCCCGACGAGCAGCAGCGGCCTCGTGACCGACGCGGTGACGACCCGCGACCAGCCGCTCATCGCGATCGACGTCGTCCCGATGTCCTTCTCGGCGGCCGGCCTGCTGGTCGCCACCGCGCGTCGGCAGTACGACCCGTACGCCGGCCAGGAGGCACTCCCCGGCGTGCTCCTGCACCCTGCGGAACGCCTGACCGACGCTGCACGGCGCGCCCTGCGCACCAAGGCGGGCATCGGTCCCGAGACAGTCCGGCACCTCGCGCAGATCGGCGCGTTCGACGGGCCGGAGCGCGACCCGCGCAACGCGGCGATCAGCATCGCGTTCGTCGCGGTGGCGGACTCCCCTGCGGTGGCGGGCCGCGCGTCCGACGCGTCCGAGGCAGCGCCATCCGGGGCCCAACCGTCTGCAGTCTGGCGCGACGCCGCCGGGGCCGAGCCGAGCCTCCCGTTCGACCACGACCGGATCATCGAGGCTGCCCTCGACCACGCGCGCACCCGACTCTGGCGCGACACGGCGTTGACGCGGGCGCTGCTCGGGCCGCGGTTCACGACGGCCGACGCGGCGCGGTTGCAGACCGGGCTGACCGGCAGCGCGCCCGATCCCGGCAACCTCAACCGATCGCTCCGGACGAACGCGGCACTCGTGCGGTCAGCAGAACCCGCCGCGTCCGCGCCCGGACGTCGCGGCGGTCGTCCCCCGGTCACCTGGACGTGGCAGGGCTGACGGGCGTTGGCTGGGGGCATGGCCTCCGCTCCCCTGTCCGGTGACACCTCCTTCGCCTTCCCCGAACTCGACGACCCGCCGGCCTCGCCGCTCGACGTCGCCCGCACCTGGGTGTCGGACGCGCAGGGCGGCGACGTGTCCGAGCCGATGTCGATGACGCTGGCGACCGCGGCCGACGGTGTCGTGAGCGCGCGCACCGTCGACGTGAAGACGATCGACGACCGCGGGCTGGTGTTCGGGTCCTCGAGCCACAGCCCGAAGGGGCGGCAGCTCACCGCGAACCCGGCCGCCGCACTGCAGGTCTACTGGCGCGAGACGATGCAGCAGCTGCGCTTCGAGGGCACCGTCGTGCAGCTGTCGGACCAGGAGTCCGACGAGCTGTTCGCCGCACGGTCGCCGAAGTCGCGCGCTGCCACCGCGGTCGCCGACCAGTCCGCGCCGCTCGACGGCTCGTTCCAGGACCTCATCGACGACGCGAACGCGCTGCTCGAGGAGTCCGAGGACGTGCCGCGACCGACGTCGTGGGTGGCTTGGCGACTCGAGCCGACCTCGGTCGAGTTCTGGCACGGCAGCCGCGACCGGATGCACCGCCGCCTGCAGTACCGGCTGGGGCCGGACGGCTGGACGTCGGCGGTCCTGCAGCCGTAGCGCCCGCTCGCGCTTGCGCGCCGGGCTGGCGCCGTTCGGGTTCGCACAACCGAAGACACCCCGCGCCGCCGATCGCCGTGGTGCGCTGTGGTTCCGGGTGTGCGAATGCAGCCGACACCACTGGCTGGGGCAGGACCGCGGTGCTACCGTCGGCGGATGGAACGGGTCGCGACCGCCGTCCGGAAGGCCAGGGACGGCGACGCCCTCGGCATCGCCCGGGTGCACGTCCAGGCGTGGAAGGAGACCTACGCCCACCTGCTGCCGGCCGCGTACCTGAATGCCCGGAGCGTCGACGCGTACGCCGATCGGTGGCGCGCGATCATCGACGACGCGGTGACGGACGTACTCGTCGCCGAGCAGGACGGCGCGGTCGTCGGATGGGCGTCGGCGGGCCCCGGCCGGGAGTCCGACGCACCACGGACCCGGGAACTCGAGGGGATCTACGTCCTGGCGTCCACCTACGGTTCCGGGCTCGGACAGGCGCTCCTCGACCGCGCCGTGAGCGAGGCACCCGCGTTCCTGTGGATCGCCGAGCACAACCCCCGCGCCGAAGCGTTCTACCGCCGCAACGGGTTCGTGCGCGACGGCACGGCGAAGCGTGAGCACCTCGGCCCGCACACGCTCGAAGCAGTCCGGATGGTGCGCTGAGCGCTAGAGCTTCTCGATCGGGGCGATCTTGATGAGGAGCTTCTTGCGGCCGGCCGCGTCGAAGGCGATCTCGGCGATGCGCTTGGCGCCCTGTCCCGTCACGGCCGACACCGTGCCCTCGCCGAAGTCGACGTGGGTGATGCGGTCGCCCGCGGCCAGCTCCATGTCGCCGTTGTCGCGGACCTGTCCGGACACGCGGTTCGCCCACTCGGTCTTCGGGCGGGTCTTCGCCGCGGCCGCGGCGCGGTCGTACGACCCGCCACCCCAACCGCCACCACCGCGGTAGCCACCGCCACCGCCTGCACCGCCGAACCCACCGGGCCCCGCGCCGTCGCGCTTCGCGTTGAGCGCCCGGGGCTGCGTGCCACCACGACTGTTCGCCATGCCGGGCGACTGCTTCCACTCGATGAGCCCCTCGGGGATCTCCTGCAGGAAGCGGGACGGCATCGCCACGTTGACGTCGCCGAACTGTGCGCGGGTCATCGCCAGCGACAGGAACAGGGACTTCTTGGCGCGCGTGATGCCCACGTAGAAGAGCCGGCGTTCCTCGGAGGGACCACCGGGCTCGTTCGCGGACATCCGGTGCGGCAGCAGGTCCTCTTCGACGCCGGTCAGGAACACCGCGTCGTACTCGAGCCCCTTGGCCGTGTGCAGCGTCATGAGCGACACCGTGCCGGACGAGTCGTCGAGCTCGTCCGCCGCGGCGACCAGGGAGACCTCGGTCAGGAAGTCGACGAGCGTGCCGTCCGGGTTGTTCTTCTGGAACTCCCGCGTGACGGCGACGAGCTCGTCGATGTTGTCGGCGCGTGCGGAGTCCTGGGCGTCAGGGGACTTCCGGAGCTGCTCGAGCAGGCCGGAACCATCGAGCAGCTGCGTCAGCGTGTCGACGACGGGCTGGTCGGTCGCCTTGGCCGAGACGTCGTCGAGCAGGGCCGCGAACGCCGTGATCGCGTTCCGCACCTTCGGCCCGAAGCCGAGTTCGTCCGCGTGCCGCAGGGCTTCACGCATCGTGACGTCGTGGTCGTCGGCGTACCGCTGCAGGGTGGTCTCGGTGACGGCGCCGATCCCGCGCTTGGGCACGTTGAGCACACGGCGGAGCGCCATCGGGTCGGCGGGGTTGGCGACGGTGATCAGGTACGCCATGGCGTCCTTGATCTCGGCGCGCTCGTAGAACTTGGTGCCGCCGAGCACCCGGTACGGGATGGCCGCCCGGATGAAGATCTCCTCGAGCGCACGGGTCTGCGAGTTGGTCCGGTAGAACACCGCCATGTCGCGGTAGTCCATGCCGTCCTCGTGCAGGCGCTGGATCTCGTCCGCGACGAACTGGGCCTCGTCGTGGCCGGTGTAGCCCGTGAACCCGATGATCTTGTCGCCGGCGCCGACTTCGGTGAACAGGTTCTTGACCTGGCGGTCGAAGTTGTTCGCGATGACGGCGTTGGCCGCGTCGAGGATGTTCTGCGTGGACCGGTAGTTCTGCTCGAGCAGGATGACCTTCGAGTTCGGGAAGTCCCGCTCGAACTCGACGATGTTGCGGATGTCGGCCCCGCGGAAGGCGTAGATCGACTGGTCCGAGTCGCCGACCACCGTCAGCGACGCACCGGCGATCGACCCGTCGGCCTCGCGCATGCGGGCGACGTGCTGGCCCTCGTCCTCGAGGCGGTCGACCTGCTCGACGGGGACGGGGCGCGTGAGCTCGCGGATGAGCGAGTACTGGGCGTGGTTGGTGTCCTGGTACTCGTCCACCAGGACGAAGCGGAACCGTCGCTGGTACAGCGCCGCGACCTCGGGGAACGCCCGGAACAGGAAGACCGTCTGTCCGATCAGGTCGTCGAAGTCGAAGGCGTTCGCCCGGCGCAGGTCGTTCGTGTACCGCCGGAACACCTCGGTGAACATGACTTCTTGCGGGTCGTTCGCGTTGATGTTCCGCGCGTAGGTGTCGATGTCCTGCAGCTCGTTCTTGAGCTTGGAGATCTTCGACGCGGCGGCCCCGACGGTCAGCCCGAGGGTGTCCGCTTCGAGGTCCTTGATGATCCGCTTGAGGAGCGCACGCGAGTCGGCGGAGTCGTAGATCGTGAAGGACTGCGGGAACCCGAACCGCTCGGCTTCGCGCCGCAGGATCCGCACGCACGCGGAGTGGAACGTCGAGATCCACATGCCCTCGGACGCCTGGCCGACGAGGGCCCGCACCCGCTCGCGCATCTCGGCCGCGGCCTTGTTCGTGAACGTGATCGCCAGGATCTGCGACGGCCAGGCTTCGCGGTTCGCCAGCAGCAGCGCGATGCGCCGGGTGAGCACGCTGGTCTTGCCGGAACCGGCGCCGGCGACGATCAGCAGGGACTCGCCGCGGTACTCGACCGCTTGCTTCTGCTGGGGGTTCAGACCGGCGGTGAACGGGTCCTCGTAGGGGCGGTCCCCGGCACCCGGCTCGGGCGTCGAGTCGAATGGGTCGAGCACGATCGTCATGTCAGACCAGTCTAGGCACGCCCCCCGACACCGTCAGCCCTCGCTGCGGTGAACGGCGGCGGGGTCGGCGACCAGTTCCCGGGCACGCACGGCCAGGTCAGGGTGGTCCGCGAACACGCCGTCGACGCCCGTCCGGACCACCGAGGTGTACCAGCGCTCCCAGTCCCCGTGCGCGGCCACGTCCCCGCCACGACGGAGTGGCGCCGGCAGGAACCGGTTCTCCGGCCGCAGCGTCCAGGTGTACACGTCGAGCCCGACGGCGTGCGCTCGCTCGACCACGTCGGAACGAACGGGGCCCGGGTCGTCGACCGCCACCGGGTCGACGCCCGCCATCAGGGTGCCCAGGGGGACGCTGATGCCGTCGAACTCGTCGGCGAGCGCCGCGAGCGCCGCGTCGGTCCGCTCGGTCGCGTACGTGGGAGCCGACGACCCGTGGGTCGCGACCTCGTCTGCGGCACTGCCACGGGTCTCCTGGAGGTAGACCAGACGACCGCCCGCCCCACGTGCGCCGAGGTCGCGGAGGACGCCCTTCTCGAAGCACTCGACGGTGAGCCGGTCGTCGCCCCGCCAGCCGGCGGCGCCGATCGCCGCGTCGACGAGCTGCCCCATCGGCAGGCCGACACCGTCGAAGTACGTCGCGTGCTTGACCTCGGCGACGAGTCCGACCGAGCGCGGCGCCGCGTCGAGGATCCCGAGCAGGTCCTCGAACCGCAGGATCGGCTCGTCGCCGTCGTGGGCGGCCGACTGCGGACGCAGCTGCGGCAGCCGTTCGCGGGTGCGGAGCGTCGTGAGCTCGTGCCACGTGAAGTCCTCGGTGAACCACCCGGTCAGGCGTTGCCCGTCCACCGTCTTGGTCGTCCGGCGGTCCTCGAACTCCGGGCGGTCGGCCACGTCGGTCGTGCCCGAGATCTCGTTCTCGTGGCGGAGCACCAGCGCGCCGTCCCTGGTCGGGACCAGGTCGGGCTCGATCGCGTCGGCGCCCAGCGCGATCGCGAGCTCGTACGCGCTTCGCGAGTGTTCGGGGCGGTACCCGGAGGCACCTCGGTGCGCGATCACCAGGGGGGTCATGCGGCCGACCCTAACGCGCCTCGGTGACCGGCTCGTGGGTCCCACACGACGCCCGGATGACGAGTTCCACAGGGAACTGCCGGTGCGTGGGCGCGGACCCGTCGAGCAGTCCGCGGACCGCCGCCTCGGCCATCGACTCGACCGGCTGCCGGACGGTGCTGAGCGGTGGCCAGGTGTACTCGGCCTCCCACGAGCCGTCGAAGGCGACGACGGCGACGTCCTCCGGCACGCGCACGTCCCGCTCGTGGAACGCCCGCAGGACCCCGACCGCGGTGCGGTCGGACGCCGCGAACACCGCGTCCGGGCCGTCGCCGGTCGACAGGTCGTCCGCGATCCGGAGGCCGGCCGCGTACCCGCCCTCGCGGGTGTAGCCGCCGGCGACGACCCGGCCTGGAGGCACGCCCCGGCTCCGGCACGCTGCCAGCCACCCGGCGTGCCGGGGTTCACCGACGTCGGCCTGGCCGACGAATGCGACGCGCGTCCGTCCGTGGTCGAGCAGGTGCTCGGTCGCGAGTTCGGCTCCGGAGCGCAGGTCGGTCCCGACGCTCGCGACGCCCTCGCGCGCGGCCGAGACGTTGAGGTCGACCCACGGCAGGCCGACGGGATCGATCGCGTCGCGGTCGGCGGCGCCGCTCGACAGGACGAGCACGCCGTCCACCATCCGTGCCGCGAACTCCTCGAAGCGCGATCGCAGGCCCTCCGGGGAGAAGGTCGTGGCCGTGGTCGAGAGGGCGTACCCGCGCTCGCGGGCGACGGACTCGATGGCGGCCGCGAACTCGGCGAAGAACGGGTTCGAGAACACGGGGTCGGCGACGTCGGGCACGGCGAGCACGAGCGTGCGGGCCGAGCCGGACCGCAGCGCCCGGGCTGCCTGGTTCGGGCGGTACCCGAGTTCGGCCACCGCCGCCAGGACCCGGAGCCGGGTGTCCGGGGCGACCGGAGCGCCGCCGTTCAGCGTATAGCTGACGACGGCGTCCGACACCCCGGCGAGGCGCGCGACGTCACGACGGGTCGGCTTGCGGGTCCGCGTCCTGGCACTCGGGTCGGTCACCGGTCGATCATGACACCCGGTCGGCGACGGGCAGGCGCTCGCCGACCGCGACGGGGGCGTCACCCTGGTCCGGGATGCTCAGGCGCTCGCCACCGCGCTTTGCGGACTCGAACGCCACCAGGCCGGGCAGCGTGTAGCGAGCGGCCTGCCAGGCGTTGACCGGCGGGAGGACCCGATCGTTGACCGCGGTGACGAAGTCGTCGACCAGCAGCTGGTGGGAGCCCTCGTGGCCGTTGGGCGCGAAGTCGAACTCGGCGGGCAGCCGGCCGGTCAGGTCGTCGTGCACGGGCGCGTGGCCGGACACGAACGAGCTGCGGAGTGCGGGCGACACGTCGGCCAGGCGCGGGTCGTCCTCGTCCATGGTCGGACGGTTGGCGATCTGGTCGGAGACGTCGGTCACGCCGTCGCGGTCCTGCCAGACGGAGTTCGTGACGAGCTGCTCGAAGGTGCCGTCGGTGCCGAACCAGCGGAAGCGGCTCTCGCGGATGTACGACGGGAAGCCGACGCGACGGAACTCGTTGATGCGCATGGAACCGCCGCCGTCGAGCTCGAACAGCGCGGTCATGTTCGAGTAGTCGTTGTCGAACATGCTGACCTCGGTGTCGAAGACCCCGTCGCCGCGGTCGTCGTGGACGCCGATGCAGCTGACGCTCGTCGCGTGACGCGGCACGGCTCCGAGGACACCGCCGATGGCGTGCGTGGGGTACCACATGGGCGGGTAGCTCGCCGTGGCCTTCCAGTCGTCGCCGCCGCTGTACCGGTACGCGTCGTAGAACCCGAGGTCCATGTCGTGCACGTAGTCGCCCTCGGCGTAGAACACCCGACCGAAGGCGCCGTCCTCGTACTTCTTCCGGGCGAACACCGTCGCCGGGTTGTACTGGCTGGTCTCGCCCATCATGTAGGTGAGGCCGGTCTCCTGGACCGCCTGAATGATCGACTCGATCTCGGTCTGGGCCGTCGCCATCGGCACGGCGGAGTAGACGTGCTTGCCGGCCCGGAGTGCCTGCAGCACCAGCGGTCCGTGGGTCCACCGCTGGGTGAAGATCGCGACGGCGTCGACGTCGGAGCTGGCGAGCATGTCCTCGAACGACGGGAAGGTCCCCGCCAGGCGCAGCTCGTCGACCAGCTGCTGCGCGCGCTCCGGCAGCACGTCGGTGGCGTACACGGCGGAGATGCCGGGGTGCTTGTCGAACAGGGTGGCGAAGTGGCTGGCGAACTGGCCGGCTCCGACCATGCCGAGGGTGAACGTCATGCTGGGCTCCTTCTGGCGGGGTGCATCGTTGCGCGTCCATGCTCGCGCCCCGGGTTTACTCGTGTCAACCCCTGATCTCACGGGCAACTCCCGCCGACCGCCGATCACTTGCGCAGCACCCCGCCGTAGAGTTCACGCAGCGGTGCCACCACCGGCGTCCGCTCGCCGCGAATCCCCAGCCTTTCTGGGTCCACCCCACCTAGGCTGAGAGGACGCGAAGGAACGGACCACCGTTCCTGCACGACCTGAGACCAGAGGAATCCGAGGACACCATGGCTTTCAAGCCCGGTTTCGACCAGTCCCCCGCCTTCAACGACGCGGGCCGGAACGCTTGGAGCGCCGGCTCGCAGCAGCAGCAGCGCGGCGGGTGGGGCCAGACCCCGCAGCCGTCCGCGGGCATGACGCCCGAGCAGCTGCAGTACATGTACGACCGTCCCGCGGCCAACACCGTCGACACGGACCGCATGTCGTACGAGGNNNNCCTCCCGCCGATCGTCTGGATCGCCGGTGCGGTCATCGGGTTCGTGCTCGCACTCGTCAACACCTTCAAGAAGAAGCCGTCCGCGGGCCTGGTCCTGGCGTACGCGTTCTTCGAGGGACTGTTCGTCGGCGGCATCTCCGGCTACTACAACTCCGCGTTCGAGGGCATCGTCACCCAGGCCGTCTTCGGCACGCTCGGCGTCTTCTTCGTCACGCTGCTGCTGTTCCGCTCCGGCAAGGTCCGCGCGACGCCGAAGGCCACCAAGTTCTTCCTGGTCGCGATGGTCGGCTACATGGCCTTCTCGCTCGTGAACCTCGTCCTGATGTGGACCGGCGTCACGAACACCGCATTCGGCATGCTCGGCGTGACCGTCTTCGGCATCCCGCTCGGTGTCCTGATCGGGATCTTCGTCGTCATCATGGCGGCGTACTCGCTGATCCTCGACTTCGACCAGATCAAGACGGGTGTCCAGCGCGGCGCCCCCCGCGTGTACGGGTGGACCGCGGCGTTCGGCCTCATCGTGACCCTCGTCTGGCTGTACCTCGAGATCCTGCGCATCCTCGCCATCATCGCGAGCAGCCAGCGCAACTAGCACCACTCGCACTCACGAAGGGCCCCGGCACTCGCCGGGGCCCTTCGTCGTTCCGGGCAGTGGGCGCGTCGTTGCGCATCAGCCGTCGGGCACGAGGTTCCACGACTCCCCGCTCACGTCCGTCGCGGTGACACGAGTGCCCCGTGCGGGGCGTCGAGGTTTCGTAATTCTGGAACCTCGAGGCGGAGCCCCCCCCCGAACGACGAAGGGGTCCGACGCGTGCGCGCCGGACCCCCTCAGGACGGGAGACTCACTCCCATTCGATGGTCCCCGGCGGCTTCGACGTGACGTCGAGCACGACGCGGTTGACGTCGCGCACCTCGTTGGTGATGCGGTTGGAGATCTTCGCGAGCACGTCGTACGGCAGACGGGTCCAGTCGGCGGTCATGGCGTCCTCGGAGGACACCGGACGCAGCACGATCGGGTGGCCGTAGGTCCGCCCGTCACCCTGCACGCCCACCGAGCGGACGTCGGCGAGCAGCACGACCGGGCACTGCCAGATCTCGTCGTCCAGGCCCGCGGCGGACAACTCGTGGCGGGCGATGGCGTCAGCGGCACGCAGGATCTCGAGGCGCTCCTTGTCGACCGACCCGACGATGCGGATGCCGAGGCCGGGTCCGGGGAACGGCTGGCGGCCGACGATGACCTCGGGCAGCCCGAGTTCGCGGCCGACCGCACGGACCTCGTCCTTGAACAGGGTGCGCAGCGGTTCGACGAGCTTGAAGGTCATGTCCTCGGGCAGTCCGCCCACGTTGTGGTGCGACTTGATGTTCGCCGTGCCCGATCCCCCGCCGGACTCGACGACGTCCGGGTAGAGCGTGCCCTGCACCAGGAACTCGACCTGGCCAGCGCCGTCCTCGGACGAATCGGCGCGGGCTTCGAGGACGAGTGCCTCGGCGGCGGCCTCGAACGTGCGGATGAACTCGCGCCCGATGATCTTGCGCTTCTGCTCGGGGTCGCTGACGCCCGCGAGCGCGTCGAGGAACTGCTGCTCGGCGTCGACCGTGACGAGCCGGACACCGGTCGAGGCGACGTAGTCCTCTTCCACCTGCTTGCGCTCGTCGGCGCGGAGCAGTCCGTGGTCGACGAACACGCAGGTCAGCTGGTCGCCGACGGCCTTGTGCACCAGGGCCGCGGCGACGGCGGAGTCGACGCCACCCGACAGGCCGGCGATGACACGCGCGGAGCCGACCTGCTCGCGGATGCGGGCGACCTGCTCCTCGATCACGTTGTTCGAGTTCCAGTCGCCGGGCAGACCGGCGGCACGGTGCAGGAAGTTCTCGAGCACGGCCTGGCCGAACGCCGAGTGCTTGACCTCGGGGTGCCACTGCACGCCGTAGAGCTTGCGCTCGTCGGACGCGAAGGCGGCGACCGGCGTCGACGAGCTCGACGCGAGGACCTCGAACCCGGCGGGCGCGGCGGACACGGAGTCGCCGTGCGACATCCACGTGGTCTGCGACTCCGGCTGGCCACCGAGCAGCGTGCTGGAGGTGCCGGTCACGGTGACGTCCGTGGCGCCGTACTCCCGCAGGCCGGTGTTCGCGACCGTCCCGCCGAGGGCCGAGGCCATCGCCTGGAAGCCGTAGCAGATGCCGAGCACCGGGACGCCGAGCTCGAGGATCGCACCGTCGAGCGCGGGCGCGCCCTGCTCGTACACCGACGACGGACCACCGGACAGCACGATGGCGGCAGGGTCCTTCGCGCGGATCTCCTCAGCACTCATGGAGTGGGGGACGATCTCGCTGTAGACGTTGGCCTCGCGCACGCGGCGAGCGATGAGCTGCGCGTACTGGGCTCCGAAGTCGACGACGAGGACGGGACGCTGGTCGGTCTCGCTCACCGAGCGCTCTCTTTCTCCCGCGCCTGCTGCGCGGTCAGCTCGTGGTACGTGGTCATGGCGGCCTTCTGCATGCGGTGCTCCACCACGAAGGACATGAACGGGATGATCCCGCCCAGGGCTATGAGCAGGAAGCGCGACGGCCGCCAGCGCATGATGCTCCACAGGCGGAAGTCCATGAAGAGGTAGACGACGTACAGCCAGCCGTGCGCGATGAGGATCGCGATCGACAGGTTGAACGTGCCCGGGGCCTGGCCCGCCGTGCCGTTCGGGACGAAGAACGCGCCGCCACCGAGCTGCATCTCGAGCTGGAGCGGCGTGTACTTGATGATCACCTCGATCACCAGGGCGAGCAGCAGCACACCGGTGATGTACGCGGAGATGCGGTACAGCCGCACCGCCCCCGGGATCTTCGGGATGTCGCGGGTGCGGACGGTCAGAGCCATGGCAACGATCCTACCGTCGGTCGGAACTCGCCCCGGCGGCGCTGTCAGCACCGTCAGGACCCGCTGCGGGGAAGCCGAGATCGGCCTGGTGACGCTCGTCTTCCTCGCGTTCCCAGGTGTCCTTCACGAAGCGCCACCACAGGAAGACGGCGAAGCCCGCGAAGACGACCCACTCGATCGCGTAGAACAGGTTGAGCCAGTCGAACTGGACCTCGCGCGTGGGGGCGCGGTCGGCGATGGTGCCGAGGTCGGCCTTCGCCGCGGTGGTGCCGTCGGCGACGACGTAGCCGCCGTACATCCGGTCGTCGAACGCCTTCCACGTGTTCACGAACCGTGCGGGCGCGACCGCCGAGTACTCCGACTGCTGGAAGGCGTCCTGGTCCGGGGACTCGGACGGGTAGTAGCGGCCCTGGACGGTGAGGTCCGCACCGTCCGTCAGGCGCTCGCCACCGGCGACGGCGGCTGCACGCTGGTCGGACCACCCGATGACGACCGGGAGGCTCGCTCCGGTGGTCGTGTCGACCATGTGTCCGACGGTCTGGTAGCGGCCACCGCCGCTGCGACCGGTCAGCACCGTCGTGTCGCCGGCCACGAACCGGCCCGTGACCGTCACCTTCTGCCCGGCGAGGCTGTCACCCACGCCGCGCTCCGGCTTCGAGACGTCGGAGAGGACCTGTCGCGTCTCGGTGGTGGCCGGAGCCGGCTTGCCGTTCTCGATGCTGCGCTCGAGCTGCCACTTGCCGAGGGCGGCGAACACCGCAGCGAGGACCAGCGCCAGCAGCAGCAGCGCGATCCACTTCGGTCGACGGGCAACGGCCCACATGCTGTCAGTACTCCGGATCGCGTGCTCGGGCCGGGCGTTCGGGACGCTCGGCGGGGATCTCGACGGACGACGTCCCGCTGCTCACCGTCTCCGGCTCTGCCTCGGGGGTCGTCCCCGGTGCACCATTCTCGCGCTCGTCCCTGCCAGCCGCCTCCACGAGGGCGATCTCCTCGGCGAACCGACGGTCGCGTTCGGCTCGGCGAGCGGCTGCCGCTTCGGCCGCGGCTCGTTCACGGCCGCGGAGCTTGCGCACCCGCCCCGGACGGAGCACGAGGCGACCGATGCGGTCCGAGTTCGTCGCCAGGATCGGTCCCAGGACGGCCATGACCAGCACGTAGAGCCCGGCGAACGCGGTGATCCGTTCCTCGAGTCCGGCAGCCGCCGACAGCGTCGCGAGGATCAGCGCGAACTCACCGCGGTTCACCAGGATGACCGCGGTGTTGATGCCCTGCTGGGCCGAGAAGCCGTTCATCCGGGCGACGAGCTGGCCGGCGACGGCGTTCAGCACGACGGTCATGCCGATCGCACCGAGGACGGGCCACAGCACTTCGCCGAAGGTCGAGATGTCGAGGCCGAGCCCGAAGTTGACGAAGAAGAACGCGGCGAAGACGTCGCGCATCGGCAGTGCGAGCTGCTCGATGCGGTCGCGGTAGCGGGTCGCGCCGCAGAGCAGACCGATCACGAAGGCACCGATGGCGTCGGTCACGCCGAGCAGGTCCCCGATGCCACCGAACATGACTGCGAGCCCGAAGAAGAGCACCGTGAACAGCTCGTCGTCGCGGGTCGCGAAGATCTTCGAGACCTGCTTGCCACCCCAGCGCGCCAGGCTGAACATGACGATGAGGAAGCCGAACGCCAGCGCGAGCTTGCCGACCACGCCCCAGATGTTCGTGTCACCGGACAGCACGACCGACACGATCGCCAGGTAGATGGCGATGAAGACGTCCTCGATGACGGTCACACCGAGGATCATCGGGGTCTCGTCGTTCGCCAGACGCCGCAGCTCGATCAGCAGCTTCGTGACGATCGCGCTGGACGACGTCGCGGTCATGCCCGCGATGACCAGGGCTTCGCGGGTCCCCCAACCGAGCGAGAACCCGAAGGCGAACCCCACGGCCATGTTGATCGCGACGTAGGTGCCGCCCGACACCAGGAGCTTGCCGGCGTTGCCGTAGAACTCTTCCTGGTCGAACTCCAGCCCGAGGTTGAAGAGCAGCAGGATCAGGCCGAACGTCGCGATGAGCTCGATCGTGTGCGACTCGACGCTCAGCCCGATCCAGGGCGTGTGCGGGCTCGCGATGAGCCCCACGACCATGTAGATCGGGATCGCCGGCAGGCCGATGAGCTTGCCGAGCCGTCCGAGGACGTAGGCGATGAGGAACAGGCCGCCGATGGTGAGCAGCTCACCACCCAGGTGCATGCCGCTAGCTCCGGGGCGGCGCCTCGGCCGCAGCTGCTGCCGCGAGCGCACCGCTGCGGTAGAACGAGAAGGCCTTCGAGACCTTCTCGGGGGCCCCGGCCACCACGATGGTGTCGCCGGGGAAGACGACGAAGTCCGCCGAGGGGGCGGGGTTCGCGCTGTCGCCGCGCACCACGGCGACGACGGTCAGGCCGATGAAGCCCGAGTCGTGCAGGTCGCCGAGCGGCTTGCCGGCGATCGCGTCGTCGTAGTCGACGGAGAACCAGTCGATGGACAGCCCGGGGATCTCGTCGAGCTTGTCGAGGCCCTCGGTGATGCGGGTGCCACCGAGGAGTTCGGCCAGGGTGTGGGCCTCGTCGTCGCTCAGCCGCAGCGAGACCTTCTCCGACTTGTCGGCGCCGTCGGAGACGTCGGCGAAGGAGATGAGGTCGGAGTGACCCGACCGGTGCGTGATGACCCCGCACTTGCCACCGTCGTCGGTGTAGAAGCTGTGCAGTACGCCGACGCCGGGGAGTTTGACGCGATGAACGTCGACCATGATGGCTCCCTTTCCCAGGACACCCATGCTAACCACCGTGGGGGCCCAGGCATTCCGTTCTCCACAGGTCATCCCGCCGGTGGATGCGTCGGGGACACCGACGTCGCGAGGATTGCCGGATGCGTGCGCAGGTGTTCGGCCCCGTGCTGGGCGCCGTCGTCGTGACCGCGTACGCGACGCTGCTCGCGCTCGACGGACTCGTGTTCGATCCGCTCGCCGCGGTGCCCGGCGCGACCCTCGGGCAGATCCACCACCGCGTCGAGGCGATCGGGATGGACGTCGGACAGGACGTCGTCGGCGTCCTGGTCACCGCCGGCGTCGGAGTCACCCTGGCCGCCTTCTTCGCGGTCGTTGCGATCCGGGGTCGGATGCCCGTCCCGGTGGCAGCCGTCTGCCACCTCGCGCTGCTCACGTTCGGTGCCGTGGCCGTCTTCCAGTCCGGCTTCTTCCTGGGGATGGACGTCGCAGACGCCTACGGGGTGTCCGGTGGGTCCCACAGCGCGTTCTCCGGTGTGCTGTACGGCACGAGCCTGGCCGCCCTCGTCGCGATCCCCGTCGTCCTGCTCGCGACCCTGTTCCGCAGCCTCGGACGCGCCCGAGCAGCGCACCCCCGGGCCCCGTCGTCCGGAGATGGTTCAGCGCAGCAGGCCGAGTGACCGCGCTGCCGACACGGCCGCCGTGCGCGACGAGACCCCGAGCTTCGAGAACACGTGGACCAGGTGCGTCTTCACCGTCGCGTCGGTGATGTGCAGGGACGCGGCGACGTCGCCGTTGGACGCCCCCGACGCGACGAGTCGCAGCACCTCGAGTTCGCGCGCGGACAGGCTGACCCGTGGTGAGCGCACCCGTTCCATGAGCCGGCTGGCGATGACCGGGGCCAGGGCGCTCTCACCGGCGGCGGCGGCACGGACGGCGGCCAGCAGCTCGTCCGGCGGGGCGTCCTTGAGCAGGTAGCCGCTCGCCCCGGCCTCGACCGCGCCCAGGATGTCGCCGTCGGTGTCGTAGTTGGTCAGCACGAGCACATACGGCGGGGCGTCGAGGGCCCGGATCGCGCGGGTGGCGTCGGCGCCGGTCTGGGACTGCCCGAACTGCAGGTCCATCAGCACGAGTTCGGGTGCCAGCGCGGCTGCGAGGGCGACGGCGCGCTCCGGTGCGGCGGCCTCGCCGACCACGGTGATGTCGGCCGCGGTGTCGAGCAGCGCACGCAGTCCGGCCCGCACCACCGGGTGGTCGTCGGCGATCACGACGCGGATCACGGGGCACCGCCCAGGACCACCCGCACGGTGGTGCCGCTGCCGGGTGCCGAGTCGACGTCGAGCCGGCCGTCGAGCTGCCGCACCCGCTCGCTCATCGCGACCAGGCCGAACGAGTCGCTGGACCCGGCACGAGCCCGGACGGCCACCGGGTCGAACCCACGCCCGTCGTCGGACACGGTCAGGGTGGCGCTGGGTCCGTCGACGACCAGGGCGATCCGCACGGCCGTGGCGTCCGCGTGCTGCACGACGTTCGCCAGGGCGCCCTGGGTGATCCGCAGGAGCGCGGTCTGCGTGGCCATGGGCAGCGCCACCTGATCGGGGACGTCGACATCGACCGTCAGCCCCGCGCCCGCACGGTGCGACCCCGCCAGCCGGTCGAGCGCCGACCCGATCCCCTGTTCCAGCGTCGGCGGGCTGAGTTCGCGGATGAAGCGGCGGGTGTCGGCGAGGCCCTCGGCAGCGGTCTGGCGGGCCAGCCGGACGTGCGCGATGCCCGGTCGGTCACCGTCGGCCGACTCGGCAGCGTGCAGCAGCATCTGGATGCTCGACAGGCCCTGGGCGACGGTGTCGTGGATCTCGCGAGCGAGTCGAGCGCGTTCAGCCAGGACCCCCTGTTCGTGCTGCGTCGCGGCGAGTTCGTCCTGTGTCCGGATGAGCCGGGCGACGAGTTCCTCGCGCTCCTGTGCCTCCCGCGCCAGTGCCCGGTACCCGAGCCCGATGAGCAGGGCGACCCCGGCCCCGACGAGCGGTCCGACCACCCCGCCGACGGTGAACCCACCGTGCAGGCCGAGGGCGACGATCGCGATCCCGGTGGCGACGAGCACGGCGACGGGGCCGGCGACCCGCGGTAGGACGTGCAGGTAGAGGAAGAACAGCGGGAAGACCAGGTACGCCGCCTCGGGGACGAGCACGAGCAGCGCGATCCAGACCACCGTCAGCGCGACGAGCCACGTGGCTCCGGCGAGCACGCGCCGGGTCGGACGGGGCGCCGCTGCCAGGCCGCCGAGCACGTAGACGATCGCGAAGAGGACGACGAGCGTCATGGCGAGCCAGGGGGTGTGCCCGGGTGCGACGAGCACGCGCACGACGACGAGTGCCGTGAGGGCGGCGACGAGCACGTGGAGCCCCGTCCGCAGCCCCACGAACACCGGCGTGAGCGTGCTGTGCGACATGGACCTCCAGCGTAGGGAGCGGACGGCTCGCGGGCATCAACCGAACGGTCGATGCCGAGACCGAACCCACCGGCGATGACCCGCGGCCAGCCGGTCACCAGGCTGGTCCTGCGTGCCGTGGACCGTCCCGGCCCGGAGAGGAGTCATCGTGTTCGTCGCCTGGCGTGACCTGCGGCATGCGCGGGGTCGGTTCGTCCTGATCGGGAGCGTCGTCGCCCTGATCACCCTGCTGGTGGGGTTCCTCGCCGGCCTGACCGGCGGGCTGGCGGCGCAGAACGTCTCGGCGGTGCTGGGGCTGCCCGGCGACCGCCTGGTCCTGCAGCAGCCGTCGACGGGACAGCCCTCGTTCGCGCAGTCCACGATCGACCACGGGGCCCGCGTCGGATGGCAGGACGCGGCCGGGGTCGACGAAGTGGTGTCGGTGGGCATCGTGCAGGGTCGTGCCTCCGGCGCGGGGTCCCCGGCAGTGGTCGGGGTCGCGCTCGTCGGGCTGCCCCACGACGAGCGATCGACCGTCGGTGCCCTCGCCCCTCGGTCCGACGACGAGCTCGGTCTCTCGTCGGGTGCCGCGCACGACCTGGGCGTCGGCGTCGGCGACCGCGTGACGATCACCGGGACCGACTACCGCGTCGCGAGCGTCGGGGGCGACGCCTGGTACAGCCACACGCCGGTCGTCGCGATGACGCCGGCCGCCTGGGCCGCGGCGGACGAACGGGTCGGTGGCGACGGCCGGGCGACGCTGCTCGCGGTCTCCGGTGACCCCGACTGGTCCGCCGTCGCCGACCGGACCCACACGTCGGCCTCGACACCGCTGCGCAGCCTGACCGCGCTCGAGACCTTCAAGTCCGAGATCGGCTCGCTCGGCATGATGATCGTGATGCTCTTCGGGGTCTCCGCCCTGGTCGTCGGCGCGTTCTTCACGGTGTGGACAATGCAGCGGGCTGGTGACGTCGCCGTCCTCAAGGCCCTCGGGGCGAGCACGGGATCACTCGTCCGCGACGCACTCGGGCAGGCGCTGGTCGTACTCGTCGCCGGCATCGGTGTCGGCATGGCAGCGGTCGTGGGTCTCGGCGCCCTGGCCGGTGGCGCACTGCCGTTCCTGCTGGACCCCCTGACCACCCTGGTGCCGGCCGCCGCGATGGTCCTGCTCGGCCTGGCCGGAGCCGCCGTGGCCCTGCGCACCGTCACCGCAGCCGACCCCCTCACCGCACTCGGGAGCAACCGATGATCACCCTCGACGACGTCACCCTCACCTTCCCGGACGGCAGCTCGCGCGTCACGGCGGTCGACCACGTCACACTCCGCGCCGATGCCGGGGTCGTGACCGGGATCACCGGGCCGTCCGGCTCCGGAAAGTCCTCGTTGCTGGCGGTCGCCGCGACCCTGATCCGTCCCGACTCGGGCCGGGTGCTCATCGGCAACGTCGACGCCGCGGCGCTGTCACGAGACGAGGCCACCGTCCTGCGACGCGAACGGATCGGGATCGTGTTCCAGCAGTCCAACCTGCTGCCCTCGCTGACCGCCCGCGAGCAGCTGCTCGTCATGGGCGAGCTCGGTGGGACCGACCGCGCGCGACGACGCCGGCTCCCCGGCCGCGCGGACGAGCTCCTCGACGCGGTCGGGCTCTCCGGCCAGGCGCACCTGCGACCCGCGCAGCTGTCCGGCGGTCAGCGGCAGCGCGTCGCCATCGCCCGTGCCCTGGTGCACGAACCGGACGTGCTGCTGGTGGATGAACCGACGAGCGCCCTCGACCAGGAGCGCGGGGCGGCCGTCATGGACCTCATCGCACGGCTCACCCGCGAGCGCGGGGCAGCCACGCTGTTGGTCACCCACGACCTGGTGCACCGCGACACCCTCGACTCGCTCGTCACCGTCGTCGACGGTGCCGTCACGCGGACCGACCACGCTGTGNAGGCCCGTGACCAGCCGGTCACGGGCCTCCAGTCCGGCGGTTCCCGCGTCAGCGGGGTTCGCTCGTCTTCTCGCCGATCACCTGCTCGTCGGAGGCCTTGGCGCCCTCCGCGCCGCTGGAGCGGCCGCCGCCGACGACGACGTCGTCCTCGTCGAAGCCGAACGCGATGTCCGGTGCCTCGAGCCGCACCCGGTCCGCGGACTCGTCGTCGGGCTGCAGCTGCGACTCCCGCTCGGCGGCGACGCGCTTCAGGTAGTTCGCCACCTCGGCCTCGGTCTGCTCCTGGTCCCAGCCGAGCACGCCGGCCATCAGCTTCGCGGCGACGGGGGCAGCGGACTCGCCGCGGTCCCAGGCCTCGATCGAGATGCGCGTGCGGCGGGCCAGGACGTCCTCCAGGTGCAGGGCTCCCTCGTGCGACGCGGCGTAGACGACCTCGGCGCCGATGTAGTCGTCGGCTCCCGGCAGGGCCTCGGCGAGCGCCGGGTCCTCCTTCACCAGGTCCAGGACCTCGGTCGCGAGGGTGCCGTACCGGTTCAGCAGGTGCTCGATGCGGACCTTGTGCACGCCGAACGTCTTCGCGGTGCGGCCGCGCTTGTTCCATGCGGCGGGGTAGCCCTCGGCGCCGAGCAGCGGGATGTCCTGCGTGGTCGACTCCGGGATGCGGCCGTCCATGGCGGCGACGGCCTCGTCGATCGCGTCCTTGCCCATCACCCGGTAGGTCGTCCACTTGCCGCCGGCGACGACGACGAGCCCGGGCGCGGTGTGCGCGACGACGTGCTCGCGGCTGAGCTTCGACGTGCTGTCGGACTCCCCCGCCAGCAGCGGTCGCAGGCCGGCGTAGACGCCCTCGACGTCCTCGCGGGTGAGCGGCACCCGCAGCACCTTGTTGACGTGCTCGAGGATGTAGTCGATGTCGGCGGCGGTCGCGGCCGGGTGCGCCTTGTCGAGGTACCAGTCGGTGTCGGTGGTGCCGACCAGCCAGTGGCGGCCCCACGGGATCACGAACAGCACGCTCTTCTCGGTGCGCAGGATCATGCCCATGTTCGACTGGAAGCGGTCGCGCGGGACGACCAGGTGCACGCCCTTCGACGCCCGCACCTTGAACTGTCCGCGTGTGCCGACCATCGCCTGGGTGTCGTCGGTCCACACGCCGGTCGCGTTGACGACCTGCTTGGCCCGGATGTCGAACCGCTCACCCGTCTGGATGTCGTGCGCGTGCGCTCCGACGACGCGTTCCCCGACCTTGATGAAGCCCTCGATGCGGACACGGGCGGCGGCGTGGGCGCCGTACGACGCCGCGGTGCGCACGAGCGACGCGACGTAGCGGGCGTCGTCGACCTGGGCGTCGTAGTACGTCATGCCCCCGACGAACGCGTCCTTCTTGAGCGACGGCATCGAACGGAGCACCTGCGTGCGGGTGAGGTGCCGGTGGTGCGGGACCCCGGGCGGTCGCCCGCCGGACCAGCTGAAGGCGTCGTACATCGCCATGCCGATCCCGATGTAGAAGCGCTCCCACACGCGGTGGTTCAGCGGGTACAGGAAGCGCACGGGCTTGACCAGGTGCGGAGCGATGCGCTGGAGCAGCAGGCCACGTTCGATGAGGGCCTCACGCACCAGGGTGAAGTTGAGCTGCTCGAGGTAGCGGATGCCGCCGTGCACGAGCTTCGAGGAGCGACTCGAGGTCCCCGATCCCCAGTCGCGGGCCTCGACGATGCCCACGCTCAGGCCGCGGGTGACGGCGTCGAGCGCACTGCCGCCGCCCACGATCCCGCCGCCCACGACCAGGACGTCGAGCTCCTGGGTCTTCAGCGTCTCGATCGCGGCGGCCCGTTCGTCCGGCCCCAGCTTCGCCCCTGGATCGAACCCCGCCGTGCCGAACGCACCGCTGGGTGCCTTCTTGCCCGAGACCGTCGTTGCCATGATCGCCTCCGTGCTGCCCGGTGACAGCGTCGCCGTGGTGGCCAGCACGTCGATGTGCTGCCGTCCGGCGCCGGTGCACTGCGTCAGCGGTGGTAGGGCGCCACGACCACTTCTACTCGCTGGAACTCCTTGGCGTCGGAGTATCCGGTCGTGGCCATCGAGCGACGCAGTGCGCCGACGATGTTGGCGCGGCCGTCCCACGTCGGGGTCGGCCCGTTCAGCACGTTCTCGAGCGGCGCGATCGTGCCCACCTCGACACGGCGACCACGCGGCAGCTCCGGGTGGTGCGCCTCGGCACCCCAGTGGAAGCCACCGCCGGGTGCCTCGGTGGCGCGGGCCAGGACGGTGCCGAGCATGACGGCGTCGGCACCCATCGCGATCGCCTTGACGACGTCGCCCGCGGTGTCGAGCCCGCCGTCCGCGATCACGTGCACGTAGCGGCCGCCGGACTCGTCCATGTAGTCGCGACGGGCACCGGCGATGTCGGCCACCGCGGTCGCCATCGGGGCATGGATGCCGAGCGCGGCGCGGGTGGTCGACGCAGCGCCGCCGCCGAAGCCGACCAGCACGCCGGCGGCACCGGTGCGCATGAGGTGCAGCGCCGCCGTGTAGGTCGACGCGCCGCCGACGATGACGGGGACGTCGAGCTCGTAGATGAACTTCTTGAGGTTGAGGGGCTCGGTGCTCTGCGACACGTGCTCGGCGGAGACGGTCGTGCCGCGGATCACGAACAGGTCGACCCCGGCGTCGACCACGGTCTGCGAGAACTCCTGCGTGCGCTGCGGGCTGAGCGACCCGGCGACGGGGACGCCGGCCGCGCGGATCTCGGCCAGGCGCGCGGTGATCAGCTCGGCCTTGACGGGCTCGGCGTAGATCTCCTGCATCCGCTTGGTGACGTTGCCGTCCGTGAGTGTCTTGATCTCGTCGTAGAACGGGGTGGGGTCCTCGTACCGGGTCCACAGGCCCTCGAGGTCGAGCACGCCCAGGATCCCGAGACGCCCCATCTGGATGACCGTGGCGGGCGAGGCCACCGAGTCCATCGGTGCCGCGAGGATCGGGGCCTCGAAGGTGAAGGCGTCGATCGACCACTGGACGTTGACGTCGCGCGGGTCGCGGGTGCGCCGCGACGGAACCACCGCGATGTCGTCGAACGCGTACGCCCGACGTCCGCGCTTGCCTGCACCGATCTCGACTTCACTCACCCGGCAACCCTACCGGGCGCCCTCCACGCGGTGCACGGG
>NZ_LMPO01000007.1:364018-364100 GCF_001424385.1 Curtobacterium sp. Leaf183 | reverse complement strand
TGCCTGGTGCGCTGCAGCACCGTGCGAGGTTGCGCCTCGGTGCGCGGTTGACTGCCTGGTGCGCTGCAGCACCGTGCGCGGT
>NZ_LMPO01000007.1:323868-363982 GCF_001424385.1 Curtobacterium sp. Leaf183 | reverse complement strand
TGCCTGGTGCGCTGCAGCACCGTGCGAGGTTGCGCCTCGGTGCGCGGTTGACTGCCTGGTGCGAGGAAACAGGCTCGCACCAGGCGTGCAACTCCGCGCGGGGCGGCGGCTCCGCGGCACGGGCGCTGTGGCGTCAGCGCGCGGCGTCAGCGCGTGGGGCGACGCCGACGCAGCAGACGGAGCGTCAGGCCCAGGCCGAGCGCCAGCACGACCAGCACGACCAGCAGCAGCGCGGCGACCTTCACGAGCAGCGCCGCGCCGACGAAGAGCACCACGAACACGACCCAGACCAGGGCGTCCATGGCGCGTGCCGCGATCCTGTCCACGTCGGGAACGCTACCCGCGTGCCGGCGGTGGGACGTGCCTCCTGGCCGGCACTGCGTCAGCGAGACGCCGTCGTGCGTCCGAGAGCGGGGCCGTGCGGCGCGACAGCGTCTTCGCACGACCCCGCTCGGTGCCGGTGCCGCCCCCACAGCGACACCGGCGGGTCGACCCCCCCTACTTGGCGGCGTCGACGTCCTTGGCGAGCGTGCCGAGGTAGAGCTCGATGACCTTGGGGTCGTCGGCGAGCTCCTTCCCGGTGCCCGAGTACGCGTTCCGGCCCTGGTCGAGCACGTACCCGCGATCGCAGATCTGCAGACAGCGTCGCGCGTTCTGCTCGACCATGATGATCGACACTCCGGCCTTGTTGATCCGCCGGGTGCGGATGAAGGTCTCGTCTTGTCGCACGGGCGACAGCCCGGCGCTCGGCTCGTCGAGCAGCAGCACCTTCGGGTCCATCATCAGCGCGCGGGCCATCGCGACCGACTGCCGCTCACCGCCCGACAGCGACCCCGCACGCTGGCCCTTCCGCTGGCCGAGGACCGGGAACAGGTCGTAGATCACCTCGAGCCGTTCCGAGAACTTCTTCGGTCGGAGGTAGAGCCCCATCTGCAGGTTCTCCTCGATCGACAGCGAGGGGAACACGTTGTTCGACTGCGGCACGAACCCGACGCCGGCCTGCACGAGCTTGTTGGCCTTCATGTTCGTGATGTCCTCGCCGTCGAGGGTGACGGCACCCTCACGCACGGAGACCAGTCCGAACAGGGCCTTGAGCAGCGTCGACTTGCCGGCGCCGTTCGGGCCGATGATGCCGATGAGCTCGCCCGGGAAGCACTCCAGGTCACAGCCGTTGAGGATGTTCACGCCCGGCAGGTACCCGGCGACGAGGCCGCTGGCCCGCATCACCGGTTCGAGCGTGTCCGTCCCGGTCCCGCCGCTGGTCGGGCTGGAGGCCCGGTTCGCGTCCATCGCGTCGCTCGCGTCGGTCATCGGGTCGCCTTCCCGTCGTCGGCGGACTCCGCCGTGCCTGCCACCGGACGCTCGCCGGCTGCCGTCTGGTCTTCACCGGCGACCTCGTCGGCGAGTTCCTCGTACGTCTCCTCGGTGAGGAGCGAGTCGTCGCCGAGGTCGGTGTCGTGGTGCGCTCCGAGGTAGGCGTCGATCACCGCCTGGTCGTCCATCACGGTGCCCGCGGGCCCCTCGGCGACGACCCGGCCCTCCGCCATCACGACGACCCAGTCCGAGATGTGCCGGACCATGTGCATGTCGTGCTCGACGAACAGCACGGTCATGCCGTCGTCGCGCAGGGACTGGATGTGTCCGAGGAGTGACTGGGTCAGCGCGGGGTTCACGCCGGCCATCGGCTCGTCGAGCATGATCATCGTCGGATCGGACATCAGCGCCCGCGCCATCTCGAGCAGCTTCCGCTGACCGCCGGACAGCGACCCGGCGTAGTCGTCCTTCTTCTCGAGGAGCTTGAACCGGGCGAGCAGGTCCTCGGCCTTGGCGGTGATCTCCCGCTCACGCTTGGACCACAGCGGCTTGACGAGCGCGGCGAAGAAGTTCTCACCGGGCTGGTCCCTCGCGCCGAGCAGCATGTTCTGCATCACCGTCAGCCGGGACAGCGCCTTCGTGAGCTGGAACGTGCGGACCATGCCGGCACGGGCGACCTTCGCGGCGCCGGTGTTGCCGAGGGTCGCGCCGTTGAAGACCCAGCTGGCGTCCTTGCCGCTCGAGGGCTTGTCGAAGCCGGTGAGCAGGTTGAAGAACGTGGTCTTGCCGGCACCGTTCGGCCCGATGAGCGCGGTGATCGAGCCGCGCTGGACCTCGAGGTGGTCGACGTCGACCGCGGTCATGCCGCCGAAGCGCCTGATGATGTTGTCGACGGTCAGGATGGCGTCGGGCTTGGCCGCACCCGGGGTGTGCGACACCGCGGTGGGCACTGGTGACTCAGACACTGAAGGTCAGCTCCTTCTTGTTCCCGAGGAGTCCCTGCGGGCGGAAGACGATGAGCAGCATGAGCGCGACGCCGACGAGCACGTAAGAGAACTGCTCCGCCTGCTGCGAGTTCATGATCGAGTTGGGGATGAAGTCGCTCGCGAGGGTCCTGATGCCGAGCCGGACGACGAAGAACAGCACGGCTCCGAGCACCGGTCCGAACACCGTCGCGGCACCGCCGAGGATGAGCGCCGTCCAGATGAAGAACGTCATCGAGCGGCCCATCGCGTCCGGCTGCACCGAACTCGGCAGGACGTAGATGATGCCGGCCAGGGCTCCGAGCGCACCACCGAACACGAGCGACTGCATCTTGTACGAGTAGACGCTCTTGCCGAGGGACCGGACGGCGTCCTCGTCCTCGCGGATGGCCTTGACGACACGGCCCCAGGGGCTGCGCATGAGCAGGAACAGCACGACGGTGAACAGGGCGACGAGACCCCAGCCGACGATGCGGATCCACCAGCCGTTGACGCCGTTGTTCGAGTACGTGAACCACAGGATCGTGGTGGTGCCGTCCGGCAGGAAGCTCAGGGCGTTGAACGGGTCGCGGTAGCTCGACCCGGTGATGCCGTTCGAGCCGCCCGTGGTCGTGGTCAGCAGACTCGACCTGCCGACCATGCGGATGATCTCCGCGCCGGAGATCGTCACGATCGCCAGGTAGTCGCCGCGGAGCCGCAGGGTCGGGATGCCGAGGATGATCGCGAACACGATCGCGACGAGCAGGGCCACGAGGACGGCCATCCCGAAGGGCAGCCCGTTCGTGATCGAGATCGCGAAGCCGTAGGCCCCGAGCAGCAGGAACGCCGCCTGGCCCATGTTCACGAGGCCGGTCAGACCGAAGTGCACGTTGAGGCCGATCGCCGCGAGCGCGAACGCGGCGGTGGTCGGCGCGAGTGCCTCTTGGGTCAGCGCTTGGATGAGGTTGACGAGGTAGTCCATGGCGGCGCTCCTTAGCCGATCCGCTCGGCACGGCCGAAGATGCCCTGCGGCCGGAACAGCAGGATGAGGATGAGGATGACGAGCGCCGTGGCGTACTTGAAGTCGCCCGGCAGCACGAGGTTGGTGAGCTCCACGACGACGCCGATGATCATCGACCCGACGAGGGCGCCGTACGCGGTGCCGAGACCGCCCAGGGTGACGGCGGCGAACATGAGCAGCAGCAGCTGGAGACCGGTCTGCCAGTTCACGCCGTTGAGCACCAGGCCGAGCATGACGCCGGACAGCCCCGCGAGGCCGGCGGCGAGCGTCCACACGAACCGGATGACCCGGTCGACGTCGATGCCCGACGCGGACGCCAGTGCCGGGTTGTCCGACACGGCACGGGTCGCCCGACCGAAGCGGGTCTTCGCGAGGAACAGACCGGTCGCGATCAGCACGACGAGCGCGATCCCCATCGCGACGTAGGACTGCACCGTCAGGGTGATCCCGGCGAACGTCACCGTGGTCGGGTTGCTCTGCTGGATCCGGACGGTGCTGGCGCCGAAGAAGTACTGGAACGCGTACTGCGCGGCGATCGACAGGCCGATCGTGACGATCATGAGCTGCGTCAGGCTGATGCGCCTCCGCCGCAGGGGCCGCCAGATGACCATGTCCTGCAGGTACCCGCTCGCCGCGCAGAGGACCACGACGATGACGCCCGTGAGCCAGATGTTCACGCCGAGCTGGTTCGCGAAGAGGTAGGCCAGCAGTCCGCCGAGGGTGACCTGCTCGCCGTGGGAGAAGCTCGACAGCCCGGTCGTGCCGTAGATCAGCGACAGACCGATCGACGCGAGTGCGATGAGCAGCCCGAGCCGGATGCCGGACGCGAACTGTTGCCAGGCGCGCGCGGCGGTGACGCTCGAGGTCGCCTCGGAGGTCGTCGCGCCCTCTTGGTCCGACAACTGGAAGATCTGCCCGGCGTTCGCGTTGAGGTTCGCCTGCACCGTGCGCTTGGCGTCGGCGGCGTTCGTCAGGAACTGGCCCTTCGGCAGCGTGTCCTGGTCGACGGTGACGCTGTACTGCCCCGCTGCCGGCACGCTCACCGACCAGCGCCCGGCGTCGGTGGTGGTCGACGTAGCGGTGAAGCCACCCGGCCCCGCGACGTCCACGTCGACACCGGACGCGGGCTCACGCTTCGAGTCGAGGATCGTGCCCTGGATGCACCCGTTCGTGGTGCTGACGGTGCAGGGCTGGGTGCTGGACGGGGCGGAGCCGGTCGACGCCGACGCCGACGCCGATGCCGTCGGCGTCGCGCCCGCACCGATCGCCGGGGCGCTGGCCGCCCAGTCGAGGAGGAAGGTCGCCAGGAAGGCCGCGACGAGCACGACGACGAGCACCAGTCGGCGACGGCCTGGCGCACCGGGGCGGAACCGGCGCAGCAGCGCCGGCCCCGCAGGAGTGATGGATCCCACGGAAGAGCCTCTCGTTCGGATGTCGAGGAACCTATGGCGCATTTGTGTCGCGGGTGTTTCCGAAACGTTCCCTGTGTGATTCGTACCGAAACTGTGACCATGTGGAGGAAGGGATCCGCCGGGCGTGGGACGAGCCTCCCGACCGGACCGGTCCGCTGCGGGACGAGCCGGAATGCGCAGCGCGACGCGCGCGTTAGCATGGTCCATCCGGAACCCGACGCTGCGTCCGGTGTTGCAGACCACTTCACCTCGCCCACGAAGGGGACCCATGGACCAGCCGGATCCGTTCGGATTCATCGGACTCACGTACGACGACGTCATGCTCCTGCCGGGGCACACCGACGTCATCCCGAGCGAGGCGTCCACCGCGTCCCGGCTCACCAAGCGGATCTCGGTGAACGTGCCGCTGCTCTCGGCAGCGATGGACACCGTCACCGAGTCCCGCATGGCCATCGCCATGGCACGCCAGGGCGGGATCGGGATCCTGCACCGCAACCTCTCCATCGAGGACCAGGCCGCCTACGTCGACAAGGTCAAGCGGTCCGAGTCGGGCATGATCACCAACCCGGTCACCACCACGCCGGACGCCACCGTGGCCGAGGTCGACGCGCTCTGCGGCCAGTTCCGGGTCTCCGGGCTGCCCGTCATCGAGGCGGACGGCACCCTGGTCGGCATCATCACGAACCGCGACATGCGCTTCGTCGCGCCGTTCGAGCAGCAGACCACGTTCGTGCGCGACGTCATGACGAAGGCTCCGCTGATCACCGCGCTCGAGGGCATCGACCCCGAGTCCGCGATCGCGATCTTCGCGCAGCACAAGATCGAGAAGCTGCCGCTCGTCGACGCGGACGGCAAGCTCCGCGGGCTCATCACCGTCAAGGACTTCGACAAGAGCGAGCAGTACCCGGACGCGACCAAGGACGACGAGGGCCGGCTGCGCGTCGGTGCCGCGATCGGCTTCTTCGGTGATGCCTGGCAGCGCGCGTGCGCGCTCCGTGACGCCGGGGTCGACGTGCTCGTCGTCGACACCGCCAACGGCGAGAGCGAGGGCGTGCTCGACATGGTCCGCCGACTCAAGGCCGACCGGTCCTTCGACGCCGTCGACGTCATCGGCGGCAACGTCGCGACCCGTGCCGGCGCGCAGGCGCTCATCGACGCCGGTGTCGACGCCGTCAAGGTCGGCGTCGGACCCGGCTCCATCTGCACCACCCGCGTCGTCGCCGGGGTCGGCGTCCCGCAGGTCACCGCCGTGTACGAGGCGTCCCTCGCCGCACGCGAGGCCGGGGTGCCGATCATCGCCGACGGCGGGCTGCAGTACTCGGGCGACATCGCCAAGGCCCTGGTCGCCGGTGCGGACACCGTGATGCTCGGCTCGCTGCTGGCGGGCACGGACGAGTCCCCCGGGGACCTGGTCTTCGTCAACGGCAAGCAGTTCAAGGCGTACCGCGGGATGGGCTCCCTGGGCGCACTGCAGACCCGCGGCAAGAAGACCTCGTACTCGAAGGACCGCTACTTCCAGGCGGACGTCCCGAACGACGACAAGCTGATCCCCGAGGGCATCGAGGGCCAGGTCCCCTACCGCGGCTCCGTCGGCAACGTCGTCTACCAGCTCACCGGCGGGCTGCGGCAGTCGATGTTCTACGTCGGCGGCCGCACGGTCCCCGAGCTCAAGGCGCGCGGCAAGTTCGTCCGCATCACCGCCGCCGGGCTCAAGGAGTCGCACCCGCACGACGTGCAGATGGTCGTCGAGGCGCCGAACTACACCCGGTAGCGCTGGAGCGAGACGCCGCCCTGACCGCGAGACGCCGTCCTCCGGGGCGGCGTCTCGTGCGTCCGACGGCGTCTCGCCGCACAGCGGCGTCTCATCGTTCCTCCACAGCGCGGACGGACTGGAGGCTCTCCACCGGATCCGACGTCCGCCCACCGGACAGATGGTCAGGTTGCGATCGTGGGGCGATGAACGCAACGTCACGCGTGACCCTGATCCACCCCGCATCCGAGCTCGACCAGCCCATCCGGCTGTTCCGCGGCGCCGCCGTCTCGCGTGACGACTGGCACGCACTCGATCGGCTCGAGCGGCGCCGGCTCCTCGTGCACGCCCGACACGCGACCCTCCACGTGGCCGCGATCGTCTCCCACGGCTCCGCGGCGGCGCTCTGGGGCCTCCCGGACCTCGACACGGATGACGGTCGGCTCCACGTGGTCGACCTTCGCGCCACGAAGACGCACTCGGGCCCCGGCGTCGTACGACACCGCGCCGTGCTGCGCGCTGACGAGGTCACGTCCCTCGACGGGATCCCCGTGACGTCGCTGGTCCGCACCGTGGTCGACGTCATCCGCACTGTCTCGTTCGCCCACGCCGTTGTGGTCCTCGACCACGTCCTGCACCACCGTCGATGCGGACGCAACGAACTCCTCGGCGTGCTCGAGCAGCACGCGGGGCAGCGCGGCACGACCACAGCGGAGCGAGCGCTGCGGTTCGCGGACGCCGGGGCCGAATCACCGGGTGAATCCCTCAGCAGGGTGACTGCTGCGCAGCTCGGTGTCCCCGTCCCGGTCCTGCAGCAGCCCTTCGACACGGACGCCGGGCGCTTCCGGGTCGACTTCTGGTGGCCAGCCCACGGCGTCGTCGGCGAGTTCGACGGGCGCGTGAAGTACGACGATCCGCGGGACCTCTGGCGGGAGAAGCTGCGCGAGGACGCGATCCGACGCTTGCCCGAGGTCACCGGTGTGGCGCGCTGGACGATGCGGCACGCGTGCGAGCCGGCCCTGCTCGCCCCGGTGTTGCTCGCCGCGGGGCTCCCGGTCACGCGGGCCGTTCGCCGTCGATGAGACACCACCCGACCGGCGAGACGCCGCGGGACCGACGAGACGCAGCGGGACAGCGCGGCGTCTCACGCGCACAGCGGCGTCTCGCAGGCACGGCGGCGTCGCGCCTGTGCTCGTCTCGGCAGCACGAGCACTCCACGACGAAGCGGAGTGCTTGCACAGCTTCGTCACGGCTCGGTAACGAAACGTCCAGGTTCTGATTTCGACACACGGGCGAAACACAATCGCCCTACTTTTGCTCGCATCCACACGGAGGCGTCGCACTCGACCCGATGCGACTTCGGCCTCCGTGCCGAGAAAGGGTTCCACGGATGATCAGAACCACCCGCGTCACCACGGCGCTGGCACTGGCGGGAGCGGCCGCAGTGCTGCTCGCGGCGTGCTCCACGGCAGGCAGCAGCTCCGACCCCTCGTCGTCGGCGTCCTCCGCCAAGAAGGACCCGGCATCGAGCTGCAAGGCTCCGTCGACCCCGGGTACCGACGCGCTGAAGATCGGGACGATCCTGCCCCTCACGGGCTCGCTCGCGTACCTGAACCCCCCGGCCGAGTCCGGCGTGGGCCTGGCCGTCGAGGACATCAACTCGGCGGGCGGTGTCCTCGACAAGGACGTCTCCATCGACCCGCAGACCGACTCCGGCGACAGCACGGACATGACCGTGTCGAGCGCCGCGGCGAACAAGCTCGTCAACGCCAAGGTCCCGGTCGCGATCGGCGCCGAGTCCTCCTCGGTCACGCTCAACGTCATCGACCAGCTCACGAGCAACTGCATCGTCGAGATCTCGCCCGCGAACACCGCGAGCGACCTGTCGGGCTACTCGTCGTACTACTACCGGACCGCTCCGCCGGACTCGGTGCAGGGTTCCGCGCTCGGTCAGCTCGTCACGGGTGACGGCAACGCCAAGGTCGCCTTCCTGGTCTTCAACGACACCTACGGCACCGGCCTGCGCAACTCGGTGCAGGCAGCGGTCGAGGCCTCCGGCGGCCAGGTCGTCTACGGCGGCAAGGGCAAGGGCCAGGAGTTCCCGCCCGGGCAGACCACGTTCTCGTCCGAGGTGACGGCCGCACTCGCGACCAAGCCCGACGCGATCGTCGTCCTGGCCTTCGACGAGACGAAGTCGATCGTCCCCGAACTGAAGTCGCAGAACGCGGACATGGCGAAGATCTACATGTCCGACGGCAACACGGCGGACTACTCGAAGGACTTCGACCCGGGCACGCTCGAGGGCGCGCAGGGCACCATCCCCGGTGCCTCGCCGAAGGACGAGCTGAAGCAGCGTCTGGCCGACTACTACAAGAAGTCGTCCGGCAAGGACCTCGCCGACTACTCGTACGCAGCCGAGTCCTACGACGCCACCACCCTGGCCGCGCTGGCCGCGGTGAAGGGCAAGGGCACCGACGCCGGCACCATCCAGGCGAACATGGACAAGGTCTCCGGTGCAGACGGAGGCACCGAGTGCTCGACCTTCGCCGACTGCAAGAAGCTCCTCGACGACGGCAAGGACGTCCACTACACGGGCCCGTCCGGCATCGGTCCGTTCGACTCGAACAACGACCCGTCGAGCGCCTACATCGGCATCTACAAGTTCGACGGCGACAACAAGCCGGTCTACCAGAGCGCCATCCAGGGCTCGGTCAAGAAGTAACGCAGCACTACCAGGACGGCCCCGGCAGCACTGCTGTCGGGGCCGTCCCGCGTCACGGCACCGAACGGCACCGGATGGCACCGGATGGCGCCGGACAGCGCCGGACAGCGCCGGATGGCGCCGGACGGCACCGGACGGGAGGCCCGGGTCGGCTCCGTCAGACCACTGCGGCGGGCAGCGGCGTGCGCCGAGCACGCCGGGACGCCACGAACGAGTCGGTGGTCAGGACCAGCAGCGCGAGCCACACGATCGCGAACCCGACCCAGCGCGACGTGCTCATCGCCTCGTGCTGGACGACCACGCCGACGACGAGCTGCATCACCGGGGTCAGGTACTGCGTCAGCCCGAGGGTCGACAGCGAGAGCCGCCTGGCCGACGACGCGAACAACAGCAGCGGCACGGCCGTCGCCGGGCCCGCGGCGACCATGAGCAGGGCGTGCCCCCACCCGGCGGCCCCGAACGTGATCCCGCCGCCGAGCCCGGT
Organism: Curtobacterium sp. Leaf183; assembly: GCF_001424385.1. GTDB lineage: Bacteria > Actinomycetota > Actinomycetes > Actinomycetales > Microbacteriaceae > Curtobacterium. The sequence continues at coordinate 354,317 of NZ_LMPO01000007.1, read as the reverse complement.
CGCACCCATCACCACGAGCGCCACCACGGCGACCGGGGTCAGCCACAGCGTCTCCATCGTCAGGCCGCTCAGCGCGTCGACCGTGCCGCCGACGCGCTTCTTCACGAGGCCGTAGAGCCCGAACGAGAACGCCAGCACCAGCGAGATCCACGGCATCTGCCCGTACCCGACCGCGATGACGACGACGGCCGCGATGCTGATGCCGACGGCCGCCCACTGCGCCGGACGCAGCCGCTCGTGCAACAGCACGACGCCGAGCGCGATCGTGACGAGCGGGTTGATGAAGTAGCCGAGCGCAGCTTCGACCGTGTGGCCGGTCGTGGTCGCCAGGACGTACACGGTCCAGTTCACGACGATGAGCACGGCCGCGAGCGCCATGACCGCCATCACGCGGCGCTGTGCGACCAACGAGCGGGCCCGGAGCCACGACCGGGTGACGGCGATGCCGACCGCGCAGAACCCGAGGCCGAACACGATCCGCCAGGCGACGATCTCGAACGCCCCGGCCGGGGCCATCGCCGTGAACAGCAGCGGCATCAGCCCCCAGAGCCCGTAGGCCACGACGGCCTGCAGGACCCCGACGGATGCTTCGCTCCTGGCCACGCGCTCACTCACCCGGCAATGCTACGGACGTGCGCCGACAGGCGGACGCGGCCAGGGCCTCCAGGACGGTCAGCGACCGGGACGGCGAACGCCCCGGCAGCACGAGGCTGCCGGGGCGTTCGACGAGTGGAGCTGGGGTCAGTGCTCGATGACCGCGAGGACGTCGCGCGCGGACAGGACCAGCAGGTCCTCGCCCGAGTACTTGACCTCGGTGCCGCCGTACTTCGAGTAGATGACCTTGTCGCCGACGGCGACGTCGAGCGGCACGCGGTTGCCGTTGTCGTCGATGCGACCCGGACCCACGGCCACGACCTCGCCCTCCTGCGGCTTCTCCTTCGCGGTGTCCGGGATGACGAGACCGGACGCGGTGGTCTGCTCCGCCTCGACCTGACGGATGACGATGCGATCTTCGAGCGGCTTGATGGTGACGGCCACGGTGACCTCTTCTTTCTCGGTACTGACTCGGTACAGATGAAAACCGGTTGGCACTAGACACACGAGAGTGCCAGGTCCAACTGTAGGGGGCTGCTGGCACTCGGTCAATCCGAGTGCCAGAGCTCCTGGTGATGGAAGGATCGTCTCATGGACGCCACGGAACTCGCTCAGCTGCTGACGCCGGACGGCATGGCACTGCTCGACCGGACGCCGGCCGTGTCCGACGGCGGCGAGATCGTCCGGGTCGTCGCTCGGCTGCGCCGCGAGGGGCACGACCCCGCGCTGGTCGCGGCGGTCCTGACCCAGGCGAAGCTGCGGCAGAAGGCCCGGGGCAAGTTCGGTGACTTCGCGAGCCGGATGCTCTTCACCGAGGCCGGACTCGAACAGGCGACCCGGCTCGCCGTCGCCGCACAGCACGCCGGTCGCTTCGCCGCCGCGGGGCTGCGTCGCGTGGCCGACCTGGGGTGCGGCATCGGCGGGGACGCGATGGCGATGGCCGCGCTCGACCTCGCCGTGACGGCAGTCGACCGCGACGAGGTCACGGCGGCGGTCGCGACGCACAACCTGGCACTCTGGCCCGACGCCCGGGTCGAGCTCGGCGACGCAGCGGCGTTCGACCTGTCCCGCGTCGACGGGGTCTGGATGGACCCCGCGCGTCGGACGTCCGGTCACAGCGACACCCGACGGCTGGCGGACCCGGACGACTGGTCGCCGTCACTCGACACCGTCTTCGCAGCCGCCACCAGGACACCGACCGGCGTGAAGCTCGGTCCGGGCGTCGATCGCGACCTCATCCCCGACACCGCCGAGGCGCAGTGGACCTCGGTCGACCGCGAGGTCGTCGAGCTTGCGCTCTGGTTCGGCCCGCTCGCACGGCCCGGCATCCGTCGCGCCGCGACCGTCATCGGCTCCCACGGGATCGCGGAGCTGACGAGCGATGCTGACTCCGAGGACGTCGAGGTCGGCTCGATCGGCGACTACCTGTACGAGCCGGACGGGGCGGTCATCCGAGCACGTCTGATCGGGGACCTGGCGCGTTCGTTCGACGGCCGCATGCTCTCGGACGGGATCGCCTACGTCACCGCCGACCGTCCCGTGACGACGCCGTTCGCGCAGGGCTTCCGGGTGCTCGACACGTTGCCGCTCGACGTCAAGCAGCTGAGCGCACGCCTGGCAGCCGACGGAGTCGGCACGGTGGAGATCAAGAAGCGCGGGGTCGACGTGGACCCCGCACAGTTCCGCAAGCGGTTGCGGCTGCGGGGCGGCAGTCGCCAGGCGACGCTGGTGCTCACCCGACTGGAGGGCCGCCACACCGCCGTCCTGTGCGAACGGCTCCCGCAGGCGGCCGGCTGAGGCGCGGGGCGCCGCGGGTCAGCCGACGAGGGCGCCGGTACCCGACCCGGTCCCGGTGCCGTAGTCCGAGTAGTCGTTGGCGTGGGTGCCGATCCAGAACAGGAACGCCACCCAGAGGATCCAGACGCCGAGCATCACCCACCCGGCGATGATGCCGGTCAGCGCCAGGCCGCGGCCCTGCTCGCCGTTGTGCTTGAGCCTGCCGAGGGCCACGTGCCCGAGGATCGCACCGGCCGGGCCGAGCAGCACCGCCATGAAGAACAGCGGGATCGCGCCGAGGCCGAACACGATCGACAGGATGGCGAGGATGTTCGTCTTCGGCCGCTGCGCGTAGGGCTGGTACCCGCCGGCGGCGTACGGGTCGTACTGGCCCTGCTGGCCGTGCTGGCCCTGCTGCTGGACGTAGGGGTTCTGCTGGGCGTACGGGTTCTGCGGAGCGCCGTACTGGGGCTGCTGCGACTGCCCGTACGGCTGCTGGCCGTACTGCTGGCCGGCGGGCTGCTGGCCGTACTGCTGGCCGGTGGGCTGCTGGCCGTACGGCTGGCCGGCGGGCTGCTGGCCGTACGGCGGCGTCTGCCCGGCCTGCTGGCCGTACGGCTGCTGCGGAGTGTCCTGGCCGTACCCGTTCGGCTCGGCGGCGGACCCGGGGGCGGGAGCCGATGCGTCCGGCCGCTGCCCGTCCGACTGCTGCTCGCCCGGCTTCGGCCACTGGTTCTGATCGGACACGTTGCACCCCTCCCGACAGCCCGTGCGGCCGTCGACAGCGATCCTCCCACACGCCGCGGACGGCGGTTTCAGACCTGGACGGTCGTCACCGGCAGGGTGGAGTCCGCCGCGATGCCCAGGTCGCTCGGCGCGTGCCCCTCCGCGACCAGGCGGGCGCCGACGGCCGCGATCATCGCGCCGTTGTCCGTGCAGAGGTCGAGCGGCGGGATCCGGAGCGCGATCCCAGCGGCCGCACAGCGCTCTGCGGCGACGGCACGCAACCGCGCGTTCGCCACGACGCCGCCACCGAGCAGCAGCCGGTGGACGCCGGTGTCACGACAGGCGTTGAGCGCCTTGGTGAGCAGGACGTCCACGACCGCCTCGCGGAACGACGCGGCCACGTCGGCCACGGGGACCTCGCGCCCCTCGTCGCGGCAGCGTTCCACCCAGCGGGCGACCGAGGTCTTGAGGCCGGAGAACGAGAAGTCGTACCGGTGCGCCGCCATGTCCTTGGGCAGCGTCAGCCCGCGGGGGAAGCGGATCGCCGTGGGGTCGCCGTCCGACGCGGCGCGGTCGATCTGCGGGCCGCCGGGGTAGGGCAGGCCGAGCAGTCGGGCGACCTTGTCGAAGGCCTCGCCCGCGGCGTCGTCGATCGTCTCGCCGAGGAGTTCGACGTCCCCGACCAGGTCCCGCACGAGCAGCAGCGACGTGTGGCCGCCGGACACCAGCAGCGCGACGGTCGGCAGCTCGATGCTGCTGCCGTCAGCGCGCAGGACGTCGGCCCCGACGTGGCCGACCAGGTGGTTCACGCCGTACAGCGGCTTGCCCGTGGCCACGGCGAGCGCCTTCGCGGCACCGACACCGACCATCAGGGCGCCGGCGAGTCCCGGACCGGCGGTGACCGCGACCGCGTCGAGCTCGTCGAGCGTCACGCCGGCTTCGGCCAGCGCCTGCGTCAGCGTCGGCGTCATCGCCTCGAGGTGCGCGCGTGCTGCCACCTCGGGCACGACTCCGCCGTAGCGGGCGTGCTCCTCCATGCTCGACGCGATGACGTTGGCGAGCAGGGTGGTGCCGCGGACGATCCCGATGCCGGTCTCGTCGCAGGAGGTCTCGATGCCGAGCACCAGGGGTTCACGCATCGAGGGTCTCCTGTCCGACCGGCCCGGGGCCGCTCGAGTGCTCCGGGGCGATCGCGGCACGCATCACCCACGCGTCGACCCCGTCCGGCTGGTAGTAGCGCGGACGGGTTGCGATGTGCACGAACCCGAAGCCGGTGTACATGGTCTGGGCGACCGGGTTGTCGGCCCGGACCTCGAGGAAGACCTCGTGCACGCGGCGCCGACGGGCCTCGTCGAGCAGCTCGGTGAACAGGGCGCGTCCGATGCCGGCACCCCGGTGCTCGGCCGCGACGGCGATGGTCTGCACGTCGGCGACGGGGTTGCCCGGCAGCGACGACAGCCCGGCGTACCCGACGACCGTCGGCGCCGGCCCGTCGGTCGTCTCGACCACCACGTAGAAGCCGTGCGGGGAGTACAGCTCGCCCGACATCTGCGAGGCCGACCAGGCGTCGGTCGGGAACGCGGCGTGCTCGAGCCACATCACGTCGTCCAGGTCCTGCGGATGGGCGCGCCGCAGGCGCAGCCCGTCCGGCAGCGTCACCGCGCCACCCGCTTGGGTGCGCCCGGCATCGTGACGTCCGGGTCGCGGAGGTACAGGGGGGTGTCCTCGGCGAAGGGACTGCCGGAGGCGAGCCGGTCCGCAGCGAGCTGGCCGAGCCTCCCGGCCGGCACGGTGACGGCGGTGACCCGCCGGAACCCACTGGAGGCCCCCAGCACGTCGTCCAGGTCGTCTGGCCTGGCGAGACCGGGACCCGCGGTGCGCGTGCCGGTCTGGTCGTGGACGCTGAAGTACACCTCGCGGCGGCGGGCGTCCGTCAGGACGACGAACGGGGCACCGTCGCCGGATGCGACGACGTCGGCAGCGACGGCGTCGTGGCTGACGAGCGGGTGCACGGGGACTCCTCGTGCGGCGGCGAACGTGCGTGCTGCCGCGATGCCGACCCGCAGCCCCGTGAACGGTCCGGGTCCCATGCCGGCGACGACGCCCGTGACGTCGGTGGCCGTGATGCCGGCGTCGGTCAGGACGTCCCGCAGGAAGGGGCCGATCACCTCGGCGTGGCGACGGGAGTCGTCGGTCGACCGTTCGGCGAGCACGCGGTGCGTCGTGGGGTCGACCACGGCCACGGAGGTCCCGGCGGAGGTGTCGATCGCGAGCAGCACCCGTCCATCGTAGGCGCGCGTCGCGAGGCCGACCGCTGCCGGCCGGACGTCGGGTCCGACGTGCCGGGACCTGTCCGCTCCGCCAGGGGTACGGCGACCGGCCGATCGCGGACAGACCAGGGGGTTCGCCCACGTACTGGGGGCAAGTCGCTGCTGTCGGATGCCCCGCGCAGACCGACAGGACCCCGTGCAGGCTCGTCGGGACGTCTGCACCCAAGGGAGTGACACACGATGCAGGAACGCACCATGAAGGCGGCTCTCGCGGCCGTCGTCCTCAGCGCAGCGCTCATCGCTGCCCCGCTCGGGACCGCGACCGCGACCGCCGCGACGACGAGCCCGTTCAAGCTCTCGTTCGCGCAGAACTTCACCACCGCGATGCCGGCGAACGGGCCGTTCGCGCAGAAGTACGTCGACTCGTGGCAGCCGTACCCGGACGGGATGGGCGGTGGCGCGTACTGGTCGGGCTCGCAGGTCAGCACCCACGACGGGATGATGGACGTGACGCTGGACGGCAAGCGCGGTGCGGCGGGCACCTTCGGGTCGCGGGTCGGCGCGTGGGGTTTCGTCGGCGGCAAGTTCACCGTCCGAGCCCGTGCCACCGGCGGCGACGGCAACGGCGCGGCGTTCATCCTCTGGCCGACCTCGAACGTCTGGTCCGAGGGTGAGATCGACTTCCCGGAGAGCAACTTCGAGGACTCGCCGATGCTGCACCAGCACTCGATGACCCCCGGCAAGGAGGACCTCGCGACGAGCGTCTCGACCCGGGCGTCATGGCGCGACTGGCACACCTACGCGGTCGAGTGGATCCCGGGCAAGTCGGTCAAGTACTACCTCGACAACAGGCTGCTGACGACCGTCACCCGAGACGTGCCCCGGACACCGCACCGCTTCATGTTCCAGGTCGGCAACTGGGGCGCGAAGGGCCACCTCTACATCGACTCGGTGAGCACCTACACGTACAAGCCCTGACGCCGGGCGGGGGCGTCGGTCGTCGGTCGTCGGTCGCTAGAGCACCACGCCGTCCCAGCGCGGTCCCGCGCCGGTCACCACGACACGGCGGGGTTCGTCCGGGACGTCGTCCGGGTCGAGGTCGTCGACCGCGGGGACGGTCTCGGCACCCGTCGCGCGGGAGATCTCCACGTCGAGGAGGCTGTCGCTGATGCCGTCGACCATCCCCCGACCCCACTCCACGACGACGATCGCCCCGTCCCAGTCGAGGTCGAGGTCGTCGAGCTCGACCGGGTCGGACAACCGGTAGGCGTCGACGTGCACGAGGTCCGGGCCGGCCGTCGTCGGGTGGGTCCGGGCCAGGACGAACGTCGGGCTCGACACCTGCCCGCGAGCCCCGAGCGCGGCCCCGAGCCCGCGGGTCATGGTCGTCTTGCCGGCACCGAGCGGCCCCGTCAGCACGACGAGGTCACCGGCGCGCAGGACCGCTGCGAGGCGGGCACCGAGCTCCCCCATCGCGTCCGTGCTCGCGATCGTGGTGTCGAGCAGGACGCTCACGCGTGGTCCCCGCGCAGGTACTCCCCGACACGCCCCTCGACGGAGTGCCCCTCGTACACCCGCTGCACGCGGGCGCCGATTCGGCAGACGATCTCCTCGCCGATGGTGTCGAGCGCCGAGCCCCACTCGAGCACGGTCATCTCGTCGTGCTCGCCCGTGCCGAACAGCACGACCGTGTCGCCCACCCGCACGTCGTCGTCGCCGACGTCGACCAGGAACTGGTCCATCGCCACACGACCGGCGACCGGGTAGCGCGTGCCGCCGATCGCGACCTCGACGCGGCCCTGCGCGAGCCGCGGGACACCGTCGGCGTACCCGACGGGCACCAGGGCGAGCGTCGTCTCGCGGTCGGTCCGGTACGTGTAGTCGTACGAGACGCCCGTCCCGGCCGGCACCCGCTTGGTCTTGGCGACCGAGGCGGTCAGGGTCATCACCGGCTCGAGCCCGAGGTCGGCCGCCGAGACGCCGTCCGCGCCGGGGATCCCGAACAGGTTCGCGCCCATCCGGACCATGTCCCTGCGGTACTCCTTGCGCTCGAGGCCCGCGAGCGACGCCGCCACGTGCTCCATCGGCAGGTCGAGCCCGAGGTCCTCGGCGCGTTCCACGGCCTGGTCGAACCGGGACACGGCCGTGGCGTCGTCCTGGTCCGAGGACTCGGCCAGGTGCGTGTAGGCCGCGACGACCTCGATCCGACCAGCGCGCTGCGCATCGCGGGCGAGCTCGACCAGCGCCGGCCAGTCGTCGAGCGAGGCACCGTCACGGTGCAGCCCCGTGTCGACGCCGAGGTGCACGCGCGCCGGCCGCTGGTCGACCGCGTCGACGACGCGCTGCAGCTCGGCGACGTTCGAGACGCCGAGGTCGACGGCCGAGTCGATCGCGTCGCGGAAGTCGAGTCCGGGGTCGTGCTGCCACGTGAACAGGTGGACGTCCTCGCCCACACCGATCGCCCGCAACCGGAGCGCGGCGGGCACGGTCAGCACCCCGATCCAGCGGACACCGGCGTCCACCGCGGCGAGCGCGATCGGCTCGAGACCGTGCCCGTAGGCGTCGGCCTTCATGATCGCCATCACCTCGACGGGGTCCATCCAGTCGCGGACCAGGTCGAGGTTGGCGCGGTAGGCGTCCAGGTCGATGACCGCCTGGCGCAGGGGCGCGCTCACGTCGTCCTCCGTTCGATGCTCTGCCCGAGTCGGGCGACCACCTCGTAGTTGATCGTCCCGACCGCGGCGGCCCAGTCCTCGACCGCGGGGTCGCCGTTCGCGGGGTCGCCCCACAGCACGACCTCGTCGCCCACGCTGACCTCGGCGTCACCGATGTCGACGTGCATCGCGTTCATCGCGACCCGGCCGACCACCGGGAACCGACGGTCACCGATGCGGACGGAGACGCGGTTGCCGAACGCACGGTCGAACCCGTCGGCGTACCCGAGCCCGATGACCGCCAGTCGCGTGTCGGTCTGGGCACGCCAGGTGTACCCGTAGCTGACGCCGTCACCGGCCGGCACCACGACCGTCCGGAGCACCGAGGCGGTCAGGCGCATCGCGGGGCGCAGGCCGAGGTCGGCGGACGTCCGGTCGGCGAACGGGCTGAGGCCGTACAGCGCGATGCCGACCCGGGCCAGGTCGCGACGGGTCTCGGGCAGCGCGATGCCGGCAGCGCTGGCGGCCAGGTGCACGACGTCGGGGCGGATGCCGCGCGCGGCCAGTCCGTCGAGTGCCCGCTGCAGCGCGGCGTCCTGGTCGAGGTCGTCGGTGCGCGAGGCGTTCGACAGGTGCGACATCAGCCCCTCGACCCGGGTCCGGGCGCCGCTGCGGGCGAGGGCACCGGCGCGGTCGAAGAGCTCGGCCCACTCGGACTCGACGGCACCGTTGCGGCTGAGCCCCGTGTCGACGCAGACGTGCACGGCGGGGACCTCGGCGTCGGCCGCGCTCGAGAGCTGCTCGACGCTCGACACCGCCGGGGTGATGCCGTACTGCGCGGCGCGACGGAAGTCCTCGTCCGGGGCGTGCAGCCAGGCGAGGACCCGCACGCCCTCGTCGATGCCGGCCTGCCGCAGCGCGATGCCCTCGTCGATGTCGGCGACGCCGAGCCACTCCGCGCCGGCGTCGACGAAGGCCCGGGCGGCGTCAGCCGCACCGTGTCCGTACCCGTTCGCCTTGACGACCGCGACGACGCCGGACGGGGCCACCTGGTCGGCGACGGTCGCGTAGTTGGCGATCAGCGCCTCCCGATCGACCGTGATGCCCGTGAACGCACTCACTTCGCCCTCCCCCCGACGATCAGGGACAGAACCGCCGCCTGGCGATCGACCGTGATGCCCGTGAACGCACTCAAATCCTGTCCCCTGTTCCCTCGAGGACCACGAACGCCGTCGCGATCCCACCGTCATGCGAGAGCGACAGGTGCACCGAGGTGACCCCACGCGCTGCCGCGACCTGCTGTGCCTCGGCGTGGAGCGCCAGTGACGGGTTCCGCTGGTCGTCCGAGACGACCTCGAGGTCCTGCCAGCTCAGCCCCGCGCTCGATCCGAACGCCTTGATCAGGGCCTCTTTCGCGGCGAACCGCGCCGCGAGCGAGGCGACCGGGCGCGGCTCGCCGTCCCGGATCTGCTCCGACGGGGTGAACAGGCGCGTCCGCATCGCCGGCGTGCGCGTCAGCACCCGCTCGAACCGTTCCAGGTCGACGACGTCGACCCCGATGCCGATGATCACGACGCGACTACTCGACGGTGACCGACTTCGCGAGGTTGCGTGGCTGGTCGACGTCCAGGCCCTTGGCGGCCGCGAGCTCCATGCCGAACATGTGCAGCGGCGCGACGGCGAGCAGCGGCTCGAACAGCGGCGTCGCGAGTGGGATCCGCAGGACCTCGTCGGCGAAGGGCAGCACGGCGGCGTCACCTTCTTCGGCGATGGCGATCACCCGGGCGCCGCGTGCGCGGATCTCCTGGATGTTCGACACGACCTTCGGGTGCAGCGACCGGGCGTCACGGGGCGACGGGACGATCACGAAGACGATCTGGCCCGGCTCGATCAGCGCGATCGGACCGTGCTTCAGCTCGCCGGCCGCGAAGCCCTCGGCGTGGATGTAGGCGAGCTCCTTGAGCTTGAGCGCACCCTCGAGCGCGATGGGGTACCCGACGTGGCGGCCGAGGAACAGCACGCTGCGGGTGTCCGCCATCCACTTCGCCAGCTCGGCGACCCCGGCGGCGTCCTCGATGGTCTGCTGCAGCTTGGCCGGCAGCCCCTCGAGCTCCGTGACCTGGTCGGCGATCTGCTCGGCCGTCATCGTGCCGCGCAGCGTCGCCAGGTGCAGCCCGAGCAGGTACAGCGCGACGCCCTGCGCCAGGAACGCCTTGGTCGACGCGACGGCGACCTCGGGGCCGGCGTGGGTGTAGATGACCGCGTCGGACTCGCGCGGGATGGTCGCCCCCTGGGTGTTGCAGATCGAGAGGACCTGCGCACCCTGCTCTCGCGCGTACTTGACGGCCATGAGCGTGTCCATGGTCTCGCCGGACTGGCTGATCGACACCACGAGCGTGTTCTCGTCGAGCACCGGGTCGCGGTACCGGAACTCGTGCGCGAGCTCGACCTCGACCGGCACGCGTGCCCACTGCTCGATGGCGTACTTGCCGAGCATGCCCGCGTACGCCGCGGTGCCGCACGCGATGACGATGACGCGGTCGACGTGCTGCAGGCGCTCGGCGATCGGCTCGAGGTCCGTCAGGGTCACGGCCCCCTCGTGCACGCGGCCGAGGATCGTCTTGGCGACCGCCTCGGGTTCCTCGCTGATCTCCTTCGCCATGAACGAGGACCAGCCGCCCTTGTCGGCTGCCGAGGCGTCCCAGTTGACCTCGAACTCGCTCGGCGTGGCCGGGGTGCCGTCGAAGTGGATGACGTCGACGCCGTCGGGGCGGATCGTGGCGATCTCGTCCTGTCCGATCGACAGTGCGCGCTGCGTGTACGCGACGAACGCCGCGACGTCCGAGCCCATGAAGTTCTCGCCGTCGCCGAGTCCGACCACGAGGGGCGAGTTGCGTCGGGCGCCCACCACGACGCCCGGCTGGTCGGCGTGCACGACCAGCAGCGTGAACGCGCCGTCGAGTCGCTGGACGGCCTGCTGCATGGCGGCGGTCAGGTCACCGGTCTGACGGAAGGCGCGGGCGACGAGGTGTGCGGCGACCTCGGAGTCGGTCTCGCTGAGGAACTCGACACCCTCGGCGACCAGCTCGTCCCGCAGCGAGGAGAAGTTCTCGATGATGCCGTTGTGGATGAGCGCGAGCTTGCCGCCGTCGGCCAGGTGCGGGTGCGCGTTCTCGTCGGTCGGGCCGCCGTGGGTCGCCCAGCGGGTGTGGCCGATGCCGGTGCCGCCGTCGGCGATGGGGTGCGCATAGAGTTCGTCGACGAGGGCCTGGAGCTTGCCCGCCTTCTTCGCCGAGGTCAGGTCACCGGCGGGGTCGATGACCGCGATGCCGGCCGAGTCGTACCCGCGGTACTCCAGCCGACGCAGACCCCCCAGGAGCACGTCCGTGCTGCTGTTGCTGCCGACGTAGCCCACGATTCCACACATGGCGACGATCCTACGATGCGCCCGGCGCCACGCACTGCGAAGGAGCAGGCCCCGGGGATACCGTGACCCACATGGGACGTTTCGACGAGATCGCCATCACCACGCTGCACGGCGAGCAGACCACCTTCGGCGAGTACGGCGACAAGGCGGTGCTCGTGGTCAACGTCGCGTCGCGCTGCGGGCTCGCGCCGCAGTACGAGCAGCTCGAGGAGCTCCAGAAGACCTACGGACCGCGCGGCTTCACGGTCCTGGGGTTCCCGAGCAACCAGTTCCTGCAGGAGCTCGGCTCGTCCGAGGCCATCGACGAGTACTGCTCCACCACCTGGGGCGTCACGTTCCCGATGTCCGAGAAGGTCAAGGTCAACGGCATGGGCGCCCACCCCCTCTACAAGGAGCTCAAGCAGACCCCGGACGCCAGCGGCAAGGCGGGGCGCGTCATCTGGAACTTCGAGAAGTTCCTGGTCGCCCCGGACGGCACCGTCTCCCGCTTCCGCCCGACGACCAAGCCGGATGCCCCCGAGGTCATCGCCGCCATCGAGGCGGCGCTGCCCGCCTGAGCGGTCGCGCCCAGCGCGACCTCGGCACCGGACGGGAGGCCCCGGTCACCCGCGCCGGTCGGCGCACGTGATCCTCCCCATCGGGCACGGCCGGCCCGCCGCTGGCGCGTCGGTCCGGAACCGGCCGACGTGGGCCCCGCCTCCCGTCTGTACGCTCGATCCCATGCCGATCCCGGAGACCGCCGTCGCGCACCCGACCCCCTTCGTGGAGATCCCGCGCGCGGAGTGGGCGCAGCTCGCTCCGAAGGAGCACCTGTCCCTCACCGAGACGGAGATCGTCCAGCTCCGCGGCCTCGGCGACCGGCTCGACATGCAGGAGGTGCAGGAGGTCTACCTCCCGCTCTCCCGGCTCCTGACGCTGTACGCCGCCGGTGCGCGTGACCTGCACGCCGAGACCAGCCGCTTCCTGGGCGAACGGGCGAGCCGGACGCCGTTCGTCATCGGTGTCGCGGGCTCGGTCGCCGTCGGCAAGTCCACCGTGGCGCGACTGCTGCGGGAGCTGACGAAGCGCTGGCCGGACACACCCCGGGTCGAGCTCGTGACCACGGACGGGTTCCTGTACCCGAACGCCGAGCTCGAGCGCCGCGGGATCATGGACCGCAAGGGCTTCCCCGAGTCCTACGACCGGCGCTCCCTGCTGCGCTTCGTCAGCCAGGTGAAGAGCGGCGCGACCGAGGTCCGGGCGCCGTTCTACTCGCACCTGGTCTACGACATCGTGCCCGACGCCGAGGTCGTCGTGCGGCAGCCGGACATCCTGATCGTCGAGGGGCTCAACGTGCTCGCTCCACCGCTGCACGGACGCCTGGCGCTGTCGGACCTGTTCGACTTCACGATCTACGTCGACGCGAAGACCCGCGACATCGAGGCCTGGTACGTCGACCGGTTCCTGGCGCTGCAGGAAGAGGCCTTCGCCAGCCCGGACTCGTTCTTCCACCGGTTCGCGAGCCTGTCCCGCGAGGACGCCGTGCGCACCGCGACCGACGTCTGGCGAGCGATCAACGAGCCGAACCTGGTCGAGAACGTGCTGCCGACGCGCTCCCGGGCGACCCTCGTGCTGAAGAAGGGCGCGAACCACAAGGTGAACTCGGTCCTGCTCCGCAAGATCTAGCCCGGCGGAGCGGCCGGCCGGCGCCGTCGCGCGCCTCCCCGCTGGCGCGCCTGGCAGCCGCGGTGCGGACCGGTGGCGCACAACGAAAACCCGTTCGAACCACGGGCAGCCGTGGTTCGAACGGGTTTCGGTTGATCAAGTACGAACGGCACCGCGGCAGCACCGCCGGCGCGGCAGCACCCCTAGGCCGCGTCGAGCGCCAAGCGCTCCTCGACGACGGCGGCGAGCTCCTCGGCCACGCGCTGCGCCGTCTCCTGCGAGGCAGCTTCGACCATCACGCGCACGACGGGCTCGGTGCCCGAGGGGCGCAGCAGCACGCGGCCGGTGTCACCGAGCGCTGCCGAGGCGGCAGCGACGGCGTCCTGCACGCCCTGGTCGGCCAGCCCGTGCCGGTCCACGCCCTTGACGTTGAGGAGCACCTGCGGGAACACGGTCATGCACGCGGCGAGCTCCTGCAGGGTCTTGCCCGTCCGTGCCATCTCGGCGACCAGGTGCAGCCCCGTGAGGATGCCGTCGCCGGTGGTCGCGTACTCCTGGAAGATGATGTGGCCGGACTGCTCGCCACCGAGGGAGTAGCCGCCCTCGTTCATCTTCTCGAGCACGTACCGGTCACCGACGCCGGCCTCGACCACGGTGATCCCCGCGTCGGCCATCGCCCGCTTCAGTCCGAGGTTCGACATGATCGTCGCGACGAGCGTGTCGGACACCAGGTGTCCGCGTTCCTGCAGCGACAGCGCCAGGATCGCCATGATCTGGTCACCGTCGATCGCGTTGCCCCGGGCGTCGACGGCCAGGCAGCGGTCGGCGTCGCCGTCATGGGCGATCCCGACGTCGGCGCCGGCTTCGAGCACGGCACGAGCCAGGTTGTCGATGTGGGTCGACCCGACACCGTCGTTGATGTTCCAGCCGTCCGGGTCGGCACCGATCAGGGTGACCCGGGCGCCGGCGTTCACGAAGACCTCGGGCGAGACACCCGCGGCGGCCCCGTTGGCACAGTCGAGCACCACGTGGATGCCGTCGAGCCGGTGCGGGAGCGTCGACAGCAGGTGCACGACGTAGCGGTCCTCGGCGTCCGCGAAGCGCGTGATCCGCCCGACGCCGATGCCCGTGGGCGTGGGTGCCGACTGGTCGTGCATCGCGGCTTCGATGCGGTCCTCGACCTCGTCGGGGAGCTTCTTGCCGCCCGTGGCGAAGAACTTGATCCCGTTGTCGGGGGCCGGGTTGTGCGACGCGGAGATCATCACGCCGAAGTCGGCGTCGATGTCCGCGACCAGGAACGCGGCAGCGGGGGTCGGGATGACGCCGGCGTCGAGCACGTCGACCCCGGCGGAGGCGAGCCCGGCTGCCACAGCAGCGCCGAGGAACTCGCCGGAGACGCGCGGGTCGCGCGCCAGGACCGCGCGAGGGCGCGGTCGACCGGACGCCCGACGGGCGTCCGCATGGTGTCCGTGCGTGAGCACGGCCGCGCTCGCCTGGGCAAGGCCCAGTGCGAGCGCGGCCGTCAACTCGCCGTTGGCGAGGCCACGAACGCCGTCGGTTCCGAAGAGACGCGGCATTGCGATCGGGTTCGCCGTGCGACTAGCGCTTCGAGAACTGCGACGCCTTGCGGGCCTTCTTGAGACCGGCCTTCTTGCGCTCGATGACGCGGGCGTCACGGGTGAGGAAGCCGGCCTTCTTGAGGGTGGCGCGGTTGTTCTCGCGGTCGATCTCGTTCAGCGTGCGCGCGATGGCCAGGCGGAGCGCGCCGGCCTGGCCCGAGGGGCCGCCACCCGTGATGCGGGCGGTCACGTCGTAGGAGCCGAGGAGCTCGAGCACCTTGAACGGGTCGTTGATGAGCTGCTGGTGCAGCTTGTTCGGGAAGTAGTCCTCGAGCGTGCGGCCGTTCACGACGAACGTGCCGGAACCCGGGACGAGCCGGACGCGCGCGATTGCTTCCTTGCGGCGCCCGACGGCACCGCCGGAGACGTTGAGGATCTGACGGGGAGCGGCCTCGGCAGCGGCGGGTGCGCTCTCCGTGGTGAAGCTCTCGGGGGTCTGGTCGAGGGAGTCAGCGATCTGAGCCATGAGTTTTCTCTCGTTCTTGGAAGTCGTCGTGGCCGCTGTTACTGCGAGACCTGGTCGAAGATGTACGTCTTGGGCTGCTGCGCGGCGTGGGGGTGCTCGGGACCCGCGTACACCTTGAGCTTCTTGAGCTGCTCGCGGCCCAGCGTGTTCTTCGGGAGCATGCCGCGGATCGCCTTCTCGACGGCGCGGGTCGGGTGCTTCTCGAGCATCTCCGGGTAGGAGGTCGCGGTGAGGCCGCCCGGGTAGCCCGAGTGGCGGTAGTAGACCTTCTTCGCGAGCTTGGAGCCGGTGAGGGCGACCTTGTCCGCGTTCACGATGATGACGAAGTCACCCATGTCCATGTGCTGGGCGAAGGTGGCCTTGTGCTTGCCGCGGAGCAGGGCGGCGACGTGCGAGGCGAGACGGCCGAGGACGACGTCGGTCGCGTCGATGACGATCCAGTCGTGCTGGACGTCTGCCGGCTTCGGTGAGAACGTGCGAGTCACAGGAGTGCTGCTTTCGTGTCGAGGTGAGGAGTCCGTGAATCCCACTCCGGTGAGGTGTTCTGGCGGGTGACACCCGCTGAACGCCCCGGTGGAGGGCTCATCTGACTGTCTGGCGCACAACGGCGCGCAGACCAAGGTGAGAGCCTACCGGACGCCGCTCGCACCGGTCAACCGCAGCGTGCCCCGGGACGGACAGGAGGCCCGGTGCCGGCTGGCACCGAGCCTCCTGTCCGCTGTTGCTACGCGGCGCTGACGCGGCGACGACGCGCGACGAGCACGCCCGTCCCCGCGGCGAGCAGCAGCAGCGCGGCGGCGATCCCGCCACCGAGCTCCGCACCCGTGAACGCCAGCTGGCCGGTGGCCGGGTCGATCGTGATGGTCGTCCACCCGATCAGGGACCCGTCGGCCGCGGTCACGGCGAGACGGTGCGGACCGGAGGACGCGTCCGCGGGGATGGTCACCCGGACCGTCCCGTCGGCGGCCACCGTCTCGGTGCCCAGCAGCACCGTGTCGGAGAACAGCCAGACCGACACGCGCTCACCGGCGTGTGCGGTGCCGACACCGACGGTGATCGTCTCGCCCGGACGGGCCGACGCCGGAGCCGTCACGCCCCCGCGGTCCGCGTCCGTGAGGGACGACTCCGACGGCGCAACCGGCGCGGGGACCGGCGTCGTCCCGCCCGGCGTCGGGGTCGGGGTCGGGGTCGGGGTCGGGGTCGGCGATCCACCGTCGCCCGGCGTCCCACCGTCGCCCGGCGTCTCGCCGTCGCCCGGCGTCCCACCGTCACCCGGCGTCCCACTGTCGGCCAGGTCGAACCCGACCAGGATCGGGTCGTGGTCACTCGCCCGGTACACGTCGTCGGTGTACAGGTCCGTGACGTTGTAGTTGTAGCGGCTGTACTCCAGGCCCACCGACTCGACCGAGTTGATGTTCCAGATGTCCACACCGGTCACGGTCGCGAGGGCAGCAGGCGACGCGAGCACGTGGTCCAGCGACCCGCTCAGGCCGGAGAACACGTACGACCACTCCGACGAGTCCAGCGCCGGACCGAGGTCCGTGTAGCCCGCGTCGCCGAGGACGACCATCGGGTCCTCCTTGCTGTAGGCGTTGAAGTCGCCGAGCATGAACACCTTGTCCGTGCCGTACTGCTGCTGCATCGCGGTGGAGAAGGTCACGAGGGCCTTCGCCTGCCGCACGCGGTCCGCGTTGGAGGCGCCCTGGCCGTCGCCCTGGTCGGCGTTCTCGCCGGTGCCGGAGCCCTTCGACTTGAAGTGGTTCGCGATCACCAGGAACTCGTCGTCCGCGCTGCCGCCGACCGGGCGGAACGCGTCCGCGACGGGCTGCCGTGCGTTCGTGAACGCGGAGTCCAGCAGGATGGTCGACTCGCCGGTGGGCGCGACCCGGGCCGTCTTGTAGATCAGGGCGAGACGGATGACGTCCTCGCTGGCGGGCAGCGTCTTCGGGGACGGAACGTACGCCCAGGTGTCGCTGCCGGTCGCCGCGTTCAACGCGCCGACGAGGGTGGCGACGGCCGCGTCACGGTCCTGCCCGAACTCGCGGGAGTTCTCGATCTCCTCGAGCGAGACCACGTCCGCGCCCAGGCCGTTGATGGCCTTGACGATCTTGACCTGCTGGCGCTCGAGGTCCTCCTGCTCGGCGGCACCGCGGGCGTCGCAGCCCGAGTTCACCGTGACCGGGTCGCCCTCGCGGTCGGTGTAGTACGAGCAGCCGGTCAGCTCGTCACCCGTGGTCGGGAAGTAGTTCAGGACGTTGAAGCCGGCGAGCTTGACGTCACCGCCGACGTCGGCGGGCTTCGCGGTGCGCACGTTCGAGAACGTCGTCGGCAGGTCGGCCTTCGGGGTCGCCCCCGTGATCGGCGACGTGGGCTGGAACTTCCACGCGTTGTTGCGGTAGTCCATGACGACGGGCTTCGTGAAGGTGGCGGCAGCGCCGACCGTGACCGGAGCGTCGTTCGTCAGCCACGAGACCGGGATCGACTGGTTCGCCTTCGACAGGAAGTTCGTGCTGCCGCCGTCGTCGAGCGTGACCTTGCGTGCGGCGTTGTCCGCGGCGACGGCGAGCGCCGCCGGGGTTCCGGGACGCGCGACCTCGGTCGGCTGGACGAGCCGCTTCGTGCCGCTGGCCAGGACGACCTCGCCGTACTGGTTGGTCGTGTAGTTGTCCGCGACCGTGTAGTCGCCCTGCGGTGCGACGAGCATGCTCTCGAGCGACTCGCGCTGGGCGTCGGTGGCGGGGAAGGCGACGGCGGCGGGCTGCGGCGCGGCGACCGTGTCGGCCAGCTTCGTCATGCCGCCGGCGGCCACGGTCAGCTCGGTCAGGCCGGAGTACTCCGACACCGCGCCCGTGAGCTGCACGTGGTCGCCCTCGCGGACGTCACCGGCGGTGGCGGCCGAGTACACGAACACCGCGTCGGACGCCGTGTGCGCGGTCAGGTCGAGGGCGCCCCCGGTGCCGGGGGTCTGCACGGTGTAGCCGTCGAACCCGCCGGTGGCGTAGACCGCGGTGACGACGCCGCTCGTGACGACGTTCCTGCCGACGAACGGCGAGGTGTCCGTCGTGCCCTGGAGCTGCGCGATCGTGACCGCCTCGGCGGGGTCGGTCGGTGCGGGCGTGCCCGGGTCGGTCGGTGTCGTCGGGTCGGTCGGGGCTGCCGTCTCGCCCGCCGAGTTCGTCGGGGTGACCGACGACGACAGCGTGAAGTCCGCCGCGTTGTCGTCGGTGTCCACGGCGCCGGGGGCCCGGACGAGGGCGTCCGGCACGCCGTTGGCGGTGCCGGTCGTCGCGGGCGCGGTCTCGAACGTGTTCGAGGTGCCGTAGCCCAGGACGTCGACGACACCGGTGGTCCCCGCGGACACCGAACCCACGGGCAGCGTCAGCGCCGACGCCTGGTCGGAGAGCACGAGCGTGCCCGACGAACCCGAGGCGTTCAGCGTCGACACCACGTCGGGCGTCGGGAGTGCTGCACCGTTCGTGCCGTTCGAGCCGCCCTGCACCAGGTAGGTGCCGTGCGCCGGGACGGACCCGGTCAGGGGCACGACGGTGGTGGACCCCGCGGAGGCGGCGGCGGCGCGGTACTGCAGCGACCAGCCATCGACCGCCACGCTGGCGTCGGTCGGGTTGGCGATCTCGACGAACTTGTTCGTGAACGGCTGCTTCGCGCTGCCGCCCTTCAGGTAGGCCTCACCGATGACGAGACCGGTGCCCGCGGTGTCCGCGCTGGCTGTGGTGGCGGTTGCGAGTGGTGCGGCGAGGAGTGTCGCGGCGACCGTGGCGCACAGCAGGGTGCGCCGGACGTTCGTGGGCATGCTGACCTTCTGGTCGGGGGCGGGGAACCCTCAGACCGTACAGACCTGCAGGGTCCTTCAGGTTTCGACCAGGTGAACCATTGCAGACGGCAACATCCGCGGACGGGTCGTCAGGTGCCGACCGGCAGCCACTCCCGACCCACCCGGTGCACCGCGGGACCGTGCCCCGGCAGCACGATCTCGGGGATCGGCAGCGCGCCGGCGGACTCGACCGCCTGGGCCTGGTCG
This sequence comes from Curtobacterium sp. Leaf183, assembly GCF_001424385.1. GTDB lineage: Bacteria > Actinomycetota > Actinomycetes > Actinomycetales > Microbacteriaceae > Curtobacterium. The sequence continues at coordinate 335,102 of NZ_LMPO01000007.1, read as the reverse complement.
TGCGTGAAGAACGGCGGGATCATCCGCGGGCGGGGGCTCCACGACCCGGGTTGCGTGTCGTGGTGCGAGACGACCGCGTCCCCGGTGACGATGGCGTCGGCGGCCGGCAGCAGGTAGGCGGTGGAGCCGTCGGTGTGGCCGGGCGCGGGGAACGGCGTGATCGCGCGTCCCTCGAAGTCGTGGCCGGTGAAGGCGCGGGCCGCGGACACGGCGACCGGTCGCAGTGCGTCGGACCGGACAGCCCGCGCCAGCCACCGCAGCACCCGCGGCGACGCGAGCCGCCCGCCGATCCCGGCCGGGGTGACCTGCTGACGCGCCGGCCCGCGGACGTTGTCGAGCTCCGCCGCGTGGGCGAGGACCTCGACGTGCGGGAACAGCTCGAGGATGCCGGGGATGCCGCCGACGTGGTCGACGTGCCCGTGCGTGACGTACACGCGACGGAGGTCCCCGAGGTCGTGGCCGGCGTACCGGACGGTGTCGAGCACGAGCCCGGTGTCGGCCGGGTACCCGGCGTCGATCAGGGCGACCCCGTCCTCTTCTGCCAGGACGACCCAGTTCGACACCGGACCCTCGACGAAGACCACACCGGGAGCGACGGAGACGACGGACCGGGGTTCGCGGGAGCTCATCCCCCGACGCTATCCGAGGACCCGGGCTCGGTCCGACGTGCCCGGGTCTGCGCGGCACGTCCGGCGAGCTCGTGGTCGGACGGGTACCCGACCTCGGTCAGCGTCAGCCCCCGTGCGGGTGCGACCTTGAACGCGCTGGTCCGCTCCCCCGCCACGCGGAGTTCCTCGAGGCGCTCGGCGCCGAACCGGCCCTCGCCGACGGCGATGGTCGCCCCGACCATGGCCCGCACCATCGAGTGGCAGAAGGCATCGGCCTGGAGGCTCGCCACCAGCACGCCGTCCGGCTCGCGGTCCCAGCGGAACGCCTGGAGCGTCCGGATCGTCGTCGCACCCTCGCGCGGCTTGCAGAACGCCGCGAAGTCGTGCAGCCCCAGCAGCGTCAGCGCACCGCGCTCCATCGCCGCCGGGTCCAGACGCCCCGGGTACCAGAGCGTGTGCCCGCGACGACGGGGGTCGTACACGGCATCGGCGTCCGCGACGCGGTACTCGTAGCGTCGCCAGAGCGGCGAGAACCGGGCGTCGAAGCCGTCCGGAGCGACCGACGCCCCCGTGACGACGACGTCGCCGTCCGCCCCGGCGATCCCGTTCACGCGCTTGACGAGCCCGTCGAGCGGTCCGCGCTGCGCTCCGTCGGCCGTCGCACGCCGCGGCCGCGCCAGTGCCGCCCACTGCGCGGCGTCGAGGTCGAGGTGCGCGACCTGCCCGGTGGCGTGCACACCCGCGTCGGTGCGGCCCGCGACGGTCAGCTGCGGCGGCTCGCCCCACCGGGTGAACACCGTGGCCAGAGCGGCCTCGAGCGCGCCCTGCACGGTCCGCAGTCCGGGCTGCCTGGCCCACCCGGAGAACGCCGCCCCGTCGTACGCGACGTCCAGCCGGAGCCGCACGGTTCCTCCACTCACACCGCAACGGTACCGACGTCAGCGCCGAGTCAGCGCCACGTGAGTGCCCGGCGGCACGATCGACCTCGACATCGACGCGACCGTCGACGTCCCACCGGAGAAAGGAACCGACGATGACCACGACACCCCTCGCGGTCGAGGCGATCGGCCTCGTGAAGACGTTCGGGCAGAACCGTGCCGTGGACGGCGTCGACCTCCGCGTCGAGGCCGGCACCGTGTACGGCGTGCTCGGGCCGAACGGCGCCGGCAAGACCACCACGATCAGCATGCTCGCGACGCTCCTCAAGGCCGACGGCGGCGAGGCCCGCGTGTTCGGGCACGACGTGCGCCGTGAGGCCCAGCAGGTCCGTCGGCTCATCGGCGTCACCGGCCAGTACGCCAGCGTCGACGAGACCCTGAGCGCGACCGAGAACCTCGTCGTCTTCGCGAGGCTGCTCGGGCTCAGCCGGGCCGAGTCGAAGCGCAAGTCGCACGAGCTGCTCGAGCGCTTCGGCCTGACCGAGGCGGCGAACCGTCCGCTCAAGGCGTTCTCCGGCGGCATGCGCCGGCGGCTCGACCTGGCGGCGAGCCTCATCGCGCAGCCCCCGCTGATCTTCCTCGACGAACCGACCACGGGTCTCGACCCGCGCACCCGGGCGCAGATGTGGGACACCATCCGCGAGCTCGTCGCGACCGGGTCGACGGTCCTGCTCACGACGCAGTACCTCGACGAGGCCGACCAGCTCGCCGACCGCATCGCGGTGATCGACCACGGCCGGGTCGTCGCCGAGGGCACGAGCGACGAGCTCAAGGCCTCGATCGGCACCGCGTCCCTGCAGCTCCGGCTGGCGGATGCGCTGCGGCTCGACGCCGCGCGCACCATCGTCCGCACCGCGCTCGGCGTCGACGCGGTCGTCAGCCCCGAGGGTTCCCGGCTGACCGCCCCGATGACCGACCCGGACCGGGTGACCGACCTACTGGTGTCGTTCCGCGACGCCGGCATCTCCCTCGCCGAGATGAGCGTGCAGAAGCCGACGCTCGACGAGGTCTTCCTGACCATCACCGGCTCGCCGACCGCCGACGCGGCTGACGACGCCGACCGCGAGCTCGAAGGGAGCCTCGCATGACCACCCTGACCCCCACCGCTCCGACCACGCCCCGCATCGCACCACGACCCGGCGTCGGTGGGACCGGCCTCGGCGCGACCGTGCGCCAGTCCCTGACGATGGCGTACCGCGGGCTGATCAAGGTCCGTCGCACGCCCGAGCAGCTGTTCGACGTCACCCTCATGCCGATCGTCTTCACCGTGATGTTCACGTACATCTTCGGCGGCGCGATCGCCGGCAACGTGGCGGCCTACCTGCCGATCATCATCCCGGGCATCCTCGTCCAGACGAACATCACGTCGTCTATCGTCACGGGCGTGCAGCTCCGCGAGGACATGGACAAGGGCGTGTTCGACCGGTTCAAGTCGCTGCCGATCGCCCGGATCGCGCCCCTGGCCGGAGCGCTGCTGGCCGACACGGTCCGCTACGCCATCGCCACGACGATCACCTTCGTGGTCGGCATCGTGATGGGGCTCCGTCCGGCGCACGGCGTGTGGACGGTCGTCGTCGCCGGACTGCTCGTCATCGTCGTCGCCTGGTCGATCAGCTGGGTCTTCGCCTACTTCGGTGTCGTCGCCCGCACCGCGTCCAGCGTCTCCGGCATCTCGAACCTGGTGCTGTTCCCGCTGACGTTCCTGTCGAACGCGTTCGTGCCGGCGGACACCCTGCCGAGCTGGCTGCGCTGGTTCTCCGAGGTGAACCCGATCTCGCACCTCATCACCGCCGTGCGCGAGCTCGTGAACCACGGTGTCGTCCGCGGCGACCTGGTCTTCTCGCTGGTGGGCGCAGCGGTGGTCGTCGCGGTGTTCGCCCCGCTGACCGTCCGCGCCTACATGCGGAAGGCGTGACGGACGCCCAGCTCCTCGAACAGCAGGCGTGCCCGCGCGACGGCCTCGGCCCGGTCCCACCCGGTCGAGGCCGTCTCGGCGTCCGCGACCGTCTGCTCGCCGACCACGTCGACCACCAGGGGCCGCAGGCGGTCGTGTGCGAGCACCGCGAAGTCCTGCCGCGACCCGAAGCGCCGGGCCAGCGCCCAGCACCGCGCAGCCTCGCCGTGCCGTCCGCTCCGCGCAGCCGCGACGGCGAGACCGAGCAGCGCCGTCCCGACCACGGGCAGGTCGAGCCACCGCGGGTGCAACCGCAGCATCACGAGCGCCTGCACGCGGAGGGTGCGGGCAACGGCCTGGAGGTCCGGTGCGGTCCCGGCGGTCCGGCCGGCCGCCGCCTCGTCCTGCGCCGCGATCCGGGCCGCGCCCGCCATCAGGACCCAGTGCGGCACGGTCCGGCGGCTCGGGAGCACGACGTCCCACGCCTGGACGTACGCCGTCGCAGCGGCGTCGAGGTCCCCGGTGCTGCGGGCGCACTCGGCGCCGATGGCGATCGCCAGCACCGCGGTCTGCGCCGCGTCGCCGTCCGGCCCACCCCGGTTCGCGACCGGCTGGTGCGCGAGGTCGGCGGCGATCGCCCGGGCCTGGACGACGTCCCCGGTCGCTGCGGCGCACAGGCCGACGGTCCAGCCGATCTCGTACAGGTCGTCCTCGGCCCCGAACACCTCGAGCCGGTCCCTGGCCAGGTCCGCGACGGCCAGCGCCTCGGCGTGACGGCCCGTCTGCGCGAGCAGCTGGGTCCTGGTGACCGCCCCCGAACCGAGCGCCCAGGCGTCGTCGACCTGTCGGGCCAGCGCGATGGCGCGGTCCGAGAAGGCGAGGGCCCTGGCGGACTCGCCGTCGTTCTCGGCCAGGGGTGCGCTGAGTGTGTACGCCAGACACGACACCGCGTGGTCCGGGGAGTCACGGTACCGGCCGAGCAGGTCGAGCCCGCGCTCGGGGCGGCCGAGGGTCAGGAGCAGTGCGGCCTGGGCGTCGAGCACCGGCACGCCCGTCGAGCCCTGCCGGGTGGTCCGGCGGAGGGTCGAGATCGCGAGAGCGGCCGTGCGCCGGTCGCTGAACGCCGCTGACCCGCCGACCAGCACGAGTCCCAGGACCGTGGCCGCCCGGTCCCCGGGGGCCGGTTCGGCCGTCCGCAGGACCGCGACCACCTCGGGCGCGAGGGCGACCACCTCGCCGTGTGCGCCGCGGAGCGTCCAGTACCCGCCCAGCGCCGAGAACACCTGCGCGACGCTGGTGCGGTCAGCGTCCTGCAGACTCCAGCGCAGCAGCGTGACCAGGTTGTCGGCCTCGCGGGCGATCTCGCGGAACCACCGGCGCTGGGCATCGCCCGTCGCGGTGAACAGGGGCCGGGACCCGGCGAACGTCCGACCCCAGTGCACCATCGCGTCCCGGACCGCCCGGGTGGCGTCGCGGTCGCGCAGCCGTGCGGCACCGAACTCCCGGACGGTCTCGAGCAGCCGGTAGCGCACGGGCTCCCCCTCGTGCTCGACGAGCTGGACGAGGGACTGCTCGACCAGCTCGGCCAGGTCGTCGAGCGCGTCCTGCCGGCGGTCGGGAGCCGCGACGGCCTCGACCGCGTCCACCGCGAGCCCGTCCGGGAAGAGCGCCAGGCGCGGCAGCAGGTCCTCGGCCCCCGCGTCGAGCAGCCGCCAGCTCCACTCGATCACCGCGAGCAGCGTCCGGTGTCGCTCGGGGGCGCTCCGGTCACCTCCGCGGAGCAGGGCGAACCGGTCGTCCAGGCGCCGCTCGATCTCGTCCGTGCTCATGCCGCGGATCCGGGCGGCGGCGAGCTCGATCGCGAGCGGTGACCCGTCCAGCCGTGTGCAGATCCGACGCACGGCGTCGACGGGCAGGACCGCTCCGGGCCGGGCTGCCCGGGCACGGTCGGTGAACAACCGGACCGCGGCCCCGTCGGCGTCGACGGGCAGGGGCGCGAGCGGGGCGACGACCTCGCCGGCGATCGCGAGCGGCGCCCGCGAGGTGGTCAGGACGCGCAGCGACGGCAGCACCGCGAGCAGGTCCGCGACGACGGAGGCGACGTCCTCGACCAGGTGTTCGCAGTTGTCCAGCACGAGCACGGTCGGTTCGTCGCCGAGCGCGCGGAACACCCGGCTGCGCAGGTCAGCGGCGACGGCGTCGCGCAGGGAACGGACACCCCGGACCTCGGCGATCCCCAGCAGGGCTCCGAGGGCGGGGACGATGTCCTCGCCCGAGGTCAGTGAGGCCAGCTCGAGGACGACCACCCCGTGGTCATCGCGCACGGCTGCCGCGACCGCCTGCGCCAGCCGGGTCTTGCCGAGCCCACCGGCGCCCAGGACCGTCACCAGCCGCTCGTGGGACAGCAGCTCCGTGACGGCGGCGACCTCGGCCTCCCGTCCGACCAGCGCGTTGGGCGATGCCCGCAGCCCGACCCGGCGGACGGATCCCGAAGCGGACGCGGACCGGCGCAGCAGGTCGGCGTTCAGCCGGACCAGGTCGGCGGACGGGTCGGCGCCGAGCCCCTCGGCCAGGTGTTCCCGGTGCGCGGCGAACACGGCGAGCGCCTCGGTCGTCCGACCGGCGGCGGCCAGGGCTCGCATCGCGCCCCCGACCGCGACCTCGTCGAAGGGGTCACGATCGGCTTCCTCGCGCCAGACCACGGCTGCGGAGCCGGCGTCGCCCGACGCCGTCAACGCGGCGCCGAGCGCCCGACGCAGACCGGTCCGCGCCGCGGACGCGCGGCCTGCGAGCGTCTCGCCCAGGTCGCCCTCGACGTCGGCACCCGGGTCGCCCTGCCACAGGTCCAACGCGTGTTCGACGTCCCGCCGGTCGTGCTCGACGCTGCCGGCCACCCGCTCGGCGCGGGTCAGGTCGACGTCGTCGGCCGGGACGCCCAGGGCGTACCCGGTGCTCGTCGACGTGACGAGGCCGTCCGCCGTGCTCCGGCGCAGCCGCGAGACCAGTGTCTGCAGTGCCGCGCGAGCACCCCGCGGCGGGGCGTCACTCCACAGCTCGTCGATGAGCGTCTCGGTGCTCAGCGCGTGCCCGCGTGCCAGCACGAGCGCCACCAGGAACGACCGCGCGAGTGCCCCCGGCACCGGCGCCAGCGCACCGTTCGGGTCCTCAGCGAGGACGGGCCCGAGGACGGCGAGGCGGGGGTGCTGCGGCACGGGACGAGTCTACGGAGCCCGTGGTTCGACCGTGGCCGCACGCACCGCTCCGGTGCCGTCAGTGCGGCGTCTGCGCCGACCTGGCGGAACCGAACGGTCCGGTCTTCGTGTCGATGTCCGCGGTGGCCCGGCGCTCCGACTCGACGATCCCGCGCAACGACACCAGCGCCGCTGAGGTGACCGCGACGTGCGACGGGTTCGAGCGGGAGGCGTCCAGGGCGCGCTCGACCTCCGCGATCGCCCGGTCGGCCTCGTCCTCCGGGCTCTCGCCGCGGATCACGCAGGCGATCTGGTCGAGCGCCGTCGCCAGGGGTTCGGCGAACTCCGGATCGGGGCGCCCGATCCCCTCGGCCACGGGTCCCGACCGGGCCACCAGCTCGGTGAGGTCCGTCGTGTACCAGGCGACGCGCTCGAGGGCGCGGAACCGGGCCCCGTCCTGCTGCAGGCGGGCCCGCGAGCCGCGGAGTGCGCCACGTGGGTTGATCTTCCGGCTCTCGTGCGCGATCGACACCCGCGAGCGCACGTCGGCGATCGCGCGGTCCAGCCGGTCCTGCTGCCGGTCCCAGGCGGCGACGTCACGCTTGCCCTCCCGCATGACCGTCGCTAGGCCGTCGAGGTGGTCGGCGAGGACCCCGTTCACCGCGTCGATCCGGTGCTCGGCGTCCCAGAAGTGCAGCGGCGGGAACACCAGGAAGTTCACGAGCAGGCCGACGACCACGCCGACGGCCATCTGCACGAGGTACCCGAGCGAGTAGCCCTCCGCGTGCGCACCTCCGACGAGCAGCACGAACAGCGCCGCGGTCGACACCCACGAGCTGCCCTCCCCGAGGACGCGGAACCCGCCGACCAGCACGCCGATGCCGACGGCAAGGGCGACCGCCAGGATCCCCGGGTCACCGACCCACATCGTGAACCCGGCGACACCGATCCCGAGCGCGATGCCGACGAGTGTCTGGATCCCGCTGCGCAGACCGGCGAAGACCGTCGTCTGCATGGCGATCACCGCCCCGAGCGGAGCGTAGTAGGGGTACTCGGAGGCGACCCCTGGGACGTGTCGGGCCACGAACCACGCGAGCGCAGCGGCCCCCGCGGCCTTGGCGGCGTGCAGCAGGCGCGGCTGTGTGCCGGACGTCCGGCTCCATCGCCAGAGCCGTGTCCCCACCCCCGCGACGTGATCGAATCCCATGTGTGTCCTCCGTGGTGTCGGCCCCCACCCGGTAGGCCGACCGGTCACCATACGTGCGCCCCGCTGGGAGCGCGGCTGGCCCCGCGCTCCCCGGATGCGCGGTGCTCCCCGGGAAGCGCGGTGCTCCCCGGACGCGGAACGACCCCCGCAGCGTGCGCTGCGGGGGTCGTTCCGGTGGTGCAGGTGCGACTACTTGGCGTCGTCGGCCTTCTCGGCGGCGTCGGCCTCGACCTCGGCGGCAGCCGGGGTCTCGGACTCGGACTCGACGGGAGCGGACTCCTCGGTGGTCTCGGTCGACTCGACCGGGGCCTCCTCGGTGGTCTCGGCGTCGGTCTCGTCCGCGGTCGGCTCCGTGGCGGGCGCAGCGGCGGCCGGAGCAGCGTTGCGCGTCACCGGTGCCGGCGTGCTCGAGACGGGCTCGAGGACGAGCTCGATCGACGCGAGGGGCGCGTTGTCGCCCTTGCGGAAACCGAGCTTCGTGATGCGGGTGTAGCCGCCCTGGCGCTCGGCCACCTGGGGCGCGATCTCCGTGAACAGCGTGTGCACGACGGTCTTGTCACGCAGGGCCGCGATGACCCGACGACGAGCGTGCAGGTCGCCACGCTTCGCGAACGTGATGAGACGCTCGGCGACCGGACGCAGGCGCTTGGCCTTGGTCTCGGTGGTGGTGATGCGGCCGTGCGTGAACAGGGCGTTGGCGAGGTTGCTCAGGAGCAGGCGCTCGTGGGCGGGACCGCCACCGAGGCGGGGGCCCTTGGTGGGCTTCGGCATGTCAGTTCTCCAGTGGTGAAAGAGTGGTGCGCGCCGTGACGACGCGCGTGCGCATCAGCGCGAGGTCAGTTGCTGGACTCGTCCTCGTCGTACCCGCTGTAGAAGTGGGCGCCGTCGAATCCGGGGACGGTGTCCTTGAGGGACAGGCCGAGCTCGGTGAGCTTGTCCTTGACCTCGTCCACCGACTTCTGACCGAAGTTGCGGATGTTCATGAGCTGCGTCTCCGACAGGGCGACGAGCTCGGACACCGTGTTGATGCCCTCCCGCTTCAGGCAGTTGTAGCTGCGGACCGACAGGTCGAGGTCCTCGATCGGGGTCTGCAGTTCGTTCGAGAGCACGGCGTCGACCGGCGCGGGGCCGATCTCGATGCCCTCGGCGGCCGTGTTGAGCTCGCGGGCGAGCCCGAACAGCTCGACGAGCGTGCGACCGGCCGACGCGATGGCGTCGCGCGGCGTGATGGCCGGCTTCGACTCGACGTCGACGACCAGGCGGTCGAAGTCCGTGCGCTCACCGGCACGCGTCGCCTCGACGCGGTAGGTGACCTTGAGGACCGGGGAGTAGATCGAATCGATCGGGATCTGACCGGCCTCGCTGAACTCCGAGCGGTTCTGCGTCGCCGAGACGTAGCCGCGGCCACGCTCGATGGTCAGCTCGAGCTCGAAGCGCGCGGTGTCGTTCAGGGTCGCGATGACGAGGTCCGGGTTGTGGATCTCGACACCGGCCGGGGCGGAGATGTCCGCCGCGGTGACCTGTCCGGCACCCTGCTTGCGCAGGTACGCGGTGATCGGCTCGTCGTGCTCGCTGGAGACGACCAGGCTCTTGATGTTGAGGATGATCTCGGTGACGTCTTCCTTGACACCGGGGACGGTGCTGAACTCGTGGAGGACGCCGTCGATGCGGATGCTGGTGACAGCCGCGCCGGGGATCGAGGAGAGGAGCGTGCGGCGCAGCGAGTTGCCGAGGGTGTAGCCGAAGCCAGGCTCGAGCGGCTCGATGACGAAGCGCGAGCGGTGCTCGGAGATCGACTCCTCGGTCAGGGTGGGGCGCTGTGCAATGAGCACTGTGGGATTCCTTTCGGCGAAGTGTCCGCTATATGACACTTGGCGGTACGACGGGGCCGACCGGGCCCCGACGGGTCTGTTGAGTTGTGATCACGCGTACTGACGTACGCGATCGAACGACCAGGAATGGCCGCCCCCGCTCGCTCCTACGGGGAGACGTCCCGCTCCGCTGGAGGGAACGCCTCGTCCGGTCAGGGTACGAGCGGGGAACGGCCGGTTGCTCCTCGCGTCAGACGCGGCGGCGCTTGGGCGGGCGGCACCCGTTGTGCGCCTGCGGCGTGACGTCGTTGATCGAACCGACCTCGAGGCCAGCGGCCTGCAGGGAACGGATCGCGGTCTCGCGACCCGAACCCGGGCCCTTCACGAAGACGTCGACCTTCTTGACGCCGTGCTCCTGCGCCTGACGCGCAGCGGACTCGGCGGCGAGCTGCGCCGCGAACGGCGTCGACTTGCGCGAGCCCTTGAAGCCGACGGCACCCGAGGACGCCCAGCTGAGGACGGCACCCGACGGGTCGGTGATGCTGACGATCGTGTTGTTGAACGTGCTCTTGATGTGGGCCTGGCCCACGGCGACGTTCTTCTTCTCCTTGCGGCGCGGCTTGCGCGCGGCAGTCTTGGGGGTAGCCATGATGATCTCCTATCGGGCCTTCTTCTTGCCTGCCACGGTGCGCTTCGGTCCCTTGCGGGTACGCGCGTTGGTCTTCGTGCGCTGACCGCGCACCGGGAGACCGCGACGGTGACGAAGCCCCTCGTAGCTGCCGATCTCGACCTTGCGGCGGATGTCGGCTGCGACCTCGCGACGGAGATCACCCTCGACCTTGTAGTTGCCCTCGATGTGGTCACGGAGGGCGACCAGCTGGTCGTCGGTGAGGTCCTTGACGCGGATGTCACCGGAGATACCGGTGTCCGCGAGCGTCTTGACCGCTCGGGTGCGGCCGACGCCGTAGATGTACGTGAGTGCGATCTCCACGCGCTTCTCGCGCGGGATGTCGACGCCTGCTAGACGTGCCATGTGATGGCTGCTCCTGTTGTCGATGGAGGTGTGGCGCAGTACCGGTGCTCGGGCCTCCGCCCCGAGGTGTCCCCCGCCGTCCGGCACTGGGCCGGACAAGGGTTCTGGTACTGCGTGTTCGATGTTGAGTTGTGCTCCTGCGCAGGCCGTCCAGAGGACGATCCGGTCAGGCAGCGCAGGACTAGCCCTGGCGCTGCTTGTGACGCGGGTTGCTCTTGCAGATCACCATGACGCGGCCCTTGCGGCGAATGACTCGGCAGTGCTCGCAGATGGGCTTGACGCTGGGGTTGACCTTCATTGCTGATTCCTCGTGCTCGCTGGCTTCGTGCTCGGCGGGTTCGCCGAGTCGTTCCTTTCCAGCTCGCGGATCACTTGTAGCGGTAGACGATCCGGCCGCGGGTCAGGTCGTACGGGCTCAGCTCCACGATCACGCGGTCCTCGGGGAGGATGCGGATGTAGTGCTGGCGCATCTTCCCGGAGATGTGCGCGAGGACCTTGTGCCCATTGGTCAGCTCAACGCGGAACATCGCGTTGGGCAGAGCTTCGAGCACC
>NZ_LMPO01000007.1:208785-323859 GCF_001424385.1 Curtobacterium sp. Leaf183 | reverse complement strand
CCGGTGTGATCCCCGAGCCGGTCTGCGGGTCGGGCGCCGCACCCGTCAGGGCATGGCACACCAAAGATCGATCTTATGGGACAGCCGCCCGTTTGCCAAGTGCACGCGCGGCTCCCCCAGAGCTGGGGTGTTCCTGAAGGGGCCTCCAGCGTTCCACAGTGGTTCCACGGCGTGCTCCGGGGGACGGAGCGGTCGCCGGCCCTACGGTGGCAACGCATCCTGCCGAACGGAGACCCTTTGCCAGCCACCCGCCCACCGCGGACGATCGCCCGTCACGGACGTCTCGCGCGCCGTCGCGGTTGGACGACCCTGGTGTCGGTCGTCGCCTCGGCCCTCGCGGTCGTGCTCGTCAGCGGCACCAGCGTCGCCGCCATCGCGGGCGCCCAGCTCGCGACGGCCCCGCACACGGTGCAGTTGAGCAAGGACGACCAGAGCACCGCGAAGACCGCTGACATCACGGCGATCAAGGGCGGTGCCAACATCCTGCTCATCGGCAGCGACACCCGAGTCGGCCAGTTCGACTCCGACGAGGACGTCGAGGGCGCTCGCAACGACGTCACGATCCTGGTGCACGTCTCCCAGGACCACCAGCAGCTGACGGCGGTGAGCTTCCCGCGTGACCTGAAGGTGCCGATCCCGGCGTGCACGAACCCGCAGACCGGGACCACCTACCCCGCGGTCAGCTCGCAGCTCATCAACGAGTCGCTCGGGCACGGCGGTGTGTCCTGCGTCGTCGACACCGTCGAGAACCTGACCGGGCTCACCATCCCCTACGCGGGACTCATCACCTTCAACGGCGTGATCGAGATGTCGAACGCGGTCGGCGGGGTCGACGTCTGCGTCGCGAAGCCGATCAACGACTCCTACACGGGCCTGCAGCTCGCTGCCGGGCAGCACACGCTCGCCGGTCAGGACGCACTTGCTTTCCTGCGCAGCCGGCACGGCGTCGGGGACGGCAGCGACCTCGCCCGCATCAGCTCCCAGCAGGTGTTCCTCTCCGCCCTGCTCCGCAAGGTCACGTCGGACGGCACGCTCTCCAACCCCGTCACGCTGTACAAGCTCGCCGGCGCCGCGCTCTCCAACATGACGCTCTCCGACGGTCTCGCCCAGACCCGCACCCTCGTCGGGCTGGCGTCGGCACTGCGCGGCATGAACACGTCGAACATGCTGTTCGTGCAGTACCCGGTGATCGACGACCCGGACGACCCCGCCCACGTGCTCGTCTCGCAGGACGCCGCCCATGCGCTGAACCTGGCCCTGCAGACCGACCAGAGGACGACGCTCGGCGACTCGTCGACCGGGCGCGCGTCCGAAGAAGCCGGCACCGCGAGCGGCACCGGCGACAGCGCGGCACCGAGCACACCGAGCGACACGCCCTCGGCCGCGGCGTCCTCACCGGCCGCAGCGGCACCGTCGGCGTCGGCCACGGCGCTGCCGTCGACGATCACCGGGCAGAGCGCGGCCGAGGAGACCTGCTCCGTCGGCAACTGACACCGACGGGGCGGGCCCGTTGCGGGCCTCCAAGCCGGCTGTCGCCGACGATCCGGACGGGAGGCCCGACCTACGGGATCGGGACCGGCGTCACACCCAGCGGGGCCAGGCCGGACGCGCCGCCGTCGCTGGCCGTGAGGACCCAGACGCCCCCGGCGTGCACGGCGACGCTGTGCTCCCAGTGGGCGGCGTCGGACCCGTCCAGGGTCCGGACGGTCCAGTCGTCGTCGTCCGTCGAGCTGTCGATCGACCCCGCGGTCACCATCGGCTCGATCGCGACGACCAACCCGGGGCGCACCGACGGGCCCGCGCCACGGATGCGGTAGTTGAAGACGGGCGGGTCCTCGTGCATCGACCGTCCGATGCCGTGCCCGGTGAAGTCCTCGACGATGCCCCAGGTCCCGGTCTCGTCGACGGCGTCCTCGACCGCGTCGCCGACCTCGTTGAGGTTCGCGGCGCGGGAGAGCGCGGCGATGCCGTGCCACAGGGACCGCTCGGTGACGTCCGTGAGCCGCTGCCGCGCGGCCGTCACCGGGGCGTCGCCGCCGGGGACGACCATGCTGAACGCGCTGTCGCCGTTCCAGCCGTCGACCTCGGCACCGGCGTCCACCGACACCAGGTCCCCCGGCTGCAGTGCCCGCTCACCGGGGATCCCGTGCACGATCTCGTCGTTGACCGACACGCACAGGGTGTGCCGGTAGCCGGGCACGAGCTGGAAGTTCGGGATGCCGCCGCCGTCGCGGATGGTGCGCTCGGCGATCGCGTCGAGCTCGCCCGTGGTGATGCCCGGGCGGATCGCGGCGCGCACCGCGACGAGCGCGGCCTCGGTCAGCAGACCGGGCCGCACCATCGCGCGGAGTTCGTCCGGCGCCTTGTAGATCGAGGGCTTGCGGAAGCGGACCACGCGGGTCAGACGCCGGCGGTCAGCCCGCGGGACGCGAGCGCGGACTGGATCCGGTCGCCCACCTGGTCGATGCCGCCGAGACCGTCGACCTCGACCACGAGACCGCGCTGCTGGTAGGCGTCGACGATCGGCGCGGTCTGCTCGACGTAGACGTGCTGGCGACGACGGATCGTCTCCTCGTTGTCGTCGCTGCGGCCCTGCTGCTCGGCGCGCTTGAGCAGGCGCCCCACCAGGGCGTCCTGGTCTGCCACGAGTCGGATGACCGCGTCGATGCCGGTCCCCTGCTCGGCGAGCAGTCCGTCGAGGTACTCGACCTGGCCGACGGTCCGCGGGTACCCGTCGAGCAGGAACCCGCTCTCGGCGTCGGTCTCGTTCAGGCGGGCCTTTACGAGCTCGTTCGTCAGCGAGTCCGGCACGTAGTCCCCGGCGTCCATGATCGCCTTCGCCTGGACCCCGAGCGGGGTGCCCTCCGACACGTTCTTGCGGAAGATGTCCCCCGTCGACACCGCCGGGATGCCGAAGGACTCGGCGATGCGTCCGGCCTGCGTGCCCTTCCCGGCTCCGGGAGGTCCGACGATGATGAGACGTGCGCTCAACGGAGAAGCCCTTCGTAGTGACGTTGCTGCAGCTGCGAGTCGATCTGCTTCACGGTCTCGAGACCGACACCCACGATGATGAGGATGCTCGCGCCACCGAACGGGAAGTTCTGGTTCGCGCCGAACAGCGCCAGTGCTGCCAGCGGGATGAGCGCGATGAGACCGAGGTAGAGCGAACCGGGCAACGTCACCCGAGTCAGGACGTAGTCGAGGTACTCGGCCGTCGGGCGACCGGCACGGATGCCCGGGATGAACCCGCCGTACTTCTTCATGTTGTCGGCGACCTCTTCGGGGTTGAAGGTGATCGCGACGTAGAAGTACGTGAAGCCGACGATGAGCAGGAAGTACAGGACCATGTAGAACCAGTTGTCGCCCGAGGTCAGGTTGCTCTGGATCCAGGTCACCCACGCCGCCGGCGCGGAGCCGTCGGAGGGCTGGTTGAACTGCGCGACCAGGGCCGGCAGGTACAGCAGGGACGACGCGAAGATGACGGGCACGACGCCGGCCATGTTCACCTTGATCGGGATGTACGTGTTGTTGCCGCCGAAGGTACGACGCCCCACCATGCGCTTGGCGTACTGCACGGGGATCCGCCGCTGCGACTGCTCGACGAACACGACGGCCATCATGATGACCAGGCCGACCAGGATGACGAACAGGAAGAGCTCGAAGGACTGCGACTGCTCGATCTGCCAGAGCGCGGAGGGGAACTGCGCTGCGATGGACGTGAAGATGAGCAGGGACATGCCGTTGCCGATGCCGCGCTCGGTGACGAGCTCACCCATCCACATGATGAGGCCGGTACCGGCGGTCAGGGTGACGACCATGAGCATGATCGCGTACCAGCTGTCGTTCGAGATGATCGACGAGCAGGAGGCGCTGGCGTTCGTGCCGAAGAGCTGACCGGAGCGCGCGACGGTGATCAGGGTGGTGGACTGCAGCACACCGAGCGCGATGGTGAGGTAGCGCGTGTACTGGGTCAGCTTCGCCTGACCGGTCTGGCCTTCTTTGTAGAGGGCGTCGAAGTGCGGGATCACCACGCGCAGCAGCTGCACGATGATCGACGACGTGATGTACGGCATGATCCCGAGCGCGAACACCGAGAGCTTCAGCAGCGCGCCGCCGGAGAACAGGTTGATCAGGTCGTAGAGCCCGCCGGAGGACGAGGCGCTCGCCAGACAGGTCTGCACCGCCGTGTAGTCGACGTACGGGGCCGGGATGTAGGACCCCAGGCGGAACAGCGCGATGATCGCGAGGGTGAAGCCGATCTTCTTCCGAAGATCGGGGGTGCGCATGATGCGCGCGACCGCTCTGAACACGAGAACTCCGAACTTCTGGGGACCGGTCTTGCCGATCGTGCCGGGCGGAACCGCCCGTGGCCGGAAGCGCCGACCGCGTGGCCCGGGTCCGCTGGNAGGAAACCGTAACGGCGGCCCGTGCGCAATGCACGGGCCGCCGACGGGACTACTCGGTGACGGTGCCGCCCGCAGCCACGATCTTGTCCTGGGCGGAGCCCGAGACCTTGTCGACCGTGATCGTGAGCTTCACGTTGATGTCACCCTGACCGAGAACCTTGACCTTCTCGTTCTTGCGGACCGCGCCCTTGGCGACGAGGTCAGCAACGGTGACGTCGCCACCGTTCGGGTAGAGCTCCGCGAGCTTGTCCAGGTTCACGACCTGGTACTCGACGCGGAACGGGTTCTTGAACCCGCGGAGCTTCGGGGTGCGCATGTGCAGCGGCATCTGCCCACCCTCGAAGCCGACGCGGACCTGGTAACGGGCCTTCGTGCCCTTGGTACCGCGGCCCGCGGTCTTGCCCTTCGAGCCCTCACCGCGACCCACACGGGTGCGGTCCTTCTTGGAGCCTGCGGCCGGACGAAGGTGGTGCACCTTCAGGATCTGGACGCGCTCGTTCTTCTCGTCGCTCATGCGTCGACCTCCTCGACCTTCACGAGGTGCGCCACCGTCGCGATGTACCCGCGGTTCTGGGAGTTGTCCTCGCGCAGGACCGTACGGCCGATGCGCTTGAGACCCAGGCTGCGGAGCGTGTCGCGCTGGTACTGCTTCTCGCTGATGACGGACTTCGTCTGCGTGATCTTCAGCATGGCCATCAGGCACCTGCCTTCTCGGTCGCTGCGGCACGTGCTGCCGCCTCGGCCTTCAGGAGGCGAGCCGGCACGACGTGGTCCACGTCGAGGCCACGACGTGCGGCGACGGCGCGGGGCTCCTCGAGCTGCTTGAGGGCCTCGACCGTGGCGTGCACGATGTTGATGGTGTTCGACGAACCGAGCGACTTGCTCAGGACGTCGTGGATGCCGGCGCACTCGAGCACGGCGCGGACCGGACCACCGGCGATGACACCGGTACCGGCAGCCGCCGGACGCAGGAGCACGACGCCGGCTGCGGCCTCGCCCTGCACCGGGTGCGGGATCGTGTTGCCGACGCGCGGGACGCGGAAGAAGTTCTTCTTCGCCTCTTCGACGCCCTTGGAGATCGCCGTGGGGACCTCCTTGGCCTTGCCGTAGCCGACGCCCACGAGCCCGTTGCCGTCACCGACGACGACGAGCGCGGTGAAGCTGAAGCGACGACCACCCTTGACGACCTTGGAGACGCGGTTGATGGTCACGACGCGCTCGAGGAACTGGCTGTCGCCACCGCGCTTGTCGCGGTCGCGGCCCTGCTGACGGTCACGACCGCCACCACGACGGCCACGGTTGTCGGCGGAGTCGCGGTTGTTCGACGCGGAGCCCGCAGCGGTCTCGACCGGACGCTCGGCGACGGGGGCAGCAGCCTCCGCCTTGGCGTCGGCCTTCGGGGTCTCGTCAGTGCTGGGGGTCTCCTCGGCGCTGGTGGCCTCGGTCGCCTCGGCGCTGGTGGCCTCGGTCGTCGCAGCGCTGGCGGCCTCGGTCGTCTCCTCGACGGCCGGGGTCTCCTCGGCGTTGCTGTTGTTCGCGATGTCGCTCACAGGTTCAGCCCTCCTTCACGGGCACCATCGGCGATCGCGGCGACGCGACCGGCGTACTTGCTACCACCGCGGTCGAACACGACGGCGTCGACGCCGGCGGTCTTCGCACGCTCGGCGAGGAGCTCGCCGACACGACGTGCCTTGGCGGTCTTGTCGCCGTCGAACGCACGGAGGTCGGCCTCCATCGTCGACGCGCTGGCCAGGGTGTGACCCTTGGTGTCGTCGATGACCTGGACGAACACGTGGCGTGCCGAACGGGTGACGGCGAGACGCGGACGAGCCTCGGTGCCGGTGATCTTCTTGCGGAGACGGTTGTGGCGGCGGGCCTTGGCGGCCGCCTTGCTCTTGACTCGGGTACGAGTTCCGATGGCCATGATCACTTACCTGACTTTCCGGCCTTGCGGCGCACGTTCTCGCCGGCGTAACGGACACCCTTGCCCTTGTAGGGCTCGGGCTTCCGCAGCTTGCGGATGTTGGCCGCCACTTCGCCGACGGCCTGCTTGTCGATGCCGTTGACGGTGACCCGGTTGTTGCCCTCGACGGCGAAGCTGATGCCCGCCGGCGGCTCGACCGTGATCGAGTGGGAGTACCCGAGCGCGAACTCGAGGTTCGAGCCCTTCGCCTGGACGCGGTAACCGGTACCGACGACCTCGAGGCCCTTGGAGTAGCCCTGGGTCACGCCGATGATCTGGTTCGCGATGAGGGTACGGGTCAGGCCGTGCAGCGAGCGCGAGGTGCGCTCGTCGTCGGGACGCGTGACGAGGACCTGGTTCTCCTCGACGCTGGCCTGGATGGGCTCGGCGATGACGAGCGCGAGCTCGCCCTTCGGGCCCTTGACCGCGACGTTCTGGCCGTCCACAGAGACGGTCACGCCAGCGGGGATGTCAATGGGGAGACGTCCGATTCGAGACATGTTCGATCACCAAACGTAGGCGAGGACTTCCCCACCCACGCCCTTCTTCTCGGCTTCGCGGTCGGTCAGGAGCCCCGAGGAGGTCGAGAGGATCGCCACGCCGAGGCCACCGAGGACCTGGGGGATCTCCGTCGACTTCGCGTAGACCCGGAGGCCGGGCTTCGAGACGCGCTTGATGCCGGCGATCGAACGCTCACGCTCGGGGCCGTACTTCAGCTCGATGGTGAGGGTCTTGCCCACGCGGGCGTCCTCCACCTTCCACTCGCTGATGTAGCCCTCGCGCTTGAGGATGTCGGCGATGGTCGTCTTGAGCTTGGAGCTCGGAAGCGAGACGGCGTCGTGGTGCGCCGAGTTCGCGTTCCGCAATCTGGTCAGCATGTCTGCGACCGGATCGGTCATCGTCATGATGTGATTCCGTTCTCCGCCTGGTTTCGACACCCGTTCCACGAATGCCGACCTGAGCGATCGAGTGACCCCGGAGCGAATCCCCGAGGTCTGTGTGTTCGTGCGTGCGGGCCGGAGGACTTGCATCCTCCGGCCCGCGTCGCCCGATGTAGCTTAGACCGTCTGCTCGCCCGAGCGGAACGGGAAGCCCAGCTGCTTGAGCAGTGCGCGCCCCTCGTCGTCCGTCTTCGCGGTGGTCACGACAGTGATGTCGAACCCGCGGACACGGTCGATCCGGTCCTGGTCGATCTCGTGGAACACGCTCTGCTCCGTGAGACCGAAGGTGTAGTTGCCGTTTCCGTCGAACTGGCGGTCGCTGAGACCACGGAAGTCGCGGATACGGGGGAGCGCCAGCGAGAGCAGGCGGTCCAGGAACTCCCACGCACGGTCGCCACGCAGGGTGACGTGTGCGCCGATGGCCTGTCCCTCGCGCAGCTTGAACTGCGCGATGGACTTGCGGGCCATCGTGACCTGGGGCTTCTGACCCGTGATCGCGGTCAGGTCCTTGATGGCCCCGTCCATGATCTTCGAGTCGCGAGCGGCCTCGCCAACACCGGTGTTCACGACGACCTTGACCAGGCCGGGGACCTGGTTGACGTTGCCGTACCCGAACTGCTCGGTCAGCGCCGTCTTGATCTCGTTCTTGTACTTCTGCTTGAGGCGCGGCTGGGGCTTGGTCGTCGACTCAGCCTCAGTCGTCGCGGCAGTCGTGTCAGTCATCAGAGCTTCTCACCAGACTTCTTGGCGTAGCGGACGCGGACGGTCTTCTTGACGCCGTCCTTCTCCACCTCTTCGGTGCGGAAGCCGACGCGCGTCGGCTTCTTCGTCTTGGGGTCGACGATCGCGACGTTCGAGACGTGGATCGAAGCCTCGTGCTGCTCGATGCCACCCGTCTTCGAACCACGCTGCGTCTGGCCGACGCGGACGTGCTTCGTGACGAAGTTCACGCCCTCGACGACGACACGGTTCTTGTCCTTGAGGACCTCGATGACCTTGCCCTGCTTGCCACGGTCGCCGCCACGCTCCTGCGTCGCGCCCGTGATGACCTGGACGAGGTCACCCTTCTTGATGTTCGCCATGGCTTACAGCACCTCCGGCGCGAGCGAGATGATCTTCATGAACTTCTTGTCGCGAAGCTCACGACCGACCGGCCCGAAGATGCGCGTTCCGCGCGGGTCGCCGTCGGCCTTGAGGATCACTGCCGCGTTTTCGTCGAACTTGATGTAGGAGCCGTCGTTGCGACGGGTCTCCTTCTTGGTGCGAACGATGACCGCCTTGACGACGTCACCCTTCTTCACGTTGCCGCCGGGGATCGCGTCCTTGACGGTGGCGACGATGACGTCACCGAGTCCGGCGTAGCGACGACCCGAACCACCGAGCACGCGGATGGTCAAGATCTCCTTGGCACCCGTGTTGTCGGCGATCTTCAGGCGGGATTCCTGCTGAATCACTGCTGTCTCCTATTTCCCCAAGCGGGCCCGGGGGCCTACTTGGCCTTCTCGAGGATCTCGACCAGGCGCCAGCGCTTGGAGGCGCTGAGGGGACGGGTCTCGCTGATCACGACGAGGTCGCCGATGCCGGCCGAACCGGCCTCGTCGTGCGCCTTCACCTTGGAGGTGCGGCGGATGACCTTGCCGTAGAGGGCGTGCTTCACGCGGTCCTCGACCTCGACGACGATGGTCTTGTCCATCTTGTCGCTGGTCACGTAACCGCGGCGCGTCTTGCGGTAGCCGCGGGTGAGGGCGGCGGAGTCCTTCTCTTCGTTCGCCATCAGTTCTCCTCGGCGGTCTCGGCCTCGGCCGACGCGGCGGGCTTGTCAGCCTTCTTCGTCGACTTCTTGGCCTTGGTTGCGGTCTCGACGGGCGCAGGAGTGGCACGGATGCCGAGCTCGCGCTCACGCAGGACGGTGTAGATCCGGGCGATGTCGCGCTTGACGGCACGAAGTCGACCGTGGCTCTCCAGCTGGCCGGTGGCCGACTGGAAACGGAGGTTGAAGAGTTCCTCCTTGGCCTTCTTCAGCTCGTCAGCGAGACGCTCGTTCTCGAACGTGTCGAGCTCCGTCGGACGGAGCTCCTTGGAACCGATCGCCATTATGCGTCGCCCTCCTCGCGCTTGATGATGCGTGCCTTGAGGGGCAGCTTGTGAATGGC
The DNA here is from genome assembly GCF_001424385.1 of Curtobacterium sp. Leaf183. Taxonomy (GTDB): domain Bacteria; phylum Actinomycetota; class Actinomycetes; order Actinomycetales; family Microbacteriaceae; genus Curtobacterium. The sequence goes on along the minus strand of NZ_LMPO01000007.1, from coordinate 314,396 downwards.
ACGGGTGAGTGCCTCGCGAGCGACCTCGTCGCTCACGCCGGAGAGCTCGAAGAGCACACGGCCCGGCTTGACGTTCGCGATCCACCACTCGGGCGAACCCTTGCCGGAACCCATGCGGGTCTCAGCAGGCTTCTTGGTGAGCGGACGGTCCGGGTAGATGTTGATCCACACCTTGCCGCCACGCTTGATGTGCCGCGTCATGGCGATACGAGCGGACTCGATCTGACGGTTGGTCACGTAGGCGGGGGTCAGGGCCTGGATGCCGTAGTCACCGAAGGAGACCTTGGTGCCACCGGTGGCCTGACCCGAGCGCTTCGGGTGGTGCTGCTTGCGGTGCTTGACTCGACGGGGGATAAGCATGGTTACGCCTCAACTCCTGCGCCGGCCGGCGCGTCCTGCGGGGCCTGCTGCTCGCGGCCGCCGCGGTCGCCGCCGCGACGGTCACCGCGGTCACCACGGTCGTTGCGGTCGCCACGAGGGCCGCCGCGACGCTCCGGGCGAGACGAACGCTGGTTCGCCTGCTCGCGAGCGAGCTCCTTGTTGGTGATGTCGCCCTTGTAGATCCAGACCTTCACGCCGATGCGACCGAAGGTGGTGCGCGCCTCGTAGAAGCCGTAGTCGATGTTCGCGCGGAGGGTGTGCAGCGGCACACGGCCTTCACGGTAGAACTCCGAGCGCGACATCTCGGCGCCGCCGAGACGGCCGGCGACCTGGATGCGGACACCCTTCGCACCGGCGCGCTGTGCACCCTGCAGGCCCTTGCGCATGGCACGACGGAACGCGACACGGGCGGAGAGCTGCTCGGCGATGCCCTGCGCGACGAGCTGGGCCTCGGTCTCGGGGTTCTTGACCTCGAGGATGTTGAGCTGGATCTGCTTCTTGGTGAGCTTCTCGAGCTCACCGCGGATGCGCTCGGCCTCGGCGCCGCGGCGGCCGATGACGATGCCCGGACGCGCCGTGTGGATGTCCACGCGGACACGGTCACGGGTGCGCTCGAGCTCGATGCGGGCGACGCCGGCACGGTCGAGGGTCTTCTTCAGGTACTGACGCACCTTGATGTCCTCGGCGACGTAGTCGGCGTAGCGCTGGCCGACCTTCGTGCTGTCGGTGAACCAGTGCGAGACGTGGTCCGTCGTGATCCCGAGACGGAAGCCGTACGGGTTGACCTTCTGGCCCATTACTTGCTCGCCTTCTTGCTCGTCGCGGCGGCCTCGGCCTCGTCAGGGGTCGCGAGGACCACCGTGATGTGGCTGGTGCGCTTGTTGATCCGGAAGGCACGGCCCTGGGCACGCGGCTGGAACCGCTTGAGGGTCGTTCCTTCGTCGACGAAGACGCGGCTCACGTAGAGGTCGCGCTCGTCCAGGAAGCTGTTCGTCGAGTCCGCCTTGACACGTGCGTTGGCGATCGCCGAGGCGACCAGCTTGTACACGGGCTCCGAAGCGCCCTGCGGGGCGAACTTCAGGATGGCGAGCGCCTCGTGGGCCTGCTTGCCGCGGATCAGCTCGATGACGCGACGGGCCTTCTGAGGCGTGACGCGGATGTGTCGCACGCGTGCGATCGACTCCACCATTTCGTTCCTCCTCTGCGTCGCCGCCCTAGCGGCGACGGCCCTTCTTGTCGTCCTTCACGTGGCCGCGGAAGGTACGGGTCGGCGCGAACTCGCCGAGCTTGTGACCGACCATCGACTCGGTGACGAACACCGGGATGTGCTTGCGCCCGTCGTGCACCGCGATGGTGTGACCGAGCATGTTCGGGACGATCATCGAACGACGCGACCACGTACGGATCACGTTCTTCGTGTTGGCCTCGTTCTGCGTGACGACCTTGCGGAGCAGGTGCTCGTCGACGAAGGGGCCCTTCTTCAGACTGCGTGGCATCTTCTGAACTCCTACTTGCGCTTCTTGCCGGCGTTACGGCGACGGACGATGAGCTTGTCGCTCGGCTTGTTCGACTTGCGCGTGCGGCCCTCGGACTGGCCCCAGGGGCTGACCGGGTGACGGCCACCGGACGTCTTGCCCTCACCACCACCGTGCGGGTGGTCGACCGGGTTCATCGCGACACCACGGACGGTCGGGCGGACGCCCTTCCAGCGCATGCGGCCGGCCTTGCCCCAGTTGATGTTCGACTGCTCGGCGTTGCCGACCTCGCCGATCGTGGCGCGGCAGCGGGCGTCGACGTTGCGGACCTCGCCCGACGGCAGACGGAGCTGCGCGTAGGGACCGTCCTTGGCGACGAGTCGCACCGAGGCACCGGCCGAACGCGCGAGCTTGGCGCCGCCACCGGGGCGGAGCTCGATCGCGTGGATGACCGTACCCACGGGGATGTTGCGCAGCGGCAGGTTGTTGCCGGGCTTGATGTCGGCGCCGGCGCCCTGCTCGATGACGTCGCCCTGCTTGAGCTTGTTCGGAGCGAGGATGTAGCGCTTGGTGCCGTCCACGAAGTGCAGGAGCGCGATGCGCGCCGTGCGGTTCGGGTCGTACTCGATGTGCGCGACCTTGGCGTCCACGCCGTCCTTGTCGTGACGACGGAAGTCGATCACGCGGTACTGGCGCTTGTGGCCACCACCGATGTGGCGGGTGGTGATGCGGCCCGAGCTGTTGCGGCCACCGGTCTTCGGCAGCGGACGAAGCAGGGACTTCTCCGGGGTCGAACGGGTGATCTCGGCGAAGTCGGAGACCGAGGAGCCACGACGACCCGGGGTCGTCGGCTTGTAGTTACGAATAGCCATGATTTATCCCTCTGGTCCTCAGCCGACAGCCGTGAAGATGTCGATCGAACCGGACTTGAGCGTCACGATGGCACGCTTGGTGTCCTTGCGCTTGCCCAGACCGAACTTGGTGCGGCGGGTCTTGCCAGGACGGTTCAGCGTGTTGATGCCGGCGACCTTGACGTTGAAGATCTTCTCGATCGCGAGCTTGATCTCGGTCTTGTTCGCACGGGGGTCCACGATGAACGTGTACTTGCCCTGGTCGATGAGGCCGTAGCTCTTCTCCGAGACGACCGGCGAGATGATGATGTCGCGCGGGTCCTTGTTGAAGCCGCTCATGCGGTGACCTCCTTCACGGTCTTCGACGCGATGAAGGCGTCGAGGGCGCTCTTGCTGAAGACGATGGCGTCCGACACCAGGACGTCGTAGGCGTTGAGCTGGCCGTACGACAGGGCGTGGACGTTCGGCAGGTTGCGGATCGACTTGAGCGTCAGCTCGTCGTCCGACTCGAGCACGACGAGCACGTTCTTGACGGGCGCGACCTTCTCGAGGAGCGTGCGGGCGGTCTTGGTCGACGGCACCTCGGCCGCGACGAAGCCCTCCACAGCGGAGATGCGGCCACCGCGGGCGCGGTCCGAGAGCGAGCCGAGCAGTGCTGCGGCGATCATCTTCTTGGGGGTGCGCTGCGAGTAGTCACGCGGGGTCGGTCCGTGGACGACGCCACCACCGGTGTGCTCCGGCGCGCGGACCGAACCCTGACGGGCACGGCCGGTGCCCTTCTGCTTGAACGGCTTGCGACCGGCACCGCGGACTTCGCCGCGGTTCTTGGTCTTGTGCGTGCCCTGACGCGACGCTGCGCGCTGCGCGGTGACGACCTGGTGGATCAGCGGGACGTTGGTCTCGACGTCGAAGAGAGCTGCGGGGAGCTCGACGGTGCCGGAGACGGCACCCGAGGCGTCGAGGATGTCGATCGTGGTGGCCATGATCACTTACCCTTCACGGCGGTGCGGACGAAGACGGAGCGGCCACGAGCACCGGGGACGGCGCCCTTGACGAGCAGCAGACCCTTCTCGGCGTCGACGGCGTGCACCGTGAGGTTGAGGACGGTGACGCGGTCGCCACCCATGCGACCAGCCATGCGCATGCCCTTGAAGACACGCGACGGGGTCGAGGAGGCGCCGATCGAACCGGGCTTGCGGTGGTTGCGGTGCGCACCGTGCGAGGCGCCGACGCCGTGGAAGCCGTGGCGCTTCATGACACCCGCGAAGCCCTTGCCCTTGCTCGTGCCGACGACGTCGACCTTCGCGCCGGCCTCGAACGTGGCGTCCACGGTGAGCTCCTGGCCCAGCGTGTACTCGCCTGCGTCCGACGTGCGGATCTCGGTGAGGGTGCGGCGCGGGGTGACCCCGGCGGCCTCGAAGTGGCCAGCGGCCGGCTTGTTCACCTTGCGGGGGTCGATCTGGCCAGCGGCGATCTGGATCGCCTCGTAGCCGTCGCGCTCGACGTTGCGGATCTGGGTGACCACGTTCGGGCCGACCTCGATCACGGTGACGGGGATGAACTTGTTGTTCTCGTCCCACACCTGGGTCATCCCGAGCTTCTTGCCGAGGAGGCCCTTGACGGTCTTGGTTGTGTTCGCCATCAGTGCAGCCCCCTTACAGCTTGATCTCGATGTTGACGTCGGCCGGCAGGTCGAGACGCATGAGCGAGTCGACGGCCTTCGGCGTCGGGTCGACGATGTCGATGACGCGCTTGTGCGTGCGCTTCTCGAAGTGCTCGCGCGAGTCCTTGTACTTGTGAGGGGAACGGATCACTGCGATCACGTTCTTCTCGGTGGGGAGCGGCACCGGGCCGACCACGGTCGCACCGGCACGGGTCACCGTGTCGACGATCTTCCGGGCCGACGTGTCGATGACCTCGTGGTCGTACGACTTGAGCCGGATGCGGATCTTCTGTCCCGCCATGTGTTCTCTGTCCTCTCTGCGCCGCGCACCCTCAGGCCGCCTGACACCGCCTGGCTCCGCCCTGTGCGGACCTGGCTGTTTACGTGGATCAACGCATCCGCTGGGGATGACCGCTGTTCTCCTGTCAACCGCGCGGACGGTCATGCCGTGGTGCACACGACGGCCCGCGTGGACGTGTCGTTCCCGCCACACCGGCTGACCGGCACGGTGATGGGACTCGAACTGTTCTGCTGCCTGCGGCCCAACCCAGCTCTGCTGGACAGAGGGGTTGTGCACTGCCAGAGCAGTGATCCTTGCGGGCGCGAACCCGCTGGAATTCCGGAACCGGACAAGTCTCCCATAGGGTCTCCATCCGTGCAACCCGGGCGTGTCGCGCCGGTTCGGGCGTGTCGGGATGGCCCTGCTTCCGCGGCCCGCCGCGGAAGTGCCGCCATGGAGGCCCGACCCGGTCCCGTCCCGCACGGTGCGTCCGCAGCGCCCCCGGACCAGCCCGGCGGCGGCTCAGACGGTCCGCTCGCGTCCATCGGGCGACACCGGCGCGTCGGAGGCGACCAGGGCCTCCCGTCCGCCGGTCGCCGGTGGCGACGGACCGCGCCCCCGCACGGTCCGTCGTTCCCGGGGGCGGGTCGACGTCGGTACGGGGGCGCGGTGCCGCTGGAGCGGGCGGTCAGTCCTCGTCGGGCACGACGGGCGGGACGAACCACGGCGGGAACACCGCGACGCGGGGCGCGTGGCCGCCGTGCTCGGAGAGGATGTCCTTGACCGCGTGGCGCGTGCGGTCGTTCGGGACGCCGATGACCGCGACCGAGGAGAACGGCACGCTCGGCCCGGCGAGCAGCTCGAGACCGTGCATCTCCGGGTCCGTCAGGTCCGTCCGGCGCAGCAGGTTCGCCGCAGCCTCGGGTCCCACGGCGAAGCGGGCGTCCTCGGCGTCGGCATCCGTGTCGGCGAGGATCACGGACGCCCCGAAGGCTGCCGTCGGGACGACGAGGACCACGTAGTCGATCCCACGGGCACTGCGGGCGGCATCGGACCACTGCGACTCGTCGTGCGCGCCACGGCGGACCTCGTCCCACCGGGCGCCGTCGGGCGAGAGCAGGAACGGCACGTGGCCGGACACCGACGTGCCGTCCGGGGCCGTGGCAGCCGCTCGACGCTCACGCAGGGCCGGCGAGCTGATGTCGTACGAGGGGGTGACCCGGTCGGCGGCCGAGATGGCCTGGTCGGCCACGATCCCGTCGAAGTTGTCGATGTGCGTGACGTGGTGCGCGCGCAGGGTGCCGAACACGCGCGCCGCTGGCATGTCGGGCTCGGCGACGCGGAGCGCGGTCGCCTTCGCCCGCGCTGGGGAGCCTCCCGGGGTCGAGCGGAGCGAGGTGCTCACGCGCGTGCGCCGTGGGGCTGGGGTCTTGGGGGCTTCCGGCACGTCACGCTGGCGCGGCGCGCAGATGTCGCAGAGCTCGGTGGGGAATCCGTGGATGCACTCGTCTGTCACGACTGGTGTGTGTCCTTCCGTGCCGCGTGGGGGTGGAACGGCACAAGGGTCAACGCTACGTCATCCGGACGGAGTTGCGGCGCCGATCCCCTCATTGGCGGTACAGCAACGCCCGCACTTCGGACTCCGCGGCGTGGATCCGTTCCGGGTCGATGGTCTCGCCGTGCTCGTAGGCGTCGAGCAGGCGGGGGTCGACGTAGCTCGCCCTGGCGACGGTCGGGGTGTTCCCGAGGACCTCGCTCGCGGCCTTGACGGCGTGCGAGACCGCCTGCTTCCGCTTCGTCGCGGCGCCGAGGAACCCCGTCTGTGCCAGGTCGATCGCCGCCGCCACCGTGCCGTGCAGGGTCCGGAAGTCCTTCGCCGTGAAGTCGTCGCCCGCGCGTTCCTTGACGTAGGCGTTGATGTCCTCCGCCGTCAGTGGCTCCCACTCCGCGCCGCGGGACTCGCGGTACGACAGCAGCCGCGCGTTCGGTCCCCGGCGCTTCATCCCCACGATCACGGTGGCGAGGTCCGGATCGTGGATCGACGACGACCACTCCTGGTGGCTCTTGCCGGGGAACGAGAGCTCGATGTCGTCGCCGGACACCTTCGCGTGGGCGCACAGCAGGGTCGAGAGCCCTCGGCTGCCGTGCTCCGTGGCGTACCGCTCGGACCCGACCCGCAGCGACCCCTGGTCGAGCATGCGGAACGCCGCGGCGAGGGACCGTCGCTGATCCGGCTCGGGTCGGCGCAGGTCCTGGGTGACCATCCGACGTGCCGCGGGGAGCGACTCCGCCAGCGCCAGCGCACGGTCGTACTTGATCTTGTCCATCCGGTCGCGCCAGGACGGGTGGTACATGTACTGGCGTCGACCGGCACCGTCGATCCCCGTCGCCAGGATGTGCCCGTTCTCGTACGGCGAGATCCACACGTCGTCCCACGCGGGCGGGATGACGAACTCCTCGAGGCGAGCGCGGATGACGGGGTCGGTGACGGTGTTGCCGTCGGGGTCGCGGAAGCTGAAGCCGCGCCCGCTGCGGACCCGGTGGTACCCACGACCGTTGGTCTTGGATCTGCGGAGACGTGTCACTCGTCGAGCAAACACGGCGTGGGCTGGGCGTCACCACGGGCAGGTCCGCCAGCCGGCGGTCACTCCTTGCCGATGTGCCCGTCGACGTTGTCAGCGGCCTCGTCGATCTGCTCGTCGAACCGGCCGCCGGTGACCTTCTTGATGCCGTCGGCCAGGCCGTGGATGATCTTGTCCGAAACGTCCTCGACCCGGTCGCTCTGCAGGGCCGCCTCGATCTTGTCCCGGTTCGCGTCCACGAACTCCTTCGCCCTGTCGGTCACCGCTTCCGCCTTCGCGGAGACGTCCTTCTGGATGTCGTCGAACCCGGTCATGATGCCTCCTCGTCCGCGGTCGGGACCTCCGGCCGTCTGGGACACATCGTGCTCCGCCGGGAGCGTCCTGTCCGGGAAGCGCGGGAGAACACGACAGCGGGGCCGAGCCCGAAGGCCCGACCCCGCTGTACCTGGTGGAGCGAGTTACTTGATGATCGACTCGACCGTACCGGCGCCGACCGTACGACCACCCTCACGGATGGCGAAACGGAGGCCCTCTTCCATGGCGATCGGCTGGATCAGCTCGACGGTCATGGAGACGGTGTCGCCGGGCATGACCATCTCGGTGCCCTCGGGCAGCGTGATGACGCCGGTGACGTCCGTGGTGCGGAAGTAGAACTGCGGGCGGTAGTTCGCGTAGAACGGGTTGTGACGGCCGCCCTCTTCCTTGTTCAGGATGTACGCGTTCGCCTTGAACTCGGTGTGCGGCGTGACCGAACCCGGCTTCACGACGACCTGGCCGCGCTCGACGTCCTCGCGCTTGAGGCCACGGATGAGCAGACCGGTGTTGTCACCGGCGACTGCCTTGTCCAGCAGCTTGCGGAACATCTCGATGCCCGTGACCGTGGTCTTCTGGGTCGCCTTGATGCCGACGATCTCGACCTCGGAGTTGAGGTCCAGCTCGCCACGCTCGACACGACCGGTGACGACGGTGCCACGACCGGTGATCGTGAAGACGTCCTCGATCGGCATCAGGAAGGGCTGGTCGGTGGCGCGGATGGGGTCCGGCACGCTCTCGTCGACAGCGGCCATCAGGTCCTGGACGGACTTGACCCACTTCTCGTCGCCGTCGAGCGCCTTCAGCGCCGACACCTGCACGACGGGGGCGTCCTCGTCGAACTCCTGCGAGCCGAGGAGCTCGCGGACCTCGAGCTCGACGAGCTCCAGGATCTCCTCGTCGTCCACCATGTCGGACTTGTTCAGCGCGACGACGATGTAGGGCACGCCGACCTGGCGAGCGAGCAGCACGTGCTCACGCGTCTGGGGCATGGGACCGTCGGTGGCGGCGACCACGAGGATCGCGCCGTCCATCTGGGCCGCACCGGTGATCATGTTCTTCACGTAGTCGGCGTGACCAGGAGCGTCGACGTGCGCGTAGTGGCGCTTCTCCGTCTGGTACTCGACGTGCGAGATGTTGATCGTGATGCCGCGCTGGCGCTCTTCGGGAGCGTTGTCGATCTGAGCGAAGTCGCGGGCCTCGTTGAGGTCCGGGTACTGGTCGTGCAGAACCTTGGTGATCGCCGCCGTGAGCGTGGTCTTGCCGTGGTCGACGTGACCGATGGTTCCGATGTTGACGTGCGGCTTGGTGCGCTCGAACTTGGCCTTGGCCACTGTGGGTCCTCCTCAGGACTCGGATGCGGCACCCCCGGGGGCATCCCGGTCGGGATGCGAGCGAGTGGTCCGCGGTGTGTGTGTCTTTTACTGTAGTTGGTGGCGAGGGGCCCGTCGCCGGGCTCCCCCGCCTGTGGAGAACACGCTCTGGAGCGTTATTCGCCCTTGGCCTTCGCGACGATCTCCTCGGCGACGTTCGACGGGACCTGGTTGTAGGTCTCGAAGGTCATCGAGTAGACGGCACGACCGGAGGTCTTCGAACGAAGGTCTCCGACGTAGCCGAACATCTCGGACAGCGGCACGCTCGCGCGGACCACCTTGACGCCCGAGGCGTCCTCCATCGCGGCGATGTTGCCACGACGGGAGCTGAGGTCACCGATCACGTCGCCCATGTACTCCTCGGGCGTACGGACCTCGACGGCCATGATCGGCTCGAGGATGACCGGACCGGCCTTGCGAGCCGCTTCCTTGTACGCGATCGAGCCGGCGATCTTGAACGCCATCTCGGACGAGTCGACGTCGTGCGCCGCGCCGTCCTTGAGGGTCGCCTTCACGCCCACCGTCGGGTAGCCGGCGAGGATGCCGACCTGCATGGCGTCCTGGATGCCAGCGTCCACCGAGGGGATGTACTCACGGGGGACGCGACCACCGGTGACGGCGTTCACGAACTCGTAGACCTTCTCGGAGGTGACCTCCATCGGCTCGAGCGCGATCTGCACCTTCGCGAACTGACCGGAGCCACCGGTCTGCTTCTTGTGGGTGTAGTCGTAGCGCTCGACGACCTTCGTGAGGGTCTCGCGGTAGGCCACCTGGGGCTTGCCGACGTTCGCCTCGACGTGGAACTCACGCTTCATGCGGTCGACCAGGATGTCGAGGTGGAGCTCGCCCATGCCCTTGATCGTGGTCTGACCGGTCTCCGGGTTGAGCTCGACGCGGAACGTCGGGTCCTCTTCGGCGAGCTTCTGGATGGCCGTGGAGAGCTTCTCCTGGTCAGCCTTGGTCTTCGGCTCGATCGCGACCTCGATGACCGGCTCCGGGAACGTCATCGACTCGAGGACGACCTGGTCCTGCGGGTCGCAGAGCGTGTCGCCCGTGGTCGTGTCCTTGAGGCCGATGACCGCGTAGATGTGACCGGCGGTGACGTTGTCGACCGGGTTCTCCTTGTTGGAGTGCATCTGGAAGATCTTGCCGATGCGCTCCTTCTTGCCCTTGGTCGAGTTGATGACCTGTGCACCGGACTCGATGTGGCCGGAGTACACGCGGACGTAGGTCAGGCGACCGAAGAACGGGTGCACGGCGACCTTGAAGGCCAACGCCGAGAAGGGCTCGGAGGAATCCGGCTTGCGGATGATCTCCTTCTCTTCGTCCTTGACGTCGTGGCCGATCATCGGCGGGACGTCGAGCGGCGAGGGCAGGTAGTCGATGACCGCGTCGAGCATCGGCTGGACGCCGCGGTTCTTGAACGCCGAGCCACAGAGGACCGGGTAGATCTCGCTGTTGACGGTCAGCGTGCGGATCGCGGACTTGATCTCGGCGACCGAGAAGTCCGTGTCGCCCTCGAGGTAGCGCTCCATGAGCTCGTCGTTGGCCTCGGCCACGCGCTCGATGAGCTTCTCGCGGTACTCGGCAGCGCGGTCGGCGAGGTCAGCCGGGATCTCTTCGATCTCGTACTTCGCGCCCATCTGGACGTCACCCTTCGCGTCGCCGCGCCAGGTGAGTGCACGCATCTCGACCAGGTCGACGACGCCCTCGAAGGAGGACTCCGCACCGATCGGGAGCTGCAGCACGAGCGGCTCGGCGCCGAGGCGGTTCACGATCGTGTCGACGGTGAAGTAGAAGTCCGCGCCGAGCTTGTCCATCTTGTTGACGAAGCAGATGCGCGGGACGTTGTACTTGTCAGCCTGACGCCACACGGTCTCCGACTGGGGCTCGACGCCCTCTTTCCCGTCGAACACGGCGACGGCACCGTCGAGGACGCGGAGCGAGCGCTCCACCTCGACCGTGAAGTCGACGTGACCCGGGGTGTCGATGATGTTGATCTGGTTGTTGTCCCAGAAGCAGGTCGTCGCGGCCGACGTGATCGTGATGCCGCGCTCCTGCTCCTGCGCCATCCAGTCCATCGTGGCTGCGCCGTCGTGGACCTCACCGATCTTGTGCGTGATGCCCGTGTAGAACAGGATGCGCTCGGTCGTCGTGGTCTTGCCAGCATCGATGTGCGCCATGATGCCGATGTTGCGGACCTTGTTCAGGTCGGTGAGCACGTCCTGTGCCACAGGGTTCCTCCGGAAGAGTTGTAGGAGAGATGGCGTCCGTCCGGGCGCCGGGGTTCTTGACCGCCGGCGCCCGGACGATGCCGGTGACTACCAGCGGTAGTGCGCGAAGGCCTTGTTCGACTCGGCCATCTTGTGGGTGTCTTCACGACGCTTGACAGCGGCGCCGAGACCGTTCGACGCGTCGAGGATCTCGTTCATGAGACGCTCGGTCATCGTCTTCTCGCGGCGGGCCTTGGCGTACGAGGTCAGCCAGCGCAGGGCCAGCGTGTTCGCACGGTGCGGCTTGACCTCGACCGGGACCTGGTAGGTCGAGCCACCGACACGGCGGCTGCGGACCTCGAGGGTCGGTCGGACGTTGTCGAGCGCCTTCTTGAGCGTGACGACGGCGTCCTGCTGGTTCTTGGCGGTCACGCCTTCGAGTGCGTCGTAGACGATGCGCTCAGCGAGACCCTTCTTGCCGTCCAGCAGGATCTTGTTGACGAGCTGGCTGACGATCGGTGCGCCGTAGACGGGGTCTGCGACGACGGGGCGCTTGGGGGCCGGTCCCTTACGAGGCATGTGATCAACCCTTCTTCGCGCCGTAGCGGCTACGGGCCTGCTTGCGGTTCTTGACGGCCTGCGTGTCGAGGGCGCCGCGGATGATCTTGTAGCGCACGCCGGGGAGGTCCTTCACACGACCGCCGCGGACGAGCACCATCGAGTGCTCCTGCAGGTTGTGGCCCTCACCCGGGATGTAGGCCGTGACCTCGGTGCCGTTCGAGAGCTTGACACGAGCGACCTTGCGCAGTGCCGAGTTCGGCTTCTTGGGGGTGGTGGTGTAGACGCGGGTGCACACGCCACGCTGCTGGGGGTTCGCCTTCAGCGCCGGTGCCTTGGTCTTGACGACCTTGGGGCTCCGACCCTTGCGAACGAGCTGCTGGATGGTAGGCAACTGTTCTCCTGGTTCTCGCTCGTGTTCTCTGGCCGACGCGGACCGTCGGCATCCTCGCCCACGCAGACGACCGCCGAACCGGCGGACGTGGATTGGGGGCGGACTGTCCGGATCGAGGTCTTCGACCCGCCGGACTTCGCGGCGCGCCCGAAGGCGCACACCCGAGAGAGCCTACCTGTGGGACCCGGCGAAATCAATCCCGGGCACCCGCCCACGGTGACTGTCCGCCGGGAGCGGAGCCGGGCCTCCTGTGCGGTGCCCAGGCCGGTGGGCCGGGCGCGTGGGCCGGACTCAGGAACCGGTGTCTGAGGACCCGTTGCCGATCGCGGACTCGAACGTGGCGCCGGTGTCCGAGAAGCCGGTGACGTAGCCGCTGGCGTTGACGTTGATGGGCCCGGCAGTGGCGGTGCCGGCTCCGGCGGGTCCGGTGAAGTCCGCGGTGTACGTGGCGGAACCGAAGGACGAGGTCGTGACGGCCCACCCCTTGGACAGCCAGCCGTCGACGGAGATCGTGGGTCGGGAGTCGAGCGTCCACTTCTGGTTGGTGTACGTGTTCGCCGGGTTCTCGCCGTACGCGTAGAAGCTGCAGCCGTCGGGCTTGGTCGACGTCGACGCGACACAGCCGTCCACCCAGGCGTTGACCGCGTCCGTGGCGGCCTGTCTGCCCGCGTCGGTCAGCGTGGTGCTGAGCGACACCGGACTGCTCGCCGTGCCGGAGAAGCCCCGGACCGCCGCGGTCTGGGTGTCGGCGGTGAACCACTTGCCGCCGTCGACCGCCACCGGGTAGGAGCCCGGCAGGGCCGTGAGCGTCAACGCACCGGACGCGTCGGTGGTCGCCCGCTGCCCGGCGACGGTGACCGTCGACTTCGGCGGCCCCTGGACCTGGACGTCGACCGCGCCGAGACGCGGAGCCTGCAGCTGCCACTTCGGGAACACGCCCCAGTCGGTGCCGGTCTTGTCGAGCGTGAAGGTCGCGGGGACCTGTCGGCCGGCCTGTGTCATGTACGCGCCCACCGTGGCGGTGTCGCCGTCCTGTCGCACGGCGGTGATGCGGTACCCGGTCACGCGGTCGTTCGCCTTGCGGTAGGCGGCGTCGGTCAGCAGGACGTCGGACTTGGTGTGCCGGACGCCGGCCGCGGTGAGCGCGTCGTCGACCCGGCCGGCCGACAGGTCGTCGAGGAAGGCCCGGACCGGACGGTCGGCAGAGTGCGAGTCTGTGCCGACGGCGTACCCGACGACACCGGCGACCAGCAGGAGGACGACGGCCGCGCCCCCGGCGACGATGCCGACCAGGGCGCCGCGTCCGAGGCGACGGCGCGGTCGTGACGCCGGTCCGGCGAGGGGCTGCGGGACGTCGTGAGCGCCGCTGATCGAGGACACCTCCGGGACGGACCCCCACCCGTCGCGGTCGTGTGCGTCCCCGGCGCCGGGGTTGTCCGGCGTGTGCTGCTGATCGGTCATCGGTCCCCCGTTGCGTCGTCGCCGGAGTCGCGCTCCGGCATCCTGCAGCCTAGCGACGACCCGCGTCACCCGGACTGTCGCGCTGGTGCCTGGCGACCGTGACACCGCCGACCACGGACAGGATCGCGACCACGACCGAACCGACGACGAACGGCCCGAGTGCGTAGCCGGCGGGGAAGACGAGCAGCTCCGTCACGTCACGGCGGATCAGGGCGTAGCCGACGGCGCCGACGCCGAGCATGACGAGGTACGTGGTCGCGGCGGCGACGAGCCCGGTGACGCCGGGGTTGCCCTCGCGCACGCCGAGCGCCGTCGCGATGAACACCACGACGGCGCCGCCCACGACCATCGCGGGGCCGAGGTAGGGGGTGGCGTCGGTCTGCGCGATGACCTCGACGTTCGCGAGCAGCGCCTCGAAGCCGGTCACCGCGATCACGAGGGCGATGAAGAGGACGGACGTCATCGTCGCCACGAGCCATCGGGACATGGGGTGATCGTATCGCCGGGGAGGGGCGGGTGCTGCCGGATGGTCAGCCGACGCGGTCTGCGGCCGTGGCCTGTTGGTCGTCCCGCCGGGCGCCGGGCTGCGCGTCGCGCTGCGCGCGGTGCTGCTCCTGGGCTGCGCTGACGAGGGCCAGTGCGATGGTCGCGGTGATGACGGGGACGCTCGCGGTCATCGGGGCGGCTGGCTCACGGTGGGCTCGCTCCGATTCGGTGAGCGCCGGCACGTCCTGGAGGCTCGGGGTGGCGTCCGTCACGGCCGTCGCCGCGGCGTCGTGCGCGTGGACGGCAGGGCCGATCACGGGCAGCACCGCGGTCGTCGCCGGCGGCTCGGCGTGCAGTTCTCTGGTGGGCTCGAGGCCGGTCCGTCGGGCGGCCCGGCGTGCTCTGGCCATCCGGACCAGGACGACGACCGCTACGATCGCCCAGATCCCGTTCACGATGGTGGACGGGACGGCGTGGTGGGCGGCGACGTTGATCGCGACCGAGACCCCTCCGACCAGGTTGAACAACTGGTAGACGGGGCCGTTCGGGAGCTTGCCCGTCGAGAACAGAATGTAACCAGCTAATACGGTTACGGCTCCGAACCAGCCGAGGAACTCCACGATTCCAGACAACACGCGCGACTCCGGGCACGACGAGGAACGACCGGATCGAGCTGGCCGTTCGCGAGGGTGGGGTGAGCCGCGGGACGCGGCATCACGAGCATCGTACGCACAGCGACAGGCGTTGCGGAAGAGGACCCGGCGCGGTGTGGACGGCCCCAGTTGGCGGGGTGCTGTGGAGGGGTGGTGTGGACGGGTGGGTCAGCCTGCGGCGGGGGTCGCGGAGGGATCGGTGAGCACGTAGATCTCACCGGTCAGCGACCACGACTGCGCGTCCATCGGCGGGAGTTCGTCCGTGCTGGCCGCGGCGATGTCGCTGACCAGGAACAGTCGGTCTCCCCCCTGGACTGCCTTCGTGAACGCGAGCGCCTGGTCGTACGACCCGTCGACGGACAGGTCCACGCCGATGACGGTGAAGTTCGCGCCGGTGATCTCGGGGTCGCTGTGGGGGAGGACCGCCTGCGGCAACGCGGCAGCGGCACTCGCGGGCGCCGACGGGGTCGCGCTGGCGGTCGGGCTCGGGGTCGCGCTCGGGGTCGCGCTCGACGCTGCGCTCGCGGGAGCCCCTGCCGCGCTCGCCTCGGGTGCGTAGGGCTTCGGGTCGGCGAACGTCACGCTCGTGATCCGCACGTCCGTCGCCTCCGCATAGGAGTAGAGCGAACGGATGAAGGGGCCCGTGTCGGTGGTCGCCGGGATCGACGCCTGTAGCCCCGACAGCTCCGCCTTGGTGCTGTCGAGCGTCGTGAATGCCTTCGCGAGTCGCGCGAGCTCGATGCGGTTCTTGCCGTTGGTGGCGTCGATCGTCTGCTGCTGGGTCCCGTTCGCGGAGGCCATGGCGAGCTGCGGCTGCACGCCCAGGAACCAGCCGCCGGCGAGGACGACCGCGGACACCGCCAGGGCGACGACGAGCGAGAGACGGTTCTTGTTCATCGGTCCGCGTCCTTCGTGTACTTGCCGTCGAATGCCTTCTCGCCGAGCTGCAGCTCGATCACCGAGCTGTACCGGGCCTTCTCCTTCTCGTACGAGATCGAGGAGATCGACGAGTCCAGGTACCCGGTGAGGGACGACAGGCGTTCGTTCCAGTCCGGGACGGCCGGGATCTCCGGCGACTTCACCGTGATGCTGAGGGTGGCGACGCGCGACTGCGCGAGTGCGGCGGTCGACTGGGAGAACGGGGTGGTCGCGTCGGCGGCGGCGATCGTCATCGCGCTGATCTCGACGTCCGTCGGGAGCGCCGTCTGCAGACTCGTGAGCGTGTCGCCCCAGTTGATCTCGGTCGCACCACCCACGGCCTGTCCGGCCCGGAGCAGCTGCGTCTGCTGTTCAGCAGCGCGGACCTCGGCGAACCGCTGTTGCTGCGCGAGGAGCGTCGACGTCTCGGCCTGCGCCGATCGCAGGTCGGCCGCAGTGGCCATCTCGTGTGCCACCGCCCCACCGGCCCCGAGGACGACGACCGCGGCCGCCAGGACGACGCCGAGCCATGCTCGACGTGCGATCCCTCGAGCACGCCGGTCGACGTGGACTTCGGCGGGCAGGAGGTCGACGTGGGGTTCACGGCCGACCTCCGCCGCAGCGGACTTGCCGCGCACCCGTCGGGGCCGCTCCGGAGCGGCGTCGGGAACCGTCACCGGGCGTGCATCGGTGGTCGTCATGCTGCTCTGCCTCCCACTGCGAGGCCGTAGGCCACAGCGATCGTGTCGCCGTGTTCGGCGATGTCCTCGTCGCGGATCGTCCGCCCGAGACTCGTGCCTGCGAAGGCGGCGCCGATCTCGACCGGCAGGTGCGTGTAGTCCGCCAGCGCCTCGCGCAGACCGATGAGCCGTGACCCGCCGCCGGTGACGACGATGCGGGACACCGCGTCGCTCGGTCGGGTGTTCACGAAGTAGCTGATCGTGTTCCGGAGGCTCGCCATGAGCTCGTTGACCGCGTCGAACGTCGCGGCGATCGCCCTCGCGTCGTCGGGGGTCCGGGCAGAACGTCCGATCCCCAGGTGCCGCTTCACGGACTCGGCCTGCTCGAACGAGATCTCGAGGCGGTTCGCGAGGGCCTTCGTGATGTCGTTGCCGCCGCTGGGGATGATGCGGACGAACTGCGGTGTTCCGTCCGTCACCAGGACGACGCTGGTGGTGTCGGCCCCCAGCTGGACGAGTGCGGTGGTCCCGCGGTGCTGCTGCCGGCCGACGAGCACCCGGGTGAGCGCGAACGGGATCAGGTCGACGCCGACCGTGTTCAGCCCGGCCAGCTGCGCCGCTCGGACGTTCGCCAGGACCGCGTCCTTGATCGCCGCGATGAGGAGCCCGTGCAGCACCGGGCCGCCCTCGCTCTCCCCCTCGGAGATCGGGTAGAAGTCGAGGATGGCGTCCCCCACCGGCACCGGCAGCATGTCCTGCACCTGGAACGGCAGGCTCTCGCGGATCTGTGCGAGCGGTGCGCGAGGCACGGTCAGGTCGCGGGAGAGGACGCGCTGGTTGCCCATCCCGAGCATCACGTCGCGGGAGCGGAACTTGCCGATCGACCAGAGCTGCTTGAGCGCGTTCGCGACGGTGTTCGGCTCGAGGACCTCACCCCGGCTGACGGACCCCTCGGGAGTCGGGACCTCGGCGAAGCGGACGACCGTGGGTCGCGCACGGTCGGCGTCCGCGACCTCGACAGCGCGGATGGAGGACCCGGCGATGTCGAGGCCGACGATGCTCTTGCCCATGATGCTGGTCTCCTTGCTGGTCGGTTGCGGAGGTCCGGGTGCTCAGGCGAGGCCGAGGAGCGCGAGGTACGACGCCCAGAGCCGGTCACCGAACAGGATCCCGATCCAGGCACCGGTGAGCATGGACGGACCGAACGGCACGCCCCCACGCCACCGCACGAGGCGGAGTGTGAGGAGCGCGATCGCGACGGTACCGCCGACCATGAACGCTCCGAAAGCACCCACTGCGAGGGGTCCCCATCCGAGGTACGCGAGTGCGAGACCCAGGACGAAGGCGAGCTTCACGTCGCCGAGGCCCATCGCGTTGGGTGCGGTGAACGCCAGCACCAGGTAGCCGACGCCGAGCACGGCGCTCCCCGCGAGCGCCCGCAAGAGCGCCTCCCAGTCGCCGGTCACGGCACTCGCACCGGCGAAGAGGACCAGGAGGACGATGAACGACGGGTAGACGATCGCGTTCGGGAGCCGATGGACGTCGAGGTCGATGAGGGCCAACGCCACGCTGACCGCCATCAGGTACAGGAAGGCGACCAGCACGATCGCCCGCCCGGTCGACTGCGTCGCGTCGATGCCCGCGAAGGGGGACGCAACGGTCGCCCCGACGAGCGCGAAGAGCAGCGCCGTCCCCAGTTCCACCGCGGGGTACCGTGCCGAGATGCCGGCGCCGCAGTCGCGACAGCGACCGCGGAGCACCAGCCACGAGAGGACCGGCACGTTGTCCCGGCGACGGATGGCGTGGTCACATCGGGGGCAGGCGCTCGCCGGTGCGACGACGGACAGCCCCGCCGGCACCCGGTAGACGACCACGTTGAGGAACGACCCGATCACCAGTCCGAACAGTCCGGCCACGAGCGTGGAGAAGGCCATCTCGCTCATCGACACACCCCGGCGCTCGTCTTCGCGCAGGTCCCGTCCACCTGGTACGCGGACTGCACCTCGATCTGCGTCGTGACCCCGTAGGACGTCGACACCGGCTGCAGGAACTTCGGCGGCGCCGTCGTCAGCAGCCGCTGGTCGTAGACGTAGTTCTTGGAGAACCCGGTGCCGCCGGTGGTCGCGACGGGACCGCGCCAGTTCTGCGCGATCGAGCCGATCACCTTGAGGACACCGAGCTGCGGTCCGATGTCGTAGTTCTGGTTCCAGAAGGTCCCGGCGTTGCTGGCGATCGCCGCACTCACTGTGATCCCCACCCCACCGGAGCGGTTCAGGAGCCCGACGCCGGCGCTGTTGCAGCGCGAGGAGTCGGTCACGGAGCCGGCCCACCACGAACCGGTCATCGGGTACGAGGTGCACTTGGACGGGTTGTACACCTCGACCGCGTTCTGTCCGACGAGACCGAGGATGTCGGCGGTGCCGTCGACGTAGGTGACGTCGCCCGTCACCCAGATGGTGCCCGAGGACGCGATGGTCATCGCGCCGGAGAACCCGCCGTTGACGAAGACGTCGCCGGCCGTGCACGAGTACGTGTCCGAGGCCGACCCGGTCTGGTAGGTCGAGCCCGACGAGGACTTGCCGCCGTTCACCCACTCCCCCGATGCGGGGAAGCCCTGGCCGTTGCTGAATGCCTGGTTCGGCGTCAGGGTCGCGGAGCCGTTCTTCACGGAGACCGCCGTCGTGCAGTACGTGTTGGAGTACTTCGACGGGTACGACCCAGTCGGCCAGGTGTTGACGTTGTTCGCAGCGGACGGCACGTCCTGGACGTACATCAGGTTCGAGGGCAGGGTGGCGATCGTCGCACCGTTCGCGCTCTGCAGGTCACCGACCGCGCCGCAGAGCGAGGCCGCCTTCGCGGTGTCGTCCGAGGCGGTGACAGCCCCGGACCCGGAGCTCACCTTGATCTGCGTGGCCTTCGACCACGGCGACCAGACGGTCATCTTCCCGTTGCCGAGGAACGCGACGCGGGTCGGGCCCGTGTACAGACACCCGGGTCGCGGGACCGTCGACGGGATGTCCGTCCGGGTCTCCTGCGACATGTTCGAGTTCAGCGCCGGCAGCCCCAGGTACGGCACGGCCGACGCGGCACCGCCGTTGAAGGTGCCGCCGCAGGTGCCGCTCGACGGGCGGACCGTGGCGTCGTGCTGCTCCACCGATCCGTTGAAGGTGGTGGAGCACGCCGCGGTGAACACGTCGTTGGAACGGATCGGGCCGTTGAGCACGTCGGTCCCGGCGAACTGCACCGCCTGGCACTTGTTCGCCACGCCGGACTGCCACTGGTAGGCAGTGGTGCAGGAGCTCCCCGAGATCGCGGGGTTGGACGACTCGTAGTTCGTGAAGTACAGGTAGTTGATGAACCCGTCGCCCTTGAGGTTCGCGACCAGGGAGCGCACGCTGCCGCCCGACTTGCCGGTCACCCGGACACGCAGGACGCCCTTCGCGGAGTAGTTCGAGTTGTCGACCTCGTACCGGTACCACTGGTCCGTGGAGCCGACGACCGGCGCCCACGTCGACCCACTGCTCGTGAACGCCGTGTTGTCGTCGTTGCCGGTGAACGCGGAGCCGCTGGTCTTGCTGAACTGCGCGTTCGCGTCGCCGTACAGCGCGTACCCGTTGTCGTTCGAGAGCTTGGCCTGGTAGTCGGCCAGTCCGGCGTAGGCGGCCGTCATGGCGTTCTGGAAGTTGCGGTCGGTCGCGGACTTGATCGCTCCCGACGTCGAGACGGCCACCATGGTCGCGACCAGCAGCATCATGACCGTGCCGAAGATGATGACGTTGGCCAGGACCATGCCGCGTTCGTCCTGGTGCCCGCGCACGAGGCGGTCGTGGATCCAGCGGATCACGGTGTGGCTCCGATGTTCGTGCCGTAGACCACGTTGAAGAGGTACAGCGTGTTCTGGATGCGGGTGTTCCCCGATGCGCCGGCGGTCGTCGAACCGAGTTCGAGGTTCGTGCGGACCGCGCGGATGCTGCCGAGCTGGGACGCCGTGAGGGCTCCGTCCGCCTGCGTCGGGAGCGCGTTGCCGTCAGCCCCCAGGTACGTGAAGAGCAAGTCGCCCTCCGCCGTGGGCGAGGCGACCGGGCCGCCCAGGACCACGGACCGGGTCGGTGTCTGGGTCGGAGGCGGGAAGGACCAGAACCCGTTGGTCGCCGTTCCCGCCCACTGGTCCTGCACGAGCTGTCGTGCGGCGTTGAGGGAGTAGCGCACCTGGACCGGGTTGTCCGTGCTGCTGCCGTCGAGGTTGATGAAGGCGGTGAAGGTGAGCTGCGTCCCCGTCGCCTGGGTCACCGCTCCGGCGTAGGACCCGTCGGCCTTCGGCACCAGGCTCGCTGCGTGGACGTAGCGCGTCACGGAGTTCATGACGATCGACGCCGATCGGGCGTTCTGGTCCGACGTCGTGTTCGTCGAGCCGGCACGGAGGGTGGCGGTGAAGAACCCGCCGACGGCCAGCAGGATGACGAGCGAGATGCTCACGGCCACGATGACCTCGACGAGGGAGACGCCCGCCTGGTCGTCGTGGACCCGCCGACCGAGGGCGCTCACGAGGTCTGCCCGCGCGGGTCGAGCGTCAGCGTGTTGTCGTAGTTGATGATGATGAGGGCCGTCTTCTGGTTGACGTTGCCCGGGGTGACCGGCTTGACGTTCGACGCGTTCGACGCGATCTCGTTCCTGGTGGTCGAGCCGAAGCTGGTGCCGGAGGAGATCGTCCAGGTCCCGAACGGCAGCGCGATCGTGGCGGTGTCACCGGTCGACACCGGGAAGTTCATCGTCATGCCGGCGGAGCACCCCGGGTCGCCGGCCCCGGCACTCGCCGACGAGACGGCGGTGACGTACCGGCCCTTGACGCCCTTGACCGTCGCGACGCCCATCATCACCGAGGCGTTCGCGGGACTTCCCGGACTCGTCGTCACGACCGGCGGACTCGTGCCGATCGCGCCGGTCTGTCCCGGGGTCGTCCATGCTGCGGGGTTGGGGCTGAGGCATGAGGTGCTCGAACTCGTGCTGTTCGAGTACGGCCCGGCGTACACGGTGTACCCGGACGTGAACGGGAAGACCGGCAGGCTCGGCCTGGATGCCGACGTGACGACGAGTGCGGTGTTCGTCACGTCCCACGGCTTGACCGTGTCCAGACCGCCCACCGAACTCGAGAGCACCGTCACCATGTTCGAGGGGAGCGTCGCGCCGTAGGGGGCCGCGTACTGGAGGGTGAGCGGGCTCGCGGTGTCGTAGACGAAGGGGACGGGTGAGCTCGCCCCGGCGCTGACCGTGATCGGCGACTGCTTGGACGGCTGCCCCTGGCTCGTGTCGATGCCGCCGGCGGTGGTCGCCGTGACGGTGTAGTCGCCCGGGACGACGTTGACGGCGTACGAGCAGCCCTGGGTGTCCGTGGGCAGCGCCGGGGTCGACAGCGCCGCGCCGCCGCTGCCGCTCACCGGCGTGATCGTGATGGAGACACCGGCGAAGGGCGCTCCGGATGCGTTCACGACGGAGACGATCACCGTGCCGTACCCGGGGTCCGTCACCGCGTCGCTCGGCGCGATCGCCGACGAGACCGTCGTCGACGACGTGCCGGTGCGCGGGTTCGGCCACGACACCTTCTCGACGACGCTCTTGTAGGCGAGCTTGCCGTTCGACGTGCCGCAGGCGCCGCTCGCGCCGTCGCTCTGGACCCACTTCACGGTGCGGTCGATCTGGTAGGTGACCCCGCCGATGGTCTTGGTGTTGTCGGCCCCGGCCGCGCCGACGACCTTGAAGATGCCCGCCGTCGAGCCCGCGGCGGTCTGCCGCAGCTGGTCGATGTCCTGGGACGCCAGTGCCACCGCGGTCTCGCGACCGCGGCTGGTCTGGGTGAGCTGGAGCGTGTTCGCGATGCCGTAGGCGATCCCCACGGACATCACCGCGAAGACCATCATGGCGACCATGACCTCGATGATCGACATGCCCGACTCGCGGTCGGCGGGGTCGATCGGTCGCAGCACGCGGTGGATGCGCTGGAACATGGTCACCTCCTCGGGCGTCGTCGGGTTCGAGCAAGGGGCGGCCCGTCGTCAGACGAACCGCCCCCGGGGAGTCACTCGGATCAGCAGGTTCCGGGGGCGGCAGCCGTCGTGTCGGTGATCTTGTAGCTGGTCGTGGTCGCACCGACGGCACAGATCGAGAACGTCGAGCCGGTGGTTGCCGGTGCGTACGTGAAACTCGTGTCCGTGCTCTTGGTCCAGCCGTACGGGGTCATCGTTGCGGGAGTGTTGAACTCGGTCGAGGTCGGCAGCTTGCCGTTCTTGTCCGTCTGGAACGCGATGACCGCGGTCTTCGCGTTCGCCAGGTCGGACTTGACCGTCGCGTCCTTCGCGTTGTTCTGCACGTTCAGGTACACCGGGATCGCGATCGCCGCGAGGATGCCGATGATGATGACGACGACGAGGAGTTCGATCAGGGTGAAGCCCTTCTCCTCCTCGGCGAGGAGTCCCTTACGGCGAGCGTCGAGCTTGCCCATGAGAGCGAAGTACATGGTTGTTCCATTCTTCTGGGAATGTCGTGGAGGATTGTGGGGCTTTGCTCGCCGCCGGTGACAAGCGTATTCGGGGCACATTCTGGGCGTAATCCCGAGAACGGGGGGTGAGAGGGCAACAAAATGCCCCCAGTAGCGGGGGCATTCGTCACCGCAGCCACCCCCGACAGAGGGGTGCCCGGAGGTTCAGTGGATCAACGACGTGATCTGGAAGATCGGCAGGTAGAGCGCGATGATCATGCCGCCGACCACCACGCCGAGGAAGGCGATGAGCAGCGGCTCGATGAGCGAGGTCAGTGCCTCGGTGGTCGATTCCACTTCGGAGTCGTAGAACACCGCGATCTTCTCGAGCATCACCTCGAGGGAACCGGCGTCCTCGCCGACCGCGACCATCTGCGCGACCATGCTCGGGAACACTTTCTCCTTGGCGAGTGGTTCGGCGATCGATTCGCCTTTCCGGACGCTTTCTGCGACGCGCTCGACGGCTTTCTGTACGACGAAGTTGTTCGACACTTCCCCGACGATCTTCAGTGCTTGAAGAATGGGCACGCCGGAGCCGATCATGTTCGAGAAGTTCCGGGCGAACCGGGCGATCACGATCTTCTTCGACAATGCGCCGAAGACCGGCATCCGCAGCATGATCGGGTCGCGGAACGCACGGAACCGGTCGGTGTTCTTGTTCGACCGGTACCAGAGCCACCCGACGACGACCGCCACGGCCAGGACGGGCGCGCCCCACCGCATGGCGTGCGACAGCGTGACCAGGATCTGCGTCGGGAGCGGCAGCTGCCCGCCGAGCGAGGAGAACATGTCCTGGAAGACCGGCACGATGAAGACGAGCATGACGACCACCGCGACGAGTGACATCACGAGCACGACGACGGGGTAGGTCATCGCCGACTTGATCGTCGAGCGGAGCTTGTGCTCCTTCTCGAAGTTCGTGGCGATGGAGTCCATCGCCTGGTCGAGGAAACCGCCGGTCTCGCCGGCACGGATCATGTTGATCATGATCGGGGGGAAGTCGACGGGGTACTTCGCGACGGCGTCGGAGAACGAGACGCCGCGCTCGACGTCGTCGCGCACCTTGCCGAGGATGCCCTTGAGCTTCTTGTTCTCGGTCTGGTCCGCGAGGATCGTCAGCGCACGCAGCAGGGACAGGCCGGACGACAGCATCGTCGAGGCCTGTCGCGACATGATCGCCAGGTCCTTGAGCCCGACGCCCTTCTCGAGCGCGCGGATGTGGATCTCGGTCTGCAGCCCCGTGCCGGCCTTGGCCTCGGTGATGGCGATCGGCGAGACCCCCATCGTGCGCAGCCGCTGCACGACCGCACCCTCGGACGCTGCGTCGAGCCGCCCCTTGACGAGCTTGCCGCCCCCGTCACGGCCCCGGTAGTCGAACGCGAGCGACATCAGTGGCCTCCGGAGAACTTGTCGCCGAAGTCGATCTCGCTCGCGGCGATGGCCGCGGCGGACGAGTCGGACGGGGACTCGACGCGCTGGACGAGCCGGTCGAACCCTTCGTGGTCGTGGACCTTCTCCATCGCGGCGGCGCGGGTGACGGTGCCGACGTTGACGAGCTCGGCGAGGTCCTGGTCCATCGTGTGCATGCCGAGGTCACGACCGGCCTGCATCGCCGAGGTGATCTGGTAGGTCTTGCCCTCGCGGATCAGGTTGCCGATCGCGGGGGTGGTGGTCATGATCTCGGTCGCGACGACGCGGCCTGAGCCGGTGGCCTTCGGCACGAGGGTCTGACAGACGACGCCCTCGAGCGTCGATGCGAGCTGGGTGCGGATCTGGCCCTGCTGATGCGGCGGGAACACGTCGATCACGCGGTCGATGGTGCCGGGGGCACTCTGCGTGTGCAGGGTCGCGAACACCAGGTGCCCGGTCTCGGCGGCGGTGAGCGCCACCGAGATGGTCTCGAGGTCGCGCAGCTCGCCGATCAGGATGACGTCGGGGTCCTGCCGCAGCACGTGCTTCAGGGCCCGGGCGAACGAGTGCGTGTCCGCGCCGACCTCGCGCTGGTTGATGATCGCCCGCTTGTGGTCGTGCATGAACTCGATCGGGTCCTCGACCGTCACGATGTGGTCGGCACGCGTCTCGTTCACCAGGTCGATGAGCGCCGCGAGGGTGGTCGACTTGCCCGAACCGGTCGGCCCGGTGACGAGCACGAGTCCGCGGGGCAGCTTGGCGAAGTCGCCGACGTGCTCGGGGATGCCCAGCTGCTTCAGCGTCTTGATCTTGGTGGGGATGATGCGGAACGCCGCGCCCCAGTTGCCGCGCTGCTGGTAGAAGTTGACGCGGAAGCGGTACTCGGGCGACAGCGAGTACGCGAAGTCGAGTTCCTGCTCGTGGTCGAACGTGCCGGCCTGCTCGACGGTCATGACGGTCTTCAGCGCGGCGATGACCTTGTTGCGGGACCAGGGTCCGCCGGGGACGGCCGGTCGGAGCGAGCCGTCGACGCGGACGGTGGGCGGTGCGTCGGCGGTGACGTGCAGGTCGGACGCCCCCTGGTAGACGACCTGGGCCAGCGCGGTGATCAGGTCGGGATCCGCGACCTCGCGCGCGTGGCGGCTGAAGTCGATCTCCTGCACACCGACGGCGGCGCCGACGGTCGGGAGGACCGTGGTCGCCTGCACAGACGCCGTCGGCAGGTGCTGGGTCACCGCGTCGGCGTACCCGTAGCTGGCAGTGGACGGCGGCACCGCGGCGGACGGCGTCGCCGCACCGGACGGCGTCGCGGCACCGGACGGCTGCGCGACCGGGACGGCCACCGGCGCACCGGAAGGAGCCGGCCACGCGGCGAGGTCGTCGGCCAGGTCGTACACCGGAACCGCTGGTGCGGCCGGAGCCGCGGCCAGACCACCCGCCGGTCCGGCGAACGGCTGCGCGTGTCCCTCGGCTGCCTGGGCGAGACGGGCCGCGCGACGCGAGCCGACCTCGGTGCCCGGGCGGCCCGGGTGCCAGCCAGCGATCGGTTCGTTCGCGTCGGTGATGTCGTAGACGGAGTCGGTCATCGTTCTCTCCTCGGCCTACGCGACCACGCGCAGGATCTCGTCGACGCTCGTCAGACCGAGCTTCACTTTCTCCCACCCGTCCTGGCGGAGGGTGAGCATGCCCTGGTCCTGCGCCACCCGGCTGATCTCGGCGCTCGAGGCACGGGCGACGGCGAGCCGCTCGATCTCCTCGGTGACCGTCATGACCTCGTGCAGGGCGATGCGCCCGCGGTACCCGGTGTTCGAGCACACGGCACAGCCGATCGGCGCCCAGAAGTCCGGCACCGGGGCGTCGGCGCTCGGGATGAAGCCGAGCGCCGCGAGCTGCCCCGGCTCGTACACGGCAGGGGCCTTGCAGCGGTCGCAGAGCTTGCGGGCGAGGCGCTGCGCCACAACACAGTCGAGCGCCGAGCCGACCAGGAACGGCTCGATGTCCATCTCGGTCAGGCGGGTGATCGCCGAGGGGGCGTCGTTGGTGTGCAGCGTGGAGAGCACCAGGTGCCCGGTGAGCGAGGCCTCGATCGCGATCTGCGCCGTCTCGTGGTCGCGGATCTCACCGAGCAGGACGACGTCGGGGTCGGACCGCAGGATGGAGCGCAGCGCCGAGGCGAAGGTCAGGCCGGCCTTCGGGTTGACCTGCACCTGGTTGATGCCGGCCATCCGGTACTCGACCGGGTCCTCGACGGTGATGACGTTGATCTCGGGGCGGGCGACCGCGTTCAGGGTCGTGTACAGCGTGGTCGACTTGCCGGACCCCGTCGGCCCCGTGACCAGGATCATGCCGTACGGCTTGGAGTAGGAACGCTGGTACGCCGCCGCGTTCTGCGCGAGCAGGTTGAGGTCGGTCAGGGTCAGCGACGTGTTGGTGTTGTCGAGGATGCGCATGACGACCTTCTCGCCCCACACCGTCGGCAGCGTCGCTACACGGAGGTCGATCTGGCGGCCACCGTGCCGCACGGACATGCGGCCGTCCTGCGGCTTGCGTCGCTCCGCGATGTCGATGTCGCTCATGATCTTGAGGCGGCTGATGACGCCGTTCTGGATGTTCTTGGGCGCCGGCGCCATCTCGTGCAGCACGCCGTCGATGCGGTAGCGCACCCGGACCTCGTGCTCACCGGGCTCGATGTGGATGTCCGAGGCGTGGTCCTGGATGGCCTGCGAGACGAGCAGGTTCACGAAGCGGACGATCGGGACGTCGTCGAGCGACCCCTCGGAGATGTCGGCCTGCTGGGTGGTCGACGACGCTTCTTCTTCGAGCGACGAGGTCAGGTCGTTCAGCTCGTCGTCGGCGCGCAGGTAGCGGTCGAGCGCGGACGCCAGGTCACGCTCGTCGACCTGCAGCGGACGGATGGCGCGGCCGCACGCGGCGCGGGCGTCGTCGATCGCGAGCACGTTCGACGGGTTGACCATCGCGAGCACGAGGACGTCGCCCTCGAAGCCGACGCCGAGGACCCCGTGCCGCCGGCAGAGCGCCGCGGGCAGGATCGACACGGCGGTGCCGTCGACCGGGTAGTCGGTGAGGGGCACGGTCTTGGAGTTGTTCGACGCCGCCCGCGCGGTGATGAACTGCGCTTCGCTGACGACCCCGCGGTCGACGAGCGTCCGGATCGAGCGTTCGTCGATCTCCTCGTCGCCGGTGAGCGAGTCGAGGTGCTCGATGGGGAGGGCTCCGTTGAGGATCAGGATCTCGGAGAGCGTGGCCATGTGCCTCGGAGCCTCCTTCTGGGTCGCGTCAGGGCGTGGACCGCGCCGAGCTTCGGGTTCGACGCCTGTCCACGCTACGGCCGGGACCAGTCGGCCCCGCAGTCCCAGAATGAGGGGGCGGAGGGGGTCGACGCCCACCCAGAACAGGGGTCGGTGGACAAGTCCCCCGTGGCGCGTGGCCGTGGAGGGAACGCAGGACGGCAGGAATCCCCTCGACGCAGACCGGGCGCTCGGGCCATGATGAGCCATGGACATCACGAGCGTGACCGTGGGGCTGCCCGTCACCGACATCGAAGCGTCCTGCCTGTGGTACGGCGCCGTGTTCGAGCGGCTGGACCCCGACCTCGAGCCCGCCGCGGGCATCGCCGAGTACGAGATCGGCGGCATCTGGATCCAGCTGGTCGAGGACCCCGACGCCGAGGAGAACCCGGCCGTCGTGCGGTTCGGCGTCGACGACGTGGTCGCACAGCGCACCCGCATCGCGGCCCTCGGCATCGACGTCGGCCCGGTGGAACGCGTCGACGGAGCCGTCGACTGGTTCGACGTCCACGATCCCGACGGCAACGTCCTCAGCCTGTACTCGCTCGTCGACGAGACGGGGCGGGGGTCCGGCGGCCACGACAGCGACGCCGGCCGCGCGCGCTGAGCGCGACCGGACAACAGAAAGGAGGCGCGGTGCCAGCTGGCACCGCGCCTCCTGTCTGTGGAGCGTTACTTCAGACTCAGTTGTAGGTCCCCGGCGTGAAGTCGTCCGACGAGAAGCTGTCGAAGTCGACGAAGCTCAGGTCGGCGTCCGAGAACGACGAGTCGTCCGCGAAGATGCGGTTGGGGTACCGCTCGGCCTTCGCTTCTTCCGTCGCGTTCACGTCCACGTCGCGGTACCGGCTGAGACCCGTCCCCGCGGGGATGAGCTTGCCGATGATGACGTTCTCCTTGAGGCCGACGAGGTGGTCCTGCTTGCCTTCCATGGCCGCCTGCGTGAGCACGCGGGTGGTCTCCTGGAAGGACGCGGCGGACAGCCACGACTCGGTCGCGAGGGACGCCTTGGTGATGCCCATCACCTCTTGGCGAGCAGAGGCGGTCTTGCGACCCTCCTGCAGCGCCGCGCGGTTGATCGCGTTGTAGCGCGACCGGTCGACGAGCTCACCCGGCAGCAGGTCCGTGTCGGCGTGGTCGACGACCGTCACCTTGCGGAGCATCTGGCGGACGATGACCTCGATGTGCTTGTCGTGGATCGGCACACCCTGCGAGCCGTACACGTCCTGCACACCGTTGACCAGGTGCTTCTGGACCTCGCGCACACCCTTGACCCGGAGGACTTCCTTCGGGTCGACGGTGCCGGCGATGAACTGCTCGCCGAGCTCGACGTGCTGGTTGTCCTCGATCAGGAGGGTCGCACGCTTGAGCACCGGGTAGATGAACGGCTCGTCGCCGTTGTCCGGCGTGAGGATGATGCGACGGCCCTTGTCCGTGTCCTCGATGACGACGCGGCCGGGGGCCTCGGCGATCGGGGACGCACCCTTGGGGGTACGAGCCTCGAAGAGCTCGGTGACACGGGGCAGACCCTGGGTGATGTCGTCGGCCGAGGCCGAACCACCCGTGTGGAAGGTGCGCATCGTCAGCTGGGTACCGGGCTCACCGATGGACTGGGCGGCGATGATGCCGACCGCCTCACCGATGTCGACGAGGTTGCCCGTGGCGAGCGAACGGCCGTAGCACTTCGCGCAGACACCGACGGCCGACTCGCAGGTCAGGACCGAGCGCACCTTGATGCTCTCGACACCGGCCGCGACCAGCTTGTCGATGAGGACGTCACCGACGTCCTCGCCTGCCTCGGCGACCACGGTGCCCTTCGCGTCCGACGCCGCGGTGGCGAGGGTGCGCGAGTACACGGTGTTCTCGACACGGGCGTCGCGGACGAGCTTGCCGTCAGCGTCGACCGTGGCGATCGGCAGTTCGAGGCCACGCGTCGTGCCGCAGTCGTCCTCGCGGATGATGACGTCCTGCGAGACGTCGACGAGACGACGGGTGAGGTACCCGGAGTCCGCCGTGCGGAGCGCCGTGTCGGCCAGGCCCTTGCGAGCACCGTGCGTGGCGATGAAGTACTCCGCCACGGTCAGGCCCTCGCGGTACGAGTTGATGATCGGGCGGGCGATGATCTCGCCCTTCGGGTTGTTCACCAGACCACGCATGCCGGCGATGTTGCGGACCTGCAGCCAGTTGCCTCGGGCGCCCGACGACACCATGCGGTTGATCGTGTTGTCGATGGGGAAGTTGTCCCGCATCTCCTGCGCGATCTCGTTGGTGGCCTCGGTCCAGATCTTGATCAGGTCGGCGCGACGCTCGGAGTCGGTGATCAGACCCTTGTCGAACTCGCCCTGCACCTTGGCGGCCTGGATCTCGTAGCCCGCGATGATCTCCTTCTTGCGAGGAGGCGTCACGACGTCGGAGAGCGCCACGGTCACACCGGAGCGAGTGCCCCAGTAGAAGCCCGCGTCCTTGATCCGGTCCAGCGCAGCGGCCGTCTCGGTCTTGGAGTAGCGCTCGGCGAGGTCGTTGACGATCGCGGAGAGGGTGCCCTTGTCGGTGACCTTCTGGACGAACGGGTAGTCCGTCGGCAGGGTCTCGTTGAAGAGCGCGCGACCCAGGGTGGTCTCGAGCAGGATCGGCTGGCCGACCTCGTAGCCCTCGGGCGCTTCACCCTCGGCGAAGTGGACACCCGACATGCGGATCTTCACGGTCGCGTTGAGGTGCAGCGTGTTCTGGTCCTTCGCCATGATCGCCTCGGCGACCGAGGAGAACGAACGGCCCTCACCGACGGCGCCCTCGCGGACGGTCGTCAGGTGGTGCAGACCGATGATCATGTCCTGTGCGGGCAGGGTCACCGGGCGGCCGTCGGACGGCTTCAGGATGTTGTTCGAGGCGAGCATCAGGATGCGGGCCTCGGCCTGGGCCTCGACCGACAGCGGCAGGTGCACGGCCATCTGGTCACCGTCGAAGTCCGCGTTGAACGCGGCACACACGAGCGGGTGGAGCTGGATGGCCTTGCCCTCGACGAGCTGCGGCTCGAACGCCTGGATGCCCAGACGGTGCAGCGTCGGCGCACGGTTCAGCAGCACGGGGCGCTCGCGGATGATCTCCTCGAGCACGTCCCACACCTGCGGACGCGAACGCTCGACCATGCGCTTGGCCGACTTGATGTTCTGCGCGTGCGACAGGTCGATCAGGCGCTTGATCACGAACGGCTTGAACAGCTCGAGCGCCATCTGCTTGGGCAGACCGCACTGGTGGAGCTTGAGCTGCGGGCCCACGATGATGACCGAACGGCCCGAGTAGTCGACGCGCTTGCCGAGCAGGTTCTGGCGGAAACGACCCTGCTTGCCCTTGAGCATGTCGCTCAGGGACTTCAGGGCGCGGTTGCCGGTACCCGTGACGGGGCGGCCACGACGACCGTTGTCGAACAGCGCGTCGACCGCTTCCTGCAGCATGCGCTTCTCGTTGTTCACGATGATCTCGGGGGCACCGAGGTCGAGCAGGCGGCGGAGACGGTTGTTGCGGTTGATCACACGACGGTAGAGGTCGTTGAGGTCCGAGGTGGCGAAGCGGCCACCGTCGAGCTGGACCATCGGGCGGAGCTCCGGCGGGATGACCGGGACCACGTCGAGGACCATCGCTGCCGGCGAGTTGCCGGTGGCGAGGAAGGAGGAGACGACGCGCAGACGCTTGATCGCGCGGATCTTCTTCTGGCCCTTGCCCTCGGCGATCTGCAGACGCAGCGACTCGGCCTCGGCGGTCAGGTCGAAGGCCTCGAGGCGCAGCTTGATCGCCTCGGCGCCCATGTAGGCGTCGAAGTAGATCCCGAAGCGGTCCTGCAGCTCGTGGAAGACGGCGTCCTCGGGCTTCAGGTCGCCCACCTTGAGGTTGCGGAAGTCCTCCCACACGCGCTCGAGGCGGGTGATGTCCTCGTCGAACGACTTGCGGACCTGGGACATCTCCTTCTCGGCGGTGTCCTTGGTGCGGCGCTTGATGTCGGCCTTGGCGCCCTCTTCCTCGAGCGCTGCGAGGTCGTCCTCGAGCTTCTTGAGGCGGTCGGCGATGATCGAGTCGCGCTGGTTCTCGAGGTTCTTGATCTCGAGGCGCATCTCGTTCTCGAGACCCGGCATGTCAGCGTGCCGGCCCTCTTCGTCGATCGAGATGATCATGTACGCGGCGAAGTAGATGACCTTCTCGAGGTCCTTCGGCGCCATGTCGAGCAGGTAGCCCAGGCGCGACGGGACGCCCTTGAAGTACCAGATGTGCGTGACGGGCGCGGCGAGCTCGATGTGGCCCATGCGCTCACGGCGGACCGAGGACTTGGTGACCTCGACGCCGCATCGCTCGCAGACGATGCCCTTGAACCGGACGCGCTTGTACTTGCCGCAGGCGCACTCCCAGTCGCGGGACGGACCGAAGATCTGCTCGCCGAACAGACCGTCCTTCTCGGGCTTGAGGGTGCGGTAGTTGATGGTCTCCGGCTTCTTGACCTCGCCGTACGACCACTGGCGGATGTCCTCGGCCGTGGCGAGGCCGATCCGCAGTGCGTCAAAGGAAGTTGCTTCGAGCAATGTTCTTCTCTCTTGCTGAATTCGAGACGTGACGGGCGGGGCGGGATCAGATGTCGTCGACGGAGGACGACTCGAACCGCGAGGAGATGTTGATGCCGAGCTCTTCAGCGGCACGGAAGACCTCGTCGTCCGTGTCGCGGAGGCTGACCGCCTGGCCGTCGGCCGAGAGGACCTCGACGTTCAGGCAGAGGGACTGCATCTCCTTCATGAGGACCTTGAAACTCTCGGGGATGCCGGGCTCCTGGATGTTCTCGCCCTTGACGATCGCCTCGTAGACCTTCACGCGGCCGAGGATGTCGTCGGACTTGATCGTCAGGAGTTCCTGCAGGGCGTAGGCGGCACCGTATGCCTCGAGCGCCCACACCTCCATCTCGCCGAAACGCTGTCCACCGAACTGCGCCTTCCCACCCAGCGGCTGCTGCGTGATCATCGAGTACGGGCCGGTCGAACGGGCGTGGATCTTGTCGTCGACCAGGTGGTGGAGCTTCAGGATGTACATGTACCCGACCGAGACCGGCTCCGGGAACGGTTCGCCGGAGCGACCGTCGAAGAGCTGGGCCTTGCCGGAGGAACCGATCAGACGCTCGCCGTCACGGTTCGGGAGCGTCGAGTCGAGGAGGCCCTCGATCTCACGCTCGTAGGCGCCGTCGAACACCGGGGTCGCGACCTTGGTGCCGGGCTCCGCGCTGCGGGCAGCCTCGGGGAGAGCCGAAGCCCACTCCTGGATGCCGTCGACGTTCCAGCCCTGCTTCGCGAGCCACCCGAGGTGGATCTCGAGGACCTGGCCGAAGTTCATGCGGCCGGGGACGCCGAGCGGGTTCAGCACGATGTCGACCGGGGTGCCGTCCGCCAGGAACGGCATGTCCTCGACCGGCAGGATCGTCGAGATGACGCCCTTGTTGCCGTGACGACCGGCGAGCTTGTCGCCCGCGGTGATCTTGCGCTTCTGGGCGATGTAGACGACCACGCGCTGGTTGACGCCCGAGCCGAGCTCGTCGTCGCCGTCCTGCGCGTCGAACACCTTGACGCCGATGATCGTGCCCTCTTCACCGTGGGGCACCTTGAGCGAGGTGTCGCGGACTTCGCGCGACTTCTCGTTGAAGATGGCCCGGAGCAGGCGCTCTTCGGCGCTGAGCTCGGTCTCGCCCTTCGGCGTGACCTTGCCGACCAGGATGTCGCCGGGGCGGACCTCGGCGCCGATGCGGATGATGCCACGCTCGTCGAGGTCGGCCAGGAGGTCCGGGCTGACGTTCGGCAGGTCGCGGGTGATCTCTTCCTTGCCGAGCTTCGTGTCGCGGGCGTCGACCTCGTACTCCTCGATGTGGATCGAGGAGAGCGTGTCGTCCTTCACGAGGTTCTGCGACAGGATCATCGCGTCCTCGTAGTTGTAGCCCTCCCACGGCATGAACGCGACGAGGAGGTTCTTGCCGAGCGCGAGCTCGCCGTTCTCCGTCGCGGGGCCGTCGGCGATGACCTCGCCCTGCTCGACCCGCTCACCGGCGCTGACGACCACACGGTGGTTGTAGCTGGTGCCCTGGTTCGAGCGGTCGAACTTGCGCAGGTAGTAGGACTGCGTCCCGCCCTCGTCGAGCTGCACGGTCACGGCGTCGGCCGAGACCTCGGAGACGACACCGGCCTTGTCGGCGATGACGACGTCGCCGGCGTCGATGGCGGTGTAGCCCTCCATGCCGGTGCCGACGAGCGGCGACTCGGAGCGGAGGAGCGGCACGGCCTGGCGCTGCATGTTCGCACCCATGAGGGCGCGGTTCGCGTCGTCGTGCTCGAGGAACGGGATGAGCGACGTCGCGACCGACACCATCTGGCGCGGGGAGACGTCCATGTAGTCGACCTCGGCCTTGGCGACCAGTTCGACCTCGCCGCCCTTCTTGCGGACGAGGACCTTGTCGTCCTGGAAGTGGAACGTGTCCGTCAGCGGGGCGTTGGCCTGCGCGACGACGAACTCGTCCTCTTCCGAAGCGGTCAGGTAGTCGATGGTCTTCGTGACCTCGCCGTTGACGACGCGACGGTACGGGGTCTCGATGAAGCCGAACGAGTTGATCCGACCGAAGGACGCGAGCGAGCCGATCAGGCCGATGTTCGGGCCTTCCGGGGTCTCGATCGGGCACATGCGGCCGTAGTGCGACGGGTGGACGTCGCGGACCTCGACGCCGGCGCGCTCACGGGACAGACCACCCGGGCCGAGGGCCGACAGACGCCGCTTGTGCGTCAGGCCCGCGAGCGGGTTGTTCTGGTCCATGAACTGCGACAGCTGCGAGGTGCCGAAGAACTCCTTGATCGCGGCGACGACGGGGCGCACGTTGATCAGGGTCTGCGGGGTGATCGCCTCGATGTCCTGCGTGGTCATGCGCTCGCGGACGACGCGCTCCATGCGGGACAGACCGGTGCGGACCTGGTTCTGGATGAGCTCGCCGACGGCGCGGATGCGACGGTTGCCGAAGTGGTCGATGTCGTCCACGTCGAGGCGCAGCTGCACGGGCTCGCCGTCGCGGACGCCGTCCAAGTTGGTCTTCTCGGCGTGCAGCGAGACCAGGTACTTGATCGTGCGGACGATGTCCTGCACGGTCAGGACCGAGTCGCTCAGCTGCGCGTCGATGCCGAGCTTGCGGTTGAGCTTGTAGCGGCCCACCTTCGCCAGGTCGTAGCGCTTCGAGTTGAAGTAGAAGTTGTCGAGGAGCGCACGCGCGGCCTCGGCAGCGACCTGCTCGCCCGGACGGAGCTTGCGGTAGATGTCCTTGAGCGCCTCTTCCTTGGTGAGGATGGCGTCCTTCTCGAGGGTCGACTCGATGGAGGCGAAGCCCTGGAACTCCTCGAGGATCTCCTCGCTCGTCATGCCGAGGGCCTTGAGGAAGACCGTGACCGACTGCTTGCGCTTGCGGTCGATGCGCACGCCCACCTGGTCGCGCTTGTCGATCTCGAACTCGAGCCAGGCACCGCGCGAGGGGATGACGCGAGCGGAGTAGATGTCCTTGTCGGACGTCTTCTCCTGCTGGCGCTCGAAGTACACGCCCGGCGAGCGGACGAGCTGCGAGACGACGACGCGCTCGGTGCCGTTGATGATGAACGTGCCGCGCTCGGTCATGAGCGGGAAGTCGCCCATGAAGACTGTCTGCGTCTTGATCTCACCGGTCATGTGGTTCATGAACTCGGCGTTGACGTACAGCGGCGCGGCGTAGGTCTTGCCGCGTTCCTTGCAGTCGTCGATCGAGTACTTCGGGTCCTCGAGCTCCGGGGACGTGAACGAGAGCTGCATCGTCTCGCCGAGGTCCTCGATCGGGGAGATCTCCTCGAAGATCTCCTCGAGGCCGGAGTGCAGCGCGAGGTCGGTGCGACCCTGCTCCTGCCCCTCGGCCAGTCGGGCCTTCCAGACGTCGTTGCCGACGAGCCAGTCGAAGCTCTCCGTCTGGAGAGCGAGCAGATCAGGAACCGTGAGGGTGTCCGTGATCTTGGCGAACGAGAGTCGCGAGTGGTTGCGACCGTTCTTGGGGTTGGTGGATGCGTTGGGCGCAGCAGCCAAGGGTGTGACCTCCGGTTGGCCCCGTCGGGCCGGTACTGACGGGCAGCATGTAGGTGAGTGGATTGACGCTCGGCGCGACCCGATGACACGCACGCACGCTCGAGTCCGCAGGACAGAGGCGTGTGCGATGATCTGTGTGAGCGGCCCCCGCCGTCATGTGCGGGAGCGGCAGCACCAGGCCCGTCCGAGATGGACGTCGAGTCGACCGCAATATGACGACACGCAGCCAGGGAGCGCGAACTGTCATCATAGGCAGCGTCCGCGCACGATGTCCAGTCCTGGCTTGACCAAATTCGCTGGCGACGTGTATAAGCACCGCCGGGCCGCTCGCATTCCGCAGTGTGCGCGCGGCGGATCCGCTCAGCCGAGCCGTTCCCGCGATGTCGCTCCCGCTCCGGCCGCGGGTGCTCGATGCCCGGCCAGGGCCCGGAATGCGTCCTCCGGACGACGGGTCCGCACGAAGGTCACCGTGCCGCGGTCGTCGGTGAGTTCGATGCCGAGTCCGGGCGTCAGCAGCAGGGCACGGACACCGCGGTGGCGACGCAGCCCGATCCCGCCGTAGGTCGCGGCGTCGGCCTCGACCAGCCGTGCTGCGGTGATGCGACGGCGTGCGACACGACGCGGCGGCAGCGGTCGGAAGTGCAGGACGACGTCGTGTTCGGTGATCGTGAACCCGGCCCGCGCGACCAGCAGGAGCAGACCGACGACCATGCCGACCAGTCCGGGGACGACGAGGGCGATCTCCGGCGCGTCCCCCGGCCACGCGAGCACCGCCGCGGTCAGGCCGCCGCCGGCGACCAGCAGTGCGGCGCCGGTGGCGCGCATCCACACCGGCGCGTCCTCGCGGTCCGCGAGCAGCGGACGGGAGGCCCGGGTCGGCCGGGTGGGTCGGCGCACCGGGGCGGGGCGGCGCGTCTGGGTGCTCATGGTGTCGGCGGACATCGGTCTCCTGCGGTGGTGCTCGTTCGGTGCTCCGGTGCGGTCTGCGGCACGCGGAGGGGTGGCGGGCACGTCGGTGGTCCGCGAGGGGCGTGGGCGGGGAACACCCACGGGTGACGGCGGTGGTGACGCCCGTCACGGTCGGTCGGGACGCGGACCAGCGGGAGTGGGGACCCCGGAGGTCGACGCGTCCGGCACGACGACGATCGTCGACGGTACGCGCCGACGCTTGGCGTTCACTGTTCGTTCACCCCCGCGGGGTGCCACACGAGAGGCTCGTCAGCGCAGGACGAGGGCGACCGCTTCGGCGCGGGTCCGGACGCCGAGCTTCTGGAACACCTGGTTGACGTACGACTTGACCGTCGGCACCGTCAGGAACAGCTCGGCGGCGATCTCCGGGTTGGTCCGGCCCTCGGCGATCCGCTCCAGCACGTCGGCCTCGCGCGGGGTCAGGTCCGGGAAGCGCGCACGGACCGGCGCGACACCGGCGGGTGCGGCTGTGGCGGGCACCGGCCGGTCGGCGAGCTGCGCGACGAGCCGCGCCCCGACCGCGGCGTCGAAGGTCGTCTGCCCCGAGGCGACCGCCCGCACCGCGGTCGCGATCTCGACCCGGCCGGCGTCCTTCGTCAGGTACCCCCGCGCGCCGGCCCGCAGCGCGGTCATGATCGACTCGTCGTCGGCGTACGTGGTCAGCACGAGGACGGCGACGTCCGGGTGCCGCTCGGCGATGCGGGCCGTTGCGGCGGCTCCGTCGAGCACGGGCATCCGCAGGTCCATCAGCACCACGTCGGGCAGGTGCTCGTCCACCGCGGCGACCGCCTGGTCCCCGTCCGCGGCCTCGCCGACGACCTCGAGGTCGGGGACCAGGGACAGCACCGTCACCAGGCCGTCGCGCACGATCGCCTGGTCGTCGACCACGAGGACCCGGATGCTCATGCGCCGTCGCCGTCCACGGGGGCGCTCGCGACCGGCAGGTGCATCGCCACGACGAACTCGTCCTCGCAGCGGGACGCCTCGACGGACGCGCCGCCGTCGAGTTCGGCGAACCGCTCGCGCATGCCGAGCAGCCCGTGGCCACCGGCGGCGAGCGGGTTCGCGACGACCACCGCGACGGCGTCGCCGTCGCGGGTGACGGACAGGGACACGGGGCGGCCGGGCGCGTGCCTGCGGGCGTTGCTGAGGGCCTCCCGGGTGGCTGCGACCACGGCGGACCGGTGGGCGTCGTCCAGGTCGGGGAGCGCCAGGTCGCCCTGGACGTGCACGGCACCGCCGAACGACCGGTGCGCGTCGACGAGCGCGGACAGGTCGGGACGGGAGGACCGGCTCGGCTCCGGCGCGGCCGCTGCGGCGGTCGGGACGGCCGGCCCGGTGTCGCCCGTCTCGTCACGCAGCGCGTGGACGGCCCGACGGGCCTCGGCCAGGCCGTCGACGGCGAGTGTCCGGGCGTCCGCGGCACGCCGCGTCGCCTCGTCGACGCGACCCGCCTCGAGGAGCGCCTCGACCGCGTCGAGCTGCAGCACCAGGCCGCCGAGCGAGTGCGCGAGGACGTCGTGGACGTCCCGCGCCGCCCGTGACCGGTCCGCCAGCAGGGCCGTCCGCTGCCGGTCCTGTTCGGCCTGCCGCGCCTGCT
This sequence comes from Curtobacterium sp. Leaf183, assembly GCF_001424385.1. Lineage (GTDB taxonomy): Bacteria > Actinomycetota > Actinomycetes > Actinomycetales > Microbacteriaceae > Curtobacterium. Next base: position 276,197 of record NZ_LMPO01000007.1, on the reverse strand, counting down.
CCTCGGCCAGACGGAACTGCCGGCGGTTGACCCCGATCAGGACGCCCAGGGCGAGCCCACCTGCGCTGCCGAGGACGAAGGTGGCCGAGGTGCCCGCGACGTCCGCGCCGACGGCGATCACCACGAGTGCGACCAGCGCAGCGACCGCACCCAGCCAGGCCGGGAACCGCTGCCCGGCCTGCAGCGCGACGATCCCGATGATGACGGGCACGAGCATCAGGGCGTCGGTGGGGACGACGACCAGCGCGCCGGCGAGCACCATCGCCGACGCCGTCCACACGACCGTGGCGGGCGTCCGCACGAACTCGCGCAGGGCCCACGCGGCGAGCGCCACGCCCCCGACGACCCAGACCCAGGCGGCCTGCTCGAGCGCGAGCCCGTTCTTGACGAACCAGAACGTGACCGCCACGACGCCGACGGCGCTGAGCCCCCACCCGAGACGCGACCGCGGCCGGCCTCCGGGGAGGTCGGCCGGTCCGTCGCCGGAGAGCAGGGTCACCGGACCATCATGCCGCGGGTGCGTCCCGGGATGCGCTGGTCGAGCACCAGGGCGCGGGCGGCGCGGTTGATCGCGAGCATGAGCAGGATCGCGCCGGTCGAGGTGAGCAGGTGGGCGCCCATCTGCCCGCCGAGCGCGTCGAGACCGACACGGACGGCGATGAGCACGAACCAGAGCGCTGCGCCGAGTCCACCGGTGCGCGACTGCAGCGTGCGCCCCTTGTCGTCAGGCGCTCCGGCCGTGCGGAAGGTCGTGATGCGGCCCATCGTCAGGCCGATGCCGATCGAGATGAGCGCCTCGATGCCCAGGAAGACGATGTCGGTCGTGCTGATGGTCGCCTTCGTCTGCGCCAGGACGACGACGCCGACGACGGCCATGACGAGCGGCATGCGCCAGATGCGCGCCGGGTCGAGGTACTGCCAGGTCGCCTGGCGGTACGCGAGGAACCCGACGAGGGCGAGCCCGATGACGATGTTCGCGAGGAGCTGGACGGACATGGTGTGCCTTCCTGGAGCAGATCGGGGCGGTCCCGATCCGGTGATCCCATGCTCGTGCGGCGTCGCCCGCGGCCCCACCACCCAGGGGTGGTGACCCGGGTGGGGATCGCGGTGGTGTTCGATGGACCCCATGGCTGACGCGTTCGACGGGTTCAAGCTCGGCACCGGGTTCGCGGTGATCGAGCCGGACCGACACCGACCGGGGTCCTTCACCCTCGTGGTCGACGGCACCCCGCAGTCGCACGTCGACCTCGAGGACCCGACACACCTGGCGTTCGAGTACATCCGGCGGATCGGGCACGCGATCGACCTGCTGCCCGACGGTCCCGTCACGGCGCTGCACCTCGGCGCCGGGGCCCTGACGCTCCCCCGCTACGTCGCGGTCACCCGTCCGGGTTCGCGGCAGCAGGTGATCGAGCTCGAGCGGGACCTGGTCGACCAGGTGCGCGACGTGCTGCCCTTCCCCCGGGGCGCCTCGATCCGTGTGCGGTACGGCGACGCCCGCGAGGTCCTGTCGAAGCTGCCGGCCGGGTTGCGCGGCACGGTGGACCTGGCCGTCGTCGACGTGTTCGCCGGCGCACGGACCCCCGCCCACGTGACGAGCGTCGAGTTCCACCGCGAGGTCGCGGCCTTCCTGTCGCCGACCGGCATCGTCGCGATGAACGTGGCCGACGGCGCCGGGCTGGCGTTCGCCCGGGGCCAGGCGGCGACGCTGCAGTCGGTGCTGCCCTCTGTGGTGGCCGTCGCGGACACCGGGATGCTCAAGGGCCGGCGCTTCGGCAACATCGTGCTGCTCGGGTCCCCGTCCGACCTGCCCGTGGCCGACATGCCGCGGCGGTACTCCTCGGACCCGATGCCGGCGAAGGTCGTGCACGGCGCCGAGCTGCGGGCGTTCATCGCCGGGGCACCCGTCGTCACCGACGCCACCGCGATCGGGTCGCCCGAGCCGAACCGGTCCGTCTTCGGCGCCTGACCGCTGCATCGTCCGCTCGGTGCAGTCGCCCTTCCCGGGCACCGTGCGGGTCGCGCTGCCAGGATGGGCTGCGAACGAGCGCGCAACCGTGCGACCGAGCCGAGACGGGGAAGTCATGACGAACGACGACCGGAACCACGACGACCGGACGGCCGACGGCCAGACCCCGAGCTGGGGGCAGCCGCAGGGCGACACCCCCCGGTACGGCGAGCGCATCACGCCGGCATCGGCTCCGCAGTACGGCGAGTCGGCCCCGCAGCACGGTGGACAGCCCCGCTGGGGTGAGCAGGCGCCCACAGAGCAGCAGTACGGTCAGCAGCAGTACGGTCAGCAGCAGTACGGCCAGCAGCCCCCGCAGTACGGGCAGCAGCAGCAGTACGGCCAGCAGCCCGACCAGTACGCGCAGCAGCAGTACGGCCAGCAGCACCACGGCGCGGGTGCCCCGGCCTGGCAGGCGCACGACGAGCAGAAGCCCAAGAAGAAGACCGTCGGTCGCATCGCCCTGCTCGTCGCGGTCATCGCGCTCGTCGTCGGGATCGTCGGCGGGTTCGTCCTGGGGAACGTCCTCGGGTCGAGCGGTGCGATGCGCGGTGTGCTCGACGGCAGCACGACCGGCGCCGACCCCCAGCAGCTGAGCCGCGACCTGGCCAACGACCCCGGGGTGCGGGGGCAGCTGACGCTCGGTTCCGTCCTGATGGGCGCGGGTACGCTCTTCGGACTGTGGGCGATCGTGCAGGGCATCGTCGCCGTCGCCACGAAGCGCGGCCGTGGGTGGGGCGTCGTCGCGATCATCCTGGCCGTCGTCGCGGCGATCGTCGCGTTCTCGGTGTACATCGGCGTCGCCGTCGCGATGTCCGGTGCCGCGTCCTGACCGCACTGCTGAACGGACCGGAGATGACCGGCGTGTGGCACCGCTCCCTCCCGGCCGAGCGCGGATACCCTCGACCCTGATGTCCCTGCCGCCCGACGACCGCCAGCTCCCCGACCGCGACGACCGCGCCCGGGAGCCCCGCCATGCCGCCCCGGGTTCGGCGAGCGCCACCCCCGGCAGCGCCTTCGCACCGATCAGCCTGCGGCCCGCCGTGGACGTACAGGCGATCCAGGACCGCCTGCGCGACCTGGGCCAGAGCCGCTCGACCGAAGCCCTCGCCGACCGCGCCGAACTGCTCCGGCTGCTCGGCCGCCTCGACGAGGCCCTGGTCGTGGCGGAAGAGGTCTTCCGACTGACCATGTTCACCGGCGAGCGCGCGGACAAGGTCGCCGCCCGCATCCGCCGCGCCCACGTCCTGCACGACCTCGGCCGGTACGAACGTGCCGCCACCGAGTCCGCCCTGGCGCGTGACACCGCGACGACCGAGGAGTGGCCCGAGCTCGAGGGCGCAGCGGCGGAGATCGAGGGCTGGTCCCTGTTCGAGCTGAACCGCTTCGACGAGGCCCGCCAGGCCCTGGGCCGCTCGTACGACGCGTTCCGTGCCGCCGGTGCCCCCGCCGAACGGACCGAGGCCCTGCGTTCCGCCGTCGAGGCAGCGATGCGCGCCTCGATCGCCCGTCCCCCCGCCGAGGCCGAGCGACCCCGTCCCGACGGTGCGCGGACCGAGGCACCCCGGACCGAGCCCGCCGGGACCGACCGCGACGGCTCCGACCGGCCCCGGACCGCCCGCGAGGCCGCGATGCGCCGGGCGACCGACCCGGAGACGCGCGTCGCCGAGCCCGTCAAGGAGATCCCGCCGGTCCGCCGACGTGTCCTCGGAGCCCCCGATGCCGCCCGCACCGAGGCCGACACCCTGTGGGGCAAGCTGACCGACCGACGACGTCCCGCCGACCGCGACCAGTGACCGCGCTCGACCTCGTCCGGGCACGGGCCGACGAGCTCATGGGCGCACACCTCGGTCACGGCACGTGGACGTTCGCCTTCGACCATGCCAAGACCCGCGCCGGGCAGTGCGACTTCGCCAAGCGCCGGATCACGGTGAGTCGCCACCTGGCCGCACGGTTCTCGGACGCGGACGTCGACCAGGTGCTGCTGCACGAGATCGCGCACGCGCTCAGCGGTGCCCGCGCCGGACACGGACCGTCCTGGCGCCGCACCGCCGCCGCGATCGGGTACACCGGCTCGCGGCTGCACGACGGACCCATCGCCAGCGAGCTCGCGCCGTGGGTCGGCACCTGCCCCGCCGGGCACGAGCACTTCCGGTACCGCACGCCCACCCGGCCGCTGGCGTGCGCGCGGTGCTCCCGCCGGTTCGACGAGCGGAACCGCATCACGTGGCGTCGTCGGGACGCGCGGACCATGGCGAGCGTCTGACCCGTCCTGCACGGCGCGTCGCGCAGCGGTTAGCCTTGCCCGATGCAGACGGGGCAGCACATCCGCACGGACTCGGGGTCGTCGTGGTTCTTCGACGCCGGACGGATCGCCCTCGACTTCGCGCACACGGGCGGCTTCGCCGACGATCCCGACGGCCGTCGCCCGCGCGCCCAGCTCGGGGAGCTCCTGATGACGCCGGCCGACCTCGACGAGTGGTTGACCGACCACACCGAGCCGATCGACGTCGGCGCCAGTGCCCGCGAGCTGCAGGACGCCCGTGCGCTCCGCGCCGCGATCGGCCGACTCGCGGCAGCGGCGGCACCCGCCCCGGCGTCGACGGCGGCCGAGCGCAACGCGGTCGCGGCGGGCCTGCGTGCCGGGACCGGCCGCACGCGCCCCGCGCCCGACGACATCGACACGGTCAACCTGTTCGCCGCCCTGCCGGACGTGCCCCCGAGCCTCCCGGGTGGACGTCGCCGGGCCGGAGCCAACCGGGTCCGGCTCGCGCAGGCGCTGTCGAGCGTGGCCCGCGACGCCGTCGCCCTGTTCACCGAGGTCGGCTTCGACGACGTCGAGGCCGACGGCCGACCCGCCCGGCTGAGCCGGTGCTCGGCGCCGGACTGCGGACTCGTGTTCTACGACTCCTCGCGCGGCGGGACGCGTCGGTGGTGCGCGATGCAGCGGTGCGGCAACCGCGCCAAGGTGCGGGCGCACCGGGCACGCCGGGCCGCCGCCTGAGGCGTCCCTACGAGTCCGATGCGCGCCAGGTGATCGTCGCGTTGCCCGCCGGGCCCTCGTCCACCGGGGCGGCACGCAGGTAGCTGACGGCGTCGACGGTGCTGCCGGCCGGCGCGAGGAGCACGGCGCAGACGTCGGCCGTGCCGTCGGCGGTGAGTGCCGCCGCGATCGCCGTCCGGTCGAAGGGGCACGCGTCCCGCAGCACCGCGTTGCGGTCTGACGCCGCGAGCTCCGGTCCGGCCTGCAGCCGGTCGTCCGCACGGAGCCCCCAGGCGTCGTTGGCGAGGTCGCCCACGGCATCGGGGTCGAACGTGCCGCGGACCCGCTCGACCGTGAAGTGCGCCAGGTAGGCGTCGTCGCCCCGCGCGCGCAGCCCGAACTGGTCGAGTGCGTCGTCGGTCACCCGCTCGACCTCGGTCGCGGTGATGGCGAGCTGCCCGTGGAAGGCCGAGCCGTTGAGGCTCGTGGTGACGCTCTCGCCCATCTCGTGGCCGCCCTGCGCGCACCCGCTCAGCCCCAGCACGGCGACGGCCGCCAGCACGGTCGCCGTGGTCAGTCGTCCTCTGGTCCCCTGCATGGTCGCCACGGTACGGACCCGGGAGGTCCGGGGCACGTCGACCACGGATCCCCGCCCGGACGCACTGCGGTTCGCGCACATCCCGAACTCTTGTTTTCGGCGCGCCGAATCCTCTGGCATGCTGGGCGTCGTGACCGACACCGCCGCCCCACGCGTGGCTCCCCCGTCCGCCCCGCGGCGGCGCGGAGCGGGGCTGACCCTGCTCGGGCCGGCGTTCGTCGCGGCGATCGCCTACGTCGACCCCGGCAACGTCGCCGCGAACCTGACCGCGGGGGCGAAGTACGGCTACCTGCTGCTCTGGGTCCTGGTCGCGGCGAACGCGAGCGCCGTCGTCGTGCAGTACCTGTCCGCCAAGCTCGGGGTCGTGACGGGCAAGTCGCTGCCAGAGCTGCTCGGCATGCGGATGCGGCGCGCACCCCGGCTGCTGTTCTGGGCGCAGGCCGAGGTCGTGGCCGCGGCGACCGACATCGCCGAGGTGATCGGCGGCGCGCTCGCCCTGCACCTGCTGTTCGGGCTGCCCCTGGTCGTCGGCGGGGTCATCACGGGCGTGGTGTCGATGGCGATCCTGGTGCTGCAGAGCCGGCGGGGCGCACGCACCTTCGAGGTCGTCGTCACGGCGATGCTCGTGGTCCTGACGATCGGGTTCTGCGCCGGCCTGCTGTTCGCCCAGGTCTCCCCCGGCGAGCTCGTGTCCGGCCTGGTGCCGCGCTTCGAGGGCTCCGAGTCGGTGCTGCTCGCGGCGTCGATGCTCGGCGCCACGGTCATGCCGCACGCCGTGTACCTGCACTCGGCCCTCGCCCGCGACCGGCACGGCGACACCCCCGCCGGTCCCGAACGACGCCACGTGCTCCACATGACGCGCTGGGACGTCGCCCTCGCGCTCATCGTCGCCGGCGGCGTGAACGTCTGCATGCTCGTGCTCGCCGCGGCGACGCTGCCCGGCGTCCCGGGCACGGACTCCATCCCGGGCGCACAGGCCGCGATCGCCACGCACGTGGGGCCCGTCATCGGCGTGCTGTTCGCCGTCGGGCTGCTGGCGTCCGGGCTGGCCTCGACCTCGGTCGGCTGCATGGCCGGCGCCGAGATCATGCACGGGCTGCTGCACGTGCGGGTGCCGCTGCTCGCACGGCGCCTGGTGACGCTCGTGCCGGCGATCGTGCTGCTCGCGCTGGACGCCGACGCGACGATGCTGCTCGTGGTGAGCCAGGTCGTGCTGAGCTTCGGGATCGCCTTCGCGATCGTCCCCCTGGTGACCTACACGTCACGGCGCAGCGTGATGGGCTCGGACGTCAACGCGGTGCCCACGCGGGTGGTCGCGTGGGTGATCGCCGCGGTCATCGTCGCGCTGAACGTGGCCCTCGTGGTGCTGACGCTCGGCGGGTGACCGGCGCCGCGGGCGCGCGATTGCGCCGGCGCGGAGTGGCTTCGCACAACGGGGACCGGTCCGCACCACGCGATTGCGTGGTGCGGACCGGTTGGTGTTGTGCGAACGACAGCCGCCGGCCGTCAGCCGCGGCGCGCGTCCTACTCGACGACGCGGACGCCCTTCCAGAACGCCACGTAGCCGCTGTAGTCCTTGCCGACGCGGTCGAAGGACGACGGGATCGGCGTGGGGTACGACCATGCGCTGTCCTGCAGCGCCTGACCGTCGACGTTCACGGTGTAGTACTGCGTGTCGCCCTTCCACGGGCAGTGGTACTGGGTGTCGCTCTCGGTGAACAGCTCGGTCTTCACGCTCGACGGCGGGAAGTACCAGTTGCCCTCGATCTGGATCAGGTCGTCCTCGGGTGCTTCTGCGATGACGGTGTCGCCGGCGACTGCCTTCATGGTGTGCTCCTTCGCTCGTGAGCGGTCTGCTCGACCAGCGGCAACGCTACGCGCGGGCGCTGTGTTCCCCCGGTCGGACCACGACGAGCTCCGGCCCTGCGGCGAGCGCCGCGCGAGCACGGTCCGGCCCGATGGCACGCGCCGTCTCGGACGCACTCACGAGGTGCCGCACCGCGCCCCGAAGCCCCGTGTAGGCGGCACATGCCGCAGCCGCCTCGGGCGAGCAGTGGTCGATCCCCACAACGGACAGCGCGTCGACGACCGCACCGGCCCCGAGCAGGTCCTCCACCGCGGGGACGGGTGCGTCCGGCACGTCGGCCGACTCGCCCGCGGCCTCGGCGACGTCGTCGAACGCCGGCCCGTGGTGGGTCCCGGCTGCCACGACCGCGACGACACAGCGGTCGCCCAGTGCGGCCTGGAGGCTCGTCACCCGGTCCGCGACCGCCGCCGCGTTGGCCAGGTGGCCGAGCACGACCTCGGGCCCGGCCGGCAGCTGCCGACCGACAGCCCGGTGGTCCACGCCGGGTCCCTCGGGGAGCACGTCCACCCAGACGACCACGTGGGCGCCGACCGCGACCCGACGGGCACCGGCCACGCCCCACCCGAACCGGACCTGGTACTGCTGCTGGCCTCGTTCACGCACGCCGTCACGATATCCGCTGTGGAGCACCTGTCCCTTTCCACAGGCGAGGACCCTGCGGCCGATCCCCCACGAGCCCGCCAGTACGATCGAGTCCCATGGAGATCGACCCCGTTCCGACGCTGACCGGCGACCGCGTCACGCTCGAGCCCCTCGCGCACGAGCACGCGGACGACCTGCGGGCTGCGGTCGCGGACGGGGACCTCTGGCGCACCTGGTACAGCTCGATCCCCGCTCCGGCCCAGGTCGACGCCGAGATCGACCGCCGCCTGGCCGAGCACGACGCTGGCCGCATGGTGCCCTTCGCGGTGCGCGACCGCCCCACCGGCCGCGTGGTGGGTGCGACGACGTTCATGCACATCGACACCGACAACCGACGGGTCGAGATCGGGCACACGTTCCTGGCGAAGTCGGCGCAGCGCAGCGGCATCAACACCGAGTCCAAGCTGCTGATGCTGTCGCACGCGTTCGAGACCTGGCAGTGCATCGCGGTCGAGTTCCGGACCCACTGGCACAACGTGCAGTCGCGCACCGCGATCGCGGGCCTCGGCGCGAAGCAGGACGGCGTCCTCCGCAGCCACCAGATCGGTCGTGACGGCACCCTGCGCGACACCGTGGTCTTCTCGATCACCGCGTCGGAGTGGCCGACCGTCCGGCTGTCGCTGGCCGAGCGCCTGCGCCAGCACGACCGGGCCGAGGGTTCCCGGCGCCGGTCCGCGCGCCACGCCTGACACACCGCGGTCCCCGCGCGCCTGGGACCGGTCCGGGGCGTCCGGGTAGCGTGCGCGGCATGCACGTCGGTCTCCGTCTCGTCCTCGATGCCCCCGTCGACGTCGTCCGCGACGCCCTGCTGTCGCCCGCGGTGATGGTCGGGGTGACGAAGCCGTTCCTGGTGTACCGCTCGCTCGACCCGGCGGGCTTCCCGCACCGCTGGGCCCCGGGACAGCCGCACCCGATCGCCGCGAGCGCGTTCGGCGTCGTGCCGAGCGGCGAGAGCCACGTCGACATCGACCTGTACGAGGTCGACGGCGTCCCCGTGCAGCGCGACAACGGCGGTGGCACGAGCGGCCTGTTCGCGCGGATGGACATGCGGCACCGGATGGCCGTGTCGGCGCTGCCGGACGGCACCACGCTGTTCGTCGACCGCCTCGACTACCGGATGCGTCCCGCGGCGCTCGGGTTGGCGCTCTGGCCGGGGATGTGGGTCATCTGGCAGTGGCGTGCCCTGCGGATGCGGCAGCAGGCCCCGACCTGGCCGCCCGCCTGACGCGAGCACCGCGTCGGGCGTCGGCCGCGCCTCCCGTCCGCTCCGGACGCGGTGCGTGCTGCGTCGCACCCCCTGACGGACGTCGCACCCCGGTGCGACGGGGCGCGACGTCCGTGGCGGGGTGCGATGCGCCCGGTGTCGGCGTACGGCCGGGTGACACGCCGTACCGGGGTGGGGCGGGCCTCCCGTTCGTCACCGGGCGGGCGTAGCCTCGTCCCGTGAGCCAGACGCGCCCCCAGGAGCCGACGACCGACGACCGCGTGCACACCACGCTGGCGACCGTGGACTGGCGGCGGATGACCTTCGACCTCTACCGCCGTGTCCGCGCGACCGCCGATCCGGAGACCGCACACGCGATGTGGCGCGAGACCCGCGACGCGATGTTCGCCGAGCACCCGGCCAGCCCGCTGCTGGACGAGGACGCGGTCGACTTCGAGGAGCTCCCGGTGCCGGCGTACGACCCCGAGTGGCGCTTCCGCGCTCGTGTCGAACCGGCCGAAGCCCGGGTGATGGACGTCGAGACCGGCACCGACGGCACCGTCCACTTCGACCGTCTGGGTGTCGTGCGCCTGCCCGGGATCGGCACGCTCGACGTGTGGTCGCACGGCGGCTACGCGGGCGGTGTGTTCGTGCCCGTCAAGGACGCCAGTGCCGGCAAGGCGCGGGGCACCTACGGCGGCGGCCGCTACCTGCTCGACACCATCAAGGGCGCGGACCTGGGAGGGGACGACGGTGAGCTCGTCCTCGACTTCAACTTCGCGTACAACCCCTCGTGCGCGTACGACCCGGCGTGGGCGTGCCCGTTGGCGCCTCCGGGGAACACCGTGCCCGTGGCGATCCCCGTCGGCGAGCAGTACGACTTCTAGGGCGGACACGATGTCTTCCAAGACGGCAACCGGGACGACGAGCGGCCTCGTGGCGATCGACGCCGGCGGGCGCATCCCCCCGTTCGAACAGGTGCGGTCGCAGATCGCGGCGCAGATCGCGGCCGGGTACCTGGTGGACGGGCAGCGTCTGCCGAGCGTCCGGGCGCTGGCCGAGGAACTCCGGCTCGCTCCCGGCACCGTGGCCAAGGCCTACACGCTGCTCGAGGAGTCCGGGCTCGTGCACACCGCACGCGGCGCCGGCACCCGGGTCGTGCGGCCGGCCGACGTGCCGGCGGACGTCGCCGACGCGATCCGGGCGCTGGTCGGCACGGCGCGTGCAGCCGGGCTGTCGGCGGACCAGACCGCCACGGCGCTGCGGGACGCCTGGCCCGCGTAGCGCCGGGGTGCTGCCGCGCACGGTGCGAGGTCGCCGGTACGTGCGAGGTTGATCGCGTGGTGCGAGGCAACAACCTCGCACCGCCCGGCCACGGCAGCACGGAGGACCAGCCACACACCGTGTGCGGCCGGTCAGCAGTGCTCGAACACGTACGCGGAACCGCCCCGGGCCACCAGGTCGCGGTCCCGCAGGATCGTCATGGCGGGCCGGTCACGTCGGGCGCACACGTCCGACCAGTCACCGTCGGAGTCGTCCGCGTACTCGACGTCGATGACCCGGTCGCCGTACACCCGCGTGTAGGCACCGCACTCGTCGTAGGTCACGCACTCCTCGGCGACGGCGAAGTCGAACCCGGCGTCACGCTCGCCCGCACTGCCGAGCTGCGGGGTGTTCTTCTGTCCCGCGGCCAGCCCGTGCTCGTGGGCGACGTCGACCAGAGCCGTCGCGAGCGCCAGGTTGCCGGAGCGGGTCAGCGCTCCGTGCGACCGCGTCCACGAGTCGAGGTTGTCGAACTCGACCGCGTCGAAGCCCCGGTCCGCGCACCGAGCGATCGACCTCGTCAGCACCGACACGATGGTCTTCCGTGCGTCGGCGCGCGACGTGTCGAGGAGCATCTCGTCCGGCCAGCCCGGGTCCGAGACCGGCCCACCGTCGTCGTTCCGCAGCAGTGCGGCGGGGTGGTCGTCCTCCCACATCGCGGCGTCCTCGGGCTGGGTCTGGAACCCGTTGACGTAGCAGACGCCGTACGCGTCCGAGGCCGGGTGCGCGGTGCTGTCCCGCTCGACGATCGTCACGCCCGACGGCGGTGTGTACGCCCCGCCCAGCTGGTAGTCCGGCACGCCCGAGGTGGGGAAGGCCCGGACCGCGTCACCACCGGCAGCGGCGCACCCGCTGACGCCGAGGACGGCCACGACCGACAGGACGACGAGGGGCAGGACGGAACGGTGCGACACGGAGCGAATCCTCGCACGCCGGAGCCGCCTCTTCCGGCGGACGCCGTCGGAGCGCTACACTGGTCGTACTCGAGGCGCCGATCGCCTCGTGCGTCGTACGGACGCCCCCGAAACCTCCCGGTCGAACTCGACCGATGCGTATCGCGCACCACCGCTCCCCCGGAACCCGTCCGGGCGGCGCACCGGTGCCAGGCTCTCTGCTGCGGCGACAGTGCCCGCACCTCCACGCCCGCTCCAGCAGCGGGCGAGTCCGCTCCATGAGCAGACGACGGACGCGGTCACGATCCCGCCCGCGCGCCGATCGAGCGCGCACCACGGCCGAATCCGGCCCGAAAGGTCGTCATGACCAACCCCATCGAAGACATCCGTTTCTCCGACCTCGGCGTCCCCGCCCCGATGGTCGACGTGCTCGTCGCCCAGGGCAAGGAGAACGCCTTCCCGATCCAGGCGGACACGCTCCCCGACTCCCTCAAGGGCAAGGACGTGCTCGGCCGCGGTCGCACCGGCTCCGGCAAGACCATCGCGTTCGCGATCCCCCTCGTCGCCCGGCTCGCGGCGAACCCGCAGAAGCGTCGCCCGGGTCGCCCCCGCGCCCTGGTCCTCGCCCCCACCCGTGAGCTCGCGACGCAGATCGACGCCGTGCTCGCTCCCCTCGCCAAGGCCATGGGCCTCACCACGACGACGATCTTCGGCGGCGTCGCGCAGGGCCGTCAGGTCGACGCCCTCCGCAGCGGCGTCGACATCGTCGTCGCCTGCCCCGGTCGGCTCGCCGACCTCATGCAGCAGGGCCACGCCCACCTCGACGCGATCGACGTCACCGTCCTCGACGAGGCCGACCACATGGCCGACATGGGCTTCCTGCCCGGCGTGACGAAGATCATGCAGGCGACGCCGGAGCGCGGGCAGCGCATGCTGTTCTCGGCCACGCTCGACAACGGTGTGGACAAGCTCGTCAAGAAGTTCCTGCACAACCCGGTGATGCACTCCGTCGACGACGAGTCCAGCCCCGTCGAGGCGATGACCCACCACGTGTTCGAGGTCGCCGACGCCGACGGCAAGAAGGACCTCGTCCGGACCCTCGCCTCGGGCACCGGTCGCCGCATCCTGTTCATGCGCACGAAGCACCACGCCAAGCGCCTGGCCAAGCAGCTCTCCTCGCAGGGCATCCCCGCGGTGGACCTGCAGGGCAACCTGTCCCAGGGCGCCCGCGAGCGCAACCTCGCGAAGTTCTCCGCCGGTGAGGCCCTCGTCCTCGTCGCCACCGACGTCGCCGCCCGCGGTGTGCACGTCGACAACGTCGAGCTCGTCGTGCACGTCGACCCGCCGACCGAGCACAAGGCGTACCTGCACCGCTCGGGCCGCACCGCGCGTGCCGGCTCGTCCGGTGACGTCGTCACGGTGGTCATGCCCGCCGAGCGTCGCGACGTCGCGCAGATGATGCGCAAGGCCGCGATCACGGTCACCCCGCAGCAGGTCACCCCGAACTCCGCCCCGGTCCTGTCGCTGGTGGGCGAGATCGCCCCGATCCGCCACGTGGCCGAGGCCCCCGTCCAGCAGCAGCAGCCCCGCCGCCAGCAGTCCTCCACCGCCGGCTCGTCGTCCGCAGGTCGCGGTCGTGGCCGCGGTGGCCGCACCGGAGGCTCGGTCGCGGCCACGCAGTCCAGCTCGGCCGGCAACGGCTCGGGTTCGGGTCGTCGCGGTGGCCGTCCCATCGAGGGCGCGTCCGCCTCGTCGGCCGGCTCGACCGGTCAGCGCCGCTCCGGCGGCGGTGCCCGTCGCGCCAGCAGCGACGCGCCCCGCGGCGGCTCGGCACAGGTCTGGTCCTCCGATGGTGGCTACGCGCCCGGTCGTGCGGCCGGCACCGAGTCCAGCGGCAACCGTCGCGGTGGATCGCGCCGAGCATCCCGTCCGGCCGGCAGCGGTCGCTGAACCTGCTCGCTGTCCCAGCCTGGACACGCTCTGCGAACGGCTGTGCACAGAGCGCGTACGGTTCTGGTCACCGGAGGACGCGCGAGCGTCGCCGGTGACATGTCCGTTGACGGAAGGAGCCGCCTATGGCTGGCATCGATGACATCAAGAACGCTGCCGAGAAGGCAGCCGGCAAGGCCAAGGAAGCCGTCGGGAACGTGACGGACAACGACCGTCTCAAGGCCGAAGGCCAGACCGACCAGGCGAAGGCCTCGACCAAGCAGGGCGCGACCGACGTCAAGGACGCCGCGCACGGCGTGGCCGACAGCTTCAAGGACAACAAGTAAGACCAAGTGCGGTCGTCCCGACCGCGCTGCGAAGCCCCCGGGTCCCATGTGGACCCGGGGGCTTCGTCATGTGGTGGCGCGGGCGCCGTGGTGCCGGATGGCGGAGCACAACGGAAACCGGCTCGAACCACGGACTTCCCTGGTTCGAGCCGGTTTGTGTTGTGCGGGTCCGGTTCGCGCCGGCCGGGCGGGCGCAGCGGGCGGGCGCGGCGCGGCGCGGGGGGCGGGCGGGCGCGGCGCGGCGCGGCGCGCGGGCGCTACAGCAGGGCGCCGACCGAGGCCAGCCCCGCACGCATGAGCGCGCCGCGGCCGCCTTCCATCTCGTCGGAGACCGCCACGGACGCGGCTTCCATCGGGCTCATCCACGTGAGCTCGAGGGCGTCCTGTCGCGGTTCGCACGTGCCCGTGACCGGGACGACGTAGGCCAGGGAGATCGCGTGCTGCCGCTCGTCGGTGTAGACCGAGGCGCCGGGCAGCGGGAAGTACTCGGCGACGGTGAACGGTGCCGGGTTGGAGGGCAGCTGCGGGAACGCCATCGGCCCGAGGTCCTTCTCGAGGTGGCGGAACAGCGCGGTGCGGATGGACTCGCCGAACATCACGCGGCCCGACACCAGGGTGCGCGCGATCGAACCACTGGGGGCGACGCGCAGCAGCACGCCGACCTCGGTCACGACGCCGAGGCCGTCGGTGCGCACCGGGATCGCCTCGACGTAGCAGATCGGCAGACGACGACGGACCGACGCGAGTTCTTCGTCGGACAGCCAGCCGGAGTCGGGATCGGGGTCGGGGGTTCGCGTCGAGGCCATGCACCGTGTCTACCAGCCGGTCCGGCGAGTTCGGCGCGCCGCGCGCTGGTTGTGGACGGCTACCGTCGTCCACATGATCGACACGGACATCGTGCAGTGGACCCGCCCCGAGCGGGAGCGCGCCGGCACCCCCCTGCTCGTGACCATGCACGGGGTCGGGTCGAACGAGCGCGACCTGCTCGGGCTGGCACCCGCGCTGCCGCCGACGTGGACGATCGCGTCGCTGCGGGCACCGACGGCATGGGGACCCGGCTTCAGCTGGTACCCGCTCGGCACCCCCGGCTCGCCGGCGCTCGAGCCGGTCGACGCCGCGGTGCAGGGTGTCCTCGACTGGATCGACACCGTCGCGCCGGACCACCCGCGGATCGGGCTGCTCGGGTTCTCGCAGGGCGGGTCCATGGCGCTGCAGCTGCTGCGCGCCCGACCGTCCGGGTTCGCCTTCGCCGTGTCGCTGTCCGGGTTCGTGGTGCCCGGTGTGACGGACTCCCGCGACGAGGCCGTCGCCGCGGTGCGTCCGCGCGTGTTCCTCGGGCACGGGGATGCCGACCAGGTCATCCCCGCCGACGCCACCGCACGCACGAGCGCCTGGGCAGCGGCGCACACGGACGTGACGGACCGGACCTACGCCGGGCTGCCGCACGCGGTGTCCGCCGCCGAGCTGGCGGACGTAGCCACCTTCATCGGCGACTGACGGCGCGTCGGAGCGCCACGAGGACGACGGGAGGCCCGGTGCCAGCTGGCACCGGGCCTCCTGTCGGTGTGTCGCCGCGTCAGTCGGCGAGGATCTGCAGCAGGTCCTTGCGGAGCTGGTCGACCTTGGCGGCGGCCGCCTTGGTCTGCTCCTCGGTCGCACTGGTGCGGTACATGTGGAGCACGCCCATCGTCTTGCGGAGCGCTTCGACGAACTCGCGCTGCGAGTCCGGGACGCCGGGCGTGGACTCCCACGCCGCGGCGATCTCGTCCGCCTTGGACTCGGCCTCGGCCTTGCCGGCGTCGGTGAGCTCGAAGAGCGTCTTGCGGCCGTCGCCCGTCGAGACGACGAGGTCTTCGTCGACGAGCTGCTGGAGCGTCGGGTAGACCGAGCCGGGGCTCGGCTTCCAGGCGCCGCCGGTGCGCTCGGCGATCGTCTTGATCACGGCGTAGCCGTTCTGGGGGCCCTCGGCCAGCAGGCCGAGGATGGCGAGGCGGACGTCGCCGCGGCGGCGGCGCTCGCGGCCGAAGCCGGGACCGCCGGGGCCGCCGAAGCCCGGGCCGAAGCCCATGCCGGGACCGAAGCCCCCGCGTCCGCCGAAGCCGGGTGCGTGGTGGTGGCGCGGGCCGCCGAAGCGGGAGCCGCGCTGGCCGCGGTGGCCGCGGTCCTGGGTGGAGTCGTGTTCGTCGTTCGAGTAGTCAGTCATGGGGCGCATGATGACTCCTTCCTGGGTTCGTGTTCGAAGTGAGCTCGCGTTACGGAACTGTTCCGTCCGTGTCGCGATGGGTCAACGATAGATCGGTAACTATCGTTCTGTCAACCCCGATCTGTGCTGGGCTGCTTGTCGGGGGTGGCGGGCAGGATGGGACGGACCATGACGGACGTCCTCGAGCGCTTCTCCCCCGCCACCGCCGCGTGGTTCCGCGGCGCGTTCTCGGCACCGACGGCCGCACAGTCCGGGGCGTGGGACGCCATCTCGACCGGTCGGCACGCGCTCGTGGTGGCCCCGACCGGGTCGGGCAAGACGCTCGCGTCGTTCCTGTGGTCGATCGACCGGCTGATCAGCTCGACGGACCACCCGCCGGCCAAGCAGCGCACGCGCGTGCTGTACGTCTCACCGCTCAAGGCGCTCGGGGTCGACGTCGAGCGGAACCTGCGCAGCCCCCTGGTCGGCATCACCCAGACCGCCCGTCGCCTCGGCCTCGAACCCCCGGACGTCACAGTCGGGGTCCGCAGCGGGGACACCCCGTCGTCCGACCGACAGAAGCTGCTGCGGCTGCCGCCGGACATCCTCATCACGACGCCCGAGTCGCTGTACCTGATGCTGACGTCGAAGGCGCGCGAGACGCTCGTCAACGTGGACACGGTCATCATCGACGAGGTCCACGCGGTCGCAGCGACCAAGCGCGGCGCGCACCTGGCGGTGTCGCTCGAACGGCTCGACGACCTGCTCGACAAGCCCGTCCAGCGCATCGGTCTGTCCGCGACGGTGCGACCAGCGGAAGAGGTCGCACGGTTCCTGGGCGGCCGCGCGCCCGTCGAGATCATCGCTCCGCCCGCGCAGAAGACGTTCGACCTGCGGGTCGTCGTGCCGGTGGACGACATGTCCGAGCTCGGGGCGCCGCCCGTCGGGGCCGACTCCTCCGAGGCGCCCACGAACGGGTCCATCTGGCCGCACGTCGAAGAACGCGTGGTCGACCTGGTCGAGCAGCACCGCTCGACGATCGTGTTCGCGAACTCGCGGCGGTTGGCCGAACGCCTCACCGCGCGGCTCAACGAGATCCACGAGGAACGCGTGGCGGCCGCCGCCGGGGACGGCGTGCTCGTGCCGGCCGGGGTGACGCCGGACGACGTCGGGCTGCCGAGCGGCCGGGCGCAGTCGCCGGCGCGGGCCTCGGCGCACGCCCCGGTCGCACAGCCCAGGCGGCCCCCGGCCGAGGTCATCGGGGCCTCGGGGCAGACCGCCGGGTCGCTGCCGGTGCTGGCACGTGCCCACCACGGCTCGGTGTCGAAGGACCAGCGCGCCATCATCGAGGACGACCTGAAGTCCGGCCGGCTGCGCTGCGTGGTCGCCACCAGTTCCCTCGAGCTCGGCATCGACATGGGCGAGGTCGACCTGGTCGTCCAGGTCGAGGCCCCACCGTCGGTCGCCAGCGGCCTGCAGCGTGTCGGTCGTGCGGGGCACCAGGTCGGGGAGATCTCCCGGGGTGTGCTGTTCCCGAAGCACCGCGCCGACCTCGTCCACAGCGCCGTCACGGTCGAGCGCATGGTGTCCGGGCAGATCGAGTCCATCTCGGTCCCCACCAACCCGCTCGACGTCCTCGCGCAGCACACGGTGGCGGCGGGGTCCGTCGACACCCTCGACGTCGAGCACTGGTTCGAGCTGGTGCGGCGCAGTGCCCCGTTCAGCGGGCTGCCGCGGTCCGCCTTCGAAGCGACGCTCGACCTGGTCACGGGTCGGTACCCCAGCGACGAGTTCGCGGAACTCCGACCCCGCCTGGTCTGGGACCGTGTGCACGGCACGCTGACCGGGCGCCCCGGAGCCCAGCGGCTCGCGGTGACCAGCGGTGGCACGATCCCGGACCGCGGCATGTTCGGGGTGTTCATGGTCGGCGAGAAGGCCTCGCGCGTCGGTGAGCTCGACGAGGAGATGGTCTACGAGTCGCGCGTCGGCGACGTCTTCGCGCTCGGTGCCACCAGCTGGCGCATCGAGGAGATCACGCACGACCGCGTCATCGTCAGCCCCGCGTTCGGACAGCCCGGGCGGGTGCCGTTCTGGAAGGGCGACGGCATCGGGCGTCCCGCCGAACTCGGCCGCGCGACCGGCGCGTTCATCCGCGAGGTCGAGGGTGCCTCGGACGAGGACGCCCGCGCCCGCGTGTCGGCCGGCGGCCTGGACGAACGGGCCGTGACGAACCTGCTGACGTTCCTGCGCGAGCAGCGCGCAGCGACCGGACACGTGCCGAACGACACGACCCTGGTGGTCGAGCGGTTCCGCGACGAACTCGGCGACTGGCGGATGATCCTGCACTCGCCGTACGGCATGCAGGTGCACGCGCCGTGGGCGCTGGCCGTCGCCGCACGACTGCGCGAACGGCACGGCATCGACGGCGACGCGATGGCCGCGGACGACGGCATCGTGGTCCGGATCCCCGAGACCGACGCCGAACCACCGGGTGCCGACCTGTTCGTCTTCGAGCGCGACGACCTCGAGGCCCTGGTCACCGACGAGGTCGGCGGTTCGGCCCTGTTCGCCGCGCGGTTCCGCGAGTGCGCCGCCCGCGCACTGCTGCTGCCCCGACGTGATCCCGGTCGTCGCTCGCCGCTCTGGCAGCAGCGCCAGCGGGCGTCCCAGCTGCTCGAGGTCGCGCAGAAGTACCCGACGTTCCCGATCGTGCTCGAGACCGTGCGCGAGGTCCTGCAGGACGTGTACGACGTCCCGGCCCTGCTCGGCATCGCGGACGAGATCAACCGCCGCGGCATCCGGATCGTCGAGACCGAGACCGAGACGCCGTCGCCCTTCGCGCGGTCGCTGCTGTTCGGGTACGTCGCGGCGTTCATGTACGAGGGCGACTCGCCCCTGGCCGAGCGTCGTGCCGCGGCCCTGTCGCTCGACTCGACGCTGCTCAGCGAACTGCTCGGTCGCGCCGAGCTGCGGGAGCTCCTCGACCCCGCGGTGATCGCCGCGACCGAACGGGACCTGCAGCGCCTGTCGCCCGATCGCCGGGCGCGCGACGCCGAGGGCCTGGTCGACGTGCTCCGGCTGGTCGGCGCGCTCGACCTCGACGAGGCGGTCGACCGGAGCTGGCTCGCCGACGACCAGGACCGGACCGCGGCGCGCGAGACGCTCCGGACCACGCTCGAGTCGTTCGAGCGCGACCGCCGCGTGCTGTCCTTCTCGCACGCCGGCACCACGCGCTACGCCGTCATCGAGGACGCCGCCCGACTCCGGGACGCCCTCGGCGTGCCCCTGCCCATCGGTGTCCCCACGGCGTTCATCGAGCCCGTGGCCGATCCGCTCGGCGACCTGGTCGGCCGGTACGCCCGCTCGCACGGACCGTTCGCGGCACAGGAGGCAGCGTCCCGCCTGGGGCTCGGGATCGCCGTCGTGCAGGACACCCTGCGGCGGCTCGCGGCCGACCGTCGGCTGGTCGAGGGTGAGTTCCGGCCCGACCGCCAGGGGGCCGAGTGGTGCGACTCCGAGGTGCTCCGGCGGATCCGCACGCGGTCGCTCGCCGCCCTGCGGCACGAGGTCGAACCGGTCTCGACCGACACCCTCGGTCGCTTCCTGCCCGCGTGGCAGCACGTGCGCGTCCCCGGCACGCGCGGAGGTCTGCGCGGCATCGACGGCGTGCTGCAGGTCATCGACCAACTGGCCGGCGTCGCCCTGCCCGCCAGTGCATGGGAGGCGCTCGTGCTGCCCGCGCGCGTGTCCGACTACGCGCCGAGCATGCTCGACGAGCTCACCGCGACCGGCGAGGTCCTGTGGTCCGGTGGTGGCACGCTGCCGGGCAACGACGGCTGGGTCCGACTGCACCTGGCGGACACGGCCGCCACGACACTCGCCGAACCGTCCGGCGACGACACGACCGAACTCCAGCGGGACGTGCTCGGCGCGCTGGCCGGTGGCGGTGCCTACTTCTTCCGCCAGCTCGGCCAGGCGGTGGGCAGCACCGACGACGGGGCCCTGACCACCGCACTCTGGGACCTCGTCTGGGGCGGCCAGATCACGAACGACACGTTCGCGCCCCTCCGCGCGATGCTCGGTGGACGAGCCAAGAGCACGACGACGCCGCGCACCCGCGCCTACCGAGGTCGCCGACGCCCCACGCTGCCGACGCAGTCCGGACCCCCGAGCGTCGGCGGGCGCTGGTCCCTGCTGCCCCTGGCCGAGGCCGACGGGACGGTGCGCGCCGCGGCGACCGCGGAACAGCTCCTCGAGCGGTACGGCGTGGTCACCCGCGGGGCCGTCCAGGTCGAGGGCGTCCGGGGCGGGTTCGCCGGGGTGTACCGGGTGCTCGCGCGGTTCGAGGAGTCCGGCCGGGCCCGACGCGGCTACTTCATCGAGGGACTCGGCGCAGCGCAGTTCGCGACGAGCCCGACGATCGACCGGCTCCGCACGTACGCCCGGGACCTCGACGACGACGAGCGGGCGAACCAGGACCGGGCGCGCGAGGTCCTGACACTCGCCGCCACCGACCCGGCGAACCCCTACGGTGCGTCGTTGCCGTGGCCGACGGACGCCGCTCCCGAACCGGACACGGCGGTGCCCCCGGCGGCGAGCGCGGCACCACCCACCACCGAGGGCGCGAAGGCCCGCGGGCACCGGCCGGGGCGCAAGGCCGGCGCACTCGTGGTGCTCGTCGACGGCGAACTCGGCGTCTACGTCGAGCGCGGCGGCAAGTCGGTCCTGACGTTCACCGACGACCCCGCCGACCTCACCGCCGCGGCTGCGTCCATCGCGGCGACCGTCCGGAGCGGGCTCGGCAAGCTGTCGGTGGAACGCGTGGACGGCGTCTTCGTGCTGGAGTCGCCGCTCGGGGACGCCCTGCGCGCCGCCGGGTTCGCCGCGACACCGCAGGGGGTGCGGCTGCGTGCCTAGGGACGACCGTGCCTGAGGGCGACACCGTCTTCCGCGCCGCGGCCCGTCTGCACGCGGCGCTCGCGGGCAAGGTCCTGACGCGCAGCGACTTCCGGGTGCCGGCCTTCGCGACGCTCGACCTGGTCGGGCGCACCGTCGACGAGGTCGTCCCGCGCGGCAAGCACATCCTGCACCGCATCGGCGACCTGACCGTGCACTCACACCTGAAGATGGAGGGCCGGTGGGACGTCTACGGGCCGGGTGACCGTTGGCGCCGTCCCGCGCACCAGGCCCGGGCGGTCCTGGACGCCGCCGACGTCTCGACGGTCGGCTTCACCCTCGGCGTGCTCGAGGTCGTCCCCCGTGCCGACGAGGCCGAGATCGTCGGGTACCTCGGCCCGGACCTGCTCGGGCCGGACTGGGACCCCTCGCTGGCCGAGGCGAACCTGACGGCCGACCCCGAGCGTCCGGTCGGCCTCGCGCTGCTGGACCAGCGCGTGCTCGCCGGTCTCGGCAACGTCTACCGGAACGAGCTCTGCTTCCTGCGTGGTGTGCTGCCGACCAGACCGGTCGGGCAGGTCCAGGACCCCACGCGGATGATCGCGCTGGCGCACCGGCTCATCCTGACCAACCGTGACCGGAGCGCCCGGGTCACGACGGGTGTCGACCGGCCGGGTTCCCGCTTCTGGGTCTACAACCGGCGTGGCAAGCCCTGTCTGCGGTGCCGGACACCGATCCGTGCGGGTGCGCTCGGCGAGTCCGACCTGACGCTCCGCGACACGTACTGGTGCCCGCGCTGCCAGTCCTGACGCCGTGCGCCTGGGTCCGGCTCGGCAGACGCTCGCGCGCTGTCAGGCGGAAGCGGGGCGCTCGGCGACCGGACGGCGACGGAGCGGCGCCTGCAGCAGCGCCGGCGGGGAGTACTGCTGGTCGAGGCGGCCCACGTCGGTGCCGGGCGGGACGATCGCGTCGATCCGGTCCAGGACCTCGTCGGACAGCACGACGTCGGCACCGGCGAGCAGGTCGTCGAGCTGTTCCATCGACCGCGGACCGATGAGCGCGCTGGTCACGCCGGGGTGCGCGATGACGAACGCCAGGGCGAGGTGGGTCATCGGGATCCCGGTGTCCTCCGACAGCGCCACGACCTGTTCGACGGTGTCGATCCGGCGCTCGTCCCGGTTGTGCCGGAACATGTCGACCCGGGCCAGGTCGCTCTCCTGGCCCTTGCGGAACCGGCCGGTCAGCATGCCGCCGGCGAGGGGACTCCAGACGAGGGTCCCCATGCCGTGGCGCTGCGCGGTCGGCAGGACCTCGCGTTCGATGCCGCGGTTGAGGATCGAGTACGTGGGCTGCTCGGTGCGGAAGCGCTCGAACCCGCGCCGTTCCGACGTCCACTGCGCTTCGACCTGCATCGACGCGGGGAAGTCCGACGTGCCGATGGCACGGACCTTGCCGCTGCGGACCAGGTCGGTCAGGGCGGAGAGAGTCTCCTCGAGGTCGACGGAGTCGTCCGGGCGGTGCGCCTGGTACAGGTCGATGTGGTCGGTCTGCAGACGGCGGAGCGAGTCCTCGACCGCCCGCATGATCCACCGCCGGGAGTTGCCGCGCCGGTTCGGGTCGTCGCCCATCGGGCCGTTGAACTTCGTGGCGAGCACGACGTCGTCGCGGCGGCCGGCGATCGCCTTGCCCACGAGGGACTCCGATCCGCCCTGGGAGTAGCGGTCGGCCGTGTCGATGAGGTTGATGCCGGCGTCGAGGGCGCGGTGGACGATCCGGATCGAGTCCTGTTCGTCCCCGTTCCCGATGCTGCCGTCCGTGCCGAGCATCATGGCGCCGAGGGCGAACGGGCTGACCTGGATGCCGGTGCGGCCGAGTGTGCGGTACTGCATGAGCGGTTCCTCCTGTCGGTGGCACCCCGCGGTCCGGTACAGTGTGGAGACCGGAAGCGGAATGCTCTTCCGAAAGCATACGGAATGCTTTTCCGTTTACGCAAGCGATCCGTCGACCGATCCCAGGAGGAATCGTGCGAGCCGATGCCCGGCGCAACCTCGACGCCCTGGTCGACGCCGCACGCCAGGTCTTCGCGGACCAGGGAGTCGATGCACCCGCGAAGGTGATCGCCGACCGGGCGGGAGTCGGCGTCGGCACCCTCTACCGGCACTTCCCCCAGCGCTCGGACCTGGTCGTCGCCGTGTTCCACCAGGCGGTCGAGGCCTGCGCCGACGCCGCCGACGAGCTCAGTGCCGGCCACGGCCCGGACGAGGCCCTCGCCCTGTGGCTCCAGCGGTTCACCGAGTTCGTCGCGACCAAGCGGGGACTCGCGGCCGCGCTGCAGTCCGGCGACCCGGCGTTCGAGGGGCTGCACCCCTACCTCATGGAACGACTCGGGGGCGCGCTGACCGGGCTGCTCGACGCCGCATCGACGGCCGGGACCATCCGGAATGACCTCGACGCGCCGCAGCTGCTCCGCGCCGTCGCGGACCTGTGCCACGGGGCACCGACGGTCGAGCAGAGCCAGCACCTGGTCGGCCTGCTGGTCGACGGACTGCGGTGGCGCGCGACGGCCTGACCGCCGGCGCCGGCGACGTCCGCCGCGGGCAGGTCGTCACTCCGCTTGGTGCAACCGCTCCTGCGCGGTGGCCCGGACGGCCTCGGTCACGCGTTCGAGCAACGGTGACGCCAGGTTCCAGCGCTGCCACCAGAGCGCCACGTCCGCCCGCCGGCCCGGGGTCAGTTCCACCAGCGTGCCGTCCCCGAGCCCGGCGAGACACTGCGCCTCGGGGAGCAGTCCCCATCCGAACCCGAGCGTGACGGCGCGGGCGAAGTCGGCCGACGTCGGGACGAAGTGCCGCGGCGCCCGGGGCGCGTGACCCACCACCCGGCGCAGGAACCCCTGCTGCAGGTCGTCGTCGTGGTCGTAGTCGACGAGGGGCACCCGGTCGAGACGCTGGAGCATCCGTCGCTCGGTGTCGGCACCGCCCAGGTAGCGGTCGACGAACGCCGGCGCGGCCACGGCCCGGTACCGGTCGACGCCGAGGCGGACCGACGAGCACCCCTGGACGGGCTCGGACTCCGCCGTCACCGCGGCCATCACGGTGCCGGAGCGCAGCAGCTCGGCGGTCCGGTCCTGGTCCTCGCGGTGCAGGTCGAAGACGACCTCGGTGTCCGAGCGCACCAGGGCCAGGGCATCGAGGAACCAGGTCCCGAGCGAGTCCGCGTTCACCGCGAGCGGGATCGACGGGACCGCGTCGTCGGGTCCCGTCGCGTCGCCGAGGGACCGGGCGGTCTCCTCGTCGAGCAAGCGGACCTGGCGCGCGTGCCGCAGCACGACGGCGCCGGCGGCCGTCGGGAGGATCGGGGTCGTCCGCTGCAGGAGCACGCGCCCGACCTGCGACTCCATCGCCTTCACCCGTTGCGACACCGCGGAGGGCGTGATCGACAGGGCGCGGGCGGCGGCGTCGAAGGTGCCGGAGTCCACCGCCGCCAGCAGGGTCTCGAGGTGGTCACGCTGCAGCCGGAGCATGAGCGGAGCTTACGGCACGTCAGGAACGTGAGCTGTACTGCATGGCGGCCGCGCCGTACGGTCACGGGTGTGAACGCGCTGCTCCCCGCTCTGTCAGGCCTCGGTACCGGGCTCGCGCTGATCGTCGCGATCGGCGTGCAGAACACCTACCTGCTCCGCCTGGCCGTGTCCGCGCGTCTGCGGGTCGTCGTCGCGGCGGTGCTCGTGTGCGCGGTGTCCGATGCCGTGCTCATCGTCGCCGGGGTCCTCGGCGTCGGGGCCGTCGTCGAGCGGTTCCCGGTGGCACTCGTGGTCGTCCGGTTCGTCGGGGCGGCCTTCCTGCTGACGTACGGCGTGCTCGCGGCCCGACGGGCGCTGCGGCCCTCGGACGAGGCGATCCGAGTCGCTGCGGACGACGACGGGGTTCCCGTACCCGTCCACGACGACGGCGCCGCCGTCCCCGTCCACAACGGTCACGTCGCACCCCGCGACGAACGTGGCGCCCCGGCACACGCGGGCGCGACGTCCGTGGCGGGGCGCGACGCGGCGGTGGAGGCGACCACGGCCACCGGTAGGCCGACGGGGCGGACGGTTGCCGGGCCTCCCGACCGGACGAACCGGACGGACCGGACGGCAGCGCCCACCATGCGGACCGCGGTCCTGACCATGCTCGTGTTCACGTGGGCGAACCCGCACGTGTACCTCGACACGCTGGTGTTCCTCGGCTCGGTGGCGAACCAGCAGGGTGTCGACGACCGCTGGTGGTGGACCCTCGGCGCGGTCGCCGCGAGCTGCCTGTGGTTCGGCGCGCTCGGGTTCGGCGGACGGCTGCTCCGACCGCTGTTCGAGCGACCGCTGACCTGGCGGGTGTTCGACGGCTGCGTCGCCGTCGTCATGCTCGCCTTCGGCGTCCTGCTGGTCGTCGGTGCCTGAGACGCCCGGCCGACGAGCCGAGACACCGCGGAACGCACGAGACGCCGCCCCACGGGGCGGCGTCTCGACGCTCGGGCGGCGTCTCGCACCCGGAGCGCTACTGCAGCCCGCGACCGACCCGGCTGTTGCGACGGCTGTACCCGAAGTAGATCGCGAAGCCGATGACCAGCCAGACCACGAAGCGCAGCCAGGTCTCGACCTCGAGGTTGAGCATGAGCCAGAAGCACAGCGCGGCCGACAGGATCGGGACCACGGGCGACCACGGCACACGGAACGAGCGCGGGGCATCCGGCCGGGTGCGACGCAGCACGATGATGCCGATCGACACGAGCACGAAGGCGGAGAGCGTGCCGATGTTGATCATGCCCTCGAGCTTGTCCACCGCGGTGAAGCCGGCCAGCAGCGCCACGACGACACCGGCGACGACCTGCACCCGCACGGGCGTCTGCGTCTTCGGGTTCGTCACCGAGAACCAGCGGGGCAGCAGACCGTCACGGCTCATCGAGAACACGATGCGCGACAGGCCGAGCAGCAGCACCATGACGACCGTGGTCAGGCCGATGAGGGACCCGATCGCGATGATGCCGGACGCCCAGTCGAGCCCGACGATCTTGAAGGCCGAGGCGAGTGAGGGTGCGTCCTCCTGCGCGAGCCGCTTGTACGACACCATGCCGGTGATCACGATGCTGACGCCGACGTAGAGCAGCGTGACGATGCCGAGCCCGATGAAGATGCCGCGGGGCAGGGTCTTCTGCGGGTTCTCGGTCTCCTCGGCGCTGGTCGCCACGACGTCGAAGCCGATGAACGCGAAGAACACCAGGGACGCGGCAGCGAGCAGGCCGAACACGCCGTACTGCGCCGGTTCGGACCCGGTGGCGAAGGACACGAGCGACTGCGTCCAGACGCTGCCCTCGGCGCCCTTCGACGGCTGGGCGGCGGGGATGAAGGGCGTGAAGTTCGCGGCCTTGACGAAGAACGCGCCGACCACGATGACGAACAGGACGATGGCGACCTTGATGACGGTGATCACGGCCGACACCCGGCTGGACAGCCGCGTGCCGAACGCCAGCAGCGCCGTGAAGATGCCGACGATGAGCACCGGCCCCCAGGTGAAGCCGATCGGGCCGATCGCGATCGTGCTCGGCAGCGAGATGCCGAACACCTCGAAGGCGGTGCTGAGGTAGATGCCCCAGTACTTCGCGATCACGGCGCTGGCCGTCAGGGTCTCGAGGATCAGGTCCCACCCGACGATCCAGGCGAGCAGCTCGCCCATCGTCGCGTAGGTGAACGTGTACGCCGAGCCGGCGACCGGGATCGTCGAGGCGAACTCGGCGTAGCACATGATCGCGAGGCCGCACGTGACGGCGGCGAGCAGGAAGGACACGATGACACCGGGGCCGGCGAAGTTCGCGGCGGCGTTCGCGCCGACCGAGAAGATGCCCGCACCCACCGCCACGGCGATCCCCATGGCGGCGATGTCGAAGGTCTTCAGGGAGCGCTTGAGGGAGCGACCCTGCTCGTCGGCATCGGCGAGGGAGGCCTCGATCGACTTCGTGCGGAGCTTCGTTGCCATGGGGTGGATCCCGTCATCGGCTGGCGGTGGACCCCGGAAGGGTACTGGTGTACCACCGTGTCACGCAAAGCGTCCGGACGGACGGTGGTTCCGATGCGGAACCGGTCGGGAGGCCCGGTGCCGGTCAGCGCCCCGCGCGCCAGTCCGCCAGGAACCGCGCGCCCGCCTCGTCGTGGATGACGCCCTCGGGAGCGGTGAGCACCGGGTAGGGCGTCGCCGGGACCCCGTCGGACGGCCGGACGTCGACGTGCGCGACGTCGTGCCCGTTGGCGTGGAGCCAGTCGGCCATCGCGTAGTCGCTCCGTGAGTCGCCCATCGTGCGCCAGGCGAGGGGGAGCTCGCCGTCCGCGGCCAGCAATTCGAGGGACCGCTCGGCGCCCATGTCCTTGCCGCTGCGGTCGGACTCGACGTCGGTGGAGATGATCGTCGGGTCGATGCGCCACTGCACCGCACCGTCGGCGTCGGGGCGGACGTCGTCGAGCCGGCGCACGCCGAGACCTCGGCGCTCGAGGGCCGCCATCGCGCGCTCGTCGAACTCGGGCTGGCGTGCCAGGTACGTGGCGTTCGGGACCTCGACGCGCTGCTCGATCGACACCATCGCGCGCTTGGTCTCGTCGAAGAACACCAGGTCGGCGTAGTCGGTCCGGACGAGTTCGCGCATCTCGTCGGCGTAGTCCCGCGGCAGGGCGAGGTCCTCGGCGACGGTGAGGTCCCCCATGCCGTCCGGGTACTGCGGCCCGATCGAGCACCACACGGCGCCCTTCTCGCACACCGCGTGGACCCGGCCCCCGGCAGCGAGGCCGCCGGCGAGCAGGGGCCCGACCACCTGTTCACGGATGAAGGCGTCGCTCCGCCCCGTATTGAAGACGACGGGGATGCCCTCGGCGGCGAGCGCGACGAGGTCCTCGACGATGGCGGGGATCGCGATGGTGCGGGAGACGGGACTGGCGATGGGGCCGTCGACGTCCAGCAGGAGTCCGAGTCGGGGTGCGCTCACCGGACCATCCTCTCGCACTCGGCGAGACGGGCCGCGTTCAGTGCTGGGCGGCCCGTGGTCAGTGCTGGGCGGTCCGTGGTCAGTGCTGGGCGGTCCGGACCCGCGCGAGCAGCGCTCCGAGGGCCTCGGGGTCGGGGACGTGCCCCTGCCCGCGGACGACGGTGTGCTCGGAGCCGGGGATCGCCTCGGCCGCGGCGCGGGCGGCCGGACCCATCCAGCTCGGGGACTCGGTGCCGGACGCCACGAGCACGGGGACCCCTACGGACGCGAGCGCCCGCTCCGGGATCGCGAGCCCGTTGAGCATCCGGACGTCACGCGCCAGGACGTGGGCGTCGGCGAGCAATGCCTTCCACAGCGTGGGCTTGAGGCGCAGCCCGGCGATCTGCCCCATCGGCACGTCGAGGACCTGCGCGAGGAAGGCCCGGACTGCGGCGCCACGACGTCCGGCCGCGACGTGCTCGTCGAGCACGTCCGCGAAGACGACGTCCTCGGCGTGCGGGTCGACGCTGGCGCGGTACGGCGGTTCCCAGAGCAGGGCGGCGTCGACCGGGGCACCGGAGGCGATGCCGTGCAGGACGACGCCGACGCCGACGCAGATCCCGACGGCGGTGACGGGCGACGCGAGGCTCTCGGTCACGGCGCGGAAGTCGTCGGCTTCGCGGTCGATCGCCCACATGTCGGTGTCGCCGCTGGCGCCGCGGCCCCGTCGGTCGTAGGTGACGACGCGGTGGTCGCCGGAGAGGGCGTGCACGACGCGGTCGAGGTACGGCGTGCCACGGTGGTCGAACGCTCCGCCGACGACCACGACCACCGGACCGCTGCCTGCTTCGGACACCGCGAGGACGGTGCCGTCAGCGGAGACGACCGTTCGGTCGACTGGAGCGAGCATGGCGTCCTTCAGGGTGGATACGGCGGCACGTGTCGGACCCTCGGGGTCGGACGGCGCACGTCGTCGGTTGCGTCGAGTGTGGCAGTCCCCACGTCGCGCGTCTCCCCCCGGTTCCAGGGGCAGACACAGCGCGCGGTCAGGAACCGCACCGGGCAGCGCCGCCGTCAGACGAGCGCGCCGGAGCCGACTGCCTCGTGTTCGAGCAGCGACCGCTTGACGTCGAGCCCCCACGCGAACCCGCCGAGCGACCCGTCGGACCGCAGCACCCGGTGGCACGGCACGAACAGCGCCGGGGCGTTGCGCGCGCACACGCTGGCGGCCGCCCGGACCGCTTCCGGGCGGCCCATCGCGGCCGCGAGTTCGGTGTAGGTCAGGGTCGAGCCAGCGGGGATGCGGCGCAGCTGTCGCCAGCCCTCTTCGAAGAGCTCGGTGCCGAGCTGTCGCACCGGGACCTGCATCGCGTGGTCGACGTCGCCCGCGTAGAAGGCGTCGACGGCGTCGGCCGAGGAGAGCGTGCCCTCGGTGATGGTGACCGGACGGTGGCGTGCGGGGACCCGGGCGACGACCCGGTCGAACGAGTCGGTCCACCCGGAGGCCAGGACACGGCCCTGGTCGTCTTCGAGGACGGTGAACGACCCGTCGGGGGTCTGGAGCGTGGCGATCACGGCGTCGGTCATGGGGTTTCCTTCCGGGAGTTCGTGTTGGCTGCACGGGCAGCGGCGGTGGCGCGGTCGACGATCGGCCGCCAGCAGTGCATCGTGAGGTAGCTCCGCCAGGGCGCCACCTGTCCCGACCATAGGGAGAGCTCGCGTGCCGTCCCGGGCAGCCCGAGTTCCTGTGCACCGTTCCGCACGGCGAGGTCGCTGTGGAGGAAGACGTCCGGGTGGTGCCGCACCCGCAGCGCGACGTAGTCGGCGGTCCACGGGCCGATCCCCTTGACCGCGAGCAGCCCGGCGCGGAGCTCGTCCAGCGACTGCCCGCCGTGCACGACGAGCGACCCGTCGGCGAGCGCCGCCGCGACGCGCAGGATCGTGTCGACGCGGGCAGCGGGTCCGCGGAGCACCGAGGCCCCGTCGGCCGCGATGCGCTCGGCCGACGGGAACAGCAGCCCGTCCGGGTCGATGGCCGCCGGGACCGGGTCACCGAGCGCCGCCACCAGCCGCGTCTGCGCGGTCCGTGCGGCAGCGACCGAGACCTGCTGGCCGATCAGGGTGCGGAACACGACCTCGTGCGCGTCGACGGCGCCCGGCAACCGGATGCCCGGCACGCGCTGCACCGCCGGCGCGAGGGCGGGGACACCACCGAGGACGGTGTCGACCGCGACGGGGTCGGCATCGAGGTCGAACAACGCCCGCACCCGCGCCACCAGCGTCGGCAGGTCGCGCAGCTGCGCGACCCGGACGACCAGGTCGATCCCGGCACCACGGCCGGCGCCGTCGGGGACCGCGGCCGACGCGCGGAACCAGCCCGGCCCTCCTGGGAGGTCCACCGACCGGCCGTACGACCGCACCGTGCCGTCGTCACCGACCACCACGTGCTCGAGCCCTGGGAGCGCGTGCAGGGCGTGCCAGTCGAGCAGCCCCTGCGCATCGAAGGGCGCCCGGGCCGGCAGGTGCACGTGCAGCCCGCCGTCGGGCGTGGGCGGGACGCGACGGCGCGCGCGGAGCTCGGTCGGGGTGACCGCGAAGACCTCGCGCACGGTGTCGTTGAACTGGCGCACGCTGGCGAACCCCGCGGCGAAGGCGACGTCCGCGATGGGCAGGTCCGACGAGGTCAGCAGGGTCCGCGCCGTCTGCGCCCGGTGTGCGCGGCTGAGTGCCTTGGGGCCGGCGCCGAGTTCCTCGGTCAGGATGCGGCCGAGGTGCCGCTCGGAGTACCCGACCCGGGCGGCGAGGCCGGGGACGCCCTCGCGCTCGACCACGCCGTCGAGCACGAGCCGCATCGCCCGGCCTGCGACGTCCTCGCGGAGGTCCCACTCGGGGCTGCCCGGTGTGGCCTCGGGCAGGCAGCGCTTGCACGCGCGGAACCCAGCCAGGTGGGCGGCGGCACTGGTCCGGTAGAAGGTGACGCCGGCCGAGCGGGGCGTGCGCGCGGGGCAGCTCGGCCGGCAGTAGATGCGCGTGGAGTGCACCGCGGTGACGAACTGGCCGTCGAACCGGGCGTCGCGCGAGGCGGCGATGCGGTAGCGCTCGTCGTGCAGTGCGTCGGTCATGCCGTCAGCCTGACACGGGCCACCGTCAGCCACTGGCGGGAATCGGACGGGGCAGGGAGCGGGAAGGAGGCTCGGCTACGGTCGGGTGCGTGGGTGCAGTTGACGACGCTCCGGCGTCCACCGTTCTCAGGCACGAGACAGCGGTGGAGGTCGCGCTGCTGCTCGTGTCGCGGCGGCACCGCTACGAGGGGCGGCCAGCCGATGGGCCCCTTCCCGCGAACGAGGACGAACGGCGCGACCGCATCGAGCTCCGGGCAGGCCTGGGGATCGTCGGCGACCGCTACTTCGCGTCGCGGGCCCACGTCCACGCGTCGGTGACGGTGATCGGCCTGGAGGACCTGGACGACATCGCCGACGAGCTCGGCGTCGAGGTGGACCCGGTCGCGACCCGGCGCAACGTGTTCCTGCGCGGGGTCGACGTCGAGGCGCTGCGCGGCGAGCCGTTCTCGCTCGACAGCGGCGCGGGCACGGTGGCGTTCCGCGGGTACCGGGCGGCGAACCCCTGCGCCTGGATGGACCACGAGATCGCGCCGGGTGCCTTCCGGGCGATGCGCGGACGGGGCGGGGTGCGGTGCGACCCGGAGTCCGACGGTGTGCTCACCCTCGGACCCGCGGTGCTCCGCACGGCCCGCCCCGTGCCGACGCGCTGATCGCCGGGGACTAGCGGAGTGCGGCCTCGATCGCGTCGACGAACGCCGGCAGGTCGTCGGGGTTCCGCGAGGTGATGATCGTGCCGTTCGTCTCGTCGACCTGGACCTCGCGGTCGACCCACTCGGCGCCGGCGTTGCGGATGTCGGTCTGCAGCGACGGGAACGACGTGATCGTGCGGCCGGTCAGCACACCCGCCTCGACGAGGGTCCACGGGCCGTGGCAGATCGCGGCGACGGGCTTGCCCGCCTCGACGAAGGACTTCACCAGCGCGACCGCCGTCGCGTCCTGGCGGATGGTGTCGGCGTTGATCGTGCCGCCGGGGACGACCAGTGCGTCGAAGTCGCCGGCGCTGACACCGTCGTAGGTGGTGTCGACGTCGACGCTCTTGCCGGGGTCCTTGTCGCCGACGAGGGTCGCGATCGAGCCGGACTCCTGCCCGGCGACCGTCACGGTCGCGCCGCGCTCGCGCAGCTGGTCGGTGGGGACGACGATCTCGTCCTGCTCCACGCCGTAGTTGGTCGCGATGACCAGGATCGTCTTGCCGTCGAGGGTTGCCATGATGACTCCTTCCACGAGCCGGGGTCTCCGGCCGCGCAGACCAGGGTCGTCGCCCCGCGCTGGGCGTGCTCGCAGGACGCAGGCTCCGGTCAGCCGCGGATGCGGAAAGCGGACCCCTCGCGCGTGACCTCGACGCCGTCGTACCCGTGCACTCGCGGGATGCCGACCGTGGCCTCGGACTCGAGTGTCCCGACGACGACCGTCGTCGCGCCCGATGCCCGCGCGGACTCGACGCCGGCAGGGGCGTCCTCGAACGCCAGGCACGCCTCCGCGCCCAGCCCGAGCAGCTCGGCGCCACGCAGGTAGCCCTCGGGGTGCGGCTTGCCCTGCTCGGTGTCCTCGGAGGTCACGACGACCGCGGGCACCGGCACCCCGGCAGCGCGCATCCGGTTCAGGGCGAGGTCGCGAGGTGCGCTCGTGACGAGGGCGACCGGCACCCCGGCATCGACCAGCCGGCGGACGAACGCCGCCGCACCCGGCACCTCGACGATGCCGTGGGTGTTCTCGACCTCGTCCGCGACGAGCGCCTCGGCGACTCGGCGCTGTTCGTCGGACGGCAGGTCGGGCAGGAAGTGCCGGATCGTGTCGATCGTCTGGCGACCGTGCGAGAACGCCAGGATCGTGCGCGGGTCGATGTCGTGCGCGGCGCCGAAGCGACCCCAGGCGCCCTCGACCACCGAGGTCGAGTCGACGAGGGTGCCGTCCATGTCGAAGAGGACCCCGGACGCCACGATGTCGATCACGTGCCCGACCCTACCGGCGGACGTAGCGCGTCAGCAGCACGTCGTCCGCCCCGAGCAGCACGTGCGCCAGGCGCATCCGCCGCAGCTGGGGCGAGGACCCCGTGGCGATGCGCGGTGCGGCACCGCCCTCGAGCGACGGGTCGATCGTCAGGCAGAGCTCGTCGACCTGGTCCCCGGCCACGAGCGCCCCGAGGAAGGACGGTCCGCCCTCGCAGTGGATCGCCGTGAGTCCGCGCGACACGAGCGCAGCACGCACGAGTGCCACGTCGACCGAGTCCTGGCCGCAGGACACGACCTCCGCGACCGCCGACAGCGCCGCACGACGGTCGGCAGGGGCTGATGCCGACGTCAGCACGATGGGCCGCACCGGCGCATCGGTGAAGACGTTCGACGCGGG
The DNA here is from genome assembly GCF_001424385.1 of Curtobacterium sp. Leaf183. GTDB lineage: Bacteria > Actinomycetota > Actinomycetes > Actinomycetales > Microbacteriaceae > Curtobacterium. The sequence continues at coordinate 242,870 of NZ_LMPO01000007.1, read as the reverse complement.
GTCGAGCGACAGCGAACCGGTGACGATGGCGAACACCGGGTGGTCGGGCTTGCCGTGCGCCCGCCGCCAGGCGACGTCGGACTCGCGCAGCCGCATCGGCCCGTACCCCTCGTCGCGGACCGTCCCCGCGGCGACGAGCACCACGTCCGCGAACCGGCGCAGCAGCTCGAAGACCCGCAGGTCGTCGTCGCCGCCGAGCGAGCCGGACACCCCGCCGGTCGATGCGGCACCGTCGGCCGTGGCGACGAAGTTGACCCGGATCCACCCGCCGGCCGACGTCGCGGACGCGGGTGGGGCCTCCAGGCCGACACCGGCGGTGTACAGGGCGACCACGTCGTCGTCGGACAGGTCAGCGATCGGGGCGGGCAGCTGGTTCACGTGTTGTGCCTCGATTCCAGGGGCGCGCGCCATCCGAGGGTGGCCTCGACCATCCGCATCGCGTCGACCGACTCGGCTACGTCGTGCATGCGGACGATCCGGGCGCCCAGCATCGCGCTGACCGTGGCGACCGCGATCGACCCGGTCAGCCGCTCCCCGCGGGGCCGGCCGAGGGACTCGCCCACGAAGTCCTTGTTCGACACCGCGGCGAGCACGGGGTGGCCGAGCGCGACGACCTCGGGCAGGCGCCGGGTGAGCTCGAGCGTGTGCACGGTGTTCTTGTTGAGGTCGTGCCCCGGGTCGACGATGATCCGCGACTCGGGGACCCCCGCGGCGAGCGCGCGGTCGACCCGCTCCCGCAGGAAGTCCACGACGGACGCGGTGACGTCGTCGTAGTGCGGCGGCTCCGGCAGCCTCGTCCGGGGCGGCGCGGTCGAGTGGGTGATCACGATCGTCGCGTCCGAATCGGCGACCACCGCGGCCATCCGCGGGTCGGACAGCCCGGTCGTGTCGTTGACGACGTTCGCGCCGGCATCGATCGCGGCCCGCGCGACGTCGGCGCGGAACGTGTCGACGCTGATGATGACGTCCGACTCGGCGCTGAGCTGGGCGATGACGGGCACCACGCGCTCGACCTCGTCCGCGGCGGGGAGCTCGGGACCCGGCGCGAACTTCACGCCGCCGATGTCGACCCAGTCGGCGCCTTGGTCGGCGGCGCGGACCGCCGCGGCCACTGCCCGGTCGAGCTCGAACGTGGCACCCCGGTCGTGGAACGAGTCAGGGGTGCGGTTGATGATCGCCATCACCGCGATGCGGTGGTCGAAGTCGATGGTGCGTCGGCCCAGCGTGCGGACCGGGTGGCGCAGGACGGGCACGACCCAGCCGGGGGCGGCCTGGAGGCTCGGCGCGGCCGGTTCGGTCATCGTGCGTCCGCCTCGTGGTCGGTCCGGGTGCCGCGGCCGGGTCCGCCGTCGTGGTCGGCGTGCTCGGCGTGCTCGTGGTCGGCGTGCTCGTGGTCGGCGTGGTCGGCGTGCTCGGCCCCGGGGCCGCTGCCGCGGGCGCTGATGAGGGCGATCGCCTCGGCACGGGCCGCTGGCTCGGCGAGGGTTCCCCGGGCCGCGACGGTCACGGTCGTCGAGCCGCTCTGCCGCTCGCCCCGCGTCGTGACGCACTGGTGCTGCGCGTCGAGGACGACCAGCACCCCCTGCGCGTCGAGCCCCTCGGCGATCGTCCCCGCGACCTGTTCCCCGAGCCGTTCCTGCAGCTGCGGGCGCGACGCGACCGCGTCGAGCACCCGGGACAGCGTGCCCAGGCCGATCAGCTCGGCACCGGGTGCGTACGCCAGGTGCGCGACCCCGATGAAGGGCAGCAGGTGGTGCTCGCAGACGGAGCGGAAGCGGATGTCCCGCACGACGACGAGCTGGCCCCGGTCGCCGTCCTCGGCGTGGACGGTGCCCTGCCGGGTGATCTCGACCGCGTCGGTGCCGATGCCGTGGAAGAACTCCGCGTAGGCGTCCGCGACACGGGCGGGCGTGCGGGCGAGTTCGGCACGGTCAGGGTCGTCGCCGATGCCGAGCAGCAGTTCGCGGACCGCTGCCTCCACACGAGCGCGGTCGAAGGGACGTGTCACGGGATCATCCAACACCAGGAACATCCGGAGAACGCAGCCCGGGGTACGGCGTCACCGGGTCCCAGGTTCCTTTAAACTTCGTTGGTGAGCGCCCCGCAGACAACCGAAACGCCCCGGAACCGCGTCGCTTCCGGCCTCGACCGCTTCTTCTCCATCACCCAGCGCGGATCGACCATCCCCCGCGAGGTCCGTGGTGGCCTCGTCTCCTTCGTGACGATGGCCTACATCGTGATCCTCAACCCGCTGATCCTCGGCGGGTTCAACGCCGACCAGGCCGCCAAGGACGTCACCGGCGGCTGGCTCGAGAACGCCCAGGTCGCTGCGGCCACCGGGCTCGTCGCCGGCCTCATGACCATCGCGATGGGCCTGATCGCGAACCTGCCGTTCGGCATCGCGGCCGGTCTCGGGATCAACTCGTTCCTGGCCGTCAGCGTCGTGCACCAGGTCACCTGGGCCGAGGCGATGGGGCTCGTCGTCATCAACGGCGTGGTGATCGTCGTGCTGGCGCTGACCGGCATCCGGACGATGATCTTCACCGCGGTGCCGGCGCAGCTCAAGGCCGCCATCACGGTCGGCATCGGCCTGTTCATCGCGTTCATCGGACTCGTCGACTCGGGCTTCGTGCGCACCACGAACAACGCGTCGCCGCCGCTGCAGCTCGGTGAGGACGGCTCCGTCGGCGCACTCCCCACGATCGTGTTCCTGATCGGGCTCGTCATCATCGGCACGCTCATGGCCCGCAAGGTCAAGGGCGCGCTGCTCATCGGCATCGTCGCGACGACGATCATCGCGATCATCCTGCAGGCGGTCTTCCAGGTGCCGACCTCGGTCGATTCCAAGACGGGCTGGAACCTCAACGCGCCGGGGCTGCCGAGCGCGCTGTTCGCCTTCCCCGACCTGTCGCTCGTCGGCCACGCCGACCTGTTTGGCGCGTTCAGTCGCATCGGTCCGCTCGCCGCGTCGATGCTCGTCTTCACGCTGGTCTTCACGAACTTCTTCGACGCGATGGGCACGATGACCGGCCTGGCCAAGGCCGCCGGTGTCGCGAAGCCCGACGGGACCTTCCCCCGCCTGCGCGCGGCGCTCGTGGTCGAGGGCGCCGGAGCCATCGCGGGTGGCGGCGCATCGGTGTCGTCGAACACGGTGTTCATCGACTCGGCCGCCGGCATCGGCGAGGGCGCCCGGACCGGCATGGCGTCGGTCGTGACCGGTCTGCTCTTCCTGGCGTCGATGTTCCTGACGCCGCTGACGCAGGTCGTCCCGCTCGAGGTCGCCGCCGCCGGACTGGTCGTCGTCGGGGCGCTCATGGTGGCGCAGGTCGCGGACATCTCGTGGACGGACTTCGGGTCCGCCCTGCCCGCGTTCCTGACGATCGTCGTGATGCCGCTCACCTACTCGATCGCGAACGGCATCGGCGCCGGCTTCATCAGCTGGGTGCTCATCAAGGCGCTGTCCGGCCGGGGCCGCGAGGTCTCGTGGCTGCTCTACGTCGTCGCCGCGGGCTTCCTGCTGTACTTCGCGCGCGGGCCGCTCGAGGCGGTGCTCGGGGTCGGCTGAGCCGCGGCGCGCGGCGCGCTGTGCGCTGCGTCNCTCGCACCACGGACATCCGTGGTGCGAGCCGGTTCTCGTTGTGCGAGTCCGGTCCGCGCAACGGTGCGGACGGCCGCCGCAGACGCGGCGCGGCGGACGGGAGGCCCGGGTCTACTCCGGCAGGTCGGCCGGCGTCGCCTCGTGGTGACGCCGACCCTGCGTCCGCCGGTCTTCCTTCATGCGCGCCTCGAGCAAGTGGCGGCGCCCCGCTGCCAGCTCGTCCCGCGCGGTGCGTTCGAGCTCCTTGACGAGGGCGTAGTACCCGTCGTCGTAGTCCTCGACGATCTGGAACGTCCACCGCCCCGCGATCACGTTCCGACCGATCAGTTCGGTGTCGATGCGGTCGGCCAGCTCGGCGTGCCCGGCCTTCCGGAGCTGGTCGACCGCGTCGCCGAGGCCCAGGTCCGCCATCCCGGTCAGCCGGTGGAAGCCGTAGAGCAGCCCCCGCGCATGCTCGATCACCTCGACCGCTGCCGACAGCGTGCCGAGCGCCTCGACCGTGTCGTCGGACACCCCCTGGGGAACCTGGTGGGCGGAGTCCGGGCCCTGCGCGTCGTTCGTCATGCCCCTCGTCTACACGACTGCTCCGGGAACCGCTCCCGGTTGCGCGGGGTCGGAACCGACGCCTACCATTCGAACACACGTTCGAACGAGGAGGACCCGATGATCGTCGTCGATGCAGCCGTCACGGTCTGGTGGGAGCAGGGCACGCCGGTGCGGATCGTCTGGCAGGGGCGACGGTGGCGGGTGTCCGACGTACCGACGCGGCTCACCGTCACCCCCACCGACCTGCCCACCGCCATCACCCATGCCCCCGAGCGCACGGCGGGGTGGCGCTTCCAGGTGACCGCCGACGACCGCGAGACCCTCGTGGTCGACATCGTGCCCGACCGCGGCGGCTGGACCGTGGCGCGCACCTGGTCCTGACCCGCGCCGTGTGCGCGGACATCTGCGCCCGTGGGCACTCCGCGCCTCGGTCCGCGGTACGGTCACGACATGGCGAGGTGGATCGCACTGCTGCGCGGCGTCAACGTCAACGGGATCACGATCCGGTCCGCAGAGCTGCGCGCGCTCTTCGAGCTGCACGGGTACACGGGCGTGCGGACCGTGCTGGCGTCCGGCAACGTGGTGTTCGACGCCGACGCCGACGCGGCGTCGCTGCAGGCCGACATCGAGCGCGCCCTCCGGGACCGGTTCGGCTATGACGCCTGGATCGTGCTCGTCCCGCACCAGGACCTGGCCGCGGTCGTGGACGGCTTCCCGTTCTCCTCGGCCGAGGACCGGCACGACTACGTCCTGTTCGGCTCCGACGACACCGCCCTCGACGACCTGCTCAGCGACCTCGTGACGGACCCGACCGTCGAACAGCTCGCCCGCGGGGACGGCGTCGTCTACTGGTCGTGCCCCAAGGGGTCGAGCACCGACACCGCCTTCGCGAAGCGCGCTGCCGCGGCACGGTTCAAGCGGACGACGACCACCCGGAACACCAACACCCTGCGCAAGCTGCTCTGAGCGGTCAGGACTGCGGTGGCTGCCCGGCCGGCAGGACGGGTCACGCTGGCGCAACACCGGTGCTGGTCGGATGGTGTGCAACGCCGCTGATCGGCAGCGGCCTGCGGAAGGAAGCACCCATGAACAGGATGTCAACTCGGAAGGGCCGCACGATCGCCGTGGTCGCGGCGGTGACGCTCGCTGGCGCGGTGGCGGTCGGCGGGGCTGTCGCAGCGAACGCGGCAGAAGCCGGACCGGTGCCAGTGGGTGGGGGCCAGTTCCTCCAGACGGACCGCGACGGCAACCGCACAGAGGTCGGTGGGATGCCCGCCGACGGCGAGCGCTCCACCGGAGGCGGTGCGGGCGAGGTGGACGGCAGCGGCCTGGTCCAGACCGATCGTGATGGCGACCGCACGGGGGTCAGCGGTGTCCCGGCTGTCGGTGACGAGGCAGCGGTCGCATCCTGATCCAGTTCGATGCGTGGTGCTGACGGCGACTGACCGTCAGCACCACGCGTCGGACCAGGATGCGTCAGGCGGTGGTGTCCTCGGGCTCGAGTTCGCGCTCGAGTGAGATCGTCGGGATCGACGCCGTGATGACCGACCCGTCGGCGCGCAGGGTGCCCTGGATGTCGCTGGTCGTCGGCGCGTGCCCGGACATGCGGGGCCCGTGGTGCGGGATGGGCACGACGGTCGGCTCGCCCGCCTCGATGTCGTGCGGCTGGTTGTGCACCCACGCCGTGAACCCGGACCCGGTCTCGACCGTGAACGTCATCTGCTGTTGTTCGAGGTCGATCCGCACGCGGGACCCGCGCACCGTGAGGCGGTAGGTCAGTCGCTCCCACTGCTCGGGCAGACGCGGGTTGAACGACATCCGGCCGCCGTGGTCGCGCATGCCGCCGAAGCCGTTGACCAGCCCGCCCCAGATGCCGCCGGTCGACGCGATGTGGACACCGTCCGACGTGTTGCNNNNCCCGACCTCGGCCGCCATGATCGACTGCACCACCGCGGACAGCGTCGAGTCACCGGTGGTCAACGCGTCGTAGTAGTCGAAGTCGCGACGCTTCTCGGCCGGGGTGAACTCGTTCCCCTGCAGGAACAGCGCCAGGACGACGTCCGCCTGCTTGAGCACCTGGAACCGGTAGATCACCAGCGGGTGGTAGTGCAGCAGCAGCGGCCGCTTGGACTCGGGCGTGTTCTCGAGGTCCCAGAGCTCCTTGTCGAGGAACTGGGCGTCCTGCGGGTGGATGCCACGGTGCGGGTCGAACGGGATCTCCATCGACTCGGCGGCGCGCTCCCAGTCGACGACCTCGGCCTCGCTCAGCCCGGTACGCCGGACCATGCGGGCGTACTCCTCCGGGTCGTCCACCGCGAGTTCACGGCACGCGTTCACCGCGAACCACAGGTTCGCCCGTGCCATCACGTTCGTGTACATGTTGTCGTCGACGACCGTCGTGTACTCGTCCGGGCCGGTGACGCCGTCGATGTGGAACTTCTGGTCGCCGTTCGAGCGCCAGAACCCCAGGTCCTCCCACAGTCGGGCGGTCTCGACCAGGATGTCGATCGCACCGCGCTTCAGGAACTCGGTGTCCCCGGAGGCGCGCACGTACTGCATGAGCGCGTGGGCGATGTCCGCGTCGATGTGGTACTGCGCGGTGCCGGCGGCGTAGTAGGCGCTCGATTCCTCGCCGTTGATCGTCCGCCACGGGAACAGCGCGCCGTGCTGGTTGAGCTCGCGGGCCCGGGCGCGCGCGGAGTCGAGCATGTTGTAGCGGAACCGGAGCGCGTTCCGGGCGACGATCGGCGCCGTGTACGACAGGAACGGCAGGACGTAGATCTCCATGTCCCAGAAGTAGTGGCCGCCGTAGCCGGAGCCCGTCACGCCCTTCGCCGCGATGCCGTGCCCGTCGGTGCGTGCGGTCGCCTGCGCCAGCATGTACAGGTTCCAGCGCACGGCCTGCTGGACCTCGGGCTGCCCCGCGATCTCGACGTCGCTGCGCGCCCAGTAGTCGTCCATCCAGACCCGCTGCTTGGCGAAGGTCTCTTCCACCGTCTCGGCGTGTGCGCGGTCGAGCGTGCGGTCACACCGGTCGGCGAGCTCGCGAGCCGGGACCCCGCGCGAGGTGTGGTACACGACGTTCTTGGTCAGGCGGATGGGCTGCCCGGCCTTGGCGTGCACCCGGTAGACGTGCTTGGCCAGGTCGTCCTCGATCGACGCGGACTCGTCCCACGCGTTCTCGGTCTCGATCCGGTGCTCGACACCGACGCAGATCGTCATGCCCGAGCTCTTGGCCTGGTACCCGAGCAGGGAGCGGGTCGCCGTGTTCCGCTTGAGCCGGGGTTCGAGCACCCGCTCGCTGAAGGTCTCGGCCTTGCGCGGGTCGAACGCCGATGCCGACGCCGCCGCGCGCATGCCGGCGTGGTACTCGTCGACGACGTCCTGCCGGTTGAGGATCTGGCTCGACAGCAGGATCGACGCGTCGTGGTCGAGCATCGTGACCTCGTAGTCGATGACCGCCAGGTGCCGGTCGGTGAACGACACGAGCCGCCGCGAGCGGATGAGGACACGCTTGCCCGACGGCGTGGACCACTCGGTCTCACGCAGCAGGTACCCGCCGCGGAAGTCGAGCCGGCGCGTGTGCCGGAGGATGTCGGCCTCGGCCAGGACCAGCGGTTCGTCGTCGACGTACAGCCGGATGACCTTGGCGTCCGGGGCGTTGATGATCGTCTGCCCGGTCTTGGCGAAACCGAAGGCGTCCTCGGCGTGCCGGATCGGCCAGGTCTCGTGGAACCCGTTGATGTACGTGCCGTACTGCACCCCACCGCGGCCCTCGTCGAGGTTGCCGCGCAGCCCGAGGTAGCCGTTGCCGACCGCGAAGTTCGTCTCGGCGACGCCCTGTTCGTCGGGGGCGTACTCGGTCTCGACGAGCGCCCACTCGTCGACCGGGTAGCGCACGCGGTCGAGTGGGTCCGAGGTGATGGGGTTCATGGGTTCTCCGTGGGAGGGAGTGGTCAGGGACGCTCTGGAGGCACGGATCGCGCCCGGTGGGTCGGTCAGGCCGTGGGGGTGGCCGGCTGCGGCAGCTCGGCGAGCAGGTCCGCCAGGTCGGTCACGACGACGTCGGCACCGTCGGCGCGGAGCGCGTCGGCACCCGCACCGCGGTCGACGCCGATGACGAGTCCGAACGCGCCGTTCCGCCCGGCGGCGACGCCGCTGGTGGCGTCCTCGACCACGACGCACTCGGCAGCGGTGAGGCCGAACCGACTCGCTGCGTCGAGGTACGTGTCGGGTGCGGGCTTGCCGGCGAGGCCGTCCTCGCGCGCGACCACGCCGTCGACGATGACGGGGAACCGCTCGAGGATGCCGGCCGTGCGCAGGACCTGCTTCGCGTTGGCGGAGCTCGACACCACGGCGACGGACAGCCCGGCGTCGGTCGCGGCGGTCAGGAAGCGCAGCGACCCCGGGTACGGCTCGACCCCGTGCTCGGTCAGCTCGGCCGTGAACTCGGCGTTCTTGCGGTTGCCGAGCCCGCAGACGGTGTCCTGGTCGGGGTCGTCGTCCGGGGAGCCCTGCGGCAGGTCGATGCCTCGCGCGTCGAGCAGCGAGCGCACGCCGTCGTACCGCGGCTTGCCGTCGATGTACGCGAAGTAGTCCTGCTCCGTGTACGGGGCGACACCGTGCTGCTCGAGGTAGGGCGTGAAGAGCCGGCTCCAGGCCCGCATGTGCACGTCGGCCGTCGGCGTGAGGACGCCGTCGAGGTCGAAGAGGAGCGCCCGCGCGTCGGCGAGGCGCGCAGGGGTTCGCCGGTCAGACGACGTCATGGACACACCTTCCAGGGAGCAGTGTCGTACGAGTGCTGCGCCCGAGTCTAGGACCGCTCCAGGTGCCGCGCTGCACTCGGCTGCGCGCCTGTGGAGCGTGTTCACCGGATCGTCAGTGCAGGACGTCGGACCGGATCCCCTCGATCCACCGCTCGACCGCCGCGCTGATCTCGGCTCGGGCCTGGGACCGCGGGATCGTCGCCGTCAGGTCCCCCGGCTGGGCGCCGTAGGCGCCGAAGTCGGCGTGGTTCGCGCCCTGGATCTCGGTCATCGTGGCGTCGGCGGGCAGCCGGTCGCGGGCGGCGTCGACCTTCGCCGGGGTGGACAGCCCGTCGCGCGACCCCGAGACGCTCAGCACGTCGACGTCCGAGCGCGACAGGTCGTTCGCGCAGTAGCTGCCGAACAGCAGCAGCCCGGCGACGCCCGGGTCGTCGGCGAGCTGGCACGCCCGGACACCGCCGAGCGAGTGCCCGCCGACCGCCCAGGTGGTGACCGACGGCGCGTACCGCTCGAAGGCGGACAGCGGGCGGAGGTCGAAGAAGGCCAGGTGCAGGGTCGGCTTCGTGATGACGACGGTGGTGCCGGCCGCCACGACCTGCCGGAAGGACGCCATGTAGGCGTACGCGTCGACCTTGGCGCCCGGGATGAACACGATCCCCACGCCGTTCGCCTGCCCCGTCGGGCTCATCACGACCGAGTCGCCGGCGTCGCGCACGGACACCCGGTCGTCGCGCCAGACCTGGAGTGCCGCCGACCGGGTGCCCTGCATGACGATGTTCGCCCAGACCAGGAACACCAGCACCAGGACGACGAGTGCCGCCACGATCCAGGTGGTGACACGGAGTGCTCGGTTCATCGTTCGTCCTCAGTCCGGTGTGCGGTGATCGTGATCGGCCCGTCGCCCGAGGTCGCCTGGACGACGACGTCGTCCCAGCCTGCGGCGGCGACGTCAGCCGCGAGGGCATCGTCGGTCCGCTGCACCGTCACGGCGAGCACCCCGCCGGGACGGACGGCCACGAGGGCACGGCGGAGCACCCCGCGGAGCTCCGCCCGCCGCACGTGGCGGAGCAGCCCGGTCGCGAACACGGCGTCGAACGGTCCGCCGAACACCCCGGTCCGGACGTCGAGCACCCGCGCGCCGTGTCCGTCGGCCCGGAGCTCGTCGACGAAGGACCTGGCCCCGTCGGTGCGATCGACACGGAACCCGGCGGCTTCGAGGGCGAGCGCGTCACGTCCGGCCCCCGAGCCGAGTTCGAGCACGTGTGCACCCGGGCGCACCAGCCCGGCGAGGACGTCGACGAGCCTGGAGGCGCGTGGGGACTCCGGTGGTCCGGGCAGCGCCCGGCGCATCACGACCTCGTGACGGCCGTCCGGCAGGGCGTCACCGGCCACGGCGGACTCCGTGAAACCGAGCCGTGCGTACGTCCGTCGGGCACGGGCGTTGTCGGGCATCACCGCGAGCTCGAGCACGTCAGCCCCGGTCTCGACGGCCCAGCGGGCAACGGCGTCGATGAGGGCGTCCGCGACACCGCGGCCACGCGCGGCGGGGTCGACCCACATCGAGATCAATTCGGCATGGTCGCCCTCCCCGGGGACCCCGCTGGCCATGCCGACGGCGAGCTCACCGTCGTACGCGACCAGGTCGAGCGCACCCGGGATCGACAGCCGGGTGCGCCAGCGGCTCTCTGGCGCATCTGCCCAGTCGACGAGCCGCGAGCCGAAGGCATCGGGGGCGTCCGCGAGCGCCGCCAGCCGCACCGGCCGCCACTGCTGCCAGTCGTCGGCGGTCATGGCCCGCAGCGCGATCGTCACGCTCCGACGCTAGCGCTCCCCGCGCCGGACCGGCAGGACGCCGCACTCCCGATCGCGCGGTGACGGATGCGGTCGGCGACCCCCGCGTCCGGCGAACCAGATCCGTCAGACGGCGTCACGGGGATGCCCGCCCCGCAAGCAGCGCGACCAGGCGACCTCCCGCTCCAGCTGCCCGCTCGCACGGAACAGCGTCACCTGCGTCGTGTCCGCCAGCACCGCGGCGAGCGTCGACAACTCGGCGGGGACGAACCCCAGCCGCTGCCAGAACGGCCCGGACCGTCGGCTGAACAGCCACGCTCGGTCGGCGCCGGCGTCCTGCGCCGCCCCGAGCGCGAACATCGCGAGCCGGGTACCGGCGCCGGAGGCCCGGAGTGTCGGATCGACGGCGACGCTGCGGAGGAGGGCGTGCCTCCCGTCCGTGCTCAGCTCGAAGCCCGTGGTCCCGACGACCGCGCCCGACGCCGCTCGGACTGCCCACAGGCGGACCGCCGGTTCGTCGAGGCCGGCGAGGGTCAGGTCGCACCGCGCGAGGAAGTCCCGGACGTCGGCGACGTCGGCAGGCCCGACTGCCTGTGCTGCGATCGGCTCGTCGTCCACGCCAGCCACCCTACGGAACACGGGACGCCACACGGATGCGACGCCCACACGACGGCAGCCCGACACGACGACGGCCCGACGTCCCCGGCCAGCAGCCGGGGCCCGTCGGGCCGATCGTGGTGGGGTGGGTCAGGCCGTGATCGCCGCGCGGATCTCGGCGGCCGCGGCGCCGACGTCGGACGCGCTGTAGATGGCGCTGCCGGCGACGGCCACGCGGGCGCCGGCCTCCTGCACGGACGCGACGGACGAGGCGTTCACGCCACCGGCGACCGAGAACGGCACGCCGGACTCCTTGCCGGCGTCGAGCAGCTTCGAGAAGGTGAAGCCCTCCTCTGCCTGCTCGTCGAGACCGGCGTGCATCTCGACGAACTCGACGCCCATCTCGGTGACCTCGCGGGCACGGGCGGCCTTGTTGGAGACGCCGATCAGGTCGACGACGATGCCCTTGCCGTGGGCCTTGGCTGCCTTGACCGCACCGGCGATGGTGCTGTCACCGGCGACCCCGAGCACGGTGACCAGGTCGGCGCCAGCGGAGAAGGCGATGTCGGCCTCGAGCTCGCCGGCGTCCATCGTCTTGAGGTCGGCGAACACGATCTTGTCCGGGTGGGCTTCCTTGATCGCGGTCACGGCGGAGAGACCGGCGCTCTTGATGAGCGGCGTGCCGAGCTCGATGATGTCGACGTGCGGAGCTGCCGCGGCGGCGAGTTCGAGCGCCTTCTCCGTGGTGAGGGTGTCCATGGCGAACTGGAGCTGCATGGTGGTGCCTTTCATTCGAGGTTGGCGTGGCGGGGCCACAGCTCGTCGGCGGACCGACCGCTGCGCTGCCACAGGCTGTGGAAGAGTGCGTCACCGAGCAGGACGACGCCCTGCTCGAACAGGCTGCCGGCGTACTGCGCCGACGCGGTGCCGGAGCGGTCGGTCTTGGTGGCGGCGGGCAGCACGAGGGTGACGGTCGCGAGTTCGGACAGCGGCGAGTCGTCGGTCGTCGAGATCGCGAGGACGCTCGCACCCTCGTCCGACGCGGTCCGTGCTGCCTGCACGATGCCGGTCGTGGTGCCGGAACCGCTCGCGACGAGCAGGACGTCGCCAGAGCGGATCGCCGGGGTGGTGACCTCGCCCACGACGTGGACCTGCAGTCCGAGGTGCATCAGCCGCATGGCGGTCATCCGGAGTGCCAGCCCCGATCGACCGGCACCGTGCACGAACACGCGCGCTGCGCTGCCGAGCAGGTCGAGGGCACGCTCGGACGGCGCCTGGTCGGCGTCGCGCAGTCCGGCGACCAGGTCGTCGAGCTCGTGGACGACCAGGTCGAGCGCGTCGGGGACGGTCGGTTGTGCCATGCAACCCACCTTGGCCCTCCGCGCCCGGGTGGACCGCTACCCGACACGGCGGGTGCCTCGTCCGATCGGGTGAGCCCACCCGCTCGGGTGGGACGCGTACGGTCAGGGCGTGGACACGACGACCGATCAGGAGGCCCGGGTCGACCTCGGCGGGCGCCTCGCCGCCGCCGAGCACGCGCGGACCGTGGCCGAGCAGGCCGACCGGCACGCGCTGACGCTGGAGTCGGTGCTCGCCGTGCTGCGCTCGCCGCGGGTGACCGACGCGGCAGCCCGGGCCGAGGCCGTGGAGGTCGCCTCGGCAGCACTCGTGGACCTGCGCACCGTCACCGACCGGCGACGCGGCGCACTGCTCGAGCCGGTGACCGGTGCGTTCTCGCGACTCCGCGCCGACCTGCGTCCGCTCGTCCGGTTCGGTGACCTCGACGTGCAGTTCGTCGAGCCGCCGGCGACCGGTCGCGCCCTGCCCGGCGACGTCGCCCACGCGGCCCGGGCGATCGTCCGGACCGCGGTGCTCGCGCTCGTCGACGCCGGCGAGGCCCACCGCGTCCGGATCCAGTGGGACTGCGACGGGCGCAACCTGCTCATGCAGCTGCGCGACGACGGCGCGGGCACGCTCGACGTGCACGACGACGTGATGCGCCCCATCGCCGAGCGGGTCGTCGCACTCGACGGGCGGCTCGACGTCGCGTCGACGCCGGCGTGGGGGTCCGTCCTCGACATCGCGCTGCCGCTCGACCCGGCGCCGGGCACGGTGGAGCTGTCCGACGGCGACGACCTGACCCCGCGCGAGCAGGACGTGCTGCGCCTGGTCGCGACGGGCATCGGCAACCGCGAGATCGCCGACGGGCTCGGCATCAGCGTCAACACGGTGAAGTACCACGTGGCGAACCTGCTCCGGAAGCGCGGGGCACGGACCCGCGCCGAGCTCGCGGCCCAGCGCGTCTGACGAACTCTGCGCGAGTTGGCTGACGCCGTTCGGTCCAGCCGACGCGCGAGTGCTCAGCTGACGCCGTCCGCCCCTGGATCGCCATGCGCGTCCTGACGGATCCGGTCCACGATCCCCGGCTTGAGCGGACCGGATTCGTCAGGGCACAGATCGGACCGCCCCCCCCCGGGTCGACCGAGCAGCACCGCACCGCACGCCGTGCCGCCCGCCGTGCCGCTCAGGGCGTGAAGCGGTAGCCCATCCCCGACTCGGTGACCAGGTAGCGCGGCACCGACGGGTCCGGCTCGAGCTTGCGCCGCAGCTGCGCGATGTACAGCCGCAGGTACCCGGAGTCGCTGCCGTGCGAGGGCCCCCACACCTCGGTGAGGAGCATCTCGCGGGTCATCAGCCGGTCCGGGTTCGCCAGCAGCACCTCGAGCAGCCGCCACTCGGTCGGGGTCAGGCGGATCGCGGGTCCCGACGGCGGGGTGACCTGCTTCGCGACGAGGTCCACGACGAGGTCGCCGATCCGCACGGTCGGCGCGGACTCCGCCGAGCCCGCTGCCGCCGCACGTCGACGGCCCAGGGCGCGCAGGCGAGCCAGGAGCTCGTCCATCTGGAACGGCTTCGTGACGTAGTCGTCGGCCCCGGCGTCGAGCGCGTCGACCTTGTCCGACGAGTCCGTCCGGCCGGACAGCACCAGGACCGGGACCTGGGACCAGGCCCGGATGCCCTCGAGGACGCCGATGCCGTCCAACCGCGGCATGCCCAGGTCGAGCATCACGATGTCCGGCCGCTCGGTGATGACGGCGTCGATGGCGGCGCGGCCGTCCCGGGCGGTGACGACGTCGTACCCGCGAGCCGAGAGCGTCACCCCCAGCGCACGGACGAGCTGCGGGTCGTCGTCCGCGATCAGGACCCTCATCGTGCTTCCACTCCCACGTGACCGGCGATCGGCAGCCGCACCACCATCGTGAGGCCACCGCCCGGGGTGTCGTCGACCTCGATCGTGCCGCCCATGCCCTCGGTGAACCCCCGGGCCAGGGCGAGTCCGAGTCCCAGGCCGGTCTCGTTGTCGGTGTCCCCGAGCCGCTGGAACGGCTGGAAGACGTCGTCGCGCTGGGGTTCGGGGATGCCCGGGCCGTGGTCGGCGATCCGGAGTTCGACGCCGCCGCCGAACGCGCTCGCCGCCACCCGGACGCTCGTGCCCTCCGGTGCGAACCGCACGGCGTTCGCGAGCAGGTTCACGAGGACGCGCTGCAGCAGCACCGGGTCGGCCAGCACCTGGGGCAGTTCGGCGGGCAGGTCCAGGTCGACGTCGTCCGGTCCGAGCTCCAGCTCGTCGAGGGCGGGCGCGACCACGGTCTCCAGTGGGAGCGGCACGGCCGAGACCGCGAGCACCCCCGCCTGCACCCGTGAGACGTCGAGCAGGTCGCCCAACAGCACCGCGAGCTGCCCGAGGCTCTCGTCGGCGGTGGCGAGCAGGGCCTCCCGGTCGGGTTCCGACAACGCGATGTCGCTGGCTCGCAGGGTCTGCACGGCCGCGGAGGCGGCGGCGATGGGCCGCCGGACGTCGTGGCCGACGGCCGCGAGGATCGCGCTCCGCACCCGGTCGGCCGCGGCGATGCGCTCCGCGTCGACCGCGGTCCGCGTCAGCTCACGGTGCTCGACCGCGGCGTCGATCTGCTGCTCGACCACCCGCAGCAACCGGCGCTGCGTCGGGTCGTCTGGTGCGCCGGCGAACTCGAGCACGGCACCGGACGGGAGGCTCGTGGTGGCGTCCGGCGCATCGCCGAACGTCCCCGACGTGGCTGGCACCACGTCCCCCTGTCGGACGCGCAGACCGGTGAAGCCGAAGGCCTCGCGCGTGCGGTCCACGAGCGCCTGCAGGGCGTCGTCCCCGCGCAGCACGCTGCCCGCGATGCCGACGAGCAGCCCGGACTCGGCGGCGGCACGCCGTGCCGTCCGGGACCTGCGGGCCGAGCGGTCGACCACGAAGCTGACGAGCACGGCGCTGATGACGTACATGACCAGGGCGACGAGGTGCCACGGCTGCTGGACGGTGACCTGGTACAGGGGTTGCACGAAGAAGAAGTCGAGGCTCAGCCCGGACAGCACGGCGGCGAACACGGCCGGCCACATCCCGCCGACCAGGGCGACGACCAGCACCAGCAGCTGGTACGCGAGCACGTCGACCGTGATCGCGTCGGGCGTCTTGCCGAACGACAGCAGCCAGGTGAGCAGCGGACCGACCACCAGCGACAGGCCGAAGGCCGCCAGGACCCGTCCGCGGGACAGGCTGCCGCCGAGCCGGGGCAGGGCGAACCCGCCGCCCGCCCGCTCGTGCGTGACGACGTGCACGTCGATGTCGCCGGACTCCTGGATGACGGTGTTGCCGATGCCCGGGCCGGTGAGCGCGGCGGCCGTCCGACTGCGGCGGCTGACGCCGATCACGATCTGCGTCGCGTCGATCGACCGGGCGAAGCGCACGAGGGTGCTCGGCACGTCGTCCCCGACCACCTGGTGGTAAGTACCGCCGAGTTGCTCGAGCAGGGCGCGCTGCTTGCCGAGGGCGCCGGGGTGTCGCTCGCGCAGCCCGTCGTTCGTCGTGACGTGGACGGCCGCGAGCTCGCCGCCCGACGACCGCGCCGCGATGCGGGCACCCCGACGCAGCAGGGTCTCGCCCTCGGGGCCACCGGTCAGTGCCACGAGGACGCGCTCGCGGGCCTCCCACCGGTGCTCGATCCCGTGTTCGGCGCGGTACCGCCGCAGGGCGTCGTCGACCTCGTCGGCCAGCCACAGCAGGGCGATCTCACGCAGGGCGGTCAGGTTGCCCAGGCGGAAGTAGTTCGACAGGGCCGCGTCGATCCGGGCGGCCGGGTACACGAGCCCCTCGGAGAGCCGCTCGCGCAGGGCCTGGGGCGACAGGTCGACAACCTCGATCTGGTCGGCCGCGCGCACCACGGCGTCGGGGACGGTCTCGCGCTGCACGGTGCCGGTGATCTCGCGCACGACGTCCCCGAGGGACTGCATGTGCTGGATGTTCACCGTCGAGATCACGTCGATGCCCGCGGCGAGCAGCGCCTCGACGTCCTGCCACCGTTTGTCGTGCGGGCCGCCGGGGGCGTTCGTGTGCGCGAGCTCGTCGACCAGGGCGACGTCGGGGTGCCGGGCGACGACCGCGTCCAGGTCCATGTCGTCCAGTTCGACGCCGCGGTGGGACTCGACGCGGCGCGGCACGAGCTCGAGCCCCTCGACGAGCGCGGCGGTGGCGGCGCGGCCGTGGGTCTCGACGACGGCGACGACCACGTCGCGGCCCTCATCGCGCAAGCGGCGCCCCTCTTCGAGCATCGTGAAGGTCTTGCCGACGCCGGGCGCGGCACCGAGCAGGACCCGCAGCTTGCCTCGCTTCACGTGCTCATCCTCTCGCGGGTTCGTGTGTGGTGCGCGTTGGCGCCCGTCCGCGGCGCACGGTTCCGATCGGCGTCGCAGAACCGCCTCCCGTTCGAACCACGGACGTCCGTGGTTCGAACGGGTTTCGGTTGTGCGACGCCGAACCGCACCGCGGCAGGGCGCTCGGCGTCGTCACGCCGACAACGACGCCAGGGCCAGGTTGAGCTCGAGCACGTTGACCGCGGGGTCGCCCAGCACGCCGAGCTGCCGCGCTTCGGTGTGCTCGTCGACGAGCTTCCGCACGACCGACTCGCTCAGACCGCGGGCCGACGCCACGCGGCTGATCTGCAGGCGGGCGTACGCCGGGCTGATGTCCGGGTCGAGACCCGAGCCCGACGCAGTCACCGCATCAGCGGGCACGTCGGCGGCGGAGACCCCGTCGGCCTTCGCGACCGCGGCCTTCCGCGCCTCGACGGCCTTCGTCAGGTCGGGGTTGGACGGGCCGAGGTTCGAGCCGGACGAGGCGTTCGCGTCGTACCCGTCCTCACCAGCGGCGGAGGGACGCGACTGGAACCACCGGTCCGCCTGCCCGCCCGTGAAGGACTGCCCGATCAGCGAGGACCCGACGGGCTTGCCGTCCTGGGACACGATCGACCCGTTGGCCTGGTCGTGGAAGGCGGCCTGGCCGACGCCCCAGACGGCGAGCGGGTAGGCGATGCCGAGCACGACGGTCGCCAGGACCATGAGCCGGACCGCGACGCCGGTGGTGCGGAGGAAGGAACGCGAGCTGGTTGCCATGAGTCAGAACCCCGGGAGGAGACCGACCACGAGGTCGATCAGTTTGATGCCGATGAAGGGGACGATCACGCCGCCGAGCCCGTAGACGAGCAGGTTGCGGCCGAGGATCGACGACGCCGACGCCGCGCGGTACTTGACGCCACGCAGGGACAGCGGGATGAGCGCCACGATGACGAGCGCGTTGAACACGACGGCCGACAGGATCGCGGACGACGGGCTGTGCAGGCCCATCACGTTGAGCGCGGCCAGGCCGGGGAACGCCAGCTGGAACATCGCCGGGATGATCGCGAAGTACTTCGCGACGTCGTTGGCGATCGAGAACGTGGTGAGCGCCCCGCGGGTGATGAGCAGCTGCTTCCCGATCCGGACGACGTCGATGAGCTTCGTCGGGTCCGAGTCGAGGTCGACCATGTTGCCGGCCTCCTTCGCCGCGGTCGTCCCGGTGTTCATCGCGACGCCGACGTCCGCCTGCGCCAGGGCTGGGGCGTCGTTCGTGCCGTCACCGGTCATCGCGACGAGGTTCCCGCCCTCCTGCTCCCGACGGATCAGCGCGAGCTTGTCCTCCGGGGTGGCCTCGGCCAGGAAGTCGTCGACCCCGGCCTCGGCGGCGATCGCCTTGGCGGTGCGGGGGTTGTCGCCCGTGATCATCACCGTGCGGATGCCCATGCTGCGGAGCTCACCGAAGCGCTCGGCCAGCCCGTCCTTGACGACGTCCTTCAGGTGCACGACGCCGAGCAGGTCGACCGCACCCGACGGGGCGCGACGAGCGACGACGAGCGGCGTGCCACCCTGGTCGGAGATCTCCGCCACGGTGGCGTCGATCGCCGCGACCACACCGGCATCGGGGGTTCCAGCCCAGTTGAGGACTGCAGCTGCAGCGCCCTTCCGGACCTGCGAACCGTCGGTCAGGTCGACGCCGGACATGCGGGTGTTCGCGGTGAACGGCACCTCGACCGCACCGTCCGGCAGGCCGGTGGTCACCCCGTCTGCGACCGCCAGGTCGACGATGGAGCGTCCTTCAGGCGTCCCGTCGGCGGCACTCGACAGCGCGGCGGCGGCCATCAGGTCGGCCTGCGTCACCCCGGGCACGGGCACCACGCGGGAGGCCCGGCGGTTGCCGTACGTGATGGTGCCCGTCTTGTCGAGCAGCAGCGTCGTGATGTCCCCGGCCGCCTCGACCGCGCGGCCGGACATCGCCAGGACGTTCCGCTGCACGAGCCGGTCCATGCCGGCGATGCCGATGGCCGACAGCAGCGCACCGATGGTGGTCGGGATCAGGCAGACGAGCAGCGCGATGAGCACCGTGATGCTGACCGTCGAACCGACCATGCCGGCGATGGGCTGCATCGTCAGGCAGACGATGACGAAGACGATCGACAGCGACGCGAGCAGGATGTTCAGCGCGATCTCGTTCGGCGTCTTCTGCCGCGCGGCGCCCTCGACCAGCCGGATCATCCGGTCGATGAACGTCTCGCCCGGTGTCGAGGTGATGCGCACGATGATCCGGTCGGACAGCACCCGGGTGCCGCCCGTGACGGCGCTGCGGTCACCGCCCGACTCGCGGATCACCGGCGCGGACTCCCCCGTGACGGCGGACTCGTCCACCGAGGCGATGCCGTCGATGACGTCACCGTCCCCGGGGATCACGTCCCCGGCGACGACGACCACGACGTCGCCCTTGGCCAGGTCGACCGAGGCGATGTCCTCGGTCGCGTTGTCCGTGGCGGCGGGCCGTGCGGTGTCGTAGTCGAGCACGCGACGGGCGCTCGTGGTCGAGCGGGTCTTCCGGAGCGTGTCGGCCTGGGCCTTGCCCCGGCCCTCGGCGACCGACTCGGCCAGGTTGGCGAAGACGACCGTCAGCCAGAGCCAGATCGCGATCGCGATGGTGAACGCGGACACGTCGACGAACGCGGCGGCCGTGGTCAGGGCGGCGCCCACCTCGACCAGGAACATGACGGGGTTCTTCCACATCAGGCGCGGGTCGAGCTTGCGGAACGCGCCCGGGAGGCCCGCCACCAGTTGCCGGGGCCCGAAGGCGGACGAGCGGGTGGTCGGCTCCACCGCGCTGCGCGGTTCCGACTCGGAGGTCACGAGCGTCATGACAGTCCTTCTGCGAGGGGTCCCAGTGCCAGCACCGGGAAGTAGGTGAGCGCGGTCACGATGACGGCGACACCGGCGAGCAGGCCGATGAAGAGCGGCCGGTGGGTGGGGAGGGTGCCGACGGTCTCGGGCACCTTGTCCTGGCTGGCGAGCGACCCGGCGAGCGCCAGGACGAAGACCATGGGCACGAAGCGGCCGAGCAGCATCGCGACGCCGAGCGCGGAGTTCATCCACGTCGTGTTCGCGGTGAGGCCGCCGAACGCCGAGCCGTTGTTGTTGCCGGCGCTGGTGAACGCGTAGAGCAGCTCGGACAGGCCGTGGTTGCCGGGGTTGAACACCGACGTGCCGAGGACCTGTTCGCGGACACCCGGGATCACCAGTGACAGCGCCGTGCCGAGCAGCACGACCGTCGGCGTGACGAGGATGTACAGCGCGGCGAAGGTCATCTCCCGCGAGCGGATCTTCTTGCCGAGGTACTCGGGCGTCCGGCCGACCAGCAGGCCGCCGATGAACACCGTGATCACGGCGAGCACGAGCATGCCGTACAGGCCCGACCCGACACCGCCCGGGGTGACCTCACCGAGCATCATGTTCAGCATCGCCATCATCCCGCCGATCGGGGTGAAGCTGTCGAACATGCCGTTCACCGCGCCCGTCGACGTCGCGGTCGAGGTCGTGCCGAAGAGCGTCGTGCCGAGGATCCCGAAGCGGACCTCCTTGCCCTCCATCGCGGCACCGGCGGCGTGGGTCGCCGCTCCGCCCCCGCCGAGCTCGGCGATCGACATCACCGAGAGCGAGACCAGGAAGATCAGCCCCATCACGGCGAGGATCGCGTACCCCTGACGGCGGTCGCCGACCATGCGGCCGAACGTGCGCGGCAGCGAGAACGGGATCGCGAGCATCAGGAAGACCTGGAACAGGCTCGTCCAGGCCTGCGGGTTCTCGAACGGGTGGGCTGAGTTGGCGTTGAAGTACCCGCCACCGTTCGTGCCGAGTTCCTTGATGGCCTCCTGCGAGGCGACGAAGCCGTCCGGGATGTGCTGCGTGCCGCCGATCAGCGTCGTGACGTCGGTGCCGCTCCCCCACGACTGGATCACGCCTCCGGCGACGAGCACCAGCGCGGCGACGAACGACAACGGCAGGAGCAGGCGACCGGTGCCACGCACGATGTCGACCCACACGTTGCCGAGCGTGCCGGAGCGACGACGGGCGAACCCGCGCACCAGGGCGACCGCGACGGCCAGGCCGACTGCCGCGGAGACGAAGTTCTGCACCGCGAGCCCGGCCATCTGGACCGAGGAGCCCAGGGTCGCCTCGGGCGAGTACGACTGCCAGTTCGTGTTCGTCACGAACGACACCGCGGTGTTGAACGCGAGCGACGGGCCGACGGCCGGCAGCCCGAGGTCACCCGGCAGGACAACCTGGATGCGCTGCAGCAGGTAGACGATGCCGACCCCCACGACGCTGACCAGCAGCACACCGCGCAGGTACGCGGCCCAGGACTGCTCGGCGTCGGGGTCGACACCGATCAGTCGGTAGACCCCGCGTTCGACGCGACCGTGGTGCTGCGACTCGTAGAGCCGGGCCATCCAGTCACCGAGTGGACGGTGGACGACGACGAGCAGCAGGACGAGCAGGGCGACCTGCGCGATGCCGGCCCAGGTCTGTGCGGCGCCCATCAGAACCGCTCGGGACGCACGAGCGCCCAGACGAGGTAGACGAGTGCGGCGATGCCGAGGACGGCGGCGACGATGGTGATCGCGATCACAGCCGCTCCACCCCCTTGGCGATCAGTGCCACCACGCCGAACACGGCGAGGACACCGGCGACGACGAAGACGTCGAACACGTGGGACTCCTGGAGATCATGGATTCCGCGGCGGGTGCCGTGGACGGCACCGTGTGTGGTGCCGGAACCGATCGTGGATCCGGCCGCGTGCCTCCAGGTCGTTCCTAACGCGCTCCTAACGCCGCCCTGCGCGACACATGCGAGCCCCTAACGTCCCCGCGCTCCCACGGTGCTCAGCCGACCGCCGGTCGCATGTCGTAGGTGACCCAGGGGGTCGCGACGGCGGACCGGTCGTAGACCTGTCGGGCGCGGCTGTTGTCGGCGGCGGTGATCCAACGGACGACGGTCGCGCCCTCGCGCCCGGCGAGCGCAGCGGCCTCCTGCAGCAGCGCGGTCGCGACGCCGTGCCCCCGGGCGTCCGGGGCGGTGAACAGGTCGTCGAGGTACAGGCCCGTGCTCGCCGACGAGGGTCGGGCGAACCGGCGGAGGTTCGCGAGGCCGACAGTGCGCTGCGCGTCGTCGACGGCGACGAGTCCGGTCAGGCCGTGCTCGCCCCGCGACACCCACGACCACGTCGTCCGGACGGCGGCGTCGTCG
Organism: Curtobacterium sp. Leaf183; assembly: GCF_001424385.1. GTDB lineage: Bacteria > Actinomycetota > Actinomycetes > Actinomycetales > Microbacteriaceae > Curtobacterium. The sequence goes on along the minus strand of NZ_LMPO01000007.1, from coordinate 220,610 downwards.
TCCGGGAGGGCGTAGAAGGCGCGGTACCCGCGGTACAGGTCGGACCAGTCGGACTCGTCGGCAGGTGTGACGGTGCGGATCTGCATCGCCCCAGGCTAGGGAACCGACCGGAGCCGGTCGGCGAGCGAGTCGAGCGCGGCGCGGAGTGGAGCGGGTGCCTCGACCTCGAAGGCGACGTCGAAGCCGGCGACCCTGGCCGCGAGGGCGGTCCACGACCAGGAGCCCGTCGTCAGACGGCACCGGTTCGGGCCGAGCTCCTCGAGCACGGCGTCCGCGTCCAGGTACGGCGCGACCCGGCGTGCGGGCGCGTGCAGCACGACCGTGCCGGTGCACGGCCAGGCGCCTGCCCCGTCCGAGCCGCGGAAGCGTGCGGCCACGAACGCCGCGGGGTCGCCGCCCGGGACCGCACGCGGGGTGAAGTGCCGACCCGTCGGTGTCCGCGGGGTCATCCGGTCGATGCGGTACGTGCGCCAGTCGTCCCGCTCGTCCTCCCACGCGAGCAGGTACCAGCGGCCGTTCCGGGCGACGACCGCATGCGGCTCGACCCGGCGCGGTGGTCGGTCGTCGTCCTCGTCGCCGGGCCACGCCGCCCGGTACCCGAACCGCAGCACCTGTGCCGTGTGCACCGCCTCGCTCACCGCGACCAGGACCCCGGGGTCGACCGTGGTGGCGCCGGGAGTGGTGACGACGTCGACCGCGTCGATGCGGTGGCGCAGGCGCGACGGCATGACCTGTCGGACCGCCGCCAGGGCACGGACGGCGGACTCGGCGATGTCGGCACCGGACGCGGGTGCGACGGCGAGCGCGAGGGCGATCGCCACCGCCTGCTCGTCGTCGAAGAGCAGTGGTGGGAGCTCCGACCCGGCGGACAACCGGTAGCCGCCGGCCGGGCCCTTGAGCGCGTCGACCCGGTAGCCGAGCTCGCGCAGGCGATCGACGTCGCGACGGACGGTGCGGGGACTGACCTCGAGACGTTCAGCGAGGACGTCGCCCGGCCAGTCGCGACGCACCTGCAGCAGCGAGAGGAGTGCGAGCATGCGCGAGGACGGTCCGGCCATGGGACCAGTATCGGTCGAGAAGCGGACACGATCTGACCGCTTCCCTAGACAGACTCGCTCCCATGACGATCACCACGACACCCCACCTCAACTTCGACGGCAACGCCCGCGAGGCACTCGACTTCTACGCCACGGCGTTCGGCACCCAGGCCGTCACCATGACCTACGGCGCGATGGGCGCCACCGACGAGCCCGGCTGGGCCGACCGCATCGTGTGGGGCCAGGTGCAGAGCGCATCGGGCATCCGCGTGATGGCATTCGACGTGTGGCCGGGACAACCCTGGGACCAGGGCACGAACGCCTCGTACGTCTACCTGAGCGGCACCGACCCCGACGAGGTCACCGCCGCGTGGAACGGGCTGCTCGACGGGGCCGAGGTCCGGCAGCCGTTCGGGCCGTCGGCGTGGTCGCCGCTCGCCGGGCAGCTCCGCGACCGGTTCGGTGTCATCTGGGCCCTCGACGTGGCGGCTCCGGCGGAGGGCGTGACCGGCTGACCGGCGGGCCGGCGGGCCGGCGGGCCGGCGGCCCGGCGGGCGCTCGGACGTCCGTTCCCGTTCCTGGCGGTGACGAATCCGGTTCGCGATCCTCGGGGATCGTGAACCGGATTCGTCACCGAGCGAGCGGAACGTGGCCGTCGACCGCGGCAGGTCCGCTCCGCTCAGGCGATCGGCGCCCAGGTGCTCACGGTGACCGCGGCCGTCACCGTCGTCGGGGCGAAGACCGCGTCGGGAGCGACGTGGTGGTGACTGGGGCCCATGTGCACCACGTCGTGCACGTCCGCGGCGTCGAGCTCCATCGTCCACGTCAGGTCCTCGGACGAGCGCTGGACGAACGACGGCGTCAATGAGTCGTGCAGCCGGCGGTCCTTCTCGGGGTCGACGCTGATCGTGGCCTCGGCGAGTTCGGCCAGGTGACCGGGGCGCGGCGTCACGACGACCAGGACGCCGTCCGCGTGCAGCACCCGGGCGTACTCGCGCTGGTTCCGCGGGGCGAACACGTCGAGCACCACGGCTGCCGCACCGTCGACGACGGGCAGCCGCTCCGTGACGTCGCCGACGACCGCGCCGACCCGCGGGTGTACCCGAGCCGCGCGACGCACGGCGACGGGTGACAGGTCGAGCGCGACCCCGAGCCTCCCGTCCGCCGCGCGCAGCGCGTGTGCCAGGTAGGTCCCTGGGCCGGAACCGACGTCGAGGACGATGCCCGGCGCGTCGGACGACGCGACGACCGCGGCGAGCGCCCGCTCGACGGGTGCGTAGTGTCCGCGGCCGAGGAAGCGGATGCGGGCGTCGACCATCTCCGGGGTGTCCGCGGTGAGCGCACGGCGCTTGGCGGGCAGGAGCGTCAGGTGGCCCTGCTTGGCCTCGTCGAAGCGGTGCCCGTCCGCGCAGCCGGCCTGGCCGTCGCCGGTGCGGGCGAGCGGCTCGCGACAGACGGTGCAGGCGAGCACGGGGAGCAGGTCGTCGCGCACCGCACCAGCGTACGGGCGTGCGGCCCCGGTACGGTCGGGGCATGGCCGTCATCCACAACGCCGAACTCCGCCCGTCGAAGACCGACGCGATCGCCGCGTGGCTGCCGTCGCAGCCGTGGAGCGGGGTCGACCCGGACGGGGAGCGCGGTGCGCTCGTGGCGCTGGGACGCTTCCGGTTCGACGACCCGGACGGCGAGGTCGGCGTGGAGACGTACCTGGTGCGGGTCGGGGACGGGCCCGTGCTGCACGTGCCGCTCACCTACCGGGGTGCACCGCTGGCCGGGGCCGAGGACTTCCTGGTGACCGAGATGCACCACTCGGTGCTCGGCCGCCGCTGGGTCTACGACGCCGTGGGCGACCCGGTCTACGCCGACGTCCTGCGGCGCGCGATCGCGACCGGTGGCCACGAGGCCGAACTCGAGGCAGCACCGGGCGAGGGCGGCACGGCTCCGGCGAAGGAGGGCTCGGCGACGGGCAGCGGTTCGGCCACTGACTCCCCCGCCGTCTCGGCCGTGCAGGTCGTGACCGCCGGGACGACCAGCACCGTGTCGACCGGGAACGGCGACCTGGTGGTGCTGCGGGTGGTCGGGACCGACGTGCCGGAGACGCCGGGGCCCTCGGACGGCGCGACGCTCACGGCGACCTGGGCCGGTTCCGAGCCCACCGTCGTGGCCGTGCTGCGCCCCTGACCCGCCCGCGGCGGGTACCCACAGTGCCTGTCTCGGGACTCCCCCGGGTGGCAGGATCGGCCGTGTGAAGACACTGGAGTTGCCACAGACGGACCTCACCGCATCCAACGTCGTCGTCGGCCTGATGCGGATCAACGACATGAGCGACGAGGACATCCGCTCGCTCTACGCGGCCTCGCGCGACGCGGGCGTGACGATGTTCGACCACGCGGCCGTCTACGGCGGCTGGCACGGGTGCGAGGAGCGGTTCAGCGGCGCCGTCACCCTGTCGTCGTCCGAGCGCGCGGCCATCCAGCTGCAGACGAAGGTCGGCATCCGACCGACGGCGAACGGCGCGTACTTCGACTTCTCGTACGACCACATCATGGAGTCGGTCGAGGAGTCGCTCACCGCACTCCGCACCGACTACATCGACGTCCTGCTGCTGCACCGCCCCGACGCCCTGGTCGAACCGGACGAGGTCGCGAAGGCCTTCGACGAGCTGCACGCGGCCGGCAAGGTGCACCACTTCGGCGTCTCGAACCACACGCCCGGGCAGGTCGCACTGCTGAAGAAGTCGGTCACGCGTCCGCTCGCGTTCAACCAGGTGCAGCTGAGCATCACGCACGCGAACGTCATCACGCAGGGCCTGTCCGCCAACATGGGCGGACTGGACCAGTCGATCGACCGCGACAACGACATCCTCAACCACTCGCGCCTCGACGACGTGACCCTGCAGGCCTGGTCGCCGTTCCAGAAGGGCTTCTTCGACGGCGTCTTCCTGGGCGACCGCGAGCACTACGCCGAGCTGAACGACGTGCTCGAGGAGCTGGCGAGTGCGCACGGAGTCACGCCGACGGGCATCGCCGTGGCGTGGATCACGCGGCACCCCGCGCACTTCCAGGTCGTCCTCGGCACGACGAACCCGCTGCGCGTGCGCGACTCGGCAGCGGGCAGCGACGTCGAGCTGACGCGCGAGGAGTGGTACCGCGTCCTGACCGCGGCGGGGCACACCGTTCCCTGACCGCCTTCCCCCGCCGCGCTGCATCGGGCAGGGTGAGGTCGTGCTCCACGACCTCACCCTGCCCGTCCTGCTGTCACCCCGGTCCGGCGACGTCACGCTGCGGTCCGCCGTGCACGACGACCTCGACCCACTGATGGCGCTGCTGTCGGACGACCCGGTCAGCGCTGCACGCGGCGACGTCGCCGACGAGTCGGACCGACCGCGCTACGCGACCGCTCTGCGGGCGGTCACCGAGGACCCGGCGAACGCGCTGCTGGTCGCCGTGGACCGGGACGGGAGGCTCGTGGGGACCTTCCAGCTCACCCGCATCCCCGGCATGGCTCGGCAGGGGTCGACACGGCTGCTCGTCGAGGCCGTCCGGGTCCGGAGTGACCTGCGGTCGGGCGGCATCGGCGGCGCGATGATGCGCTGGGTGACCGACGTCGCGGCACCGGCGCTCGACGTCGCGCTGGTGCAGCTGACGTCCGACGCTGCCCGGGTGGACGCCCACCGGTTCTACGAACGGCTCGGGTTCACTGGTTCGCACGTCGGGTTCAAGTACCGCGTCGGCGAGCGCTGACGCTGCTCAGCGCGGACGGGACCAGTGCTCGGCCAGTCGGCGCTGTGCCTCGTCGACCGAGATCGCGGCGATCTCGCGCTCGGTGAGGTGCAGCACCTCGGCCAGACCGCGGGCGAGCCAGTCCGGGAAGTCGGGCCCACGGTCCGGTTCGGGAGCGGCGTCGACAGACCGGTAGAGCCGGCCCATCTCGGCGACGACCGCCGCGAGGGCGCGCACCGCCGGACGACTGTCGCCCTTCGCCCGTTCGACCCGTGCGCTGAGCTCCTGGTACACCTGTTCGTCTGCGCGGGCTCCCGCTGCCCACACCTCGGCGATGTCGAGGACCGGATCGTGGCGGTCGTCCTCGGTGACGCGCCAGACGATGCGCCACGTCCGGTCGCCCGCGACCAGCTTGCGGAACCCCACGAGCGCGCCGAGCAGCGGTTCGCCCGCGAGTGGGGACCGCTCGAGCAGCAGCATCTTCTTGAGGACCGTGCGCAGCGCATCCGGGTCGAGCCGGTGCAGTCGCTCCAGATCCATCACCGCGTCGCTGGTCAGCCGGACACGAGCAGGCCGGGTCGGGTCCGGGCGAGCCCGGTCCGTCACGGTGTCGTGGCGGACTGCTCGGCAGCGATCTCCCGCTCCAGCTCGACACGGCTGACGCCGAGGGACTCCATCGCCACGTCGAGCTCGGTCCGAGCGCCGTCGTCCGTCGCGAAGCGGGCCATGACGAGCGCCGCGTCACGCAGGGTCTCGCGGCTGTTGCGGAGATCGGCGAACTCGTCCGCGCTGACCACCTGCGCGACGACCCGGCCGTGTCGCGACAGGGCGACATCGCCGTCGTCGATCGCAGCGGAGACCAGCGCCGAGACGCCGGCGCGCGATGCTTCGGTGATGCTGAGGGTCGACATGACCCCAATCTACACAGTCTTCTGTGTAGGAACCACCGTTACCGGCCGGCCGCGGAGTGGTTCGCGACCTGCGCCGGGGTGAGCACCGTGGTGTACACCGCCGCGAAGCGCATCGAGCCGGTGAAGAAGAAGTTGTTGGGCTGACCAGGCCATCCACTGACGGTGTCGTAGCCGACGCGCCAGTAGCCGGTGTAGTTCTCCGGCGCCGTGTACGCGGCGTTCGACGCGACCAGCGCGCCGTCCAGGTAGAGCCGCATGCCCGTGGCGGCCGACATCGTCGCGACGACGTGGTGCCAGGCGCCGTCCGTGACCGCGCCCGGCGAGGTGACGACCTGCGTGGTGGTGCTGTACGCGCCGAAGACGAGCTGCCCCGCGGTGTTGATGTAGACCTGCCGGTCGTGCTGCCCGGAGACGGCGACCTGGTTGCTGCCGAACCCGATGAGCATCCCACCCGCGACGGTCGTCCGGAACCAGACCTCCTCGCTGAAGGTCGTCGGGTTCCGCACCGACGTCGGCGTCGAGACGAAGCTCGTCGACCCGTTGAGCACGTAGGCGCTCCCGGTGTCGCGGGGGCAGGCGATCGGCGAGGGCGTCGCCGCGACCATCGACCCCTGGTAGGTGCCGTTCGACGAGGCCACCGACGAGTCGGCCGCGGTCTTCGCACCAGTGGCCTCGCCGAGTCGGTACCGGAACGTGGCGCCGGCGTCGTCGGCGTCCACGGCACTGGCGCACATGAAGTACGCCGCGGTGCCGGCGGAGTTGCTGCCGTTGGTGACCTTCGCGCTGAACGCGGACCGGGTCGGTGCGAGCTGCGCGAACAGCACCACGACCGCCAGGGCGACGACGAGCAGCAGGGCGACGAGCTTGCCGTCGCGCAGTCGGGCGACGGTCACGAGGCGCGCACCCGGTGCTCGCGCCCGATGACCAGGCAGCACACGAGGGGGGCGAGGCAGGCGCAGATCAGGAGCGCCCACCCGGCCGGGTCGAGGTCGATGTTGGACGTCAGGTGGTACTGACCGTGACGGCTCAGCTCGTGGATCACGACGCGGCCGACCTCGCCGTCCACCAGGTGCACGCTGTTGCCGCCGTGCGCCTGCACGCGGACCGGGAAAATCCCCGAGGACACGACCGTCGCGACCACGGAGTCGGGGTTCGCGGTGTTGGTGATCGTGGTGACGTTCACGAAGGGCCGGAGGACGAACGCCGCGTACGACACGGTGAGCGACGCCCCGGCGACGCGGAGCGACCCGCGGGTGACCCGGTCGCTGAACGGGCTCGTGAGCAGCCAGATCAGCAGCGTCCCGATGAGCAGGATCGGAGCGGCGTGGAACAGCCAGCCGAGGTGCGGGACGAGCAGCGCGGGTGTGCCGACCAGGTTCTCCTGCGTCAGCGTCCACGGGTCCGTCGCACCGTTGACGTCGCCGCGGGTGTGGATCCCGCCGGCGCTGTCGATGTCGATGACGCGGTGCGTGTAGATGGTGTCCGGCGCGGCACTGACGCGGAACGACACGATGTCCCCGACCTGCAGGGACGATGCCTGCACGGGGAGGTCGAGGACGAGGGTGCCGACCGGGGCTGCTTCGCCCATCGACGGCGTCTCGACGACGAACATCCGTCCGCCCTGGGTCAGGAACAGGGCGGCCGCGGCGAGGAGCACCGCGGCGAGACCGGCGACCGTCCAGGCGAGGACGACCTCGAAGCGGGTGGCACTCGGGGCCCCGATGAGGGGCCGGGAGAGCGTTCCGGTCAGGGGGAGGGCGGCGGTCTGGCTCATGGTCGTCGTCCTCTCTCAGCTGGGGTTCGTGGCGGGGTGGGGATGGGCGACGTCTCGGCCGTTTCGGGATCGGTCGAGGCGTCGCCCAGTGGGACGGGGACGATCAGCGGATCAGGCGGTGAAGGTCCACGTCATCGGGACCGAGGCGGCGAGGCCCTGGTAGGTGTTGCCGGCGCTGCTGTCGAGCGTGACGGCGAAGTTGAACGGGACCGAGGCGCCGGCGGCCGGGGCGGTGGGCATCGTGAACGCGGTGGCGGCTGCGCCCTTGAAGCTGGCGAGCGTGCCGGAGAACACGGTGGTCGAACCCGAGGTGATGACGATGTTCATCTTGGCGCAGAGGTCGGTCGCGGTGCCGTTGAGCGAGCCGTTGTTGGACTGCGTGCAGGTGGCGCCGGGGGTCAGCGTGAAGGTGCTGGCGGCCGCGGTGCCCGTGTTCTTGATCGTGATCGGGGTGTTGACCGTCACGCCCGGGGTCATCGTGGTGCTGCCGCCGAACTTGTTGATCGTCGAGCACGTCGCCGAGTTGGTCGAGACGGAGCCGCCGTCGGTGCTGAGGCAGGTGACGGACGCGTTGGCGTTCTGCTCCTGCATGACGAGCGTGCCGCTGGCGGCGGTGTTGCTGCTGTTGGTGATGCTCGCCGCGAACCCGGACAGGGTGCCGGTGAGCGAGAGGGAGAGCAGGACGGCGGCGAAGATGCCCGCGATGAGCGCAACGGGCGCGAAGCGGAGGCGCTTGACCGGGGAGATGCGGTTCGGGTTGGACACGGGGTTACCTCGATGACTGTGTTGGGTGTTCAGGGCGTTTGCTTGATCATCAAGATAGCCAACCATTCACACAACCGGAAGCCGAGCCGCCTCCCCAGAGCGGGGGACAGCACGCGGGACGCAGGGGGACACGACGCCGGGACCCGGGTGGTCCGTGCGATCCTGGGCGACGGACACACGACAGGGAGCAGCCGGTGGCGGGAACAGCAGACGACGAGGCAGGAGACCTCCTCGCGGCGTTCGACGCTGTGGTGCGCGCGGAGAAGGGCCTGGTCGGGCAGCTCAGCGCACGCGCCGGCATCCACGAGACGGGCATGCGCGCGCTGACGCTCGTCAACGACACCGGGTACTCGACCGCGACGGAGCTGGCGGGGTACCTCGGGCTGACGTCCGGCGCCGTGACCAACATGGTCGACCGGCTCGCCGACGCCGGGCTGGTGGAGCGGCGCCCGAACCCCTCCGACCGACGTGGCTCATTGATCGTGCTCAGCCCGGCCGGCGAAGCCGTGGTCACGGGCACGCGCGAGCGCTACGCCACGGTGTTGCGCGAGGTCAGCGCCACGATGGGCGTCGACCTGACGAACGTGTTCAACGAGGTCGCCACGGGCCTGCTCCAGCAGAGCGCCCGCGAACAGCGGGACTGACGGCTACGCCGAGGTCGGCGGGCTCGGCACCCGGACGGCCGAGGGCGTCTGGGGCTCGAGGAACAGCGCCGGGGCAGCCGGGTCCGCAGCGGCACCGCTGACCACCTCGACCGCGATGTCCAACCCGTGTGCGGGGTCCTGGTCGAGCTCGAGGCCGTTCTCGGTGGCCTTGTCCTCGGGGATCGCGAGACCCTTCGACGGATCGAACGCGCTGCTCATCGACATGCCACGAGCATGCCCGTCGTCGATGAGCAGGACCTAGGAGTCGAGCTCGGAGTCCGCCGTCAGTTCCTCGGCGTCCAGACGATCGCCGGCCTGGGGACGACGGAAGACGGGCCCGCCGCCGGCCTCGTCCTCGTCGTGCTGGCGCACCGGGGACCCCTCGGCGTCGGTCGGCTCGGCGGAGCCGGTCAGGTCGCCGCGGTCCCGCTCGACCTCGAGCTCGTCCTGGTCGCTGCCGTCCACGGGGACGTCACTGCCCTGCTGTTCCGGATCGAACGGTGCGCTCATCGACATGGCGCGATCATGCTCCGGCTCGGTGAACACCGGGTCAACGATGTCCGTCCGACGCGATGAGCTCGAGCTGCGTGACCACCATGTCGGTGTGCGGGGTGAACGAGAACGTCGAGCCGCCGCCCGCGACCCGGAACACGCGCGTCTGCCCCGCCCAGTCGAACACCGCGCCCGACACCGCCGACGCCGACGCTGACGCCGACGACCCGAGCGACACCGACCACGCGTACGTGCCGGCCGACGCGACCGTCACCGTGTAGAGCGACGCCGACCCCACGTCGACCGGGAACGACACGGCCGCCCCCGCGGCGAGCGCCGTCGCCGTCCGCCCGGTGTCGTCCGTCAGCGCCGACGCCCCGACCGGCAGCACGTCGGCCGGGGTGTCCCGGTAGCCGTGTGCCGTCGAGGCGGACTCGGGTCGCGTGTCGGCGGCCCAGCCGAGCGGCGCGGCGGACAGCTCGACGACGATCCGCGACGCCGCGGTCACGACCGAGTGCGGGATGCTGATCGACGTCCAGGGCACCCCGTCGACCGTCACCGACGCGACGTACGCACCCACGGGGTCGCCGCTGGTCTCGATGACGGTGGGCGCGCCCCCCGGGGGACGCAGGACGGACCGCCGGACCGACGGCGGCACGATCACGTAGGAACCGCTCGCCGGCGCAAGGGGGTACAGGCCGATCGTCGCGAAGACGTACCAGGCGCTCATCTCGCCGTTGTCCTCGTCACCCGGGTAGCCCTGCCCCAGGTCGGAGCCGACGAACAGCCGCTGCAGGCACTCGCGCACGATGCGGTGTGCGTCGTCGTGACGCCCGGTGAACATCGGGAAGAACGGGATGTGGTGCGCAGGCTGGTTCGACAGGCCCAGCATGCCCATCCGCACGTCGCGGGCCTCGGTCATCTCGTGGATCGGGAAGCCGTAGTGGCCGGAGCGGTCGGTCGCCCCGGTCTCCGGCTCGGCGAAGAAGCGGTCGATCGCGGCGTCGAAGCCAGCCGGACCGCCGTGCAGGTCGACCATGCCGGCGCCGTCGTGCGGCGCGGTGAACATCGTGCCCCAGGCGTTCGTCTCGGTGTAGTCGCCGCCCCACTGGTCGGGGTCGTACCCCTCGCCCTCGCGCCACTGCCCGTCGGGCGTGCGTCCGATGAAGAAGCCGCGGCGGCGGTCGAAGACGTTGCGGTACTGCAGCGAGCGGCGGGCGAACCACTCGGCCTCGGCGTCGTACCGCTCGCGTTCGGCAGCGTCCGCGGTGCGGTCCGCCAGGGCGGCGGCGAGCACCGAGACGCTCCAGTCGTTGATCGCCGCGTCGAGGGTCCACGACATCCCCTCGGAGGTGTCGGTGTCGACGTGGCCGCGGAAGGCGCCCGGGAGGCTCCCCTTGCGTCCGACGCGCTCGTCACGCGGCGGGACGGTCGCGTTCTTCACCGCGCTGCGGTACGCCTGCTCGACGTCGAAGCCGTCGATGCCCTTGGCGACCAGGTCGCCGAACACGGTGTCGCTCGTGGTGCCGGTCATGCAGTCCTCGGCGCCCGGGGCGCTCCAACGCGGGGTCCACCCGCCGTCGTGGAAGTGCTCGACGAAGCCCTGCGCGAGCTCGGCGGCGGTGTCCGGGGTGAGCAGCCCGAGCAGCGGCCAGGCGGTGCGGTAGGTGTCCCAGAACCCGTTCGTGGTGGTCATCGGTGCCTCGACGACCTCGGGGCCGGGCTCGTCGCGGATCGGGTCCGCCAGGACGTCGCCGTACGGGGAGCGGTGGTGGGGCGTTCCCGTCAGCGCGGTCTCGCCGGCCCGGTTCGGGTAGAGGAACAGCCGGTACAGCCCGGAGTACAGCGACACGAGCTGGTCATCAGTGGCACCCTCGACGTCGAGCGTGGCGAGCTCGGTGTCCCAGAGCTCCTCGGCGCGGGTCCGCATCGCGTCGAAGGACCCGGCGGCGTCGAGGTTGGCCCGCGCGTCCGCGAACGAGACCGTCGAGATCCCGAGCAGCACGTCGGTGTCGCCGTCGACGGCCACCCAGCCGGACAGCACCTGGTCGGTGAACGCGGTGTGGTCCGCCGTGACGCCCGGGACCCGCACGTGCACGAAGTGCGGCGGGGTGCCCGGCCGGTCGTCCAGGTGTGCCTCGACCACGGCGGTGCCGTCGTCGTCGACCCGCACCGAGGCGTCGAGGACGCGCCCGTGGTGGTCGAGCACGATGCTGCGCGCGCCGGTGAACCGGAACCCCAGGGCGAACTCCCCCGCGGTCATCTCGGCAGTGACGCCGTGCTCGAGCGCCACGCGGTACCGGTGCGGGCCGTCGAGCTCGTCGTCGTGGTCGAACGCCAGTGCCCGGGCCGTGCGGTCGACGTCGGGGCTCGCGAGCGGGGACGGCATCACCTGGAAGACCCCGCGGTCCCCCATCCACGGCGACGGGATGTGGCTGGTCGCGAAGGCCTGGATCGCGGGCCGGTCGTCGCTCGCCCGG
>NZ_LMPO01000007.1:21448-208753 GCF_001424385.1 Curtobacterium sp. Leaf183 | reverse complement strand
CCCCGCCGTGCGGGATCCCGACGAGCGGGGCGTTGTTGCCGCGGGAGAACCGGGACGACGCCTGCGTGCCGCGGGTGGTCCGGACGTGGTCGAGCGGCTTGGTGGCGGACGGCCGGCGGGGCTGCTCGATCCGGACGTCGTCGAGCCAGCCACGGAGGGCGGGACGCGCGCCGCCACCGGCCGCAGCGGACGTGGCGGAGCCGAGCCGTGCCTCCAGGCGGTCCACCACCCGACCCGCGAACGGCGTCAGGTCGACCTCGCGCCGGTTCCACTGGTCGACCCACTGCTTGCGGGCCGTGTCCTGCGCGGCCGGGGTGAGAGCGTCGCCGTACTGGTCGGTCGCGCTGTCGCCGGCGCGGGAGCCGTCGGTGAAGACCACGTCGAGGGCGAAGGCCGTGGCGTCCCAGAAGTGCGGCAGGTCGTCGGGCGTGGGCTCCGTCGCACCGTCGGGCAGCGTCCGCTCGGGGAACCAGACCCACGACAGGCGCTCGCCGTCCGTGATCGTGTGTCCCGCGAAGCCGGGGACCACGGCCGTGGCCTGGTCGTCACCGTCGCTGCGCTCGACGAGGTACCCCTGGGATGAGGTGAAGCCGACGTGGTTCCTGGCTGCGACGGCCGTCGTCGGGCCACCGCTCCGTTGCAGTTCTCGCACGTCGTCCACCCTATTTGCTCCAGAGGATGGACGAAACCCCGCCCGCGCGCCGCCGCGCGGTCGCTCAGCCCTCGGCGATCCGCTCGAGCCACTCGCGCAGCAGCGCCTGCTCGGCGGGACGCAGCGCTGCGAGCGCCCGGTCGTCCGCAGCGAGACGGACCGCCGCCGCACGCGGGTCGACGCCGGGGACCGGTCCGGAGACCTGCTCGGACGCCGGCTCGGTGAGGACCGCGCTCGCCAACGCCTGCCACGCCGCCCCGACCAGCTGCGGGTCCCGCTCGCCGACCGGCGTGCCGATCAGGTCGAGCACGACGCCGACACCGATGGCGTGCACGAGGGACACCGCCCGCGACTCCGGCACACGCAGACGCCCGGCCAGCGCCACGCGGTGCACCCGTTCGCGCAGCACGGCGATCCCCTGGTCCTCCGTCGTCGAGTGCGCGCGCAGCGGGTCCGAGAACAGCGCCGTGAGCCCGGGGTTGGCCAGGCCGAAGGCGATGTGCGCGTCGAACGAGTCCCGCAGGTGCTCGACGGGGTCGACGTCGTCGGGCACGGTCTTGCCGGCGACGTACGCGGCGAAGACCCGCTCGGCGACCGCCGTGAGCAGACCGTCCTTGTCGCCGAAGTGGCGGTAGATCGTCGGCGCCTGCACTCCGGCGGCGCTGGCCACGGCGCGGGTGGTCACGGCCCGGGGCCCTCCGTCGGCGAGCAGGTCGGCGGCGGCTTCGACGATGCGGTCGCGGACGGAGTCGGTCACGGATCAACGATAACGGTTCCTTGCTACCGCTGAGTTTCCAGTGTTATGGTCCTGGTGTTTCCACTGATAACGAAGGGTCTCCCCATGATCATCGTCACCGGCGCCACCGGCGCCCTGGGCTCCGCCACCGTGCAGGCCCTGCTCACCCGGCTCCCCGCATCCGAGGTCGGCGCGAGTGTCCGCGACGTCGACCGCGCCGCCGACCTCGCGGCACGTGGCGTCCGCGTCCGCGCCGGCGACTTCGCCGACCCGTCGTCGCTGGCGCACGCGTTCGAGGGCGCTGACCGCGTGCTCGTGGTCTCCGGCTCGACACTCGGGGCCGAGGGCGTCGCCATGCACGACGCCGCAGCACAGGCCGCGGTGGACGCGGGCGCAGAGCGGGTCTTCTACACCGCACACCAGAACACCCGGGCCGACTCGCCCGTGGCGTTCGCCGTCGACCACGCCGCCACCGAGGCCGCCCTCGCCGACCTCGACACCCCGTGGACCTCGCTGCGCAACGGGTTCTACGCCCACACCGTGGGGTGGCTGATCGCGGGAGCGCAGGAGTCGGGCGAGCTGCTCCTGCCCGAGGACGGTCCGGTCTCGTGGACCGCGCGCGCCGACCTCGCCCAGGCGGACGCGCTGCTGCTCGACGACGGTCCGGTGTTCGACGGGCCGACGCCGCCGCTCACGGCACGCCACGCGGTCACGTTCGACGACGTCGCGCGGATCCTGTCCGACGTCACCGGCACCACCGTCCGCCGCACGGTCGTGGACGACGACGAGTGGCTCGCGGGGCAGGTGGCGGGCGGCACGCCCGAGCCCGCGGCGCAGCTGCTGCTCGGCATGTTCCGCGCCGCACGCGCCGGCGAGTTCGACGAGGTCGACCCGCTGCTCGGTGACCTGCTCGGCCGCGAGCCGCTCCCCGTCCGCGACGCGATCGAGGCCGCGCTCACCCGCTCCTGAGCGCTCAGCCCTTGTCGTGGCCCGGGGCGCTGCCCGACTTGCCGGGAGCGGAGCCGGGGCCTGTGCCCGTGCCACCCGCTGGCCCCGCGTTCGTGTCACCGACCGGCGTCTGCACGGGCAGCGTCGGCTGGACGGACGGCTGCGGGCCGTTCGACGGCTCCGACGGCTGCGAGGGCTCCTGCTCGGGCTGCGACGGCTGCTGTTCCGGCTCGGACGGCTGCTGCTCGGGCTCGGAGGGCTGCTGCTGCGAGGGCTCGTCCGACGGCTGTTCCTGGGACGGCTCATCCGAGGGCTGCTGCTGTTCCTGGCTCGGGGACGACGAGTCCGTCGGTGCGGGGGTCGAACCGCCGCCACCGAGTGCGACCACCGCTGCCACGATGCCGGCGAGCACGAGCACACCGACGATGACGAGCGTGACGATCAGCCCCGTGCGGCGCTTGCGCTCCTCGGGCGGCTCAGGCTGTGCGGCACGTGGCGCTACCGGCGCGCCGCCACCGGTGCCGCCGGCGTTCCCCCGCTGTGCACCGAGCACGGTGGTCGCGACGTCGTCCTGCCGGGAGGCCCCGCTCGCCGGCATCACGCGGGTCGCGTCGTCCTGCGGTCGGGTCACGGGCATCGCGCGCGTCGGTTGGTCCGCGCCGGACATCGCCTGGGTCGCCTGGTCGGCCGACGCCGCGGTCGGGGAGCCGAGCACGGCGGTGGCTCCGGCCACCCCGGCGGCCGCAGCCGCCGGTGTGAGCGTGCCGGGGCCTCCCGGGAGCAACTGCGTCGCCGGCGCGGCGTCGTCGTGGGACAGCGCGCGCAACCGGTCGGCCACCTCGGCGGCGGTCGGTCGTTCCGCCGGGTCCGTCGCGGTCATCACGTGCAGCAGCACGCGCCAGGCCGTGGGCAGCGCGGGGTCGATCTCGGGCGACCTGGCGAGCCGCGCCGTGGCGGACTCGACCGCGGTGCCGGGGAAGGGCATGCGACCCGACAGGCACTCGATCAGCATCAGGCCGAGGGCGTAGACGTCCGCCTTGCCCGTGACCGGCTGGCCCAGGACCTGCTCCGGGGCGATGTAGGCCGCCGTGCCCATGACCGTGCCGGTGCCCGTGACGCGGGCGGCGTCGCGGAGCAGGGCGATGCCGAAGTCGGCGAGCTTGACGTGCGAGCCGTCGGACTCCAGCAGCACGTTCGCGGGCTTGACGTCGCGGTGGACGATGCCCTGCACGTGCACCGCGGCCAGGCCGTCGGCGACCTGGGCGCCGACCCGTGCGGTCGTGGCACGGTCGAGGGGCCCCTCGCGCAGGCGCGTCGCCAGGTCGCTGCCCGGGACCAGCTCCATCACGAGGTACGAGTCGCCGTCGGCGTCGTCGAGTGCGGCGTCGTAGAGGGTCACCAGAGCCGGGCTGCGCAGGCCGGCGAGCACGTGGATCTCGGCCTCGGCACGGGCTCGCTCACCGTGGTCCACCGCGCCCATGCGGAAGACCTTGACCGCGACCTCGCGTCCGAGTTGCTCGTCGACCGCGCGGTACACCGAGGCCATGCCCCCGTGGCCGAGCGTGCCCGTGACGCGGTACCTGCCGCCGAAGACCCGTTCTTCCATGCCCGGCAACCTACCGGCTCGGCCTGACGGCCTGCGCCGCCGGGACGTCCTCGTCGCGGTGCCGCACGGCCGTCAGGTACAGGCGGTGCGCCGTGACCACGACCGCGAGCCACGCCAGCCCGAGTGCCCACGCCGCCAGCACGTCGGTGGACCAGTGGTGCCCGAGGAACACCCGGGACACCCCGATCGACACCACGAACGCGGTGCCCAGCACGACGGTCCAGACGCGGGTCACGCGGCGGCTCTCGCGGAGCAGCAGCAGGTAGACGATCGTGCCGACGACGACGGTCGCGTTGAGCGTGTGTCCGGACGGGAAGGACGGCGAGTGCTCGAACGGCGGGACGGCATCGGCGAGCGGCGGACGAGCCCGGCCGATCAGGTCCTTGCCCGCGACGGTCATCAGCAGCGACCCCGCGCTGGCGGCCACGAGCAGCACCACGGGTGTCCACGCCCGACGCTGGATCGTGAACCCGACCAGGAACCCCAACGCGACGATCGGCATCCCGATCGTCCCGGCGACGTTCGTCCACCACGTGACGGCCGTGTCGAGCGCGGGCGACCGCAGCGTCATCATCCAGTCCAGGACCGGACGGTCGAGCACGGCGGCGTCGTCCGCTTCCCGCACGCCCTCGTAGACCTCGGACGCGGCCCACGTACACACCGATGCGACCCCGATGCCGATCAGCAGCGTCACGATGAGCAGGGGCAGGGCGCCGAAGCGCGCGCCGAGCCGCACCCAGGCGGACGCGACGGTCCGGCCGAGGCGGGTGCGCCAGGTGGTCAGGTCGACGTCGCCGACGGTCCGGTGTTCTCGGCGGTCGTCGTCGGTCATCCGACCAGCTTGCCCGTCGGTCGCTGCGGGTGCCCGGGCGTCAGTGGCGTGCGGCTGCGCGATGGCGCGTGTGGTGACGCGGTGCGGGCTTGTCGGCCCCGTGCCCGCTTGTTGACCCGCACCACGCGACCAGCCCCGCACGAGAAGAACGGCAGGCCGCCGGGCGCCCGTCAGTCCTTCGCACTGCCGTAGTCGTCGACGACCGAGACGGACAGCGGGAAGGTCACCGGGAACGACCCGAACAGGATCCGGCCCGCGTCCTCGGCCGCTGCCGTGACCTGCTCGGCGACCCAGGCCGCGTCGGCTTCCGGCGTGTGCAGGACGATCTCGTCGTGCACGAAGAACACCAGGTGCGCGCCGTCCCGCACGGGGCCCCGGTACCGCGCGGCGAGTCGGGTCCGGAGCGACGCCATCCACGAGAGCGCCCACTCGGCCGCCGTGCCCTGCACCACGAAGTTGCGCGTGAACCGCCCCCAGCTGCGTGCCCGCGACTCGACGGACCGCTGCATCGCCGGAGTGCCGTCCACCGACCACGCGCGGTTCCGGGCCTCGAACCACGCCGGTTCCGGGATCGGCGACGTGCGACCAAGTCGTGTCGTCACCGGTTCGCCGCGCTCCCCCGCGCGCGCAGCCCGTTCGACCAGGTCGAGCGCACGGGGGAAGGCCCGAGCCAGTCGCGGGACGAGCCGGCCGCCCTCCCCCTGGGTCGCGCCGTACATCGCGCCGAGCATCGCGCCCTTCGCCTGTTGCCGGGTCTCGACCGCCCCCGAGGCCACCACGCCGTCGTACAGGTCACGTCCGTCGCCGGCCCGGGCCATGTCGAGGTCGCCCGCCATCGCGGCGAGGACCCGCGGCTCGAGCTGCGCGGCGTCGGCCACGACGAGCTTCCAGCCGTCGTCCGCGACGACGGCCGGCCGGATGGTCTTCGGCAGCTGCATGGCCCCGCCGCCGTTCGCGGCCCACCTCCCGGTGACGACCCCACCGACGGCGTACTCGGGGTGGAACCGGCCGTCCCGCACCCATTCGTCGAGCCAGCCCCACCCGTTCGCCGTCAGCAGGCGGTACAGGCGCTTGTACTCGAGCAGCGGCTCGACGGCAGGGTGCTCGAGCTGCTGGAGCTCCCACTTGCGTGTGCTGTCCACCACCAGGCCCGCCCGGCGCAGCGAGCGCAGGACGTCAGCGGGTGAGTCCGGGTTGAGCGCGGGGTCGTCGAGTGCGGCACGGAGCGCGTCGGCGATCTCCTCGAGCCGACGGGGCCGCACCCCGTACGGCACCCGGGGACCGAGGGCGTCCTCGAGCAGGCGTTCGTGCACGTCCGCGCGCCAGGGCAGCCCTGCGAAGCGCATCTCGGCGGCGACGAGGGCACCGGCGGACTCGGCCGCGACCAGCAGCCGGAGCGCTCCCGGGTCGGTCGAACCGGCGACGGCTTCGAGCTGCGCACGGAGCTCGGCGGCTGGGTCGACGTCGTCGGCCGGCTGCATGCCGGCGAAGAGCGCGTCGTCGAAGAGCGCCGCCTGGGTCGGTCGCGCCACCCGTTCAGACGGGGCGGGACGGTCCCACGACGACTCGGGTGCGGTCTGCAGCGCCGATCCGCGGGCGGCCAGTGCCGCGCGGAGGATCCGATGCGCCAGCCGCAGGTCGACACAGCGGGCCACGCGGCCACCCGCCGCGAGCACGAGCGGGTACCAGCGGGCGGTGTCGTCCCACACCCAGCGCACGCCGGGGCCCTCGTGCTGTGCGACGAACGCGGGCAGGTCCGCGTCGGCCACCGGGACCGGCGCACCGTCGGCAGCGCCGGTGTCGGTCAGGGGCGTCGCGAGGACGCCGCCGTCGACGCGGCTGAGGACGAGGTGCACGGGACGATCATGCCGTGCACCACCGTCCCCGCTCGACGCGACGGACCAGGGAGAGGACCCGGCCCGGTCAGTGCCGGTCGCGTCGGTGCGGGTCCGTCCCGCCCGGTCGGACCGCGGCCGTGTCGGCGACGTCGATCCGCACGGTGCCGTCGTCGAGCTCAGCGACCTCGACACGGGGGTCCTCGTCGTGCTCGTCCGACCCCGACATCCGCCGGAGCGTGTCGTGGCGGCGCTCGTCGAACGTCATGTCGACGCCGTCGTCCAGGTGGTCGCGGTCCGGTTCGCTCATGGGCGCGACGGTACGCCCGCGGATCTGGACGGGCTCATGCGACGGGAGCGGTCCCGGTGCGTTCCGTCCAGTGCCCGCCACCGGACCAGCGGTCGGCCACCGCACGCTGCACGCGGCCGACGGGCGTCGCGGTGCGGGCGGTGGCGAGGTCGGTGCCGAAGACGAACTTCGCGGCGCTCTCATCGCCCTCGTGCTCGTCGTCGGGGCCGGGCGGCTCCAGCGTGAACCGGTCGGCGAACCGCGCGAGGTTCGCGTCCGCGCCGATCGCGTGCGGCAGACCGGGGTCGAGGGTCCAGGACCGGCAGCTCCACACGCGCGCCGTGTGCTCGGGTGCGAGTCGTCGGAGCACGTCCGGCGCCGCGGCGAACGACCGGTCGCAGGCGTCCGGGTCGAGCGGTCCGGTCTCCGGCACGTGCACGCCCCAGGCCCGGGTGCCGTCCGGCAGCGACACCCCGAGTTCGAACTGGAGGCGCCCCACGGCCACCACGCGTCCGGTCGCGACCGCGCAGAACCAGGACAACCCGGTGCCCCGGATGCCGTACCGGTCGCGTTTGCGCTCGACGTCCGCGACGCTCGCCGCCGCCTGCGCGTCGGTCGCGCCGTGCGCGACGAGCCACGCCCTGGTCGACGGCAGGACGGCGCGCACCGCGGCGAGCGCGAGCTCGTCCTGGGCATCGACGTCGTCCCGGGCGTCCGGGGCCGCGTCCCGGACGCATCTGGTGAGCGACGTCGCGAGGCGATCCGGGTCCACGACCCGACCCACCGCTCCGGTGAGCAGCGCGACGGCGGCGGGGTGGGCCTCCCGGGTCACTTCAGCCCGGACGAGGCCAGCCCGTCGATCACCCGGCGCTGCAGCACGACGAACATGATGAGGACGGGCGCCATCGCCATCAGGCTGGCCGCCATCAGCACCGGGTAGTCGATCGTGCGGTCACTCGACAGCGTGGCCAGGCCCGCGGCGAGCGGCATGTCCTCGGCCCGGGTGGAGACCACGAGCGGCCAGAGCAGCTCGTTCCACGACCACAGCACCGTCGTGATCGCGAGGACGCTGATCGACGGGCGGGCCAACGGCAGCATGATCCGCCAGAACACCTGGAACGGGTTGGCGCCGTCCATGCGCGCAGCTTCTTCGAGCTCGGGCGGCAGGTTCAGGAACGCGGTCCGCATCAGGAACGTGCCGAACGCGCTGAACAGGCCCGGTGCGACGATCCCGGCCAGGGTGTCGAGCCAGCCGAGGCCCTGCACGATCTGGTACTGCGAGATCAGGTACACCTGCGACGGGACCAGCAGGATCGACAGCACGATGCCGAGCAGCAGGGCGCGGCCGCGGAACCGCATCCGTGCGAAGGCGTAGCCGGCGAGCGTGCAGAGGATGATCTGCGCGATCGTGCGGATGATCGTGACGTACACGGACGTGCCGAGCTGGCTGAGGAACGGCAGCCGCTCGAACACCGCGGCGAAGTTCTGCCACTGCAGCTCCCCCGGCCAGAACACCGGCGTCACGGACTGCACCTGGGCGTTCGTGGACAGCGACATGATGATCTGCCAGAGGAACGGGAAGGCCATGACGAAGCCGCCGACCCCGAGCACGACGTGGATCCACCAGTGGCTGCCGCCGCGGCGGCCCGCCCGGATCGTCGCGGGACGTCGGGCCGCGCTGGCACGGGTGGCGACGGCGACCTTCTGCCCCCGTGCCTGGATGATGCCGGTCATGCCTGTACCCACCGTTTCTGGACCCGGAACTGCACGAGCGTGACGATGCCGATCAGGACGAAGATCACCATCGCGATCGCCGCGGCGAAGCCCTTGTCGTTGTCGATGAACCCGGCGCTGTAGAAGTAGAAGACCAGGGACATGGTCTTCGGGATGACCGGGTTCGTGCTGCCGAGGATCGCGTACAGCAGGTCGAACAGCTGGAAGCTCGAGATCGTCGTGACGATGACCACGAAGAAGATGCTCGGGGTCAGCAGCGGCACGGTGACGGAGCGGAACTGTCGCCACCGGCTGGCGCCGTCGAGCTCGGCCGCCTCGTACAGCTCGGGCGGGATGTCCTTCAGCCCGGCGCCGAGGATGATCATCGAGAAGCCGAGCGACGACCACAGTCCGACGAGGCTCACCGCGACGAGCGCGAAGCCGGGCGTCGAGATCCAGTACGGACCGTCGATGCCGAACCGTCCGAGGAACCAGTTGACGATGCCGTAGTCGCCGTTGAACATGATGCGCCAGACGAGCGCGATGGCGGCCGGCATCGCGACGTAGGGCAGGAAGAAGAGCACGCGGTAGAACTGGGCGAACCGCAGGCCGGGGGTGTTGAGCAGGCTCGCGAGCCAGACCGCGATCGGGATGCCGGCCAGCACGATCGCCGTGTAGATGACCGTGTTGAGCAGCGACTGGTACAGCTGCGGGTCCGCGAGCAGGCGTGTGTAGTTCGCCAGGCCGGTGAACGTCGCCCCGCCGAACACCCCCCAGCTCGTGAACGAGAACCAGAAGGTCTGCAGGATCGGCCAGATGTAGAAGGTGGCGACACCGACCAGCAGCGGCAGCACGAACAGCCAGGGCCACGCGCCGTCCGTCCGACCGTNGGGGCCCCCCCGCCCGGACGCGCGCTGCGTCCGGGCGGGGGTGGCGACCGGGGTGGTCGCCGTGTCGGGGTGCTCGGTGTGGATCGTCATCGGATCACTCCAGGACGCCGGGGCGTCACTGCTCCTTGCCGAGGGCGGTGTCCATCTTCGTGGCGAGCTGCTGCGCGACCTGGTCGACCGGCTCGGACCCGTCGAAGGCACTCGGCAGCATGTTCGTCTCGAGGGTGTTCCACGCGGCCGTGTTCTTGGACACCGGCAGGGGCTTGGCGTACTTGACCGCGTCGAGGAAGACCTGCAGGTCGGCGTCCGGCATCGTCTTCGTGAAGGCGTCCTGCGTCCCGGTGTAGGCCGGGATGACCGCCCCCATGTCGCCCTGCTGCTGCTGCGCGGTCTTGCCGGCGAGGTAGACCTGCAGCGCCTGGGCGGCCGCCTTGTTCTTGCTGCCCTCGGCCACGACGTTCGACACACCGTGGATGACCGTGGCCTGCTGCTTGCCCTTGGGCAGCGGGTAGACCACGACGTCCTTCTCCATGTCGGAGCCGACGAGTGCCGAGCGGAACCAGCTGCCGCCCTGGTACATCGCGAGCTTGCCCGAGGTGAACCACTGGTCGGCGGTCGTGTCGGTGAGCTGCTTGATCGACGGCGAGGCCCCGGACTTGATGAGGTCGGTCCAGAACTGCAGCCCGGCCTCGGAGGCCTTCGATGCGTACTCGGACTTCGAGCCGTCGGCGTTCAGCACCGACCCACCGGCCTGGAAGATCGTGTCGTAGTAGGTGGTCTGGCCGTCCATGCCGCCGGCTGCACCGTAGGCACCCTGGCCCTTGAGCTTGTCGGAGAGCTCCTTGCCGGTGGCCTGGAAGTCGTCCCACGTCCAGTTCTTCGAGGGCAGTGCGACGCCGGCCTGTTCGAACAGCGCCTTGTTCACCCAGACACCGATCGTGTCGAAGTCCTTCGGCACGCCGTACTGGGTGCCGTCGTACGTGTACAGCTTGTTGAGCGCCGAGGAGTAGTTGCCCGGCTTGATCGCCCCGGCCTTGACCTCGCCGGTGATCGGCGCGATCTTGCCGTTCGCCGCGTAGAGCTGGAAGTTCGGGCCGTTCATCCAGAACAGGTCGGGCAGCGTGTTGCTCGAGCCCTGGGTCTGCAGCTTCGTCCAGTAGCTGGCGAACGGGGTGACGTCCACGTTGACCGTGATGTCGGGGTACTCCTCGTTGAAGCCCGCGATGTTGGCCTTGATCGCCTTGACCTGGTTCTCGTCCCAGACGGCGTAGTTCAGCGTCGCCTTGGTGTCCTTGGCGATCTTCTCGTAGTCGCCGCTGCCGCCGCCGGACGCACCGGACGACGTGGAGCACCCGGCGAGCAGGACGGCCGCGCCGAGGGCGGCGACTGCCCCGAGCAGCATGCGGCGCCGGCGACTGCCGGAACCGGTGCCTCGGGCGGGGATGTGTGCGGTCATCGGGTGGTCCTTTCGCACGTCCGTCAGCGGGTGACGGTCTGGGTGGGGTGGGTGAAGTGGGAGATCGTGGCGTCCGGCAGGGCCGGGACGTCGATCGGGACGGAGCCGTTCCGGAGGGAGCGGGTCGCGAGCGCCCCGGCCGCCACCGCCGCGCGGGCGGCGATCGGCGACAGGGTGGTCGGTTCGCCGAGTGCGACGCTGCGCAGGAACTCGGTCATGGTCAGCAGGTCGGCGTCGGCGTGTCCGTCCTCGACGCCGTCGACCGGGTACTCGCGGTCGCCGCGCACGTCCCAGCCACGCCGGTGGTTCCAGACCTTGACCACGCCGCCGCCGGTGTCGCCGATGTTCTCGAGGCGGCCCTCGGTGCCGATGACGGTGTAGTTCCGCCAGTAGTCCGGCGTGAAGTGGCACTGCTCGTAGCTCGCCTGCACGCCGTTGTCGAGCGTCATCATCACCATGGAGACGTCCTCGACGTCGACGACCGGGTTCAGCCCGGTCTGCTCGAGCGGCGGCCAGTTGTCCAGCGAGAACCAGTCCCCCATCAGCTCACCGCTGCGGTCGCGACGGTCGGTGACGTCGCCGTACACCGAGAGCGAACCCATGCCGACGACGCGCTGCGTGTACCCGCCGGCCAGGGCGTGGATGACGTCGAGGTCGTGACTGGCCTTCTGCAGCAGCAGCGAGTTGACCTTGGTGCGGTCGGCGTGCCAGTCCTTGAAGTAGTAGTCGCCGCCGTTGCCGACGAAGTGCCGGCACCAGACCGCCTTGACCTGGCCGATCTCGCCGCGGTCGATCACCTGGCGCATGAGCCGGACGACCGCCGCGTGCCGGAAGTTGTGCCCGACGTAGAGCGGGGTGCCGGTCTCGGCCGCGACGTTGAGCACGGCGTCGGCGTCCTCGACCGTGATGGCGAGTGGCTTCTCGAGGTAGACGGCGATGCCCGCGCGGAGCAGGTCGATCGCGATCTCGGCGTGGGTCCAGTCCGGCGTGGTGACGATCGCCGCGTCGACGAGCCCCACCAGGGCCCGGTGGTCCTCGACGACCTGCGCGTCCGGGTGCTCGGCGTGCCCGCGCTGCCGTCCGGCGGGCGTGACGTCCGCGACGGCGGTGACCCTGGCCTGCAGGTCGGATGCACCGGCGACCGCCTCGGCGACGTGCCGTGCGATGGCGGACCGCTGCCCCATGCCGACCACCGCGATGCGGAGGCCTTCGTACGTGTCGACGCTCATCTCGCTCCCTTGCGTGATTGTGACGCCCATGATGCCGAATCGATCATGAATGCACAATAGGCGCTCACAGATCGCTCACGGAAGCGGGGAGCGAGGGTTTTACACGCCGGTAACGTCCGGTGCGGCGTCCGTCGCGTGCGTCGCGTGCGTCGCGTGCGTCGCGTGCGCCGTGTCGCGTCCGTCGGGCCGCTGCGTCGGGGTCGGGGTCGGGGTCGGCGGCGGCGGCGGCGGCGGCGGCGGCGGCGCGTCGGGGTCGGTCAGTCGGCGACGACGAGCTCGACGCCCGCCGCGGCGAGGTCGGCCGCGAAGGCGGGCGGCACCGGCTGGTCCGTGACCAGGACGTCGATGCGGTCGAGCGGGCAGATCCGCGCGAAGGTGGCGCGCTCGACCTTCGTCGAGTCCGCCACGACCACCACACGCCGACCGACCGAGGCGAAGTGCCGGCTGACCTCGGCCTCGCCCTCGTGCATGGTCGTCGCCCCGTACTGACCGGTCAGGCCGTCCACCCCGAGGACGACGACGTCCAGCGCGAACTCGTCGAGGGTGTCGCGCACGAGCGGGCCGACGAGCTCGTACGACTGGCGGCGGGCGACCCCGCCCGTCACCACGATCTTGACGTTCGCGCGGACGGACAGCTCGTACCCGATGTTGAGCGCGTTCGTGACGATCGTGATGCCGAACTCGCCGTCGGCACGGTTGAAGCGCTCGCTCTTGCCGAGCTCGCGCGCGACCTCGGTGGTCGTGGTGCCGCCGTTCAAACCGACCGTGTCGCCGGGCTCGATCAGTGCCGCGGTGGCGCGGGCGATCGCCGTCTTCGCCTCGGCCTGTCGCGCGATCTTGTACTGCAGCGGCAGCTCGTACCCGGTCCCGAGCGCGGCGGCTCCGCCGTGCGTGCGCGTGACCAGGCGCTGGTCGGCGAGCGTGGACAGGTCGCGCCGGGCCGTCGCCGCCGAAATCCCGAGCATCTCGCCGATCTCGGAGATCGACACGTTGCCCCGTTCGCTCACGAGTTCGAGCAGGGCGTTGAGCCGCTGTTGCGGAGTCATGACGGCCATCCTACGGGCGGTCCGTACACCCCTCCATGATCGGGAATGACGTTTTGCCCTCGCACTGCGCACGATCGCTCGCTAAGCTGCCGACCATCGATCATCCGGATCGACTCAGGATCGGAAGGCTCCCATGACCGACACCTTCGTGAGCGCGGAGCTCGCGTCGCAGCCGGAGACCTG
Organism: Curtobacterium sp. Leaf183; assembly: GCF_001424385.1. Taxonomy (GTDB): domain Bacteria; phylum Actinomycetota; class Actinomycetes; order Actinomycetales; family Microbacteriaceae; genus Curtobacterium. Next base: position 195,338 of record NZ_LMPO01000007.1, on the reverse strand, counting down.
GCGCGCTGCCGCCGGCCTGCTGCCCTCGTTCGTCGATGCACTCCCCCGGCCCGGCGAACGCGTCGCCGTCATCGGCTGCGGCACGAGCTGGTTCATCGCCATGAGCTACGCCGTCGCCCGCGAGCAGGCGGGTCTCGGCGTGACCGACGCCTTCGCCGGCTCGGAGTACCCGGCGGCGCGCGAGTACGACCGCGTCGTCACCATCAGCAGGTCCGGCACCACCACCGAGATCGTGTCCCTGCTGCAGGCGCTGCGCGGGCAGCGCACCGTGCTCATCACCGCGGTCGCGGACAGCCCGGCGGCCGCTGTCGCCGCCGAGACGATCGCGCTGCCGTTCGCCGACGAGCGGTCCGTCGTGCAGACCCGCTTCGCCACGACGACGCTGGCGCTGCTCCGGGCCTCGCTCGGTGACGACGTCGACGCCCTCGCCGCCCAGGCCGAGACCGCGCTCACGATCCCGGTCGACGACCTCCTCGATGCCGAGCAGGTGACCTTCGTCGGTCGTGGTGCCGCCGTCGGGCTGACCTCCGAAGCCGCGCTCAAGACCCGGGAGGCAGCGCAGTTCTGGGCAGAGTCGTACCCCGCCATGGACTACCGTCACGGTCCGATCGCCATCGCACAGCCCGGGCGGCTCGTGTGGTCGCTGGGGGCCACGCCGGACGGCCTGGCCGACGAGGTCGCAGCGACCGGCGCCCGGTTCGTCCACCACGACCTCGACCCCATCGCGGGCCTGGTCGTCGTGCACCGGTTCGCCGTCGCCCTGGCGGAGCGCCGCGGACTCGACCCGGACAACCCGCGATCGCTGACGCGCTCGGTCATCCTCACCTGATGGGCGCCGGCGGGGTCGTGCTCGGGGTCGACGTCGGCGGCACGGGCATCAAGGCCCGTGTCGTCGACGAGTCCGGCCGGGTGCTCACCGAGCACCGTGTGCCGACCCCACGGGACGACCCCGCCGCGGCTCGCCTCGCCGAGGTCGTGGCGGACCTGACCGCGCGGTCGATCGACACCGTCGGGCCGCTCGACGCCGTCGGCGTGGTCGTCCCCGGCGTGGTCGACGAGCGGACGGGCACCGCGGTGCTGTCCGTCAACCTGGGCTGGCGCGGCCTCCCCCTGCGTGACCGGGTCCACCAGGCCCTGCTCGTCCGGGGCATCACGATCCCCGTCGCCTTCGGGCACGACGTCCGGGCCGGCGCCCTGGCCGAGGTCAGCGGCTCCGACGACACCAGCCGCGCACTCCGGACCGGCTCGGTCGGGTTCGTCCCGGTCGGCACCGGGCTGGCCAGCGCGCTCGTCGTCGACGGCACGGTGGTCGACGGCGGCGGGTGGGCGGGCGAGATCGGTCAGGTCCGCATCACCGAGGGGTCCCACCGCGGCGCGCGGGTCGAGGAGATCGCATCGGCCGGTGCGGTCGCCCGGCGGACCGGTGTCCCCACGGCGCGCGACGCGGTCGAGCTGGTGCACGCCGGCGACCCGACCGCCATCCGGGTCTGGGACGAGTGCGTCGACGTCCTCGCCGGTGCGCTCGGGTGGATGACGGCGGTCGCCGGTTGCCACACCCTCATCGTCGGCGGCGGCCTCGCCGAGTCCGGTGCCGTCCTGTTCGACCCCCTGCGCCGCGCCGTGACCGAGCGGCTCCCCGGGCTCCGCCCGCCCGCGGTCGTCCCCGCACGGCACCGCGATGCGGCAGGGTCCATCGGCGCCGCGGTGATGGCACGGGAGCTGCTCGACACCGTCGTCCCGTCCGGAGGCCCCGCATGACCCCCACGACCACAGCCACGCTGGTCACCACCGACCGGCTCGTGACCCCCGATGCGGTCCTCGACGACGGCTGGCTGCTCGTCCGGGACGGCGTGGTGACCGCACGCGGCACCGGGACCCGGCCCCCACACGTCGACCACGTGCACCACGACGGCGTCGTCGTGCCGGCGTTCGTCGACCTGCACGCCCACGGCGCGCTCGGCCACGACTTCGCCTCGTGCTCCGCCGACGACGCCCGTCGTGTCGTCGAGCACCACCGTGCCCGCGGCACCGGCGCACTCGTCGCCTCGATCGCGTCCGGGCCGGTGTCCGCGACCGAGGTCGCGCTGCGGCGACTCCGACCGCTCGTCGCCGACGGCACACTCGCCGGACTGCACCTCGAGGGCCCCTGGCTCTCGGCAGCACGGCGCGGCGCCCACGCGGCGTCGCTCCTGCACGCCCCGAGCACGGCCAAGGCCGCCGGGTTCCTCGACGCAGCGGGTGACGCCCTGCGGATCGTCACGATCGCCCCCGAGCTGCCCGGTGCGCTCGACGTGGTCCGGCTGCTGACCGAGGCCGGTGTGGTCGTCGCCGTCGGCCACACGGACGCCGACGCCGACACCGTCCGCGCCGCGGTGGACGCCGGCGCACGTCTCGTGACCCACCTGTGGAACGGGATGCCGCCGTTGCACCACCGCGCGCCCGGGCCGGTCGGGGTCGCGCTGACCGACGACCGGCTCACCGTCGAGCTCATCGCCGACGGACACCACCTCGACGACGTGACCATCGACCTCGCCCGCCGCAGCGCCGCGGGCCGCATCGCGCTCGTGTCCGACGCGATGGCCGCCACCGGCTGCCCGGACGGCGAGCACCGCGTCGCCGGGTCCGCCGTCGTCGTGACGGACGGGATCGCCATGACCGCGGACGGCTCGTCGCTCGCCGGCAGCACCAGCACGGTGGTCGACGGCTTCCACCGGCTGCTCGACGCCGGTGCCACGCTGCCCGAGGCAGTCGCGGCGACCTCCGGCCGCGCCGCCGGGGTCCTCGGCCAGCCCGAGCCGCTGTCCGTCGGCTCCCCCGCGCGCCTGCTCGTGGTCGACCCGCTGACCCGCCGCGTCCGCACCGAGTACCCGGTGCCCGCATGATCGTCGTCGTCACCCCGAACCCCGCGGTCGACGTCACCTACCGCGTCGACGAACAGCGCATCGGCACGACCCAGCGCGTGCGGTCGGTCGAGCGTCGACCCGGCGGGAAAGGCCTCAACATGGCCCGGGTCCTGACCGCCGAGGGGGCCCCGACACACTCGGTGCTGCCACTCGGGGGTGCCGCCGGTAGCTGGGTCGCCGAGCAGGTCGAGGCGCTCGGACTCCCGATGACGGCCGTGCCCGTCGACGGGGAGACCCGCACGACCGTGACCGTGGTGGACGACCGCGCCCACCCCACCATGTTCGGGGAACCCGGACCCGCCACCACGCTCGCGACCTGGCAGGACCTGGGCGGCGTGCTGCGGAGGATGACCGAGGACGCCGACACGCTCGTGGTCTCGGGCTCGCTGCCGGTCGGCGCCGACCCCGGCGCCGTCGCGCCGTGGATCGCCGACGCCGTCGCGGCCGGGCTGCTCGTCGTCGCCGACCTGGCCGGTCCCGCGCTGCTGGCTGCCGCAGCGGCCGGGGCCTCGGTCTGCAAGCCGAACCGTGACGAACTCGCCGAGGCCACCGGGCACCGCGACGAGCGGGACGGTGCACTCGCGCTGCTCGACCGCGGTGCCGGACTCGTCGTGGTGTCGCGCGGCCACCGGGGCATCGCGGCCCACTCCCGCACCGGCGTCGTCGAGGTCGCCGCCGTCCCGGACGTCACCGGCAACCCGACCGGGGCCGGGGACGCCGCGACCGCGGGCCTCGTCCTGGCACTGCGCGACGGAGCCGACCTGCCCCTGGCCCTGCGCACGGCAGCCGCGTTCGGCGCCGCTGCCGTGCTGCGACCCGTCGCCGGCGAGGTCGACCGCGCAGCCGTCCGGCGCTTCCTGACCCCGGGCGAACGCCCGCGGGACCCCGCGTGAGCGCCCGCCCCCGAACCCACGTCCGCCCCAGCACGACCACCGATCCACGACCCCTCCCGGAGCCCCGCATGACGACCGACCTCGCCCTCACCGGACTGCTCGACACCGCTCGCTCCGACCACCGCGGTGTCGGCGCGTTCAACGTCGTGCTGCTCGAGCACGCCGAGGCCATCGTCACGGGCGCCGAACAGGCCGGGCTGCCGGTCATCCTGCAGATCAGCGAGAACTGCGTGCGGTACCACGGCGGCCTGGTCCCGATCACGACCGCGACCCAGGCCATCGCCCGCGCCGCGGACGTCGAGGTCCTCGTCCACCTCGACCACATCGAGGACGCCGACCTCGTCGCCGCGGGCATCGCGCTCGGGGTCGACTCGATCATGTTCGACGGGTCACATCTCGACCACGACCGGAACGTCGCCGCCACCCGCGACCTGGCGGAGGCCTGTCACGCCGCGGGCATCGCGATCGAAGCCGAGCTGGGCGAGGTCGGCGGCAAGGACGGCGTGCACGCTCCGGGCGTCCGGACCGACCCGGAGGAGGCCGCTGCCTTCGTCGAGGCGACCGGCGTCGACGCCCTGGCCGTGGCCGTCGGGACCTCGCACGCGATGCAGACGCGCGAGGCCTCGGTCGACCGTGACCTCGTCGCCCGCCTGCGCGACGCGGTCGCCGTACCGCTCGTCCTGCACGGCTCGTCGGGCCTGTCCGACGACGAGCTCCGCGGCGCGGTGGCCGCGGGCATGACGAAGGTCAACATCTCGACGCACCTGAACGGGCTGTTCACGCGAGCGCTCCGCGACGTGCTCGACGAGCGCCCCGACGTGGTGGACCCGCGCCGGTACGTGGGCGCGGGGCGGGACGCGATCGCCGCTGAGACCGCGCGGCTGCTCGAGCTGCTGGCCTCCTGACGCGCCAGCGCCGCAGGCCCGGCGCGCCAGCGCCGCAGGCCCGGCGCACCAGCGCCACAGGCCCGGCGCACCAGCGCCACAGGCCCGTCGCCTCAGCCCTTCGTGCCCGAGTGCCAGCGCCGCGTGGCCCCCTGCGTCAGCACGAGGTCACCGTCCGTCCGCATCCGGAGCTCCATCCCGGACCCACCGAACCTGCCCGTCCGCGTCGACCACCGAGCGCGGCCGACGGCGTCGTACAGCACGACGTTCCCGTCCGCCTGCATCCGGAGCGCCGCACCCGGGCCACCGGCCACCGTGAACACCGTCCTCGTGCCGATGATGATGCGGAGCTGCCCGTCGACGCGCACGAGCAGTCGGCGCACCCCGGTGGTGTCCCGGATCTCCTGCCCGGCGAGCAGGCTCCCCCCGGCGACCAACCGGTCCCGGGTCGCCGGCACCTGCTGCCAGAGCACCGTGCTGCCGCGCACGAGCTGCACGACGCCGAGGTCCGAGACCTGCAGGGTCGGCGCGTCACCCGCGGACGGCGAGCCCGCACTCCACAGGGTCGCTCCCGAGGTCGCCCGGAGTGCCAGCGTGCCGTCGGTCCCGACGGCCAGTGTGGCACCGGGCGAGCGGGTCGGTGTCGACCACAGCACGCCGCTGCCGCCCCACTCGACGAGCCGACCGTCGGCCTGCACGTCCAGCCAGTACAGGCCGTGCGGCGACCGGATCGAGGTGCCCGACGGCGCGGCGGCAGCGGATCCCGTGATCCCGGTGGCCGTGGCACCCGCGGCGGCCGCCGATCCGGCAGGGGTCCCCGAGGCGCAGGCGCTCGCCGGCAGCAGCGCACCGAGCACCGACCACCGCGGTGTCCCGAGTCCGGTCGCCCGGTCGTGTCCCCGCGCCGCGCGGTACAGGCCACTCGTCCCCGTCGTGACGTCGCGGAACGCACCGGGGTTCGCGTAGATCGTCTGGTGCAGGTCGCCGACGCCAGCCGTGCACCCTTGCGCGCCGAGTGCGGCGGCGAGCTGTCCGGCGACCACCGGCGCGGCGAGGCTCGTCCCGCCGCCGTACACGAACCCGTGCGCGGAACCGAGGTAGATGCCCGGTCCCTTCGCCGGGTCGGCCGTCGAGGCGATGTCCGGCACCAGGCGCTGCCGGCCCGACACCCCGACTCCCGTCTGCCACGCCGGTCGCGCATAGGCCGCCGAGGTGCCGCCGCCGCTCGCGCCGAGGTCGTTCCCCCACGCCGACTCCGTCGTGGACGAGGCCGTCGTCGTCAGTGACGTCCCGCCGACCGCGACGACCGCCGGCGACGATGCCGGGTACGTCACCGAGCGGACGGCGCTCGACGGACCGGTCGGGCAGTCCGCACCGTCGTCCCCCGACGCAGCGAACACCGTGGCACCCGCCGCGACGATGCGGTCGAGCGCGTCGTCGATGGCGGCGCGGGCTCCGGCCGAGGTGAGCGACTCACACGACCCCCACGACACGCTCACCGCCGTGATGCCGGCGCGCTGGACGTCGTCGGCGATCCGGCTGTAGCTGTCGTAGATCCCCTGGAAGGAGTTCGGCGCGACGTAGACGCGCTGCCGTGCCGCGGGCGCGGTCGCGAGCAGCGCCTGCTGGTCGAGCGCCACCTCAGTCTCCCCGCCGGCGCCGTCGAACCGGTGCACGTCGGCTCCGTCGATCGCGATCTGGTCGACCGCCGGGACCGCCCGGCCGACCGCGGCGGCGTACGCCACCAGGTCGTTGCGGTCCCACCCCGAGAACTGCACGGTGGCGACGGTGGTCCCGGCCCCGGCGGTCGCGGCGGACGACGAACCGTAGGCGCGAGCGAGGTCGGCGGGCGCGTAGCCCCCGGGCAGGGCCGAGTGCGCCGCGGCGGGTCGGGTGTCGAGCCCGAGGACGGTCGTCACGGCGTCGCCGAACGATGCGGGCAGGACCGCGTCCGAGACCGGGTGCATGCCGTCCCCGGTGCCGAGCAGCTGGACGCCGAACAGTGCTTCGGCACGGGCGGCGGTGCCGGTCGCCTCGAGCTCCCACGTGTCGAGGTCGGTCACCGCGAACCCGGCGGCGACGAGTGCGGTGCGGACGGCAGCTCCCCGCTGCGCTGCGGGGGCCACCGCGTCCACGGCGTCCCCGCGTTCGGCCACGCCGGCCTCGGCGGTCGTGGTCGGCAGTGCGCGCAGGGCCGCCTGGTCGGTCGGCCGCAACACGATCGTCAGGTCCACGGGGGTGTCGGCGGGCGTGCGCCCGTCGGTCGGGTCCGACGGCGTCGGGACGCCGGTGAACCCGAGGGCGGGCGTCGGCAGGGGATCCGCCGAGACGGGAGCGGCGATGCCGACGGCGAGGCTCGCGGCGAGTGCGGTCGCCGCGAGCAGGGCGAGGGGTCGGTACGGCATCGGTCACTCCATGACTCGGGACGGCGCCCGGTCCGTGGGCACCCGCGCCCGCAGCTGGACTGCGAGCCGCCAGCACGGTACCGCGCGCCGGATCGCGGCGTCCCGCCCCCGTTCGGGTCCGACTGGAGGCCCGTCCCACCGCCGCCACACCGCCCACCGTGGATCGTGGGCTGGTTCAGCAGAGCGGGACGTTCACGGCCAGACCGCCCATCGCGGTCTCCTTGTACTTCGTGGACATGTCGGCCCCGGTCTGCCGCATCGTCTCGACGACCTGGTCGAGGGACACGTGGTGCACGCCGTCCCCGCGCAGGGCCATGCGGGCGGCGTTGATCGCCTTGTTCGCCGCGATCGCGTTCCGTTCGATGCAGGGGATCTGCACGAGCCCTCCGATCGGGTCGCACGTCAGGCCGAGGTTGTGCTCCATGGCGATCTCCGCCGCGTTCTCGACCTGTTCCGGGGTCCCGCCGAGCACCTCGGCGAGTCCGGCAGCGGCCATCGACGCCGCGGAACCGACCTCACCCTGGCAGCCGACCTCGGCGCCCGAGATCGAGGCGCGCTCCTTGTAGATCGAACCGATGGCACCCGCGGTGAGCAAGAACCGCACGACCGCGTCGTCGCGGTCGTCGGGGCCGATCGACGGCACGTAGGTGAGCGCGTAGGCCAGGACCGCGGGGATGATGCCCGCGGCGCCGTTGGTCGGGGCCGTGACGACCCGGCCGCCCGACGCGTTCTCCTCGTTGACGGCCATCGCGGTCAGGTTGACCCACTCCATCGCGAAGAGCGGGTCGTGGTCGGGGTCGTCCCGCACCAGCTGCTCGTACCAGTTCGCGGCGCGGCGACGGACGTCGAGCCCGCCGGGCAGCGTGCCGACCCGACGGATGCTCCGGTCGACGCAGGACTCCATCACCCGGTGGACGGCGAGCAGGCCCGCACGGACGTCGTCCTCGGACCGTTCGACCCGCTCGTTCGCCAGGGCGATACCGCTCATCGGCAGGCCGGTCCGGGCGCAGGCCGCCAGCAGTTCGGCGCCGCTCGAGAACGGGTGCGGCACGGCGTCGACCACGGGGATGGCCGCTTCGCTCACCGCCGCGGGAGCGTCGTCGCCGTCGCGCGTGATGAACCCGCCGCCCACGGAGTAGTAGGTCTCGACCGCGATCTCGGAACCGCTCGTGTCGAACGCCCGCAGCCGCATCGCGTTCGGGTGCCGCGGCAGCATGGTGAGCGGGTGCTGGACGACGTCGCGCAGGCGGAACGGCACGGTGGTCCCGCCCGACATCCGCAGGACACCGGTGCGCTCGAGCTCGTCGAGCGCGAGCGCCACGGCGTCGGGGTCGACCGTCTCCGGCTGCTCGCCCGCCAGGCCGGCCGCGACGGCACCGAGCGTTCCGTGGCCCTGGCCGGTGGACGCCAGCGAGCCGTACAGGTCGACGCGGATCGTCGCGACGGGCAGCTCCGCGACCTGCGCGGCGAAGGCGGCGGCGGCCCGCATCGGCCCCACGGTGTGCGAGCTCGACGGGCCGACACCGATGCTGAAGAGATCGAACACGGAGACCGGCACGTCCGCCACCCTAATCCGTCCGGACGGTCGGTCCCCGATCGTCACTCAGCGTCGGCGACCGCCCTGTGCGGGCATCAGGATCCAGAGGATGACGTAGGCGATCCACAGCGGGCCGGGGAACAGGCTGAGCAGCGCCCAGATGACACGGACGAGGAACCGGGACCAGCCGAGACGGTCGGCGATCCCGGCACACACGCCGGCGAGCAGACGACCGGAACGGGGACGCGTGAGTGACTTCATGGCCCCGACGCTACGGGATCAGGACGATCTTGCCCCGGGTGTGCCCCTGCTCGAGCTGCTCGTAGGCGTCCTGCACGCGATCGAGCGGGTACGTGGCTGCGACGGGCACCTCGATCTCGCCGTCGGCGACCATCCGGGCGAGCGCCCCGAGGATCTCCGGGTCGGCGGTGTCGGTGCTGCCGGAGGTCTTCGCCCCGACCTCGGCCGCCGCCTCGAACGCGATGATCGTCTCGATGCGGTCCGCGGGGATGCCGAGCGCGATGCCCAGGTGGACGTACTCGGCGCCGTGCGTGTCGATCAGGGCGTCGACGCCGTTCGTCGCGAGCTCCTCGATGCGCTGCTGCAGTCCGTCGCCGTACGTCACCGGACGGGCGCGCTTCGACGCGAGCCACTCGTGGTTGGCCTCGGACGCGACGGCGATCACGTCGATGCCCTCGTTCGTGAGCAGCTGCGTGACGAACCCGCCGACGCCGCCCGCGGCGCCGGAGACGACGACGGTCTCCCCCGGCTTCGGGTCGACGGCGCGGACGGCCGCGGCCGCCGTGGTCGCGACGACGTCCAGCCCACCGGCGACCGTCCAGTCGAGCAACCGGGGCTTCTGGACGACCTGCTCCGCCGGCACGGAGACGTACTCCGCCTGGCTCGAGCGCTCCCACGACCAGCCGATGACCTCTTCGCGCTCGTCGACGCCGTCCACGCCCTCGCCGACCGCGACGACGATCCCGGCGAAGTCGGTGCCCTGCCCGGACGGGAGCTTCGTGTCGTCGCCACCGTCGAACAGGCCCTGGCGGATCGCGGCCTCGCCCGGGTTGATGCCGGCGGCGCGGACGCGGACGAGCACGCGCCCGGGTTCGACGGCCGGCACGGGGACGTCGGCCACGTGCAGCACGGAGCGGTCGCCCCACGCGTCAAATCGGACGGCTCGCATGGTCTCAGGAAGATCACTCATCACGCCCGACGGTACCCCTGCTGCGGCCCGACCCCGATGTGGACCGCTCCATCGGCGTGGCCGTGGGAGACTGGCGACCATGCCCATCCTCCACAAGGACATGCAGGTCTGCATCTCGCTCGCGGCCCGACCGAGCAACATCGGCACCCGGTTCCACAACGTCCTGTACGACGAGCTGGGGCTGGACTTCATCTACAAGGCGTTCACCACGACGGACCTGGCGGGCGCCGTCACGGGCATCCGGGCACTCGGGATCCGCGGCTGCTCGGTGTCGATGCCCTTCAAGGAGGCGATCATCCCGCTGGTCGACGTCGTCGAGGACTCGGCGGCCGCGATCCAGTCCGTCAACACCGTGGTGAACGACGACGGCGTGCTCACCGCGTCGAACACCGACTACGAGGCAGTCGCCGCCCTGCTGGCCTCGCACGGCGTCGACACGTCCGCGCGCGTGCTGCTGCGCGGCTCCGGTGGGATGGCGAAGGCGGTCACCGCAGCCTTCCGCGGCGCGGGCTTCGACCACCTGACGGTCGTCGCCCGCAACGCGGACACGGGGCGGGCCCTCGCCGACCAGTACGGCTACGACTGGACGCGCACCGAGGACGAGGCCGGTGACGCCGACCTGCTCGTCAACGTCACGCCCCTCGGGATGGACGGCGACGAGGCGGAGACGCTCGCCTTCGACCAGGCTCGCATCGACGCGGCCCACACGGTCTTCGACGTGGTCGCCTTCCCCTCGGAGACCCCGCTGGTGCGCGCCGGCCGGGCAGCTGACAAGCACGTCATCACGGGTGCCGAGGTCATCGCCCTGCAGGCCGCTCGCCAGTTCGAGCGGTACACGGGCGTCGCCCTGACCGACGACCAGGTGCGGCGCGCGAGCGAGTTCAGCCGCGCTCGGTAGCCGGCCACGGTCCGGACCGGAGGCTCGTCACCAGCTGGCACCGGGCCTCCCGTCAGCGGTCGGCGCGACCCGTCGCGACCCAGCCGAGCCGGCGGAGCGCCTCGCGGTTGCGGACCCAGATGAGCGGCTGCATGAGGAAGCCGGGGACGTACGTCATCGGCCCGCTGACCGCGTCCTCGACCATCGTGACCCGGCACCCACGCGCATGCGGCTCGACCGTCAGGGCCACGCGTGCCGCGCCGAGCGGCCAGCCCTCAGGCTGGATCACCAGGCTGCGCGGCGGGTCCCACTCCATCGATGTGGTGACGTCGTCGACCACGAGCGGCCACACACCGAACGAGTGGTGCAGGCGGGTGCCGACGGCCGGCCAGTCCGCCTCCTGCTTGCGCATGCGCGACGCACCCACGACCCACGTGGGGTAGAGCCAGCCGTCGCGGAGCACCGCGAAGACGGCCTCGGGCGAGCAGCGGATGATGCGGACGTTCTTCGCCATGGTGGTCACTCCTCCGGGCGCAGGTCGACGTCCTCGGACAGGCCGAACGTGTGCCGCAGGGCACTGCGCGCCGCGTGCCAGCCTGCCATGCCGTGCACACCGGGCCCGGGAGCCGCAGCTTCGGACGACAGGTACATGCCGCCGCCCATCCGCCACGGGTCGCTCGAGAGCACGGGGCGTTTGACCAGCTGCCAGAAGCTCGCGGCACCGGCGGCGATGTCTCCGCCGACGTAGTTCGGGTTGTACTCGCCCATCTGGACGGCGGTGCGGGAACTCGACGCCAGGACGGTGTCGCGGAAACCCGGGGCGAAGCGCTCGATCTGCCGGGTGACCATCTCGGTCGGGTCGACGTCGGAGCCCGCGGGCACGTGCGCGTACGCCCAGAAGACGTGCCTGCCGGCCGGCGCCCGAGACGGGTCGACGACCGTCGGCTCCGCGCCGAGGACGTAGGGCCGCTCGGCGTGCCGTCCGCGGGCGACGGCGCCCTCGGCTTCGGCGATCTCCTGGCGGGTCCCGCCGATGTGCACGGTGCCCGCCTTCCGGAGCTCGTCGTTGGTCCACGGCACCGCGTCGGACAGCGCGAAGTCCACCTTGGCGGCGGCGTTGCCGAACCGGAACCGGCGGAGTGCACCCCGGCGCGGCGACGGGATCTGGCTGCCGGCGATCCGCAGCATGCCGGGCACGCTCGTGTCGAACAGCACGGCCTTCGCGGGTGTCAGGTCACCGAGCGAGCGGATCTCGCGACCGGTCTCGATCGTGCCCCCGTGCGCGACCAGGTCGGCGGCGAGCGCGTCGACGATCGCCTGGCTGCCGCCGATCGGCACCGGCCAGCCCCGTGCGTGCGCGTAGGAGCCGAGCGACAGCGCCGCGGCGGCGGTCGAGAGCGAGGGGACGTGCTGGATCGAGTGCGCGGCGACGCCGGTCACCATCGCGGGGGCGACGTCCTGGCGGAAGCGTGCGTTCCACGCCCGGCTCCCCTGTTCCAGTGCGCGGAGCCCGAACCGCAGGACCGTGAGCGGGTGGCGCGGGACGTGCAGCAGCGCGTCGGTCGCGAAGTCGGCGACCTGGTCGGCGCTCCGCGAGAGCGGGCCCATCAGGGAGCGGAAGGCGGGGCCGTCGAGCCCGAGTTCCGCAGCGGTGCGCTCGAGGTCCTGGTAGGCGATGCCCGCACGGCCGCCGTCGAGCGGGTGGCCGTACTGCACCTCGGGCAGCCGGAGCTCGATGCGGCGTTCCATCTCGAACAGCCGGAAGAACTCGGACTGCAGCGCCATGGGGTGCACGGCGGAGCAGACGTCGTGGTGGAACCCGGACAGCGTGAGCTCGGCCGTGCGGGCTCCCCCGCCGATCGTGTCGTTGCGCTCGACGACCTCCACCGACAGCCCCGCCCGCGCGAGCGTCACCGCGGCGGCGAGCCCGTTGGGTCCCGCCCCGACCACCACCGCATCGACCATGCCCCGAGCCTACGAGCGGGCGGTGTCCGCACTCGCAGGGTCGGTGCCCTCGTCGGACTCGTCGAGGTCGTCCGGCTCGTCGGTGTCCTCGAGCGCCGCAGGCCCGGACCCGACGGGGTGCTCGGCGAGCAGGGCGGCGAAGTCCTCGGCGAGCATCTCCTGCACGCGCTCGTCACGCCCGATCTCGTAGCCCTCGGTCGGACGCTGCGCCCAGCCGAGCCGCCCGACGACCGTCGTGCCGATGTCGTCCCAGGCGCGGGCCCGGGCGGCCAGCACGATCCGGTCGACGAAGCCCTGGTCGTCCCGCCGCGAGTCGAGCATCTCGGCCAGGCGGTCGTAGGTGGCCTCGCGCATCCGGAGCGCCAGGTCGTCGCCGCGCTTGTAGTCGTGCTGGTGCTTCGAACGGCCCTTCTGCTTGAGGGCCTTCGCGCGGATGTCCCGCATGCGCTCCGCGTCGCCGCGCTGCTCCTCCGCCATCCGGTGCAGTTCTTCGCGCACGTTCTCGGCGGCGACGGCGTGGTCGAAGAAGCCCTGGTCCCGCAGGGAGTTGGTGATGATGCGGTTCGCCACGGCGATCGTGACGGCCGCCTTCGAGATGAGGAAGCCCTCGTCGACCGCCCGCTTCAGCTCGACCTGGCTGACGGGTCGCTCGGTGGAGTCCTTGCCACGTCGTCCGAACATCGCCATGCCCTCGACGATACCGGCGGAGGTCGGCCGTCCGTCCGCAGGTGGACCCGGATCACCGACGGGAGGGACGACTCGCCGCACCCGCGTCCCTAGCGTGGTGCACATGGTCACCTCCACCACCGCTCCCCGTACCGGCCTCGGCACCGCCAGCCTGGTCCTCGGCATCTGCTCGCTGCTCGCCGGGTGGACCTTCGTCGCGCCGGTCGTCGGACTGGTGCTCGGCATCATGTCCCGCAGCCGCGAACCCCTGGCCCGCGGCCGCGCGGGGTGGGGCATCCTGCTCAACCTCGTCGCGCTGGCGATCTGGGTCCTGCTCGGTGTCGTCTTCCTGGCGTTCGGCACGCTGGCCGTCTGGTCCCGTACGACCCAGGGCGGCTGAGCGACGGGTCAGAGCACCAGTCCGTACACGGCGACGTCGACGCGTCGCTCCCCCAGCGGCATCCCACTGCGCAGGGTCCCCTCGTGCGTGAACCCGAGCCGCTCGGCCAGCCCACGACTGCGCACGTTGTCCGCCGCCGTCCGGATCTCGACACGGTGCGCGCCCCGCGCCTGCGCGACCTCGACGAGGGCCGATGCTGCGCGCCGGGCGACCCCGCGGCCCTCCAGTCCGGCATCGACCCAGTAGCCGAGCGACGCCTGCCCCAGGTAGGTGTCGAACGCCAGCGACGCCGCGCCGACGATGCGGTCCTGCTCGCGGACGACGCACGGCAGCGACCGGTCCATCGCGTACTGGCCGAGCATGTGCTCCGTGTACCGCTCGGTGCCCGCGAGCGTCTGCGGTCCCCACGCCCACGGTTCGGCGGCCCGCAGGCGGTCGAGGTTCGCGAGCACGAGGTCGTGCACCGGACGCACCGTCGACAGGTCGCGCAGCGTCAGCGTGTACCCGTCACCGAGGTCCCGTCCGTACGCCGCCACGTCCTCGACACTAGGCACGCGCGACGGGCCCCGTCCGGCGTGGACGGGGCCGTCGCGCGCGGTGGACCGGACTACTCGTAGCGCAGGGCCTCGATCGGGTTCTGGCGTGCCGCGCGGCGTGCGGGCAGCGTGCCGGCCAGGAACGCGATGGCCATCACGACGAGGATGATCGTGATCACCGAGGAGGGTGCGAACTGCAGGATCTGCAGCCCGGGCAGGTCCTTGAGCACGGTCCCGGCGAGCACGTTCGAGATCCCCGTCCCGAGTGCGATCGCGACACCGGCGCCGATCGCGCTCCCGAGGAAGCCGATGAAGACGGCCTCGAGCGAGAAGAGCGTGTAGACCTTGCCGCCGCCCATGCCCATCGCCTTCATGAGCCCGATCTCGCGGGTGCGCTCCTGGACGCTCATCAGCAGCGTGTTGATGATGCCGAACCCGGCCGCGACCAGGGCGATCACGGCGAACGCGTTGAGCACGCCCACGATGCCGTTGATGACGGTCTGGAACTGCCCGAGCTGGTCTTGGATGGTCTGCCCGGTGAAGCCGGCCTTCGACAGCGCGCTCTTGACGGTCGACGCCGACGCGCCGGATGTCAGCGTGGCTGACGCGCTGGCGTACGAGGTCGCGATCGATGCGGGCTTGCCGGTCTCCTGCGCCGTCTGCATGGCGTCGGTGAGCGCCGTGTTCGCGCCGGCGCTCCCGCCGAACAGCGACTCGTTCTGGACGCCCACGACCGTGGCCGTCAGGGTGTGCTCGCCGCCCTGGTAGTCGTCCACCGCGAAGGTGAGCTCCTTGCCGACGGCGGCCTTCGCGCTGCCGAGCCCGAGGTTCTCGAGGTAGTTCGTGGGCAGGATCACCTGGTTCGCGTCGGTGCTGTCGTCGAGCTGCTTCCCCGAGGCCAGGTCGGCCTTGAGTTCGCCGGCGTTGGCGGACAGCGCCACGACGTACTTGCCGTCGCTGCCGTGCTCGGCGTACTTCGGGCTGAGCGCGACGGCCGGACGCACGGTGTCGATGCCCCGCACGTCCTTGATCTTGTCGACGTCGGACTGGGACAGGTACCCGAACGACGCCGGCCCGCGGTCGACGCTCTGGCTCGACGCGTCGGGGTCGTACTTCGCGGGGCCGCTGTCGGTGGACGAGCTGTCGACGGTCTTGGTGATCGTCAACGAGCCGGTGTCGCCGATCGAGGCCACCTGGGTGTCGATGTAGTTGCCGACGCCCGTGCCGATCGCCGAGGTCAGCGTGATGGTGAACGCGCCGATGAAGATCGCGATGACGGTGAGCGTGGTGCGGAGCTTCGAGCGGAAGGTGTTGCCGACGGCGGTCCGCAGCAGGTCGAGGAAGTTCATGCGGAGTGCCTTCCGTGGTGCTCGGGCTGGCCCGGGGCAGTGGACGCAGTGGCGGAGGGCGCCGTGGCAGCCGACGCAGCGGGTGCAGGCGCAGCGGCTGCGGGCGCGGGCGCACCGTCGTCCGACCCGCCCACGATGAGCCCGTCGCGCACGTTGACGCTCCGGTCGCAGCGCGCCGCGAGGTCCTCGTCGTGGGTGACGACGACGAGCGTGATCCCCCGCTCGCGCTGCAGGCCGAACAGCAGGTCCTCGACGATCTCGCCCGTGTTCGTGTCGAGGTTGCCGGTGGGCTCGTCGGCGAAGATCACGCTCGGCTCCCCCACCAGTGCCCGGGCGATGACGACGCGCTGCTTCTGTCCGCCGGACAGGTCGTTCGCGTCGCTCCTGGCCTTGTCCGCCAGCCCGAGGGCGTCGAGTGCCGCCATGCCCCGGCGCTTCCGCTCGGCCCCGGAGACGCCGGCGATCTTGAGCGGGAGCACGACGTTGTCGAGCACCGAGGTCTTCGGCGTCAGGAAGAACTGCTGGAACACGAAGCCGAACGTGCTGTTCCGCGTGCGGTTGACCTGGCGAGCGCTCAGCGACGCGGCGTCCGCGCCGTCGAGCAGGACCTCGCCCGTCGAGGGCCGGTCGAGCAACGCCAGCAGGTGCATGAGCGTCGACTTGCCGGACCCGGACTTGCCCACGATCGCCAGGCTCTCGCCCTGGTGCACGGCGAGGGACACCCCCTTCAGTGCATCGAACCGCGTGGAACCGCGGCCGTAGGTCCTCGTGAGGTCTCTGGCCTCGAGCACGGGAGTCGTCATGGACCCACCGTACTGTCCGATGCACGAATGCAAGTTTGCATCTGCTGTAGACACTGTGACTTCCCGGTTACAGTCGTGCCATGCCCGAGACCGCGCCGACCCCTGCACTCGGTCTCCGTGACCGCAAGCGGATCGAGACGCGGCACCGGATCGCCGAGTCCGCCCGCTCGCTCGCACTCGAGCAGGACATCGACCACACCACGATCGAGCAGATCGCCGCGCGCGCCGACATCTCGCCGCGCACCTTCTTCAACTACTTCGACAGCAAGGAGGACGCGGTCCTCGGGCACACCGAGCTCGACCTGTCGCCGGAGACCCTCGCGGACCACCTGCGCGCCGTCGCCGGGGAGCCCGCAGCGCAGGCCGTGGTCGACCTGGCCTTCCTGGTGTTCGGCGAGACCTTCGGCGACGAGCGCGAGCGCGAGACGCGGAAAGAGGTGCTGGTGCGGTTCCCCCAGCTGATGCGTCGGCAGGTCGCGCGGATGACGACCGTCGCCGAGGCGATGACCGGCGCCGTCCGCACGGTGCTCGAGCGGGATCCCGCGTGGGGGCCGGAGGCCGCGACCCCCCAGGCCGCCGAGATGCTGCTCGGGATGGTGATGACCGCGCTCCGGAGTGCCGCCCGGCACGAGGGCACGGACCCGGACGAGGTCCGGGTGACCGTGGCCGCCCTGATCCGCGACACGGCGGCGCGGATCAGCGCGGCCTGAAACCGCACTCCGCAACGGACGGGAGGCGCGGTGCCAGCTGGCACCGCGCCTCCCGTCTGTCTGCTGGTCGGGTCCGGACCCGTCAGCCCTTGCTGATGAAGCCCTCGTCGACCATCCAGTCGAAGGCGACGTCGGCGGGTTCGCGCCCCTCGACGTCGACCTGGCGGTTGAGCTCCTGCAGCACCGCGTCGGTCAGCTTCGGCGAGATCTGGTTGTAGATGCCGCGCAGCTGCGGGTACTCCTCGAGCGTTGCGCTGTCGAGCACCGGAGCGACGTTGTAGGCGGGGAAGAAGCCCTCGTCGTCCTGCAGCACGTCGAGCCCGAGGGACTTGATGCGGCCGTCGGTCGTGAAGACCTCGCCGAAGTTGCACCGTCCGCGGTCCGTCGCCGTGTAGACCGTGCCGGTGTCGAGGATGTCGACGTTCCCCTTCGGGATGCCGTTGTCGCCCGAGCCACCCAGCTCGAGCCCGTACTTCTCGAGCATCGGCTTGAAGCCGTCCGCACGCGAGTTGAACTCGGACTCGACGCAGAACGTGCGCTGGTCCTTCGGCAGGTCGCCGATCTGCGACAGCTTCGTGATGCCGCCGAGCTCCTCGACCGCCTCCTTCCGCACCGCGAACGCGTAGGTGTTGTTCATCGGTGCGGGCTTCAGCCAGGTCAGGCCGTTGCCGGCGTCCTCCTTGCGGACCGCCTGCCACTGCTCGGTCTTGTCCGGGATGCCCTCCTTGTGGCCCATGTAGGTCAGCCACGCGGTGCCGGTGTACTCGTACGTCATGTCGGCGTCGTGCCCGGTCATGAGCTGGCGGACGGCGACGCTGCCCGGGACGTTCGTCTCGTCGGTGACGTCGAACCCGGCGGCCTTCGCCGCGAGCACGCCGATCTTGCCGAGCACGAGCTGCTCGGTGAAGTTCTTCGACGTGACGGTGATGTGGGCGCCCTCGGGCAGGTCGTCGATGCGCTCGATGGAGCCCGGTCCGGCGGCGGGGACGAATGATGCGGCGGGCTGCAGGCCACAGCCGGTCAGGGCCAGGGCGGCGGCACCGGCGACGAGGGTCGCCGCCAGGCGACGGGTCGTGCGTGAGCGGGTCGTCATCGGAGTCCCTTCGGTCGTGCGACGGTCTCGACGATGCGGCCGAGCCAGTCGATGGACAGCGCGAGCAGCGCGATGAGGAGCGCTCCGGACACCAGCACCTTGGGCAGGAACAGGTTCACGCCGGTGGTGATGAGCAACCCGAGCCCACCGGCCCCGATGAAGGTCGCCAGCGCGGCCGACCCGACCAGCAGCACGAGGGCGGTGCGGATGCCCGCGAGCATGACCGGCACGGCGAGGGGCAGTTCGACCTTCACCAGGACCGAGAAGGCGCTCATGCCCATGCCACGGCCGGCCTCGACCAGGCGGCCGTCGACGCTCTCGATGCCGATGATGGTGTTGCGGAGCACCGGCAGGATCGCGTAGAGCACGAGCGCCACGACGGCGGCCCAGAACGAGAACCCGAGCCAGAACGCGAGCAGGACGACCAGACCGATGGCGGGTGCCGCCTGCCCGAAGTTGGCGATGGCCAGGATGAAGCCGCTGGCCCGGCGCAGCGGTCCGCGCGTCAGCACGATGCCGAGCGGGATCGCGACCACGAGCACGATGACGGTCGACACGATGGTCAGCTGCACGTGCTGCCAGGTGAGCGACAGCAGGCCGGAGGGGTTGAGCGTCGACCGCTCCGTCGCGGTCAGGTCGGCCGTGGCCAGCCAGACGGCGAACGCGGCGAGCACGACCAGGATCGCGACGGGCTGGATGACGAGCGGCTTCCACGACCCGCTGCGCGCGGTCTTGCCGGTGGTGGCGGCCGGTTCCACGAGGACGTCAGTCATCCGCGGACCCCCCGACGGTGGCCGGCGCCGGCATCGTCTCGATCGGGTTGGTGTTCGTGCCGACCGGCGTGTACGCCTGCTCCTCGGCCGCTGCGGCACGGGACCGGGTGATCGCGTCCATGACGGTCTCGACGGTGATCACGCCGCGGAAGGAGTCGCGGCGCCCGGTGACCAGCGCGGCACCGGCGCTCGAGACGAGCATGGTGTCGAGCGCGTCGTTCAGCGTCGCGGCCTCGCCGACCACGGGCAGGTCCGGCTCGATGCCCTCGGGGATGCGGTCGAGGCGCTCGAGCTGACGGCGCGACGGCCACCCGATCGGGCGCTGCCGACGGTCGACGACCACGGCGTGCCCGTGCCCACCGGCCTCGCGCATGCGCTGCAGCACGGCCTTCGCCTCCTCGCCGGGCGAGCAGGTGACGGCGTCGACGACCTCGACGTCGCGCACCCGGTTCAGCGTGAGCTGCTTCAGCCCGGCGCCGGAGCCGATGAAGTTCTCGACGAACTCGTTCGCGGGCTCGGCCAGGATGCGCTCCGGGGTGTCGTACTGCACGATGTGCGCGCCCTCGGAAAAGATCACGATCCAGTCGCCCAGCTTCACGGCCTCGTCGAAGTCGTGCGTGACGATCACGATCGTCTTGTGCAGCTCTTCCTGGATGCGCAGGAGCTCGTCCTGCAGGCGCTGCCGGGTGATCGGGTCGACGGCACCGAAGGGCTCGTCCATCAGCAGCACGGGCGGGTCCGCGGCGAGGGCACGGGCCACGCCCACGCGCTGCTGCTGCCCGCCGGAGAGCTCACGGGGGAAGCGGTCGCGGTAGGTGTCGGGGTCCAGCGAGACCAGGTCGAGGAGCTCGTCCACGCGGGCGGCGATCCGGTCCTTGGACCACCCGAGCATCTTCGGGACGATCGCGATGTTCGCCGCGACGGTCATGTGCGGGAAGAGCCCGCCGGCCTGGATCACGTAGCCCATCCGCCGACGGAGCTCGTCGCCGTCGATGGCGGTCACGTCGTCGTCGCCCACCACGATCCGGCCCTCGGTGGGCTCGATCAGGCGGTTGATCATCTTGAGCGTCGTCGTCTTGCCGCAGCCCGAGGGGCCGACGAGCATGACGATCTTGCCGGCCGGGATCTCGAGCGTGATGCCGTCGACGGCGGGCTTCGACTGCCCGGCGTACCGCTTGGTGACGGTGTCGAGCAAGATGCTGCGGCCCGTGACGTCGCCGTCGGCGGCCACGGGTGCGTCGGTGGTGGACATGGGTGCGTCAGTGCTGGACACGGATACCTCGCGAGGTGGTCAGACGGCCGAGGCCGAGGAGGAGCAGGTCGAGGACGAGGGCGAGCAGGACGACACCGACCACACCCACCACGACGGAGTTGAGCGCGTTGGCACCGCCGAGTCGCGACAGGCCGGAGAAGATGAAGCCGCCGAGCCCCGGGCCGAGCGCGTAGGCGGCGACCGCGGCCACGCCCATCACCATCTGCGCGGAGACGCGCACGCCGGTGAGGATGATCGGCCACGCCATCGGCAGTTCGACCTGCACGAGCGTGCGGAACCGACCCATGCCGATGCCGCGGGCCGACTCGACGACGGCAGGGGAGATCTCGCTCAGCCCGACGACCGCGTTGCGCAGGATCGGCAGGGCGGCGAAGAAGGTGATCGTCACCACGGACGGCACGACGCCGAACCCGAGCGGGACGAGCAGCAGGCCGATCACGGCGAACGACGGCAGCGTCAACCCGATGGTCGACACCTCGTTCGCGACGGACCGGAAGCGCGGGCTGCGGTAGACGAGTGCTGCGAGCACCACGGCGATGACGGTGGCGAGCACGGTGCACTGGACGACCAGTGAGAAGTGCTGCCACGACGCGAACCAGATCTGGCTCCATCGCTCCACGACGTACTGGAACACCGGGACGGGCTCCTCTCGGGTCGGCAGTCCTGCCCACGGAACGGGGCACGAACGTCGCCAAAGCTAGCCATCGCACGCGGTAGTTGTACAACCGCAAAGGTCCGGAGCGCGCTCGACGCTGCTCGCGACGATCACGAGAAGCCCAGGTCAGCGGCTGTTGTCCGCAGCAACCCTGGGAGAACGGTAACGATCCGGCTGGGGACCCCGCTACAGCCCAGCGCTCCGCAGGCCCGCCTGTTCCGCGATGCCGACCAGGTGCTCCCGCCAGTCCTGCCACGCAGCGGGCGACCGGTCCGCCAGGTTGCCGTCGCCGTCGCCCGCCAGCCCGTCGAGCATCTCGCGGACGATGTCGACGTGTCCCGCATGCCGTGCCGTCTCGTACGCCATGTGCACCAGGACCCGGTGCAGCGTCACGTCGCGCACTTCCTCCGGCCACCACGGGACGACCCCGCGGGCGTCGAGGTCGAGCGCCGCGATGGTGGCGTCGGCGTGCGCGGCGCTGGCGTGGTGGAAGGCGACGACGTCGGCCACGGTCTCGTCGAGCGTCGCGTACATGTCGGCATCGGGGGCCGCACCCTCGCGCATCCAGGGCGGCAGGTCCGGGAACGGACGCCCGAACACCGCCCCGAAGTACTCCACCTGCACCGATGCCACGTGCTTGACCACGCCGAGGACGTTCGTGCCGGTCGGCGTGACCGGCCACCGAGCCTGGCGCTCCGCGAGCCCGTCGAGCTTGCCGACCAGTGCTGCCCGGTGCTTCTGCAGGTAGCGGTGCAGGGTCGACTTCACGGTGGCGGCGTCGGTCACCGGCCGCGTCCCCTCGTCCGACAGCCGGGCGTTCCCGACGCCGGCGAGGGTGTCACCGTGCACCGCCGACCGCACCGCCGGCAAGTCGTCGGGCACGGGGGAGTCGACAGCGGGGCTCATGCCCCCGATCGTGCCACCGTCCGCTCACGGACGTGCTCCGACTCGGTGACCGCGACGCGTTCCGCCGTCAGCAGGAGTCCGGCGACGTCCGCGGAGGTCCGCGACGGTGCGTCGTTCCAGCTCGTCAGGTCACGCACACGACCCATCCGGACGTCGGGTGCGGGGCACCAGAGCACCGGTGCACCCTCGTCGGCCGCCAGCGCGTGCCACACCACGTCGAGGGCGCGCTGCACCGGCTGCGAGTGGACGGCGTGCGGGCCGCCTGCGGCGTAGACCACCGCGCCGACCAGGCACGCCCCGACGAGCGGGCGTCCGGCGACGTCCATCGCGGCGGCGCTCGAGGCCTTGCGGGTCCGGCCCTTCTCGTCGACGTAGGCGAACCACGCGTGCTGGATCCAGCCGCGTTCGATCACCGCGCGGGCGCCGGAGAGCAGGCGCTCGAGGTCGGCGAGCTCGAGCAGCTCGACTTCGGCACGGCGGACCCGGGCAGCGGCTCGGCGGGCCGCGAGACGGTCGAGGAGACCGCGGACGCCGGAGCGGGCGGGCGCGGAGGAGGAGGGAGCGGCGTCGGTGTCGACGTCGTGCTGGACGCGGAACTCGAGGGTCATCAGGCCCCTCCGATCTTCACGTGCACGGATTGGTGTGGAGTGACGATAACCCCGTTCTCGTCACCCGTCGAGAGCCGCTGCCATCCCGCGCACACCGACGGTCCGGAACGCGCTGTCGTCGCTGGTCCACAGGGCCGAGGCGATGGACACGGCCCAGCCGCGGGCCCGCAACCGGGTGGCGTCGTCGACCGCGACGCGCTCCAGGAAGACGGCCCGTGCCTCCCGGTCGAGCGTCAGCCAGGCGGTCGCGAGGTCGACGGCGGGGTCGCCGGCCGTGACGTCGCCGAAGTCCACGACCGCCGACAGGCGGTCGCCGTCCGGTCCGGGTTCGACGAGCAGGTTGAACGGGTGCAGGTCGCCGTGCACCCAGACGGGAGGCCCGGCGTGCGTCCGTGCGGACGCCGCGGCCCGCCAGAGCGCGGCCAACTCCGGAGCACGGGGCACGTCCTCCGATCGCAGCCGGTGCAGGACGGCGTCCGTCCGGGTCGCGAGGGGCACCGCGCGGACCGGGTTCACCGGGGCGTCCGACGGCGCCGGGACGTGGAGCAGGCGGACGAACGCGGCGAGCGCCTCGGCCAGGACGACGCCGCCGAGCCGTTCGCCCGCCGCCGTCCCCGGCAGCCAGGGCACGACGCTCCACGACCAGGGGTAGCCGAGCGCCGGACGGCCGGTGCGGACGGGCGCGGGCACGGGGACGACGGCGGCGACCTGCCGGGCCAGCTCGGGGAGCCACCGCTGCTCGTGCTCGATGAGCGTCGCGGCGGCCGAACGGCGGGGGAGCCGGACGGCCAGCGTGTCCCCGAGGCGGACGACCACGTTGTCCCACCCGTTTGCAGCGACCGTGAGCGGCAACGCGGCGAGGTCGGGGTGCTGGTCGGCCAGGAGCGCACGCACCAGTGTCGCGTCGACGGTGTGCTCGGCGGCGGGTGTCGGCATCGGGTCAGGGTAGTGCGCGCGCCCCTCCCGCCGTCCCCACGAACGGGGGCGTGCAGATGGTGAGGACTACTTGGTATTTTCTCAGCATCGGTCGCGTGGGCTCGTTGGGGGGGGCTCACGACCCGAGGGCGGCAACGCTCACCAGCGCTCGTCAGGCACGGTGTCCTACGGTTCCCGGCATGGACGGATGGCGGAACCCGGTGCGCTGGGCACGGACGGGGCGGTGGCTCCTGGTGCCGATCGCGGTGCTCGACTGGTTCACGCTCGTGCCCCAGGGTGCCTTCGTCGCCGCGTTCGCCGTCGCGGTGCTCGGGCTGGCGGCCGTCGCCGCTGCGCTCGTCGTGCGGATGCTGCGCGGCCGCCGCGGTGCGATGGCCGCACTCGGCGTCGTGATGCTGCTCGGGGGCCTCGCCTGGTTCGTCCTCGACCCGTTCCCCGGGTCCTTCCCGCTGATCGACGCCTGGTGGCCGGACGCCGTCACACAGCCGCAGCACGTCGGCAGCGCCTACTGGCAGCTGGCCGGACTCGGCATCGAGCTGTGTGCGTTCGGGCTGCTCGGGACGCTGCTGGTCGCCGCGCTCACCCGACCGGTCGGCGGGTCAGCACCGCGACGGTGACGTCGGCGTCGGGTGCCGTCGGCAGCAGCGCCAGGACGCGGTCGGCGAAGTCCGGGCCCGCGTCGACGGCGAGCGTGGCCACGGCGTCGATGTCCGGGAGACCGTCGAGTGCGAACACGCCGTCGGTGAAGAGCACGAGCCGGTCACCGGGCTCGAGGGCCCCCTCGACGTGCGTGCGCGTCGACCCCCGCTGCAGGCCGATCGGCAGGTCGAGCGTGCGCAGGACCGTGTGCGTGCCGTCCGCGCCGAGGTGCAGCGCCAGGCCGTGCCCCGCGTCGACGAACACCATCCGTCCGGTGTCGGGCTCGACCCGCACGTGGAACAGCGACCCGACGGCTCCCGACGCGGCGAGGTCGTCGCCGATCTGGGTCTCGAGCGCCGGACCGTCCGACCCGAGTTCGACGTCGGTGCGCGCCACGACGGCCGACCTGATCGTCGACGCCAGCAGGGCAGCCGCGCGACCCGCCGCCGACACGGACCCGATTGTCAGGCGCAGCGTGCCGTCCGCGGCGAGGCGCCAGTCGGCGACGTCCCCGGATGACTCGCGTGCCGACGTCACCACCTGCAGGTCGTGTCCGGGGACCTCGACCGGGTCGGGCGTCATGCCCGCCAGGACCTTGCGGACCCGGTCCAGGTCCATCGCGTGTCCGAGCTCGCGCTCCGCCCAGCGCGCCAGGTCCGTCAGGAGCTCGAGTTCCTCGGCGGACAGGTCGCGGGGCTCCGCGTCCATGATGCAGAGCGTGCCGACCTGCGTCCCGTCGGGCATCGACAGCGGGGCGCCCGCGTAGAAGCGGATGCCCTGCTCGCGGACCGCCGCCATGTCCTTGAACCGTGGGTCGAGCGTGGCGTCGCGGACCGTCACCGGGCCGTCGTGCATGACGGTCACCGAGCAGAAGACCTGGTCGGACGGGGCACTGCCCCCCTGCTCCCACCCCTGCGTCGACTGGGCGGTGACGACGTCGTGGTGCACGAGGTTGAGGAAGCTCAACGGGACCCCGAACGCCTGCTGCGTCATGCGGGTGATCCGGTCGAAGCGCTCCTCGGGACCGCTGCCGAGGATGCCGAGGGCCTCGACGGCAGCGGTCCTGCGGGTGGAACTCTGATCCGTGGTGGTGGTCACCCGTCCTGTCTACCCGCACCCGGAGCCAGGAACCAGTCCCGAGGGTGGGGGTCGGCGCTCAGTGTCCGGCGGGGCGTCGACGGTGCTGCCCAGCCGGCCGCGTTCGCCAGGACCCGCTGGATGTCGGCGTGGTGGTACACCGGGTACTCCTGGTCGCCGGGCGAGAAGTAGAACACCCGTCCGCGACCGCGGCGGTACGCGACACCCGAGCGGAAGACCTCGCCGCCGGCGAACGTCGACAGGAACACTTCTTCGTCGGGTCGGGGGATGTCGAAGTACTCGCCGTACATCTCCTGCCGGTCGATGACGATCGGGTGCGGCACGCCCTCGGCGATCGGGTGCTCGGGCGCCGTGGTCCACACCAGCTCGCGCTCCCCGTCGTTGCGCCACTTCAGCGAGCACGTGGTGCCCATCAGCCACTTGAAGGGCTTCGAGTAGTGCCCGGAGTGCAGCACCACGAGGCCCATGCCGGCGTGGACGGCGTCGACCACGCGCTGCACGACCGCGTCGGCGACCTGGTCGTGCGCGACGTGCCCCCACCAGAACAGGACGTCGGTGGCGTCCAGGCGTTCCTGCGTCAGCCCGTGCTCGGGCTCCTGCAGCGTCGCGGTCGTGACGTCGGCATCGGGGTGGTGCTGGCGCAGCGCGTCCGCGACCACGGTGTGGATGCCGTTCGGGTAGTGCCCGAGGACGATCTCGTCCCCGCGGCTCTCGTGCACGTTCTCGTTCCAGACGACGATGTTGGTCACGCCTGCACCTCCACTTCGTGCCCGGCAGCCGCGGACGCGTAGATCGCGTCGACGACACGGCTCCGGTGCAGTGCGAACTCCCCGTGGTGGCCGTCGTGCAGGCCGCTCCGGATCGTCGCGATGAACTCCTCGATGACGCGCTGGTGGTGCCCGGACGGCACCTGGACGGCGGGACGGGTGACCGTCGGCACGCCCTGCTCGTCCGAGTACAGCGTCACGGTGCCCTCGGTCGCGTAGTCGCGGACGAAGAGGCGCGCGCCGCCGGTCGACCCGAGCAGCTCGACCTCGATGTCCTCGGCGTCCTTCGAGTAGCTGGCCCACGAGGCCTGCAGCTGCAGGCTCGACCCGTCGTCGAAGCGCAGCAGGGCGCTCGCGAAGTCCTCGACGTCGAACGGGCGACCGGTGGCGGCCGACACCGGCGTGCGGGCGCTCCCACCACGGCCGGCGCTGCCGAGCTCGTTGTACGCCACGGCGCTCGCCGTGACGACCCGGGGTTCGCCCATCAGGTGCAGCGCGATGTCGAGCACGTGCGAGCCGAGGTCGATGAGCGGACCGCCGCCCGCTGTCTCCTTGTTCGCGAACCAGCTCTGGATGCCGGGGATGCCGGCGCGACGCAGCCAGCTGGCACGGGCGTGGTAGACGTGGCCGAGCGGGTCGCCCTGGGCCAGGTGGTTCGCCAGGAACTGCACGTCGGCGCGGCGCCGGTGGTTGTAGGCGACCTCGAGCACGCGGTCGTTCTCGACCGCGGCGTCGACCATCTCCTGCGCCTGGTCGCCGGTCGTGGCGAGGGGCTTCTCGCAGAAGACGTGCTTGCCCGACGTCAGTGCGGCCACCGCGATCGGGTGGTGCAGGGAGTTCGGCACGCCGATCGACACGATGTCGAGGTCGTCGCGGGCGACCAGGTCCTGCCAGTCCTCGTACCGGTTCGGCACGTGCCGGGACTCAGCGAGTTCGGCCAGTCGGGCCGGTTCCTGCCCCGCGAGTGCCACCACCTCGACTCCGGGCAGGGCCGTGTAGGCGTCGAGGTGGGTGGTCCCGGCGAACCCGAGCCCCACCACCCCGACTCGGAGTGTGCGGGTCGGATCCGTCGTCGTGTTGGTCGTCATCGACATGCCTCCGACGCTACCCGAGGCTTGTGTCGAATCGATACGACCTCCGGCGTGTCACCGCCTCCGCGCGTCGCGAGGTCGCACGACGCGCCGCTCACGTCCCGCGACGTCGCGCACCCTGTCGCCCGCGTGCCCGACGGCCGACGGAACGTGCGACGTGGGCCGATGACGTGCGGCACGTCGTGCGACGCCGGAGCCCCGCCCGATCGCGGAGCATTCCCAACCAGGGTCCGGGACGATGGACGCATGACGCCTCGATCCCTGTTCCGCGCACTGGCGGTCGCCGAACTCGTGACCTGGACGATGCTGCTGGTCGGCATGCTCATGAAGTACGCGATGGGCCTCGGTGACCTGCCCGTGCGGATCGGCGGCAGCGTGCACGGGTTCGTGTTCCTGGCCTACCTCGTGGTCGCCACGGTCGTCGCGGTGAACCAGCGCTGGTCGTTCGGCGCCACGGTGCTCGCGTGGGTCAGTGCGATCGTGCCCTACACGACGCTGCCGTTCGAGCTCGGGGTCGCCCGCCGCGGCATGCTCGACGGTCCCTGGCGCCGCTCGGGCGACGGCGGTCGTCGTCCGGGGTTCCTCGACCGACTGCTCTTCGCCGTGGTCGCGCACCCGTTCGTCGCCGCGCTGATCGGCGTGGTCCTGGTCGCACTCGTGTTCGCCGTCCTGCTGACGATCGGTCCGCCGGTCCCGTCCCGCTGACCGCAGCGCGCACGCTCGGCCAGCCGTCGCATCCACCTCCTGAGGTTCCACGACTCGCCGCTCAGTTCCGCCCCGGTTCCGCAGACGACCGGTCCGGGCGCTCGAGGTTCCGTGATTACGGAACCTCGAGGTGCCTGGGTGGGCCCCAGGACGGACGGGAGGCCCGGTGCCAGCTGGCACCGGGCCTCCCGTTCGTCGTGTTTCGCGCCTACAGCGCGGCCAGGACCGCGTTCAGCGTCGCGGACGGGCGCATGACCGCGCTCGTCTTGGCGTCGTCCGGGCGGTAGTACCCGCCGATGTCGACCGGCGAACCCTGTACGGCGACGAGCTCGTCGACGATCGTGCGCTCCTGCTCGCCGAGCTGCCCGGCGATCTCGGCGAAGGCCGCCGCGAGCTCGGTGTCCTCGGTCTGCGCCGCCAGTTCCTCGGCCCAGTACTTGGCCAGGAAGAAGTGGCTGCCACGGTTGTCGATCGTGCCGATCTTGCGACCGGGGGACTTGTCCTCTTCGAGGAAGGTGCCGGTCGCACGGTCGAGGGTCTCGCCGAGGATGCGCGCGCGGGCGTTGCCCGTGACGCCGGCGAGGTGCTCGAGGGAGACCGCGAGCGCCAGGAACTCGCCGAGACTGTCCCAGCGCAGGTAGTCCTGCTGCACGAGCTGCTGCACGTGCTTGGGTGCGGACCCGCCGGCGCCGGTCTCGAACAGGCCGCCTCCGCCGAGCAGCGGCACGACGGACAGCATCTTGGCCGAGGTACCGAGCTCCATGATCGGGAACAGGTCGGTGAGGTAGTCGCGCAGGACGTTGCCGGTGACCGAGATGGTGTCCTCGCCGCGGCGGATGCGCTCGAGCGAGAAGCGCATCGCGTCCTCGGGTGACATGACCTCGATCTGCAGACCCTCGGTGTCGTGCTCGCCGAGGTACCGGTGGACGAGCTCGATGAGCGCCGCGTCGTGCGAACGGGTCTCGTCGAGCCAGAAGACCGCCGGCGTCTGCGAGGCGCGGGCACGGGTGACCGCGAGCTTCACCCAGTCGCGGATCGCGACGTCCTTGGTCTGGCAAGCGCGCCAGATGTCACCCTGGGCGACCTGGTGCTCGATGACGGTGTCGCCGGCGGCGTTCGTGACGCGGACGGTGCCGTCGCCGGGGACCTCGAACGTCTTGTCGTGGGAGCCGTACTCCTCGGCCTTCTGCGCCATCAGGCCGACGTTCGGGACCGACCCCATGGTCGACGGGTCGAAGGCCCCGTTGGCGCGGCAGTCCTCGATGACGGCCTGGTAGATGCCGGCGTAGCTCGAGTCGGGGATGACCGCGACCGTGTCGTGCTCGTCGCCGTCCGGGCCCCACATGTGCCCCGACGTGCGGATCATCGCGGGCATCGAGGCGTCGACGATGACGTCGCTCGGCACGTGCAGGTTCGTGATGCCCTTGTCCGAGTCGACCATCGCGAGCTCGGGGCCCGCGGCGATGCCGTCGGTGAAGGCCTGCTTGATCTCGGCACCGTTCGGCAGCGCGTCGAGCCCGGTGAGGATCGAGTTCAGGCCGTCGTTCGGCGTCAGCCCGGCCGCGGCGAGGTCGGCACCGTAGCGGTCGAAGACGTCGGGGAAGAACGCGCGGATGACGTGGCCGAAGATGATCGGGTCGGAGACCTTCATCATCGTTGCCTTGAGGTGGACCGAGAACAGGATCCCCTCGTCCTGGGCGCGCTGGATCTGTGCGCGGAGGAACTGCTCGAGCGGCCCCACGTGCAGGACGGTGCCGTCGATCACCTCGCCCGCGAGGACCGGGATCGACTGCTTGAGGACCTGCGTGCTGCCGTCGGTGCCGACGAACTCGATCGTCAGGGTGTCGTCGGCGGGGGCGACCCATGTCTTCTCGTTGGAGCGGAAGTCGTCGGCGCCCATCGTGACGACGTTCGTCTTGGAGTCGGCGCTCCACTTGCCCATGCGGTGCGGGTGCTTGCGGGCGTAGTTCTTGACCGAGAGCGGCGCGCGACGGTCGGAGTTGCCCTCGCGCAGGACCGGGTTGACGGCGCTGCCCTTGACCTTGTCGTACCGGGAGCGGGTCTCGCGCTCGTCGTCGGTCGTCGGCTCGTCTGGGTAGTCCGGCAGGTCGTAGCCCTGCGACTGCAGCTCTGCGATCGCGGTCTTGAGCTGGGGGATCGAGGCCGAGATGTTCGGCAGCTTGATGATGTTCGCCTCGGGGGTCTTGGCGAGGTCGCCCAGTTCGGCCAGCGCGTCGTCGAGTCGCTGCTCGTCGGTGAGCCGCTCGGGGAAGAGCGCGATGATCCGGCCGGAGAGGGAGATGTCCCGGGTCTCGACATCGACACCGGCAGTGCCGGCGAACGCCTGGATCACGGGCAGGAAGGAGTGGGTGGCGAGGAACGGCGCCTCGTCCGTGAGCGTGTAGATGATCTTGGCCATGCTGGCGGGTACTCCCTTGTTCGCGCGTCGGTGGCTCCACGCTACTCGCGGTGAGCATTATCTCGACATCAAGATACATGGGCTGTGGACGAGCCTCCCGAGATGCCGACCTGTGGAGGCCGGAGGGTGCCACCCTGGGGACATGACAGATCCCCTCGTCGTCGGGCTGGTCGGGCTGCTCGTGATCGCGGGTGCCGCTCTGGTCGGGCCGAAGATCGGTGTCGCCGCGCCCCTGGTGCTCGTCGCGGCGGGCATCGTCGCGAGCCTGGTGCCGTGGATCCCGGACGCCGAGATCGACCCCGAGTGGATCCTGGCCGGCGTCCTGCCACCCCTGCTGTACGCGTCGGCGGTGTCGATGCCGACGATGAACTTCCGCCGGGAGTTCGGTGCGATCAGCGGGCTCTCCGTCGTGCTCGTCGTCGGCAGCTCCCTCGTGCTGGGGCTCTTCTTCTCCTGGGTCGTCCCGGGTCTGGGCCTGGCGTGGGGCATCGCGCTCGGCGCCATCGTCAGCCCGACCGACGCGGTGGCGACGTCGATCGTCAAGCAGACCTCGGTGTCACGCCGGGTCATCGCGATCCTGGACGGTGAGTCCCTGCTCAACGACGCGACGGCGCTCGTGCTGCTCCGGACCGCCATCGCCGCCGGTGCCGCGTCGTTCTCGTTCTGGGGCGCGGTGGGGGACTTCGCCTACGCGGTCGCCGTCGCGGTGGCGATCGGGCTCGTCGTCGGCTGGCTGAACCTGCGCGTCCGCGCCCGGGTGACGAACGCGACGGTCAACACCGCCCTGTCCTTCGCGGTGCCGTTCGCGGCGTCGATCCCCGCCGAGGGCCTGCACGCATCGGGCCTGGTCGCCGCGGTGGTCGCCGGGCTCGTCACGGGCATCCGGGCGCCGCGGGTGCTGCCGCCGACGCACCGGCTGTCGGACGCGCAGAACTGGGGGACGGTGTCCTTCGTGCTCGAGGGCGCGGTCTTCCTGGTGATGGGCCTCGAGCTCGCGTCGATCGTGGCCGACGTGCAGCGCGACCACGCCGGCATCGTGCCGGCGCTGCTCATCGCCCTGGGCGCCCTCGTCCTGACCGTCCTCGTCCGGGCGGCGTACGTCGTCCCGCTGCTGTGGGGCCTGTCGCGGAGCGCCGACCGACAGGCCCGACTGCAGGGCCGGCTCGAGGAGTACCGCTCGGCCGACCGCGCGGCGACGAGCGCCGCCCTGCAGGAGCACCGCTTCGGCAACCGACAGCCGAGCGAACGTGACCTCGAACGTTTCGGCACCCGGATCCGTCGGGTCCTCGCCGACATCCGGTACTTCTCGGCGGCGCCCCTCGGGTGGCGTGAGGGCACGGCGGTCGTGTGGTCGGGGATGCGCGGCGCCGTGACGGTCGCCGCCGCCCAGACCCTGCCGGACGGCACCCCGCAGAAGTCCCTGCTGGTGTTCGTCGCGTTCGCCGTCGCCGTGCTGTCGCTGCTGCTGCAGGGCGGCACGATCGGCCCGCTGCTGCGGTGGATCAGCCCGCCGCGGTCCGACGACACGGCGAAGGACCGCGAGGAACGCCGCCGTCTGATGGAGGTCATGCGGAGCGCCGCCGAACAGGTCACCGCGGCGAGCGCCGAGCCGACGGCGCCGCGCACGCGCGAGGAGCTCGAGGCCACCGACCCGGCGGAGCTGCGGGCGTGGTTCGGCCGCGAGAAGACCCGGCGACTCCAGGTGCTCGACGCCCAGCGGTCCGCGCTGCTCGACGCCCGTGACGACGGCGTGTTCGACGCCGACGTGCTCGAGTCGGTGCTCGGGAACCTCGACGCCGAGCAGATCGCGCTCGAGCTGCGCGGCGGACCGGCCGGCTGACGGGCCCGGGCCGGTGGGGACACCAGCCGGTGGGGTTCAGTGCCCGATCGTGATCCGGAAGACCCGCACACCGGCGGCCTGCAGCGCCGCCAGTCCGAGCCGCAGTCGCATCGTCCGGAACGGTCGCCGGAACCCGGACGGAGCCGATGCGGCCCCGATCTGGTGGAGGACCTCGGACGTCAGGGTCCGCTCGAGCTTCGGGACCAGCCGGGTCGCACCCGACACCGTGATCACGATGCGGACCGCGTGCGGCGTGAGCAGGGGTCCGATCAGGTCCGCCGCCTCGTGCGCGCGGTGGAAAGCCGGGTCGTTCCCCGGACGTCGGATCGCGATGACGGCGAGCTCGGCGTCACCCGTCTCGGACGGGTCGGGCAGGTCGTCGACACCGATGACCCGCATGCGTGCCGCGTCGACACCGGCGCGGACGGCCGCGACTCGGAGCACCGGCAGGAGTTCCTGCGTGCCGGCGAGGACGACCTCGGCGTGCTGCAGGTCGATCGGCTCGTGGCGTTCCCGGGGCGTTCGGGCCATGAGGGGGTCCTTCCGCTCGTTCGTCGTCCCGACAGTACCGATCGGCGGCTGACCGGGCCGGTCCACCCCGAGACCGGCCCGGTTCGCCCCTAGGCTGGCGCCATGGCACGGGTGCTGCGGACGGACCGGGGGCTCGACCGGCTCGTGAACTTCTCGGACGCGACGGTCGCGATCGCGATCACGCTGCTGCTCCTGCCGCTGGTCGACGTGGCGAACGAGATCGACCGGATGTCCCTCGGCGCGCTGCTCAGCGAGAACGTCGGCAAGCTCATCGCCTTCGTCGTCAGCTTCGTCGTGATCTCGCGGCTGTGGTTGTCGCACCACGGCCTGTTCGAGGCGACCCGCTCGTACTCGACCACGGTCCTGCGCGTGAACTTCGTCTGGTTGGCGAGCATCGCGTTCCTGCCCTTCTCGTCCAACCTCATCGCGCAGACCACCCACGACCGCGGCGTGAACGCGCTCTACATCGGCACGATCGCGCTCGCGAGCCTGAGCATGACGGCGATGCAGTGGACGATCTGGCGGGACCCGGAGCTCATCCGCCCGGACGGTCGCGGCATGGTGCACCCGGTGGACGGGACGGTGACGTTCATCGCCCTGGTGGTGGCGCTGGTCGGCGCCGTGATCGTGCCTGCCGGGGGGCCGTTCTGGCTGTTCCTGCTGGTGCCGGCCGGCTGGGTCTCGACGGCGCTGGAACGCCGGCTCCATGCGGATGACGGTCGGGCAGCGACCCCCCACGAGGACGACACCGGCGACGTGTGACCCCGTCGAGGGGCTGTACAACCGGACAGCTTCGTGCAGAATGGTCTGCGGCCATGACGATTCCCAGCGACGCAGACCAGCAGCACGCCACCCCGACCGTGCACCTGTCGCGTCGTGCTGCCCTCGAGGCGGAGCGCGCCGCGGCGAAGAAGCCGAAGCCCATCGTCACGAAGGCGACGAAGAAGCCGAAGCCCGCCAGCGCAGCCCCGACCACCCGCTTCACCCGCACCCCGCGCCGCACCGTCACCACCCGCCCGAGCCTGCGGCGCACCAGCCGGCTCACGCTGACCAGCGCCGCGGCCGCCGTCGCGATGTTCGCCGCCTCGGCCATGCCCGCGCACGCCACGGTCGGCACGTCGAGCGCCACGTCGACGCTCGCCCCGGTCGTCCGCACGCAGGACTACGCCGTCACGCAGGCCGTCGCGACCGCCACGACCTCGCGGGACGGCTTCACCATCGGCGGCGGCAACAAGGTCGTCACGACCGACCCCGATGCCGCGGTCGTGTACGGCGGCGAGGTCCGGTCCCCGTTCCCCGCTCCGGTGCGCATGAGCTCGGGCTTCGGGTGGCGCTCGGCCCCGTGCGCGGCGTGCTCCTCGCAGCACCAGGGCCTCGACTTCAACCCCGGCATGGGTGCGCCGATCGGTGCCGTCGCCGCCGGTACGGTCCGCGTCTCGGGCACCTACTTCTCCTACGGCAACGCGGTCATCATCGACCACGTGGTCGACGGCCGGAAGGTCTCCACGCTCTACGGCCACATGATCCCGGGGTCCTCGCCGGTCACGGTCGGCCAGCGGGTCGAGGCCGGCGAGTTCATCGGCAGCGTCGGCTCGTCGGGCGTCTCCACGGGCGCGCACCTGCACCTCGAGGTCCTGATGGACGGCACGCTGCCGGTCGACCCGCGCGCGTGGATCGAGTCGCACACCGGACGCCCGCTCTAGCTTCCTTCCCAGCAGCTGCGGGCTGATCACCCAGCCAACCTGTGCAGGATCACAGGGTGGACACCTGGATCGCCTTCGCCCTCGTCGTCGTCTTCGTGTTGGTCGGCGGGGTGTTCGCGGCAGCCGAG
The DNA here is from genome assembly GCF_001424385.1 of Curtobacterium sp. Leaf183. GTDB lineage: Bacteria > Actinomycetota > Actinomycetes > Actinomycetales > Microbacteriaceae > Curtobacterium. The sequence goes on along the minus strand of NZ_LMPO01000007.1, from coordinate 161,035 downwards.
ATCGCCCTGGTGTCGCTCCGCGAGTCCCAGCTCCAGCAGCTGGAGCGCCGTGGCAGCCGCGGTGCACGGGTGGCCGCGCTCGGCCGTGACCCGAACCGCTTCCTGTCCGCCGTGCAGATCGGCGTGACCGTGGCCGGCTTCTTCTCCGCCGCGTACGGGGCGTCCTCGATCGCCCCCGACGTGGCCCCGCTGTTCACCGGGCTCGGGCTCGAACGCGGCGCCGCCGAGGCCGTCGCCCTGGTCGCCATGACCCTGGTCATCGCCTACCTGTCGCTCGTCTTCGGCGAACTCGTGCCGAAGCGCCTGGCCCTGCAGCGTGCCGAGGGCTTCTCGATGGCCGTCGCCCCGACGCTCGACCGGTTCGCGGTCCTGATGCGCCCGGCCATCTGGGTGCTGTCGAAGAGCACCGACGCCGTCGTGCGGCTGCTCGGCGGCGACCCCGACGCGCGCAGCGAGTCGATGAGCACCGAGGAGCTGCGCGGGCTCGTCTCCGACCACGACGCGATCGACGAGCAGGGGCGCCGCATCGCCCGCAGCGCGCTCGACGCCCACGACCGGATCCTGCGCGAGTCCATGCGGCCCTGGTACGACGTCGCGACGCTCGACGGCGCACAGAGCATCGCCGAGGCCACCGACCGCGCGCTCGACCTCGGGCACACCCGCTACGTCGTCACCGACGGCTCCCGCGACGGGGTGACGGGCTTCGTGCACCTGCGCGACCTGCTCCGACCCGAGGACGCGACGGCCGAGATCCGGTCGGTCAGTCGGTCGATCGTCGCCTTCCCCGAGACGAAGTCCCTGTCGAGCACCATCGCCGAGATGCGCACCTCCGGCGCCCAGATCGCGCTGGTCGTCGACGAGTACGGCGGCAGCGCGGGCATGGTCACGCTCGAGGCACTGCTCGAGGACCTGGTCGGCCCGATCCGTGACGAGTACGACGCCCCGGTCCGTGACACGGGCGACGTCGACGGCGCCACGGTGCTCGAGGACCTGGTCGCCGACGGTGGACCGGCCCTGCCGGACGGCGACTACGAGACCGTCGGCGGACTGGTGCAGGTGCACCTGGACCGCGTCCCCCGGGTCGGCGACGTGGTCGAGGTGGGGGACCACCGCCTCGAGGTCACCCGCATGGACGGCCACCGTGTGGCCCGCGTCGCCGTCACCACCACAGCGGAGCGCGTCGTCACCACCTGACCCGAGTCACCACGTGATCCGCGTCACCACGTGATCCGCGTCACCACGTGATCCGCGTCACCACGTGATCCGCGTCACCACGTGACGGACGGGAGGCCCGGTGCCAGCTGGCACCGGGCCTCCCGTCCGTCTGTGCGAGCGTCAGAAGTCCGTGCCCCGACTCACCGACTCCCACGCGTCCACCTCGGAGCGGAGCGCGTCGAGCGCGGCACGGAACCCGTCGGACGCGTCGTTGCCGAGCAGCAGCATGAACGGCGTCGCGTCGGACTCGACCGCGGTGATGAGCGCCTGCGCCGCCTTCGCCGGGTCACCGGGCTGTGTGCCGTGGGCGGTGTCGTGCTCGATGCGCCGCTTGCCGGCGGTGTCAGCGTAGGCCTCGATCGGGGTGGCGGACTGGGTCAGCGAGCGCCCCGCGAAGTCGGTGCGGAACCCGCCGGGCTCGACGACCATGACGTCGATGCCGAGCGGCGCGACCTCCTTGCGGAGGGAGAGCGACAGGGCCTCGAGCGCGGCCTTGACCGCCGCGTAGTAGCCGGAGCCCTCGGGCGAGATGCGGGCGCCGATCGAGGAGATGTTCACGATCGTGCCGGTCCCGCGCGCTCGCATCCCCGGCAGGACGGCGCGGATCAGCCCGGTCGGGCCGTGGACGTGGGTGTCGAAGAGCGTCCGGACGGCCTCGGGCTCGCCCTCCTCGACCGCGGCGCGGTAGCCGTACCCGGCGTTGTTGACGAGGACGTCGACGCGGCCGAACCGCTCCTCGGCAGCGGCCACGGCGGCCGTCACGGCGTCGGGGTCCGTGACGTCGAGCGCCAGGGCGAGCGCGCGGTCGGGCGCGGTGTCGGCGATGTCCTGCACGCGGGCGGCATCGCGGGCGGTGACGACGACGGAGCCGCCGGCGGCCAGGACGGCCTCGGCGAACGCACGACCCAGCCCGGTCGAGCAGCCGGTGATGAACCAGGTGGTGTCGGAAGTGGTGGTCATGCGCCCATGCTGCCGCTGTGCACGGGGGCGAGACGGGGCACGGTGGTACCTGCCTGACGTCAGGCACCAGGACGTAGCCTTCTCGGCATGGGTATCGACGTGCGCAACGAGATCCGCGACTTCCTGTCCTCCCGGCGGGCGCGGATCACGCCGGACCAGGCGGGCATGCCCTCGTTCGGCGGCGGGGTCCGGCGGGTGCCGGGGCTGCGTCGGCACGAGGTCGCGATGCTCGCCGGTGTCAGCGTCGACTACTACACACGGCTCGAACGCGGCACGCTCAAGGGCGTCTCGGACAGCGTGCTCGAGGGCCTGGTCGGCGCACTCCAGCTCGACGAGGACGAGCGGACGCACCTGTGGGACCTCGCCCGCCTGGCGAACTCGGGCGTGAAGACGATGCACCGGACCATGCCGACCCGGATCCGCCCGGGTGTGCAGCGACTGCTCGACGCCATCACCGGCGCGCCGGCGTGGGTCCGGAACGAGCGCGGCGACGCCTTGGCGGCGAACGAGCTCGGTCGCGCGCTGTACGCACCGATGTTCGCCGGCCCGGGTCGTCCGGTGAACTCCGCGCGCTTCACGTTCCTCGACCCGGCGGCGCGGACCTTCTTCGTGGACTGGCCCCGGACGGCGCGTGACTCGGTCGCGATCCTCCGGGCGGCCGCGGTCGCGAACCCCTGCGAGCCCGGGCTCGTGACGCTCGTCGGCGAACTGTCCACCCGCAGCGAGGAGTTCCGCACGTGGTGGGCCGAGCACGACGTGCGTCTGCACCGCAGCGGCAAGAAGCGGCTCGACCACCCCGTCGTCGGCGTGCTCGAGCTCGACTACGAGGCGCTCGACCTGGTCGCCGACCCCGGCCTGACCATGTTCACGTACAGCGCCGAACCCGGCTCCGAGTCCGAGCGGTCGATCGCACTGCTGGGCAGCTGGGCCGCCACGGAGCGCGCCGAACAGGTCGCGGCCGAGGCCTGAGCGCGACCGACGGCGCGGCGGCGGACACCGACGCGGAACGACACCGCCGACGTCGTACGACAGCGTATTTGTCGCCTCGCCGGCAAGCATCAGTACGGTCGGCGCCGTGCCGAGTCGGAACGACACCGCCGATGTCGTACGACAACGGACCTGTCGTCCCCGCGGCAGGCCACGCTCGGCGGCGCATCGGCCCCGCGGCGGGTCGCGCGCTACGCGGTGGTGCCCGGTGCCTCACCGTCGTCGCCGTGCGTGTCGTCGAAGTCCTGCAGGAACGCGGTGCGCTCGAGTGCGGCGATGCGCAGGACCCGCTCGCGGGCTGACAGCCGCAGCACCCGGATCGCGGCGAACACGAGCACGATGAGCGCCACGGTCAGCACCGCTATCGCGAGCAGGAAGACCACGTACGGCACGGCGAAGATGCTGAACCCCGAAGACATCACGCGATCGACCCTACCGGCGCCGCGGATCGACGCCGCCGTAGGCTGACCGCGTGAGCACCCCCGGCGCCAGCACCGACCACCGCGCCGAACCCGCGTTCGCCCGCGCGGTCGCCAAGGCCCTCGGGGAGGCTCGGACCGTGCTGGCCCTCGGCGCCGGCAGCGTCCAGTACGTCCCGAACGCCGTCGACGTGACGACCGTCGAGGACCCGACCGGCCCGCTCCCCGCCGCGGACGCCGCCGTCGCCGCCTTCTGCGTGCAGGACTGGTCAGACCCGGAGCACGTGCTCGCCGAGGTCCGGCGCGCCACCACCGGTCCGGTGGTGGTCCTGACGCGGGACCCCGCGCGGATCCCCGAGCACTGGCTGGCCGAGTACGCCCCCGACGTCACGGCCGCCGACGCGGCGCGCCACCCCGCGCTCGACCGCATCGCCGCGGCGCTCGGCGACGAGGTCACGACCACCCGGCTGCCGGTCCCGTTCACGAGCGTCGAGCGGTTCGCCGAGGCGTTCTACGCGCGGCCGGAGCGGCTGCTCGACGCCGACGTGCGCCGGGCCGACCCGGCCTGGGCACTGGTCGACGAGATGAGTGCCCGGCGCTCGGTCGCCGCGCTCCGCACCGCGCTCAAGACCGGCGCCTGGGACGACCGGTACGGGCACCTGCGCGTCCAGCCCACGTACGACGGGTCGGTCGTGCTCTTGACAGCGGGTCCTAGGCTGACCTCGTGAGCAATCGTCCCCAGGAGGTCGTCGGCGTCCACGCCGGCATCAGGGCCTGACGACCCCGGCTGTGTCGTCCGACGCGGCCGCGCTCGTCGACCCCCTCCCGGAAGCACCGTCCGGCGCGACGCCCATGGGCGCCCCGGACGGCACCACAGAACGGTTCACACCATGCTGCCCATCAGCGAGACCACCATCCGCACGTCCTTCGTCAACGCCTCGCGCAAGGAGACGAGCGACGTCACACTGCCCGCCGGCTTCGACACGATCGTCTGGGACGACCTGGACTTCCTCGGCTGGCGCGACCCCAAGATCGGACGGCGCGCGTACGTCGTCGTGCCGACGCTCGACGGCGGCCTGGTCGGGATCCTGTTCCGCCAGGCCGAGGCGTCGCCTCGCTCCCGGGCCCAGTGCTCGTGGTGCCAGGACGTGCAGCTGCCGAACGACGTGGTGTTCTGGAGCGCCAAGCGCTCCGGCAAGGCGGGCCGGAACGGCAACACCGTCGGCACCCTGGTGTGCGAGGACTTCCAGTGCTCGAGCAACGTCCGGAAGACCCCGCCGTTGGCCTACGAGGGCTTCGACGTGCAGGCCGCACGCCTGCGGCGCATCGAGGACCTGCAGGTGCGCGCGGCGGGCTTCGCCGCCGAGGTCTGACCCACACCCCAACACGGACGGGAGGCCCGTGGCGGGGTCGCCACGGGCCTTCCGTCCGTCTCCTGGTCGGTTCTACCGGCCGATGCTCGACATGTCGGGGTAGCGGTCACCCGACGGGGCGGGCAGCGCCGACAGGCGCTCGACCTGCTCCGGGGTGAGGGTGAGGTCGGTGGCGCCGACGTTCTCCTCGAGTCGGCTGACGCGCTTGGTGCCCGGGATCGGGACGACGTCGTCGCCCTGCGCCAGCAGCCAGGCGAGGGCGACCTGGGCGGGCGTGCCGCCGACCTCGTCCGCGACGTGCTTGACCTCGTCGACGATGCGCATGTTCGTCGCGAAGGCTTCCTCCTGGAAGCGGGGGTTGTCGAGGCGGAAGTCGCCGGAGTCCAGGTCCGAGGGCTTCGTGATCGCTCCGGTCAGGAACCCGCGGCCGAGCGGCGAGTACGGCACCAGGCCGATGCCGAGTTCGCGCAGGGTGTCGAGCACGTCGCCCTCGGGGTCGCGGGTCCACAGCGAGTACTCGCTCTGCAGGGCCGTGATCGGGTGGACGGCGTGCGCCTTGCGGATCGTCGCGGCACTGGCCTCGGACAGGCCGATGTGGCGGATCTTCCCCTGCTGGACGAACTCGGCGAGCTGGCCGATGACGTCTTCGATCGGGACCTGCGGGTCGACGCGGTGCTGATAGTACAGGTCGATGTGGTCGGTGCCGAGGCGGCGGAGGGAGCCCTCGAGCGCCTCCTGGACGGACTCGGGGGCAGAGCTGATGCCACGCTGCGTCGCCGGCTCCGCTTCGCCCGGCTGGTGGGTGATGAGGCCGAACTTCGTCGCGATGACGACGTCGTCGCGGCGGTCGGCGAGGGCTCGACGCAGGAGCTCCTCGTTCGTGTAGGGACCGTAGGCCTCGGCCGTGTCGAAGAGGGTGACGCCGAGGTCGATCGCGCGGTGGATGGTGCGCACCGACTCGTCGTCGTCCGTGCCGGCGCCCGTGTAGAAGGCGCTCATCCCCATCGTCCCGAGGCCGAGGGCGCCGACGTGGAGGTCACTGAGCTTGCGTGTCTGCATGCATCCCGGTCTACTCGTGCTGTGATCAGAGCGTGAACCTGTACTTCCGGCTGCTGCTCCTTCGTCTCCGGACCCGGCGAGCGCGCCGCCTGTCGCTGTGGGACGAGGCGAGGACGCCGTTCCGCGTGGTGCCGACCGACCTCGACCCGCTGCGGCACGTCAACAACGGCAAGTACCTGTCGATGCTCGACCTGGGCCGGATGGACCTGATGCTCCGCTCCGGGTTCTGGCAGTCGCTGACCGATCGTGGCTGGTACCCGGTCGTCGCCGCGCAGACGATCACGTACAAGCGGTCGCTGACGCTCGGGCAACGGTTCGAGCTCGTGACCCGCGTGCTCGGGGTGGACGACCGGGCCGCGTACATGGAGCAGACGTTCGTGCGGCGCGGGTCCGTCGTCGCCCGTGCGGTGGTGCAGGCACGCTTCCTGCGGACCAGCGGCGGCACGGTTCCATCGGCGGAGTTGCTCGACGCCCTCGGCGGGGCCCCGGCGGACCGGGAGCTGCCGGCATGGGTGCACGACTGGGCCGGAGCCGTCCGCATCAGCTCGACGGAGGCGTAGACAGGTTCCGTGAGCGAACGACCGTCCAGCAGCACCACCCGCAGGGGACTCATCGCCGGGGGAGTCGGCCTGGGACTGGCGGGGGTGCTCGCCGCGTGCAGCGGACCCGCACCGAAGCCGTCGGGGTCACCCTCGTCCGCACCGTCCGACTCCACGCCGTCCGGATCCGCGTCGCCGTCGTCGGGCGGGACCGGTCCGACCACCTGGGACGCGTTGGCCGCGGCCGTGTCCGGCACGCTGCTCAGATCCGGCTCGCAGGGATGGGACGGTGCCCGCGTGCTCGAGAACCCCCGCTACGACGACGCCGACCCGCGGGGCATCCTCCGCGTGGCGGACACGGACGACGTCGCCGCGGGGCTGGCGTTCGCGCGGAACACGAACACCCCCGTGGCACTCCGCGCTGGCGGTCACTCGTACACGGGGTGGTCGGCCGGCGGCGCCGCGGGCACGGACGTCCCCCGGTCGCTCGTGATCAGCACCGCGGACCTCGACGGTGTCCAGGTGTCCGGCGACTCGGTGACGGTGGGCCCCGGCGCGCGGCTCGCGGACGTCTACGCGACCCTGGCCGATGCCGGACGTGCCATCGGCTCGGGCTCCTGTCCGACGGTCGGCATCGGCGGCCTGACCCTCGGCGGTGGCGTGGGGGTGCTCGTCCGGTCGTTCGGGCTCACCGCCGACCAGGTGACCGCCGTCACGATGGTCACCGCGGACGGGACCGTGCACGAGACGTCCGCGTCGTCGGACCCGGACCTGTTCTGGGCCAGCCGTGGCGGGGGTGGCGGGACGGTCGGCGTCGTGACGTCGATGACGCTGCGGACGCAACCCGCGCCTCCCGTGCTGCTCTTCACCGTCGTCTTCCCCTGGTCTGCCGCTGCGGCGGTCGTGCGTGCCTGGCAGGCCTGGGCGCCCCGGGCGGACCCGAAGCTGTGGTCGACCCTGAAACTGCTGGCCGGGTCGCGACACAGCACACCGACCGTGACCGTCACGGGAACGTGGACCGGCGAGAAGTCGGGCGCAGACACCTCCGTCGACGGTTTCATCGCGTCCGTCGGGGTGACTCCGACGTCGCACACCGCGACGGAGCTCAGCTACGGCGCTGCGATGGCGCAGCTGGCGGGGAAGCCGCAGCGGGTGTCCGAGGCGGCGACGTCGTCGATCGGGACCACGGCGCTGTCCGACGCGCAGATCGACGTGCTGGTGCAGCAGGCCGCGGGTGCGTCCGACGTCTCCGGGATGCAGGAGGGCGGTGTCGCGCTCGACGCCCTCGGCGGGGTCGTGGCCGACGTCGGGCGGACGGACACCCCGTTCCCGTGGCGGTCGGCGCTGTGCACCGTGCAGTACACGGCGGTCTTCGCGAACGGCAGCGACCCGGCGCCGTTCGACCGGTACGTGCGCGGGTTCCGCTCGGCGATGCGTCCGGCGTGGGGCGATGCGGCGTACGCGAACTACTGCGACGCCGCGATCACCGACCCGTCGGCGTACTTCGACGTCAACACCTCACGGTTGCACCGCATCGCCGAGCAGGCCGATCCGCACGGGGTGTTCGCGCAGCCGCACTGGGTCTGAGCCGCGGCGCCGATGCGGGCGCGGGCGGAACGGCACTGCACGCCGGGACGGACACAGCACCACGGGATCCCGTGGTGCTGTGTCCGTTCTGCGGTGCGGTGCGGGCTGCACGCCCGCGCCCTGTGGCTCAGCCGCGGCGGAAGTAGCCGTTCGACGCCGGCAGGAACATCAGGATCGTCGCGATGATGACCGCGACCAGGCCGATGGTGCCGATGATGCTGAAGGCGCTCACGACGCCGAGGACCTGCAGGATCGCCAGGACCAGCAGCACGATGCGGGCCCAGTTGCGGCCGTCGCGCATCCGGAAGACGATGAACAGCTCGACCAGGGCGATGATGATGCCGATCACCCCGCCGGCGACGAGGGCGCCGCCCATGCCGTTGGTCTGGTTGCCGCTCATCGAGAAGAGCCCGACGATGCCGCTGATGATGCCGAGCACCACGGTGATCAGCCAGAGGAAGAACGAGACGGTGACCGCGGTCGGCCGCCCAGAAGATGCGCTCATGGTGTGTGTTCCCTTCGTGGTCCCTGTGGACCGGATGTGACAGAAGGTAGTCGTCGGCGGCCCGGTTCGTCCGCGACGACCTACGATGTGCGCATGGTGGCACCGGAGCTGGTCGTCCTCGACGCCGATGCCTGGCGTGCCTGGCTGGTCGCGCACGACGACGAACCCGACGGCGTCTGGCTGGTGCTGGCGAAGAAGGGCACCACCGAGCCGACGACGCTCACCTACGCCCAGGCACTCGACGAGGCGCTGTGCTCGGGCTGGATCGACGGGCAGAAACGCTCGCGTGACGCGGCCACCTTCCTGCAACGGTTCACCCCGCGCCGGAAGGCCTCGCTGTGGTCGGAACGGAACATCGGCCTGGTCGCGACGCTGACCGCCGCGGGCCGGATGCGCGACCGCGGCCAGGCGGAGGTCGACCGCGCGAAGGCGGACGGCCGGTGGGACCGGGCGTACGCGGGCGCGGCGAGCGCCACGGTGCCCGAGGACCTGCAGTCCGCGCTCGACGCCGACCCCGCGGCGGCCGCCCTGTTCGCGGACCTGGACGGGACCAACCGGTACGCCGTGCTGCAACGGGTGACGACGGCCCCGAGCCCCACCGCCCGCGCGAACCGCATCGCCAAGCTGGTGGGGATGCTCGGACGCGGCGAGACGCCGTACCCGCGACCCGAGCGCTGACCCGGGGGACAGGTGTGGATGCTCCACCCGCCATCGCGGCGTAGACCGGGTCCATGACCAACTCCGACACCACGACCCGTCCCGCAGACGCCTCCGGCACGTTCCGCATCGGTGGCGACCTCGAGGTCAACCGCCTCGGCTACGGCACCATGCAGCTCACCGGCCCCGGGGTGTGGGGACCGCCGAAGGACCACGACGAAGCCGTCCGCGTGCTCAAGCGCGCCGTCGAGCTCGGGGTGAACTTCTTCGACACCGCCGACTCGTACGGCCCCTACGTCGCCGAGGAGCTCCTCAAGGAGGCCCTGCACCCGTACGGCGACGACGTCGTCATCGCGACCAAGGCCGGCCTGACGCGGACCGGACCCAACAAGTGGCCGCCGGTCGGCCGTCCCGAGTACCTGCGCCAGGAGGCCGAGATGAGCCTCCGGCGCCTGGGGCTCGAGCGCATCGACCTGTTCCAGCTGCACCGCATCGACCCGAAGGTCCCGCTCGAGGACCAGGTCGGCGAGCTGAAGAAGCTGCAGGACGAGGGCAAGATCCGCCACATCGGGCTGTCCGAGGTCTCGGTCGACGACGTCAAGGCCGCCCAGGAGATCGCCACCATCGTCTCCGTGCAGAACCTCTACAACCTGCAGAAGCGCGACGCCGAGGAGCTCCTCGACTGGTCCACCGAGCAGGGCATCGGCTTCATCCCGTGGTTCCCGCTCGCCACCGGCGGACTGACGGGCGACCGCTCCCCGCTGACCGATCTGGCGCAGCGCAAGGGCGCGACCCCGGCACAGCTCGCCCTGGCGTGGCTGCTCAAGCGCTCGCCGGTCATGCTGCCCATCCCGGGCACGTCGAGCGTCGACCACCTCGAGGACAACCTCGCCGGTGCGACGATCGAGCTGACCGACGACGAGTTCGAGGAGCTGTCCGGCCTGGGCAAGTGACGCGACCGGGCCCCGCTGGCGGCGGTGGTTCCCGGATCGAGCGGTGACGAATCCGGTTCGCGATCCTGCGGGATCCCGGACCGGATTCGTCATCTGACAAAAGCGATGGCCGCCATCGCCCGAGCAGCAGCCCGGCCGAGCCCCTCCGCCGGCCTGGTCCACCGCCAGGGCGCGGGCGACTACCGTCGACAGCATGCAGCGACGCCCCCTGGCCAGCACCGGCCGCGAAGTCTCCGTCATCGGTCTCGGCACGTGGCAGTTCGGTGGTGACTGGGGGCCCGTCTCCGACGAGGACGCCTTCGCCGTGATGGACGCCTCCGCCGACGCCGGTGTGACCCTGTTCGACACCGCCGACGTCTACGGCGACGGCGAGAGCGAGCAGCGCATCGGCCGTTGGCTCAGGGCCAACGCGGACTCCGGGGTGACGGTCACGACGAAGATGGGCCGCCGCGCGGACCAGGTCCCGGAGAACTACGTCGCGGCGAACTTCCGCGAGTGGGTCGACCGGTCGCGGACGAACCTGCAGCAGGACACGCTCGACCTGGTTCAGCTGCACTGCCCGCCGTCCGTGGTGTTCGCGGACGACGCGGTGTACGACGCCCTCGACGCCCTGATCGCGGACCAGTCGATCGCCGCGTACGGCGTCAGTGTCGAGACCGCCGAACAGGCCCTGACCGCGATCGCCCATCCCGGTGTGGCCAGCGTGCAGATCATCCTCAATGCGTTCCGCCTCAAGCCGCTCGACGCCGTCCTGCCCGCAGCCCGTGAGGCCGGTGTCGCCGTCCTGGCCCGTGTGCCGCTGGCGTCGGGACTGCTCTCCGGCAAGTACACGACCGACACCGAGTTCGCCCCGCAGGACCACCGAACGTACAACCGGCACGGCGAGGCCTTCGACCAGGGCGAGACCTTCAGCGGCGTCCCGTTCGAGGACGGTGTCCGCGCGGCGCAGGAGTTCGCGGCGTCCCTGCCGTCCGGTGTGTCCGTCCCGCAGGCCGCGCTCGCGTGGATCGTCGCGCAGGACGGCGTCACCGCGGCGATCCCGGGTGCGCGCAACGCCGACCAGGCCCGCTCGAACGCCGAGGCCGGCTCGCTCGACCTCGACTCCGTGCCCGGCCTCGACAGCACGGTGAACGACCTGTACGACCGCTGGTTCCGCGCGACGGTGCACGAGCGCTGGTGACCTACGGCCTGAGCTCCTCCCAGCGTCGGCTCCGAGGGGCTTCAGGCAGCAGGCGTGGTTCCCACCGGTCCCACGGCTGACCGGCCCGGTGCGGGCCTACGGTGATCCCGCAGCTGCAGGACACCCGGGAGGACCGCCATGCGTCCGCGTCACATCGTCACCGTCGCGTCACTGGTCGCGGCCCTCGTCGCGGTCCCCGCCGTCGTCGTCCTCGCGTCGCACCCGGTGGTCACGACCACCGCCACCGCCGAGGCGGCACGCATCGCCGCGGCCCAGATCCGCGAGCTCCGGCACACGCCGAACCAGGTCCTCACCGGCGTCGTCGGCGCGGACGTCCGTGGTGCGGTGACGTTCGCGTACGCCGGGGACTCGATCACGGCCCGCCCGGGTTCGTGGCTCCGTGACCTCGCGAGCGACCCGACCGGCTCGGGTACCGGCGTGCACGCGCTCGGCGGCTACGCGCACAGCGGGTACCGCTCCGACCAGGTCCTGGCGCGGATGCCCGCCGTCCCCGGGGCGGACGTGCTGGTCGTCGAGCTCGGCACCAACGACGTGAACCAGGGCGTGCCGACCGACCGCATCGTGCGCACCATCGACACCCTCGTCGAGCGGCAGGGCACGCCGCACGTGCTGCTGGTCGCCGCTCCGCCGTCGAACCACACCACGAGCCTGTGGGGCGTCGACCGTCGGACCGGCAACCGGGTGCTCGACCGAGCCCTGGCGACGGACGCCCACGCGCACGGCTGGTCCTACGCCGACCCGTTCGCCGGCGACCGCGAGCCCGACGACTCCTGGGCGCCCGGCACGACGGCGGACGGCATCCACCCGACGACCGCGGCGAACGTCCGGATCGCCGGCGCGTTCGCCACGGCGATCCGCACGGCGTCGGGATCGTCGGGGACCGGCGCCCCCGCAGTCAGCGAGACCGCCGTCAGCGACACCACGGTCACCACGCGCTGAGCGTCAGCGCGAGGTGAGCGTCAGCGCGAGGTGAGCGTCAGCGCGAGGTGAGGACCTTCTGCGTGCCAGCGATCACCGCGGCGTCCTCGGCGAGCGCCACGAGCGGGTCGTGCAGGCCGGTGGTCTTCCCGACGGCCTTGCGCGCGGCCAGGCCCACGAAGCTGCCGATGACCGCGCCGACCGCGCCGAGCACGGCACCCTCGACACGGCGGTCGCGCCTGCCGGTCGTGCCGATGGCGAGCCCGACGACGGCTCCGGACGCGGCACGGCCGATCAGCCCGGTGGCGGCGGTGCGGTTCGGGGTCATCGGGAGCTTGTCGCCGATGATCTCGCCGACCGCGGCAGCGACCAGCAGCCCGCGGCCGAGCGGCGTGCGGAACACCGCCCAGTCCTGCCACGACCCGGACAGCTGCGACTGGTCCCGGTTGAGTGCCAGCAGTGCGAGCGGGGTCGCGCTGCGGCCGCCGGTCAGGATCCCGAGCAGCAGTGCCTTGGTGCCGGTGTGCTTGGTGTGCTTCGCCATCGTGTGTCTCTCCTCGTACAGGTCCAGTCCGACGCTACGCGCACGCCTCGACGCCAGCTGGAGGGTGTAGCAATGTGCCGTGCATGTGGGCGTGATCGACGAGGCCGGACGGCTCCGACTGCTCGGCGCCGCGATCGCGGGGGCCGCGTTCGCGGTCGTCCTGGTGATGCTCGTGCTGTCGTCGTGGACCACGGCGACGACCGGCGTGCTCGTGTCCGTCGGCATCCCCGCCGCGGTCGTCGGTGGTGCGATCGGCGTCGCGCTGACACTGCGGTCCTGGCGGCTCGAGGGCGGGTACGAGCGGGCGACGGTCGCGCAGCGGTGGGTCTCCGACGGCGAGGTCCCGGTCGACGTGCCCGCCACCGAGTGGATCCCGCTCGTCCAGGCGCAGGCCGAACGCCAGCTCGCCGGCTGGGGGAAGATCGTGCTCAGCGTGTTCTGGATCGCGATGACGTGGTCGATGCGCGCCCAGCACGGCATGCTCATCACCCTGCTGCTCACGGGGCTGTGGGTGGGGCTCGGCCTCTGGAGCGCCGTCGTGGTGATCCCGCGGGCGCGGGCAGCTGCGGCGATGCTCAGGCGTCCGTTCGTCACCGAGCCGGATGGTCCGGTCACGTCCGTGTAGGCAGGGTGCATGACACCCCCGAAGCACCCGTTCCGTTCCCGTCGCGCCCTGGTGACCGGTGCCAGTGGCGGGATCGGCGAGGCGATCGCGGTCGGCCTGGCTCGCGCCGGCAGCGACGTGGTCCTGGTCGCCCGGTCCGCGGACGCGCTCGAGGCCGTCGCGGCGCGGATCCGACGTGACCACCGGGTGCGCGCCGAGGTCGTCGTGGCCGACCTGGCAACGGATGCCGGTGTCGACCACGTCATCGACACGATGCGGGGCACGCGGGTCGACATCCTGGTCGCCAACGCCGGCGTCGCTGCGATGGGCGACTTCGTCGACGCCACGGACGAGCGGAACCGGACGCAGATCGCACTCAACACCACGGCGCTGACCCGGATGGTGCACGCGTTCCTGCCCGCCATGCTCGAGCGTCGGGTCGGCGGTGTCATGACGATCGCGTCGACCGCGTCGTTCCAGCCGACGCCGGGCATGGCCGTCTACGGGGCGACCAAGGCCTTCGTGCTGTCGTTCACCGAGGCCGTCTGGCAGGAGACGCTCGGCTCGGGCGTCCGGGTCCTGGCGCTCTGCCCCGGTCCCACCGAGACGGGCTTCTTCGACGCGGCCGGTGGCGGCGACGTCATGACGAGCGGGCGGCAGACCGCCGACCAGGTCGCCGCGGTCGGCCTGCACGCCTTCGCCCGTGCCGGGGGCCCGACGGTGGTGTCGGGGCTCGGCAACACCGTGATCGCGAACGCGCACCGGTTCGTGCCGCGTGCCCTGATGGCGCGGTTGTCCGCGAAGGTGACGGCCGAGCACTGAACCCGGCCACGGCCGGACGGGAGGCCCGGTGCGGGCCCGCACCGGGCCTCCCGTCCGGTGGTCAGGCCGTGAACTGCCGGTAGAAGGCGGCGGGGTCGGCCGCCAGGGCCGCCTTCGCGGCGGCGCTCCACTCGTCGACGACGACCTCGAGCGCGTCGCGCTCGACCCCGTCGAGCGACGCCCGTGCCACGTCGGCCGGGTCGACCTTGGGGCCCTCGTAGCCCGCCATCATGTCGGTGTCGGCCGCACCCAGGTGCAGCCCCTGCATGCTGATGCCCTTCGGCGCGAGTTCCAGGCGCAGGGCGTTCGTCATGTTCCACGCCGCCGCCTTGGCGATCGCGTAACTGCCGGAGCCCGGGTACGCGAACCACGACAGCGCCGACAGGACGTTCACGATGCCGCCGCCCCCGTTGCGCTCGATGACGGGTGCGAAGGCCCGGGTCATCGCGAGCGTGCCCCACACGTGCGTGTCGAGCTCGTGGCGCAGGTCGTCCAGGTCGTCGGTCAGCAGTGCCGACTGCGAGGTGATGCCGGCGTTGTTCACCAGCAGCGTGACGTCGCCGGCGCGCTCGGCGACGGCGTCGACGGATGCCTGGTCGGTGATGTCGAGGGGCAGGACCTCGACGCCGGGGACGTCGACGAGCTCGGGCCGGCGAGCGGTCGCGTAGACCTTCGCGGCACCGCGCTCGAGCAACTCCGTGACGAAGCGACGTCCGATGCCGCGGTTTGACCCGGTGACGAGTGCGACCGATCCGGTGATGTCCATGGTGTCCTTCCGTCGTGCGGGCCTCTCCCGCGGCGACGGACGTACGCTAGGACCTCACATGGACGTCAGGGGCAAGTCGTGATCGACGAACGGATGCGCATCGGGGACCTCTCCGCACGGGCGGGCGTCAGCGTGCGGTCGCTGCGGTACTACGAGGAACAGGGGCTGCTCGTCGCCGACCGGACAGCGGCGGGGCAGCGCACGTACGACGACGCCGCCGTCGAGCGGGTCCGCCTGGTGCAGCAGCTCTACGCCGCCGGGTTGTCCAGCCGGACGATCGCGCAGCTGCTGCCGTGCGTGGACGCGGGCGTCGCCACGCCGGAGAGCTTCGCGCTGCTGACCGACGAGCGCGACCGGATCACGGCGCAGATGGCCGAGCTCCGGGCCGCGCGTGACCGGCTCGACGAGGTCATCAGCATCAGCGAGCACCCGACGCCGGAGCACTGCCCGGCGCTGCGCTGACCGTCAGCGGCGGGAGCGCCCCGGGTCGACGACGCGCCGGTCCGCGGCGCTCGCACGCACGGCGAAGCCCGCCGCGACCGCGCCCGCCGTGTCTGCGGCCAGGTCACCGATCGTGTCGTCGTAGCCGACGTAGATCGAGGAGTCGAGGTGGGTGTGCCCGACCCATTCGCACATCTCCCACACGCCGCCGATCGCCAGACCGGCCGTCCCCGCGAGCACGACGACGGCCACGAGCGGCATCCGCCGGACGTCGGGGAGCACCCGGACGTCGGAGCCGATCACGACGACCAGGATGCTCAGCGCGCCGATGAGCAGGAAGTGGATGATCTTGTCCCAGAGGAACACGGTCGTGTACCACTCCAGGACGCTGCTCCAGCCGGCCACCAGTGCGAGCAGGCAGAGCGCGGTGTCGAAGGCCGGACGCAGGCCCAGGATGCGCGGGACGACCACGCCGAGCATCGTCAGCGACATCACCGCGAAGGCGATCGGGCCCCATCCGACGGCCGCGACGGGGATGCTCACGAGCGTCAGGGCCCGGAGCACGTCGGCCACGTACTCGGCGCCGCGGGGACGACGCAGGAAGGTCGGGCCAGCGGTGGTGACGATGCTGGTCACTCAGGTCTCCCAACGGATGACGGCATGGACGGGGAGGTGGTCGGAGGGCCAGGTGCCCGATGGCCGCCGCGTGGAGATCGACACGCTGTCGACGGCCGGACGGGCCCCGGCGGCGCCGCGGACCAGGATCCGGTCGAGGCGGGGACCGCCGGGCTTCGGCTGCCGGTATGCCGCGTACGTGCCGACACTCGCCGGACGCGCCGTCGTCGGTGCCAGGTCCCACGTGTCCTCGAGCCCCGCGGCCGTCAGCACCCGGGCGGACGCCGAGCGCTCCCCGGCGTTCCAGTCGGCCATGACCACCGCGGGCAGCCCGGCGGCGTGCACCTGCCGCCCGAGCAGGCGCGCGGAGCGGATCTGCGCGAGCGGGGAAAACGGGTCGACGTGGGTCGCGACGGCCAGGAACGCCGTGTCCGACACGAGGTCGTGCAGGCCGACCAGCACGGCGATCCGCGGGAAGGGCGCTCCCCACGCCCGGGAGCCGATCCGGGTCGGGTCCGGAGCGAGTGCGATCGTGCGGGTGTCGCCGACCCGCAGCCGCTCGGTGTCGACGAAGAACCCCACGTGCTCGCCACCGCCGGCCGCACTGCGGTCGGCGACCACCGGGGCCCACCGTGACCCGAGTGCGGTGGCGAGGTGCTGCACCTGGGCGGACACGGCCTCCTGGACGGCCAGCAGGTGCGGTGCCTCGGACCGGACCAGTTCGGCGACGGCCGGGGCGCGATGGGTCCAGGCGTCCGGGTGCCCACGCCGCAGGTGCGGCATCGGCCGGCGCACGTTGAACGTCATGCAGTGCAGACCGGGGTGGTCGACCGTCACCGCTGCACCGGCACGGCATCGCTCGGCTGCGGTGCTCGATGCGGGGCCGCTCGACGGACGACCGGCACCGGGCGCGTGCCGACGAGTGCTCGCCGCATGATGCGGGCGGGGGAGAACGCCCGCATGCCGGACACCCAGAACGTGCGGGCGGCCTTCCGGGTCCGGACGACCAGTCCCCACGGATCCTGCACGGGCGTGCCCGACACCGACGCGACGAGCCCGGTGTCGAGCACCGTGCGCCAGGTCGGGTCGAACTGGATCGACAGGTCGACGTCGTCGTGGACCATCGGGTCCCGGCGGTGGACGCGGTGCCGGATCGCCAGCCAGGCGGTGCGCCGCATGAACATGTTCGAGCCGAACAGCGGCGGGCGTCCGAGCGCCCCGGTCATCAGCGTGAAGTACGCCCGCATGTAGGCGACGTCCCAGAACCGTCCGGCGCCCGTGCCCAGTCCGCGGAAGTGCCCGGGGCCGGTCACCGCCGTGACGAGCGGGTCGGCGAACCAGGCCGTCCCGCGGGCGATCCAGTCCGCCGGCAGGACCGAGTCGGAGTCGACCCGTGCGATGACGGCACCGCGGGCGGCGTCGTACCCGTGGCTCGCGGCTGCGCCGATGCCGCGGAGCGGCTCGTGCAGCACCGTCGCACCGGACGCCCGCGCAACCGCGGCGCTGCCGTCGGAGCTGCCGTTGTCGACGACGACGACCTCGTCCGGCCGGCGGGTCTGCCCGGCGAGGGACGCCAGGCAGGCGGCGAGCTGGTCCGCGTCGTCGAGGACCGGGATCACGACGGTCACGGTCAGCGGGGAGTGCATGCACCCACCCAACCAAGGGGGTGCTGAGCACCCGTCATCCTTCGGACGATCAGGCGGTCGCCACATCCGCCCTGGCCGGTACGGTCGAGGCATGGGCCGACGCAACGTCCTGGTGGAGGGCGTCTCCGGCAGCGGGAAGTCCTCGGTCTGCCGTGAGCTGCGTCGGCGTGGACACCACGCAGTGGACGGCGACCGCGAGCTCGCGTACACGGGGGACCCCGGAACGGGCCTCCGCGTCGAGGGCGTCGCCGGCACCGACGCCCACCACCACCACCTGTGGGACGTCGAGCTGGTCCGGGCGATGGTCGCCGACGACACGACGCCGGTCACGTTCTTCTGCGGGGGTTCCCGGAACGTCGGGGCGTTCATCGACCTGTTCGACACCGTGTTCGTGCTGACGATCGACCTCGACACGCTGCGGGGCAGGCTCGACCGGCGTGCCGCGGACGACTGGGCGGGGCGGGGGAGGACGGCGGAGCGGGCGCTGGTCGAGGAGCTGCACGCCTCGGGTACGGACACTCCGGCCGGGACGCCCGTCGATGCCACGCGGCCCCTGCACGTCGTGGTCGACGAGATCCTGCGGCGCTGCTGATCCCGCGCGCTGTGGTCCGTGCTGCCGTGCCGCGGTCCGTGCCGTGGTCCGTGCCGTGGTCCGTCAAGCGTCCGGGTCGTCGTCGTCGGCTCCTGGGGAACCTGTCAGTCGCTGACGGAAGACCCAGACACCCACACCGGTCATGACGCCACCAGACGCTGCCGCGACGAGGAACGCCAGGCCCGCCAGCACGTGGCCGCCGGTGAGCAGGACCACCCCGATCAGCGCGGCCGCCCCGACGAAGAGCGCAGCGAGCACGAAGGTGACGACGGTGCTGCGCGGAGTGGCGTTCTGCTCGAGCCCGGTGTCCCGCACCCAGTTCGGGTCCCGCGCCCGCCAGACGAGGCCGACCGTGGTGCCGAGCAGCACCACGATGCTCGCAAGGAGCAGGACCAGCGCCGCCATGCCCGAACCCTACCCAGACCGTTGAGAGTCGCTCGTGGATGCGCCAGGATCGGACCATGGTCGGGGAACAGGGAGACGGGCCGCGCGTCGTCGCGGTGAGCAGGGACGGCGAGCACCGGTTCAGCAAACCGCTCGTCGACGAGGTCGTCCTGGTCGAGGGGTGGGGCATCGAGGGCGACGCCCATGCGGGGACGACCGTGCAGCACCGCTCCCGCGTGGCCCGCGACCCCTCGCAGCCGAACCTGCGCCAGGTGCACCTGATCCACGCCGAGGTCTTCGACGAGGTCGCCGCTGCCGACTTCCACGTCGAGCCGGGGCAGATGGGCGAGAACGTCACGACGCGGGGGGTCGACCTGCTCGGCCTGCCCACCGGTACCGTGCTGCACCTCGGTGACTCCGCCCGGGTCCAGGTGACGGGGCTGCGGAACCCGTGTCAGCAGATCAACGACTTCGAGCCGGGGCTGTTGCGCGCGGTGCTCGGCCGGGCCGACGACGGCTCCGTCGAACGCAAGGGCGGCGTGATGAGCATCGTCCTGGCCGGTGGGACCGTGCGGCCCGGCGACGGCATCCGCGTCGAGCTGCCCGCTGGCGAGCCCCAGCCGCTGCAACCGGTGTGAGCGTGCGGATCGCCGACCTCGCCGATGACCCGCCGGAATGGTCCGGCACCGTGCTGGTCGCGCGCGGGTCGGACACGGCCGAGTGGGGGCAGACGGACGAGCGGTACCAGGCGGGCTCGATCAGCAAGCACCTGATGTCGGTCGTGGTCCTCTCCCTGGTGGGCCGCGGTGTGCTCGACCTGGACGCCCCGATCGCCCGCTGGGTGCCGACGCTGCCGGCGCACCTGGGACCGGTGACGCTCCGGCAGCTCCTGAGTCACACCTCCGGGATCGGACACTGGGGCCAGATCCCCGGGCTCCCGCCGCTCCTCGAGGTCCCACCGCCGCGGGACGAGCTCGTCGCCATGGTCCTGTCCGCACCGCGAACGTCCGCGCCCGGGGAGCACTGGCGGTACAGCTCGCCAGCGTTCCTGGTCGTCGCGCTCGTGGTCGAGGCCGCGACCGGCAGCGGGTACTCCGACCTCGTGACCGAGATCGTGCTCGGGCCCGCCGTGATGACGTCCACGACCTCCGGACGTTCCCCCCTCGGCGATCCGTCCGTCGCGGTCGGCCACCGGGACGGACAGGTGCTCGAACCCCACCCGGCGTTCGCGGCGCTCCCGGGCAGCGGGGACCTGTGGGCGACGACCGAGGACCTGCTGCGCTACAGCCGGGCGCTGCGACAGGGAGCCCTGCTCCGGCCGGACCTCGCGTCGCAGCTGTGGCAGCAGCACGCACAGATGGAGCAGGCCGACGCCGTCGAGCGCCCGACCGCGGCGTGGGCGTACGGGTTCGGGACGTTCCTCGGACGGGTGCTGGGGCAGGACGCCTGGTTCGTGCCCGGCGACAACCCCGGGTACCAGTCCCTGCTGGCGTACCTGCCGGCGACGGACACCGACGTCGTCGTGCTCAGCAACGAGGAGTCCGGCGTCGACACAGTGCTCGGGTCCCTGACGCTGCGGTAGACGTCGTCCGCGCGGATGACCATGATCGACCTGTGCCCACACCCACCAGCCTCGTGACCACCGTCGACGGGCACACGTTCGCGCGTGTCGACGGTTCGGGGGCCCCGGGACCGACCTGGGTCCTCCTGCACGGGTCGGACGGCAGCGAGCTCGACCTGCTCCCGCTCGCGGAGCGCCTCGCCCCGTCGGCCACGAAGATCGCTCCCCGCGGAACGGTCCGGACGACCGGCGGGTACGCCCACTTCCGTCGGCGGGCTGACCTGTACCCGGTCGAGGAGGACCTGATGGCTCGGATCGAGCCGCTCATGTCCCTCGTCACCGCGGCGCAGGCCGGCGCTTCGACCGAGGTGCCGGGTCGCGCGGTCGTCATGGGCTTCTCGAACGGCGCGATCATGGCGGCGGCGCTGCTCGAACGACATCCCGAACGGTTCGCGGCGGGCATCCTCCTCCGCCCGCGGGCACCGTTCCGTGCCGATCCGGCTCCCGTGGCGTCGTCGGTGCCGGTCCTGCTGCTCGAGGGACGCGACGACGCCAGGCGGACTCGCGACGACGGGCTCATCGTCGCCGACCGCCTCCGGAGCGGCGGTGCGTCGGTGACCCACCTGGTCCTGCCCGTCACGCACCGCGTCACCCGGTCGGACGAACGGGCCGTCAGCGAGTGGCTCTCCGAGCTGCCCGCCGACGACGCCCGACGGTGATCGGCACCCGGTCCCCCTGACGTGCCGGAGCCAGAGCGCCCCTCCGGCTAGCGCTTCTCGTCGACCAGCGCGACGAAGCGGCTGCCGATGCCCTCGACCTCGTGCCGGGTGGAGCCCGCGACCGGGTCGGGCGCCTGGTACGGCGCGTGGTAGTCGCACATCAGGTGGTCCCAGTCCGGCCACCACTTCTTCGGACGAGCCGTCTCGGCGTACCCGCAGACCACGCACTCCAGCTGCACCCAGACCTTCTTGGAACCCGTCCGGTTCGCCCGGGACTGCACGAGCCAGGCGGGCGGGTCCTGCTCGATCGCCTGGAGTTCGGCCTCGCTGAGTCGCGAGGGGATCCCGTGGTGGGTCGCCATCTCGAGGGGGATGTCGAGCCGGACGGCGGCGTCGCGTCGGGAGAGCATCCGGCCAGCCTAGGTTCTGTCGCCGGGCACCGCGTGCCGAGTGGCCTCGTCGTACACCTCGAGCAGGCGGTCGAGGAATGACTGCACGACGGCGCAGTCGGCGCTGCTCAGATCGCTGATCAGGGACTCGACACCCGAGATCAGGGGGGCGACGAGTGCTTCCGCCCTGGCCGCTGACTCGGCGCCGGGGGTGATGACGACCTTGCGGCCGTCCTGCGGGTGCGGCTCGCGGTCGACGTGCCCCGCTCGCTCGAGCCGTTGCACCACGAGCGACAGGGCAGCCGTCGAGATGTCGAGCCGGTCCGCGAGCTCGGTCGGCGTCGAGGGGCCCGACGTCAGCAGGTGGTCCATGGCCCGGAGCCCGTTGTCGTCGACCCCGAGCTCGCGCGCGAGGTGCCGCTCGAACGCCTGCTGCCGGACGGCGATCTGCTGCACACGGGCTCGCAGGTCGTCGTCGGGCATCGGGCGACCGTCGCGACGCGCACGCCGCCGGTCATCTCGGTCCGAGGGGTTCTGCTCATGCACGACACCGATGATACCCGTGTAGATTGCCAATCTCATTGATTATCTTCGGAGGCACCATGGCTCGCCGCGCACTCATCTCGGGCGCCAGCATCGCCGGGCCCGCCCTGGCGTACTGGCTCCACCGGTACGGATGGGAGACGACGGTCGTCGAACGTGCCCCGGAACTCCGGCTCGGCGGCCAGAACGTCGACGTCCGCGGAGCCGGGCGCGAGGTCGCACGGCGGATGGGCGTCGAGGACGACATCCGCGCGGCCACCACCGGCGAGGTCGGCACCCGCTTCGTGGGCCGCAACGGGGTGACCAGCGCCGAGTTCCCCGCCGGGACGTCCGACAGCGGTGGGGCCACCGCGGAGCTCGAGATCCTGCGCGGCGACCTCGCGGCGCTGCTCGTGCAGCGCACCGCGGGCGACACCGAGTACCGGTACGGCGACCGGGTCACCGCCCTCCGCGACGACCCCGCGGACGGCGTCGCCGTCTCGTTCGAGCACGGCCAGGAGGAACGGTTCGACCTGGTCGTGGCGGCCGACGGTCTGCGGTCCAGCACTCGGGACCTGGTCTTCGGCGACGAAGCCGAGATCCGCCCGCTCGGCCTCGAGACCTCGTGGGCAACGATCCCGCGCACGGCGACGGACGACGACTGGTGGCGCTGGTATTCGGCACCGGGTGGCCGGTCCGTCATGCTCCGACCCGACCCGCACGGGACGATCCGCGCGGCGCTGTCCGTCGTGACCCCGCGGGACCGGGCCCGGTCGCAGCGGCGGCGTTCGCCCGACGAGCAGCGCGCCCACCTGCGTGACGTCTTCACGGGTGCGGGCTGGGAGACCGAGCGGGTCCTCGACGCGATCGACCTGGCCGACGACCTGTACTTCGAGTCGATCGCGCAGGTCCGCGCGCCGCGGTGGTCCTCCGGCCGTGTGGCGCTGCTCGGCGACGCCGCGTACTGCGCGTCGCCCGTCAGCGGCATGGGCACGAGCCTGTCCCTCGCCGGGGCCTACGTCCTCGCCGGGGAGATCGCCGCACACGTCGACCTGCGCGATGCCTTCGCCGGGTACGAGCGTGTCATGCGCCCCTGGGTCGAGCGGGCGCAGCAGCTCCCGCCGGGGACCCCACGGCTCGCGAACCCGGTCACCCGCGCCGGCGTCACGGCGTTCGGCCTGGCGGTGCGGGTCGGGGCGTCGCCGGTCGTCGGCAGGATCGCCGGTCGCCTGTTCACCCCGCCCGCCGAGGCCGTCGACCTGCCCGACTACCGGCACCTGGAGCGCTGATCAGCGCACCAGGAGACCGATCGCCGACGCGAGCCGCTCGCGGTAGGCGTCACGGGTGCGTACCTGGTGCTTCAGCCCCACCGACACACTGCACAGGGCCCGTGCGACGGCCGGTGCGTCGTCGACGTGGCCGGTCAGGGCCGTGGTGAGCATGGTCTCGAACACGGCTGGCGCCTGGCGGACGCTGTCGTCGACCAGGTCGTGGTTGTCCTCGAGCACGGTCGGGACGTCGTGCACCATCCCGCCGACGTAGCGCCCGGCCCACCGGTCGAACGCCTCGAGCACGCGCTCGTCGACGGGGCGTCCGGCGTCGCCCAGGATCTGCTCGATGGCTGTCAGGTCGCGCGACAGCACGTGGATGGCTGCTTCGCGGAACAGGGCCTGCTTCGACGCGAACAGGAAGTACAGCCCGGGTCGCGAGATCCGCGCCGCGCGTGCGACGGCGTCCATCGAGGTGGCGCGGTAGCCGGTGCGGGCGAACACGTCGAGTGCGGTCTCGAGCACGGCATGACGGCGACCGGTGTCCGCGGGTGCCGTGGTGTCGCTCATGCGATCGACCCTACCGCGCGGGAGACGCACTAGACAGTTCTTGTTCAGCGTGTACAGTCAGCTGCATGACCGACACCCGCATCCACACCCGGTTCGACGCCGGGTCCACGGCCGCCGACGTGCTCGTCGACGTGGACCTCACCGGCCTCCGTGCGGTCGTCACCGGCGCCTCGTCCGGTCTCGGCGTGGAGACGGCTCGTGCCCTCACTGCCGCCGGCGCCACCGTCACGCTCGCGGTGCGGGACACGACCGCCGGCGCGACCGTGGCCGAGGCGATCGCGCGGGAGACCGGACGACAGCCGGACGTCCGCGTGCTCGACCTGGCCGATCGCGGTTCCGTCGCCGGCTTCGTCGACGGGTGGACGGAGCCCCTGCACCTGCTCGTGAACAACGCCGGCGTGGTCACGTCCGGACTCGAGCGGACGGTCGACGGCCGCGAGCTGCAGTTCGCGACGAACCACCTGGGTCACCACGCCCTCGCCCGAGGTCTGCGTGCGGCACTCGCCACCGGCGCGGCCGAACGCGACGGTGCCCGCGTCGTCGTCCTGAGTTCCACCGCGCACATGCGTGCCGGGGTCGACTTCGAGGACCTCGACTTCACCCGGCGCGACTACGACCCCCAGATCGCCTACGCGCAGGCGAAGACCGCGAACGTCCTGTTCACCGTCGCGGCCACCCGGCGCTGGGCCGACGACGGCATCGTCGCGAACGCCGTGAACCCCGGCGGGATCGTGACCGGGCTCCAGCGGAACTTCAGTGCGGCGCAACGGGCGTCGCTCGCAGCCGCCGAGGCCGCCGGTGCGTTCGCGTACAAGTCCGTGGAGCAGGGTGCCGCGACGACGATGGTCGCCGCGGTCGCGCCCGAGTTCGCCCACACCGGCGGGCACTACCTGGACGACGGCAACGAGGCGTACACGGTCCCGGACACCGCGACGCTCGTCGAGCACCCGCACGGGGTCAAGGCGTGGGCGCTCGACCCCGAGGCGGCCGAACGCCTGTGGGCGGTGTCGGACGAGCTGACCGCAGCGAGCTGACTGCATCCGCCCAGAGCGGACACGAGCCCGCCGCGTGCGCGTGGACGATTGACTGGCTGGATGCGGGCTCTGGTGCTGGGTGGGACGGGATGGCTGGGACGCGCGGTCGTGCGCGACATGCTCGCTGCGGGGACGGACGTCACCTGTCTGGCGCGGGGGACGTCCGGCGAGGTGCCCGAGGGAGCGCACCTCGTCCGGGCGGACCGTCGGGCATCCGGGGCGTACGACGGTGTTCGTGGGGACTGGGACGAGGTCGTCGAGCTCTCGGCCGACCCGGACCTGGTCGAGCCGGCCCTGGACGCCCTCGCCGACCGGGCCGCGCACTGGACACTCGTGTCGACCGTCTCGGTGTACGCCCGCAACGACCAGCCCGACGCCGACGAGACCGCGACCCTGGTCGAGCCACGCGACCTGGCGCAGTACGCGGACGCGAAGGTCAGCGCCGAGCGCAGCAGCGCCGCCCGTCTGGGCTCCCGGCTGCTGATCGGCCGCCCGGGTCTGGTCGTCGGGCCGGGGGACCCGAGCGACCGGTTCGGCTACTGGCCGGCGCGACTGAGCCTGGGCGGACGGGTCCTGTCGCCGACGACCGCGGGGCGCTCCGTCCAGGTCATCGACGTCGCTGACCTGGCCGCCTGGATCGGCCACGCCGGTCGCACCGGGCAGACGGGCATCGTGAACGCGGTCGGCCCGGCGGTCCCCCTCGCCGACTTCCTCCGACAGGTGACGACGAGCACAGCCGGCCCCACGCGCACAGCCGGCCACGACACCGAGCTGGTCGAGGTCGAGGACGACGTGCTCCTCGACCGTGACGTCCGCTACTGGGCCGGCCCCCGCTCCCTGCCCCTGTGGCTTCCGCGATCGGACGCCGCCTTCGCACAGCGCTCCGGTCGGGCCTTCGTGGCGACCGGCGGCCGGACCCGCCCCCTCGAGCCGACCGTGGCAGCCGTCCTGGCGGACGAGCGTGCCCGCGGGCTGACTCGGGCCCGACGCTCCGGCCTCACACCGGTCGAGGAGGACGCCGTCCTGCGCAGCCTGCGCTGACCGGGTGCGCAACGTCGGACACCGGCGGCGACACCCGGACGGGCCTGGCAGCACCTGACCAGGGCCCGCCTAGATCGTCACCCCGAGCAGTGTCAAGCCCCTGCGTCGAGCCCTCGGGCTCCCCTATCTTCGACGCGCAGCCGAGATCCGGCTGGGGGGTCCGCAGGGGCGGGCCTCCGTCACGTCAGGGAGTGACAGCACATGCACCACCGAAGGATCAGGACCACAGCACTCGTCACCACACTCGTCGGCGCCGCCGTGGTGGCACCGCTGGGTACGGGAACCGTTGCCTACGCGGGGGTCACCGCCCCGGTCGGCGACGTCGGGCAGTTCCGGCAGACGTTCGTCGAGAACTTCAGCAGGGACGCGTCGGCGAACGGTCCGTTCGCCAGGACGTACGCGAACTCGTGGCAGCCGTACCCGGACGGGACCGGAGGGATGTACTCCTCCGGCTCGCAGATCAGCGCCCGCAACGGCCTGATGGACGTCCGGCTCGACGGGCAGCACGGTGCCGCCGGGACGTTCGGCACACCGGGCGACGCCTGGACACACGTGGGCGGGAAGTTCTCCGTCCGCGCCAAGGCCTCGGGCGGTGACGGCAACGGGGCGGCGTTCATCCTGTGGCCGACGTCGAACGTCTGGTCGGACGGGGAGATCGACTACCCCGAGGCCGACTTCGCGGGTGAGCCGATGCTCCATCAGCACTCGATGGTGCCCGGCCAGGAGTCGACCGCCACGAGCATGAGCACCGGGGTGACCTGGCGGAGCTGGCACACCTACTCCGTGGAGTGGATCCCCGGCAGGTCGGTGACGTACCTGCTCGACGGCCGGGTGATCCGGACCATCACGTCGAACGTGCCGACCACCGCGCACCGGTACATGTTCCAGGTCGGGAACTGGGGCGCTCCCGGGCACCTGTTCATCGACTGGGTCAGCACGTACACGTACACGGGCTGACGGCCTGCGGCCGCGACCACGCGCAGGACGGAAGGCCCGGTGCCAGCTGGCACCGGGCCTCCCGTCCGTCGTCAGGCGCCGGTCGTCGCGCGGTCCGCGCGGTGCCGCGCACCGTCGTCGTCCTGTGTGCTGAGGTACAGGCGGTGGCTGGTGATGATCATCGACAGCCACCCCGCCCCCGTGACCCACCCCACCGCGACGTCGGTGAACCAGTGCGCACCGAGCAGGACCCGCGACAGGCCCACCGTCAGGGCGGTGCCGGCCGCCGTCCCGATCACGGCGACCTGCGGGCCGTTCCGCTCCTGTCGGAGGGCCATCAGGTAGGCGATCACGCCGAGGATCGTCGTCGCGTTCAGGGTGTGTCCGGACGGGAACGACGGGGACTTCTCGAAGGGCGGGATCGCATCGCGACGCCGCGGACGGTTGCGCTTGATCAGGTCCTTGCCGATCAGGGTCATCGCGAGTGAGCCGGTACCCGCGGCGACGAGCAGGGTCGCGGGGCTCAGTCGACGGTCACGCACGGCGAAGCCCACGGCGGCCCCGATCGTCAGGACCGGCATCGCGACCGGGCCGAAGGCGTGCGCGATCCCGGCGGCGGCACCGTCGACGGCGGGGGACCGCAGGCGCTTCGCCCGCGCGAGTGCCGGTCCGTCCAGGCTCTCGATCCCGTCACGGCCGGTCACACCGTCGTAGATGTACGCCGCGGCGGCCGTCGCGGCGACCGCGATCCCGCCGCCGACCGCCAGGGTCGTGACGAGGGCCCGTCGGGCGCCGACGCGTTGCGCCAGGCTCCGGTGCCGCTCGGCCAGGCGCTTGCCGGCGCGGGAGCGCCACTCCGTGACGTCCCGCCGTCCGATCCGCCGGTCGTACCGCGTCGTGGCCGTCGGGGTCGAGTCCGAGGTCGGGGTCGAGGTGCCGGGGTCGGTCATGCGGCCAGTCTGACCCGCCCCGGTCGAGCACGGTCAGGAACGCGCTGCGGGTCCGTCCAGGTCGGCGAGCCGCCGGATACGGTCGACCCATGACCGACATCGACTGGACCACCGGCACCTGGACGAACGCGCCCGCCCGGACGGAGGTCACCGACGACGGGATGCACGTCACCGCGGTCGAGGAGAGCGATGCCTGGCGCATCACCTCCTACGGCTTCGTGCACGACACCGAGCACGCGCTGCTCACACCGTTCGAGCAGGACACGGCGATGGAGGTCGCGTTCCACCTGGACTTCTCCGCCCAGTTCGACCAGGCCGGCATCTTCGTCAAGGTCGACGAGACCACGTGGACCAAGGCCGGCGTCGAGCGCAGCGACGGGGCGGACAGCCTCGGTGCCGTGGTCACCCGTGATGTGTCGGACTGGTCCCTCGCGCCCGTTCCCGGGTGGCACGGGCGGCTCGTCACCGTCCGCGCCAGCCGCTCCGGCGACGCGTTGACCATCCGTGCCCGGGTCGACGACGAGCCCTGGCGTCTGGTGCGGGTCGCCCCGCTCGACCCCGATGCGACGGTGTCCGCGGGGCCGATGTGCTGCGCCCCGTCGCGGGCCGACCTCACCGTGCACTTCACGGCCTGGCGGACGGGCCCCGCAGACGCGAGCCTGCACCCGGACGACTGACGCGACCGCGCACCGGCGTGCAGGCAGTGCCGCTGGCATACTGACGACGTGACGATGGCGCAGCCCGTCATCGGGCGTGAGCGGGAGACGGCCGTCCTCCGGGATGCCGTCCGCGACGTCGCCGGCGGCGGATCCGCGTTCGTGGTGGACGGTGAAGCGGGCATCGGGAAGTCGTCGCTCGTCGCCGCGGTCGTCGCGGACGCGAGCAGCCACGGTCTCCGGGTCCTCACGACCACCGGCACCCTGGCCGAGTCCGCCGAGCCGTACGCCGCGCTCCACCTGCTCCTGTACCCGCTCCGGGACGGCATCGCGGACCTCCCGGCACCGCAGCGGCAGGCGTTGGAGGTGGTGTTCGGGCGCACGTCGGGCGACCAGCCCTCGCCGCTGCTCGCGGGACTCGCAGCCCTGACGTTGCTCTCCGACGCTGCCGCCGCTCATCCGCTCCTGGTCGTCGCCGAGGACCTGCACTGGGTCGACGCGCCCTCCGAGTGGGCACTCCGGATGCTGGCCCGTCGCGTCGGTGAGGACCCGGTCGTCATGGTCATGACCACGCGGGACACCGCAACTGCGCAGGACCCCGGTCTCCGACGTCTGCACCTCGCCCCGCTCGATGATTCGGCTGCCGACGAACTGCTCGACACCGTGCCGGGAGCGCCACGGGGGCCGGCGCGACGCGACCTCGTACTCCGAGCCGAGGGCAACCCGCTGGCGCTGCACGAACTCGGCCGGTCGGCATCCGGGGGACGGCCCCGAGAGCGCCCGGTCGTCGGTCGGGTCGAGCAGGAGTTCGCCGATCGGTACGCGGAGCTGGACCAGACCGTCCGGTTGGCGATCCTCGCCGTGGCACTGTCCGGCGGGACCAGCGCAGAGGAGGCGGCCCGGGTCGCCGCACGGGCCATCGGGCGGTTCCCGACGCCGACGTGGACCGAGCAGGCCTCGGCGTCGTCGCTGCTCGAGTGGGTCGCGCCACGTGGGATCCACTTCCGGCATCCGCTCGTGCAGTCGGCAGTCCTGTCGGCGTCGTCACCGACGGAGCGGACCGCGGTCCTGCGGTCCCTCGTGCTCGAGCACGAGGACGACCCGGCGCGCACGGTATGGTGGCGCGCCGAGCTCGCCACCGGTCACGACGATCCCCTGGCCGAGGAGATCACCGCGCTCGGCGTCGGACGGACGGCGATGTCCGACCCCCTCGTCGCGAGCCGGGCGTACGAACGAGCGGCCGAGCTCTCGTCGGACGTCGCCGCGCGGGTCGAGCGGCGCATCGTCGCGGCCGAGCTCGCGGGGCTGTCCGGCCGGGTGTCGGAAGCGGCGCTCCTCGTGCAGCGAGCGCGCGAGGAGGCCCCGGACCCGCTGCTCGCGGCGCGCGCGGCCTGGGTCGCCGAGACCCTGCCGACCGGCCGGACGGGGCTCGCCCTGGGCGACCTCGGCCCGGCGCTCCACGCCGTGTCCGCGATGCAGGCAGCTGGCGGGGTCGAACACGCCACCGCCGCGTTGCTGCACCTGGCCGCGATCGCCTGGGACCACACCACCGAGGCGGACCCCGGCGACCCCATGCTCGTCGTCGTCGAGGCCCTCGGGCTCCCGGACGACGACCCGCGGTCGATCCTGCTGGCGGCCCGGACCGAGCCGGTGGCCCGGGGCGACCAGGTCATGGAACGTGCACTCGCCGCGGCACCGCACGCCGACGACGAGGAGTCCGCCTGGCTGCTCGGCTACGCCCTCAACCTGGTCGGGGAGATCGAGACCGCCCGTGTCCTGCTCGACCGAGCCCTCGCGAGCATGCAGGCACGCGGGGAGCTGCGGACGTTCCCCCAGGCGCTCATGGGGACCTCCTTCACCACCTCGCTCGCCGGGGACGTCGCACGGGCGCGCGCCCTCGCGGGACAGGCCGTGGCGCTCGGCGGTGACCTGGGCGACCCGGGCTTCTCCGCCGCGGCGCGGTGCGCGCTCGCCTGGTTCGACGCACTCGACGGTGAACTGCCGGACCTGGAGCGGATCACCGGTGGGACCGAGGCGGGCGCGCAGGTGCTCCGCTCCAGCGCCATGCGCGCGACGGTCCTCGGCGCCGAGGGGGCGGCGCACCTGGTCTCCGGTCGGGCGACGGAGGCCCTGGAGCGCCTCCGGTGCCTGCTCGACCCCGACCACGACGCCCACAACCCGTCGTTCGCCGTGCTGACCTCCCACGACTTCGTCGACGCCGCACTGGAGTCGGGCAACCGGGCGGACGCCGAGCAGCGGTTGGTGGACCTCGAGGGGCTCCACGCGCGCTGGCACACGCCCATGGTGCGGACGGCGGTCGACTACGCCCGGCTCGCACTCATCGCCGACGACGAACTCGAGTCGGCATGGGCGACCCTGCAGCACGAGCGCTGGCCGATGCCCTACCTGCAGGCCCGCGCGCTCCTCCGACTCGGGCGCCGCCTGCGTCGGGCCGGCCGGAACGACGTCGCCCGCGCCGCACTCCACGCCGCCCACGACCGGTTCCGGGCGATGCCCGCGCCGGCATGGGAGGAGCACACGCGCGACGCCCTCCGGGCCACCGGGGAGCGCCTGCCGACGGCCGGGCGCCGCAGCGTCGAGCTGCTGACCCCGCAGGAGTTCCGCGTCTGCACGCTCGCGGCGCGGGGCATGAGCAACCGGGCCATCGGCGAGCACCTCTTCGTCTCGCCCCGGACGGTGGGTGCGCACCTCTACGCCGCGTTCCAGAAGCTCGGGATCTCGACCCGGCAGCAGCTGCCGGCAGTCCTCGCGACCGACGGCGGGCAGGCGGCGGACGACTAGGTCATCCAGCGGCAGATCTCGGTCACCACGACCGATGTGCACCGGTGGTGCCGGTCCGTACCGTCACGAGCGGACCGACACCCACCCACCGACGCAGGTCCGGGCCACCGGCTCCGGACCAGGAAGGACCGCGCCATGCCCGGATCCCCCACCATCGTCCTCGTCCACGGGGCGTTCGCCGACGCCTCCAGCTGGGCTCCCGTCACGAGGCTCCTGCTCGACCAGGGCCACCAGGTCCTCGTCCCGCCGGTGTTCAACCGCAGCCTGTCCGGCGACGCGGCGTACATCCGGTCGTTCGTCGAGCAGATCGACGGACCGGTCCTGCTCGCCGGGCACTCCTACGGAGGTGCGATCCTCACGGTCGCCGGCGTCGCGGAGAACGTCGTCGGCCTGGTGTTCGTCGCCGCGTACGCACTCGAGGAGGGTGAGAGCCTCGGTGCGCTCCAGGGCGGCTTCCCCGACAGCGACCTCGCCGCGGCCCTCGTGTACTCGCCGTACCCGGTCGACGGCGCCGAACCCGGCACGGACGTCTCCGTTGCCGTCGACCGCTTCCCGGCGGTCTTCGCGGGCGGCCTCGACCCGGCGCGCGCGGAGGTCCTCGCGGTCTCGCAGCGTCCGCTGTCCGCGGTCGCGTTCGGCGAGCCGGCCTCCGCGGCAGCGTGGAAGACGAAGCCGTCCTGGGGCATCGTCTCGAGCGCCGACCACACCATCAACCCGGACGTCGAGCGCTTCGGCTACCAGCGGGCCGGGGTCCGCAGGGTCGTCGAGCTCGATGCGCCGCACCTGGTGATGCAGACCCACCCCGCCGAGGTCGCAGCGGTCATCACCGACGCGATCACCGAACTCGGCTGACCCCGCACCACACCGATCCAGACCCGACGACCATCCAGAGGAGAACGACATGGGATTCGTGACCACCGACGACGGTGCAGAGATCTACTTCAAGGACTGGGGCAGCCCCGACGGCCAGCCGATCGTGTTCCACCACGGGTGGCCGCTGTCGTCCGACGACTGGGACGCGCAGATGCTGTACTTCCTGGCCGAGGGGTTCCGCGTGGTCGCCTCGGACCGACGGGGCCACGGGCGCTCGTCGCAGATCGGCACCGGGCACGACATGGACCACTACGCCAGCGACGTCTCGGCCGTCGTCGAGCACCTCGACCTGCACGACGCCGTCCACGTCGGCCACTCGACCGGCGGTGGCCAGGTCGCCCGCTACGTCGCCCGGTACGGCCAGCCGCAGGGCCGGGTCGCCAAGGCCGTCCTCGTGTCCGCTGTCCCGCCGCTCATGGTCAAGACCGAGGCCAACCCCGAGGGCACCGACATCTCCGTGTTCGACGGGTTCCGGCAGGCGCTGGCCGCCAACCGCGCGGAGTTCTTCCAGGCGGTGGCGTCCGGCCCGTTCTACGGCTTCAACCGTCCGGGCGCGACGACGTCGCAGCCGGTGGTCGACAACTGGTGGCGACAGGGCATGACGGGCAGCGCGCTCGCGCACTACGAGGGCATCAAGGCGTTCTCGGAGACGGACCAGACCGAGGACCTGCAGGCCATCACCGTGCCCGTCCTGGTCCTGCAGGGCGACGATGACCAGGTGGTGCCGTACAAGGACGCCTCCCTGAAGCAGGCGGAACTCCTCAGCGACGCGACGCTCAAGGTCTACGAGGGCTACCCGCACGGCATGCTGACCACGCACGCCGACGTCATCAACCCCGACATCCTGGCGTTCATCCGCGGCTGACGTGGACGACGCTGCGTCCGCAGCGGACCGGACTGGAGGCCCGGTGCGGGTGAGCTGACCGGCTCACCCGCACCGGGCCTCCAGTCCGTCACTGCACCGCCCCCGCGACCGCTGGGTACAGTCGGGCCGTGTCCCCGACGGTGCCGTTCGCTCATCTCCCGATCGCGCAGCAGGACGTGTCGTACGCGTACGGGCCCGACTCCGAGGTCCGGGTCGACGTGCCGGCCGGCACGATCGAGGAACTCCGGTTCGACGCGAGCGACCGGTTCCCCGGCACCGTGCGGACGGTGTGGGTGCACCGGCCCGCCGGCCATTCCGCGGCGGTCGAGAGCGCCGTCATGGTGTTCAACGACGGCTGGTGGTACCTCGATCCCGACGGCGCCGTCCGGGGCGGGACGGTGCTGGACAACCTCGCCGCGGCCGGAGACGTCCAGCAGATGATCGGCGTGTTCGTCGACCCCGGTGTGATCGACGTCGACGGGGTCCAGACCAAGCACCGCAATGCCGAGTACGACGCCTTCGACGACCGCTACGCCGGGTTCCTGCTGGACGAGGTCCTGCCGGCCGTCGCGTCACGCTGGCGCATCGCGAGCGACCCGATGCTGCGCGGGATCTGCGGGGGGAGCAGCGGTGGCAACGCCGCGCTCACGGCGGCGTGGACCCGTCCCGACGGATTCGGACGGGTCATCGCGTTCAACCCGAGCTTCGCGCAGATGCCGGGCGGGAACCCCTACCCGACGCTGCTCGCCTCAGTGCCACATCGCCCCACACGCGTGTTCCTGCACGCGGCGAACCGGGACCTGCACTGGGACCAGCCGGAGGAGAACTGGTTCGCCGAGAGCCTTGACACCGCGTCCGCCCTCGCGCGGGCCGGCTGGGACTTCCGCCTGGTCGTCGGGGACGGCGGCCACTCACCGAACCACGGCGGCGTCCTGCTGCCCGACGCGCTGCGGTGGCTCTGGTCGAGCGGAGCGACCCGTGGTTGAGATCACGGACCAGGCCACAGGCGTCGGTACCGTCCCCTGGATCGTGACCGGGATGCCAGGGTCCGGCAAGTCGACGGTGACCCGCGCGCTGGCTGCGGCGCTCCCGCGTGCCGCGCGGATCGCGGCGGACGACCTCAACGCCATGATCGTGTCCGGCGCGGTGTGGCCGCTGGGGCACCCCGCTGAGGAAGCGGCACGCCAGGTCGAGCTCTGCCACCGGAACACCGGGTCGCTCGCCCACAACTTCGCGGCGAGCGGCTTCACGCCGATCATCGACGTCGTCCTGCCCGACGGGGACCACCTCGACCGACTGGTCCGGCAGCTCCCGCAGCAGCGCGCCCGGCTCGTCGTCCTCGCGCCCGGCGAAGCAGCCTGTCGTGCCCGCAACGACGGACGGAGCGTGGACGAGCGGTTCGCGTTCGACGGGTACGGCGAGCTGGACGCGACGATGCGCGCCGGCTTCGGCGATCGGGGACAGTGGATCGACAGCGTCGACCTCACCGTCGAGGCGACCGTGCGCGCGATCCTCCGGGCTCCCACCGTCGTCGCGTTCGACCGCGATCGCGGTGGGCGGGAGACCGGTCCTCGGGTGTCCTGGCAGAGCATCCCTCGTTCCCACCTCGACTCGTAGGGTCGGCTCATGAGCACGAACCGCGACGACGTCAAGGACTTCCTCGTCAGCCGCCGTGCCCGGGTGCGTCCGGAACACGTCGGCCTGCCGGCGGGACCGAACCGTCGGGTCGCCGGGCTGCGCCGCGGCGAGGTCGCGGTGCTCGCCGACGTCAGCGTGGAGTACTACTCCCGACTCGAGCGCGGCAACCTCTCCGGGGTCTCCGACAGCGTGCTGCATGCCATCGCGGACGCGCTGCTGCTCGACGACGCCGAACGCGACCACCTGTTCGACCTCGCCCGCGCCGCGAACGCCTCCCCGGTGCGCGGCCTCCGACGCTCCACCACGCCGAAGACGCTCCGCATCGGCCTGCAGTACGCCCTCGATGCCTTCACGGGCGGACCGGCATTCATCCGGAACGACCGGCTCGACATCCTGGGCGCGAACGCGCTGGGGCGGGCCCTGTACGCCGACCTCTTCCGCAGGGCAGCACGCCCCAACCTGGCCCGCGCCGCGTTCCTCGACCGCGAGTGGGCCGACGCGTTCTACCCGAACTGGGACCTCGCCGCCGACCAGAGCGTCGCGATCCTCCGCGCCGCCGCCGGCCACGACCCCCACGACCGGGACCTGCAGGACCTGATCGGCGAGCTCTCGACGCTGAGCCCGGAGTTCCGGGCGAAGTGGGGCGCGCACGACGTCCGCCGGCACGCCACCGGGGAGAAGCACTTCGTGCACCCGGTCGTCGGTGCGCTCGACCTGTTCTTCGAGGGCTCGCGGCTGATGAGCGACCCGAGCCTGAGCTTCCTCGTCTACACGGCGGAGCCCGGCTCACCGACCGCGGACGCGCTCCGGCTGCTCGGGTCCCTGGACGCCACCGACCGACAGGCGGCCGAGGCCGACGACAGCAGGGCGCACGCGGACACGTGATCCCGGGCCGCGGTCGCGACAACCTGTCGGACGGGAGGCCCGGTGCCAGCTGGAACCGGGCCTCCCGTTCGACACATGGTCCGGACCTGCGTCGCGGCTGGCGTCAGACCGCCGGCATCTCCCCGAGGAGTTGCGCGTTGCGCGCTGCGATCGCCTCGGCGGTGTCCGGGAAGATCATCGGCAGCCCGAACTGCTCGGTCTCCGTCTGGATCTTCTCGGCGGTCGGTCGGAACGCGCGCTCGTACTCCGCGAAGGCGCGCTCGATGTCACCGTCGGTGGCGAGGAACGCGTCGTACAGGGCCGTCGCGCCCAGGATCGCGACCGAGCCGCCCATCCCGGCCGCCGGGGACGGGCAGTACGCCGCGTCGCCGACGAGCGCGACCCGGCCGGAGGACCACCGCGGCAGCCGGTTCTGGCTGAGCTTGTCGAAGTAGAAGTTGTCGGCGGTGAGCGCCCGCTCGACCAGCCCGGTGAAGGGCTCGCCCGCGTCGGCGAACCGCTCGCGGATGATCTGCTTCTGCTGGTCGACGTCGTGGTGGTCGTACGGGATCTCGTGGTCGGCGTAGAACACGAAGACGACGTCGGTGGTGTCCTCGTAGGAGTTGAGCAGCAGCGTCCGTCCCGGGGTGTTCTGGATCCGTGAGGTCCACGGCGGGATCACCGTGCCGTCCACGATCGTGACGGACGTGTAGTGGTGCAGGAAGTGGCTGTGGTCCGCCTCGGGCCCGAACCGGAGTCGACGCACGCCGGAGTGGTTGCCGTCGCAGCCGAGCACCATCGTGAAGTCCCGGGTCGCTCCGGTGCGGAACGCCGCGCGGACGCCGCCGGGGACATCGGTGAGTTCGGTGATCGCGTCGTCGAAGACCACCTCGACGGTGCCCTCGGCCTCGGCCCACAGCACGGCCAGCAGGTCGTCGCGGTGGACCTCGACGTCGTCGTACCGGTGTACCTCGTAGTCGTCGATGACGAGCGTCCCGCTCGTGTCCTCCGGTTCCATCGCGGCGATCGGTGTGCCGTCGACGTCCGCGAACTCGGTCCGGCGCGGCGGGAGGGCCTTCGCGCGCACGGCGGGGAGCACCCCCATGCGGTCGAAGATCGTCATCGCGTCGTTCCGCAGGTCGACGGGTGTGCCGCCCTTGCGCAGTCCGGGGGCGTTCTCGACGACGGTGACCCGGTAGCCCAGGCGCTGCATCCAGATCGCCGTCGTGAGGCCGGCGAAGCTCGCTCCGGAGACGAGCACCGTCCCAGGCTGGTCGTTCGTGGTGGTGTCCATGCCGTGCTCGCTTCCCACCCGGTCATCGGGTGATTCTTGTAGTGACTCCAACTTGCTGGACGGTACCACGGAAAGTTGGAGTGACCACAAGTTCGTGCGAGGATCGTCCCATGACGACGGCGACCAGCCTGCGCGAGCGGAAGAAGCAGGAGACACGAGGACGTCTGGCGACGGTCGCAGCCCGGCTGTTCGCGGAGCACGGCTACGACGCCGTGTCGATGTCCGACGTCGCGCGGGCGGCGGGCGTCGCCGACCAGACGGTCTACAACTACTTCCCGACCAAGCCCGACCTGGTCCTCGACCGGGCCGACCAGATGCTCGAACGGTCGTGTCGCGCGGTTGCCGAGCGGGATCCGGCACTGACGCCGGCCGATGCACTCCGGGACCAGGTGCACGACGACATCGACCGGTTCCTCGCCCGGGACCCGTTCCTGGCACGCGGTGAGTACCCGACACAGTCCGTGGTGAGCGACGCGCTCCGCCGCTACGCGCTGCAGTTCCGGCACGCCCAAGCGGCGGCGATCGCGGCGACCATCCGCGAGACCGACCCGGAGATCAACGAGCTCGTCGCCCTGGCGCACGCGACCGTCCTGGTCACGGTGATCCAGACCGTCACCGACCGGATCGGCGCGGTCGAGCTGTCCGACGCCGACCTGCCGGCGCTCGCCCGCGAACTCCACGAGGACGCCGAGGCCACGCTCGCCGACGCGGCCGAGAACTTCCGGGCGACGAAGGCGCGTGCCGTCGCAGGGGCTCGACGGCCGCGGTAGCGTGCGCTCGTGACTGACAGCAACGGACCCGGACCGCACCCGAAGGTCGCCGTCGTGACGGGCGGTGGCAGCGGCATCGGCAGGTCCGCGGCGCTCGCCCTGGCGGAGGACGGATGGACGGTCGTCATCGCCGGCCGCCGCACCGCTCCGCTCGACGAGGTCGCCGCGGGCTCGACCCGGATCGTCCCGATCGTCGCGGACGTCTCCGTCGAGGCCGATGTCGACGCCTTGTTCGACCAGACCGTGGAGCGCTTCGACCGCGTCGACCTGCTCTTCAACAACGCCGGTGTCGGCGCACCCGCCACGCAGTTCGACGAGCTGACCCTGGAGACGTGGAACACCGTGATGGCGACGACGCTGACCGGCTCGTTCCTGTGCGCCCGTGCGGCGTTCCGGGTGATGCGGTCGCAGGACCCGCAGGGCGGCCGGATCATCAACAACGGTTCGATCTCCGCGCACGCACCGCGACCGCTCTCGGCGCCGTACACGGTGGCGAAACACGCCGTGGCCGGTCTCACGAAACAGCTCCAGCTCGACGGACGACCATTCGGCATCGCGTGCGGCCAGATCGACATCGGCAACGCGGTCACCCCGATGACCGCGGGCGGCGGGGGCGGGACGCTGCAGGCCGACGGCTCGGTTCGGCCCGAAGCGACGATCGACGTCGCCGAGACCGGCCGCGCTGTCCGCTACATGGCCGGCCTGCCGGACGGGGTGAACGTGCCGAACCTGACGATCATGCCGACCACGATGCCGTTCGTCGGACGCGGCTGACTGGTCCGGACCCGGGGCGGCCCGACGGGGCCTCGGGGTAGCGTGGCGCCATGGCGAACGACGACGGTCCGCATCGCGGGGGCTTCCCGTTCGTCCCGGTCGTCGCCTTCGCACTCGGCGGCCTCGTCGTCGTCGCAGCGGCACTCGGCGCACGGCCCGTCATGACCGGCGCCCGGTGGTCCCCGCCCATCGGCCAGGCCACGGCACCCCCGCCGCTCCGGGTCACCTCGGACCAGGCCACCGTCGCGCCGCAGCGGTCCGGTACGCAGGCGGCGCAGCACGTCGACACCTCGTGGCTCCTCGTCGTCGCCGCGGTCGTCGTCGCCGTGCTCGTGGTCCTGGCGGTGCTGTACGTCCTGCGCCACCGGCGCCGCCGTGCTCGCCCGGAGCGGATCGACGTCGCCGGACTCGCTGTCGACGTGACGGCCGATCCCACGGCCGAGGTCGGGCTGCAGCACATCCGCCGTGGCCTCGCCCGTGCGCTCGCGGTGCTGTCCCACCCGCGCGACCCGTCCGACGCCGTCACCGCGGCGTGGGTCGGGCTGCAGGAGTCCGCGGAGGACGCCGGGTTCCAGCGAGGCTCCGCCGAGACGCCGACCGAGTTCACCACGCGCATCCTCCGGCAGCTCGACGTCGACGAGACCGCCCTCGGCACCCTCCGTCGGTGCTACCTGGCGGTGCGGTTCGGCGGCGCACCGGCCAACGAGGCGGACGTCGACGCGGTCCGCGCCGCCCTGCGCACGCTGGAGCGGCAGTGGGCCGCGGCACCGACGGGCCGATCGTGAAGGCCCGCGTCACCGGCGTCGTGGTGGTCGCCGTGGTGGCGGCCGGCATCGTCTGGTTCTTCGGTGTCGGCGTCGCGCTGTCCCTCGCCGTCGGAGGCGTGTTCGCCGCGGTGGGGCTGACGTGGACCGCGGTCCGTGACGGTCCCTCGTTGGCCTGGCCCGTGCCTCCCGTCCGGTCCGCACCCGGCGCCCGACGCGACCTCTCCGAGATCGCCTGGACGCTCCGGTCCCACGGCGGCGTGCCGGAGCGGGCGCTCGGTCGCGTCCGCGCGGTCGCACGGCACCGCCTCCGCACGCTCCACCGACTCGACCTGGACGACCCGGACGACCGCACCGCGATCGAGACGCTCCTGCCGCCGGCCGTCGTCGCCGTGCTGCGGAGCGAACGGCGGCCCGAGCTCGACCTCGCCGCCTTCGGCTCCGTCCTGACCGCCGTCGAGGCACTCGCCCCCGACACCGACCGCACCGCGACCGAGAGGCAGCCGTGACCGTGACCCAGCCCGAGACCGGGCCCCCTATGCCCATCGCCGACGTCGCCGCACGAGCGCGTGACGTCCTCGACACCGTCGGCGCCGTCGTCGTCGGGATGCGCGAGCCGCTCGCCCTGGCGTTCGCGAGCATCCTGGCGGGTGGCCACGTGCTCTTCGAGGACGTCCCCGGTCTCGGCAAGACCCTCGCCGCGCGCAGCCTGGCCGCGGCGTGCGGACTCGACTTCCGCCGCCTCCAGTGCACCCCGGACCTGCTGCCCGCCGACATCACCGGGTCGTTCGTCTACGCCCCGGCCACGGCCGAGTTCGTCTTCCGGCCGGGACCCGTCTTCACCGGGATGTTCCTGGCCGACGAGATCAACCGGACGTCGCCGAAGACGCAGTCCGCGCTGCTCGAGGCGATGGCGGAGGGGCAGGTCACCGTCGAGGGCGAGGGCTTCCCGCTCCCGCGGCCGTTCCACGTCATCGCGACGTCGAACCCGATCGAGTACGAGGGCACGTACGCCCTGCCGGAAGCCCAGCTCGACCGCTTCATGGTGCGGCTCTCCGTCGGGTACCCGTCCCGCGACGGCGAACACCGCGTGCTGCTCAACCGGATCGCCCGACGGCACGAGGTCGCCGAGGTCCCGGCCGTCGTCAGCGCCCCCGAGATGCTGCGCATGCAGGCGAGCGTCGAGGGCGTGCACGTCGACGAGGACATCGCCCTGTACTGCGTCGACCTCGCGGGTGCGACGCGGACCCACCGTGACGTGCAGGTCGGGGCGTCGCCGCGCGGAGCGCAGGCGCTCATGCTCGTGGGTCGCGCACGCGCGGTCATGGACGGGCGGGACTTCGTCACCCCGGAGGACGTCAAGACCGCCGCGGTCGCGGTGCTCGCCCACCGGATCTCGCTGACGCCGCAGGCGTGGGCGAACGGGGTGGACCCGGCCGGGATCGTCCGGGGGATCGTCGCGCAGGTGGCCGGGCCTCCGGTGGTGGGCGCCGGCACGTCCGGTGCTCCCGGTGCTTCCGGCGCGTCCGGTGCTTCCGGTGCTTCCGGTGCTTCCGGCATGGAGGCTCGGTGAGCGTTCCCGACCCGGCTCCCGCCCGCCCCGCGGCCGGGCCCGACGTCACACCGTTCTGGGTGCGCAGTCCCGCGCTGGTGTTCGGGGTCGCCGGCGGCGTGTTCCTCGCCGGCCTCGCGCTGGTGCTGGGGCGCCCCGAGCTCGCCGTGGTGGCGCTCCCGGTGCTCGTGACCGCCGGGTTCGGTGCGGGTCGGCGTCTCGGCGGCGAGCAGGTCCGGGTGGTCACGACGCTCGCCCCGTCCGACTCGGGTCGCGGGGTCGGGTACCGGACGCAGGTGACCCTGCCGCCGTCCGCCGAGGCCCTCGCCCTCGAACTCCGCGTGGCGGGTGACCGACGGCACGTCGTCGTGGTCGATCGCCGGACCGCGGCGCAGCTCGCCGGCACCGTCCCGGTCTCGCACTCCGGACCACAGGAGATCCTGCGGACGCACCTCTCGCTCCTCGAACGCGGCGGCACCGCGGTCTCGGTGCCGGCGGAGGGCCCGATCCGGTCGGCGGTCGTCCCCCCGCCGCACCTGCGCATGCAGCACCTACCGATGCCGCGCCGTGTCACGGGCATCACCGGCGCGCACGACTCCGCGCGACCCGGCGACGGCGGCGAGTTCCGCGACGTCGCCCTGTTCGCGCCCGGGGACCGTCTGCGACGCATCGACTGGCGGCGCACCGCACGGCGTGCCGAGCGGCCCGGGGACCTGTACGTGCGGCGCACCTTCGCCACCGCTGACGCGCTCGTCGTCCTGGTCATCGACGGCCGCGACGACCTCGCCGCCGACGTCACGACGTGGGGCGGCTCCCGCCACGACACGTCCGAGGCGACGTCCCTCGACGTCGCCCGCGAGGCTGCCGTCTCCCTCGCGACCGCGTACATCGGCGCCGGTGACCGGGTCGGTCTGCGCTCCCTGGCCGGCACCGCGCGCTCCGTCGAACCCGGCGGCGGCACACGGCACCTGGAGCGGCTCCGCTCGACGATCGCCTCGGTCATCCCGACCGGCGACGCGACGACGGCAGCGCGGATGCCCCTCGTGCCGGCCGCGTCGCTCGTGGTCGTCCTGTCGACGTTCCTCGACGACCAGGCCGCGACGATGGCGATGACGTGGGCGGCCACCGGGCACCGGGTCGTCGCGGTGGACGTCCTCCCGACCCCGGACGTGACAAGGGTCAGCAAGCAGGAGCGCACCGCGTTCCGGCTCATCGCGCTCGAGCGCCAGGACCGGCTCGCCGAGATGGCGGCCACCGGTGTCGAGCAGATCCGTTGGCAGACCGGCGACGGCGACTCCCCGGCCGTGCAGCTGCGGCTGCTCAGTCGTCCTCGGCGGGCCGGATGAGCGTCGGCTCGCGCGCGGAACGGACCGGGTCGCCGGCGATCGGGCCGGCGGTCCCCGCATGGTCGATCGGGGCACTCGGCCTGGTCGCGGGGCTCGTCGGGTCGGTCGTCGTGATCGGGGCGAGCGGGTGGCTCGTCATCGCGGCCGTCCTCGCCGTGGCCGCCGCCGTCCTGCCCCGCGGTCCGTTCGCCGCCCTGCTCGTGGTGCAGCTCGCGATCGCCGGGATCGGCGGGTCGAACCTGGCCGTGCTCGTCCTCACGACGCACCTGGTCCTCGCCACGAGCTTGCTCTGGGCGTGGACGCCCCGGACCGCCCGGGTGCAGCTCCGGGCGCTCGTGCCGTCGGCGCTGCGGTTCGTCGTGGTGCAGGTCGGGGTGCAGGCGGTGGCGTTCGTGGTGGTCGGGTTGTTCGGCGACGCCGGGCCGGTCGGAGGCGTCTGGCTGGCGGTCGCAGGCGCGGTCGGGCTCCTCGCACTGGCGCTCGGGTTGTTCGTGCCGCGGTTGCTGCACGCCGGGGACGACACCGGGCGCTGAGCCGCGGTTGCTGCTTGATTGGAGGACATGCGGCCCACCCCGGATGACACGGACCAGCGGCGACCTCGCCCGGTGGTGATGCTGCTCGGGGTCGTTGCAGCGGCCCTGTGGGTCGTCGCGATCGCGCTTCCGATCATCGTGCTGGTGTTCATCGGGAACCTCCCCGGCCATGACTCGGCTCGCGCCTCACGGTCCCTCGCGATCGCCACCGGTGCCTTCGTGGCCTTCGCACTCCTCGCGATCCCGGCGACGGTCGGGTTCGTCAAGATGCAGCGTGCTCGTTCCCACCACCACGAGACGGGACGCCACGACGGCGAAGGTACTGTGTGAGCCGTGCCCGCTGAGGAATGGACCATCAACCACTTCTCGCAGAGCAATCCGACCGGCGAGGACCAGGGTGACGTTCCCGCTCTCCTTCGCCGCGTCGCCGACAGCATCGAAGCGCTGGGCGATGTCGACGTGCAGGACATCACCTTCTCCGCCGGGGTCACCGAAGCGGAGGACGACCTGACGATGACGGTGTACTTCCACCGGCAGCCGCGACGCCGCTAGGCCGCACCCGAGCTCCGCGGACCGACGGGGTCCGTCAGTGCCCGAGCTCGACCAGGAGCACCCCGGCGATGATCAGCGCGATCCCGCCGAGCATGAGCCCCGTCAGCGGTTCGCGGAAGAGCACCCGACCCAGGATCGCCGTCAGTGCGACCCCGGTCGCCGCCCAGATCCCGTACGCGACGCCGATCGGCAGGCCCAACGTCAGGGCCACCGCGAGCAGGCTGAACGCGATGAGGTACCCCGCGACCACGGGGACGAAGAACACCTTCTTGCCGTCGGTGGCGAGTTTGAGGCTGATCGTCGCACCGACCTCGGTGACGATCGCGACCGCGAGCAGGATCCAGGCCATCAGCGGACCTGCCGCTTCCGTGCGGCCAGAGCGCGTTGCGACCCGATCTCGACCAGCAGCACCCCGGCAGCGATCAACGCGATCCCGATGACCATCGTGACCGTCAG
The DNA here is from genome assembly GCF_001424385.1 of Curtobacterium sp. Leaf183. Classification (GTDB taxonomy): domain Bacteria; phylum Actinomycetota; class Actinomycetes; order Actinomycetales; family Microbacteriaceae; genus Curtobacterium. The sequence goes on along the minus strand of NZ_LMPO01000007.1, from coordinate 117,519 downwards.
CGCCTGCCCGAACAACACGGCGGCGAGCACCGCGGTCAGTGCGACACCGGAAGCGCCCCAGATGCCGTAGGCGACCCCGACCGCCATGCCCGCACGGAGCACCAGGATCAGCATCGCGAACGCGGCGACGTACCCGACGGCGACGAGCACGTACCAGCCGGGCTGGTCGACGGCAGCCTGCATCGAGAGCGCTGCCGTGACCTCGGCGATGATCGCCATCCCGAGGAACACCCACTTCATGCGCCGCTCCCGTCGGCCAGGGACGCGATCGCCCGTGCTGCGGCCCGGACAGTGGCCTCCGCCGCAGCGTCGTCACGGTCAGCGAGCCACGCCGAGCCGATGCCGTCGGCCGTGGCGATGAGCAGTCGGACGAGCTGGTCGACGGGGATGGTCCACCGGATGTCGTCCTCGGTCGTCCACGCCTCGACCTGCGCACGGATGGCAGCGAGGTACGCGTCCTGCTCCCAGGCCGCGAGGTCCTGCAGGTCCGGGTCACGACGCGAGTACGTGACGAGCTCGACCAGGGCGAGTGCCGTCGCCGGGTCGTTGCGCGTCTGCGCGAGGTGGGCCGACAGGCCGGAGGCGATCCGGGCCTCCAGGCCGAGCGGGGTGACCGGCGGGGCGAACGCGACCGCCATCGCCGTGCGCAGCTGTCGTTCGAGCACGGCGCGGAAGAGCGGCGCCTTGCCGGCGAAGCAGTAGTGGAAGGCGCCGTGCGGCAGCCCGGCACGGGCGGTGACCGCGCGGGTGGTCACCGCGCCGATCCCGCCGTCGCGCAGGACGGCGATCGCGGCGTCGACGAGCTGGTCGCGCCGTTCCTCGACGCTGCGGTGCTCTTGCTGGAGGGTCATGGTGCGACCGTATCGCGCTACTTGGCCAGTTGGCCAAGTAGCGGCTGTGAACATGGTCTGGAGGCTCGGTGCCGGTCCGTCACCGCGCCTCCAGTCCGTCGGGCCACCCGCAGTCCTGCTGGCCGATCAGGAACCGCTCGGACCGCCAGCCACCACGAAGATGCAGAAGGGGTGACCGGCCGGATCGGCGAGGACGTAGAGCGCCTCCTCCGGATCGGCGCTCCGGTCCTCGAGGACCGTGGCGCCCAGAGCGACCGCACGTGCCCGCTGCTGCTCGAGCTCATCCACGTCCGTGACGCTGAAGTCGAGATGCAGCTGCTGGCGGACCGGCCCGTCCGGCCAGGTCACCCGAGGCAGTTCGTCCACCCGTTGCACCGTGACGTCCACCCCCTCGGAGGTGCTGATCGCGACCCAGTCCGCCCGGTCGTCCGAACCGTCGGCGGGCGGCTCGTCACCAGCCCGGTACTCGCCGCCCAGCAGGGCGAGCCAGAACGCGGCGAGCGCTCGCGCGTCCTCGGCATCGAGCACGATCTGTCGCAGATGCAGGGCCATCACCGGAGGCTAGGCCGGGAGTGCTCGGACCGTCGCAGGACAGGATCAGACTCCGGACGGCGACTCCACGGTCAGCCGACCGCGGTCGACGTCGAGGACCGCGCGTGTGCCGAGGGGCACGGTGACGAGGTCCTCGACGTGACCGAGAGGAAGCCCACCCAGTACCGGCACGCCGAGCGCGTCGAAGTGGTCGCGCAGGGTGTCGACGACGGTCCAGTCGCGGTCCTCGTACCCGGCGAACTGGTCGATGCTGCCGAGAGCGACCCCGACGACGCCGTCGAGCGCTCCGGAGTACCGGAGCTGCGTCAGAGCGCGGTCGACCATCCCCAGCCCAGCAGCGCGGTTGATCTCGAGCAGCAGGACCGCCCCGGCCAGGTCGAAGTCCACCACCCCGACCGACCGCGCGAGCATCTCGAGGTTGCCACCGGACAGCGGCCCCTCCACGCTCCCCGTCGTCGTGAGCTCGGCCGAGAGTGCGGCGGCATCCGCGTCGACGACCGTGTCCGCGTCCTCCATCAGAAGTCGCCGGACGTGGTCACCGTGGGTGCCGGCGATCGCACCGTGCAGCGACGGGACGCCGGCGGCGTTCCAGACCTGGTGCAGGGCGGTGACGTCGCTGTACCCGACGAGCATCTTCGGGTCGGCGCGGAGCGCCCGGACGTCGACGTCCGGGACGATGCGGAAGCTGCCGCACCCGCCGGTGGAGGCGATCACGGCACGGACCGTCGGGTCGCGGATCGCGTCGTTGAGGTCCGCCGCACGGTCGACGTCGCTGCCCGCGAGGTAGCCGCGATGGTCGAGCGCGTGCGGCGCGATGACCGCGCGCAGGCCCCACGCCTCGACCTGTCGAGCGATCCAGGTCGGCACCGATCCCTCTGGCCACGACGCCGGTGAGACGATCGCCACCGTGTCGCCGGCGGTCAAGGTTCGCGGTCGCAGCGTTGTCGCTTCCATGCTCCGGGACCCTAGCCACCACCCCCGTCACCGCGGAGACGGAGTCGCGTCAGCCGATCAGCGCAGGGACGGCGTGATCGTCAGCTGTGCCACCTCGACCACCGCGTCGGAGGGCATGTCGGGGTAGTAGTTCTCGCGGAGCTGCTGTGCGAAGCGCTGCATGTCGGTTCCTGGCGGCTGATGCGCCTGCTCGGCCGTGAGGGTGTCGAGTCGGTGCTGCCGCACGACGGTCACGACATCGGCGACGTCCTCCGCCGTCGGGTGCTCGTCGAAGACGAAGATCGCTGGCCCCACCGGTACGGACTCGTTCCACCGAACGGTGGTGACCTTCTCGCCCGTCATGATCGCCTCGTGGTGCTTGCGATGGAAGTGGATGGTGTTCGGCGCTGCGCCGGCCATGTGTCCACTCTGCATCACCCAACGGGTGTCCAGTCCCTGATCACGTCGGCGACCGCATCCAGGTGCGACTCGAGGAGGAAGTGCCCGCCGTCGATGAGTTCGACGCGAGCGTCGGGGCGGTCCCGCAGGAAAGCGGTCGCGCCAGCAGCGGCGAAGATCTCGTCGTTGCGTCCCCAGACGGCCAGGACGGGGACGCGCGAGGTGCGGAGCCAGTCGTGGACCGCCGGGTACAGGGTGCGGTTGGACGCGTAGTCGCGGAAGAGGGCCAGCTGGATCGCGTCCTGTCCGGGGCGGGCGAGGAGTGCGAGGTCGTGCTCCCAGGCGTCGGGGTCGACGGTCGTCGGGTCGGAGACCCCGTGGGTGTACTGCCACTCGACTGCGTCTCGTCCCAGGGCCGGGCGGAGCGCGTCGCGGGTCGCATCGGTCTGCTCTGTGGCGTCGGCCCAGATGCCGTCCCAGAAGCTCGGCACGAAGCCCTCCTCGTAGACGTTGCCGTTCTGGGAGATGACGCCGGTGACGGCATCCGGGTCAGCCAGCGCGAGCCTCCAGCCGATGGGGGCGCCGTAGTCCTGCACGTAGATCGTGTACTGCTCGATCGCGAGGGCGGACAAGAACCCTGCGGTCGTGGCTGCCAGGGTCGCGAAGGTGTAGTCGAACTCGTCGGTCGACGGCGCGGACGAGCGGCCGAAGCCGATGTGGTCGGGTGCGACGACGTGGTACCGGTCGGCCAGTGCCGGGATCAGGTGCCGGAACATGTGGGAGCTCGACGGGTACCCGTGCAGCAGCAGGAGCACAGGTGCATCGACCGGTCCAGCCTCTCGATAGAACACATCGAGCCCGTCAACTGCGACGGTGCGGTGGTGGACAGTGACCATGGCTAACCCCTTTGAATTGTTTTGCTGGTTAGGTGACGGTAGCATGGGTCGTGTCACACCGGTCGGGTGTGGGGAGGCGGAGTTCGATGCTGCAGGACGAAGAGCTGCTGCTGGCGGTGCTGAACAGCGCGCCGGTGGTCAACGGCCGCGCGACGGACAGCCTCGACGGCACCCACGGTCGAGCGCTGACGCAGACCTGGGGAGGCTCCGGAACGGTCGACGAGATCGCGCAGCTCCGTCGGGCTCGCGCTGCACTGCACGCCGTGATCCGTGGGGACCGCCCCGAAGCGGTCGGCGAGTTGGCGAGCATCATCAGTGGTGCGGTACGCACTCCCCGAGTGACGCCTGACGGCGTGGTCTGGGAACTCGTCGTGGCAGATGACGACCGCCTCGCCACGGCGGCGGTCCTGGCGTGGTCCAGCGTGGGTGAACGGTTCCCGGGTCGACTCCGCGCGTGCGCGAACGACGAGTGCAACCTGTTCCTCGTCGACCACAGCCGTCCCGGGACCGCGAAGTGGTGCTCCATGGCCACCTGCGGCAACCGGATGAAAGCACGCGCGCACGCTGGCCGCGCCAAGGCGTGATCGCGGGCGCGTGCTGGGGTTCCGCTACCGAGACGGGTTCCCTCGGGTGGCGCTTGGTCGAAGTGGTGTGAGCTCGGGTGGCTCGTGGTCGCCGAGGAGGTCGTCGGCGACCAGGCGTCCGACGGTCGCTGCGAGCGTGACCCCGGAGTGCATCACGGCGACGTAGGCACCGCGATGACCGGGGAGCGCGCCGATGATCGGGTCGTCGTCCGTCGGCATGGGCCGGATCCCGACCTGCACCTGCGTGAGCTCGACGTCGTCCATCCCCGACAGGGCGGCCCGCACCTGACCGAGGACCTCGCGACCGACCTCGGTCAGCTCCTGGTCAGTGGTCTCTCCGGAGTGGCTCCGCGCTGCTCTGAAGGTGCCCTCCCCGGTCTGGCGGACCTCGATCGTGTCGCTGCTGAGGAGCGTGCGGATGACCTCGGGCGCAGCACTGAAGCTGGCCAGGATCGACGGCGACGGCGCGACTGGGAGTCGCACCCCGAGCTCGTCGCAGAGCGCCACGGAGTCCGCTCCGGCGGCGATGACCACGACGTCAGCCGGGACGACTCCCTTCTCGGTCCGGACACCGACGATCTCGGTGTCGTCCGTCGCCCAACCGAGGACCGGCTCGTGGAGACGGACACGAGCCCCGGCGTTCTCGGCTCCGGCCAGGAGGGTCCGGACGACGGCTGTGGGGTCGAGCGCCCCGTCTGACCGGTTGAACACGGCGTGTGCCGGTGTGGGGACGAGGTGGGGTTCCAGCTGTGCCAGTTCGTCGCGACCGAGCGCAACGCCGTCCCCGGTGCCGTCAGGGTCGCGGCCGCTGTCTTCCCACTGGACTGAGCCGGTCCATCGCACGTGGAGGTCCGGGAGCTCCTCCTCGAGCCTCCGGTAGTCCTCGTTGACCGATTCACGGAGGAGCGCCTGCGCTGGCCTCGGCGGCGTCGGCCCCTTGCCGATCCAGGCGAAGGAGGCTCCGCTCGCGCCCGACGCGGGCATGCCCCGTTCGATCACGGAGACCTGGGCGCCCGCCTTCGCCAGGTGGTACGCGATCGATGCCCCGACGATGCCCGCCCCGACGACGACGACGTTCTTCATGGGGACATCCTCGTCCGGTTCCTCCATCGGGCGCGCCTCACCTCCGGCGATGCAGCAGGTTCTGCACGACGCCAGCCCAGAGGACAAGGCCCGAGAAAGCCAGGGGTGATCTCGTCACAGAGCCTGCGCAGGGCGGTGCGTGCGAATGCCCTGTCGGGCCGACCACGACGCGCTCATCGTCCCGACAATCCCCCACGGTCATCGACGCCTCGGAACGCTCTCGCTCGCCAAGCGGGGGAAGAGCTGTTCGGCGGCTGTCCGGTGCACGTCACCCAGTCGTTCTGCGCCAGGGCCGTCGTAGGCGTCGAGGTCATGGTCGAAGCGAGCGGTCCAGTCGGGGTGTGCGTAGGGGAAGTCGCTGCCGTAGAGGACGTGGCCGGGCTCCGCGAACGCCAGCAGTGACGGCAGCGACGTGGGAGATGCGGACAGGGCGGTGTCGAAGTAGAACTTGCGCAGGCCCGCTTGGATGCGCTCCGGCGTGGTGCCCGGGTTGAACATCGCGGCAGCGCTGAACCGGCTAGCGGCGTAGGGCACGAACCCGCCGGCGTGGGACAGGATCACGCGCAGTTCCGGGTAGCGGTCGAACACGCCGTGCGCGACGAGGTCCACGGCGGTGCGGGTGGTGTCGAACGGGAAGTCCAGCAGTGCGGTGGGCATCCCCGGCAACTGCGTGATCGGTGGTGCGGTGGGGTGCACGAAGACCACGGCTGAGCGGGCGGCGAGTTCTGCCCACAGCGGCTCGTACGCGGGGTCGCCCAGGTACCGTTCGTGCGCGTTCGACAGCAGGAGCACACCGTCGGCGTGGAGCTCGTCGAGTGCTCGCACGGCTTCGGCGACCGCGCCGTCGAAGTCCGGCAGCGGCAGCACCGCGAAGTGCCCGAACCGGTCGGGCCGCTCCCGGACCAGCTCGGCCTGGTAGTCGTTCAGTTCGCGGGCGAGTTGGCGCGCCGCGGCGTCGTCACCGAAGTGCACGCCCGGTGCGCTGATCGAGAGCATCCCGGTCTCGATCCCCACTTCGTCCATCATCGCGATCGCCGCTTCGGGGCTCCACTCCGGCATCAACCAGCCGCCGATGGCCCGGGGCCCTCGTCGCGGTGCTGTCCCGCCGTTCCCACCCCACGGGTCCCACTGCGCGGACCCTCCGGTCGCAGCCGCCGCATCCCCCGGGGCGCCGGCCCCCATCGCTTTCGATCCTGCCGCTGCCAGTGCGTCGAAGTAGCGGGGCGGGAGCAGGTGCTGGTGGACATCGATCTTGCCTTGCATGGTGCGGTCCTCCGATCGTCCTCAGCAATGAGGGCTGGTTGTGTGCAGAAGTGGTTGTCGTGATGGTTCCCGCCGGTCGAACCGGGAGTGGTTCGACCGTTTGCGGGCGTCGAGCAGGCCTGTGGTGTTCAGGGCGTCGGGGTCAACGGCAGCAGGGCCGCGTTCGGCGTGCCTGCGGCGGACTCGAGGTGGGAGCCCGATGGGCCGGCTGCCGAGCGGGGACCTTGCTCGTGACGGAGTCCGCCCTTCGGTCGAGCAGCGGCTTCGCGTCGGTTCCGGATGAGCATCGCCGTCAGGGTGAGCAGGATCCCTGCCACTGCCCAGATGCTCAGCCGGATGATCGGGGCGGCGACCGCAGCGCCGTCGAAGTACTGGACGGACCGCAGCAGGTCGAGCGCGTCGCCCTGCGGGAAGACGTAGTAGAGCGTCTGGAAGAAGTCGTCGAGGACGTGGATCCCGAGCGGGCCACCAGATGACGTGTTCCCGAGGATCACCAGGGCGAGCGTCATCACCAGAGCCGCGATGGTTCCGCCCAGTGCGGCGACGCCCGTGACCGCTCCCCCGATGGCGACTCCGGTCAGCCAGAGGATCCCGAACACGGCCCAGGGACCGACGGTCACCGCCCCGAGTGCGGAGTCGATCCACAGGGTGATCAGTCCGGCGAGGAGACCGGCGTAGAGCACGAGGACGATGCTGCGCTCGACGAACTTCGCGGCCGTGTCGACCGTGCCGAGGATGCGTCCGAACACCGTTCCACCGAGGGCAGCCCCCAGGCCCGCGAAGAGGATCGCGTAGAACTCGATCGACCCGACCGGGTCCTGCTTCGGCAGGGGTGCGAGGTCGGTGGCCGTGTTGGTGGTCTGCAGCTTCGCCGCGATCGAGTCGCCGATGCCGGAGACCGCCTGGCCCAGGCCGCGGCCACCGCCGCTGGCGATGTAGGTGGTGACGCCGGCGCCCTTGCCCGGCGCCGGCAGGATGACGGCGCCGTCGACGTCGCGGTCGAGCACGGCGGATCGTGCCTGCTGCTCAGAGGCCACGACGGTGAGATCCAGCGACCCCTGCTGCTCGAGCGCGACGATCGCGCCAGCGTCGCCGGTGACCGCGAGATGGACGTTGTTCGGCGTCGGGTTGCCGAACGCGCTCGAGTAGCTCGTCAACATCGCCATCGCCAGGAGCAGGATCGCGATCGCACCGAGGACCAGGTTCCGGTAGCGATGTGCTGATCCCGGCCCTTCGGAGTCCAGCGCACCGCCCGCGACCGCCGCTTCGAACTCGGGGTGCTGCGGGCCGTCTCCGCGGCCAGTGGCAGGCTCGGTTACGTGCGTCATGATATCCTTTACAGTTGTCCAGTAGATGACGAACGTACATCAGTGTCCCCGCTCTGGCAAGATGGACTCATGACGGACGGAACAGGCACGGTGCCGCTCGCGAGCCAACGGGTGGACCCGCGCGTCACCCGCACCCGCGCTGCCCTGATCCGGGCGTTGGCCGCCCTGGTGTCCGAGACACCGAAGGGCGAGACGATCTCGATGAGCGCCGTGGCACAGCGTGCCGGGTTGAGCAGGCAGGCCCTCCACAACCACTACAGCAATGTCGGCGACCTCGCGACGGACCTCTGGATCAGCCGCCTCCTCGAGGACTGGCTCCCCCTCGACGAGGCCGCTGCGAACCTCCCACAGGCCCTCACCGACGCCGTTCGGGAGCGCGGGATCGAACCGCTGCTCGCCGCGGGACGTGCGGATCGCGGCTTCTTCGACAAGCTCCGCGCCGTTCCACGTGGTGAGCGCGTCGCCGAGGTGCTCGCTGCCGCGATGACGACCTGGCTGTCGGAGTCGGACCACGATCACCGCGGATCGGAGATCGCTCTGACCGGGGACGCCCGGACCTTCACGATCGGCGGCATGATCGCGCTCGTGTCGACGTGGCAGATGGCCGACGCGCCCCCGAGCACGGCCGAGCAGGTGGCGACACTCCGGATCTTCGCCGCGGCGGCTGCAGCGGCTGGCGCCGGCTGAACCGCGCGGACCCGGGTCCCGGCAGCCCGGCGGATCCCGCCCAGGCCAGCAGCCCGGGCGGGAGGCGCGTCAGCCGTCGTACGCGACGTAGTGCAGCTCGGCATCCCGCCGCTCGTCGTGGAGCTTCACGTAGGACTGCGCGATGACCGCCGGTTCAGCGTCCGGTCGCCCACCGCCGATCAGCGCGGTGATGGCGACGAACCCGACGTAGACACCCTTGTCCGCGAGGGCGGCGTTGAGGTTGAGCGTCCAGTTCCGGAGCCCCGCCGCGGCGATGTTGACGTTCCCGCGGACGGGTGTCTGGGCGAGCGCACCGCCACCGGTGGTCACGAGGACCGTGCCGGCGCCCGCCGCGATCATGCCCGGCAGGACCTCTCCGACGGCCGCGATGGCGCCGCCGAGGTAGAAGTCGAGCTGTGGCTGCAGGTTCTCCATCGTCACGTCCACCGCGTCGACCGACTCCAGGGTCCGGTCAGCCGGGGAGAACTCGAGGACGTCGATCGGCCCGAGCGCTTCCCGGATCGATCGGAGGGCACTCCGGATCGTGTCGGGCTCGCTGACGTCGGCGGTGAAACCACGAGCCTGGATGCCCTCCGCGACGAGCTCACCCGCCAGGGAGTCCACGTTCGCCTGGCTGCGGGCCACGAGCGCGACGTCGAAGCCCTTCTGTCCGAAGGCTCGCGCGATCTCGAGACCCAGACCGGGTCCTGCGCCGATGATGGTGATGAGGGGCATGATGCGTCCTTCCGGGGCCCACCGCCAGGCCGTGCGAGCTGGTGCGGTATGTTGAGACGGTCCTCAATTCTCTGCAGCTTATGTTGAGACCTCCCTCAAGATCCTTCGGAGTCGCTGTGAGCACCGCACCCCGCCTGCGTCGAGACGCGCAGGCGAACGTCGAGAAGCTCCGCGCTGCCGCGATCGCGGTGTTCTCACGTCGAGGGCTCTCCGCGCCACTGGAGGACATCGCGCGCGAGGCCGGGGTGAGCATCGGGACGCTCTACAACCGCATCGGATCGCGCGAGGACCTCATCGACGCCGTCGTGCCCGACATCGCGGGCGCGAAGCTCCGCACCCTGCGGGAACGGACACTGTCCCAGGACACTCCGCGCGCGCAGTTGGAGACCTTCATCGCTGAGATGATCGACCTGCAGCGAAGCGACCCGGCGATGAACGACGCGATGCTCCGGCGCTACCCCGACGCCGTCCTCCTCATCAACGCATGCGAACGATCCATGGCGCTCGGAGCGGAACTCGTCGCCAACGCACACACCGCCGGCGTTCTCGCCGAGGACTTCACGCCCGATGACCTGATGACCGTCCTGTGGATGGCCGGGATGGCCAGCCACGACCCTGCCGCTCCGGACGGGTGGCGCCGTGTCGTCGACCGGAGCATCTCCGCTGCCTGGACCGTCCAGGGCTGACGCCGCGACGCGCCTCTGCACCACCGGCAAGCCGCTCCCCTATCACTAGCTCGCAAGGCACCGATACGACCCGTCTCAGTAAGCGATCGTCTGCCGGACGTCGTCGGGTTGGAGTCTGTTGCGTCGATCGAAGCCGCTTGCCGTGCGGGCACGAGGTCTCGCGCGTACGCGCAATCCTCGGCAGGACCAGGAACGTCAAGATCTCAACTACCGACGTTGATGGCCAGCGATGAATGCACGCGTTCGCCGCCACCGACGCCGTTCGATCCAGCTAGCGACCACGATGAAGACGCTGACCGCCAGGAAGGCGAGCAGAAACCTCCCCGAGTTGAGGTTCACGCCGACGAGGGCGACTCCGAACCCGATGAGCGTCGGCCAGATGTGCCTCGCCGATGCTTGCTGCCGACGTGTGAGGAGGTCGACGAGTTCCTTCGAGTAGGGAGTGGGCGGCATCTTCCCGCGCATCTGCGAACGGAGGGCCCGCCGTTGATCGCGATCGAGGAGTGAGACGGGGGTTTGCTCGCCGCTAGCGAGGAAGGGCTCCAAGCCGTCGTGCCGACGTGCCCACAGCCACCCGAGCAGAGCGACGGTGAATCCAGCACCGCTGACGATTGCCTTCCACGGCGACGGCTCGAGCGCCGCCAGGGTCGTGCCGAGTGCGAAGAAGACGAGGGTCAGTCCGGTCAAGGCGGCCTGCGCTGACGCACCGACGATGATCGGTCCTCGTTCTACAAGCACCCTGGCTTGCTGCGTGGCCGCGACCCATTGCACATTGGCTTGTCCCTCGCGGAGGAGGTGTTCTCTCGGGTCGCTCACGCGTCGAGCGTAGGACCCAGTGGGCTCATCAAATCGGTTTGATCAAAGCAGAGGCGGTACCGCGCAACCCCGCACTGGCGGCGCTCGTCTGCATCCGGAGTGTCCGGAAGACGGTCGGTCAGCGGACCTCCGGTAGCCGATGGTCGACGAGGCTGTCGCAGCGGTGACCGCCTGACATCACCCGGCGAGGACGCCGACTCCCACCAGGGCGGCCAGGACGCCGAACACCACGAGGACCCCAGCGACGACGATCGTCACAAGCGCACTGGCGCTGCCCGGCTGGCTCCTGAGCGTCACGACCGCGAGCGCGACCGGGCCGGCGGCGCCGACCAGGCCGGCTGCGAGCGCCGTCCACGCCCAACCGTCGTAGGCATCCGGATCTCCGACGCCGGCTCCTGGCCCGGCGAAGGCGACGAGCGCGCAGAAGCCGGCGCCGAGCACGCAGCACGCCGCCAGGACGGCCGAGACGGCGATCCCCGCGAGGGACGGGTCAGTCGATGCGGTCCATGCCCGTATCGCTGCATCGAGCTCGTCCTGGGCGTGCTGCTCCTCGTGTCGTCGCTCGGCCACCGCCGCATCATCCTGGCCCGAGTGCAGGCGGCACGACGCCCGGAGAGAGCATGATCCACCTCCAGGCGTGGAGCAATCACGTCCGATAGGCGATCGATCAACGGACAGGAGCGACGCTCGGTGCGGGCGAGCATCCCGATGATCTCGGGCGCTAGCTTCGAGTGGTGGACGAGATCTTGGAAGTGTCAGAAGTCATCGCCCTGCTGCGGCCGATGTTCCACGTCATGCTCACGACACCCGAACTCGCAACGCTCACGGTGGAGATCGTGTCGATCGACGATGTCACCGGCCCAGCGCTGGACGGGGACGATCTCGTCGAGCAGAACAGTGCCGTGGTCCGCTGGCGCATCCTGCACGAACGCGGTTGGTCCGGCGGCTTATGGGTCGAGGACGGCCCTGACGCCCTCGTTCGCAATGTGCAGAGCGATCTCCAAGACTTCATTGCGGAGAGCGAATTCGGGTGGGGTCAGCTCAGGGGGCCTCGCGACCTACCGTGATCTCGACCAGATCGTCACGGTGGAGCCGACAGCCCGTCCGGTAGACAATCGGCTGTTAAGACGGAACTCAGCTAGCGCCGAACTGTGGGCAGCTTCGTTCGGTGTCGTCGTTATTGGTGCGTTGGATGTCGGGTTGCGCCCCGCGGATCTCGGTGGGTGGTTGTCCCGAGGAGCAGCGCACTGCCGCCGATCGCCGCCACCGCTGCGCAGAGCAGCGCGGTGGTCGCGCCGCCCGTTGCGTGGAGGAGGGCGGCGCCGACCGCTGGTGCGATCGCGGTCGCGATGGTCACCGGGGCGGCGAAGACCCCGGTGAGGTGTCCTGTGTTCGCTGTGCCCCACCGGTCGACCACGACTGGGGCCTGGATCAACGTGAATCTCAATCTGTTTGTCAAGACTGGTCAGGCGGTTCATGGGACGCCTCACCTAGTCTCTCTGGACGCATCTCTGCCAAGGCCTTGGCTGTCAGCTGGGCATACATGAACATGTCGCGGGGCTTGCCATCGATGCGCTCCCAAGCTCGTAGAAGTCCTTCTCGCGCGTAGCCGGCTTGCTCAGCCGCGCGCCACGATCCTTCGTTCCAGGGCTCGACGTATAACTCCAAGCGATCAAGGTCGTCGTGGTGACGGGCCCACGACGTCAAAGTGCTCAGTGCGTCCGCGGCGTAGCCGTTCCGCCTCTGGGATGGCGCAATCCAGTAGCCAAGGCTGGCTCGCGCACCTGAGCCCGTCGAGAAGAACATATTGATGTGGCCGATCGCCCGATCTTCACCGTCCGCTATGGCGAACGCGTAGCCGAGGCGGGTCTTCATCCGACCGTGTTGGCGTTCGATGAAAGCGCGGGCCTCAGCCTCGCCAGCAGTTGCCGGGACCGTCGTGATGAGGGGAATGAGGGAATCTTGGGAGGCTTCTTGGACCGTCGCTATGTCCGCGGGCCGCCATCCACGCAAGTGAACACGGTTGCCAATCAGCTCCGGCAGATTCAGAGGTTCAAGATCCATGCATCGATGGTGTCACGGAGGCAATCAAAATCTCCTCGACGAATCGAGTGTCTGCCGTTTGGCTCACACCGCCGCCGTTCTGACGTGGGTGCCGCCAGCCACTTGTCGAGGTCGGTACTCAGTCTCGTCACGTAAGAGCGCCCAGATGACGTTGATCCGGCGTCGAGCGAGGCAGAGCACGGCTTGCTTGTGGTTCTTGCCCTCAGCTCGTTTCCGCTGGTAGTAGGCGCGCGATTCTGGGTTCCAACGGGCGGCCACCTGGGCTGAGATGAAGCACGCGCGGAGTAGTCGTCGGTCGTATCGTTTCGGGCGGTGAAGGTTGCCGCTGATCTTCCCTGAGTCGCGGGGGAAAGGGGGACGCCCGCGACTCCGGCCAATCTGTCGGCGGTCTCGAATCGGCTCATGTCGCCAGTTGCGCCGATGAACTCGGCGGCTGAGCTCCTCGTTCATGTACGACTTCTGCTTCGCGACAGAGGTTGTCGAGAAGCAGGCAAGGAACACCAACGACTCGGAACGGATCGCATCCCGGATCTTCACCTTCCACGCATCCCCCGGAGCCAGTGCCCGGCGGTCCCGCCAGTAGGGCACTCCCGCTCGATCAAGCACACGACACAACGCTTCCACTGCAGGAGTGTCCTCATTGACATAGGAGATGAAGACGTGCTTCGGATCAGCCCCAGGGAGTCCAGAGCGGGTGGCAGAGCCGTTTCTAGCGTCGTACGGGCTACTACGGCAAGGCTGGTCGTTGTTCGATCGTCGCTGCGAAGAGCCTTCAATCACTTCGCATTGACGTCCGTTAGCGGTCCTCCAGTCGGCTGACGAGTGCCCGCAGACGACGCCGACTCCTACCGCCCTGCGTCGAGACCAACTCTGTCTCACATGGGGGGTCCGCGAACTTTCGCAAATCACCCGCGCCTTACGGACGCCTCGGAACCCACGAAGACTCAGTCGCGCTGCGGTCGGCTCAACCCGTTCGCGCTGCCAGACAACGTTTCCGTCTCTGTATTTCAGACACGTTGAGTGGCAGTCGGACAAGTCAGCTGGCGGATGACAGACAGAACTGTGGACGACCGACATCACGGCTCACGAGAACATCCCACGGAATGCGACAGTGATCGTTTCTATCCGACGAAGGTGGACTGGCGTGACGCAATGGACAGGCAATCTGTCGCTCCGAGCTGCCGGCGACACGTTTCGTGAGCCGGCGACACTTTGCATGTCCGTTCACAACTTGTCGTTCTACTGCGGCATGTCCACGAACCGCGAGAACATCCCGTGGAACGCCACCGTGATCGTGTCCGTCGGCCCGTTGCGGTGCTTCGCGACGATCAGGTCCGCCTCACCCTGGCGCGGATTGTCCTTCTCGTACGCCGACTCACGGTGCAGCAGGATCACCATGTCGGCGTCCTGCTCGATGGACCCCGACTCTCGCAGGTCGGAGATCATCGGCTTCTTGTCGGCACGCTGCTCGGGCCCACGGTTCAGCTGCGACAGCGCGATGACGGGGACCTGCAGCTCCTTCGCCATGAGCTTCAGCGCACGCGAGAACTCTGAGACCTCTTGCTGGCGACTCTCGACCTTCTTGCCCGAGGTCATCAGCTGCAGGTAGTCGATGACCACGAGCTTGAGGTTGTGCTGCTGCTTGAGTCGACGGCACTTGGCGCGGATCTCGACCAGCGTCATGTTGGGGGAGTCGTCGATGAAGAACGGGGCGTCGTTGATGCGCCCACGGGTCTGCGCGATTGTGGTCCAGTCGCGGGAGTCGACGGTGCCCTTGCGCATGTTCTGCAGGGGCACGCTGGTCTCGGCGGACAGCAGACGCATCGCGATCTCGGCACGGCCCATCTCGAGCGAGAAGAACGCGGCGGTCTGGTCGTGCTTGACGGCGGCGGCGCGGCACAGGTCGAGCGCGAGCGTTGACTTGCCGAGTGCGGGTCGCGCGGCGATGATGATGAGCTGCCCGGGGTGGAAGCCGTTGGTCAGGCCGTCGAGCTGCGCGAACCCGGTCGGCACGCCGGTCATCTGCCCGTCGCGGCCCTTGGCGGCTTCGATCTCGTCGATGGCCGCCGAGATCGCCTCGGTCAGCGGGACGTAGTCCTCGGTCTGCACCCCGCCGGCGACGTTGTAGACCTCGGCCTGGGCGCTGTTGACCAGGTCGGTGACTTCACCCTCGGACGCGTAGCCCATCTGCACGATGCGGGTGCCGGCGTCGACGAGACGCCGCAGCACCGCCTTCTCGGCGACGATCGCGGCGTAGTACCCGGCGTTCGCCGCGGTCGGCACCATGCTCGTGACGCTGTGCAGGTACTCGGCGCCGCCGGCTCGGGACAGCAGACCGGTCTTCGTCAGCTCGTCCGTGACGGCGATGACGTCCGTGGGCTCACCGTGGGAGTACAGCGACAGGATGGCGTCGAAGATCACCTCGTGCTTGGGGATGTAGAAGTCCACCCCGCGAGCGGTCTCGATCACGTCGGCGACGGCGTCCTTCGACAGCAGCATGCCGCCGATGGTCGACTGCTCGGCCAGCAGGTCGTGCGGGGGAGTGCGCTCCATCCCACCGCGATCGCCGTAGCTCCCGCCACGCTCCGCGTAGTCCTGCGGCGCCGTGTCCAGGTGTGCGATCGACACGCGAGCTCCTTCAGTTCAGCGACCCGTCCGGACGACACCGGACCAGGCAGTTCTACCCCGTGCGACCGACATCCCCGAGTCGCTGGGCCAAGCTACGGGTACGAAGTTATCCCCAGCAAACGGCCCTGTGGACAACTCTGTGGAGAGACTGCGGAACACGCCGGGAACGTGTGTGGACAGCTGTGGACAGGCCTGTGGAAACAGGGGCCTGAGAACATACTTTCGACCGGCTGACCTGGGCTTTTCATTTCCACACTGTGTGTGGACAACCGGGCTTCAATGTGCGCTTGAAGGTTCCCGATTTGACGTTGCCACTGTGTGAAACGACTTGACAAACGACCTCGGGGTTCGAAGTCTCCCGGCTGGTTCACAGCCAACCGCGGAGCGGTCCGGACGGTAACCAGCGAGGCCGGCCGCGCGGCTCGAAACGGGCCGAGACGGATCCGCGACCAGCGGGAACGACGGAAGGCGGGCCTCCCGAATCGGGCACAGCACCCGCACCCCGGCGGGAACGACGGAAGGTGGGCCTCCTGTGTGGAGACCCGCCTTCCGACGGAACCGACGCTGTCGGACCGAAGCAGCCTTACTTGGCGGCGACGACCTTGAGCGAGATCACGGCAGTGATGTCCTCGCGCAGACGGACGGTGGCCTCGTGGTCACCGACGGTCTTGATGGTCGCGGGGACCTCGACCTTGCGCTTGTCGAGCGAGCCGACACCCTGAGCCTGCACGGCGTCTGCGACGTCGGCGGGACGGACGGAGCCGAACAGGCGACCGTCCTTGCCGGCCTTGACGGTCAGCTGGATGGTGGCGTTCTCGAGCTTCATCTTGAGGTCCTGTGCCTCTTCGATGGTGGCGAGCTCGCGCGCGGCACGGCCGGCGCGGATCGACTCGACCTGCTTCTCGCCGCCCTTGGACCACGCGACAGCGAAGCCCTGGGGGACGAGGTAGTTGCGGGCGTAGCCGTTCTTGACGTCGACGACGTCACCGGCGGAGCCGAGGCCGGAGACCTCGTGGGTGAGGATGAGCTTGGACATGGTGATCCTCCTGATCAGCGGCCGGAGCCGGCGTAGGGGAGGAGCGCCATCTCACGGGCGTTCTTCACGGCACGGGCGATGAGGCGCTGCTCCTGGACGGAGACGCCGGTGATGCGACGGGCGCGGATCTTTCCACGCTCCGAGATGAACTTGCGAAGGGTCGCGACGTCCTTGTAGTCGATGACGCCGACCTTGATCGCCTTCGCGGGAGCGGCGTTCTTGCCGCCCTTGCCGCGAGGCTTCCGGCGGTCGCCGGTGCTCTTTCCAGCCATGATTTTTCCTTAGGAGAAGAAGAAGTGTTGTGTCCGCGGACGGATCAGAACGGGGTCTCGTCGTCGTAGGTGCCACCGGGGGTCGACCACACGTCGTTCGACTGTGCTCCACCACCCTGCTGCTGGCCACCCTGCGGGGACCACGGCTCGTCCGAGCGGCCGCCGCCGGAAGCGTTGCCGCCACCGCCGTTGCCACCGAAGTTGCCGCCGCCCGAACCGCCGCCGACCTGGCCACGACCGCCGCCACTGCCACCCGCTGCACGGGTGATCTGGGCGGTCGCGTACCGGAGCGACGGGCCGATCTCGTCGACCTCGAGTTCGATGCTCGTACGCTGCTGGCCCTCACGGTCCTGGTACGAGCGCTGACGCAGACGGCCCTGCGCGATGACGCGCGAGCCCTTCGTCAGCGACCCCGCGACGTGCTCGGCGAACTCGCGCCACACGCTCGCACGGAGGAACAGCGCGTCGCCGTCCTTCCACTCGTTCGCCTGACGGTCGAACGTGCGAGGGGTGGACGCGATGGTGAAGTTCGCCACAGCGAGCCCGTTCTGCGTGTAGCGCAGCTCGGGGTCAGCAGTGAGGTTGCCCACCACCGTGATGACGGTTTCGCCGGCCATCGGTTACTCGGCGCTCGCGGTCGCGGCGGCCGGGGCAGCGGCAGCGTTGGCTGCCTTGCGAGCGGCACGGGCCTCGTCGCGCTGCTTCTGGGCGGCGACCTGCGCCATGCCCTCTTCAGCGCGCAGGACCTTCGTGCGGAGCACGGCCTCGGAGAGACCGAGCTGACGGTCGAGCTCCTTGGCGGCGTCGGCGGAGGACGTGAAGTTCACGACGGCGTAGAGGCCTTCGTTCTTCTTGGCGATCTCGTAAGCGAGACGACGACGGCCCCAGACGTCCACGTTGTCGACGGTGCCACCGTCGTTGCGGATCACGGCGAGGAACTTGTCCAGGCTGGGAGCGACGGTGCGCTCGTCGAGCTCGGGGTCGAGGATCGCCATCAGTTCGTACTTGTGCATGCGGAACCCACCTCCTTTGGTCTTGGCGGCTCCGGGCGGTTCCCGGAACAGGAGGGTTGATGCATGTGCGCCGACACGCAGGTGCGGTCGGCACAACCCCGCAAGCCTAGCGGACAGCCTGGAGGGCCGCTACCGGTCCGGCAGATCGGTGTGCGGCGGTCAGGCGGTCGGCCCTGCGGTCAGGCGCTCTCGTCGCGCGCGGCCCACCACTCGCGCAGGCGCTGCTCTGCCCGGTCGGGCCCGAGGGGGCCCTCGTCCATCCGCGCCTCGAGCAGGAACCGGTAGGCCTCGCCCACGGCACGCCCCGGCGGGATGTCGAGGACCCGCATGATGTCGTCGCCGGTCAGGTCGGGGCGCAGGGAGTCGAGTTCCTCCTGGTCCGCCAGCACGCGGATGCGTTCCTCGAGGTCGTCGTAGGCGAACGCCAGCCGGTCGGCCTTGCGCCGGTTGCGCGTCGTCACGTCCGACCGGGTCAGTTCGTGCAGCCGCTCGAGTTGGGGTCCGGCGTCGCGGACGTACCGGCGCACGGCGGAGTCGGTCCAGGCGCCGTCGGTGTACCCGAAGAAGCGCAGGTGCAGCTCGATCAGCCGGGCGACGGCCGCGATCGTGTCGTTGTCGAAGCGCAGGGCCCGCAGCCGCTTCTTCGCGAGCTTCGACCCGACCAGGTCGTGGTGGTGGAAGCTCACGGCGCCACCGGGCTCGAGCTTGCGGGTCGCCGGCTTGCCGATGTCGTGCAGGAGCGCAGCGAGCCGCAGCACGGTGTCGGGGGCGTCGCCGGCGTGCCGTTCGTGCTCGTACCCGATCGCCTGGGTCAGGACGGTGAGCGAGTGCTCGTACACGTCCTTGTGGTGGTGGTGCTCGTCGATCTCCAGGCACATCGCGGGAAGCTCCGGCAGGAACCGCTCGGCCAGGCCGGTGTCGACGAGCAGCCGGAGTCCGGGGACGGGATCGTCCGTGTTGAGCAGCTTGACGAGCTCGTCGCGCACGCGTTCGGCGGAGACGATGTCGATCGAGTCGACGAGCTCCTGCATCGCGAGGCGCACCTCGTCGGACACGGTGAACCCGAGCTGGGCTGTGAAGCGCGCCGCACGCATCATCCGCAGCGGGTCGTCGCGGAAGGACACGGTCGCGGTCTGCGGCGTGCGGAGTCGACCCGCGAGCAGGTCCTCGACGCCACCGTGCACGTCCACGAGCTCGCGGTCGGGCAGCCGGAGGGCCATCGCGTTGACGGTGAAGTCGCGACGCAGCAGGTCGTCCTCGATGGTGTCGCCGAACGCCACCTCGGGCTTGCGGGTCGCACCGTCGTAGACGTCGCTGCGGTACGTCGTGATCTCCACCTGTTCGCCCTGCACCCGGGCGGCGATGGTGCCGAACTGCCGACCGACGTCCCAGGTGGCGCTCGCGATCGGCTCGACGATCGCCAGGACGGCGTCGGGACGGGCGTCCGTCGTGAAGTCGAGGTCGGTCACCGGGCGTCCGAGGAACGCGTCGCGCACGGGACCCCCGACGAGCGCGAGCTCGTGCCCGGCCTCGGCGAACGCGCGGGCGAGCGCCGCGACGGGCGCGGTGGCGGCGAGTGCGTCGAGTCGTTCGACGGCCTGGGCAACGGACTGCATGACGTCGTCGATCATCCCAGATCGACGCCGCCGGTTGTCCACCACCTCCGCGTGCACGCCGGGCTCTCATGGTCCGGCCTCATACACTCGTCCGAGGTCCGAACCGATCCCGGGCCGCCCTCGTATGCGCATCCTCCGATCCACGCTCGCCGCCGCCGCGTCCGCCCTGGTCGCCCTCGGCCTCGTCGTCACGCCCGCGTCGGTCACGGCAGCGCAGGCGACGACCGCCCCGACGACGTCCACGCACGTCGCACGACCGGTCGCGGCGCAGGCGGGCAAGGCCTCCATCGAGATCGTGCCGGCAGACCGAGGTGTGCTGCAGCCGGACCAGGACCTCACGCTCTCGGTGACGGTCACGAACGACACCGACACCGAGCTGCCGGCGGGCACCGCCGAGCTCGACATCTTCCGGCAGTACGCGGGGACGCGGGACGTCATCAGCGACTGGCTCGCCGACACCAGCACAACGGGTTACTTCGGCGCGCCGATGGGCTCGGTGGACGTCCCGGCCGTGCCGGCGCATCGATCGGTCACCCTCGACGACGTCCGGGTCGTCCCCGGCAACCTCGGGCTGTCCGGGTACTCCTCGTTCGGTGCGCGGCGCATCGCGGCCGACTACCGCGCCGGGTCGACGACGGCCGTGGCACGCTCGGCGGTCACCTGGTACCCGAACTACGAGCAGACGCCAGTCGGGGTCTCGGTGGCGATGCCGATCACGATGCCGGCCGGTTCCGGCGGGCTCGTCAGCGCGAAGGACCTGGCCGCGGCGACGGCGCTCGACGGCACCCTGACGGCGCAGCTCGACGCCGCCCAGGACCACAACGTCGCGCTCGGCATCGACCCCCGGATCATCGCGTCGATCCGCATCCTCGGCGAGAACGCCCCCTCGTCCGCGACGGCCTGGCTGCAGCGGCTCGAGGGCATGCGTAACGAGACCTTCGCGCTGCCGTACGCCGACGCCGACGTCACGGGGCTGCGCCAGGCGGGGGCGTCGGGCATCCTCGGTCCGATCTCCCTCGACCAGCTCGTGAAGCCCGACGACTTCCCCGGTGCGTCCACCCCGGCCCCCACCCCGACCGGCAGTGCGACCGCGACCGCGGACCCGTCCGCGAGTGCCAGCGCCACCGCGACCGCCGACCCGAACGGCACGACCGGCACCGCGCCGGACGACCAGCCGACCACCATCCCCACGACGGCACAGCTCCTCGACTTCCCGTACACGATGTCGTCGATCGCGTGGCCCGCCGAGGGCACCGTGGCGACGGACGACCTCAGTGCGCTGACCGATACCGGCACCACGGCGACGATCGTCGCCAGCGGGAACACCTCCGCCGGTGCGGACACGACGATCACCGCCTCGGAGAAGATCGACGACCACCGGGTGCTCGTGTCGGACCAGGGCATGTCCGACCTGCTCCACGACGCCGCGACCGCGACGACCCAGCGTGCCTGGTCGAGCGCGATGAGCGAACTGACCGCGACGCTCGCCACCGCGTCACGCCAGGGCGGCACCACCGGTCCGGTGCTGCTCACTCTCGGCCGCGCCTGGCCGACCGACTCGACCCGCCTGCAGCAAGCCCTCGACGCACTCGAGAACACCCCGTGGGTGTCCCCGGCCGACCTCTCCACGACGGCCGCCGTGACGCCAGGGTCCGTCTCGCTCAGCAGCTCGTCGGACAGCGACAGCCGGCTCGACCAGCTGCGTCGTCTGGTCGAGGCCTCGAAGGACCTCACCGACTTCGCCTCGGCCATCACGACCCCGACCGACCTCACCGCCCCGGCACGTGTCGCCGACCTGGCCGCGGCCTCGAACTCCTGGCGCAGCGACGACGACGGGTTCGTGCAGGCCGTCGACACCCGGGTGACGAGGGTCGCGAAGGACGTCTCGAGCGTGGGGATCCTCGACGGCAGCAGCATCACCCTGCTCGGTGACCGGTCCTCGCTGCCGATCTCGGTGCGCAACCGCTCGGCGTACCCGGTCACGGTCTTCCTGACGGTCCAGCCGTCGAACTCGTTCCTGCGCATCGAGAAGAACGCGGTCGAGGTGACGGTCCAGCCCGACTCGTCCAGCCGGGTCACCTTCCCGGTGCAGTCCGTCGCGAACGGCAAGGTCGAGCTCACGATGTCGCTCACCAGCGCGACGGGCGTCCGCATCGCCGACCCGGCCACGGTCGAGATCAACGTGCAGGCGCAGTGGGAGACGTTCATCACGGCGGCGGCGGCGATCGCCGTGGTGTTGATCTTCGGGCTCGGGATCTACCGCAACGTCCGTCGGCGCCTGCGTCGTCGCCGGAACGGCGAGCCGGCCGAGGTCGACGAGGACCCCAACCGCCTGTACCAGGAGCCGTCGGACGACGACCGCGCCGAGGGAGAGGACCACCCTGCCGGGTCGGCCACCGCGATGGCGACCGCCGGTTCCAGCACCCCGCTCGCCGCCGCCGAGGGGGCCGACCGTCTCGACGACGCGATCGCCCGTGCCGAAGCCGGGCCGGTCCTCCCGTCCGACCGCGCGCACGACGTGAGCGCCCCCCAGGAGCCCACCATCAGCACCACCCAGCCCGACCCGACCGTCCCCGCGGAGCCCGCGCAGCGCAGCCTCGGGCGGGCCAGTGCCATGCTCGCCGCGGGCACGATGATCTCCCGCGTGCTCGGGTTCGCCAAGACCTTCGTGCTGGCCTACGCGATCGGCAACTCGGGGTCCCGGGCCGCCGACGCGTTCGCGATCTCGAACCAGCTGCCGAACAACATCTACGCGCTCATCGCGGGCGGCCTGCTGTCCGCGGTGCTCATCCCGCAGATCGTCCGCTCCATGAAGCAGAACAGCGACGGCGGGACCGCTTACGTCAACAAGATCGTGACGCTGGCCGGATCGGTCTTCGTGCTCATCGCCATCGTCGCGACGGTGCTCGCGCCGGTCCTCGTGCGCATCTACAGCCAGAGCGCCGGCGACGGCGGCAAGGGCTTCACGCCCGCGCAGACCGACCTGGCGATCGCGTTCGCCTTCTGGTGCCTGCCCCAGATCCTGTTCTACGCGATGTACTCGCTGCTGGGAGAGGTGCTCAACGCCAAGCAGGTGTTCGGGCCGTTCACCTGGGCGCCCCTGATCAACAACGTGATCGCGATCGCCGGGCTCATCGTCTTCATCGCCATGTTCGGCGGTCGCGACGTCAACTCCGCAGCCGCAGCGTGGACGCCGCTGAAGATCGCCGTGCTCGCCGGCAGTGCGTCGTTCGGCGTCCTGGCACAGGCGGCGTTCCTGCCGCTGTTCTGGCGTCGAGCGGGTCTGTCGTTCACGCCGGACTTCCGCTGGCGGGGTGTCGGCCTCAAGGCGACCGGCACCGCAGCCGGGTGGCTGTTCGGCATGATCCTCGTGACGCAGCTCGCCGGGGTGGTGCAGGCCCGCGTCGCGTCCCTCGCCCAGGGCGCCGGCAACGCGACCCTCGCGACCAGCTGGCTGCTCTTCATGCTCCCGCACTCGATCATCACCGTGTCGATCGCCACCGCGTACTTCACGCGGATGAGCCACGACGCCGAGCGGGGCGACCTGGCGGCGGTCCGGCGCAACCTGTCGCTGTCGTTGCGGATCGTCGGGCTGTTCACGGTCTTCGCGTCCGTGGCCCTGGTCGTGATGTCGACGTCGTTCGCCCGCGTCTGGGAGAACACGTTCTGGCTGACCCAGTCGATGGCCTGGGTGCTCGTCGCCTACATGCCCGGTCTGGTGCTGTTCAGCATGCTCTTCATCATCCAGCGCGTGTTCTGGGCGCTGCACGACCACCGCACGCCGTTCCTCATGCAGATCGTGCAGTCCGGGCTGTTCGTCATCGGTGCCCTCGCGGTCGCGGCGTTCCCGGCACAGCACATCGGTGTCGGCATCGCGGTGTGCACCACCCTGGCGGGCACGGCCCAGACCATCGTCGCGCTCGTCGTCGTGCGGAAGCGCCTGGCGGGCATCGACGGCCCGAACGTCACCCGATCGCACGTGCAGTTCGTCATCGCCGCGCTCATCGCCGGCGTGGTCGGGGTCCTCGTCGCCAACTTCTTCGGTGCCTTCTCGGCTGACGGCTTCGCGATGTCCGACGTGACCAGTGCACTCATCACGCTCGTCCTGACCGGCGCCGTCATGGTCGTCGTGTACTTCGGGGCGTTGGTCGTCGCCAAGAACGGCGAGATCGCGAACGCCGTGACGCTGGTGCGGTCCCGACTCGGGCGCTGACCCCGGCGCCAGACACCCGGGGTGCGCGCTCCCGGGTGCGTCGGAATGCGTCGCCGGTAGGATGCGTTGACCCGGTCAGAAGCAACGGAAGGGCACTGAAGGCATGCGCCAGCTCATCATCATCGGTTCCGGCCCGGCCGGGTTCACCGCCGGCATCTACGCCGCGCGGGCCCAGCTCAAGCCACTCATCGTCGCGTCGAGCGTCGAGACGGGCGGCGAGCTCACCAAGACCACCGAGGTCGAGAACTTCCCGGGTTTCCCCGAGGGGATCCAGGGCCCGGACCTCATGATCAAGATGCAGGAACAGGCCGAGCGCTTCGGCGCCGAGGTCCTGTACGACGACGCCGTGTCGGTCGAGCTCACCGGCGACGTCAAGAAGGTCACGGTCGGCTCCGGCGAGACGTACGAGGCCCTCGCGGTCATCTACGCCACCGGCTCGGCCTACCGCCAGCTCGGCCTCCCCGACGAGGAACGCCTGTCCGGCCACGGCGTCTCGTGGTGCGCGACCTGCGACGGCTTCTTCTTCCGCCAGAAGAACATCGCGGTCGTCGGCGGTGGCGACTCCGCGATGGAAGAAGCCACGTTCCTCACGCGGTTCGCCGACAAGGTCACGGTCATCCACCGCAAGGACACGCTGCGCGCGTCGAAGATCATGCAGGACCGCGCGGCGAACGACCCGAAGATCGAGTTCGCCTGGAACAAGGAAGTCGTCGGCATCTCCGGCGAGTCCTCGGTCGAGGGCGTCACGCTCAAGGACACCGTCACCGGTGAGACCTCGGAGCTCGCACTCGACGGCCTGTTCATCGCGATCGGCAACGACCCGCGTGTGCACCTCGTTCACCAGCAGCTGCAGCTCGCGCCCGAGGGCACCATTGCCGTCGAGGGCCGCACCTCCCGCGCCGTCGGCGTCGCCGGGGTCTTCGTGGCGGGCGACGTACTCGACCACACCTACCGTCAGGCCATCACGGCCGCGGGTTCCGGTGCCGTCGCGGCGCTCGACGCCGAGAAGTACCTCGCGGACCTCGACGACCACCTGACCAGCAAGGCCGAGGGCGACGCCCCGGTCGAGCCCGTCACCATCTCGGCCTAGGGAATGGTCCGGCGCCCAGCGCCGTTCCACCCATCGCACGACTTCTCGAAGGAGCACACATGTCCAACGCCAAGGCAGTCACCGACGCCACCTTCTCGGACGAGGTCCTGAAGTCCGACAAGACGATCCTCGTCGACTTCTGGGCAGAGTGGTGTGGCCCGTGCCGCGCCGTCTCGCCGATCCTCGACCAGATCGCCGAAGAGCACGCCGGCAAGATCGAGATCGTCAAGCTCAACGTCGACGACAACCCGCAGTCGGCGATGAACTACCAGATCACGTCGATCCCGGCGATGAAGGTCTTCAAGGGCGGCGAGGTCGTCAAGACCGTCATCGGCGCCAAGCCGAAGCCCGCGCTCGAAGCAGACCTCGCCGAGTTCCTGGCGTAGGAACCCCCAGCACGTCCCGGACGCCCTGTCCTCCACGCACCGGAGGGCGGGGCGTTCGCCTGTGTCCGACAGGTCCACTCGTTCAGGATCGGCCCGCGACACACACCCCGGGTTCGCGGACTCCATGTCGTACTGTGGCGGGACGCCTCTGAACGGAGAACTCGATGACGAACGGCAACAGCCTCGACCCCTGGTACGACTCCTACGCCCAGCGCACCGCCGGGTTGAGCGCCTCCGAGGTCCGAGCCCTGTTCGCCGTCGCTTCCCGCCCCGAGGTCGTCTCACTCGCCGGCGGCATGCCGTTCGTCTCCGCGCTGCCCCGTGAACTCGTGACGGGGTCGATCGACCGCGTGATGACCGAAGACGCGGCGATGGCGCTGCAGTACGGCGGAGGCCAGGGCCTCCGGCAGCTCCGTGAGCACATCGTCGACGTGATGTCGCTCGAGGGCATCCGTGCCAGCGCCGAGGATGTCGTCGTCACCACGGGGTCGCAGCACGCGCTCGATCTCGTGACGCGGCTGTTCATCGACCCGGGTGACGTCGTGCTGGCCGAGTCGCCGTCGTACGTCGGTGCCATCGGCGTGTTCCGGTCCTACCAGGCCGAGACCGTCCACGTGGCGACCGATGAGCACGGTCTGGTCCCCGAGGCCCTACGCGAGACGATCGGCCGTCTGCGGGCCGCTGGCAAGCGCATGAAGTTCCTGTACACGATCCCGAACTTCCACAACCCGGCCGGCGTCACGATGAGCCGCGAGCGCCGCATCGAGGTCCTCGACATCTGCCGGTCGAACAACATCCTGGTGCTCGAGGACAACCCGTACGGTCTCCTGTGGTTCGACGAGCCCGCACCGCAGGCGATCCGCTCGATCGACGACGAGGGCGTGGTCTACCTCGGCTCCTTCTCGAAGACCCTCGCGCCGGGGTTCCGCGTCGGCTGGGCCCTCGCTCCGCATGCCATCCGCGAGAAACTCGTCCTGGCGAACGAGTCCGCCGTCCTCGCCCCCAACTCCTTCGGGCAGTACGTCGTCAACGCCTACCTCGACGCCGCCGACTGGAAGGGCCAGATCGACACCTTCCGCGGCATCTACGCCGAGCGCCGCGACGCCATGTTCCAGGCACTGGGGGAGTTCCTGCCGGACCTGACCTGGACCCGACCGAACGGTGGGTTCTTCGTCTGGCTGACCCTGCCGGAGTCGCTCGACTCGAAGGGCATGCTCCCCCGCGCGGTCAAGGAACTCGTGGCGTACACACCGGGTACCGCGTTCTACGCCGACGGCCGAGGCGCGCAGCACATCCGTCTGTCGTTCTGCTACCCGACCGCCGAGCAGATCCGCGTCGGGGTCAAGCGGCTCGCGAACGTCGTCAACGACGAACTCGAGCTGATCGAGACGTTCGGCTCGGCAACCCGGCCGAACGCCGTGGTCCAGCAGACCTCATCGGTCAGCGCGCCGCCGCCGAACATCTCCTGACCAGCACTTTCCGCCGTTCCGCGCAGTACCGGAGGTCTCTCGCATGGCCGAGCTCACCCGTCGTCATGTCGTCGTCGTCGCGGGAGGTATCTCCCACGAGCGCGACGTCTCACTCCGGTCCGGACGACGAGTCGCCGACTCCCTGACCGGCTACGGCTGGCAGGTCGACCTCCGTGACGCGGACGCGTCGCTCCTGCCCGCGCTGCGCGAGTCCCGTCCCGACGTGGTCTGGCCCGCCCTGCACGGCGCTTCCGGAGAGGACGGCGCGCTGCGCGGCATCCTGGAGGCCGTGGACATCCCGTTCGTCGGCTCACGGTCCACCTCGGCCCGGCTGGCATGGGACAAGCCCACGGCGTCCGCACTGGTCGCCAGGGCCGGCGTGCGGACACCGCGCTCCGTGACGCTCTCGCACGACGTGTTCCGAGAACTCGGGGCCGTCGGTGTCCTCGAGGCGATCGCCGCTGACCACCCCGTCCCGCTCGCGGTGAAGCCCGCGCGCGGCGGCAGCGCACAGGGCGTGACCCTGGTCGAGGACACGAACGATCTCCCACGAGCCATGGTGACCGCGTACACGTACTGCGATGACGTCGTCGTCGAGCAGCTCATCCGTGGAACCGAGGTCGCCGTCGGGATCATCGACACGGGGGACGGGCCGGTTGCGCTCGCCCCGGTCGAGATCGTCCCGCGGAACGGCTTCTACGGGTTCGAGGCCCGCTACAACGCGGGGGAGACCACGTTCTACACGCCGGCGCGTCTCCCCGAAGAGCACACGGCCGCCACAGCTGCCGCTGCCATCGATGCGCACAGGGCACTCGGACTGCGCCACATCTCGCGCGTCGACCTCATCATCGACGGAGCCGGTACACCGTGGTTCCTCGAGGCCAACGTCCTGCCGGGTCTGACCGAGACCTCCCTGGTGCCGCAGGCGCTCTCAGCATCCGGGTTCGACCTCGGGTGGACGTACGCCGAGCTCGCGGAACAGGCCATTCGGGACCACAACGCGTAGGTTCCACGTGGAACATCCCCCGCGGTGCTTCCGTGCGGTCTCCAAGGATGAAGCGCGCCGTCCTTCTGGTTCCACGTGGAACATGCCAAGCGTTGCCGAACGCCATAGGTGCTGACACGACCATGCCCACCGCATCTTCTCAGCGACCCTGGCGGCACGATGCCTGCAGTGCGAAAACGCCGAGCGGGAGCAACACAGCGATGGCTATGACGAAGTAGAGCAACCTGAAGTCGACGCCGCCGCCTTCGGGTGCTGTGATGACCACCACGAAGCACACCACCAGCGCCACGACAGACCCGAGCATCGCCAAGGCAGCAATCACCCGGGCGGCGAGGACGATCAGACCCCTGCGAACTGGCTCTCCCTGATGTTCCACGTGGAACAACGCTCCTCGTCGCTCAGCCCGCGAAGTCCTCGGCGCCGAGCTCGGTGAGGATCCGGTTGAGATCAGCAGCGTTCGCGAAGTCGATCGTCACGCGGCCCTTGCGCGCGCCCATCGCGATCTGCACGCGGGTGTTCAGTCGGTCACCGAGCCGTTCAGCGACGTCGACGAAATGTGCGTCCCGCTTCGTCGGCTGCTGGGCGGCCTTCTTCGGCGAGCCCTGCGTCATCTGCTGCGCAGCAGCCTCGGCTTGGCGCACGGACAGGTCCTCGTTCACGATCTTCTCGGCGAGGTACTCCATCGCCTGTGCGTCCGGTGCCGCGAGGATCGCACGTGCATGGCCAGCCGACAGCACGCCAGCTGCAACGCGACGCTGCACGGGGGAGGGCAACCGCAGCAGGCGGATCGTATTTGTGATTTGCGGGCGGGAACGGCCCAGCCGCTGCCCGAGCTGCTCCTGCGTGATCCCGAAGTCCGCGAGCAGCTGCTGGTAGGCAGACGCTTCTTCCAACGGGTTGAGCTGAGCGCGATGCAGGTTCTCGAGCAGCGCATCCCGGAGCATGGCATCATCAGGGGTTTCCTTGACGATGGCGGGGATCGTCGCGAGTCCGAGCTCCTTCGTCGCACGCAAGCGACGTTCTCCCATGATGAGCTCGTACTGCGGCTGCGTCCCTGTGGCGCCCTCGATCGGCCGGACCACGATCGGCTGCAGCAGACCGATCTCACGGATCGAGTGCACGAGTTCCTGCAGTTCCTCTTCGCGGAACTCCTTGCGCGGCTGCTGTGCGTTCGGAACGATGTCGAGCGGGTTGAGGTTCGCCAGGCGCGCACCGGGGACGGCCAACAGGTCCTCGGCGGTGTTCCGCTCGGTCGCCGGCGCCGACGCGGGCGATCCACCGGTGGGGAAGAACACGTCGACGGGACGATCCTGCTGTGCCGGCGTCGTCGGGATCAGGGCACCGATCCCTCGGCCGAGTCCAGTCCGCTTGGGTGCCATCAGTGCTTCGCTCCTCGTGCTGCGATCTCGGCGGCCGCCTCCAGGTAGGAGAGCGAACCACTGGAATTGACGTCGTACGCCACGACACTCTGGCCGTAGCTCGGTGCTTCGCTGACACGCACTGATCGCGGGATCATGGCCTTGAGGACCTGGTCACCGAAGTGTTCGCGGACGTCGTTCGCCACCTGGTTGGCCAGGTTGGTCCGACCGTCGTACATCGTCAGCAGGATCGTCGACACCCGCAAGTGCGGGTTCAGGTGGCGCTCGATGAGTTCGATGTTGCGCAGCAGTTGGCTGAGCCCCTCAAGCGCGTAGTACTCGCACTGGATCGGGATCAGGACTTCCTGTGCCGCGACGAAGGCGTTGATCGTCAGCAGGCCGAGCGACGGCGGGCAGTCGATGAACACGTAGTGGTACGGCTCGTCCAACGACGACAGGTACTGGTCCAGCGCTGTACGGAGCCGCTGTTCGCGGGCAACGAGCGAGACGAGCTCGATCTCAGCACCGGCGAGGTGGATCGTCGCCGGTACGCACCAGAGCGTGTCCGACTCGGGGGAGCGCTGCACCGTGTCCGCGATCGGCGCCTCGTCGACGATCACGTCGTAGATGCTCGCGACGTCCGCCTGGTGATTGACCCCGAGCGCGGTCGAGGCGTTGCCCTGGGGATCGAGGTCGATCACCAGCACTCGAGCGCCACCGTGGGCGAGAGCCGCGGCGAGGTTGACCGTCGTGGTGGTCTTGCCCACGCCGCCCTTCTGGTTCGACACCGTGATGACACGGGTCGCATCCGGCAACGGGAACTGCTGCGTGGCGATCGCCCGCCGTCGCCGAGTGAGGTCAGCGATCTCGCGAGCGAGCGGTGTCGACGCGTCGTAGTCGGTCGATGAACTCAACGAGTGCCTCTTCCCCGGTTCGATGTTTCACGTGGAACGCGGGGCGCTCCGCCCGATCGAACGACCGATCTCAGCGCCGCGCGGCGTCAGTCAACTGTAGCCCGGAACACCCGGGTGGTCTCCTCGACCACACCGGCTCCGAGCTCGAGCACCTCGACGTCGGACAGGCGCTTGCGCAGGATCACCTTGCGGGCCGCTGCGACCTCCGCATCGACCCGGGCACCCTTCATCAGGATGAGTTGCCCACCGGACCGCACGAGCGGCACCGTGATCGGGATCAGCTTCGAGAGTGCGCTCACGGCGCGAGCCGTCACCTGGTCGAGGACGAGGTCATCGGACACGTCTTCAGCACGCGCGCGGAGGACCAACACGTTGTCGAGACCCAGCCGAGTCGCCTCGGCGGTGAGCCATTCCACGCGACGCTCCATCGGTTCGATGAGCGTGAACGTGACGTCCGGACGGGCGATCGCCAGCACCAGGCCAGGCAACCCGGCACCGGACCCGACGTCGCCGACGTGCCCGTCAGCCTCCAGGAGGGGTGCCAACAGCGCGGAGTTGAGGATGTGTCGTGTCCAGAGGCGCGGCAACTCGAGGGGTCCGATCAGCCCGAGTTCCTCGCCCCGTCGTGCGAGCTCGTTCGTGAACGACCGTGCCACCTCGAGACGATCCCCGAACAGCGTCGCCGCAGCGCTCGGCTCGTCTTCGAGCACGGGCTGTGGGGCAGTGCCGTCAGACGACCGCGCAGCATCCTCGGACAGTGGGGTGACCCCGTCGGTCATCGGGTGATGACCGTGTGACGGTCGCGACCCTCGCCCTCGGACTCCGATCGGAAGCCCTTCTCGGCGACCAGGTCGTGCACCAGCTTGCGCTCGTACGACGACATCGGCGGCAGCGCCGCCGTGGGGGAACCAGCCTCGATGCGCTCGACGGCGGTGTCCACCAGCCGCTGCAGCTCCGACGCACGAGCGTCACGTGAGCCACCCACGTCCAGGATGAGCCGGCTGAACTCGCCGGTCTCGGCCTGGACGGCGATGCGGGTGAGTTCCTGCAGCGCGGAGACGGTGTCGGGCTTCGCCAGGACGCGCAGGCTGTTGCCCTCGTCCGTCACGGACAGGTACACACGACCCGCGCGCTCCTCGATCTCGATGTCGCCGTCGAGGTCGCAGATGTCGAGCAGTTCTTCGATGTAGTCCGCCGCGATGTCCGCTTCGTCGCGAGCGTCCTCGGTCGGTTCCTGCTCGGTGTCGACCGTCGCCGCGGTGTCCTGCTCGGTCACTTGCTCTTCCCGTTCTTCTTCGAGCGCTGCTTGCCGACGGGCTGCTGACGCTGTGTCGTGATGCGCACGGCTTCCATCTCGGCCGCTCCGGCACCGGCGCCGGCCTCGGCGAGGACACCGGCCGGGACGCCGCGACGCTGTGCCTTCTTCGCGAGACGGGCTTCACGGGCAAGGGCTGCCTCGGAGCCGGGCGTGGGCATGCTGCGGATGACGAAGTACTGCTGCGCCATCGTCCAGAGGTTCGAGGCGAGCCAGTAGAACATGACGCCGAGGGGGAACGACAGACCCGAGATCACGAAGATCAGGGGGAGCACGTACAGCATCATTTTCTGCTGGCGGTACATCGGAGACTCCTTGGTCTCCGGCGACATGTTCTTGGCGACGAGCTGCAGCTGCGTGACGAACTGCGACGCCGTCATCACGACGATCATGAAGCCAGCGATGACCCGGACTTCCCACCCGGAGGCGTTCGTGAACGTCTCGTGCAGGGGCGCACCGAAGAGCGAGGCGTTGCCGAACGACGCGGCGAGGTCGTTCGTGAGCAGGCCGATGCCGGTCTTGTTGATCTGCGCCTCGTGCAGCACCGAGTACAGCGAGAAGAAGATCGGCATCTGCAGCAGCAGCGGCAGGCAGGAGCTGAGCGGGTTGGTCCCGGTCTCCTTGTACAGCGCCATGGTCTCGCGGCTCATGGCCTCACGCGAGAACTGGTCCTTCTTGCCCTTGTACTTGTCCTGGATCTTCTTCAGCTGCGGCGCCACCTCGAGCATGCGGCGCTGCGACTTGATCTGGCGAACGAAGATCGGGATCAGCGCGGCGCGGACCACGAAGGTCAGGAAGATGATGGACAGCACCCAGGTGATGCCGGCGCTCGGGTCCATGCCGAGGTTCTCGAAGACCCAGTGGAAGCCGACGAGGATGGCCGAGACCACCCACTTGAGGGGCCAGAGGATCGTTCCGATGAGGTCCATGAGGACGGTCACGCCTTTCGAGTGCGCTGGGGGAGCAGCATCGGTCGGACCGAGCTGACCGGGGACTGCGATTGCTGCGGCACCGGAGCCAGGACGAACCCGAACCGGTTGACGAGGTAGGGCCGACGACGATCAGGGACGTCGTCGATGCCGCCGGCAGCCCAGGGGTTGCAGCGGCCGATGCGCCATGCGCCCATGGCGGTCCCGCGTACGACGCCGTACTGCTGGATCGCTTCGAGCGCGTAGCGCGAGCACGAGGGATGGTACCGACAGACGTTGCCGTACAGGGGTGAGATGACGGCACGGTAGGCCCGGAGCACGACGACGCAGGCGTTGCGCGGGAGCAACGCCACGGTCCACAGGACACGCTTCAGGAGCGTCCGGTTCATGCTGCCTTCTCCACACCGCGCGCGAACGATCGCGAGACGTCTTCGAGCAGGGTAGGCCATGTGGCCTGCGGAGCGGCTGGCAGTGCGCGGACCACCACGTCGAAGCCCGTGGGGTGCGTCTGCAGGAGCTCGTGCGCGATGGCCTTGAGACGCCGCCGGACCAGGTTGCGGGTGACGGCGTTGCCGACCGTCTTCGCCACGATGAACCCGAACCGCGTCGGACCCGACGCATCCGTGGACCGTCGGACCACGGACACCACGACGTTGCCGGTCGCGCTGCGACGCCCACGCCGGACCGTCATCCGGTAGTCGTCGCCGCGGACGATGCGGTTCGCACGCGCGATCACGCGGTCACCACGATCGGTTCCTGCGCACGGCACACCGAAGCGCCGCGCGGCAGGACAGTGGTCCAGCCGACGCGGCGCCGGGAACAGCGGTGAGCGGATCCAGCAGGATCAGATCACGCAGAGAGCTCGGTACGGCCCTTGGCGCGACGTGCGGCCAGGATGCTGCGGCCGGCGCGGGTGCGCATGCGGAGACGGAAGCCGTGCTTCTTGGCGCGACGACGGTTGTTCGGCTGGAAGGTGCGCTTGCTCATGATCTTCTCCATACGGCTGCTCGAGGCGGGCCGTCACGAATGGGGTGGGTTGACGCAGGTGGGCGCGACCAAGGGGCCGCAGTCAACTGGACAACGGTACGTGACCGAGTGCGCCGAGGTCAAACCCCGGAGCACGTCCGAGGCCGTGCATCCGCCGGGAACAGCGGGGAGCGAGCGTTCTCCACACTGGGGACAACTTCCGTTCGGTGGGACCCGCTCCGGTCCTTTACAGTGGTGTGATCGAACCGCCTTGCGGCCCGGTACGACGCGGAAGCACCACTCCCGGATCGACCCGGGCAGCCGTGGCCGCGACTGTGGACAACCCTGTGGGCAAGTCACGCCCGTGATCCCGCCCGACGGAACGACGGCGTCGACGAAGTCGCCTCGGTCCGCACACGGATCCGCGCGCTCGATGCAGCACGACGAGTACCCGACGACACGACACCTGGAGACGAGCGCGACATGACGATGCCGGCCGACCCTGTCGAGGACCTCTGGTCGTCGGTCCTCGGACTCCTCGCCCAGGACGACCGGATCACGCCGCAGCTGCACGGCTTCCTCAACCTCGTCGAACCGAAGGGCGTCCTCGCCGGCACGCTCTACCTCGAGGTGCCGAACGACCTGACCCGCGGCATGCTCGAGCAGCGCATCCGCGTCCCCATCACCGAGGCCGTCTCCCGCATCGGCGACGACTCCGTGGCGAACTTCGCGATCACCGTCAACCCGGACATGGCCTCCGAGCCCCGGGTCGACCCCTCGGTGCCGGCCTACGCCGAGCCGACGCAGATGCCGGTCGAGCAGAGCGTGGCCCCCCGCCAGTACATCGAGGCCCCGTTCGTCCCGAGCCAGATCGACGCACCGGGGACCAGCGGCCGACCCGAGTCCCGGCTCAACCCGAAGTACAACTTCGACAACTTCGTCATCGGCGCCTCGAACCGCTTCGCCCACGCCGCAGCGGTCGCCGTCGCGGAAGCCCCGGCCAAGGCCTACAACCCGCTGTTCATCTACGGCGACTCGGGACTCGGCAAGACCCACCTGCTCCACGCGATCGGCCACTACGCCGAGAGCCTGTACCCGGGCATCCGCGTGCGCTACGTGTCGAGTGAGGAGTTCACGAACGACTTCATCAACTCGATCGCGAACAACCGGGCGAACCAGTTCCAGCAGCGGTACCGCGACATCGACATCCTGCTCATCGACGACATCCAGTTCCTGCAGGGCAAGGACTCCACGCAGGAAGCCTTCTTCCACACGTTCAACACGCTGCACGACCACAACAAGCAGGTCGTCATCACGTCCGACGTGGCGCCGAAGCACCTGACGGGCTTCGAGGACCGCATGCGCAGTCGGTTCGAGTGGGGTCTGATCACGGACGTCCAGGCTCCCGACCTCGAGACCCGCATCGCGATCCTCCGCAAGAAGGCGCAGTCGGACCACCTACAGGTCCCCGACGACATCCTCGAGTTCATGGCGTCGAAGGTCTCGAGCAACATCCGCGAACTCGAGGGCACGCTCATCCGGGTCACCGCGTTCGCGAGCCTGAACCGGACCGCGGTCGACATGGCGCTCGTGCAGACGGTCCTCAAGGACCTGATCACGCTCGACGAGGACAACGTCATCGCGCCGACCGACATCATCAACCACACCGCGGAGTACTTCAAGCTCTCCGTCGACGACCTCTACGGGTCCTCCCGGTCGCAGGCGATCGCGACCGCACGCCAGATCGCGATGTACCTGTGCCGCGAGCTCACGAGTCTCTCCCTGCCCAAGATCGGGCAGCTGTTCGGCAACCGCGACCACACCACGGTGATGTACGCGAACAAGAAGATCGCGGAGCTCATGAAGGAGCGCCGCTCGATCTACAACCAGGTGACGGAACTCACCAGCCGCATCAAGCAGGACCGCCGCTACCGCTGAGCGCGCCGCTCGGGGACCGCCTGAACATCGGTTCTCAGGGCCTGGAGGCTCGGACCACGCCGACGAGATCGGCTCGTCCTGGCGCGCGTCCACCATCTGAGACGGTTCCATCAGCCGGACTTCTCACAGTGTGGAAAGCCTGTGGATAACTGTGGAGGACACGCCGCCGGGTTGTTCACAGCGCAGGGGTCACCTGTGGAATCTGGGGATGGAAGTGGATAGATGAGATTGATTCATCCCGATGGGTCCCACAGGCCGCCCACAAGTCACACGCTTGTAGTTCCCTGTCGGTGACCGGCATCCCCAGAGTTGTCCACAGTGTGCACAGGCGTTAATGGTCTTGTCTCTCTTCATCTCTCTGGATCACTGGGCCAACCTTGTGGACGGCGGGATGACAAGAAATCCGGGCTCCGCTCCGCTGTGCCACAATGGGGCGGCCGGACAGTCCGACGACACGACAGGGGTCCCAGCTGTGAAGTTCGAGGTCAACCGGGACGTCTTCTCCGAAGCCGTCTCATTCGCGGTGAAGCTCCTCCCACAGCGCACGACCCTCCCGATCCTGTCGGGTGTGCTCATCCACGCCGAGGGTGATCGTCTGACGCTCTCGTCGTTCGACTACGAGGTCTCGGCACAGACCTCGATCGCGGCGCAGATCGACGAGTCCGGCACGGTCCTGGTCTCCGGCCGCCTGTTGAACGACATCGCGAGCCGCCTGCCGAACGCCCCCGTGTCGTTCTCCACGGAAGAGTCACGCATCACCGTGACCTGCGGCTCGGCGCACTTCACGCTGCTGAGCATGCCGGTCGAGGAGTACCCGACCCTGCCGGAGATCGGCGAGCAGACCGGTGTGATCCCCGGTGACGCGTTCTCCGAAGCCGTGTCCCAGGTCGCCGTCGCCGCCAGCCGCGACGACGTCACCCCGGTCATCACCGGCGTTCAGCTCGAGGTCAGCGACCACGACCTCTCGCTCATCGCGACCGACCGCTACCGCGTCGCAGTCCGGACGATCCAGTGGGACTCCGGCCGCGCCGCCGGCGACACCGGGTCCACGACGCTGCACGCGCTCGTCCCCGCCCGCACCCTGCAGGAAGTCGGCCGCACATTCGGGTCGGCCAGCACGGTGTCGGTGTCGATCAGCGGCTCGTCCGAGCGCGAACTCATCGCCTTCCAGGCCGCCGACAAGACGGTCACGTCCCTGCTCATCAAGGGCAACTACCCGCCGGTCCGCCGGCTCTTCCCCGAGACCGTGCAGGACCACGCCGTGATCAACACGGCCGAGCTGGTCGAAGCGGTCCGCCGGGTCTCCCTCGTCCTGGAGCGCGAAGCGGCGCTCCGGTTCTCCTTCTCGGTCGACGGGCTCACACTCGAGGCGATCGGATCCGAACAAGCGCAGGCATCAGAGTCGATCGATGCGTTGCTGACCGGTGAGGAAACGGTGGTCTCGCTGAAGCCCGCCTTCCTCCTGGACGGGTTGAACGCGGTGCACTCCGAGTTCGTCCGCATCTCCTTCACCAAGACGGAGAACCCCAACAAGCCGGGCCCGGTGCTCATCACCGGCCAGTCCTCGCGCGAGGAACCGGCCACGGACGGATACCGGTACCTGCTGCAGCCCAATCTCCTGCTGCGATAGCGCAACAGACGGACACTGCGCTGACGCGCCACGGGCAGCGACAGCGCGACGACGAACAGAAGAGGAAATCATGCAGATCGGTCTTGTCGGCCTCGGGAAGATGGGCAACAACATGCGTGCGCGTCTGCGCAACGCAGGGATCGACGTCGTCGGCTACGACGCGAACCCCGCCGTCTCGGACGTCGCCGACCTCGGGGCACTGGCGAAGGCCCTCACCGGCCCGCGCCTGGTCTGGGTCATGGTCCCCCACGGGAAGATCACCGACGACGTCATCAACGACCTGGCCGAGGTGCTCGAGCCGGGTGACCTGGTGATCGACGGCGGCAACTCGAAGTGGCTCGACGACGAGAAGCACGCCAAGCAGCTCGACGCCAAGGGCATCCGCTACATGGACGTCGGCGTCTCCGGCGGCGTGTGGGGCAAGGACAACGGCTACGGCATGATGGCGGGCGGCGACGTCAAGGACCTCGAGTTCGCGATGCCCGTGTTCGACGCGCTCCGTCCCGAGGGTCCTCGCAGCGAGGGCTTCTCGCACGCCGGCGGCGTCGGTGCCGGGCACTACGCCAAGATGGTGCACAACGGCATCGAGTACGCGATCATGCAGGCCTACGGCGAGGGCTACGAGCTCCTCGAGGCCAAGGACATCGTCCACGACGTCCCCGCGGTCTTCGCCGGGTGGCAGCGCGGCACGGTCGTGCGCTCGTGGCTGCTGGACCTGCTCGTCCTGGCGATCAACG
This sequence comes from Curtobacterium sp. Leaf183, assembly GCF_001424385.1. GTDB lineage: Bacteria > Actinomycetota > Actinomycetes > Actinomycetales > Microbacteriaceae > Curtobacterium. The sequence continues at coordinate 80,126 of NZ_LMPO01000007.1, read as the reverse complement.
AGGACCCGAAGCTCGACGAGCTCGAGGGCTACGTGGACGACTCCGGCGAAGGTCGTTGGACCCTCGAAGAGGCGATCGAGCTCGCGGTCCCGATGCCCGCGCTCTCCGCGGCCATGTTCGCGCGCTTCGTCTCGCGTCAGGGAAGCCAGTCCCCGACGATGAAGGCCGTCGCGGCGCTGCGCAACCAGTTCGGCGGCCACGCCGTCAAGAAGGCCTAGTCCCTCCGGGACTCCGCTCCGGCCCGCGTGCACGTCGACCACCTCCAGCTCACCGACTTCCGGAACTACCGGCAGGCGGAGGTCGACCTCGCACGCGGGCCGAACCTGTTCGTCGGGCGGAACGGCCAGGGCAAGACCAACCTGGTCGAGTCCATCGCCTACCTCTCCACCCTCGGGTCCCACCGTGTCCCGACCGACGCCGCACTGGTCCGCCAGGGCTGCGACGCCGCGATCGTCCGCGCACGACTCGCACACGAGGACCGCAGCATCCTGGCCGAGGTGCAGATCAACCGCACGGGGTCGAACCGCGCACAGATCAACCGGGCGCCGATCAAGGCGCGCGAACTGCCGCGGTACTGCACGAGCGTGCTGTTCGCACCGGAGGACCTCGCGCTGGTCCGGGGTGAACCGTCGGGCCGGCGCCGGATGCTCGACGAACTCCTCGTGCAGATCGCCCCGCGCATGCAGGGCGTCATCGCCGACTACGACCGGACGCTGCGGCAGCGCAACACGCTGCTCAAGTCGGCTCGGGCGACCGGAGCCAAGTCGGGATCGCTCGCCACGCTCGACGTCTGGGACGAGCGGCTCGTCGCGTTCGGCTCCGAGATCATCGCCGCGCGCGACCACCTGACCCGACGGCTCGCGCCGTTCGTCGCCGAGGCCTACGCGACCGTCGCGGGCGAGCGGCACGAGGCCTCGATCACCGGGGTGCTGAGCGTCCGTGGCGGCGATCCCGAGGACGCTTCGGCGACGGACCCCGTGTTGGGGACACCGGATGAACCGGTCACCGTGCCGGCGGCGGCCGAGGCCTTCCGCGCGGCGCTCGAGCGTCGTCGTCGTGACGAACTCGACCGCGGACTGACCCTCGCTGGACCCCACCGTGACGACGTCCTCTTCACCCTGAACGGGTTACCTGCCCGTGGGTACGCCAGCCACGGGGAATCCTGGTCCTTCGCACTCGCGATCCAGCTCGCCAGCGCCTCGATCCTCCGCGCCGAGTCGACGCTCGGCGACCCGATCATCATCCTCGACGACGTCTTCGCGGAACTCGACGAGTCGCGCCGTGAACGCCTCGGCAACGCGGTGGCGGACTACGAGCAGGTGCTCATCACGGCCGCGGTGTTCGGCGACGTGCCCGTCCAGCTGGCGGCGCACACCGTGCGGATCGAGGCCGGCGCGATCGTGACCGACGAGACGGACGCGGCCACGGCCTCCAGTCCGGCGACGTCGGGAGCCGCGGCCCCGGCGACCACGGAAGCCGACGCCTGATGCCCCGCCCCTGGCGCCCCACCGAACCGGCCCGCGTCTACGGCCACCTCAAGGCCGTGTTCGGCGACCCCTCCAAGCGCGGGGTCGACGCACGGCGGCGTCGTGCCAAGGAGTTCGACGCCGACACCGTGCCCTACGGCCGCGGCCGCGAGCCGAAGGGGCTGGGCGACATCGTCGGGTCGCTCGCCGCCGAGCTCGGCTGGACCGAGCCGCTGGCACGCTCCGAGCTCTTCACCGACTGGCCGAGCGTCGTCGGCGACGAGCTCGCGAGGCACTCCACCCCGGTGACCATCGAAGACGGCGCGTTGGTCATCCGGTGCGACTCGACGGCGTGGGCGACGCAGCTCCGACTGATGCGGGCGACGGTCACGACGACCATCGCGGAACGGCACCCGGAGGCGGGCGTCGAGTCGATCCGAGTTTCGGGCCCAGACGCCCCCACCTGGAAACGCGGCCTCAGGAGCGTTCAGGGGCGCGGTCCTCGCGACACCTACGGTTGAGCAGACCAAATCATCCTCTGGTCGCGAAATCGGCCGTCCACGGGCCGTTTTCACCCTCGAGGACGAAGCGCCTGCGATAGACTGGGCGGTGCAGTGCGCGGGCGTTCCGTGCGCAGGCAGGAGCTCTCGCGACATGGCATCAGGATCTGAAGACGACCAGAACACGTCAGGCGAACAGTCGTACGGCGCAGACCAGATCCAGGTGCTCGAGGGGCTCGAAGCCGTCCGCAAGCGCCCGGGCATGTACATCGGCTCCACCGGACCCCGCGGTCTCCACCACCTGGTGCAGGAGATCGTCGACAACTCGGTGGACGAAGCCCTCGCGGGCTACTGCGACACCATCGACGTGACCATCCGCGAAGACGGCGGCGTCCGTGTGGTCGACAACGGCCGCGGCATCCCGGTCGACGTCCACGCGGCCGAGGGGGTCTCCACGCTGCAGGTCGTCCTGACGGTGCTGCACGCCGGCGGCAAGTTCGGTGGCGGCGGGTACGCGGTCTCCGGCGGTCTGCACGGCGTCGGGTCGTCGGTCGTCAACGCGCTCAGCTCGGAACTCGACGTCGAGGTCCGTCGCCAGGGGCACGTGTACCGGCAGAGCTACACCGACGGCGTCCCCGTGGCACCCGTGTCCGAGGACGAAGCCACCGACGAGACCGGCACGACGATCACGTTCTGGCCGAACGCCGAGATCTTCGAGACCGTCGTCTTCGACTACGAGACCCTGCGCGGTCGCTTCCAGCAGATGGCGTTCCTCAACAAGGGCCTCCGCATCAACCTGCGTGACGAGCGCACTCCCGACGAGGGCGAGGAGTCGCGCCACGACTCCTTCCGGTACGAGCGCGGCCTCGCCGACTACGTCGAGTACCTCGGTCGGCAGAAGAAGGCCGACCTGGTGCACCCCGACGTGATCGGCTTCGAGGCCGAGGACACCGAGCGCAAGATCGCGCTCGAGGTCGCGATGCAGTGGAACACCTCGTACCAGGAGAGCGTCCACACCTTCGCGAACACGATCAACACGCACGAGGGCGGCACCCACGAAGAGGGCTTCCGCGCGGCGCTGACGACCCTGGTGAACCGGTACGCCCGCGAAGCCAAGATCATCAAGGAGAAAGACGACAACCTGACGGGTGACGACATCCGCGAAGGGCTGACCGCCGTCATCTCCGTGAAGCTCGCCGAGCCGCAGTTCGAGGGGCAGACGAAGACCAAGCTCGGCAACACCGAGGCCAAGTCCTTCGTCCAGCGCGTCGTCGGCACCGAGCTCACCCACTGGTTCGAGAGCAACCCGACGCAGGCCCGCGACGTCGTCCGCAAGGCGATCCAGGCCTCGCAGGCCCGGCTCGCCGCCCGCAAGGCCCGCGAGACCACCCGCCGCAAGGGGCTGCTCGAGTCCGGCGGCATGCCCGGCAAGCTCAAGGACTGCCAGTCGAAGGACCCGACCCTGTCGGAGATCTTCATGGTCGAGGGCGACTCCGCCGGCGGTTCCGCCGTGCAGGGGCGCAACCCGATGACCCAGGCGATCCTGCCGCTCCGGGGGAAGATCCTGAACGTCGAGAAGGCGCGCCTCGACCGTGCCCTGGCGAACCAGGAGATCCAGTCGATGATCACGGCGTTCGGCGCCGGCATCGGCGAGGACTTCGACCCGGACAAGGCCCGGTACCACAAGATCGTGCTGATGGCCGATGCCGACGTCGACGGCCAGCACATCACCACGCTGCTGCTGACGCTCCTGTTCCGCTACATGCGCCCGCTCATCGAGCGCGGCTACGTGTACCTGGCGCAGCCGCCGCTGTACCGGCTCAAGTGGTCGAACTCGGCGCACGAGTACGTGTTCAGCGACCGTGAGCGCGACGCACTGCTGCAGGCCGGCATCGCGTCGGGCAAGCGCATCCCGAAGGACAACGGGATCCAGCGTTACAAGGGCCTCGGCGAGATGGACTACAAGGAACTCTGGGACACCACGATGAACCCGGACACCCGCACCCTGCTGCAGGTGACGCTCGAGGACGCCGCGGCGGTCGACAGCGTGTTCGCGACGCTGATGGGCGAGGACGTCGACGCGCGTCGGTCCTTCATCCAGCAGAACGCGAAGGACGTCCGGTTCCTCGACATCTAGACCCGCCCAGGAGGCGCGGTGTCCGCCGCGCGCCCTGGTCCCGACCACCTGTGGTCGCGCCCACCGCGATGAACGTCACCACGGCCTCCCGGCCGTCAGAAAGGTAGCCGAGCCGCATGGCTGACGAGAACGACACCAACGACGACCAGCCCGAGATCGTGCACGGCGAGGTCGGGGACATCGTCGTCTCCGGCGACCGCATCTCCCAGGTCGACCTGCAGCTCGAGATGCAGCGCTCGTACCTCGACTACGCGATGAGCGTCATCGTCGGTCGCGCGCTGCCCGAGGTGCGCGACGGGCTCAAGCCCGTGCACCGCCGCGTGATCTACGCGATGTACGACGGCGGCTACCGCCCCGACCGCGCCTTCTCGAAGTGCTCGCGCGTCGTCGGCGACGTCATGGGCCAGTTCCACCCGCACGGCGACAGCGCGATCTACGACGCGCTCGTCCGCCTGGTGCAGCCGTGGTCGCTCCGCTACCCGCTCGCGCTCGGTCAGGGCAACTTCGGCTCCCCGGGCAACGACGGCGCTGCGGCACCGCGGTACACCGAGACCAAGATGGCGCCGCTCGCCATGGAGATGGTCCGGGACATCGACGAAGAGACCGTCGACTTCCAGGACAACTACGACGGTCGCACGCAAGAGCCCGCGATCCTGCCGGCCCGTTTCCCGAACCTGCTCGTCAACGGCTCGGTCGGCATCGCGGTCGGCATGGCGACGAACATCCCGCCGCACAACCTGCGCGAGGTCGCGTCGGGTGCGAAGTGGGCGCTGGAGCACCCGGACGCCTCGCGCGAAGAGCTGCTCGGCGCGCTCATGCAGCGGATCAAGGGCCCGGACTTCCCGACCGGCGCGCAGATCCTCGGCGTCAAGGGCATCCAGGACGCCTACCGCACGGGTCGTGGCTCGATCACGATGCGTGCCGTCGTCTCGGTGGAGGAGATCCAGGGTCGCACCTGCCTGGTCGTCACCGAGCTGCCGTACCAGGTCAACCCGGACAACCTCGCGATCAAGATCGCCGAGCTGGTCAAGGACGGCCGTCTCGCCGGCGTCGCGGACATCCGTGACGAGACCTCCGGTCGCACCGGGCAGCGTCTGGTCATCGTGCTCAAGCGCGACGCCGTCGCCAAGGTCGTGCTGAACAACCTGTACAAGCACACGCAGCTGCAGGAGAACTTCGGCGCGAACATGCTCGCGATCGTCGACGGCGTCCCGCGCACGCTGGCGCTCGACGGGTTCATCTCCGCCTGGGTCGACCACCAGGTCGAGGTCATCGTCCGCCGCACCAAGTACCGCCTGCGCGAAGCCGAGAAGCGGGCGCACATCCTGCGCGGCTACCTGGCTGCCCTCGACGCCCTCGACGAGGTCATCGCGCTCATCCGCCGTTCCCCCGACGTCGAAGAAGCGCGCAGCGGCCTGATGGACCTGTTGTCCGTCGACGAGATCCAGGCCCGCGCGATCCTCGAACTCCAGCTCCGCCGCCTGGCAGCGCTCGAGCGACAGAAGATCCACGAAGAGGCCGAAGCCCTCGAGCTCAAGATCGCCGACTTCGAGGACATCCTCGCGCGGCCCGAGCGTCAGCGCTCGATCATCGGCGAGGAGCTCGACGAGATCGTGGAGCGCTTCGGCGACGACCGTCGCAGCGAGATCATGCTCGGGTACGACGGCGACATGTCGATCGAGGACCTCATCCCCGAAGAAGAGGTGGTCGTCACGATCACCCGCGGCGGGTACGTCAAGCGCACCCGCAGCGACCAGTACCGGTCGCAGCACCGAGGCGGTCGTGGGGTCCGCGGTGCCCAGCTCCGCGCGGACGACGTGGTCGAGCACTTCTTCGTTACGACGACGCACCACTGGCTGCTGTTCCTGACCGACCAGGGCCGGGTCTACCGGGCCAAGGCGTACGAGCTGCAGGAAGCCGGGCGTGACGCCAAGGGCCAGCACTCGGCGAACCTGCTCGCGATGCAGCCGGACGAGCAGATCCAGCAGGTGCTCGACATCCGCGACTACGAGGCGGCGCAGTACCTCGTGCTCGCCACCGAGCAGGGCCTCGTGAAGAAGACCTCCCTGACCGAGTACGACACGAACCGCACGGGCGGCATCATCGCGATCAACCTGCGCGAGGGCGACAAGCTCCGCTCGGCGCTGCTCGTCGACGAGACCGATGACCTGCTGCTCGTGTCGCGGCACGGCATGTCGCTCCGCTTCACGGCGACGAACGACACGCTCCGACCGATGGGCCGTTCGACCTCCGGTGTGAAGGGCATGTCCTTCCGCGGCGACGACTCGCTGCTCGCCGCACGGGTCGTCTCGGACGACGGGTTCGTCTGGGTGATGACCGAGGGCGGCTACGCCAAGCGCACCGGCGTCGACCAGTACCGCATCCAGGGCCGTGGCGGACTCGGCATCAAGGTGGCCAAGTTGGCGGCCGACCGGGGCGATCTTGTGGGTGCTCTCATCGTCGGCGAGGACGACGAGGTGCTCGTCGTGCTGCAATCGGGCAAGGTGGTAAGGTCTGCCGTGGCCGAGGTCCCCGCCAAGGGACGCGACACGATGGGCGTCGTCTTCGCTCGGTTCGCCGAGAACGACCGGATCATCGCGGTGGCCCGGAACAGCGAGCGGAACCTGGACGACCAGGACGACGCCGAGATCGAGACCGCGGGCCCGGTCGAGACCGTCAGCCCTGACGAAGCGGCGCCGGAACCCACCGATGCCGCCGACAACGCGCCCACGAACCCCGCGCCCGTCGACGACGAGGCCGGAGAGGACCAGCCAAGCAATGAGTAGTGTCGCCGAGAAGCTCCAGAAGAAGGCGAAACGACCCGTCGGCACTCGTCAAGTGCGACTGCGGCTGGTCTACCTCGACTTCTGGTCGATGGTGAAGCTGTCCTTCCTCGTCGCCCTGGCCGGCAGCATCGTGATCGTCGTGGCGACCGCGCTGGTGTGGGTCATCCTCAACCAGACCGGCGTGTTCACCCAGATCGACGCCCTGCTCAAGGACGTCACCGGGCAGAACAACTACTCGATCATGGACCAGTTCTCGCTGGGCCAGGTGCTCGGGTTCTCCATCGTCGTGGGCATCCTCAACGTGGTGGTCGGCACCGTGCTCGGCGCCATCGTGAGCGTGCTGTACAACCTCAGTGTGCGGATCACGGGCGGCCTGCTCGTGGGCTTCACGAACAACTGACACACCCGGTCCGGATGAGGTCACCCGCTCGATTTCGCTCCCGCGACTTCGTGCGCTAGGCTTTCATCCGGTCTGAGGGGCTATAGCTCAGGCGGTTAGAGCGCTTCGCTGATAACGAAGAGGTCCAAGGTTCAAGTCCTTGTAGCCCCACCACGTACAACTTCATCCGGTCGCCGACATCGTCGGTGGCGCCCGGGGCCTTAGCTCAGTTGGTAGAGCGCCTGCTTTGCAAGCAGGATGTCGGGAGTTCGATTCTCCCAGGCTCCACTCCCTCAGATCGAACGCTGCTGCGTTCGTGCCTCCCTTCGCCGCGTTCGGTCGTCGTGCCAGTTCGCGCCGCTTCCCCTGCGGCGCGATGTCGCTGTGTGCGCGCGAGCGGCCAGGACGCACCGCTTGGGTTCGCGTGCGCGGTGCGTTGTGACCAGTCACCGCGTGGGCGCGCCGGCAGTCGGACGGGAGGACCGGTGCCAGGCCGTCACGGGCCTCCCCGTCCGCCACGGTGTGCGTCAGCGCTCGTGGCGCCCGCTCGGCCCGGTTCCGGTGCCCACACGGCGGATCCAGGTGACAAGACTCGCCGCGAGTGAATCGCTGCGGTGCGAGGACTGGACCGTCACGGCGGTCGAGGTTCCGTGATTCTGGAACCTCGCGGGGTGGAGCGGCCGTCGAGTGCGCGCCGCCTCCCGGGACGACGAAGGGCCCCGGCGGATGCCGGGGCCCTTCGAACGAACCGGGAGGTCAGGCGGCGGACTTGCCCGCCGAGTCGGCGTCGTCGGCGACCCAGAGGTCGTCGTCGGCGCGGAGCGTCTGGTACGCGGCGTAGGCGGCACCGGCGACGGCGACCACCCCGACCACGATCAGCGCGACGCCACCGAAGCCGAGGCCCTGCTTCTTGTGACCGGACGGCACGTACTTCGCCGCGGTCTTGCGGGCCTTCTTGCTCTTCTTCTGCGCGTTCTTCACGAGCTTCTTGACGCGGGGGTCCTTGGCGAGGTCGCCCACGCTCATGACCGAACCCGCAGTCGAGACCAGGCCGGGGATGACCTCGGTCTGGAACCGGTGCGACGCAGACTGCGCGGCCGAGGTGGCGGCGTGCACACCGGTGGCGACAGCCGGGCGGACCCCGTTGTCGATCGCGTGCTGGACGCGGGGGGCGATGTCCTTGCGTGCGGCGTCGGCGGCGTGCGACCGGGCGTCGGCGAGGATCTCGTTCGCGTGCTCGAGCACCTTGCGCTGCTCGCCGAGGAGCGAGGCGGTCTTGCCCTTGAGCTTCTTGATCTGCTTCCGGCGCTTGCGCGACAGTTCGATCGTCGTCATCTGGTACCTCCATCGGAACGGCGTGGACCCATCCTGCCACCAGGTCGCCTGACAGGTCACAGGGCCGTGCCTGTGCGTCTCGTCTGTACGCAGGTCGCACATGCGAGAATCGGAACATGTCTCTGCACACCGCTGTCGCAACGATCCACACGAACAAGGGCGACATCCGCGTCAACCTGTTCGGCAACCACGCCCCCAAGACCGTCAAGAACTTCGTCGACCTCGCGACGGGGCAGCAGGAATGGACCCACCCGGGCACGGGCAAGGTCTCGACCGACAAGCTGTACGACGGCGTGGTCTTCCACCGCATCATCAAGGACTTCATGATCCAGGGCGGCGACCCGCTCGGTCAGGGTGTCGGCGGCCCCGGCTACCGGTTCGACGACGAGATCTCCCCGGAGCTCACCTTCCAGAACCCGTACATCTTCGCCATGGCCAACGCCGGCATCCAGGGCGGCCGCGGCACGAACGGCTCGCAGTTCTTCATCACCACGGTGGCGACCCCCTGGCTGCAGGGCAAGCACACCATCTTCGGCGAGGTCGCGGACGACGAGTCGCGCGCGGTCGTCGACGCGATCGAGGGCGTCCCGACCGACGGCCGTGACAAGCCGATCGAGGACGTCGTGATCAACAGCATCGACGTCGAGTCCGTCTGACACCTGTGACCGACCAGGCGTACAACCCGGCCAACTACTGCTACCGGCACCCGGACCGACAGAGCTTCATCCTGTGCCAGCGGTGCGGGCGGACGATCTGCACCGAATGCCAGACACCGGCGGCGGTCGGGGTGCACTGCCCTGAGTGCGTGCGTGAACAGCGCATGCAGTTCGCCGCGAACCGTCGCGCGTCCGGAGCCCCGAACGGCATCACGGTCGCGCGACGTCGGTTCGCGATGCTCGACCAGAAGGCGACGGTCGTCATCGTCGCCGTCTCCGTGCTGATCTGGTTGCTCGACCAGGTCACGCGCGGGTTCTTCACCCAGCTGTTCTTCTTCAACGCCGCCTACCTGCCCACCCAGCCGTGGCGCATGGTGACGTCGTTGTTCGTGCACTCCGGCTTCCTGCACATCGCCTTCAACATGTGGGCGGTGTTCATCTTCGGCCGGATGCTCGAGAACATGCTCGGGACGTGGCGGTTCCTGGCGCTGTACTTCCTGGCCGGTCTCGGCGGGTCCATGGCGGTCACGCTGATCGCACCGGGTTCGTCGGTCGTCGGTGCTTCCGGTGCGATCTTCGGGCTGTTCGCCGCCTTCTTCATGCTGCAGCGCAGCCTGGGCGGCAACGCGGTGTCCCTGCTGGTCATCATCGGACTCAACCTGCTCATCGGGTTCCTGCCCGGTACGAACATCTCGTGGCAGGCACACGTCGGTGGCATCGCCGTTGGCTTCCTGACCGGGTACGTCTTCGCCAAGACCCGGAACATCCGAAAGCGGCGTCTGCAGATCACGCTGTTGTCACTCGAGGCCGTCGTGATCATCGCCCTGACCTACGTCGGGTACGCGATCGCTGTCGGCTGACCTTGATCCCCGAACGCCCCGTCACGCTCCGGTGTGACGGGGCGTTCGCCGTCTGTGGAGAACTCCCTGAGTTACACGGGTGTGATTATCCCCATTGTGGAAACAGCTGTGGACAACTCCGGACCCGGGGTGTGGACAAGAGTGTGGAGAACGGTCTCGGCTGTGGAGAACCCGCGGTAGCCGAGTGCGAGCTGGTCGTTCCTGCCCACGAACGACGACGCCCGCTGCACCGAGGGGGGCAGCGGGCGTCGTTCGACGGTGCGGGCGGGGATCAGCGCCAGCGCGTGGTCATCAGGAAGCCGACGAACATGATCCCGAAGCCGATCAGGATGTTCCACGAGTTGAGCGTGGGCACCGGCAGCGTGCCCTGGGAGATGTAGAACACGATGACCCAGGCGAGCCCGATCAGCATGAAGCCGAACATGACCGGCTTGAACCACACGGGGTTGGGCTGGTCGCCCGCCGTGTCGACCGAGTCGGCTCGGGTCCTCCGGGCGGGCTTGGTGCGGTCCTTGTCCTTGGCCATGGCCGGTATCCTACCGTGAACACGTGTGTGGACGGGCCCCACAGAGCCTCCGCACGACCCCCACGAGTACGGTGAACCGACCATGACCAGGATCCTCGTCGTCGACAACTACGACAGCTTCGTGTACACCCTCAACGGCTACGTCCAGCAGCTCGGCGCCGAGACGGACGTCGTCCGCAACGACGCCTTCCCCGCGTCGGAGATCGCCGACCGGATCGCCGAGTACGACGGGGTGCTGCTGTCGCCCGGCCCCGGAACCCCCGCTGACGCCGGAGTGTCGATCGCGACCGTGCGCGCGGCCATCGACGTCGACAAGCCACTGCTGGGCGTGTGCCTCGGCCACCAGGCCATCGCCGAGGCCCTCGGCGCGACCGTCACGCATGCCGAAGAGCTCATGCACGGCAAGACCTCGCAGGTCGACCACGACGACAGTGCGCTGTTCACGGGTGTCCCGCACCCCTTCACCGCGACGCGGTACCACTCGCTGGCGATCGTCGACGGCACGGTGCCGGACGAACTCACGGTGACGGCCCGGACCGAGGGCGGCGTCATCATGGGCGTTCAGCACCAGGACGCCCCGGTCTACGGCGTGCAGTTCCACCCCGAGTCCGTCCTGACCGAAGGCGGCTACCGGATGGTGGGCAACTGGCTCGAGACCGCCGGCTTGTCCGGTGCCGCCGAGCGTGCGGCGGGCCTCGGCCCGCTCATCGCCACGCGCCGCGACTGACGGACCGAACCGGCGCTGGCGGTGACGTGACCGCCCGTCGGACAGGCGGCCCGTGGCGTTCGGCCGCGGGCCTCCTGGTCGGCGGATGCCGGTTCCACGGCGCCGCACCGATCGGTGGGTCAGTTGCCGTCGTCGCCGCCGTCGCCACCGGTGCCGCCGTTGTCGCCGCCGCCCTGGGCGGGCGCCTGCGTCGGGGGTGAGGTGGGTCGGGCTGACGCGGCGCAGTAGGTCAGCACGACGGTGCTGCCCTGGGCGATGTCACCGGCTGGCTGGTCCTGCTGGACCACAAGACCACCGATGCAGGTGTACGACGCCTGCTGGCGGACCGTGAGCCCCAGGTTGGCGAGCGTCTGGTTCGCCGTCGCGATCGGCTGCTGCGAGACGTCCGGCAGCTGGACCATGCCGTTCGAGACGCGCAGGTTCACGACCGTGCCCTTGGTCAGCGAAGTGTTGGCGGCCGGGTCAGTGCTGAGCACGGTGCCCTCGGGCACGGACGGCGAGTAGTCGGTGTTGATCGCCCCGACCTCGAAGCCGGCGGCCTTGAGCGCGTTCTGGGCGGCGTCCTGGGCCTGGTTGGCCACGTCGGGCACGTTCACCTGCTCCGGCCCCAGTGAGACGACCACGCGGACGTTCTGTTTGCGGGCGACGTTCGTGCCGGACCCGGGTTCGGTGCGGATCACCGTGCCCTTGTCGACGTCGTCGGAGTTCTCGTCGACGCGGACCGGCACCAGGTCCTTCTGGTCGAACACCTTCTCTGCGGAGGACCAGGCGGCTCCCACGACGTTCGGCACACTGACCGAGGACGACACCGGGGCCTGTCCGGGCTGCAGGTTCGCGACCCAGAAGACCACACCCGCGATCACGGCGATCGTCAGCAGGATGCCGACCCAGATCCACGCGACCGGGGGGCGGTTCTGCGTGCGCTGGGGGCGGTGCTCCTGGGTGTCGTCGAGTTCTCGGAAGGCGACTTCCGGGTTGGAGGTCGTCCGGGGGTTCACGCCGAAGAGCATCGTCGAGGCGTCGTTCGCGCGCTGCTGCTGCAGCTTCCGGGTGGAGGCGGGGACCTGTCCGGCTCCGGCTTGTTCGAGGTCGCGTCGGAACTCGGCTGCGTTCTGGAAGCGACGGGTCCGGTCCTTGACCAGGGCGTGCAGCGTGACCGCGTCGATCGCCGGCGACACCGACGGCGTGATCGTCGAGGGTGGGACGGGCTGCTCACTGACGTGCTGGTACGCGACCGCAACGGGCGAGTCGCCGAGGAACGGCGGGCGACCGGTGAGCAGCTCGAACAGGACGATGCCTGTCGAGTAGAGGTCGGTGCGCGCGTCGACGGTCTCGCCGCGGGCCTGCTCCGGCGAGAAGTACGACGCGGTACCGAGGATCGACGTGGTCTGCGCGACCGTGGCGGAGGTGTCGGTGATGGCCCGGGCGATGCCGAAGTCCATCACCTTGACCTGGCCGGTCTGCGTGACCATGACGTTGGCGGGCTTGATGTCGCGGTGCACGACACCCGCGCGGTGCGAGTACTCGAGCGCGGTCAGGATGCCGCTGGTGATGCGGACGGCTTCGTCGGACTCGACCGGGCCGTCGCCGATGACGTCGCTGAGGGGGCGGCCCTCGACGAACTCCATCACGATGTACGGGACCTGGACCTCGGCACCGGAGGTCTCGGTCACGGTCTCTTCGCCGGCGTCGTAGACGCGGACGATGGTCGGGTGCGCCATGCGGGCCGCTGCCTGGGCTTCCTGACGGAAGCGGGTGCGGAACGCGGGGTCGTTGGCCAGGCTCGGCTTGAGGAGCTTGACGGCGACGCGGCGGCCGAGGCGCGTGTCCTGCCCGACGTGCACGGTAGCCATCCCGCCACGACCGATGACGTCACCGATCTCGTACCGGTTGGCGAGGAGCGTGATCCCCGCGGTCACACCTTCTGGCACGTACTCCTCCGAATGTCCGTCGGGGGCAAGTGTACGACAGGGCTCCCTGGTGAGACGCTGGCGGCGAGGCCGTCCACCCCAACCGTTACCGGAACGGTGTGGACGGCCCCGCGGTGCTCAGTTGCCGTCCTGCGGGCCGCCCGTCTGGGTCGGGTTGCTCGTCGGGTCGTCGGAGGGCTGCTGCACGGTCCACGTCGCCGTGGCTGCGTCGGACGCCTCGGACGCCGCCAGGGACCCGCACGTGACGGTGTACGTGAACGACACCTCGGAACCCGCGGCGTCGGCCTGGATGTTCACGGCGGTGGACGTCGTGTCGCCCGACGTGGCGCCCGAGCTGTCCTTGCCGCCGGTGACGGTCCACGAGTACTTGCTGACCGTGTACCCGGTCGGGCAGGTCGCGGCCGACCAGCTGAAGGTCACCGCGCCGCTCGACGAGACCGTGCCCGCACTCGGGGTGTTCGGCTTGTTGACCGTCGGCGGTGCCGTGTACTCGCGGATCGTGATGACGGTCCCCGGGGCGACGCTCCCGGTCGGGGTGAGCGACTGCACGGTGTTCGCCGCGTCGGCGGACGGTGCGGTGTCGCCGTCCTCCACCGTCGACTCGAGGCCGAGGGCACGCAGGGCGGCCTGGACTTCGGAGGTGTTGCGTCCGAGGTAGTCGCTCTGGTTCAGCACGACGCGCTCGGGTGTGGGTGTCTGGCTCGGCGTCTTGCTCGGCGGTGGCGGCGTCGAGCTCGTCGAGGCGCTCGGAGCCGGGTCTGCGTCGCCGTTCGCGAAGGCGAAGGCGGCGATGACGGCACCGGCGACCACGAGGACCCCGGCGGCGACCACCCACCAGATCCAGGCGCGCTTCTTCTTCGGTTCGTCGTCCTCGGCGGTGGCCGCGGAGGTCGGCGTGCGGGGTCCGCCGCCGACGGCACTGCCTGCCTGGGTGCCGAGCAGGGCCGTGGCCGCGTCGTTGCCCTGGGGCGGGTTGAACGCTACGGTGCCGGCCCCGCCGAGGGCGGGGACCGCGACCGTGGCCGCTGCGACGTCGCCACGCCGGAGCGCCTGCGCCGCGCGGGCCAGGTTCGCCGCGGTGGCGGGTCGGTCGGCGGGCTTCTTCGCGATGCAGGACATCACCAGGGCCGCGACCGGCTCGGGGATGTCGCCCGGCAGCGCCGGGGGCTGCTCGTTGATGTGCGCCATCGCGATCGCGACCTGCGACTCGCCCGTGAAGGGACGGCGTCCGGCCAGGCACTCGTACGCGACGATGCCGAGCGAGTAGACGTCCGTCGACGGGGACGCCGGGTGACCGCTCGCCTGCTCCGGCGAGAGGTACTGCACGGTGCCCATGACCTGGCCGGTCGCGGTGAGCGGGACCTGGTCGGCGATGCGCGCGATGCCGAAGTCGGTGATCTTGACGCGGCCGTCCGGCGTGATCAGCAGGTTGCCCGGCTTGATGTCGCGGTGGACCAGGCCGACGGCGTGGGCGGCCTGCAGCGCGTTCGCGGTCTGCGCGACGATGTCGAGGACCTTGTCGACGGGCAGCGTGTGCTCGCGCTCGATCATGGTCGAGAGCGCCTCGCCGGGCACGAGCTCCATCACGAGGTAGGCGCTGCCGTCCTCTTCGCCGTAGTCGAAGACGTTGGCGATGCCCTCGTGGTTGACGAGCGCGGCGTGCCGGGCCTCGGCGCGGAAGCGCTCGAGGAACCCGGGGTCGCCGAGGTACTCGTCCTTGAGGATCTTGAGTGCGACGGTCCGGCCGATGACCAGGTCGGTCGCCTGCCAGACCTCGCCCATGCCGCCGATGGCGACGCGGGACGAGAGTTGGTACCGCCCACCGAAGGTGAGTCCGCTGGTGGGTCTCATTTGTTCAGCACCGCCTCCATGACGTTCTTCGCGATCGGGGCCGCGACCGAGTTGCCGACGCCGGACTGTCCGAGTCCGCCACCGTTGCCCACGACGACCGCCACAGCGACCTCCGGGTCCTTCGCGGGCGCGAACCCGGTGAACCACAGCGTGTAGGGGTCGCCCGTGCCGCCCTCGGCGGTCCCGGTCTTGCCGGCGACGTCGACCCCGTCGATCTTCGCATTGGTTCCGGTCCCCGCGCTCACGACGCTCTGCATCGCCTCGGTCAGGTCGGATGACTCGGACGAGGACAGGGGGTCGCTGTACTGCTTCGGGGTGAAGGACTCGACGGTCTTCAGGTCGCTCGTGGTGATCGAGTCGATGAGCGACGGCTGCATGACCGACCCGCCGTTCGCGATGCCCGCCGAGACCATCGCCATCTGCAGCGGCGAGACACGGACGCTCGCCTGGCCGAACGAGCTCAGCATGAGCTGGGCGGTCGAGTCGACGTCCGGGTACTGGCTGGCCGTGGCCTTCATCGGGACGTCGATGGCGTCGCCGAACCCGTACTTGTCCGCCATCGCCTTGATCGTGCTGTACCCGAGCTTCTGCCCGAGCTCGGCGAACGGGATGTTGCACGAGTACTGGATGGCGGTGCGCAGCTTGACGGTGTCCCCGCCGCCACACGAGCCGCCCTCGGCGTTGTTGATGTAGGTGCTCGTGCCGGGCAGCTGCAGGCGCGAGGGGTTCGGGAACTCGGAGTCGAGGTCGTACTTGCCGCCCTCGAGTGCCGCCGACGCCACGACGAGCTTGAAGACCGATCCCGGCGTGTAGAGGTCTCCGCCGATGGCGCGGTTCTGCAGCGGGGTCGGCGTCTGGTTCAGGAGGGCGTCGTACTGCGCCTTGACGTTCCCGGTGTCGTGCGACGTCAGGGAGTTCGGGTCGTAGTCCGGCTTGGACACCATCGCCAGGATCTTGCCCGTCTTGGGCTGGATCGCGACGACGGCACCCGTGTTCGACCCGAGGGCGTCGTACGCGGCCTGTTGCACGTCCGGGTCGATGGTCAGGTTGACGTTGTCGCCCTGCACGTCCTGTCCGGTGAGGATCGAGTTGAGGTTCTGGAAGAACGAGTCGTCGGAGTTGCCGGACAGCACGGTGTTCTCGGCGCTCTCGATCCCCGTGTTGCCCTGGCCGATCGTGAAGTACCCCGTCACCGCCGAGTACAGGGCGCCGTTGGCGTACTTGCGCTGGTACTTGTACTGGTCGTCGACGGCGGTGGACTCGGCGATCGGCGTGCCGTTCACCAGGATGGCGCCGCGTTTGTTCGAGTAGCTGTCGAGGATCGTGCGCGAGTTGCGCGAGTCGGCGCGCAGGGAGTCGGCCGCGAAGAACTGGATCGAGGTCGTCGACACGAAGAGTGCGACGAACATGAGCACGACGACGGTGGAGACGCCGCGGAGCTGCCGTTTCATCGACGCTCCTTCCTGGTCCGCCCGCGCGCGGCCTTCCGGTCGGCGGCGCTCGGGCCACCGCGCTCGGACAGGACACGCTGTTCTGCGGGGATGGAGTCGGTCAGCCGCAGCAGCATCGCCGCGATGATCCAGTTCGCCACCAGGGACGAACCACCGGCGGCCATGAACGGTGTCGTCAGACCGGTGACCGGGATGATCCGGGTGATGCCGCCGACGACGACGAAGACCTGCAGTGCGATCGTGAAGCCGAAGCCGATGCCGAGCAGCTTGCCGAAGTCGTCCTGCGCCATGAAGCCCACGCGGATGCCGCGGGAGACCAGCACGATGAACAGCGCGAGGATGGCGAAGACCCCGATGAGCCCGAGCTCCTCACCGAGGGACGCGATGATGTAGTCCGCGTTGGCGACGGGGGTGATGTAGGGCCGACCCTGGCCGAGGCCGGTGCCCGTGATGCCGCCGTTCGCGAACCCGAACAGGCCGTTCACCAGCTGGTAGCTGGCCTGGGTGTCGGCGTAGTACACCGAGTTGGCGAAGGGGTTGAGCCACTGCTCGAACCGCCCCTGGACGTACTCGAGCACGCTCGCCGCCGCGAGGGCACCGCCGACGAACAGCGCCAGACCGATGAGCACCCAGCTGAGGCGACCGGTCGCGACGTAGATCATCACGAGGAACAGCCCGAAGTACAGCAGCGCCGTGCCGAGGTCGCGCTGGAACACGAGCACGCTCATCGCGACGCCCCACACGATGAGGATCGGGCCGAGGTCGCGCCCACGCGGGAACGTCATGCCGAGGAACTTCCGGCCGACGATCGACAGGCTGTCGCGCGCCGTCACCAGGTAGCCGGCGAAGAACAGCGCCATCGTGATCTTGGCGAGTTCGCCGGGCTGGAACGAGAACGGGCCGAGTCGGATCCAGACGCGGGCACCGCCGACGTTCAGCCCGATGCCGGGCAGCATGGGCAGGAGCAGCAGCACGATGGTCAGGAACATGAAGATGTACCGGTACCGCTGCAGGAACCGGTGGTTCTTCACGAGGACGACCGTCAGGATCGCGAACACCATGGCCAGCAGGGTCCAGACGATCTGCTTCACGCCGATCGCGTCCCAGCCGGTCAGGGCGTTGTGCACGTCGATGCGGTAGATCTCGGCGATCCCGATCCCGTTGAGCACGAGCGCCACGGGGAGGATGAACGGGTCGGCGTTCTTCGCGACCACGCGCAGCACGATGTGCATGACGAGCGCCAGGCCGAGGATGGTGGACCCGGCCCAGAGCACCGACGTGTCGAACAGACGCCCCTTGGTGCCGAGCTCGACGAGGACCATCGCGCCGGCGCAGATGCCGCACGCGATGACGAGCAGCACGAGTTCGAGGTTCCGCGCCCGTGCGGGTTCGCGGAGCTTGATCGTGATCGCCTGGGTCAGCGACGGCGAGGTCGTCGCGGTCACTTGGCTGCCCCGGACGTGGCGGACGGCGAGGGCGACGGGGACCGCGACGAGCTCGGGGACGGCGAGGACGACGACCCGCCGGATCCACCCGTGCCACTCTGGTCCTGCCCGGTCCGCGCCGCGGTGCGGAGCCGGCCGACGATGTCGCGCGCGTCGTCGAGCGACTGCGCGTTGATGGTGGAGCGCACGTTCTCCCTGGTGTACTCGGGCAGGTCGGCGACCTCGATGCCGGAGTCCTCGTACACGTCGGACAGGGCGACCGGGCCGATCTGCTGCTGTACGCCCTTGTAGATCGCGACCTGGCCGCGGTCGGAGCCGACGTAGTAGTGGTCCTGCACGATCCTCCAGCCGAGGAACACGGCACCGACCAGTGCGGCGACGGCGAGCACGAGCGCGACGGTCCACGTGATGCGCCGGCGCACTCGGCGGCGGCGGTCCTCGGCGATGAGCTCGGCGAAGTACTGGTCGCTCTCGGGCTCGAAGTGCGAGTCCTCAGGGGCGGTCGTGACCTTGAGCGGGTGCAGCAGGATCGTGGGCAGGCGGATCGGCTTGCGGCCGGTCGACGCCTCGAAGGTCAGCGGCGCCGCGGCGGAGCCGACCGTGGTGGCCGCGTCGTCGTCGTCCTCGGTCGGGACGGCGTCGGTGACGTCCATCGCCACGACGGTGACGTTGTCCGGAGCCCCGTGGTCGAGGGTCTCCTTGACGAGCCGCTGCGTGACCTGGTTGGCGTCCATCGTCGACGCCAGGGCGTGCCGGATCCGCTCCTCGGCCAGGTAGGACGACAGCCCGTCGGAGCAGAGCAGCCACCGGTCGCCCGGGCGGATGTCCATGATCGCGGTGTCGACCTCGGGGGCCGCGTCGACGTCGCCGAGCACGCGCATCAGGACCGACCGACGCGGGTGCACCGCGGCTTCTTCCGGTGTGATGCGGCCGCTGTCGACCAGGCGCTGCACGAACGTGTGGTCGGACGTGATCTGCTGGAGCTCGCCGTCACGGAAGCGGTAGATGCGCGAGTCGCCGATGTGCGCGATCGCGATCTGGTCGCCGACGCGGATCATCGCGCTGACGGTGGTGCCCATCCCCGTGAGTTCCTGGTGCTCGAACACCGTCTCGGTGATCAGCTGGTTCGCGGCGATGAGCGCGGACTGCAGCGCGAACTCGGCGTCGTGGGCGGAGGGGAACTCGCGGTCGACCTCGCGGATGCGCCGGATCGCGATGGCCGACGCGACGTCGCCGCCGGCGTGCCCGCCCATGCCGTCCGCCACCGCGAAGAGGTGGGCCCCCGCGTAGCCGGAGTCCTGGTTGTTCGCGCGGATGCGCCCGACGTGGGACACAGCGGCGCTCAGCGTGCGAGCGGTCATCCGGGCCTACCGCCGCAGCTCGAACGTCGTCGTCCCGATCGTGATCGGCGTCCGCTCCGCGACGGTCACGGGGGCCGTCACCTTCTGCCCGTCGACGAACGTGCCGTTCGTCGACTCGAGGTCGATGACCACCCACCCGGACGGCTGCAGTTCGAGTCGTGCGTGGTTCGTGGACGTGTAGTCGTCGCGGATCACGACGTTGCTCTCGCTGGAGCGTCCGACCGTGATGGGGCCGCGACCGAGCGGCATCTCCATGCCCTCACGCGCACCCTCGGTGATGACGAGCCGCGTGGCGACGTCGGTGGCGGTCAGCTGCGAGCCGGACGAGCGCCCCTGCTCGATGAGCTCGGTGAACGCCCCGGCACCACCACCCGGTGCGGCACCTCCCGCGGGGATGGTCGGGGTCGTCGGGCCGGACGGCGCGCCCTTGGGATCGGTGGGGATCGTGCGCACCCGCTGCCCGAAGAGGTCGCTGCGCAGGGCGAAGACGATCACGAAGACGAACAGCCAGAGCACCGCGAGGAACGCGAAGCGCAGGACGAGCAGTGTCAGCCCTGTGGTCATCGCGCACCTCCGTCGTTCTCCGGGATCACCCGGAACACCATACGGGTACGACCGATCTCGATGGTTGAGTCCGGCTCGACGATCGACTGGTCGAACCGCTCGCCGTTCAGCTTCGAGCCGTTCGTGGAGCCGAGGTCGTTGGCCTGGGCGTGCTTGCCGTCCCACAGGACCTCGACGTGCTTGCGGCTCGTGCCGGTGTCGGCGACGGTGATGTCGGCGTCGGTGCCGCGGCCGATCACGGTGCGCCCGCGCTGCAGACGGTGCCGCTGGGACCCGATGTCGAGCACGGCGACCCACGCGACGTCGCGCTGCACGGTGGTGGAGTCGATCTGCAGGATCCCCGTCGACAGCGTGCCGTCCTGTTGCAGGCGGATCGTGACCGGGCCCGAGAAGGAGTAGTTCTGCGCCACCGCGTGCTGCTGGACCATCTGCGTGAGCTCGTCGATCAGCGGCCGACCGACGTCGTTCATCCGCGAGCAGTCCGGCGGCGCCAGGCGCACGGTGAACTCGTTCGGCACCAGGATGCGGTCGCGCGAGACCACCGCTGCCTTGGTGTCGAGCTCACGCCGCAGCGCGCTCGAGATCTCCACCGGCTGCACGCCGGAGCGGAAGGTCTTGGCGAACGTGCCGTTGACGGCGCGCTCCAGCCCCCGCTCGAAGCTGTCCAGCAGTCCCATGGGTCTCCCACGTTCTCGGGTCGATGACCTCTGCATGGTAGTCGGTGGCAGCTGGCGCATTCTGTGCGTGGTAGTGTTCTCGGGCTGGCGCGAGTGGCGGAATTGGTAGACGCGCACGGTTCAGGTCCGTGTGCTGGAAACGGCGTGGGGGTTCAAGTCCCCCCTCGCGCACCAGGCAGAACAGAAGAAGTCGAAGGCCCCTGATCGAGAGATCAGGGGCCTTCGTCGTTCCACCGCGGCACCGTCGCGTCGCCGCGGCGGCTCGCCGGGCCGCGATCGCGGCACCGTCCCGTCGCCGAGCCGGACCGCCGGGCCGCGATCGCGGCACCGTCCCGTCGCCGAGGCGGACAGCCGGGCCCCTGGCAGGCCGGCACCGAGCCTCCCGTCCGTCCGGGGTGGCCCCGGCACATGCACACGCGCCTACGCTCGCCCGCATGAGCAGCAGCAAGCGCATCGTCGTCATCGGCGGCAGCGGACACATCGGCACGTTCCTGGTCCCTCGGCTCGTCCGCGCCGGTCACCACGTCGTGAACATCAGCCGCGGACAGCGCCGCGCGTACGCGGAGTCCCCGGAGTGGGACCAGGTCGAGCAGGTCGTCGCCGACCGCGAGCAGGAGGACCGCGACGGCACCTTCCCAGACCGCGTCGTCGGACTCCGCCCCGACGTGGTCGTCGACCTGGTGTGCTTCACGCTCGAGTCGGCCACGGCCCTGGTCGAACGGCTGCGCGGATCCGACGTGCACCTGCTGCACTGCGGTTCGATCTGGCGTGCCGGGCCGAGCCAGGTGCTCCCGGTCACCGAGGAGAACGCCACGCCCCCGGTCGGGACCTACGGCGTCGAGAAGGACCGGATCGCCCGGATGCTCAAGAAGGAAACTGCCGATGGTGGTGTCGTCACGACCTCGCTCCACCCCGGGCACATCAGCGGCCCCGGATGGGCGCCGATCGGCCCGGTCGGCAACCTCGACCCGTCGGTGTGGCGCACCCTGGCGACCGGCGAGACCCTGGCGATCCCGGGCATCGGCACCGAGACCATGGCCCACGTGCACGCCGACGACGTCGCCCAGGCGTTCGAACGCGCGATCGAGCACCGCGATGCCGCATCCGGCGAGGACTTCACGGTGGTCGCGTCCGACGCCCTGAACGTGCGCGGGTACGCGGCGCTCGCCGCGTCGTGGTTCGGCCAGGAGGCCCGGCTCGAGTCCGTCCCGTGGGACCGGTTCCGCGAGACCACCGACCAGGACGCGGCCGGCGCGAGCTGGGACCACCTGTCCCGCAGTCAGGTGTTCAGCATCGACAAGGCGCGACGTCTGCTCGGGTACCAGCCGCGGTACACGGCCGGCGAGACGGTGGAGTCGGCGGTCCGCTGGCTCGTCGAGCACGGCGAGCTCGAGATCCCGGCCTCACTAGGGCGGTGATACCGGTTATACTCACCCCATGAAGAAGGCCATCTCGGTTCCGGACGCCGACTTCGAACGATTCGAACGCGTGGCGCGTGCCCATGGCATGAACCGTTCGGAGTTCTACCGCACCGCGGCCACTCGGTTCGCAGACCAGCTCGAGGGGACGTCCGAGCTCACGGCACTCGCCGACGCTGCGCTCACGAAGGCCGGAGGTGACGACGACCTGTTCGTGCGGGAGAACGAGCGGCTCCGGTCCGGAGGGACGACCTGGTGATCGAACGAGGCGACGTGGTGTGGGCCGACTTCGGTTCCCCTCGCGGCTCCGAGCCCGCGAAGGTGCGTCCGTGCGTGGTCCTGCAGGCCGACTGGCTGACGGCGTCATCGATCCAGACAGTCCTCACGGTTCCGCTCACCTCGAACACCGCGCTCGAGCAGTTCCCCGGCAACGTGCTGGTGCCCCCGGGCTCGTCCGGTTTGGACCGTGACTCGGTGGCGAACGTCACACAGGTCGGACCCGTGAGTCGGGAGTTCCTCGACCCGCACCCGGTCGGCATGCTCCCCGCCTACCTGCTCGGACAGGTCGAGGCGGGGGTGCGACTCGTCCTCGGCGTCTGACGGCGGACGGGAGGCCCGTGGCGGCGGTGATCCGCGCCTCCGGTCCGTCTGCTGGTCACGCATCCGACGCGAGTCGCTCCATCCGCAGACCGACGGCTCCGGCGACCGTGCGGACGACGAGGTCGTCGCGCTCCGCGCGCGACCGGGTGGCCGACCAGGACGGAGCCGTTCGCGGCGGCGTCGATCTGCGCGGGACGTTCCCCGGGAGACAGGCGACGGCGGGGTGCACACGGGAACAGCCGAGACAGGGGCTCTCAGTCGGCGGACAGGGCGACGAAGGCGGCCCAGACGTCGGCGCGGGTGGCGAACAGGCCGAGGTCACGGTCGAGCAGCCGACCCGCGTGCGCGACCCGTGCCCGGGCGGTGTGCCGGTGCACGCCGAGGACCTGCGCTGCGCGGTCGTACTCGCAGTCCTGCTCGAGCCAGGTGCGGACGGTCCGGGTCAGGTCGGAGCCGGCAGCGGCGTCGTGGTCGGTCAGCGGGGCGAGGAACGCGCGGGCGATGTCGGACGCGTCGGTGTGGGCGAGGTGCGCCAGGACGCCGTCGCGCGCCAGGTCCCCGAACTCCACGATGCCGGGGCGACCCTCGCGCGAGCGGTCGAGCGCGCGGACGGCCTCGGCGCGGGCTCGCCCGAAGGACCCGTAGGCGGCCCCGTCGGACAGCCCGACGTGCAGGTCGTACCGCTCGGTCAGTCGACGGACGGTGTCCACGCCGTCGTCGTCCGCGCCGATGCACAGGAACAGGGCGTCATCGACCGCGAAGAAGAGCTGCCCGGGGCGGTCCTGCACCCAGAGTTCGAGGAGGTCGACCACGGCGTCGCGGTCCTCGTCGTCCACGTGGACGGCGGCGACGCGGACCGGTGCGGCGGGGAGCGGCCCCCAGAGCTCGCGCGAGGTCGTCTCGACCACGTCGTGGTTGCCGGACGACAGCATCGTCAGGAGCCCGGTGCGCAGCAGTCCGCGTGCACGTCCGAGCTCGCGGTTCTGCTGCAGCGCCAGACCCGCGAGCGCGATGACGGCGGTGACGACCTCGCGTCCGGCGTGGTCGAGCGTGCCGGTCGCGATGGCGAGGACGCCGTCCAGGTGTCCGCCCGACCCGAGCGTCTGCAGTGTGAAACCCCCTGTGGCGGTGCTCACCGGGAGGCTCGCGCGCTGTCCGCCGCGCAGGAGCCGGGCGCCCTCCTCCTGCAGCTGGGTGCGCTCGACCGCGGCGATGCCGTCGGGCGGGAAGGCACGGTCGATGCGCCCGGAGACGTCGAGCAGCCCGACCCAGCAGTCGAGCTGTCGCGAGAGCTCGGCCAGCGTCGCGCCGAGGCCGTCCGGCCGCATGGCGGCGAACGAGATCGCGCGCTGCGCGGCGAGGGCCCACGCGTCGCGGGCGTTCGCGTCCTTCGCCACGGACTCGGCGTTCGCCTGCGCGACCTGGATGAACGAGGTCGCGTACGGCACCTCGAACAGCGGGAGCCCGTGGGTCCGGCAGGCATCGACGAGGGCATCCGGCGTCCCGGCGCGGACGACCTCGGTGCCGAAGCCGAGTGCCACGACGCCGTGGGCCGTCAGCCGGCGGACGTAGTCGTCGGCGATGCCGGGCGGCACCTCGGCGTCCGGGCCGAACTGTGTCCCCGTCGTCAGGAGCGCCTGGCCCGCGGCGAGGAAGGGCGTGGGGTCGGGCAGGTCGGAGCTGTGCAGCCAGGCGATCGGCACGTCCGACGACCGGGCGGCGGTGGTGTCCCGGACGTCGGTCAGCAGCCGGAGGCCGAGGTCTCGGCGGGCGAGCAGGGATCGCAGCGTCGCGGGCATGGCGCAACTGTATCCACCACGGCGAAACCCACGGCGGTGGGTGGCCACGGTGGACGGTGGGGTGTGCCCTCTCCGGCTCGTAGCATCGCCGGATGTCGACCACAGCCGTCCACCCCACCACCACCGGCGGACCGGGCCTGGCGCAGGAGCGCCGCCTCGTGACCACGGTCCCCGGACCGCGGTCCACGGAGCTGCTCGCACGCAAGGCCGCCGCCGTGCCAACGGGGGTCGGTGTCGCGGTGCCGATCGCCGTGGTGGCCGCGGGCGGCGGGGTCGTCGTCGACGCCGACGGCAACTCGCTCATCGACCTGGGCTCGGGCATCGCCGTCACCACGGTCGGGAACGCCCACCCCGGCGTCGTCGCTGCCGTCACCGCGCAGGCGGCGGCGTTCACCCACACCTGCTTCACGATCGCCGCCTACGACGGGTACGTCGAGGTGGCCGAGGCGCTCAACCGGCTGACCCCGGGCGACCACGACAAGCGCACGGCGCTGTTCAACTCCGGCGCCGAGGCCGTCGAGAACGCGGTGAAGATCGCCAGGAGCCACACCGGGCGGCAGGCCGTCGTGGTGTTCGACCACGCGTACCACGGACGCACGAACCTGACGCTGGCACTCACGGCGAAGAACCAGCCGTACAAGAGCGGCTTCGGCCCGTTCGCACCCGAGGTCTACCGCGTGCCGATGTCCTACCCGTACCGTGACGGCCTGTCCGGCGCCGAAGCGGCGAAGCGCGCGATCACCCAGATCGAGAAGCAGGTCGGGGCCGAGAACACCGCCGCGGTGCTGATCGAGCCCATCCAGGGCGAGGGCGGCTTCGTCGTCCCGGCCGAGGGGTTCCTGCCGGCCATCGCCGCGTGGGCCCGAGCGAACGACGTGGTCTTCATCGCCGACGAGATCCAGACCGGCTTCGCACGGACGGGGGCCATGTTCGCCAGCGACCACGAGGGCGTCGTGCCGGACGTCGTCACCACCGCCAAGGGCATCGCCGGCGGACTGCCGCTGTCCGCCGTCACCGGTCGCGCCGAGATCATGGACTCCCCGCAGGTCGGCGGCATCGGCGGGACCTACGGCGGCAACCCGATCGCGTGCGCGGCAGCCCTCGCCGCGATCGACGCGTTCGAACACGACGACCTGGTCGAGCGCGCACGCCGGATCGAGCGGATCCTCCTCGACACGCTCCGTGCGGCGCAGGCGGACGACCCGCGGATCGGCGACGTGCGTGGCCGGGGGGCGATGATCGCGATGGAGCTGGTGGACCCCGTCACCGGTGACCCGGACCCCGGGCTGACCGGGCGGGTGGTGCGGTACGCCTTCGAGCACGGCGTCATCGCGCTGACCGCCGGCACCTACGGCAACGTCCTGCGCTTCCTGCCGCCGCTCGCGATCGACGACGCCCTGCTGACCGAGGGCCTCGGCGTCGTGCTCGAAGGGCTGGCACAGGCATGAGCGCCAGCACTGAACAGGACCTGCTGTCCCGCGTGCCCACCGGGCTGTTCATCGACGGCTCGTGGCAGCCGTCGTCGGACGGAGCCACCTTCGCCGTCCACGACCCGTCGACCGGAGCGGTGCTGGCCGACGTGGCGAGCGCGACGGCCGACGACGGGCTCCGTGCGCTCGCCGCAGCCGACCGCGCCCGAGCCGACTGGGCCGCCACGCCACCCCGGAAGCGCGGGGAACTGCTGCGCGCCGCCTTCGACCTGCTGCAGGAGCGCCGTGCGGACTTCGCGCTCCTGATGACCCTGGAGATGGGCAAGCCCCTGGCCGAGGCGGACGGCGAGGTCACCTACGGCGGCGAGTTCCTGCGCTGGTTCTCGGAAGAGGCGGTCCGGATCGGCGGTTCGTACGGCACCAACCCCGAGGGCACCGGTCGGGCGACCGTCTCGCACAAGCCCGTCGGGCCCGCGTACCTGATCACCCCGTGGAACTTCCCCCTCGCGATGGCGACGCGCAAGATCGCGCCCGCGCTGGCCGCCGGCTGCACGGTGGTCGTCAAGCCCGCCGAACTCACGCCGCTCACCACCCTGCTGTTCGTGGACCTGCTGCGCGAAGTCGGTGTGCCGGACGGTGTCGTGAACGTCGTGCCGACGAGTGACGCGCGTGCGGTGTCCGAGCCGGTGATCGCCGACCCGCGACTCCGGAAGCTGTCGTTCACGGGGTCGACCCCCGTCGGTCGGACGCTCATGGCGCAGGCCTCCGCGAACGTCCTGCGTACGAGCATGGAACTCGGCGGCAACGCACCGTTCCTGGTCTTCGCCGACGCCGACCTGGACGAGGCCGTGACCGGTGCCCTCGCGGCGAAGTTCCGGAACACCGGGCAGGCCTGCACCGCGGCGAACCGGTTCATCGTGCACGAGGACGTCGCCGAGGAGTTCGCCCGCCGGGTCACCGAGCGCGTGCAGGCGATGCGCGTCGGCCGCGGCACCGAGGACGGCGTCGCGATCGGTCCGCTGATCGACACCCGCGCGGTCGCCAAGGCCGAGCGGCTCGTCACCGACGCCGTGGCCCGTGGCGCCGTCGTCCGCACCGGTGGAACGGCGCTCGACGGACCCGGCACGTTCTTCGCGCCGACCGTGCTGACGGACGTGCAGCCGGGCAGCGAGATCCTGCGCGACGAGATCTTCGGCCCGGTCCTGGCGATCAGCACCTTCGCCACCGAGGACCAGGCCGTCCGCGCGGCCAACGACACCGAGTACGGTCTCGTGGCGTACGCCTTCACCGAGGACCCGGCCCGTGGGCATCGGCTGATGGAGCGGCTCGAGACCGGCATGCTCGGCCTGAACACCGGGGTCGTGTCGAACGCCTCGGCACCCTTCGGTGGCGTGAAGCAGTCCGGCACCGGTCGCGAGGGCGGCGCCGAGGGCATCCACGAGTACCTCGAGACGATGTACACCCTGACGCCGGACCCGTTCCGGCAGCGCACCGCCCAGGGCACCACGACCGGACAGGGAGCACAGCGATGACCGAGAGCGACGTCGTCGTCATCGGGGCCGGCGTGACCGGGCTCGTCGCCGCCACCCGCCTGCGTGCCCAGGGCCGCACGGTCACGGTGCTCGAGGCCCGCGACCGCGTCGGCGGCCGCACGTGGACGGACGACATCGAGGGCGTCACGCTCGAGATCGGCGGCCAGTGGGTCTCGCCCGACCAGACCGCGCTGCTCGAGACCCTCGAGGAGCTCGGCCTCGACACGGTCGACCGGTACCGCGAGGGGTCGAGCGTGTACGTCGACGCCGACGGCAACCGGACGGAGTACACCGGCGACGTCTTCCCGCTGCCCGAGGCCACCGCGAACGAGGTCGAGCGGCTCGTGGCGGTCGTCGACGTGTTCGTCGCCACCGTCGACCCGGCCGAGCCCTGGGCAGCGCCGGACGCCGAGCGACTCGACGAGGTCTCCTTCCGCGATTGGCTGCACGGTCTGAGCGACGACCGCGTCGCGACGGAGAACGTCGCGCTGTTCATCGCCGGCGCGATGCTGACCAAGCCCGCGCACGCGTTCTCCGCATTGCAGGCGCTGCTGATGGCCGCGTCTGCCGGCAGCTTCTCGAACCTGGTCGACGCCGACTTCATCCTCGACAAGCGCGTCGTCGGCGGCATGCAGCAGGTCTCCGAACGGCTGGCCGCGCAGCTCGGCGACGCCGTGCACCTGAACGCGCCCGTCCGGACGCTCCGCTGGACCGACGACGGTGTCGTCGCGCTCGCCGACGGCGGCGTCGAGGTGCACGCGCAGCAGGCCCTGTTGGCGGTCCCGCCGCCGCTCTACAGCCGGATCACGTTCGAGCCGCCGCTGCCCCGCCGCCAGCACCAGCTCCACCAGCACCTGTCGATGGGGTTCGTGATCAAGGTGCAGGCGGTGTACGACCGGCCGTTCTGGCGCGATGCCGGCCTGTCCGGCACGGCGTTCAGCCCCTACGAGCTCGTGCACGAGGCGTACGACAACACGACGCACGGTTCGGCGCAGGGCGCCATCGTGGGCTTCGTGTCCGACGTGCATGCCGACGCCGTCCTCGCGCTGCCCGCGGAGGAGCGCAAGGCACGGATCCTCGCCTCGCTCGTCGACTACTACGGACCCCGGGCGGCCGACCCCGTCGTCTACCACGAGAGCGACTGGGGCACCGAGGAGTGGACCCGCGGCGCGTACGCGGCGAGCTTCGACCTGGGCGGCCTGGTCCGCTACGGTGCCGACCAGCGCGCGGCCGTGGGGCCGATCCGCTTCGCGTCGAGCGACCTGGCCGGCGCCGGCTACCAGCACGTCGACGGTGCGGTCCGGATGGGCCGCCAGGCGGCGGCCGAGATCGTGGCCGTCCTGCCGCAGCCGGCCACCGTCCGGTAGTCACCCCGTGGCGGACGGGAGGCCCGGTGCCAACTGGCACCGGGCCTCCCGTCCGTCAGGCGGTCAGGACCGCCGCATGTCGAGCGTCGGTCCGAGGGTCCCGGGGAACTCGTCGCCGACGACCGTGAAGCCGGCCTTCTCGTAGCCGCGGATCGCTCGCGCGTTGCGGGCATGGACGGTGAGTCGCACCGGCGCGGCCGCCCATGCGCCGATCGCGTCGACGAGGGCACCGACGACCCCGTGTCCGCGGTGCTCCGGCGCGACGTAGACGCCGACGACGGCACAGCCGTCGACGTGGACGGGACGACCTTCGAAGTCGTCGTCGCCCGCACGCTCGCGGAGTCCCGTGGCGGTGCCGATCCATGTGCCAGACCCGTCCTCGGCGATGAACTGCCGAGCCGTTGCCGCATCGCCGGCATCGTCCGAGCCGCCGGCGGCGCGGTCCCGCCAGAACATGTCCGGCAGGGCTGTCGTGTGCTCGACGGAGTCGACGAACGCCATCGCGGCGACCGGGTCCTGCACGGCGCGGAGGCGGAGTTCGCGGACGCGCTCCCACTCGTCGGCGTGGATCGGGCGGACGGTGATCGGAGCCATCCCGGCAGTCTGCCAGTCCGCTCCCGGACAGCGTCGACCGAACACGACATGATCGACATGAGGGCTACTCGGGCCCCACCAGGAGGACCAATGCCGCAGTCGGCACGCACACCGTTCATCGCTGTCGGCCTCGTGTTGGGTGTGCTCGGCTCGACGCTCGCCGCGCAACCCGCGGTCGCAGCCGACGACCACCCGCCGATCATCGGGATGATCGCGAACACGACTGCGCCGGACCGGTTCCAGCAGCCCCAGCTCTACGGAGACGGGGACATCGACCTCGTCACCGCGAACCGGAAGCGCATCGAGCTCCGCTTCCGTGACCCGGCGAACGCGGACTGGTCGAGGGAGATCGCCTTCGAGCGCACCGACAGCGCCGACCTCTCCGTCGGCACGGTCACCGTCGAACACGCCAGCCGCTGGGAGGTCCGCGACGTCGCGTTCGACGCGTCCGGCACCCTCACGCGCTTCGACATCACGTTCCTCTCCGCGGGCTACAGCCCCGCGAACGCGTCGTTCGGGCAGGTCAGGATGGGCGAGCCGGAGCAGGCCGTCCGCTTCTCGAGCACGGACCTCACCTGGCCGCAGACCGCCGTCGGCAGCACCCGCATCTGGGCGACCCAGGCCCTCCACAACGCGTCGGGGACACCGCAGCGCCTCGGTCGCGCCGTCCTCGGTGGGATGCACGCAGGTGACTTCGCGCTCGCGGACGACACCTGCAGCGGGACGACCCTCGTCGCCGGTGCGACCTGCACCGTGCGTGTCGGGTTCTCGCCGCGGGTCGGCGGTCCCCGTGTCGCCAGCCTCGGGATCCCCGTCGGGGGGACGACGGTGAGCGCCTCGCTCGCCGGGACGTCGCCGGTCGGGACGAGCAGGCTCACGGTGAGTGGCGACAACTGGATCGCCCTGAACCGCACGCGTGTGGACGCCGACGGGCCGCTCGCGATGTTCCAGGGGTCGAACGGTCCCGGCACCGCGGTGTTCTCGTCACAGCAGGTCTACTCGACGACGACGGCCTTCAGCAGACTCGAACTCGCGCCGTTGGACTCGTCGGTGCTCCACGACGGGACCTTCCGCGTGGGCGACCATGAGGACGGGGCGCCGCTCTTGCTCGACATCAGCCGAGCCAGTCGGGACTGCAACGGCACCCAGGGGACCGCCACGATCTCCGACCTCGCCCTCGCTCCCGACGGGTCGGTCGACCGTGCTCGCGTGCGGTTCTCCGTCGCCTGCGGCAACGACACCCGCCCCGGTCCGGTGTCCGGTGAGCTGCTCTGGCGGTCCCGGACCGACGTCACCGCGCCGCGCGGTGCCAGCCCGGTGAGCGTCTCGACCACGGGGACGCCGAAGGTCACCTGGGGGAAGTCGTCTTCGGGGGACGCCGCGACGACGATCGTGCGACTCGTGCCCGGTGACGAGACTGGTGCGACGCCGACCTCGGGCTCGGCGGTGGCGGCGAGCAGCGCCGCTGGTTCCGCGACGATCGCCGGACTGCCGGCAGGCCGTCAGTACTCGGTGATGGTGTGGGTCGTGGACCGCACCGGCAACGTGAGCGGCGTCCTGCGACGGTCGCTGACCACCTGACCACCTGACCACCTGACCCACGACCTGGCCCCTCCCGTCATCGCGGCGGAGAGGTCGTGCACGGCGGCCAGTCGGAGCGCGTGCATCCGCGCCCTCGCTGGCTCGGACGGTGTCCTCTGGTGTCACCGCAGTCCCGCATCGGCCCTGGGCGGACGAGGCAGGGCGCGCGCGTACCGTGCGCGACATGAGCGACACGACACCTGACGGATCCAGCCAGCCCACCGACGACGAGCAGCAGTACACCGACGACCTGCCGGACGGGTCCTCGACGGGGAACGCCACCGAGGACCCGGCGCAGGACAGCGACCCGGACTCCGGCGGGGAGCCCGCGGACCCGCAGTGACGAGGTGACGGACAGGAGGCCCGGTGCCAGCTGGCACCGGGCCTCCTGTCCGTCATGTGCTGCGGTCCGTCAGCCGATCCGGATCAGCTTCTTGTTGACGAACTCGTCGGCCCCCAGGGCGCCGAGCTCACGGCCGAAGCCGCTGCCCTTGACCCCGCCGAACGGCAGCTCGGGGCTGTCCGCGCCGACGATGTTGACGTAGACCATGCCGGCCTCGATGCGGTCGGCGACCCGGAGGGCCTGGTCGGCGTCGGTGGTGAAGAGGTAGGAGCCCAGGCCGTACGGGGTGTCGTTGGCGAGCCGGACGGCGTCGTCCTCGTCCGCGACGCGGTACACGGCTGCCACGGGTCCGAAGAACTCCTCGCGGTAGGCGTCGTTGTCCGCTGTGACACCGGTCAGGACGGTCGGGGTGAACGCGTTTCCGATGCGCTCGCCGCCGGTCTCGACGGTCGCTCCCTGGGCGGTCGCGGCCTCGAGCTGCTCCTGGAGTCGGTCGGCGGCGGCCGGCGAGGACAGCGGGCCGAGCTCGGCACCCGGCGTGGACGGGTCGGTCGGGGTGACGGCAGCCATGGCGGTGGTGAACTTCGCCAGGAAGTCGTCGTACAGGTGGTCGGCCACCAGGAAGCGCTTGGCGGCGTTGCAGACCTGCCCGTTGCCCTCGAGCCGCGTGGCGACGGCGGACGCGACGACGGCGTCCAGGTCGTCGGTCGAGAGCAGGATGAACGGGTCGGACCCGCCGAGCTCGAGCACGACCTTCGTCAGGTTGCGGCCGGCGATCTCGGCGACGGCGGCACCGGCGCGGGCGGACCCGGTGAGGGAGACGCCCTGCACGCGCGGATCGGCGATGACGTCCGCGACCTGGTCGTTCGAGGCGAACACGTTCGTGTAGGCGCCCGCGGGGAACCCGGCGTCGTGGAAGATGCGTTCCACCGCCAGGGCCGACTCGGGACACTGCGGCGCGTGCTTCAGCAGGACCGTGTTGCCGATGAGCAGGTTCGGGCCGGCGAACCGGGCGATCTGGTAGGCGGGGAAGTTCCACGGCATGATCCCGAGCAGCACGCCGACCGAGTCCTTCCGGATGAACGCGCTGCCGACCGACCCGGATGCCAGGGTGATGGGCTGGTCGGCGAGGAACTCCTCGGCGTGGTCGGCGTGGTGGTCGTAGATGTCCGCGCAGAAGTCGACCTCGCCCAGGGCCTGCTCGATCGGCTTCGCCATCTCGCGCACGATCGTCGCCGCCAGGTCCGCACGCCGTTCGCGGTAGAGCTCGGCGACACGGTGCAGCAGCGCCGCGCGGTCGGCCACCGTGCTGGTGTCCTCGGCGTGCGCGCGGTCGGCGGTGCTGATCGCGTCCGACAGCTCGGCGTCGGTGATCGTCGGGAAGGTGCGGAGCACCTCGCCGCTGGTGGGGTCGGTGACGGCGTAGATCGTGTCGCTCATGGTTCCCTCGTGTCGGACGTGGTCGTCGGTCAGGTGCTCGGTGACGCCGGTCGGGGAACTGTACCGGCGGGGCACGCGCGACCGGACCAGCCATGACGTCCACGAAGCACGAGGGCGCTGTACTCCAGGGCGATCGCTCGCCGGCTGCTCGACACCAGCTGGGACCCGGCGAGGAGGACCTTCAGCCCGGCGCACCGCTCCGGAGGCCTGCTCCCGGCGCTGCTCCCTACGCTCGGCATTCCCATGCAGCACACAACTCGCTCCAAGGCCGTCGTTGCCGTCGTCGTGGCCATGACGGTCCTGACGGCGGTGAACGTCGGCGTCGCGGCGACCTGGTGGGGCCGGTCCTCGTCGGCGGCGGCACCCGTGGATGCCGGGACGACGGCCACGGCGACGCCGCTGCCGACGTCGAGCCCGCGCAACCCGCCCTCGACGCCGGCCGTCTCCGACGCCGGCATCCCGGCCGCCGAGGCGCCGGGCACGACCACCGCTCCGGCGACCGCCGACCTGGCGTCCACCTGGACGCCACCGGCGGGCATGCCGACCGCCGGTCGTCTGCTGCACGTGACGATCCCGGCGACCCGCTCCCACTTCACCGCGCGCGACGCCCTGCTCTACCTGCCGCCGGCCGCGCTCACCGCCGCCCCGCCCCACCTGCCGGTCGTCGTGCTGCTGTCCGGGCAGTCCCGCGGCGCCGGACCGGAGGACCTGCAGACCGGTGGGCACATCGAGGAGACGATGGACGCGCTCGCCGCCCTGCACCGTGGACTCGCGCCGATCGTGGTCGTACCGGATCAGCTCGGCCCGGAGTCCGCCAACCCGATGTGCGTCGACGGTCCGCTCGGCAACAGCCGGACCTACCTGCTGCACGACGTCCCGGCCTGGGTCACGACGCACCTGCGCGTGCAGTCCGGTGCCGGCGCGTGGACGATCGGCGGGTTCTCGCAGGGCGGTACGTGCGCGATCCAGCTCGGCGCGGGTGACCCGGCGCGGTTCGGGAACCTCATCGACGTCTCGGGCGAGGCCGGCCCGACCCTGGGATCCGTGGCGACCACGATCGCCGAGGGCTTCTCGGGGGACGCGGCCGCCTACCGGGCGGCGCAGCCGGCGGCACTGCTCGCCGCGCACGGACCGTACCGGGCGTCGAACGCGTTCTTCGCGGCCGGCGCCGACGACCACGTCTACGGGCAGTTCACCCCGGTGCAGGCGCAGCGGGCACGGGCAGCCGGCATGCACGTGACGACGTGGATCCTGCCGGGCGCCCGGCACAACTGGGCGACCGCGGGCCCCGCGCTCGCTGCCGGGCTGAGCTGGCTGATGCCGCTGGTGGGCCTGGCCCCCGGGCGCTGAGTCCGCAGGCCCGGAGGTCGCCGGTGTCGACCAGGCGATCACCGACGGCAGCGGGCGGTCAGTCGAAGGCGCTGAGGGCGTCCGCGAGCATGCTGTGGCCCTGTCGCTCGAAGCGCTCGTCGCCGACCGTGAAGGCCCAGACCGCCGTGCCCACCGCTTCGCGCAGCTGCAGCCAGCGCCAGGCGTCGGGCTCGCGGGGGTCGTCCCCGTAGCCGTCGAGGAACGCCCGCTCGAGCTCGGGCTCGTGCTGCCAGTGCAGGACGGCCAGTCGTGTCAGGTCGGCGGCCGGGGGACGCAGCGCGAACCGGCCGAAGTCGATCGCGCGCAGCTGTCCCCGGTCGACGATCCAGTTCCGGGGGTGCCAGTCCCCGTGGGTCGGGACGACCGTCGCGGGCCCGGGTTCGGAGCGCTCGAGCAGGCGCCGAGCACGGTCCGCGACCGCGGCGGGGATCCGGTGCGGCGACGACAGCGCGGCGGTGGCCTTCGCTGTCTCGGCGCGCAGGAAGCCGTCGTCTCGGACCGCGTGCTGGTCGTGGAAACGGCGGAGCAGCGTCCCAGCCTGCCGGTGGACGTCGGGGGAGTGCTCGTCGTCGGTGCCGAGTGCCAGGTGGCCCGGGACCCGGTCGAGCACCAGGACACGCAGGTCCTCGTCCGCGGTGCGCAGCGCACCGGTGTCCCCGGAGGCGACGAGCCCCGCGGTCCACCGGCGGTGTGCGAGCAGCTCCCGTGGGAAGTGAGTGTTGGTCGGCCCGGACGCCTTGACCGTCACGTCGTGCTCGGCGCCCTCGACGTGCAGCACGACCGTGTCGAGCAGCCCCCAGGACTCGATCGCGGTGACGGTCGCGCCGGGGACCGTCCGGCGGACGAAGTCGACCTGTGCGCCGTCGAGTCCGGTGCTGCCCCACTGCATGCGCTCACCGTACCGAGGACGATGATGTCGGGATGACCGACCCCATCGTCACGCCGCTCGGCTTCGCCCACGTGCGACTGACCGTGACCGACATCCGCCGCAGCAAGGCCTTCTACGAGCAGCTGTTCGGGATGGCGCCCGGCAGCGACTTCAGTGACCAGATCGACGACCCGACCGTCCACGACGACCCCTGGCGCACCTACGGCGGGTGCTCGTTCACGTTCGGCGGTCAGACGCTCGGGCTCCGCCCGGTGGCACCCGTCGGCGACCGGTTCGACCCGGACCGCGTCGGGCTGGACCACGTCTCCTTCCGCGTGGGCTCCGTGGACGACCTGCACGCGGCCGTCGAGCGCCTGGACGCGGCCGGCATCGCGCACGGCGGGGTCACCGACCTGCCGCCGTTCGGGCTCGTCATCCTGTCCGTGCAGGACCCCGACGACGTCAACCTGGAGTTCGCAGCGCCCCAGGGATGACGTGGTCGAGGACCCGCCGCGCCACCTCGGCGGCCGTCAGGTCGTCGGTGGCGACCACCAGTTCGTCCAGGTCCGCACGGGCCTGCCGTTCCTGCAGCCCGACGCACCGTTCCAGGTGCCACCGGAGTTCCGCGGCACGCGAGCTGTCGTACCGGAGTCGCAGACGGGCCTCCAGGGTCTGCGCGCTGGCGACCAGCCGGACCGAGCGGATGCGCATCCCCGTCGCGTCTGCGTACCGACGCATGTCCTTCGGGTCGGCGATGACGCCGCTCATCACGAGCTGCCGTGGACCTGCGCGACGGTAGTTCGCCCAGACCGCCGCGATGTTCTGCGCCTCGACGGCCGTGTTGTTCGGGTCGTCCGCCGCGACGGGCCACGACCGGTGGAACCAGTCCACGTCCATCAGGCTGAACGGCCGACCCGCGGCGGCGAGGAGGTTCCCGACGTGGTCGAGGACCGAGGTCTTCCCGACCCCGTACGAGCCGTTGAGGAAGAGCGCTGCTGACGAACCGTCGTCAGTCATCGGTGAGCGCTGCGGCGTATGCGCGGACGGACCGGTGGTAGCGCGGCAGGGTGGGTTCGACGGCTTCGATCGCGACACGGAGTGCCTCGTCGTGACGGCCCGCGCTGTGCAGGGCGAGCGCCAGGAAGACCCTCGGGGCAGCCCCCGTCGCCGGGTGGGTCGGAGCGTGCTCGAGCATGGCGATCGCCTCGTCGAGACGACCGAGGTTCCGCAGGGTCGATGCGTGCTGCACGACCATCTGCGCGGCGCGTGTCGGGTCCACGGCGTCCAGACCCGCTGCCGTGGCGGCCGTGTAGTGGGTGTCGGCCTCGGCCTCGTGTCCACCCGAGTCACACGCGCCGCCGAGCTCGAACGCACCGAGCGCGAGGTGCGGGGCGGCGTCGGCGAGCACCCGCATCCGGTCGATCCGCTGCTCGTCGTCGACGGTCTCGTCTGCCCACAGCGCCGCGACGGCGCGTTCCCAGTCGTCGGTGTCCATCGCCCCAGGCTACGAGGTCGTCGTCAACCGGGGGGTGGGCCGGAAGGCGCGCGGTGTCACCCGGACGTCCAGGTCCGTCCAGCCGAGCTGGCGTTGCCTGGCGGTGTCAGACCACAGGAGGACACATGAGCAAGACCTGGTTCATCACCGGCGCATCCAAGGGCTTCGGCCGCGAGTGGGCGGAAGCCGCACTCGAGCGCGGCGACTCGGTCGCCGGCACGGCCCGCAACACCGACGACGTACAGCCGCTCGTCGACCAGTACCCGGACACGTTCCTCGCCATCCAGCTCGACGTCACCGACCGCTCGGCCGACTTCGCCGCGGTCGAGCAGGCGGCGGATCACTTCGGCTCGCTCGACGTCGTCATCAACAACGCCGGCTTCGGCCACTTCGGCATGGTCGAGGAGCTCACCGAGGACGAGGTCCGCAGCCAGCTCGAGACGAACCTGTTCGGTGCGCTCTGGGTCACCCAGGCGGCCCTGCCGATCATGCGCGAGCAGGGCTCCGGCCACGTCATCCAGGTGTCGAGCATCGGCGGCATCAGCGCCTTCCCGACCGTCGGCGCGTACCACGCGTCGAAGTGGGCGCTCGAGGGCCTGTCGCAGTCGCTCTCGCAGGAGGTCGCGGGCTTCGGCATCAACGTCACGCTGATCGAGCCCGGCGGGTTCTCGACCGACTGGTCGGGCCCGTCGTCGAAGCACAGCGACGAGAACCCGGCGTACGCGGACGTGCGCGAGGCGGCCTCGAAGCGTCCGTCGGCCGCCGACCCGGGCAAGCCCGAGGCGACCCGGTCGGCGATCCTCAAGGTCGTCGACGCCGAGCAGCCCCCGCTGCGCGTCTTCTTCGGCAAGGCGCCGCTCGGCATCGCCGAGAAGGACTACGAGTCGCGTCTGGCCACCTGGCGCGAGTGGCAGCCCGTCGCGGAGGAGGCCCACGGCGCCTGACCGACCGCGTCCGGGGACGACGCTGGACGTGTCCTCCCCGGAACCGGCAGGCTCGCGGCCGAACGAGCCGGGTCGCGTCTCAGCTCACCCACACGTTCTGCGCGATCGGGTGCAGCACCCCGTCGCCCTCGCCGGCGAAGCCGTCGGACACGAGCGCCGTCCGGCGTCCCTCGTCGCCGGTCATGTTCACGATGACCGACTCCGGGTGCACGACACCGCCGCACGTGGTCCAGTTGTCCACGCTGGCCGGATCCGGGTCGTACGCGATCAGGCAGGCCCCGCCACCCGCATCGGCCGCGATCCAGTAGGTCGTCCCGTCCCGGGTCACCGCCAGCCGCTGGCTGTTGGCGACCATCGTGTCGGGAGGGTCGACCGCGTCGTCCGGCAGGGCGTCGTCGGGTGAGAACGGGCGGTCCAGGATCGCGAGGTACCGACCCGGGTCGGGCGTGGCCGCGACGCCGGACGGTGCCACGGTGCCGGCGGCCGACCGGGACGGGGCGGGCTCGTCTGCCGCGGTGCACCCGGCCGCCAGCATCGCCAGCGCCCCCGCGATGCCCGCGGTGATCGCGATCCGAGACGTCTGCATGGTTCCCCCCACCGTTGCTGCACGCTAGCAGCAGGCGAACAGGCAGCGCACGACGCGCAGCACCGCACCGCGCGACCCCGACGACCCGACAACTCCGACGCCACGTCAGGCCGCCGGCACGGCCCCGGCCAACGCCGCCGCCGACACCGGCCGCCCGAGTACCCGCCCGGCAGCCCGTAACCCGGACAGCAGCGCCCCGTGCACCGTCGCGGGGTCGTCGCCCCACGTGGCCTCGCCCGCCAGCTGCACGCGGCCGACCGCTGTCCCGAGCAGGTCGTGGTCGTCGGTCGACGCCCCCACGTGCAGATACGAGTACGACCCCCGCGCGAACGGGTCCGCCGCCCACCGGGTGATCCGCACTGCCTGGGGTGCAGGCACCGCTCCGCCGAACATGTGCCGGAGTCCTGCCAGCCCCTCCGTGACGATCTCGTCGTCGGTCAGCCGCTCGAGCCGACGGGCACCAGCACCACCGACCAGCGCGGCGAGCACGGGCTCCCCGGTCACGCGGGACATGTCGTACCAGGAGTGCCAGTCCACGCCGGCGGGCCCCTGCTGCCGGATCACCCAGTCCGAGCCCCAGAACCGCGTCGGGAAGCGCAGGAACACCTTGTCGTAGACGCCGAACCCGAGCCGGCCCATCGCACCGGCGACGGGGTCGGGCAGCGGCGGGTCGAAGACGACGTCGCCCGCCTGCAGCACGCCGAGCGGCACCGTCACCACGGCCGACGCGGCGCTGAACACGGCACCGTCGGCGGTCGTCACCCGGACGCGCTCGTCGTTCTGCGCGACCTCGGTCACGACGGCACCGGTCCGCACGTCCAGCCCGTCGGCCAGCGCCGCCGCGTACTGCCCGTACCCGCGGGGGAACACGACCTCGTCACCGGGCACGTGCTCCTCCTCGAGCCCGTGGGCGTCGAGGTCGGTGACGGGTGCGCCGCACAGATCCTCGGAGCGGTGCGCCAGGTACTCGGACACTCGCAGTGCTCGATCGCCCGACCACCCGAGCGACGACAGCACCGCGGCGACCACCTCGGCGTACGAGACGCCCGGGGCAGCCGCTGCGACCGCGCCGTCGAGCAGCCGGTCGACGGTGTGCAGGTCGTCGACGAACGACGACACGGCAGGGTCCTGCAGGGCCGCGCCGGTCGGGTCGTGCCACGCGATCGGCCGCCCGTCGAACTGGAAGCTGCCCACCGTGAACTCGACCGTGTCGATGCCGAACGCCGGTGCCAGCGCCCAGAGCGGGTTGCCGTCGACGCCGTGGATCCACGATGCCCCGAGGTCGACGGGCACGCCGAGCGCGGTGTCCGTCCAGGTGCGCCCGCCGATGCGGTCCCGCGCCTCGAGCACGACGACGTCCTGCCCGGCCAGGACCAGGGCTCGCGCGGCGGCGAGTCCGGCCACACCCGCCCCGACGACGATCACGTCCACGCCCATCAGTGCCCTCCCGTCAGCGGTGCCATCAGCCGCGCGGCGATGCTCGCCCGCCCGGTCAGTGCTTCCTCGCGGTCGGCCAGGTCCGTCGCGACGAGTCCGGCGTTCGCCCCGAGGAACCGCAGCGGCTCGCGCTCCCAGTCGGGGGAGCGGTGCCCGACCCACGGCAGCGCGGTCAGGTCCGAGCGGACCCCGCGCACCAGGTCGGCGAGCGTCCGCCCCGCCAGGTTCGTCGTCGAGAGACCGTCGCCGACGTAGCCGCCGGCCGTGCCGACGGCGCCGTCCCACGTCACCGAGGCGCACCAGTCGCGCGGCACCCCGAGCGGTCCGCCCCAGGTGTGGGTGACGGGTGCGTCGGCCACCGCCGGGAACAGGTCGACCAGGGCGGATCGCAGGTGCGAGAACACCCGCGGCACCCGGTCGTACCCGGGCCGGATGGCCGATCCCCAGTGGTACCGGGCACCCCGGCCGCCGAACGCCAGGCGGTCGTCGGCGGTGCGCTGCCCGTAGACCAGCAGGTGCCGGTAGTCCGAGAACGTCTGCCCGTGCTCGAGCCCGATCCGGTCCCACGCGGCGGTCGGCAGCGGTGCGGTCGCGATCATCAGCGAGTAGAGCGGCAGGATCCGACGGCGGGTCTGCGCGATCTGCGCGCCGTACCCCTCGGTCGCGACGACGACCGCGCCGGCCGACACGGTCCCGCGGGTGGTGACCACCCGCCCTGCGGCCCAGGACGTGGCGGGCGTGTGCTCCGCGATCACGACACCACGAGCCTCCAGGGCGGCCGCCAGTCCGCGCACCAAC
This sequence comes from Curtobacterium sp. Leaf183, assembly GCF_001424385.1. Classification (GTDB taxonomy): domain Bacteria; phylum Actinomycetota; class Actinomycetes; order Actinomycetales; family Microbacteriaceae; genus Curtobacterium. The sequence continues at coordinate 39,871 of NZ_LMPO01000007.1, read as the reverse complement.
GCGGCGGGCTGCACCCGCGCGCAGTCCGGGGTCCAGGCCACGCCGACGGTGCCTGCGGCGTCACCGGCCGCTGCCGGCCGGTGCACCATGTCGTCGCCGAACGCACCCGACGAGGTGACCTCGTCCCGGGCCGAGCGGTCCTGCACGGCGGACCGCGCGTACAGCACGGTGCCGCCCTTGACGTAGTCGCAGTCGATGCCGGCCTCGGTCGACGCACGCCCGACCTCGTCGACGGTGTCGCGCATCGCCTGGCGCATCGCGAGTGCGGCCTGCAGGCCGTCGTGCTCGGCGATGGACGCGGCCGACCGCGGGAAGAGCGCCGAGCACCATCCACCGTTCCGACCGGACGCCCCGAAGCCCGCGATCTCGCGTTCCACGACGACGATCTGGAGGCCCGGATCACCCTGCAGCAGGTACCACGCGGTCCAGAGACCGGTGAGTCCACCGCCGACGATGCAGACGTCCGCCGTGCGGTCGCCGTCGAGGGGTGGCCGGGGCGTCAGGTCGTCGCGGCCGGTGGCCACGAGCTGGTCCAGCCAGAACGAGACGCCCCGGTAGCCCGTCACGGTCAGATCTTCGACGCGGCCTCGGACAGCACGCTCCGCAGGATCGAGGTGATCTCGCGGAACTCCGGCTGCCCGATCGTGAGTGGCGGCGCGAGCTGCACGACGGGGTCGCCCCGGTCGTCCGCGCGGCAGTACAGCCCGGCGTCGAACAGCGCCTTCGACAGGAACCCGCGCAGCAGCCGCTCGGACTCGTCGGCGTCGAAGGTCGTCTTGGTGGCCTTGTCCTTGACGAGCTCGATGCCGTAGAAGTACCCCGCACCGCGCACGTCACCGACGATGGGCAGGTCGCGCAGCGTGTCGAGCTCGGCCTTGAACAGCGGGGCGTTCTGCTGGACGTTGGCGAGCAGGCCCTCTTCCTCGAAGATGTCGAGGTTCTCCATCGCGACCGCGGCCGACACCGGGTGCCCGCCGAACGTGTAGCCGTGGTAGAAGGTCGTGTCGCCCGTGGAGAACGGCTCGAACAGCTTGTCGCTGATGATCGTCGCGCCGATCGGGGAGTACCCCGAGGTCATCGCCTTGGCGCACGTGATCATGTCCGGCACGAAGCCGTACGTGTCACAGGCGAACATCGTGCCGATGCGGCCGAACGCGCAGATGACCTCGTCGGAGACCAGCAGCACGTCGTACTCGTCGCAGATCTCGCGCACGCGCTGGAAGTACCCGGGCGGCGGGGTGAAGCAGCCGCCGGAGTTCTGCACCGGTTCGAGGAACACGGCGGCGACGGTGTCGGGGCCCTCGAACTCGATCATCTCGCGGATGCGCTCGGCGGCCCAGACGCCGAACTCCTCTTCGGACTGCCCCGCGAAGCCCATCTCGTCGGCGCGGTAGTAGTTCGTGTTCGGCACGCGCAGCCCGCCGGGGGTCAGCGGCTCGAACATCTGCTTCATCGCGGGGATGCCCGTGATCGCGAGGGCTCCCTGCGGGGTGCCGTGGTACGCGACCGCGCGGGAGACCACCTTGTGCTTCATCGGCTTGCCGCGGAGCTTCCAGTAGTGCTTCGCGAGCTTGAACGCGGTCTCGACGGCCTCACCGCCGCCGGTCGAGAAGAACACCTTGTTGAGGTCGCCCGGCGCCAGGTCGGCCAGGCGGTCGGCGAGCTCGATCGCCGCGGGGTGCGCGTACGACCAGATCGGGAAGAACGACAGTGTCTCGGCCTGCTTCGCCGCCATCTCGGCCAGACGCTTCCGCCCGTGGCCGGCGGCGACGACGAACAGGCCGGACAGGCCGTCGATGTAGCCCTTGCCGTGGCTGTCGTACACGTGGTGTCCCTCGCCGCGCACCATGATCGGCACGTCGGCGCCGGCCTGGTTTGCCCCGTGGCGGGCGAAGTGCATCCACAGGTGGTCACGGGACTTCTGCTGCAGGGCGGCGTCGTCGACGGGCGCGAACGGGTCGTACGAGCCCAGGCGGGTCGGTCGGTCGGTGATGGTCATCGCGTTCCCCAGTCGTAGAGCTGTTTGCGGAGTTGCAGGTAGACGAAGGTCTCGGTGCCGGTCACGCCCGGGATGGCCCGGATCGTGCCGTTGAGCAGTTCGATCAGGTCGTCGTCGTCCTCGCAGACGACCTCGACCATCAGGTCGAAGCTGCCGGCGGTCATCACGAGGTAGTCGACGGCCGCCAGCTGTTCGAGTGCGTCGGCGACCTTGCGGGTGTCACCGTTGACGCGGATGCCGATCATCGCCTGCCGGTGGAAGCCGAGCTGCATCGGGTCGGTGACCGCGACGATCTGCATGACGCCGGTCTCGGTCAGCTTCTGCACGCGCTGCCGGACCGCCGCCTCGCTGAGACCGACCGCCTTGCCGATCTCCCCGTACGGACGGCGGCCGTCAGCCTGGAGCTGCTCGATGATGCGCTTGGAGATGTCGTCGATCGGACCCGGACGTCGTGGTGCTGCCGCCATGCCCGACAGCATGGCAGCGCCTTCCTCGTCAATGCAAGGGATTCCGTTGTGAACAACGTGTTTCACAACGATTTCCGTTGCGACAAGACTTCCGAACCGCCGTTTTCCGTGTCAGTATCACGGCCATGCCGGACACCACGAGCACCGTCACCCACCCTGTGCGGAACTTCGTCGGGGGCGCGTTCGTCGAGCCCCGTGGGGACGCCGTCATGGACCTCGTCGACCCGACCGACGAGCAGGTCTACGGCGTCTCCCCGGTGTCCACCGCTGCCGACGTGGACGACGCGTTCACGTCGGCAGCGGCTGCATCCGCACGGTGGCGCCGGACGACCCCGGGCGAACGGCAGCTCGCGCTGTTCCGGATCGCCGACGCGATGGAGGACCGGGCGGAGGAGTTCGCCGACCTGGAGTCCCTGGACACCGGCAAGCCCCGCGCCACCCTGGTGCAGGACGAGATCCTGCTGTCGGTCGACCAGCTCCGGTTCTTCGCCGGGGCCGCCCGCAACCTCGAGGGCCGGAGCGCCGGCGAGTACCTGGCCGACCACACGTCCTTCGTCCGTCGCGAACCGATCGGCGTCGTCGCGCAGGTCACCCCGTGGAACTACCCGCTCAACATGGCGGTGTGGAAGATCGCGCCGGCCATCGCCGCGGGCAACACCACGGTGCTGAAGCCGAGCGACACGACACCCCTGTCGACGCTGCTGCTCGCCGAGGTCGCCGCCGAGTTCCTGCCGCCGGGCGTGCTCAACGTCGTCGTCGGGGACCGCACCACGGGCGCCGCGATGATCGACCACCCGACCCCGCAGCTCGTCTCGATCACCGGGTCCGTCCGCGCGGGCATGGAGGTCGCACGGGCCGCCGCGAACGACCTCAAGCGCACCCACCTCGAGCTCGGCGGCAAGGCGCCCGTGATCGTCTTCGACGACGCCGACATCCCGGCCGCGGTCGCGGGCATCGTCGCGGCCGGGTTCTTCAACGCCGGCCAGGACTGCACCGCGGCGACCCGGCTGCTCGTGCAGGAGGGCATCCACGACGAGTTCGTCGCCGCCCTGGTCGCCGAGGCCCGGGGCAACGCGCAGTGCGGCCCCGACGTCGACGCCCCGTTCTTCGGCCCGGTCAACAACGCCGGGCAGCTCGCCCAGGTGCGCTCGTTCATCGACACGCTGCCCGACCACGCGACGATCGAGCTCGGCGGGCACCGGATCGGCGACCGCGGCTTCCACCACCAGGCCACGATCGTGTCCGGCCTGCACCAGGACGACCGGATCGTGCAGCAGGAGGTGTTCGGGCCGGTGCAGACCGTGCAGCGCTTCCGCACCGAGGAGGACGCCCTGCGTGCCGCGAACGGTGTGGAGTACGGCCTGGCGAGCTCGGTCTGGACGACCGACCACGCCCGGGCCATGCGCTTCGCCCGCGACCTGGACTTCGGCTGCGTCTGGATCAACACGCACATCCCGATCGTCGCCGAGATGCCGCACGGGGGCTTCGGCCACTCCGGCTACGGCAAGGACCTGTCCCAGTACGGGTTCGACGACTACACCCGCATCAAGCACGTCATGTCCCACATCGGCTGAGCCCGATCCACCCTGCAGCAGGAGGCACCATGGCAGTGACCGGCACGTTCGCCGAATCGGGAGCCGATCTCCGGCTCGAGCAGATCACCAAGTCGTTCCCCGGGCACACCGCGGTCGACGCCCTGGACCTGACGGTCCCGGCGGGGTCGTTCTTCGCCCTGCTCGGTCCGTCGGGCTGCGGCAAGACCACCACGCTCCGACTGGTCGCCGGGCTCGAGGAACCCACGAGCGGCAGCATCCTGCTGGGCGGCGAGGACGTCACCGAGACCAAGCCGTACCAGCGGCCGGTCAACACCGTGTTCCAGAACTACGCGCTCTTCCCGCACATGAGCGTGCTCGACAACGTCGCGTTCGGCCTGAAGCGCCGCCGCATCCCGGACCCGATGACGAAGGCGCGCGAGGCGCTGCGGCTGGTCGAGCTCGAGGCGTCGGCGTCGAAGCGGCCCGCGCAGCTGTCCGGCGGCATGCAGCAGCGCGTCGCCCTGGCCCGCGCCATCGTCAACCGGCCGGCGCTGCTGCTGCTCGACGAACCGCTCGGCGCCCTCGACCTGAAGCTCCGGCACCAGATGCAGCTCGAGCTCAAGACCATCCAGGCCGAGGTCGGGCTGACGTTCCTGCACGTCACCCACGACCAGGAGGAGGCGATGACGATGGCCGACACCGTCGCCGTGATGAACGGCGGTCGGATCGAGCAGATGGGCAGCCCCGAGGACCTCTACGAACTCCCGCGCACCGCGTTCGTCGCCAACTTCCTGGGGCAGTCGAACCTGCTCGAGGGCGACGTGCAGGGCACCGACGGCCCGCTGCTGGTCGTCCGGACCGCGGCCGGCACGTTGGCCGTGCCCACCGACCGCGCGGTCACCACCACGGGCCGCGTGGTCGTCGGGGTCCGCCCCGAGAAGCTCAAGATCCGCACCGCCGAACCCGCGCGCGAACCCGGCCGCAACATCCTCGGACCCGGACGCGTCGTCGACGTCTCGTTCTCCGGCGTCAGCACGCAGTACCTGGTCGACGTCCCCGGAGCCGGCCGGGTGTCGGTGTTCGCCCAGAACTCGAAGGGCGGCCCGCGGGTCGCGACCGGCACCGAGGTGTGGCTCACCTGGGGCGTCGACCACGGCTTCGGTCTGGAGGCTCCGCACACGTCCGACGCGACCGTCACCACCCAGCCCGCACCGGGCCTCCCGTCCGGCCAGCCCGCAACCGCAGGTGCGGTCGCATGAGCGCCGGACCCGACCTGCTGCGCGGCCTGACCTCCGCCCGCGTCAGCCGCCGGGGGCTGCTCGCCGGTGGCGGTGCCGCGGCGCTCGCCGCCCTGCTGACCGGGTGCAGCATCAAGGGCTCGGCCGGGTCGCAGGGCGACCCCGTCGACTGGACGGCCTTCTGGCGGGACGCGAAGGAGACCAAGGACCTGAACTTCGCGAACTGGCCGCTGTACATCGACTCCGACCACGGCAAGTCCGAGTCCCTGCGGCTGTTCGAGCAGGAGACGGGCATCGCCGTGGACTACCAGGCGGTGATCCAGGACAACGCGACGTTCTACGCCACCGTCTCCCCGATCCTCCGGGCGAAGGGGTCGACCGGCTACGACCTGGTCGTCATGACGAACGGGTACGAGCTCACCGAGATGATCAAGAACGGCTTCGTGTGCCAGCTCGACCGGTCGCGGATGCCGAACTTCGCCAAGTACGCGTCGGACTCGGTGCAGGACCCGAACTACGACCCGGGCAACAAGCACTCCGTGGTGTGGCAGACCGGGTTCACGGGCCTGGCGTACAACCCGAAGTACACCGGGCGGAAGATCACCTCGTTCCAGGACCTGCTCGACCCCGCGTTCCGTGGCCGCATCGGGCTGATGAGCGACAACACCGAGCTCGGTTCGCTCGCGCTGCTGGCGCTCGGCATCGCTCCGGAGACCTCGACGCCGTCGGACTGGCGGAAGGCGCAGGACTGGCTGCGGAAGCTGCGGCCGAGTGTCGCCGGCTTCTACGACCAGAGCTACGTCAACCGGTTGGAGAACGGCGACACGTGGATCACCCAGGCGTGGTCGGGTGACGTGTTCCAGGCGCAGCAGTCCGGGTTCCCGGACCTGGAGTTCGTCACGCCGGACGAGGGCCAGATGATGTGGCACGACAACATGCTCATCCCGAAGCAGGCCGCCAACCCGCTGTCGGCGTTGACCTGGATGGACTACTACTACACGCCGCGGATCGCCGGGATCGTCGAGGACTACGTCAACTACGTGTGCCCGGTGCCCGGCGCCGAGGACTACGTGCGCGATGAGCTCAAGGACCCCACCGTGGCCGACAGTCCGCTCGTGTTCCCGGATGCGTCGGTGCTGGAGAAGTCGCACGAGTTCCGCGTGTTCGCCAACTACGACGAGTACTCGGAGTGGAACGGCATCTTCAACGCGGTGGTGCAGTCGTGAGCGCCGTCGGGGTGGCCCCGGGGCTCGGGCCCGCCGGCACCGCGCCGGTACGCCGGGGACGTCGTCGCAGCACGCCGTTCCTGCTCGCGCTGGTCGGCACCGCGTACCTCTGCGTGTTCTTCGTGATCCCGCTGGTGTCCGGGCTGATCGTCTCGCTGATGTCGGGCAACCCGGACGACGGGTACACGTTCACGTGGAACTTCGGGATCTACTCGTCGCTGTTCGTCGACCCGCAGGTGCCGTACCTGACGTTCCTGCTGCGCTCGCTCTGGTACGGCCTGGCCGCCACCGTCGTGACGATCATCGTCGGGTACCCGGTGGCGTACTTCGTGGCGTTCCGGGTGTCGCCGCGGTGGAAGAACCCGCTGCTCATGCTCGTGTTCATCAGCTTCCTGGTGTCGTTCGTCATCCGCACCGACATGTGGGCGTTCGTGCTGGCGTCGCAGGGGCCCGTCGTCACCGTCCTGCAGGGGATCGGGCTGGCCGGCAAGGACTTCCACATCCTCGGCACCGGCGGGGCGGTCGTCTTCGGGGACGCGTACAACGACCTGGCGTTCATGGTGCTGCCGATCTACGCCGCGCTCGAGCGGATCGACCCACGACTCGGCGAGGCGGCGAACGACCTGTACGCCGGTAAGGTCCGTGCGTTCTGGCACACCACGCTGCCGCTGTCCCGCTCCGGCATCTTCGCCGGGGTGCTGCTCGTGTTCATCGACTGCGTCGGCGACCCGGTCAACTCGGCGCTGCTCGGGGGCACGAACACGTACACGATCGGGCAGGCGATCCAGGACGCCTACTCCGGCAACCAGCAGTACAACGTCGCCGCGGCCCTGTCGACCGTGCTCATGGTCGTGCTCGGCATCATCCTGTTCATCTACGCCCGGGTCTCCGGCACCGACGACCTCGAGGACCTCGTATGACCGCCGTCGCCCCACCCCGTTCGTCCACAGGACCGGCATCGCCGGTCTCCGCGCCGGTCGTGCACCGCAACGGCGTGAACCGCCGCGGGCCGTGGCTGGCGATCGTGTACTGGGTCGTCATCGCGATCACCCTCGTGCCGATCGTCTACATGGTCGTGTACTCGTTCAACGACGCCCCCACGAACCGCCTGTCGTTCGCGTGGAACGGCTTCACGACCTACTGGTACGCCAACCTGGTGAACGTGTCCGGGCTCGGGCAGGCCTTCGTGACGTCCGTGGTCGTCGCGTTCCTGGCCGCGATCGTGTCCGTCGCGATCGGGCTGCCGCTCGCGCTGGCCCTCGAGCGGTACCGGTTCCCGGGCCGCGGCGTCGTGAACAGCGTCGTGTTCGCCGACATCGCGGCGCCGTCGATCGTCGTCGGGTCCGCGTCGCTGTCGTTCTTCCTGTCGATCGGGCTCGGGACCGGGTTCCTGACGGTGCTGCTGACACACGTGGCGTTCGACGTGGCGTACGTCGTCGTGGTGCTGCGGGCGCGGATCGCGGGGACCTCCCGGGCACTCGAGGAGGCCGCCGGTGACCTCGGTGCGACACCGTTCCAGGCCTTCCGGCTCGTGACGCTCCCGCTGCTGGCGCCGGGCATGCTCGCCGCGGGACTGTTGGCGCTCGCGATGTCGATCGACGACTACGTGATCACGTCGTTCGTCGCGGGGCCCGCGGTGACCTTCCCCCTGTTCGTGTACGGCGCCGCGAAGGCCGGGATGCCGCCGCAGGTGCTCTGCTTCGGGACGCTGGTGTTCGCGGTGGGACTGCTCGTCGCGCTGCTGAACGGCGCGCTGAACCGTCGGTTGGCGCGCACGCGGGGGTGACGCCCCGGCGCCGTTGCGCCGCCGGGTGGTGCGCGGTTGTCCGGCTGGTGCGAGGTTGATGCCTCGCACCGGGCGGTCGACGTCGCACCGGGCGGCGAACTCGCACGGTGCGGGTGTACTCCAGTAGTCGGTCGGTCGCGTCAGACGGCGACGCGCGCCGCCTGGTCGCGGTCGGCCGCGACGTCGTCGGCCAGCATGCGGTCGGCGGTGCGGAGCGACAGCGCCATGATCGTCAGCGCCGGGTTGGCGATGAGCGAACTCGGGAAGACCGAGTTGTCGACGATCCACATGTTCGGCACGTCCCACGAGCGGCCGACCGCGTCGACGACCGAGCGCTCGGGATCGGTGCCCATCCGCGCGGTGCCCACGGTGTGCGCGGTGCGGTCGAGCACGCGCACGTCCTTGCCGCCGGCGGCCTCGACGATCGCGGTCATCGTCGCGATGGCGTGCTCCGCGACCGCGGCCTCGTTGTCACCGGGCGAGAACGTGACCCGGGCGACGGGCATCCCGTTCGCGTCGAGCTCGTCGGTCAGGACCAGCCGGTTGTCGTCGTACGGCAGGCACTCGGCGTTGATGCCGACGCCGGCCATCCGCGGGTAGTCGCGCATCGCCCGGACGAGGGCGGCGCCACGGAGGCCACCGCCGCGCACGAGCGAGGTCGCGAGGGTCAGCGGCTGCACGCCCAGGCTCTGGATCAGGTAGCCGCCAGCGAAGTCGACGCCCTCGGGACGGATGAAGTCCTCGGTGATGATCGACGACGGGTAGCCGCGGTACGAGCGCATCGACTCGTCGAACGTCGCCCACACCTGGGTCGCGCCGTGGGCCGTGAAGTTCCGGCCGACCTGACCGCTGCTGTTGGCGAGTCCGGTGTGCAGCAGCAGCCGGGGGGTCTCGATCCCGCCGGCGGCCAGTACGAGGGAGCGGGTGCGCTGGCGGTGGTCACGGCCACCCTGGCGGTAGACGACCGCCTCGACCTGCCCACGGGCGTCGAGCTCGATGCCGTGCACGAACGACTCGGCACGGATCTCCGCGCCGAACGCGACCGCAGCGGGCAGGTACGTGGTGTCCATGGACACCTTCGCGCCGTTCCGGCAGCCCTGGTGGCACGAGCCGCACGCCACGCACGCCTGGCGCAGGCCGTGGTGCTCCTGCATGCGGTCCTCGGTGGTGAGTCCCACGGGGGCATCAGTGGCCGTGATCCCGAGGGCCGCGGTGCCGCGCATCATCATGTCCGACGAGGCGTTCCGCGCCGCCGGGCCCATGCGGTAGCGACGAGCGGGGTCCCACGGGTAGTGCGCGGGTCCGGCGACGCCGACGTCGTGCTCGGCCTGCTCGATCCAGCGGACCAGCTCGGCGTGCTCGATCGGCCAGTCCTCGCCCTTGCCCGAGTCGGTGCGCAGCCGGATGTCGTGCTCGTTCGGGCGCGGGGTGAACGCACCCCAGTGCAGCGTCGACCCACCCACGCCGGTGCCGCTGTTGTTCGGGCCGAACGCGGTCGGGGCGCTGCCACCGCTGATGCGCTCGTCCATCCAGTTGATGTCACCGGGGGCCTCGACCTCGTCGGGCGTGTGGTCCCCGGGCTCCGTGTTCGGACCGGCCTCGAGGGCGACGACCCGCAGGCCGCGTCGTGCCAGGGTCGCGAGCAGCGGTGCGCCACCCGCACCCGTGCCGACGACCACCACGTCGACGATCTCGTCCTCGGCATACCGGCGCTGGTCGTTCAGGTTCATCGTGCGGCTCCCGCCGGTTCCCATGCTTCTCGCTGTCCCGCTCCGAGGAGCAGGAAGCCCTGCTTGCGGACGCCGTCGCCACCGTTGGCGAAGCCGTCGTAGTCGATCTCGGCCATGGTCGCGGGGTGCGCGACCCACTGCTTTGCGAGGTCCACGCTGGCGTCCTCGGCCCAGGCGCGGAGCTGCTCCGCGTCGAAGGGACCGGCGGCCGGAGTGTGCTCGCCCTCGGACACCGCGTCGAGCACGGTCGCCAGGTGGTCGTCGCCCCGGTCGGCCTCGGGCGCGAGTGCGTCGAGTCCGGCGCGGTAGGCGTCCACGTCGACGGGCAGCCCGTCCGGACGCCAGCCGTCGCCGAGGCCGTCGGCGAGCTGCGCGTCGACGCGGAGCGCCAGGTCCACCGGACGGTCGTCCTGCGGCACGACGACCCGGGCGACCGCACGGAGGGTGGTCAGCTGGCGGTCGGTGAGGACCTGCGGGGATGCGCCGGGGTCGTCCGGCAGCGACCGGACCGCCAGGATGCCCCGGGTCCGCGCACTGACGCGCGGTGAGGCGATGACGCGCACGGTGGCGGCGGGCACGAGGGGTCCTGGAGCGACTCGGCGGTCCCAGAAGTCCCGGATGCGGTCGGCGACGTCGTCCGGGCGCTCCCACGGCAGCAGGTGGGCGGCGCCCTCGACGACGCCGAACTCGCCGTTCGGCCAGTGCGGCAGGTTCAGGGTGCGCTGCGCGTCGGGTCCGAGGTCGCCGTCGGCCGCGCCGGCCAGGACGAGCGCCGGCACCGGGTTCGGGGGGAAGCGGTCGGACCAGTCCTCGCGGCTGCCGCGGACGAGCCAGGCGGTCCAGGCCTCGGGGGCGGCGCGCTGCACGTCGTGCACGGCCATGGCGTGGGGCTCCGGCGGCAGCTGCTCGTCGGTGTTCGCGGACACGAAGGTGTCGGCCTCGTCCGGGCCGATCTCGCCGTCGGACGCCCAGCCGAGCATGGTCTGTCGCCGCTCGTCGTCCATCGGCTCGGGCGACAGCGGCGAGGCGGCGAGCAGCACCACGGCGCGCAGGCCGAACAGGCCGTTCGAGCCGTCGATGGTCCGTGACGCCACGACCGAGGCGACCTTGCCGCCCATCGAGTGCCCGACGAGCACCCACTCGGTGGCGCCGCTCCGGCCGATGGCACGCTCGACGCGCTCGACCATCTCCTCGACGGTCGTGCCGGTCACGGCGGAGGACCGCCCGAAGCCGGGCAGGTCGACGCCGATCAGGTCGAGGGTCCCGGCGAGACGCGCACGGAGGGTCGCGAACTCCTCGGAACTCGACCCGAGGGCGTGCAGGCAGAATGCGGTCGCCGTCATCCTTCGTTTCTACGGACGAGCCACGGGGTTGTTCACAGCCTGCTGTACCCCCGTGCGCGCGACACCCGTCGCCGGTAGGTTCTCCACATGAGTGCAGAGCTGACGCTCGGCGCCGAGGAAGAACTGCACCTCATCGACCTCGAGTCCGGCCGACTTTCCGCGAAGGCCCCGCGCCTTCTGCCCAAGCTGCCCGCCGACCGCTTCGGCGCCGAGCTGCAGCGGACCACCATCGAGACGAACACCCCGGTCGTGACGACCCTCGACGACCTCCGGCGCGTGATCGTCGACCTGCGCCAGGAGCTCGCCGCCGCGATCGAACCCGCGGGGGTGACGATCGCCGCGGCCGGCACGGCGCCCCGGTCCGAGTACGCCGACTTCGAGCTGACGTCGGGCGGTCGCTTCGGCCGGATGCAGGAGCAGTACCGGATGCTCGTCGACGAACAGCTCATCTGCGGGCTGCAGGTGCACGTCGGGGTGAGCGACCGCGACCTGGCGGTGCAGATCGCCCAGCGCGTGGCACCGACGCTGCCCGCGCTGCTGGCCCTGAGCGCGTCGAGTCCGTTCTGGAACGGGCAGGACACCGGGTACTCCTCGTTCCGCAGCATCATCTGGCAGCGGTGGCCGTCCGCCGGCAGCTTCGGTCGGGTGTCGAGTGCGGCGGAGTACGACAAGGTGCTCGACGACCTCATCGCGTCGGGCGTGATCGCCGACAAGAAGATGGCGTACTTCGACGTCCGGCCCTCGTCCCACGCGCCGACGCTCGAGCTCCGGGTCTGCGACGCCACCCCCGTGGTCGACGACGCCGTCCTGATCGCGGGGCTCTTCCGCGCCGCGGTCCGCAAGGCCGAGCTCGCGGTCGAGTCGGGCGGCGAGTGGCACCCGCGCAGCGAACCGCTGCACCGGGCGGCGATGTGGCAGGCCGCCCGCAGTGGTCTGAGCGGCGAACTGCTCGGGCTCGGGCAGCACCCGGAGCGCCTGCCGGCAGAGATCGCGGTCCGACAGCTCGTCTCCCGCCTGCGTCCCGAGCTCGAGGAACTCGGCGACTGGGCCACGGTGGCCGACCTGGTCGAGGACACGCTCGCGCGGGGCACCTCCACCGACCGGCAACGCACCGCGTACGCCGAGCGCGGCAGCCTGGACGACGTCGTCGCCCAGGTCATCGCCGACACCGCGGGGACGCCCTCCGGCCACGAGGAACACCCCGTGGTCGCGATCCCGTCCTACCGGGTGCGCGCGGGCGACGAAGCGGTCGGACCCGGTGCCCGCCCGCGCCCCGCCTTCCGCGACCTCGCCGCGTTCTTCCGCGGCTGGGACGCCGACACCACGATCGAGCACTGCGCCGCGCGGGACGTCTGGACCCGCGAGCACGAGGTCGGGTTCGTCGTCGACGGCGGCGTGCAGGTCTTCGGGTGCGACCTGGTGCCGCGCACGATCAGTGCCTACGAGTGGGCCCAGCTCGAGGCCGGTCTCGCCCAGCGGGCACGGGCCATCGAGCTCTTCCTGCGTGACGCGTACGGCGCCAGACGGATCGTCACGGACGGTGCGATGCACCAGGACGACTTCGTCGGGGCGAACGGCTGGGACCCGGATGCGGCTCGGCTCCCCGCCGATGCCGTCCGGGCGTCGGTGATCGGCTTCGACCTGATCCGGAACGAGTTCGGCGGGTGGCGCGTGCTCGAGGACAACGTTCGCTCGCCCTCCGGTGTCGCGTACGGACTCGCCCTGCGCGAGATGATGGACGACGTGGTGCCGGACGCCCCCCGCCCCGACCGGTTGCGCGACCCGCACACCGTCCTCGGTCTGCTGCGTGACACCCTCTGCGCGAACGCGTCCGCCGTCACCGGCCACCCGGACCCGGTCGTGGCCCTGGTGTCGGACGGCCCGGGCGCCGGTGCCTGGTACGAACACCGTCGCCTGGCTGACGGCGCCGGCATGCGGCTGGTGTCCGAGTCCGACCTCGACGTCCGCGACGGGCAGGTGGTCCATGCCCCGTCGGGCGAGGTCCTGCACGCGCTCTACCTGCGGATCGACCGCGACGTCAGCGCGCTGCGGACCGACGCGACCCCGGACCTCGGCGCGCGGATCCTCGACGCGGCGCAGGCGGGCACGGTGCACCTCGCCAACGCGCCGGGCAACGCGCTGGTCGACGACAAGGCGATGTACGTCTGGGTGCCGGACCTGATCTGGTACTACCTCGAGCAGAAGCCCCTGCTCGAGTCCGTGCCGACGTACCGCACCGGCATCGAGGTCGAGCGGCTGTCCGTGCTCGACCGCGTCGGCGAGCTCGTCACGAAGCCCGTCGACGGCGAGGGCGGCCGCGACGTGATGATCGGTCCGAGCGCGAGTGCCCCCGAGGTCGCGGAACGCCGACGCGCGATCGCCGCCGACCCCGCGGGCTGGGTGGGGCAAGAGGTCGTGCAGCTGTCGTCGCACCCCACCATCGGCCCCTCCGGCCTCGACCCGCGGCACGTCGACCTCCGGGCGTTCGTGTACGTCACCGGGACCGGCCCGGACGACGTCCACCTGGCCGACGTCGCCCTGACCCGCGTCGCCCCCGAGGGCAGCATGGTCGTCAACTCCTCGCGGGGCGGCGGCGCCAAGGACACGTGGATCATCGACGCGGAAGCAGCGCGCTGATGTGCGGGCTCGCGGGCGAGATCCGCTTCGACGGCACCGCACCCGACGTGGGCGCGGTCGCCCGGATGACGGGCTGCATGGTGCACCGGGGCCCCGACGGCGACGGCCTGTGGGCCCGCGGCCCCGTCGCGCTCGGCCACCGACGTCTGTCGATCGTCGACCTGTCCACCGCCGGGGCGCAGCCGATGGTCGTGGCGCGGCTGGGTCTCACGATCGCCTACAACGGCATGGTCTACAACTACCGGCAGCTCCGCGACGAGCTGCACGGCAAGGGCCACACCTTCGACTCGACGTCGGACACCGAGGTCATCGTCGCCGCGTACGCCGAGTGGGGCACCGCGTTCGTCGAGCACCTGGTCGGGATGTTCGCGATCGCGATCTGGGAGCACGCCAGCGGGCGGCTCGTCCTGGCGCGGGACCGCCTGGGCATCAAGCCGCTCTACGTCGCTCCTGTGCCCGGCGGGCTCCGGTTCGCGAGCTCCCTGCCCGCGGTCCTGGCGGGCAGCGGCGGCGGCAGCCATGACGTCGACACGTCGATCGACCCGGTCGCCTTCGCGTCGTACATGACCTTCCACTCGATCGTCCCGGCTCCGCGCACGATCCTGTCCGGTGTCGGCAAGCTCCCGCCCGCGACCGTCCGGGTGGTCGAGCCCGACGGCACGACCACGGACACCGTGTACTGGGAACCCCGGTTCGAGCGTGACCCGGCCAAGGCCGACTGGTCGGACCAGGACTGGCAGCACGCCGTGGTCGAGTCCCTCCGCACCGCGGTCGGACGGCGCATGGTCGCCGACGTCCCCGTGGGCGTGCTGCTCTCCGGCGGCATCGACTCCTCGCTCGTGGTCGCCCTGCTCGCCGAGGCCGGTCAGCGCGACCTCGCCACGTTCAGCATCGGCTTCGAGTCGGCCGGCGGTGAGTCCGGCGACGAGTTCGAGTACTCGGACCTGGTCGCCCGGCACTTCGGCACCGACCACCACCGCATCCGCATCCCGTCGTCGCGGCTGCTCGACGGCATCGACGGCGCGGTGGCGGCGATGAGCGAGCCCATGGTCAGCCACGACTGCGTCGCGTTCTGGCTGCTGTCACAAGAGGTCTCGCAGCACGTCAAGGTCGTGCAGTCCGGGCAGGGTGCCGACGAGGTCCTGGCCGGCTACAGCTGGTACCCGCCCCTGGCCGACGTCCCGCGGGACCAGGCCGCCGAGGCGTACCGCTCGGTGTTCATGGACCGCCGCTGGCCGGCTCTGCAGGGACTGCTCGGGGAGCGCTGGCGCAGCGACGACGACACTCCGTCGGCGTTCGTCGACCGGGAGTTCGCCCGCCCGGGTGCCGACGACAGCGTGGACGCCGCACTCCGCAGCGACACGACCATCATGCTCGTCGACGACCCGGTCAAGCGCGTCGACAACATGACCATGGCCTGGGGGCTCGAGGCCCGCGTGCCGTTCCTCGACCACGAGTTCGTCGAGCTGGCCGGTGCGGTCCCGACGGCGCTCAAGCTCGCCGACGGCGGCAAGGGCGTGCTGAAGCGGGCGTCGCGCGGCATCGTCCCCGACGCGGTCATCGACCGCACCAAGGGCTCGTTCCCCGTACCGGCGATCCGGCAGCTCGAGGGCCCCTACCTCGAGCGCGTCCGCGTCGCGCTGCACGCACCAGAGGCGCGCGAGCGCGGTCTGTTCGACCCGGCCACGGTGGAGCGGATGCTCCGCGACCCGAACACCACCAGGACCGAGATCGGCGCGAACGCACTCTGGCAGCTCGGCCTGATCGAGATGTGGCTGCAGCACCAGGGGGTGCGGTGAACCGGGCGGGAGGCCCCACCGACGTCGCCACGCGGGTGACGGTCGTCGGGGCGGTCAGGACCGAGGCCGCGGCCGACCTGGGCGAGCGGCTCACGGCCGCCTGGGGGTCGTGGGGCCCGACGATGACGCGCAACGCGCGCCGTGTCGCCTTCGTGAGCGACCGGTTCGGCACCCCAGAGGTGTTCGTGCAGGACGTCGTGGTGGACGGCCCACCCCCCGAGCCGACCCGCATCGGACTGTCCGACGACCCGGTCATCCGGGTGTCGTGGTCCTCGGACGGCGAGTGGCTCGCCGTGGCGATCGCGACTGACGGCGGCGTGAAGCAGCAGGTCTGGGTGGTCCGTCCCGACGGTTCCGACGCGGCGCAGATCGCCGGGTCGCGGTATCAGCACGCCGAACTCGGACCGTGGAGCCGCAGCGGGCACCGCGTCGTGATCACCCTGCCGTCGACCGAGCCCGAGCAGCCCGCCCGCGCGTACCTGGTGGACCCGGTGTCCGGCGACCGCGACGACCTGGCGGTCGGCGAGCTCATCCACGTGCTCGACCTGTCGGTCGAGGAACGCCTGGTGGTGCTGCGCGACGGGCAGCGCGGGCAGGAGTTCGTCGTCGCCGTCGACCGGTTGACCGACGAGAGCCACCCGCTGCTGACCGACCCGCCGTCCGGATCCGCCGAGATCGCGTTCCTGCGGCCGTCCCCGGCGAGCGAGACCAGCCCGCTCGTGGCGTACGTCGCCACCGAGGCCGGTGCTCCGCGCCGCCAGCTCGTCGCACAGCCCGTCGGCCCGCACGGGTGGCGCGGACGGTCCCGACGCATCGTCGGACGTGACGACGCCGAGCTCGAGTTCCTCGACGCCGACGACGCCGGCCGCACGCTGCTGCTCGGGTGGAACGTCGACGGGCGCAGCGAGCTCGAGCTCGTCAACACGCACGACGCCTCGCGCACCCCGGTGCCGGACCTGCCCGGTGCGGTCGTCACCGACCCGGTGCTCAGCCGCGACGGCCGCAGCGTCATCCTCGCCGTCGAGGGACCGACCAGCCCCCGCGGTCTGTGGCGTCTCGACACGAACGCCCTGACCTGGAGCCGCGTCACCGACGCCCCGGCACTGCCGGACACCCCGCTCGTCGAACCCGTGTTGCAGCGCTTCGCCGCACGCGACGGACTGGAGCTGACCGGATGGCTCTACCCGGCGGTCGAGCCGGCCACCGCGTCACCCGCGGCCGGCGACGAGGGCCGGGCCGAGCCTCCACGCCGTCGCGCAGCGATGGTCCACCTGCACGGCGGGCCGGAGTCGCAGGAACGGCCGACGTTCTCGCCGCAGCACCAGGCGCTCGCCGCGGCGGGCATCACCGTCTTCGCACCGAACATCCGGGGTTCCTCCGGGTACGGCGCCGCGTTCGTGCACGCGGACGACCTGGCCCTGCGGTGGGACGCGCTGGCCGACGTCGTCGACTGCGCCCGGTGGCTCGTGTCGTCGGGCTGGGCAGACCGGTCGCGCGTCGCGGTCGAGGGCCGCTCGTACGGCGGCTACGCGACCAACGCCTCGTTGGCGTTCACCCCGGACGTCTTCGCGGCCGGGGTCGCGGTGTGCGGCATGAGCGACTTCGCGACGTTCTACCGCGACACCGAACCGTGGATCGCCGGCGCCGCGGCGACGAAGTACGGTCACCCGGTGCACGACCACGAGCTGCTCGCGTCGCTGTCGCCGATGCGCGCGGTCGACGACGTGACGGCGCCGCTGCTCGTCGTGCACGGTGAGCTCGACACCAACGTGCCGATCGGCGAGGCGCACCAGCTCGTCGCCGCACTGCGCGACCGGGCGCACGACGTCGAGTACCTCGAGCTCGCGGGCGAGGGGCACGAGTACCGCCGGGCGACGTCGCGTGCGGAACTCGTCCGGACGATGGTGTCGTTCCTGGCCTCCCGTCTCGGGTGAGACCCGGCGTTCCCTAGGATCGAGGACGTGACCACCACCGTGCCCGGCTTCCCGACGGGACGCATCACGCAGCGCGGGCTGCGCGACCGCGTGTACGACCGGGTGCTCGACGTGCTGATGGGGCACGACGTCGAGCCGGGCATGCGCCTGTCGATCGACGGGCTCGCCCGGACGCTCGGCGTCTCGCCCACCCCGGTGCGCGAGGCGCTGGTGCAGCTCGAGCGGACCGGCCTGGTGGTGCGCGAGGCGAACAAGGGGTACCGCGTGGCTCCGCCGCTCGCCGGCGACCAGCTCGAGGCGCTGTTCGACGCCCGGCTCATCATCGAGAGCGGCGCGGTCGACCTCGCGGCCCGGGGTGACGTCGGCGCGCTGCGTGCGCGACTCGAGGCGGCACTCGGGCAACAGGCGGCGGTGGTCCGGGAGATCGCGGCCGTGGGGGTGCAGGCCGCGCCCGAGGAGCTGATGGCCCGGTTCTTCCGGAGCGACTGGCAGTTCCACCAGGTCGTGTTCGACGCCGCACGCAACCCGTTCCTGCAGGAGATGTCCGAGGTCATCACGACGCGGGTGCACCGGATGCGGCAGATCGTCGAGGGCGGCGACGACGACACCGACCGTGCCGTGCACGAGCACCAGGCGATCGTGGACGCGCTGGGGGTCGATCCCCAGACGGCGGTCGCCGCGATGCGGACGCACATCGACGCCGTCCGCGAGCGGTCGCGGGCGGACGCG
>NZ_LMPO01000007.1:21302-21414 GCF_001424385.1 Curtobacterium sp. Leaf183 | reverse complement strand
TCCCACACGCCCTGACGGTCGCGCTGGAGAGCGTCGGCCTGATCGTCCTGATCGTCCTGATCGGCCTGATACGGGGGGACGCCCGTGCCGAGGTTCGGGTCAGCGGCACGGG
>NZ_LMPO01000007.1:0-21262 GCF_001424385.1 Curtobacterium sp. Leaf183 | reverse complement strand
CGTCCTGATCCTCCGAGCCCGGTCTCCTTCGGAGCCCCCGTGCGGGGGGTTTGGTCCGATCGCTTGCGGTCTCGCCGTGTCGGAGTACGGTTCCTATAGGAAAGAGGTTCACCGCCGAACCGCCGCATGCGAAGGAGCATCCCGTGAGCACACCGCAGGACTGGGTCCAGCAGGACTGGGACACCACGACCTGGACCGCCGAGACGTGGCCGATCGC
Organism: Curtobacterium sp. Leaf183; assembly: GCF_001424385.1. Taxonomy (GTDB): domain Bacteria; phylum Actinomycetota; class Actinomycetes; order Actinomycetales; family Microbacteriaceae; genus Curtobacterium. The sequence continues at coordinate 21,045 of NZ_LMPO01000007.1, read as the reverse complement.
CGTGTGTCTGCACGGGTTCGCCCCCGTCGGCCGCGACGGTGTCGCCTTCCACGACGCCGACCCCGCGGTGTGGGACGACGTCTTCGGCCAGATCGCCGCCGCCGGGTTCTCGCTCGCCGAGCTCGCCGACAGCCACGTCCGCCCCGCCGACCTGGAACCGTCGCGCCGGGACGAGTTCTTCGCGGTCGCGCGGTCGCACGGCATCGGGATCCCGTCGGTGCACCTGCAGCGCCGGAGCATCATCCAGCCGGGGCACGAGGCCGAGAACCTGGCGTATGCGCACCGCACGATCGACGCGGCGGCCGAGTGGGGCATGCAGGTGTTCTCGACCGGGCTGCACCAGCCGTTCAGCGACGCCCAGAAGCAGGCGCTCTGGTTCTGGACGGCGCAGGGTCCGAAGGACCCGGACGACCCGGAGGTCTGGGCCGCCGCGGTGTCCCGGCTGCGGGAGCTCGGGGAGCACGCGGCCTCGGTCGGGCTGCCGATGGCGCTCGAGCTCTACGAGGACACCTACCTCGGCACCGCCGACAGTGCGGTCCGCCTGGTCGAGGAGATCGGGCTCGACACCGTCGGGCTCAACGCCGACGTCGCGAACCTGATCCGCCTGCACCGTCCGGTCGAACCGTGGCGGGAGCTCTTCGCGAAGACCATGCCGTACGCGAACTACCTGCACGTCAAGAACTACACGCGCGACGAGGCAGCGGACCAGAGCTGGTCCACCTCGGTCCCGAGCACGATGGAGACCGGGCTCATCAACTACCGCCAGGTCCTGCGCGACGCGGTGGCCGACGGCTTCCGCGGCATCGTGATGACCGAGCAGTACGGCGGCGACAGCCTGGGCGTGTGCGCGACGAACCAGGACTACATCCGAGGTGTCCTCGCCACCGCGGACCTCAGCACCACCACCACCGAAGGAGCAACTCGATGAGCACCCTCGACATCGCCGTCGTCGGATCCGGCTACATGGGGGGCGGGATCGCCCAGGTCCTGGCCCTCGCAGGACACACCGTCCGCATCAGCGACGTGTCCGGGGACATCGCTCGCGCGAACCTGGACCGCCTGCTCGGCGAGACCGCGCAGTTCGTCGCCGACGGGCTGTTCCCGGCGGACGCCGTCGAACGGGTCCGCGAGCACCTCAGTGCTGCCGAGACCATCGAGGAAGCGGTGGCCACCGCCGACTTCATCGAGGAGGCGGTGCCCGAGAAGCTCGCGATCAAGCACGAGACCCTCCGCCGCATCAGCGCCGCCGCGCGTCCGGACGCCGTGATCGGATCGAACACCTCGACGATCCTCATCGAGTCTCTCGCCGAGGCCGTCACCGGTCCCGAGCGCTTCCTCGGGGTGCACTTCTCGAACCCCGCGCCGTTCATCCCCGGCGTCGAGCTCATCCCCCACCCGACGACGAACGACCACGCGGTCGAGGTCGGCGAGGTCGTCGTCGCCGCCACGGGCAAGCAGTCCGCACGCGTCAAGGACTCGACCGGGTTCGTCCTCAACCGCCTGCAGTACGCCCTGTTCGACGAGGCCACGAAGATCGCCGACGAGGGCATCGCGACCCCTGACGACATCGACACGATCGTCCGGACGACCTTCGGCTTCCGCCTGCCGTTCTTCGGCCCGTTCGCGATCGCCGACATGGCCGGACTCGACGTCTACGCGTTCTGCTTCGAGTCGCTGCAGACCCGCTGGCCCGAGCGCTTCGCGACCCCGCCGTCGCTGCAGCAGCACGTCGACGCGGGCGAACTCGGCACGAAGTCCGGGTCCGGCTACCTCGACGTGCCGGCGGACCGCACCCCCGAGCTCGTCGCCTACCGCAACCGCGCCTACGTCGCCATGCAGAAGCTCCTCGACGAGCTCGGCCCGGCGCCGATCCACTGAGGAGCACGGACATGACCACCACCGACCAGCGCCGAACCGTCGTCCTGACGGGTGCCGCATCCCCACGCGGGATCGGGCGCGCCACCGCACACCACCTGGCCGAGGCCGGATGGGACGTCGGGATCATCGACCTCGACCACGACGCATCGCAGGCCGTCGCAGCCGAGGTCCGGGACGCCCACGGTGTCCGCGCCGTCGGCGTGGGCGCCGACGTCAGTGACGAAGCCGCCGTCCGGTCCGCGTTCGACGCCATCGAGGCCGAGCTCCCGCCGCTCGTCGCACTCGTGAACCTGGCGGGCGTCTCGTCGGCGCACGCGTACCTGGACCTGCCGCCGGGGGAGTGGCACCGTGTGCTGTCGATCAACCTCGACGGCGTGCACTTCGCCAGCCTGCGCGCCGCGGAGTCGATGGTGGCGAACGGGTACGGGCGGATCGTGAACCTGTCGTCGGTCTCCGCCCAGCGCGGCGGCGGCACCTTCAGCAAGACGCCCTACACGGTCGCGAAGGCGGGCGTCATCGGGCTCACCCGGGGGCTCGCCCGCGAACTCGGACCGCGCGGTGTGACCGTCAACGCGATCGCACCGGGACCGATCGACACCGACATCATGGGCGGCACCCTGACCGAGGAACGCAAGACCGCGATGGCTGCCGACGGGGTCCTGCCCCGCATCGGGACGCCGCGGGACATCGCCGCCGCGGTGGCGTACCTGATCAGCGAGGACGCCGGGTTCGTCACCGGTCAGACGCTGAACGTCGACGGCGGCCTGTACATGCACTAGGGCCAGCCGCCCACGGGTCGCGCGCCGACGACGCGACGCGACCCGTGCCTCCCGTCCGGACCACCGAACCACCGTCCACCGGTCCCGGACCCCCCGCACCAGCACCGTGCTCGCAAAGGAGCGAACCCCGTGTCACTGCCCCATGCCCCCGCGCTCGGATCAACCAACGACCCCGGCCTCAAGTCCGCCATCGGCAAGGCGACCAAGCACCTCATGCCGATGCTCGTCATCCTGTACTTCGTCGCATTCCTCGACCGCACCAACGTCGGGTTCGCGGAAGAGGCGCTGAGCGTCGACCGCGGCATCTCGGACGCGGCCTTCGCGCTCGGTGCCGGCATCTTCTTCATCGGCTACGCGATCTTCGAGATCCCGTCCAACCTGCTGCTGAAGCGCTTCGGCGCCCGGTTCTGGCTGGCCCGCATCGCGATCACGTGGGGCATCGTCGCCGCGCTGTTCGCCTTCACCACGAACGACACGATGTTCATCGTGCTGCGGTTCATCCTCGGCGTGACCGAGGCCGGGCTGTTCCCGGGCGTGATCATGTACCTCTCCGAGTGGTTCCCGAACAAGGTCCGCGTGCGGATGTTCGCGATCTTCTACCTGGCCCAGCCGTTCTCGCAGATGATCGGTGCGCCCCTGTCCGGCGGCCTGATCAGCGTCGGCGACCAGGCCACGCCCTTCCACGGCTGGCAGGTCATGTTCGCGGGCGAGGGCGTCCTGGCGGTGCTCGCCGGCATCGCCGCGCTGGTGTTCCTGACGAACAGCCCGCAGAAGGCAAAGTGGCTCGACCAGGGTGAGAAGGACTCGTTGACCGCAGCCATGGCCCGCGAGGACACCGCCCGCAGCCAGGACGGCCCGACCGGCATCTGGAAGGCGATGGCGAGCGGCCGCGTCTGGTACTTCACGGTCATCTACTTCTGCCTGCAGGTCGCCGTGTACGGCACGACGTTCTACCTGCCGCAGCAGGTGTCCTCGCTGCTCGGGCAGGACGTCGGCTGGCAGGTGGGGCTCGTGACCGCGATCCCGTGGCTCGTCGGGCTCGTCGCCTGCTACCTGGTGGGCTCACGGGCGGACACGGTCGGACGGCGTCGACGCTGGGGGACGATGTTCTACCTGACGACGGGGCTGTCGATCCTGGGGTCCGCCTGGGCCGGTGCGAACGGCCAGCCCGTCCTCGGCATCCTCTTCATCACGCTGGCCGTGGCGAGCTTCCTGGCGGTCGGCCCGATCACGTGGGCCTACCCGACGGCGTTCCTGACCGGTGCGGCGGCAGCGGCAGGCATCGGCCTGATCAACTCGCTCGGCAACCTGGGCGGGTTCGTCGCCCCGATCATGCGGACCGCCATCAACGAGGTCGTCCCGACGGACAGCGGTGCGTTCGGCATCGTCTCGCTCGGGGTGCTCGCCTTCCTGGCCGCGGTGATGATCTTCTGCACGAAGTACTTCCGCGGGGCCCGGGCCGACGAGCTGCTCGACACCACCCACGTCGCGACGAAGGAGCCGACCCGATGACCCGGCTGTTCAACGACCCCGCCGACTTCGCCGACCAGGCCACCGAGGGGTTCGTGGCCGCCAACCGCCGCTGGGTCCGCCGTGTGCACGGCGGCGTCGCGCGGGCGACCACGAGCCCGGACGGCACGGTGGCCGTGGTCATCGGCGGCGGCTCCGGTCACTACCCGGCGTTCGGCGGACTCGTCGGACCGGGCCTGGCCGCGGGTGCCGCGCTCGGCAACCTCTTCGCCAGCCCCAGCGCCCAGCAGGTCGCCGGCGTTGCGCGAGCGGCCGACCACGGGGGCGGGGTGCTGCTGAGCTACGGCAACTACGCCGGTGACGTCCTGAACTTCGACGCCGCGGCCCGCACCCTCGAGCAGGAGGGCATCCCGGTGCGCACGGTGCGGGTGACCGACGACGTCGTCTCGGCCCCGGCGGACCGCCAGCACGATCGTCGTGGGATCGCCGGTGACCTCTGCGTGTTCAAGGTGGCGGGGGCGGCGGCCGAACAGGGCCGTGACCTCGACGCCGTCACCGCCGTCGCGGAGCGGGCCAACGAGCGGACGCGGTCCTTCGGCGTCGCGTTCTCCGGCTGCTCGCTGCCCGGCGCGGACGAGCCGCTGTTCACGGTCCCCGAGGGCCGGATGGCGATCGGGATGGGCATCCACGGGGAACGCGGGATCGACGAGACGGACGTGCCGAGTGCCGACGGGCTCGCCGACCTGCTCGTGTCGCGCTTGCTCGACGAGCTCCCCACCGGCGTCCGGGTCGACGGAGCGCGCGTGGTGCCGGTCCTGAACGGGCTGGGCAGCGTCAAGTACGAGGAGCTCTTCGTCGTCTACCGGTCCGTGCAGCGGCTGCTCGTCGACGCCGGCGCGGTCCCGGTCGAACCCGAGGTCGGCGAGCTGGTCACCAGCTTCGACATGGCCGGGGTGTCGCTGACGCTGTTCTGGCTCGACGACGAGCTCGAGGAGCTCTGGGCAGCGCCCGCCGACACCCCCGCGTACCGCAAGGGCGGGGCGACACCGCAGGAGCGCGTGCCCGCGTCGGACGCCGAGGCCGACCTGGAGGCCGTCCCCGTCGGTCCGGCATCGGACGCCTCCCGCGCGGTCGCCGCCGACGTCGCCGCGGCGCTCGCCGCGACCCGTGCCGTGATCGACGAGCACGCGGACGAGCTCGGACGCATCGACGCGGTCGCCGGGGACGGCGACCACGGTATCGGGATGCAACGGGGTGCGCACGCCGCCGACGAGGCCGCCGCCGACGCCGTCGCACGCGGTGCCGGGCTCGGCAGCGTCCTGCGGATCGCCGCGGACGCCTGGTCCGACCGGGCAGGCGGCACGTCCGGCGCGATCTGGGGCGCCGGCCTGGAGGCCCTGGGTCGCGTCCTCGGGGACGACGAGCGCCCGACGGGTGCGCGCGTCGCGGACGCGGTGCACGCCGCCACCGAGGCGGTGCTCGCCTTCGGCGCGGTCCCCGGCGACAAGACGATGGTCGACGCCCTGGTGCCGTTCGACTCGGTCCTGCGCGAACGGCTCGAGGCCGGGGACCCGTTCGCCGGTGCCTGGCGTGCTGCCGCGGATGCCGCACGGGCCGCCGCGGACGACACCGCCGCGATGCTGCCCCGGAAGGGCCGCGCCCGGACCCATGCAGACCAGGCCGTCGGCACGGTGGACCCCGGCGCGCTGTCCTTCGCACTCGTCGTCGCCGCAGTCGCCCCGTGACCACGATCGGCGTCTCGCTGAAGACGTACTTCTCCCACGCCCGGACCCTGACCTGGGCGGGGGCCGTCGCGGACATCGCCCGGCGGCACCCCGCCGTGCAGTCCGGCGCGGCGACGCTGTTCGTCGCACCGACGTTCCCGGCGCTGGTCCCCGTGCGGGACCTGCTCGTCGGATCGGGGGTCCGGCTCGCCGCGCAGGACCTCGGGTGGTCCGACGCGGGACCCTTCACGGGCGAGGTCTCCGGCGCCGAGCTGCACGAGATCGGGGTCGACCTCGTCGAGATCGGGCACGCCGAGCGACGCGCACTGTTCCACGAGACGGACGAGGTCGTCGCGGCCAAGGTGCACGCGGCGTTCCGTAACCACCTGCGACCACTGGTGTGCGTCGGCGAGACGACCCGGTCCTCCCGGCCGGACGACGCCGTGGCGGACGTGTCGGCGCAGCTCGACCGGGCGCTCACTGCGTCCGACGCCGCCGGCGCGACCGGTCAGCTGACCGTGGCCTACGAGCCCGTCTGGGCGATCGGCGCGGCCGAGCCCGCTCCCGAGGACCACGTGGTCGCCGTCCTCGGCGGCCTGACCGCGCACCTGGCAGCGCGGGCGGACCAGGTCGGCAGCGACGTCCTGTACGGCGGGAGTGCCGGTCCCGGCCTGCTCACCCGCGCCGAGGGGCGGATCGGCGGGCTGTTCCTCGGGCGCTTCGCCCACGACCCCGCGGCCGTCGAGCGGGTCCTGGACGAGGTCCTGGCCCTCGGCTGACCCGCGCAGTACGGTTCCTGCATGAGCGCACCCGTGCCGTACTTCCACTTCCCCGGGACCGCCGCCGACGCCCTCGACACCTGGCAGCGGGTGTTCGGCGGTTCGGTCGAGCGGCACACGTTCGCCGAGTTCGGTCGCCAGGACGGACCACCCGACGCGGTCGCTCACGGCGAGCTGCGCGGCGCGGTCGACCTGTTCGCCGCGGACACCGCCGACGGCGAGAGCCCGACCGCGGTGGACGGCGTGCTGTTCGCGCTCCTCGGGGCGGCGGACGCTGCGACCTCGGCGCGGTGGTTCGATGCGCTCGCCGAGGGTGGCACGGTGGTGGACCCGCTGACGCTCCGGCCGTGGGGCGACCACGACGGGCAGGTCCGCGACCGCTTCGGGATCACCTGGCTGATCGGGTTCCAGGGGCCCGCTGCCGACTAGGAGACGCTCGACCCACCGTGTGGACGTCGAATCGCAACGCCGAACGCGCCTGCGATGACTCGGGACTGCGAGCCTACGGGCTGGTCCGCGTTCTCACAGTGCGACGTGGTCGAACCGGCGCCAGCGGACGAGTGCCAGCGTTCCGAGGAGCATGCAGGCGGCGGCTCCGGCGTTCAGCACGACCGACAATCCCGCGATGGGCGGGAGGAAGCCGTCCGCCGGCCCGGTGAGGATGAGTGGCAGCACGTTCGCGTAGAGGTTGACCGTGGTGAAGTCACCGCCGACACCGATGAAGAACGACTTGGTACCGGGTGCCCCGAGTCGCCAGAGCACGATCGCCTGCGCGGTGACGACGACCACGAGTGAGACGACGAAGACAGTCGTCGCAGGACCGCGGCCTCGCATCGTCTTCGCGATCGTCGCGACGAGGACGACTGCGATCAGGAACGCTGCGATCGACACGACCTTCGCCGCGAACAGGTACGCGAACACCGTCGTGCGCTCCGCCCCGACCGTGTCGCTGATGTGCGGTGTCTGTGCCATCAGCGTGGCGACGTGCTGCGCCACCATGTAGCTCCCGAGGACGAGCGCCTTCCTGGCGGTCAACCGCCACGGGCTCAGCACGCTCAGGTGCAGCAGGGTGTCGTGGCCGAGCGTCAGGAACCTCAGTATGGCGGCCGCGACGTACACGGTCGTGGCGACCCACGCCACGAGGCCGGTCATCGCGAGGACGACGGCGAACACCTCGACGTGTGTGGCTGCCGCGGTCGCGATGCCCGCCGCGACGGTGAGCCCGATTGCAATGGAGAAGTACGGCAGGTGATTGCGGTACTCGACGCGCCAGAGCATCAGGTGAGGACCTCCTTGATCTGTGCTTCGAGCGAGCCGTGGGAGGCGATCGCCGACGTCTCGGTGTGAAGGAGTACCCGGCCCGCGTCGATCACGATGGCCGCGTCGAACAGCGTCTCGAGTCCTGCGATGAGGTGCGTCGAGATGAGGACCGTCGATCCGGGTTGTCGCTCGTGTCGGATCAGGTCGATGACGCGATCGCGGGTGAGTGGATCGACGGCGGCCAGCGGCTCGTCGAACACGTAGAGCGGGCACCGACGCGCGAGCGTGAGTGCGATGTGCACCTGCTCCGACATGCCCTTGGAGAGCTGGCTGACACGCAGGGACTCGTCGAGTCGCAGCGTCGCGAGCAGGGCATGCGCTCGTTCGGCGTCGAAGTCCGGCCAGAGTCGCGAGCCGAGTGCGATGCACGTCGAGAGCCGGAGCCACGGGTACCACATCGGGACATCGGGCAGGTAAGCGATCCGACCGCTCCTCGTGATGGTGCCACTGTGGCGATTCACGAGCCCGCAGATGACACGGATCAGGGTGCTCTTCCCGGCGCCGTTCCGTCCGAAGAGACCGATGACGCCGCCATCGTCGGAGAGTGTCAGATCGACAGCGTCGAGCGCGCGGCGTCGCCCGAAGCGGACGGACAGGCCGGAGATCGAGACGAGTGCGGGCACGGTCACTTCCAGGAGGTCAGGACGAGATGCAGGACGACGCAGACCGCGGTCGCCGCGCTGGCCACACGCACGACGTTCAGCCAGAGCGGGTTGTGGCGGAATCCCCGAGCAGCGTCGATCCGCCCCAAGGCGAGGAGGACGCGGAAGCCGTCAGAGCCGAGGACGGGAATCAGGTTCCACCCGAGCAGCAGCGTGGTCAGGTGGACCGCGAACGCGAGTGATGCGCTCCCGATCCACACCTGGTTGAGGATGAGCAACGCGGCGAGTGACACCACGTTCGACGCGATCCCGGCGAGGTGGACGACGGCTTGTTCCGAGCGGTCGAGCAGGATCGTCTGCGACATGCGGACGTACACAGCGGGGAAGATCCCGTGATTGAGCTTGAAGCCGATCCGGTCTGGTTTGCGTCCGAGCGCACGAAGCGTCACGACGTGCGCGGTCTCGTGGAGGGCCAGGCTCGGGATGATTACTGCGATGAAGGCAGCCAGCGCCCGTCCGTCAGGCGGTGCGTTCGAAGCGGAGGTGATCGCAACTGCCGTCCACGTGAGGACGGTCAGGATGACGGCACCGAGTGTGACTCCGGTTGGGATCCGCCTCGTGGACACTCGGAGTGCCGATCGCACCGACGAGGGAAGGCCGCCGACATGCGTCCGGAAGTACCGGTCGCGGTCGCGGTCGTGGACGACCGCGACCTGACCGCTGACGCGGATCTCGCAGTGGTCATCCGCGAAGGACATGTCAGGCGATCGCATGCTCGCGCGCCCAGTAGTCCATGACGAGCGGCCGGATGGCTTCGATCGCCGGGCGGTCGCGGAAGATGATGGAGCACAGCTCGCAGGGGGAGACCACTTCGGTCACCGTCGCCGCAGCGGACTCGGGTGCCACGGATCGGATGGCTTCGATGAACCAGCGGAAGCGTTCGCGACGCATGATGCCGAGCAGGGCGTTCCGCTCGACGCGGCCGACGAGTTCCAGGAAGTCCTCGTCCACTCGCCCCAGCGTCATGTCCGTGTCGAAGATGGACGGAGAACAGCACGGGTACACGAGACCGTCGTTGTGGAAGATGACCTGCGTCCCCGGGCAGTACAGCATGCCATCGGTGATCGGACGTCGGCGGAACTCAGTGTCATCGAGCGATCGTGCTTCTCCGGCCGGCACCACGGGGAACTTGGTCACCTGGATGCCATCGGTGCTGTCGCCGAGCTCTTCGAGCAGGCCGTTCGAGTTCTTCGACGTGCTCACGCACATGTTGAGAACCACGCGAACTCGACGATCCCGAGATGCTTCGAGGATGTTCCTGATGCGTCCGGAGGTGATGTACGGGGAGTGGAAGTCGTCGTAGCTCAGGGTCAGTTCCCTCAGTCCGGCGGCCTCGAGCTCGGCGAGCACGCGGTCCGCTGCTCGTCGGGTGACTCCCCAGAACCCGTTCGTCACACAGGAGGCGTTCTTCCCTGCGGCGGTGATGCGCCCGATGATGTCCATCGTTCGCCGTCGTCGGATGAGCGGCTCACCGCCGGTCAATCCGATGTCGTGCACTTCTTCCCGCGCGAGCAGCTGGTCGACAATCCGGTCGACGAGGGCATCGTCGAGGTTTGCTGTCGCATCCGGTGAGCTACTCACGCAGCAGTGCGCACAACGAGCGTTGCACTTCGAGTCGAAGTTGATACCGACGCTCCAGCGCGGCGTGGTCATGGTGGGTCCTTGGGTCGAGGTCGTCGAGGGTCCCCGCCCCGACTTCTCGAATCGTCGATCAGCCGCCGACGATGACGGCGCCGCCCTGGCCGACGACGAAGTACCACAGGTCGTCGACGACTTCGAGTTCGGCGACGGTGTCGTCGAGGACGAAGCTCTCGGGCATGCTCTTGGTGGTGTCCATGTGCCCCTCCTTCCCACGTCTCGTTGTTGGTCGAGGCGGGGACACGCACCACCATAGAGAACTGGACGTTGCAATGTAAAGTTTCAATTCCGCGTGCCCCCCCCCGCGTTGCTCGCTGAGTTCACGCAGCGAATCGCGCGCGACGCCAGCCACCTCACCGCACGGACAACGTCGGTGACAGCGTGGAACCGAGCAGGAGATCAGCGAGCACCACCCACCGGGCATCCGACAACTCCAGGAGCCGGCTTCCGACACTCATGACCTTTACAGTCACCGCCGGTGCAGCGACACGACCTAGGCGTCGCGCGCGCCGGCCAGGCCGTGGTCGTGCGCGTACACGACGAGTTGGACACGGTCGCGCAGGGCGAGCTTGCCGAGGATGCTCGAGATCTGGGTCTTGACGGTGGACTCCGTGACGAACTCCCGGCCCGCGATCTCGGCGTTCGACAGCCCGCGTGACGCCCAGCCGAACACGATGCGCTCACGGTCGGTCAGGGTCTGGAACTCGGGCGGCTGCGGCGCCGGCGCCCGTTCGACGTCCGCGCCGAAGAGCTGCGACAGGTCGTTCGGCGCGATCACCGAGCTGCCCTCGTGCACCGCCCGCACCGCTGCGAACAGGAACGGCGGGGTGGTGTCCTTGAGCAGGAACCCGCTCGCGCCCAGGCGGATCGCGGTGGCCGCGGCCGGGTCGAGGCCGAACGTCGTCAGCACGACGACGCGGGGGAGCGGACCGTCGACCGCGCCCGAGAACAGCCGGCGGACGGTCTCGACGCCGTCCATGCCCGCCATCCGCATGTCGAGCAGGACGACGTCCGGTCGGAGCTCCGGGATGAGCGCGAGTGCCTCGGCCCCGTCGGACGCCTCGCCGACGACGACCATGTCGGGCTGGGCGTCGAGCACGACCCGCAGCCCGGCGCGGAACAGGGACTGGTCGTCGGTGAGCAGGATGCGGATCGGGTCGGTCATCGGTTGGTCCCCCCATGGACGTCGAACGGGATGCGTGCGCGTGCGGTGAACACGGCGTCGAGGACGGCGGCGTCGAACGACCCACCGAGTGCAGCCAGACGGGACTGCATGCCGACCAGGCCGCGGCCGGAGCCTGCGGTGGACGGTCGCGGGTCGATGCCGAGCCCCTCGCCGACGGCCGGTTCCGCGGTGGGCACGGCGTTCTCCACCTCGAGCACCAGGTCGGCGGAGCGCCAGGTCTCGCGGACCGTCACGCTGCCGCCGGGAGCGCCGTGCCGGAGCGCGTTCGTCAGCATCTCCTGCAGCACGCGCCGCGCGGCCGTGCCGGTCTCGTGGCCGAGGGAGCCGGCGGCACCGCGCACACTGTGGTCGACGGCGACACCGGCCTCGCGGATGCCCTGCACGATCGCGTCGAGTGACGCCGGGTCCGTCCCGATGTCGGAGCCGTCGATGTGGCCGAGCACCTGACGCACCTCGACCAGGGAACTGCGGGCGGTGCTGGCGATGGTGGCACTGACCTCGCGGATGCGGGCCTCGTCGGCCAGGAACGGCACGGAGTCGGCCTGCGCGATGATCACGGCGAGCGAGTGACCGACGACGTCGTGCACGTCCCGGGCGATGTCGGCGCGGATGCGTTCCGACTCGGCCTCGTCGACCGCGCGGGTGGCGACGGCCTCGGCGCGGCTCGCGACCTCTTCGGCGCGGGTGGCCGCGGCCTCGGCGTCGGCACGGCGCACGGACTCCCGGACCTGGGACCGCACGGCCCGGGCGGCGAGGCCGACGGCCCACACGGACAGCAGCGCCAGCGCGGGCGCAGCGAGGACGATCGCCGCCTGGTCACGGGGGCCGTTCAGCAGCAGCAGGTAGCGGTAACCGGTTCTGGACAGGTACAGGGATGCGGTCGCGCCCGCAACCACCGACAGCACCCCGGCGAGCACCACCTCGATCCGCGTCCCGACGATCGCCACCGTGCCGACCACCACGAACAGGGCGATGTCGACGAGTGACGGGCGTTCACCGCCGAGCACCTGGACGACGCCGAGCGCGACCGCGATGAGCATCGCACCCGACGGGGACATCCGTCGGACCGCGATCGCGAGCGTCGCCGCGGCGACGGCCGGCAGGCTGGCGTGCTCGAGCTCGAGGTCGATCGGCGCCAGGAACACCAGCGCGGCGACGAGGGCCCAGCCGAGGTCGACGACGATCGACCGCGGGGACAGCGCCCTGGTGAACCCGCGCCCGTCCCTCACGGCTCGATCATCGCACGGCGACGGACGCCGAGGCGGGGGCGTCCGCCCGGGTCTCGGGAGCGTGGGTGCCGCCGATCGCCCAGCACGCCACACCGGTGACGACGGCGATGGCGACGAGGGTGACGGCGGTGGCGCGGGTGGTCGAGTGCATGCTCCCAGCCTCGTGGGCCGGGACCGTCCGGGCATCGACCGCTCGACCGAAGCGGCTCGGTCGTGGGGTGGAGATCGCGTCAGGACGGGACGGGAGGCCCGGTGCCAGCTGGCACCGGGCCTCCCGTCCCGTGGCGGGACCGCCGTCAGGCGGCCTTGATCAGGCCGTTCGGGTTCAGGACGTACTTCGTCGCCGCGCCCTTGTCGAACTCGGCGTAGCCGCGCGGGGCGTCGTCGAGACCGATCGCCTTCGCGTTGACGTTCGCCGCGATGCTCGTCCGGTCGTGCAGGATCGCCATCATCAGCTGCCGGTTGTACTTCATCACCGGGCACTGGCCGGTGGTGAAGGACAGCGACTTCGCCCAGCCGGTGCCGAGGCTCAGCGAGAGCGAGCCCTTCTGCGCGGCCTCGTCGACCCCGCCCGGGTCACCCGTCACGTAGAGCCCGGGGATGCCGAGGGCTCCACCGGCCGCCGTGACGTCCATCAGCGAGTTCAGCACCGTCGCGGGTGCCTCGTCACTCGATCCCGCGCCGTGCCCCTTGGCCTCGAAGCCCACGGCGTCGATGCCGCAGTCGACGAGCGGTTCACCGAGGATCTGGTCGATCTGGTCGGCCGGGTCGCCCTTCGTCAGGTCCACGGTCTCGCAGCCGAAGCTCCGCGCCTGGGCCAGCCGGTCGGCGTTCATGTCGCCGACGATGACGACGCTCGCGCCGAGCAGCAGCGCACCGGTCGCCGCCGCGAGTCCCACCGGTCCGGCGCCGGCGACGTACACGGTCGAGCCGACCTCGACGCCAGCGGTGACCGCACCGTGGAACCCGGTGGGGAAGATGTCGGACAGCATCGCCAGGTCGAGGATCTTCTCCATCGCCTGGTCCTTGTCCGGGAACTTCAGCAGGTTCCAGTCGGCGTAGGGCACGAGCACGTACTCGGCCTGCCCGCCCACCCATCCGCCCATGTCGACGTACCCGTAGGCGCTGCCGGGACGGTCCGGGTTGACGTTGAGGCAGATGCCGGTCTTGCGCTCCTTGCAGTTCCGGCAGCGCCCGCACGCGATGTTGAACGGCACGGACACCAGGTCGCCGACCTTGATGAACTCGACGTCCGGGCCGACCTCGACGACCTCGCCGGTGATCTCGTGACCGAGCACCAGGTCGGTGGGGGCGGTGGTGCGACCGCGGACCATGTGCTGGTCACTGCCGCAGATGTTGGTCGCCACCGTGCGCAGGATCGCGCCGTGGTTCACCTTCCGCCCGACGTTCGCCGGGTTGACGCCCGGTCCGTCGTGCAGCTCGAAGGTCGGGTAGTCGACGTCGATGACCTCGACCTGCCCCGGTCCCTTGTACGCGACTGCGTGGTTCGTTGCCATGTGGTCCTCCTTGATCACAGTGCGGCGGCGCCGGATTCGACGCCGTGGTCTCGTGGTGCGCCCATCGGCGCGGGGTGGCGCGATGTGCGCGGTGTGGTGCCGTTCGGTCAGAACGTGCGGATCGGGATCTCGGCGGGCGCGGCGAGCAGGTCCTTGACCTCGTCGTCCAGCTTCACCAGGGTGATCGACGCGCCGGCCATGTCGAGCGAGGTGCAGTACTCGCCGACGTAGCTGCGCACGGGGGTGATGCCCTGCGCGACGAGCTTCTCGTGGGCGATCCCGTACAGCAGGTACAGCTCGCTGATCGGGGTGCCGCCGAGCCCGTTCACCATGAGCGCGACCTCGTCGCCGCTCGAGAACGGCAGGTCCGAGACGATCGGTTCGAGCAGGATGTCGACGATCTCGTCCGCGGGCACGATCTTCTGCCGTGCGCGGCCGGGCTCGCCGTGGATGCCGACACCGACCTCGATCTCGTCGTCGCCGAGCTCGAACAGCGGCGACCCCTTCGCCGGCGGCGTGCAGGCGGTCAGCGCGACACCCATCGTGCGCGTCACCGCGTTGACCTTCTCGCCGACCCGGACGACCTCGTCGAGGTCCGCACCGGCCTCGGCCGCGGCCCCGACGGCCTTGATGACGAAGAAGTTGCCGGCGACCCCGCGGCGACCGATCGTGTACGTGGAGTCCTTGACGGCGACGTCGTCGTCGATGAAGAGCGTCTTGACCGTGATCCCCTCGGCCTCGGCGAATTCCTCGGCCATCTCGAACGCCATCTTGTCGCCCGTGTAGTTGTTGACGAGCAGCAGCACGCCCTTGGCGCTGTTCACCCGGCGGGCAGCCGCGATCACGTAGTCCGTCGGCGGCGCCGCGAACACGTCACCGGGACAGGCGGCGTCGAGCATGCCCTTGCCCACGACCATCACGTGCGCGGGTTCGTGCCCCGAACCGGATCCCTGCACGATCGACACCTTGTCGTCGTTCGGGGCGTCGGCCCGGACCACGAGGTTGTACTCGGGGTCGTAGGTGAGCGTGTCGGGGTTCGCGAGTGCGAGTCCCTTGAGCATGTCGGGCACGAACTGCTTCGGGTCGTTGACGAACTTCTTCATTGCGGGTGCCTCACTCCTTCGTGATGGATCGCGGGGTGTCTCGGGTCGGGGTCAGGATCGGGTCGGGTTGGATCGGGTCGGGTCGGGTCTCACCAGGTGTCGGCGATGCGCTCGGCCAGCACCGCCACGGCGACGGCGCCCGGGTCCGGCGACCCGATGCTGCGCTCGCCGGTGTAGGACGCGCGTCCGCGGCGGGCCTGCAGCGCCGACGTCGCTTCTGCTGCGCCCCGGGCGACCTCGGCCGCGTGCCGGGCGATCGCGCCGCCGTCGGTGCCGTCCGCGGCATCGGCCTCGATCGCGTCCGTCATCGGGACGATCGCGTCGAGCAGGGTCTTGTCGCCGAGGTCGGCACCGCCGCGCTTCTTGATCCCCTCGACCGCGGCTCGGAGCATCGCGACGACGTCGTCGGCGCGCAGGTCCGGCTTGCCCTTGACGACCACGGCGGCCCGCAGGAAGGCCGTGCCCCAGATCGGGCCGGACGTGCCGCCGATCCGACTGCTCATCGTCATCGCGACCTGCTGCAGGAACGCACCAGGGTCCTCCTGGTCGTACCCGTCGAACTCGGCGAGCACGTTCTCGAACCCGCGCGCCAGCGAGTACCCGAAGTCGCCGTCCCCGGCGACGGCGTCGAGGTCCGAGAAGTACGTCTCGTTGTCGACGCAGGTCTGGGCGATGCGCTGGACGACGGTCGCCAGTCGGGTGGTGGTCTCGGTGGTCACGGTCGTCCTCCGGTCAGACGCAGCAGTTCGGTGAGGGTGTCGAGCGTGACCTGGCCGGTCGGCTCGACGTGGTGCGGGTCCTGCAGCACCCGGTCCGGTGTGTCGGGCAGGTCGCCCAGGCTGTCGACCACGAGTGCAGCGCCGGTGAAGTCCTCGTCGGCGGTGTAGCTGCTGATGGTCACGACGGTCGTCAGCCCGGCGGCGACCGCGGCACGCAGGCCGTTGGCGCTGTCCTCGACCACGACCACGTCGGTGGGGCTGACGCCGAGCTCGCGGACGGCGAGCTCGTAGACGTCCGGTGCGGGCTTCTTGCGCGGCACGACGTCGCCGGCGAAGACCGCGAACCACGCCGCCGCGTCCTGGCCCACGACGTGCTCGAGCACCGCGCGCACGGACGATTCGGCGGAGGTCGACGCCACCGCCAGCAGCCAGCCCGCGTCGTGCGCCTCGTGCACGATCCGTGCGATCCCGGGACGCCCCGGCAGGTCTCCGGCCCGGACCCGGGCGGTGTACCGGCGCGTCTTCTCGGCGTGCCAGTCCGTGACGGCGGCGCGCTGCGCCTCCGGGTCGGACGGGAGGCCCGCACGGGTGACGAAGTCGGGTGTCAGCAACGACGTCAGCCGTTCCTTCCCCCCGCCGATCCGCAGGACGCTCGCGTAGTCGTCCTCGCTCCAGTGGACGGGCAGACCGAAGTGCTCGAAGGTCTCGTTGAAGGCGGGCAGGTGCCCGTCCCGCTCGGTGTCGGCGAGCACGCCGTCGCAGTCGAAGACGAGTGCGGGCGTCATCGGCGGTCGGCCTGGCCGTCGGCCTCGAACCACTGCACGTGCTCGGCGATGACCCCGCTCACGGCCGACTCGATCGCGGCGACGAGCTTCGGCGGGTCCCAGCTGTCCGTCTCGCGCGCGTGCTCCAGGTGGTCCAGCGACGCCTGCATGTAGGCGTGCTTGACGGCCGTCGAGATGTTGATCTTGGACACTCCGGCACGGATGAAGGCGCGGAAGTCGGAGGCGCGCAGACCGGTGCCGCCGTGCAGGACGATCGGTCGGTCGGTGAGCGCGGCGAGTTCGGCCGCGCGCTCGGGCAGCAGCACGGGGTCGGCCTTGTACAGGCCGTGGCTCGTGCCGAGCTGCGGCGCGATCAGGTCGGCGTCGGTCTGCTCGGCCACCGCGGCCAGGCGCTCGACCGAGTAGGCGTGCCGGGAGTCGTCGCTGCCGACGCCGTCCTCGACGCCCAGGATGTTCTCGACCTCGGACTCGACGTCCACCCCTGATGCATGGGCGGCGGTGGTCACCTCGCCCGTCTCGCGCACCGCGTCGTCGAGGTCGCGGTCGGACGCGTCGAAGAGGACGCTCGACCAGCCGGCGGCGATGACGTCGTCGAGGACCCGACGGTCCGGGCAGTGGTCCAGGTGCAGGGCGACCGGGACGGCGACGTCGCGGGTCAGCGCCCGGAACAGGTCGGTGGTGAAGGCCGTCCCGGAACTGCGGACGGTCTTGACGGAGATCTGCACGATGAGCGGCGCGTGGGTGCGTTCCGCAGCGGCGATCACCGCCCGCATGCTCAGCTCGTCGAAGACGTTCACGGCCGGGACCGCGTAGCCGGCGTTCCGGGCGGTCCTGGTCAGGGCCTTGGTGGACACGTCCATCGGCACTCCTCACTCCGTCGTGGGATGGTCGTCAGCATCGACGACGTGATCGGACTGTACCTGTCTAGACAGGGCTCGACAAGTACACTGTCCGATCATCCGGCGAGAGTCGGCCGAGCAGCGAGGTGGTCCGTGATCGACGCAGTGGAACGCGACTCCGTCGTGCCCATCTACCAGCAGCTCGAGGACATCTTCACGGCGAAGATCGCGAGCGGCGAGTGGCTGCCGAGTCAGCGGATCCCGTCCGAGAACGAGCTCAACCGGCACTACGGGCTGAGCCGGATGACCGTTCGCGGGGTGCTCAACAAGCTCGCCGCCGACGGCCTGCTGACCCGCGTCCCGGGCAAGGGCACCTTCGTCGCACCGGACAAGATCAACGCCGTGTCGCCGGCCTACCGCGGCATCCGCGAGCAGCTCGAGGTGCTCGGGTACGACATCACCACCGAGCTCGTCGCGCTCGACCGCGGACCCGCCCCGGCACGCGTCCGGGACCGCCTGGGACTTGGCGCGGACGACGACGTGTTCGCCATCGTGCGGCTGCGGTCCGTCGACGGCAAGCCGCTCAGCGTGCACCGCTCGTTCGTCCCGGCCACGATGGCACCGACCCTCGACACGCTCGACGTCGTCGGGGAGCAACTCTGCGTGGTGCTCGAGGACTCGTTCGACCTGGCGATGCACGACGTCGCCGAGGCGCTCGAGGCCGTCGCGGTCGCCGAGTCCGACGCCACGTTGCTCGACCTGCGCCGCGGTGACCCGGCGCTGCAGCTCACCGACGTCATCTCCGACCGGGCGGGCACGACGTTCGAGTACTCGACGATCGTGTTCCGTGGGGACCGGATGCGCCTGCAGTTCGACTACACGCGGCCCTGACCGACCACGTGGAAGCCTCGGACGACGTCAGTCGACGCGAGGCCAGTCCGACGTGCGTCCGAGGCGTCCTACGCGGTTGATGAAATCATCGCGACTGGCAGTGGCCCCTGGTAAATTTATCAAGCAGCGTCCCACTCAGACCGACACGGACCCGAGCATCCGGTGCGCGATGGAGATCGACTCGCCGGACACGACCGACAGCGGCGACGACAGGAACGCGACCAGGTCGGCGATCTGCTGCGGGCTCGACTCGCCACCGGCGCCGCGCTGCACGGAGCCCGACGGCTCGTCCGTCACCGTACCGGGGTTGACGACGTTGACCGTGACCCCCGATCCGGCAGACTCGTCGGCCAGGTTCTTCGCGATGACGTTCGTCGCTGCGTTGCGCAGTGATGCCGTGATGTTGCCCGAGATGTAGGCGTTCTGCCCGCTGATCACGACGACCCGCCCGAAGCCGGCGTCGCGCTGCCCGGGGAGCACGGCGTTCGCCACGCGCAGGAACCCGAGGGCCTTGCCGTCGATCGCCCCGGCGACCTGGTCGGGGTCGGACTTCTTGGCCGGGTCGAGCGTTCCGGCACTCGGGGCTGCGGTCACGACGAGGACGTCGATGCGCCCGTGCCGGTCGAGGACTTCCCGGACGCCAGCGTCAACCGACTCCTGCGACGCGGTGTCGATGGCCACCCCGTCGGCACCGGCGCTCCGCGAGGCGACGACGACGGTGGCCCCTTCTGCGCGGAGTCGGTCTGCGACGGCGGCGCCGATGTAGCCCTTCCCCCCGACGACGAGTGCGACACGGTCTGCGAGTTGGAGGTCCATGCTCCGACGCTATCCCCGACCGGCTCGGCCGTCCCAGCGCTTCAGTGCGCGAAACGTACAAGTCCCGAACTGTTCGTTGCGCGAACCGTTCGCGTTCTGAAACACTTCCACCGTCCGATACGGACGCATGGACACGGTCAGGAAGGTGGAAGCACGCATGCGCAGCACGTACCTCGGGATCGAGCACCGTACCCGACCCGCCGGCTCCCACCCCCGGGTCGGCCTGACGCCCCCGTCCGTCATCGAGGCCTTCGTGACGGCCCGGATCCAGGACCCCTCGCTGCTGTCCCGCCGGACGGAGCCGTCCTACGCCGACTTCTTCTCCGTCCCCCGTTCCTGACCGGGAGTCCGTGACCACATGCCGTTGACCGTCGTCCGCCGCGAGCACCACCACCTGTACAGCCGTCTGCCCCGCTCGGCCGACGCGCGACGGGCCGTCGACGCCCTGCTGCGCCTGCAGCACGCCGAGGAACAGCAGATCGAGCACGCCCGTGCCGAGAGCGGGCTCGCCAAGAACGAGTTCCTGGCCGTCCGGTACCTGCTCCAGGCGCACCGGGACCAGCGGGCGATGGGGCCGAAGGACCTCGCCGTGATGCTCGCGGTGTCGAACGCGTCGGTCACGAAGCTCGTCGACGCGCTGGTCGAGTCCGGCGACGTCGTCCGGACGGCACACCCCACCGACCGGCGTGCGCAGGTGCTCGAGCCGACCGAGCAGGCCGCAGCCAAGATCGATGCCGCGTACGCGCGGTTCCACGAGATCGTCGTCGAGGTCTTCGACGGCCTGTCCGACGACGACAACCGCGCGGTCGCGCAGGCGCTCGGCCAGGTCGTCGACGGACTGTCCCGGGCGGTGCCGGAGCCGGCCGACGAGTACACCGTGGGTGTGGCGGCCGACGCGACGAGGTGACGGACAGGAGGCTCGGTGACGGCTCGCGCCGTGCCTCCCGTCGGTTTCCCCCACCGGAAACCTTCCAGCGGTAAGTTGACAGGATGACTGCCGCCGAGGACGCCGAGACCGCGCCTCGGCGCGGGTACCGCAAGGGCGCGGAGCGACGGACGCAGATCCTCGACCAGATGATCCGGATGGTAGCCGAGCAGGGTGTGGACGCGTCGTCGCTCCGGTCCGTGGCCGAGGCCCTCGGCATCACCCACGCCGCGCTGCGGCACTACTTCCCGTCGCGCGACGAACTGCTGCTCGCCGTCTACCGCGAGCACGAGGTCCGTGAGCAGGGGGCGCCCGACCGGCTGAAGTCGGCGATCGGGGACATGCGGGAGAGCGCCGGGCGCAACCGGGAGATCCCGGGGCTCGTGCAGCTCTACACGACGCTGGCAGCCGACGCCGTGGGTGAGGGGCATCCGTCGACGAGTGCGTTCATGCGGGAGCGGTTCGCCCGGCTGCGCGGCGAGCTGTCCGAGTTGATCGCGCGGGACCAGGCGGCGGGACGCATCCGCGCCGACGTCGACCCGACCGACCTGGCATCGCTGAGCATCGCCGCGTCCGACGGGTTGCAGGTCCAGTGGCTGCTCGATCCGGACGCGGTCGACGGCGAGCGGGTGCTGCGGTTGCTCGAGTCGATGGTGCCCGCGTCCGAGGACTGAAGTAACAGCTCGGTAACGGTGCAGGATCCGACCCATCCTCTCCGGCGGGGGTGCCGAATCACTGTCACCAGCCGGGAAACACCCGGAGCGCTCACCAGCCGCAGGTCGCTG
>NZ_LMPO01000006.1:139822-173272 GCF_001424385.1 Curtobacterium sp. Leaf183 | reverse complement strand
GACCAGACGCACTCCCCGCTCGACCCCGTCAGAGGTTCCGCCAGAGAGGCATTCGTTCTTGGTCACCACCGATGTCGTCGGACCGAGTGGTCCAGTGGCTCATCCCGTAGGAGAGAACCGGTGGAGTAGTCATCCTAGGCGTCGAAGCCGTCCAGCGCAAGGCCGAAGCAGATCTTCAGTGGAGGATGGTCCCGCTTGAGGGCCGACGTGCTCTGGGCTTTCGCTCCAGCCGCTCCGCCGCACCTTTGGGGTGACGAGAGGAAACATTACGGGCGGATCGGCCGGAGCGCCAAGCCAGGCCAGATCCCGGGCGTGTCGCATCGTGCAACAGCGACTCCCGAACGCGACGAAGCCCGGCGCTCACAGGGGAGAACCGGGCCTCGGGCGGGTGGTCGTCAGGCGGTGAGGGTCACGCCGGCGAGGGTCTTCTTGCCACGGCGGAGCACGAGCACTCCCCCGGGCAGGGCGAGGTCGGACAGGGCCGCGGTCGCGTCGGCGGCACGGGCGTTGTTCACGTAGACCCCGCCCTGGTCGATCGCGCGTCGGGCTTCACCGAGGGACTTCACCAGCTCGGTCTCGACGAGGGCCCTCGCCAGGTCGGCATCCGGCGGGAGCGACACCGAGCCCGGCAGCTCCGCGATCGCGGCGCGCAGGGTCGGCGCGTCGAGTGCTTCGAGGTCCCCGTTGCCGAAGAGGGCCGCCGACGCGTCGATCGCCGCCTGGGTCGCTCCGACCCCGTGGACGAGCGACGTCACCTCGAACGCCAGGGTCCGCTGCGCTTCTCGACGGAAGGGCTCGTCAGCGACCGCCCGTTCGAGCCGCTCGACCTCGGCGCGGGACAGGAACGTGAACTCGCGCAACCGCGGGACGACGTCGGCATCAGCCGTGTTGAGCCAGAACTGGTACAGCGCGTACGGCGAGGTCATCTCGGCGTCGAGCCAGATCGCGTTGCCCTCGCTCTTGCCGAACTTCGTGCCGTCGGAGTTCGTGATGAGTGGCGTGCCGAGTGCGTGTACGGTCGCGCCCTCCGCCCGGCGGATCAGCTCCGTGCCCGAGGTCAGGTTGCCCCACTGGTCGGAGCCACCCGTCTGCAACGTGCACCCGTACTGCCGGAACAGCTCGCGGTAGTCCATCCCCTGCAGGATCTGGTAGCTGAACTCGGTGTAGCTGATCCCGGAGTCGGAGTTCAGCCGCGCCGCGACCGCGTCCTTCTTGAGCATCGAGTTCACGCGGAAGTACTTGCCGACGTCGCGGAGGAAGTCGATCGCGGACATCGGCTGCGTCCAGTCGAGGTTGTTCACCAGGCGGACCCCGTTGTCGCCGTCCGGACTGAGGAACCGGGAGACCTGTTCTTGCAGGCGGCTCACCCAGGACGACACGGTCTCGCGGGTGTTCAGCGTGCGCTCGGCGGTTGGTCGCGGGTCCCCGATCAGCCCGGTCGACCCGCCCACGAGTGCGAGCGGCCTGTGCCCGGCCAGCTGGAGCCGACGCATGGTCAACAGCTGCAGCAGGTTGCCGCAGTGCAGGGACGGCGCCGTGGGGTCGAACCCGCAGTAGTACGTGATGGGCTCGCCGTCGAGGGCCTCTTGCAGTGCGGTCTCGTCGGTCGAGACCTGCACCAGACCACGCCAGCGCAGTTCGTCCCACACCGAGGCGAAGGTGGGGTCGTTCTGCTGGCGCGTCAGGACGTCGGGAGCGGTATCACTGGACACCCCGCCATCGTAGCGGCGACGACGGATCCACCGAGGTCGACCGGGAGGCGCGGTGCCGATCGCTCAGTCCACCGCGCGCTGGTGACGACGGTAGGTCGAGACCGTCGGCTCGCCCCGCAGGGCGAACCGCCATGGGAAGGCCGCCCCGCCGGCGATGCCGGCCACTCCGGTGCGCGGCGTCCGGAGGATCCCGGGGTCGGACGCGAGCTCGTCGAGGACCGCAGCGACTCCCGCGGTGGCGAGCCGGGCCTCCAGACCGAGTGCCAGGATGAGCGCGTACGGGCCGGGGCCGCCGACGAGCGGGGTGCCGTCGTCCTCGCCGAGGACCGCGCCGAGGGCCTGTCCGAGGTTGCCCGGTCCCCGGGCGAGCTGCACGTCGGACACGGTCGGACCACGCCGGGACCGCGCGACGTCGACCCCCTCGACCACCGCGGCGCCGCGCAGGAGCGACCCCGAGGACGTCCCTTCGGGCGCGCTCACCACGTTGACGCACGTGTGGATGCCGTACGAGCGGTAGGCGTAGAGCGTGCCGGGCGGTCCGAACAGCCGCTTGTTGCGCTCCGTCATGCCGCGGTGTCCGTGCGACCCCGGGTCGGTGGGACCGAAGTAGGCCTCCACCTCGGTGATCCGGAGGGTGACCCCCTTGCCCGTGAGCATCGCGCCGAGGAGCGCCGGAGCGCTCCGCGGCGCCGGCTCGGCCAGGAGCGCGAGGAGCCCGTCGCTCACCGCGAGAACGGGGCTCCGGCGGCCAGGTCGTGCACGCGCTGCGTCAGCCCGGCGAGCTGCTCAGCGACCCGGTCGGGCGCGGTCCCTCCGACACCCCGGCGCGAGGACACGCTGCCCTCGATCGTGAGCACGGCGCGGACGTCGGGGGTCAGGTGCTCGGAGACCTGTGCGTACTCGTCGTCCGTGGGGTCGTCGAGCTCGATGCCGCGCTGCTCGCAGTAGCGGACGAGGGCGCCGGAGACCTCGTGGGCGTCGCGGAAGGGCACCCCCTGGCGCACGAGCCACTCGGCGACGTCGGTCGCGAGCGAGAAGCCCTGCGGGGCGAGCTCGGCCATCCGGTCGGTGTCGAACGTCAGCGTGGCGATCATGCCCGTGAACGCCGGCAGCAGGACCTCGAGCGTGGCGACGGAGTCGAAGACGGGCTCCTTGTCCTCCTGCAGGTCGCGGTTGTAGGCCAGCGGCAGCCCCTTGAGCGTCGCGAGCAGGCCGGTGAGGTTGCCGATGAGCCGGCCGGACTTGCCGCGGGCGAGCTCGGCGATGTCCGGGTTCTTCTTCTGCGGCATGATGCTCGACCCGGTGGAGAACGCGTCGTGCAGCCGGACGAAGCCGAACTCCTTGGTGTTCCAGAGGATGACCTCCTCGGCGAGCCGCGAGATGTCGATGCCGATCTGCGCGAGGACGAACGCGAACTCGGCGACGGTGTCGCGACCCGCGGTGGCATCGATCGAGTTCTCGGCCGGGCGCTCGAAGCCCAGCTCGTGCGCGATCGCCGTCGGGTCGAGCCCGAGGGAACTGCCCGCGAGGGCGCCGGCACCGTACGGGCTGACGCTCGCCCGACCCGCCCAGTCACGCAGCCGCTCGAGGTCGCGGACCAGCGGCCAGGCGTGCGCGAGCAGGTGGTGCGCGAGCAGGACGGGCTGGGCGTGCTGCAGATGGGTGCGTCCGGGCATGATCGCCGCCGGGTGTTCGCTCGCCTGTTGGCTGACGGCGTCCACCAGGTCGATCACGAGCCGCCCGATGCGACGCCCGTGGTCGAGCATGTGCATGCGGCCGAGCGTGGCGATCTGGTCGTTGCGGCTGCGGCCCGCGCGGAGCTTGCCGCCGAGTTCCGGCCCGAGGTCGTTGATCAGCAGGCGCTCGAGGGCGCCGTGGACGTCCTCGTCGGAGTCGGACGGCAGCAGCGATCCGTCGGCGTGCGCGGCGTCGAGCCGGTCGAGGCCCGCGAGCATCTGCGCGAGCTCGTCGGCTGACAGGTACCCCGCCGTGTGCAGCGCCCGGGCGTGGGCACGCGAACCGGCGAGGTCGTAGGGCGCGAGCTGCCAGTCGAAGTGCGTCGACCGCGACAGGGCGGCGAGCTCCGGGCTCGGCCCGTCGGCGAACCGGGCACCCCACAGGGCGCCCTGGTTGGTCGCGTCGGCCTTGGTGGGCTGCGGGTCGGGCCAGGAGGCTCCGTTTGCGTCCGTCATGAGAGTCCTGCGTCGTGTCGGTGGTCGGTCTGGACCGCGACCACGGCGGTGGTGGTGCGTGCGCGTGGGTCGTGCGGTCCGTGGCGGAGGTGGGTGGGGCCTCCCGGCCGGTGCCAGTGGGTGTCCCATCCGGTGCGGATGGCGGACCGTGCGGTCCGCCACCCGCCCCGTCTCAGTTCGCCAGGTCGCGGCGCGCTGAGATCTTGCTCGGGAGCGACCAGATCTCGATGAAGCCCTTCGAGAGCGACTGGTCGAACGTGTCGCCCGTGTCGTACGTCGCGAGGTCGAAGTCGTACAGCGACTGCTCGCTGCGGCGACCCGTGACCGTCGCGCGCCCGCCGTGCAGCTGCAGACGGATGTCACCGGAGACGTACTGCTGGGTGTCGTCGATGAAGGCGTCGAGGCTGCGCTTGAGGCCGCCGAACCACAGGCCGTCGTAGACCAGGTCGGCCCACTCCGACTCGACGCCCCGCTTGTAGCGGTTGACGTCGCGCTCGAGGGTCAGGCTCTCGAGCTCTTCGTGCGCGGCGATGAGCGCCATCGCGGCCGGGGCCTCGTAGACCTCGCGCGACTTGATGCCGACGAGACGGTCCTCGACCACGTCGATGCGTCCGACGCCGTGCTTGCCCGCGAGGGCGTTCAGCTCCTGGACGATGCGCAGCACGCTGAAGCGCTGCCCGTCGAGGGCGACCGGGATGCCCTGTTCGAAGGTGATCGTGACCTCGTCCGCGTCGCGAGCGATGGCCGGGTCCTGCGTGTAGGCGTAAAGGTCCTCGATCGGGGCGTTCCACGGGTCCTCGAGGAACCCGGTCTCCACCGCGCGGCCCCAGACGTTCTGGTCGATCGAGTACGGCGACTTCTTGCTCTGCAGGATCGGCAGGTCGTGCTCCTGCGCGTAGACGATCGCCTTGTCGCGGGTCAGCGCGAGGTCGCGGACCGGGGCGACGCTCGTCAGGTCGGGCGCGATCGCGGCGACGGCGGCCTCGAAGCGGACCTGGTCGTTGCCCTTGCCGGTGCAGCCGTGCGCGACGCTGTCGGCGCCCAGCTGCTTCGCCGTCAGGGCGAGGTGCTTCGCGATGAGCGGGCGGCTCAGCGCGGAGACCAGCGGGTAGCGCTTCTGGTACAGCGCGTTCGCCTTGAGGGCGGGCACGAGGTAGTCGTCCGCGAACTCGTCCTTCGCGTCGATGACGATCGACTCCACCGCGCCGCAGTCGAGCGCGCGCTGGCGGATGGCGTCCATGTCCTCGCCACCCTGGCCGACGTCCACCGCCAGGGCGACGACGTCCTTGCCGGTGGCGTCCTTGAGCCAGCCGATGCCGACGGAGGTGTCGAGGCCTCCGGAGTACGCCAGTACGACGCGGTCTGCCATGGGATCTCCTTCGAAGGGGGTGTGGGTGTCAGTGGTTCGCGGGCGCGGGAGCCGCGGTGTTCGCCGCTGCGGTGTTCGCCGCGGCGGTCGCGGTGTTCGCCGCGGCGGTCGCGTTGTTCGCCGCGAGGAGCCAGGCGAGGAGGGCCTTCTGCGCGTGCAGCCGGTTCTCCGCCTCGTCCCAGATGATGCTGCGCGGGCCGTCGATCACGTCGGCGGTGACCTCGAAGCCGCGGTCGGCGGGCAGGCAGTGCATGAACACGGCGTCGTCGGCAGCGTGGGCCATCATCGCGTCGTCGACGCGGTAGTCCCCGAAGACGTCGAGTCGCTGCTGCTTCTCGTCTTCCTTGCCCATCGAGACCCAGGTGTCGGTCACGACGACGTCCGCCCCGGCGACTGCGGCCACCGGGTCGGTCACGACCAGGACGGACCCGCCGGTCTCGGCGGCACGGTGCTCGGCGTCGGTCACGACCTGTGCCGAGGGGCTGAACTCGGCCGGTGCGCCGATCCGCACGTGCATGCCCGCAGTCGCCCCCGCCAGCAAGTAGGACTGCGCCATGTTGCACGCGCCGTCGCCGACGAACGCGATCGTCTGGCCGGCGAGCTCGCCGCGGTGTTCGCGGATGGTGAGCAGGTCGGCCAGCAGCTGGCACGGGTGGAAGTCGTCGGACAGCGCGTTGACGACGGGGACCGTGGTGCCCTCGGCCATCTCCTCGAGCCCGGCCTGGCCGTAGGTGCGCCAGACGATCGCCGAGACCATGCGCTCGAGCACACGCGCGGTGTCGGAGGGGGTCTCCTTGCCGCCGAGCTGGCTGTTGGCGGTGGAGATGATGAGCGGGCTGCCGCCGAGGTCGCTGATGCCGACGTGGAAGGACACCCGCGTGCGCGTCGACGACTTGTCGAAGATGACCGCGACGCTCTGTGGTCCCGCGAGGGGCTTCGACCCCCAGCGGTCGCGCTTCATCGCGACCGCCAGGTCGAGGATCGCCGACTGCTCAGCCTGGTTCAGGTCGTCGTCACGGAGGAAGTGGCGGGTCATGCGGAGGTCTCCTGGTGGGCGTCCTCGACGGACGCCATGCTCTGGGCGAGGATCGACAGGAACTCGTCGATCTCGGCGTCGGACACGATGAGCGGCGGTGCGATCCGCAGGCTCGACTCGTTCGGGGCGTTGACGATCAGGCCGCGTTCGAGTGCCGCCGCGGCGATCGCGGCCGCGGCGGGGCGGTGCAGCCCGACGCCGATGAGCAGCCCGCTCCCACGGACCTCGGCGACGAGCGGCGAACCGATCGCCGTGATGCCGTGACGGATGCGCTCGCCCTTGGTGACCGCGGACTCGACGAGTCCAGCGCGCTCGATCTCCTCGAGCACGGCGTTGGCCACGCGGGTGCCCAGCGGGTTGCCGCCGAAGGTCGACCCGTGCTGTCCGGCCGAGAACAGGTCGGACGCCCAGCCGAACGTGACGAGCGCGGCGATCGGGAAGCCACCGGCGATGCCCTTGGCCACGGTGATGGCGTCGGGGACGACCCCCTGCTGCTGGAAGGCGAACCACGAGCCGGTCCGGCCGACACCCGTCTGGATCTCGTCGAGGATCAGCAGCGCGTGGTGCTCCTCGGTCAGGCGACGTGCGGCAGCCAGGAAGCCCTCGGGCAGGTCGACGACGCCGGCTTCGCCCTTGATCGGCTCGATGATGATCGCTGCGACGGTGTCGTCGATCGCGTGCTCGAGCGCCGCGACCGAGGTCTCGATGTGCTCCACGCCCGGGATCATCGGCAGGAAGTCCTCTTGCAGGGCCGGCTTGCCGGTGAGGGCGAGGGCACCCATCGTGCGGCCGTGGAACGCCTGCTGCAGCGCGAGGATGCGGGTCTTGCGACCGTCGGCGCCGCGGTTCAGCCGCGCGAGCTTGAACGCCGCCTCGTTCGCCTCGGCACCGGAGTTGCCGAAGTACACGCGGCCAGCGTCGCCCGCGCCCGAGATGCGCTTGAGGCGTTCCGCGAGTTCGAGCTGCGGCGGCGTGGCGAAGTAGTTCGACACGTGCACGAGCTTGGCGGCCTGGTCGGCGATGGCCTCGACGAGCGCTGGGTGCGCGTGCCCGAGGGAGTTCACCGCGATGCCGGCCAGGAAGTCGAGGTACTCGTTGCCGTCGACGTCCCACACCCGGCAACCCTGGCCGCGCTCGAGCATGATCTTCGGCGGCGTCAGGGATCGCATGAGCGACGCCCCGAACCGGTCGTTCCAGGTTGCGGTCTGCGTCTCGGTGGTCACCGTGCGTTCCCCTTCGTGTCGTCGTTGTCGTCGGACGGGTGCTGGATCGGGCTCGCGGGTCCGCGTCGGCCGATCTCGGCGTGGGTGTTCTGGTTCTCGGTGCGGCGGCTCGGGTCCGGGATGACCTCGGTGCCGGCGCCGCGGAGCGTGAAGACCTCGAGCAGGATCGAGTGCGGGATCCGGCCGTCGATGATCGTCGCGCCTCCCACCCCGCCGACCACGGCGTCGAGGCACGCGGTCATCTTCGGGATCATCCCGGACTCGAGCGTCGGCAGGAGTCCGCGGAGTTCCTCCACCGCGATGAGGTCGATGATCGAGTCGCGGTCGGGCCAGTTGCGGTACAGCCCGGGGACGTCGGTGAGCATCATGAGCTTCGAGGCGCCGAGCGCGATCGCCAGCGCCGCAGCGGCAGCGTCCGCGTTCACGTTGAGCGCCTGGTCCGGGTGCGCGTCGTCGATCGCGATGCTCGAGACGACCGGGATCTGGTTGGCGCGGATCGCGTCGAGCACGCCCGACGGGTCGACGTGCGTGATGTCCCCGACGTGGCCGAGGTCGAAGTGCTCGCCGTCGACGACGACGCCCTTCTTCTCGCCGGTGAACAGCGAGCCGCCGTCACCGAACACACCGACGCCGAGGCCGGCGCCGTGCTCGTTCACCAGGTCGACGATCTCGCGGTTGACCTCGCCGGCCAGGACGTCGCGGACGACGGTGATCGCCTCGGTCGTCGTGACGCGGTACCCGCCGCGGAACTCGGACTGGATGCCCTGCTCCTTGAGCGCGGCGGAGATCTGCGGTCCGCCGCCATGCACCACGACCGGGTGCAGACCCGCGTAGCGCAGGTAGACCATGTCCTCGGCGAACGCGCGCTTGAGGTCGTCGTTCACCATCGCGTTGCCGCCGAACTTGACGACCACGATCTTGCCCGAGAAGCGCTTCAGCCACGGCAAGGACTCGATCAGGGTGGCGGCCTTGACGGCAGCGAACTCGTGTTCTTCCTGTTTCGACAGGGCGTCTCCGGCGGCCATCAGCTGGAGTACGCGCTGTTCTCGTGGACGTAGTCGTGCGTCAGGTCGTTCGTCAGGATGGTCGCCGCGAACGGCCCCACCCCGAGGTCGATGAGCACGTCGGTGTCACGCGGCGTCAGGTCGACCTCGTCGATCGGGCGGTCGGGCGCGCCGTCGTGGCAGACCCGGACGCCGTTCATCGAGACGTCGACCGCGTACGGGTCGAACTCGGCGTCCGTCGTGCCGATCGCCGCCAGGACCCGGCCCCAGTTGGGGTCGTTGCCGAACACCGCGGCCTTGAACAGGTTGTTGCGGGCGACGCTGCGCCCGACGGTGACGGCGTCGTCCTCGGACACGGCGCCGACCACGTGGATTGCGATGTCGTGGCTGGCACCCTCGGCGTCCTGCTGGAGCTGCCGCGCGAGGTCGGCGCAGACAGCCGTCAGCGCCTCTTGGAAGTCGCCGACCTCGGGCGTCACACCCGAGGCGCCGGAGGACATCAGCACGACCGTGTCGTTCGTCGACATGCAGCCGTCCGAGTCGACCCGGTCGAAGGTCACGCGGGTGGCCGCGCGGAGCGCCTGGTCGAGCTGTTCGGCGTCGAGGAGCGCGTCCGTCGTGATGACGACCAGCATGGTGGCGAGGCCCGGCGCGAGCATGCCGGCACCCTTGGCCATGCCGCCGACGGTCCAGCCGTCCTCGGAGACCGAGGCCTGCTTGGCCCGCGTGTCCGTCGTCATGATCGCCGCGGCCGCGTCCGGGCCCCCGGTCTCGGAGAGCGCGTCCGTCGTGAGCGCGACACCGTGCAGGACGTGGTCGCGGAAGGTCTGGTCGCCACGGCCGATCAGACCGGTCGAACAGACCACGACGTCGCCGGCACCGATCCCGAGGGACTCGCCGACGGCTTCGGCGGTCAGGTGCGTGGTCTGGAAGCCGAAGGCCCCGGTGAAGCAGTTCGCGCCGCCCGAGTTCAGGAACACGGCCTTGGCGACGCCGTCGCCGACGACCTGACGCGACCAGATCACCGGGTGGGCCTGGGCGCGGTTGCTCGTGAAGACCGCGGCGACCGCGGCCTGCGGGCCGTCATTCACGACGAGGGCCACGTCGGGTGTGCCGCTCGCCTTGAGTCCGGCGGTCGCGCCGGCGGCGCGGAAGCCCGCGGCTGCGGTCACGCCCTCGGCGTCGCTGACGGACTGGAGGTCCGTGGGGGCGTCCGCCCCGTTCGTTGCGTCGGTCACGGTGCGACTCCGTCCACGCTGAGGCCGAGGGTCTCGGGGAACCCCAGGGCGATGTTGGCCGACTGCACGGCGGCGCCGGCGGTCCCCTTGACGAGGTTGTCGAGCGCGCTGATCGCGACGACCCGGCCCGCGGCTTCGTCCACGGCGATGCCGACGAGCGCGGTGTTCGCCCCGATCGTGTCGGCGACGCGGGGGAACTCGCCCTCCGGCAGCAGGTGGACGAACGGCTCGTCCGCGTATGCCTGTTCCCAGGCGAGGCGGACGTCACGGGCGCTGACGCCCGGCGCGAGCTTGGCGGTCGTCGTGGCGAGGATCCCCCGCGCCATCGGCACGAGCACGGGGGTGAACGAGATCGAGACGTCCGAGGCCCCGGCCACGTGCAGGTTCTGCTGGATCTCGGGGACGTGCCGGTGGGTGCCGCCGACCGCGTACGCGCTGGCGGAACCCATGATCTCGGCGGCGAGGTACGTCGGGGCGAGTTTCTTGCCCGCGCCCGAGGGGCCCACGCTCAACACGGCGACGATGTCGTCCGCCTCGACCAGACCGGCCTGCACCCCGGGCTGGATGCCGAGCGTGATGGCCGTCACGTTGCAGCCCGGGACGGCGATGCGCTTCGTCGCGGCGATCTCGGAGCGTTGGCGACTCTGTTCGACGATGTCGTCGACGTCGCGCCACTCGTCAGCGGAACCCGGAGCGGGTGCGCCGTGCAGGAGCTCGGGGAGGCCGTAGGTCCAGGCACCGAAGTACTCGCCGCCGTAGAAGGCCTCCCAGGCGGCCGGATCGGTCAGCCGGTGGTCGGCCCCGCAGTCCACCACGAGGGTGTCGTCGTCCAGCTGCGCCGTGACCGCTCCGGACTGGCCGTGCGGCAGGGCGAGGAAGACCACGTCGTGTCCGCGGAGGTGCTCGGCCGTCGTCTCGACGAGCGTCAGGTGCGAGAGCGAGCGCAGGTGCGGCTGTGTCGAGATGAGCGGCTGTCCCGCGTTCGAGAACGCGGTCACCGTCCGGACGTCGAACTCGGGGTGAGCCGACAGGATGCGCAGCAGCTCACCGCCTGCGTAGCCGCTGGCTCCCGCCACGGCGACGGATACGGACATGGGATTCCACCTTTGGTCGGACGATTCGTCGAGGATCGGAGGCGGCGGCCCCGTGCGGTGCTGTCCCAGGGGGATCAGTCGCGCAGGGTCGCCCCGAATCGCTCGCCGGCACGTCGGACGGCGCCGTCGCGGGCCACGGAGGCCTCGGCAGCGGTCAGGGTGCGGTCCGTGGCACGGAAGCGCAGCGCGAACGTCAGGGACTTCTGTCCCTCGTCCACGCCGGAGCCCCGGTAGTCATCCACGAGCCGAGCATACTCCAAGAGCTCTCCGGCGCCAGCGCGGACGGCGTCGAGCACGTCCCCCGCCGGCACGTCGCTACCGACCACGAGGGACAGGTCCTGTGTGGCAGCCGGGTAGGACACGATCGGCGCCACCGACACTGACTCGGGCACGGCTGCGATCACGGCGTCGAGGTCGATCTCGACGACGGACACGACGCGCGGCAGGTCCGACGCGGCGGTGAGCTCGGGCAGGAGCTCACCCGCGACGCCCACGACCGTCCCGCCGACGAGCAGGGACGCGGCTCGACCCGGGTGGAGCGACGGATGCGACGTCTGCGCCACGGTCAGCTCGGCACCCGCCGCCCACGCGACGGTGCGCGCGACGTCGAGGGCGTCCGCGATGCCGTACGGCTCGGGTGCGACGCCCGGCTGCTTGGCCAGGCGGTGCCCGACGAGGAGCGCGGACACGTGGAACGGCTGCGCGGGCAGCGCTGCGTCGAGGTCCGCCAGGAGCTCGGCGTCGGGGCGCGCCGCACCGACCGGGACGTCGGACGTGCCGAGCTCGGTGTCGGTGGTCGGCAGGAAGACCCGGGAGGTCTCGTACACCGCCACATCGACGAGCCCGCGCGAAGTATTGCGACGCGCGACGTCGACCAGGGCCGGCAGACCGCTGCGGCGGAGCAGGTTCTGCTCGCTGTCGAGCGCGTTCGCCAGCACCACGGCCGGCCCGCCGGCGGGGTCGATCCCCTGGTACGCGGCGGTCGTCGCGACGGACACGAACGGCGCCGTGACCACCTCGACGAGGCCGTCGGCAGCGAGTGCGGCGGCGACGCGACGACGCGCCTGCTGGTGCGCCGTGAGACCGCGTCCGGGCGGCGCGACCGGCAGGACGCTCGGGATCCGGTCGTACCCGACGATGCGGGCCACTTCCTCGACCAGCGTCGTGTCGTCGGTCAGGTCCGGTCGCCAGGTCGGCGGGGTGACCCGGAGCTGGTCGCCGTCCGTGTCGACCGCGGCCCCGATGGCGCGGAGCGTGTCGATGACCTCGGAGTCGGTGTACTCGACGCCGATCAGCTCGGACGGGCGGGACAGTCGCATCGGGACCGCGGGACGCTCCGAGGTGTCGACGAGCGTCGAGCCGAGGGAGTCCGCCGTGCCGCCGGCGAGTTCGACGAGGAGCGCGACGGCGCGGTTCGCTGCGGCTTCCGCCACGCGGGGGTCGACACCGCGTTCGAAGCGCTTGGACGCCTCGCTCGGGAGCTTGTGGCGCCGGGCGGTGCGCGCGATCGAGACCTGGTCGAAGCCCGCGGCCTCGATCAGCACGTCGGTGGTCGCAGCCGTGATCTCGGTGCGCGCGCCGCCCATCACGCCGGCGAGCCCGACGGGGCCCTGGTCGTCGGTGATGACGAGGTCCTCGGGGTCGAGGGTGCGGGTGACGTCGTCGAGCGTCGTCAGGGTCTCCCCCGCCGTCGCCCGACGGACGCCGAGCCCGCCGACGACCGTGGCGAGGTCGTAGCCGTGCAGCGGCTGGCCGAGCTCGAACATCACGTAGTTGGTGATGTCGACCGGCAGCGAGATGGAGCGCACACCCACGAGCGACAGACGCGACACCATCCATGCCGGTGTCGGTCGGGTCGCGTCGATGCCACGGACGACGCGGGTGACGAAGGTGCTCGAACCGACGCGGCCCCGGATCGGTGCGTCGTCCGCGATGGTCACGGTGAAGCCCTCGGCCTGGTGCGAGGGGACCCGGTCCGCCGGGTCGTGGAAGGACGCACCCGTGGCGTGCGCGTACTCGCGGGCGACGCCGCGCAGGCTCATCGCGTAGCCGCGGTCGGGCGTGACGTTGATCTCGACGGCAGCGTCGTCGAGGCCGAGCAGCGCGATCGCGTCCGCTCCGACGTCGGGGTCCATGCCGAGGTCGGCGAAGCGGAGGATGCCGTCGTGCTCGTCGCCGAGACCGAGCTCACGCGCCGAGGCGATCATGCCGTCGGACACGTGGCCGTAGGTCTTGCGGGCAGCGATCGGGAACGGGCCGGGCAGCACGGCGCCGGGCAGCGTGACGACGACCTTGTCGCCGACGTCGAAGTTGTGCGCGCCGCAGACGATGCCGCGGGGCTCGGGCTCGCCGACGTCCACCTGGCACCAGTTGATGGTCTTGCCGTTCTTCTGCGGCTCGGGGTCCCGTTCGAGCACCCGGCCGACCACGACGGGCCCGGTGAGGTCGAAGGTGTGGACGGCTTCTTCCTCGAAGCCCACCGACACGAGTGCCGCGTGCACGTGCTCGAGCGTGACGTCATCAGGCAGGTCGACGGACTCGCCGAGCCAACGGAGTGGGACGCGCATCAGACCACCGTTCCGAACTGCTGCGAGAAGCGGATGTCGCCCTCGAGGAAGTCACGCATGTCGTTCAGGCCGTTGCGGAACTGGAGCGTCCGCTCGATGCCCATGCCGAACGCGAAGCCCTGGTACTCGTCGGGGTCGATGCCGGCGGAGCGCAGGACGTTCGGGTTGACCATGCCGCAGCCACCCCACTCGACCCACCGCGCGCCGCCCTTGGCGTTCGGCTGCCACACGTCCATCTCGGCGGAGGGCTCGGTGAACGGGAAGTAGTTCGGACGCAGACGGATCTGCGCCTCGGCACCGAACATCTGCCGGGCGAAGTGCTCGAGCGTGCCGCGCAGGTGCGCCATCGTGAGGCCCCTGTCGATGGCGATGCCCTCGACCTGGGTGAACACCGGCAGATGCGTGGCGTCGAGTTCGTCGGCGCGGTACACCCGCCCGGGGGCGATCACGTAGAGCGGCAGGTCACGCGACAGCAGGGAGCGCACCTGCACCGGGGAGGTGTGCGTGCGCATGACCAGGTGGCGGTCGACGGGCTCGACGAAGATCGTGTCGGCCATCGCCCGCGCGGGGTGGTCCTGGTCGAAGTTCAGCGCGTCGAAGTTGAACCACTCGTGCTCGAGCTCGGGGCCTTCTGCCACTTCCCACCCCATGCCGACGAAGATGTCGGCGACGGTCTCGTTGAGGAGCGACAGCGGATGCCGCGAGCCCGGGGTCCGGGTCGACGGCAACGCGGTGACGTCGACGCGTTCGGCGTCGAGTCGTGCGCGTTCCTCGGCGACGGCGAGCACCGATTCCTGGTCGGTGATCGCACCGTTGACGCGGCCGCGGGCCTGACCGACGAGCTTGCCGGCCTGGGCCTTCTGCTCGGGCGGGACACTGCGCATGGAGGCGTTCATGCGCGCGAGCGTCGACTGCTCGCCCGTGTGCTCGGCTCGGGCCTGCTTGAGCTCGGCGACCGTCGTGGCGGCACGGACTGCGGCGAGGGCCGCGTCGACCGCGTCGGCGACGGCCGATTCGCTGATCTCGAGAGGTTCTGACACGGTCACCAAGCCTACCGGCCCCTGGGATACCGCCGTCCTGTACTGCGCGGACGGTGGAGACAGGGCGACCGGACTCCTGCTGTGGAGGAGTCAGGCCGAGCGGAGCGCGAACGCCGACTCGTACAGGCAGACGGACGCCGCGGTGGCCAGGTTCATGGACTCGGCGGCGCCGTAGATCGGAACCGTGACCGCGCGGTCGACCAGCGTGAGGTCCTCGTCGGTCAGCCCACGTGCCTCGTTGCCGAACACCCACGCCGTCGGACCGTCGAGCAGCCCCTCGGCGCGGACGGCGGGCAGGTCGTCGCCCGAGACGTCCGCCGCGAGGACCGTGTACCCGAGTGCCTTGGCCCGCCCGATCGCGTCCGCCAGCGACACGCCGACCGACACCGGCACGTGGAACAGGGAGCCCGTGGTCGACCGAACGACCTTGGGGTTGTACGGGTCGACGCTCCGCCCGGTCAGGACGACCGCGTCGGCTCCGGCCGAGTCGGCTGCGCGGATGATCGTGCCGGCGTTGCCCGGGTCCCGCACCTCTTCGAGGATCGCGACCAGCGCGGGCAACGGACGGTTCGTGGCGGGGTCGACCCGCGCCTCCAGACCGGTCGCGCCGGGCTCGGGGAACACCTGCCGCACCGACGTCGGGAACTGCTGGCACACCGCGACGACACCCTGCGGCGTCACCGTGTCCGCCATCGCCGCGAGGACCTGCTCGGTCACGAACCAGGTGTCGACGGGCGCGTCGCCCAGGTCGTACCGCTCGGCGGCGGTGGGCGTGACGTAGAGCTCACGCAGCAGCTCGGGTGCGTACGCGATCGCTTCGCGGACGGCCTGCGGTCCCTCGAGCAGGAACAGGCCCGTCTCGGCACGCACGTCCTTCTTGGCGAGGGCGGCGACGGCCTTGACACGTCCGGCACGGGGGTTCTCGAGGAGATCAGTCACGCGACCAGTGTCGCAGCATGCAGGAAGGCCCCGGTCCGCGGACGGATCGGGGCCTTCGAGGTGTGGCAGGTGACTACGCGGCCTTGGGAGCCGAGGTGTCGGCCGGGAGGGCCTTCTTGGCCGACTCGACGAGCGCGGCGAAGGTCTCCGGGTTGTTCACGGCGAGGTCCGCGAGGATGCGACGGTCGACCTCGATGCCGGCCAGGGCGAGGCCCTGGATGAGGCGGTTGTAGGTCAGGCCGTTCGCACGGGACGCAGCGTTGATGCGCTGGATCCACAGGCGACGGAACTCGCCCTTCTTGGCGTGGCGGTCACGGTACGCGTAGACGAGGGAGTGGGTGACCTGCTCCTTCGCCTTGCGGTACAGACGCGAACGCTGGCCGCGGTAGCCCTCGGCGCGTTCGAGGATGACGCGACGCTTCTTGGCGGCGTTGACCGCTCTCTTCACTCTTGCCATTGCAGTGTTCCTTTACGAATCCGGGGGCTCAGTGGCCGAGGAGCTTCTTGACGTTCTTCGCGTCGGCCTTCGAGAGGACCTGGTCCTCGTTGAGGCGAGCCTTGCGCTTGGCAGACTTGACCTCGAGGTTGTGACGCATACCGGCCTGCTGCTTCATGATCTTGCCGGTGCCGGTGACCTTGAAGCGCTTCTTCGACCCGGAGTGGGTCTTCTGCTTGGGCATGGGGGTGCCTTTCCGTGGGGTGGATGGGGAGCCGCGCCATTGCGGTCGGGAGAACTGCGCGGGGCTGGTCTGGGGAGACCTATTCGGCCGTGGCCGTTTCCTTCGACTCGGCGGCGGCCGGTTCCGACGACGCGGCCGGGGCAGCGTCTTCCGGCTTCGCCTTGGCGGCGTGCTCGGACGCGCGACGCTCGGCCTTGTCGGCCGCACGCTTGGCGTTCTGCTCGCCCTTGACGTCGGACTTGTTCTTGAGCGGCGCGATGATCATCGTCATGTTGCGGCCGTCCTGCGTGGGTCGGGACTCGACGACGCCGAACTCGGCGATCTCCTCCGCGAACTTGTGCAGGAGTCGGACACCCTGTTCCGGACGCGACTGCTCGCGGCCGCGGAAGAGGATCATGGCCTTCACCTTGTCGCCGCCGAGGAGGAAGCCCTCGGCACGCTTGCGCTTGGTCTCGTAGTCGTGCACGTCGATCTTCAGGCGGAACCGGACCTCTTTGAGCTCGGTGTTGACCTGGTTGCGACGGGCTTCCTTCGCCTTCTGCGCAGCTTCGTACTTGAACTTGCCGTAGTCCATGATCTTGGCCACGGGCGGCTTCGCGTCCGGCGCGACCTCGACCAGATCCAGCTCTGCTTCCTGCGCGAGGCGCAGTGCGACGGCGATGGGGACAACGCCGACCTGCTCGCCCTGGGGTCCGACAAGACGGACCTCGGGGACGCGGATTCGGTCGTTGGTACGGGGATCGGGAATGCGGAGCTCCTTCAATCAGTGGTGGCCCGGGGCGTTTGCCCGGACAACGGCACGAGAGGAGATCTGACGCACGGATCGAGACCCGTTCGGCAGCCGCCCGACTCCGCGCCGGCTGACCTGCGTCAGACGGTTCGGACTGCCGGACGGTGACGCCCGGCGGAGCGGTGGTGACCCGGTAGCCTGGTGGTTCGTGGCCGCGGGTGGGAGTGACTCCTCTTCGTGATGCCGAGGTGGTCCGGACTGGTTCTCACGAATCGTTCCGGGCACACGGACAGCATCTGCCGCGACGAGTCTAACAGAGGAGCACCGTGACCGACACCCCGCCCATCGATCCCTCGTCCGACGGCACCGTCGACGAGGCCGCCCGGGACATCTCCGAGGTCCCCGCCGTCGAACTGATCAACACCGTCGCCGTGCACCTGCTCAGCGCCGCCGCCGTCAAGGTGGGGCTGGCCGACGACCCGGAGCAGCAGACCGACCTGGACGAGGCGCGGAAGCTCATCACCGCCCTCGCCGGCCTGGTCACCGCCGCGGCCACCGAGATCGGTGACCACCACGCGCGACCGCTGCGCGACGGCCTGCGCTCGGTGCAGCTCGCGTTCCGCGAGGCGTCCGCCATCCCCGACGCGCCGGGCGCGGGCCCCGGGGAGAAGTACACCGGACCCGTCAACTGACCCAGGACGGACGGGAGGCCCGTGGCGGTGTCGCCACGGGCCTCCCGTTCGGTGGTTCCCGGCGTCTACCGCACGGACCGCGCCGCCAGGCGCTCCACGGCGGCGACCGGGATGCCGACCCAGGTCGGCCGGTTGCGGGCTTCGTAGACGACCTCGTAGACGGCCTTGTCGAGCTCGAACGCGTCGAGGACCTCGCGGTGGGCGCGGACGTCCACGCCGATCCCACGTGTGTAGCCGTCGAGGAAGGCCTCTCGGGCCTCGTGAGCCCACGCTGCGGCATCGACCGGTTCGGTCTCGTGCGCCAGTGCCCCGGCGACGTAGTCGAAGGACCGCAGCATGCCGGCGACGTCGCGCAACGGCACGTCCGGGAGCGAGCGCTCGTGCAGGGGACGCAACGGTTCGCCCTCGAAGTCGAGGAAGACCCAGCCGCGCGGCTCGGGTGCGGAGAGCACCTGCCCGAGGTGCAGGTCGCCGTGGATGCGCTGCAGGTCGGGCCAGGCGACGTCGGAAGCCCGGTCGTAGACGGCGCGGACGGCATCGGCGTGCTCGGCGACCTCCGGGACCTCGGCCGCGGCGGTCTCGAGGCGCTGCAGCATCGTCGCCCGGGCCTGCTCGACCCGCTCCGGCGTCGCCGGCTCGGTCGGCATCGCTCCCGCGAGCGTGACGTGGACCTCGGCCAGCGCTGCACCGAGACGGTCGGCGCCGGCCGCGAAGGAGTCCCCGCGGCGAGCGTCGTCCAGGGCGACGCGCCAGGCGTCGTCGAGCCCGGGCAGGAACTCCTGGGCGAAAGCCAGGTGGCCGCTGGCGACGCCGTCGTCGCGTCCGGTGTCGGGCCAGGCACCACGGAGGGCACCGAACACGCGTGGCACCCGGGACGACCCTGCGGCGGAGAGGGCCTGCTGAGTCGTCACGTCGGGGTTGTCGCCGTGGTGCAGGACGCGGAAGACCTTCACGATCACGGTGCCGTTGTCCTCGGTCTCGCAGATGATCGAGGTGTTCGACTGCTCGCCGCGCAGGACGCGCGCGGACCGGACGGTGCCGATCGGCACGAGGGACTCCTCGCCGTGGTCGATCGCCCCGAGCAGCCACCGCGCGTACGCGGGGTCCTGCGGGCCGTCGTACGAGGGCAGGACGTCCTGGTCGGCGTCGTCCGAGGTCTCGTCCGTGGTGATGCGGGCGTGTTCGAGTTCGGGGACGGGGTCCTGGTGCTCGGTGACGGGGACCTGGTACAGGACGGAGCCGGTCACCGCGTCGTCGATGACGAAGCGGGTGAGCACCCGGGCGTCGTCGGTACGTTCGTCGAGTTCGGCGATCGTCCGGAGCTGCGGGACACCCCCCTTCGATGCGTACCAGCGTTGCCGGGCCATCCACTGTGCGACGTCGGTCATGGATCAGGAGGCTACGCGAGCGGTCGTCCCNCCCCTGCCGCTGTCGTCCACAGACCGGCTCGCGTCCGAGCGGTGGACGGCGGCGGCGGACGACACTGATCGGCATGGAGACCACCACCCGCGACACCCTCGCTGACCCGCGTCGCACCTGGCGCATCCCGGACGACCGCCGGCTGCCCGCGCTCGAGCCCTACGCCGACGACGTCCGTCGACTGCCGAGTGTCACCGTGCGCGAGACGCTGTGGGACACGGACGACCGGGCGTTGGCATTCGCCGGCATCGAGCTGCTGCACGCTGACCCGTTGGATGCGTCGAGGCAGGGCGACGATGCCGGCGACGGGAGCGGCGGCGGTGGAGGTGACAGGAGGGGCGGCGGTGGTGGCTGGAGCGTCGACCGCGGCCAGGGCCCGGAAGCGGTCGGGGTGCCGGGCGCCCCACTCCCCCGCGACCCGGTCGAGCCCGCGCTCCGGGGGCGACCGGTCCGCCCGGTGCGCGTCCGTGACACGACGACCACGCTCGTGCGGTTGCATGGCCGCGACGGACGACTGCGAGCCGAGGTGGCCGACGTCCGTGTGGACGAGGGCGACCGGGACACCGCGCTCCTCCGCAGCGCCCGGTGGTGGGCCCTGACGGACGACGGAGATCCGGGTCAGATCGTGCGCGCCGTCGAACGGGCGGTGACGGACGCGGCGGACGACGACGGCCGCGCACCGGGCGACCCCGTGCCGACACTGGCTCCGGTGCGACGACCCGTCACCGGGGACAGCGAACGCCCCCGACCGGGCAGTGCCGCCGCGTTCGTGCGCGGCGTGCTCGCGCCGCTGCGAACAGAGCTGCTGACGGTCGACCCCCGCGTCCGGGCTGACGGCGACGACGCCGTGCACGCGTTCCGCAAGGTCCTGCGTCGACTGCGCAGCGTGCTCGCCGCGTACCGGGGCGCCCTCGACTCCGACCTCACCGAGTCGTTGCGCGCCCAGCTCCGGCCCACCGCTCGGGTCGCCGGGGTCGCCCGTGACGCCGAGGTCCTGCGCGACCGGGTCGAGCACACGGTCGCGATGGCACCCTCCGGCTCGGTCGACACCGCGGTGCTCGACCACCTCCGGGCAGCGGCCGAGGCGGACCGGCGCGCAGCGGTCGCGGCGCTGCGCGACGAGCTCCGCTCCGGAGCGTGGTTCGGCGCGCTCGACCAGCTCGACGACCTGGTCGACCGGGCTCCGGCGGGGACCAGGGCGAAGCAGGACGCGGTGGCCTTCACGACGCAGCGGATCCACCACGAGCGCGCACGGGTGCGTCGGGCGCTGGACGGCACCGACGGGCTCCCTGCCGACGGGCTCGAACCGCTGCACGACGTCCGCAAGGCGGCGCGACGACTGCGGTACGCGCTCGAGGCCGCGGGCGACGTGCCGGACGTGGGGAAGCGCCGGCTCGGACGCTTCCGTCGCGTGCAGGAGACACTCGGCGACGTGCTCGACGCCGAGCACGCCGCGGTCTCGTACCGTCGCCTGGCGGCGGCAGCGGCGGAGTCCGGCACGGACACCTTCGGCTACGGGGTGCTCGCGATGGTCGAACGGCGGGCGGCCGAGCACCACCTCGACGACGCCCGGCGCGCGCTCGGACAGCTGCACCGGGCGGTGCGAGGATGAGCAGGTGCCGCACTACCTCGAGGACCTCGCCGCCGGACAGACCTTCACGACCCCGGGTCGCACGATCACCGAGGCAGACGTCGTGTCGTTCGCGTCGTGGACGAACGACAACAACCAGGTCCACACCGACGTGGAGTTCGCCGCGAGGACCCGGTACGGCCAGCGGATCGTGCACGGCATGCTCGGCGCCTCGCTCTGCGTCGGCCTGATCGCCCGCACCGGGGTGTTCGAGGGATCAGCGGTGGCCCTGCTCGGCATCGACGGCTGGCGCTTCACCGCCCCGGTCTTCATCGGGGACACCGTCACCTGCACCGTCGAGATCCTGTCCACCCGGCTGACCAGCTCGGGCACCACCGGGATCGTCGAGCGGACGGTCACGCTCCGCAACCAGCACGACGAGGTCGTCCAGCAGGGTCGCATGGACGTCATGGTGCTGACCCGCGCTGCCGCGATCGCCTGACAGCAGCACGTCTCCCCACGAATCGTCACGAGCCCCTTTACAACGATGTACCGGCTTGTCACGATGGAGCCATGAGCACGCTCGCCGGCACCGTCGCCGCCCCCAACAGCACCCCTGACCCGAGCCTCCCCCTCGCCAGCCAGCAGGACGGCTCGTACCCCCGCCCCCAGATGCTGCGCACGCACTGGGCCGACCTGGACGGCACGTGGTCGTTCCGGAACGACGGCGACGACCCCGCCTGGCGCGCGGGCTTCCCCGACCCGCGGGACATCGTCGTGCCGTTCCCGCCCGAGTCCGTCGCCTCCGGCATCGACGAACCCGGGTTCCACCCCGTCGTGTGGTACTCGCGAAGCCTCACCCGCGCTGACCTCGACGCTGCGGGCTTCGGCGAGCGCGCACCGCGACTCGTCCTGCACTTCGGCGCCGTCGACCACCGGGCCACGGTCTGGATCGACGGCGCGCTCATCGGCACGCACGAGGGCGGCCACACCCCGTTCTCGTTCGACGTGACCGAGGCACTGGCCCCTGGTGCAACGGGCGACGACGTCGCCCACACCCTGGTGGTCCGCGCCGAGGACGACCCGCACGACCTGACCCAGCCGCGCGGCAAGCAGGACTGGCACGAGGAACCGCACGCGATCTGGTACCGCCGCACCACCGGCATCTGGCAGACGGTGTGGCTCGAGGCCGTGCCGCCCGTGTCCGTCGGGTACCTGCGGTGGACGAACCTCGACCAGGCCACCGTGCGCCTGACGGTCCGCCTGACCGGCACCAGGGCTGGCGGCGAGCGCCTGCGCGTCGAGGCTCACTGGCACGAGCGCGATGAGCACCTGGCCACGGTCGAGTCGACGATCGGCGACACCGCGACCGAGTTCGACGTGGTCGTGCCGATCTCGCGCCAGGCGAACGGCCAGGCGCAGGACGAGCTGTTCTGGACGCCGGACACCCCACGGCTGGTGGACGCCACCGTCACGCTCGTCGATCGTGACGGCAGCCGGGTCGACGCGGTGTCGTCGTACTTCGGCGTCCGGACCGTGGGCGTCGACGGACCCACCTTCCTGCTGAACGGACGTCCGCAGCACGTGCGGAGCGTCCTGAACCAGGGCTACTGGCCGGACTCGCACCTGGCAGCACCCTCCCGTGCCGCGCTGCGGCGGGAGGTCGAGCTCATCAAGGAACTCGGCTTCAACGCCGCCCGTAACCACCAGAAGATCGAGGACCCACGGTTCCTCTACTGGGCGGACCGACTCGGACTGATGGTGTGGGGCGAGGTCGCCGGCGCCTACGAGTTCTCCCCGCGCGCGGTGCACCGGCTCATGGCCGAGTGGATGGACGCGGTCGAGCGCGACGCCTCGCACCCGTCGATCGTCACCTGGGTGCCCGTCAACGAGAGCTGGGGCGTGCAGGAGATCCGGACGAACGCGGCGCAGCAGGCCTACGCCCGCGCGCTCGCCGACGTCACGCGCGCGCTCGACCCGACCCGCCCGGTGGTGTCGAACGACGGATGGGAGCACCCGTCGTCGGACATCATCACGATCCACGACTACGAGGGCGACGGCGAGCGCCTCGCGAAGACCTACGCGGACGACGCCGCACGCACCGCCCTGGTCGGAGGGATCGGTCCGGCCGACCGCCGGGTGCTCGTCGGCGGGGCGGTCGACCGCGGCCAACCCGTCATGCTCACCGAGTTCGGCGGAGTGAACTACCAGCCCGGCACGCAGCGCGAGGACGGCTGGGGGTACACCTCGGCGTCGGACGGCGACGACTGGGTCCAGCGCATCACCGCGCTCTACGACGCGATCCGGGCGAGCTCGTTCCTGGTCGGGTCCTGCTACACGCAGCTGACCGACACCATGCAGGAGACGAACGGCCTGCTGAACGCGGACCGCTCCCCCAAGGTCCCGATCGAGCAGATCCGGCGCGCGGTCACCGGTCACTGACCGGGAGGCACGGCACATGCCAGCGGCGCACGTCCCGTCCGGGACGTGCGCCGCTGGTCAACGCGGTGGTCAGGACGCCAGGAAGCGCAGGACCGCCTGGTTCCACTCGTCGCGGTGCGACGCCAGGACACCATGCGGACCGCCCTCGATGACGTGGGTCTGGGCGTTCGGGATCGCCGCCGCGGTCCGCTTGCCGGAGACCTCGAACGGCACGATCCCGTCCGCGTCGCCGTGGATGACGAGCGTCGGGACGTCGACCTTGGTCAGGTCGTCCCGGAAGTCGGTCGTCGCGAAGGCCGCGGTGCAGTCGAGGGTGCCCTTCGGCGAGGCCATCTCGGCGATCGCCAGGTCGTAGGCGCGCTGGTCGTCACTGACGAGCGGCTTGTGCGTGAGCGACGGCTTGCCACCGGCGGTGTAGAACATGTCGACGAACTCGCGCAGGAACGCGGGCCGGTCGCCCGTGATG
Source organism: Curtobacterium sp. Leaf183 (assembly GCF_001424385.1). Classification (GTDB taxonomy): domain Bacteria; phylum Actinomycetota; class Actinomycetes; order Actinomycetales; family Microbacteriaceae; genus Curtobacterium. Next base: position 149,859 of record NZ_LMPO01000006.1, on the reverse strand, counting down.
CCGTTCGAGAACCAGTCGGCCAGGTCCTGGTCGACGCCGCCCTCGGGGTTGTCGTCCGACTTCCACAGGTACGGCGGCACGGCGCTGGCGAACACGAGCTTCGCGACCTTCGCGGTGCCGTAGGTCGAGACGTAGCGGGCGAGTTCACCGCCACCCATCGAGAACCCGATGAGCGTGAGGTTCATCAGCCCGAGCTGGTCGATGAGGGCGTCGAGGTCGGCGGCGAAGGTGTCGTAGTCGTACCCGTCCCAAGGCTGCGACGACTGGCCGAAGCCGCGGCGGTCGTAGGCGATGACACGGTGGCCGGCTTCGACGAGTGCCGGGACCTGGCCCTCCCACGAACGACCGGAGAGCGGCCATCCGTGGATCAGGACGACGGGGTCACCCGAGCCGAAGTCGTCGTAGTGCAGGTCGATGTCGTGCCCGTTCTCGGAGCCGACGGTGATGAACGGCATGCGTTCCTCCTGTGCTGGTGGTTGTTCCAGGGACGCCCTCCACCGAACTCGCCCAACCTGGGGGCGGCCGCTGGCGGTGTTCGCAGAGCGGACACGCGCCGTGGTCTGGGAGGATCGGGCGGGTGACCAGCGTGGCGGAGCCGACCCGGGCCTCCCGGACCGGGATGCGACTGCGCGCCCTGCTGCACGGTCGACACAGCGGGTGGACGGCCCCGCTCGTCGTCTGGGCGGCCTCACGCGTGGTGAGCACCGTGTTGCTCGCCACGATGTACCTGGTCGCGACGGCGAACGGGTGGCACTTCGCCTCGCACCGCGAGAACGCGTCGTTCCTGACGTTCTCGGGCTCGTGGGACGCGTCGGCGTACCGGACCATCGCCGAGCACGGCTACCCGACGACCCTGCCGACCGACGCGGCCGGGCACGTCCTGCCCAACGCGTGGGCCTTCCTGCCGGTGTTCCCCGCGGTGGTCCGTGCGCTCATGACGCTCACGGGCGGTTCGTTCTGGGCCGTCGGCGTCGCCGTGGCGACCCTCGCGGGAGCCGGTGCGTGCGTGGTGCTGTACCGGTTGGTCCTCGCCGTGGGGTGCTCGCACCGCGCCCGGTGGGCCACCGCGCTGTTCGCGTTCGCGCCGACCGGGTTCCTGCTGCAGGTCGCCTACGCCGAGTCGATGCTGCTGCTCCTGGTGTTCGGCGGGCTGCTCGCCCTGGTGCGTCGGCGGTACGCCGTGGTCGGGGCGCTCGGCGTGGTCGCGGCGTTCACGAAGCCCGGGGTCCTCGCGCTCGCGGTCGCGGTCGCGGTGCACCTGGTCGTCCGGTGGGTCCGGGCGTCCCGCGGGCAGGAGCCGTTCCCCTGGCGCGACCGGGTGCCGGTCCTCGTCGTCGGCGCGGTCCTCGCGGCCGCGGGACTCGCATGGCCCGTGGTCGCGTCGGTCGTCACGGGTCGACCGGACGCCTACCTCGACACCGAGCTGTCCTGGTGGGTCGGGTACGTTGGGCGGCAGCACTTCGCGCCGCTGACCCCGTGGTTCGTGATGGCCGGCACGTGGCTCGGGCCGCTCGGCATCGGGCTCGTCGTCGTGGTGCTCGCGGCCGCGGTCTGGTTCTGGACCCGCAGGAGTGTCCGTGCCCTCGGGCCGGAGGTGCTCGGGTTCACTGCGGCGTACGGGCTCTACCTGGTGGCGGTGTTCCTGCCGCAGCAGAGCCTGCCGCGGTTGCTCATGCCCATTGCGCCGCTGCTCGGCTCGGATGCCTTCGTGCGGACGCGGCGGCGTGCCGTGACGTGGCTGCTCGTGGGCGTGGGACTGCAACCCGTCGCGATCGTGCTGCTCTGGTTCCTCGGGTACCCCTGAGCGAGGCGAGGCGGGGCGACGCGACGGCGCGTGCGGCGCGAGGCGCGTGCGGCGCGGATCGCTCCCGCACAACCGAATCCGGTCCGAACCGCGTGATCCCGTGGTTCGGACCGGGTTCGGTTGTGCGAAGCCACGTCGAACCACGGACCGCGGCGGGCACGGCACCGCGGGCACGGCACCGCGGGCAGCGCCCCGACCGCTACGCGTCGAACGTGTGGAACCAGGCGGTGCCGCCGGGGTGCTGCACCGTGATCATCTCGTCGAGGTCGCGGTAGGGGCCGTCCTGGTTGTGGCTCGCGGACTTGATGCGGATCGTGCCGTCGGGCTCGGTGAAGACCTCGGAGACGATGGTGGTGTGGTCCGGCGAGTCGTTGTGGTTCCAGTCGAAGAACACGATGTCGCCGACACGCACCTTGTCGCGTTCGTCGAGCGATCGCCGGGTCAGGCCGAAGGTCGCCGCGTTGCTGGCGAGCCACGGGTCCATCGCCGGGCAGTAGGTCCACGTCGCGGAGTGCGCGGCGCCACCCGAACGGCTGTACCAGTCGTCGCGCTGCTGCCACCCACGGGCGATGAGCGTCTGGCTGACGTAGTTCGCGCAGTCACCGCCGATCGGGTTCATGGTGCCGTACTCGGTGAGGTTGTAGTCCTTCCAGTACCGCATCGCGTACGCGAGCTGCCGGTCGACGTCGGTCACCGCCGCGTACGCCAGCGAGGTCGTCGCGAGTGCGTCTGCGGCGGAGGGCACGGACGGCGCGCCCGCGGTCGGCGCGGCGGACGCCGAGTCCTGCGTCGCGCCGCTCTGTCCGTCGTTGGCGGCACTGCCGTTGCCGTCCGAGCTCTGGTTCGCGGACGCGGTCGGCGTCAGCTCGGAGTCGAAGAGGGCCACGTCGGCGGAACCGGTCGTGTACATCGCCTGGTGCGGCGCGGTGAAGGTGACCTTCGTCGCCGACGCCCTGACGTCGCGCGCAGCGATGCCGCCCACGGTCACGCCACGCACGGCTGCGAGCGCGGTGCCGGTCACCGTGACCGTGACGCCGCCCGCGAGCGGGACCTGGGCCGGCTCGAGCGACGCGGCGCGGGCGGGTGTCGCGGCGGCGGACGCCGATGCGCTCGCGGAGCCCGCCCCCGCGCTGCGAGTCGGTTCGGACGGGTCGGAGGCCTTCGAACACGCGGCGGCCGCCAGCCCGACTCCGGCGACACCGGCGAGCGACAGCAGGGAACGGCGCGTGAAGGAAGCAGTCATGACGCTGCAAGGGTACGTGACCCCGTCCGACAGACCGGGACCGACGCCCCCGTCAGTTCCCGGTGACGAGCTGGCCGTGCACGACCGTGCGGTCGTCACCGTGACGGCACGCCGTGGTACCCGCAATGCCCGTTCCGCACCGGCACTCCCGCTGCCACCGGGTTCCTGACCACGTGCGCACCGACGGACGGGAGGCCCGTGGCGGTGCCGCCACGGGCCTCCCGTCCGTCAGCCGCGCACGCGGTCGGCCGACGGGCACTCAGGAACAGGACCAGTCGCGGTCCAGCTCGACGCTGCCGTAGGGCGTGACGTACTGGGTCATCCGCACCGGGCCGTCGACCAGCGGCGTGCCGCTGCACGCGGCCTGGGCCTGCGCCAGGGTGGCGTCGCCGACCGCGATCCAGCTCGGCAGCGGGCGGATCGGGCTGCTCGACGGGACCGTGCCCATGACCTGCCCGAACTGGTACCCGGTCGAGTAGAGCCCCAGGTCGCGGATGCCGGCCTTCGTGTACGCGGCGATCATGCCCTCGAGGGTCGCGCGGTTCTGCGTCACGTCGGACTGGTGCGAGAGACCCGTCTCGACGTCGAGCCACCACCGGTACTGCCCCGGCTGGGACAGCCCGGTGAAGCCGACGTTCGCGGTCGCGCGACCGTAGCCGTAGACGTACGAGCACGCGCGGGTGGTCCGCCCAGCGCCGCCCGCTGCCGGGGTGCACGCCCCGTACGGGCTGCCGGTGACGGTGGTGCCGAGGAACGTGTTCGACGTCGGCCAGGCCACACCGGGGGCGGCTCCGGGGTTCTGCACCAGCGCGTACAGCTGGGCGGCCGGCTGCGCGGTGCCGCCGGCGGATGCCGCTGCCCACCGGAGCTGCGACGCGAAGCACGGGTTCGCCTGGTTGCCGAGCTCGCCGTTCACCCCGACGATCCCGAACGACTGGTCGGTCGGCACCGTGCGACCGCACTGCGGCCACGAGACGTCGACGCCGGTCCCCGATCCGGACGACCCGTCGAGGAAGTACCCGACGACGTCGACGTAGACGGTCGCGGTGCCCGAGGACACCTTCGCCGAGACCTTCCCCGCCGAGGACAACGGCGCGATCAACGCGTTGCCGATGGTCTGCCCGGCCGAGTACGCCTGCGTCGGGACGCTGGAGGACAGTCCGGCACCGGTGACGCGGAGCAGACCGTTCGTGGTGCCGCCCCCGACCTTGGCGTTCACGACGGCGGCGACGGCGTTGCGCGGGATGCCCGCCGTGCCGATGAGGGTGATGTCCTTCGCGGTCGGGGTCGCGGCGACGGTCGCTGCCCGCACCGGGTCCGCCGGCACGAACACGGACCCCGAGTCGTCCGGCGCGTAGTAGCCGACGACGTCCGCGAGCACCGAGCCCGTCCCGCCCGACACCCGGGCCTGGACGGCGCCGTCGGACAGTGCCACCGTCGTGGTGTTGGCCACGGTGACCCCTGCTCGGTAGGTCAGGGTCGCGATCCCGGTGGTGTTGCCCGCCGGCGTGATCCGCAGCGTCCCGCTGGTCGTCGCCCGCGACACGTCGGTCTGCAGCACGACCGCGGTCGCGTCGGCCGGCACCCCGGCGGTGCCGGCGACGGGCACCCGGAGCGGGGTCGTGCCGACCGTGGCCGTGATGACGTTCGTCGGCGGGAGCGGCGTGTACGTCGACCCGCTCGCACTCGTGCCGTACCAGCCCGCGACGTCGAGGGCGACCTTGCCGGTGCCCGCCGACAGCCGGACCTGGGCCTGGCCGCCGACGAGGCCGACCGTGGTCGTGCCGGAGATCTGCTGCCCGGCGGAGAAGTTCTGCACCGACGGCCGTGCGCTGCTGCCGGCCGGGGCGACGCTGACGTACCCGTCGGCCGTCGGCGAGCTGACCGTCGCGGTGAGCACCACGGCGGTCGCCGAGGTCGGGATGCCGTTCGCACCGCCGAGCGGCACGGTGACCGGGGACGTGCCGACGGTCGCGTTGAACACGCGCGCCGGGGCGACCGGGGTGAAGCGCCCGACCGTGGAGGCGGTGGTGGTCGCCGCTCCGGCAGCGGTGCCGGGGCCGACGAGCGCGACACCGGCGACGACCGCGAGCACGGTGCCGAGGGTGGCGACGGTGGACCTGAGACGCATGCGGACCCCTTCGAGCGAGCACCCCCCGTCGGGTGCGTGGCGATTCTAGGGGCCGGTGTTGTCCGACGCACCACCTCGTCCGGGGGTGTCACCCCGGACACATGGAGCAGCCAGCGCGGACGCACGACGAAGGCCTGGGACGCACGAAGGCCCCGGGACGGTGTCCCGGGGCCTTCGTGCGGTGCTGTCACCTGGTGGAGCTAAGGGGATTCGAACCCCTGACCTTCTCATTGCGAACGAGACGCGCTACCAACTGCGCCATAGCCCCAAGTGCTCGACCACACTAGCACCAGGCCGAGGTCGAACCGAAATCGACGCCTCAGACCGCGCGGCGTCGCCGCATGATCGCGTCGAGGTCCGCCTGCTGGTAGTCGTCGTCCCCGATGACCCCCATGCCGGCCCACTTGCTCGGCGCCGCCGGAGCAGTGGGAGCCGCCGGTTCCGCGGGTGCCGCGGTGGTCGGCGCAGCCTCGGGCGCCGCGGTGGTCGGCGCAGCCTCTGGTGCGCGGAGCCCGAGCCGCTCGGCCAGCCGCCCCTGGTCGTGGGCGGACAGGGATGCGACCGCTTCTTCGACGTCGGGTCGCATCCGCGACACCGTCGCGAGTGACGGGTCCGACTCGCCCGCACGGATCGCCGCGGCCTCGGCCTCGGCTTCGGCCTTCGCGGCCGCGACCCGCTGCCGGAGTCGCGCCGCGAGCGCCGCCGAGGTCTCCGGCTCGGCAGCGGGAGTGGCGGGTCGCTCGACGTAGAGGGGCCTCGGCACGTGCGCCGGCGTCCACGTACGGGTCGCCGTCGTCGCCGGCGCCTGTTGGTCGGCGGACAACGGCGGTGCCGGGTCCGTCCAGGCGGTCGACGGACGGGAGGCCCGGTCCACCCGGGGTGCGGACGCTGCGGCACGCGCCTTCCGCGCCTGGGCGACCTGGTGCAGCTGGGCGAGGACCGCGGCGGACCCACCGGCGGCGACGATGCCGGCGACGGCGACGAGCCACGCGGACGGGACGGCGACGAGGACCACGAGGGCGACGACGAGCCCGGTGGCGCCGAGCGTCGTCGCTCCGAGCCGTGACCGACGCATGCGCATCGCGGTGAGTGCGGGGACCGAGGACACCTGCTCGAGCACGGGGGCCTGTTCGGCGAGACGGCGGGTGATCTCACGCTGCCGCGCGGCTTCGCGTGCCCGGACGAGCGCGGACCGCCTGGCCTCTTCCGACTTCGCGACGCGCTGCGCCTCGGCGAGGGACCTGGCGTTCATCTCGATGCGGACCTCGTCCGGCAGCTCGGCCGTCTGCGCGAGGATCCGGAGGGTCTGCTGGAGACGGATCGCGTTCCGCTCGGTGGCCAGGTACTGCCGTCGAGCTGCCCAGGCGGGCATCAGGTAGACGACCCAGAGCACCGCGGCGACGAGCAGGACGATGCCGCCGCCCCACGACCCGATACCTGCCATGGGGAGAGGCTAGGGGCGGGCCTTCCCGCCGCCCGTGATTGCGGGACGCGTGTTGCGCGTGTCGCGAGCGGATCGGCGGGACCGCACCGGGCCTCCCGGCATCCGCTCAGGCGCGCGGACCGGTGATGATCGGCATCGCGGCCTCGTCACGTGCCGCGAGCGGCACGCTCCCGACGCCGACCGGGACCTCGCCACGGACCCAGCGCTCGAGGACGCCCTCGCGCACCTCTTCCGCGACCAGGCCGAAGCAGAAGTGGTCGCGCCAGTCCCCGTTGATGTGGATGTAGCGGCGGCGCAGTCCCTCGTACCGGAAGCCGAGCTTCTCGACGACCCGCAGCGACGGGGCGTTCTCCGGCCGGATGCAGATCTCGATGCGGTGGATGCCGACCGACCGGAAGCAGTGGTCGGTGGCCAGGGCGACGGCGATCGGTGTGACGTTGTGTCCCGCGGCACCCTCGACGACCCAGTACCCGATCGAGGCGCTGGCGAGCGAGCCGTACGTCACGCCCGAGACGTTGAGCTGTCCGACGAACCGGCCGTCGAGCTCCATCGCGAACGGCAGTCCGAGTCCCGCGCGGGCGTTGGCCTGGAGCGCGCGGATGCTGCCGCGCACGTCGGTGGAGACCTGCCCGGACGGGTTGGTCGCCTCCCAGGTGCGGAGCCACGACCGGTTCGTCGCGAGGGCCGCGTCGAGGTCGCGGCTGTCGCGGAGCCGGAGGGGGCGGATGGTGACCCGTCCGTGGGACAGGGTCGGGATGGTCGTCATCGGGCGGTTCCTCCGGTGCCCCGGCGGTCACCGGGACGGGTGTCCCGTGCGGGCCGGCATGCACCGGACCCGCACAGGATGGGTCGACTCATTCGCCCGCGTTGAACTCCTTGAGCCAGGCCTTGAGGTCGGGGCCGAGGTCATCGCGGTCCGAGGCGAGCTGCACGATCGCCTTGATGTAGTCGAGTTTGTCACCGGTGTCGTACCGACGTCCACGGAACACGACGCCGTACACGCCGCCGGTCCACTCCTCGGCGCTCGCCATCTTCATGAGCGCGTCGGTGAGCTGGATCTCGCCGCCCTTGCCGGGCTCCTGCTTCTCGAGGACGTCGAAGACCTCGGGGCGGATGACGTACCGGCCGATGATGGCCAGGTTCGAGGGCGCCTCGCCCTGCGCCGGCTTCTCGACCAGACCGGTGATCTTCACCACGTCGTCGGTGTCGGTCGGCTCGACCGTGGCGATGCCGTACAGGTGGGTCTGCGACTCGGGGACCTCGAGCAGTGCGACGACGGTCGCGTTCTTCTCGCCCTGGACCTCGATCATGCGCTTGAGCAGCGGGTCGCGGGCGTCGATGATGTCGTCACCGAGCAGGACGGCGAAGGGCTCACGACCGACGTGCATCTTGGCGCGGAGCACGGCGTGGCCGAGGCCGAGCGGGTCGCCCTGGCGCACGTAGTGCATGTCGGCGAGGTCGGTGGACTGGTTGACCTTCTTCAGCTTCTCGTGGTCACCCTTCTTGCGGAGGGTCTCCTCGAGCTCCGACACGTGGTCGAAGTGGTTCTCGAGCGCGTTCTTGTTGCGCCCGGTGATCATCAGCACGTCGGTGAGACCGGCGTCGACTGCCTCTTCCACCACGTACTGGATGGCTGGCTTGTCGACGACGGGGAGCATCTCCTTCGGCATCGCCTTGGTCGCGGGGAGGAAGCGAGTGCCCAGACCTGCTGCTGGGATCACCGCCTTGGAAATCTGGAAGCCCATGTGCATGACCGTATCCGATGGGCCCCGCCAGGTCATGTCGCCGGAAGGGAGGACACCGGTCCGCGCGCGGCTTTGGCGGCTTCCCGCAGCGGGGCACCGGGCGATCGTTAGACTCCTGCGCATGATCCCCGATCTCGGCAACGAGAAGCGCGCGCTGCGGGCCGAGCTCCGGCAGCGGCGACGCACCCGGACCACCACGGAGCGTGACGCCGACACGGAGTCCCTCACCGCGACCCTGCAGCGCTTCGCTCAGGAACGCCAGGTGGAGTCGATCGCGCTGTACCTGTCGGCGTCGGACGAGCCGAACGTCCGGCCCTTCCTGAACTGGGCGTTCGAGCAGGGCATCCGCGTGCTGCTCCCCGTCACGCGCGAGGACGGCCTGCTCGACTGGGCGGTCGGTGACGGGTCGACCGAGAAGGAGGGCCTGTTCGGCATGCCCGAGGTCGTCGGCGAGGTGCTCTCCCCGATCGCGATCAACCACGTCGACGCGATCCTGACCCCGGCCGCGGCGGTGGGGCACGACGGCGTCCGGATGGGCTGGGGCCGCGGGTACTACGACAAGACCCTCGGGTCCATGGCGAAGCGCCCGCCCGTCTATGCTGTGATCTTCGACGCGGAGTACCTGGACCAGGTCCCGCGCGAACCCCACGACGAACCCGTTGACGGCATCATCACGCCGTCGCGCATCATCACGTTCCGGAGCTGACGTGCCCACCTACTCGTACCGCTGCACCGAGTGCGACACCGCGTTCGACATCAAGCAGTCGTTCTCCGACGCCACGCTCACCGAGTGCCCGACGTGCGGCGGCGTGCTGCGCAAGGTGTTCTCGCCGGTGGGCGTGACGTTCAACGGCGGCGGGTTCTACCGCACGGACTCGCGGGCGAAGCCGGCATCCGAGGGCTCGTCGGCCGGCGGTTCGTCGTCGGGCTCGTCGGGCGGTTCGTCCTCGGGCTCGTCCGGCTCGTCCTCGGGGTCGAAGTCGGAGTCCGGGGGCTCGTCCGCAGCCGCCAAGAGCGAGTCGAAGCCGAGCACGCCCAGCGCCTCCTGATCCTGGCGTCGCACCCCCGATAGGTTGAGTCCGTCGCCGACCGGCGGCCGTCCCGACCCGGAAGGAGACCCCGTATGAAGGGCTTCAAGGAGTTCCTGCTCCGCGGCAACGTGATCGACCTGGCCGTCGCCGTCGTCATCGGTGCTGCGTTCACCGCGATCGTCACCGCCATCGTGAGCTCGCTGATCAACCCCCTGATCGGCGCCGTGTTCAACGCCTCGAGCCTCGACAAGGCACTCGTGTGGGAGATCCCCACCGTCTCCGGCGGCAACGCGCAGATCCTGTTCGGCGCGATCATCGGCGCGGTGATCAACTTCGTGATCGTCGCGGCGGTCGTCTACTTCGCGCTCGTGCTGCCGGTGAACCACCTGAAGAAGGCCGCGTTCGAACGGGTCAAGAACGACCAGGAGCAGACGCCCCAGGACGTCCCGCCGACCGACGTCGAGGTGCTGCTCGAGATCCGCGACCTGCTCCGGTCGCAGAACGGCGTCGCGACGAGCACCGGCGGTGGCGCGCACGTCGCACCGTCCGACGCACCAGAGGGCCCGGGCATCGGCGGCACGACCAAGCTGTAGCGGCGGCTGGCGCCCACCCGGGCGCAGGGCACCGAGGAACGGACAC
>NZ_LMPO01000006.1:139713-139786 GCF_001424385.1 Curtobacterium sp. Leaf183 | reverse complement strand
GGCACCACGCAGTTGCGCGGTGCCGTGTCCGTTTCGTGGTGCTGTGGGGAGCCAGGCGGCGCGCGCCGCCGCT
>NZ_LMPO01000006.1:26297-139670 GCF_001424385.1 Curtobacterium sp. Leaf183 | reverse complement strand
AGGCGGCGCGGACCGCGCGGCTGCGGCGCTTGCGCACCATCGCAGCGACGTACTGCGCGCCGGCGAGCAGGTGCCCGGCGGTGCCGAGCCACACGAGGACGAGCGCGGTGATCCGGATCCAGGGATGCTCCGACGCCCAGGCGGTCGACGAGAAGAGCAGGACGGGCAGGCCGACGAACAGCAGCGCGGAGCGGATCTTGCCGGTCCACGACACGTCGAGGTCCGGGTCACCCCCGAACCAGACGCTCGACAGCACGGCGAGCAGGGCATCGACCGCGACGATCACCACGACGACGATCCACGGCAACAGGCCCACCAGCACGAGCGACAGCACGATCGCGATGATCGCCAACCGGTCGGCGATCGGGTCGAGTGCCTTGCCGAGCTTCGAGCCCTGGTCGAACTTGCGCGCGATGAACCCGTCGGCCCAGTCCGACACGCCGAGCACCACGAGCGACAGGAGCGCCCACCCCGGGTGCCCCTGCACCACGAGCACCACGTAGACCGGGATGAGCAGGAACCGCACCAGCGTGATCAGGTTCGGCCAGGTCTGCCAGTCGGGGCGCTGCCGCAGGGCGGAGTCGGTCATCACGTGCTTTCGTCGAGGTCGGACCTCCAGGGTACCTACCCCCAGTGGGGAGGCCGGTCGCCGAGCAGCCGGGCGTCGTTCTCCCCGCGGTCGTGCCGCCGCGGCTCCGGAGGCGGGGTGGGGTCCGACCCCGGCACCGGCTGGGTCGTGACCCGCCTGCGTGGGCGATCCGGCCCTCCTGACCGGTGCGTGGTCCCCACAGGACCGCCGGGAGGCTCGGGCACGGCCACGTCGTCGGCTCGCGTCCACGACCCGACCAGCTGGTCCGTGTCCGGTGTGACCGGTCCAGCGGGCCGGGAGGCCCGCCGGCTCATCGGCGGGCGGGGCCCACCGTGGGCACGGAGGGATGCTGATCCGGCGTGCTCATCGGCGGGCGGGAATCGGAGGGATCGAGATCTCCTGCGTGGCACCACGGTCGACGCCGAGCACGGCAGTCACGGTGTCGGCCACCCGGTCCGGGTCGGAGAACAGCTGGAACGCGTGCACGCGGACGTAGTGCCAGCCGAGGCGACGGAGCACCTCGGGCCGGAGCCGCAAGGACTCGCGCAGCGAGCCCCGCACGAGCGACGCGTCGGTCTCGATCGTCACGCAGACCCCGCCGTGTGCCGCGACCAGGCCGAGCTTGCCGCGGTGTCCGAGCGCGACGGGGATCCCGCGCATCTCCAGACGACGCGCCAGGTCGACGAGCAGCGGGTCGGAGTCGTCCGGCACGTACTCGGCGGTGGTGCGGGCGCGCACCTCGGCCAGGATCTCGGCCAGCGCGACGGTGCCGTGGCCCATGCGCTCGGCCTCGATGTCCGACGGCTGGAAGCACGTGACGATCACCATGGAGCGGCGCGCCCGGGTCATCGCGACTGCCAGCAGGCGTTCTCCACCGGGCTTGCCGAGCGGCCCGAAGTCACGCAGCACGCGGCCGTGCGGGGTCCGGCCGTAGCCGATCGAGAAGACGACGCGGTCACGGCTCTGCGCGACGGACTGCTCGAGCGTGGCGACGATGAACGGCTCGGCGCGGTCGCCGATGACGAACTCGGTCAGGTCCTTATGGCCCTGCGCCGCGGTGAGGACGGCCTGCTCGACCCGGACCGCGTGCTTGGCCGACGCGGTGATCACCATGAGCGACTCGGTCGGACGGGTGCGGGCGTGGTCGATGACGAGCCGGACGACGCGGTCCACCTCGGCGTCGACGCTCTCGACCGCTCCGGACTCGGGGTCCGGCACGGCCTTGCCGTCGCTGACGTAGTCGAGCGCGATCGACCCGTGCCCGAGGAAGGACCCGGCCCACGGCAGCGACTCGATGCGGCCGCCGTAGAAGCGGCGGTTCACGAGTTCGGCGAGGTCCTCGCCGCCGGCGCGGTACGAGGTGGTGAGCGAGAGGGTCGGCAGCAGCGTCGAGAGCTTCGCGAGGGCGGAGTCGGCGTGCAGGGCGTCGAGGGTCTCCTCGTCGACCTGGAGTGCGCGGTGTGCCGGGTCGACGGCGATGCGGAACGGCGACGGGGTCTGCGTGACCGGGTCACCGAACACGACGGTCTGGCGGGCACGGCGGACGGCGTCGACCGTCTCGGCGATCGTGACGGCGCCCGAGTCGACCAGGATCACGGTGTCGAAGGGCATCGTGTCCGCGATCTGCGGGACCTCGTAGGGGCTGGCGAGCCACACCGGGGCGATGGCGCGGGACAGGTGCGGAGCGGAGTCCTGCAGCAGGCGCGAGGTGATCGCGCCCTCCTTGAGCTGGGTCTTCAGCGCCAGGGCTTCCTCGGGCCAGTCGACGAGACCGACCTTCCAGTTCTCGGCCAGCTGCCACGCCAGGCCCTGGGAGACCCCGGCGGCGTGCGCGTCGTCGACGAGCCGGAAGTCGGCCTCGACCCGGTCGAGCATGTCGGTGTTCGCGCCGAGCAGTGCCCGGTCGGACTCGAGCATGGTCTCGAGCGCCGACTGCCACCACGCCAGCTCGAGCTCGGCGGGGACCTGGGTGTCCGGGACGTGCCGGTTCGCCAGGTCGGTGATGAGCGGCTCGAGCTGCAGGTCGCGGAGGGTCTGCATGAGCTCGGTGCGTTCCTGCAGGTTGTGCAGGACGTCGGACTCGGCGGCGAGGGAACCGATGTAGGGCAGGAGCTCGTCGACGGGCATGTTCGCGAGCTGCGCGTCGCGGTCGGACCGGCCCAGGGGCTCGTCGAGCCGCGCCAGGTCCTCGACCACGTTGGAGAACTGCACCTGCACGTCGGCGATGCCGGTGGGGACCTCGGGAGCGACCCCTGCGGCGACGTAGCGCTGCCAGAGCACGCGCTGCTGCTGCACACGGGTGAGCGCCTCGTGCAGGTCGGACACGTGCACGCCCGGACGGACGTACTCGCGCGCGAGCTTCTTGAGCCGGCGACGGTTCGTCGACGACATCGGTGCACCTTCGCCGCGCGGCGCGGTGGCGGCGACGAGTTCGGACACCGACCGGTCGAACACGACGGGCAGGAAGCGGTCGAGGGTGTCGCGGATCTCCGTGAGCAGGCGCAGGTAGATGCCGAGCTCGTTGATCGTCGTGAACTGCCGCATGCGCGTGGTCGCGATGAGCTCGTGCGCGCGCTGCAGCAGCGTCGGCAGGGCACCACCGTGCAGGTCCTGGGCGATCTTGTGGGCGCGGTGCGCACCGTCGCTCGAGGCGAACTTCGCGCCGTACCAGGGCGAGTCGTCGGGGCCGTAGCGGAACTCGCCGAGGTTCGCCGCGCTGACCATGGTCTCGGCGACGCGCGACCGGCCGGTCACCATCGCGCTGACGGACTGGCCGGACAGGCGGGCGGTGGTCGACGGCGGCACGGGCAGCAGCGAGAGCCGCGAGAGCTCGACCAGGCAGTCGAGCACACTGACGCCGAACTGCGGGTCGGTCCTGGTCAGGCCGCCGCGGTAGTCGGTGAGCACCTTGCGCAGCCGGACCAGGGCGTCGTCGACCTCACGCAGGTTCGGCCGCGACGCCTTCTCGTTCCGGGCGATCGCGCGGACGATGTCTCGCCGCAGGGTGGCGGGGGTGACGGCGACGCCGGGCAGCTGCACCTCGCCGAACCGCGCGGCGATGCCCCGGAGCGTGGCCCGACGGGGGCTGACCACGAGGACGCGCTTGTTCGCGGCCACCAGGCCACCCAGCGCGTTGACGATCGTCTGGGTGCCGCCGGTGCCGGGCAGCGTCTTCACGACGATCGAGTTGCCGGCGGTGATCTGCGCGATCACGTTCTCCTGCTCGTCGTCGGCGTCGAGCAGGAGGGTGTCGGTGTCGGGGCTGCGCTCGTCCGACGGCGTCTGCTCGACCGGGCGGTACGACTGCTCGACCTGCCACTTGGCGCTCGGGTTGCCGGCGAGGGCGTCGAGGACCGGGTGGGAGAGGTCCTTCGTGTCCTCGACCAGGCCGGACGCGACCTCGGCGAACGTCGACACGACCAACCGGGCGTGGACGGAGAACCCGGGGATGTGCGCCGTCAGGCCGCGCAGGCGGTCGATGACCGGGTTCGGCGTGAACGATCCGTCCTGCTGCGCCAGCGCGACGAAGGACTGGGCGTCGAGGGTGACGCCGAACTGCTCGCGCAGGGCGTCGGCGAGCGCGGGGTTGAGCACGGGTTCGCCGAGCAGCCGCACCTCGAAGTCGCGGCCGTGGCGACGGATCGCGAGCGGACGGAGCAGCACCGGACCGCGGAACTGCTCGTCTCCGGACTTCCAGTCGGCCATGCCGATGCCGAGGTTCACGGCGTCGATGCCGCGCACGGTGGCGAGCTCGGTGCCCTTCGCCTCGACGTGCCCGGCGGCGATCCGAGCGGCGCGCAGGGCGACCTCGTCGCGGATCAGGCTGGAGAGCAGGGTGGTCTTGCCGGTGATGAACTGGGCGAGCCCGCCCGGGTGCGTGGTGGAGAGCTCGATGCGGGCGCGGGGGTGGTCGGCGAAGTGCACGAGCGGGCTGGAGCCGCCGACGCCGGCGAGCTGGGCGCGCCAGGCATCCCAGACGGGCTCGGCGGCGTTCGTGGCCGTGAGCCGCGGGTCGCCGAGGCTGATCGCGTGCGGGCTCGTGACCTGCAGCTCAGGACGGAGCATGTCGGCGTCGGTCGTGTCGTCGGTCGTGGCGTCGGGAGTGCTCGTCGTCTCGTCCTGCTCGTCGCGGTGGTCCTCGCGCGCACCCGCATGGTGCACGTCGCCCCCGGGCGCGCGGTTCTGGCCGGCCGGGACGTCGTCGTTCACGTCGCCCTCGCCGCCCGTCACCCTGTCCGCACGCCACACAACGCCCACTGTAGGCGGAAGCACCGCACCTCTCTGGCAATGAACCGAGGTTTCGGGCAATCCGCGGCGCTCGGCGCAGGCTCGACCGACGCCGACTGTGGTACCAACGTGGCATGGCCATCGACGACCGCCCCGCCCCGCCCACCACCCCGCCGTCCCGACGTCGATCGGTCCCCGCCGAGATCTCGCGATCCTGGCTGCTGGTCTCCGGCACCGCGTCCGAACGCTTCGAGCCGTCGACGCGGTCCCGTGCCGACCAGGTCATCCTCGACATCGAGGACGCGGTCGACCCGGCGATGAAGCCGTCGGCCCGCTCGACCGTCGCCGAGTGGTTGACCGGGGGTGGCGACGCCTGGGTCCGCATCAACGACGTCACCACGGACTTCTGGGCGGACGACGTCGAGGAGCTCCGCGGGCTGCCCGGGTTGCTCGGGGTGATGCTCGCGAAGACCGAGAGCCCGGCACAGGTCACCGACACGTGGCACCGGCTCGGCGGCCAGACCCCGGTGATCGCCCTCGTCGAGTCGGCCGTCGGCATCGAGGAGTCCGTGTCGATCGCGAAGGCACAGGGCGCGTTCCGTCTGGCCTTCGGCAGCGGCGACTACCGCCGCGACACCGGCACCTCGTCCGACACCCTCGCGATGGCCTACCCGCGGTCCCGGCTCGTCGTCGCGTCTCGCGTCGGTGACCTGCCCGGGCCGATCGACGGTCCGACCGTGGGCTCGTCCCACCCGATCCTGCGCGAGCAGTCGCAGGTCGCGGTGTCGCTCGGGCTCACCGGCAAGCTGTGCCTGGACACCGACCAGCTGCCCGTCATCAACGAGGTCATCTCCCCCACGTCGACCGACGTGGCCTGGGCACAGGACTTCCTCGACGACTTCGAGGCCCGTGGGCGCGTCATCCGTGACGGCTCCGACCTGCCGCGACTCGGCCGTGCACAGAAGATCCAGCGCCTCGCCGAGGCCTTCGGCGTGGAAGCGCGGTAGCGCCCGTGACCTGGTCAGCGCCGGAGCCCGGCCCGCAGTCCTCGCCCTCGCAGTGGGAGCGCGGCGGCACGACGCTCTTCCCGGCCGGCAGGCTCGCCGACCGGATCTCCACGGTCCTGCTGCTGTCGGCCGGTGCACTCCTGACGATCCTGGCCGCGATCGTGGCCGTGATCGCCACGATCTCCGCGACGGCGACGTGCAACGCCGCCGCCGGGTGCACGCCCGGCGCGTACTTCGGCGGTGCGGCGATCGCCGTCGGTGGCGCGTTCGTGGTCGGCGTCGCGACGGTCGTCCTGGCGATCGGCGCCTGGATCCGCCGGCGGACCTCGTGGTGGATCGCCGCCGTCGGCTTCGTGCTGGCGATCGCCTGCGTCACGTGGGGCGGCGTCGTGTTCGCTGACGCCGCGGACTCCGCCCCGGCGTCGTCGCCGGGCAGCAGCATCGCCTGACGCGGTCGCGCGGACGCACGGACGCACGGACGCACGGACCACCGGACAGGAGGCTCGGTGCGGCGCCGCCACGAGCCTCCCGTCCGGTGCATGCGGGCGTAGCGTCGGCTCCATGGTGCTTGTGAGCCGGACGACGGTCGCGATCGTGGGTGGCGGACCCGCGGGCGTGGTGCTCGGGCTGCTGCTCGCCCGCGCGGGTGTCGCCGTCCGCGTGGTGGAGCGGCACGACGGCTTCAACCGGGACTTCCGCGGGGACACCGTGCACGCGTCGACGATCCGGCTGCTCGACGAACTCGGCCTCGGCGAGCGCTTCCGCGCGTTGCCGCAGTCCCGGCTCGACGACGTCTCGTTGCCGCGCGCGGACGGGTCGACGGTGCTGCTCGGCGACTTCTCGCGCCTACGGCCGCCGTACGACCACGTGGCGATGGTGCCGCAGTGGGACCTGCTGGCGATGCTCGTCGACGCCGCCCGACAGGAGCCGTCCTTCTCGATCGTCATGGGGCAGGCCGCCTCCGACCTCATCGTCGAGAACGGCGTCGTCGCCGGTGTGCACCTGCACCAGCGCCGTGGCGGGGGCGAGCACGAGGAGCTGCGCGCCGACCTCGTCGTCGCATGCGACGGGCGCGGGTCCGTCCTGCGCGCTGCGGCCGGCATGCGGCCGCGGAGCTTCCCGGTCCCCTTCGACACGTGGTGGTTCCGGGTGCCGCGGCGGCCGGGCGACGCGGAGACGGCGCTCGTGCCGGCGTTCGACGGACGCGACGTGGTCCTGAGCTTCCCCCGCCCGGACTACCACCAGGTCGCGTACTTCGCACCGAAGGGGTCCGACGCGCAGCTGCGGGCCGAGGGCATCGAGGCGTTCCGGGCCCGCATCGCCCGGGTCCGGCCGGACTTCGCCGACCGCGTCGACACGATCGCGTCGATGGACGACGTGCACGTGCTCGACGTCCGGATGGACCGACTGGCGCGGTGGTGGCGACCGGGGTTCCTGTGCATCGGGGACGCCGCGCACGCGATGTCCCCGGCGGGCGGAGTGGGGATCAACCTGGCCGTGCAGGACGCGGTCGCCACGGCGGCGGTCCTCGGGCCCGCGCTGGTCGGTGGGGTCCGAGGACGTGCACTGGACCACGCGCTGGCAGCGGTCGAGCGGCGACGCAAGCCCCCGGCGGCGATCGTGCAGGGCGCCCAGCGGGTCCTGCACCGCGTCGTGTTCGAGCGCGCCTTCGCGGGACGGCTGCAGGACGGTCCGCCCGCGGTGCCGGCCTTCCTCGCCGAGCACGTCCCGCCGGTGCGCGGTCTCTACGCCCGCGGCATCGCGTTCGGCCCGCTGCCCGAGCACGCGCCGGCCTGGGCCCGCCGCGCAGCCTGACGTCGCCGAGAGCCGTCGTCGGCCGACGTCCGGCGCGCACGACCCTGAACGCACCCGGGACCACCGGCGCATGCTGGGTACATGAAGCAGCGAACCATCGGCGACACCGACGTCAGCGCGATCGGCCTCGGCGGGATGCCCATGTCCATCGAGGGACGACCCGACGAACGGCGGTCGATCGCCACGATCCACGCCGCACTCGAAGCGGGCGTGACCCTCATCGACACCGCGGACGCCTACCACCTGGGCGGCCACGACGAGGTCGGCCACAACGAGGAACTGATCGGCCGCGCGGTGCGGGAGTACCACGGCGTCGCGGACGACGTGCTGATCGCGACGAAGGGCGGGCACCTGCGGCCCGAAGCCGGGAACTGGTCGCAGAACGGCGACCCGGCGTACCTGAAGCAGGCGGCGAAGGCCTCGGCGAAGCGGCTCGGCGTCGAGGCGATCGGGCTGTACCAGTTCCACCGCCCGGACCCGGCCGTGCCGTACGCGGACTCGATCGGTGCGCTCGCCGAGCTCCTCGACGAGGGCGTCATCCGGATGGCCGGCATCTCGAACGCCGACGTCGACCAGATCCGGCAGGCGAACGAGGTGCTGGACGGCCGCCTGGTCTCGGTGCAGAACCAGTACTCGCCGGCGTTCCGGTCGAGCGAGGCCGAGCTCGAGCTCTGCGACGAGATGAGCATCGCGTTCCTGCCGTGGAGCCCGCTCGGCGGCATCGCCGGGGCGTCCGACCTCGGCACGACGTACCAGGACTTCGCGACGGTGGCGCGGGCCCACGGCGTCACCCCGCAGGTCGTGGCCCTGGCGTGGGAGCTGGCGAAGAGCGACGTCGTCATCCCGATCCCGGGTGCCTCGCGGCCGCAGTCGATCCTCGACTCGGTGACCGCCGCCACGGTGAAGCTCCGTCCCGAGGAGATCGACCGGCTCGACCGCTCGCAGGCGGCCGGGTAGTCACCGCGTACCGTCGAGGGCATGCACGCCATCACCTTCGACGCCCCGGGCGACGAGCACGTCCTGACCCTCTCCGAGCTCCCCGACCCGACGCCGGGTGACGGCGAGGTCCTGGTCGAGGTCGCCGCAGCCGGCGTGAACAACGCCGACCTGCAGCAGCGCCAGGGCAACTACCCGCCGCCGCCCGGCGCCTCGGACGTCCTGGGGCTCGAGGTGTCCGGCACGATCCGGGCCCTCGGCGCCGGCGTCGAGGGCTGGGCCGTCGGCGACCGGGTCTGCGCGCTGCTCGCCGGTGGCGGGTACGCCACGCTCGCAGTCGTCCCGGCGTCGCAGCTGCTCCCGGTGCCCGACGGGCTCGACCTGGTGCAGGCCGCGGCGCTGCCCGAGGCGGCGTGCACGGTGTACTCGAACATCGGCATGGTCGCGGGACTCCGGCCCGGCCAGACGCTCCTGGTGCACGGTGGCACCGGTGGCATGGGCTCGCACGCGGTGCTGTGGGCGAAGGCGCTCGGTGCGCGGGTGATCGCGACCTCGGGCGGCGCCCGCAAGGTGGCCGCTTCGCGGGAGCTCGGTGCGGACCTGGTGATCGACCACCGTGACGAGGACTTCGTCGCCCGTGCGCGGGAGTTCACCGACGGCCAAGGGGTCGACGTCGTCCTCGACGTGGTCGGACCCGCCTACCTGCAGCGCAACCTCGAGGTGCTCGCGAAGAACGGGCACCTGGCCGTGATCGCGGCGGGCAGCGGCTCCGAGGCCACGCTGCCGTTCGGCCTGCTCATGCAGCAGCGCGCGACGATCAGCGGCACCACGCTGCGCGCGCGGCCGCTCGCCGAGAAGGCGGAGATCGTGGCAGCGGTCCGCGAGCACGTCTGGCCGTTCGTCGAGGACGGCAGCGTCCGCCCGGTCGTCGACGCGGTGCTGCCCCTCGCGGACGCGGCCGAGGCGCACCGTCGCATCGCCGGCGGCGACGTGATCGGCAAGCTGCTGCTCACGCCGTAGCGGCGACCGCACCCCGTCGCACAACCGAACGCAGTCCGCACCACGGGATCACGTGGTGCGGACTGCGTTCCGTTGTGCGGGTGCAGTCGGAACCAGCCGGGTGGCCCGGTGCCGGTCCGGCGGACCGGCACCGGGCCTCCAGGCTGGTGCGGCTACGCGCCGACGCGCGCCAGGAACTCGACCAGCGCCGGGTGCTGCGGGCTGTCGAGCACCGCGGCGGGAGGCCCCTGCTCGACGACCTCACCCCGGTGCAGGAACACGATGCGGTCGGCGACGTTCCGCGCGAAGTGCATCTCGTGCGTGGTCATCAGGATCGTGGAGCCCTGCTGCTTGAGCTCGCGCACCAGGTCGAGGACCTCGCCCACGAGCATCGGGTCGAGCGCGCTGGTGACCTCGTCGAGCAGCAGCAGCTCAGGGTCGGACGCGATCGCACGGACGATGGCGACGCGCTGCTGCTGCCCGCCGGAGAGCCGGTCCGGGTATGCCCCAGCGAACTCGCCGAGGCCGATCCGGTCGAGCAGCCGGCGCGCGGTGGCCTCGGCGGTCGCTCGGTCGACGCCGTGCACCTTCCGCGACGCGAGCGTGACGTTGTCGAGCACGGTGATGTGCGGGAACAGGTTGAACTGCTGGAACACCACGCCGATGCGGGCCCGGGTGGCGTCGACGTCCACGCGGGGGTCCGAGATGTCCGAGCCCTGCAGGAAGACCTGCCCGTCGTCGATGCCCTCGAGCAGGTTCACGGTCTTGAGCAGCGTGGACTTGCCCGATCCGGACGCCCCGATCACGCAGATGACCTGGTGACGGTCGACGGTGAGGTCGATGCCGCGCAGGACCTGCTGGTCGCCGAACGACTTGCGCAGGCCCCGCAGCTCGAGGACGGGTGCGTCGGTCTCGGTCGTCATACGGTGCCACCGATCTGCTCGCGACGCTGCTGTCGCCGCGCGATGGCGTCGGTGACGCGGATGAGCGGCAGGCTGATCACGACGAACAGCAGCCCGGCTACCAGGTAGGGCGTGAAGTTGTAGGTCTCGGCCTGCGCGATCTGGGCGCTCCGGACGGCGTCGACGGCGCCGAGGATCGACACCAGCCCGACGTCCTTCTGCATCGACACGAAGTCGTTCATCAGCGCCGGGGTCACCTTGCGGATCGCCTGCGGCAGCACGACCAACCGGAGCGTCTGGGTGTGGGACAGGCCGAGCGATCGGGCGGCCAGGCGCTGGGAGGGGTGCACGGCCTCCATGCCGGCCCGGAGCACCTCGGCGACGTACGACGAGTAGGTCAGGACGATCGCGATCGTGCCCCAGAACTCCGGTGCCAGGCGGGGGAAGACCCCGAGTCCGGGCAGGCCGAACCCGACCAGGTACAGCACGATGATGAGCGGCAGGCCACGGAACAGGTCGGTGTAGCCGGTGGCCAGCATGCGGAGCGGGAAGAACACCGGGCTCTGCAGCCCGCGCACCACGGCGAGCAGCGTGCCGAACACCGCGACGCCGATCGACGCGAAGAACAGGATCCGCACGTTCAGCCACAGGCCGAGCAGGATGTCCGGGAACGTCGAGGCGGCGACGCCCGGGTCGAAGAACGACTGCTGGACGGCGGCCCATCCCGGCGTGTTCACGACGCCGAAGTACACGACCGCCAGGACGACCAGCGTCGACACGACGGACACCGCGATCGACCGACGGCCGCGCTGCCGACGGTGGATCCGGCGTTCGAGCTCGATCTGACTGGGGGCGGGCGCGAGGGACGGACCCGCTCCGGCTGGGACGGACACGCGGGCTACTTCAGCACGGGCGTGTTCGTCTCCGACGACAGCCACTTCTTCTGCAGGGCGGTGAGCGTGCCGTCGGTGTCGAGCGTCTTCAGGGCCTTGTCGACCTTGCTCGTCAGGCCGGAGTCCTTCGGCAGAACGAAGCCGAACTGGTCGCCCTTGCCGTCGGCCGGGAACTGCGCCGACACGGTGCCGTCGTCGAGCTGCGCGCCGGACATGTAAAAAGCGGTCGGCAGGTCGGTGACGATCGCGTCGATCTGGCCGGACTTGAGCGCCAGGACGGCGTCGTCGTTCGAGTTGAAGACCTGCGGGGTCACGCCGAGCACGTCCTTGACGCTGGTGATGCTCGTCGAGCCGGCGGCGACGCCGATCGTGTCCTGCTTGAGTGACGCCACCGTGGTGTCGTCGACGGCCTTCGACTTCTCGGTCGTCACGACGGCCTGGGTCGTCGTGTAGTACGGCGACGACATGTCGACGGCCTTCTTGCGCTGCGACGAGATCGAGAACTGCTGGACGTTGAGGTCCCAGTCCTTCGGGCCCGGTGCGACCGCGCTGTCGAAGGTGCTGCGCTTCCACACCACGTCGGACTTCGCGTAGCCCATCTCCTTCGCGACGGCGTACGCCACCGCGGACTCGAAGCCCTTGCCGGACTGTGGCTTGTTGTCCTCGACCCAGGGCGAGTACGCGGGCTGCCCGGTCGCGATCGTGAGCTTGCCGTCGGTCACCGTGCCGTCCGAGCCCGAGCTGCCGCCGGCCGAGCACGCGGTGAGCGCGAGGGCGGCGACGGCGGTGGTCGCGATGGCGAGGGAGAGACGGAACGATCGAGTCACGGTCGGGCCTTCGTGCAGGGGGTGGGGGGCAGCACGAAGTGTACCGGCAGGTGGGATACCAGCACGCGCGTGCGACGTCGCGCGACGTCGCACGCGCGTGCGCTCAGGCCAGTGTGAAGTCCTCGAACGAGAACCCGGGCGACACCAGGCAGCTCAGGAGCACCTCGCCCTCGCCGGGGAGCGTGCGCTGCCAGACACCGCCGCGGACGAACGCCTGCGCGTCGTTCACCCGGTCGCGCCCGGCGTCCGGTCCGAGGGTGATCGTCGCGCCGGGCTCCGGGGACTCCCCCGATCCACCGAGCTGCAGCTCGACGGAGTCCGGCCCGTGCCACATCCAGATCTCGTCGCTCGTGACCCGGTGCCACGCAGACGCCTCGCCCGGGGGCAGCAGGAAGCGGATCAGCGTCGCCGCGGGTCGCTGGCCGCCGGGCACCGACACCGTCGCGGGCGAGGTCCACGTGCGGACGTACCAGCCACCCTCGGGGTGCGGTTCCATGCCGAGCGCCATCGCCCGCTTCGGGACGTCGAGCCACTCGATCAGTTCGCCGTCGACCGTCCGTCGTGCCATCTGCCCGTCCATGCCACCATCATCCCGCGTCGGCCGGCGCCGGCCGACCGTCCTGCGCGCGCGGCTGGCCGTCCTGCGCCCGGACCCGCCCGCGGATGACCGTCGCGACCGCGCGACCCGCGCCGTCCTCGACGAGTTCGGCGAGCGCGTCGGGCACCGTCCGGGCGTCGACGTCGAACACCGCCAGGTCGGCCCGGGCCCCCACGGCCAGGTGCCCGATCCGGTCCGGACCGACCGCCAGGCCCATCGCGTGCGCCCCGCCGAGCGTCGCTGCCGACAGCAGCCGTTCGTGCAGGTCACGGTCGCCGTACCCCTGCGCCCGGGCGACCCGGTGCAGCGCGGTGACGTCGGCCATCAGGTCGAGCGACGGCGACGAGGAGAGCGAGTCGGTGCCGATCGCGATCGGGCTGCCCTCGCGCAGGTAGTCGGCGACGGGCGGCGGGTCGAGCCCGATGACGGCGTTCGACCGGGGACACAGGGCGACAGCGGTGCCGCGGGCGCGGAGCAGGGCGCGGTCGGCCGCGGTCATGTAGACGCCGTGCGCGATGTGGCAGTCCGGACCGAGCACCCCGAGCCGGTCGACGAACGAGGTCGCACTGGCCCCGAACCCGAGCGCCCGCATCGCCCGGAAGGACGGCACGTTCGCCAGGTGCCAGTCGGTCCCGTGCTCGTCGGTGGTGTCCGGCCCGGCCAACCGCTCCCCCTCGAAGGCCGCTTCCCCCAGGTGCAGGTGCAGCCGCAGACCGCGCTGGCGCACGATGTCGGGCAGCTCGAGCAGCGGGGCGACGTCGAGCGAGTACGGCGCGTGCGGCGACAGCCCGGCACCCGGTGTGGTCGGGACGCGCTCGAGCTCGTCGAGCACCTGGTCGCGGCCGTGCGCCTGCCAGGCGGCGTTCTCCCAGTCCATCACCTCCCAGTAGGCGATGCCGCCGAGGCCCGCGTCGGCGAGCGCGTCGACCGCCTCGATGTCGGTGACGATGTCCGCGATGCTCGTCACACCGGCGACGATCGACCGGGCAGCACCGGCGGCGGCCTCGGCTCGCCAGTCGTGCTCGTCGGCGTAGACGGCGTTGAACGCGGCAGCCCAGTCCTCGAACCCGTCGTACCGTCCCTGGCCGACACTCGCCATGCCGGTGTACTGCAGGTGCGAGTGCGCGTTCACGAGGCCGGGCAGCAGTGCACCGCGCCACCGTCGTTCGGTCCACGGGGACCCGTCGAGCTGGTCGACGACCCAGGAGCGCTCGCCGACGTGCAGGATCCGTCCGTCCCGGACCGCGACGGCGCCGTCGGCGATGGGCGGCGCGGTCATCGGCACGACGATGCGCGCCGAGTGGACGGTCGTCTCGGTCACGCGGGGTCCCCGAAGCGGGTCGTCCGCACGTCCGGCTCGCGGGCTGCGGGCTGCGCTGCGACCGGGACGGGAGGCTCGGCTCGGCTGCCGAACGCGGCCAGCGCCGCGCGGGCGGTCGCCTCGTCCACCGCGGGGTCGACCGGCACGACGGCCCGGTCGAGCTCGTCGCCGCGCTCGAGCAGCATCCGGACGGCGCCGAGCTGCACGGCGAAGGACAGGTCCATGATCTCGATCGGGTTGCCCTCGGCGGCGGTGATGTTGATGCACCCGCCGTCGTCGAGCACGAGGACGCCGTGCTCGTCGTCCGGGAACGCGAACCGCTCGCACTTCGGTCCGACGGGGGTGCGGGTGGCGCCGGCGGCGAGCGCGGCGTCGATCGCGACCTCCTGGTCGACGCCCCCGGCCACGGCGATGACGGCATCGGGGGCGCATGCCCGCAGCACCGCGACGCTGATCGTGTCGCGCACGCCGGTCGCGCTCATCACCAGGGCTGCGTCGCGGACGGCATCGACGAGCGGCGCCACGGCGTGGCCGGCGAACCGTGCCTGCAGGGCGCGGACGGGGTCCGTCTCGGCGACCGTGACCCGGAAGCCGAGCGCACGGAGCACCAGGGCGACCCCTTCACCCACGTGCCCGTACCCCGCGACGACGGCGGAGCCTCCCGGGACCACCCGGTGTGTGCCGGACCGCAGCCCGTCGACCAGGTCGAGCGCCGCGAACACGGTCGACTGCCCGGTGCCGTACCGGTTGTCGAACGAGGTCTTGGTGCGGGCGTCGTTGACGGCGACCACGGGGATGCCGAGCTCGCCCCGGTCCGCCAGCACGCGCAGGGGGCGCAGGCCGCTCGTCGTCTCCTCTGCCGCGCCGAGCATCGTCGGGAGCAGGTCCGGCCGTTCCTGGTGCGCGAGTCGGATGACGTGCGCGCCGTCGTCCAGCAGGACGTGCGGGCGGGTGTCGAGCATCGCGAGCGCCAGGGCCTTCTGCTCGGGCAGGGTCGCGGCGCTGTCCGCGAAGACGAGCAGGCCGGCTCGGCGGAGCTCGTCGGCGACCGCGTCGTCCGTCTCGTCCGCGTGGGCGTACACCGCGACCTCGGCGCCGGCGTCCCGCAGCAGCAGCGACAGCACGGCGGTCTTCGGTTCGAGCACCATCGCGACGCCGACGCGGGTGCCGCGCAGCAGTCCCTGCTCGCGGAGCTCGGCCGCGACGGCGCGGGAGACCGGCATGCTCCGGCGGGCCCAGCGCATCCGCGCAGCGGCGGCGGGGTCGTCCTCGGGCTCACGACCGGTCGAGACCAGGAAGACGTCGTCAGCGGTCATCGGGATGCCGAGCACGCCGGGCCGCGCGGGGGTCAACGGGCCGAAGGCGTCCTCGTCGACGGCGGGCTCGTGGCGGCCCGCGTCGACGACGAGCAGGGTGCGGCCGCGGGGGCGGTCGAGGGCCTGCTCCACCGCGAGGGCGCTCTGGTCCGGGGTGCCGAGGCACCACAGCTGGTCGACGAGGTCGTCGGACCGGGCGGCCCGGGCGCCGAGGCCCGTCAGCAGGGTGTCGAGCGCGGCGGCGTCGCGCGGGTCACCGCCGACGATGCGGAAGGTCCGTGCGGCGACGAGCATGTTGGTCGTCCGGGCCAGGTGCCGGATGGCCGCCGAGGCCCACGCCAGCGTGTCGGGGTCGGAGCGCGGCGGCATGGTCCCAGCGTAGGGCTCGGTCAGCGCAGCGCGTGTGGCGGGGGTGCGTCGTGCCAGCCGGGGACGCGGGGCTGCTGGTCGGCGTACTCGGCGCCGTCGGTGTACTCGGCGGGGAGGCGGCGGGCGCGACGTCGGAAGTGCACCTGCACGCCGATGAGCACCGCGACGCCGATGGCCGACACGACCGCCAGCCCGACCAGGTACAGCGTGGTCACGAGTCCGGCGACGGAGGACGGCACCGCCCCGTTCTGCGCGGCCGACAGCGGCGTGCCCGTCAGCAGGAAGGCCAGCACCGTCGAGATGGTCGAGTTCGAGTCGTACAGTCCGTGCAGCACCGAGACGACGACGTAGGTGACGAGCACGGTCCAGGTCCACCGGAAGCGCGGGCGACCGTGCGCGACGCCGAACAGCACCGCGCCGAGGATCGCCGTCCAGAGCACGTGTCCGACGGGAGACAGGATCGCGCGCAGCACCTCGGTCTGCAGCAGGGACGCCAGGTCGATGCCACGGGTGGTGATCGCGGCGTTGAAGGCGTAGCCGGCCGACTCGAACGCGGCGAACCCGGCACCGACCGTCGCGCCGAGCAGGGCACCCTGGCGCGCGGTCTTGGGGCGGACCCGCCACCCGACGACGACCAGCAGCACGCCCTTGACGAACTCCTCGGCCAGGCCGACCACGAGGTAGATCAGCGCACCCTGACGCAGGTCCGACTCGAGCAGGGAGGCGCCGAGCACGCCGAGGATCCCGCCGACGAAGAACGCCGTGACGAGCTGCATCGTGCTGACCGTGCCCGTGACCCGCTCGATGACGAACAGCACCACGGTGAACGGCACGAGGAAGCTGCCGAGCAGGATGATCGTCGGCACCAGGTTGGTGTTGCTCGTGTACACGGTCACGACGATCGTCACGACCCACAGCACGAACCCGACGACCAGGGTCTTCCACCACCAGCCGTGACGGTGGTGCGGGTGGTCCACGGGGAGGTCGGCGGGCATGCTCATCCGCCCAGGATGCCCCGGTGGCGCCGGACCCGTTCCGAGCCGTGCGGGAATGGTCCGGACGGCTCGGACGTACTCTCTCTGCATGACCGACGAGACGTTCGACCAGGTGACCATGTTCGGCGCGGACTGGTGCCGCGACTGCCGGCGCTCGAAGGCGCTGCTCGACTCGCTCGGGGTCGACTACACGTACGTCGACGTCGAGCAGGACCTGTCGGCGGCCGCCCGCGCCGAGGCGATCAGCGGACGGAAGAACATCCCCGTCGTGGTGCTGCCGAACGGCACGCACTTCGTCGAGCCGTCGGACGCCGAACTGCGTGCCGAGCTCGAGGCGTCCGGCGTCGTCTGACCCCGACGCGCGTCCGGCCCCGAGCTCCGCACCTGACCGGCCCGCGGGCGGACAGACATCCGACGAGTCGGGCATGATGGCGACGTGATCGTCGACGCGCACCACCACCTCTGGGACCCGTCCGAGCGTGCCTACCCGTGGATGGACGACTCCGTCGCCCCCATCCGGCGCCGGTTCGACGCCGACGACCTGCGTGCAGCGGTCGCCGGCACCGACGTCACGGCCACGATCGCCGTCCAGGCCGTGCACGACCCGGACGAGACCGCCTGGCTCCTGACGCAGCCCGTCCCCGTCGGCGGGGTCGTCGGCTGGGTCGACCTGACCGCGCCCGACGTCGTCGACCGGCTCGCGGCGCTGGTCGACCTCGAGCGCGAGGGCGGCCCGCGGCTGGTCGGCATCCGGCACCTGGCGCACGACGAGCCCGACCGCGACTGGCTCGCGCGCGACGACGTCGTGGCCGGCGTGCGGGTGCTCGCCGCGGCAGGGATGCCGTTCGACCTGCTGGTCCGCGATCGGGAACACGCGGCGGCGGTGACGCTCGTCGACGCGGTCCCGGACGGCGTCTTCGTCCTCGACCACGCCGGCAAGCCCGACATCGCCCACGACGACACTGACGTCGCGATCGCCTGGCGCGCCCGGATGGACGACCTGGCCGCGCGACCCAACGTCCTGTGCAAGGTCTCCGGCCTGGTCACCGAGGCGGGCACCGACTGGCGCGAGCGACCTGTCGCCCGGTACGCCCGACAGGTCGTCGAGGCGTTCGGCCCGGACCGGTCCCTGTTCGGCTCGGACTGGCCGGTCTCCACGCTGCAGGGCGACTACGCCGAGGTGCTCCGGACCGCTTCGGACGCACTCGCCGACCTGTCGGACGACGAGCGCGACGCCGTGTTCCGGCGTACCGCCGAGCGGGTCTACCTTGCCGCGGCCCCACCGCAGACATAGGATGTCTGCGCGGTCACAGCGACCGCGCAGCGGCTGGACGGTCGCATGCGCCGCATCGACGCGGCGCGGAGAGCGAGGAACGATGCGGTTCGCACGACTCGGCCCGGCGGGCGACGAGATCCCCGTGGCCCACGACACCGACGGGCAGGCGTACGACCTCCGTCCGGTCACGGCCGACATCACCGGTGCGTTCCTGGCCGCCGACCCCGTCGCACGCGTGCGGGACGCGATCGCCGCGGGCGAGCTCGGGGTCCTGCCCGACGCCGACACCCTGCGCCGCGGCGCCCCGGTCGCCCGGCCCGGCAAGGTCGTCTGCATCGGCCTGAACTACCGCGACCACGCCGCCGAGACCGGCGCTCAGATCCCGACCGAGCCGATCGTGTTCATGAAGGACCCGATGACGGTCATCGGCCCGGACGACGAGGTGCTGGTGCCCCGCAAGAGCGCCAAGACCGACTGGGAGATCGAGCTCGCCGTCGTGATCGGCACCACCGCGCGCTACTGCGAGTCCGAGGACGAGGCCGCCACGCACATCGCCGGCTACACGATCGCGAACGACGTGTCCGAGCGCGAGTTCCAGATCGAGCGCGGCGGGCAGTGGGACAAGGGCAAGTCCTGCGAGACGTTCAACCCGCTGGGCCCGTGGCTGGTCACTGCCGACGCCATCGACCCGGCCGACCTGGCGCTGCGACTGACCGTGAACGGCGAGGTCCGTCAGGACGGCTCGACCGCGGACATGATCTTCCGACCGGCCGAGATCGTGCACTACCTGTCGCAGTTCATGGTCCTGTACCCGGGTGACGTCATCAGCACCGGCACCCCCGCCGGTGTCGCCCTCGGCAGCGGCGCCCCGTACCTGCAGCCCGGCGACGTCGTCGAGCTCACCGCGGACGGCCTCGGCACCCAGCGCCAGACGATGGGTGCGGCCTGATGGCTGGCTCGCACGACGGGCTCCGCGCCGTCGTCACCGGTGGCGCCTCGGGCATCGGCGCCGCGATCGCGGTGGCACTCCGGGACCGCGGGGCGAGCGTGGCCGTCCTCGACCTGCAGCCCTCGGCCGACTTCCCGTCGTTCACCTGTGACGTCAGCGACGACACGTCCGTGCGCGCGGCCGTCGCCGCGGCGGCGGACGCCCTCGGTGGCGTCGACGTGCTCGTCAACAACGCGGGCATCGGCGCGCAGGGCACCGTCGAGGACAACCCCGACGACGAGTGGCGCCGCGTGTACGAGGTCAACGTGCTCGGTGCCGTCCGGCTGACCCGGGCCTGCCTGCCGTTCCTGCGGGAGTCGGGCCGGTCCTCCATCGTGAACACCTGCTCGATCGCCGCGACCGCCGGCCTGCCGCAGCGCGCGCTCTACTCCGCGACCAAGGGCGCGATCGCGGCGCTCACCCGCGCCATGGCGGCGGACCACCTCCGCGAGGGCATCCGCGTCAACGCGGTCAACCCCGGCACGGCAGACACCCCATGGGTGGGCCGGCTGCTCGACAGTGCCGACGACCCGGCGGCCGAGCGCGCAGCGCTCGAGGCGCGGCAGCCGCACGGACGGCTCGTCGCCCCGGAGGAGGTCGCCGAGGCGGTCGCCTACCTGACGAGCCCCATGGCGGCCTCGACGACGGGTGTCGACCTGGCGGTCGACGGCGGGATGCAGGCCCTGCGGCTCCGGCCCGCCTGATGGTCGAGCTCCCCGTCCGGGAGGCCCGGTGCGGGTATCGTCGATCCGTCCCGACCGAGCGTGGCCGGGTGGAGGGACTGCCATGGCTTCGCTGACCGACGACGCGATCGCGCGCATCCAGCAGATGATCGTCACGGGTGAGCTGACGCCCGGGCAACGGCTGCCCCCGGAGAAGGAACTCAGCGAGTCCCTCGGGTTGTCGCGGAACAGCCTGCGCGAAGCGGTGAAGGCCCTCGAGCTCGTGCGCGTGCTCGACGTCCGTCGTGGTGACGGCACCTACGTGACGTCGCTCGAGCCCTCGGTACTGCTCGAAGCGGTGTCCTTCGTCGTGGACATGCACCACGACCGATCGCTCGTCGACCTGCTCGAGGTCCGGCGCATCCTCGAGCCCGCGTCCGCCGTGCTGGCCACGGCCCGGGCGTCGGAGCAGCAGATCGACGAACTCGCCACGCTGATGGCGACGGTCGACGACACCACCGGGGTCGAGGACCTCGTCGCCCACGACCTGCAGTTCCACGCCACGATCGCGGGCATCGGCGGCAACCAGTACCTGTCCGGGCTGCTCGACGCCCTGTCGAGCAAGACCGTGCGCGTGCGGGTGTGGCGCGGCCTCACCCAGAACGGGTCCGTCCAGCGCACGCTCGACGAGCACGCGGCCATCGTGGACGCGATCCGACGCCGCGACCCGCAGCTCGTGCAGGCCCTCGTCGTGGCCCACGTCGAGGGCGTCGAGCGGTGGCTGCGGCGGTCGCTCGACTGACCCGCGCGGCGGCGTTGCATCGGTCCACTCCGCGCGGATGTGGGCGCACCCGGCGATGAGCGTGTTCAATCGGATCCTGACCGGCACCGGCGATCTGCCAGTGCCGTTTCGTACGCACCACCATCACCGCACCACCAGGAGGACACCGTGCTCGGTCTCATCATCAGCTTGATCATCATCGGACTGATCGCCGGCGCCCTCGCGCGTCTGATCATCCCCGGCAAGCAGAGCATCTCGATCCTCATGACCATCGTGCTCGGCATCGTCGGGTCGTTCGTCGGCGGGTTCCTCGGGTTCCTGATCTTCCAGCACGACCCGATGGACGGCTTCTTCCAGCCGGCCGGCATCATCGGTTCCGTCATCGGCGCCGTCATCGTGCTCTTCCTCTACACCCGCTTCGCGGGTCGTGGGGCACGCAACTAGGGACTGCCCTCGGCGCGGATCGCGCCCGCACACGAACAACGCGCCCCGTCTTGACGGGGCGCGTTGTTCGTTGTGGGGTGCGACGCTCCCCCGCGCGACTGCTCAGCTCGCCAGCAGCCCCTCGGCGCGCAGGTCCTCCCACAGCGCCTCGGGGATCGTCGCGGCGGCACGGGCGGCGTTCT
Organism: Curtobacterium sp. Leaf183; assembly: GCF_001424385.1. Taxonomy (GTDB): domain Bacteria; phylum Actinomycetota; class Actinomycetes; order Actinomycetales; family Microbacteriaceae; genus Curtobacterium. Next base: position 118,543 of record NZ_LMPO01000006.1, on the reverse strand, counting down.
CGCGGACCTGGTCCGCCGACTGCACGCCGATCGCGATCGTGCGGACCGCCGCGGCCCGGCGGGGGAAGGCCAGCGCGGCCTCGGGCAGCGTCACGCCGTGCCGGTCGCACACGGCGGCGATCGTCCGTGCCCGCTCGACGAGCTCGGCCGGTGCCGGGGCGTAGTCGTACGTGGTCCCCGGCTCCGGCAGGGGACGGCTGAGCAGTCCGGAGTTGTACACCCCGACCGCGACCACGTCGACCCCCCGCTCGGCACACGTCGCGACGAGCGCGGCCGCGGGCTGTTCGAGCAGCGTGTACCGCCCGGCGAGCATCACGACGTCGCACAGCCCGGTGTCGACGGCGTCGGACAGCGCCGCGACCGAGTTCGACCCGACACCGACCGCTCGCACGACGCCCTCGTCCCGCATCGCGGCGAGCGCCGGCAGCGCCTGGGTGAGCCCGGCGTGCAGGTCGTACACGTCGGGGTCGTGCAGGTACGCCACGTCGACGTGGTCGAGCCCGAGCCGCCCGAGTGACTCGTCGAGCGAGCGACGCACGCCGTCGGGCGTGGGGTCCCACTGCCGGACGACGTCGTTCGGCACCGCGAAGCCGTCGTCGTCCGTGCCGTCACCGGGGCCGGGCACGAGCAGCCGACCGACCTTGGTCGAGACGGCGTAGGCCCCGCGAGGACGGTCGGCGAGGGCCGCGCCGAGCCGCCGCTCGCTCAGCCCGAGTCCGTAGTGCGGAGCCGTGTCGAACCCGCGGACCCCGACGTCCCACGCCGCGTCGACCGTGGCGCGGGCGTCGTCGTCCGTGACCGCGCGCAGCAGGTTCCCGATGCCGGCGCCACCGAACCAGAACGGTCCGCGGTCGAACTCCACGTCGCTCATGCCTGCCCTTCGAGCGTCCACACCAGCGGCACGCCGTCGTCGTTCCCGGAGTAGTCGTCGTCGGCCTCGAGCAGCGGGTTGATCACGGCCTGCCAGTCGGCGTTCACCGGGTCGTCGGCCAGCGACCGCCGCATGGCACGGTAGTCCGACACCTCGATCAGGTGGATCAGGTCCTGACCGTCCCGCCAGATGCTCCAGTTCGCGACACCGGCTGCCCGCAGGCGTTCCACGAGCGCCGGCGGGATGGACGCGTGCGCTCGCTCGTAGTCGTCTTCGCGACCCGCACGGAGCCGGGTGCGCGAGAGGATGCGCTGCATCAGTCGCGAAGGAACAGCTCGACGACGGGCAGCGCTACGTCCGGACGCTGGATGGGCAGCGTCAGCGTGAGCGTCCCGGCCGGCTGCCCACCGAGGCCGGTGGTCAGCGCCCGGACCGACGGGTCGATCGAGCGGAAGAAGACCTCGGACGCGTCGTTCAGCAGCTGCGCGTACTCGACCCTGCCGGCCAGCCCGGCCAGGTGGACGTGCTCGAACGGCCAGGCGAACAGGTGCAGGTACAGCCGGTTGCCCCGCTGCGTGTACACCGCGTTCCGCGGTGCCTGGAACTCGCTCGGCCCGGCGCCGTACACCGAGCGGTCGTGCTGGTGCATCCAGTCGGCGAACCCGTCGAGCGTCGCGCGGGACACCCCGTCGAACTCGCCGCGCCCGGTCGGGCCGACGTTGAGCAGCATGTTCCCGTTGTTCGACACCCCGTCGACGAGCATGCGGACCAGCAGGTCGACGCTCTTGACGTTCTGGTTGTCGCGGTCGTAGCCCCACGAGCCGTTCAGCGTCTGGCACGCCTCCCACGGCACCTGGACACCGTCGACCTCCATCGGCTTGTCCGGCTGGTACTGCTCCGGCGTCACGATGTCACCGGGGATGTCGAGTCGGTCGTTCACGATGATGCCGGGCTGCAGCCGACGGGTCAGCGCGAGCAGTTCCTCGCTCCCCCAGTCCTCGCGGCCCTTGCCGCCCCAGACGTCGTGGTGGTCGTCCTCGCGGTACGAGAAGTCGTAGAACAGGTAGTCGATCTGCCCGTAGTCCGTCAGCAGCTCCGACACCTGGCCGTGCAGGTACTCGCGGTAGCGGGCCATGTCGCGGCCCTCGTTGAGCCGGGCGATCTCGGCCTCGCCGTCCTCCCGCCGCGGGTGGTGCCCGTCGATCGTGAAGTCCGGGTGGTGCCAGTCGATGAGCGAGTGGTAGAAGCCGACCTTCAGCCCCTCGGCGCGGACGGCGTCGACGAACTCACGCACGATGTCGCGGCCGAAGGGGGTGTTCGTGGACTTGTAGTCGGTGAGCGCGGAGTCCCACAGGCAGAAGCCCTCGTGGTGCTTCGTGGTGAGCACGACGTACCTCATGCCCGCGAGCCGCGCGCGCCGTGCCCAGTCGGCCGCGTCGAACAGGTCCGGGTCGAAGTGGTCGAAGTACCGCTGGTAGGCGTCCTCGGTGATGTACTCAAGGTTCTTGATCCACTCGTGCCGGGCCGGCAGGGCGTACAGGCCCCAGTGGATGAACATGCCGAAGCGGTCGTGGGTGAACCAGGCGGGCAGGCCGGTGGCGTCGGTCGCGGTCTGCGGCGCGGCGGGGGCGGTGATGGTCACGGAGGGTCCTTTCGGGGTTCGGGCGGCTACCGGCCACCGAGGCCGGAGGTGACGATGCCCTTGACGAGGTGCTTCTGCAGCAGGATCAGCAGGATCACGGTGGGCAGCATCGAGATCACCGACGCGGCCATGACGAGGTTCCACTCGCTGCCCTGCTGTCCGAAGAACTGCTGCAGACCGAGCGGGATCGTGCCGTGGGCCTCGACGTCGTTGACGACGACCAGGGGCCACAGGAACGAGTTCCAGTAGGAGATGAACGAGAACACGGCCAGGACCGCGGTGGTCGGCCGTGCGAGCGGGAGCATCACCGAGAAGAAGGTGCGGACCGGTCCGGCGCCGTCCACCCGGGCGGCGTCGTCGAGCTCCTGCGGCACGGTCAGGAAGAACTGCCGGATGAGGAACGCGCCGAGCGCGGTGAACGCCCACGGGATGATGAGCGCCTGGAACGTGTCCACCCACCCGAAGCCCTGCATCATCACGTACATCGGGATGACCAGGACGTCCTGCGGGATCATCAGCGTGACCAGGAACAGCAGGAACACCGTGTTGCGTCCGCGCCACCGGAGCCGCGAGAACGCGTACCCGGAGAGCACGGCCACGGCCACGTTGATCGCGGTGCCGGCAGCGGCGACGAACACCCCGTTCAGGATGAAGCGTGCGAACGGCAGGTAGGTGAACGCCTGCACGTAGTTGTCCCACTCGAACGAGCGTCCCCAGAGCGTCGGCGGCGTCGTGAAGACCTGGTCGGCGGGCTTCAGGCTCGTCGCGACCATGTAGATCAGGGGTGCGACGAACAGCAGCGCGACGAGGCAGAGCAGCGCGTAGCCGATCGCGTGCCGGACGCGCCCGGGTCGCGGAGCGGAGCGGGTCCGTGCGACGGAGCGGGGGTTGACCGTCCGGTTCGACGTGGTGGCGCCGAGACGGCCGCGGACCGCTTCACTCATAGTGCACCCACCGCTTCTGCCCGAGGAACTGGACGGCCGTGATCCCGAGGATGATGACGAACAGCACCCAGGCGCCGGCGGACGCGAGTCCGAGCTGCTGGTTCTGGAAGCCGGTGTTGTAGATGTACTGCACCAGGGTCTCGGTCGCCGTGCCCGGTCCGCCCTTGGTCAGGACGAAGGGCTGCACGAACACCTGGAACGAGGTGATCAGCGTCATCATCGTCGCGAAGAACACCGACGGGGAGATGAGCGGGAACTTGATCGCCCAGAAGGTCTGCCAGGCGTTGGCCCCGTCGAGCTGCGCGGCCTCGATCTGGTTCTCCGGCACCCCGTCGAGCGCGGCCGAGAAGATCAGCATGTTGTAGCCGAACCCCTGCCAGACGCTCATCGCCACGATGGCGAGCATCGCCCAGTGCTCGTCGGCCAGGAAGTTCGGCGCGTGCACGCCCACGGTCGACTGCAGGGACGCGTCGATCGCGCCGCCGGGCTGGTACAGCATCCGCCAGACCACGACGTTCGCGACGATCGGCGTGATGGTCGGGATGAAGAACAGCACGCGGAACACGTGGCGCCCGGCGATCCGCGGCGTCAGCCAGGCGGCCAGCCCGAGCGACACCACGAGGTTCAGCGGCACGTACAGCACCACGAACAGCGCGGTGTTGAGCGTGACCGTGCGGAACACCGGATCGCTGAACAGCCGGACGTAGTTCTCGATGCCGGCGAACGACCGCGCACCGAGCGTCGGCCAGTTCATGAAGCTCACGACGAGCGAGGCGATGATCGGGAACGCCGTGAAGACGACGAGGCCGATCGAGTGCGGAGCGGCGAAGGCGGCACCCCACCACGAGCGGCGGCCGCCCGAGGCGTCGTCGTCCCCGGTCCTGCCCGGCGCGGCCGAGCCGGCCACCGCGGTGGCGACGGCGGGGACGGCCGGCGCCGGTGGGTCCTGGATGGTGGTCATGCGACGACCTCCTCGTCGTTCGCGCGGTCTGCGGTGGTGGGGTGGGACGGACTGGAGGATCGGCGTACGACGTGCGCAGATCCTCCAGTCCGTCAGCGGGTCACTGGCTGCCGAGCTGGCCAGCGATCGAGGACATGGTCTCCTTGCCGGAGGACTGTCCGTTCACCGCCTGCAGCGCGTACTGCGTGAACAGCTGGGACAGCTGGTCGCTCTGCTTGTTGCCGAGCAGCGGCGACGACTTCGCGAGGGCGGCCTTGAGCGCGTCCTCGGCACCCGGGATGCCGGCGCTCGAGTACCACGCGCTCTGGGCCGCGGTACGACCGGGGAACGCACGGCCCTGTTCGGCGAGCGACGTCAGGACCTTCTCGCTCGTCATCGTCTGGACGGCCTTGAACGCCTGCTCCGGGTACTTGCACTGCTTCGAGATGCCGAAGCCGGAACCGGCGGCGAAGGTCGACGGACCGGACGTGCCGGAGGGCAGCGTCGTGACGCCGAGGTCGAACTTCACCTTGGCCTTCTGGCTGATCAGCGACCACGGGCCGTCGGTGTACATCGCGACCTTGCCGGCGGCGAAGTCGTTGCTGGGGGTCGAGGCATCCGACGAGGCCTGGGTGGCGTAGCCCTTCTTGACCAGGCTGCCGAGCCAGTCCAGACCATCCGCGAACTTCGCGTCCGTCGCGTCGATCCCGCCCGACTTCGTGATGACCCGGCCGCCGTTGTAGCCGTAGACCATCGACTCGAGGTTCAGGTCACCGACGGTCGAGCCGAACTCGGTGATGCCCTTCGCCTTGAGTGCGGCGCCAGCGGCCTCGAACTGGTCGGTCGTCCATCCCGGCTTCGGCTCGTCCACACCGGCCTTCTGGAACAGGTCCTTGTTGTAGAACATCATGATGGGGCCGGTGTCGTAGGGCAGGCCGTAGAGCTTGCCGTCGACCTTCATGCCGTCGAGCGCCGTGCTGTCGAACGCGGACAGGTCCGTGCCGTCCTTCTTCGCCAGGTCGTCGAGCGGCAGCAGCGACTCGGTGTAGTTCGCCGTGCGCAGCGACTGCATGCTCACGACGCACTGGGCACTGCCGGCGCTCAACTGCGTGCTGAGCTTCGTGAAGTAGTTCTCGAAGGGGGCGCCCTGGATCGTCAGGGTGATGCCGTCCTCGCTCTTCACGCTGTCGGCGACCTTCTGCCAGGCGGCCTTGTCCTCCTTCCCGGCGATCCACATGGACCAGGTCATGGCGTCCTTGGACTGGCTGCCGCTGGCGCTGCTGCCGGAGGAACAGCCCGTCAGCACGAGGGTCACGGCAGCTGCTGCCGCGAGCCCCGCGATGAGTCGTCGTTGCATCGGTGTCTCCACTTCGTCGTGGTGCTGGATGTGAGTCGTGTTCGGGAGGTGGTCAGGCGACGCGGACCGCGTCGCGGACCGGGTCATCGGCGGACGTCGACGCCCAGACCGGACCGTCGGGGTAGGTGTACGTGTCGAGGGAGTCGGCGAGCATCTCGGTGCCGCCCCCGGGTGCGGTCGGGACCCAGTAGCGGCCCCCGTGCACGTCGACCGGGGTCACGAAGTGCTCGTGCAGGTGGTCGACGAACTCGATGTAGCGGCCCTCGAGCTGCCCGGTCAGTGCCACCGCGTCGAACATCGACAGGTGCTGCACGGCCTCGCACAGCCCGACCCCGCCGGCGTGCGGGCAGACGCGGACACCGTGCTTGGCGGCCAGCAGCAGGATCGCGATGTTCTCGTTCACGCCGGCCACCCGGGTCGCGTCGATCTGCAGCACGCGCATGGCGTCGGCCTGGATGAGCTGCTTCGCGATCACCCGGTTCGCCATGTGCTCGCCCGTCGCGACCGGGATCGGGGCGATCCGGCGGGCGATCTCGGCGTGCCCGAGGACGTCGTCGGGACTCGTCGGCTCCTCGACCCACGCGATGTCGAACTCCCGCAGCCGGTCGACCCAGGCCACGGCGGCGTCGACGTCCCACCGCTGGTTCGCGTCGATCGCGATCTTGACGTCCGGACCGACGACCCGACGCGCGATCCCCAGACGTCGGACGTCCTCGTCGACGTCGCCGCCGACCTTGAGCTTGATCTGGGTGAAGCCCTCGTCGACCGCCTCGCGGCACAGGCGGGCGAGCTTGTCGTCGTCGTAGCCGAGCCACCCGGGCGTGGTCGTGTAGGCGGGGTAGCCCGACTGCTCGAGCGTGCGCCGGCGCTCGGCACGGTGGGGCTCTGCCTGCTCCAGCAAGGCGAGGGCCTCGTCCGGGGTGATCGCGTCGGTGAGGTAGCGGAAGTCGACCAGGTCGACGAGTTCCTGCGGGCTCATGTCCGCCAGCAGCGCCCACAGCGGCTGCCCGGCACGCTTGGCACGCAGGTCCCAGAGCGCGTTCACGACGGCGCCGATCGCCATGTGCATCACGCCCTTCTCCGGGCCGAGCCACCGCAGCTGCGAGTCGTGGACCATGCTGCGCCAGGTGCCGCCCATGTCCGCCAGGAGCGCCTCGGCGTCCCGGCCGACGACGTGCCCGCGGAGTGCGGCGATCGCTGCCTCCTGCACCTCGTTGCCGCGGCCGATCGTGAAGACGAACGCGGATCCGGAGTGGCCGTCGAGGGCGTCGGTGGTGAGTTCGACGTAGGCGGCCGAGTAGTCGGGGTCGGGGTTCATCGCGTCCGATCCGTCGTGTTCCCGCGAGGTGGGGAACCGGATGTCGCGGACCCGCAGACCGGTGATGCGGCTCATCGTTGCTCCTGCCCGTCCGGTCGTCGTCGACCGAACGAGGACATCAAAACATCGGATGTCTGTGGCGTCAAGCACTTCTTTGACGACGAAAGCGCGGATTCCGGATGCAATCGGTCCGATGACTGGCACGTGTCGTCTCGTGGCAGGTCGTTCCGCGCGTGCCCGGTCGTTCCGCGCGTGGTGAGTCGATTCGCGCATGCTCAGGCGGAAGTTCCGACCTACCATGCGCGAATCGACCCACCGAGCGCGAGGCGGCAGGTCGGAACGCGCGTGGCCGCCGGACGGGAGGCTCGGTGCCGGACCGGTGCCGCGCCTCCCGTCCGGCGGCGGTGCCGGTGCCGGTGCCGGTGCCGGTGCCGGTGCCGGTGCCGGTGCCGGTGCCGATCCCAGTGCCGCCCACGCGGGGTGGCGCCGCCGAGTCTCGGCCAGGCGGACATCCTGCGGCGTCCGGACGGCGCAATCTGTCCGCAGAGCCGAGACTCGGCGCAGCTGCACAGCCGCGCCGCCGCACTGCCGCGCTGCCGCTCAGCCGCGGCCCAGCTCAGGACGCGGCGAGCACGCCCATCTCGCGCACGACCGCGCGCACCCGCGACGTGAACGCGTCGGAGGCGTCGGGGGCGTCGGCTGCGTCAGCGTCCGCTCGGTGCGCGGTCTCGATGACCGCAGCCATGACCAGCGTGACCGCCGTGCTGGCGGTGGCGGCGTCGGTGCGCTCGCACGCCACCCGGTGCACCGCGACCCGGGCGTCCGCCATCCACTGCAGCATGGTGGGGACCATCTCCGGCCTGGCCTGCACGAGCGCCTTCATGCTGCCGCGGTCGGTGGGCAGTTCGAGGGTGCGGGCGACCAGGGCGCACAGGTCTGCGACCAGCGGGCCCTCGGCATCGGTGAAGGCCGCGCGGGCCTGGTCGGACACGGCCGCGGCGGCCAGCCCGAGCGCGGCGTTGCCTTTGGTCGGGAAGTAGTTGAAGAACGTGCGCGGCGAGACCCCCGCGTCGTCACAGATCTCCTCGACCGTGACGCCGGCGAGTCCGCGCTCGGTGACCAGCCGCATGGCCGACTCATGGATGGCCTGGCGGGTGCGCTGCTTCTTGCGCTCCCGCAGCCCGCAGGACTCGCTGTCGGTGCTGGTGCTGGTGCTGGTGCTCACGAGGTGCTCCTGGTGCAGGTCGGGGCCTCCCGCGTGGTGCGGGAGGCCCCGGGTGCCTACTTCGCCGAGCCGGTCCGCTGGACGGGGACCGAACCGGTGGACGGCGCCGTGAGCGAGCCCATCGTGGTGGCGGCCTGGGCCGCCTGGACCTCGAGGTCGTCCGCCGTGCCGTCGGCGTCGGCCTGCTCCTGCAGGGCCGAGCTCTTGCGGAGCGGCGGCGCCTTGAAGAACCAGCTGAGGACGAAGGCCAGCAGGATCACGCCGAGGCCGACCCAGTACACGGTCACGGCCGAGGTGTTGAACCCGGTCATGAACGGCCTGGTCAGCGCCGGTGCCGCGCCGTTGAGGAACGACGTGTCGCTGGTGTCGGCACTGGAACCGGAGGACGGCCCCGTGCCCTTGTCGAGCTGCTTGACGAGCGACGGCACGACCTGGTCGACCCAGTACCGGCGGTCGGAGGCGTTCGACCAGTCGACGACGAGCGCGCCGTCCTGCACCGTGGCGTGCGCCTTGGTCGCGGCGGACTCGAGCGCCTGGGACTCGGCTGCCGGCGTGGCGGCCGCGACCTGCTGGTCGATGACCGTCTGCGCGGCGGCCGCGGGCACGGTGCCCGCAGCGACCTGTGCCTGGACGGCCGCGGTGACCTGCTGCGTGACGGCCTGGTCGGCCGCCTGCTTCGCCGCGGTGGTGCCGGACTGCAGGCCCGACGCCACGTTCTGCTTGACCGGCGTGACGATCGGGTCCCAGATCTGGTCCATGACGCCCTGGTTCGCCTTCGCCGAGGCGACGGTCGGGTTGAGGGCGGCGTCGAGTCCGTCGGTCAGGTTGCCCTTGTCCGCCGTGGCGCTGACGATGTTCGCCGGCATCACCGAGAACAGGATCGAGAGCAGGACCGCGGTGCCGAGCGTGCCACCGATCTGGCGGAAGAACGTCGCCGACGACGTGGCCACACCCATGTCGCGCGGCTGGACGGAGTTCTGCGAGGCGAGCGTGATGCTCTGCATGAGCTGGCCGAGGCCGAGCCCGATGAAGAACATGCCGATCATCAGGAACCACAGCGGCTTGTCGATCGTCATGAACGTCAGGAAGACGTACCCGATCGCGGTGAACGCGGTGCCGATGACCGGGAAGATCCGGTACCGCCCCGTGCGGGCCACGATCTGCCCGGACGCGATCGAGGCGATCATCAGGCCACCGATCATCGGCAGCGTGGCGAAGCCGGACTCGGTCGGGGTCAGCCCGGTGACGATCTGCAGGTAGAGCGGGATGGTCAGCATCGCGCCGAACATCGCGAACCCGACCAGGAAGCCGAGGATCGTGGCCATCGAGAAGACGCCCGAGCGGAAGAGCTTGAGCGGGATGATCGCGTCGTCCTTCATGAGCGTCTCGACGACCAGGAAGGTGACGAGCCCGACGGCGCCGATCACGTAGCAGGCGATCGCGGCCGCCGAGCCCCAGCCCCACGTGCGGCCCTGTTCCGCGACCAGCAGCAGCGGGACGAGCGTGGCGATGACCGCGGTGGCACCCCACCAGTCGATGCGCGGCTTCGCCTTGGCGTCGCCGAACTTCGGCAGGTGCAGGAACGCGATGACCATGAGCAGCGCGCCCACGCCGATCGGGACGTTCACCAGGAAGACCCAGCGCCAGCCGGTGATCCAGAGGATCTGGTCGGCACCGGCGAACAGACCGCCGATGAGCGGGCCGATGACGCTCGAGATGCCGAACACGGCCAGGAAGTACCCCTGGTACTTGGCACGCTCACGCGGGGCGAGGATGTCGCCCATGATCGCGAGGGGCAGCGACATCAGTGCGCCGGCCCCGATGCCCTGGAAGGCGCGGAAGGCCGCGAGCATGACCATCGAGGTCGACAGCGTGGACAGCAGCGAGCCGAGGATGAAGACCGCGATGCCGAAGATGTAGAGCGGGCGGCGGCCGAAGACGTCGGAGAGCTTGCCGTAGATCGGGGTCGTGATGGTGCTGGCGATGAGGTAGGCGGTCGTGACCCAGGCCTGCTGGTCGAGCCCGTGCAGGTCGTCGCCGATCGTGCGGATCGCCGTGCCGACGATCGTCTGGTCGAGCGAGGACAGGAACATCCCCGCCATCAGGCCGTAGATGACGAGGAGGATCTGGCGGTGCGACATGATCGGCTTGCCCGGCGTGCTGGCCGGTGCCGACGATCGCCCGCTCGACACCTGGACTGGTGCGGTGGCAGTTGACATGGGAGGTCCTTCGGAGCGGTTCGTGTGGAATGCGGTCCGCCTCGTTGCAGACTCTGCAACTTTACATCACGAGCAGTGTTGCGGGCAACGCAATGTTGCCATGAGCGCACAACGATGAACGCCCCCTCAGGGTCCCCCTCCGGTACGGTCGGACGGCATGGGGAGAACCACGTGGGCCGACGTCCCGACCGACCTGCGGAGCCGTGTCGAGCAGGTGCTCGGGGGCCCGGTCGTCGATGCCGTGTCACAGGCGGGCGGGTACTCCCCCGGCGGCGCCGACCGGGTCACGACCGCGGACGGCACCCGGGCGTTCGTCAAGACGCTGTCGCGGCCGCGGAACCCGGACGGGTTCGGACTCCACGAACGGGAGGCCCGGGTCGTCTCCGCGCTGCCGTCCGGTGTGCAGGCACCCCGGCTCAGGGCGTCGCTCACCGCCGTCGTGGACGGTGACGACTGGATCGCGCTGGTCCTCGACGACGTCGACGGGCGCCACCCCGGCGTCGCGCGCGACGGCAGCGACGTCGCGGCCGTGCTCGATGCGCTGGACACCCTGCCGGTGGCCACCGGCGCGCTCGCCGACCTCCCGCGGGTGTCGTCCGAGCTGGCGGAGGAGTTCGCCGCGTGGGACCGGATGACCACCGACGGGCTGCCGGCAGTGGTCCCGGCCGACGTCGCCGACGTCGCACCGCGGTTCGCCGCCGCCGCTCGGAACGCTGCGGCAGCGGTCGACGGGGACCACCTCGTGCACCTCGACTGCCGTGCCGACAACCTGCTCGTCGACCGCGAGGGCGTGGTCTGGGTGGTCGACTGGCCCTGGGCCGGCGTCGGCGCCCACTGGCTGGACGCGCTGACGTACCTGCTCGACGCGGTGGTGCGCGGCGAGGACGTCGACGTGGACCACCACCTGGCGACGCACCCGGTGTTCGCGGACCTGACACCGGAGTCGATCGACGCGGTGCTCGCCGGGCTCGCGGGCACGTTCTTCGAGAAGGCGTCGCGGCCCGCTCCGCCGAACATGCCGACCCTCCGTGCGTTCCAGCGGTCGGAGGCCCTGGCAGCGGCACGGTGGCTGCTCGTCCGCTGGGACGGGTGAGCCCGGTTCGTCCGCTCCGCGCGCCCCGGTCGCCGCTGGCCGGCACGTCGCGACGCCTGTGCCAGACTGCCGAGGTCGGCGCTGACGCCGACCGCACGAGGGGGTGCCGGTGTTCTGGTCGCGCAGTGTCCGTCGCCGACCGTCCGCCGCCGTCGTCCTCGCACTCCTGGCCCTCGTCGCGACCGTCGTCTCGGTCCTCGCCCCGCTGCTGCTGCGCGCCGTCGAGCAGACCACGCTGGACGACGCCCTCGACGGCGCCGGCGTCACGGGCACGTCGATCGCGGCGTCGGCCGAGATCCCCTACCAGCAGCTGAGCGAGGCGCAGGGTGCGGTCGTCGCGACCACGTCCTCGGCGTCGAACGCACGACGGTGGCTGCCCGGGGTCGTCGTGGCGGAGTCCGCTGCCCCGGTGTCCTTCACCGTGCCGGGTGCATCGCCGACGCAGACCAGCACCGTGCAGCTCGCCGGGTTGTCGAACGACTGCCGCGAGCTCGGGCTGCGCAGCGGCGCCTGCCCGTCCGGACCGGACCAGGTCCTCGCCGCGACGGGCTCCGGGCTCAGCACCGGCACGGCGCTGCGCGTCTCGGTGATGTCCGTGCCGGAGAAGACCCTCACCGTGCGCGTGGTCGGGACCTACGACGCGGGCACCCGGGTGGGCCGGATCGCCGGCGGCGTCGGCAAGGCCTTCGGCAGCGGCGGTGACGCCGACCCGGACCTGGTGATGTCCCTCGGCGGGTTCGACACGCTGCTGCTCGAGGGGAACGTCTGGTCGGTCCGGACCCTGCGGCCGGGGCTGCGGCTCGACGACGTCCCCGCGGTGGTGCAGGACGTGGCCGACGTCCGTGACGCCACCCTGAGCGCGGACGGTGCCGAGTCCGCCGTATCGGTCCAGCAACGGATCGACGTGCTGGTCGACCGGGTCGCGGACGGCAACGACGCAGCGACCGTGATCGTCGCCGTCGCGGCACTGCAGGCGATCGTGCTCGCGTGGTTCGCGCAGGGGGTCGTCGCCGGACGGATCGGCCAGGCCCGGGCAGCCGAGTGGGGTCTCGCCCGGCTGCGCGGGCTCCCGGCACGCCGACGACTCGTCGCGGTCCTGCTCGAACCGGTGATCGCGACCGTCGCGGGAGCAGCCGTCGGAGCGGTCGTCGGCGTCGCTGCGGCTGCCCTGTGCACACCGCTGCTGCTCGGTGGGGGTGCGCCCGCGGTCGAGCCCTTCCGGGCACCCGTGCTCGCCGCCCTGGGCGCGTCACTGGTCGGGTCGCTCACCGCGCTCGTGGTCGCGAGCTCCCGGGCGTCGCGGCTGCCCCTCGTCGACCTGCTCCGCCGGGTCACCGAACCCCGGACGCTGTCCCGGACCGGCGCCGTCGTGCAGGCCGTCGCCGTCATCGCGGCCGTCGTGGGGATCGCGGCCGTCGTGACCCAACCGCGGATCTCCGGGCCCGGCGTCGCACTGCTGGCCCCGACGCTCGTCGCGATCCTGCTGGGGGTGGTCGCGCTCCGGGTCGGGGTCGCCGTGGTCCGGCGACGTGCTGCCCGCCCGGCGCGCTCCCTCACCGAGCTGCTCGTGCTGCGCCGCATCGCCAGGACGCCCTCGGTGCTCACCACCGCCGTCATGGTCGTCCTGGGTGTGGCCCTCGCGGTGTCGTCCAGCCAGACCGCCGTGCTGGCCGTCCGGCTGGCGGACGACCGGGCGGCGGCGACCCTCGGCGCGGCGAGCGTCCTCGACGTGCAGGTCGACGAGGGGACGTCGTTCGTGCAGGCAGTGCGGGACGCCGACCCCGGCGGGCGGTCGGCCATGGCCGTCGAGCGCACGACGGACGGAGCGGGCGTGGGCCGGCTCATCGCCCTCGACACCACCCGACTGGCGGCGGTCAGCGCCTGGGACCCGGCCTGGGGTGGGCGTGACGTCGCGACCCTGGAACGGGTCCTGCGGCCGTCGACCGGCACGGCCCTCCGGGTCACCGGCGACCAGCTCTCGGTCACGCTGGCGGAGGTCGGCGCGCCGGACGGCACCGCGGCGCAGGACGTGACCACGGCCTCCCCGGACGACGTCGACCTGGTCGCGGTCGTCCAGGCCGCCGGAGGCTGGCACCGGGTGGACTTCGGCGGAGTCCGCGCCGGGACCCTGACCAGCCCCGCCGGTTCCGTGCCGTGCGACGACGGCTGCCGACTCGTCTGGCTGGGGCTGCAGAGCCACTCGTCCGAGGCCACCCCCTACGGGCTGGGCGCCACGATCACGGACATCGCCGTCGACGGGACCACGGTCGGACGGTCCTGGCTCGACCCGGAACGGTGGCGGAACCGCATCGGCGAGAACAGCCTGCCGAGCGGCGGCCCGAGCGCCACGCTGAGCGAGCGACGCGCCGGCCTCCGGGTCTCGTGGGTGGACCCCAGCGGTCAGGGCACGCCGGCGATCCAGCCCCGGGACGCCCCGGAACCGCTCCCCGCAGTCGTCGGACGCGCGACCGCGCTGCAGCCCTTCGCGGGCGTGGACGGCGCGGTGATCGGCCTCGGGCTGAACGGCGAGTCGCTCGTCCTGCGGGTCGTCGGGAAGGCCCCGGCGCTGCCGCGGGTCCTCGACGACGGCGCGCTGGTGGACCTGTCCACCGCCGGCCGCGTGTCCGACCCCGTCGGCACGAGCGCCGACCACGAGGTGTGGGTCGCGCCCGGTGCCCAGCACCGCGTCACGACGGCCCTGGCATCACACGGGATCACCGTGACCGGCCACCGCACGCTCGCGGACGCCGAACGCACCGCGGAACACAACCCCCGCGTGCGCGGTGCGCTCGTCGGTCTCCCGCTGGCCGGGGCCGCCCTCGTCCTGACGCTGCTCGTCGTCGCCGGGGTCGGTGCGATCGGCATGCGGGCCCGACGGGAGGACGTCGCCGTGCTCCGGACGACCGGCTTCGGTCCGCGGGCACTCCGGCGCGCAGTCCTGCTCGAGACGTTCCTGCCTGCCGCGGTCGCCGCCGTGGTCGGCGCCGTCGCCGGGACCGCCGCGACCCTCCTGACCGCGGCACGGCTGCCGCTGCGCGCAGCGGCGGTGCCGCCCATGGGCGTCCCGGTCGGGCCGGTCGCCGTGCTCGTGGTGACGGCCGCGACCGTGCTCGTCACGCTCGTCATTGCGGTCGTCATCGCCCGCGCCGTGACCAGGACACCGCCCACCGGAGGCGACTCGTGAGCGACCCGACCACCCCGACCACCCCGACTCCGCCGGGGACGCCGGTCGCCCCGGCCTTCCGCGCCGCGGGGCTCGTGCACGTGTACCGCGAGGCCGAGGTCGACGTCGCGGCACTCCGGGGTGTCGACCTGACCGTCCCGCCCGGGCAGCGTGTGGCCCTGCTCGGTCCCTCCGGCTCGGGCAAGTCGACCCTGCTGTCGATCGCGGCCGGCCTGATGCGCCCGAGCGCCGGCACGGTGACGATCGGCGAGCAGGACCTCGGCACGGCGGGCCGGCGCGACCTGGAACGGCTGCGCCGCGACGTGCTCGGGCTCATGCTGCAGGGGGCGGACGTCAACCTCATCGGACACGAGTCGGCGCGGGCGAACGTCGCCTGGTCGATCCGTGGGGTCCCCGGACGGGACACCGCCCTCGGCGACCGTGTCCTGCGGGCCGGTGGTGTGCCGGACGACGACCGCCCCGTCGCCGACCTGTCGGTCTCGCACCGCCAGACCACCGCGCTCGCGGTCGCCCTCGCTCCCCGCCCACGGCTGCTGCTCGCGGACGAACCCACCAGCCGGTTGGACGGCCAGGCCCGTGATGACCTGCTCGACCTGCTCGTCAACGAGACCACCCGCGAGGGGATCGCGGTGCTGCTCGTCACCCACGACGAACGGGTCGCCCGCCGGATGGAGCGGATGATCCACCTGCGCGACGGACGCGTCGGCGAGGAGGACTCCGGGTCGGGGCGCCGTGCCGTGGTCGCCGCGGACGGGTCCGTGCCGATCCCGCAGCACCTGCGCGGGGACTGGCCGACCGGCTCCCTGGTCACGGTCGAACCGGACGGCGTGGGCGGGCTGCGCATCCGGCACGCGGACGACGCGGTACGGGACGTCCCGGAGGGGCTCGATCTCCTGGGCCAGGGCGGGGCTGCCCGATGAGCGCCCTGCACTTCGACCGCTTCGTCGTCCGCACCGGGGACCGCGAGGTCTTCCTGCTGGACGGGACCTTCCCTGCCGGGACGCTCGCCGTCCTGACCGGCAGCGACGGCGCCGAGGTCTCCGCCGTCCTGGCAGCGATCGCAGCCGAGGTCGCCGGGGCCGCGGGGTCGGAACCGCTCCTCCCGGTGCCGTCCGGCACGCAGACCGAGGGCACCGTCACGCTGGACGACGACGCGGCCCCGTCGCCGGCGCCGACGCCCCCGGGCACGGTCCCGGCCGTCGCCGCGATGTCCCGCGACCACGGGCTGCTCGGCGCGCTGACCGCCACCGAGAACGTGGCACTCGGCGTCCTGGCCCATGCCGGCCCAGGTCGCGGTGACAGCTCGACCAGCGAGGCGGTGGTCAGCGCGCTCGACGCCGTCGGCGTCCCCGGCGCCGTCCGCGACAACCTCGCCGAGCAGCTCTCCGGCGGGCAGCAGCAGCGCGTGGCCCTGGCACGGGCGCTCGTCACGGGCGCGTCGCTGACCGTGCTGGACGACCCCACGAGCGAGCTCGACCCCGCGTCGGTGCTGGTCGTCCACGTCGCGATCGAGGCCGCTGCAGCACGTGGCGGCGTGGTCCTGGTCGGCCGCTCGGACGACCAGCCGGCGCCGGTCGGCGCCGTCCAGCTGCACGTCGGGCGGCGTGGACGTCACACCCGGTGACGGGGCCGTCCGGCAGCAGGTCCCCCACCTGTCCAGGAAGCGCGCTGGTCCCGCGCGTACGGTCCACCCAATGAGCGACGAGCACGCAAGCACCCGTCCCGAAGAGGACGCCGCCCGTCTCGGACTCGTCGTCGTCGGTGAGGCGGCGGCGCTGCACTCCGGTGACGAAGCAGCTCTCGACGCCAGCGAGGAGAACATCCGCGAGACCGTCGACGGGCTGGTCGACGAACCGCTGACCCCCCGCCAAGAGGAAGTCGTGCAGCGACTGGCCTCGGCCGGAGGGACCCTGACCGCCGGCCTGAGCGGCGCGCTGGCGGCCCAGACCGGCCGCTCGGTCGACGACGTGCTCGAGGGTGCTGCCCGCAGCATCGTCTGGCAGGAGCGGATGGCGGCCAACCGTGACCGCCACGACGCGGAACTCGCCGAGGGCCTGCCCGAGCAGCACGACGCCGACGGGCACGACGCCGACCCGCGCAGCGCTCGCCAGCACGAGCGTGAGCCCGAGCAGCGACGCGTGTCGGACGACCAGCGCCAGCGGTCCGGTGAGGACACCCGCCGCGACACCGAGGACACCGCCGACGAGCGCCGCCACCCGGGGTCCGACGACCGCCGCCACCCGAGGTCCGACGACCGCTAGCCAGGTCAGTCGGCCGGGACGTCGGCCGTCTCGCGCGCGACGGCCCGGGCAGCGGCCTGACCCGTCGTCGTGCTCTTCACGATGTCGCTCAGCGTGAACCCCGCGGTGGCCCCGAGCAGCGCGTCGACCTCGCTGAACTGACTGACGACGCTCTTGGACAGCGAACCGGCACCGTCCGACGAGACCACCGTCAGCGAGTCGATCGCTCCCATCGGTGCCGCCAGCTCGCGGGCGATGGCGGGCAGGGTCTCGAGCGCCTTGACGCGCAGGACCGCCTCGGAGTGGTCGGCGAGGGCGTCCGCCTGGGCCTTGGTGGCCTCTGCCTCGGCGCGGCCCTTCGCGCGGATGGCGTCGGCGATCGCCTCACCCTCGGCGCGGGACGCGTCTGCCGCCAGCTTGCGCGCCTCGGCCTCGGCGTGGGCTTCGGCGGCGACGGCCTCGGCCGCGATGCGACGGGCCTCGGCCTGCGCGCGGGCGGTCTCGACCTGTGCGGCCGCCGCAGCCTCGGCTTCGACCCGGGTCTTCCGCGCTTCCGCCTCGGCGACGGCGCTGACCTCGGACTCGAGCTCCGCTCGACGGAGCTCGGCGCGCTTCTGCGCGGTGATCTGCTCCTGTTCGACGACGCCCTGCGAGGCGCGGGCCTGGGCGAGCGGGCCGGCCGCGGCAGCTTCGGCACCGGCGCGGTCGGCGTCGAGCTGCAGTGCCGCCCGACGGATGGCCAGGGTGTTCTCGGCCTCGGCGATGGCCTGGTCCGCACGGGCGCGGGCCTCGCGGGCTTCGCGGTCGGCCTGCGCCTCGGCGTTCTCGGCTTCGAGACGGACCCGTGCACGCTCGGCGCGCCCGAGGTCGCTGATGTACTCGTTGCGGTCCGAGATGCCCTTGATCTCGAACGAGTCGACGTCGAGTCCCTGGCTGTGCAGTGCGTCCTTGGCGACGTCGAGCACGGCGACCGTCAGCTGGTCGCGGTTGCGGATGATGGTCGAGACGTCGGTGGCACCGATCGACGCGCGGAGCGACCCCGACAGGACCTCGCGCGCGAAGTCGTCGATCTTCTTCTCCTGCCCGAGGAACCGCTGCGCGGCCGCCCGGATCGAGGCATCGGTCTCACCGACCTTGACGAGCGCCACCGCCTCGACGTCGATCGTGACACCGCGGGAGTCCTGCGCGTTGACGTTGATGTCGATCGCACGCGAGCTCAGCGAGAGCTTCGCCACCTTCTCGAAGAAGGGCCGCACGAGCACACCGGCGCCGAGCACGACCTTGATGCCGGACTCGACGGTCTCGGTGCCGTCGGCGTTCTGGACCTTGCGCGAGCGCTTGCCGGTGATGATCAGTGCCTCGTCGGCGCCGGCGTTCCGGTACACCGCCTTGGCGTAGACCAGCGCGATGACCGCCACGACCACGACCGCGCCGATGATGACCGGGACCGCCCCCAGTGCGAACAGAGCCGACATGTCTCCCCCTTCGTCCGGTGGGTCTCCCACCGGGATGCTGCATCTGTTGTTCCGCGACGATCCTAGGGCCGGGGCATGACACACGAGGTCACGAACACGCGACCGGTGGATGCCCGTCCGTAGCCTCGGGACATGCCGAAGCGACTCCTGCTCAACGTCTTCGAGATGAACTGCGTCGGGCACATCACCCACGGTCTCTGGCGCCTGCCCGGCAACAACCGGCACCGCTACACGGACATCCGCTACTGGACCGAGCTCGCGCGCACCGCCGAGGCCGGGCAGTTCGACGCGGTCTTCATCGCCGACGTCCTGGGTGCCTACGACGTGTACGGCGGATCAGCGGCACCGGCGCTCCGCGAGGGGCTGCAGATCCCGAACAACGACCCGATGCTCGTCGTGCCGGCGATGGCCGCGGTGACCGAGCACCTGGGGTTCGGCATCACCGCCTCGACCAGCTACGAGCCGCCGTTCGCCTTCGCCCGGCGCATGTCGACCCTCGACCACCTGACGAACGGCCGGGTCGGCTGGAACGTCGTGACGAGCTACCTGCCGAACGCCGCCCGCAACTTCGGCCTGGCGACGGAGATCCCGCACGACACCCGGTACGAGATCGCCGACGAGTACCTCGACGTCGTGTACCAGCTGTGGGAGGGCTCGTGGGAGGACGACGCCGTGCTCCGGGACGCCGAGCGTGGCGTCTACACCGACCCGGCGAAGGTGCACCCGATCGACCACGTGGGCGAGCACTTCAGCGTCGCCGGACCGCACCTGTCCGAGCCGTCGTCGCAGCGCACTCCGACGCTCTTCCTGGCGACGGGCTCCCCCGCCGGCATCGCGCGCGCCGGGCAGCACGCCGAGGTCGTCTTCACCGGTGGCCACGGCGTACAGCGCACCGCTGACGCCGTCCGCGACGCCGCGCAGGCAGCCGGCCGTGACCGTGGCGACGTCCGGTTCGTCACGCAGGCGGCCGTCATCACGGCGCCGACCCAGCGCGACGTCGAGGACAAGGTGGCCCAGTACCGTGCCTTCGCGAGCGAGGAGGGCCCGCTCGTGCACGGCAGCGTCCCCTTCGACGCCCTGTCGCACCCCCGCAGCCGGACCGTCCGCGACGCGCTCGAGGCGGAGGGTGTCGAGGGCGGCGAGCGCCTGGTCGGACGCGTCGCGCTCGACGCGACGGTCGGCGAGCTGCTCGACCGCGTGAACGAGGCCTGGCACGGCGCGTTCTGGGCCGCCGGCGTCCCCGAGGCGGTCACGGAGCAGATCGAGGGCTGGCTCGACGACGACGGGATCGACGGGATCAACCTGCGCCAGTACCACTCGTTCGACACGGTGCGGGACTTCGGCACGTACGTCACGCCACTGCTGCGCGAGCGCGGTCGCCTGCCCGAGCGGTACACGAACGACCAGACGCTGCGCGAGCGGGTGACGGGAGGCCCGGCTCGGCTCCCCGGTTCGCACCCGGCCGCCGCGCACCGTCGCGCCACGGCGACCGCCACGGTCTGAGCGGGCGACCTCACCCCGCCAGCAGCCGCCGCACCCCGTCCGTCACCACGCGCCTCGTGACGTCACCGTCCCGCCGCGCCTTCGCGCGCAACGCCGCACCCTCCCACAGGTCGACGAGCTGCGCGCCCACGAGCACCGGGTCACGGTCGGCGGCCACGTCGCCCTGGTCCTGTGCCAGACGGACCACGTCCGCCAGCCGGTGGACCCACGCGTCGAAGACGCCGTCGACGTGCGCCGCCACCGCCGGCTCGTCCGTTGCGGTGTCGACCGCCAGGTTGCCCAGCAGGCACCCGTACCGGAAGTCGATCCCGGCGAGACGATCGAGCATGGCGTCGAAGTAGCCCGTGATGCGGTCCAGCGCGCGCGGCACCGAACGGTCGTCGAGGACGTCGATCGGCGACGCCGCGGCGAACCGGTCCGCGACGACCATCGCCAGGTCGGCCTTCGACCGGAAGTGGTTGTAGAACGAGCCCTTCGGCGCCCCGGCTGCGCCCGTGATCGACGCGACCCCGGTGCCGGCGTACCCGTGCTGGTGGAACTCGACGAGGGCGGCGTCGACGATCGCGTCACGCAGGCTGGGCTTGGGCATGTGTCGATCTTCCCACTCCGGGAATGAGACGACCGGTCATATTGCTGCCTCCACCAGCAGCATCACCCGATGCGCCGACGGAAGGAACCCACCATGACCACACTCGCAGGACAGATCGTCCTGGTCACCGGAGCGAACGGCGGACTCGGCACCGAGTTCGTGCGCCAGGCCCTCGACCGCGGTGCGACGAAGGTGTACGCCGCCGCGCGCCGTCCCCGCGACTGGGACGACGCCCGCATCGTCCCCCTCGTGCTCGACGTCGCCGACGAGGCGTCCGTCTCCCGCGCTGCGACCGAGGCAGCCGACGTCACCGTCGTCGTCAACAACGCCGGCCAGCTGCGCCCGGGTGGGCTGGTCGACGGCCCGTTCGAGGACATCCGAGCGCAGATCGAGACGAACCTGGTCGGGCCGCTGCTGGTCACCCGCGCCTTCGCTCCGGGGCTGCGACGCTCAAATGGTGCCGTCGTGAACGTCGCCTCGGTCCTCAGCTGGCTGGCCGGCAGCGGGGCGTACGGCGTCTCGAAGGCCGGACTCTGGTCGGCCACCGACTCGACCCGGATGGAGCTCGCGGGCGACGGCGTCCAGGTCGTCGGGGCCTACCTCGGCTACACGGACACCCCGATGACCGACGGGGTCGACGCCCCGAAGAACACGCCGGAACAGGTCGTCACGGCCGTGTTCGACGGCGTCGAGCAGGGTGAGGACGAGGTGCTCGCCGACGAGCTCACCAAGGCCGTGCGCGCGTCGCTCGGCGCACCGATCGCCGAGCGCGCCGCCGCCCTGGCCGGCTGACCCGGCCACAGGACGANTTGCGCGGGGCGCGCCGACCGAGCCTGCGAGGGAGGGGTGCCAGCTGGCACCGGGCCTCCCGTCCGTCAGGCGCCGACGGTCACGGCGTCAGGAACGCCACCACGCGTCGAACGGCGTCGCCGGCACCTGACGCTTGTGCTCGGTGGCGCGGTACCGGGCCTCGATCGCCTCGGCGACCTCGACCGGGACGTCGTGCCCCTGCAGGTAGGCGTCGATCTCGGCGTAGCTCATGCCGAGATTGGCCTCGTCCGTCTGGCCGGGCAGGTCGTCGAGCAGGTCGGCCGTCGGCGCCTTCTCGTACAGCCGCGCCGGAGCGCCGAGGTGCTCGAGCAGCTGGCGACCCTGGCTCTTGGTCAGCCCGGTGAGCGGCGTGAGGTCGACACCGCCGTCGCCGTACTTGGTGAAGAAGCCGGTCACGGCCTCTGCCGCGTGGTCGGTCCCGACGACGAGCAGGCCCCGCTGGCCGGCGACGGCGTACTGCGCGACCATGCGCATGCGGGCCTTGACGTTGCCCTTGACGAAGTCGCTCAGTTCGACGCCCGACTCGAGCGTGTCACGGACGACACCGTCGACCCCGTGCTCGATGTTGACCGTGATGCCCGGCGCCGCGGCGATGAACCGGAGCGCGAGCTGGGCGTCGTCCTCGTCGGCCTGGACCCGGTAGGGCATGCGCACCGTGGTGAAGGACGCGTCGTGGCCGTCGGCCCGGAGCGACTCGATCGCCAGCTGGCACAGGCGGCCGGCGAGCGAGGAGTCCTGTCCGCCGCTGATCGCGAGGACCAGGCCCTTGGCGCCGGTCGTCAGCAGGTAGTCGCGGAGGAAGCCGACGCGGCGCGCGACCTCGGCTTCCGGGTCGATGTCGGGCTGGACGTTGAGCTCCGCGGCGATGGCGGCTTGGGATTCACGCACGACCCCAGTATCCACCGCACCCCCGACCGACGGTCAGGGCTACTGCGCGCCGACCTCTTCGGAGCGCTTCTGTCGCCACGGCTTGGCGGGGGTGTCCGGGCCGTCCCAGACCTTGACCGCACCCCACGCCGCGGCGAGCAGCGGCACTGAGATGACGGCCCCGAAGATGCCGGCGAGCACGGTGCCGGCGGTCAGGCCGAGCAGGATGACCAGGCCGTGCAGGCGCAGCGTCTTGCCCATCAGGACCGGCTGCAGGAAGTTGCCCTCGAGCTGGTTCACCAGGATCACGATGCCGATGACGACGAGTGCCTGCACCGGGCCGAGTGCGACCAGCGCGACGAGGGCGGCCAGGATGCCGGCGGCGGTCGCACCGACGATCGGGATGAACGCGGTGATGAACACGACGACCGCCAGCGGCAGCGCGAGGGGCACGCCGACGATCGCGATGCCCACCCCGATGCCGATGGCGTCGACGGCGGCCACCATCGCCGTGCCGCGGACGTAGCCGCCCAGGGTCGAGACGACGCGGTCGCCGACACGGCGGGCGCGGTCGTAGCGGGCGCCGGTGAACGGGCGGAGCAGGAACTCCCAGATCTTCGGCCCGTCCTTGAGGAAGAAGAACAGCACGACGACCATCAGGACCAGGCCGGTCAGGAAGTTCGCGGTGGCCGAGGCCCCGGCGAGCGCGCCCGAGCCGAACTTCGCGCTGGTGACGAAGTCGGTTGCTGCCTTCGTCGCGTCGTCGATCTGGGAGTCGCTGATCGAGAACGGCAGCGACGTGACGAAGCCCTGCAGCTGCTGGAACCCGTCGACCGCGGACTTCTGCAGGTCGGACCACTGGTTCTCGACCGCCACGACGATGAGCCAGGCGAGCAGCCCGAGCACGACGAGCACCCCGAGCAGCACGGCGAGGGTGGCGAGGACCGACGGGACGTGGTGCTTGCGCAGCCACGAGACGACCGGGTGCATGGCGGAGGCGATGATCAGGGCGATGAGGATCGGGATCGTCACGACGCTGAGGGTGGCCGCGGCGTAGACGATGCCGATCACGATGACCAGCACGATGATGACCTGCAGGCACCGGGTGGCGAGTCCGCCGAACGAGTCCGACCAGGCCTTCCGGGCTCCGGACGACGGCTGGTCGCTCGGGCTGGGGGCGGACGGGGTGAAGAAGGGCATGCGGATCCTCGTCGTGGGTGCGGCGCGATCTGGACTCGAACGCTCCTCCTGATGATGTCAGGCCGACAGTGGATACGCTCAGGATCGTGACGACGACGTTCCAGCGCAGCACCCCGTCCGCCCTCGGCATCGACGCGACCGGGGTCCAGGCCCTCATCGGTGCCCTCGAGTCGACCCCCGGGGTCGAACCGCACGGCCTCGTGCTGCTCCGGCACGGTCAGGTCGCGGCCGAGGGGTGGTGGACGCCGTACGCGGCAGACCGCCCGCACCTGCTCTACTCGCTGAGCAAGAGCTTCACCGCGGCGGCCGTCGGCATCGCCGCACGCGAGGGGCTGCTCGACCTCGACAGCACCGTGATCAGCCACTTCCCCGAGCTCGACACCGAGGTCACCGACCCCCGCAGCCGCACGATGACCCTACGCAACATCCTGGCGATGGCGAGCGGCCACCGCGCGGAGACCCTCGACCGGGCGCGGGCGATCGACCCCCAGAACGTCGTGCGGGGGTTCCTGCTTCTGCCGCCCGACGAGGACCCGGGCACGGTCTTCGCGTACAACCAGCCCTGCACCTACACGCTCGCCGAGATCGTGCGGCGGGTCAGCGGCGGCACCCTGGTCGAGTACCTGCGTCCGCGCCTGTTCGACCCGCTGGGCATCGAGCAAGTCGCATGGAAGCGCGACGGCACGGGCGAGCTCGGGTTCTCCGGCTGCTACGCCACCACCGAGACCGTCGCGAAGCTCGGGCAGCTGTACCTGCAGCGCGGGGTGTGGGACGGCACGCGGATCCTCGACGAGGACTGGGTCACGGCCGCGACCCGCACACAGGTCGCCAACCCGGACGAGGAGAACCCGGACTGGAGCCAGGGGTACGGCTACCAGTTCTGGATGGCGCGGCACGGGTTCCGCGGCGACGGCGCGTACGGGCAGTTCTGCGTGGTCCTGCCGGAGCACGACGTCGTCCTGGCCATGACCGGACAGAGCCTGGACATGCAGGCCGTCCTCGACGCGGTCTGGGCGCACCTGCTGCCCGCGCTCGACGCCGACGGCTCGACCGAGGGCGACGCGGCGCTCGCGACCGCGCTCGGCTCCCTCGGGCTGGCTCCGGTGGGCGGCGCTCGTCTCGAGACCGCCGGACTGGAGGCCCGGGCCGACTTCGCGGCCGCCGACCGCACCGCGGTCCCCGGCCTGGACACCGTGGTGCTCGAGCAGGACGGCGACGGCTGGGCAGCGACGCTGACGCAGGACGGCTCCCCGGTCCGGGTCCCGCTCGGCCAGGGCTCGTGGACGGTGTCCGACGCGACCGCGGCGAGCGCCGCGGTGGAGGCCGACGGCAAGGTCCTGGTGGCCGTGCGCTTCGTGGACACCCCGCACCTGCTCTGGGTGCGATGCGACCCCGCTGCCGGCACGTTCGGTGCGCGCTGGCAGACCGAGCCCCTGCACGACCGGATCGACACGCTGCACCGCCCGACCGACGCGTGACCCGGACGACGGCGTCCACGGTGGTCTTCTACAGCGCCCGGCCGGCACAGCGCACCGGGCAGCTCGTCGTCGACGTCGTCGTCCTGGTCGGCTGCGTCCTGGCGGTCGCCCTCGGGGTCACGGTCGCACGGGCGATCGGCGGCCTGGCGACGATCGGCACCCGCGTCAGCCGTGACGGTTCGGCCTTCCAGGAGCAGCTCGACCGGGCGGCGACCGCCCTGGGGAGGCTGCCGTTCGCGGGCGACTCGGTCAGCGCGCCACTGCGGGACGCGTCCTCGCACGCGGAGGCGATCGCGGCGGCGGGCACCCAGCAGCACGACGCGACGCTGCGGCTGGCGCACCTGGTGGGCGGCGGTGTCGCCGTCGTGCTGGTCCTGGCGCTCGCGCTGGTCTGGCTGCTCGTGCGCGGTGTCCCGGTCCGGAACGCGACCGCGGTCCGGCGGCTCGCCGGGCATCCGGGCGGGACCGAGCTGCTCGCCCTCCGTGCGCTCACGACCCGGCCCGAGGCGGCGCTGCTCGGGCCGGACATCGTGGACCGGTGGCGCCGGGGTGACCCGGCGACGGTGCATGCGCTGGCGGAGCTGGAGCGACACCGGAACGGGCTGCGGCCGAGCGCCACGCGGGACTGAGCACGACGGCGGCGGTCACCCGGCACTCACCAGGGGACGACGCCGTCCTCGTCGAAGAGCCCGCCGCGGGGTCCGTCGTCGGGCAGCGTCGCCAGGCGGACGGCGATCGCGGCCCCCTGCTCCGGGGTGCGGTCGCCCGCGAACCCGTTGAAGTCGGTCGCGACGAGTCCGGGACAGGCGGCGTTGACGATCACCGGGGTGTCGGCGAACGCGCGGGCGTACTGCACGGTGATGCCGTTGAGGAAGGTCTTCGAGGACGAGTACGCGGCCATCACGGGTCCCGGCTGCCGGCTGAGCGAGCCCATGCTGCTCGACGTGTTGACGATCCGGGGAGCGCCCGAGCGTCGCAGCAGCGGGAGCATCGCGTTCGTCACCCGGACGACGCCGTACACGTTCGTGTCGACGATGCGCCGCAGCTCGTCGAGGTCCATCGTCGTCGGGTCCTGCTCCCACGTCACGGGGTCGAACGCCCCGGAGATCCCGGCGTTGTTCACGAGTACGTCGAGCGTGCCGAACCGCTCGTCCAGCGCGGTGGCCGCTGCGGCCACGCTCGCGTCGTCGGTGACGTCGATCCGGACGGCCGACGCGTCGATGCCCTGCGCGGTGAGCTGGGCCACGGCCTCCTCACCGGCCGCCCCGGACCGCGCGCCGACGACGACACGCGTGCCGAGCCTCCCGAGTCCCTGCGCGATCGCGAAGCCGATGCCCTTGTTCGCCCCGGTGACCAGGGCGGTGGTTGCTGATGTCATGCCTCGATCGTCGGTCGTCCGGGACACCACGTCCAAGACCGATCGGGTGCCGTGCGATACCCGGCGGGTATCGACCGGACGTAGGCTCTGCGCGTGGACGACCTCGAGACCCGCGAACTCCGGTACTTCGTGACCGTCGCCGAAGAACAGCACGTCGGGCGCGCGGCGGTGCGGCTCGGCATGTCGCAGCCGCCGCTGTCCCGTGCGATCCGCCAGCTCGAGCTCCGGATCGGCGCGGCGCTGTTCCAGCGCACCCCGCGCGGCGTGGAGCTCACGCCGGCCGGCACCGTGCTGCTCGCCGAAGCCCGCCCGGCCCTGGCGGCGATGGCGGCCGCGGGGCGCCGGGCCCGGCGGGCGGGCACCCCGTCCCGGCGACTGGTGCTCGCCGTCAAGGCCGGCGCCGACCACGAGCTGCTGCAGGCGCTGCTCGACGTGCAGGGGGCCGACCCGCAGGCCCTGCCGCTCGACGTGCAGTTCGGCGAGGTGCACGAGCAGGCGGCGTTCCTGCGTGACGGGTCCGCCGACGTCGCACTCATGCACCGCACCTACGACGACCTGACCGGCTTCGACACCGAGGACCTGCGCACCGAGCAGCAGGTCGCGATCCTGCCCCGGTCGCACCGCCTCGCCGCGCGCGCCTCGCTGTCCGTGGCGGACCTGCGCGACCTGCCGGACCTGCCCGCGGCCCGCTGGCCCCGCGTCGACGGCACCTACGCGGACGGCCCCGGACCCGAGGTGCACTCGCAGGCGCAGCTCGCCCAGCTCGTCGCGCTCGGGCGGACCGTCATCGTGATCCCCCGGTCCAGCCGGACGCTGCAGTGGCCCGAGCACGTCGCCGTCCCCGTGCTCGACGCCCCGCTCGCGACCACGGTGGTCGCGTGGCCGGCGACCTCGACGTCGCCGGACGTGGCCCGCGTGGTGCGGAACGCCGTCCGTGCGGCGGCCCTGGTGGCCGGCGCCGAGGCGCGGACCGCCTGACCGACGGACCGGAGGCCCGGTGCTGGTCGGCACCGAGCCTCCTGTCCGCCGTCCCTGACGGTCCGGACGTCGTCAGATCTCGACGTCGCTGCCCATCGTCACGGTGCGCTGCGGCGGCAACCCGAACCGCGAGGACGGGTCGGCCGCGTTGTGCGCGAGCCCGACGAACAGGCGCTTGCGCCAGTTCACCATCCCGCCGTTGCCCCGCATCGGCCGGAGTGCGCCACGGGAGATGAAGTACGAGGCGTCCTGCATGGCGTCCGGCTCCAGGTCGAGCACCTCGGCCAGGCACGCGGCGTGCAGGGCGTGCGGCAGGTCCTGGTCGTCCGAGAAGCCGAACTTGATCGTGACGTGCTCGATGCCGTCGTCCGTGTAGCCCAGGTCGTCACGCGTGAAGGCCTTGGCGTGCGGCACGTGCGGCACGTTCGCGGTGATGACGGACACGATGATGACCCGCTCGTGCACGACGTGGTTGTGCTCCACGTTCGCGCGCAGCGCCAGCGGGGTCGTCTCCTTGTTCGGGTGCGGGAACACCGCGATGCCCTTGACCCGCGGCACGTGCTTGGTGTTGATCTTCGCGACGAACTCGTCGAGCGAGCCCTCCCGTGCGCGGCGTTCGTCCTGCACGAGCTGCCGCCCACGGCGCCAGGTGGTCATCACCGTGATGACCGCCAGCGCGATGAGCAGCGGCACCCACCCGCCGTGGATGACCTTCGACAGGTTGCCGGCCAGGAACGTCAGCTCGAGTCCGCCGAAGACGACCGCGGCGACGACGAGCTTCCAGGTCGCCCAGTGCCAGAGGGGCTTCACGACCAGCAGCAGCAGGATGGTGTCCGTGACCAGGGCGCCCGTGACGGACACCCCGTACGCGGTGGCCAGGCTGGCGGACGACCGGAACGCGAGCATGATCGCCATCACGCCGATGAACAGCAGCAGGTTGACGGCCGGCAGGTAGATCTGGCCGCCCTCGCGCTTCGAGGTCTGGCGGATCGTCAGCGGCGGCAGGAGTCCCAGCTGCACCGCCTGGCGGGTCAGGGAGAACGCCCCGGAGATGACGGCCTGGCTCGCGATGACCGTGGCCGCGGTGGCCAGGACGACCACGGGCAGCTGCGCCCAGTCCGGGAAGAGCAGGAAGAACGGGTCCTTCGTGGCCTGGGGGTCCTCGAGCACCAGTGCGGCCTGGCCGAGGTAGTTGAGGACGAGCGCGGGGAAGACGACGAAGAACCAGGCCCGTCGGATCGGCACGCGTCCGAAGTGGCCCATGTCGGCGTACAGGGCCTCGGCACCGGTGATGACGAGCACCACGGCACCCATCGCCACGAAGGAGATGACCGGGTGCGCGAACACGAACGCGATCGCCCACGTCGGTGACAGCCCCTGCAGGACACCGGGGTGGCGGACGATCAGCGGCAGGCCGGCGACGGCGATGACGACGAACCAGAGCAGCATGATCGGCCCGAACAGCGTCCCGACCTTGCCGGTCCCGAACCGCTGGACGGCGAACAGGATCACGAGGATCACCGCGGCGATCGGCACGATGAGGTGCCCGATGGCCGGGGTCGCGGTCTGCAGGCCCTCGACCGCGGACAGCACCGACACCGCCGGGGTGATCACGGAGTCGCCGTAGAACAGCGAGACGCCGATGATGCCGATCACCAGGAAGATCGTGGCGCCGCCGCGACGCTGGGCGTACAGGCGCCGTGCCAGGGCGGCGAGCGCCATCACCCCGCCCTCGCCGTTGTTGTCGGCGCGCATGAGCACCAGCACGTACTTGATCGACACGATGATGGTGATGCTCCAGAACATCATCGAGATGACGCCGTAGACGTCCTCGGGGATCGGCTTCACGATCCCGCCGTCGATGGTGAACACGGTGCGCAGCGCGTACAGCGGGCTGGTCCCGATGTCGCCGAACACGACGCCGAGGGCCGCGAGCGCGAGCGCTGTGGTGCCCATCCGGCCGTCGTGCTCGGGGGCCGCGGTGTCCTCGCTGACGGGTGCCGCGGAGTGGGTCTCGGTCACGCTCGATCACTCCCGATCTGTGCCGCCAGGGAGACGGCCAGCGCTCATCCTGCCACCACTCACCCCCGCTCCTCGCAGGCGCCTGTCCGCTCGGCGACACGGCGCCTGCGGAATGCTGCTGCGAACTCGAAGCACCTACGCTGGGACGATGCACCAGCCCGCCGATCCCGGCCCCCTCAGCCCCGACGAACTCGGCGCCTACTTCGCCCTGATCGAGGTGGGCAGCCTGCTCCGGCACACCGTCGAGCAGCAGCTCCGCGACGCCGGCGACCTGAGCTACGTGCAGTTCCAGCTGCTCGCGACCCTGGGCGACGCGGCGGACGGCAGCCTGCGGATGACCGACCTGGCCGACGGGGTCGTGTACAGCCGCAGCGGGCTGACCTACCAGGTGGGGCTGCTCGAACAGGCCGGACTCGTGACCAGGCGACCGTCGACCGAGGACGAGCGCAGCGTGGTCGTGTCGGTCACCGACGCCGGGCGGGAGGTGCTGGCGACGGTGTTCCCCGGGCACGTCGCGGTGCTGCGCCAGCTGCTGCTCGAGCCGCTGTCGCCGGACGACGTCGCCGGGCTGGCCCGCGTGCTCGGGACCGTGCGGGACCACATGCGCGCCGTGCCGCCGCGGTCGGCGAAGCCCCGGCGTCGGCGGGCTGTGTCCGGGGACACACTTCCGCCTCAGGGATGATGTGACGGTTGCTCGACCGCGGCAGAGTGGTGGTGCGTGGGGAGTCCGATGGGTCGCGGCTGCCGCTGTGGGGCCGCAGCCGCGACCGTCCTCCCCCGCCCGGCCGCCCGGCCGCCCGGCCGTCCGGCCGTCCGGCCGCCCGTCCGCCGGGGCCGTAGGCTGCGGCCGTGACCCTCGTGCAGCTCCGCGTCTTCGTCGCGGCCGCACGGCTCGGTTCGTTCACGGCGGCCGCTGCGGCCCTGCTCATGTCGCAGTCGTCCGTCTCCGAGTTCATCCGCCGGCTCGAGGGGACCTACGACACACGCCTGTTCGTCCGGGGCGGTCGACGGCTCGGGCTCACCGACGCCGGGTCCGTCCTGCTGCCGATCGCCGAGCGGATCGTCGCCGAGGCCGACGAGGCGGACCGGGCCCTCCGCGCGGTCACGTCGCTGGTCGGCGGAACAGCGTCGTTCGGACTGCTCCGGAACGCCAAGTACTACGCCCTCGACGAACTGCTGACGCGGTTCCACGCCGCGCACCCCGCGGTGCGTCTGCGCGTCATCGGCCTGAACTCCGTCGAGGTCGCGAACGAGGTCGCCTCGGGTGGCCTCGAGGCCGGGCTCGTCGTGCTGCCGATCGACACCGACGGGCTCCGGGTCACGCCGCTCCGCCGCGACGAGGTCGTGTTCGTGAGCGCCGACCCGTCCGTGGCCGACGCACCGATGACGATCGAGGCCATGGCCGCGCGGCGGCTCGTGCTCTACGACGCGCACTACGGCTGGAAGGACCCGACTCGGCGGCAGCTGGCCGAACGGGCTCGACTCGCCGGGGTCGCCCTCGAGCCACACGTCGAGGTCGAGCAGGTCGAGACCGCACTCGCACTCGTGGCATCCGGCCTCGGCGACACCTTCATCGCCCGAGCGGTCGCCGAGGCAGCGGCCGCCCGGGGCCTGCACTGGACCCCGTTCGCCGAACCGGTGCACGACACGGTCGCACTCGTCGAGCGCGAGGGCGCCGTGCTGTCGGCGGCGACCGCCGAGCTCGCACGCCTGGCGCGCGAACTCCTCAGCGAGCGCTGAGCGGGCCGTAGAGGTCGGGCCGTCGGTCGCCGAGCAGGTCCGCCCGGGGCGTCAGGGTCTTGTCGCGCGCCGCCGCCAGGTCCAGGTCCGCGACGACCATGCCCGCGCCCGGTCCGGTCGCGGCACGGACCCATCCGTCGTGGTCGATGATCGAGGTGCCCTCGTTCCAGTCCACCCCGCGCTCCGTGCCGCACCGGTCCGCGCAGGCCATCGCCATCCGGTTCACCCGGGCCGCGGCCATGGCGATCTGCACCTCGGGTGCGCGTTCGCCCTCCGGGCGGTCCACCCACGGCCAGTTCGTCGGGACCGCGAGCAGTTCGGCCCCGGCGAGCGCCGCCATCCGCGTCCACTCCGGGAACTCCACGTCGAAGCAGATCGACACACCGATCCGGCCGTGGCGCGTGTCCACCACGAGCGGACTGTCCGACCCCGGCGTGAAGCACGCCTTCTCCCCGTCCCACAGGTGCACCTTGCGGTAGACGCCGACGACCCCGGTCGGGTCGACGAGCGCCGCGGAGTTGTACACGGCGCCGTCGTCGCCGAGTTCCGCGAACCCCCCGACGACGACACCACCGGCTCCGCCGGACAGCCGGGAGGCCGTGGTCGCCCACCCGGACACGGTCGCGTCCGTCGCGGTGACGGCACTCGACCGGGCTTCCGCTGCGTCGCGGAAGACGTAGCCGCTGGTGGCGAGCTCCGGCAGGACGACGACGTCGACGTCGTCCGGCACCGTGGCGAGCGCCTCGGCGATCGTCGCCCGGTTGGCGTCCAGGTCGCCGACCTGCGGCGCGAGCTGGACGGCGGCGACCCGGGTCACCGGACCACGTCCTCGGCGTCGTCGCGCGGGATGCCACCCCGTGGCGGGGCCGAACCGGCGTCGGTGACCGCGGGAGGAGCCTCCCGGTCGGTGCCCGTGGACGCTGCCAGGGCGGCGCCGACGCGCTCGACCAGCCCCTTGCGGAACGTGATCGCCAGCCCGATGACCAGCCAGGCCGCGAC
Organism: Curtobacterium sp. Leaf183; assembly: GCF_001424385.1. Lineage (GTDB taxonomy): Bacteria > Actinomycetota > Actinomycetes > Actinomycetales > Microbacteriaceae > Curtobacterium. The sequence continues at coordinate 86,450 of NZ_LMPO01000006.1, read as the reverse complement.
GATGTACGGGAACCAGCTGTACGGCGCCTCGAGCCCGACGGCGTTCTTGTAGATCGTGTAGAGCACCAGGGCCAGCGCGAGGACCGGCACGACCAGCTGCCACTTCGGGGTGTCGGTGCGCCCGGAGAAGAACAGGAACCGGACGGCGCCCACGGTCGCCAGGACGTAGGCGACGAGCAGGGCGATCGTCCCCACGGTCAGTGCCCAGTACGTCGCGTCGAGGACGGCCGCGCCGGAGAACCGCTCGCCGATCACGATGAGGACGGCGACGACCGCGACGACGCTCAGCGCGTTGACCGGGGACCCCTGTGCCGACAGCTTCGCCACGGGTCGGGCGATGCCGGTGTCGCGGGAGAGCGCGAACAGGACCCGCGCGGCACCGGAGAGGGTGCCGAGGAAGATCGCGAACAGGCTGACCACGGCGGCGAGCGTCAGCAGGTCGGCGAGCCAGCTGCCGACGTACGTGCGGGCCAGGTCGCCGTACGGGGCGGCCGACCCCGCGAACTGCTTCACTCCGGCGGCCGACGTGCCGTACCCGAGCGACTGCGCGATGATCGAGAGCAGGTAGAAGGCACCCACGACGACGATCGCGATCTTCAGGGCCTTCGGGATGTCCCGCTTCGGGTTGCTCGTCTCCTCGCCCAGGGTCGCTGCGCCCTCGAACCCCGCGAACGCCAGGAAGCCGAACACGGCGGCGCCGGCGATCAGGCCCACGTCGGTGCCGCTCGGCAGCGCCAGGAAGTCCCAGCTGAGGTGCCGTCCCGCGGGTGCCGCGCCCACGCCGAGCCGGACGAGCACCACCACGTTGAGGATCGTCACGAGCACCGCGCCGATGAGCTCGGCGTAGAGCAGGGACCGGGTGATCACGTGCACCTCACGCCGACCCAGCAGGACGACGACCGCGAGCGCGACCACCGTGATCCAGATCCAGTCCGGCGACACGTCCAGCCCGACGTCGTTCAGCAGCTGCGTGACGAACAGGCTGATCTCGATGCCGGAGCCCGCGCCGATCGTCACGTACGCGAAGAACAGCGCCCAGCCGGCGATGAACCCGGCGCGGGCGCCGAGCGTCAGGCCGACCGTGGCGTAGACGGACCCGGTGTGGGCGATGTGCCGCGAGAGCTTGACGAACCCGTAGGCCACCAGGGAGACGGCGACGAGCGCGAACACGAACGCCCAGGTGGCGCCGCGCCCCAGGATGCCGGCGGCACCGGCGCCGAGCAGTGCCATGACACCGACGGGGCCGATCAGCCCGACCGAGAAGGCCGCGGCGTCGGCGACCTTCAGTTCACGCTTGAGGCCGGGTGCGGCCGGGGTGGGGTGGTGCTCGGTGGTCATCGCTGGCTCCGATGCGGTCGGGAGGGGAAGGGGAGGTGGTGGTCAGTCGGCGGACGTGTGCACCGGGGCGAACGTGTCCAGGCGCATCGTCGCGGTCGCGCGGTGTGCGCTCATGCCCTCGCTCGTCGAGATCACGTCGACGGCGTGGGCGACCTCGGGCGTCGCCTCGCGGGCGATGCGCTGGTAGGTGAGCGGCTTCAGGTACCGCGACACGGACAGCCCGGCGCTGTGCTTGGCGCCACCGGCGGTGGGCAGGGTGTGGTTCGTCCCCGCCATGCCCTTGTCCGAGTACGCGACGGTGCTCCAGTGACCGAGGAACAGCGACCCGTAGTTCGACAGGTGGTCGTGGTACCAGTCGTCCTCGGTGGTCTGCACCTCGAGGTGCTCCGGGGCGAACTCGTCCATCACGAGCACGGCGTCCTCGCGGGTCGGGACCAGCACCACCGAGCCGTGGTCGCGCCACGCCGGCCCGCAGATCGGCTCCGTCGAGAGGGTCGGGAGCTGCCGGTCGACCGCGGCGACGACCTCGTGCGCCAGGCGCTCGGAGGTCGTGACGAGCGCTGCCGGGGAATTCGGTCCGTGCTCGGCCTGTCCCAGCAGGTCCGCGGCGACGATCTCCGCGTCCGCGGAGTCGTCCGCGATGACCGCGACCTCGCTCGGCCCGGCGAGCAGGTCGATCGCGACCGTCCCGAACAGCTGCCGCTTCGCCTCGGCCACGAAGGCGTTGCCCGCGCCGACGATCATGTCGACGGGGTCGAGGTCGGTGTCCAGCAGGCCGAAGGCCATCGCGGCCAGGGCCTGCACTCCCCCGAGCACGAACAGCCGGTCGACGCCGGACAGGTGCGCCGCGTAGGTCACCGCGTCGTTCGCACCGCCGTCGGGCTGCGGTGGGGTGCACGCGACGACCGTCGGGACCCCGGCCACCTTCGCGACGCCGACCGTCATGAACGCGCTCGCCGTGAGCGGGAACCGGCCGGCGGGCAGGTAGGCGCCGACGCTGCCGACCGGCACGTAGCGCTGACCGACCACGACGCCCTCGACGAGCTCCGCCTCGAAGTCCACCAGGTGCTCGCGCTGCATCGCGGCGAACTGCTTCGTCCGGGCCGAGCCGAGCTCGATCGCCTGGCGGAGGTCCGGGGCCAGGCGGTCCCCGCTTGCGGCGATCTGCGCGGCGGTGAGTTCCACGGGGGCGTCCTGGCGGTCGAGCTCGCGGGCGTACCGGCGGATCGCGTCCATGCCGTCGCGCTCGATGTCGCCGAGCATCCGGCTCACCGTGGCGACGACCGCGGGGTCGCGCTGTGCCTCGGGCTCGTCGACGCCGGGCGCCTTAACGAACCGGAAGCGATCGCTGTGTCGAGCGGTGAAGCGGGGTGAGAGCAGCATGCGATCAGCGTGGCGGGTCGGGCGGCGTGGAGAAAGCCCGAACACCGGGCGGGAGCCATCGGGAAACACGATGGCGGACCACGCCCGCGGGCCGGCAGCTGCAGGCGTACAGTCCCACCCATCACTTGACCGGCGGGCGGGGACGCGATGCGACAGATCATCGGGACGACACTGGTGGCGGCGCTGGCTGCCGCCGCACTGCTCGGCCTGGCACCGCCGGCGGCCGCGGCCGAGACGGGCTCGATCGAGGTGCAGCTCGCAACGCCGGACGGCACCGCGATCCGGCTGGCGGACGTCGAACTCGCAGCGATCGGGACCGACGTCGTCGTCGGGAACGCGACCACCGACGCCGACGGCACCGCGACCTTCACCGGGATCCCCGCCCCGGACACGGTCACGGTCACCACACGGCAACTCCCGCCGCACGGGGCGGAGACCTACGCGCCCGGACTCCGTTCGGGCATCGCGGTCCGCGGTGGTTCGACGGTGACGGTCACCGTGCCGCTCGTGCTCGGCGCCACCGTGCAGGGCGGGGTGGTCGGCCCGTCGGGTCCCGCCGCCGGACGGCTGATGTACGCCTGGAACGAGGACACCTCGCAGGTGTTCCGGACGACCTCCGACAGCGCGGGCCAGTACCGGTTCGTCGGGTTGAGCACCGGTCCGTACCGCATCGAGGCGTACGCCAGCGGAACGGCGTCGCCCGCCGTGTGGAAGACCCGGGTGTACCAGCAGCGCGGGACGCTCCCGGCCTCGCAGGTGACCCTGTCGCGGCACTACGCGCACAGCGATTACGACCTGGCCGTCTTCGCGAACTCGGTGTCCCGCATGCCGTCGCCGCTGCTCAGTGGGGCGAGCGTCGTCGTGACGGACACTGCGACCGGGGCGTCGTTCTCCACCCGGTTCTCGACACTGCTCGACAGCGAACAGACGGCGCAGTTCCAGATCCCCTCCGGGCAGTACGTGGTGGAGCTCCGGACGACGGCGACGACCACGACGCCGGCGCGTGTGCTGTGGCTCGGACATCCGGGAGGGGTCTACCAGTACGTGACGGATCGGGCGCAGGCCGTCTCGGTGCGGGTCGTGTTCGGGGGGTTCAACGGCTGGGGTGGGGCGGTGCCGGAGGCAGCGTCGCGCTGAGTGCCGGGGCGCGGTCGTGGCGTGGGTCTGGTCCGGCACCGGGCGGACGACACGACGGACGGGAGGAGCGGGGCCGGGTCTCCGCGCTCCTCCCGTCCGCAGGACCACAGGTCCACAGCCAGCTGTCGAACCGTTCCGGAGCGAGCGGTCGGCCTCAGGTGGGCGCATGGGCGAGGCGGAGGTCTTCGAACGCGAGCGGCGACGACTCGTGGGCATCGCCAGGAGGATCCTCGACGATCGTGGTGACGCCGAGGACGTCGTCCAGCTCGCGTGGTTCCGCTTCCGCGCCAACACCGACGCGATCACGAACGTGCCCGCCTGGTTGACCACGGTCACGACACGGCTGTGCCTCGATCGGCTCCGAGCGCGTGTGCCGGTGCCGGTGCCGATGGAGCTGCACGACGACCTGGTCGAGTCCGGTCGGGGTGCTGGTGGCGAGGACGCAGCAGATCCGGCCGAACGCACGGAGCACCGGGAAGCGGTCGGCCAGGCACTGGGTGTCGTCCTCGACGAGCTGACTCCGACCGAGCGCGTTGCGTGGGTGCTCCACGAGGTGTTCGCATTCGACTTCGCCACGATCGGCACCATCCTCGCGCGCACACCGGCCGCGGCGCGGAAACTTGCTTCTCGGGCCCGCGCGCGTCTGGCGCATGCGGAGCGTGAGGAGGTCATGGGCGATGCCGAGGTGGTCGATGCGTTCATGTCGGCAGCACGGGGAGGGGGCCTCGGGCGGTTGTTGGCACTGCTCGCTCCGGGGGTGACCGTGGGTGCGGACCCGGCCGCGATCGCAGCGGGCACGCCTCGCAGCATCGACGGCCGCGAGGCGGTCGCGGCCTTCTTCGACGGCAGCGCCCGGGCGGCGGTGGCCGCCCTGGTGGACGGTCGACCCGGGGCAGCGTGGTTCCACCGTGGGTGGCCGAAGGTCGCCTTCGACTTCACCGTGCTCGACGGCCTCGTCGAGGCCATCACGTTCCGCGCGGATCCGTCAGTCCTGACCGAGGTCGTGCGTCGTCGCGCTGCGCCGGTCACGTTCGTGGTCGGCGAACCGTCGAACGAGTGAGGGCAGCGGACCACGCCGCCCGAGGATTGGAGACGACGATGAAGACCATGACCTGCCACGACCTCGGCGGACCCTGCACGCGCGAGCACCAGGGCTCCACGGCCGATGAGGTCATCAAGGCGCAAGACCGGCACCTCAAGGACGCGGTCAAAGCGGGCGACCAGACGCACGTCCAGGCGCGGGAGGAGATGCGGGGACGCTGGCGGCACCCGAAGCGGTCGATGGAGTGGTACAACCGGGTGAAGCAGGACTTCGCGGCGCTTCCGTGACCTCCGGACCCCAGCCGTCCAGCTGTCTGCGGGCGGAGCGTTCGACGAGAACGGGCACGACGTCATGGGGTGGGGACCCAGTTCCTGCCTCGCCGAATCCGGACGAGTGGGCTCTTGACGTCAGGTGACAGCGGCGGTCGTCGGACGCCGTGGTCGTGTCCGCGCGATGGTGACGGCGAGGAGGGCGCCGGTGAGGAGCCCGATCCCGTGGCCGTCGGTCAGCGCCGTCATGACGCCGCCGGCCACCGCGACCAGGACCAGCAGACCGCAGACGGTCCGGACAGCACCGAAGCGGTGCGATGCGGTCAGTGCGACAGCGACCGCTGCGTCGCCAGCGACGATGGCCGGCCAGACGCCGCCGAGGTCGATCAGTGTCAGGTAGACGCAGAAGAACGCGCTGTACGCGACCGCGACGGTGTCGAGCACGGCCCCGGGACCGGTGGAGGCCGTGCGGTCCAGGACCCGGACGACGACGAGCGCGCCGATCAGGCCCGCGACACAGTCCGAGGCACCACCATCGCGTTGCTCGGGGAGGAGCAGCGCGAGGACGAGCCCACTCCCGACGCCTGCGACCAGGTACGTCACGAGCCACACCCGTTCCGACCGCCGCTGCTCGAGTGCTGATCCCACCACAGCGATCCCCAGCAGGTTGAACGCGAACTGCCCCCAGCCGTCGGGCTGGACGAGGATCGAGGTGACGAGCCGCCACCACTGTCCGGCGCGCACGAGCTCCCCGTCGCGGATCATGACCGCGGTGAGGGGTGGGTGGACGACCGCGGCGACGCTCACGGCTGCTGTCACGATGGTGACGACGAGGGTGGTGCGTGGCGACTGCGCCGCGAGCCGCTGCCGAACGGACGGCGCCATCAGGACGATTCCCGCGCAACACGGTCGTGATCCGTGGTGCCGAGTCCGGAGTCGAAGAACGCGACCAGGCCGTCACCGAGATCCGACAGGTCCGCGTCGGGCGCCCGGTGCAGTCGGAGGAAGACTCCCTCGACCGTGCGCTGCAGGACATCTGCCGCGATGACCGGGTCGACGCCGCTGAACTCGCCCTCCTCGACGCCGGCTGCGATCAACGAAGCGATGGTCTGCTGCGTCGCATCGACATCGCTGCCGTCGGCCGGGAGGCTCCCGGCGAACAGCAGTGCCGCGAGCGAGATCACCTCCGGCCGGTGGGTGTCGGCGAAGGCGACGTTCGCGCGCAGGTAAGCATGCACAGCGTCGCGTGGCGACGTTGCTCGCCGCATCGCAGCTGTGACCGCAACCGCGAGGTCATCGACGATCGTCGCGGCGACTGCGCGCATCAACGCGTCGCGGTCGTCGAAGTGGTACGAGATGAGGCGGGTGCTGCTGAGACCTCCGCGATCGGCGATCTCCGCGAACGAGCAGCGTGCGTACCCGACGTCGGCGATCACCGCGATGGTGGCGCGGATGATCTGCGATCGGCGTCTGAGCGCGGCGGCGCTGGGCGATGAGGCTGGTGTCATCCGAGGTCCTCCTACCGGCCAAGCAACGTGACGTGCCACTGCTCCACGAGCATCTTATTACTCAGGCAAGTAAATACAAGTGCGGCGGGCGCGTGCCGGGCAAGCCGCGCGGTGGTGGCCCGGTGGGCCTCCGGGTGGGAACGGGCCCGCCTGATGGTTGCGGCCGGGATCGGGGCTGTGTCGCTGATCGGGCCTCTCACACTCGCTCGAAACGGCTCCGCGCCGACACTCCTGCTGCTGCACGTCGCTGTGGCCGCGATCCTCTGCGCTGGACTCGCGGGCAGGTCACTCGGGCGAACGGGCCAACGCGGCGGGTCCGTCGAGAGACCGGAATGAGGACCCGCCGAGGGACCTGTCGGCCGGGGTGGTCAGGGGTCGGCGTGGGTCTGTCCGGATCAGTGCGTCCGGACGAGGTCGAGCCGTTCGGGCAGCGGGGCGAACCCGGCCGAACGGTACGTCGCCACCGCACTGCGAAGCGAACTCGGGGTGCACACCCAAGCGATCGACGCTCCACGCCGCTGCAACTCGGCGGCCGCAGCGATGCAGATCGCTCTGCCGTTTCCGCGACCACGATGATCGGCGTCCACTCCCATCGGTTCGATGAGCCCGGGACGCCCGACACCTGCCGGCCAGATCGTCACCCCCGCGACCGCCGCGCCGGAGCCATCCCGTCCGAGGATGCACGCACCGTTCTGGAACGCAGGCCCTCCACTCATCGTCTTCCACAGGTCGTCCGTGAAGCTCTGATTACTCCAAGCCGATCGGTGCACGGCAGTGAACTCAGCGACACGTTCACCGGCCACCACTTCGAACCGGAGACCCAGACCTGTCAGATCGACCGGCTCAGCGAGGTCCCGAGCCAGCGGTGCCCACGCCTCGCCTCCTTGCCATCCCGACGATGCCAGCAGCCGGTAGAGGGTGGTTCCCGTGGGGACCTCGACGGACAGGTGCCCGTTCGGGAACCTCATCCCGTCAGCGGACCCGAGATCGTCGAGCACACGACGAGCGATCTGTGCGTCGGACCATCGCTCGGGCGCGACGGTCATCCGGAACACCGTAGGGCCATCGAAGAACCCGATCGCGGCGATGGTGTCCTCGTCCAGCCACATCCGCACTGCCGTGGCGACTGCGGGTGCGCCGTGCCGCCATGCCCAACCCAGATCGCCGGGATGCAGCTGCACGACAGCGCTGTCGCGCTGCCACGAGGCCAGCGTCGCGATGATGCTCTCGAACGCGCCGACATCGGGAACAACGAGACTGATGCCCATGTCCGACAGTTCATCACCGGCGTACCGACTCCGCCACCGCAAGTCCGGCCCGATGGACTCGACACCACCCCGCCGAGTGACGGAGCACCGCTTGAGGTCGCCCACGTCTCAAGAGCCGGTCATCGAACCTGCCCGAAGGCTCCTCACGCTGGCGCGATCACCGTCTCATTCGCCGATCGGCCACCGGATGATTCGCCCTCCGCTGTCGCAGTGCTCACTGTGACGGTGTGAGCATTCCACTGCGCCGCGGGTTCTGGCATCGTCGAGCCGTGCGCCCGTCGACGATCCTCCTCGCCGCCATCACCGTCGTCTTCGGCGCCGCGACGATCGTCCTCGCGGTCTTGATCGGCACCGACGAGGGTCGGGCCCTGTCCACCGAGCTCCGTCTCGGCATGCTCATCACGTTCGGGTTCGGTGTCGCCTGCGTCACCACCGAGGTCAACCACCGCCGGCGGGCGCGCTTACGGCAGAAGGCAGAGACCCATCCCGGTACCGTGTTCGTCACCGCGCACGCGACAGAATCGACGGCCACCGACCTCACGGCCTGGAACCCCAGACTGCGCGTCTGGTTCCCGTGCGACCTCGGCTTCGACCGGACGGGCATCACGCACTGGTCGACGCGCAACGACGGGCACGGGACCCCGATCGCCCTCCGTTCAGAGGTGCTTGGCTTCGACGTGTTCAGGGAGCCCACGCCGCGCGGCGTCGCATATCGATGGGGGATCGTGGTCCGCCTCGCACCCAGGACGTCGGTTCCCGGAGCGGTCCGCATGTGGGTGGCCGACGACCAGCCGGCACAAGACGAGTACGCGATGCGCCGGACGATCAGCCGGATCGAGTCCGCGCTCGGCATGGACCACTGACCAAGCCCGTGCGGTACCGGCGACTCCGAGCCTCGGGGTCTACCGCCAGCGGCGATCGGCCCGTCCGAAAGCGGATCCTCTACCGGGCGGTGTACCCGATTGGAGCGACCGCCACGCTCGCCCTATAGCTTCCTTGGCGTGAGCATCTCCGACTTCGACGTCGAGCCCAGAACCGGGTCGCGGTTTGGAGTGGTCGTGCTCGGAATCGCGAGCGCAATCGCCGGAGTTCTCGCGATCATCGGGTGGCCGTTGCCTGTCATCTCGTCGACACATGGCCGAGGTCAGCATGCTTGGGCACGGAACATCCGTGGAGTCCAAGATTGGTTCGCGCACGATGGATGGCGGATGTCTGGCGCATCGTGGATCTACGGGGCTTTCGCGGTCGTCGCCGCGGCCGCCGTGGTTGTTCTGCTTCATCCTGCTTGGAGCGGCCGCCGCGCCTTGCTCATCGTCGTCGTGCCGGCCGGAGCGTTACTCGTGCTGGGCCCTGCATTGCAATGGGCTCTTGGGCTGCCTTGGTCAAACTACGGAAGCGGGTCGGCCGGCGGCACGGCGATTGGCATCGTTGCGACCGTTGTGTGCGGCGCCGTGCTCATGGCCTTCCGTCGGGCAGCGAGGCGAAGGGCCGGACGCGACAAAGATCAGGGGACGCTCGCTCACTGACTCGGTGAGCCAGCGGGCGGCCTCCCACGGAGAAGGGCGAACTGTCGCCCCGACACGTCTCGTAAGCCGATCGGCTAGCGGTCGCGTGTACGACGCTCGGCTCGGGCTCGACGTCGCTCGTCACGCAGTGCTCGCCATTCGGCATCCTGCTGATCCTGTAGCGGANGACGACAACGACCAGGACCACCGGCACGAGAAACTGCAACAACAACATCGCTACCCCCAACCAGTGATCTCCTCACTCTAAGCGCACGGGGAGTCCAGCAAGGCGAAAGATGATGCCGCCGTCCGGTGGGCGCTCGGCGACCGGACAGCGCTCAGGTCGATGGAGCGGCGTCGGGGCCGAGCGCGGTCACTGTCCCGATGAATCGAGCCGGTTCCTCGTCATCAGTGAAGGTCACGGGAGTGAACTCGGAAACCGGAATCAGCCCACTCGCTCCTTCATCTGTCCTGAACCACACCGCGGGAACGGGTTCGCGGCCCTCCTCTGCTGCCAGCATCGCAGCGGCTGCGAGCTGCGGCCAGTGCGCCTCCTGCTCCGCGGAGACTCCCATCGCTACCGTCTGAATCGTCAACACACGCACTCGTTCATAGTGCGCCGGAACATGCTCGAGCGCGTCCCGCTTGCCGATCCGTCAGCGGTCAAGCTCGGCCAAGAGCTCCAGTGAGCAGGTCTGCTGATGCAACCAACGCCACAACGACAATCACCGTGGTCAGCAACCATGCGAACCCAGCGAAGTACTCGAGAACAGAGCGCCCGACAGAAGATGCACTGTGGGTATCGGTCAGGTGATCGAGTGTGCCGGCGAAACCCGTGCGGATGGGGTCCACCAACACCAGTGGGCGGAACCGGCGATCGAGCAGGATCGCGCCGTGAACCGTGCCCAGACCCGACCAGAGCCTGAAGCGAAGGACCCGCGCACCCTGCACGCGAAGCCGGCGTCGCCCGAGCACAGTGAGCGCCACTATCTGGTCTCCCTCTCTCCAGCTCGCTGCCGGTGACGCAGCCATTCCGAACAGCCACTGCCAGAGGATCCCGACCACGAGGACGAGGACGAGAGCGACATTCGGGAGCCAGTTGATTGGGAACCCGTCGACGTCAAAGCCATCTTTGACCCACTGGTCCCGCGTCAGCCCGGTGCCGACGAGCCCGGTCGCGGTGAGTACCAGGAGCCCTCTGCCTGTCCAGATAGCTGAACGGAGCCACGGGGTGGTGACGAACTGATGAGAGGACCCCGGTACGTCGACCGGCGACTCTGCGCGGTGGCGGGGCTCCGCGTTGTCCAGCTGATCCATCGTGGACGATTGTTCCCGATTACCCGCTCCGGGACCACTCTGACGGCTCATCGGACTTCCGATAGCCGATCAACCATCGACGCTTGCTCCCAATCCCGAAGCCAGGCTGAGGTGCCGCTCTCGCCGGGAACGCATCGAAGAGCGGAGAGCTCTTAGGCGTTCCGCAAGCCGGTCGTTCAACGGGCGCCGCAGCTCGTCGCCTGGGTGTTCGTGTTTCGAACGCTCGACCGCCGCGGCTACTGACCCATCCCCGTCGGCGGCACATGGCTGTCCCGCTGGCCGATCGTCTTTCGGACGGCGCACCGGCCCTCCAAGATGAACTGGTGAGCGCAGCGGAAACACATGACAGCGGCCAGCGCGACCGGCAGGAGGCACCCGAGCACGAGGAGCTGGGCCGACGCTCTCTACCCCTGAGCTTTGCCCGCTACGAGTCTCTGGTGGCGCGATCCGAGGCCCTGTCTGTTCGGCAGGGATCGTCCCTTGCCGGCGACCGTGCCGCCACCCCCTACAGCTCGGTACCCGACCAGGTGCGCGCAAGCACCGGGGTGGCCCTCGATCATCTTCACGCCTTCAAGCTCATCGTTGTGGACGGCGAGGCAGTCCTGCCGTTCGCGATGTACACGCTCGTGCGGAGCGCCTACGAGGCCTCAGGAACCGCCCTGTGGCTCCTGCACCCCGCCTCGCGTAACGAGCGCGTGCTGCGGTCACTGAAACTCGCTCGCGAGAACCGCCGACTCGTGCACGTCGTCATGGAAAAGTCGGACCGTGAGGATCCCGGCTGGGACAGGGCGATTGCCGCGCTCGAGCGCGATCGGGACGGCCGTGCGGCCCTGGTCGGAGCTGACCTTCGCTATGTCGCGAAGGTCAGCTCCCGGCTTGAAGAGATCGCGCCGCTCGTTCCGGATCTGTTCCTCACGCCGCTAGCTCTCTGGCAAACATCGAGCGGCATGGCGCATGCCAATAACTCGATGATGGTGCTGATGCTCGACCGACAGCAGATTGGCGAAGCCGAACACGGGGGAGCTGACTACAAAATCACCACGAGTTTGCTCGCCGTCGCCGGCTACTTCGACGCCGCGCTGGACATGATCGAAACGCTGATGGATCTGTGGGCCCAGCGGAACTGAACCAGTGATCTCAATAGGCGACCGGCGTCCGGGCGATGCCGATCGGCGGCAGAGTGGTCCTCGTGAACGCTCGCGCCTTCGGGATCTGTGGCCTGGTCATCGCGGCTGTGCTCGCACTGACGAGCTGTAGCCAACGGGGTGCGGATGACGGGTACCTGACTCTCACGGCAGGTGAGGCGACCCTGCCTGCTTGTACGACCGCAGCGCCGGTCCTGGTTGAGACGCTGAACACGGAGCAGCTGCCGAGCTGTGACCCGATCGGGCAGACCCTCGTCTTCCCGGACGGCGAGCAGATTCAACTGCCTGAGCAACAGGGCGGCGGCGGCTCGTCGAACTCCGAATCCGACTACCGGTACGCCTACCAGAGTGTCGGCAACTGGGGACTCGTCGCTGCCCGCGCGAAGACAGATTGCTCGGCCGTGCAGGAGTGGGGCAATCCGGAAGCTCTTCGGCGCGTGCACGAGGCGTTCGGCAAGAAATGGGTCTGTCACTAACCCCGTCCGAATGACGATCGGCTATCGGGATAGAGCCTCATGTGACTGCTGGCCCGAACCAGAGCAGCACCGGACCCAGGGCGAGCAGGACCGAGCTGAGGGCAGCGACTGTCTCGCTATGTATGGCGCCGGCTCCCTTCCGGGACCGCGTCGCCAGCGCCAAGGCGGTCCATGCGCCGCCCCACGGTCCCACGGCCAGTAAGAAGACGATCGGGTAGAGGAAGAGACTGCCTTCGCCGCCGGTCAGGAGCACGGGAACCCACATCACTACCCAGAGGATCACGAAGCCCGTCGCGGAGCAGATCAGCAGCACCAGCGCTGCGATGGACCGCCCAGTGTTAGGCGGCTCGGGCTGAACAGGCGACCACACAGCGTGATGCTATCCAGACCGTCGCAGCCGTATCCACTGCCGGACACCGGCCATGTCCGCAGAAGGATCCGCTAGCGGACGCTGCTTTCAGCTTGATCCCGAAGCAGGGTCGGCATAGGCCGCGGCGTACCAGCTCACGCTCGAGTCCCCTGAGGTCGGCCCGATGGTGATCCAAGCGCTCGACGTCACGACGTACAGGTCTTCGTCGTGACCACATTGGATCGAGCGTGATGCAAGTCGCTTCCCGTTCTCCGCACCGCTGACCATGCGATTGCTCCACACGGCCATCGGCACCGTTCCCTGCCCTTGACACGCAAAGGACACACGAACGTGCGCGGGTGTTCCGCCGTCTGCGACGCCGAGAGAGAGCCGACTCGATGAATCGTTCGTGCCTGCACCACTGCCGAGTTCGCCGGGCTGTTCGGCCCATCGGTCCTGGACGCTCCCCATCCAAGCAGAGGAGGTCTTCTCGTCGCGGACCGCGTTCACGTGGCTGGAACAGGCTGCAAGCGACATCGCGGTCACGAGCGTCAGCCCGGCGAGCCCGATTAGCCGACGGTGGCCGTGGTGGTCGGCAGGCGAAGTGATCATGCTGGACAGAGTCTCGTGCACATGGCTCCGTCCTGCACCCTCCCGTTCTGGCGTCATCGGTGCCAGGGGTAGACGGGAGCCGCTGGAAATGAGGCAACAATGGCCAACTTCGAAGCGTCCGCCAATCGATCCTCTACCGGCCGCGCTTCGCCTTCCGAAGCGCGAAGCGCCACAACCAGGCGCCAGCGCCGAGCCAGAAGAGGCCGAGCACGGTGTTCAAGATCACCAAGAGCACGTCGAGGTCGGGCCGAGTGAGGCGAATGATCGACGTCGCTACGAACGCCAGGCCGAAGGCGAGCGCGATCGAACCCAGAACCTTTGCGCTCAAGACGTCTATTCCGCCAACCTAACTCGCGCCGGCGTCCGTAGAGCGATCCCCCGGTGGGACGGGGTTCAACACAGACGAGGATCAACCTCGTGGACGCCGCACGATCCCCAGGACGACGCAGGCAAGGCCAGCGACGAGCGCGACGACCAGCACCACGAAACTCACCCCATGAATCGTCGGATTGATGATCCACACAAGCAGCGCGAACGCGATCACGACGACACCGGTCACGGTGAGACTCCGAGCAGACATGTGGCGAGTCAATCAGGACATCGACGCGAGCATGTCCTTCATCTGGTTGATCTGCTCGGTCTGGCTCGACACGATCGACTTCGCCATCGCGACCGCGTCGGTGTTCTTGCCCTTGTCGACTTCGGTCCCCGCCATGTCGACGGCGCTGGTGTGGTGTTCGACCATCTGCTGCAGGAACAGCTTCCCGGCGTCCGCCGGGGAGGCGCTGTCGAGGGCGTCCATGTCGGAGTCGGACATCATTCCCGACATCGAGGAGTGGTCCATCCCCGACATGCTGGAGGCTTCGGTGGGCTCACCCCACTGCTTCAGCCAGCTGGTCAGGGACGTGATCTCCGGCCCCTGTTCCGCCTTGATCTGCTTGGCGAGGGTGACAACGTCAGCGTCCACGTCGGAGCCCTTGGCGAGGAGCATGTCGCTCATCTCAACGGCCTGCTTGTGGTGCGGCAGCATCTGCTGCGCGAACATGACGTCCTGGTCGTTGTGTGCCGACGCCGCCGACGAGGACGACGAGGAGGAGCTGTCCGAGGAGCCGGCGTTGTTGGTGGAGCAGCCGGCGAGGGTGAGGCCGATGGTGAGGGCGGCGGCGGCCGCGAGGGTGCGCGTGATGGTGGTGTTCATGGATCCGTTCCCGTGAATGCGTCAGGTGTTCCGGGCAGGCGAATACCTGCCCGTGTTCTGGGCATGCGGGAGCTTCCGAAGGGAGCGCTCCCGCCGGGGATGGATCAGATACGGATGATCTGCAGCGCCGTCAGTGATGGCGGCTTGGGTGCCGCGACGCGGCGTGCGACACGGTCCCCGAGGGCGAGGAGGCGTGCGAGGACGTAGAGGACCCCGCCGTTCCGGGTGCGCAGCAGCGCCCACGCGAACAGGGCGATCGTCAGCGCGCAGGCCATCCCCATCAGTGAACACATCAGCGCGCACAGGCCGCCGTCGCAGCCGGCGTCACTGAGTACGCTCACCACCGCGCCAGCTGGGGTGGCAGCGTGCGCATCGTGCCCGGCCGTCTCGCTGTGAGCGTGTTCGGCCGTCATGCTCGACGTGGCGGTCATGGCGTGATCGCCGGTGGTGGCGTGGCCGAGCATGCTGTGCATCAGGACCGTGAATCCGACCAGCAGCAGCAACGCCAGCACCGCCGTGGCCTGCAGCAGCAGGCGGCGGCGCGTGGTGTTCGCGGTGGTGAGCATGCGGATCCGTACTGATGGCTGGTCGGGGTGCGGGTTCTATGGTGCAGGACGAGCGCTGAGAGGACAACCGCCCCGTCTGGTGGGCGGGAAGCTGGTTAGGCGCGCACGAGGCGGGCGATCGCGTCGGAGGCTTCCTTGAGCTTCACGGCGGCCGCGTCGCCGCCTTCGGCGACGGCGTCGGTGACGCAGTGCGCGAGGTGGTCATCCAGCAGGCCGAGCGCGACGGATTGCAGCGCCTTCGTCATCGCGGACACCTGGGTGAGGATGTCGATGCAGTACTGCTCCTCATCGACCATCCGCTGCAGGCCGCGGGCTTGCCCCTCGATGCGGCGCAACCGTTTGAGGTAGTCGTCCTTCGCGGTGATGTACCCGTGGTGGTGCTCTGCAGCAGGTGCGGTGGTGTCGGTCATGGACGCTCCTCGGGGGTCACCGTTTACGGTAGCGGCGCTCATGCCGCCGTCGACCAATCGAACGGGGCCGGCGCGATCGGGGTGCCGACGCCGCGGGTGATGACGATGGCGATGTCCTGCTGGTCCTGCAGTTCCAGATCCGGCAGTGGCGTGGTGGTGCGGGTGCCGTTGACGAACACGGCGACGTGCCGGTCGTTCTTCCCGTCGACGTACCCGCCGACCTGCCCGTCGCGCAAGGTCACGTTCCACTCGGTGAAGAGCTGTCCGAGGGTGAACGGCTGCACCTTCGCGGATTCGACATGCACGATGCCGGAGGTGTCGTGGGTGTGCAGTGCGGACATGCCGCCCCGCTGCACGTCGACGCCGATGTTCGCCGGCACCGCCACCGGCTCCCCGTCCACCGATACGGACAGATGCTGATGGGTGTGCAGCGCCGCACCTTCCATCCCCGCCACCTCAAGTCCCGCAGCCTTCGCCCGCGCCGGCGCATCCGCGGGGGCCGGCCACGGCGGTGCCGCCGTCACCCCGGACGCCGTCGGCGCCGAGTCGTCGCCACGGGTGAGGGCGGTGACCGTGATCGTGGTGACCGCGGCGAGGACGACGACCACGGCGGCGCCCAGTAGCCACCACCGGCGTGTACGGCTGCGCTGCTGCTCCGCTCTGCGGTCAGCGGCTTTCTGCCGCGCCTGCTCGCGCCGATCAGTCTTTGTCGCCATCACGTCCTCTTTCCGGGTGCCGGTCGAGCGGATCGGGAACACATCCGCTCATCCGGCGTTACACTCCCTACGGTACCCCCCTAGGGTACATGATGAACGTGAACGACGAAGGGATCACCACGATGAGCGAGCAGCTGACGAACACGTACGGCATCACGGGCATGACGTGCGGGCACTGCGTGATGAGCGTCAACGAGGAACTCGCCGCCGTGCCGGGCGTCACGGACGTGACAATCGACCTCAACGTTGGCGGTGTCTCCACCGCTCGAGTGACCAGCACCCGCGACCTGCCGCAGGAGGAAGTCTCCGCCGCTGTGGAGGAGGCCGGCTACACGTTGGTCGCATCATGACCACCACCAGCACCCCGCCGGTTGAGCTGACGATCGAGGGGATGACCTGCGCGTCGTGCGCGAACCGGATCGAGCGGAAGCTGAACAAGCTGCCCGGCGTGACCGCGAGCGTGAACTACGCCACCGAAAGCGCCTCCGTCACGCTCCCCGCGGACCTCGCTGTCGACGACGCGATCCGGACCGTTGAAGCTGCCGGGTACGGCGCGCACCTGCCCGAACCGGCCGGTGCGGACACCGACGAACTCGCGCCGCTGCGGCGACGCCTGATCGTGTCCACGGTGCTCGCCGTCCCGGTGGTGGCGCTGTCGATGATCCCGGTCCTGCAGTTCTCAGGATGGCAGTGGGCCGTCCTAGTGCTGGCACTGCCGGTCGCCGTGTGGGGTGCGTGGCCGTTCCACCGTGCCGCCGCGATCAACGCCCGGCACGGGGCCGCGACGATGGACACCCTCGTCAGCGTCGGCGTCGCCGCCGCGACCGTGTGGTCCGTCTGGGCGCTGGCGTTCGGCGGCGCCGGGCACATCGGGATGCGGATGGCGTTCTCCTGGTTCCCGCACCCCGGCGCGGCTCCGGAACCGTACTTCGAAGTCGCCGCCGCGGTGACGGTGTTCCTCCTCGCCGGCCGGTACTTCGAGGCCCGCGCGAAGGACCGCTCCGGCGCCGCCCTGCAGGCGCTCCTCGCCCTGGGTGCACCCACTGCCCGGGTGCTCCGAGACGGTGCCGAAACCGAGGTGCCGACCGCAGCACTGCAGGTCTGGGACCGGTTCGTGGTCCGTCCCGGTGAACGCATCGCCACCGACGGAACCATCACCGATGGCACGAGCGCAATCGACACCAGCGTGATGACCGGCGAAGCAGTCCCCGTCGAGGTCGGCCCCGGCGACACCGTCACCGGCGCGACCGTGAACGTCGGCGGCCGACTCATCGTCGAAGCCACCCGCGTCGGCCAGGACACGGAGCTTGCCCGCATCGGCCGGCTCGTCGTGTCCGCGCAGACCGGCAAGGCCGAGGTGCAGCGCCTCGCCGACCGGGTCTCCGCCGTGTTCGTCCCGATCGTCATGGGCCTGGCGGTGCTGACCCTCATCGGGTGGCTGCTGCTCACCGGCGACGTGCAAGCCGCGTTCACCGCCGCCGTCGCGACCCTGGTGATCGCCTGCCCCTGCGCCCTCGGGCTGGCAACACCCACCGCGCTGCTCGTCGGCACCGGACGTGGCTCCCAGCTCGGGATTCTCATCCGCGGACCCCAAGTCCTCGAGGCCACCCGCCGGATCGACACCGTCGTACTCGACAAGACCGGCACCGTCACCACCGGCAAGATGAGCGTCCACCAGGTGACCGCCGTCGCCGAGGAAACCGACACCCGAGTGCTCGCCCTCGCCGCCGCCGCGGAAGCAGGATCAGAACACCCGATCGCCCGCGCCATCACCGCAGCCGCCACCGACCACCCCACCGCGGACACGTTCCAGTCCACCGCCGGGCTCGGCGTCCAAGCCGTCGTCAACGGCACCCTCGTGCTCGTCGGCCGCCCCGCGTGGTTGACCGACCAGTGGGCCATCACCATCCCGGAAGCGGTCACGGACGCGGTCCGGACCGCGGAACAGGGCGGCGCGACCGCGGTCGTTGTCGCATGGGACGGCGCAGCCCGCGGCGTCATCAGCGTCGCGGACACCATCGCGCCGACCAGCCCAGACGCGATCCGACGCCTCCACGACATGGGGCTGCGCACGATCATGCTCACCGGCGACGCTGAAGACGTCGCCCGAACGGTCGCCGCCGAGGTCGGCATCGACAACGTCGAAGCCGAGGTGCGCCCCGAAGACAAGTACCGGACCGTCACCCGGCTGCAGCAGCAAGGCCGGTCCGTGGCGATGATCGGCGACGGCGTCAACGACGCCGCCGCTCTCGCCGCCGCGGACCTCGGGATCGCGATGGGTAGCGGCACCGACGCGGCCATGGAAGCCGCCGACATCACCCTCATCCGAGCGGACCTGAGCGCCGCCGCGGACGCGATCGCGCTCGCCCGCCGCACCCTCGGCACGATCAAGGTGAACCTGTTCTGGGCCTTCGCCTACAACGTCGCCGCCATCCCGCTCGCGATGGCCGGCCTGCTGAACCCGATGATCGCCGGCGCCGCCATGGCCCTGTCCTCGGTCTTCGTCGTCAGCAACAGCCTCCGCCTCCGCACCTTCCATACCCGATAGGAGCGACATGGACACCCATGAACACCACAGCATGACCAACCATGACAACCACCAGAACCATGGCGGCGGTCACGGGACGACGACGTGGACGATGGCCGCGCAAGCGACCCTGCACTGCCTCACCGGCTGCGCGATCGGTGAAGTTCTTGGCATGGTCATCGGCACCGCGACCGGCCTGCACAACACCGGCACGATCATCCTGTCGATCGTGCTGGCGTTCATCTTCGGCTACGCCCTCACCATGCGCGGCGTCGTCCGGTCCGGGCTGAGCTTCTCCGCCGCGTTCAAGGTCGCCCTTGCCGCCGACACGGTGTCGATCGCCGTGATGGAGATCATCGACAACACGGTCATCGTCGCGGTTCCCGGCGCCATGGACGCGCAGCTGAACGACTGGCTGTTCTGGGGCTCCCTCGCGGTCTCCCTGGTGATCGCGTTCATCGTGACCACCCCGGTGAACCGGTGGATGATCAGCCGCGGCCTCGGCCACGCCGTCGTCCACGGCCACCACTGATCGAAGCGACTGGACGTCGCGCCCGCCAAATTAGAGCAGCTTCGCTTGGTGTCGGCTTTTGAGCGGCGTTCTGTGTCGCTATGAGGCGGTCGTTTCAGTCGTCATCATCGTCTTCCACGAGTTCGCCTTCCCACGCTTCGCGTCCTTCGTGGATGGCGAAGAGAGCGATGACGAATCCTGCGACGGGGTCGAGCCAGGCTGCGCCGGTGAGGGTGTAGAGGAGGAGTCCGATGAGGGTCGCGACGCTGAGGAGGACACAGATTCGAGTTTCTGCAGCGTCGGCGAGGATGAGCGGGTCGCCGAGCTTCTTACCGACTCGGGTCTTGAGCGCGGCGAGGACTGGCATGACGATGATCGAGAGGACCAGCAGCACGATGCTGACCGGGGAGGTCTCCGGTGCTTCGTGGGTGATCAGACTGCGGATGCCATCGATCACGACGTAGGCGGCGAGGAGGAAGAACGTCACAGCGACGAACTTCAACGTGCGGCGCTCCTTACCCTCGTCCGCTTCGCCGTGACGGAGCCTGGCGGCGAGGCGGATGCCCACCAGCACGGCGACGATCGATTCGATTCCGGAGTCGATACCGAACCCGATGACGGACACGAGCCCTGCGGCGATCCCAGCCGTGATGGCAACGATTCCTTCGAGGACGTTGTACGCGACGGTGAACTGCGCGAGGCGGAGCCCTCGTCGGGTGAGCTGCTCCGTTTCGGTTTCGGTGAGCGTGCTCATTCGCCAGCCCTCGCGTCCGAGCCATAGGTGCCGCAGAGATCGACTTGGTAGCCGGTGGCCTGCAGCAGTGTCTCCGCGGACTCGAGGAGGTCCATCAACTCCGGACGGGAGAGGCTGTAGAACACTTGCCGGCCCTGCGCCCGCCCCTCCACGAGAGCGCAGTCGCGGAGGCATGCGACGTGCTCGGAGAGGGTCGATTGAGCAAGACCGAGCTCCGTGACGAGGTCGCTCACTCGAGCTTCCCCTTGGCGGAGTCGGCGCAGGATGCGCAGACGGGTCGGGTCTGCGAGAGAGTGGAACAGCGATACCGCGGCAAGATCGCCCCGCGCTTCTACGATCGGCATATGCCGATGATATCGGCGTAGCGCGGTTCGTGCGTTCAAGGTGGGCTACCGGTTCTGGGGCGGTGCTTGCTCGATCGTGCTCATAGGGATGCCACCGACGACCATGCGTTGTAGCGGGCTGCACGTGGGCGTTAGAGGAGCGTGACGTACTGGCCGATGTGTGCGCCGACCGTGTACATCAGCGATGACCACAGTCCGGTGACCATGAGGACACCGATGAGGATCAGCGTGCCACCACCGATCAGGTTCACGGTCCGTAGGTGCCGTTTGACGCGGCTGATCGCGGTGGTGGCCCAGGTCGTTCCAAGGGCGAGGAGGAGGAAGGGGATGCCGAGTCCGAGGCAGTAGGCGATGCCGAGCAGGACGCCGTTCCAGGTGCTCGCGGCTTGCAGGCTCAGCAGGTTGATCGCGGTGAGGGTCGGGCCAAGGCAGGGGGTCCATCCGAGCCCGAACACGATCCCGAGCAGGGGTGCGCCGGCGATGCCGGTGGCCGGTTTCCATCGTGGTTTGAGGGTGCGCTGCAGGATCCCGAAGCGGCCGATGAACACGAGTCCCATGATGATGACGAAGCCGCCGAGGATCTGCGTGAGCAGGTCGCGCCAGCGGATCAGCCAGAAGCCGGCGGCGCCGAATGCGGCGGCGTAGGCGACGAAGATGACGGTGAAGCCGAGGATGAACAGGAGCACGCCCAGGGTGAGCGTGCTGCGGCGGCGTTGCTCTGCGACACCGCCGATGAAGCCGAGGTACCCGGGGACGAGTGGGAGGACGCATGGTGAGAGGAAAGACACCAGCCCGGCCAGGAGTGCGACCGGCACGGCGATCAGGAGCTGTCCGCTGAGGATCGCTTCCGCGACGCACCGGTCCGGCGAGACCACCGACACGTTCATCGCGGACCTCGTCGTCGGCACCGGAACCGGACAGATCAAGTCCGGCGCACCCGCCCGCGGAGAACGCGTCGCGAAGTACAACCGGCTCACCGAGATCGCGGAGAACAATCCGGAGCTGCCCTACGGGCTGCGCTGACCCCGACCGGCCACCTCGTGGGCGACGCGCAGGAAAGCAGAACCAGCTGGCTGGGGCTCTCCCGACCAGATCGCCCGCAACGGCCGGGCAAGTGGCGGCCCAGCGAGCGGGACCCGCACCAGCGACCCGTCGTTGATGTCGGCGGCGACCGTGCGAAGGCTCATCACCGCCGGTGCAATTCCAGCCTGCGCGTTCGCCCGGATGATGCTCGTGGTCTCCAGCACCGCGGCCGGAACCGACATGCTCAAACCGGCCTCCCTGAGCCATGCGGCGAGGGTCGCGCGAGTCCCGGAACCCTCTTCCCGCAGGAGCAGAGCCGTCGCCGCCAGGACCTCCGCAGTGATCCCGGTCGACCGAGCCCAGGGATGGCCCGGCGCAACGACGACCGCGAGCTCATCGTCCGCGATCACCTGCGCGGACACACCTGCCGCCGTCACCGGGGTCTCCGTGAACCCGAGGTTCGCGCCACCCGACTGCACGAGGTCCGTCACCGCGGCGGAGTTGCCCGCGATCAGACGCACCCGCACGTCGGGTTCGCGGCGGCGAAATTCGAGCAGCCAGCCCGGCAGCAGCAGCTCCGCGATCGTCTGTGACGCTGCGACGACGAGCAAACCCGTGGGAGCCCGCAGCGCAGCCACTCCTGCCTCGAGGTGGCGAGACGCGTCGAGGACCGGTCCGGCCAGCCCGACGACGAGCCGGCCGGTCTCGGTCAGCACCGACCCCGTGGTCGAGCGGTGCACCAACAAGTGACCGACCATGCGCTCGGCGACCCGGATCCGAGCAGACACTGCCTGTTGCGTGACGCCGAGCGCTCCAGCGGCAGCAGAGAGGGAGCCGGCCTCGGCGACGCGTGCGAGCACGTCGAGTGTGTCGAGGTCGAGCGTTCGGTCCGTGAGTCGCCGTATTGCCACAACTCACGATTGTGCCCCGCCAAGAAGTTCCCGGTACCGCCAGGGGCAGGATTCGCGCAGGCTTGGCCCATGACAACGCTCCGCACCGACCCTGCACCCGCGAACGGCAACCAGCTGCCCCAACGGCCGCAGACGGCGTTGTTCCGTGACCTGGAGCGGCCAGGCCTGATCGTGTCGAATCTCACACCGAACTGGTTCGCGTCGATCATGGGCACGGGGATCGTCGCTGTCGCAGCTGCGTCACTGCCGCTGCAGTTCCCCGGGCTGCGCCTCGCGGCGACGGTCGTGTGGGCGATCGCCGCGGTGCTCCTCGTCGCCCTCACGATCGCGACGGTGCTGCACTGGATGCGCTACCGGAGCACTGCAGCCGGGCACCAGCTCAACCCGGTGATCTCCCACTTCTACGGGGCACCGCCGATGGCGTTCCTCACCGTTGGTGCCGGAACGATCCTGCTCGGCAAGGACTGGATCGGCCTGCCCGCTGCCGTCACCGTCGACTGGGTCCTGTGGACCATCGGCACCATCGGAGGACTGCTCACGGCAGTGCTCGTGCCGTACCTGGCGTTCACCCGCCACGAGAACAAGCCCGACTCCGCGTTCGGCGGTTGGTTGATGCCGATCGTCCCGCCGATGGTGTCTGCCTCCACCGGTGCGCTCCTCCTGCCCTACGCCCCCGCCGGGCAGGCGCGGGAGACGCTGCTGTGGTCCTGCTACGGCTTCTTCGGCCTCAGCCTCATCACGTCGCTGGTCGTGATCACGCTGATCTGGAACCGTCTCGCGCAGCACAAGGTCGGTGCCGCGGGCATGGTCCCGACTCTGTGGATCGTCCTCGGGCCGGTCGGACAGTCGATCACCGCGGTGAACCTCCTCGCATCGAACGCCCCCACCGTTGTCGATGCGAGTACCGCGCATGCCCTGCTGGTCGTGGCGCTGGTGTACGGGTTCGCGATGCTCGGCTTCGCGCTGCTGTGGACCGTCATCGCCCTCGCGATCACCATCCGCACCGCCCGCGAACACTTGCCGTTCAGCCTGACCTGGTGGTCCTTCACGTTCCCCGTCGGGACCTGCGTCACCGGCCTGAACGGGCTCGCCCTGCACTCAGGACTGACCGTCGTCGCCGTCCTCGCAGTTGTCTACTACGTCGGCCTCGTCGTCGCGTGGATCACCGTTGCCGTCCGCACCTTCCACGGATCCGTCATCCGTGGCACCCTCCTGGCACCGCCACAGCCGGCGTGAGCACCGCCGAGGAGCTCGCGGACGTTCGATCGCTGAACGCTCTCGCCGAGACATGGCGCACCGCACCGGACGGCTCGCGACGGTTCGTCCCGAGCTTCGACCCACGATCCGGCGGTACATCCAGCCGCGTCCTGGTCCTGATGCAGTCGCCCGGCCCCCAGACCATCGCCGCAGCGCACGCAGCGATCTGCAGCGAGGACAACCCGGGCCCGACCGCGGCCGCGTTCCGCGCAGCCCGCATCGAGTCCGGACTCGCACGCAACGAGTACCTCCGCTGGAATCTCATCCCATGGGAAGTCCCCGGCCGCGTGCGGCTCGCGGACATCGACGAGGGGCGGCATGCCCTCGCCGCACTGCTCGCGGCCCTCCCCGCGCTCACTGCGATCGTCACGTACGGGGCCGTCGCCCTCGACGGCATCATGCGACACCTCACCCTGGACGAGCACCCCCGACTCCTTCCGGTCATCGCAACACCACATCCGTCTCCCGCCAACGGCCGCCACCGCTCGGAACAACACCTCCGTTCCGTGCAAGCACTCCAGCTCGCCGCGCTGGCACGACCGCTGTGACGGATACGAACGATCAGCTGTTGCCCGGCCGGTTGTTGGACGAAGGATCTGAGCCTCGAAAGTCCAAGGGCTATCGAGACGCGGGATCAGCGCAGACGCACGAGGCCGGCGTGGGTGGGTCGGAAGCCGCAGGCCCCCTCGTAGAAGGGCACCATGTCCTCGCCGTAGTCGACGAACAACCACTCGCAGCCGGCGGATCGGACCGCGTCGACGGCGTAGCGGACCACCGCTGTTCCAAGGCCCCGATGTTGGTAGGTCGGATGCGTCTTCGCGTCGATGAGAAACGCATGGTCTGCACCATCCCAGGCGACGTTGACGAAGCCGACCAGCTCACCACCGGGGGCTCTGCCCGCGACCCAGCCCAGGGAGTGCGGACTTATCCGGTCCCACCAGCCGGGTTCGGGTGACCCTCCATGAGCCGCGGTGAGGCCTGCTAGCTCGTCGTCACTGATTATCGAACGCCAGGTGAGCGTCACGTCGTTGTGCTGCATCGTCCCAAGCTCCCACGAGGAGGCTGAGTTCGCCAGGCACCGCTGGACGATCGGCTAACGAGACGGGTGGTGATGCTTCCGCGCAGCGATAGAGAACATCATTGGCACGCGTTCGTTGCCGTCAGCAAGCGCGTAACCAGCCGGCGTCTTGACGAGATTCGGAATGGGCTCCCATGGCATGGCGGTGTATTCGTGGAAGGCTTCGATTTGAAGCCCCGCAGCCAAAATCGAGGTGAAGATTTCGTCCAGGGAGTGGGGCCACTCGTACGTGGTTCGGTTCGTAAGAAGGGTGTCGCTCGCGTACGTGGTCCCGGAGTCGAATCGTTGGGCTTCGCCCGCTCCGAAGTACGGCTCGGTGACGACGAGGGCGGTGTCTTGTCGGTCGTATTGGAGGGTCATGACCATGGGGTGTGCTTCGTAGAGGAAGAACAGCCCGCCCGGTTTCAGGAGCCGTTCGACGGCGCGCGCCCACGTGGTGAGGTCCGGGAGCCACGCGAGGACGCCGACGGTTGTGTAGACAACATCGAATTGCCGGCCGAGCTGATCGGGGGCGTCTTCGTTGGATGTCTGGACGAAGGACGCATCGACGCCGGCCCGAGCAGCAAGCGAGGTGGCTGCTGCGATCGCGTCACCGGAGAAGTCGGTGCCGACGACTCGTGCCCCAAGCCTGGCGAGGCTGATCGAGTCAACCCCGATGTGGCATTGAAGGTGCACGACGTCGAGCCCGGTGAGAGACCCATCGGGGAGGTGGGGAGCCATGACCGTGGCTTCGAACATGACCCGGTTGGCGGAGGGGTCGTCGGCGAACTCAGCCGCCTTGTAGGCGACGAGGTGATCTGAAACTCGTTCGTCCCAGTTCGCCCGGTTGGTCTCGATCTGGTCATGAGTGGACACGGCAACCCCCTAGTGAATGAGCAAAGCCGACCAGCTTCCCAGAACGCTCCGCAGGCCGCAACACGTGCAAGGGGAAGGAACGGGAGGCCCATCCCAGTAGGCGATCCGCTATCGGGCAGCAGTACGTCGGTCGCGCGTACGTCCTGCTAGGTCGAACCACACTGGGCTCGCACTCGCGTCGAAGCGGCGCGCCGAATGTGAGCTCGAGGTGCTCAGGTCTGGGTGTTCGTCAGGTGCCGGCCGATGTAGCCGATATAGACCTTCCCGGTCCCTGCAACGTCGTCGTAGTAGTACAAGCGCGGTGCGAAGGTGTCGCGCCAAGTCGGCTTGAAATGCGCTTCCATGAGGACCGTGCCGCCCTCACGAACGGTTGTGGGGACGGAGAACACGCGCTCTGCCGACCACCTCGTGTTATTGAGCACGGTCTGGCTTTCCTTTGCGGCGTGCTGTCCGGGCGGGCACTTGGTGCCAGCGACGGCATCTGCACCGAGATACATGTGCAGACCCCCGTTGAAGCCGTTGAGCCGGGCTTCGGCGTAGTCATGGAGGACGCGGACGTGCAACCAGAACGCGGTGGCGTAAACCCCGGATGGGTAGCGGCGGTCGATCTCGATCGCCCCGTCGTCGTCGCCGGTAAAGACAACCCGAGCCGTCACGTGGTGTTCATCGTCGCCCGCAGTGAGCCGACGAACCAGTTCCTCGACGGTGCTTGGCGCAGCCCAGTCTTCGGTGTCCGGCTCGACGTAGGCATCGCCAGGTTGCCGGCTTGCAGCGAGACGGCGGCGCAACACCGTGTTATCTCGATCGGCGTTTTGGCGCGCCTCGAGCGCGACGGCCCACTCGAGTTCCATGTCCTCGCGTTCGCGGCGTAGCCGCACCACTTCCGCTTGCAAGTTCTCAACGGAGCCCGCTGCTTCCGCTAGCTGGTCGGTTGCGACCTGCACTTCAGCGACTTTGGCCTCAATGAACGTATCAAGGTCGTCCAGCTCCTTCGGCAGCGCGGGATCGCGTCCTAGCCAACGGCGAAGCATCGCCGTGATGCGTTCACGCCATGGCGACGAGGCTGCGGGTGCCTCGGGAGCACTCTGAGCTACATCACTCGCCGATTCGGTCGCAACTGGCTGCTGCGCCGGGAGCGGGGTGACTGCTCGAGCCTTGGCAACGATTGCCTGCACCCGAGCCGCGCGCTCGATGCCGGTCTCGCTGCGTCGCAACAGCTCGATCATGCGCTGCACGTCCGCAGGCAGCTGGGCCTCGACGAAGCGGCGGCGAGCGTCTTCTCCATGGCGACGTTGCAGCGGCTCTGCAACCCGGCCTCGCTGCAACGAACGGGTCAGAGTGGGCAGTGCCAACCATCGGTGGCGAATGGCGTCACTGGGACTGTCGAATTCAACGTCAGGAAGGAACGTGCGAATCTGGCCGGGGTGGAAGCGGTGGCTTACCGGCAGCGCTTCGGCGAATGCTTCGGCGGCATCGTGATACACGACGTACGCCGCTGTAACGCCCACGCTTTGCCGGGTGAGGCTCCCGACGACTTTCCGCCATGCGTCATCAAGATCACGTGCGGGCGAGAGCGCGACGACAACTGATGCCGTGCGATTCGGGTCGGCAATCGCAGCAAGCAGATCCTCGATCTGAGCGGAGCGAACAACATTTGGTGTTCCGGTAAGTTGCACGGACCCGTCGCTGGCGTCGTACGTGTCCAGCAGCGTGCGCACGATCTTCGGTGGCGCCACCTTCGCTAGTGCTGCCTCCCGGTCGGCCCCGGAGAGGTCGACCTCGACGACGATGGTCTGCTCGCCGCCGCGCTTCGACACGAGGGTGCCCGCGTACACGGACACGATCCACCGGCCAGACGGGTTCGCTTCGATGATCCTGTACAACCTGCGGGGCGTCTGCTCGTCGTGATCGGCGTGCACGACAAGCAGCTCGAGACCTCGGCCGATGGCGTAGTGCCCGGGGCCGTCCCAGTCGACACGGGCCTGCTGGGCAGGTCGCTTGCCGACCTTGCCCTTCAGCCAGGTGCGTACCTGCTCCTCCGCCGCCGCGACCGCGCTCTGACCCCTCGTTAGGCGCAGTACGGCCCTGTACCCAATCGCCATCCGCCACCCTCCCTCTTGGCACAGCGCGTAGAAGAAGCTGCACGTCTGCTCAAGTTTAGAAGTTGGCCCCGACATAGCCGCGCACCAGACCTGAGTGTCGCGCTCCGCGGCCGAGCAGGCCTTGCGACTCAGCTCTTCGCCGACATCCGTCATCTCACGCCCGAGCAGGCGAGCGACGTCTACTAGACCGCCAGAGCCAAGTCACCGCTAGGCGTGAATGGACGCTGAACGCAGCGTCCCTTCGGCGGTTCGCCATTGAGCCACGAGATGCCGGCGGGGGCTTCGGACTCCTACGGCCCTGCTCCGCAGTTAACCCTGTCTCACATAGGTGGTACGCGGGCTATCTCAGTTCACGCGCGCTATACGGACGCCTCCCGGCGCACGAGGGCTGAGCCTGGCACTAGTCGACGTGGCTGTCCGCGCTGCCAAACAACCTGTCCAACTCCGTATTTCAGGACACGTTGTGTGGCAGTTGGACAGGTTGGTTGGCGGACGACAACGGCGGGAGGGGACAACCCTCCGCGGTCCACGAGAACATGCCCCAAGATGCCACCGTGATGGTCTCAGCTAGTTCGGTAACGACCACCTGTCGCGAGATTCTCGCACTACCGACAACGCCCTTGCGGCGGCCAGGGGTCAAGATCGCGGCTGTTGGCACCGGACATCGTCAGTGAGGACCGGGACGACCTGTTGCTCTAGGACGTGGTGCTGATCAGTGGACACAAAAGTCTGGAATCGGACACTTTCGCTTGGAACCCACAACAACAACGGGGCTTGTCGAGAAGCCCGACAGACCTCGAGAACATGCCGTGGAACGCCACCGTGATGGTGTCCGTCCACATCGACGCACTACAGCAGCGCCACGCCAGCGAATCCTCCGCACCGTCGCTCGAGAAGCCGCCGCCGACCGAACGCCAACGGAGCGCGAGGCGACGAGCACCGGACGCTCTACAGGACGCGGCCAGGGCTGTCCGCCCGCCAGCTGTCTTGCAACAGCGCAGGTCATCTCCCTGACGGAACGCGTGAACTACTGACAAAAACCCTTGTCGCTCGACACGACGTGGCGACCGGGTACTGGTGCCCCTGGAGGGACTCGAACCCCCAACCCTTTCCTTAGGACGGAACTGCTCTTCCATTGAGCTACAGAGGCCGGCCCGCCCACTCTAGCGAACGTGCCGCACGGTCACTCCCGGAACGGCTCGAGGAACGCGACCAGCTCGGCAACGTACGACTCCGGCTGCTCGACGGGAGCGAAGTGCCCTCCCCGCGCGGGCTCGGACAGGTACACCAGGTTCGTGGTCCGCTCGAGCCACTCCCGCGGCGCCGTCACCAGGTCGCCCGGGTACAGCGAGAACCCCGACGGCGCCTCGACCCGACGTGCAGATTGCTCGGGCGGGATCGCCGCGTTCGCGTGGTACATCCGCATCGCGGAGCCGATCGAGCCCGTCGCCCAGTACTCGGTCACGAGCGCGAGCACGTCGTCTCGCGTGTACACCGACCAGAGGTCCCCGTCGCAGTCGCTCCACGACCGCAGCTTCTCGACGATCCACGCGGCCAGCCCGGCCGGTGAGTCGGTCAACCCGACCGCGGCGGTCTGCGGCTTCGTTCGGTGCATCATCGCGTACGCGCCTTCGGTGTCGCGCCACGCGGTGGTCGCGGCCACGAAGTCCCGCTCCGGCGGGGAGAGCGTCGACACGTCGATGCCGGGCCACGGCAGCCCGCCGTCGATGCGGTGCACGGCGACCACGCGGTCGGGGTGGTCGAGCGCCAGGTACCGGGCGACGTGCGTGCCGATGTCCCCGCCGGCGACGGCGAACCGCTCATGGCCGAGCGAGGTCATCAGCGTCGCCCACAGGCCCGCGACCTGACGGGCGTCGAGCACCTGCGGCGGCACGTCGGAGAACCCGTACCCGGGCATGTCCGGCACGACGACGTCGAACCCGGCGGCGGTCAACAGCGGAAGCACCTTGCGGTAGCGCCACGTCGAGTCGGGCCAGCCGTGCGCGAGCAGCAGCGGCAGCGCCGCACGGTCGGACGCCGTCGAGGGGGCGACGAGCACGTTCACACCGATGCCATCGACCTCCACCCGGCGACTCGGCAGCGCGGCCAGGGCGTCGCGGTGGGCGTCGAAGTCGAACCCGTCGGCCCAGTACGCCACCAGGTCACGCAGTTCGTCCACGTCGACGCCGAGTGACCACCCGGTGCCCTGGGGAGCGTCTGGCCACCGGGTCGCCCGCAGCCGCGCCCGGAGGTCGGTGATGGTGTCGTCGTCGATCCACATCGCGGTCATGGCCCGACGCTACGGGCCGCAGCCGACATCCGCGATCGGTACCCTCGACGCTGCACCCACCCCCACTGGAGGAACCCGCCGATGCCCGACAAGCCCGCCGTCCTGTTCGTCTGCGTCCACAACGCCGGCCGCTCCCAGATGGCCGCCGCGTACCTGCGGCACCTGGCCGGGGACCGCGTCGACGTGTTCTCCGCCGGCTCCGAGCCCGCGGAGCACGTGAACCCCGTCGCCGTGCAGGCGATGGCCGAGGAGGGCATCGACATCACGGGCGAGCAGCCGAAGGTCCTGACGACCGACTCCGTGCGCCACGCCGACGTCGTCGTCACGATGGGCTGCGGCGACGCCTGTCCCGTCTTCCCCGGCAAGCGCTACGAGGACTGGGACCTCGCCGACCCCGCGGGGCAGCCGCTCGACGCGGTCCGCCCGATCCGCGACGACGTCCGCCGCCGGGTCGCGGCGCTGGTCGCCGAGCTCACCGCCTGACCCAGCCCGGCCCGGCACCGGACGGGAGGCCCGTGGCGGCCCCGCCACGAGCCTCCCGTCCGACGCGTCGTCAGACGGCGGTGTACCCACCGTCCGCCACCAGCACGGACCCGGTGATGAACGACGCCGCGTCGCTGGCCAGGAACACCACGCTGGGCGCGATCTCCTCGGGCAGGGCGAAGCGCTGCTGCGGGGTGTCCTCGACCCAGTAGCGCTGGAACTCAGGACGGTCGACCGGTGCCATCTCGGTCTTCACGTACCCCGGCGCGAGCGCGTTCACCCGGATGCCGTACGGCGCCCACTCCACCGCGAGCGACTTCGTCAGGTGGTGCACCGCCGCCTTCGACGCGTTGTAGGCGGGCTGCCACTGCGGACGGTTCACGATGATCCCGGACATGCTGCCGATGTTGACGATCGACCCGGACCCGGCGTCGCGCATGTGGGCACCGACCGCGATCGTCGCCTTCCACAGCGCCCGGACGTTCAGCGCGAACACGTCGTCCCACGCCTGGTCCGTGACGGCGAAGGCCTCGTCGTGCACGCAGGTGCCGGCGTTGTTGACCAGGACGTCGATCCGCCCGAACGCTGCCAAGGCCTCGTCGGTCATGCGGGTGACCTGGTCGTCGTCGGTGATGTCCGCGGTGATGGTGACGAACTCGTGGCCGGCCTCGGCCGCCTCCATGGCGACCCGTGCGTTCCGTTCTGCGGAACGACCGACGATCGCGACGCGGGCGCCGGCCTCGGCGAGCCCGAAGGCGAACGCCTTGCCGAGCCCCTGGTTGCCGCCGGTGACGACGGCGCTCCGGCCGTCGAGGCTGAACGGGGATGTCATGCGGTGCCCTCCGTCGGGTGCGGATGACGTCAGCGTCATCCTGTTCCCGACCCTACGCAGCGTCCGCCGTGCTGCGGGGGTGGACACTCGGAGACGGACACGCTCGGGAGTCCACCGGAAGGACACGCCATGTCGACCACCCACCGCCTGACCGGGGTCGCGGCCGCAGTGCTGCTGGTCGCCACCGTCAGCGCCTGCACCGCCACCGACGCGCGCACCGAGGACACCCCGACGGGCGCCGCCAGCAACGCGGCGGTCACCGGCAGCCCGTCGGACGGTCTGCGCGCGTTCCGCCTCACCGTCGCGGACGGGGCCGATGCCGGTGCCGCATCAGGACGCTCGCTGCGCGTCCCCGCGGGCTGGCGGGCCCAGGTGTGGGCCGATGCCGACGGTGCGCGCATGGCGGCGTGGCTGCCCGACGGCAGCATGCTCCTGACCACCGGAGACCGCGGGGAGCTCCTCCGACTCACGCCCCGCAGCGGCGACCGCGCTCCGTCGGTGCAGCGCCTGGCGTCGGGCCTCGACGATCCCCAGGGCGTGGCCGTCACGCAGCAGGACGGTGCGACCGTCGTCGTGCTCGGCGAGGACTCGCGCATCGTGACGTGGCACTGGCGGAACCGCGAACTCACCGATCGCCGGGTGCTGGTCGACGACCTGCCGACCGGTGGCCACGGCGGCAAGTTCGTCGCGGTGCGGAACGGCATCGTCACCTACGACATCGGCTCGGGCACGAACGACAGCGGCGCCGACCGGCAGGCGAACCCCGACCGCGCCGTGATCCGGCAGGTCGGGCTGGACGGCAGCGACGACATGCTCCTGGCCACCGGGGTCCGCAACGGCGAAGGCCTCGCCCACGCCCCGGACGGCACGCTCTTCACCGCGGTGAACCAGGCCGACCAGCAGCCGTACCCGTTCCACGACGGCACGGGCAGGTACGGCCAGCGGGTCCAGGCGTACGTCAACGAGCACCCGAACGACCAGGTCACCCGGATCACCCGCGGCGCCGAGCTCGGGTGGCCGTACTGCGTCCCCGACTCCCGCGGCAAGACCGACCTGCTCGACCTGGGGTACGTGCGGCAACCGGCGAACAACCCCGACGGCGGCGCGCTCGACTGCGGCACGGTGACCACGACCATGGTCGGGCTGCCGGCACACAGTGCGCCGATCGGCTTCGTCTTCACGCGGGGCAGTGCGCTGCCGGAGGCGTACGCCGACGGCGCGCTCATCACGACGCACGGGTCGTGGAACCGGCAGCCGCCGCGGCCACCGTCGGTGTCCTACAGCGCCTGGGACGACGACAGCGGGACGCTCGGCCAGCCGCACACGATCGTGGAGGGCTTCCAGACGGCATCCGGCTCGCGCTGGGGACGGTCCGTCGATGCCGTTCCCGGACCGGACGGCGCCCTGTACGTGACGGACGACACGGCCGGTCTGGTCTACCGGCTCACGCCCAGCAGGTGAGACGGGACGGACGGGAGGCCCGTGGCGGCGCCGCCACGGGCCTCCCGTTCGTCACTACGCGGCGACCAGGTACTCGTCCCACTCCGCCTGGGGGCGCTCCACGCCCCGGACCACCCAGCTCGAGCCGTGCGGTGCCTTCGGGCGGAACCGGAGCTGCCACCCCATCTCGCGCGGTGTGCGGTCGCCCTTCTCGTTGTTGCAGGCGAGGCAGCAGGCGACGAGGTTCTCCCACGAGTCGGCTCCGCCGCGCGACTTGGGCTGCACGTGGTCGATGGTCGTGGCATGCCGGTCGCAGTACGCACACCGGTTCGCGTCACGACGCAGGACCCCACGTCGCGACACGGGCACCAGGCGGGAGTGCGGGATGCGCACGTACCTGGTGAGGATGATGACCGACGGGCGGTCGTAGGTGGACGTCGATCCCGTGACGGGGTGGTCGAGGTCAGCGGCGACGATGGCGGCCTTCTGGTTCATGACCAGCACGAGGGCCCGCCGGAACGAGATGACCGCGAGGGGCTCGTAACCGGCGTTGAGGACGAGAGTGCGCATGGGTTCCCTTCCGACGAGCCTGGACGGCTTCCAGGCGGTGCGGGCACCGGACCGGTCGGGACGAACGGGTGAGGACGGACTGCCCCCGGAACGAAGAAGAGCACCACCCTGGCGGGTAGTGCTCTCGGTCACACCGGGACGTGCGGGTGCACGCAGGTCGTCGTCGACCGTATGTCCACGTACGCGCGCCGACCCATGGTGCGGGTCGTGTGTGACGTGGACATCAGGTCTCCTGTTCGGGCCGTGACGGGCCGATGGGGCCAGATTAACCCAGGAACCGGCCCAGCACGAGGGGTGCTGAGCCGGTTCGGAGAGTGTTCAGGTTCTGGTCGGACGTCAGATGCCCATCCGGACGATGTGGTAGTCGCTCGTCCAGATCTTGCGGATCGACACGGCGCCGCCGGGCTTCGGGGCGTCCATGATCATGCCGTTGCCCATGTAGAAGCCGTCGTGCGCCTCGTTGTTGAAGATGACGACGTCGCCGGGCTGGGCCTGGGACTCGGGGATGGTCGTGCCGGCCTGGTCCTGCAGCGGGACCGAGTGCGCGAGGTTGATGCCGTACTGGGCGTACACGAACATCACGTAGCCCGAGCAGTCGAAGCCGGCCGGGGTGGCGCCACCGAAGACGTACGGGGTACCGATGTACTGCTTGGCGGTCGCGACGACGGCGGGCAGCGAGAACGGCGTGCCCGCTGCGGGAGCGGCCGCGGTGGACGCTGCGGTCGTGGTGTTCGTCGTCGACGAGGCCAGGTAGTCGCTCTTGGTCGGGCCCGTGTAGGCCGCGTACTGCTTGGCAGCAGCCGCACGGGCCGCCGCGACGTCAGCCGCGTGCTTCTCGGCGTCGAGCGTGGACTGCGCGGTCGCGGAGTACCCGTCGCGGCCCGTGTCGGCGAGGGCCGCGGCGTCGGAGACGGACAGCTGCTGGCTCTCGGTGGTGCGCGCGGCCTGCTGGGCGGTCGCGGTGTCGGAGGCACCGGACGGCTGCGTGGCGGCGAACGCTGCGGGGACGGCCATCGTGCCGAACATGCCCGCGGCGACGGTCAGGACGATCGGTGCCATGAAGCGACGCTTGCGCGAGACCGACGAGGGCTTCGTCATCGCGGTGCGCGGAGCGGGTTCGGCCCTGCGGACGGCGTGGGTGCCGGTCGCGCGCATCGCCGCGGTGGCGGAGGACCGGCGGGGCGTCCGGCCTTCTGCCTCGCGGCTCGCCCGCCGGGTGAGCGGGGCGTCGGTCGGGGTGGCGGCGTTCTCGGTGTTCGTCGGGTTCACGGGCGTCACGTCCGCGGGCGTACCGGTCTGCGTCAAGAGGGAGGTCTCCGGCGTCTCGTCGTCACGCGCCACCGGCCACCGACTGCGTGACCTCTGACGTGCGCGACCCCATCCGTTCGTCATCGTCTCCGATCGAGGCAGGAGACGGGTGCGAGACGTCCTGCCACGGGTTCCCGGGTCGTTGTCAGCCCGGGGACTCGTCGAGTGTACGGGCGGACCGTTACCTTGTCGAGACGAAAACGCCGTTTGGTAACGGAACGGTAAAGAAGCCCTGGTCAGGGGGGTCCTTCGGATTTGCAGCGGGGCCTGCGTCAACCGCTCGACGTCGTCCCCCGGCGGCGTACCCCGGTCGGGCTACGCGGCGTCGATGTAGACGTGCTGCGCGACCTCGGAGGGGAGCTCGATGCCCGCGTCCTCGCCGTCGACGCGCACCGCGACGTACGCCCCGGCACGCTGCACACTGGCGAGCCGGCCGGGCATGACGCCCGCTGACCGCAGCTGGTGCAGGAGCTCCGGCTCGAACTGGACGGGCTCACCCAGGCGACGGATGACACCCGTCGCGACGGCGTCGGTGCCCTCGGTCGCGGCGACGATGTTGCGGACGCCGTCGAGGAAACCGCCGGCGTCGGGCCCGCCGATCTCGGCCAGGCCGGGGATCGGGTTGCCGTACGGGGACTCGGTCGGGTTGCCGAGCATCTCGAGCAGGCGGATCTCGACCTGCTCGCTCATCACGTGCTCCCAGCGACAGGCCTCGTCGTGGACGAACGCCCAGTCCAGGCCGATCACGTCGGAGAGCAGTCGCTCGGCGAGACGGTGCTTGCGCATCACGTGCGTGGCGCGCGAGCGCCCCTCGACGGTGAGCTCGAGGTGCCGGTCACCCGACACGACGACCAGGCCGTCGCGTTCCATGCGGGCGATCGTCTGCGAGACGGTCGGACCGGAGTGCCCCAGGCGCTCGGAGATGCGCGCGCGCAGCGGGACGATCCCCTCTTCCTCGAGGTCGAGGATCGTCCGCAGGTACATCTCGGTTGTGTCGACGAGATCGGTCACGGTCCGCCCTCTCCTGTCCGGCTCCAGCGCGACCCACCCTACTTGTTCGCGGCGACAAGGCGGCATCGTGACGCGTCCGTCCGGGGTCGGGTGGGATACCAGCGATCGGTAGGATCGGTCCATGGCAGACATCGTCATCCCCGCTGAATTCCTCCCGACCGACGGACGCTTCGGGTGCGGCCCGTCCAAGATCCGTGGTGCGCAGCTCGAGTCCCTCGTGACCCGTGGGGCGACGATCCTCGGCACCTCCCACCGCCAGGCGCCCGTGAAGGACCTGGTCGGCTCCGTGCGCTCCGGTCTCGCCGAGCTCTTCCAGCTGCCCGACGGCTACGAAGTGGTCCTCGGCAACGGCGGCTCGACCGCGTTCTGGGACGCCGCGGCCTTCGGGCTGATCGAGCGCCGCGCCGAGAACCTGTCCTTCGGCGAGTTCGGGTCGAAGTTCGCCAAGGCCGCCGCCGCCCCGTGGCTCGAGGCACCGCACGTCGTGCAGGCACCGGGCGGGTCGCGCTCCGAGCTCGAGATCGTCGAGGGCGTCGACGTCTACGCCTACCCGCACAACGAGACCTCGACCGGCGTGATGGCACCGGTCGTCCGTGCCGAGGGCGACCCCGGTGCGCTCACGGTCGTCGACGCCACCAGCGCCGCCGGCGGTGCGGCGTTCGACGTCAGCGCCACGGACGTCTACTACTTCGCACCGCAGAAGAACTTCGCCTCGGACGGTGGGCTCTGGCTGGCGCTGTTCTCCCCCGCGGCGATCGAGCGCGTCGAGCGCATCGCCGCCTCGGGCCGCTACATCCCCGAGTTCCTGTCGCTCAAGAACGCCGTCGACAACTCCCGTCTGAACCAGACGCTGAACACACCGGCACTCTCGACCCTCCTGCTGCTCGACGACCAGGTGTCCTGGATCAACGGCTCGGGCGGACTCGCGTGGGCGGACGTCCGCACCAAGACCTCGTCCTCGACGCTCTACGACTGGGCCGAGTCGGTCGACTGGGCGACGCCGTTCGTCACCGACCCGCAGCACCGGTCGCAGGTCGTGGCGACGATCGACCTCGACGACGCGATCGATGCCGCCGCCGTGGCCGCGACGCTCCGTCAGAACGGCATCGTCGACACGGAGCCGTACCGGAAGCTCGGGCGGAACCAGCTGCGGGTGGCGACCTTCACGGCGATCGACCCCGACGACGTGCAGCAGCTCGTGCGGGCGATCACCTACGTCGTCGGCCAGCTCGGCGCCTGACGCCGGCGCGGGTCAGCGCACGCCACAGCACCACGGAACGGACACGGCACCGCGGAGATCCGCGGTGCCGTGTCCGTTCGTCGGTGCAGTGCGACGGTGTCAGTGCTGCTCGTCAGTGCTGCTCGTCGTCGGCGGGCTCGCGGACGTCGGCGAGCTGGTCGACGTCGACGCCCTCGATCTCATCGTCGTCCGACTCGGCGAGGTCCCCCTCGTCGGCGTCCGTGAAGTCGTCGTCCTCGTCGAACTCGTCGTCCGACTCGTCGTCGTCGTCGTCCGACTCGTCGTCATCGTCGTCGTCGTCCGACTCGTCGTCATCGTCGTCGTCGTCCGACTCGTCGTCGTCGGACTCGTCGTAGTCAGCGTCGTCGTCGTCCTCGTCGTCCTCGGACCCGTCCTCGGACTCGTCGTGCGCCTCGTCGTCCTGCGCCGCGCGGTACTCGGCCAGCCGCTCCGACCACGGCACCCACTCCGGGGCGAGCAGCGCACCGTCGCCGGGCATGAGCTCGACCTCGAGCACCGTGGGCTCGTCGCCCTCGACACGGGCGATGCTGACGGTCCAGCGCCAGCCGGGGTAGCCGGGCATGCGGTTCGCGAAGAGGACCGAGACCACCCCGTCGCCCTCGTCCGTGGTGCCCGCGGGTGCGCCGACGGTGGACTCCGGGGTCACCTCGAGCAGCGCGGTGCGG
Organism: Curtobacterium sp. Leaf183; assembly: GCF_001424385.1. Classification (GTDB taxonomy): domain Bacteria; phylum Actinomycetota; class Actinomycetes; order Actinomycetales; family Microbacteriaceae; genus Curtobacterium. The sequence continues at coordinate 48,989 of NZ_LMPO01000006.1, read as the reverse complement.
GCCAGTTCGGTCAGGTCGGTGTGCTCGGTCGTCATGGTCATGCGTCCAATTGGTCTGCGACGTGCCGCAGGATCGCGGCGATGCGTGTGCCGTTCTTCGGGTAGCGGCCGTGGCGGAGGTCCCCGCTGATCCGGTCGAGCTCCTTCACGAGGTCCTCGACGATCACGGCCATGTCGTCCGCCGAACGCCGCGACATCTTCGCCAGCGACGGCTTCGGGTCGAGCAGCCGGACCGACAGCGCCTGGGAGCCCTTGTTGCCCTGCACGACGCCGTACTCGAGTCGCGCACCGGCCTTGACGGTGGTCGTGCCCTCTGGCAGCGAGGACGCGTGCAGGAACACCTGGTCACCATCGTCGCCGGTGATGAACCCGAACCCCTTCTGGTCGTCGTAGAACTTGACCTTGCCGGTGGGCATGCGTGGACTCCTCGATGTGTGTGCGGCCGTGGTGCGGATATCCTGGGCAGATGGCCAAGCCGACCCGATCCCCCGGGGACACGCGGAACTCCGCGCAACCCCCGGCGACGTCCAATCGTACCGAACGCGTCATCGCGTTCATGGTCGGTGGGATCGTCCTCTTCACGATCATCTGCTTCATCGTGATGATCGTCGGGTGGCTGACCATCGGCACGATCCCCGGCACCGGCATCTGGCCGGTCGCCCTCAGCGTGATCTACGTCGGACCGCCCATCGCGATGGTGCTGATCCTGGCACTGCTCGCGACCGTCTGGACGCGCAAGGCCCGCGAACACAAGAACGAGGCACGCTGACGTCCGCTCCGGACGCGGGCGAAGGACGATGACGACCACCGCCGACCTGGCCGCCCGACTGCGGGCGATGCCGGACGACGACCTCGAGCGGCTGATCGTCGCGCGCGGTCTGCCCACCGCCGTGCTCGGTGAGACCGGGCCCCAGAGCATCACCGACTTCTTCGACCTCGCCGAGGCATTCCGCGCCGAGGCCGCGGTCGACGCAGCGGTCGAGCGACTCCCCCGCCGCACCCTGCTGGCGCTCCGGGACGGCTCGACGGGTGACGACCTGGCTCCCGCCGTCGCCCTCGGCCTGGCAGACGACGACGGCCGGGTCGACGACGCGGTCGCCGCACGCGTGGCCGCCCACCCCGACCTCGCAGCCCTGCATGGGGCCACGCCGCCGGTTCCGGATCGACCCGCCAGCGGCGAGTCGGCCGTGCCGGTGGGGGGAGGCTCGCAGCACGACCGCCCCGACCGTCCCGTCACCGACACGGTCGGCCCGGACGCCGCACGCGCCACGGGCGCCGAGCACGCGTTCACGACGATGACCGTGCTCGCCGAGCTCCTGCGGGCGGTCGAGGACGGCGGCGTGCGCGAACTGGTCAAGGGCGGCATCGGGTCCCCGCTCGCCCGACAGCTCGCCGAGCGGTCCGGCGCCGACGCCGAGGTCGTCCCCGGACGCCTCGCGCTGCTCGCGCACATCCGCTTCACGGTCCCGGACGACCACACCTGGGCACTCACCGACACCGGCCGAGCGTGGCTGACGACCTCGTGGCCGGAGCGGTGGACCGACCTCGTCACGCGCTGGCACGACATGCTCGACCCCGCGGTGCACGACGTCCTCGCACTCGCGGGCACGGACTGGCGCGACCTGGTCGCCCTCGGCCGCTGGGCCTACCCCGCCGGCGCGCGCTGGCTGGACGCGACCCTGCTCGACGTCGCCGGCACCGCGAACGCGCTCGGACTGACCGTCGAGGGCATCGTCACCGACTCCGGCTCGACCCTGCTCGGCGACGACGCGTCCGCCGCTGCCCGGGTCGCCGCCGACGACCTGCCGCAGACGGTCGAGGGCGTGTACCTGCAGCACGACCTGACGGTCATCGCACCCGGACCGCTCGCCCCCGCGGCCGACGCCGAGCTCCGCAGCGTCGCCGACCTCGAGGCCCCGGGGCTCGCCGCACGGTACCGCGTGTCGGACGACTCCCTGCGGCGGGCCCTGCGCGCCGGCAGGTCCCGCGACGACGTGCTCGGCCTGTTCGAACGCATCGGACTGACCGGCGTCCCGCAGCCCCTGGCCTACCTGGTCGACGAGGTCGCCGCCCGTGACGGCAGCATCGTGGTCGACCGAGCGGGGGACGGGCTCGGTGCCGTCGTGCGCGGCACCCCCGACCAGCTCGACCTGATCGGGGTGGACGCCGAGCTCCGCCAGATGGCGTGGGAGCGGCCCGACCTGACGACACTGGTGACCCGCTACCCGGCGCACGTCGTCCACGCGGCGCTGGAGGACCAGCGCTACCCGGCCGTGCTGCAACCCGGCGCCCGCCCCGAGACGCACCACGGGCCTCCCGGTCGTCGCCGTGCCGCGACCCGGTCGCCGGAAGCCGCCGCGCGCGCCGTCGTCGGACGGCTCCGTCTCACGACGGAACGGGGCGACGCCGAGCCGGAGCAGGAGTGGCTCGGACGGCAGATCGACCTGGCCGTCCGGGGTCGCACACCCATCCGCGTCGTCGTCCGGATGCCGGACGGCACCGAGCGGCCGTTCTCGATCGTGCCCACGTCCGTCGCCGCCGGACGCATCCGCGGCAAGGACACGGCGGCCGACGTGGAGCGCACCCTGCCCCTGTCGCTCGTCGTGTCCGTCGACAGCGAAGCCTGACCCAGGCGCACCCGGCTAGGCTGGCAGGTCATGAACGGACCGCTGATCGTCCAGAGCGACCGCACGGTGTTGCTCGAGGTCGCACACCCCGACGCCGAGGACGCACGCCACGAGCTCGCGGTGTTCGCCGAGCTCGAACGCGCCCCCGAACACGTGCACACCTACCGGGTCACGCGCCTGGGGTTGTGGAACGCGCGCGCCGCGGGCCACGACGCCGAGAGCATGATCGCCACCCTCGAGCGCTTCGCGAAGTTCCCGGTGCCGCAGAGCGTCACCGTCGACATCCGCGACACCGTCAGCCGGTACGGCCGGCTCGTCATCCGCCGCGAGGAGCGCGAGGACGCGCCGGTCATCGCGAACTCGCCGGGCGAGGAACTCGAGCGCCAGCCGAGGCTGCTGCTGACGGCGACCGACCCGACCGTCCTCGCCGAGGTCACCCGGTCCAAGCGCATCAAGCCACTGCTCGGCGACAAGCGGTCCGACACCGCGATCGAGCTGCAGCAGTGGGCACGCGGGCAGGTCAAGCAAGAGCTGGTGAAGCTCGGCTGGCCCGCCGAGGACCTGGCCGGGTACACCCCCGGACAGCCGCACGCGATCGACCTCGACACCACCGAGTGGGACCTGCGCCAGTACCAGCAGGACGCGGTCCAGAGCTTCTTCGCGCAGGGGTCCGGCGTCGTCGTGCTGCCGTGTGGCGCGGGCAAGACGCTCGTCGGCGCGGGGGCGATGGCCACCGTCAAGGCGACCACGCTCATCCTCGTCACGAACACCGTCTCCGCGCGACAGTGGCGATCCGAGCTACTCAAGCGGACGTCGCTCACCGAGGACGAGATCGGCGAGTACTCCGGCAGCGTGAAGGAGATCCGGCCCGTCACGATCGCGACCTACCAGATCCTCACCGCGCGCCGGAAGGGCGAGTACACCCACCTGTCGCTCCTCGACGCGCTCGACTGGGGCCTCGTGGTCTACGACGAGGTCCACCTGCTGCCGGCACCTGTCTTCAAGCTGACCGCCGATCTGCAGGCTCGTCGTCGCCTGGGACTCACCGCGACCCTCGTTCGCGAGGACGGCCGCGAGGGCGACGTGTTCTCGCTCATCGGTCCGAAGCGGTACGACGCCCCGTGGAAGGAGATCGAGGCCCAGGGCTACATCTCCCCCGCCGAGTGCTACGAGGTCCGCATCGACCTGCCGCACGAGGACCGGCTGGAGTACGCGGCGTCGAGCGACGACGAGCGCTACCGGCTCGCGGCGACGACGCCGGCCAAGACCCCGGTCGTCCGGGCCCTGATCGAGAAGCACCGCGGCGAGCAGATCCTGGTGATCGGGCAGTACATCGACCAGCTCGACGCACTCGCTGCCTCCCTCGACGCGGCCGAGATCACCGGGTCGACGCCCGTCGACGAGCGCGAGCGGCTGTACCAGGCGTTCCGCGACGGCGAGATCGACGTCCTTGTCGTCTCCAAGGTCGCGAACTTCTCCGTCGACCTGCCCGACGCCACGGTCGCCGTCCAGGTGTCCGGGTCGTTCGGGTCGCGGCAGGAAGAGGCGCAGCGGCTCGGTCGGCTGCTGCGGCCGAACAAGGACGGCCTCCCCGCGTCGTTCTACACGCTCGTGACCCGCGACACCGTGGACCAGGACTTCGCCCAGAACCGGCAGCGGTTCCTGGCTGAGCAGGGCTACTCGTACACGATCCTCGATGCCGACCAGATCCAGGGCGTACCCCAGACGCTCTCAGGGAACGCTTAGGGAACAGTCAGAGGATAGGGCCATGACCGATGGACCCAAGATCCTCATCGTCGATGACGAGCCGAACATCCGCGACCTCCTGACGACCTCGCTGCGGTTCGCCGGGTTCGCCGTCCGCGCAGTGGGGAACGGCGCCCAGGCCATCTCCGCCGTGCTCGAGGAAGAACCCGACCTCATCATCCTCGACGTCATGCTCCCCGACATGAACGGGTTCGGTGTCACCAAGCGCCTGCGCTCGTCCGGGTACACCTCGCCGATCCTCTTCCTCACCGCGAAGGACGACACCGAGGACAAGATCACCGGCCTCACGGTGGGTGGCGACGACTACGTGACCAAGCCGTTCTCGCTCGACGAGATCGTCGCCCGCATCAAGGCGATCCTCCGTCGCACGATGAACGACGAAGAAGACGCGATCATCCGCGCCGGCGAGCTCACCATGGACCAGGACACGCACGAGGTCACGATCGGCGACGCGCAGATCGAGCTCTCGCCCACCGAGTTCAAGCTGCTGCGCTACCTCATGCTGAACCCCAACCGCGTGCTGTCGAAGGCGCAGATCCTCGACCACGTGTGGGAGTACGACTTCAACGGCGACGCCGGCATCGTCGAGTCCTACATCTCGTACCTGCGTCGCAAGCTCGACCAGTACTCCACCGAGCCGATCATCCAGACCAAGCGGGGTTTCGGGTACATGCTCAAGGCGTCCAAGGCCTCCTAGCCCAGGTTCGGGCGGGCTCGTCGCCCGGTCGTCCTCACGGCGCTCGTCCGGTTCTGCCGGGCGGGCGCCGTTCTCACGGCGCTCGTCCGGTTCCATCAGGCGGGCGCCGTTCTCACGGCGCTCGTCCGGTTTCACCGGTCGGGCGCCGTCTACCGTTGGGGCAGCATGCACGCGAGAATGAACCGCTGGTGGGACGGGATCTCCCTGCGCACCAAGATCACCGGGATCACGGTGCTCCTGGTGGCGCTCGGGCTGCTCGTCGCCGGCCTGGGCACGATGACCGTCCTGTCCACCTACCTGGTCTCCCGGCTCGACAACCAGGTCACGACGACGACCTCGCAGCTCGAGGGGCAGAACATCAGCGACGGTGAGCAGTACTGCAAGCTCACGATGGTGCTCGAGAAGAGCTCGTACGTCGCCGCCTACGACAGCGACGGCAAGCAGATCTGCGACACCCAGTCGACCTCGCAGCCGGACATCGCGACCGTCGACTTCCCGGCCGCGACCAAGGCGAACACCCCGTTCACGCTCTACGACAAGCAGCACAACCACGAGTGGCGAGCGCAGGTCATCCCCGCCAACTTGCAGAACCTGTCGACGGGCGCGACCGAGACCGGCTACGTGCTCGTCGCCGTGTCGAGCGCGGACACCGACCAGACGATCGCTCGGTTCACGGTGATCTTCCTGGGGTTCGGCGTCTCGGTGATCCTGCTCGGCGCGATGCTGACCCGGCTGCTCGTGACCGCGACGTTCGACCCCCTGCGCGACGTCGAGGACACCGCCGCCCGGTTCGCTGCCGGCGACTTCAACCAGCGCCTCGACGCCGACACCCCGAACACCGAGGTCGGCCGCCTGAACCGGTCGCTCAACGCCATGCTGGAGCGCATCGACAGCGCCTTCGAGGACCGCGAACGCACAATCGCCCAGATGCGCCGCTTCGTCGGCGATGCCTCGCACGAACTCCGGACGCCGCTGGTGTCGCTCCGCGGGTACGCCGAGCTCTACCGGATGGGTGCGCTCCGCAAGGACGAGGACGTCGCCCAGGCGATGGAGCGCATCGAGAAAGAGGCGCAGCGCATGGGTCTGCTCGTGCAGGACCTGCTGCAGCTCGCCCGCATCGACGAGTCCAAGCCGCTCGAGCTCGGGCCGGTCGACCTCGTCGCCATCGCCCGCGACTCAGCGCTCGACACCATGGCGTCGAACCCCGACCGCGAGATCCAGGTCCTGGTCGAGGACTCGGTCACGGGCGAGAACGTGCCCCAGGCCGTGCGGGCGCCGTCGTCGTTCGGACCGGGTGCCGTCACCCCGACCTCGGCCGACTCCGCCCCCACGTCCCCGTCGGCGAACACAACGGGGCCGATCGCGTTCTCGCGCCAGACGCTGGCGCGGCTGCGTGCCCGGCGCAACCGAGCGATGGAGATCGAGGGGCCGGTCGGCACCGAGACCACTCCCCTGCCCACGGTCGTGCTGCCGAAGCGTCCGCCGATCGTCCTGGCCGAGGAGAACAAGATCCGCCAGGTCGTGACCAACCTGATGGGCAACGCCATGCGCTTCACCGCGTACGACGACCCCATCGAGATCGGCATCGGCGTCGACGACGACCGTGGGATGGCGCACATCGACGTCATCGACCACGGCGAGGGGATCCCGCCGCAGCTGCGCGAGAAGATCTTCCAGCGCTTCTGGCGGGCCGACACCTCGCGCGCTCGGGACACCGGCGGCTCGGGCCTGGGGCTCGCGATCGTGTCCGGGATCGTCGCGGCGCACGGCGGGTCCGTCGAGGTCATCGACACCCCGGGCGGTGGCGCCACCTTCCGCATCTGGCTCCCCCTGCTCCCCCGCGACTGGGCGCCGACCCCCACTCCCGAGGCGCCCCCCGCGTCTTGACGCCGCGGCGCGCGTGCAAGGTCCCCGAGGTGCCTGCTGCCCTCAAGGTTCCGTAATTCCGGCATCTCGAGCCCGCGGACAGGATCTTCGCGGAACCTCGTGACGGGCCCAGCGGCGAGTCGTGGAACCTTCCGGCACGTTCACTGCGCGGAGGGAAGTACGCGGTCACGCGCGGCGCTGCCCGCACCTCAACGACGATGCCGGTACCCATCGACGCGACGCTGCTCGAACGCCTGCCGCAGGCGCTCGAACAGCACTGCGGGGCGCACGGCATCCGGGGCCGTCGCATGGATCAGGATCCAGTCGTTGACACTGAACCCGTTCGAGCGTCGCTGATCACGACGGAATGTCTCGCGGCCGAGGTGGTACTCGCCGTCGTACTCGAGCGCGATCCGCAGGTCCGGCCAGGCCAGGTCGACGCGCCCCAAGAACTGTCCTGCGGCATCGTGGACATCGACGTTGGTCTCCGGCTCGGGGAACCCTGCATCGACCACCGCCAGTCGCATCCGTGTCTCCATCGGCGACTCGGCGCCGGTGCGGACGAGGTCGAGCGCTCGTCGCGCATGCGTCGCCTGTCGACCTCGCGCTGGGATCGCCGCCGCGAGGTCGTCGATCGTCGCGAGCCCGCTTGCTCCGACCATGTGGTCACCGAGGACGACGAGTTCCACCAGGTCGAGGACCGCGGCGCACTCGTACCAGCACCGCGCAGGACCGCTGACCGTGAAGCCGCGATGCTGCCGCACGTCGATCGTGACGGAGCGGACTCGGTGCGGCGTGACCTGTGGTCGACGCATCACCGGGGCTTCCCCGATCGAGGTCACGTGGACGAGGTCGTCGTCGAATCGAGCCGGCAGTGGCGCGCCCCAGAGTCGAGCCGCCGTCGTGTGGCTGAGGAATTGGTCCGATCGCATCACGACGGCCACTGCCTCGACCAGGTCGATGCGCTGGCCAGCCGGGACTCGCACCCCGTGCAGCGGCGCCACGAGGTCCTTCCGCGTCAGACGCGCACGTGACGCACCGAGCGCCAAGGCGTCATCGACGCGGAACGCGCCGGTGGCGATCTTCCCGAGAGGTGCCCGTCCCGTCATTCACCGACGGTCCCGCCTGGAGGCCCTGGTGTCGGCCACTCGGGGACGTTCTGTGGAGAACGACGGAGGTCGGGCCTCCTGTGTGGGAGTCGGCAAGCCGTTCTCGACGCCTCCAGCGAACCCGCGTGGTGGCGGAACTTGCCGCTCACGTTGCACGCGGTGCCGACATCCACCGGTCGCGGCACTCGAGATGCCGTAATTGTGGAACCTGGGGGGGCAGGCGGGGTGGGGGGTGGCGGCGGGACGGCCCCCGCGCGCGGAAGGGCCCCCGCACGCGCAGCGTGCGAGGGCCCTTCCGTGTCAGGACTGGATCAGAAGTCCATGCCACCCGTCGGGTCGCCAGCGGGAGCGGCACCAGCGCGCTCGGGCTTGTCGGCGACGACGACCTCGGTCGTGAGGAACAGACCCGCGATCGACGCAGCGTTCTGCAGCGCCGAGCGCGTGACCTTGGCGGGGTCGATGATGCCCGCGGCGATCAGGTCGACGTACTCACCGGTCGCGGCGTTGAGGCCCCAGCCCGCTTCGAGCTCGCGGACCTTGGCGGCGACGACACCGGGCTCGAGACCGGCGTTGAGCGCGATCTGCTTGAGCGGCGCGTCGATCGCGACGCGGACGATGTTCGCGCCCGTCGCCTCGTCACCCTCGAGCGTGAGCCCGTCGAGCGCGACCTTGCCGGCCTGGATGAGGGCGACGCCACCGCCGGCGACGATGCCCTCTTCCACAGCGGCCTTGGCGTTGCGGACGGCGTCCTCGATGCGGTGCTTGCGCTCCTTGAGCTCGACCTCGGTCGCGGCACCCGCCTTGATGACGGCGACGCCACCGGCGAGCTTGGCGAGGCGCTCCTGGAGCTTCTCGCGGTCGTAGTCGGAGTCGGTCGCCTCGATCTCGGAACGGATCTGACGGACGCGGCCCGCGATCTGCTCGCTGTCGCCGGCACCCTCGACGATGGTGGTCTCGTCCTTGGTGATGACGACCTTGCGCGCCTTGCCCAGCAGGTCGAGCGTGGCGTTCTCGAGCTTGAGACCGACCTCTTCGGAGATGACCTGGCCACCGGTCAGGATCGCGATGTCCTGCAGCATGGCCTTGCGACGGTCGCCGAAGCCCGGGGCCTTGACGGCGACGGACTTGAAGATGCCGCGGATCTTGTTCACGACGAGCGTGGCCAGGGCCTCGCCGTCGACGTCCTCAGCGATGATGAGGAGCTGCTTGCCCGCCTGGATCACCTTGTCGACGACCGGCAGCAGGTCCTTGATGTTCGAGATCTTCGAGTTGACGATCAGGATGTAGGCGTCCTCGAAGACGGCTTCCTGACGCTCGGGGTCCGTCACGAAGTACTGCGACAGGTAGCCCTTGTCGAAGCGCATGCCCTCGGTGAGCTCGAGCTCGGTGCCGAAGGTGTTGGACTCCTCGACGGTGACGACGCCTTCCTTGCCGACCTTGTCGATCGCCTCGGCGATGAGCGCACCGATGGTCGGGTCCGCGGCCGAGATCGACGCGGTGGCGGCGATCTGGTCCTTGGTCTCGATCTCCTTGGCGTTCGCGAGCAGCTGGTCCGAGACGGCCGCGACGGCCTTCTCGATGCCGCGCTTCAGCGAGACGGGGTCCGAACCGGCGGCGACGTTGCGGAGGCCTTCGCGGACGAGGGCCTGGGCGAGCACGGTCGCGGTGGTCGTGCCGTCACCGGCGACGTCGTCGGTCTTCTTGGCGACCTCCTTGACGAGCTCGGCACCGATCTTCTCGTACGGGTCGTCGAGCTCGATCTCCTTGGCGATGGAGACACCGTCGTTCGTGATCGTGGGGGCGCCCCACTTCTTCTCGAGGACGACGTTGCGGCCGCGCGGGCCGAGCGTCACCTTCACGGCGTCGGCCAGCTGGTTCAGGCCGCGCTCGAGGCCACGACGGGCCTCTTCGTCGAAAGCAATGATCTTTGCCATGTGAGTTTCTCGTCCCTCCCGGACAACGTGGGGGTCTTCCGGCACTCAGCGTGACCGAGCGCCTGCGCACACGGCGTCAGCCGGTGCACCTGGCACTCAGTACGACCGAGTGCCAAGCCCGATTCTGGCACTCGACCCCTGAGAGTGCAACACGCGGAACGAGCCCGACCGCCAGGACACATGGACCGAGCCCGACCGCGACGACACCCGCGACGCCGCGGCCCGGCACACGCGACGCCCCGCCCGCCAGGACACACGCGCCGCCCCTGCCCGACACGGACGAACGCGCCGCCCCCGAGGGGACGACGCGTTCGCGAGTGGTTCGGCGACTACGCCGGACGCACCGACTCGGCCTGCGGGCCCTTGGACCCGGTTCCGACGTCGAACGTCACCGCCTGGCCCTCTTCGAGGACCTTGTAGCCGTTCATGTCGATGGCCGAGTAGTGGACGAAGACGTCCTGGCCACCTCCATCGACGGTGATGAAGCCGAAACCCTTCTCGGCGTTGAACCACTTCACGGTTCCGTTGGCCATGATCTGTTGCTCCCTGCGGTACTGCTGTAGCGAACGACGGAGCCGTCGGGTGACGCCGTCGGGTCCCGGCCCGGGTGTTCCTGGCGTGCGCACCGAGGTCCGACGACATTCCGATCACGGGTTGACCACTTGTGACTCTAATCAGGAACGACGATCCGGCAAGGGGTGTGACGGACATTTCCCACAGTGACCCCCGGAACTCAACGTGCCGGAAACACAGTTGTTACAAACAGATGCGCGGAATGTCCGAGAACGCCGATCAACCGCTGTAGTCGGCGCCCAGGACGACGCTCACGTCAGCGTTCGGGAATGCAGTCGACTGTTCCACGGCGGTGGTGCCGATCGACTTCGCGATGCCTTCCGCCAGGGCCTTCTGGGACTCCTGCTGGTAGTACACGACGGTCGACGCGGTGCCGGTCGTCCCGGCGTTGCCGCTCGAGGTCACGGTCCACCCGGCGGTCGTCAGCGTCGCCGTGCCCTTCGCGGCGAGCCCGGCGGTCGTCGTGCCGTTGAGGACGACGAGCGTCGTGCTGCCCTGGTCGGACGGCCCGGCAGCTGCGGGCTCGGACGGGGAGGCCGACTCGGAGGGCGCCGCCGATGCCGACGACGACGCCGACGGGGACGACGACGCGTCGGGCCCGGAGAACGAGTAGCTGCCGTTGAGCAAGGCGAGCACGAGCACGCCGATCCCGACCAGGACCCCTGTGGCCAGCGCCGCCCAGGCGAACGCAATCCATCCGCGACCGCGGCGGTGCATGCCGCGGTGCGCCCCGACGCGCGGACCGTCGGTCACGTCGTCGAAACGGTCATGGGGGAATCTCGTCATCGTTCCTCTTCGGTTCGGTGGGGTCCCGGCGAGGTCGCCCCCGCACCCGGCGCGACGAAGCGGCCGGCGCCCGGCGCGACTGAGCGCTCGGCGCCCGGCACGACAGAGCGCTCGGCGTCCGGCGCGACGAAACGGCCAGCACCCGGCGCGACAGAGCGCTCGGCGCCCGGCGCGACAGAGCGCTCAGCGTCCGGCGCGACGAAGCTCCGGGCGGCCCGCGCACCCATGCGGGACCGGCGCAGCCGCTGCAGGCGGCCGACCAGCTGTGGGTCGTACGCGAGCGCCGCGGGCGAGTCGATCACCCGGTTGAGCACCTGGTAGTACCGCGCCGGCGACATGTCGAACTCGACACGGATCTCCGCCTCTTTCGTCCGGTCGTGCCGTGCCCGCTCGTGCTCGAACGCGAGCACGTGCTTGGCGAGCTCGCTGAGCTCGTCCGCGGGGATGGTGGTCACGACGGGTCCGATCGCGTTCGGGGAACAGGTCTCGCACATCGTAGGGGTCCGGTGGATGCCGACCCTGGCATGGCCCTGGACTGTCGCGGAATCGCCCTCGCGGGCTCTCAGACCCGGCGGAGCCACCGGACGACGGTGCCGAACGCGTCCGACACGGCGACGGCCCGCCCGTCGAGCGAGAGCGTCGCGAAGTCGTCGGGGTCGGCGGGGTCGACGTCGTCGGGCAGCGTGCTCGCGACACCGGTCAGGATGCCGGTGCGCTCGAGCGCGATCCACCGGAGTCCACGCTCGCGGATCCGGTCGACGACCTGCTGCCGGGCGGCACCCGGCACGTAGACGAGCGTGCCGGTGGTCAGGACGACGGGCTCGCAGCCGGCCGGCAGCGCGTCGACTGCGCGGTCCAGGTCGTCCGGCACACGGCCGGTGATCCGGACGGGAGGCACGGTGCGCGTCGCCGAGATCGCCGCGCGCATCAGGGCGATCCGGTCCAGGGCCTCCGGCGGGACCGCCTGCGACAGCCGGTCGAGTGCGTCGGGCGCCGCCGGGTCGATGGGGTGCGGGTCGAGGGCGACCCGCGCCGCGACGCGGATCGACCTCGATGCCGGCGCGGGCAGCACTCCCGAGGCGTCGGCGACCAGGTGGACGGACGGATCCTCCGCGGGCGCGGTGTGCATCCGTACCGTGCGGTGTCGCACCCCTTGACGGACGTCGCGCCCCCGCGCACCGGGGCGCGACGTCGCGACGGGGGTGCGATCCGGATCGGTGTCCGGAGCGTCACCCGCTGCGACGCGGTAGTCGAGCGTCACCCGGTCCGGGATCGAGCACAGCCCCGCGGACGCCCCGACGTCCACGAGTCCGAGCGGCCGGTCGACCGACTCGGCGAGCGCCGCGACCAGCGGGACGACGGGACCGAGCCGCCGCGGGTCGTTGGCCTGCACCGTCGCGGTGGTGAGGGCCGTGACCAGGGCGGGGCGGGCCTCCTGTCCGAGTGCGCGGAGCGCGCCCGGGTCCGACGGGTCCGCGCCCAGGCTGCGCGCGACCGCGAAGAGCAGTTCGGGCTGACGCTGGGTCGCCGGGACCCGGTCGAGCAGCGCGACGAGGTCGTCGTCGAGCGACCGAGCCCAGGCAGCGTAGGACGGGGACACGGTGGCGATGCGGTCGGCGTAGGCCGCGTAGCGCTCCCGCGTGCTCACGCGCTCGCCGCGCGGTACATCCCGACGTGCCGGATGCCGGCCTCGACGTAGGGCTCGTCGAACCGGACGAAGCCGTGTCGCTCGTACAGTGCGGCGACGTACTCCTGGGCGTGCAGGACGATCGGTTCGTGCCCGTGCTCCCCGAGCACCGCGTCGACCAGGCGACTGGCGATGCCGATGCCGCGGTGCTCCGGGTGTGTGGCCACCCGCCCGACCACCCAGGCCGGTGGGGCGCTGTCGGCGGGGTGCCGCTCGTCGGTCGACGGCCGGATCAGTCGCAGGTACCCGACCGCTTCGGTGTCGGTTCCGAACCACCAGTGCTCGGTGTCCTCCGCGCGGTCGCGGCCGTCGAAGTCCTCGTCCGTGACGCGTTGTTCGAGCGCGAACACCCGATTCCGCAGCCGGACGATGCCGTACAGTTCGTCCGTCGTCAGGCGGGGCCATCGAGTGCGGTGCACGGAATGCTCGGACATCCGGGCGAGTTTACTGAAGTGGTCGAAGAACCCCGACCGGAAGCAGGAGGAACCCATGGCATACAACGTCGAAAAGAGCGACGCCGAGTGGCGCGAGGAACTCTCCCCCGAGCAGTACGCCGTCCTCCGGCAGGCCGGCACCGAGCGGCCCTGGACCGGTGAGCTGCTGGACGAGGAACGTGCCGGCATCTACACCTGTGCGGCGTGCGGCGCAGAGCTGTTCAAGAGCGGCACGAAGTTCGACTCCGGCTGCGGCTGGCCGTCGTTCTACGAGTCGGTCGACCCCCAGGCCGTCACGCTCATCGAGGACAAGTCGATGGGCATGGTCCGCACCGAGGTCCGCTGCGCGAACTGCGGGTCGCACCTGGGGCACGTGTTCCCCGATGGCTTCGGCACCCCCACCGGCGACCGCTACTGCATGAACTCGCTGTCGCTGAACTTCTCCGAGAAGTCCGCGGCCGAATAGCACGCGAGCCAGGGCCCGCGCATCGGTAGGATGAGCGGGTCAGCCAGCATGGCGCAATTGGTAGCGCACCGTACTTGTAATACGGGGGTTGCGGGTTCAAGTCCCGCTGCTGGCCCCAGCAGAGCGAGAGCCCCGAGCGACAGTGTCGTTCGGGGCTCTCGGCGCAGGTGGAACACGGATCAGGAGTGTTCCTGGCGCTCAGCACGGTAACCAGCCGGCCGTACCGGAAGGATGACACCGTGCGGAGGGGCTCGTCCAGGCCTCCTGAGCGACCTCGCGGCTTCCCGCAACGAATGTTCAGCGACCGCCCTGGATCCTGCGCTCCCGCTGCGCGACACCGGCGGTGCCGTAGGGGTAGTCGTCGATCCGCGGAGCGCTGGCGTCGGTGAGCGACCGCAGCTCGTCGTCGGTCAGGACGAGGTCGGCGGCACCGAGGTTGTCCTGCAGCTGCGACACCGTCCGGGCGCCGAGGATGACGCTCGTGACGGCCGGGCGTGCGAGCAGCCAGGCGAGGGCGACCTGCGACTTCGAGGCGCCGTGCGCGTCGGCGGCGGCGGACACCGCGTCGAGGACCTGCCACGTGCGCTCGTCGCCGTTGCGGGCCTCCCACGCCTCCATGCCGCGCTCCGGGTTCTCACCGAGCCGCGTCGAGCCGGTGGGGGCCTCGTCGCGCTGGTACTTGCCGGACAGCCAACCGCCGGCCAGGGGCGACCAGGGGAGCATGCCGATGCCCGCGTCGAGGCACGCGGGGACGACCTCGTGCTCGATGTCGCGGACGAGCAGGTTGTACTGGGGCTGCAGGGTCACGGGCGGGGCCCAGCCGTGCGCCTTCGCCTCGTAGACCGCCTTGGTGATCTGGTACCCGAGGTAGTTCGAGAACCCGTAGGTGCCGATCTTTCCCGCGGCGACGGCGTCGTCGAGGAAGCGCAGGGTCTCCTCGATCGGGGTGAGGGCGTCCCACGCGTGCATCTGGTACAGGTCGATGTGGTCGACGCCGAGCCGCTCGAGCGAGGCGTCGAGCGCAACTCGCAGGTGCCGCCGCGACAACCCGAGGTCGTTCGGGCCGTCGCCCTGGGGGAAACGCCCCTTCGTCGCGATGACGACCTGCTGGGCTTCGGTGGGGTGGGATGCGAGCCACCGCCCGATGATGCGCTCCGACTCGTTGCCGGAGTACACGTCCGCCGTGTCGACGAGCGTGCCGCCGGCCGCGACGAACGTGTCGAGCATCTCGTGCGAGGTGGCTTCGTCGGCTTCGCTGCCGAAGGTCATGGTGCCGAGGGTGAGGGAGGACACCGATGTCCCGCTGTTCCCGAGGAGTCTGTATTCCATGCGGCGGACGCTACGCCTGCGCTCCCCCGAGCCGAGAGGCCCTGGCGGTACCGGTCAGCCGGCTTGTCCGAGGAACGCGATCGCCGCTTCGCGGAACGCGCGGCTCGTGGGGGCGTTGAAGTGGTTGCGACCCGGGATCTCGAAGAACTCCGCGTTCGGCGCCGCCTGGGAGAGCCGCAGGGCACTGTCTCGGATGCCGTCCTCGCTGCCCGCCGCCATCAGGACCGGCTGCCCGGGGGCGTTCAACGGCGTCGGCTCGACGCTGTCCCGCATCCCCTCGACCATCGCCACGAGTGCCCGCAGGTCGTTGCCCTCGACGTTCGCCGCCATCGTCAGGTAGCCCTTCGTCACGCGGTCCTCCACCGGGGTGCCGTCGGTGATGTACGCCTGCGCCTGGTCGACCCGGACGCGGCGCATCGGGTCGGCGTCCGGGATCCCGCCGAGGACGGCGCGCGTGATGCGGTCCGGGATGCGCTCGGCCGTGTGCCACCCGACGCGGGCACCGAGCGAGTACCCGAGGAAGGCGACGTCGTCGAGCAGGTAGGTGTCGATGACGGTCGTGACGTCGGCCACCAGCAGGTCCATCGAGTACGCGTCGGGTTCGTGCGGCTTCGACGACGCCCCGTGCCCACGCTGGTCGAGCGCCACCACGCGGTACCCGGCCCGGACCAGGTCGCGGGTCCACCCGGACGCGTGCCAGTTCAGCAGGGCAGCCGAGGCGAACCCGTGCACGGCCACCACCGCGGGTGCGTCGGGGTCGCCGAAGTCGTAGGTGGCGATGCGTCGGCCGTCGGGCGACATGACGGCGCGGGGCTGGGGCGCGGCGGGGACGAGTGACATGACCTCTCAGGGTATCGGGGCACTGTGGCGTCCATGGACGGCTACGGCGGCGATCAGGTCCGAGCGGCGGAGCGACCCCACCTCGACGCGGGCGAACCCCTCATGCAACGGGCAGCGGACGGGCTCGCGCGCATCGTGCGTCGACTCCTCGACGACCCGGCCGAGCGGCCGGACGACGGGCCGGGGTCGGTCCTGCTGCTGGTGGGCAGCGGCGACAACGGCGGTGACGCACTGTTCGCGGGTGCCGCCCTGGCATCGGACGGGAGGCACGTGGAGGTGCTGCGCGTCGGCTCACGCGTGCACGAGGCGGGCCTGGCAGCGGCGCTGGGAGCCGGTGTGGTCCTCCTGGAGGGTGCCCCCGAGCAGCTGGCGACGGACGCGGCGCTCCGCGCCGACCTGGTGCTCGACGCGGTCCTCGGCATCGGCGTGCACGGCGCGTCCGCGCTCCGTTCCCCGGCCCGCGAGGTCGTCCAGGCGATCCGCGAACTCGCCCGCGACCAGCGCGGACCGTTCGTCGTCGCGGTCGACGTGCCGAGCGGCATCGACGTCGACACCGGTGCCGCGGCGGACGACCACGTGCTGCAGGCCGACGTCACCGTGACGTTCGGCGGGGTGAAGGCCGGGCTGCTGCGCGGCCCCGGTGCCACGCTGGCCGGTCGGATCGAACTGGTCGACGTCGGGATCGCGGACGACCTGGCCGCGACGGAGCCGCTCATCCGGACCTGAACCGGACGGCGCGCGCCCGCGGGTCAGATCCCGCCGGCGTCCACGCCGTGCTCGACCCCGCCGCGGGCCTCGAGCCAGGTGTCGACGAAGTGCCGGTAGTTCGCGGCGATGAGGTCCTGGGCAGCCGTGGTGTCGAGGTGCTCGCGCACGACGTCCTCGAGCGGTTCCTCCCAGTTGCTGCGGCCGATCGCGAACCCGACGAAGCCGTCGACCGACGCCGCGGTGCGCAGCCACGCGTCGAGCTGGTCCTGCGGGGCGTCGCGACCGAGGACGATGCACTGCACGGCGTCCCGGCCGTCGCGACGCGCGGTGGCGACGACACGCTCGGCGTCCTCGCGTCGGTCGAGCCCCTCGAGCTTCCAGACGTCGGCCTCGACCCCGTGGTCCTGCAGGTACTCGAGCACCTGCACGACCAGGTCCGGGCGCAGGTCGCGGTCGTAGTCGTCGACGGAGGCCGTCTGCTCGTCGGTGCCGGGGACCAGGAGCTCCACCAGGAACGGCCGGCCGGCGTCGTGCAGGGCCGCGGACACGGCGGCCAGGTCGTCGGCCTGCTGCGCACGACGGTCGGCGTCGAACGCGGGGTTGTCGCGGACGAGCACCTTCACCCAGTCCGGGTCGAAGGCGTCGACGTGGGCCATCCAGTCGTCGCCGTACTCGAGCTCGAACCACTCGCGACCGGAGCGCTCGACGGGCATGGCGAGCTGCAGCCCGGCCTCCTTCGTGAGGCGGGCGACGTCCGCGCCGTAGCGCTCGTCGACCAGCACCCCGGTGTGCTCGCGGGACGCACCGGCGCCCAGTGCCGACAGCACGCCGCGGTAGACGAGCTGTTTGCCCGCGCGGACGCGTTCGGCCTCGGCCTCGTCCGCGGGTTCGCCGCCGGACTCGTCGTAGGTGTGCTCCAACAGCGACGACCGCTGGTCCATCGCGAACAGGAAGAGAGGGTGGGATTCGTCGAGAACGGGCATGCCCCGTGTCTACTCGCGCCCCCGTGCACGCGGGCTCGGCGATCCGTACCCTCGGGGCATGACGTTCAACGACGACTCGCAGCTGCAGGGCGGCAAGGTCAAGCGGCGCGGACGGACCACCGGCATCGCTGCGGGTGGTGTGGGCGGCGTGGCGATCCTGGTGTTCCTGATCGCGCAGTTCACCGGGGTCGACCTGACCGGCGTCCTCGGCGACGGAAGCGGCGTCACCACGATCCAGCAGGACGGCTCCGACGCGTCGCCCGTCGCCGAGTGCCGCACGGGTCGTGACGCGAACGCCAGCATCGACTGCCGCATGGAGGGTGCCGCCGAGTCGCTCGACACCTACTGGACGTCCGAGAGCCGGCAGCTCGGCATCACCTACTCGACGCCCGACTTCTTCCTGTTCGACGGGTCGACGAACACCGCGTGCGGGACGGCCTCGGCGTCGACGGGGCCGTTCTACTGCCCGCCCGACCGCGCGATCTACCTCGACACCGCGTTCTACGACGACCTGCAGTCCAAGTACGGGTCATCCGGCGGGCCGCTGGCGCAGATGTACGTCGTCGCGCACGAGTGGGGGCACCACGTGCAGCAGCTCCAGGGCACGTTCGCCGACACCGACCGCAGCGGCTCCGGCGCCGCGTCCGGGAGCGTCCGCGTCGAGCTACAGGCGGACTGCTACGCCGGCGCCTGGGCGGGGGACGCCGCCACCACGCAGTCGGCGAACGGGACGACGTTCTTCGAGCCGTTCACCCGGGCGCAGATCGCGGACGCGCTGTCGGCCGCGAGCGCGGTCGGTGACGACAGCATCCAGCAGCGCTCGCGAGGACAGGTCGACCCCGACTCGTTCACGCACGGCACGAGCGCGCAGCGGGTGCGCTGGTTCACGCAGGGCTACGAACAGGGTGCCGGCACCTGCGACACGCTCAGCGTGCCCGCGTCCTCGCTGTAGCGCGGCCGCTGGCCGTCAGGCCGGCGGGGTGTCGCGACCGGTCAGGACGCCGACGCGGACGGTGACGCAGTCGGGGTCGGGCTCGGGGTCCGGGTGGGGGTCGGCGTGGGTGTCGGTGTCTCGTCGTCGGCACCCGCGGCGGTGATCACGAACGTGCGGAACTCCTCGTTGGTGAACGGCTGCGAGTACTCGTACCGCTGCCCGTTGACCAGCACCAGGGGCACTCCCGGGAACTCCGTCAGCGTCGTGCCGGGAACGTCGCCGCCCGTGACGGCCGAGGTGCGCTCGTCGACCCACTTGCCGTAGCGCTGGTCCTGGATGCACGCGTTGATGGTGCCGGTGTCGCGCACGCCGTCGACCCGGTCGATCGTCCGCTGCAGCTGCGTGTCCGTGAGCCCGGCGGTCCCCTGCTCCGGCTGCGCCGCGAAGAGCGCGCGGTTGACGGCCCAGAACGCGTCCGGCGACGACTGCGCGACGCACGCGGCGGCGTTGGCGGCACGCAGGGAGTACTTCGTGCCCTGCGAGCGGTTCGACAGCGTCGCGACGGGGTGGATGTCGACCGTGGCGACACCCGAGTCGACGAGGCCCTCGATGTAGGTGCGGTTCGTCTTCTCGAACGCGGCGCACTCCGGGCAGAGGTAGTCGACGTACATCGTGATCCGGACGGGCTCCGCCGAGTCGGTCGAACTCGCCGAGGGCGACGACGACGCGGCGCCGGACACGGCCTTCAGGTCCTGCCCGATGGTGATGCCGCCGCGGGACATCGAGGACGGCCCCGGCCCGGCGGGCTTGGTCGAGTCGACGAGCACCAGCGTCACGACGGTCACCGCGGCGAGCAGCACGACTCCGAGTCCCACCTGGAGACCGATGCGGACACCCCGCTGGCGACGCTTCTGCTGGACACGGGCTCGCTGGGCACGCTCGCGGGCGGCTGCTCGGCGCTGGTTCCGCTCGGCGCGGGCATCACCCTCGGGGCGGTTCGTCATTCGTGGGTCGTCCTCCTGATCGGGGTCCGACCGCGCTCACCCCCGGCACGGCGGACAGACCCGGTCGATCGTAGTGGCGGGCTCTGGGAACCACACAATCAGCACTGGGAGTGCGCCGACCATGCGGCATCCTTGCGGTCCGGACACTGGCGCTCATCGGGGAAGTCGTGTTGTATGAACCTCGTTGGTCGACGACGACCAACCGGGGCCCCTTGGGCGCACCGCTTCACTCGGATCGTCCGGCACGTACCTGCCGGTGGAGAAAGGACCGAACGCTCATGGCGTCCGTCACCTATGACAAGGCAACCCGTCTGTACCCCGGAGGCAACCGCCCCGCGGTCGACTCCCTCGACCTGGACGTCGCCGACGGCGAGTTCCTCGTCCTCGTCGGCCCGTCGGGCTGTGGCAAGTCCACCTCGCTCCGCATGCTCGCAGGGCTCGAGGAAGTGAACTCGGGCGCGATCCGCATCGGCGACCGCGACGTCACCGACGTCCCGCCGAAGGACCGCGACATCGCGATGGTGTTCCAGAACTACGCGCTGTACCCGCACATGACCGTCGCCGAGAACATGGGCTTCGCGCTCAAGATCGCCGGCGTCGGCAAGGACGAGCGCGCCACCCGCGTGCAGGAAGCCGCCAAGCTCCTCGACCTCGAGCAGTACCTCGGCCGCAAGCCGAAGGCGCTCTCCGGTGGTCAGCGTCAGCGCGTCGCGATGGGCCGTGCGATCGTCCGTCAGCCGCAGGTGTTCCTCATGGACGAGCCGCTGTCGAACCTCGACGCCAAGCTCCGCGTCCAGACCCGTACGCAGATCGCGTCGCTGCAGCGTCGTCTCGGCGTCACCACGGTCTACGTCACGCACGACCAGACCGAGGCACTGACCATGGGCGACCGCATCGCGGTGCTCAAGGACGGCATCCTGCAGCAGGTCGGCACCCCGCGCGACCTGTACGAGAAGCCGAACAACGTGTTCGTCGCCGGCTTCATCGGTTCGCCCGCCATGAACCTGCTGCCCGCCAACGTGCTCGAAGGCGGCATCTCGTTCGGCACGCTCAACCACCCGGTCGACCGCGACACGCTCGGCAACGCGCGCTCGAAGCAGATCACCGTGGGTGTCCGTCCCGAAGACGTCATCGTCTCGCAGGGCGGCGAGGGCCTCCCGGTCACGGTCGACGTCATCGAAGAGCTCGGCGCCGACGGCTACCTCTACGGTCACGCCGACGTCAACGGCACGCGCACCGACATCGTCACCCGCGTCGACGGCCGCAACCACCCCTCGATCGGCGACACGATCGTGATCAGCCCGAAGCAGGGCCACGTGCACATGTTCGACTCGGAGTCGGGCGAGCGCCTCGACGACAAGGCCGTCATCAGCGCCTGATCCACTGCACCACCCGGGAGCCCGCGCCCGCCTCACAAGGGCGGGTGGCGGGCTCCCGTCGTACCACCCACCGGACGGGAGGTCCGTGGCGACGCCGCCACGCGCCTCCCGTCTTGCACACCGCACCACAGGAGCTACCGTGCCCGACTCCCTCGCCATCACCGCCGCCACCGTCGACCCCGGGTTGCTCGACCTGCCGTGGGACCTGCCGCTCGACGCCTGGCCGGACGAGACCATCGTGGCCCTGCCGAAGGGCATCTCGCGGCACCTGGTGCGGTTCGTGCACCTGAGCGGGTACGTCGCCGCCGTGAAGGAGACCGGCGAAGAGGTGGCCCGCAGCGAGTACGACATGCTCCGCACGCTGCAACGCATGGACGTGCCCTGCGTCGACCCGGTCGCGGTCATCACGAACCGGCAGTCCGCCGACGGCGAGCCCCTGCACCCGGTGCTCGTCACCCGGCACCTGCGCTTCTCGCTCCCCTACCGCGCGCTCTACTCGCAGACGCTGCGGCCGGACACCGCCACCCGCCTGGTCGATGCCTTGGCGCTGCTGCTCGTGCGCCTGCACGTCATCGGCTTCTACTGGGGTGACGTGTCGCTGTCGAACACCCTGTTCCGCCGTGATGCCGGCTCGTTCGCCGCCTACCTCGTCGACGCCGAGACGGGCAAGCTCTACCCCGGCGGCCTGTCGAACGGGCAGCGCGAGAACGACCTCGAGGTCGCGCGCGTCAACATCGCGGGCGAGCTCCTCGACCTCGAAGCGGGCGGACGCCTGGACGAGAACGCCGACCCCGTCGACGTGTCGAACCGCATCGTCGCGCAGTACCGCACGCTGTGGAAGGAGCTCACCGGCACCGAACAGTTCGACGTCAAGGAGCGCTGGCGCATCAACGACCGCGTCGAGCGGCTCAACGCGCTGGGCTTCGACATCGAGGAGCTCTCGATCCACACCACGGAGGGCGGCTCGCAGGTCCGCATCCAACCCAAGGTGGTCGACGCCGGACACCACCAGCGCCGACTGCTGCGCCTGACCGGCCTGGACGCCGGCGAGAACCAGGCCCGCCGCCTGCTCAACGACCTGGACTCGTACCGCGCGCGGAACGGCCGCGACCAGCTCGACGAGGAGATGGTCGCGCACGAGTGGGTCTCCCGCGTCTTCGAGCCCGTCATCCGGTCGATCCCGCGCGACCTGCGCGGGCGGCTCGAGCCCGCCGAGGTCTTCCACGAGCTCCTCGAGCACCGCTGGTTCATGTCGCAGGAAGAGGAGCGCTCGGTCTCGCTGCCCGAGGCGACCACCGCCTACATCAACGACGTGCTGCGGCACCGTCGCGACGAGCGGCTGCTGATCAACCCGCCGACGTCGTCCATCACCGTGCCGATCCCGGTCGTCGACGCCGACGCTGACGCCGATGTGGACGTCGACGAGGACGAGGACTGGCGCGCGAACGTCTGAGGCGCGCTGCGGTACGGCCCCGAACCCGCGAGGTTCCACAATTCCGGAACCTCGAGGCCGTGCACGGAGCATTCCGGGCACCCGACCGGACGTGAGCGGCGAGTCTCGTCACCTCCT
>NZ_LMPO01000006.1:0-26267 GCF_001424385.1 Curtobacterium sp. Leaf183 | reverse complement strand
CCGGTGCCGGTCCGTCGGACCGGCACCGGGCCTCCAGTGCGTTGCGTCTGGTGCGCGCTACGCCGTACGACGGCGGCGCGCGACCTCCCACAGGGTCACGCTGGCCGCGATGCCCGCGTTGAGCGACTCGGTCGCCGACGAGATCGGGATCGACACGATGGCGTCACAGGTCTCGGTGACCAGTCGGGACAGGCCCTTGCCCTCGGAGCCGACGACGATCACGATCGGGCGGTCGGCGAGCTCGAGTGCGTCGAGCTGTACGTCGCCGTCACCGTCGAGCCCGAGCACGAACAGCCCCATCGACTTGAGCGACTTCAGGGTCTGCGTCAGGTTCGGCGCCATGGCGACGGGCGTGCGGGCGGCCGCACCGGCGGACGTCTTCCATGCCGAGGCGGTGACCCCGACCGAGCGGCGCTGCGGCACGATCACGCCGTGCCCGCCGAACGCCGCGGTGGAGCGGATGATCGCACCGAGGTTGCGGGGGTCCGTGATGCCGTCGAGTGCGACCATCAGGGGCACCTGGTCGCGGGAGAACGCGCGCTCGGCGATGTCCTCGGCGACGGCGTACTCGTACGCGGGGACCTTGAGCGCGACGCCCTGGTGCACGCTGTCGTGGCCCGTGATGCGGTCGAGCTCCGGCCGCATGATCTCCATGATCGGCACACCGCGGTGGTTGGCGAGCGCCAGGATCTCCTTGACGCGGTCGTCGACCTCGATGCGGGCGGCGATGTACAGCGTCGTCGAGGGGGTCTTGGTGCGCAGCGCCTCGAGCACGGAGTTGCGCCCGGTCACCAGCTCGGAGTCGTCGCTCTTGCGCTGCGGCGGACGGCCCGTGCGGTTGCCCGTCGAGCTCGAGGCACCGTGGCGTGTGCGCGCCGCGTCGAAGCGTTCCTTGGCCGCCTTGCGCTTGCCGGCGGGGTGGTACGGCCGGTCCTCGGCCTTCGGCGTGGGCTTGCGCCCCTCGAGCGCCTGGGCACCCTGACCGCCGGAGCCGACCTGCTTGTTGCCCTTGCGCCCGGAACGGACGGCGCCGGGTCGGCCCTTCTTGTTCCCCGAGATGTTCTTCATGGTGTGCTCCTTCGGCGCCGCCTGCGCGACTTCGGTGCCGCGCGTTCTGCGGCGGTGCGTCGCTGCTAGGCGATGCTCCAACGTGTTCCGGACGGGGTGTCCTCGATCGTGATGCCCGCTGCGGCGAGGTCGTCGCGCACGCGGTCGGCCGTGGCGAAGTCCCGTGCGGCCCTGGCGTCCGACCGCTCCTGGACGAGGCGGTCGACGAGCGCGGCGAGCGGTGCGGCGGAGGGGTCCTGACCGGCATCGGACCAATGGGACGCCCGCGGGTCGATGCCGAGCACCTCCACCATCGCGGCCACCTGATGGTACGCGACACCGAGCGCTTCCGCATCGTCCGCGTCCAGCGCAGCGTTGCCGGTGCGGACGGTCTCGTGCAGGACGGCCAGCGCCTGGGGGACGGCGAGGTCGTCGTCCATGGCCGCAGCGAAGGTGTCCGGGACCCCCGGGGCATCGGCGAGCGCGACCCCTTCGAGCCGGGTCACCGCGCGGTCGAGGAACCCGGCGATGCGGTCGAGTGCCGCCTCGGCCTCGGTCAGGGAGCCGTCGTGGTGGTCGATCGTCGAGCGGTAGTGGGCGGCGCCGAGGAAGTAGCGCGCGACGACCGGCCGGGCGCTGCCCAGGAAGTCCGCCGCGAAGATCGAGTTGCCGAGCGACTTCGACATCTTCTGCCCGTCGACGTTGACCAGCCCGTTGTGCAGCCAGTACGACGCGAAGGGGTCGCCCGCGGCGGTGGACTGCGCGAGCTCGTTCTCGTGGTGGGGGAACCGCAGGTCGAGTCCGCCGCCGTGGATGTCGAACGCCGGGCCCAGGTACCGCTTGGACATCGCCGAGCACTCGATGTGCCAGCCCGGACGCCCGGTGCCCCACGGGGACTCCCACGACGCGGTCGACGGTTCGCCGGCCTTCGCCCCCTTCCACAGCGCGAAGTCGCGGGGGTCGCGCTTGCCCCGCGGGTCGGCGTCGGTCGCCTCGACCATGTCGTCGCGGCGCTGCCGGGTGAGCGCGCCGTAGGCGTCCCAGCTGGCGGTGTCGAAGTAGACGTCGCCCGAGCTGTCGTCGGCCGCGTAGGCGTGCCCGCGCTCGATGAGCGTGGCGATGATGTCCTGCATCTGCGGGATGCTCGCCGTGGCGCGGGGCTCGTACGTCGGGGGCAGGATGCCGAGTGCGGCGTACCCGGCGCTGAACTCGAGCTCGACGCGGTACGCCCGTGCCCACCAGGGCTCGTCCGTGCCGGCGGCCAGGTCCAGCACCTTGTCGTCGATGTCCGTCACGTTGCGGACGAGCGTCACGTGGTAGCCGCGATGGGTGAGCCAGCGCCGCCAGATGTCGTAGACCAGGGCGGAGCGCAGGTGGCCGATGTGCGGGGACGACTGCACGGTCGGACCGCACACGTACATGCTGACGTGTCCGTCGACCAGGGGGACGAGGTCGACGACGTCTGCGGCACGGGAGTCGTAGAGGCGAACGGTCACGCCCCGAGCCTAACCGGCGCGCACGCCCGCACTCCGGACCTGCGGAGGAGCGCCGCCAGCCAGGCCGGACCAGTGCCGTCAGCTCGGCCGGACCAGTGCCGTCAGCTCGGCCGGACCAGCGCCGTCAGCTCGGCCGGACCAGCGCTGTCGCGATCGCCGCGAGCCCCTCGCCCCGCCCCGTGAACCCGAGGCCGTCCGTCGTCGTGCCGGACACCGCGACCGGGGCCCCCACGACGGCCGACAGCGCCGCTTCCATCTCGCCGCGCCGGGATCCGATGCGCGGGCGGTTGCCGATGACCTGCACCGTCACGGACGACGGCACCAGCCCCGCGTCCGCCAGCGCCCGGACGGCGCCCCGGACGAAGACGTCCCCGGTCGCTCCCGCGAAGGCCGGGTCCGACGTGCCGAAACGGCCGCCGATGTCGCCGAGGCCCCCGGCGGACAGCAGCGCGTCGCACACCGCGTGCGCCACGGCATCGCCGTCGCTGTGTCCGGCGAGCCCCCGCTCCCCCGGGAAGTCGAGCAGCCCCACCCGGCACGGGGCCGACGCGTCGAACGCGTGCACGTCGACCCCGAGGCCCAGGCGCACGTCGGCGCGGACGTCACCCGACCGCTCGGCGACGATCGCCGTCGCACGCTGCAGGTCCCACGGGGTCGTGATCTTGAACGCGTCGGCGTGCCCGGGGACGAAGCGCACGGTGCCGCCCGCGGCCTGGAACACCCCCGCGTCGTCGGTCTCGGACTGCGTCGACGCCGCGTACGCGCTCCGGAGGGCGGCGAGCGGGAAGCCCTGCGGTGTCTGCACCCCGACGAGCGAGGAGCGGTCGACCGTGCCCACCACCACGTCGCCCGACACCTGTTTGACGGTGTCGGTCACGGGCAGCGCCGGGACCACCCCGTCGCCGGTCGACTCCACGGTCCGGAAGACCAGGTCGAACTGCGCCGCGGGAGTGAGGCAGCGCGCGGCGTCGTGCACGAGCACCGTCTGCACCGACGACGGCAGCGCGGCGAGGCCCGCCTGGACGGACGCGTGCCGGTCGCCACCGCCGGCGACGACCGTCGTGTACGTCACCGCGGCCCCCGCGACCGACGCGACCAGGGCCCGGCACGCGTCGAGCCGGTCATCGGGTGCGACGACGACGACGGCGGTCGGCTCGGTCATCGCAAACACCGGCGTGAGCGCCCGAGCGAGCATGAGCCGGCCGGCGACGGGGACGAACGCCTTGGCGGTGCCGATCCCCAGCCGCGTGCCGGACCCCGCCGCAACGACGACGACCCCACGGACCAGGTCGGTCGGTGGGGTCGTCGGGGAACCGGTGCTCAAGTGCCGATCAGGATGCCAGGACCTCGTCGAGGACGGTCGATGCCTTGTCCTCGTCGGTCTTCTCGGCGAGGGCCAGCTCGGAGATCAGGATCTGCCGCGCCTTGGCCAGCATGCGCTTCTCGCCCGCGGAGAGACCGCGGTCCTGGTCGCGGCGCCACAGGTCGCGGACGACCTCGGACACCTTGATGACGTCACCCGACGCGAGCTTCTCGAGGTTCGCCTTGTACCGGCGGGACCAGTTCGTGGGTTCTTCGGTGAAGGGTGCACGCAGCACCTCGAAGACCTTGTCGAGGCCTTCCTTGCCGATGACGTCACGGACGCCGACCAGGTCGACGTTGTCGGCCGGGACCTCGATCGTGAGGTCACCCTGCGTGACACGCAGCTTCAGGTAGACCTTTTCCTCGCCCTTGATGACTCGGGTCTTGACTTCAGAGATGGTTGCCGCCCCATGATGGGGGTAGACGACGGTTTCGCCGACTTCGAATTGCATGTAAGAAGCTCCGTTCCGCAACACTCAGTTTACCACAAGGGGTGTCCGGGTAAGGGGGCCCTGACCGACAAGCCCTCCCGGGTGATCGCTAGGATGGGAGCGCGTCGGACCACACGGCCTGCGCATCGTGATCTTCGGAGGAATCTCTTGCGAGCTCGGGTACTCGTGTCCGTCGCCGTTGCGGCAACCATCGCGCTCGGCGCGACCGGCTGTGAGTTCATGTCGCCGGCGTCCACCGGCGAGATCCGACAGATCACGGACGGCGTGAACGTCTCGACGGGCAAGATCGACGTGCGCAACGCGCTGCTCATCTCCGACTCGGGCAAGAACGCCCGGTTCGTCGGCACGATCGTCAACACCAGCGCCGACGACATCACACTCACCATCGAGGTCGGCAGCGTCGCACAGACGGTCGAGGTCCCGGCCAACTCGCACGTCGACCCGTCGTCCCCGTCCTCGCAGCGGGCCGAGTCGAGCGTCCAGAGCGGTGCCGAGACGCAGGGCACGCGTGCCGCGGGCTCGGACGACGTCGTGTTCCGGGGTGCGGACGCGCGGCCCGGGTCGCTCGCCAAGACCTACTTCTCGTACTCCGGTGCCGAGGGCGTCTCCGCCAACGTGCCCGTGCTGACCAGCGCGCTCGAGGAGTACAACACCCTCGCACCGACCCCCACGCCGACCCGGACCTCCGAGCCGAGCGAGACGTCGACCCCGACCGACGACGCCACCGCGACGCCCGCCGGCTAGGCGACAGCAGCACGAGGCGCACCGACAGCAGGCCCGGTGCCGGTCCGACGGACCGGCACCGGGCCTCCCGTGTGTCCGGTCTCAGGCCTCGATCCGGTACCCGAGACCGCGCACGGTCACCAGGACCTCGGGCGCCGACGGGACGCGCTCGATCTTCGAGCGGATGCGCTTGATGTGCACGTCGAGCGTCTTCGTGTCGCCGAAGTAGTCCGACCCCCACACGCGGTCGATGAGCTGCCCACGGGTCAGCACACGACCGGCGTTGCGGAGCAGCAGCTCCAGCAGCTCGAACTCCTTGAGCGGCATCGGCGTCTCGGACCCGTCGACCGACACCGTGTGGCGCTCGACGTCCATCCGGATGCCGCCGACCTGCAGGATGCCGCTGTCCGCGGGGTCGTCCTCGGTGCGACGCCGGAGCACCGCCCGGATGCGTGCCAGGAGCTCGCGGGTCGAGTAGGGCTTGGTCACGTAGTCGTCCGCGCCGAGTTCCAGCCCGACGACGATGTCCACCTCGGAGTCCTTCGCCGTCAGCATGATGATCGGCGCGTTCGACCGGGTGCGGATCTGCCGACACACCTCGGTGCCGGAGAGTCCCGGCAGCATGAGGTCCAGCAGGACGAGGTCCGGGTTCTCGCTGTCGAACTTCGACAGGGCGGTCACGCCGTCCGCAGCGACGGAGGTCTCGTACCCCTCGCGCTGCAGCAGGAACTCCAGGGGCTCGCTCAGGGCCGGCTCGTCGTCGACGATGAGGATCTTGGTCACGATGGCTGCTCTTCCAGTTGCTCTTCGAGTGCTGTTGTCAGTTCGGTGTCCGCCTCGGGCAGGCGGATCGTGAAGGTCGAGCCCTTGCCGGACTGCGACCACACGCGCACGTCGCCACCGTGGTTGCCGACGACGTGCTTCACGATCGCGAGTCCGAGGCCCGTGCCCCCGGTTGCCCGCGAGCGTGCGGGGTCGACGCGGTAGAAGCGCTCGAACACCCGGTCGAGGTCGGCCTCGGGGATGCCGACGCCCTGGTCGGTCACCGCGATCTCGACGAACCCCTTGCTGCTCCGGACGCCGACACCGACACGGGTGTTGTCCGGGGAGTACTTGACCGCGTTCGCGATGAGGTTGGACACGGCGACCTGCAGCAACGCCGGGTTGCCCATCACGCGCAGCTTGGACTTCTTCGCGCGGACCAGCTCGATGTCGCGGGCCCGGGCGACGACCTCGTTGGCGTCGATCGCGGCGGACACGACCTTGTCGATGGACATGTCCTCGCTGGACTCGAGCGTGTCGACCGACTGCAGGCGGGAGAGCTCGATGATGTCCTTCGTCAGGGCGCCGAGCCGCTCGGACTCCGTCACGAGCTGCGCCGCGAACTTCCGCACGTGCTGCGGGTCGTCCGCGGCCGCGATGAGGGTCTCGGACAGCAGGCCGATCGCGCCGATCGGTGTCTTGAGCTCGTGCGAGATGTTGGCGACGAAGTCCCGTCGGACCTCGTCGATGCGCCGGCTCTCGGTCAGGTCGTCCGCGGTGACGAGCACGTAGCGGTTGCCGAGCTGCGCCGCGCGGAAGCTCAGGTACCCGACGAGCTCACCGCGTCGCCCGCGCGGGAGCTCCATGTCCTCGGACCCCATCTCGCCGCTGGACCGGACGCGGTCGACCAGGTGACGGAGCTCGTCGTGCACCAGACGGCGCCGCACGACCAGGCCGATCGTCAGTGCCTGGGGCGATGCCGCCACGACGGTGTTCGACGGGTCGACGACCACGGCGGGGTTGTGCATCGTCGCGATGACCGCGGCGACGCCGTCCGGCAGGGTGCGCTCGGCGACGTCGGCTGCCCGTGCCGTGCGCTCGGCGGTGATGATGAGCCCGACGACACCCGCGCCGAACACCCCGCCGAGGAGCATCGACAGTGGCACGAGCCACGCGTTGTCCATGTCGGCAAGTGTAGGAGTGGTCACACGCGGTTCCGACACCGTTCACCACCGTTCCCAGGCCGGATCGCGAAGCGTTCAGGCCCGGGACACCGACCGTTCACCTGGGCTGACGACACTCTCCCGGTACGCAGAGAGAGGCACATCCCCCATGCGCGAAGTCTTCCAACAGGAACTCCAGGACGTCCAAGAGCGTCTCGCCGAGATCGCCGGGCTCGTCGAGTCCGCGATCACCCGGGCCACGCAGTCGTTCACCGAGTCCGACGTGGCCCTCGCCGAAGAGGTGATCGCGGACGACCAGAAGATCGACGACGCGGCTTCGAGCCTCGACGAGATCGCGATCGACATCCTCGCCCGACAGGCCCCGGTCGCCCGCGACCTGCGCGTCGTCGTGACCGCGCTGCGTGTCAGCTCGTCGCTCGAGCGCATGGGCGACATGGCCGAGCACATCGCGCAGCTCACCCGCCAGCGCTTCCCCGAGAAGGTCGTGCCGAAGGGGTTGCGCGGCACCTTCAAGAAGATGGGCCAGCTCGACGTCGCGATGGCGCAGAAGCTCACGCGTCTGCTGGCGACCGAGGACATCGCGCTCGCTGGCGAGATCCGGGACGAGGACGACGCCATCGACGAGCTGCACGCCAGCGTGTTCGACTTCGTGCTCGGTGAGACGTGGAAGGGTGCCCCGATCGACACCGTCGACGCCACCCTGGCGTCCCGGTACCACGAGCGCTTCGCCGACCACGCGGTCTCGATCGCGAAGAAGGTCGAGTACCTGGCCACCGGCGACTGGGTCGGTTCGACCAACCCCTGAATCGCGTCCCGACCGGCCGATCCCGCTCCCCGCGGGGTCGGCCGTTCGTGCGTCCGGCGCGCGCCCGTCGGTCTGGGAGGATCGAGGACATGGCCCAGGTCGCGATCATCGTCAACGGCATGCCCGCCTCGGGCAAGAGCACGATCGGAGCAGCCCTCGCCGAGGTGCTCGGCTGCCCATTCCTGTCGAAGGACCGGATCAAGGAGCCCCTCGCCGACATCGCCGGTCCGATGATCCCGTCACGCGAGCTCGGCGCGATCGCGATGAGCACGATGTGGCAGATGGCCGGAGCGGTCGACAACGGCGTGGTCCTCGACGCCGTCTGGCTGCCGTCGCGTGACCGTGCCTTCCTGGAGGCCGGGCTCGCCACCGCAGGGTCGCCGCGCGTCGTCGAGGTGTGGTGCCACGTCGACGCGGCGACCGCCCGCGGCCGGCTGGCGGACCGGTACGACCCCGGCTCGCCGCTGCGCCACGAGGTGCACGGCGATCTGGCTGACGTCCTGGCGTTCTGGGACGAGCACGGTGCCACGGCCGGCCCCATGGACATCGGCCCGGTCGTCCGGGTGGACACCACGGCACCATACGACGTGGGCGAACTCGTCCAGGAGATCGCGTCGCACTTCGTCTGACGGCAGCCCGGACACACGAACGCCCCACCCGTTGCCGGGCGGGGCGTTCGTTCGTCCGTCGTGCTACTTCTTGGCGCCCTGGGCGGCGACCGCGGCGGCTCCGGCAGCGGCGGCCTCGGGGTCGAGGTAGCGCGAGGGCCCGGTCGGACGGAAGTCGTCGTCGAGCTCGTACACCAGCGGGATGCCCGTCGGGATGTTGAGGCCCGCGATGTCGTCGTCCGAGATGCCGTCGAGGTGCTTCACGAGCGCGCGCAGGGAGTTGCCGTGCGCGGTGACGAGGACCGTCTTGCCCGCGGCGAGGTCCTTCGTGATGTCCGACTCCCAGTACGGCAGCAGCCGCTCGATGACGAGCGCGAGTGACTCGGTGCGGGGCAGGTCGTCACCGAGGTCGGCATAGCGGCGGTCGCCGTGCTGCGACCACTCGGCGTCGTCGGCGATGGGGGGCGGCGGGACGTCGAACGAACGGCGCCACTCCATGAACTGCTGCTCGCCGTACTGCGCGAGGGTCTGGGCCTTGTCCTTGCCCTGCAGGTCGCCGTAGTGCCGCTCGTTGAGGCGCCAGTCGCGCTTGACCGGCAGCCATGCCAGGTCGGCTTCGAGCAGGGCGATGTCGGCGGTCTGGATCGCCCGCGTCAGGAGCGAGGTGTACAGGACGTCGGGGACGATGCCGGACTCGGCGATGAGCTCGCCGGCGCGCTTCGCCTCCTTCTCGCCCAGCTCGGAGAGCCGGACGTCGACCCAACCGGTGAACAGGTTCTTCTGGTTCCAGTCACTGTTGCCGTGACGGAGCAGGACGAGCGTGGAGGTCATGCCCCGGAGTCTACCGAGCGGGCCGCTCCCCGTAGCCTGGTCGCATGCCGATCGGGAACGTCACGCGCGGGACGACCGGGCACAACCGGTTGCGTCGCGTCGACCGGTGGATCGCGTCACTGCCCGCGCTGCGGCGGACCGCGGACCCCCTCGTGGCAGACGTCGGCTACGGCGCCAGCCCCACGACGACGCTCGAGCTGCGCGACCGCCTGGCCCTGGTGCGGCCCGACGTCGAGGTCACCGGCATCGAGATCGAGCCGTCCCGGGTCGCCCTGGCGAACGCGGGGGCCCGCGACGGCGTGACCTTCCGACTGGGCGGGTTCGAGACCCCGACACCCGGGGGTCGTCGCGCGGCGGTGATCCGGGCGTTCAACGTGCTGCGGCAGTACGACGAGTCCGAGGTCGCCGCGTCGTGGCGGGTCATGCAGGACCGGCTGCAGCCCGGCGGTGCGCTCGTCGAGGGCACGTGCAACGAGGTCGGACGGGTGGCCTCGTGGGTGACGCTCGACGACGTCGCACCGCGCACGTTCACGGTGTCGCTCCGTTTGGCCGAGCTGGACGTGCCGAGCATCGTCGCGGAGCGGCTGCCGAAGGCGCTGATCCACCGGAACGTGCCCGGCGAGCGCGTGCACGCCTTCCTGCGCGACCTCGACCTGGCGTGGGCCGTCGCCGCACCGCTCGGCACGTACGGCCCACGGCAGCGGTGGCTCGCGGCGGTCGCGGGCATGCGGGACCGCGGTTGGCCGGTGTTGCACGGCACGACCCGGTGGCGGCTCGGCGAGCTCAGCGTCCCGTGGTCGGCCGTCGCCCCGCGCTGACGGCGGTCGGATGCGTGCGCGGGGTCAGGAGCGCTTGACGGCCCCGAGGCGGGGCAGCCGCGGCACGTTCGCGGTCGCGCCGGCCTGCGGCGGGACGATGGTCTCCTGCGCCGCCGTGACCACGACGTCGTCCGCCGTCAGCGTCAGCGTCGCCGCCGGGTCGAGCGAGCGCTTGACGACAGCCAGCCCGATCGGCCCGAGCTCGTGGTGCACCGCCGACGCCGCCAGCCGCCCCACCACGACGTCGTCGAGTGCGACCGGGGTGCCCGGAGCGGGCAGGACCGCGTCGGACCCGTCGAGGTGCAGCATCACGACCCGGCGCGGCGGGTGCCCGAGGTTGTGCACCTTGGCGACGGTCTCCTGTCCGCGGTAGCAGCCCTTCGACAGGTGCACGGCGGAGCGGAGCCAGTCGAGCTCGTGCGGGATCGTGCGCTCGTCGACGTCGGTCAGGGCTGGACGCCAGGCGGCGATGCGCAGGGCCTCGGCTGCGAGGAGCCCCGCGACCGGCCGGTCGGACGCGGCCAGGGCGGTCGCGGCATCGGTGTCGAGCACCGCGATCCGCAGCGTCCAGTCGGAGCCGGGATGGGCCTCCTGGCTGGCGTAGCCCCACCCACCCGGCGTGACGGACGACCACGGGTCGACCCACTCGACGACCGCGCCGTCGACGGGCGCAGCACCGGCGAACGAGCCGATCGTCGCGAACGCGGGCGATCGGTCGGTGACCTCGACGCGGAGCATGAAGCGCATCGAGGAGAGCCAGGCTGCGAGCGGAGCGGCGTCGGCGGACTCCGTCAGCAGCCAGGTGGTGGCGCCGTCGTCGACGACCCGGGCAGCGTGCTCGACGCGACCGGACTGGTCGAGCACCAGCGTCTCGGTGCTGACGCCGGGTGCGAGGCCGAGCAGCAGCTGCGAGGTGATCGAGTTCAGCCAGGACAGACGGTCGGGTCCGGTGACCGTGACCACGCCGAGCCCGAGCTCGACGACGGCACGACCGTCGGCGAGCGCACGCTGCTCGCCGAGCGGGTTGCCGAAGTGCGCCGCCGGGCCGAGGTCCGAGGCGACGAAGCCGGCTCGCTCGGCGAAGACGGCCATCAGTCGACCTTCGCGAGCTGCCCCGAGGCGTGCGAGGTCAGCGCCCGGCCGAGCGCCGCGATGTCCCAGGCCCAGAAGAGCTTGCCCTCGACGAGACCGTACATGCGCGTCGCAGCGGCGTAGTCCTTGGCGTTGGCCGACCGCATGACGGCGTCGGTGGCCAGGTCGATGCGGCCCTTGCGGACCTGTCCGACGTACAGCTCGTTGACCCCGGTGGGGTGGATGATCGCCGCTTCGATGTCGAAGCCGTCGTTCGTGTTGCGCAGCGCCTCGACGCTCTGGGTGGTACCGAAGGGCACCACGCCGTCGCCGAGCAGCATCGCCGGACCGCGGTCACCGGGTTCGGACGGACGGTCGAGCCGCCAGTAGCCCATCTCGGCCGCGAGCGGGGTGTGCTGCTCGTCGAGGAGCCAGGTGGTCGAGGAGTAGTTGAGGTACGGCAGACCGTCGTGACTGAAGCTGACGCGCTGCCCGAACTCGTAGTTGCGGACGTCCGGCTCGTCCCCCTCGCCCACGGGGTACTCGACGACACCGGTGCCCTCCCAGACGCCGACGAGCCACGACAGCGGGACGAGTTCGGCAGCCAGGCCCTCGGGCAGTTCGATCAACGCTGGCCCTTGAACAGCTTGACGACGACGGTGACCGAGACGAACGCGATCGCGAGCGACGCCAGGCCCAGCAGACCGACGTAGAAGAGCTCGAGGGCTAGCAGCGAATCCATGGCCCGAGTCTACGCGGCCCGGCTCAACGCGCCAGGAGCACCACGGCGGTCACGAGCACCACGACGAACGAACCGGACGAGGCGATGCTGATCCGCTCGACCAGACCGTCCTTGGTCGCGGTGATGAGCTGCAGGACGAAGCTGACCATCACCGACGCCACGAACACGAGCAGCAGCCACGCGAAGGGGTCGCGCTCGCTCACCGTCAGCACGAGGACGGCGCCGACGATCGACAGCAGCCAGACGGGCAGCACCGACGTCAGCTGCAGTCGACGTTGGTCGGCGGGCGGGACGGGCTCGGTCACGTGCCCATCATTGCAGGCCGGATCGGGGCACATCCCGAGCATCACTAGGATGTTCCGCAGACGTCTCACCCGTTCTGGAGGTCCTGTGGCACAGCTCCTGGTACTCACCTCGGCCGCGCCCGGCGACGTCCTGCCGAGCCTCGGGCTGCTGAGCCACCGGATCCGCCACGTGCCCGCCGAGGCAGCCCAGCTGGTCAACGCACCGCAGAGCGACCTGATGTTCGTGGACGCGCGCACCGATCTGGTCAGCGCCAAGGCCCTCTGCAAGATCCTGTCGACGTCCGGGTCGACGACGCCGATCGTGCTCGTCGTGACCGAGGGCGGGCTGACCGCGGTCACCAGCGAGTGGAACGTCGACGACGTCGTGCTCGAGACCGCCGGCCCCGCCGAGGTCGATGCGCGGATCCGCCTGAGCTCCGGTCGCGCCGCCAAGAACCAGACGGGTACGAAGATCCAGGCGTCGGGTGTCGTCATCGACGAGGCCAGCTACTCGGCGAAGGTGCGGGGCAAGCCGCTCGACCTGACGTTCAAGGAGTTCGAGCTCCTGCGGTTCTTCGCCACGCACCCGTCGCGGGTCTTCACCCGTGAGCAGCTGCTGAGCGAGGTCTGGGGCTACGACTACTTCGGTGGCACCCGCACCGTCGACGTCCACGTCCGGCGGCTGCGCGCCAAGCTCGGCGACCTCGAGTCGCTGATCGGCACCGTCCGCAACGTCGGCTACCGCTTCAACGTCTACGACGACGAGGCCGAGCGGCTGACCGGACAGTCGTGACCGACCTGTCGCAGTTCACGGTCCCCGGCGAAGCACCGCCGTTCTCGGACCAGACGCTGGTCGACGTGCGCGCCGGTCGGGCCGCCGTGCTCGAGGAGCCCTCCGGGCATCCCGACGGGGTCGCGGTGGTGCGGGAGGGCGAGCTGGAGCTCGTCGTCCGACTGGAGGCCCGTGGCACCGGCATCGGGACCCGGCTCGTCGAGCAGGCGCTCGCGCTGGGCGGCGGGGCCGCACCGCGGCTGGCCTGGGCGCACGGGGACAGCCCGGCGGCCCGCGCGATCGCGACCCGGTACGGCTGGGCCGCCACGAGGACCCTGCTGCAGCTGCGCGCGCCGGTGCCGGATGCCGGAGTCGACCCGGACCTCCCGTCCGGCTTCATGCTGTCCGGAGCCGTCACCGGTGGCGGCGCCCCCTCGGTCGACGAGACCGACTGGCTGGACCTCAACGCCACGGCCTTCGCACACCACCCGGAACAGGGCTCGATGACGCTCGACGACCTGCGCGCTCGCGAGGCCGAGCCGTGGTTCTCCGGCGACGACCTGCTGCTGCTGCGGGACGCGTCCGGTGCGCTGGCGGGGTCGTGCTGGCTCAAGGTCGAGGACGGCATCGGCGAGTTCTACGCCGTGGCCGTCCGTCCGGACCTGCAGGGACAGGGACTCGGCGGTGTGCTCATGCGGGCCGGGACCTCGCGGCTGGTGGGTTGTGGGCTGCGTGCGCAGGCGCTCTACGTCGAGGGCGAAAACGAACCCGCGCTGGCGCTGTACCGCCGATCCGGGTTCACGCAGCACGCGATCGACGTGCAGTACGCCGCGCCGGAGCACGCCGCCGGCCAGTGACGACGTGCAGAACGCCGCGCCGGAGCATGCTTCCTGCCGGTGACGACGTGCAGTACGCCGCGCCGGAGCACGCCTCCGGCCGGTGACGACGTGCGGTACGCCGCGCCGGAGCCGTCGTCCGGCCGGTAACATGGCACGGTCGGCGAGGGGCCGATCAGTTCGAGTCGGGGGATCCGTGACGGAGCACATCCGGGCGCAGTACGGCGCGGGGGAACCGCTCGGTGCGGCCTACCGTCTGGTCGAGCTGCTCGGCACCGGCGCCACGGGCGAGGTCTGGCGCGTTGCGCACCACGCCAGCGGCTCGGAGTTCGCGGCGAAGCTGCTGCGCGCCGAGCTGGCCGCCGACCCCGGCATCGTCGAGCGGTTCGTCCGAGAGCGCTCGGTGTTGCTCGCGCTGCAGCACCCGTCGATCGTGCGCGTCCGTGACCTCGTGGTCGAAGGGGACCGCCTGGCGATCGTGATGGACCTGGTCGGTGGGGGATCCGTGCGCGATCTGTTCGTCGCGTCCGGCACGCTCCGGCCTCGCGATGCCCTGACGATCACGGCGGAGACGCTCGATGCACTGGCCGCGGCGCACGAGCAGGACGTCACCCACCGAGACGTCAAGCCGGACAACGTGCTGCTCGACGCGGCGTGGGCGCCGGACGCGACCGGGCTCGTGCGGGTGACCGACTTCGGGATCGCGTCGGTCGTGGCCGAGCGCGAGCGCACGACCACCGGGCTGCTCGGCACCCCGCAGTACATGGCTCCTGAGGCGATCAGCCACGGGCGCTCCGGACCGGCCGCCGACGTCTACGGCGGGGGCGTGATGCTGTACGAGCTGCTCGCCGGACGGACGCCCTTCGCCGGCCCCGGGACGGACTTCGCGGTCGCGTACCGACACGTCACGTCGCTGCCGCCGGTGCTCGACGTCCCCGGTCCGCTGTGGTCGGCCGTGTCCGCCATGCTCGCGAAGGACCCCGCGGCCCGGCCGTCCGCGATCGAGGCTGCTGCGACGCTGCGTCGCCTGGCGCGATCCTTGTCCGGGGTGCCGGCGCTCGAGTTGCTCGGGGACCCGGAGACGTTCGCCGAGGTGGAGCGGCCGGCGACCGTCGTGCGGGGTGTCGGCGGAGCGGGTCCTGGTTCCGGGTCTGGTCCCGGGACTGGCTCAGCGGCGGGTCCGGGGGCTGGTCCGGGGGCTGATGCAGGTGCGGGTCCGGATGCCGGTCCGGTACCGGAGCTCGGTCCGGCTGGGTCCCGGACGGTCGTCCGTCCGATGGCCCGGCAGCCGATGCAACCCATGCCGGACGACTCGATCGCCGCCTCGTCGCGGACCGGTCGGTTCCAGCGGCCCGACTGGCTGACGAACCGAGCGCTCGGTTCCGGTGCGCTCGGCGTCGTCCTGGTCGCAGCGCTCGTGGTCGGAGCCGTCGTCTGGCTGCCCGGTGCCGGCGGCTCCACGCCCGGACGACAGGCCTCCGCCCAGGCCGCGAACGCATACCAGCAGGACCGGCCGCTGCCGACGGGCCTCACGACGACCCGCAAGGCGACGCTCGACCCCGAGTCGGGCGCGATCGAGCTGACCGTCACCTACACCGCGCAGGGGGCCACCCTGTCCGGTCCGCTGGTCGAGGTCCTGCCGAGCGCCCGGTCCGACGCCAGGTCCGGCGGCGGATACGGCAGCGGGTCCGGCAGCGCGTCCGGCGGCGCGTCCGAGTCCGCGTGCCCGACCGTCCGCTGGCGCGAGGGCGACGTCACCGCAGCCCGGAACCAGCCGTTCGTCACCGGTGTCGACACCGCGTGCGCGTGGTCCCTCACCGGCGCGCGGATCGCACCCGGGGCAGACGTCGCGGTGCAGGCAACGGTGCGGGTGCCCTCGGTGACCGACGGGGCGTCACTGCAGACGTGGCTCGACGCCGTGGGGACCGCGACCACGGGGGTCCTCACCGACCAGGCGGTCTCGGGGACGGCCTACCCGGTGCAACGGCTGCAGGACGTCGTCGTGCAGACGCCGGACCGCACCGTCAGCCAGACGACGCTGCCCGTCACCCTGGTCCCCGTGTGGCCGAGCGGGACCGACGAACTGAACCCGCTGTACCGCAGTCCCGCGAGTGGTTCACCGTCGCAGATGCTGCAGGACGTGGCCGGCGGCGAGTCCGGCGTGCGGTTCGCCGACGGGTGCTCGGGTGCCCTCGCCGTGTCGTCGGACGGGCTCGTCGTGACCGCGCTGTCAGTGGCGCCGTCGTGCACGGTGCGGGCGTCGGTCGGGGCGTTCTCGGACCTCGAGAGCGCGCCGTTCGGCATCACGACGCGGAACTGACTGACGTCGTCGGCCCGCCGCCGGGCCCCTGCGTGCGGCTGACCACCCGGTCGGCGGTTGCGGTCACGGTGTGCGGCTGACTACCCGGTCGGCGGTCGCGGTCACGGTGTGCCACCGACCGCACGGTCCGCCGCCCCGGTCACGGTGTGCGGCTGCCCGCCCCGTCCGCGGTTGCGGTCTGGACCAGGCGGACGCGACCGCCGGAAACGGCGTACCCGCGGCCGACCGTCATCGCCACCGGGGACCGACGCGGGACCTGGACACCGAGCAGTTCGCCGTCGTAGTCGACGTCGGGCTGGAGCAGTACCCCGCACCGGGCCTTCCGGACCGCCTTCGTCCAGTGGCTGTAGAGGGAGCGGAGGTCCGCCGACCGCCCGGCGGCGACCACGCAGAGGCCGGGACGCTCGGACGCGATCGCGCCGGCCAGCGCCTGGTCGCTGTCGTCGAAGCGCTCGGCGTCGTCCACCAGCAGCAGGACGGGTCCGCGCTCGAGCCGCAGTCCGGCGAGCAGCGCGGGGACCTCGTCCGGCCCGACCGCCAGCCGGTCGAAGTCGCCGGCGGCGAGTGGTGACCGGCGGTCGCAGATCGTCCAGACCGCGGGTCGCGTACCCTCGGCGGTCCGGGCGGCGTCAGCGAGCGCCATCAGCACGCTCGACTTGCCCGACCGTGCCGGGCCGGCGACCAGGACGTGCTCCCCCTCGTACACCTCGAGCACAGCGGTGCCCAGGTCGTCCTCGGCCAGGCCGATCGGCACGCGCCACGGCTCGGAGTCGAACGACGCCCGGGTCGACAGCTCGGTCACGGACACGATGTCGGGCAGACGGCCGACCGCGCTCGCCTTGCGCGGGGCGTCGGCCCAGCGACCGGCAGCCTGCGCCACGGCGTCGGCGAGGGTGCCGGCGGGCGTCGCCACGTGCGACTGCAGGCGCGCGACCGAGTCGATGAAGCGTCCGGGGACGGGAGGTGGGACGTCCTTCGGGCGCACGCCGATCGACGAGTAGTCGTACGGGTCCGCGAGCCGGAACAGCCACTTCTGCGTGGTGACCTCGTCCATCGCGCTCGGCACGGCCTTGGCACGCGTCGTCGACACCGCGAACGAGATCCCGAGCGCCGGCCCCTCGGCGTACACCCGGTACAGCCCATCGAGCAGCTGCTGCCCCTCGAAGTCCTGGTACTCGTCGCGCAGGGCGGCGAGCCCGTCGATCAGCACGACGGCCCGACGTCCGCCCGGCGCAGCGCGACGTCGTTCCAGGTCGGCGCGCAGGTGCCGCAGGAACCGTGCCTGGAGCTCACCGGCACCCGGGCCGGAGCCGACGTACGCCGTGGTGTGCGGCAGGTGCTGCAGCGGTGCGAGGTCGCCGGCGCCCATGTCGAGCACGAGCAGGTCGAGGTCGGTGGGGTCTGTCGAGGCGGCGAGCTGCAGACCCATCGCTGCGAGGGCCGTGCTGGTGCCGCTGCCCGGGATCCCCATGAGCATGACGTTCCCCTGCGACAGGTCCCAGCCGGTCGTGACCTGGCGCTGGTGGTCCGGGTCGTCGGCGAGTGCGACCGGGACGACGTCGGCACGGACCGACGCCGGCTCGAGTGCGGACCGGTCGACCCGCTCGCCGAGGGCCTCGGGCCAGATCGGTCGCGGCGGAGCGTACCCGGCGGCGTCGTTCGCCTGGCGGACCGCGTCGATCAGCCGGTCGAGGTCGGTCTCGTCGGCGGCGGTCGACCCCGCCGAAGGTGCCGCAGCGGCGACACCGAACACGTCGGTGGGTCGGACGAGCACAGCGGCCCCGACCGCGGCGTCGCGCGCACGACCGGTCACGAGTGCGGTCTGCACGGGCGTGATGTCGTCCTGGCCGAGCTTCACGTAGGCGCGTCCGGTCTGCTGGCGACTGATCGCCGAGGCCGCGGGGACGCCGATGACGTTGACGGAGTCCTCGCGACTCTGCACGCGCAGTGCGACGCGCATGTTCGTGTTCGCCAGGATGTCCTCGCTGACCACGCCGGCTGGTCGTTGCGTCGCCAGGACCATGTGCACGCCGAGGGTGCGTCCGACCGCGGCGATGCTCACGAGCGAGGTCAGGACGTCCGGGAAGTCCTTGGCCAGCATCGCGAACTCGTCGACCACGAGCAGCAGCCGGGGCATCGGCTCCGTGGGTCCTGTCGCCAGGAAGGCGTCGAGGTTGTCGATGTCGGCACCGGCCTCGGCGAACACCCGCTGCCGACGCTCGAGTTCCGCCTCGAGCGCGCGCAGTGCCCGGTCGGCGAGCTGCTCGTCGAGGTTGCTGATCGTGCCGATCGTGTGCGGCAGCCGCTCGCACGCGGCGAAGGCAGCCCCGCCCTTGAAGTCGACGAGCAGGAAGTTCAGCGTCGTCGGGTCGTTGCGAGCGGCGAGACCGGCGACGAGGGAACGGAGGAACTCGCTCTTGCCGGAGCCGGTCGTCCCACCGACCAGCCCGTGGGGACCGTCGCGGACCAGGTCCAGCTCGAGCGGACCGGCCTCGGACGAGCCGATCGGGGCGGAGACCCCGGTGCGGGCCTCCCACGAGGCTCGGACGGCCGCCGGTGTGTCGACGCGCACCAGGTCCGGGAACCGGACGAGCGACGGCAACGAGGCGCCGGGAACCGACAGCTCGGGGTCGTCGAAGTGCGCCAGGTCCCGCGCGCAGCGTTCCGCCGTGCCGGTCGAGAGCCCGGCCAGCACGACGTCGTGCACCTCGGAGCGGTCCTCCGGGCGGGACACGGAGGCTGCGGCGTCGGTGTCGACCGTGATGATCGTCGTGCACGCGGCGGGCAGCTGCTGCGCACCGGTCGCGATGACGATGCCGCTGACCCGCCGGGGCTGCTCGCCCGGCCGGGGCGACCGGCCGGGGACCGACCGCCCCTGCCCGAGCAGGCTGCGCGCGGGGGCGTCCCTGCCCTCGGTCAGCACCTCGGAGTCGATGACCACGAGCAGGTTCGGGGTGGGCAGGTCGTCGATCGAGTCGCGCAGCCCGCGGAGCACCGCGGCGCTGTGGTCGCGGTGCGCGGACATCCAGCGCTCCCCCGTGCTGCTGCCGGCGACGCGGGTGTGCGGCAACCAGGAGGCCCAGGCCCAGTCGTCCTGACGCCCCTGGTCGCAGAACACGCCGATGGTCAGGTCGGCCGGGCCGCAGTGCACCCCGGCCTGCGCAAGCAGTGCGCGGGCCAGGGCGAGTGCGCCGTCACGGTCACCGACGATGCCGACCACGCCGGCGTCGGTCAGGTCGGCCACGACCGGGGCCGCGGTGAGCCGACTGTCGGCGATCGCGGCCTTCGCCTCGTCCTCGAGCTTCGTCGACGTCGCGCGCCCGTCGACCTGCGGGCGCCACGGCGCGTCACCGGTCCCGGCGTGCAACGTCAGGAAGTCCGGGTCGTCCGAGCGTCGCTGCCAGAGCGTCGTGGTCGGCAGGGCAGCACGGCGCACGACCGTGGCCGGGTCGGGGACGAGTTCCTGACGGCGTGCGGCCTCGACCTCGGCTGCGGATGCGATCTCCTGGCGGAAGGTCTCCACGGCGGCGGCGAAGCGCTGGTCCTCTTCTCGCAGGTTCTTGGACCGGCGGTGCTTCTGCTCGAACCACATGCCGATCGCCGTGACCGGGCTGAGCAGCGCGAACAGTGCGAAGCGGGCGTCGCCGAGCAGCAGGACCATCGCGCCCGCCAGCACGAGCGGTGCGGCCACGGTGATCCAGCTGAACTTCGACGCCGGTGGGACGTCCTTGCGGGTCGGCGGGACGACGGTCTCCTGCTCGGTGTCCCGGCCGGGCCGCGGGGGCCGGTTGAACGGCGCGGTGGCCGCCGGGGTCAGGTTCGGCAACGCGCCGGCCGGGGGCACGGTGGTCTCGGCCAGCGTCGGTCGCACGAGCAGCACGGCGCCGCCGACGATGACGCTCGTGGTCCCGGTGACCAGGACGCCCTCGGCGTCGAGGCGTGCACCGCCGACGATGGTGCCGTTGGTCGAGCCGGCGTCACGGATCCGGATGCGGTCGTCCTCATGTTGGAGCGTGCAGTGCTCCCACGACGCGCTCTCGGTCGGCAGCACGAGGTCGGCCTGCGGCGCACGCCCGACGACGAACGGTCGCGAACGCGGCACCGGCAGGACCCGACCGACGTCGAGGCCACCCGCGAGCGTGACCGTCCACCCGTCGGTCGTGCGGGGACGCATCTCGGGCGTGCGGGCGATGCGGGACCCCTCGAGCAGGACCAGGTCGCGCAGTGGGGTCTCGGCGCTGGTGATGTGGGCGTCGACCGCCAACGTCGCACCCGGTTCGAGGACGTGTCCTGTCGCCGCCTGGACGAGCTGCCCCAGGCTGGACGTCTCGGCCCAGCCGTCCACCTCGACCGCTTCGACTCGGTCGTCGAGCTCGATCACCACCCGCATGCGCGTGCGCTCCTGTCGTCATTCGTCGGGTCAGCGACCCGTCGTGCCCGACGTGTCCGTGCCCGACGTGTCCGGGAACCACACCAACGTCGACGTCGAGGCCGCTGCGGGCCGGAGCCCGA
Source organism: Curtobacterium sp. Leaf183 (assembly GCF_001424385.1). Classification (GTDB taxonomy): domain Bacteria; phylum Actinomycetota; class Actinomycetes; order Actinomycetales; family Microbacteriaceae; genus Curtobacterium. Next base: position 5,642 of record NZ_LMPO01000006.1, on the reverse strand, counting down.
GGGCCTGCGCCGACGAGGCCAGGACGGTCGCCCGGGCCCCGAGTGCCTGCGGGTCTCCGAAGTCCAGTGCCGGACCGGCGAGGCCGTCGTCGGCGTCCAGCGATGCCGATGCGAGGGCGTCGGTCACGGTCTCGGGAGCGGTGCTCCGCGCGGTACCGACGGCGTGTACCAGGGCGATCACAGCGTCGTGACTGCGCGAGTCGGCTCCGGCGGCCACCGCCGAGAACGGCTGGTCACCTGTGAGGTTCTCCGCATCCGGGTCCTTCGCCCCGACACGGACCGCCCCGAGGAACGCGGACATGGCACGCCCTGCGGCGTCCCCGTCGAGCGCCGTCGCGTCATCGGTCGCGACTCCGGCGGTCCGGAACGTCCCGGAGACGCTGCCGCCGGCAGTGGTGAGTGCCGCGCCGAACGCCGGGCTCGTCGCATCCGAGGTGAGCACCACCGGGACGGTCACGTCGGCCGCCTGGAGGGCCGCGACGAACGCCCCCTGACGCGCAGCAGTGCCACTGACGACGACCGCGTCCGAGTCGACTGCCGTCGCGCCGTCGGTCGGGTCGCCGGTGGTGGCGTCCGCGGAGGGCTGGGCAACACCGGTCCGCTCGGCCACCGTCGTGGCGAGGACCGTCAGGTCGGTGGCGCCCGCGGAGAGGACGTGCGCGACGCGCAGGCCGGTCGGCGCTTCCCCGCCGAGGTCGACCAGCAGGGGCGAGTCGGCTCCGCCGAGCGCCCGCTGCATCGCGGTCGCCAGGGACTGCACCGACGGCGCCGTCGACCACGCGTCGTCGGTGTGCTCGGCGTACGGCAGCACGACCGGGACACCGGCGTCCGATGCGGCCTCGGTCGATGCGACCACGTGCGCACCCGAGGACGCGACGACGATGCCGGCGACACCCTGACGGACGAGGTCCTGCACGGCCGCACGTGCACCCGCGGTGGTCCCGCTGTCGTTCCGGGTGACGAGCTGCACGCGGGTGCCGCCGAGCTGCAGGCGACGCTGCGCGACGACCGCGCCCTGGGCGGCCTGGTTCCACTCCGACCCCTCACCGTCGCCAAGGGTGACCACGACCCCGATCGCCGTCCGAGCCGGCACGTGCTCGACGGTCACCGGGACGGGGATCGTGGCCGGGACGGCCTCGGCCGGCTCGGCCGACAGCGCGCGGAACGTCAGCACCGCCGCGACGACCGCGGCGACCAACAGGACGGCCAGTCCGATGAACGGGAGCCGACGTCGGGAGCCGTGCCGGGCCTCCTGGCCGTCCTGGTCTCCCTGCGTGTCGGCGGTCATCGTGCGCCCCCGATGCGGAACGTGTACAGGGTGGTCGACGTGGCGCCCGATGGCAGGTCGAGGGCGAACGCCGGCAGCTTCGTGGCGGCGTCCAACGACGCCCGGAGCTGCTGCTGCTGGAGCAGGATGCCTGCCACGTCTTCGGCACGGACGTTGGCGTAGCCGGCGGCGTTCTGCGACGCGAGGGCGAGCTGGTAGTCAGCGGAGTCGGACTTCGCCGCACTCGTCGCCATCGCGCCGAGGATGCCGGAGCCGTTGACCTTGCGGTCGCCCAGGTCGAGCATCACGCGGTTGAGGTCGCCGGTCAGCAACGTGCGCGCCCCGTCGACGTCGCGGGTGGACGCGCTCGTGCTCGCGTCGATGCGCTGCAGGCTCGACGCCGTCTGCGCGTCGACCGCGCTCGACAGCGCGCCGCTCTCCTGCTGCAGCGTGCCCTTCTGCTTGTCGATCGTGCCCTTCGAGTCCGCCGTCACCTGACCCGAGGTGGAGCGGAGGCCGGAGATGGACGCGTCGAAGGCCTTGACCACGGCGTCCCGACTGCCCGTGGCGGTGTCGCTGACCTTGCGGACCTGCTGGCCGATGATGCCCTGCACCTGCTCGGCGGAGTCGTCCGAGGCGTCTTGGAACGCCTTCGTGACCGCTGCCTGCAGCGTTTGCTGCTGGTCGCTCACGGCGACGAGCCGCGTGTGCACCGTGTCGCTCTGACCATCCGCCTGCGTGACCAGGTCGTGCAGCTCTTCGACCTTGCCGCTGATCGTGCCGTCGTCGTTGCTGATCGCCGCCCGGACGTCGGCGACCGCGCCGGCAACCGCGTCCAGATGCGCGGCGAGCGTCGCGACCGCACCGCCGACACCGGTCGAGGAGTCGGGGGCGGTGGCTGCGACCACGGCGTCCCAGGCGTCGGACTGCGCCGTGAGCCGCTCGTCCATCGGGGTGGTGAAGCCCAGGCCCGGCTGGAGCGTCGTGCCGTCGGGAGCACCGGCGCACGGAGTCGCCGTGAGGGAGCCGCGCAGTGACGCCGCTTGGTCGGGGGTGAGCTGTCCGGCGGCTGCCAGCAGGCAGAGCTGGTCGGCGACGGCGCCGTTCTGTGCCTGCATCGACGTGCTCAGGAACCGGTCACCGGCCGTGCCGAGCTCGGATCGCGCCGAGGCTGCCTGGCGGTTCACGGTGCGCAGCGACTCCCGGAGCGGGCCGAGGTCCTGCTTCGCCTGCGTCACTGCGGTGTCGAGCGCGTCGAGCGTCCGTCCGACCGTGCCGTCGCCGTCGCTGCCCAGGCCGTCGAGCGACGTGGCCAGCTGCCCGAGCGTGCCGTTGAGCGCGTCCGACTGCTCGATCGCCTTGTCCGCCAGCTCCGGATCGAGCTGGTCGGCGAGCGCCTGGCCCGTCGCGACGAGGCCGATCAGCGACGTCGCCACGGCGGACGAGGACGCGAACAGCGCGCAGGTCAGCGAGTCCTGGTTGGCGGGGACCGCGCACGTCGTCGTGCCCGGGTCGGTCGGACCGACGGCGGAGGCCAGCTGCGTGCTGACCTGCTGCTTGCAGGCTTCACTCGCGTCGGCGTACCCGTTCAGCTGTGCCGACACCCGCAGCAGGTTGCCGTACACGCTCGAGCCCGTGGTCGGCATCGTCGGCGTCGCCGCACAACCCGTGCCGTCCAGCGTGACGGGCGGAGCCGTGGCCGAGGTGCCCCCGAGCAGCGCGTCGAGGCTGGTCGTCGTCTGCTGGAGCTGCTGCAGGACGGTCGACTGCGTGGCCTTCGCCGTCGCACCGAGGTCGCTCTGCAACGAGCCGAGCTCGCCGGTGAGCGACTGCATCGTGCCCGCCAGCGCCGTGCTGCTCTGCTGCAGGCGTTGCGCCGTCTGCACGCCGAGGGTCTCGGACGTCGACTCGAGGTTCGACCGGACCTCGGTGATGGTGCCGCCCGCACGGGCGAGCACCTCGTTCACCTGCGCGATCAGGTCGATCGTGCGCCGCTGCAGCGCCAGCTCGGAGTCCGTGTCGGACCCGAACGCACCGTTCATCACGCCAGCGGAGGACAGGTCCGTCGTGATGCCGGGCTGCGCCGCGATGTCCACGGTCGGTGCCGCGAAGTCCGTGACGTCCGCCACCAGGTGCAGCGTGCTGCTCGCGCCCGAGGTCGGCGGTGCCAGCAACCGCCCCCACTGCACGACCGCATCGCCGTCGGCGTTCGTGCTCACCACGCCGTCCGTCGCCGTGCCGTCGGCATCGGCGCTGTCGGTCACGATCCGGTTCGCGGCGGTACCGGTCAACACCGTCGACGCCGCGATGCTGAACGGGGCACCGACCAGTGCCGGCGTCGTCCGCGAGGAGCCCGCGACGTCGTACGTCAGGTTCTTCGACCGGACCGTCAGGTTCTCGATCGTCAGGTCGATCTCGACGCGGCCGGAGTAGCCGTCGAGGTCCGCCAGGTCACTGCCCGTCGTCTTCGACGTCGTGTACTGCGTGGTGACGCGGAGCGGCAGGTCGCTCGTGGCCTTCGCCGGGTCGTGATCGGTGGTGGCGCTGGACGAGTCCGTGCCGGAGACGGAGATGGCGGTGCCCTGGATCGACCGGACCGCGCCGTCCGCCGCGAGCCGGGCGTCGACCGTCTGCAGCACGCGCGACGGGTCCTTGACGGGCTCGGCGCCGGCAGTACAACCGGCGAGCACCAGAGCGGCGACACCGGTCAGTGCCGCTGCCCCAAGGACAGGGCGTGCGACCTGTCGTTCGCCAGTCGTGCCGGCACGCTTGATGACCACGTTCTTTCCCCCCGAGAGAATGGACGACCCCGTCGATGCTGGTTGTCGGAACAACGCTGGGACCGCTCCGGACGGCCCGTGGATTCCCCCACCATTCGGGCCCTGATCCGACGGTAGCGCACTCTGATACGTTGCACACGACATCCATACGACATGGGGATGGTTGTCCGATCTTGGGGGGAACGACCGACATGTGGACCACCTTCTTCTCGGTGAGCGTGGCCTTCCTCGCCGCCTTCCTGATCCCGCTCACCGTCAGCGCGACCGTCCGGCGGAACGACCGCCGCCGCGCGGAGCGGGATCCGATCAGCAGACCCGACCCCACGCACATGGAGGTCCGCTTCCTCACGTGGCAATGGGTCGTCTGGCGGGTGCTCGGGATCGCTTTCGTCCTGGTCGGGGCGCTCCTCTCCCTGGTCAGCATCGCCGGTGCGGGCGAGTTGGACAGCCCGGCACCGACCATCGCGGCGATCGCGATCCTGCTGGCCGGTTGCGGAGCCCTGCTGCTGGCCTCCGCGCTGCGCCGGGGCCGGATCGTCACGTCGCCCGATGCGCTCACCGTCCGGCGCGGCTTCCGCCAGGAGCGCACCATCCCGCTGACCTCCATCGCTGCGATCCGGCCCCTCGCGAACGCCTACGGCGGGCTCGACGCGCGCGACGCGGACGGCCGGCGGTTGTTCACCGTCATGGGACTGGCCCGCGGGTACGACGAGTTCGAGCAGTTCCTGGCCGAGCGGGTCGTGGAACCGCAGCACACAGCACCCGCTCCGACAGGCCCGTCCGGGAACTCCGTGCCGGAGTGGCATGGAACGGGCATGTCCGCCGACTGGACGATGCTCGTCGTGGTTCGCGGCCGACCGCAGCCCGTGGTGCGGATCCGGACGGCTGACGGCGCGTTGGCGCTCCACCTGCAGGATGCCCAAGCGGTCTTGCGAGGCAAGCTGGCGATCGCCGAGTCCATCTGGACGCCCGGGGCATACCTCTGCTCACCAGCGTGCGCTTCACCCGGCTCGCCGGCTGCCACCGCGCTCGCAGGTGTCCCTGCGAACGCACTGGCGCTGCTGGTGGGCGATCTGCCCCGGCCCGCTGTGGTGTTGCAGGGTGGCGAGCTCGAGTCGTTCCGGGGATGGGTCCACGGGCTGCCGTCGACAGCGGACGCGGCTGGCGGGCCGCCGGCCTGAGCAGGCGGGTCACTGCCGCTCGGCCTGGAGGACCGGCTCGGGTCCGGCAGGCCGCCACTGTCGGCGCGCGGGTCACGTTCTCGGGCACTCGCGAATATCCGCTGTCCGGGCGGTTCGGCAGAACGGCACTTAGCCGATATCCTGCATACCAGGACGGGGGGAATCCGATCCGACAGGTCGGTCGTCGACCGCTGACTGACGCTCAGTGCCCGACACGGTGCGCTGCAGATGTAGCTGGATCGTGTCGTCAGGCACGCCGCCGCCGTCGTGTGCACGATGACGCCGATGGCGCTGCCGCCACACGGCGGCGGGCACGTCCGGCCTGCCGCGACGGCGGCAGCCCGGACGGTAGTGCGGTGGCTACGCGCCGCCACCTGCGGTGAAGATGTCCTGCGAGATCTTGTCGAGCTGCGT
>NZ_LMPO01000005.1:31617-52063 GCF_001424385.1 Curtobacterium sp. Leaf183 | reverse complement strand
CAGCGACCTGCGGCTGGTGAGCGCTCCGGGTGTTTCCCGGCTGGTGACAGTGATTCGGCACCCTCAGCGGAGTGGTTTGGTCAGTTCTCGCCTGTTACCGCTTCGTGACCAACGGGTCCCTGCGTGCCGTCCAACTCGGGTGACCAGCGCGCTCGACGCATGTCGAGCCTCCAGGCCGTCCGGCCCCACGTCAGGGGCGTGCCCTCGACCCGGTAGTGCTCCAGCGCGCGTGCTTCGTGGTGGACGGGTGGCAGTCCACCGGACCGCACCACGCGCCACCACGGCAGGTCGGAGCCCTCGTGGGCCATCACCTTGCCGACCGCCCGCGAGGCCCGCGATCCGAGGACAGCAGCCACGTCGCCGTAGGTCATCGCGCGTCCGGGCGGGATCGACCGGACGACATCGGCGACCGCTGCGCCGAAGTCCTGCTCCACTACAGGGAGAGCACCGCGAAGTGGTCGCCGTACTGGGTCTCGCGGACGACCTCGAAGCCGACCGCGCGGAAGAACTCCTCGGGGGATCCCTCGCCCGGTTCGTAGACGACCGTCAGCCGGTGGAAGCCGCGCTTGCGGGCCTCGTCCGCCAGCCCGTGCACGGCGAAGCGACCGACGCCGCGGCCCTGTGCGGTACCCGAGACGTTGACGCGCCAGATGCACGCCTGCAGTTCTTCCTGCGCGTTGTCGGCGTCGAAGCTGCCGATGATGAGCCCGACGACCTCGTCGCCGTCGAGGACCACGCGCGGCCACGACGCACTCGGCTTGACGTCCGACTCGGCGACGCCGTAGGTCGTCGGTTGCACGAACTGCTCCTGCCCCGGCTTGAGCGTCAGGGAGTTGGCCGCGGTGGCGGTCGCGGCGGAGAGTTCTTCGAGGCGGAGGTCCGTCATGCGGTCAGGCTAACGGTGCGACCCCCGCCGGGGCCAGCCGCGGCGGTCACACTCCTGCATCGACCGCCGGCGGCACCGGGGCGTACCGAGCGAGCAGGACGTCACGCCAGGTGCGGATCGCCGCCACCGTGCCGACGACCATCGACGCGAACAGACAGAGGCTGCTGAGCGTGCCCAGCAGCTGCCAGCCGGAGTTCCACGCCCAGGGCCACGTGTCGAGGCCCATGCCGACGGCGGTGAGGAGCAGCGCCGCCGTCCCGGTCCGGGTCATCCGTCCCGCGAGCGCCCACACGCCGAGGGCGATCGAGAGCACCACGACGAACGACGCCGGGACACCGCGGTGCGTCGCGGACCCGACGAGCCCACCGACCACCACCACGAACGGCACCAGGACGTTCCAGACGGGGCGTCCCGACCGTGCCGACATGACCACTGCGGCGGCGGCGACCACCGCCGTGACGATGCCGAGGAGGCGGATCACCCACGGCGCGAAGTCCATCCCGCCCCTGGTCACGACGCCGACGACCACCAGGACGACGCTGAGGCCGACCGATGCCCAGGACAGCGCGGTGCGCCGGTCGACGTGTTCGGGGAGCAGTCCGCGCTTCCGGGCGGCCCGGAAGCCGACGACGAGCGCGACGAGGACGGCGATCGCACCGGCGATGATCCAGGTCAGGCTGCCGAGTGCCTCCTGGGCCGCGGCGATCGAGGACTTCAGCAGGAAACCGCTGCCACCCCAGAGCAGCGCCCAGGTCAGGCTCCCGACGAGCGAGGCCGTCGTGAAGCGTGCCTGTGGGAGCCTCGCGGTCCCGGCCGCCAGCGGCGTCAGCGTCCGGATCACCGGGACCAGCCGCGTCGCGATGATCGCCACCGCACCACGGCGTTCGACGACCGCGATGGCGGCGTCCCACCGTTCGACACCCAGGCGCTGGACGAGCTTGCGGTCGCGGATCCCGCTGCCGAACCGACGGCCGAGGAAGTACAGCACGTGGTCGCCCACTGAGGCGCCGACGGTAACCGCCAGCACGAGCACGACCGCGCCGACCACGTCGTCGAAGGTCGCCCCGAGGAGCAGGACCGCGATCTCACCGGGGACGAAGGGGCCGAGGCCGAGGACCTCGAGTGCGGCGAAGCCCGCGGCGATCAACCACCGCACGGCGTCGGGGATCTGGTCGGCGCTGTTCGTCAGCCAGGAGAGGATGTCCATGTCCGGAACGGTAGGCGCGCGGCAGCCAGGACGTGTCGTTCCCTCGTCTCTTCGTCGTGGTACCCCGGGACCACGACGGCGCTCGTGCCCGCGGTATGGTCCAGGCATGGCGGAACACCGGCGCGGCGCGAACCTGCCGTCGATCGGCGGCTTCAACCGCACCGTCGTGCTCGACGCGGTCCGCCGGTCGCCCGACGGGCTGAGCCGCGTGGAGCTCGCCGGGCGGACGGGCCTCAGCGCACAGACGGTCTCCAACGTCACGCGGTTCCTGATCGAAGCGGGGATGATCGTCGAGTCCGGCACGGTCGTGTCCGGTCGCGGCAAGCCCCGGACGATCCTCCGGCTCGAGCCGGACAGCCGGTTCGCCGTCGGGGTCCACGTCGACCCGGCCGTCGTGACCTACGTCCTGCTCGACCTCGCCGGCACGGTCGTCGCGTCGACCACGACCTCGACGCCGACGGCGGACGACCCGGACCAGGTGATCCGGACCATGGCCGCCGCGGTCGACGGGCTCGTGGCGTCCGCCGAGGTGGACCCGGACGCCGTCCTCGGGGTCGGCATCGCCAGCCCCGGTCCGATCGACGTCGACGCCGGGATCGTCGTGGACCCGCCCTTCCTGCCCCGGTGGCGGGGCGTGCCGCTGCGCGACGCGCTGGCCGAGGCGACCGGCCACCCCGTGTTGCTCGAGAAGGACGTCACCGCGGCGGCGGTCGGCGAGATGTTCCTGGCGGGTGAGTCATCGGCGCGGAACTTCGCGTTCGTCTACTTCGGGACCGGCTTCGGCGTCGGGCTCGTCGTCGACCACGAACCCGTGCGCGGGACGGGGGCCAACGCCGGTGACGCCGGGCACCTGATGGTCGACCAGGGCTCGCTGGCGGGGACGCCGGACGGCAACGGCGATCGCGGCGAGGTCGGTGCGGCGGTCGCACCCGAGCGCCTCGTCCGCCTGGCAGCGGCACGGGGGCTGGACCTGACCGGGGGCCTGTCGGAGACGGCCGAGCCCATGGACGCGGGCGCGGTGGACGCCGCGTGGGACGCCCTGGCCGCAGCGATCGACGCGGGTGACCCGACGGCGACCGCGCTGGCCGCCGAGGCCGGGACCGTCATGGGCCGCGCGGCGGTCGTCATCGTCAACCTGCTCGACATCGACCGCGTCGTGTTCGGCGGACCGTTCTGGTCGCGGATCGCGGCCGCGGCGCTGCCCGCCGCGTGCCAGGCGATCACCGGCTCGCCGATCCTCGTCCCCAAGCACCCGGTCACGGTGGTCGAGACCGACCGTGGGGCTGACGTCGCCGCGGTCGGGGCCGGCTGTCTGGTGCTCGACGCCGCCCTGTCGCCCCGGGCGAGCGCGCTGCTGATCCGTCGCTGACGGGGCGCCGCACCACCGGGCGTTCACCGGCCCGTCACCGGCCGGACGCTCGGGTGCTGAACAGTCGTGCAGGTCCACGCCTCCTCGCTCGAAGGATCCTGCATGCCCTCCCCTGTCCTGCGCCTCGGCGCCGCCGCCGCGACCTGCGCCGTGCTCGTGGCGGGCGTCCTCGCCAGCACTCCGGCCGTCGCAGCCGGCCCCGCCCCCGCAGCTGCGACCCCGGCCGCCGCCGCGACGCCCGATGCGACCGCGACGCCCGACGCCACCGCGACCCCGGATGCGACCCCGGCCGCCGCCGCGACGCCCGCTGCCAGTGCGGCCCCGACCGCTGCGGCCCCGACCGGGCTCGTCATCAACGAGGTCGAGTCCAACGGCGACGACGTCGACTGGGTCGAGCTCGCGAACACCTCCGCTGCCGCCATCGACATCAGCGGCTTCTCGATGCTCGACGACAGCGACTCGCACACCCCGTACGTCCTGCCCGCGGGCTCGGTCGTCGCGGCGGGGGGTCACTTCGTGCTCAACCAGAAGTCGTCCACCGCAGCCGGGTTCGACTTCGGGCTCGGCAACCCCGACGAGGTGCGGGTCTTCGACACCACGGGCGCCCTGGTGCTCGACTACGGGTACCAGGTACACGCGCAGATCACCGACGGGCGCTGCCCGGACGGCACCGGGCCGCTCGTCGACACCACCGCGTCGACGAAGGGCGCGGCGAACGACTGCTCCTCGCCGGTCCGCATCAACGAGGTCGAGTCGCAGGACGGTGTCCCCGGTGACTGGGTCGAGCTGACCAACATCGGCAGCACGAGCGTCGACCTGGGCGGCTACGTCCTCCGGGACAGCGAGGACGACCACACGTACACGATCCCGGCCGGCACGACCGTGGCCGCGGGCGGCTTCACCGTGCTCGACGAGGCCGACTTCGGCTTCGGGCTCGGCAAGGCCGACTCGGCGCGGCTGTTCGCCCCGTCGGGCACGCTCGTCGACAGCTCCACCTGGACCGCGCACGCCGCGACCACCTGGGGCCGCAACCCGGACGGCACCGGCGACTTCGCCGAGACCGCCGAGGTGACCAAGGGGCAGGCGAACCGATTCGCGGGCGTCGTCACGGCCGAGGCCTGGCCCGGCGGACCGGACGAGACCGCACTCGACGACGAGGACACCTTCTCCGGTGACCTCAGCGGCCTGGACTGGCAGCCCTCGTCCACCGCGACCGGCGGCGGCGTGCTCTGGGGTGTCCAGAACGGCGACGGACTGCTCTACCGCATGGTCTCCGACGGTGCGGGCGGCTGGGCACCGACGAACGCCGCGGGCACGACGCTGCACTACGCCGACGGGTCGGGCACGCCCGATGCCGAGGGCGTGACCGTCACCGCCGACGACCCCGGTGCGGTGTACGTCTCCACCGAGCGCGACAACGACGTCTCTTCGACCAGTCGCCCGGCGGTGCTCCGCTTCGTCACGGACGACGGCTCCGAGCGGACGCTGAACGCGACCGACGAGTGGAACCTGGCCGCAGACTTCCCCGGTCTCGGAGCGAACGCCGGACTCGAGGGCGTCACCTGGATCCCGGACTCCTGGCTGACCGCGCGGGGCTTCGCCGACGAGCACACCGGGGCCGCCTACGCGCCGTCGAGCTACCCGGGCCACGGCTCCGGCCTGTTCTTCGTCGGCGTCGAGGGCACCGCGAGCACGTACGCGTACGCCCTGATGGACGACGGTTCGTTCCAGCGGGTCGCCACCATCGCCTCCCCGTTCGCGGTCGTCGCCGACCTGCAGTTCGACCCGACGCTGGACGCGCTGTGGGTCGTCTGCGACGACGCCTGTGCCGGACGCACCGCGCTGTACACGATCACCGACGGCGTCTTCGCGCCGCAGACCGTGTACGAGGCGCCGGCGGACGCCGACCGCACCCTCGCCAACGAGGGCTTCGCGATCGCCGACGTCTGCACGGACGGCGAGCGCGCGACCTTCTACGCCGACGACAACGACACCGACGGCTTCTCGCTGCGCACCGGCACGTACCCGTGCACGGACGACGGCGGCACCACCCCGACGCCCACCCCGACTCCCACGCCGAAGCCGACGCCGACGCCGACGCCGACGCCGGGTGAGGGTGGCACGCCCGCGCCGGCTCCGGGTGCGACCGCTCCGGCCGCGCCGTCGGAGTCGTCGTTGACGGAGGCTGCCCGCGGTGGGATCACGGCTCCGGCGTCGGCCCGTGCGGGTTCGACGATCACGGTCGGTGTCGGGATGTCGCACGTCGGTGAGCGGGTGCGCGTGTGGCTGCTGTCGGACCCGGTGCTGCTGGGGACGGAGACGGTGGCAGCGGACGGGACGGTGCGGGTGACGATCCCCGTCGGCACGACTCCGGGTGCGCACCGGTTGGCAGTGACCGCTGCTGACGGCACCCTGATCGGCTGGGCGTCCATCACGATCGACCCGGCCACCGGTGCCGTGTCGGGCGGTGACCTGGCGTTCACGGGTGCAGAGCTGGGCGGCGGGATCGCCGCCACGCTGCTGCTGCTCGCAGCAGGGACCGGCGTGCTCATCGCGCGTCGTCGCCGCCGCGTCAGCGCCGCGTAGCGACGTCCGGGACGGGAGGCCCGGTGCCAGCTGGCACCGAGCCTCCCGTCCTGTGCTCGCTGCACTGCATCGAGGGAGCAGGAATTGTCGGGTCGGGTCCGGTGACTCGACGTTTCCTGCTCCCTCGACGGGGGCGGGGATGGGGACGGGACGGGGACGGGTGCGCGGGAAGCGGACTGCCGCCGAACCGTGACGATTCCCTCTTGACAAGCAATAAGTCAATACGGTGGACTAACTGCGCAGCGCGGGCACGGTAGCCCGCGGATCCGTGCAAAGGAGCACCGATGAAACGCACCCGCATCATCGCCGGACTCGCAGCCGTGGCAGTCGCCGCAGTGGGTCTGGCAGGCTGCTCGAGTTCGGGGTCCGCCTCGAGCGACACCATCAAGATCGCCTACCAGAAGTTCGGCGCCTTCCAGCAGCTCGACGCCCAGATGAAGGACGTCAAGACCGAGTACGAGAAGGCGAACCCGGGCAAGAAGGTCACCCTCGTCCCCATCCAGGCGCAGGGCAACGACTACTACACGAAGCTCGCGCTGATGAACAAGGCCGCAGCGACGGCTCCGGACGTCATGTACGAGGACACGTTCCTGGTGAAGGCCGACGCCCAGGCCGGTTACCTGTTGCCGCTCGACAAGTACACGGCGAAGTGGAAGGACTGGGACCAGTTCTACGACAACGCCAAGCAGGCCGGTGAGGGCGTGGACGGCAAGACCTACGGCGTCCCCATGGGCACCGACACCCGTGCCCTCTGGTACAACAAGGACATCTTCAAGAAGGTCGGCCTGCCGGTCCCGTGGCAGCCCAAGACCTGGGACGACGTGCTCGCCGCGGCGAAGACGATCAAGGAGAAGTCCCCGGACACCATCCCGTTCAACATCTACTCCGGCAAGGCCCAGGGTGAAGCCTCGACCATGCAGGGCTTCGAGATGCTGCTGTACGGCGCGGACGGCTCCGGCAACACGCTCTACAAGGACAAGAAGTGGGTCACGGGCTCCAAGCAGTTCCAGGAGTCGCTGCAGTTCGTCAAGGACGTCTACCAGGGCGGCCTCGGCCCGACACCGCAGCAGGCGCTCGACACCAACGTCGGCACCACGATCGCCCAGACCTGGCTCCCCAAGGGCCAGCTGGCGATCGACCTCGACGGATCGTGGCAGTCGGGTACCTGGCTGAAGACCGGCACGGCGCCGTGGTCCGAGTGGAACGACGTGATGGGTCAGGCAGCGATGCCGACGCAGAACGGGCAGGCACCGGGCTACAACAGCATGTCGGGCGGCTGGACCCTGGCGGTCGGCAAGAACTCGAAGAACCCGCAGGCCGCGTTCGACTTCATCTCGACGTTCCTGAACAAGGACGGGTCGCTGAAGTACGACACGGAGAACAGCCAGATCGCCGTCCGCAAGGACGTCGCCGAGGACTCCGCGTACACGGACGCCAACCCGACGTTCAAGTTCTTCTCCGGGCTGGTGGAACACACCAACTTCCGCCCGGCGACGAGTGACTACTCGCAGATCTCGAACGCCGTCCAGGTCGCGATGGAGTCCGTGATGACCGGTCAGCAGACGCCGAAGCAGGCGGCTGCCGCGTACGACGACTCCGTCGTCCAGACGGTCGGCAAGAAGAACACCGTCTCCGGCTGACGCCACCCCCCCCATCGGACAGGAGGCTCGGCGCACGTCGTGCCCCGGGCCTCCTTCCCGGTACCCCACCTTCGGAACCCCCTCCGCACCCGGAAGGCATCCACCGTGTCCACCACACCCCTCGCGCCGACGCTGTCGGCGCCCGGTGCGCCCAAGCGCACCGACCCACCCGTGCCGCGCAAGCGGCGCCCGATGCGCAACGCGGCGCGTGCCGTCCCCCTGCTGCCGGCCGTCGTCCTGCTCGTCATCTTCCTGGTCGGCCCCGTCATCTCGTCGTTCTACGGGTCGTTCACGAACTCCGCGCTGACCGGCGTCGGCGCTTCTGACCAGCAGTTCGTCGGCATGAAGAACTACGTCGAGCTGTTCCAGGACCCCGACTTCCCGAAGTCGGTCATCCTGACGGTCGTCTTCCTGTTCGCCTCGGCCGTGGTCGGGCAGAACGTGCTCGGGCTCGGCCTGGCGCTGCTCATGCGCGAGGCCAACAAGGTCGTCCGGTCGATCGTCGGCACCTTCGTCGTCGCGGCCTGGGTCCTGCCCGAGATCGTCGCCTCGTTCGCCGCGTACGCGTTCTTCAACGACCAGGGCACGCTGAACTCGTTCCTCGCCTTCTTCGGCATCAAGGGCGCCAACTGGCTGTACACGTTCCCGATGCTGGCGATCATCCTGGCGAACATCTGGCGCGGGACCGCGTTCTCGATGCTCGTGTACTCGGCCGCCGTGCAGGAGGTCCCGGAGGAGATCACCGAGTCGGCCGAGGTCGACGGTGCGACCGGGTGGCAGCGGCTCGTGTACATCACGCTGCCCGTCATCCGCCGGAGCATCTCCACCAACCTCATGCTGACGACGCTGCAGACCCTGTCGGTGTTCACGCTCATCTACGTGATGACGGGTGGTGGACCGGGGACGAACTCCTCGACCCTGCCGATCCTGGCCTACCAAGAGGCCTTCAAGTTCTCGCAGCTCGGCTTCGGGACGGCGATCGCGACCATCCTGCTCGTCGTGGGTGCGGTCTTCTCGATCATCTACATCAAGGCCCTGAAGCCGGAGGTGGACTGACCATGGCGATCACCGTTCCCGACCGTCCCGTGTCCAACGCCACCCGGTCGGTGACCGCACCGGGCGCGCTGCACATGACGTCGCCCCGCGGCCGCACCATGCGGTGGACGGCGAACATCGTCCTGCTCGTCATCGCGGCCTGCTTCGCGGTGCCGCTGCTCTGGCTGGTCTTCGCGTCGCTCGACGCACAGGCCTCGCTGTCCGTGAAGATCCCGTCGCAGTTCACGCTCGACAACTTCACGAAGGTGCTCACACCCGAGCTGTCGTTCATCCCGCTCGCCAACAGCCTGCTGCTGTCCGGGGGCACGGCCGTCGTGACCGTGGTCGTCGCGCTGCTGGCGGCGTACCCGCTGTCCCGGTACAAGATGCGCGTGAACAAGCCGTTCCTGTACAGCATCCTGTTCGGGACCGGTCTGCCGATCACCGCGATGATGGTGCCCGTCTACGCACTGTTCGTGTCGCTCAACCTGATCGACAACATCTACGGCTGCATCTTCTTCCTCGCCGCGACCAGCCTGCCGATGGCGATCTGGATGGCGAAGAACTTCATGGACTCGGTCCCGATCTCGCTCGAAGAGGCGGCCTGGACCGACGGTGCGTCGATGTTCACCACGCTGACCCGGATCGTCATCCCGCTGATGCGTCCGGGCATCGCCGTCGTGTCGATCTTCGTGTTCATCCAGGCGTGGGGGAACTTCTTCGTCCCCTTCGTCCTGCTGCTCTCGCCGGACAAGGTGCCGGCCGCGGTCAGCATCTTCAACTTCTTCGGGCAGAACGGTGCGGTCGCCTACGGGCAGCTCGCGGCGTTCTCGATCGTCTACTCGGTGCCCGTCATCGCGCTCTACGTGCTCGTGTCCCGCGGCCTCGGCGGGGGCAACGCCCTCGCCGGCGGCATCAAGGGCTAGCCGCCAGCGCTCTCCTCGGAAGGAACATCCCGCAATGCACAAGGACGAACCACTCGTCGAAGCCAGGATCGCCCGCCTGGTGCGTGACCGCGTCGACCCCGCGGTGCACCGCCGGTCCGCACCGGTCACCATCGAGGCGTGGGAGGTGCCGGACGAGCCGGTGCCCTTCGACCAGGCCGTCGGCCAGACGTACACCCCGTTCCAGGTCGGCTCGCCCTGGGGCGGCCGCCCCTGGGGCACCACCTGGTTCCACGTCACCGGCACGGTGCCGGCGGACTTCGGCACCGCCGAGGGCACGACGGCGGAACTGCTCGTCGACCTCGGGTTCACCAAGCGGCACCCCGGCTTCCAGGCCGAGGGCCTGGCGTACCGCCCGGACGGCACCACCATCAAGGCCATCGAGCCGCGCAACAACGCCGTGCCGCTGACGGTCGGCCCGGGGGAGTCGTTCGAGCTCTACGTCGAGGCCGGTGCGAACCCGGACATCGGCGGCGACTCGTTCCAGGGCGCGACACCGCTCGGGTCCCGCTCGACCGCGGGCGACGACCCGATCTACCGCGTCGCGGCGCTGCACGTCGTCGAGCGCGACGACACCGTCTGGGAACTGCAGCAGGACCTCTGGGTCCTGCGCGGCCTGATGGCGGAGCTCCCGACCGACGGCACCCGCGGCGCCGACATCCTGCGCGCACTCGAGCGTGCCGCCGACGCGCTCGACCCCGACGACGTCGCCGGCACCGCCGCTGACGCCCGGGCCGTCCTGGCTCCGGTACTCGCCGTCCCCGCGTCCGGCGCGGCGCACCGCGCGATCGCCGTCGGGCACGCCCACATCGACTCCGCCTGGCTCTGGCCGGTCCGCGAGACGAAGCGCAAGTGCGCCAGGACGTTCTCGAACGTGCTCGACCTGATGGACCGCGACCCCGACTTCACGTTCGCGTGCTCGTCCGCACAGCAGTACGCGTGGATGCGGGACGAGTACCCGTCGGTCTTCGCACGCATCAAGCAGCGCGTCGCCGAGGGACGCTGGATCCCGGTCGGCGGGATGTGGGTCGAGTCCGACACGAACCTGCCCGGTGGCGAGGCCCTCGCACGCCAGTTCGTCGCGGGCAAGCGGTTCTTCCTCGAGGAGTTCGGCGTCGACACCCCCGAGGCATGGCTCCCGGACTCGTTCGGGTACACGGGGGCGCTGCCGCAGATCGTCCGCGCCGCGGGGTCGAAGTGGTTCGTCACGCAGAAGCCGTCGTGGAACGAGACGAACGTCATCCCGCACACCTCGTTCAACTGGGAGGGCATCGACGGCTCCCGGATCCTGACCCACCTGCCGCCGGCGGACACCTACAACTCGGACGTCTCGCCCGCCGATCTGCACCGTGGGGAACGGCAGAACAAGGAGCGCGGGACCGCGAACACCTCGATGCTGCTCTACGGCTTCGGCGACGGCGGCGGTGGACCGACGCGCGAGATGGTCGCAGCCGCCCACCGGCAGCACGACCTCGACGGGTCGCCCCGGGTGTCGCTCGGCACCCCGGCGCAGGTGTTCGAGCAGCTCGAGCAGGAGCTCCCGACGCCCGGGGTCTGGTCGGGGGAGATGTACCTCGAGTTCCATCGCGGCACCTACACGTCGCAGATCCGGACCAAGCAGGGCAACCGACGGTCCGAGCACCTGCTGCGCGAGGCCGAGCTCTGGGCGGCCACCGCGGCCGTGCGGCTCGGACTCGACTACCCGTACGACGAACTCGAACAGGCCTGGCACACCGTCCTGCTGCAGCAGTTCCACGACATCCTGCCGGGCTCGTCCATCGCCTGGGTCTACGAGAACGCCGAGGAGAACTACCGGCTCGTCGCGGACACCCTCGAGGGGCTCATCGGCGCCGCCACGACCGCACTGGCGAACGGCGGGGCCGCGGCGCTCGCCGGGGTCGGGTCGTCGTCGGCGTCGGTCGCCGGGGGCGGGTCGGGGTTGCTCGACGCGCCGTCGTCCGAGGCCGTCGGCGGCACGGGCACCAGCGGGTCGTTCGTGCGCTTCAACGCCGCGCCGGTCACGTCGGGGCACGCCGCCGCGCTGGGTGGTTCCGTCGGCCCCGAGACGCAGGCCGTGCCTCCCGTCCCGCACGGTGACGGCTTCGTGTTCGACACCGGCGCGGTCGTGGCGACCATCGACGCGGCCGGCCACGTCGTGTCGTTCGTCGAGCACGGCACCGGGCGCGACGCGATCGCCCCCGGGGCGGCCGGCGCCGAGTACACCGTGTTCCGCGACACCCCGAACCAGTGGGAGGCGTGGGACATCGACCGCGCCTACCAGCGCAACGGGAAGCCGCTGTCCGCGTCCTCCGTCGCGATCGAGGGCGACACGGTGGTCGTCGTGCGCGCGGTCGGTTCGTCGACCGTCACCACCCGGTACTCGGCCGTTGCCGGCGAGCCGGAACTCGTGGTCGAGACCGAGGTCGACTGGCGCGAGCAGCAGAAGCTGCTGAAGCTGGCGTTCCCGCTCGACCTCAAGGCCGACCAGGCCTCGAGCGAGATCCAGTTCGGCCACATCGACCGGCCGACGCACCAGAACACGTCGTGGGACTTCGCCCGGTTCGAGACGAGCGCCCACCGCTGGGTGCACGTGGCCGAGCCCGGGTTCGGGGTGGCCGTCGCGAACGACTCGACGTACGGGCACGACATCACCCGCGCGACCCGTCCGGACGGCGGCACGACGACGCTCGTGCGCGAGTCGCTGCTGCGCGGGCCGACGTTCCCGGACCCGCACGCCGACCAGGGGCACCACATGTTCCGCACGGTGCTGCGTGTCGGCGCGTCGGTCCTCGACGCGGCGGACTCCGGCTACCGGCTCAACCTGCCGGTGCGGTCGGTGGCCGGGTCGACCGAGGTGTCGCCGCTGGTGACGGTGTCGTCGCCGCAGGTGCTCGTCGAGGCCGTGAAGCTCGCCGAGGACCGCTCGGGCGACGTCGTCGTGCGGCTGTACGAGGCACTCGGCGGTCGGGCGACCGACGTCGGCATCGACTTCGGCTTCGACGTCGCGTCCGTCACGCAGGTCGACCTGCTCGAACGGCCGCTGGACGCATCGTGGGACGCGGGGGAGCCCGTCGTCCTGACGCTCCGCCCGTTCGAGATCGTCACGCTGCGGGTGCGGCGGGCATAGACCGCGGCACCGGACGGACACGGGTGCGTCCGTCCGGCGCCGTGTTGCACGGCGGGTTGGCAGGCCCGTTGTGTGTGGCGCGGAGGAAGTCGAATCGCGCGCAGGGGGTCGGATCGCGCGTGGTGGGTTGGAGTTCCCGACCGACCACGCGCGATCCGACTTTCCAGCGCAACCGGTGTGGGAACGAACGAGGACTCCTCCACAGAGCGTCTGACTGGAGGGTCGTCCACAGTTCGGTCCGTCGCCCCCGTTCAGCTGTCCTCGGCCCGGCAGCGTGGTGGCATGGAACGACCGCTCCCGATCATCAGGGCCACTGCGATGCGAGAGGCCGGCCGAGTGGGTTCGACGCTGCGGCGACGTGCGGGAGAGCCCGGTCCGGACGGGCTCGTGCGCCTGGGGCCCAACGCGTTCGCGCGAGCGACGGACTGGGCTGGGGCAGGGACGCGCGTCCGCTACGTCACGCGCGTCTGGGCGCGACTCGCCCGGCTCAGTGAACCGGCGTCGGCGTCGCACGTGTCGGCTGTCGCCCTGCACGGTCTCGCCTGGCTGTACGGCTGGCCCGACACCGTCCACCTCACGGTCCCGAAGTCGCGCTACCGGTCCGCCAGCAACGGCCTCGCACTGCACACGCGGCCGTTGTGTCCGGACCAGGTCAAGCGGGACGGGCCGATCACCGCGACGAGCATCCCGCGCACGGTGGTCGACGTCGCGCTGACGGGTGACGTGCGGGCGGCGGTCGTCGTGGCTGACTCGGCCCTCCGCGCCGGGGCGACGCCTGACGAACTCACAGCGGCACTGCCAGCGGCCCCGGGCTCACGGGGGCGTCGTACCGCCGAACTCGTGCTCGACCTGGCGGACGCGCGGTCCGGGTCCGTCGCCGAGTCACTCGGGCGCGTGGTCTTCCGTGAACTCGGGCTGCCCGAACCCGTGCTGCAGCAGGAGTTCGTCGTCCACGGCAGGCGGATCATCGTGGACTTCTGGTTCCCGGAGCAGGGCGTCGTCATCGAGATCGACGGCCGTGCGAAGGACACGCAGGACCGCTACCGGGCAGGTCGTTCCCCGACCGAGGTCTTCATCGACGAGAAGCGTCGCCAGGAAGCCGTGCTCACCGTCCCGGACGTCAGGCGGATCCTCCGGGCCGAGTGGCGTGACCTCCTGCACCCCGAACTGCTCGTGCCGCGTCTGCGTGCTGCGGGTCTGCCGTGCGCTCTCCGCCCCGGCAGCAGTGACCGCCTGGTGGTCGGTTGATCCCGGAGGCCTAGCGTAGGCGCATGCCCGTCACCGAGATCTGGCTCGTCCGTCACGGCGAGTCCACCGCGAACGTCGCTGCCGAGCGCGCGGAGGCGGCCGGTGACGACCTGATCGCGATCGAGCAGCGCGACCCTGACGTCCCGCTCAGCACCGTCGGGGAGCAGCAGTCGCGAGCCCTCGGTACCGAGCTCGCCGAACGCGGCATGGGGTCCGTGCCGGTCGCGCTGTGGGTGTCGCCCTTCCTCCGGGCGCAGCAGACGATCGACATCGCGATCCAGTCCGGCGGTGTCGACGAGCCCCCTCGACGGGTCGACGAGCGACTGCGCGATCGCGAGCTCGGCGTGCTGGAGCGCCACACGCTGCGCGGCGTGGCGAACCGCCATCCGGACGAGGACGAACGCCGGCATCGGCTCGGCAAGTACTACCACCGGCCGGCGGGCGGCGAGTCGTGGGTCGACGTCCAGGCCCGGCTGCGCTCGGCCTTCATGGACATCGACCGCATCGACGGCCCGGAGCGCCTGGTCATCGCCGCGCACGACGTCGTGGTGACGCTGGCCGTGGCGGTGTGCCTGGACCTCGACGAAGCGGCCCTGACGGAGTTCACGGCCGCCAACCCGGTGGGCAACGCGTCCTTGACCCGTCTCGGCCGCGCGGGGCTCGGCCAGCCATGGACCCTCGTCGAGTTCTCCGCCGTCGAGCACCTGGCCTGACCCCAACCCGATCCCGCCGGTCCAGCCGCGGCCCACATGGATGGTCGTTTCGCGCGTAGGTAGCCCGAACTTCCGACCGACAACGCGCGATTCGACATCCTTTGCTCGGAACGGGCCCCCGGAGGCGCGCACCCGCTAGCCCCGCAGGGTCTCCACGGCCTTGTCGATGCGGCGCTGCCGGGTCTCCGGTGACTTCGCCTGCTCCACCGGGGCCGCCAGCGCCCGCTGACGCGAGTTCGACAGCGCATCGAACGCCGCTCGCACGCCGGCCGACGACATCGCCGCCACCAGGTCCTCGGGCAGGGGCACCTCGCGCGGTGCGGTGTCGACCACGAGCGTCACCTCGACCGAGTCCCCGCCGGCGACCCCGGACGCCGCACGGTGTGCTGCCGACAGCGGGACGAGGTACTGCCCGCCCATCACGCCCACGGTCGAGCGGTAGGTGTAGGCGCCGTTCAGCGTCACCACCACCGCCGGGCGCTTGCCCGACCCCAGCGCTTCGATGACCTCGGGCGGGACGGGCAGCCCGGTCGCCGTCTGCCGTGCCTGCAGGACCGTCGTCGTGAACTGCACCCGTGCCTCCAGTCCGAGCCAGCAGCGGCGACCGCCGCGTCGTGAGGAACCGTACAACCGCACCACGAGTTCCGCCAGCGTTCACCACCGCACCACGAGCCGGATACCGGCCGCGTCCACGATCATCCAGAACCCGATCCGCGGGGTCCCCGAACGCACCCGAAAGGCACTCTCCGTGCAGAACAAGCGCACCCTGGCCGGCATCGCCCTCGCCGCAGCCGCAGTGGTCACCCTCGCCGGTTGCTCGGCGACGAGCTCGGCATCGACCGGCAGCAGCAGCAGCGGCGCCGCCGACTGGAAGACGGCAACGAGCGCCGAGAGCGCCGGCGGCATGGACGCACTGGTGAAGGCCGCGAAGGCGGAGGGGCAGCTCAACGTCATCGCGCTCCCGCCGACCTGGGCCAACTACGGCAAGATCATCGACGGCTTCAAGCAGAAGTACGGCATCACGATCAACTCCGCGAACCCGAACGGCTCGAGCGCCGACGAGGTCGCCGCCGTGAAGTCGCAGAAGGGCCAGTCGACGGCGCCGGACGTGCTCGATCTCGGCAACGCCGTGCTGCAGCAGAACCTCGGTCTGCTGACGGACTACAAGGTCGCGAACTGGAGCGACATCCCCACGACCCTCAAGGAGCAGGACGGCGCCTGGACCCGCGACTACACGGGTCTGATGTCGATCGGGTACGACTCCAGCAAGATCAAGGACGCCCCGAAGGACCTGGAGGACCTGCTCGGCTCGGAGTACAAGGGCAAGGTCTCGATCGCCGGTGACCCGACCCAGGCGAACCAGGCCGCCAGCGCGGTCTACCTCGCCGCGCTCGAGAACGGCGGCTCGGCCGACGACATCACGAAGGGCGTCGACTACTTCGGCAAGCTGAAGCAGGCCGGCAACTTCCAGAACGTGCTGCCGTCGCAGGCCACGGTCGCCTCGGGTGAGACCCCGGTCGTCGTCCAGTGGTCCTACAACAACCTGGCGTGGGGCCCGGCTGCGGGATCGTCCGGCAACAAGCACTGGAAGACCGTCGTGCCGAAGGGGCAGGCGCTCGGTTCGTACTACGCGCAGGCGATCAACAAGGACGCCCCGCACCCTGCCGCTGCCCGCCTGTGGCAGGAGTACGTCGCCAGCCCGACCGTGCAGAACCTGTACCTGCAGGCCGGCGCGTTCCCGTCGACCCTGGCCGCGCTCGAGAAGTCGGGCAAGGTCGACCAGGACGCCCTCGACGCCGCCGGTGGCGCGCCGAAGGACTACGTCGAGCTGACCGACGACCAGGTGACCGCGGCCGCGAAGGTCCTGGCGGCCAAGTGGTCCTCGACGATGGGGTCCTGAGCAGCATGACCACCGCATCGGCGCCCGGCGCGACCGGGGGACCGGCCGCCACCCTCGTCACCAGCGAGCAGGCGACCGCAACCCGGTCCGGCGCGGGCGTCGATGCGCTCGCTCGTCGCGGTGCCGGTCCCCGTGCCCGGCGCCGCGTCGGCATCGCGTGGCTCGGTCTCACCCCGTTCGCCGCGTACGTCCTGCTCTTCCTCGCCGTGCCGGCGCTGATCGCGGTGGGGTCCGGCTTCTTCGACGCGACGGGGAACCTGACGCTGGCGAACCTGTCGGCGTTCCGCGACCCGAGCGTCCTCCGTGCCTTCGGCGGCTCGTTCGGCCTCTCCGCGGTCTCCGCCGTGCTCGGTGCCGTGATCGGTGCGCTCGTCTGCTGGGCGCTCGCCGCGCTCCGGCCGGACGGGGTCGTCCGGTCGATGATCGACTCCGCGGCCAGCGTGCTGGCCCAGTTCGGCGGCGTGATGCTCGCGTTCGCGTTCATCGCCACGATCGGCACGCAGGGGCTCGTCACGGCGTGGCTCGTGTCCACGTTCCACTGGGACCTCAACGCCGACGGCGCCTTCCTGTACACGGTGCCGGGCCTGGTGATCCCGTACGTCTACTTCCAGGTGCCGCTCATGGTCCTGACGTTCATGCCCGCACTCGAGGGCGTCAAGACCCAGTGGGGCGAAGCCGCCGCGACGCTGGGGGCATCGCGCGCGACGTACTGGCGCCGCGTGGCCCTGCCCGTGCTCGCTCCGGCCTTCTGGGGATCGCTGCTGCTGCTGTTCGCGAACGGGTTCTCGTCGTTCGCGACCGCGGCGGCGCTCATCTCGCAGGGCGGCATCGTCCCGCTGACGATCCGCGCGCAGCTCACCAGCGAGACGATCATCGGCCTGCAGAACGTCGCCGGGGTGCTCGCCCTGGGCATGGTCGTCGTGATGGCGGTCGTGATGGGCGCGTACTCGCTGCTGCAGCGGCGCGCCGCCCGGTGGCAGCGATGAGCGCGGGAGCGCCGGCTCGTCCGGCTCGTCCGGCTCGTTCCGGTCGGTCTGGAGGCCCGGCCCGCGTCCCACGGTTCGGCGCGGCCCCGTCACGGGGCACCGCGGCGGTCGTCCTGCTCGTCGTCGGGCTCGTGTTCGCCGTGCCGCTGGTCGCGCTGGCGCAGTTCACCTTCCGCCAGGGCACCGACGGCAGCCTGACCACGGCCCACTACGCGGCCATCGCGGACCCGGCGAACGTCGGCACGTACCAGCCGGTGTTCGACGGCCTCGGTGCGTCACTCGTGATCGCGGTCATCGCCGTCGCGATCGTCCTGCTCGTGCTCCTGCCCGCCCAGGTCATCACCGCCCTGCACCACCCGCGACTCCGACGCGTCGTGGAGTTCGTCTGCCTGGTGCCGATCACCGTGCCGGTCGTCGTGCTCGTGGTCGGGTTCGTCCCCGTCTACCAGGTCGTCGCCCAGGTGTTCGGGTCCGGCGCGTGGACCCTCTCCTTCGCCATCGGCATCATCGCGCTGCCGTTCGCCTTCCGTCCGATCTCCGCCGCGATCACCGCGATGGACCTGACCACGCTGACCGAGGCGGCCCGTTCCCTCGGGGCGTCCTGGTGGACGGTCACGTGGCGGGTGCTCCTGCCGAACCTGCGTCGGGGGATCCTGGCCGCGTGCTTCCTGACGATCACGGTCGTCCTCGGTGAGTACACCCTGGCCTCGTTCCTGTCCCGCACCACCTTCCAGACGGCACTGCTCCTGGTGCAGGGGACCGACCCGTACGTCGCGGCGATCTTCTCGCTCGGCGCCCTGGTGTTCGGGTTCCTGCTGCTCGTCGCCATCGGCCGGATCGGACAGCGCCGCACGCGCGTCCGTCGTCACCAGACCAAGGACCCCGCATGACCACCACCGCACCCGCCGCTCCCGCCTCGCTGGCCGGCACCGGAGCCGTCGTCGAGCTCGACGCCGTCGAGAAGCGCTACGGCACCCACCGCGCGCTCACCGGCCTGTCCCTGCGGGTCGGACCGGGCGAGTTCCTGTCGCTGCTCGGGCCCTCCGGCTGCGGCAAGACGACCGCACTCCGAGCGCTCGCCGGCCTCGAGGCGATCGACGCCGGCGCCATCCGCATCGACGGTGAGGACGTCGCGAACACCCCCGCGAACAAACGCGACATGGGCATGGTGTTCCAGCAGTACTCGCTGTTCCCGCACATGACCGTGCGGCAGAACGTGGCCTTCGGGCTGGAGATGCGCCGGGTGCCGGCGGCGTCCCGGCGCGAGCGCGTCGTCGAGGCACTCGACATGGTGCACCTCGCCGACTTCGCCGACCGCTACCCGCACCAGCTCTCCGGCGGGCAGCAGCAGCGCGTGGCACTCGCTCGTGCGCTGGTCACCCGTCCCCGAGTCCTGCTGCTCGACGAGCCGCTGTCCGCGCTCGACGCCAAGGTCCGAGTGTCACTGCGCGAGGAGATCCGGCGCATCCAGACCGACCTCGGCATCACGACCGTGTTCGTGACCCACGACCAAGAGGAGGCGCTCGCCGTGTCCGACCGCATCGCGGTGATGAACGCCGGCAACATCGAGCAGATCGGCACGCCCGAGGAGCTCTACCGTTCCCCGTCCTCGGCCTTCACGGCGGACTTCGTCGGGCAGTCGAACCGGCTCGGGGGCGACCTGCGTGGTGGGGACGTGTTCGTGTACGGCTTCCGGGTGCCCGCGCTCGACCCGACCGCCGCCGACGGCCCGGTGCTCGCGTACGTCCGGCCCGAGGACATCGCCTTCGCTCCGGAGGGCGTCACCGGGACCGTCATCTCGTCGAGCTTCCTCGGGTCGATCCGGCGCACCACCGTCCGGCTCGACGACGACACCGTCATCACCGTGCAGCACGAGGTCGGTGACCGACGGACGACGGGTGACGCCGTCGCCGTCCGGCTGCTCGGCGCCCCGGTCGCGGTCGCGCCGGTCGCCTGACCGGGTCAGCGCTCGAAGCGTGCCTCCGCGGCGCCGGCCAGTGCGATGCGCACACGCTCGCGCATGTTCTCGGACATCGTGGGCAGGTCGGACACCGGGGCCCAGAACGCCTCGGTGTTCTCGCTGTCGGCCGGGTACGGGTCGCCGGAGACCCAGCGGCACGCGAACACCAGATCGAGGTACTGCGCACGGTCGCCGTTCGGGTAGGTCATCTCCGGCAGGGTCTGCACCCACGTCAGACGCTCGGCGACGGCCACGACGTCGGCTTCCTCGAGGACCTCGCGCTCGGCGGCGACGGCCGGCTGCTCGCCCGGGTCGACGATGCCCGTGACCGGTGTCAGCGCACCGCTGTCCGCTCGTCGTACGACCAGGAGCTCCCGGTCCTCGCCGTCGCCACGGGTGACGACGGCGGTCACGCCGGTCAGCCAGAGCGGATCGGTGCCGATCTTCTCGCGCAGGGCCAGGACGAAGTCGGGGGTCGGCATGGGGCCACCGTACCCAACGGCGGAGCCCCGGCACACCGACGGTGGTCGGTGCGCCGGGGCTCGTCGTCTGAGCGCAGCGGTCCTAGTCGAGCCCGCGCACACGGAAGGTCGTGGGAGCGGAGACCGCGTCGCCGACCTTCTTCACGATGGTGAACGTCTGCGCACCCGAGTGCGAGACGGGCACGTAGTAGTTCCAGGAGATCGGCGTGATCCGTCGCTCGGTCGTGACGCCCGACTCGTCCGTGAACAGGTACCGGGCGGAATCGTCGCCCGCAGCAGGGGTGTACGGGATCTTCAGTTCCGCGCGCTTGCGGTCCGGCATGACCCGGCCTGCGAAGACGAACGGTGCCGGGATCTCCTCGG
>NZ_LMPO01000005.1:31500-31569 GCF_001424385.1 Curtobacterium sp. Leaf183 | reverse complement strand
TGCCGGGGGCGGTGAAGCCGGGGTCGGTCTCGCCGGGGGCGGGCTGGGCGACGATGTCCTCGGTGTCCT
>NZ_LMPO01000005.1:11151-31454 GCF_001424385.1 Curtobacterium sp. Leaf183 | reverse complement strand
TGCCGGGGGCGGTGAAGCCGGGGTCGGTCTCGCCGGGGGCGGGCTGGGCGACGATGTCCTCGGCGCCGGTCCGCGTGTCCACCTCGTGGGTCAGCGGTGCCGACGTCTGGCCGGCCTTCGTCTGCGTGATCGAGTAGGTGTTCTGCGCGTTGCGGGCCACGGTGCCGGTGAAGGCGGCCATGCCGGTCGCACCGATGTCCGCGCGGTGTTCCGTCCCGTCACTGTCCGTGAAGGTCGCGGTCGCCCCGGGGACGCCGTAGAGGTTGAAGAGGATGCGGTCACCCTGAACGCCCGGTTCGAACGCCAGGGTCGGCGCCGGCAGCGCACCGGTGCTCTTGTCGATGACGATCTCCGTGCGCGCCGAGGTACCCGTCGGCAGGACGTACTCGGCCTGGTACACGGTCTTCTCGCCGTGCGGTGCCGTGACCCAGAGCTGCACGCCGTCGGGCCCGAGCGGACCGGACCACTCGCGGTCCTGCACGAGGTCCCCGGCCTGGTCGTAGACCTTGACGTGACCACGCCCGCCGTCGTTCCCGAGCTCGGGAGCATCGAAGAGCAGGCTCTGGTGGTCCCCCAACGTCTCGCCGAGCGTGACGAAGGGCGCGGCGACACCGCTCACGGTGAAGCCGGCGTCAGCGTCACCCGGGGCCGGCTTCGCGACGATCGGGTCGACGACCGGCTGCTGGACGGTGAACCCGGCGTCGGCGTCACCCGGTGCCGGCTGCGCGACGATCGGCGCGGGCGTACCGCCGGTGTGGTCGTCGCCGTAGACGCCCACGTGCAGGACGGCCGACTCTGAGGAGGCTCCGGCCGCAGCGGTGGTGGTCGCCGTGACGTCGTGCATGCCCGGAGCGAGCGGGCCGTCCGTGGTGCAGTGCGCGATGCCGATGGTGCCTGCGAGCACCGGCGCAGTGCAGAGCTCGTGGCCGTTGGTGTCATGGACGGCGACGGAACCGTCCGTCACGCCGTTCGTGTCCAGGTTGAAGACGACGTGCTGCTCGCTCCCGATGCTCACCGATCCGGAGGAGTCCGGCGTGAAGGTCTCGCCGTCGTAGCCGATGTTGATGAAGGACGGGGCAGCGATGGCGTCCGTGGCTGCGGACGCGGGGAGCGCGCCGGCACCCGCGGCGAGGGTGGCCAGGACCGCGGCCGCGATGGCAGTGGGGCGGTAGCGATGGATGGGACGAGACATGAGACTCCAGGGTCGAAGGGATGGACATATGAAATATCTCATACGAATCGATCCGGTCGTGACCATCGCCCTGATTGGTCATGACCAGTAGAGTGAGCTCGTGGAGATCATCATCCTGCCCACGCCCGCCGAGGTCGGTCGGGTCGCCGCTGCGAAGATCGCGTCCGTGGTCGCCGCCAAGCCGACCGCCGTCGTCGGTCTCGCGACCGGGTCCAGCCCCCAGGGCATCTACACCGACCTGCACCGCCGTGTCGCCGCCGGGGAGATCACCTTCGCCCAGGCCCGTGGCTTCGCCCTCGACGAGTACGTCGGGATCCCACTCGAGCACCCCGAGTCCTACGCCGCCGTCATCGCCCGCGACGTCGTCGAGCCGCTCGGCTTCGACCCGTCCCGCGTCCGCGTGCCCGACGGCCGCGCCACCGACATCGAGTTCGCGGCGAAGGAGTACGACGCCGCGATCCGGGCCGCCGGCGGGATCGACGTGCAGATCCTCGGCATCGGGGCGAACGGCCACATCGGCTTCAACGAGCCCACGTCGTCGTTCGCGTCCCGCACTCGGATCAAGACGCTCGCCCCGTCTACGCGCGAAGCCAACGCCCGGTTCTTCGACTCCCTCGACCAGGTCCCGACGCACTGCATGACCCAGGGGCTCGGCACGATCCTCGAGGCCCGGCAGCTGGTCCTCGTCGCGCAGGGCTCCGCGAAGGCCGCCGCGGTCGCCGCCGCGGTCGAGGGGCCGCTGTCGTCGTTCGTCCCCGGCAGCGCCCTGCAGCTCCACGAGCACGCCACCGTCGTCGTCGACGAAGCCGCCGCCGCCGAGCTGCAGCTCGGGGACTACTACCGGTACACCTACGCGAACAAGCCGGAGTGGCAGCGCTTCGAGTAGCCCCTCAGCTGCAGGCCGTGTACGCGTCCCGCAGGCGTGACAGCCCCTCGCGCAGGGTCTCCTCCGAGCACCCGAAGTTGAGTCGGGCGAAGCCGTGACCCTGTCGCCCGAACGCCGGCCCGCTGGCGAGCGCGACCTTCGCCTCGTCGACGAGCACCGCAGCGGGGTCGTCGCCCCACGGCAACGCCCTGAGGTCGATCCAGGACAGGTACGAGGCCTGGGGCTGGCGGTGCAGGGCCCCGGGCAGGACGTCGCCGAGCTCCTCGGCCAGCACCCGCCGGTTCGCCGCGAGCTCCGCGAGCAGGGACGCCAGCCACGGGCCGCCCTCGCTGAACGCGGCGACGCTGGCGGTGTAGCCGAGGATCCCGGTGCGCTCGACGACCTCGGTCGGCATGCCGTCGAACCACGATCGCGCCCGGTCGGACGCCCCGACCATCAGCGCGCACTTGGTGCCCGCGAGGTTCCACGCCTTGCTCGCGCTGGTCAGGGCGACCCCGACCGCGGCGGCCTCGTCGCCCGCGTCGAGGAACGGCGTGAAGGTCGCATCGGCGTGCGTCAGCGGGGCGTGGATCTCGTCCGAGACGACGACGGCGTCCCACTCGGCCGCCAGGCGTGCCAGGGCGGCGAGGGACTCCCGGTCGTGCACGAGCCCGAGCGGGTTGTGCGGGTTGCAGAGCAGCACGGTCCGGGCGCCCTCGGCGAAGGCACGCCGGATGCCGTCCAGGTCGATGCGCCACGCGGCCGTCGTGTCGAACGGGTCGGCCGATCCCTCGGGAGCCAGCAGCGGCACCTCGGTCACCGAGCCGCCGGCTTCGGCGACGTAGTCCCAGAAGGGCGGGTACACGGGCGGCATGATGACGACCTGGTCGCCGGGCTCGATGACACGGCGCAGCGTCTCGACCGCGGCGACGGAGACGTCCGTGGTCGTGCGGACGAGATCGGGGTCGACCTGCCAGTCCCAGCGGTCACGGGCGAAGTCGGCGAAGGCCTCGGGGAGCGCCCGACCGTGTCCGACGTACCCGGTGTCGCCCGCGCTGACGGCGGCGGCGAGGGCCTCGCGCACGGGCTCGGCGAGCATGCTGTCCATCTCGGCCACGAACATTGGCAGCACGTCCGGCGGGTAGGCCGTGTACTTCTCGCTCGTGCGGGTCCGGCGTGCATCGAAGAGGGAGACCATGACGCTCATGCGCTCATCCTGGTGCATGCACGGTGAAATCCGGACGACCGATCCGTGACGTCGCGACCGTCCCCCGTCCGAGGGGGCTAGCGTCACCGACGTGACCCGTCCTCGCGTGCACCGTCGCCCGCTCCTCCGTCCGGTCCCGCTCGCCGCAGCGGCCGTCGCCGTCGCGCTGCTCGGCGCGGTGGTCGTGGCCCCGCCCGCCACCGCAGCCGGAGTGACTAGGGCGACCACGGCCTCCCGGCCGGTCGCCGACCCCGCCGCATCGGTCGACCCGTTCATCGGGACCAGCCACGACGGCAACACCTGGCCCGGCGCGACCGCGCCCTTCGGGATGGTCGCCTGGAGTCCCACCGGCACCGCCGGCGACCAGACGTCGACACCCGTCGCGAACGGCTACTCGTACGACGTGAACCGGTTGCGCGGGTTCAGCCTGACGCACCTGAACGGCGCGGGCTGCGCACCCGGTGCCGCCGGCGACGTGCCGATCATGCCGGTCACGACCGCCGTGACGACCTCGCCGTCTGCCGACACCACCGATGCGGTCTACGCAGCGGGCTACTCCCACGACCAGGAGTCCGCCAGCCCCGGCCGGTACGGCGTCCAGCTCGACAACGGTGCCCGCACCGACCTGGCCGTCACGACCCGCGCCGGCATCGGCGCGTTCACCTTCCCCGCCGGGAAGGCCGCGAACCTGCTCTTCCGCACCTCGAACTCGATCAACGGCAGCGAGGACGCCACCACCAGCGTCGACCCCCGCACCCGCACGGTCAGCGGCAGCGTCCTGACCGGCGGCTTCTGCAGCCGCCGCGCCAACGGCGGCGGCGCGACGAACCCCGACCGCCGCAGCTACTACCGCCTGTACTTCACCGCGACCTTCGACCGCGACTTCACGAGCACCGGCACCTGGAAGGACAGCACCGTCCAGCCGGGAGGCACGCACGTCTCCGGCGGAGAGGGCTACCTGACCGGGGCCGACCGTGCCGGACGCGGCTCCGGCGCGTGGATCGGGTTCGACGCGCGTCGCGGTGCGACGGTGCACGCCCGCGTCGGCATCTCGTACGTCAGCGCGGAGGGCGCCGTCGCGAACCGCGACGGTGAGGTCGGCCGGCGCGCGAGCGTCGACAGCGTGGCGGCGGCCACCCGGGCGTCGTGGAACCAGGAGCTCTCGCGCATCCGGGTCGGTGGCGGCACGCCGGAGCGGACCACCCAGCTGTACACCGCCGTCTACCACGCGCTGATGCAGCCCAACACGCTCAACGACCGGGACGGCCGCTACCTCGGGCCGGACCAGCGCGTCCACCGCATCGACCCGGGACACCGCGCGGTCTACGGCACGTACTCCGGCTGGGACCAGTACCGGGCGCAGATCCAGCTGCTCGCGCTGCTGCGGCCGGACGTCGCTGGTGACATGGCACAGTCGATGCTGCGGTTCGCCCAGCAGAACGGCGGCGTGTGGGACCGGTGGCTGCACCTCGGCGCACCGACCCACGTGATGACCGGCGACCCCTCGGCCGCGACGCTCGCCACCTGGTACGCGATGGGCGTGCGGAACTTCGACGTCCGTGCCGCCTACCAGTCGCTCCGCACCCAGGCGACGACGCAGAACGCCGACGCGCTCAGCGACATCGGGTGCCCGGGCCAGTGCCTGGCGCAGCGACCCGGGCTCGACCAGTACCTGCAGCGCCAGTACGCCGCGAACGACGACTGCCACTGCTGGGGTGGCGCGGCGGAGACCCTCGAGGACTCGATCTCGGACAGCGCGCTCGGGTACTGGGCATCGTCGCTCGGGCTCCGCTCCGACGCGCGGATGTTCGCCGCGCGCGCGACGTACTGGGAGAACACGTTCGACCCGGCCGTCGGGTACCAGGCCGCACGGCAGGCCGACGGGTCGTGGACACCGGACTGGTCGCCCTCGACCGGCGTCGGGTTCGCGCAGGGGACCAGCGCGCAGTACACCTGGCTGGTGCCGCAGGACGTGCAGGGCCTGTCGCAGGCGCTCGGCGGAGACACCGCTGCGGTGGCACGGCTCGACACCTTCTTCCACGACGACTCGGGTGCGTTCGCGGTCACCGGTGGCGACGCGACGAAGTTCGACCCGACGAACGAGCCCGACATCCACACGCCGTGGATGTACAACGCGCTCGGGCAGCCCTGGAAGACCCAGGAGACCGTCCGCCGGGTCGTCGACGACGCGTACGGCACCGGGCCGGGCGGGCTCCCCGGGAACGACGACCTCGGCACGATGAGCGCCTGGTACGTGTTCGCGTCGATCGGGCTCTACCCGCAGACACCCGGGCGGGCCGACATGCTCGTGGCCAGCCCGACCTTCTCGACGGTCGACATCCGACGCTCGAGCGGGCAGCGGATCGTCATCCGGTCGTCCGGGACCGACACGTTCGTGCAGGGCGCCCAGCTGGACGGCCGGACACTCCGGCGGTCGTGGGTGCCGTCCTCGTTCGTCAACCGGGGTGGGACGCTCTCGCTGCAGGTCGGTGCGGCGCCGGACACGACGTGGGCCACCGCCCCGCGGGACCGGCCGCGCGACCGCTGAGCACGGGGGCTCCCGCCCCGGCCGTCGTGCTCAGCCAGCGAGCTCGGGAGCTGATCAGCCGGCGAGCTCGGGTGCTGCCAGCAGGCGTGTGAGCGTGCTGCGTCCCAGCGCGTGCATGGCCGGGTTCGTGTCGCGGTAGTACCGGGCGAGCCCCAGTGCCTGTTCGAGCGCCCACGCTGCCCCCCGAGACCACTCCACGTCGTCGCTGCCAACGCGCGTGCGGAACACCGCGCGCGCGTCGGTGTCCAGCATGTGCCACACGGCGACCAGGTCCAGCGCCGGGTCCGCCGGGCCGGTGCCGCCCGCGTCGAGCACCCCGGCCAGGCGGTCCCCGCGCACCAGCACGTTCGCCGGGATCAGGTCGCCGTGGGTCATCGCGTGCCGGGCCGGCTCCGGGAGCACGCGGAGCCGTTCCCACATCGACCGCAGCCGTTCGACGGGCAGCAGTCCGCCGCTGCGGGCGAGGCACTCCGCGACCCAGTCGTCGTGGTCCGGCAGGTGTCCACCACGGCCGCTGCCCGCGAAGGAGCGGCCGCCCGTGTCGGCCGCGCGGAGCCGGAGCACCAGCGTGGCCAGGTCCTCGGCGAACGGCGTGCTGCGTGCGGCCCCGGCGGGTGTCCCGACGTCCCCGGGGATCCAGGTGTGCACCGTCCAGGGCAGCGGGTACCCCTCGCCCGGTGCGCCGATCGCGACCAGATCGGGTGTCGGGAGCGCTGCGATGCCCGCGAACTCCCGCGCGGCATCGGCCTCGTGCCGCATCGTGGCGAGGACCGCGTCCGGATCCCCGGCGTGGAGCGGGCAGCGGACGGCCAGGTCCTCGCCGAGCCGGAAGACCGCGTTGACCGTCCCCGCCAGCGGCAGCGCCCGGACCGGACGACCGCCCAGCGCCGGGAACTGGTGCTCGACGAGACGACGGACCCGGTCGGCGTCGACCGCGAGCTCGTCGTCGTGCATCACGGGCGATCGGCCCCCGCGGACCCGTGCGGGACGGACAGCTCGCGGCCGGCGCCCCACACGCGCAGGACCTCGAGGGTGGGCGACAGCGCGACCAGATCCGCCGCATGGCCCGGCGCGAGTCGACCGAGCCTGTCGCCGAGGCCGATCGCCGTCGCCGGGATGCTGGTCAGCGCCGCCACGGCCTCGGGGAGGGACGTGCCGACCTGGGTCACGGCCATCCGCAGCGCGACGTCCTGCGTCAGGGTGGACCCGGCGATGGTGTCCGTGCCCGCCACGTGGGCGACGCCGTCGGTGACGGACACGTCGAGCGACCCGAGCGTGTACGCGCCGTCGGGGGACCCGGCGGCGGCCATGGCGTCCGTGATGAGCGCGACGCGGTGCGGTGCCGCACGCAGCAGCACCCGGGCGACCGAGGGGTGCACGTGCACGCCGTCCAGGATGAGCTCGAGCGTCACGCGGTCGTCGGCGACCGCGGCGGCGATCGGCCCGGGCACACGGTGGTGCAGGCCGGGCATGGCGTTGAACGCGTGGGTGAGGACCGTGGCGCCGGCGTCGAAGCCCGCGCGGGCCTGGTCGAACGAGGCGACGGTGTGCCCGACCGCGGCGACGACCCCGGCTGCGTGCACACGGCGGATCGCGTCGAGGGCACCGGGCAGCTCCGGTGCGATCGTGACCTGTCGCACCACTCCGTCGCCGGCGGTGAGCAGGGCCTCGACGTCGGCGGGGGTCGGCGGCACCAGGAAGTGCTCGTTGTGGGCGCCCTTGTTGTCCGGCGACAGGAACGGCCCCTCGAGGTGCACGCCCACGATCAGCGGGTCGGTTGCCATCACGGACCGGACGTGGTCGAGCGTGGTGGTGATCGCCGGGACCGGGTTCGCGACCAGGCTCAGGACCGAGCGGGTCGTGCCGTGCGCCCGGTGCACCGCGAGGGCGGCCCCGAAGGCGTCGTCCTCGTACGCGGCACCGCCGGCGCCGTGCCCGTGCAGGTCGACGAAGCCGGGGACGAGCGTGGCGTCGCCGAGGTCGATGACCTGGTCCGCCGCGGGGACATCGGGTCCGGAGCCGACCGCGTGGATGGTGTCGCCGTCGAGCAGGACCCAACCGTCGGGGGTGGACCCGGCCACGTCGACCAGGTGCGCGGCGCGGACCAGGGTGCGCCGGGCCTCCAGGCCGCCAGCGCTGGGAGCGGGACCCGCGTCGGCACCGGGACCGGCGACGTGCCCGCCGCCCGCGCTCACCGTGTCTCCCGACGGAAGGTGACCACACCGGACGTCGCGGCGACCAGCACGAAGACCAGGCCGACCACGGGATGCCCGATCGAGATCCAGGCGCCGCCGGCGGCGACGATGAGCGCGACCTCGACGATCGTCTTGCCCACGATGTCCGTCTCGATCGGCGAGCGCGAGGAACGGAACAAGAAGTAGACCACCGCGGCGAAGAGCGGCGCACCGATCACGAACAGCAGCCCGGGCATCGGGAACGGCCACGCGTAGTACCCCCACGTCGCCAGGGACAGCAGGCCGAACACGCACACGACGACGCGCAGCACGCTCCAGACGTCGACACGGCGGGGGGACACCGCGTCGTCCTGCGGGTCCGGGGTGTCCGACCAGTCCACCGGGGACTGCGGGGCGTTGCTCATGTGGTGCCTACTTGAAGATGATCGTGCGGGCGCCGTCGAGGAGGACCCGGTCCTCCGCGATCCAGCGCACCGCCTGGGTGAGCGTGCGGGACTCCTCGTCCTGGCCGATCGAGACCAGCTCGGACGGGTCCTTCGTGTGGTCGACGCGGACGACGTTCTGCTCGATGATCGGCCCCTCGTCGAGGTCGCTCGTGACGAAGTGCGCCGTCGCGCCGATGAGCTTCACGCCGCGGGCATGGGCCTGTCGGTACGGGTTCGCACCCTTGAAGCCGGGCAGGAACGAGTGGTGGATGTTCACCGCACGGCCCCGCAGGGCGGTGCAGAGCTCCGGCGACAGGATCTGCATGTAGCGCGCCAGGACGACGAGCTCGATGTCGTGCTCGTCCACCGCCTGCAGGATGCGCTGCTCCATCGCCTGCTTGCTGTCGGCGTCGGTGACCGGCCGGTGCTCGAACGGGACCGAGTAGAACGCCGCCAGCTCGGACAGCTCGGCGTGGTTGGACAGCACGAGCGGCACGTCGATCGGCAGCTGCCCGCTGCGCTGCCGGTACAGCAAGTCGTTCAGGCAGTGCCCCGCCTTCGACACGAGCACCAGCGTGCGCATCGGCCGGCCGACCACGTCGAGCTGCACGCGCATGCCGTACCGCTCGACGACCGGAGCCAGGGCCTGTTCGAACGTCGACCGGTCGACCGGGGCCATGACCTGCAGGCGCATGAAGAACGTGTTGGTGTCGTGGCTCGAGAACTGCTGCGACTCGGTGATGTTGCCGTTCGCCTGCACGACGGCTCCGGAGACGGCGTGCACGATCCCGGGCTGGTCGTCGCAGACCAGCGTGAGGGTCCAGTGCGTGGCGGTGCTGTCGGTCACGGGATCAGGCTACCGGGGGCGGACCGGACGGGAGGCCCGGCGCGGCCCCGGTGGGTGCGCCGCGCTGCGGCGCTGCGGCGCGTCCGTGGTGCGGGCTGCGTTCGCGCAACCGATTCCTCCTCGAACCACGCGATCGCGTGGTTCGAGGAGGTTCCAATTATGCGAAGCCCGCCGGGCCCCGGCGGTCGCGGCCGCAGCCGCGGCGCGCGGTGCGGCGCGCCGCGGCGCGCGGTGCGGCGCGCCGCGGCGCGGCCGCGTCAGGCCGCGGGGCGCTCGCGGAGTGCGCGGTCGCCGATGGTCAGCGCGCTCAGCAGCACGGCGATGCCGACGATCACCCACCCGAGCACGTGCAGGTCGGCGGTCGTGGGGCCCTGCCCGAACACCCCGCCGATGAGCGAGGACGCCGCGATCGCCCCGATGTAGACGCTGGTGCGCGAGAGCCCGGCTGCGGTGCCGATCGACTCCGCGGGGACGATCCGGTACAGCGCCGCCTGGTTCGACACCGAGGCCAGCGCCTGCGGGATGCCGAACAGCGCGGGGGCGAGCGCCAGCAACACGAGCGGGGACCCCGTGTGCAGCCCGAGCAGCAGCAGTCCGCCGACGATCGGGACGGTGGCCGCGACGATGAGCGGGCCACGAACGGCCGTCTTCCGGGCGATCAGGAACGACGCGATCCCGGCGATGACGGCAGCCGGCAACTGGATGTACCCGGCCTGGTCGCTGGAGTACCCGGCGACGTCCTGCACCCACTGCGAGAAGCCGTAGGTCATCGTGTACGCGAGCATGTAGACCAGGAACAGCCGGACGTAGGTGCGGCTCAGGGCTCCGTTCCGCGCCAGCATCCGCACGTCGATGAACGGCTTGGTCGCGCGGAGCTCCCAGAGCACGAGCGCGACGAGCAGCACGACTGCGACGCCCAGCAGCCACCACAGCCCGGCCGTGATGTCGAGCAGGAACACCAGCAGCGCCGAGACCGTGCCCGTCATCAGCACCATGCCGAACGGGTCGAGTGCCGTGAGCACCGGGACGTCGGCGTCGGTGCGGGGGCGGAGCCGGTCGGAGGGCAGCCAGAGTCCGGCGACCACCAGTCCGAACGCGGCGAGCGGGACGTTCACCAGGAAGATCGCGTGCCAGCCGAACGCGGCGATGAGGGCTCCGCCGAGGGGTGGCCCCGCCGCGGCGGACACGAGCGAGGTGATCGACAGCGCGCCGAGCACCAGCGGCGGCGTGGGCTTGCCGATGCGCAGGGAGTGCTGCCGCAGCGTCGTGAGCGCCGCCGGGTACGCCGACGAGGTCCCGATGCCGATGAGCACGCGGGCGAACACGGCACCCCCGAACCCCGTCAGCACCTCGGGGACCACCCCGGCGATCCCGACGACCACGAGCCCGGCCATGAAGACCTTCTTCGGGCCGAAGCGGTCCGCGAGCTTGCCCATCGTCGGCTGTGCGATCGCACTCGCCAGGTAGAGCGCCGCCACGAGCCAGATCGCCTGGGAGGCCCCGATGCCGAGGTCGCGCGAGATCGGTGCGAGTGCGACGGACACCATCGTGGTGTTGATCGGGTTGAGCAGCGGTCCGACCAGGACCGGGATCAGCAGCTTCGGGCCGAAGCCGCTGCCGCCGGTGTCGGGGGTGACGACGGGGACGGGACGCGTGGAGGTGGACGTGGTGCGGCTTCTTCCGGGGTGGTGGCCGGTCGTCAGGACTCGGTCAGGGGGGTGAGGATGGCGATGGCACGGGCGACGGTGTCGCGGTCGTCCGCCGGCAGGGCGGCGAGGCGGTCCGCCAGGACGCCGGTGCGGGTCGCCCACGAGTCCTGGCGGGCGCGGGAGCCGCCGTCCGTCGCACGGACGAGCGTGCGTCGACCGTCAGCAGGGTCGGGTCGACGTTCGACGAGCCCCAGGTCGACGAGCGCCTGCACGGTCGCGCCCATCGACTGCGGACGGACACCCTCGGCCCGTGCGAGGTCAGCGACCGTCGACTCACCGTGGCGCAACAGTCGACCGAGTGCGGCGGTCTGCGAGGCGGTGACCTGGTCGGCCTTGCCCGTCAGCAGGGTCCGTCGGATGCGGCCGTGCAGCGTGAGCAGGTCGCCCGCGAGCTCGACGTGCGATTCCATACCGTCACGGTACTACTTCGGCAGCCGGGCTTGCAAGGTTGCCTTCTGGTCTCAGGCCTCGAAGACGATCCGCCGCTTCGTGACCGTGAAGCCGGCCCGCTCGAACGCCCGGCGCATCGGCACGTTCTCGGAGTCCGTCGTGCCGACCACCCGCGGTTCCCCGGCAGCACCGTGGACGCGGAGCGCCTCGGCGAGCAGCGCGTCCACGACGCCCCTGCCCCGGTGCTGCGGCAGGACCGCGATGTAGCTGATCGCGGCGTCGTACGCCGTGCGGGTCGCCAGCACGAAGCCGACCACCAGTCCGTCGGCGTCCTCGGCGACGAGCCAGTCCTGACGGCGACCCGGCAGGGTCAGGTAGAACTCGAGGTCGTCCGCCGCAGTGCCGTGCGCACCGAGCTCGGCGACGGTGGCGCGGGTGTGGGCGTCGAGCGAGCCGACGGTGACGCGGGCGAACAGGTCGAGGAACTCGGCGTCGTCGCCGGTCCGGAACGTCAGGTCGCCGTCCGTGCGTGCCGCCGGGAGGCCCGTTCCCGGCTCCCACGCGACGCTCACCCGTTCGGTGGTCCGGCCGAGCCCCGCGGTGCGTGCCGCCTGCTCGCGCCAGGCGACCGCGGCGACCGCCCGCGGGTCGTCGTGCCAGTCGACGGCGACGTCGACCACCCACTCGGGCAGCGTACCGAACGCCTCGGCGCCGGCGCGGATCATGCCCGCGGCGACGGCCGCACGCTCGTCGTCGTCGGAGACGTCCACGATCAGGTCGTCGAGAGTGGAGGGCTTCGCCGCGTCCGAGCCGCCCCACCACAGCGCTCGTCCGATCGGGCGGCCGTCGCGCTCGGCGAGGAACGACCACTCCCGGCGGTAGTTGCGCGTGACGGACTCCTGCCGGTACCGGTCCGGACCGATCCACGAGACCGGGTCCGGCGTGCGGAACGCAAGCAGGGCCTCCAGGTCGCCCGGGGTGGACGCACGGAACGTGACGGTCACCGACGGCTCGTCATCGTCGTCACCAGGTGCTCCTGGACGTAGCCGAGCCAGTCGTAGACGTCGCGCAGGCCGACGCCGTCCGCGGCGGTCCGGGTGGCTTCCTCGGTGTCGGCGTCGACGATGCCGAGCCGGTCCGCGATCGTGAGCCGCAGGTCGGTCAGGCAGCGGAGCCAGGATTGCTCGTCCGCCGGGGTCAGCGCTCCCGCACGCGCGCCGGTCAGCCAGGCGTGCACGGTCTCGGCGTTGGCGGACTTGGCGTCCCGCAGGTCGTCCCGGGTGTACCGCCGGAACTCGCTGCTCGCCTGTCGGTCGCCGGGGTAGGCGTCCGGGAACATCCGGAGCGTCACCGGGTCGGAGTCGAGGTCGCCGCCGAGCAGCTCGCGCAGCTGCTCGACCAGGCTCGTGAGCAGCGAGCGCTCGCCGGAGGCCAGGCCGAGGTGGATGCCGTCACCGCGACGGACGAAGGGGATCACGAGTCGGACGCCCGGTCGACCGTCGCCTGCAGGCCGAACCCGTGCATGGCCTGGACGTGTCGTTCCATCGCCTCGCGGTTGCCGGTCGCGACGACGGCACGCCCCTCGGCGTCGACCTGGTGCATCAGGCGCTCGGCCTTCGCACGCGGGAACCCGAAGTAGCTCTGGAAGACGTACGTGACGTACGACATCAGGTTGACCGGATCGTCCCAGACCACCGTCACCCACGGGACGTCCGGCCGGAGCCGGGTGCGCTCGTCCGTGTCGGCGTCGATGCGCTCGTCGACGGACGGCGTCAACAGGGTCATGCAACCAGGGTGACACAGACGGGGCGGCTCGGTACGATCGTCTCGTCGCGACTGGCGTCGGATGGGTCACCATCAGGGAGCGACACTCGACACGGTGCGTGGCCGTACGCCTGGGCCACGCCGACCGATCCTCGCCGCCGGACACGCTCCGGCTCGTCACCAAGGAGTCCCGTGTCCATCACCGATCTGTCCCCCTTCGTCGCCGGTTCGCCCGAGTCCCCGGACGCCTCCGGCGCGGCGTTCGACCAGGCCGCCGCCCGCGCCGCCTTCAACGCCCCGCTCAGCGAGGTCGACCCGGAGATCGCCCGGGTCCTGCAGCAGGAGCTCGGTCGTCAGCGCGACTTCCTCGAGATGATCGCGTCCGAGAACTTCGTTCCCCGCGCCGTGCTCGAGTCGCAGGGCTCTGTCCTGACGAACAAGTACGCCGAGGGCTACCCGGGCAAGCGCTACTACGGCGGCTGCGAGTACGTCGACGTCGCCGAGTCGCTCGCCATCGAGCGCGCCAAGAAGCTCTTCGGCGCCGACTACGCCAACGTCCAGCCGCACTCCGGCGCCACGGCCAACGCGGCGGTCCTGCACGCAATCGCCTCGGCCGGCGACACGATCCTCGGGCTCGAGCTCGCCCACGGCGGGCACCTGACGCACGGCATGAAGCTCAACTTCTCGGGCCGGATCTACAACGCCGTGTCCTACGGCGTCGACCCCACCACGTTCCAGGTCGACTACGACGACATCCGCGCCAAGGCCGTCGAGCACCAGCCCAAGGTCATCATCGCCGGCTGGTCGGCCTACCCCCGCCAGCTCGACTTCGCGAAGTTCCGTGAGATCGCGGACGAGGTCGGCGCCAAGCTCTGGGTCGACATGGCGCACTTCGCGGGGCTCGTCGCCGCGGGCCTGCACCCGTCGCCCGTCCCGCACGCGCACGTCGTGTCCACGACCGTGCACAAGACGCTCGCCGGTCCGCGCTCGGGTCTGATCCTGTCGAACGACGAGAACCTGTTCAAGAAGCTCAACTCCGCCGTGTTCCCGGGCCAGCAGGGCGGGCCGCTCATGCACGTGATCGCGGCGAAGGCCACCGCGTTCCTGCTCGCTGCGACGCCGGAGTTCAAGGACCGCCAGGAGCGCACCATCCGCGGCGCCCAGGCCCTGGCGGCACGCCTGACCCAGGACGACGCGCGCCAGGCGGGCATCGACGTCCTGACCGGCGGCACCGACGTGCACCTGGTGCTGGTCGACCTGCGCGAGTCCGAGGTCGACGGCAAGCAGGCCGAGGACCTGCTGCACGAGGTCGGCATCACCGTGAACCGCAACTCCGTGCCGTTCGACCCGCGTCCGCCGATGGTCACCTCCGGGGTCCGCATCGGTACCTCGGCGCTCGCCACCCGCGGGTTCAGCGACGCCGAGTTCACCGAGGTCGCCGACATCATCGCGCTGACGCTCATGCCGAACCCGGACGTCGCAGCGCTCTCGGCCCGGGTGAAGACCCTGACCGACGCGTTCCCCCTGTACGCGTGAACGACACCGCACCGCTGGTCCACGAGCGCTGGGCCGGCGAGGGCTCTGCCGTCCGCATCGACGGCACCGCCCTGGCCGCCCGCACGCTCGACGACCTGAAGACCCGGATCGACCGGCTGCACGACCACGGGTTCCGCCCGGGCCTCGGCACGATCATGGTCGGCCAGAACGCGGGCTCGGTGTCGTACGTCGCCGGCAAGCACCGTGACTCGGCGCAGATCGGGCTCGACTCCATCCGGATCGACCTGCCGGAGACGGCGTCCGCCGCCGACATCCGTGCCGCGATCCTGCAGATGAACGACGACCCCCGGGTCACCGCCTTCATCGTGCAGCTCCCGCTGCCGCTGGGCATCGACCCGATCCCCATGCTCGAGCTCATGCACCCGGCCAAGGACGCCGACGGCCTGCACCCGACGAACCTCGGCGAGCTCGTCCTCGCCGTCCCGGGTGGCGCCGGCACGATCGACGCCCCGCTGCCCTGCACCCCGCGCGGCATCGTCGCGATGCTCGAGGCGTACGACGTCCCGATCCGGGGGCAGCACGTCACGATCATCGGCCAGGGGCTGACGGTCGGACGCCCGCTCGGGCTGCTGCTCACCCGGCTCGAGGCCACGGCGACGCTGACCCACTCGCTGACCGAGGACGTCGCTGCCGAGTGTCGTCGCGCCGACATCATCGTCGCCGCGGCCGGGGTCGCCGGACTCGTCAAGCCGGACTGGGTGAAGCCGGGGGCCGCGGTCATCGACGTCGGCATCACCCGCGTGGTGAACGAGGAGACGGGCAAGGCCAAGCTGCACGGCGACGTCGACCCGGCGGTTGCATCGGTGGCGGGGTACCTGACACCGACGCCGGGCGGCGTCGGACCGATGACGCGGGCGATGCTCATGAAGAACGTCGTCGAGGCCGCCGAGCGCCACCTGCACTGAGCGGGCGGGGCCGCGGGGCGGTCGCCGCGTTCGCACAACCAAAACCACCTCGCACCACGGCAATCCGTGGTGCGAGGTGATTTTGGTTGTGCGGAGCCGAGCCGAGCCGAACGGGCGGCCGCCGGGCAGGTCAGTCGCGCCGGGCGCCCTGTGCTGCGTGCACCGTGAACACGGTCGGCTCGCGGTACCCGGCCTCGGCGAACGCGGCCACGGCGGCAGTGCTGATCGCCTCGCGCTGCCCGGCGTCCACGAGTGCGATCGCCGCGCCACCGAACCCGCCGCCCGTCATCCGAGCCCCGACCGCACCGTGCGCCATCGCGGTCGCGACGGCCAGGTCGAGCTCGGGGACGGAGATCTCGAAGTCATCGCGCATCGACTCGTGCGACGCGACGAGCAGCTCGCCGATCGCGCGGGGGCCGTGCTCGCGCAGTGTCCGCACGGTGTCGAGCACGCGCTGGTCCTCGGTCACGATGTGCCGCACCCGCCGGAAGGTCTCGTCGTCGAGCAGCTCCTGCGCCCGGGGGAGGTCGTCGACGGTCACGTCGCGCAGGGCCTCCACCCCGAGCACCTGTGCCCCCTTCTCGCACGATGCCCGCCGCGCGGCGTAGCCACCCGTGGCATGGGCGTGCTCGACACGGGTGTCGATGACCAGGACCTCGAGCCCGTTCGCCTCGAGCGCCATGTCGACCACGGCGGTGTCGAGTGTCCGGCAGTCCAGGAACACCACGGCATCGCGCTCGCCGAGCAGGGACGCAGACTGGTCCATGATCCCGGTGGGGGCCCCGACGGCGTGGTTCTCGGAGTACTGCCCGACGCGGGCGAGCTGCTTGCGGTCGAGCCCGAGTTCCCACAGGTCGTTGAACGCCAGCGCGACCCCGCACTCGATCGCCGCACTGGAGGACAGGCCGGCACCGACGGGCACGTCGGACTCGATGAACACGTCGAACCCGGTCTTGTCGCTCAGGTCGGCGCCCTGCTCGCGCAACGCCCAGGCGATGCCGAACACGTACGCGGACCACCCGTCCATCGCGGCCGGGTCGAGGTCGTCGAGGGAGAGCGAGACGACGGACTCCGGGTCGAACGCGGAGGCGACGCGCAGCACCCGGTCGGTCCGCGGTGCGATCGACGCGGTGGTGCGCCGGTCGATCGCGAACGGCAGGACGTAGCCCTCGTTGTAGTCGGTGTGCTCACCGATCAGGTTGACGCGACCGGGCGCGGAGTACCGCACCGTGGGCCCGTACCCGAACACCTGCTGGAACGTCATGCGCGCTCGATCCCTCCTCGGATGAACTCGGCCGCCTTCTCGGGCACGAGGTCCCCGATCCAGGCGCCCATGGCGGCTTCACTGCCGGCCAGGAACTTCAACTTGTCGGCTGCCCGCCGCGGGGACGTGATCTGGAGCATCAGCCGCACGGTGTCGCGAGCAGTGTGGACGGGCGCCTGGTGCCACGCGGCGATGTACGGCGTGGGGTCGCCGTACAGCTCGTCGAGGCCCCGCGTGAGCCGCAGGTGCATGTGGGCGAGCTCGTCCTTCTCGGCATCGGTCAGCCCGGCGAAGTCCGGGACGTGGCGGTGCGGCAGCATGTGGATCTCGATCGGCCAGCGCGCGGCGAACGGCACGAAGGCGGTGAAGTGCTCGCCGGCCAGCACGACCCGTTCGGAGTCACGCTCGTTCGCCAGGTGCTGCTCGAAGAGGTCCGGCCCGAAG
Source organism: Curtobacterium sp. Leaf183 (assembly GCF_001424385.1). GTDB lineage: Bacteria > Actinomycetota > Actinomycetes > Actinomycetales > Microbacteriaceae > Curtobacterium. The sequence goes on along the minus strand of NZ_LMPO01000005.1, from coordinate 14,142 downwards.
CGCTCGATCGAGTCCAGCAGCCGCTGCGTGCGGGGCGTGACGTAGGGGTAGGCGTAGATCTGCCCGTGTGGGTGGTGCAGCGTGACGCCGATCGCCTGTCCGCGGTTCTCGAACGGGAACACCTGCTGGATGCCCGGCATCGCCGACAGCGCAGCGGTGCGGTCCGCCCAGGCTTCGACGACGGTGCGTGCCCGCGACTCGGAGATCGACGCGAACGACCCGGCGGTCTCGGGCGAGAAACACACGACCTCGCACCGGCCGACCGAGCGGAAGGTCCGGTTGAGCCCGACGTCGGTCAGGTCGCCGAGCGAGCCGGGGGCGTCGTCGGCCTGCAGTGCCGGGCCGAACGACGGCGAGCGGTTCTCGAACACCGCGACGTCGTACACGCTCGGGATCTCTGACGGGTTGGCAGCGGACTGCGGGGCGAGGGGGTCCTGGTCGGCCGGGGGCAGGAACACGCGGTTCTGCCGGCTGCTGGCGATGGAGACCCACTCGCCGGTCAGGACGTCCTGTCGCATCGTGGCCGTCACGGGCCGCGGGTCGAGCGTCCGTTCGTCGACACGGCGCTCGGCGGACAGTTGCGTGTCCGCATCGTCGAAGTAGATGAGGTCGCGGCCGTCCGCGAGCTTCGTCGCGCGCTTGGTGATCACCGATCCATCCTAGCCGCAGTCCGAAGCGTTGCGAAAGTGATCGGAAGCAGGCGAAACTTGGGCCGTGACCGACGACGACCTATCCTTCCTGGCCGGCACGATGCCGGCGCCGCTCCGCCAGGACCGCATCGTCACGATCGTCGACGGCGCGCCAGGCATGGTCAGGACCGCTGCGCTCGCCGCGGCACTCGGCACGAGCGAGGTCACGGTCCGTCAGGACCTCGCGGTGCTCGACCGGGAGGCTCGGCTGCGGCGGGTGCACGGCGGTGCGGTCCGTCTCGGTGTCGGTTCCCGCGAGCGACCGTTCGAGGAGACCGCCGTCGAGCACCAGGTGGCCAAGGCCGCCATCGGCCGCGCCGCGGCCGCGCTGGTGCGGTCCGGGGAGTGCGTGCTGCTCGACGTGGGCACGACGCCGGCCGCCGTCGCCGAGGCGCTCGTCGCTCGCGAGGACCTGGTCGACGTCACCGTCGTGACGAACTCCCTGACGACGGCACTCGCCCTCGAACGCGCCGTCCCGCGGTTCACCGTGATCGTCACGGGTGGCACGCTCCGGCCGCTCCAACACTCGCTCGTCGCGCCGTTCAACAACACCGTCCTGCCGGTGATCGCGGCGGACGTGGTGTTCCTGGGCGGCACGGGCCTGGACGTCGAGCACGGCCTGACGAACGTCAACCTGCCCGAGACCGAGGCCAAGCGCGTCCTCGCCGCCGCGGCCGGGCGTACCGTCGTCGTGGTGGACGGCTCGAAGTTCGGGCACGCCCACGTCGGGGTCGTCCGGGCCCTGGCCGACATCGACGTCGTCGTCACCGCGGACGCGCTGCCGGAGGACGTCGCACCGGTGCGGGCCGCGGGCGTCGACGTCGTCGTGGCGGACGACAGCACGGCATCGGGAAGGAACCACAGCGCATGACCGCAGCAGCACCCACCGGGGGCCAGTACCGCCTCCGTCACGCCGGCCCGGACGGGGTCGTCGAGGCGGTCGTCACCGAGGTGGCGGCGGGCATCCGCCAGCTCACCGTCGCGGGCTTCGACCTGACCGAGCCCTTCCCTGTGTCCGAGGCGCCCGCGGGAGCGAACGGCATCGTGCTGGTCCCGTGGCCCAACCGCGTCGCCGGAGGAGCCTGGGAGCTGGACGGCAAGCGCCAGCAGCTCGACGTGTCCGAGCCGAAGTTCGGCAACGCCTCACACGGCCTGCTCCGGTTCTCGCCGTACCGACTGGTGGCGCAGACCGAGTCGGGAGTGGAGCAGACGGCGACCATCCATCCGCAGCACGGATGGCCGTTCACCCTCGAGACCCGCGTGCACCACGAGCTCGTGGATGACGGCATCCGCATCACCCACACCGTCACGAACCGCTCCGGCGTGCGCGCTCCGTTCGCCGTCGGGTCGCACCCGTACCTGCGCGCCGGTGACACCCCGGCCGAGGACCTCGTCGTGACGCTCGACGCCGCCACCGCGTTCACCGTGGACGAGCGGAAGATCCCGAACGGCACGCAGTCCGTCGACGGCACCGACCTCGACCTGCGGCAGGGGCGTCGCGCGGGGGATTCGGACCTGGACACCGCCTACACCGACGTCACGCCCGACGACGAGGGCATCCGTCGGACGACGATCCACGGTCCGGAGGGCGACGGCGTCCAGCTGTGGCAGGACCCGTCCTTCCCCTACGTGCAGGTGTTCACGTCGCGCGAGTTCCCGCGTAGCGAGGGCAAGGGCCTGGCGGTCGCGGTCGAACCGATGACGGCGCCGGCCGATGCGCTGAACTCGGGGGAAGGCCTGCGCTGGCTCGAGCCCGACGATTCCTGGACCGGCTCGTGGGGGATCCGCCGCGTCTGGTCCTGACCCGGCCGGCGGTCAGCGGCGACGCATGCGGAGCGCTTCGACCGCGAGCGACTCGGAGTCGTAGCGGCCGATCTCCTGCGCCCACGCGGGGTCGTCCCCGCGCAGGGCGATGAACTGCTTGCGCTGCCGGCACACGTAGCCGAGCACGCTCGACGCCGTGGACACCTCGGCGAAGTCCTTGCGGATGTGCCGGGTCGTGACGTGCGCGTTCCGCCGGAGCGTGTCCAGCAGGAGCTGGTCGCTCATGGTGGTGTTGGTCGCTGCGGCGAGCTCGACGATGCGGCGCGCGTCTCCGGTGCTGCTGGACTGCGTGGCGTCGATGTGCTCGATCACGGTGTACCCCGTTCGTTCTGGTGCGGATGGTGCGACGGGAACGACCTCGGTCGATCCGGGTACGACACTATCGGCGGCAGACCAGCAGATCGCTGTGGGCAACCTGGGGTGTGCAGAAGGAACGCCATGAGCTGCCTGTGGAGCACTTGTACCCCGAGGGAAGCGG
>NZ_LMPO01000005.1:0-11047 GCF_001424385.1 Curtobacterium sp. Leaf183 | reverse complement strand
GATGAAAAGTCGGGTGGGCGGTTCCAGTGGGCCCCGTGGGGCTCGAACCCACGACCCTCGGATTAAAAGTCCGGTGCTCTACCAACTGAGCTAGAGGCCCTCACCCGCAAGGCTAGCGGGCGAGGGCCTCCGGGACCGAATGCGTCGGGACGGCGGCGGAGGTCAGCCCCGCCGGCTGGTCAGCGTGCGCAACAGCCACATGACCACCGCGATGACGAGCAGCACGAGGCCGACCCACAGCAGGAACTTCAGGCTCGCGGTGAAGCCACCGACGAACAGCAGGATGACCGCGATGACGGCCAGGATGATGAGCAGCGGGTTCATGAGGGTCCTCTCTTCCGTTGTGGGAGGAGTCCCTCCCTCGCCCGCACACGGTACGCGGAACGGCAGCGACGGGTTGCGCCGGTGGGGAGCGGGCGTGTCACCGGCGACGCCTACACTGCTGCGGTGCCTCGCGATCACCACCGTCCTGTCCACTTCACCGACGCCGAGTTCGCCGCGCTGCAGGGCGGCGAGGACCCGGCCCTGGTGAACCGCGTCGCGCACGAGACCGCGAACGCCCTGCTGCACCGCGTGCGCCAGGACCCGGACCCGCAGGTCGTCGAGCGGCTGGTGACCTACACGGACGTGCACGGCATCGAGGCCGTCGCCGAGCTGTGGGCACGTGTCGGGGCGCACACGCTGCCGGGGGCCCTGTGGCGGATCTACCTGATGCGCACGGTGATCCGGCAGAACCCGGACGAGATCGCGTACTTCTTCACGCGCGGCACGGAGCGGATCACCACGATCGACCAGGCCGTAGCCGGGGCCGAGCAACCGACCGGTCCGGCGGAGATCCTGTCGCTCGCGGACAGCATCCTGCACGGGTTGTACACGGGGGACTTCGCGGTGGCACTCGACCGCGGGGCGGCCTTCTGTCGACTCGCCGCCGCGGGGGCGACCAGCGTGGCGGACGACTCCGACCTGACGGCGGAAGCGCGTGCCAGCGTCTTGACGGTCCGCGCCTTCCGTCTGGCGGAGCTGGCCGAGGACCTCTCCGCAGCGGCGGCGCTCTGGCGCCGCGACGCCCTGGACTGACGGCCCGCGCGGCCGGACGCGGCGGACCTGCACCGGGCCTCCTGGCCGGACGCCGAAGCGTCTACCGGAAGCAGGCAGAGGAAGACCGTCCCGGAAGCGGGCAGAGGAAGACCGTCCCGGAAGCGGGAAGAGGAAGACCGGGCCGCAGAAGCGCCTCTCGGCGCGAGGCCGCTCGAAGCGGCGAATTTTGGAGCCCGGGGCTTGCTGCGGCCCGGCGAGGTCGAGTCTACGAGATCCCACCCGAGCGCGCGTCCGTGTTCACTCACGGTGGACACCGACACGCCGGGCGCGTCGACGCGGGAAGCGCTCCGAGACGACGATCCGGACGAGAACCGGTCTTCGAGCAAACCGACTGGGCGAGGGTGCCGAATCATCAGCGTGTGACGGAACCCATGGGTCGTCACACGGCGAGGGTCACCCTGTGCGACTCGACCCGGTCCACCCGGCCGGAGTAATTCCCTGCGGGTCGCGCAGGGCCCCTCGTGCCGACCGTTCCCGAGACACCGCACAGCCGAACACCGGCGGTGAATCGGACCACCCGAGCACCGGAAGGAGGAAAACCTGCAATGCTTGCGATCGTGGAACGCGACACCGACAGCTGGAGCTCGACCGAGCCCGCCCCTGTGTCCGCTGACTCCCTCCTCCTCCGGGTCGCCCAGGGCGACCAACAGGCCTTCTCCGAGCTCTACGACGAACTCGCCGGCCGGGTCCTGGGGCTCATCACACGGCTCCTCCGGGACCGCGCACAGTCCGAAGAGGTCGCACAAGAGGTCTTCCTCGAGGTCTGGCAACAGGCCGCGAAGTTCGACACCGGCCGCGGCAGCGCCGCGAGCTGGATCCTCACCATGGCCCACCGCCGGGCCGTCGACCGCGTCCGGGCCGCACAGTCTTCTCGAGACCGCGACACCAAGATCGGCATCCGCGACTTCGAGTCCGGATTCGACCAGGTGTCCGAGTCCGTCGAGATCCGCATCGAACACGAGCGGGTCAGCCGGGCCCTCGGTCGTCTGACCGAGTTCCAGCGCCAGGCAGTCCAGTTGTCCTACTACGGCGGCTACTCGCACAGCGAGATGGCCGAGATGCTCGGGGTGCCGATCGGCACCGTGAAGACCCGTCTCCGCGACGGGATGATTCGTCTACGCGACGAGATGGGGGTGACGTCATGACACAACGACACGACGACCCCGCGCTCCTGACCGGATCCTGGGCGACCGACGCCCTCACCGAGGACGAGCGCCGCGAGTTCGAGATCGCACTCGCCGAGTCCCCGGAGCTCCGAGCCGAGGCCGATTCGCTCGCCGAGACCGCACGTGCCCTGGCCTACGCGGTCGAGTCCGTCGCACCGCCCGCGTCGCTCAAGTCCTCGCTGATGGCGGCGATCCAGACCATGCCCCAGGCTCCCGCCGAGCAGGTCGCCCCGGCGCGTCACCTCGCCTCGACCGAGGCGCCCGAACCCGTCCAGGAGGCCCCCAGCGCCTCCGTCACGTCCCTCGCCTCCGGCGGTGGCGCGGCCAGTGCTGCGGCTCACCGTCGGTGGTTCCAGCGTCCGGCAGCGTTCATCGGTGCCGTCGCGGCAGTCGGTGTGGTGTGTGTCTCCCTCGGACTCGGTGCCGGCGGCGCGATCTTCGGCAGCGGCTCCGGCCCCGAGGTCACCTCCTCGCAGGCAGCGTCCGGTCTCGACCAGATCTACGCCTCGCCCGACTTCGCACGGAAGAGCGCGACGGTCACCGGCGGCGGCACGGCAACGGTCGTGTGGTCGGACCAGCTCGGCAAGTCGGCCGTCATCCTCGACGGCGTGAAGGCCGCTCCGGACGACAAGACCTACGAGCTCTGGTACATCGGTTCGCAGGACACCGGCGGCACCATCAAGTCTGCCGGTCTCATGAACGACGTCGACGGCGGCGTGCGCTCGGCGGTGCTGAGCGGCGAGAAGGCGAGCGGCGCGACGATCGGCATCACGGTCGAGCCCGCCGGTGGCTCGAAGCAGCCGACCACGACCCCGATCGTGGCGGTCCCCACCGACTCGGTGTAGTCCCCGCGACCAGGAAGGCCCGGCACCGTCCCTGTGGACGGTGCCGGGCCTTCGTCATGACCACGAGAGGCCCGGCACCGTCCGTTGCGGACGTGCACCGGGCCTTCAGGCCGTGCCAGGTGTCAGCTCATCCGAAGCGACCCGAGACGTAGTCCTCGGTGGCCTTGACCGACGGGTTCGAGAACATCGTCGTGGTGTCGTCGTACTCGATGAGCTTGCCGGGGGCGCCGGTACCCGCGATGTTGAAGAACGCGGTCCGGTCGCTGACGCGCGACGCCTGCTGCATGTTGTGGGTCACGATGACGATCGTGAAGTCCTTCTTGAGCTCCTCGATCAGGTCCTCGATCGCCAGGGTCGAGATCGGGTCGAGTGCCGAGCAGGGCTCGTCCATCAGGAGCACGTCGGGCTGGACGGCGATCGCGCGAGCGATGCACAGACGCTGCTGCTGCCCACCGGACAGGCCCATGCCGGGCTTGTCGAGGCGGTCTTTGACCTCGTTCCAGAGGTTGGCACCCTGCAGCGACCGCTCGACGATGTCGTCGGCCTCCGAGCGGCTGATGCGCTTGTTGTTGAGCTTCACGCCAGCGAGCACGTTGTCCTTGATGGACATCGTCGGGAACGGGTTCGGGCGCTGGAACACCATGCCGACCTGGCGGCGGACGATGACCGGGTCGACGCCCGGGGCGTACAGGTCGTCGCCGTCGATCTTGACCGAGCCCTCGACGTACGCGCCGGGGATGACCTCGTGCATGCGGTTGAGCGTGCGGAGGAACGTGGACTTGCCGCAGCCGGACGGGCCGATGAACGCGGTGACCGTGCGGGGCTCGATGATCATGTCGACGCCCTCGACGGCGCGGAACTTCGAGTAGTAGACGTTGAGGCCGTCGACCTCGATGCGCTTGGACACGGTGATCCTTACTGTGTTCGGGACTCGCGCTAGCGCGAGAGCTTGGGGGCGAAGAGGCGGGTGACGAAGCGTGCCAGCAGGTTCAGGAGCATCACGATCAGGATGAGCACCAGTGCGGCGGTCCAGGCCCGGTCGACGAACGGCACCGGGTTGGCGCCCTGCTGCGAGTACTGCGTGTAGGCGAACACCGGCAGGGTCATCATCGGGTTGCCGAACAGGTCGTAGTTCATGCTCGACGTGTAGCCGGCCGTGACCAGGAGCGGTGCGGTCTCGCCGATGACGCGGGCGATCGCGAGCATGACGCCCGTCGTGATGCCGGCGAGGCTCGTGGGCAGGACGATCTTCACGATGGTCAGCCACTTCGGGACGCCGAGCGCGTACGAGGCCTCGCGGAGTTCCATCGGGACGATCTTCAGGACCTCTTCGGTGGACCGCACGATGATCGGGATCATCAGGACCGCGAGGGCGATCGAGCCGACCAGGCCGAAGCGGGCACCCGGGCCGAGGAAGAGCGCGAAGAGCGAGTAGGCGAACAGGCCGGCGACGATCGACGGGATGCCCGTCATGACGTCGACGAAGAACGTGATGCCGCGAGCGAGTGCACCGCGGCCGTACTCGACCAGGTAGATCGAGGTGAGCAGGCCGATCGGGACGCTGATCAGCGCCGCGAACAGCGTGATCTCGAGTGTGCCGACGAGCGCGTGCAGCGCACCGCCGCCGACCGAGATGACGCCGCGCATCGAGTACGAGAAGAAGGCGACGTCGAACCGGGCGAGCCCGTCGGCGATCACGGTCCACAGCAGCGAGACGAGCGGCAGGACCGCGATCACGAACGCGGTGATCACGAGCGAGGTGACCAGCCGGTCGACGGCCTTGCGTCCGCCTTCGACGATGCGCGAGACGACGACGATCAGGACGTCGAACAGGACCGTGCCGAGGAACAGCGCGGCCACGACGTTGAAGTCCTTGACCGCACCGCCGGCGTTGAGCAGCGCGAAGACGAGGGCCAGCGCGACCCAGCTGCCGCCGAGGAGCAGCCACGGGACGGACTTGTGCAGCTTGCCGTTGGCGAAGACGTTGCCGGCGGACTGATGGAGTGCGAGGGACATCGGGGCGTGACCTCTCAGCTGACGCGTGCGCGCACGATGTACCGCGCGAGCATGTTGATGACCAGGGTGATGACGAACAGGATCAGGCCCGTCGCGATGAGCGCGTTCAGGGCCGTTCCGGACGCCTCGGCGAACTGCAGGGCGATGTTCGCCGCGATGGTCGAGGGGTTGAGCGACGTGAGCACCTTGAAGGTGACGTTCGTCGAGACCGACAGCACCAGGGCGATGGCCATCGTCTCGCCGAGAGCACGGCCGAGACCGAGCATGACCGCGGACACGATCCCGGACTTGGCGAACGGCAGGACCGACAGGCGGATCATCTCCCAGCGGGTGGCGCCGAGGGCGAGGGCGGCCTCTTCGTTGAGGGTCGGCGCCTGCAGGAAGATCTCGCGCATGATCGCCGTCATGATCGGGATCGTCATGACCGCGAGCACGATCGACGCGGTCAGGATCGTGCGACCCGTGCCGGAGACCTGCCCGGAGAACAGCGGGATCCACGCGAAGTACTCGTTGAGGAACGCGTAGAACGGCTTCACGAACTGCGACAGCACGACGATGCCCCACAGGCCGTAGACGACCGAGGGCACCGCGGCGAGCAGGTCGATGACGTAGCCGAGCAGCGGTGCGATGCGCCGGGGCGCGAAGTGCGAGATGAAGAGGGCGATGCCGAGCGAGAGCGGCACGGCCATGACGAGCGCGAGCAGCGCGGACCACACGGTGCCGAAGACCAGCGGGCCGACGTACTCCCAGAAGTTCCCGGCCTGGTTCGGCAGTTCGCCGACCTTCGCCGAGAAGGCGGGGATGCTCTGCCAGACCAGGAAGGCCGCGACCAGGGCGAGGACCACCAGGATGAGGCCACCGGAGATGACCGAGGCGGCGGAGAACACGCGGTCGCCGACACGGACGACGGCCTTGGGCTTCGGCGGGGTGATCGAAGGACCCTGTTTGACGGGTGCGGTCGTCATGGGGAGTGGACTCCTGTCGGGAGACGGGGAAGTGCCCGGACGCCGGTGGTGGGTTGACCGGCGTCCGGGCTCTCGGTGAGGAGTTACTTGATGGAGGCGACCGCGTCAGCGGCCTTCTTGCCGAGGTCGCTCGACAGGGCGGCCGACTTGGCCTCCGAGGCGGCGGCCTTCTGGGCGTCGTCCGAGACCACGTAGGTCAGGTACGACTTGACGAGGTCGGCCTTGGTCGAGTCCTTGTACTCCTGGCACGCGATGGCGTAGGAGACGAGCACGAGCGGCCATGCGCCCTTGGCGGTGTCCTTGCGGTCGATGTCGATCGCGAGGTCGTTGTCCGCGCGGCCGGAGACCGTCTCGGAGTCCGCGACGACCTTGGCAGCACCGTCGGCGCTGATCTCGGTGGCGGTGTCGCCGACCATGAGCTTGGCCTTGGCGAGGTCACCCGCACCCGAGTCGTCGATGTAGGTGATCGCGTTCGAGGCACCCTGCATGGCCGAGGCCACACCGGAGGTCTTGGCCGCGGCGTCGCCGACCTGGTACGGGAACGTCTGGCTGGGGGCCTCGGTCCACACGTCACCGGCGTTCGCCGACAGGTACTCGGAGAAGTTCTGCGTGGTGCCCGAGTCGTCCGAGCGGTGCACGACCGTGATGTTCGCGTCCGGCAGGTCGACGCCCTTGTTCAGGTCGGCGATCTGCGAGTCGTTCCACTTCGTGATCTTGCCCGAGAAGATGCCCGCGATGGTCTTCGCGTCGAGGCTCAGGTCCTTGACGCCGTCCACCTTGTAGGCGATGGCGATCGGGGAGATGTAGACGGGGATGTCGATGGCCTTCGAGTCCGCTGCGCAGTTCGCGAACGTGCCCGAGAGCTCCTCGTCGGAGAGTGCTGCGTCCGAGCCGGCGAAGTCCGCCGCGCCGGACATGAAGTTCTTGCGGCCAGCGCCGGAGCCGTCCGGCGAGTAGTTGACCGTGACGCCGGAGGCCATGTCCTGGAAGCCGGTGGCCCAGACGGTCTCGGCGGTCTGCTGTGCGGAGGAGCCCGAGCCGGTCAGGGTGCCGGAGAGCTTCGAGTAGTCGACACCCGAGGCCGAGGCCGACGAGGTGCTGCCCGCGCCGCCTTCGTTCGCCGCGCACGAGGAGAGCACGACCGCGCCGGCGATCGCGATTGCCGCGACCGAGCCGATTCGCTTGATGTTCACAGGGGTCCCTTCGGGAAGTGAGTGCAGGTGGGACCGCTGCTGGTCCCGTGGGTCGGTGCCGACCCGCGAGCGACTGTAGGGACGTGAAGTGACCGGATTGGTCTCGGCCGGTGAACGGAAGGTGAACGAGGGGTTGTCGCGGCGCGGAACCGGCGCGAGGGCGCGGTCGGGGGAGCATGCTCAGGAGCAGCGTGCCTACGGACTGGAGGCTCGGGTCGGCTCGGTCCCGCTGGCGTCTGCCCGGTGGACACCTGGCTCTACGGTGGAGCGGGTGGGGCTTCGGTCAGCCCGAGACCGGGTTGCGGTGGGTCTCGACCGCGACGAGTGCGCCGTCGGCGATGTGCATCACGGCGAAGTCCCCGACCGACAGCATCGCGGCGCGGCGCAGGTCGAACCGGCTGGTGTCCGCAGCGGTGTCGGTGGCGATGCGCGCGACGATGTCCGGCAGCACCGGGCCGTGGGAGCACAGCACCGCGGTCCTGCCCTTCGCCAGCCGCTTGCGGACGACGCCCTTGACGTCGGCCGAGCCCTGGTCGTGGGCGTCCTGGCTGATGTCGGCGGTGCTCGTGACACCGAGTCTGAGCGTGTCGGACAACGGCTCGACCGTCGCCAGGCACCGCGCAGCTCGGCTGCTGATGATCTTGCGCGGACCGTAGGCGGCGACCGGGGCCGCAACGGCCTTGGCCTGGGACCGCCCGACCGCGAGCAACGGGCGGGTGGCGTCCGGCCCGTGCCACTCGGAGCCGGGCGTCGTCTTCGCGTGCCGCAACGCGATGAGCGCGAACGTGTCGTGCTGTCCCTCGGCCACGCGGTCGGCGAAGCGCTCGAGGATCTCGACGTCGCGCGCGTAGGTCAGCCGGGCGCGCGCGTCGTCGATGCTCACCCACTCGATCGCTGCGACCTCGTCGTTCGGCTGGAACCGTCCGGCGCGCTCGTGTTCCTTCGTCGAGACCTTGGCGGCCCAGTAGTGGACGACCTTGTCGCGTCCGTTCGGCAGCACGTACTCGGCGGTGCCGAGCGGCGCGCCGAGGTGGACGCGGTAGCCGGTCTCCTCGTCGATCTCGCGCACGGCAGCGGTGGTGACGGCTTCGCCCGGGTCGACCTTGCCCTTGGGGAACGAGACGTCCTTGTGGTGCTCGCGGTGGATGAGCAGCACGACGGGGATGCCGTCCTGGTGGCGCCAGACGACCGCGCCGGCGGCGACCACGGGCCCCGAGGGTCCGCCCTTCACCGTGCGGAGCGCTTCCGGGACGAGATCTGCCGCATGATGACATTCTGCACGTCCTGCAGAGGGCGTCCGTCCTCGTCGGTCGATCGACGCGTCCACTCGCCGTCGGACTCCAGGTGCCACGAGCTGGTGGACTCGGCCATCGCCAGGTCGAACATCTCGGTGACCTCGTTGACGTGGGCCGGCTCGGACAGGCGCACGAGGGCCTCGACGCGGCGGTCGAGGTTGCGGTGCATCATGTCCGCGCTGCCGATGAACACGAACGGGTCGCCCTCGTTGTGGAACGCGAACGCCCGCGAGTGCTCGAGGTACCGCCCGACCACGCTGCGGACGCGGATGGTCTCGCTGACGCCCTCGATCCCCGGCTTGAGCGAGCAGATCCCGCGCACCCAGATGTCGATCGGCACGCCCGCCTGGCTGGCCAGGTAGAGGGCGTCGATGATCTGCTCGTCGACCATCGAGTTGACCTTGATGCGGATGCCCGACGGCTTGCCGGCGAGTGCGTTGTCCGTCTCGACCTGGATCCGCTTGAGCAGCCCCTTGCGCAGGTGCAGCGGTGCCACGAGCAGGCGCTTGAACTTCTTCTCGATCGCGTAGCCGGACAGTTCGTTGAACAGACGGGTCAGGTCCTTGCCCACGGTGTCGTCGGCGGTGAACAGGCCCATGTCCTCGTAGATGCGGGAGGTCTTGGGGTTGTAGTTGCCCGTGCCGATGTGGCTGTAGTGCTTGAGCGTCCCGCCCTCTTGTCGGATGACGAGCACGAGCTTGGAGTGCGTCTTGAGCCCGACCAGGCCGTAGACCACGTGCACGCCGGCCTTCTCGAGCTTGCGGGCCCAGGTGATGTTGTTCTGCTCGTCGAAGCGCGCCTTGATCTCGACGAGCGCCAGCACCTGCTTGCCCGCGGCCGCGGCGTCGATCAGCGCCTCGACGATGGGGGAGTCCCCCGAGGTGCGGTAGAGCGTCTGCTTGATCGCGAGCACGTTCGGGTCGGCGGCGGCCTGTTCCAGGAAGGCCTGCACGCTCGTCGCGAAGGACTCGTACGGGTGGTGCACCAGGACGTCCCTGGCCGCGATGGCGCGGAACAGGTCGGGCTTGGTGTTCGGTTCGCCCGGCTGGAACTGCACCGGGGTGGTCGGCACGTGCTTGGGGTAGTGGAGGTCGGGACGGGGGATCTTCGAGATCTCGAACAGGCACGCCAGGTCGAGCGGTGACGGCAGCCGGTAGACCTCTTGCTCGGTGATGTCGAGCTCGCGCACGAGCAGGTCGAGCGTGACCGGGTCCATGTCCTCGGTGATCTCGAGGCGGATGGGCGGTCCGAACCGACGACGGAGCAGCTCGCGTTCGAGGGCCTGGATGAGGTTCTCGGCCTCGTCTTCCTCGATCTCGACGTCCTCGTTGCGGGTGACGCGGAACACGTGGTGCTCGAGCACCTCCATCCCCGGGAACAGGTCGCCCAGGTGGTTGGCGATCAGGTCTTCGAGCGGGATGAAGCGCATGCGCCCGGAGTTGTCGTCCGGCAGCTTGATCAGGCGCGAGAAGTTCTGCGGGACCTTGAGGCGTGCGAACTCCTGGCGCTGCGACTTCGGGTTGCGGACGCGCACCGCCAGGTTCAGTGAGAGCCCGGAGATGTACGGGAACGGGTGGGCCGGGTCGACCGCCAGGGGCATGAGGACCGGGAAGATCTGCTCGGCGAAGTAGTCGCGCATGGTCAGTCGGTCGGCCTCGGCCAGGTCGGACCAGTGCTCGATGTGGATGCCTGCGGCGTCCATGTCCGGCTTGAGCGACCCGATGAACGCCCGGGCGTGCCGGTCCTGCAGCTCGTGCGCCTTGTTGGCGATGTCGCGCAGGACATCGCTGGGGGCGCGTCCGACGTTGGTCGGGACCGCGATGCCGGTGTCGATGCGGCGTTTGAGCCCCGCGACCCGGACCATGAAGAACTCGTCGAGGTTCGAGGCGAAGATCGCCAGGAAGTTGGCGCGTTCGAGGAGGGGCACCGTGCGGTCCTCGCCGAGCTCGAGGACACGCTGGTTGAACCGCAGCCAGCTGATCTCGCGGTCGAAGTACCGGTCCGTCGGCAGCGACTCGTGCTCGACCTCGACGACCTCGTCGAAGTCGTCGAGGTCGTGCGAGACGGATTCGCCGTCGAGCTGCGGTTCGGTGTCCATGCGCACATCCTGCCACCCGGTCCCAGGGGCGGGAGCCGGGTCAGCGCCGCCTGTGGAGAACTCCGACGGGTGACTGCCCCGGGAGGCCGTCGTGTTGGTGCCCCGCCTACAGGGGTAAGGCATCGTCATGATATACGAACGGTGACATCTGAGACGGGAATGTGGGTATGGTGGCGCTGTCAGAGCCTCCGGGGGGATTCCACTGCGCGGGGGTGCAGCTACGAAATGAAAGAGGTTCACCATGTCTCGTGTGCTCTCCACCGAGCAGGCCAAGTCGGCCATCCGCCAGATCCAGTCGATCGTCAACGGTGGGTTCACCGACCAGATCTCGCAGCTCGACGCCCAGGGGCGGATCCTGTCCGACTCCAACG
>NZ_LMPO01000004.1 GCF_001424385.1 Curtobacterium sp. Leaf183 | reverse complement strand
CGTTGGAGTCGGACAGGATCCGCCCCTGGGCGTCGAGCTGCGAGATCTGGTCGGTGAACCCACAGTTGACGATCGACTGGATCTGGCGGATGGCCGACTTTGCCTGCTCAGTGGAGAGCACACGAGACATGGTGAACCTCTGACATCCAGGCGGCCCACCTCGGCGTACGCATCGTCACGGTCGACGATCGCCGACAGATACGCGAGCGCCGACCACTGACGAACACACCTTCATCGAGCAGTTAGTGCGCCCTTCGGCCCTGTTACCCCTGTCCCCTCGACGGGCGTTAATAGAATTCACGAATATCGCTCATTGCGTTGATTCGTAGCCGTAGACAACTCGGGCAATGTGCACAGCCCGCAAGAATTCCCGCAAACTGTAGGACGCGCTCCCAATCTCAAATTCATACCGCTCGCCCGCTCTGAAACTGTGCGCAATCTTATTCTGGTTGCCTGCAGTCACGCCTCGCTCGAGAAGCAGTTCTCCACAACTTGAATCAATGAAAACCTGATTGGCGGTACTCCCGATGCCCTTCCCGGAACGCGTCGAACCGAGCGATGCTTCCGCACCGGAGACCTTGCATTCTATTCGTATGATGTGTGCCTTGTCGTAAGCAATCAACAGGGTCGGACCGCCAACGAGGATCGCGACTGGCGCAACAACAACCAGTAGAAGGATGATTATCGCTACCACCCTGTTGCGGAAGACCTTTTTCTGTCGCGCGTTCTCGAGCCCGAGTTGTTGTTTGTCACGGTACATCTTGTTCAATAGCTTGCCCTAGTTGAATGCCGTGATGTCAAATCACGTACCTCAGGCCCCTGCGCGCCACCAATTATACCGTTTATGATGGTACCGCGTATATTCTCCGCACTGGTGTCATGCCCAGGCCTGACCCACTCATTCACGCCGGCTTGCAGACCCCCAGCTACATGGTCAACCACGCTACTGATTCCCGACTGCCACGCTGAGATATTCGGCGCGACTGCCGAAGCGTCAGTGAGCGCACGGCGCCCCGTCGAGGCTACTGCCTGAATGTCAAGTAGTTGGATGACCTTTGACGCTAACTTCGGCACGAGCGTCCCTGAACCGGCACTGAACGCAGCTCCGGTCGCTGTCCCAGTGAGAGCAGAGCCCACGTAGCCGCCGACGCTTCCCCTTCCTTCAGACTTCGCACCGTAGTCAACGGTATTTGCAAAGCCGTTCTGTAGCCCACTAGAGATAGACGCCTGGGCGACCTTGCCTAACGCTGGAAGGGCCTTTGCGATCCCGAAGGATGCCGCGCCTCCGAACGCACCAGACAGTCCACCGATCGCTGCGTCCAAACCAGCTTGACGCCAGTCGACTTTTCCGTCTTTCGCCTTCTGCGTGGCCACGGAAATTCCACCCGAGAGCAAAGCGCCAGAGCCCGCCATGACAGCAACGGCAGCCAGAGGCCCGAGCGGCGTGGCCATCGCGAGGATCGTCAGTCCGACTCCCGCAGTGATCGCAAGCGTCGCGATGATCTCATCTTTATGGTCGCCGACCCACTGACCGGCGCGCGACAGCACACTCTGATGCGCGTCCCGGTACGCCTGCAGGTCTTTGTCCGTCGCCGGCCGCAACCCCAGCGGGTCGAGCGCCTGCAGCGGGTCGTTCCCCGCGTACGAGTACGGGTTGCCCGCCCACGCCGCGCCCACGATCGGCGCGAGCGGGTCCACTGACAGGAATCCTCGAGCCGCCGGGTCGTACACACGCGCCCCGAGCCACTCCAACCCACCGACAGACAGCCCACCAGTACCGGTCAGCGCCACACCCGACGGCAGCCTGAGGTCGTTCGCCGCGGCCAGCACAGCCCACGGGTCGGCAGCATCGGTCGCCCGAGCACTCCGCCACCCGGGCTGCGTCCAGGCATCACCGATCGCGAGCACACCGCCGGGCAGGTCCAGCAACGACGTCCCGCCGACCTCCACCAACGCTGGCACGGTGGACGCGGAATCGAACCACGTCGACACGCCACCGACCTCGGCCAACTCTCCGAGCGCATCGGCCCAGACATCCAGGCGGCCCACCTCGGCGTACGCATCGTCACGGTCGACGATCGCCGACAGGTACCCGAGCGCCGACCACGCGTACTCCGTGGTCGAACCGTCGGCAGCCGTCCGACGGACACGGCGCCCGAGTCCGTCGTGCACGTACTCCGTGCGGCCGCCATCACGCACACTCGCGACCAGCTGCCCGGCGGCGTCGTACTCGTGGGTGGTCTTGACGCCGTCGACGACCTCGCGCACCAGTCGTCCACCGCCGTCGTACTCCCACGTGGACGCACCCGCACGCACGAGCTGCCCGGCAGCGTCGTACTCGTAGGGCACCCGACCGGACGGAGCGTCGACCGCCTTGATGCGACCGTCGGCATCGCGGTCGATCGTGGTGGTGGAGGCGCCGTCGGGCGTGGTCGCCGTGAGCGCGACGAGCACACCGTTGTGGTACGACCACGACTGCACGACATCACCCGTGGCGGACTGCACGATGCGGCCAGACGCGTCGTAGGCGAACGTGCCCGCACCGAGCCCGTCGCGCTCGACACCGACCACGCGGCCAGCAGCATCGCGACGGTAGATCGTCTGCGCTCCCGAGGGGTCGACACGAGCCGTCCGGTTGCCGTCGGCGTCGTACTCCCACCCGAGCGACTGGCCGCCGCGCGAACGACGGACCAGCAACCCCCGGCGGTCGTACTGCAGCTCGTGGTCGACCGCGCGACCAGCACCACGCGTGTGGTCGGTCACGACCAGGGTGCGGTCGAACGCGTCGCGGCGGATCTCTGACTGCAGGACACCGTCGACCAGCACCTGGTGCTGGCGACCAGCCGCGTCGAACGTCCACGTGGTGGTCTGACCATCCGGGTCGGTCTGCCCGATCTGCCGCCCCGCCGCGTCGTAGGCGGCGCTGGTGCGCCGACCGAGCGGGTCCGTGACGGCGACCAGACGATCGGCGTCGTCGTACTCCCGCCGTGTGACCCCACCCGCGGCATCGGTCACCGTGACCAGACGACCACGCTCGTCGTACGAGAACCCGGTGGCCCCACCCAGCCCGTTGACGACCTCGGTGAGCTGCCCCGCTGCGTCGTACCGGAACCGGCGCTGACCGAAGCGGACGTCGTGACTCGAGATCAGTCTGCCGGCCAGGTCGTAGCGGAACCGCGCGGTACCGGCGCCCGGACTCGTCTGTGCGACGACCCGGCCGGCAGCGTCGTAGGTGACCTGCTCGACCTCGCCCGTGGGCAGCGTGCGTGCCACGACCCGCGAGTCCGCGTCGTACGCGAGGGTGGTGCGCGCGCCCGTCGCATCCGTGGCCGCGACCGGGCGACCGCACGCGTCGTACTCGTACGTCGACCGCGCGCCGGACGGCGTCGTGACAGCGGTGACGCGACCGGACAGGTCACGTTCCAGTCGTGTGAGCCCGCCCTCGCCGTCGACCAGCTCGACGGGCCGACCAGCCGCGTCGTAGGTGATGCGTTCCGAGCCGGACTCGTCCGAGGTGGACTCGACAGGGCGCCCGTACGCGTCGAACCGCACCGTCGCCGCGGTGAACGCGTCGCGCAGGGTCGCGACACCGGTCGGCACGTCGGTTGCGATCTCCTGACGGACGCCGGTGGGATCGATGGTCGCGGACAGACCACCGTTGACGTCGTACTCACGCCGCCACGTCGCGCCGGTGGGGTCGGTGACGGCCAGGAGGCGCGACAACCCGTCGTGCGCGAACGTCCAGACCGCACCACCCGGCACCTCGAGCCGGGCCAGCTCGGCCTGATCGTCGTGCGTCTGCGTCGTGGTGCGACCCAGCGGGTCGGTCATTGTGTGCAGTTCGCCGTCGGCTGACCAGGTGTACTCGGTGCGCGCACCGAGCGGGTCGATGACGGCGCTGGTCCGACCACCCTCGGTGTGCTCGAACCGCCACACTGCGCCGTCCGGATCCTGTCGGGCGATGAGCAGGCCTGCCGCGTCGTAGCGGTACTCGGTGCGGGCGCCCGACGGGCTGATCCCCGCGACGGGTCGGCCGGCGGCGTCGGCCTCGATGCGCGCCGTGTCACCGACCGCGTTCGTCGTCGACACGAGCTCGCCGCACGCGTCGTGCTCGAGCGTGATCGTCACGCCGGTCGGGTCAACCACGCGCTTGAGCAGTCCGGCGTCCCGGGTCAGCTCCGTCCGGCCGCCGACGGGGTCGATGACCACGGACGGGTCGCGGTCGTCGCCGGGGTACTCGTACGTGACGACCGCGCCGGCCTCGGTCACGACCGTGGTGACGCGATCATGATCGTCGTAGCCGTAGGTGACGTCGCCACCGGAGGGGGTGACCGTGCGGGTCTTCCGGCCGCGCTCGTCGAAGGCGTGGACCGTCACCGAGCCGTCACGCTCGGTCACCGACACCAGGTTGCCGTGCGGGTCGTAGCTCATCGACTGGCGGTGGTCGTCCGAGTCGACGATGCCCACCAGACGGCCCTTGGCATCAGCGATGTAGGAGTTCGAACGGGAGCCGTCCGGGTCGGACACCACGGTGACCCGTCCGGGCAGGTAGGCGAACCGCACCGTGCGCCCGTGCGGACTGATCTGCTGGGTGACGCGGCGCTGGGCGTCGTACGTGTTGTCGACCTCGACGACCCCTGCGGCCGAGGTGACGGTGACGACCAGGTCGTCGTCGTTCCAGCCGTAGGTGCGGGTCCCGACCGCGTCGGTCACCGACACCAGCCGGCCACGGTCGTCGTAGGCGTACTCCACCCGTCGGCCGTCGGAGCCACGCAGCACCACGACGCGGCCGTCGACATGGTCGATGTCGACCGACCGACCGCGCTCGTGCACCAGGCCCGTGACGAGCCCGTCGGCGTCGCGCTGCACCGTGACCGCGGTGCCGGGGCCGCCACGCTGGCCGAGCCACACGCCCGACGGGCTGAACTCGATGCGTCCGCCGTCGTTGTCGCGGACCACGAGCAAGTCGCCCTCGACCGCGAGCCAGCGGTTCTCGCCGACACCGCGCGCCCATCCCGCACCCTCGCGGGGGAAGCGGACCTGACGACCGTCGGCCCCGACGAACGAAGCGCCCTCGTCGTCCAGGAGCAGGCGGGTCTCGAGGACCGAGGACCACCCGGGACCGAACACCCCGACGTGGTCGTCGAGCGAGTTGTACATGCGGGTGACCTGGAGCGACGCCGACGCACCCGCGAAGGCGAGGTCGGTCTCCGGCTCGAGGAAGTTGCCCGTCGTGGTGTTCACCGGGTCCATCGAGAAGCCCGTGGTCGGCTGGGCGCCGTACGCGGTCGGCGGGTCGATCTGCACGTCGGACCGGGAGGCACTCACACCCGCAGCCTGCAGCGCAGCGGCGAGCGCCGAGTCCGCGACCGTGGAGACCGCACCGTCACCACCGGCAGCGGCGAAGGCGTCGGCGATCGTGTTCGCCCAGGTGACGTCCTGCTCGTTCGCGGCGAGCCACTGGCGGAACGCCGTGACCACGCCGTCGGCGTCGATGTGCGCCCAGGAGCACTTCGACGCGAAGTCGGCGAGCTTGCCCGACACCTGGCCGGGCTTGCCGTCGAGGGCCTGGTTCAACGCAGCGGATCCCGTGGCGAACGAACGCAGGTCCGACGGGCGGGCAGACGACGTGCCGCCGCCCCCGCCACCACCGGCACCCGGGTTCGGCGTCTGCCGCGGCCTCGCGGAGACCGGCGGGGCGGGGAACGACGGCGGCTTCGTGTTCTCGACCTGTGGCATCGGATCGTAGTGGAAGGTGTCGTTCAAGAAGTCCTGCACGCCGTTGCGGTCGTCCTCGCGCGCCTGCCACTCGCGCGCCTTCTTGCGGTTGGCCCGCTCGGTCGCGGCGGCGGTCTTCATCGTCCCGACCCACCCCGCGACGGTCCGGAGCGCTGCGGCGATGTCCTTCGCGTCGCCGGTGGCCGTCGTGGCGTTCTCGGCGAAGCGCTGCGAGAAGTGCCCCCGGAACTCCTGCGACGCGGTGGTCACGTACGACCGCCGTGATCCCGCCTGGCCCGAGATCGATTCGGCTGCGCCGTTGAGCGCGGAGACGAGCGCGTCGGCGGTGCCGTCGTCGAACTCGATCGCATCGGTGTTGGCGTGGATCTGCGCCATGGTCGTTCCCCCGAGGAAGCTGCTGGTCAGGCCGTGCTGCCCGGTCCGCCCCGGACCGGGCATGTCCGGACCGCCGCGACGGCGGCAGTCCGGACGGTGGTGCGGTGGCTACGCGCCGCCACCTGCGGTGAAGATGTCCTGCGAGATCTTGTCGAGCTGCGT
>NZ_LMPO01000003.1 GCF_001424385.1 Curtobacterium sp. Leaf183 | reverse complement strand
GCGTCCACGGCTGGATCACTCCGCCGCTTCACTCGCCACACGACGCTCTCCTACCACTCCGCACGACTGAACCACGAAGGCTTGTCTAGTGTGCGAAATCTACAACTTCGGTGGTGTGCTTGAGCCCCGTTACATTGTCGGCGCGGAATCACTTGACCAGTGAGCTATTACGCACTCTTTCAAGGGTGGCTGCTTCTAAGCCAACCTCCTGGTTGTCTGTGCAACTCCACATCCTTTCCCACTTAGCACACGCTTAGGGACCTTAGTTGGTAGTCTGGGTTGTTTCCCTCTCGACGATGAAGCTTATCCCCCACCGTCTCACTGCTGCGCTCTCACTCACCGGCATTCGGAGTTTGGCTGACGTCAGTAACCTGTTGAGGCCCATCGGCCATCCAGTAGCTCTACCTCCGGCGAGAAACACGCAACGCTGCACCTAAATGCATTTCGGAGAGAACCAGCTATCACGAAGTTTGATTGGCCTTTCACCCCTATCCACAGCTCATCCCCTCCATTTTCAACTGAAGTGGGTTCGGTCCTCCACGACGTCTTACCGTCGCTTCAACCTGGCCATGGATAGATCACTTCGCTTCGGGTCTAGGACATGCGACTCAATCGCCCTATTCAGACTCGCTTTCGCTACGGCTGCCCCACACGGGTTAACCTCGCCACATATCACTAACTCGCAGGCTCATTCTTCAAAAGGCACGCCGTCACACCAACAAGGGTGCTCCGACGGTTTGTAAGCAAACGGTTTCAGGTACTATTTCACTCCCCTCCCGGGGTACTTTTCACCTTTCCCTCACGGTACTTGTCCGCTATCGGTCATCTGGGAGTATTTAGGCTTATCAGGTGGTCCTGACAGATTCACACGGGATTTCTCGGGCCCCGTGCTACTTGGGATACACATCCGGCCATAACACCATTTCGTCTACGGGGCTGGCACCCACTACGGCCCGGCTTTCAAACCGGTTCGACTATGATGCGCTGTAACCGCCCCAGTCCGGCAGAACTGAGCGACGTGTCCCACAACCCCGACCATGCAACGCCCGCCGGCTATCACACATGATCGGTTTAGCCTCATCCGCTTTCGCTCGCCACTACTCACGGAATCACATGTTGTTTTCTCTTCCTGTGGGTACTGAGATGTTTCACTTCCCCACGTTCCCTCTACCCGCCCTATATATTCAGGCGGGAGTCACCAGGTCACAAAAGCGCCTGGCGGGGTTTCCCCATTCGGAAATCCTCGGCTCACAGCTCGATTATCAGCTCCCCGAGGCTTATCGCAGATTTCTACGTCCTTCTTCGGCTCCAGATGCCAAGGCATCCACCGTTTGCTCTTAGAAACTTGACCACAAAGATTAAAATTGCGATCGACTCGTCAACCACACCCACCGAAAGGTGAGCATGCTGGCGAGCGATCTAAGATGCTCGCGTCCACTGTGTAGTTCTCAACATACGATCGGCACCACACTCCCCCAGCAGAACCTGCCGGCTTCATGTGGCCCATCGAAGGACCCCCACAGATCATCACGACCCATGCGGCCCAACCCCGGCAACCCGAAGGTCACCAGCAGCCTGGTCCCTCAGGACCCAACAACGTGCACCAGCAGGAACCTCCACCCCGACCCGTCCCAACCACACCCGAAGGCGCGGCGTACTGGAGTCGGAAGCATCAGCCCCCACTGCACTGTCAATGTTCCACCCATGAGCTACCCGTCGGACACGGTCGGTCCGAATCGGGCGCCTGGACCAGCCACCACCCACCATGACGGTGGACAGCACTGACCAGATGCTCCTTAGAAAGGAGGTGATCCAGCCGCACCTTCCGGTACGGCTACCTTGTTACGACTTAGTCCTAATCACCGATCCCACCTTCGACGGCTCCTTCCACAAGGGTTAGGCCACCGGCTTCGGGTGTTACCGACTTTCATGACTTGACGGGCGGTGTGTACAAGGCCCGGGAACGTATTCACCGCAGCGTTGCTGATCTGCGATTACTAGCGACTCCGACTTCATGAGGTCGAGTTGCAGACCTCAATCCGAACTGAGACCGGCTTTTTGGGATTCGCTCCACCTTACGGTATCGCAGCCCTTTGTACCGGCCATTGTAGCATGCGTGAAGCCCAAGACATAAGGGGCATGATGATTTGACGTCATCCCCACCTTCCTCCGAGTTGACCCCGGCAGTCTCCTATGAGTCCCCGGCATAACCCGCTGGCAACATAGAACGAGGGTTGCGCTCGTTGCGGGACTTAACCCAACATCTCACGACACGAGCTGACGACAACCATGCACCACCTGTACACCGACCACAAGGGGGCGACCATCTCTGGCCGTTTCCGGTGTATGTCAAGCCTTGGTAAGGTTCTTCGCGTTGCATCGAATTAATCCGCATGCTCCGCCGCTTGTGCGGGCCCCCGTCAATTCCTTTGAGTTTTAGCCTTGCGGCCGTACTCCCCAGGCGGGGCGCTTAATGCGTTAGCTACGACACAGAAACCGTGGAAAGGTCCCTACATCTAGCGCCCAACGTTTACGGCATGGACTACCAGGGTATCTAATCCTGTTCGCTCCCCATGCTTTCGCTCCTCAGCGTCAGTTACGGCCCAGAGATCTGCCTTCGCCATCGGTGTTCCTCCTGATATCTGCGCATTCCACCGCTACACCAGGAATTCCAATCTCCCCTACCGCACTCTAGTCTGCCCGTACCCACTGCAAGCCCGAGGTTGAGCCTCGGGATTTCACAGCAGACGCGACAAACCGCCTACGAGCTCTTTACGCCCAATAATTCCGGACAACGCTTGCACCCTACGTATTACCGCGGCTGCTGGCACGTAGTTAGCCGGTGCTTTTTCTGCAGGTACCGTCACTTTCGCTTCTTCCCTACTAAAAGAGGTTTACAACCCGAAGGCCGTCATCCCTCACGCGGCGTTGCTGCATCAGGCTTTCGCCCATTGTGCAATATTCCCCACTGCTGCCTCCCGTAGGAGTCTGGGCCGTGTCTCAGTCCCAGTGTGGCCGGTCACCCTCTCAGGCCGGCTACCCGTCGTCGCCTTGGTGAGCCATTACCTCACCAACAAGCTGATAGGCCGCGAGTCCATCCCCAACCAAAAAATCTTTCCACCACCAGACCATGCGGCCGGCGATCATATCCAGTATTAGACGTCGTTTCCAACGCTTATCCCAGAGTCAGGGGCAGGTTACTCACGTGTTACTCACCCGTTCGCCACTAATCAACCCAGCAAGCTGGGCATCATCGTTCGACTTGCATGTGTTAAGCACGCCGCCAGCGTTCGTCCTGAGCCAGGATCAAACTCTCCGTAAAAAATTACAACCAACACCGAAGTGTCAGCGAGTTGATTCTGACTGTTGACTGTCTACTGACAATCTTCAATCCAAAAGGAATTGTCTCCG
>NZ_LMPO01000002.1 GCF_001424385.1 Curtobacterium sp. Leaf183 | reverse complement strand
ACGTTGAGTCCGGCGGCGTCCTACTCTCCCACAAGGTCCCCCTTGCAGTACCATCGGCGCTGAGAGGCTTAGCTTCCGGGTTCGGAATGTGACCGGGCGTTTCCCTCTCGCTATGACCACCGGAACACCTTCGACTTGACCCAATGGATCAAGAAAGCTGTCCCGCCAGTGCTCTTCTCAGAGCAGCGCGGTATTCAGTTCTCATGTTCCCGATCGTCTGTCGGGAACCACAAAGTGGACGCGAGCCCCGCACCGAAGTGCGGGAAATAGTTGTGTTGTCAAGTCTTCGGCTTATTAGTACCGGTCAGCTCCACGGGTCGTTAGTCCCCGCTTCCACATCCGGCCTATCAACCCAGTAGTCTGCTGGGAGCCTCTCACACTCAAGGTGCATGGAAATCTCATCTCGAAGACGGCTTCCCGCTTAGATGCTTTCAGCGGTTATCCGGTCCGAACGTAGCTAATCAGCGGTGCCCTTGGCAGAACAACTGACACACCAGAGGTTCGTCCATCCCGGTCCTCTCGTACTAGGGATAGATCTTCTCAAATTTCCAACGCGCGCAGCGGATAGGGACCGAACTGTCTCACGACGTTCTAAACCCAGCTCGCGTACCGCTTTAATGGGCGAACAGCCCAACCCTTGGGACCTACTCCAGCCCCAGGATGCGACGAGCCGACATCGAGGTGCCAAACCATGCCGTCGATATGGACTCTTGGGCAAGATCAGCCTGTTATCCCCGAGGTACCTTTTATCCGTTGAGCGACAGCGCTTCCACAAGCCACTGCCGGATCACTAGTCCCGACTTTCGTCCCTGCTCGACCTGTCAGTCTCACAGTCAAGCTCCCTTGTGCACTTACACTCGCCACCTGATTGCCAACCAGGTTGAGGGAACCTTTGGGCGCCTCCGTTACTCTTTGGGAGGCAACCGCCCCAGTTAAACTACCCATCAGGCACTGTCCATGAACCCGATCAGGGTCCTACGTTAGACATCCAAAGTGACCAGAGTGGTATTTCAACAATGACTCCACGAACACTAGCGTGCCCGCTTCACAGTCTCCC
>NZ_LMPO01000001.1:579830-699744 GCF_001424385.1 Curtobacterium sp. Leaf183 | reverse complement strand
TCAGCGCCGATGGTACTGCAAGGGGGACCTTGTGGGAGAGTAGGACGCCGCCGGACTCAACGTAAGAAGATGTGGCCATCGGCCCTCCATCGAGAACTCGCAGGGGAGACCCTCGTTCTCGGTCGGGGCCGGTGGCCATTTCTGTTTTCCCAGACGTACGACGGGGTCGACGTCCGAGCCCGTCCGTGATGGACTGGGACGACTGCGGGCCACGGACGGCGCACACACAACGACACAGCGGACGATCGCCGGCGCAGACGCTCCGGCACGCGATGAGGAGCAACAACGGTGGCGAACGACGACGAGCGGCGGAACGACCGCAACGACGACCGCGGGGGACGTCCCCCTCGTCGCGACGGGGATCGTCCGGGCGGGCGCGGTGGCGACGCAGGTGCTGGTCGTGGCGGTTGGTCGTCCGGTCCGCGCGAGTTCGAACGGCGTGAGGGCGAACGACGTGATCGGCCGCAACGCGACGGTGATCGGCCGTCCGGTTCCGATCGTCCTGCGCGGGACAGCGCCGCCGGCCGTGGCTTCCGCGATGGTGGACAGCGGTCGGATCGTTCGAGCGGTCCGCGCGGGGATCGTCCGTCGTACGGCTCCGATCGGCCGCGCCGTGACGGAGATCGTCCCGCCTACAACTCGGACCGTCCGCGTCGCGATGGGGATCGTCCGTCGTACAACTCTGATCGTCCTCGCCGTGACGGTGACCGTCCCGCCTACAACTCGGACCGTCCGCGTCGCGATGGGGATCGTCCGTCGTACAACTCCGATCGGCCGCGTCGTGATGGGGATCGTCCGTCGTACAACTCCGATCGGCCGCGTCGTGACGGTGACCGTCCGTCGTACAACTCGGACCGTCCGCGCCGCGACGGTGACCGTCCGTCGTACGGCTCGGATCGGCCGCGTCGCGATGGGGATCGTCCCGCGTACAACTCGGACCGTCCGCGCCGTGATGGGGATCGTCCGTCGTACGGCTCTGACCGGCCGCGTCGTGATGGGGATCGTCCCGCCTACAACTCGGATCGTCCGCGCCGCGATGGGGACCGTCCGTTCCGCGGAGGCTCTGACCGGCCGCGTCGTGACGGGAATCGTCCCGCCTACAACTCCGACCGTCCCCGTCGCGATGGTGACCGTCCCGCGTCCAACTCGGACCGTCCGCGTCGCGACGGTGACCGTCCGTCGTACAACTCCGAACGTCCCCGCCGCGACGACGACCGTCCGTTCCGCGGCAGCTCTGACCGGCCGCGTCGTGACGGTGATCGTCCCGAGCGCGGGTCGTTCAACACCCGTGGCGGCGGCAACGACCGTCCGCGCTTCGGCGACGGGACTCGCAGTCCCGGGGCCCGTTTCGGCGAGGCCGCCCGTAATGACTGGGAGGACCGTGACCCCTACGGCACGAAGTCGATCCGCCCGCGCCATGAGGACCCCGAGATCCCCGAGGAGGTCCAGGCGCGTGACCTGCACCCGCAGGCCCGCGCAGAGCTGAAGACGCTCAGCAAGGACAACGCGGACTGGGTCGCCCGGCACCTCGTCACCGCGGCCATGTACGTCGACGACGACCCGGCGCTCGCGAACCAGCATGCACTGAGCGCGGCCCGTCGTGCCGGTCGCGTTGCCGTCGTCCGTGAGACGGCTGCCATCACCGCCTACCGCCTGGGGGACTTCAGCACGGCGCTCCGGGAGCTCCGCACCTATCGCCGCATCTCCGGGCGCAACGACCAGCTGCCGATGATGGTCGACTGCGAGCGTGGTCTGGGTCGCCCGGAGCGCGCACTCGAGCTCGGACGGTCGGTCGACCGCGCGGCACTGGAGCCCGGCGTGCAGGTCGAGCTGGCGATCGCGATGTCCGGCGCCCGGATCGACCTCGGGAATCCCACAGCCGCACTGGGCGAGCTGGAGATTCCACAGCTCGACCCGTCGACGGCCTACAGCTGGTCGCCGGCGCTCTACAGTGCTTACGCGGCCACGCTCGAGGAGCTCGGTCGCCAGGACGAGGCCGACGAGTGGTGGGTGCGCGTCGACCGTGCAGCCGAGGCCCTCGCCGAAGCTGCTGACGAAGACTCTTGGGAGACAGTGGATGTGGTCGAGGAAGAAGTCGAAGGACACGACGAGTTCGACGAGCTCGAGCCCGCAGGACTCGACGAACCCGCAGGACTCGACGAACCCGGAGAGCCCGATCAGCTCGCACCCCTCGGCGAGCCGGAGCCCGAACTCGACGAGCCCGACGACGACCTCGGCGAGATCGACGAGGACAACCCCCGCGACGTCGACGGCTCCGCAGCCGGCTGACACGCCGCGGCCGCCCACGGACGGCGTCGACCTGGTCCTCACCGACCTGGACGGCGTCGTCTACCGGGGCCGCAACGCCATCCCGCACGCGGTGGAGTCCTTGACGCGGGCTTCGCTGACGGCCCGGGTCGGGTACATCACGAACAACGCCTCGCGGAGGCCCTCCGACGTCGCCGAGCACCTCGAGCGCTACGGCCTCGAAGTGACGCCGGACGACGTCGTCACGAGCTCGCAGGCGGGTGTGCGACTCCTCGAGACGCTCGTCCCCGCTGGTTCGACCGTCCTGGTGATCGGTGGCATCGGACTGACGAGCATCGTCGAACAGGCGGGCTTCACGGTGACCGCGAGCGCCGACGACGCACCTGCGGCGGTCATCCAGGGGTTCTCGCCGGACCTCGGATGGCAGCAGCTGGCGGAAGCCTCGTTCGCCCTCGCGGATCCGCAGATCCCGTGGGTCGCGACGAACATGGACTGGTCGATCCCGGTCGAGCGCGGGATCGCACCGGGCAACGGGACGCTCGTGTCCGCCGTGCACCAGGCGGTCGGGCGGATGCCGGTCGTCGCGGGCAAGCCGGAACGACCGATCTTCGACGCGGCACTGGCACGCTTCGGTGGCGAACGGCCGCTGTTCATCGGGGACCGCCTGGACACCGACATCAAGGGAGCGAACGACGTCGGCATCCCGAGCGTGCTCGTCCTGACGGGCATCGACCAGGCGAAGCAGGTGCTCGCGGCTGATGCGCGCTCGCGGCCGACCTTCGTGCTGCGGGACCTCCGCGGGCTGTCCGAGCCGTACCCGGTGACGCATCGGCACGAGGCCGAGGACGGCACCCGGTTCGTCAGCGTCGGTGAGTCGACGGTCAGCATGCGCCGGCACGTCGTCAAGGTCGAGCAGGCGGGCGACGACCCCATGGACCTGCTGCGCGCCGGTGCCGCGGCGATCTGGGACTCCGGCCTGGCCATCTACGGCCTCGACGTCGACCCTGCGCTCCACGGCGGCGAGTAGCGTGTCGGACGTGTCAGACACCCCCACGCAGCAGCCGGACGACAGCGATGTCGCACGTCGTGCGCGAGCGGCTGAGGACCTGCCGCTGCCGGAACGGGCTGATGCCTTCGCGGGCCTGCACGACGAGCTGCGGACGCGGCTCGAGAGCGGTGGCAACGCGAGTGTCTGAGCGTCACCTGCCCGGTGCTCACGGCACGGGGCCAGACGTGCCTGCCTCCACGCCGATGACCGATCCGGCACCCGCGGCCGGGACGACCGACCCGGCACCCGCGGCCGGCACGACCGACCCAGCACCCGCGGCCGGGACGACCGACCCGGCACTCGCGACTGACCTGGCTCCCGCGGCCGCCAAGGCCGTGCGACTCGACGCCGCCGTCGCCGCTCGCGGCCAGGCCAAGTCACGCACCGCTGCCGCCAAGCTCATCCTCGAGGGCAGGGTCAGCATCGACGGGGTCCCGGTCATGAAGGCCTCGACCCCCGTCACCCCAGACACCGCGATCCAGGTGGACGCCGGCGACGACTGGGTCTCCCGTGCGGCGCTCAAGCTCATCGGCGCGCTCGACGCCTTCGGGCTCGACCCGACAGGCCGTGTCGCACTCGACGTCGGCGCCAGCACGGGTGGGTTCACGCAGGTGCTCCTCGCCCGCGGGGCCCAACGGGTGGTGGCGCTGGACGTCGGCCACGGCCAGCTCGACCCGGTCGTGGCGATGGACGACCGCGTCGCCGTGGTCGAGGGTGTCAACGCGCGGAACCTGACGGCCGAGGACTACCTGGCGCTCGACCCCGCTGCCGCCGACACCACGCTCGTCGTCGGGGACCTGTCGTTCATCAGCCTGCGGATCGTGCTGCCCGCCCTGGCCGAGGCCGTGCCCGCCGACGAGTACGTGCTGCTCGTGAAGCCGCAGTTCGAGGTCGGCCGCACCGGTGTGCGCGAGGGCATCGTCCACGATGCCGACCTGCGGAACGACGCGCTCATGAACGTGCTCTGGGCGGCGTGGGACCTCGGCTTCGGGACGGCTGGTCTCATCGCCTCACCGATCATCGGGACCCACGGCAACCACGAGTACCTCGCGCGTCTCCAGCGTGGCGCAGGGTCGAACCCGACAGAATGGATCACCCGCGCGACCGAACTGGCAGAAGGAGCCCCATGAGCGACGAACGGCACATCCTGCTCGTCTCGCACACGGGCCGACGTGACTCGATCGACGCTGCGGTCGAGGTCTGCGACCTGCTGAACGCCGCGGACTTGACGCCGGTCATGCCCTTCGACGAGTACGCCGACATCCGTCGTGCCGAGGCCTCGGTCGGCAAGGTCGACATCCTCGGGGTGGACGTGCAGGCGGACGACCTCGAGATCGTCATCGTCCTCGGCGGTGACGGCACGATCCTCCGCGCGGCCGAACTCGTGCGCGGGACCCGCGCGCCGCTGATCGGTGTCAACCTCGGCCACGTCGGGTTCCTGGCCGAGAGCGAGCGCGACGGCCTGGCTGAGACCGTCCAGCGCGCCCTGGCCGGCGAGTACAACGTCGAGGAGCGCGTCGCCCTGCAGGTCGACGTCGTGGTCGGGCACGAGACGGTCTACTCGTCGTGGGCGCTCAACGAGGCCACGATCGAGAAGGCCTCACGGGAGCGCATGCTCGAGGTCGTCACCGAGGTCGACGGCCGTCCGCTGTCGTCGTTCGGCTGCGACGGCGTCGTCGTGGCGACCCCGACCGGCTCGACCGCCTACTCGTTCTCCGGCGGCGGGCCCATCGTGTGGCCGGACGTCGACGCGATCCTCATGGTGCCGCTCAGCGCCCACGCCCTGTTCTCGCGGCCGATCGTCGTCGGTCCCGACCGTGTGCTGGCGGTCGAGGTGCTCCGGCGCACCAGTGGTGTCGGCGTGCTGTGGTGCGACGGTCGACGCACGCACGACCTGCCCCCGGGCGCTCGCGTCGAGGTCCGGCGGTCGCCGGAACCGGTCCGGGTCGCGCGGCTCAAGGACGCGCCGTTCACCGACCGGCTCGTCGCCAAGTTCCAGCTGCCCGTCTCGGGGTGGCGTGGTCCACAGCACGACGACGAGGACGGCGCCCTGTGATCGAGGAGATCCGCATCTCCGACCTCGGTGTCATCGGCGACGCCACGCTCGAGCTCGGCCCCGGGTTCACCGTCGTCACGGGCGAGACCGGCGCCGGCAAGACCATGATCGTGACCGCGCTGGGGCTGCTCCTCGGTGCGCGGGCCGACGCGGGCTCGGTGCGCCGCGGTGCGTCGAGTGCCGTCGTCGAGGGTCGCTGGGACGTGCCCGACCACGCGGCAGTCGCCGAACGGGTCGAGGACGCCGGTGGATCGGTCGAGGACGGCGAGCTCATCCTGACCCGCACGGTGTCGGCGGAGGGCCGCAGCCGCGCCACGGTCGGTGGCCGGACTGCGCCGGTCGCGGTGCTCGGCGAGCTCGCCGACCAGCTCGTCACCGTCCACGGGCAGTCCGACCAGATCCGCCTGACCTCGTCGACGGCGCAGCGCGCGGCGCTCGACGGCTTCGGCGGGGCCGCCGTCGAGAAGGCCCTCGCGGCGTACGTCACCGCGTACGACGCCTGGCAGCAGCACGCGGCCGACCTCGAGACGCTGACCCGCGACCGCGAAGAACGGCTCGCCGAGGCCGCCCGGTTGCGCGACGCCTCCGACGAGATCGAGGCCGCTGCGCCCCAGCCGGGCGAAGACGACGAGCTCGCCGAACGCGCCGAGCGTCTCGGGAACCTCGAGGAGCTCCGGTTGTCCGCAGGGCTGGCGCACGAGGCGATCTCGTCCGAGTCGCTCGACGGGGCCACCGACGTCATCGGTCTCGTCGAGGCCGCACGACGGGCCATCGAGCGGGTCACCGGCGCCGACAGCACCCTGCAGCCCGTGCTCGAGCAGCTGACCGAGCTCGGCATCCAGGCGAGCGAGGCCTCGGCCAGCCTGTCGAGCTACCTCGGCTCCCTCGAACCCGAGGCCGGACACGACCTCGAGCGCATCAACGAACGTCGCGCCGAGCTGTCCTCGCTGATCCGCAAGTACGGCGGGACGGTCGACGACGTCATCGCCTACGGACAGCGCGCCAGCGACCGGCTGCTCGAGCTCGACGGCGACGACGACCGCATCGTCGCCCTGCAGCAGGCCGTCGAGCAGGACGAGGCGACGCTCGAGGCAGCGGGCACGACCTTGACCGCAGCGCGGACCAAGGCGGCGAACGACCTGGCGAAGCGCGTCACCGCCGAGTTGCGGACGCTCGCGATGGCCGGTGCGACCCTGGTGGTCGAGGTCACCGACGCGGGCGAGTACCGCCGGCACGGCCGCGACCAGGTCGCCATCCTGCTGCAGCCGCACTCGGGCACCGACCCCCGCTCGATCAGCAAGGGTGCCTCCGGCGGTGAGCTCTCGCGGGTGATGCTCGCGATCGAGGTGGTGATGGCCGGCAGCACGACGGTCCCCACGTTCGTGTTCGACGAGGTCGACGCGGGCGTCGGCGGTGCGGCGGCGATCGAGATCGGACGACGGCTGGCGAAGCTCGCCGAGCGCACCCAGGTCATCGTCGTCACACACCTGGCGCAGGTCGCGGCGTTCGCGACGAACCACCTCAACGTCGTGAAGGACGCCAGTGGTGCCGTGACCTCGTCGAGCGTGCGGCGCCTCGAGGGCGACGACCGGTTGCAGGAGATGGCTCGGCTGCTCTCCGGCCTGGGTGACAGCGCGAGCGGCATGGAACACGCGCGCGAGCTCCTCGCCGTCGCGGCGCAGTCCGCCTGACCGGCACNNTGAGCCGCCTGACGGCCATGAGCAGCGCCTGAGCCGCCTGACGGCCATGAGCAGCGCCTGAGCTGCCTGACGGCCGCGAGCGGCGCCCGACGCCCGACCACCCGCCGGGCGGACACGCGCGCGGGGGAGGTGGGTCGCGCCTCCCGGCAGTTCTGACGTACGATGGAATCCCGTGGCGGACTCTTCCAGCGGTACCCAGGCAAACACGCAGAACACCACCCCGAAGGTGACGAAGCAGATCTTCGTGACCGGCGGGGTCGTCTCGTCGCTCGGCAAGGGCCTGACGGCAGCCAGCCTCGGCAACCTCCTCACGGCTCGCGGTCTGCGGGTCGTCATGCAGAAGCTCGACCCGTACCTCAACGTGGACCCGGGCACGATGAACCCGTTCCAGCACGGTGAGGTCTTCGTGACCGACGACGGCGCCGAGACCGACCTGGACATCGGGCACTACGAGCGTTTCCTCGACATCAACCTGTCGCAGGCGGCCAACGTCACGACCGGGCAGGTCTACTCGACGGTCATCGCCAAGGAGCGCCGCGGCGAGTACCTCGGCGACACCGTGCAGGTCATCCCGCACATCACCGACGAGATCAAGCGCCGGATGCGCGAGCAGGCCGAGAACGACCCGCAGCCCGACGTCATCATCACCGAGGTCGGTGGCACGGTCGGCGACATCGAGTCCCAGCCCTTCATCGAGTCCGCGCGGCAGGTCCGTCACGAGCTCGGCCGGAGCAACGTCTTCTTCGTGCACGTTTCGCTCGTGCCGTTCATGAACGCCTCGGGTGAGCAGAAGACCAAGCCGACGCAGCACTCGGTCGCCGCGCTCCGCTCGATCGGCATCCAGCCCGACGCCCTGGTGCTCCGCAGTGACCGCCCGGTGTCGGAGTCGAACAAGCGCAAGATCGCGCTGATGTGCGACGTCGACGAGGACGCCGTGGTCAACGCCGTCGACGTCCCGTCGATCTACGACCTGCCGACGCTGCTCAACAGCCAGGGCCTCGACCAGGTCATCGTGGACGCGCTGCACCTCGACGCGGGTCCGGTCGACTGGACCTCGTGGAACCCCGTCCTGCAGGCCGTGCACGAGCCCAAGAAGGACGTCACGATCGCGCTGGTCGGCAAGTACATCGACCTGCCCGACGCCTACCTGTCCGTGACCGAGGCACTGCGCGCCGGCGGGTTCGCCCACAACGCGAAGGTCACGCTGAAATGGGTTGTCTCCGACGACTGCACCACCCCCGAGGGCGCCGCCAAGCAGCTGGGCGACGTCGACGGCATCTGCGTCCCCGGCGGGTTCGGCGTGCGCGGGATCGAGGGCAAGCTCGGGGCGCTCAAGTTCGCGCGCGAGAACCACATCCCCACGCTGGGACTGTGCCTCGGCCTGCAGTGCATGGTCATCGAGTACGCCCGCCACGAGGCCGGTCTGGTCGACGCGTCGAGCTCCGAGTTCGACCCGCAGACCCCGACCCCGGTGGTCGCGACCATGGCCGAGCAGGTGGACATCATCGCCGGCGGCGACCTGGGCGGCACGATGCGACTGGGGCTCTACCCGGCGCACTTCACCGAGGGCTCGCTGGCCGCCGACCTGTACGGCGCACCGGAGGCGTCGGAGCGGCACCGTCACCGCTACGAGGTCAACAACCGGTACCGCCAGCAGATCGCGGACGCCGGCCTGGTGTTCTCGGGCACGTCGCCCGACGGTTCCCTGGTGGAGTACGTCGAGCTCGACCGCGCCGAGCACCCGTTCTACATCGGCACGCAGGCGCACCCCGAGCTGCGCTCGCGGCCGAACAACGCGCACCCGCTGTTCGCCGGACTGGTCGGTGCTGCGATCGTGCGCAACGAGTCGTCCCGTCTCTTCGACCCGGAGACGGAGTCGGTGGAGGTCGCGTAGTCGACGTCACCACGTGACGGACGGGAGGCTCCCCACCGGACCGGTGGGGAGCCTCCTGTCCGTCTGTGGTCGCGCCCACCGCGCGCAGGAGGTCGAATCGCGCGTGGTGGGTCGGAAGGTCCCACCGGCCGTGCGCGATCCGACTTCCCATCGCGTGTGTTGTGGGACAGAAGGCACTGGTTGGATGGGGTCGTGACCGACGCACCCATCGCTGACGAACCCGCCTCCTCCGCCGTGACCGAATCGGCGCTCGTGTACGAGGGCGCCGTGTGGGACATCCGCCGGGACACCGTCGCTTACGGCGGCGGCAGCATGGTGCGGGAGTACGTCGACCACACCGGCGCCGTCGCGGTCTGGGCCGAGGACGCCGAGGGGCGCGTGCTCGTCATCCAGCAGTACCGGCACCCGGTGCACCTGCGGGACTGGGAGCTGCCGGCGGGACTGCTCGACATGGCGGGCGAGGACCACCTGACCGCCGCCAAGCGCGAGCTGGCGGAAGAGGCCGACATCGAGGCGGACACGTGGGAGCCGCTGGTGCGGTACAACACCTCGTCGGGTGGCAGCAACGAGTTCATCCAGATCTACCGCGCGCGGGACGTCCGGGCGACCCCGACGGCCTTCGAGCGCGAGGCAGAGGAGGCCGACATCGTCGCCCGGTGGGTGCCCCGCTCCGAGGTCGTCGCCGGTGTCCTCGACGGTCGGTTGCAGAACTCCGCGCTCATCGTGGCAGCGCTCGCCGTGGACGCGATCGAACGCGGCTAGCCTGCTGAGGTGATCCCGCTCGACCGTGCCACGGAGACCTACCTGCGGCACGTCGCCATCGAGCGGGGGCTGTCGCAGCACACCCTGGCGGCCTACCGGCGCGACCTGTCCGCGTTCGGGGAGTGGATCGCCACGCAGCCGGTCGTCGACTCCGCGGGTGCCGACCGTGCCGGCGGGGCAGCGGTGGTGGCCGACGTCGGGCGACTCGCACGCGCGGACCTGGCCGGGTTCGTCTCGTACCTGGCGACTCGGCCCCAGGGGCCGCTCGCGCCGCGGTCCGTCGCACGGATGCTCAGCTCCGTGCGGTCCTTCGCCACGTTCGCCGCGAGTGAGGGCTGGCTGCCGCTGGACCCGGGTGCTTCCGTCCGCCCGCCGAAGGCACCGATGCGGCTGCCCAAGGCGATCTCGGTGCACGACATGGAGCGGCTGCTCGGCGCGGTCGAGGGCGACGACCCCGTGCAGCTGCGGGACCGGGCACTGCTCGAGCTGCTCTACGCCACCGGTGCGCGCATCTCCGAGGCCGTCGGGCTGTCGGTGGACGACGTGACGACGCTGTCCGTGGAGGACGAGTCCGCCGACCTCGACACCGACGTGTCGGTCGTGCGGGTCACGGGCAAGGGCAACAAGCAGCGGATCGTGCCGCTCGGCAGCTACGCGCAGGCCGCGGTCGACGCGTACCTGGTGCGGGCGCGACCGGTGTTCGCGGTGCGGGGTCCGTCGACGCCGGCGCTGTTCCTCGGGGCACGGGGTGCTCGGTTGTCGCGGCAGAGTGCGTGGCTCGTGATCCAGGCGGCGGCGTCGCGGGCTGACCTGACCGACCACGTGTCGCCGCACACGTTCCGGCACTCGTTCGCGACGCACCTGCTCGAGGGCGGCGCGGACGTGCGGGTCGTGCAGGAGCTGCTCGGCCACGCGAGCGTCGCGACCACGCAGATCTACACGATGGTGACGGCGGACATGCTGCGGGACGTGTACCAGACGTCACACCCGCGGGCGCGGCGGTAGCGCCGGGCTGGCGTTGGTCAGAACAGCGCGGTGGCGGCGCTCAGGGCGACGAGGCCCGTGCCGAGGGCGACCACGATCGCGGACGCCGCGACGCTCCGCGCCAGGACCCGCCAGCGTCCCGTCGCGCCCGGGCGGACGATGCCGACCGCCCCGGCGAGGACGGCGAGGACGCTGAACGCTCCCCACGGGTTGAGCACGAGGGACGCGATCGCGAGGACCGCGGCAGAGACCGCGAACGCGCAGAGCCGGCGGGAGGTCGCGGCGCCGTAGGCCCAGGTGTGCCGCTCAGTCGGCGGGGTCATCACCGAGAACGACGGTCCCGTCGGCGTGGCCACGACCGGTGCCGCGACGGGATGTCGCGCCGGGAGGGGCCGCGTGCCGTCACCCCAGGCGCGCCCGTCCCACCAGCGGAGACGCGATGCGTCCCGGGGGTCCGGGAACCACCCGGCGGCCGGCAGTGTCACGGAGCGCTCCTGAGGACGAGGGGACGGTGCGCCCCGACGCTACGGGGAGCGAGCCACCCACCCCAGTCCCAACCCGGGTGTCGGCAGGAAGGGGGACGTCAGGCCAGGGCAGGCGCTGCGTCCACCTCGCGCATCACACTCGCGACCGCCGCGAGCATCCGGGCGTTGAAGTCCACGCCGAGCTGGTTCGGCACGGTGACGAGCACGGTGTCGGCAGCGCGGACCGCGGCATCGGCGGCGAGCTCAGCCACGAGCTCCTCCGGCTCACCGATGTACGAGCGGCCGAACCGTGCCAGCCCGCCGTCGAGGTACCCGACCTGGTCGGAACCCTCGACCTGCGCCCGGACACCGAAGTAGTGCCGCGACTCGTCGTCCGTGATCGGGATGATGCTGCGGCTCACACTGACACGCGGCGTGCGCTCCCAGCCAGACTCGGCCCAGACGCGGCGGAAGCGCTCGATCTGCTCCGCCTGCAGCTGGTCGAACGGCACTCCGGTGTCCTCGGTCAGGAGCGTCGACGACATCAGGTTCATGCCCTGCTCGGCGGTCCACTCCGCGGTGGCGCGGGTGCCGGCGCCCCACCAGATGCGGTCGCCGAGGCCGTCGGAGAGCGGCAGGATCGGCAGCGATCCCTCGGCGCCGGTCATCTGCGGGTTCGCGGCCGCCATGGGTTCCCCGGCGATCGCGCGACGGAAGACGTTGGTGTGCGACCGAGCCAGGTCGGCGCCGTTCGGGTCGGACTGCTCGGGGACGTACCCGAAGGACTGGTAGCCGGCCTGGGCGGTCTCGGGTGACCCCCGGCTCACGCCGAGCTGCAGCCTGCCGCCCGAGATGAGGTCGGTGGCGGCGGCCTCCTCGGCCATGTAGAGCGGGTTCTCGTAGCGCATGTCGATCACGCCGGTCCCGATCTCGATCCGGCTCGTCTTCGCCGCGATCGCCGACAGGAGCGGGAAGGGTGCCGCCTGCTGCTGCGCGAAGTGGTGCACGCGGAAGTAGGCGCCGTCGACGCCCGCTTCCTCGGCGGCGACGGCGAGGTCGATGCCCTGCAGCAGTGCCTCGCGGCCGCTGCGGACACGGGACCCCGGCACGTCGCGCCAGTGTCCGAACGACAGGAACCCGATCTTGGTCATGTCGATGCGAACGCATCCGAGCAGGCGTCCATTCCGTCGGACTACGGTCGTCGCCATGGACGACCCCCGTGCGGCACTGCTCGACGAACGCAGCCGGTCCGTGAAGCTGCTCGCGGACGTCGAGCGGAGCATGCGCGACGTCAGTGACGCCCGCGACGGGGCGAACACGGACGACGAGCACGACCCCGAGGGGGCGACGCTGGCGTGGGAGCGGGGCTCGCTCGGGGCGGTCCGGGACGATGCGCGTCGTCGCGTGGAGCAGGTCGACGCCGCGCTCGCGCGGCTCGACGAGGGCACCTACGGGATGTGCGTCGTCGGCGGCGAACCGATCCCGGAGGCCCGGCTGGCGGCCGTCCCGTGGGCCGCGACGTGCGTCGCGCACGCTTGACGGGCCTCCCGTCCGGACGTCGCTGACCGGTTCTGCTCACCCGGCCGATCGGCACCTGCTGCGCCGCGGATTCCCAGCCGCGGGCCCTAGCGTTCGAGCATGGACGGCGAGCAGGACGACCGCACTGCGGGTGCAGTGGACGGCGTGCGTCGGCACCGCTTCCAGTGGTTCCACGACATGCGCGCCTGGATCCACGCGCGGCCGCACGTGCACCTGTTCTGGAAGGTGTTGATCGGCATCGTCGGCGGGCTCGTCGTCGTGATCGGACTCATCCTCGTTCCGCTGCCCGGCCCCGGGTGGCTGGTCGTGTTCATCGGCCTGACGATCCTGGCGAGCGAGTTCCACTTCTTCCACCGGATCATCACGTGGCTCCGCGCCCAACTGCACCGTTTCTGGGACTGGGCGAAGTCGCACGGGCCTGCGTGGCTGCGTCGCGCGGCCGACCGGGGCAAGGCGGACGTCGACTCCGCGCACGCCGAGGCCGGTCGCAGCATGCGGCGCCCGCCGCGGCCGACGCACTAGGCGGGTCGCGCGGCGGTCGGGGCGGCAGGGTCGCCCGAGTCGGCACGGTGCGAGGTTGGTGGCCGGTGCGGCGTTGGTTGCTCGGTGCGGGGTTGTTGCCGGGCACGGGGCCTTCAAGCTCGCACGGGGCGTGGACCTCGCACGGTGCGCAGACCTCGTACGTTGCTTCGGGCGGGGGAGCACGGTGCGAGGCTGGTGGCGGGTGCGGCGCTCCTTGCTCGGTGCAGGGTTGTTGCCGGGCACGGGGCGGTCAACCTCGCACGGCGCGCGAACCTCGCACGGTGCGCATCGCGTGCCGAGCA
Organism: Curtobacterium sp. Leaf183; assembly: GCF_001424385.1. GTDB lineage: Bacteria > Actinomycetota > Actinomycetes > Actinomycetales > Microbacteriaceae > Curtobacterium. The sequence goes on along the minus strand of NZ_LMPO01000001.1, from coordinate 686,205 downwards.
CGGTGCGAGGTTGGCGGCGCGCGAGCACCGTGCGCCGAGGGGAGACCACGGGGCGTCAGCGGCGGCTACTCAGCCGTGCGGATCGACCCGGTCGCGGTGCGCTCGAGGACCTCGGACGCCTGCTGCTCGACGCTGGCGGACGAGCGCGACACGAGCTGCAGCACGAGGGCCACCGCCGCGGCCAGCACGATGAACGCCCCGTACCCGGCGATCACGGGCACGAGGCCCACGGCCGGCTCGAGCAGCCCGCCGATCACGGCCGGGACCCCGAACGCCAGGTAGCTGACGACGTAGATCGTGGAGAGCAGCCCCGCACGGTGCGTGGGTGCCGCGGTGGCGAGCAGCATCCGCAGCGGCGCCTGGAACCCGGCGCCGAACCCGACCCCCGCGACGGCGCTGCCGACGACCAGCCCGGGCAGCGAGTGCGCGAACACGAACGCCACGGTGACGATCGGACCCAGGATCAGGGCGACCAGGCCGATGAGCACGCCGATGCGAGCGTCGACCCGTTGGATCGCGAGCCCCGTCAGCGCGCCGATGCCCGTGACGACCGCGATGAGCGCACCGGCGGCGAAGTGGTTCTCGATGCCGAACACCTGCCCGAGCGCCGAGGGGACGAGCGACAGGAACAGGCCGCCGAGCGCCCAGCTCGCGATGAGTGCCCCGGCGACGCCACGGAACAGCGCACGGGACGACCGCGGCACGGAGATGGTCGGGCGGAGGGAGCGCAGGGCGCCCGGGCGGCGCTGCACCTGTTCGGGGACGATGAACAGCGCGAGCACCATGAGGAGCAGCAGCGCCCCGAACAGGACGTAGACAAACTGCTCGGGAGCGGGGCCCCACTCGACCAGGGCGCCGCTCGACATCGCGCCGGCGGCCAGCGCGAACGGCGGGACGGCGCCGTTGAGCACGCCGGCCAGCGTCGGGTGCCGCTGCAGGGAGTTGTCGATGAGCGCGGCCCCGAGGGCACCGATGAGCAGACCCACCGAGACGCCCTGCAGGATGCGGTCGACGATGAGTGCGCCGAGGCCGTCGGCGCCGGAGAACAGTCCGAGCGACAGGGTGAGGGCGAGGCCGCCCACGACGAGCACGGGCTTGCGGCCGACGTGGTCGGACAGCCGCCCGGCGACGAGCAGGCTCCCCAGCAGCCCGGCGACGTAGATCGCGAAGACGCCGGTCAACATGAGCGGCGTCAGGTGCCACTCCGCCGCGTAGACGGGGTAGATCGGCGACGGGACAGCCGAGGACGCGAGTGCCACGAAGAGCATCGCCGCGATGATCCAGAAGCCGGCGACCGAGCGGGCTGACTGCATGAGCGCACCTTCCGTGAGTGGCTGTGTACGACGGGAGTCGTACGGCACCGGTACCGCATTGGTACCGCACCCGCCCTGTACGACGCAAGTCGTACTGTGAGGTGAACGGTGGTAGCGTCCCGTGCATGCCCGAACCCGTGGAGCTGGCCGCACCGGAACGTCTCCCGCAGCCGACGGCGGCCGAGATGGACCTCCCGGTCGTGATGGACGCCCTGTCCGACCCGATCCGTCTGGCGATCCTGCACCGGTACCTGGTCGACGCCGCCGGTGGCGAGCGCTCGTGCGGGTGGGTCGGGATCGACCGCCCGAAGTCCACGCTGACCCACCACTTCCGCGTGCTGCGTGAGGCCGGGCTCCTCGAACAGCACCTCGAGGGACTCACCCGCGTCAGCCGGGTCCGCGCCGACGAGGTCGAGCAGCGCTTCCCGGGTCTGCTGGACCTGGTGTTCGCGTGGCAGGTGCCCGCAGCACTGCTGCGCGAGGACCTCGGCGCATGAGCCACGTGCTGCCCGACGTCGTCGCCGACGTCGCCATGACCGATGCCCTGCGCGCCGACCTGACCGCCGCCGGGTTCACCGTCGAGGGCGTCGACGCGCTCTGGGGTGCCGACGCGGCCGCGGCCCTGCACCGCGGCAACCGGATCGCCGCCGTCCGCGGCGCGCGCGAGCGGCTGACCGAGGCGCTCCTGCCGCGGTACACGCTCGCCGAGCTCTTCGTGCTCGGCGTGCGCGTGCCCCGGAGCCACGCGGACCGTGCCCTGCCGACCGTCGGCGTCGACGCGCTCGTGGGTGCCGGACTCCTCCGGCTGGAGCCCGCGCTGGTCCGTCCCGAGGCGTTGGTCGACCAGAGCGACCCGGAGCGGATCGCCCACCTGACCGAACCGAACGTGGTGCCGACGGTCGACCTGCGCCCGTACGCCTTCGTCGACGACGCGGGTGCCGGCAGCTGGTGGATCATGTCGGACCTCGGGGAGCTCGCCCTCGGCGCAGCCCTCGACGAAGAGCACGTGCTCGGCATCGGCGGCGCCACCACCACGCTGAGCGGTCTGCAGGTCCCCGTGCCCGTCCACCGGGTGCTCGACCTCGGCACCGGCTGCGGCATCCAGGCGATGCACGCCCGACGCTTCGCGGACGAGGTCGTCGCGACGGACATCTCCCGCCGTGCCCTCGACATCGCGCGCTTCAACGCCCAGCTGAACGGCATCGACGGCATCGACTTCCGCCTGGGCTCGCTGTTCGAGCCCGTGGCGGGCGAGCGCTTCGACCGGATCGTGTCGAACCCGCCGTTCGTCATCACGCCCCGCACCGAGGGCGTGCCGTCCTACGAGTACCGCGACGGCGGGATGGTCGGCGACGCGCTCGTCGAGACCGTGCTCACCGGGCTCGCGGACCACCTGACACCGGGTGGCACCGCGCAGCTCCTCGGCAACTGGGAGTACCACTGGGGCGTCGACGGGCTCGACCGCGTCCGCGCCTGGTTCGCGGGCACCGACCTCGACGCCTGGGTCGTCGAGCGGGAGCGCCAGGACCCGGCGACGTACGCCGAGACCTGGATCCGCGACGGCGGCACGAAGCCCGGCACCCCGGAGTTCGACCGCCTGGTGGCGGCCTGGCTCGACGACTTCCAGGCGCGCAGGGTCACCGGGGTCGGCTTCGGCTACGTCGTGGTCCGGAAGGTCCCGACGGGAGGCACGGTGCAGCTCCGCCGCTTCGAGCGCGTCCCCGAGACGCTCGGCTCCAACCCCGCGGGGCTCGGCGCGACGGTCGCCCGGGTCCTCGACGCGGCGGCCTGGCTCGCCGCGCACGACGACGCGGCACTCGCGGCCGCACACCTTCGGGTCGCGGGCGACGTGACCGAGGAACGCTACTACTGGCCGGGCAACGACGACCCGACGGTCATGACCCTGGTGCAGGGCGGTGGCTTCGGTCGTCGGGTCGACGCCGACACCGCGCTCGCGGCGTTCGTGGGTGCGTGCGACGGCGAGCTGTCCGTCGCGGCCATCGTCGGCGCACTGGCGCAGATCACCGGGCTCGACGAGCAGGCGCTGGCGGCGGACCTGCTGCCCGCCGCCCGCGACCTGGTGCTCGACGGGCTGCTGCTGCCCGCGTGAACCCGACTCGCGCCGACGTCAGCAGCCCGTCCCGCTGATCACGAGCGGTGGTCGCGCCAGGAGTGCTGCGGGTCGTAGCCGAGGAGCTCGCGGGCCTTGTCGCTCGACAGCAGCGAACTGACGCCGTCGATGTCGCTGCGGCGTTCGATGTCCGGGACGAAGCGCTCGACGAGTTCGATCGTCGGGGTGTCCATCACGGTGTCGGGGCTGGCGATCACGAAGGCCTCGAAGCCGGTGAGCTCGCTCTCGAGGGCCTTGCGCACGGCCTGGGCGCCGTCGCGGCTGTCGATGTAGGACCACAGGTTGAAGGTCTTGGCCTCGGGGGTGGCGTCCCACGGGTACGACGGGTAGTCGGTCTCGTCCATGACGTTCGAGAACCGCAGCCCGATCATCTTGAGCGTCGGGTCCCAGCGGGTGAAGTGGCGGGCCATCTCCTCTTCCACGGCCTTGCCGAGGGAGTACGAGGACTGCGGCCGGACCGGGAAGTCCTCGTCGACGGGCAGGTAGGGCGGGTGGTGCTCGCCCATCGGGATGCCGAGCAGCGTCTCGCTCGAGGCCCAGACCACGTTCGTGATCTTCGCCGCCCGGGCAGCGTGGAAGACGTTGATCGACGCCGTCACGTTGTTCGTGATGAGCGCGACGTCGGGCACCTGACCCGGCGCCGGCACCGCGGCGAGGTGCACGACGGCGTCGACCGAGTCGTACCGGTCGTCGACCCCGAGCAGTGCGTTGAGCACCTGCCCGTAGTCCGTCAGGTCGATGCGGACGAACTGCACCCGCTCCGGCTTGTCGGGGAACGGCACGCGGTCGAGCAGGACCACGTCGTACCCGTGCTCGTCGAGGTCGCGCACCACCGCTCGTCCGAGCTTGCCACTGCCGCCGGTCACCACTACGCGTGTCATCGCGTCTCCGCTCATCGTCGAGTCGGGCTCTCGCCCGTGCCTGTTGGCCGGTCCCATCCTGCCGTGCGGGCCCTGGGCGCGACCAGGCACTGGCGGTACCTGGCTCGCCGGGACCGCACCGGGCCTCCCGAGCGGTGGGACGGGCTGACGGCGCGACGCGCTAGGACGTCGCCGCGGCGACCTGTGCGACGGCCAGGCGCGTGACCAGCTCGACGTGGGTCGCCATGTCGCGCGACGGGTCGAAGAGCCACTGGATCTGCATGCCGTCGGAGACGGCGAGCAGCACACTCGTCAGCTGCTCCGGGTCGATGTCCGAGCGGAGCCGTCCGTCCTGCTGCATCGCGCGGAAGTCGGCCGCCATGGTGCGGCGGGAGTTCGCGTAGCGCTCGCGGAAGTAGGCGTGCGCGGGGTGCTCCGGGTCGGTGGCTGCCGCTGCCGACAGGTTGACGAACATCTGCACCAGCCCGGGGACCTCGGCGTTGTGCCGGACGATCGCCGACAGCAGCTCGCCGGGGTCGTTCGCGTGCCACTCGGCCGCGTTGTCGATCTCGTCGCGCCGCCGGAGTATCTCGACCCAGAGGTCGTCCTTCGAGTCGAAGTAGTGCAGCAGACCCGCCTGCGTCAGGCCCACCGCGTCGGAGATGTCCTTGATGCTGGTCCGACGGAAGCCCTGGCGTGCGACGAGTTCGAGCGCCACGGTGAGGATCTCCTCCCGCTTGGCGATGCCCTTGGCGTACGAACCCCGTCGTGTCATGGCAGGACTGTACCGCCAGGACTCCGCCGTGAAAACCGAGCCTGGTACGGTTTTGCTGCTAGCCTCAGCGGAGTCGCCGTCGACGGTCCGGGAGCACTGGTCCCACGGCGTGACCCACCCGCTGGAACGAGAGGACCGATCACCGTGACGACCGTCGAGAACCTGGGCTCCGCCTCCGCTCCGGAGCCCCTGGACGAGCGCATCGACGCGCTCGTCGGGCGCCTGAGCACCGAGCAGAAGGTGCAGCTGCTCACCGGCCGCGACTTCTGGACGACCTGGCCGGTCGACGAGATCGGGCTGCGGCCGATGCTCATGTCCGACGGTCCGTCCGGCGTGCGCGGGGAGGTCTGGGACGAGCGTGACCCGTCCCTCAACCTGCCCTCGGCAACGGCACTGTCGGCGAGCTGGGACCGCGCGATCGCGAAGCGCTACGGAGCGGCCGCTGCCGTCGAGGCCCGCCGCAAGGGCGTCGACGTCGTGCTCGGCCCGACGATCAACCTGCACCGGTCCCCGCTGGGCGGCCGGCACTTCGAGGCGTTCAGCGAGGACCCGGTGCTCACCGGCGACCTCGCCGCGTCCTACGTGGCGGGCGTGCAGGAGAACGGCGTCGCGGCGACGCCCAAGCACTACGTCGCGAACGACTACGAGACCGACCGCTTCACCGCGTCGACCGAGGTGTCCGACCGGGCGCTCCGCGAGCTGTACCTGCTGGCGTTCGAGAAGGCCGTCACCGAGGCACACGCCTGGGCGCTCATGTCCTCGTACAACGGCATCAACGGCGTGACCGCGTCCGAGAACGACCTGCTCGAGACGCCGCTCAACTCGGAGTGGGGCTTCGACGGCATCGTCGTGTCCGACTGGACCGGGGTGCGCTCGGTGGCTGCGGCCAAGGCGTCGCAGGACGTCGCCATGCCCGGACCGAACCCGTGGTGGAGCGAGGGGCCGCTGCTGGAGGCCGTGCGGTCCGGGGACGTGCCGATGGCAGCCGTCGACCGCAAGGTGCACCGCATCCTGACCCTGGCCGCCCGGGTGGGAGCACTCGAGGGGTTCGACGCGGTGGCCGCCACCCCGGGGAACGTCGAGGACGGCATCGCGTTCGTCCGCGAGGCCGAGGCCGAGGGCACCGTCCTCGTCCGCAACACCGGCCTCCTGCCGCTCGCCGGCCCGGACGACGCCGCTGCCCCGACCCGCATCGCGGTCATCGGGCACAACGCCGACCAGGCGCGCACCCAGGGCGGGGGATCGGCGACGGTCGTGCCGTCCTCGGTGGTCTCGCCCCTCGACGGCATCCGCGCGGCGTACCCGGCGGCGACCGTCGAGTACGCCATCGGTGCCGTCGTGCAGGAGGGCATCGCCGAGTTCCCGCTGTCGACGATCACCAACCCGGGCACGGGGGAGCCCGGCGCCCGCGTGGCGTTCGTCCGCGACGGACAGGAGCTGTACGTCGAGGACCGGCAGGCGACCGCGCTGTTCTGGTTCGGCGGCGACGCCCCGACGCGCGAGGCGGACCGGCTCGACATCACGACCACGTACACCGCGCAGTCCACCGGGACCGTCCGGATCGGCATCGGCGCCGCCGGACGCTCGCGGATGTGGGTCGACGACGAACTCGTGCTCGACGAGGACGTGCCGTACGAGGGCGACCAGCTCGGTGCTGCGTTCCTGAACCCGCCGGCGCGCTCGGTGCCCGTCCGGGTGACCGAGGGCCAGCCGGTGGCGATCCGCATCGAGCACGACGTGGTGCAGGACGAGACGCTCGGCGGGGTGCTGGCCTACCAGTTCGGCACCGAGCCCTCGGACGACGACCCCGCCGTGCTGGTCGACGCCGCCGTGGCCGCCGCACGGGCCGCCGACGTCGCCGTCGTCGTCGTCGGCACGAACTCGAAGGTCGAGTCCGAGGGCTACGACCGGACCTCGCTCGCCCTGCCCGGGCACCAGGACGAGCTCGTCGCGGCGGTCGTCGCCGCGAACCCGCGCACCGTCGTGGTCGTCAACGCCGGGTCCCCGGTCGAGATGCCCTGGCGCGACGACGTGGCCGCGGTGCTGCTGACCTGGTTCGGCGGGCAGGAGTACGGCAACGCCCTGGCCGACGTCCTGACCGGCGCGCGCGAGCCCGGCGGGCGCCTGCCCACGACCTGGCCCGTCGCGATGGCCGACGTCCCCGTGCTCGACGTGACCCCGGTCGACGGCAGGGTCTCCTACGACGAGGGGGTGCACATCGGCTACCGGGCATGGCTGCGCGCGGGCGTCACACCCGCGTACCCGTTCGGCCACGGCCTCGGCTACACGACCTGGACGATCGAGGACGTCACGGCGACGCCGTCGGTGCGCGCGGGCGGCGAGGTCGTCGTGACCGCGGTCGCCACGAACACCGGGGACCGGGCCGGCAAGCAGGTCGTGCAGGTCTACGCCTCGCGGGCGACGTCGTCGGTCGACCGTCCGGTGCGCTGGCTCGTCGGGTTCGCCCCGGTGCGCCTGGGCGCGGGGGAGTCCGCCGAGGTGTCCGTCACGGTGCCCGCGCGGGCCTTCGCGCACTGGGACGGTGCCTGGGTCTACGAACCGGGGGCGGTCAGGCTGCACGTGGGGACCTCCGTCGCGGACGAGGCAGGGACCGCGTCGGTGGACGTGTTCTGAAGGTCCGTCCGGTTTCCGCGCTGGGCGGAGTGCTGTGGGTAACATGTCTCCAGCGTCAGGCGGCTGGTTACCGTCGGCGTGCGCACCGCCATGGGATCGCCGAGCGAGCGACACGGCCTCCTGATCCGGCCGACGGAGCCCCGGTGGTCCCGGTGCGTCAGATGCGCCCCCGCGTTCTCGCGGGGGCGCATCGTTGTTCCGCGTCCGATGATCCCGATTTGCTGAGTAGCAGTCGATTGTGCGGTGACAAACGACGCGAAGAGTGGAACGATGAGTGCACCATCTCGGACGGATCAGGGACGAGATGGTCATCCGGCGTGAGGCCACCGGACCTCACCATCCCGAGTCGGCCTCCGCCGGATGCCCCATCGCGCCGTCAGTCGCGCACGTGCGGGGCGATCTCCTCGGCGATGACGGTCAGGATCCGCTCGTGCGAGGCCGCGTCCCCGTTCGCCGGCAGGGTGATCACGAGTTCGTCCGTCGCGCTGACGGCGGGGTCGGCCCGCAGCGCGTCCACGATCGCCGCCGGTTCGCCCGCGACGACCTTGCTGAACCGGAACGGCGGGTTCCCCGACAGCGGCCGCCCCTCGTCGTCCATGCCCGAGGCGTACCCGGTCAGGAACTCCTCGTGCACCTGTCGGTCGTGCTCGTCGAGCAGGGGGACCACGATGCGGCCGACCGCGACCTTCGGCGTCCGGCCGACGTGCTCGCCCGCGGCCTGCAGCGCGGCGAAGCGCTCGCGGTAGGCCTCGACCTGTGCGGCCTGGGCCACCGCGAAGGGCTCGCCGGTGTCCTCGGTGTTCAGGGTCGAGCAGTGCAGCAGCAGCCCCTTCTCGGCCGTGCGCACCGCGGTGCCCATGCTGCCGCCGCCCCACCACACCCGGCCGCGCAGGTCGGGGCTGAGGGGCTGCAGCGTCAGGTCGGCACCGGCCGGGATGCTCTCGTACCCCTTGCCCGAGGTTCCGAGGGGCTCACCGTCGAGCACCTCGAGCAGGCGGGCGGCACGGGCCTCGGCCTCGTCGCGGAAGCTCCGCTCGACGCTGCCGAACACGGGGTCGAGGATCGGGCCGTACCCGGCGATGCCCGTGCTGATGCCGAGCTGCACGCGGCCGCCGCTGAGCAGGTCGACCGTGCTGGCGTCCTCGGCCAGGCGGACGGGGTCCTCGTAGCGCATGCCGAGGACCGCGGTGCCGAAGCCGATCGTGCTGGTGCGCTGCGCTGCGGCGGCGAAGAAGGTCATCGGGCTGGTCAGGAACGGCTCGAAGTGCCGTCCGCGCACCCAGCCGGTGCCGTAGCCCAGGCGTTCTGCCGTCTCGAACAGCCGCAGGCCGTCCTCGAGGGCGGCGGCGGCACCAGCGGGCCCGCCGTGGTTCGGGACGAAGGAGAGGAAGCCGAGTTCGCGCACGACGCGAGTCTATGCGCGCGTATCGAGCAGCGCCTCCAGTCCGCAACGGTGCGGACGGGAGGGTCGTGGCGGGGCCCGCCACGAGCCTCCCGTCCTGCTGGGAGGATGGTCGCATGACCGACGTCACCACCCAGCCACCACTCGTCGCCGCCATGCCGGCGGCGCCCGGCGGTGTCGTCGACCCGGACGCCGTGTACCAGGCGTTCGCCGACTGGGCGGAGTCCGGCGGGCGGCCGCTGTACCCGGCGCAGGACGAGGCGGTCATCGAGCTGGTCTCGGGGGCCAACGTCGTGCTCAGCACCCCGACCGGCACGGGCAAGTCGCTCGTGGCGGCCGGCGCGCACTTCGCGGCGATGGCCGAGGGCAAGCGCAGCTGGTACACCGCGCCGATCAAGGCGCTCGTGTCCGAGAAGTTCTTCCAGCTCGTCGACCTGTTCGGCGCGCAGAACGTCGGCATGGTCACCGGTGACTCGAGCGTCAACGGGGACGCACCGATCATCTGCTGCACCGCCGAGATCCTGGCCAACCTGGCGCTGCGCGAGGGTCCGGACGCCGAGGTCGACGTGGTCGTCATGGACGAGTTCCACTTCTACGGCGACGCCGACCGTGGCTGGGCGTGGCAGGTGCCGCTGCTGGTGCTCGAGCGTGCGCAGTTCCTGCTGATGTCCGCCACGCTCGGTGACGTCACCACGATCGCCGACGACCTGTCTCGGCGCACGGGTCGACCGACGGCGCGCGTGACCGGGGTCTCGCGTCCCGTGCCGCTCGAGTACGAGTACGTGACGACGCCCGTGCAGGAGACCGTCGAACGGCTGCTGGACGAGGGCAAGGCGCCGATCTACATCGTGCACTTCGCCCAGGCCGCGGCACTCGAACGTGCGCAGGCCCTGATGTCGGCGAAGGTGGCCTCGCGCGAGCGCCGGGACGAGATCGCCGAGGCCATCGCGGGCTTCCGCTTCAGCTCCGGGTTCGGGCAGACCCTGTCCCGCCTGATCCGCTCCGGCATCGGCGTGCACCACGCGGGCATGCTGCCGAAGTACCGGCGACTCGTCGAACAGCTGGCGCAGCGCGGACTGCTGCCGGTCATCTGCGGCACGGACACCCTGGGCGTCGGCATCAACGTCCCGATCCGCTCGGTGCTGCTGACCGGGCTGACGAAGTTCGACGGCACGAAGATGCGGCAGCTGTCCGCCCGTGAGTTCCACCAGATCGCCGGCCGTGCCGGGCGCGCGGGCTACGACACCGAGGGTGACGTGATCGCCGAGGCCCCCGAGCACGACATCGAGAACGCCCGCGCCGTCGCCAAGGCCGGGGACGACCCGAAGAAGAAGAACAAGATCAAGCGCAAGAAGGCCCCCGACGGGTTCGTCTCGTGGGGGCAGGCCTCGTTCGAGCGGCTCATCGGTGCCGAACCGGAGCCGATGGTCTCGCGCATGAGGATCACGCACGCGATGGTGCTGTCCGTCATCGCACGCGGAGGGGACACCTTCGGCGCCGTCCGGTCGCTCGTGTTCGACAACCACGAGCCGCGCTCCCGACAGCTCGCGATGGCCCGGCGCGCGTTGACCATCGCCCGCACGCTCATCACCGCGCAGGTCGTCGAACGCGTCCCGGGGCCTCCGGTGTCGTACCGGCTGGCGGTCGACCTGCAGCAGAACTTCGCGCTGAACCAGCCGCTGTCGCCGTTCGCGCTCGCCGCGTTCGAACTGCTCGACCCGGAGTCCCCGACGTACCCGCTGGACATGGTCTCGATCGTCGAGGCGACACTCGACGACCCGCGGGCGATCCTGTCGCAGCAGCAGTTCAAGGAGCGCGGCGAGGCGGTCGCGCGGATGAAGCAGGAGGGCATCGAGTACGAGGAGCGCATGGAGCTGCTCGAGGAGGTCACCTGGCCGAAGCCGCTCGACGAACTGCTGACCGCCGCCTACGAGGCCTACGCCGCCGAGCAGCCGTGGGTGCTCGACTTCACGCTGTCGCCCAAGGCCGTCGTCCGTGACATGTACGAGCGGGCGATGACCTTCGGCGACTTCGTGCGGTTCTACCAGCTCACCCGCTCCGAGGGGCTCGTGCTCCGCTACCTGTCCGACGCGTACCGCACGATGCGGCAGACGATCGCGGAAGACCAGCGCACGCCGGAGCTCGACGACCTGATCGAGTGGCTCGGCGAGCTGGTCCGCCAGGTCGACTCGTCCCTGGTCGACGAGTGGGAGGCCCTGGTCAACGGCGACGTGGCGCTCGCCTCGGCGGAACACGAGGAGATCGCCCCGCCGCAGCCCGCGCGACTCACCGGCAACGTCCGGGCCTTCCGGGTGCTCGTGCGGAACGCGCTGTTTCAGCGGGTGCTGCTGGCCGCCCGCGACGACGTCGAGACGCTCGCGTCACTCGACGGGGCCGCGGGCTTCGGGCAGGACGAGTGGGACGCCGTGCTCGAGGAGTACTACGACGAGCACGACACCATCGGCATCGACGCCGAAGCGCGGTCGATGCAGTACCTGGTGCTGTCGGAGCAGGGCCGCACGTGGCGGGCGCGGCAGATCTTCGCCGACCCGGCTGGCGACAAGGACTTCGGGTTCTCGGCGACGATCGACCTCGACGCGTCCGACGAGGTCGGCGAGGCCGTCGTGACCGTCACCGAGATCGGGCGGTTCGACGGGTGGGCCGAGGTCGACGTCGACTGACTCCGGCGCTCGGGCCCGTCACTGCGTCACCAGGGGGAGGGTGCACCGGATTGCGTTTCAGCCGTTGACGAATCCGGTGGGCGAAGCCCGGGGCTGACGAACCGGATTCGTCACGGCGATTCCGGAACGCCGTCTCAGAAGAGCGTGGCGGGCGGGGTCGGCTCGGGCAGGGCGGCGGGCTCGGTGACCTCGACCCCCGGCCACCCCGGGCCGGTCGGGACGTCGGTGCGGTTCTGGTAGGCCGTCGCGGCACCGCGGGCGCGGACGTCGGCGGCCTCGTTCATCTCGTGGCCCATGTGGCCGCGGACCCACTCGAAGGTGACCTTGCGGCCCTGCAGGGCCTCGTCGAGCTCCTTGATGATCTCGACGTTGAGCACGGGCTTGCCGTCCGCCTTGCGCCAGCCCTTGCGCTTCCAGCCCGCGAGCCACTCGGTGCAGGCCTTGATGGCGTACTGGCTGTCGCAGAGGATGTGCAGCGGTTCGCCGGTGTGCTCGGTCGCGTGCAGCAGCTGGAGCACCGCGGTGAGCTCGCCCTGGTTGTTCGTGCCGCGGGGCCACCCGCCCGCCGCCCAGCGGTCGTCGTCGACGTACCAGGCCCACCCGGCCGGGCCGGGGTTGCCGAGGGCTGAGCCGTCTGCTGCTGCGACGATCGTCACGGGGACCTCCTGGGGTGTGGCGGGTGCCCGACAACGGTAGCGGACCGCCGTGGTCCGCCAGGTCCGGGTCAGCGGGCCGAGGGGTCCAGGTTCAGGTGGTCGTTCTCGGTCAGCCATCCGTTCGAGGCGACCTGCATGTCCGGGTTCATCCAGCGGAGCTCGGGCACGGTGATGCCGAAGCGCTTGGCGACCGTGACCTGGTCGTCGCCGTGGGAGACGAAGTAGTCGGCCTTGCGGCTGTCCGTGGTGGTCACGACCCCGTAGGCACCGGGCCGTGCCGCACCCCTGGTGACCGTGAGGTCGGGGTAGGGGTTCGGGACGAGCCAGGTGAGGGGCGCGACCGCCAGGACGTGGCCTGCCCACTCGGGCGCGTCGACCGTGCCGTTCGCGTCGGTCGTGACCGTGGGGATGAGGACGACGCTCTCGAGGAAGTCCGGGCGAGCCCCGACGTCGTCGAGCGGCGACGACGCCGGCGGCTGCGCATCCGCCTGCCACTGCACCTGGCCGTAGTCGTGCCCCGGGCCGTCCGTCGGCTTCGGCACCGTGCGGCGGAACTCGAGCGTCATCGCCTGGGCCTCGGTCGAGCGGTACCCGGAGAGCTCGGTGCGGAAGGAGCCATCGTCGGCGACGACCACGAACACGTGGATGGACGTGCGACCGGACGGCGAGGTGACGTCGGTCTCGGTGAGCACTGTGCCCACGGCGATCGACGGCGGGTCCATCGACACGGCCTGCACCGTCGGGTCGGCGGTCGGACCGGGAGCGCTGGTCTGGGCCGCGCGGCTCGGACGGGGCACGGGGTCATCGCCACCGCGCAGCACGCTGCACCCGGTCAGTGCCACCGCCAGGGCCACCCCACCTGCGGCTGCGACCAGGAACGGTCGTCGATCCATGTTCTCCCCCTCGATCCGAGCACGATGGTAGTTGCGTCCTGGAAGGGGCGACAAGCGTCGTGACCGAACCGTTCTCAGGACGCGCGGTCGAGCGCCGCGACGGACGGCTGCCCGCCCCAGAACTGGGAACGGGGCACAGCGGCGCTGGGAGCGGGGCGGCGTCGCACGCCTAGCGTCGTGGGCAACGAGAGGAACACCATGAGCAGCGACATCAGCGGTCCCGAAGCGTCCGACGACCGAGCACGATCCGAGGCGCTGCAGAACGCCGCGCACGGCGACGACGTCGATGCGGCATCACGCGACGAGCAGCGAGCCGCGGACACCTCGTACAGCCCGTCCAGCGAGCGGGAGACCGAGGCCTCGCAGACCCTGCAGCGTGACGACGACGACCTGCGTGAGGACGGCATCGACCCGTCCCGCATCGTGGCGGCGCCGGGCACCGGCGGAGCCGACGACGCGGGCGACGTCGAGCCCGAGCCGGGTGACTTGCACCTGCCGTGGCAGTCCGAGGAGGACCGCCAGGGCTGACCGCTACGCCACCGAGTCCGGGTGGGAGCCTGTCCGCTGCCCGGACTCGAGCGTCGCGATCGCGTCGAGGTCCTCCTGCGTCAGCGCGAAGCCGTCGACGTCGAGGTTCGACCGGATGCGCGACGGGGTCACCGACTTCGGCAGCACCACGACCCCCTGTTGCACGTTCCACCGCACCAGCACCTGGGCGACGCTGACCCCGTGGCGCTCGGCGATGCGGGTGAGGACGGGCTCGTCGACCAGCCGCCCGCGACCGAGCGGCGACCAGGCCCCGGTCACGATGCCGTGCCGGGCGTGGAACTCGAGCAGCTCGCGCTGCGGGAGCCACGGGTGGCGCTCGACCTGGTTCAGCGCGGGGACCTGGCCGGTCTCGTCGATGAGGCGCTCGAGGTGCGGGACCTGGAAGTTCGAGACCCCGATGCTGCGCGCTCGGCCGGACTCGTGGAGTTCGACCAGGGTGCGCCAGGTCTCGACGTAGCGGTCGTTCGCGGCTGCCGGCCAGTGGATCAGGTAGAGGTCGACGGCATCGACCCCCAGGCGCTGGAGACTGGCGTCGAACGCCCGCAGTGTCGCATCGCGCCCCTGGTGGTCGTTCCACACCTTCGTCGTCACGAACACGTCGTCGCGATCAAGACCGGAGGCGCGGACCGCTGCCCCGACGCCGCGCTCGTTGCCGTACATCTCGGCGGTGTCCACGTGCCGGTACCCGGCGGCGAGGGCGGTGCCGACTGCGGTCTCGGCCCCGGCATCGTCGACCTTGTACACGCCGAAGCCGACGGCGGGGATGCTCCGACCGTCGCGGAGGGGGATGGAGGTGACCATGCGTCCATCCTGCCGGTCGCGGCGGGGGCGAGTGGGGCCTCCCGTCCGGTCCTGCAGGTCAGGGGCGGTCGAATCGTGCGTGGGTTGTCGATTCGTGCGTTGGTGGTCGGGAGTTCCGACTGCCGATGCGCGATTCGACCCCCTGTGGGGAAGGGGCCGCGCTCAGGTGGGCAGGACCACCGGCTCGGTGTCGGGGATGGGGCTGGCGTCGCGCCCGCGCAGGTCGGGGAGCCACCGCTTCGCGACCAGCGACAGCAGCACGCCCACGAACGCGGCCGCCGCACCGACGACCAGTCCGCCCGTCGCACCGTGCAGGTCGATGAGGAACCCCGCGACCGCCGAACCACCCGCGGCGCCGATGAGCTGGCCGGTGCCCATCCAGCCGTAGGCCTCGGCGGTGTCGGAGAACTTCACCGTCGCGGACACCGATCCGAACATGACCGTCAGCGCCGGTGCGATGCCGCCGCCGGCGATGAGCAGCGCGAACGCGAGCCACCAGAACCCGGTGCCGAACGTGGCGAGCCCGAGGCCGATGAACACGATGAGCATGCGCGCCCAGAGGGAGTTCGGCGCGATGGGGCGGTGGCCGAACGCCAGCCCGCCGACGAGCGAGCCGATCGCGAAGATCGCCAGGACGATGCCGGCATTCGGGCTGCCCTCGCCGAACGCGCTGATCACGCCTGCTTCGACCGCGGCGCACGCCCCGATCAGCAGCAGCCCGGTCAGCGTGGCGACGACGACGGACGGACGCCGGAGCACGACACCGAATGCGCGCTTGGAACGGGGGATGCGGACGCGGCCGAGTTCGGGGGAGGCGATGAACCAGATCCCGCCGATCACCAGGAAGACCATCGCGACCACGATCGCCTCGACGGTGCCGATCTGCGTCGCGACGAACGTGGTGATGACCGGTCCGGCGACCCAGATCAGCTCCTGCGCGCTGGCGTCGAGCGAGAACAGGGGTGTGAGCTGCGACGAGGTGACCATCTTCGGGTAGATGGTGCGGACGGCCGGCTGGACTGGCGGGACGGCGAGCCCGCCGATGAACCCGATGACGACGTAGGCCCACAGCGGCATCAGCACGAAGGCGATGACGCCCATGCTCGCGAGCGCGACCAGGCTGGTCAGGATGAGCACGGGTCGCATGCCCCAGCTGCCCATCCAGCGGCTGGTGAGCGGGCCGGCGATGGCCTGGCCGACGCTGGTGGTCGCGAGCACCAGGCCGGCGGAGCCGTACGAGCCGAAGATGTGCTCGACGTGCAGCAGGTACGCCAGCGAGAGCATGCCGAACGGGAACCGCGCGGTGAGCTGGGCAGCGATCACACGACCCACCCCGGGGGTCTTCAGCAGGGGCCCGTACGTACTCACAAGAGGAGTGTACGGACCGGACGGGCGGGGGTGCGGGGGTGTGTCACTCGTCCGGGGGAGGGGCGGTTCGCGACACGCCGACGTCTGGATTCCACACGTGTGGAATCGGGCTGTCCACCGCTGTGGGGAAGTGTCGGAGGTGCCCGTCAGACTGGCGGAAAACCGGGGCACTCGGGAATCCACAGGCTGTGCAGAGCGTTGTGGAGAACTACAGGGGTGTAACACTTCCTCTTGTGGTCGTTCACGCGGCAGGCCACTAGATGTAGTGTGAAGTCATCGCAGCGGCTCTTCTCAGATGCGGCTGCGCACAGACCTCAGCACCACCTCCAGACCACGCAACACACCAGCAAGAACCAGGGGTAAACATGGCCGTCACCGTCTACACCAAGCCGTCCTGCGTCCAGTGCACCGCGACGTACCGGGCCCTCGACAACAAGGGCATCGAGTACGAGGTGCACGACGTCTCCACGGACGAAGCCGCGCTCGAGCACGTCAAGAGCCTCGGCTACCTGCAGGCCCCCGTCGTCGTCACCGACGACGACCACTGGTCGGGCTTCCGCCCCGACAAGATCGCCACGCTCAGCGCCGAACTGGCGTAACGCGTCACCCGTCGGGCGGGTGGTGGACCGAACTCGATCAGGAGGCTCGACCCACCACCCCCGGACACCCTCCGGTCCGTCAGTCCGCACCTTCTCCACGGGGAGCGCAGCATGAGCCGACTCGTCTACTTCTCGAGCGTGTCCGGGTACACCGCACGCTTCATCGAGAAGCTCGGCCGCGACGCGGACCGGATCCCGCTCTACCCGAGCGAACCGTTCCTGCACGTGGACGAACCGTACGTCCTCGTCCTCCCCACCTACGGTGGCGGCAACGGCGAGGGAGCGGTCCCCAAGCAGGTCATCAAGTTCCTCAACGACGAACACAACCGGTCACTGATCCGGGGCGTCGTCGTCGGGGGGAACACGAACTTCGGTGAGGCCTACGGGCTGGCGGGCGACGTGGTCGCTCGCAAGTGCCACGTGCCCGTGCTCTACCGCTTCGAACTCTTCGGCACGCCGGACGACGTGTCCGCGGTCAACTCAGGATTGGATGCATTTTGGACGCAGCAGTTGCAGACGTCGATCTGACGTCGCCGACGACGGGGATGGACTACCACTCCCTCAACGCGATGCTCAACCTCTACGACGCGAACGGCAACATCCAGTTCGACAAGGACCGCGAAGCTGCCAAGCAGTTCTTCCTGCAGCACGTCAACCAGAACACCGTCTTCTTCCACAACCTGAAGGAGCGGCTGGACTACCTGGTCGAGAACGAGTACTACGAGCAGGCGACGATCGACCAGTACTCGCTCGAGTTCATCCAGCAGCTCAACGACCTGGCGTACTCGAAGAAGTTCCGGTTCCAGACGTTCCTCGGTGCGTTCAAGTACTACACGAGCTACACGCTCAAGACGTTCGACGGCAAGCGGTACCTGGAGCGCTTCGAGGACCGCGTCGTCATGACAGCGCTCGGCCTGGCCCAGGGCAACGAACAGCTCGCGATCGACCTCGTCGAGGAGATCGTCGCCGGCCGCTTCCAGCCTGCCACCCCGACGTTCCTCAACACCGCGAAGGCCCAGCGCGGCGAGCTCGTCTCCTGCTTCCTGCTGCGCATCGAAGACAACATGGAGTCGATCTCCCGCGGGATCAACTCCTCGCTGCAGCTCTCGAAGCGCGGCGGCGGCGTGGCCCTGCTGCTCTCCAACATCCGCGAGGCCGGCGCCCCGATCAAGCAGATCGAGAACCAGTCCTCGGGCATCATCCCCGTGATGAAGCTGCTGGAAGACTCCTTCTCCTACGCGAACCAGCTCGGTGCGCGTCAGGGTGCCGGCGCGGTCTACCTCAGCGCCCACCACCCGGACATCATGAAGTTCCTCGACACCAAGCGCGAGAACGCCGACGAGAAGATCCGCATCAAGACGCTCTCCCTGGGTGTCGTCGTGCCGGACATCACGTTCGAGCTCGCGAAGAACAACGAGGACATGTACCTGTTCTCGCCGTACGACGTCGAGAAGGTCTACGGCGTCCCCTTCGGTGACGTCCCGATCTCCGAGAACTACCGCGCGATGGTCGACGACTCGCGCATCAAGAAGACGAAGATCAAGGCGCGCGAGTTCTTCCAGACCATCGCGGAGATCCAGTTCGAGTCGGGCTACCCGTACATCGTGTTCGAGGACACGGTGAACAAGGCCAACCCGATCAAGGGCCGGATCAACATGTCGAACCTGTGCTCGGAGATCCTGCAGGTCAACACCCCGACGACCTTCAACGAGGACCTGTCCTACAAGGAGATCGGCAAGGACATCTCCTGCAACCTCGGATCGCTGAACATCGCGCTGACGATGGACTCGCCGGACTTCGGCAAGACCATCGAGACCGCCATCCGCGGCCTGACCTCGGTCTCGCAGATGTCGCACATCTCGTCGGTCCGCTCCGTCGAAGACGGCAACGACAAGTCGCACGCCATCGGCCTCGGCCAGATGAACCTGCACGGCTACCTGGCTCGTGAGCGCGTGTACTACGGCTCCGAAGAGGGCATCGACTTCACGAACATCTACTTCTACACGGTGCTGTTCCACGCCCTGCGTGCCTCGAACAACATCGCGATCGAGACCGGGGAGACCTTCGACGGCTTCCGCGACTCGAAGTACGCGTCGGGTGAGTTCTTCGACAAGTACACCGACCAGGCCTGGACGCCGGCGACCCAGCGCGTGGCATCACTGTTCGACAACGCGAACATCACGATCCCGACGCAGGACGACTGGAAGGCGCTGAAGGCGTCCATCCAGCAGCACGGCATCTACAACCAGAACCTGCAGGCCGTCCCGCCGACCGGTTCGATCTCGTACATCAACCACTCAACGTCGTCGATCCACCCGATCGCGTCGAAGATCGAGATCCGCAAGGAAGGCAAGCTCGGCCGCGTCTACTACCCGGCGCCGTTCATGACGAACGACAACCTGGACTACTACCAGGACGCGTACGAGATCGGTGCCGAGAAGATCATCGACACGTACGCCGCGGCAACGCAGCACGTGGACCAGGGCCTGTCCCTGACGCTGTTCTTCAAGGACACCGCCACCACGCGTGACATCAACAAGGCGCAGATCTACGCATGGCGCAAGGGCATCAAGACGATCTACTACATCCGTCTGCGCCAGCTCGCCCTCGAGGGCACCGAGGTCGAAGGCTGCGTCAGCTGCATGCTGTGATCGCTGTCGCGATCTCCTGACTGGAGGCGCGGGGCGGCCCCGCTCCGCGCCTCCAGTTCCGTACTTGTTCCGATCCACCACTTCCGGAAGAACGCAATGACTCTCACCGACCCGGTCCACGCCACCGGCAAAGCCGTCCCGCTGATCCGTTCGGTCAGCGCGATCAACTGGAACCGCATCCAGGACGAGAAGGACGTCGAGGTCTGGAACCGCCTCGTCAACAACTTCTGGCTGCCCGAGAAGGTGCCGCTGTCGAACGACGTGCAGTCGTGGAACACCCTCACGCCGGAAGAGCAGCAGCTCACGATGCGCGTGTTCACCGGCCTGACGCTCCTGGACACCATCCAGGGCACCGTCGGCGCGATCAGCCTGATCCCCGACGCGATCACCCCGCACGAGGAGTCCGTCTACACGAACATCGCGTTCATGGAGTCGGTGCACGCCAAGAGCTACTCGTCGATCTTCTCGACCCTGGCGTCAACCCCGGAGATCGACGACGCCTTCCGCTGGTCCACCGAGAACGTGAACCTGCAGAAGAAGGCGCAGATCGTCCTCGACTACTACACCGGCGACGACCCCCTGAAGCGCAAGGTCGCGTCGACGCTGCTCGAGTCGTTCCTGTTCTACTCCGGCTTCTACCTGCCGATGTACTGGTCTTCGCGCGCGAAGCTCACCAACACCGCTGACCTGATCCGCCTGATCATCCGCGACGAAGCCGTCCACGGGTACTACATCGGGTACAAGTTCCAGAAGGGACTCGAGGGCGCATCGGAGGAGCGCAAGCAGGAGATCAAGGACTACACGTTCAGCCTGCTGTTCGAGCTGTACGAGAACGAGATCCAGTACACGCAGGACCTCTACGACCAGGTCGGGCTGACCGAGGACGTCAAGAAGTTCCTGCACTACAACGCCAACAAGGCGCTGATGAACCTGGGCTATGAGCCGATGTTCCCGAAGGAGACGACGGACGTGAACCCGGCGATCCTGTCGGCGCTGTCGCCCAACGCGGACGAGAACCACGACTTCTTCTCGGGGTCTGGGTCGTCGTACGTCATCGGCAAGGCGGAGAGCACTGAGGACGAGGACTGGGACTTCTGATCCTGGTCTGACGCACGGGAACGCCCCGCTGGCTTCGGCCAGCGGGGCGTTTATCGTCTGTGGCGTTCGCAAAGGTGCGGAATTGCCTCTTGCATCAGAATAACACGCTACGAGCAGGCTTTTCCGACGCGCGGCCTCTGCAGCAAAAGCCAACCTGCCATCAGAATGGCCCTAAAGTGAGGAGCATCGTGTCGGTTGGGGAATTGAAGGGCGTCGCCAGCGAACGTGGCCTGGAGATGTTCGGCGCGGCCTACACGTTGCTGAGTTCGGAGCGCGTCGCGGACGAGGACGAACTTTCATCTCCACCTGTATTGAGACGTTGGTGGGCGGGCCAGCGTCGACGGTCGCCCTTCCAGAAGAGGTAAACGGCGTGTGGCCTGGCGCCCGCGTGACGGCCCGTCGTTTGTTGCAATCTCTTGATAACGGGGTTACGGCGGGCATCCTGACAAGGTTGACGCGCTCAATGGGCGTTATTTGGGCTTCACGCGAACCGGTCATGAGGAGGCGTCCTTAAGCGCCTCGTGGTACGGCGATGCCCTCAAACGTCTCTCTGACCAGGTGCAAGCGAGGGTCGCAGACGACTTCGGTTCACCAAGGCCAGAGTCAGCGTTGCTGTGGGCGGAGCGTCTCATAGAAGTATTCACAAGAACGATCAGCAAGATCCCCAAGGTCTTTTCGGGAGAGCTGGCGAAAGCAGACGCTGGACGTGCCCGGCCCGTTGCGATCGATGGTGTAGAGATGGTGCGACGGATAGCGGAACACAAGCTCCCGGCGCAGAACTGCCCGTGCCGTACTCATGACCCTCATCGTCGCCCTTACTGCTGCATTTGTCGTGCTTGGGGCATGGCGGCTCGCGGTAGGCACGGTCATCGGGGGACTTATTTCCTTGAGGTCGGGCGCGATTTGGTCTCAGATGCTCCCGTCAAGTGGAGTATCACGCTCTTGCCAGAAATCCTCGGCCTCTTCGACCTCCGCCGGAGTTGAAGCGCATGTCTCAAAGTTTGATACTACTTTCTTTCTATCTGTTGTTCAGTTCTCTAGCCCGATCGGACCTTCCTGCGTCCCTTGTTCCGGTCGAATGTTGTCGAGTCGCGTTCGCGTCAGTGTCGCTTGGTGGAACCTAGTTTTCCTTACGCTCGCGTCTGTGAATTCTGCGTCGGTGAGGTTCGCCTTCGATAAGTCAGCTCGATCCAGAGTGGCTCCGTATAGCGAAGCGCCGACGAGCCGTGAATCGGCCGGGCCCAGGTCGGCGTCCCGAAGATTCGCTCCGGTCAAGTTCGCGGACATCATGTCCGCCGACGACAGCACGGCGTTCCGAAGATTTGCGCCGTGCAGGTCAGCACCGCTGAGGTCCGCCGAATTCAGATTAGGAGGTACGTCCGGCTTGCTCCGAGGCAGTCGGCCGATAACTTGAAGAGCTGCCACGACGTCGAGGGGGATGGGGTAGGCGGGTGGGGTACCGGTGTCGAAGATTCGGGGGCGATCATTTGTGACGAAAGCGCTCAGAACGTTCATCACGGGGCCTCGCTCCCTGGCTGAATCGATGGCGATCCGCTCTAGTGCAAAAATCCCGCCGATGCGAACCATCAGTTTTTCCGACCCGAGCTGATCAATGGCGGAGGAGTATCTGTCGGTTCGGTTCGAGTCGCGGTCCAGCGAGTGGCGTATATGCGTATAGCTGAGGGTGATAATCGCGATAATACCGCCGAATATCCAGAGCACGATCTGTCTCTGTGCAGAAATTGCCTGAAGGCGCTCATATGCAGTTGTCGGGCCGACGGCGCTGAGATCAACCAGCCAATTTGGTAGATACAGCAATGCGTTGACCGCGATTGCTGCAACGACGCATCCGGCTAAAGTGCCGATAGATAGGCGCAGAAGTTTTCCCCACATGCGGGTAGCGTAGCTGACGGAGAGCCCCAGTGTGGGGGTCGGATAGCTAGAACGGCGCGTCTTCGAGGTGCGGGGGTAAGACGGCCTTCGGACATTTGAACTGTCGCGTGCCCGCCAACGCCCCACGACTATCCGCCGTGACCTCGTCTGGCCTACGCGGTTGACGACCGTTCGCGTCTTCGGCGCTCTCGACAACCGCGTGTCGGCAGGGGGCCAACCCGATGTGAATCGCTCATGGGGTCTAGCGTCTTGCCGCCGCCTACTCGGAGGCGTCACCTCCTCAGGACCGCTTTAGCCATAGGAAGGCGGTGCAGCTCGCCTGGGTTCTCCCTGTGAGCCAAATCGAGAGGGCAAAACCGAAATCGACCCGACCACGGGGATTTCCGGAGCTTGTTCGTGACCGCAACATTAGCGCGACAATCATCTCCGACTACATCCGCGCCTCCGGGCTGGTTCGAGAGCCACGCACCTGACCAACGCAACAAAATGACGGGTCGCCTCCTTCATGACCAGGTCGGGGTGACCGAGGACGTCAAGAGGTTCCTGCACCACAACGCCAACAAGGCCTCAGTAACCGGGGGTACGAGCCGATGATCTCGAAGAACGTCACGGACGTGAACCGGCGATCCTGTCGGCGCTGTCGCCTAACGCGGACGAAAACCACGACTTCTTCTCGGGGTCTGGGTGGTCGTACGTCATCGGCAAGGCCGAGAACACATAGGACGAGGACTGACACTTCTGAGTCTGGTTTAACCTATGGGAACACCCCGCGGGCTTCAGCCGGCGGGGCGTACCTCGATCCGCCAGCTGACCGAGCTCGCGGCCGGAGAGCGCCCATGGCCGACTGGACGAGGCCCGGCGATGCGAGACACCGGTCCGCAGCGTCTCGGGATTGACTCCTAGCTACTCACCGATCCGGTGCAGGGCGCCGGCTCTGCTGTTCGGGTCGCGGTGCGTATGCGCCGCGTGTCGAACCGCTCGTTCGCGAAGCGCCCCGGGTATTCCCTTCGTGCTTCCATGGCTCGCAGGCTCCTACGGTTTGAAAGCCTGGCATCGGACTCGGGGCGGGACAGCACGCAAGCGGCCTCGCGTGGGAGAGCGCGCTGCCCGTTGCGGCGGAGGCCGAGCGGCACGCCGAAAGATCGGAATGTGTAACCGGGCGAGTAGATAGATAGTGTGCTCAGGAGACACGTCGGTCGATGTGCGGGGCAGAGCGAGGAGCTTCATGAAGGTTGAGCAGACCCAGGTCGATCTCGCTGTGATTGTGCGGCGGATCCAGGACGAAGAGTGGGACCTCCAGCCCGATTTTCAGCGCGGTGAAGTGTGGGACCGCGTTCGGCGGCAGAGGCTGATCGATACTATCCTGCGTGAGTGGTATGTTCCCGCCGTCCACATTGTCGTGCGGGACGATCTCGAGCTGGTCCTGGACGGGCAACAGCGGCTCGTAGCGATCCGCGATTTCTTCGACGACAAGATCAAAGTCGATGGATCACTTGAACCATCCAACGACCGGATCCGCGAGCTGAATGGGCTGCGCTACTCGGAGCTTCCCATCGAGGTGCGTCGCCGTATCAACCGGTTCCCGGTTACGGTTGTCAAGCTCACCGAATATCGTCCGGCGGAGCCGAACGAACTCTTCTTCCGGCTTAACCAGTCGTACAACCTCACGCCAGCGGAAAAGCGCAACGCGCTGTATGGCGACGCTCAGCGTCAGATTCGAGACTTAGTACGAGACCTGGTCGAGATAGGGCTTCTCGCGTCCGATCGAATCGGATTCAGCAATGGTCGTCTCGCTTACGATGACATCATTGCCAGGACATGCGTTGTCGTGGAGAAGAACACGATCCGCGAGCATGTTAATAACAACACGGTCGAAGAGTTCTACAGAAGTACGGCGTTTCGCGAAGAGACGCTCCGGGCCGTGGCGGACGCCGGTCGCGCGCTGCTCGACCTCCTTGACGCCGTGCCTGGGGGAAAGGTCAAGTTCAACAAGGGCACGTTGCAGACGTGGCTCGTCTATTGTTACTGGGCGCGCGCGTTGGCACCGTTGCCACAGAGGCTTCTCCTCGCGTTTGAAGCAACCCGCCGTTCCTCCAGGCCAAGCGAAGGCTTTCCGGTCGAGGCAGATCCGATGTTGCTTGACATCACCCGACAGTACGACGATCGCGCCTCGTACCGCGTAACCGACGTCTCCTCGGTGCAGATACGCGACCTGGCTATTCAACTTTTCAGCGAGCGTGTTTTCGGTACCCCGCCGCGTCTCGGAAGCGAGCGGCTCCTACGTGGCATTGGCAACCAGCCGGGTGATTCTGCCGCGTATCTCATGGCCGAGTATCTCAAGACCGAGCCGTGGGGTGCGGAACTGATTATGGGAGAAACTTCGTGAGGCGTGCTGAGGAGGGGAAGGCATGGGTGGCTCTCAACGCGCAAAAAAATTGGCCAGACCTCGTCGGATCCAAGGACCTACCGATCGCGCTAACGGACCGTTGCGTTGTGCTTGGCGGTCGAAACGGATCAGGCAAGTCTCGGATGCTGCGTGAACTTGCTTCGGCGCTCGGTCCTCGTGCAATGTATATCGATCTACACTACCTGACCCAGTACGTGCTGCAAGCCTCGCGCCGGGATGATCCGCTCGAAGAGATGCTTGACGAATACGACCCGGTTGAACTCGCTGACGCTCGACTAGCAGACGTAAGCAGGATTGTCGGACGCGACTATGACGATGTCGAATGGTTTGGCCTCGATATTGACACCGGTCTCGCCGTCGATGATCCTCATATGGAATGGTTGTCTGACGAGGTATTCCCGTACTTCCGTATGAAGTTCAGGGGTGTTCGGTATGCCTCCAATGACATGGGGCTTGGTGAACTTGGTGTGCATCTGCTTTTCTGGTATCTAGAGCAGTGGCGCGAAAGTCGAAGCGATATCGAGGTGCTGCTGCTTGATGAGCCAGACGCGTATCTTCCGCCTGTGGCAGCGGAATCGCTATTGCGGAGGTTGATTGCGTTGTGCGCGGAGCGTCGCTGGCGTCTCGTCATCACCTCACATGCACAGCCCGTTATCGAAGATGCCGCGAAAAACGGTGCATTTGTGCGCCTGGAAATGGGCGGGAGCGGTGGTTCTGAGGCGACGCATGTGCGCGAGATAGCGACCGCGGCAGATGATCTTTTAGCGGACCCACCTATACGGCAAGTTGCTTACGTTGAAGACGAGTCTGCGCTCTATTTGGTCCGAGCTCTCCTGGAGGCGTTAGACCGACGTGCAGCACGCTCGGCACTTGTAGTGTGGGGCAAGGGATCGGGTTACATGGACGTACTGCGCAGGAAGATACCGAAGCTTCCCGGGTCGCCGTTGCAGTTCTCATTCTTCTTTGACGGTGATAAGCGATCCGAGATCAAGCCTTCTAAAGCCGGATGGTGGCCTGTAGTGTTCCTCCCCTCTACTCGCGACCCGGACGAGCTGTTCAGGGACCTTGGCGACGCTCCCGACGTCCTCGCTGCGGCTCTGAACGTCGATGCTCGTGAGCTTCGCTGGAAGCTGGAGGAGGGCGGGAAGGACAAACATGACTGGGTGAATGACCTCGGGGAGGCGTACGGTCGTCAGCGGGTCCTTGGGGCGCTGGCGGAACTTTGGGTGGAACGGCATCCCGACCTGGTAAAAGTCTTCGAAGCTGATCTGCGGGAGGCTCTCGCGTCCTGATTAGCCCGTAAACCTGCGGCATCCCTTGCCCAGTGGTCGCGGACCACCTGAGCATTCGGCGTGCCGTTGGACAGCGTTTCGCTCTATTGTGTCGGCTGAACGGGATTCTTGCGCCGCGCGCGTGCCTGGCGATGCATCGTGATAGGCGTGCCGTCGAGCGTGCGGTTCACGATTGTCGCTAGGAAGCTGCTGGGATCGAGGGGCGACGGCACTTCGCCGCCGGTCAGGACACGCACGGTTGGGAGCGTTGCGAGCCGAGCCGCGATCTCATCTTCGGGAATCGACTCGAGCTCGTCCACCGCGTCGTCCTCGCCAGGGTCAGCGCCAGGGGTTGTGATCAGCTCCGCGGGCGCTTCCACGTCGTTCTCGTCGACCACGATCTCGGCGCCGTACTCAATGAGCAGCAGGCACGTCGCGTGGTATGCGTCGTCCTCCTGGCCGAGCTTGCCGACGAGGTCTACGAGCCAGTCGAATGTCAGGGGGTCCTTGATGAGAATGTCGGAGCGCAGACCCATTACAAACCCAAGCGCGGCTAGCGGATGGCGTTGACGCAGGTTCTTCGCGTCTCCGTAGCTCTCCTCGATGCGGTTCGGCGCGTTCTTGCCGTAAGACGAGTCCATGCGCTTCGTTGAGATGAGCACCTCTGGGCCCGTGGCCCAGTCGGTCATGATGACATCGACCTGCTTGAGGTAGTTCTTGCCGAGGATGGAAGCGCTGGCCTGTGTTACGCCCTTAATTGAGGATTTTCTCTCGAGACGCTCCTGAATGGCAGCACGATCTCTTCTCGGCAGCGACTCCAGCAGGTTGAGCACGGGCCTCGGGATGATGCGCGGGTGGGTCCCGCGAGGCCACGTCGCGTCCGGGGCGAAGCCTGCGCGACGCAGCTCGTAGGAAAGCCACACGTCGAGCGCAAGCGCGGGCACGCCGGAGGTCACTGTCGCCTTGAGCGCGAGTGGCACGCCGAGTAGTCGTTCGAGGGTGACGAGGTCGGCACCGTATTCTCGATTCTCGTTGACGAGGTGCCAAGGGCTCGTGTGATCGCCGTCAGGGGCGGCGTCCGCGAGAATCCGGTCGAACATAATCCAGGCTTTGTCCTTGGTGCTCGGCTCAGCCACGCTTCGACCTCCTCGTCCTCCGTTGCGTCAATTCCCTGTGAGCTCCGCGCACTGCGTCGAGGTTCTCTTGTCGCAGCGACGCAGCACCGGCGAACAGCGCGACGTCGACGAGTTGCACGGCGTCGTGAAGACGCCCCGCCTGCAGCTTGTGTGCCACCGTGTGTCGCACGGCCGCGAGTGCAGCTGCACGTGCGTGCACGAGTGTCGGAGTTGGCATCGCCCAGCGGTCCGCCTCGCGCGGCTCTAGTTTCAAGATTCCGCCGCCGTAGGTCCGCCCGACGCGCTCAGCGCTCAGCAGCGTAATCGAGTTGAGCGACGCCAACGGGAGCAGATCCCGGCCTAGCTCCCGCAGATGCTCAGCGAGGTATACACCATGCACGGAATTGAGGTGGTGGGCTCCCGCGAGGTTCGTTGTCAGTCTCGGTGTGTCGGCGTTCATGCACGTCAGCAGTAAATCCGCCGGTGGAACGATCGGAACCTGGTGCCATACCTTGCGAACACGGCACTTGTACGCCTGGTCCACACCTGCCTTGTGGCCCGCGGCGACGTACTCGGCCGCTTCCGGAGACAGAGGAATCTGCGGCCGAAATAGATATGTCTCGCGCCCCCGCTGTCCCAGGCGGGTAAGCATATCCGACGAAAGTACGAGGCCGCGCAGATGTGAGCTCCCCGGTGGCGACAGCCGCAGCAGATCGCCCCGGGATAGATTTAGCTCCTTCACACGTTCGGGCGAGAGTGCGAAGAAGTTGTTGTTGCCGGTGACAGCGCCGAGCGTCGTATCGCCCCACTCTTCGAGCACACCGAACAATCCGGCCGCCGTGAGGTCGGCGAGAGGCTTCAGCGCCTGCGGGGAAATGAGCCCAGCGCCCGTCCACTTCTCAGACGGATCCGTCGGCGTCCAGGTGCGAGCCGGAAGCATCTCGGAAAGCGAAGCCGCATCTGGCGCCCGCCGGATCGTCGCATGGCCAGCGGGACCTTCGTTGAATCCGTCAGCAAGTAGCAGAACCACGTCAGCTTCGGCTTCGGGAAACACTTGCTGATCGAACAGCACGAGCTCAACCGATCGGAACCTGTCGAATAGGTAGCGGCGCACGGGCGCGGCGTAGTTCACGGAAAGCAGCTCGGCGGGGAGGACGAGGCCGAGACGGCCGCCGGGCGCAAGGAACAACGTCGATTGGATCGCAAACGCGGCCCAGCTGGAGGCAAGGCCGGTCAGGGCGACGCCAGCGCGTAACGCTGCAGCGCGCGACTGCGTCCGCGCGGCGCCCGACCAATCCTGATAGCGGACGTAGGGAGGATTTCCGATCACCGCCGAGTGGATCGGTTCGGGGTCGACTGCGAAGAAATCTCTCGTCTCGATACGCGGCGCTCCGCCGGCGGAGCGCACGCGCCCACGCCCCACTTCTGCGCTGTGGGCATGGATCTCGACCCCATGCACCTCTGGAGTGGCGGCGCCCAGCTTGACCAGCTGTTCGACAGCTCCGACGAGGAATTCCGCATCGCCAGCGGACGGCTCGAACACCGAGTCGGACTTGTCTCGGATTGCCCAGCGTGCGATGTAGTCGACGAGCTCGGGCGGGGTGAAGAACGCCCCGCGCGCCTTCCGCAGCCTAGCCGAGTCCTCGGGATGGATCTTCGCGGTGCTCACGTCGTCCCTCTGCGTTCGATGCTGCGCCTGCCGCAGACCACTCGTCGAACGCTAGCCACTGCTTCCGACAATCTAGCCGACGGACGCACCGGTGGAGTGCCCAGCTACTGGATGTTCAACCCCGAACAGGCTGAGGAGCAGTACGGCGGCTCCTACCTCCAGGCCGGCGGAATCGCGGAGAAGATGAGCGTCGAACTCCGCCGCCGTGAGGACGACGGCGAGTACCGCTTCTCCATCGTCGGACGTGACCACGACCTCGCGGAACCGCTCACGGAGACCATCGACGTGCAGGCTGCGCACGAGCCGCGGCACCCGTCAGAGCTCTTCACCGCCGACCAGGCAGCGCCAGTGTTCATGCACTAAGTCGAACACCAGACGGTCCCCGACGGCTACACGCTCCGGCTCATCGCCGACATCTGAGGAGTGGCGGCGCCGCCGCCGCGTTTCCGCGACCCTGTTCCGGACTGGAGGCTCGGTGCCAGCTGGCACCGAGCCTCCAGTCCGACCAGATGGAGCAGCGTCCGTTACCGGCTGAGCTCGTCCTCGACGAACGTTGGGCGGCCGAGGGTGACCGCCGGGATCGCTGCCGCGAGCGTGACGGCGAGAAGGAAGAGCAGCGGCAGCGTCCAGCCACCACTGGCGTCGTGGAGCAGCCCGACCAGCAGCGGGCCGAGGGCGCCGAGTGCGTACGCGGTGCCCTGGGCGAAGCCGCTCAAGGCGACGGTTCCGCCGTGTGTCCGGGTGCGGACGTTGATGAGCACCAGGCAGACGGGGAACAGGATCGAGCCGCAGCCGATCAGGAGCACCCAGAGCAGGGTGAGCGGCACTGGTGCGAGCAGCAGGCCGAGGTACCCGAGTGCGAAGCTCAGGACTCCGGCGGCGATCAGCCAGCCGACGTTGCGGAGCTGGGGCACGAGCAGGGGAGCGATCAGCGCGCCGGGGACACTGATCACCCCGGTGACGGCGAGGAGCACGCCCGCTTCGGTCGGCGTCGAGCCGGCAACGTCCTGCAGGATCTCCGGCAGCCAGGCGAAGGCCGCGTAGGTGCAGATCGCGCTCGAGGAGAAGAGCGCGGTGATCGACAGCGCGGCGCGTGAACGCCACAGGCGGGTGACGACCTCGGTGGGTGCCGGGCTGGCGAGACCGGCGTCCTCGCGGCGAAGTCGGCGCTGCTGTGCGAGGACGACGAGCCAGGGGACGAGCGCTGCTGCTGAGGTGACTGCCCAGACGGCGAGCGAGGTCCGCCACCCGGCATACTGCGCGATCGGCGCGGCCAGGGCAGCCGGCACCGCGGTGCTGACACCCACGATGCACGCGTACACCGCGGTCAGCAGGGCGACCCGGTCGGGGAAGTAGCGACGGACGACGGACGGCAGCAACACGTTGCCGACACCGGTCCCGGCGAACGCCACGACGCTGCCGACGAGCAGCATCGCGACTCCCGGTGCGACCGCGCGGACGAGATGGCCGACGGTGATCAGGACCAGTGCGAGGACGATCCCGCCGTCGAGTCCGAGACGCCGTGCGACGCGTGGGGCCGTGAACCCCGAGGCCGCGAAGAGCAGCGGCGGCAGCGTGCCGAGCAGGCCGACGTCGAGGTTCGAGACGGGGAAGTCGGTCCGGATGTCACCGATGATCGGTGAGACCGCAGCGACCGCTTGGCGAAGGGTGAACGCCACGAGCACGATGCCCAGCAGCGCGGCCGTGCGACCCGCCCACAGGGGAAGGCGACGGCTCTCGAGCATCTGCCGAGTCTAGGGGTGAGGGTGCTTCGTCGCGGGGGCGCGGGCGTCTGCGCTCGTGCGTCTCCACGACGGTCGGAGAAAAGCACCGGGAAGCGGGATACTGCGGGAACAGACCTTCATCGGAGCGCCTTGCATGACTGAGTTCGAGCCACCTGTTCCCGACGTGCGGACGACGGGACCGCGGCGCTTCGCAGCCCTCCGCAACCGGAGCTCCCGGCCGTACCTGTTCACGTCGGGGCTGTCGATGATGGCGGACAACACCGAGCACGTCATCAGCTACTGGGTCCTCTGGCAGACGTTCCACTCGCCGACCCTGGTCGGGTTCCAGGTGATCAGCCACTGGTTGCCGTTCCTGCTGCTCTCGGTGTGGTCTGGCTCGCTCGCGGAGAAGTACGACTGCCGGCGGATCATCCAGGTCGCGCAGGCGTTGTTCATGCTGGTCTCGATCGGGTGGGGCGTGCTGTTCCTGACCGATTCGCTCAGCGTCGGATGGGCTTGCGTCCTGTTGCTCGGCCACGGTGCTGCGGGCGCGTTGTGGGCCCCGGCCGAGCAGATGCTCCTGCACGACTTCGTCGAGAAGCGCGACCTTCCCAGCGCGGTGCGGATGAACTCGACGTTCCAGAGCCTCGGCATCCTGCTGGGTCCGGTCGTCGGATCGGTGCTCCTGCTGCAGCTCGGACCGACGGTCGGCATCTTCGTCAACGTGCTGCTCTACCTGCCGATGATGATCCAGATGGGTCGGACGCGCTTCACCGGGCATGTGCGTGATGCTGCTGATCTGGACGCGCCTCCGCGCATGACGCTCCGCGAAGTCGTGCGCGTGCTGCGCAGTATCGGGTCGAACCACGTCATCGTCGCGATGATCGTGATCGGTGGTCTGGTGGCGATCACCGTCGGCAACGCGCTGCCCTCGGCGATGCCGGAGTTCGCGAACGGGCTGGCGGGCCGTTCCGGCGCGGATGCCACGTACGGTGCGCTGTTGTTCGCGATGGGCCTCGGGGGAGTGGTCGGTGGCTTCCTGCTGGAGGCGACCGGGCTGTTGAAGCCGTCGCTTCGCGCCGCTGTCCTGGCGACCGTGGTGTTCGGTGGCGCGGTGCTCGCGTTCTCGCTGACGTCGAGCGTCGTGGTCGCCCTCGTGGTGCTCGTCATCGCGGGCATGGGGGAGATCGCCTCGATGTCGATCGCGCAGAGCCTGGTGCAGCTCGAGGCGCCGGCGGGCGAGCGTGGGCGGACCCTTGGGGTGTTCGGGATGTTCGCGTCGGGGTTGCGGACCGGCGGTGGCGTGACGCTCGGTGTGGTCGGCACGCTGCTCGGGGTGAACGGCGCGATCGCGATCTTCTCGGCGGGGCTGGTCGTCGGGGCGCTCGTCGCGTGGGGGTATGCCGCGAGGGCGGCGGCGAACCGGGCGTGAGCCTCGCGACACCACGACGGATGGCTACCGGCCCCACGACGCAAGCTGCGGGGCGGAGCCGCCCCGAGCCTCCAGGCTGGGACGGAGCCAGCCAGACGGATCCTCGAGCCGGCGTCGGCTAGCGCTGATCGATGAGGCCGGGAATGCGCTCGCGGAACGGGAAGAAGCCGCGCGACGCGTACGGCCACGCTCGGCCGTCCCAGCGCCGGCGGATGGTGACGAGACCGATGCCCTCCGAGTCGAGTCGGGCGCGCAGGACCTCGAGTCGCTCGTGGACGGGGCCAACCGGTGCGTAGGGGACGACGACCGAGTCGAGACCTTCGGCCGCTGCCCACTTGACGACGGCGGAGGGTGCGGCCGAGTCGAGCACTGTCGCGGGACGTCCGCTGGCGTCCGTTGTCCGTGATGCTGCGTCGGCGACCGCACCGGCGGTGAACGCCAGTACGGGTGCGGACACTGCCGCCGGGGAGCGCTGCTCGGGATCGGCGGTCACCGCTGTCGCACGGATCGACCGTGCGAGTGAGGGGTGCTCGGCCAGCAGGCTCTCGGCCTCGAGGTCCTCCTCGTGCAGGAGCAGTCCGACGCGGTCCCCGGGGCGCCCGTCGACGTCGTCGGACGGGACCGGTGTGGAGGCGGGGAAGGGCTCCTCGTCGAGTCCACGAGCCTCGGTGGCCAGGCCGGTGGGCGCGAACCGCCCGTCGGTGTACCGGGCGATGTTCTCCGTCGTCGCCAGGTACGTCTTGCCGCGGGTCTGGAGCCCGGCCACCCATCGCCAGGACAGCGTGTTCGAGGCGGCATCACCGTCGAGCAGGTGGCGGTAGAAGAAGTCGGCGCCGAGTTGCCACGGCAGCTCGAGGGTGAAGATCCAGATGCTCGCGAACCACATGCGCGTGTGGTTGTGCAGGTACCCCGTCTCG
Source organism: Curtobacterium sp. Leaf183 (assembly GCF_001424385.1). Taxonomy (GTDB): domain Bacteria; phylum Actinomycetota; class Actinomycetes; order Actinomycetales; family Microbacteriaceae; genus Curtobacterium. The sequence goes on along the minus strand of NZ_LMPO01000001.1, from coordinate 653,366 downwards.
ATGAGCTCGCGGACCCAGGCGTCCATCGCGTCGATGCCGGAGCGGCCGGCGAGCACGTCCTCGTAGTGGGAGGGGAGGTCTCCCGCGAGCAGGTCGCTGACGTCGGCGCGGTAGCGGCGCCAGACCGCCGGGCGCTGCTCGAGCCAGCCCTTCCAGTAGGTGCGCCAGAAGACCTCCTGCACGAACTTCTCCGCCGACTGCAGGCTGCGTCGGGACAGGACGGCGTCGACGACCTCCTGCTCGGTGACCAGGCGGTGCCGCAGGTACGGCGACAGGCCGGAGACGTTGGTCCGCGCGGGGCCGAGGTCGTGGTTGCGGTCGCGCCGGTAGTCGGCGCCGGCGTGCGGGACGAACTCGTGCAGGGCGTCGAGGCCGGTGGCTCGGGTGGGGGTGGTCACCACGCCATCCTGCGCCTGCCGCCACCGCGGGAGCCGTGCGCTGCCGGCCGCGTCACGACAGCACCGACCCTCAGGGCGGGGAGGCCGCTGCTCACGCCGGCGGGGTCGTCCCCGCGCCCTCGGTGTCGTCTGCACCCGCAGGACCGGTACCGGCCTGGTCGAGGTTCTCGTGCGGGTCGCCCATGTCGCCGGTCGCCTTGCCGGCGGGGGACAGCCCGAAGTGCTTGCGGGCGGCGTTCTCCTCGGCGAGGGACAAGGTGCTTCCGGCTCCGGGGGACGGCGCACCCTTGATCGCGCTCTTCGCGTACCCGACGTGCAGGTCCTTCCCGTCGAAGGTGGCGTCTCCGACCGGGACGAGCGCGGTGTGGCCTCCGAAGAGTCCTGTCGCGACGCTGACGAACGCGGCGCTGCCGTCCTCGTCGGAGGGGAAGACCTGCGCGACCTTGCCGACCGATGCGCCGTCACGGTCTCGGACTGGCGCGTTCTCGACCTCGTGGATCTTGCTCTTGGTGATCATGCGTGTAGTCAACGCCCCTGGCCTGACCCGCTTGTGTCATTGCCCGTGCGGCCGGCCCGAGCGCGTCGCGGGATGTCCGTGGACGTGTGGGGCCAGTGGCGGCCCGCGGCTCGAACCTCCGCCCGATTGAAAACCGGAATGTGGAATACGTGCATGTCGGTCGAGATTCCCGCTAGGGTCGGAACCCGGACCGGGGTGGGCCGGAGGGGGATTTCATGGGGAAGATCGCGTTCGACGCGACGGCAGCAGACGGCGTCATCAGAGCGGCCACCTCGGCTGAGGACGAGCTCCGTGCGCAGTCGGGAGTCCGTCGGTCCGCCGTCGAGGAAGCAGCGGCGGACTTCTCCGGCGCCTACGCCGACAGGTTCACCGAGTCCGCCTCGGCCGAGTCAACTGATCGGGGCAAGCTGGCGACCGTCCTGAACGACCTCGTCAGTCAGGTCCGCGACGCCAAGACCGCTGCCGAGGCCGAGGAGGAACGGCTGGACGCCCTTGATGTCTGGAACGCAGCCGAACGCGACCGCCAGCACGCCGCGGCGACGTCGCTGCTCGTGACCACCACGTTGCCTCCGGTCTCGATCCGCGCGCCGAAACCGTCGGAGGTCGCGATCCGACCGCCGTCGATCCACGCAGCGTTCACGCCCCGTGAACGACGGCGGTCCGGGGGTGGCGCGGGGCACGGTCGGAGCTCGGCGGACCCGGCGCGACTGCGTGACTTCAGCTCGGTCAGCCGGGCGAACGATGCTGCTGCTGCAGCGAAGGCCTCGATGCTCGCGAGCTCGTGGAGAGCCTTCACCGCGTCGTGCTCCTGGGTGACGATCGACGGATGCACCTTCCTGACGGGGTTCGAACGGTTCCTCGAGGAGAACCGAGCCGATGCTGCGTGGATCGACCGCATCGCCGACGCGTTCGAGCAGGCAGGAGGCGTCGGATCGCTGACGAATGCCGCGATCGGCGGGGTGACCGACGACGAGCTCGTCCGAGACGTCCAACGGCTCTTCGCGACGGGACTGACCCCGACCGAGGTCGCCGCGATGTGGACGGACCTCGGTCTCACGAAGGAAGACGCTCCGGACCTCGCACTGCTTCCGACCTCGGTGTTGACCGTGTTGGGCAACCTCGAAGGGGCACCGTACTGGGCGCGCAGCGCTGCGAACGTCGCCGTGCTCGATCGTCGGATCGCGTCCGCGCAACACTTCCTGGACGACCTCGATCGTCCGGACCGCGTCTACAGCGCTGCAGCACGCAAGGACGCGGCGGACCTTTCCGCACTCGAATCGATCAAGGCTTCTCTCAATCCCAACGGCCGCAAAGGCCCTCGCACGCTCACGGTGCTCAGCGCAGACCATCCCCCTCTGGCCGCCGTCTCCATCGGAGATCTGGATGAAGCGACCAACGTCACCTGGGCGGTGCCGGGGATGGGGGCGAACACGTGCAGCATGACCGATTGGACGGATGCGGCTCAGAACGTCTATAGCGAGCAAGCCAAGGCGGTCCCCCTGGGTCGCGGCTCCACGAACGCTGCCGTCGCGTGGATGGGGTACGAGGCGCCGCCGGTCCCGCCGGCGAGTGCCGCCGTGTTCGGCAGTGACTTCGCGAAAGCCGGTGGGGAGAAGCTGGCCGCGTCGATCATGGGCCTGGACGCGACGAGGGCCGTCACCATGCCCACGGTCAATGTCCTCGGGCACTCCTACGGCACGACGACTGCGTCCTACGCGCTCACGACCGAGGGCGTGCACGTCGATTCGTTCACCGCCATCGCATCAGCGGGCATCCCGGACAGCATCCACGGGGCGGACGAGATCCATGCGGATGCGGTCTACGCGGGGCAGGCAGAAGTGGTGAAGCCGATCATCGAGCACTGGAGCGGCGACGAATGGGCGGCAGTCGGACGCGACTTCAGTACTGATCACCACCAGGATCCGACCGCGCCGGAATTCGGTGCCACGAGCTTCGGCGCCGATGGAGATCCAGGCCTCGAACCCGTCCGCTACCACGGGGTGCACACCTGGTACGGCGGCGGGTACCTCGACGAGAACACGCAGTCGCTGCAGAACGTCGCGTACGCCACGACCGGCCAGCCAGAACTGTTGACGAAGTGATCACGCCGATCTCGCTGAAGCGAGCCGATCTGGAAGGAACCGCCAGATTAAACCACCTCGGCGAGGAGTCGTCACCGTCCTCTGGGCGACAGGAGCAGGCCTGCTCACCGTCGCCCTTCTCACTGGTTGCAGCGAAGGATCTGGCATGAACGCGAAAGAAGCGAAACAGTCCATCGTCACGTTCGTCGAGGAATCGACCACGATCGTGGGCGACGGGTGGGGAGTCAGTGATGGTCCCGGGCTCGGGAAGTGCGGTCTCGGTCTGGAGCAAGGCGGCGTTCAGTACGTCTACGCGATGGTCCGTTCTGCGAGCGTCGATCCGAAGGCCGATGTCGTAGCAGTGGAGCGCCACTGGAAGGACCTCGGCGTCACGACCGAGCGGTACCAGACCGGGGGTGAGGACCCCATCCTCGGGGTGCGGGGCAGGGGCGGTCCGGTGAGTTCTTCGGACTTCCGCGCAGATCCTCGGGGGTACACGATCGACGGCAGCTCGCAGTGCATTGCGGGTGACTTCGACACGATGAGCCTCGAGGGTCAGGAGTGACGACCTCGAGCTGACCGACAGTCAGGCGCGGAGAACGGAGCGCCCGGCCAACGTGAGCTGCTGGCCGGAGCCGAGCCGCTAGCTCGCTGCCGGCACTGCAGCACCGACGAGCTCCGCTCGGACGACGTCCGCGCCGGCGGACAGCGCGCCGAGCTTCTCGAGCGCTGCGCCCCGCGCGAGCGGCGCCATCCCGCAGTTCGAACTCGGGATGAGCTTGTCCGCATCGACGAACTGGAGTGCCCGACGGAGCACCTCCGCGACCTCTTCCGGCGTCTCCACAGTCTCGGTCGCGACGTCGATCGCGCCGAGCATGACCTTCTTCCCGCGGATGAGCTCGACGAGCTCCAGCGGCACGTGGGAGTGGATGCACTCGAGCGAGACGATGTCGATCGACGACTGCTGCAGGAGCGGGAACGACTGCTCGTACTGGCGCCACTCGGCCCCGAGCGTCTCCTTCCACCGGTTGTTCGCCTCGATCCCGTAGCCGTAACAGATGTGCACGACCGTCTCGGCGCGCAGGCCCTCGGTGGCGCGTTCGAGCGCGGCGACGCCCCAGTCCTGCACCTCGTCGTGGAAGACGGTGAAGGCGGGCTCGTCGAACTGGATGATGTCGACGCCGGCGGCTTCGAGCTCGCGGGCCTCTTGGTTGAGGATCGTGGCGAACTCCCACGCCAGCTTCTCGCGGCTCTTGTAGTGCTGGTCGGAGAGCGTGTCGATCATCGTCATCGGGCCGGGCAGTGCCCACTTGATCGGGCGATCGGTCTGGGCGCGCAGGAAGCGCGCGTCGTCCACGAACACGGGCGCCCGGCGGCTGACGGCACCGACGACGGTCGGGACGGCCGCGTCATACCGGTCGCGGATCCGGACGGTCTCCTTGCGCTCGAGGTCGACACCATCCAGGTGCTCGATGAACGTCGTGACGAAGTGCTGGCGGGTCTGCTCGCCGTCGCTGACGATGTCGAGGCCGGCGCGCTCCTGCTCGTGCACGGCGGCGCGGAGTGCGTCCTGCTTGCCCTCGGCGAGGGCGGCGCCGTCGAGCCGCCAGGGGGACCACAGCTGCTCGGGCTCGGCGAGCCAGGACGGTTTCGGCAGGCTGCCGACGATGGCGGTGGGCAGGAGGGTGCTCATGGGCGGAGGAGATCCAGACGGTCGAGGAAGCGGGAAATGGGTCAGACGGCCACGGCTGTGGGACGGGATGCCCACTGCTCGAGGAGCGCCCGGTGCGGCGTGACGAGGTGCTCCTCGGTGTACCGGCCCTGGGTGATGGCGAGGCGGCTCCGCTCCTCGCGGTCGTAGGAGACGGGCGGCACCGTGTAGTCCTCGTGCGCGAGGCTCGGGCGGTAGGTGCTCGGCGCCGGGGTGTTCGCGTTGTAGATCTCCGGGCGGTAGATCTGTTGGAACGTCTCCATCGTGCTGATCGTGCCGATGAGCTGCAGGTCCGAGTAGTCGCTGAGCAGGTCGCCGCGGGAGTAGAACGCGAGCGGGGCCCTGCCGCCCGGGGGCATGAAGTACCGGACCTGCATGCCCATCCGACCGAAGTAGTCATCGGTGAGCGAGGAGTGCTCGTGCTCGTACTCGGCGCCGAGGACTGGGTGCACGAAGCCGTTCTGTCGGTAGGTCTGGCTGGTCGAGACGCTGATGCAGACGACCGGCTCGAGGTCGAACTCCGCGCGGAACGCCGAGGACTCCAGGAAGCGCTGGAACAGCTGCCCGTGCAGGTGTCCGAAGTCGGCCGGCAGCGATGGAGCCGACGGCAGCAGCACCGCGAAGTCGTAGTCCCGCAGGTACGACGAGAAGTTGTTGCCGAGGATGCCCTGGTGGCGCTCGCCGGTGTGCTGGTCGAGGATCGTGACGTCGAGCATCTCGAGCAGCGGGAACGCACCGTCGGCGCCGTCGTCGACGAAGTGCGCCGTGACGGAGACGATGTCGAGCTCCACCCGGTACCGGTCGGCGGCCGGACCCCCGGCAGCCAGGTCGTTGCAGCGGCGGTCGATCATGGCGAGGGCGTTGCGCAGGTTCTGCTGCCGGTGCTCGCCGCGCGCCAGGTTGGCGAAGTTCGTGGTCAGCCGGGAGCTGTCGGCGGGGGAGTAGTCCTCGTCGAACCGCGTCCGCGTGATGCTGAAGGTCAGGTCATTCGCCATTCCTCGATCATGACGGGAGGCGCGGGTCATCAGGTAATACCGAGTCGCTATGCGGTCGTATAGCCTCCGCCTATGGCCCGTGTCCAGAACGACATCACCCTGCAGCAGCTCCGGTACTTCATCGAGGTCGCGACCGAGGGCTCGATCAGCGCAGCCGCCGACCTGCTCTACGTCGCGCAGCCGACGCTGTCGGCCGCGATGAAGGACCTGGAGGCCCGGATCGGCCGGGCGCTCTTCGTGCGTTCGGCGCGTGGTGTCGTCCTCACCGTGGACGGGGTCGAGTTCCTCGGATACGCCCGCCAGGTCGTCGAGCAGGTCTCGCTGCTCGAGCAGCGGTACGTCGGCGGGCAGCCGTCACGCCGGCTGCTCGGGGTGTCGGCCCAGCACTACTCGTTCGCGGTGGAGGCCTTCGTCCGCATGGTCGAGGCGGCGGCTGCGGACGAGTACGAGTTCTCCCTGCGTGAGACACGGACGTGGGACATCATCGAGGACGTCCGCACCCTGCGCAGCGAAGTCGGCATCCTGTACCGCAACGACTTCAACCGGCAGGTCCTCGGCAAGCTGCTGCGGGACGCCGGGGTCGTGTTCACGCCGCTGTTCGTCGCCCAGCCGCACATCTTCGTGGCCCGGCGGAGCCCGATCGCGACCCGGAAACGCGCGACCCTGGCCGACCTGGCGGACCTGCCTCGGCTGACGTTCGACCAGGGCGCGAACAACTCCTTCTACCTGGCCGAGGAGATCCTGTCGACGATGTCCAGCAAGCGGGAGATCCGGGTGTCGGACCGGGCGACGATCTTCAACCTGATGATCGGGCTCGGCGGGTACACGATCTCGACCGGGCTGATCAGCGACGACCTGGACCCGGAGATCGTCGCCATCCCCCTCGACGTCGACGAGCGCATCGAGATCGGGTGGATCGCACACTCCTCCGTGCCCCTGACGGTGCAGGCGCAGACCTACCTGGACGAGCTGCGGGCGGTGGTCACCAGCTACGGCGTGGAGCCGCTGGGGTGAGAGCGGACCGCACACCAGACGGGAGGCGCGTGGCGGGCCCGCCACGCGCCTCCCGTCCGGTTCCTGCCAGATGGCAGCATCTACCCTGGCCGCATGGCATCCCGCAGGGCATCCCGCATGGTCGCCGGGCTGCTCGTCGCCCTCGTCGCAGGACTCGCGACGGGGTGCGCCTCGACCGGGTCAGGCACAGACGAACCCCTCGCCGCGTGGAACACCGCCGTGGCGGACCGGTCCGATGCTCCCGCGCGGTGGGTCGCGCTGGGCGACTCGATCACCGAGGGGCAGGGCGCCTCGACCCGTTCCACCCGCTGGATGGACCTGACGCTCGACCAGCTCCGGAAGGAGCACCCGACCTCCGGCGCCCGTGGCGGTGCCGGGTACCTCCCCGCGCAGTTCGCCGTCTACGAGCCGGACTCGACGTGGGCCGACTGGGCGACCGCGCGCTCCGGATCGAGCCAGTTCGACAAGACCGTGCCCGACCTGGGCTACCGGTCCGTCGCCATGCAGGCGGGCGCGTCACGGACGTACCCGTTCACGGGGACCGGGCTCGACATCTGGTGGACGCGCTACGAGGGGTCGGGCGACTTCACCTACAGCATCGACGGCGGCGCACCGCGGACGGTGTCCACGACGGGGAAGGCCAGCACGGGGACCGTCACCAAGGTGGACGACCTGCGGCGCGGCAAGCACACCGTCACCGTCACCGCAGTCGCGCCGTTCTCGTTGCAGGGCTTCACGATCTACGACGGCGACCGGGACAAGGGCATCCAGCGGTACGACTCCGCGCAGTCCGGTGCGACGATCTCGACCTTCACCCGGGACCAGGCCGGGTTCCTGACGGCCATGCGCCGGGCCGCACCGGACCTGGTCACGATCACGCTGGGCGGCAACGACGCGCAGCACGTGACGCCGGCCGAGCTCGGCACGCAGTACCGGGCGTTCCTGGAGGCGCTCGCCGCACTGCCGTCGAAGCCGTCCTTGCTGGTGATCGGGGAGTTCACGCCGGCGTCCTCGATGACGAGCAACATGTCGAGTCCCTGGTCGAGCTACCTCGCTGCGACGAAGCAGGCGGCCACGAAGGCCGGGGCCGTGTACGTGAGCATGGACGACACCCTCCCGAAGGCCACGTACTCCGGCAAGGGGATCTACTCGACGGACGGCATCCACCCGAACGACAAGGGGCAGCAGCGGATCGCGAAGCTCGTGCTGTCGACGCTGGCGGCGCACGACGGGTAGCCACCGCTGGTGACGGGTGTTGCCCGTGCGGCAGGATGGGGTGACATGGTTCGACGAGGTCCTGTCCACGCCGGTGACCGCGCGTAGAATCCCGTGTGACCTCCGAGCGTTCTGATCCCAGCGGCATCGACCCCGACGACCTCCGCGTCGCGCTCCGGGTCCTCGAGCAGCTGCCGTCGATCGACGAGACGCACCCGGACTTCGTCAGCATCCGGCAGGCGACGGCGAAGATGTTCAAGGCCGTCAAGCGGGCGCACCGGCTCGAGAAGCGGGCGGTCATCGCCGAGGCAGACCGTCGCGTGATCGCCGCCACCGCGACCGGCGCCGCCGATCGCATCGACGACGAGACCCGCGGCGTCCCGATCAGCGCATCGACCCAGAGCGCCACCGCGGGCACGCTGCTGAAGTCCCGCCCGTGCTACATGTGCAAGCAGCACTACACGCTGGTCGACGCGTTCTACCACCAGCTGTGTCCCCGGTGCGCTGCGCTGAGCCACGCCAAGCGCGATGCCCGGACGGACCTGACGGGCAAGCGGGCGCTGCTCACCGGCGGCCGCGCGAAGATCGGCATGTACATCGCGCTCCGGCTGCTCCGTGACGGCGCACACACGACGATCACGACGCGCTTCCCGCGCGACGCCGTGCGCCGGTTCGCGAGCCTGCCCGACGCCGCGGAGTGGATGCCGCGGCTCAAGGTCGTGGGCATCGACCTCCGCGACCCCGCCCAGGTGATCGGTCTCGCCGAGGACGTGGCGGCTGCCGGTGCCCTCGACATCCTGATCAACAACGCGACACAGACCGTCCGGCGCTCGACCGGGGCGTACCAGCCTCTGGTCGACGCCGAGCTCGCGCCGTTGCCGGACGGACCACTGCCCGAGCTGGTGACGTTCGGGCACACGAGCGACCGGCACCCCCTGGCGCTCGAGCGATCGGTCTCCGCGCACCCCATCCTGGCGGCGGCCGCGGCCCGAGCGGACGAGCTCACCGAGCAGGCGCTGGCCCCGGGGTCGAGCTCGCTCGAACGACACGCTGCCGGGACCGCCATCGATGCCGGCGGTCTGGTGCCCGATCTGCACGACGACAACTCGTGGACCCAGCGCGTGGACGAGGTCGATCCGCTCGAGATGCTCGAGGTCCAGCTGGCGAACACGACCGCGCCGTTCATCCTGATCTCGAAGCTGCGACGGGCGATGGCGGCGAGTGCTGCGCGGCGGACGTACGTGGTGAACGTCAGCGCCATGGAAGGGGTCTTCGGCCGCGCGTACAAGGGCCCGGGACACCCGCACACGAACATGGCGAAGGCCGCGGTCAACATGCTCACGCGGACGAGCGCGCACGAGGTGTTCGAGACCGACGGCATCCTGATGACCAGTGTCGACACGGGCTGGATCACCGACGAGCGGCCGCACGCAACCAAGCTCCGACTCGCCGAGGAGGGCTTCCACGCCCCGCTCGACCTGGTCGACGGCGCCGCCCGGGTCTACGACCCGATCGTCCGGGGCGAGGCCGGCGAGGACCTGTTCGGCGTCTTCCTGAAGGACTACGCGCCCAGCGCGTGGTGACCGGTCCGGCCTCTCCACGAGATCACACGCTGGTCAGACCGCCGCGACCTCCCGCGCCAACGCCGCCACGAACGCGTCGATGTCCTGTTCGGAGGTGTCGAACGAGCACATCCACCGCACCTCGTTCCGCGAGGCGTCCCAGTCGTAGAACCGGAAGTGCTCGCGCAGCCGATCGGCCACGCCGGCGGGCAGCGTCGCGAACACCCCGTTCGCCTGGGTCTCCTGGCTGAAGCCGACGCCCTCGATGCTGCCGTCGGCGAGCCCCGCCTCGAGCGCACCGCGCAGTCGGGCGGCCATGGCGTTCGCGTGCGAGGCCGACCGCAGGTACAGGTCGTCGGTCAGCAGGGCGATGAGCTGCGCCGACACGAACCGCATCTTCGACGACAGCTGCATGTTCATCTTCCGCAGGTAGTGCAGTCCCTCGGATGCATCGGGGTTCAGCACGACGATCGCCTCGCCGTAGAGCATCCCGTTCTTCGTCCCACCGAAGCTCAGCACGTCGACGCCGGCGTCCGTGGTGAAGTCGCGGAGCGGCAGTCCGAGGCTGGCGGCGGCGTTCGAGATGCGGGCGCCGTCCATGTGCAGGGTCATGCCGAGCGGGTGGATGTGGTCCGCGATCGCCCGGATCTCGTCGACGGAGTAGGCCGTGCCGAGCTCGGTGGTCTGGGTGATCGACACCACGAGCGGCTGGGGGCGGTGCTCGTCGCCCCAGCCCCACGCCTCTTTGTCGATCAGGTCCGGGGTGAGCTTGCCGTCCGGGGCGTCGACGGTGAGCAGCTTGATGCCGGCGACCCGCTCGGGTGCTCCGGCCTCGTCGGTGTGGATGTGCGCGGTCGAGGTGCACACGACCGCGCCCCATCGCGGCAGCATCGACTGCAGGCCGACGACGTTCGCGCCGGTGCCGTTGAAGACCGGGAAGGCCTGGGCATGCGACCCGAAGTGCGCCGTGATGACGTCCTGCAGGCGTGCCGTGTAGACGTCCTCGCCGTAGGCGATCTGGTGTCCCTGGTTCGCGGCGGCGATCGCCTCGAGGACCTCGGGGTGGACCCCGGCGTAGTTGTCCGAGGCGAAGCCCCGCAGGTCGAGGTCGTGGAGTTGGAGAGTCACGGGTTCATCATCCTCGGGAGACGTGGGGAAGGGGGATGCGGGTGCCGTTGAGCGTGTCTGGTGGGGCGTCCCAGAGCCGGACGACCTCGTCGCCGAGCTGGTCCTCGAGTCCGTCGAGCGCGCGGACGACGACGATCGCGGCTGCTGCCGAGGCCGGTGCGTCCTTCCGGAAGCCCTGGGCCACGGCACGGACCCAGGTGTCGGCAGCGGCCTTCGCGGCGGCGTAGTTCGCGCCCCCGACGGTGGGGGAGTCGACCGCCGTGGACGACACGGTCACGAGTCGTCCCGCTGGCGAAGCGACGAGGTCGGGGTTGAACACCCGGGTCGTGTTGCGCAGGGTGCGGAAGCCGCGGTCGAAGAAGTCCCAGTCCTCGTCGGACTGTCCGGCGAGCCCACCGCCACCGCGCCACCCACCGACCAGGTGGACCAGCCCGTCGACCGGGCCGTGGGCGTCGTGGACCGTCGCCGCCAACGCGGTGACCGCACCGAGGTCGGCGAGGTCGCACGCGTGGGTGGTGACGCCCGGGACGGACGCAGCCAGGGCCTCCAGGGCGTCGTGTCGGGTGCCGACGGCGACGACCGTCGCACCGGCGGCGGTGAGCGCCCGCGCGACGGCCGCGCCGCTGGCACTGGTCGCTCCCGCGATCAGCACCAGCCGACCGGCGACGGAACGACCGCTCACGCGGCGTCCGCGACGCGAGCGGAAGCGGCGGCGTCGGGTGACGCGCCGGTGATCCCGGCCGTCGACGCGATCACCGCGGCCATCTTCTTGTTGAGCGCCTCGTAGAACATCGACAGCGGGAACTCGTCGTCCAGCACCGCGTCGGTGTAGCCCTTCGGCGGTCCGGCGAGCGTCTCGCTCGGCAGGCCGGCGGCCCACCGGGAGGCCGGGTGCGGCGTGAGCGTCTGGCTCACCATCGCGTACGCGGCGAGCCAGTGCGCCGACTTCGGCCGGTCGATCGACCGCCAGTACAGCTCGTTGATCTGGTCGCTGAGCGCGATGATGACGTCCGGCACCGCGTCCCAGTCGATCGTGAGCTGCGTGTCCGTCCAGTGCAGGACACCGTGCTGGTGCATCCACGCGAACAGCAGCTGGCCGCCGAGCCCGTCGTAGTTGCGGACGCGGCTGCCGGTGATCGCGAAGCGGAAGATGCGGTCGAAGACCACCGCGTACTGCACCAGCCGCGCGTGGTCGCGGATCTCCCGCTGCGCCGCCGACAGCTCGTTGTCCGGCATCGCCGACAGGGTCCGGTCCAGGCGCACCGACTCGCGGAACGCCGTCAGGTCGCAGCGCAGCTCCTCGAGCGAGTACAGGAAGAAGGGCATCCGCTGCTTGATCATGAACGGGTCGAACGGCAGGTCACCGCGCATGTGCGAGCGGTCGTGGATGATGTCCCACATCATGAACACCCGCTCGGTCAGCTCCTGGTCGTCGAGCATCGCGGCGGCGTCGTCGGGCAGGTCGAGCTTGGTGATCGCCGCTGCCGCACGGACCACCCGGCGGTAGCGGGCGGCCTCGCGGTCCTGGAAGATCGCGCCCCAGGTGAACGCCGGGACCTCGCGCATCGCGACCGTCTCGGGGAACAGCACCGCGGAGTTGGTGTCGTAGCCGGGGGTGAAGTCGACGAAGCGCAGCGCGACGAACAGCGCGTTGCCGTGGTCGCCGGCCTCGAGCTCGGCGATGAACTCGGGCCAGATCGTCTCCACCAGGACCGCCTCGAGCAGCCGACTCGAGCTGCCGTTCTGCGTGACCATCGGGAAGACGACCAGGTGGCCGAGGCCGTCGACGCGGTGCTGCTGCGGCTGGAAGGCGTTCAGCGCGTCGAGGAAGTCCGGGACACCGAACCCCTGCTGTTCCCATCGCGCGAAGTCGCGCTGCAGGGCGGCGAGGTACGCCGCGTCGTGCGGGAAGTGCGGGGCCAGTTCGGCGATCGCCGGGAGGATCGTGGCCACGTGTTCCGCGGCCGCCCGGTGGTCCGCCTGGTCCGGTACTGAGCCGTCCTGCGCCTGCAGCGCACGGAACGCCACGACGGCGTCCTTCAGACGGAGCCAGCCGGGATGCGTGGCGACCTGACGGACGGTGCGGTCCTGCTCCGTCGCGCGGTCCTCGACGACCTCGGGTTCACCGACGATGGCGTCCTGCGTGTGGGCGTGGACGAACTGCGACATGTCGAACCTCCCGTCGTTGGGCTGCTGCGGAAGCAGGAGGACCGGGCCCGGTGGCTGGTCCTGACGGAATCCTAATGAGCAAGCGGCGACGCAATTCGCCCACTTTCCGGCGGAAACGTGCGCGGTTGCGGCCCCGACGCGGCGATGTCGGCGGCCCGCGCAACAACCCCGCGGCCGGGCGGACGACTTCGTTCTGGGGGATGACGAATGAGGTGCGCGAACCGCGGGATCTGCCGACCGGATTCGTCACCGAGCGTGCTCGTTGCGTGGACCCCCGCGGTCAGCGCCGGGGTGCGCTCAGACCGCAGAACGGGCCTCCCGGTGCAGGCGAGCCGGATCAGAACGTGGTCGTGCCACGGAGGCGTCAAGCCAGGCCGTCGTCCCTGCCGGCACGGACGTCCGTCGCGGTGTTCCCGCGTTTGTCGCGGGCGAGGAACCAGTCGCGCGGCTCGGTCTGCACGGTGCGACCCGACGCGCGCGGATCTCGATCACCGTCGATCGCGCTCCAGCACCGGGAACGCATGGAGGTGGCTCCGGCCCTCGAGCAGGCCGGTCATCCGTCCCGCGGCGAGGTCCCGCACCGCGCTCTCCGGGTGGTGCGCCGCGATCGCCAGCTCCACCCACATGTCGCAGAACTCGAGCCGCGCCCGGAGGTCCGCCCGCGCGAACAGCTCCGGGTAGGCCTCGCGCAACCACTCCGGCACCGCCGCGAGCGTTGCCGGGTCGAGGCCCTGCGCGTCCGGCGTCGGCGGGAACTCCGACGGACGGGCGCACCAGCGCAGGATCGTGTCGAGCTCGACGTCGGCGGGCGCGGCGATCGTCTCGGCGAAGTCGATCAGCCCCGACACGGCCGGCCCGGACACCGGGTCGTCCTCGACGACGAGGTTCGAGCCGTGCAGGTCCCCGTGCACCAGGACCAGCTCGTCGTCGGCGAACAGGGGCAAGCGTTCCCCGATCCACCGTCCGACGGCGTCGAGCAGCCGCGCGTCGTGACCGGGCACCCGTCGCGCGTCGTCGACGAGGGTCGGTGCCACCGCCACGACGGGCGGGTGGTAGGCGGGCCAGACGTCGTGCGGGCCGTCGAGCGCGTCGGCCAACCAGGGCGGCTGGAGTCCTGCCGGTGCCGGCACACGGTGGAGCGCCCGGAGTGCCGTGCCCAGGTCGTGCACGAGCGCACGACGCTGGCCGACGGACGCCGACGGCCACGCATCGTGCAGCAACTGGCCGGGGAGTCGACCGGAGACGTACCAGGCGCCGTCTGGTCCGTCCCCGCTGCCCAGGTACGGCGCGTGTGGCACGTCCGGCGGCAGCAGGGGGACCACGGCGGCCTCGTGTCGGTAGGCGTCGGCCGCCTGTGCGCCGCCGACGCGGACCACGACCCGGTCTCCGATCCAGGCGCGGCTGACCCATCCGCTCTTCCGCGCCCAGGGGCCGTCCGACGGAAGACCGGCCGCGGCGAGTATCCGGTCCGGCTCGCTCCTGGCGGGAGCCCGGTCCGGCTCGCTCACGTCGACTGCCTCGGCACCAGGAAGCACTCGGCGGTGCGGACCCCGCCCGGGACCGCCTGGTCCTGGATCATCTGCATGAGCAGGGCCGCGGCCTGGCGCCCGACCTCGCGCAGGTTGAGGTCCACCGACGTGATGCTCGGCCGTGCCGCGTCGGTGATGACGCTCCAGTTGTCGACGCCGACGACGCCGACCTGGGTGGGGACGGACACGCCGGCGTCACGCAGGCAGTCGACCACGCCGCGGGCGATCTGGTCACTCGTGCAGAACACACCGTCGAAGTCCGTCGCGAGCAGCCGTGTCGCCGCCTCGTAGCCCCAGCGTTCGCTCCACTCGCCGTAGAGCGCGTCCCCGCCGGCGAGCGTGGCACCCGCGGCGGCGATCGCCCGCTTGGCGCTGTCGACACGGTGCGAGCTGGCGGTGTGGCGCCGGGCACCGGAGACCACCGCGATGGAGCGGCGTCCGGACCCGAGCATGTGGTCGATCGCCCGAGCGGCACCGGCTTCGTCATCCGGCACGATCGAGACGTCCCGGGGGTCGAGGGACGGCGCGAGTGCGTACACGGCGGGCACGCCCAGCAGTTCGGTGATCGACGGGCGCGGGTCGCTCGAGCGCCCGGTCACGACGATCCCGTCGACGCGTTGCTTGAGGAACGTCTGCACGTAGTGGGCTTCGCGGATCGGGTCGCCGCGACTCTCGGCGAGCAGCATCGAGACCTCGCCGGGCCCGAAGGTGTCCTCGGCGCCCGTCAGGATCGGGATGGTGAACCGTCCGTACGCGTCCGTCGACAGCACGCCGACCAGGAAGGACCGGCCGGGAGGATCGACCCGCGTCTCGGCGCGCACGGTCAGTCCCAGGGCGGTCGCCACCGCTGCCACACGCTGACGGGTCGCCTCGGCGATCTGCCCCCGCCCGTTCAGGACCTTGGACACCGTGCCGACCGAGACCCCGGTCTGGGCGGCGACGTCGGCGAGGGTCACCTCTCGACGGTTGACCACGCTGTCCTCCTCGTGATGCGGTCCGCGCTCCGTCCGGTCGGACGGCACTCGGCAAACCTTGCCGCATCACGATTCGGTCGTCAAGCATTGACACGCGTTTCGCGGCGCTCTAGCGTCGGCAAACACAGCAAAGCTTGCCGCAACGCTGCGGCAAGGAGCGACTTGGAGATGACGATGAAGACATCCACGATCCGGCGGAGCGCGACCCTGGTGGCCGCCCTCACGGTCGCCGCACTCGGCTTGGCAGGGTGTTCCTCGAGCGGCACAGCCGACGGCGGTGGTGCCGCGAAGGGCACCGTCACGCTGTGGCAGCGCGACGGGGGCGTCGACCTGTCCGACCAGGTCAAGGCGTACGAGAAGGCGCACCCCGACGTCACGGTGAAGATCTCCACGATCCAGGCCGACCAGTACCTCACGAAGCTGGCGAACTCGGCCCGGGCCGGGTCGGTGCCCGACCTGGTCAGCTACGACATCGTCAACACGCCGCTGCTCGCGACCCAGGGCCTGCTCGCCGACGTCACGGACCGGGTGGCGAAGCTGTCGAACACGGACGACCTCGCCCCGGCCGGTGTCGAGATCGGCACGCTCGACGGCAAGAACTACGCCCTGCCGGTCGCGCTCACCGGGTCGCAGATGTTCTGGAACAAGTCGCTGTTCACCAAGGCGGGGCTCGACCCGACGAAGCCGCCGACGTCCCTCGCCGAGGTCAAGGCCGCGGCCGAGAAGATCCAGGCGCTCGGCGGCGGGGTCTCCGGGTTCTCGACCCTGGGCGGCGTCGGGCAGGCGTGGACCGGGTTCCCGAGCTCGTGGGCGAAGAGCGGCACCGTGCTCACCGCCGCGGGCAAGAACCAGAAGGCGGAGTTCACGAGCGACGCGCTCGTCGGCATGGTCGACTGGTACCAGGACATGTGGAAGTCCGGCCTGATGCAGAAGACCGACCAGCCGAACCAGGACCCGGGCAACGTCGGGCAGGAGAACGCGCTGAACGGCAAGGTCGGCATCGTGTTCGGCGGGGCGAACACGCTCACCGCGAAGAAGGCCGACTTCGGCAGCGCGGTCGGCATCCCCGGCGTGGACGGCGGCTCGGGCTCGTTCCTCGGCGGTGACGAGATCGGCATGACCGCGGGGGCGAAGAACGCCGACGGTGCGTGGGCGCTCATGAAGTGGCTCGTCAGCTCGAAGCAGGCGGCGCAGATCGACCTGTCGCAGGGCTGGATCGCACCCGACCTGACCGTGGCGAAGACCCTGGCGACGGACGACTGGTCGAAGGACATCGTCGACACGCTGGCGATCGGCAAGCTGCCGAAGAGCATCGCGTACAACGCGGTCATCAACGACCCGAACGGCCCATGGGCGCAGCAGTCCCAGAAGGTGATCTTCCAGGGGGCCGACGCGTCCACCGCCCTGGCGAGCGCCGAGAAGCAGGCGAACTCGCTCATCGAGCAGGCGTACAGCCAGGTCGGACAGTGACAGCCGTCACGTCCACGGCGCTCGCCGGGGCCGCGGCCGGGACCACGCGGTCCCGGCCGCGTGCCGGGAGCCGTCGCCGACAGACGCTGGCGTGGGTGCTGGTCGCCCCCGCCCTCGTCCTCGCGCTCGTGTTCTTCGTCGTGCCGATGGTGCTGCTCGTCGGGATGTCGTTCTCGAACTGGCCGCTGCTCGGCAAGGTCAGCCTGGCGGGCGTCGCGAACTACACGCAGGCGTTCCAGGACGCGGCCTTCTGGCGCTCGCTCGTCTTCTCACTGCTGTTCACCGTCGTGGCGGTGCCGCTCGGGATGGCCGTGAGCTACGCGGCGGCGACGATGGTCCGCGGCGAGGGCCGGTTCGTGTCGTTCGTCAGGACCGCGTTCTTCATGCCGGTCGTCATCGGCTTCACCGCGGCGGCCTACATGGCGAACGTGCTGCTCGTCCCCGGCACGGGCGTGATCAACGTGCTCCTGCGGTCCGTCGGGCTGACCGACGGTGACACCGCGTGGTTCACGGCGCCCGGCCCGGCGTTCTGGGCGGTCATCGTCCTGACGGTGTGGAAGTCGATGGGCGTCGCGATGATCCTGCTGATGGCCGGCATGCAGGCCGTGCCGACCGAGGTGATCGAGGCGTCCAAGATCGACGGCGCCGGGTGGTGGCGGCGAGAGGGGTCCGTCGTCTTCCCGCTGGTCCGGCGGCAGTTCGCGCTGTGCCTGCTGCTCGCGGTGTCCGGCTCGATCCTCGTCTTCGACCAGTTCTACGTGCTGACGAAGGGCGGTCCGAGCGGGGCCACCACCACGACGGTCATGTACACGTACCAGCAGTCCTTCGTCCGCTACGACCTCGGGTACGGCGCCGCCCTGTCGATGATCCTCACCGTGATCATCCTCGCCATCGCGGTCGTCCAGCTGCGGGCGCTGCGTTCGACCGGAGCGGAGGACGACCGATGAGCGCGACCGACGTCACCGGGCGCACGACCGCAGCCTCCCGACGCAGCGCGGGTGGAGCCTCCACGTCGGATGCCGCGGACCGGGCGGACGCGCCGGGCGTGACCCCACCACGCCGACGTCGCGTGCATGCGGGCGACGTCGCCTACATCGCCGTCGGCACGGTGCTCGCGCTGCTGTTCATCGCACCGATCGTCTACATCCTGTTCCGGTCGTTCCTGCCGGCGGACGCGGACGCGCGGGGGATCGGGTTCGAGTCGATCGCGACGCTCACGCTCCGGAACTACGCCAAGGTGTTCGACCCCTCGGTGGACCTCCGGCAGAACATCGTGAACTCGTTCGTCGTCGCCATCGCGGTCGCCGTGCTCGTCGCCCTCGTGTCGACGCTCGCCGCCTACGCGCTGTCGAAGATCCGGTTCCGCGGTTCGTCGGTCGTGTTCGTGCTCCTGCTCGCGCCGCTCGTCGTCCCGTTCCAGGGGCTGCTGACCCCGCTGTCGATCATCCTGGGCAAGCTCGGGCTGCTCGACTCGCTCGCGGGGGTGGTGCTCGTCCTCGTGACGCTGCAGCTGCCGTTCTCGGTGTTCGTCATGCGGAACACGTTCGACGGCATCCCGCCCGAGCTCGAGGACGCCGCGGCCATCGACGGTGCCGGCACGGGGCGCATCCTGCGCTCGGTGATGCTGCCGCTGGCGTGGCCCGGACTCGTCACCACCGCCCTGTTCGGCTTCATGGCCGGCTGGAACGACCTGCTCAGCTCGGTGACGTTCCTGTCGACCGACAGCAAGTACACCCTGCCGCTCGCACTCTCGAGCATCAGCACGTCCTTCAAGATCCCCGGCGTCCCGGTGATCGACCCGGGGCTCCTCACCGCCGTCGCGTGCGTCGCGACCGTGCCGGTGGTCGTGCTGTTCCTCGCCCTGCAGCGGTACTACACCCGAGGTCTCATCGGAGGATCCATCAAATGACCATCCAGGACATCCCGACCACCGACGGCACCGTCGCCACCACCGAGGGCCGATCGCACCGTCCGCTCCCGCTCGGCAGCATCACCCCGCGCGGCTGGCTGCTCGACCAGCTGCGGCTGCAGGCCGACAACATCACCGGGCAGCTCGAGGCGATCTGGCCCGACGTCGGTCCGGACAGCGGCTGGCACGGTGGTCCGGGCGAGAACTGGGAGCGCGGCCCGTACTACCTGGACGGGCTGGTCCCGCTCGCCCACGTCCTGCACGACGAGACGCTGCTCGCGCTCGCCGGACCGTGGATCGAGTGGATCCTCGGGTCGCAGCGCGACGACGGGTTCTTCGGACCGGCCGGGAACGACGACTGGTGGCCCCGCATGGTCGCCCTCAAGGTGCTCACCCAGCACGCCGACGCCACCGGGGACGACCGGGTGGCCCCGTTCCTCGAACGGTACTTCCGGCACCAGCTCGACCACCTCCCCGGCCGGCCGCTGACGTCGTGGGGGCGTGCCCGGGGCGCCGACAACGCCCTGTCGGTCTGGTGGCTGTACGAGCGGACCGGTGATGCCTGGCTGCTGGACCTGGTCGACCTGCTCGCGGCGCAGACCACGCGGTGGGACGACTACCTGGCGGACGGACTGATCACCGGGCCCGCTCGTACGTTCTCGCACCGGACCCACGGACCGAACGTCGCCATGGGGCTGAAGACCGGTGCGGTGGACGCACTCCGCGACCACGACCTGGCCGGGCACGCTGCCCGGACGGAGTCGTCCTTCGGGGCGCTCGACCGCTGGCACGGACAGGCCAACGGGTGGTTCTCCGGCGACGAGTGGCTGGGCGGACGCGAGGCGACGGCGGGCATCGAGACCTGCCAGGTCGTCGAGATGATGTTCACCGCCGCGGTGCACGCGCAGGTGTACAGCCGAGGTGTGGACGGCGACCGGCTGGAGTCCCTGGCGTACAACCTGCTGCCGGCATCGAGCGACCCGGAGATGCGCGGACACCAGTACCACCAGCAGGCGAACCAGGTCGAGGTGTCCGTCGCGCGTCGGGACTGGAGCTTCTCGTCCGACGACGCCGGCATCTTCGGGCTGGAACCGCACTTCGGGTGCTGCACGGCGAACCTGCACCAGGGGTGGCCGAAGTTCGTGGCGCACCTGTGGCTGCGCGACGACGACGGGTTGCGGGTGGTCGCGTACGCACCGTCCGCGGTCGAGACGGACGTCGACGGTGACCCGGTGTCGATCGTCGTCGACACGGCGTACCCGTTCGACGAGACCGTCACGATCCAGGTGGCGACGGACCGGACGGCACCGTTCGCACTGCGCCTGCGGATCCCGGCGTGGGCGACGGACGCGGTCCTGACGGTCGGCGGCGAGGCCGTCGCACTCGCCCGTGCCTCCGCGGACGGGTACGTGACCCTGGAGCGGGACTGGTCCGCGGCCGGCGACGTCGTCCTCGTCCTGCCCATGCGCGCGCGGGTGGTCCGGCGCGAGCGCCAGGCAGCGGCGGTCCGGCTCGGGCCGCTCGTGATGGTGTACGCCCCGGGCGAGCGGTGGGTGTCCCACGAGGACGCGCCCGGCCTCGGGGAGTGGGAGGTCCACCCGCGCGGATCGTGGAACTGGGCGCTCGCCGAGGTCGGAGCCGCAGACGGGTGGCGGGTCACGCGCGACACGGTCCCCGACGCTCCCTGGTCGCTCGTGGGCCGGCGCGGTGCACCGGTCGTGCTGCACGCACCCGGTGCGCGAGCGACCGGCTGGAGGACGGCCGGGGCGCAGGCGGACGTCCCGCCCGGCAGCCCGGTGCTCGACCACGGTCCGGACGACGACCTGCGACTGGTGCCCTACGGATCGGCGCGAATCCGGGTCACGGAGTTCCCGGTGATCGGGAACTGGCGGGACGTCGACGACCCGGACGAGCCCGTCCGTCGGTGATGCGAGGGATCGCGCGAGGGGTGCGGGGGCGCCTGCCACGTGTTCGGGGCTGTGCAGACGCCCTCGCGCTACGACGCCGTCGGGTACGACGTGGTTCGTCGGACGATGTCCACCCTGTCCAGGGGTCGGGCATCCGCGGCTAGGGACCACGGAGTAGCGCGGTCGACAGTACGGTGCAGCGCGCGTCGGCCTCCCAGACAGGGTCGCGAACCGACGGAAAACGCACGCCGACCGGTGCCGTCCGGCCAGCCCGCGACGTGCGCGCGCCGGCCGGACGACACCGGGAGTTCAGACGCCGATTTGTGCAGCGCCCCCCAAACGGGGCACACATGATGCATCATGTCTGGGGGACGCGTCACCGAACCCACCGGCATCCCGCCGCCTGCACGCGTCCCTTCCGTATGCCGCTTCCCGCGCCCGAGCCCCTCAAGGAGCCCGACATCTCCACTCGAAGCACGCGCACGTCCCTGCGCTTGACGACCCAGACGTCCCCCACCGAACGGAACGCCCGATGAACCGCCGCGCCAAGATGATCGCGGTGGCCGCCGCAAGCCTCATGCTGGTCGGTGCCCCGACCGCCGCCAACGCCTGCGCATGGTGGGGCTGGGACGGTGGCTCCCACCACTCCCGCCCGACGCCGGCGCCGACCCCCACCGAGGACCCGTCGCCCACCCCGACCCAGGAACCGACCCCGACCGAGGAGCCGACCGAGGAGTCGGCGCCCGTCGAGGACACGACCCCCAGCCCCGCGCCGTCCGACGACGTGACCGCCCAGCCGGCGGTCCAGGCGGACTCCGCCGCGACGCCGCCTGCCGCCTCGTTCGTCGAGGACTTCAACACCCCGGCGCTGCTCGGCCAGGTCTCGTCGCTGTACAAGCAGGCGTGGCAGCCCTACCCGGACGGCACCTCGGGCATCTACGCCCCGAGCAAGACCGTGTCCGTCGCTGACGGCGTCATGAACGTCGCCCTCGGCGGTGCGGGTTCGGCCGGCACCTTCGGCACCTCCGCCGGTGCGTGGGGGCACGTCGGCGGGACCTTCTCGGTCCGTGCCAAGGCAGAGGGCGGCGACGGCAACGGCGCGGCCTTCATGCTGTGGCCGTCCTCGAACAACTGGTCCGACGGCGAGATCGACTTCCCCGAGGGCAACTTCGAGTCGAGCCCGTCCGGCTTCCAGCACTCGATGGTCCCCGGCCGCGGCGCCGAGCGCGAGCAGATCGGCACGAACGTGTCGTGGCGTGACTGGCACACCTACACGGTGAACTGGGTCCCCGGCAAGTCCGTCACGTACAGCGTCGACGGCACGGTCCTGAAGACCGTGACGCACGACGTGCCGACCACGCCGCACCGCTTCATGTTCCAGACCGGCAACTGGGGTGCGTCCGGCACCCTGCAGATCGACTGGGTCTCCACCACCGAGTGACGACCTGACGCATGACGGGAGGCCCGGTGCCAGCTGGCACCGGGCCTCCCGTCACAGCTCACTACTGTGGTGGCCATGGCCACCTTCACGCCGCCCGCCGCCGACGCCGTGCGCGCCCGCCTGCTGCTCGCGGCACGCGACGAGTTCGCAGCGGTCGGCCTCGCGAGTGCCCGGACCGAGCGCATCGGCGCCGCCGCCGCGAGCAACAAGGCGCAGCTCTTCCACTACTTCGGCAGCAAGGAAGGGCTGTTCGACGCCCTCGTCACCCGGACGGTGACCGAGACGCTCGCCGAGGTGCCCCTGGACGTCGACGACCTGCCCGGCTGGGCGGGACGGCTGCACGACGCCGCAGTTGCACGACCATGGATGCCGCGTCTGCTCACGTGGCACCGGCTGGAACGCGCGACCGAGGTGCCGTTGCCAGCGATCCTCACCCGCGACGCCGACCTGGTCGCCGCGGTCGAGCACGCCCAACGAGCCGGTGTGCTGCCCCGCTCGTACCGACCGGCCGTGCTGCTCGGGCTCGTCATGCACCTGGCCGTGTTCTGGAGCACCACCTCGGCCGAGTTCGACCCGCTGGTGCAGGCCGTCACCGCGCCCCGGCGTCGACAGGTCGTCGTCGACGCGGTCCGGTCGCTGCTCGGCACGTGACCGGTCAGCACGCAGAACGCCCCGCGGTCATGTGACGGCGGGGCGTTCCGCGTGCTGTGCTGCCGGGTGCTCGCGGTCAGGCGGCGAGCAGGCGGGTGAACTGGTTCACGGACAGCTGCTGCGCTGCCCCGCCACCGGCCGGCACCCGCCAGAGGCCCGGCGTGGCACCTCCGGGGATGTCGGCGAACAGGTCACCGGCGCTGTCGGTCACACCGAAGACCGGGCCACGGTCCTCCGCGGTGATGCCGGACACCGCGTGCGTGGTCGTCGTGGTGCCGGAGCGGACGAGCTCGTCGGAGAACGACCGGTCGATCGCGCACGGCGTCGGGTACTCGGCGGGGGCGGCGCACCACTGCTTCGACTCGACGAGCACGAAGCCGTCCTTGCTCAGCGCGCCGATCTCGAACGCGAGACGGTCCGCCAGCTTGGTCGGTTCCGTGACCCCGAGGGGCAGCAGGTACCAGGTGTTGTAGCCGGAGGCGCCGACGGTCCACGAGTGGATGTAGACGTCGTCGTCCGCCTCGAGGGCCATCGCGTCGGCGCGGCCGGACGGGAACGGGCCCGTGCCGTTCAGCGTGCGGGTCGTCACGACACCCGCCGCGGTCCGGACGGTGAGCACGTCACCCGACGAAGCGTGGCGGAACGTCGCGACGGCGCCCTTCGCGGAGACGGCCCACAGCGAGCCCGGGGTGCCGAGGCCCGGGACGACGGCGGGTGCGCCGCCCGTGGCCGGGAGTCGGGTGATCGCGCCGGAGACCGAGTCGACCCAGAACAGGTCGCCGGCGTCGTCCGTCCGCAGGTCCGGCGTGAGGTGCAGGCCGGTCGCGACGGTGCGTGCCGCCGAGCCGTCGCGCGGGTGCTCGACGATGCTGGTGCGGTCGGCCGAGGGGACGAAGACGTCACCCTGGTGGTCCGCGGTGTAGCCGGCCCCGTCCGGAGCGACCGTGACCGCGGTGGACGACCCGTCGGTGGGGAACCGGACGACGTTGCCCGCCGTGTCGAGCCCGAAGAGCGCGGAGGTGGTCGGCGTCGGCGCGGGACGCGTGTACATTGCGGTCACTGCCGGCCCGCGACCGTGGCTGTTCGTGGCCTTCACCGTGAACGTGTAGGTGACGCCGGGGGTCAGGTACCCGTAGCGGTCGGACCGAGCCGAGGCCGGGAGCCGGTCGACGCCCTTGTCCGGCTGCTGCTCGTAGGGCTTCATGGTGACGGTCCACCCGGTGATCGCAGCACTGCGACGCGGAGCGGACCAGGTGACGGTGGCGGCGTCCGCGGACCCGGACACGTGCACGTTCGTCGGTGCGCTGGGCACCGACTGCGTGGGAGCTGCTGCCGCCGGAGCGGCTGCTCCGAGGACGAGCGCCGCCGCGGTGGCGGCGACGACGACGACCCTGTTCATGGTTGGTTCCCCTCTGCCCGGACGCATCGGACGGCGGGCGGCTCATGCTGGCACCCGCAGAGTCAGCAGGGGAACACCTGGGAGAGTGGTGTGCGGTAACCCGCACCGCACGTTGCCCGTGTGCGGGAACCGGTGACCGCGGCGCGGGCCGGCACCGGTCCTCCAGTCCGTCAGTCCCGGGCGGCGGCCGAGCGCAGCGTCTGCTCCGCGTCGTCGAGGTAGTCGGCGAGCAGCGCCGATGCCGCGTCCCGGTCGCCCGTCCGGAGTGCGACGACGATGGCCTCGTTGCGGTCCACGAACCCGGCGTGGAACGTGGCGGGGTCGTCGGTCTCGAGGAACGCCAGGCGCATCTCCGCGAGCAGACCGTCCATCAGGCCCCAGATCCGCTCGCTCGGCACACCGCGCACGAGGGCCGCGTGGAACCGGATGTCGGCGGTGCCGACCATGTGCCAGTCGCCGTCGGCGGCTGCCGCGCGCGCGGCGCGGACGGCGCCGGCGGCCTCCGCGAGGGCGGGGGAGTCCGGCGTGGACGACCGGATCGCGGCCTCCTCGAGCACGCGGCGCGCGGCGTAGAGGTCGGCGACGTCGGCCCCGGAGAGGCGTCGGACGAAGACGCCGCGGTTGAAGACGTGCTCGACGAGCCGGTCGCGTGCGAGCAGGCGGAAGGCCTCGCGCAGCGTGTTCCGCGAGACGCCGAGCTGGTCGCTCAGGCGCTCCTCGGACAGCTGCGTCCCCGGTGCGAAGTCGCCGGACGCGATCATCGTGCGCAGTCGGGTCGCGGAGGACTCGGCGCCGCTGACGGTTCGGCTCATGCCCCGATCCTGACATGCCCGGGGGGCGGGTCCTCCACAGGGGGCTCGTGTGACCGGCGTGTTACAAGTCGCGGAAGGGCCTTGTGATTGTTGAACAATGCAGTCCAGACTGTCCCGCATGTTCGTCCTCATCGGCGTCGCCGTCGTCATCGTCGGCTTCGCACTGCGCGTCAACGCGCTGCTCGTCGTCACCGTCGCGGGGATCGTCACCGCGGCCATCGGCGGGATCGGTCCCGTCGGCATCCTCACCGCGTTCGGCGACGGCTTCGCCTCCAGCCGCAGCGTCACGACCTTCGCGCTCGTGCTGCCGGTCATCGGCCTGATCGAGCGCTACGGTCTGCAAGACCAGGCCAAGCGGCTCATCGCGAAGCTCGACAAGCTGACCACCGGGCGCCTGCTCGCCGGGTACCTCGCGATCCGGCAGGTCACCGCCGCCGTGGGCCTGACGAGCATCGGTGGCCCGGCCCAGACGGTGCGCCCGCTGGTGTACCCGATGGCCGAGGGCGCCGCCATCAAGAAGTACGGCCGCGTGGACGACCCGATGCGCGAGAAGATCAAGGGCTTCTCCGCGTCCTCCGACACCGTCGGCGTGTTCTTCGGTGAGGACGTCTTCGTCGCGGTCGGCTCGATCCTGCTCATCACGACCTTCGTCGACGCGACGTACGACCTGGCGCTCGAGCCGATCGACCTCGCGCTCTGGGCGATCCCGACGGGCATCGTCGCGCTGCTGGTCCACGGCACACGGCTGCTGCTGTTCGACCGCAAGCTCGACCGGATGGCAGCGGACATGCGCGGCGCCCCGACCACCACGGAGGTCGCAGCGTGATCACCAGCGAATGGCTCTACTGGCTCATCGGCGCGTTCTTCATCGCCGTCGCGGTCCTCATCGTCACGGACCGGGAGCACGCCAAGCGCCTCGGCAACGCGGCCTTCTGGGGCATCCTCGGCGTCTCCTTCTTCTACGGCACGTTCGTCGCCGCCAAGACCGCTCCGTCGTGGGTGCTCGGCATCGCGGTCCTGGTGATGGTGGCCCTCGCCGGCCTCGGCTTCACCGGCACCACGGCCAGGGGTGGCCGGCCGAGCCGCACCCGCGTCGCGAGCATCCCGGGCGCGGGCGTCGGCGCCGAGACCGGCCCGGCGGAACCCACCGGCGCGATGGCCCGCCAGTCGAGCGACAGCACGAGCGTGCTCGCGACCACCAGCCCGGATGAGCGCGCAGCCTCCGCAACGCGCTTCGGCAACCGGCTCTTCATCCCCGCACTGGTGGTCCCGGTGGTCGCCGTCCTGGTCGCCACGCTCGGCCCGCTCGTCCAGATCGGTGGCACGCCGTTGCTCGCCGAGGGCAGCGCGACCCTGACCGGACTCGGCATCGGATCGGTCCTGGCCGTGGTCGTCGCCGTGTTCGTCCTGCGCCCACCGAAGATCGCCACCCCCATCCGCGAGGGCGGCCGGCTGCTGCAGGCCATCGGCTGGGCAGCGCTGCTCCCGCAGATGCTCTCCACGCTCGGCATCGTGTTCACCCAGGCAGGGGTCGGCGACGCGGTCGGCACGATCATCAAGACGATCCTGCCGAGCGGTTCGCTGCTCGCCGCGGTCGTCGTCTACTGCCTCGGCATGGCGCTGTTCACCGTCATCATGGGCAACGCGTTCGCTGCGTTCCCGATCATGACCGCCGCGATCGGCTGGCCGGTCCTGGTGCAGGGCTTCGACGGCAACCCCGCAGCGATCTTCGCCATCGGCATGCTCGCCGGCTTCTGCGGCACCCTCGTGACCCCGATGGCGGCGAACTTCAACCTCGTCCCGGCCGCGCTGCTCGAGATGCGGGACAAGTACGGCCCGATCAAGGCCCAGATCCCGACGGCCGCCATCCTGCTCGTCGTCAACATGGGGGTCATGTACCTTGTCGCATTCTGATCTCGACCGCGCGGTCTGGGCCGAACGGTTCGCCGCGGTCGCCGCGGAGAACACCACCCGCGAGTACCCGTACGCGGCGCAGCACACGACGGTGAGTCCGGACGACCGGGCCCTGCCCGTCGAACTCCACCCGTCGTTCGCCACCTCGTACGACTGGCACTCGTCGGTCCACATGCACTGGCTCGCCGCGCGGTTGGTCGCGTCCAGGCTGGCACCCACCCTGGAGGCACGGCTCGTCCCCGTCCTGCAGGCCCACCTGCGCGCAGAGCACCTGGCCACCGAGGCGGCCTACCTCCGGCAGACCCCGCACTACGAGCGCCCGTACGGGTGGGCCTGGCTGATGAAGTTGGCGGCCGAGGTCACCGGGTCCGAAGCGCCGGCGATCCGCGCCCTCGCGCCGGGGTTCGTCCCCGTCGTCGACGTGCTCGAGGACCTCGTCACCCGCTGGGTCTCCGGCGCCGCACACCCCGTCCGGCACGGCGTGCACAGCAACTCCGCCTTCGGGCTGCTGCTCGTGCTCGACGCCGCACGCTCCCTGGGCCGTGACGAGCTCGCGGCGACGGTGTCCCAGGCTGCGCGCGACTGGTTCGGCGACGACGCCGGCTGGCCGTTCGCCTGGGAGCGCAGCGGGCACGACTTCCTGTCCGCCGGGTTCGCCGAGGCCGACCTGATGCGGGCCGTGCTGCCCGTGGCGGAGTTCGCACCGTGGGCCCGCGCGTTCTTCGCCGAGGTCGGTGCCGGCGACGCGGTCCTGACCCCGACCGTGGTGCGCGACGAGAACGACCCACAGCAGGTGCACCTGTTCGGGCTCGACCTGTCGCGTGCCGGTGCTGCCCGACGCATCGCGGACGCGCTGCGGTCAGCTGACCCGGCCGACGTCACGCTGGCGGACCTGCTCGGCGGCGCGGCCGACCGGCTGCTGGCGTCGGGGCTGCAGGCGAGCGTGGGCGAGGAGTACTACTCCACCCACTGGCTGGCGAGCTTCGCCTGGGACGCGATGGAGGCCCGGGAACACGACGCCCGCTGACGGTCGCGTCCGACGCTGACGGTCGGGTCCGACGCGGATGGTCGGGTCCGACGCTGACGTTCGGGTCGGACGCGGACGGTCGCGTCCGACGCGGACGGTCGCGTCCGCTGCGCTGGTTGACGAATCCGGTGGTGTCGACCCGGATCCCGTCGACCAGATTCGTCAACCACGCGGACGGAGATGCCTGCGGGTCCGCTACGCCAGCGTGATGCTCCGGTCGAAGGTGCGCGTGACGGGCGGCTCGGCCAGCACTGCTGCGAGTGCCTCGGCCCGGCCCTCCGAGGTGGCGCGCCAGGCGACGTATGCGTCGTGGTCAGCGGTGCTCGCCCACCGTTCGAGCACCACGAGGCGGGATGCGTCGGCGTCGTCGACCAGGACCTCGAGTGACTCGTTGCCGGGGAACTCCGCCGTCTGCGCGAGGGTCTCGCGGATCGCGGACTCGGTCGTCTCGGTCGACAGGTCGTCGCGCAAGCGGACCTCGAGGAACACTGTCATCGACATGGGGACACCTTCCGGTCGTGGTGCGTGACCCGATCAGGCCCCGCATTGCGAGCCAACTCGGGGAGACCCGCGCTTGTTCCTCACCGGAGCAGCCGGAAGCGGACGCGGTCTCCCGGGCGGAGCTGCGCTGCCCGGTCGACGGACGCCGGCGTCATGACCGCGACGACGGGGTAGCCGCCGGTGACCGGGTGGTCGGCGAGGAAGAGCACCGGGTGGCCGTCGGGTGGGACCTGCAGCGAGCCCAGCTCGACCCCCTCGCTCGGGAGTTCATGCGTGACGGCCCGGACGAGCGCGGTCTCGGCCGTGGTCCGGACGCCGACCCGGTCGCTGTCGGCGCTGACGTGGTGGTCCTGCTCGGTCAGGACGGACCGCCACGACGGGGTGAACCAGTCGTCGCGCGGGCCGGCGGTGACGTCGAGCACGACCGGTTCGCCCGGGGTCGGCCCGAGGGGCGGTGCGACGGCGTCGACGACCGGCCAGGACCATGCGTCGGCATCCGCCCCGATCGGCAGGACGTCACCGGCGGCAAGGGGTGCCGGGCCGAGCCGTGCGAGCGAGTCCCACGAGCGACTGCCCAGGACCGGTTCGACGGCGATCCCACCCCGGACGGCGACCACCGCGCGCAGCCCGCTCGGCGGCATCCCGATGCGCAGGGTGTCCCCGGGGGCGAGCAGCACGACCTCGTGCGAGGCTGCGCCGCGGACCCGGCCGTCCGCGTGCTCGACCTCGACCGGGCACGGTGCGCCGGTCACCGCAGCGACCACGTGCGCATCGGACCGCAGTGCGACGGAGCCGAGCAGGGCCTCCAGGACGGCGGCGTCGGGACGGTTGCCGACCATCCGGTTGGCCAGTGCCGCCGCACCGCGGTCAGCGGCGCCGGCCGCACCGAGGCCCATGTCGCTGAAGCCGGGGCGGCCTCGGTCCTGGGTGGTGACGCCGTAGCCCACGTGGACGACCGTCAGCGTGCTCATGGGTGCACTGCCACGAACCGGACCCGCGTGCCTGCGGGAGCGAGCGCCGGCGGGTCGCGGTCGAGTGACCACATCGGCACGTCGGTGCGCCCGATGAGCTGCCACCCGCCGGGAGACGTCCGCGGGTAGACGGCGCTGAACTCGCCGGCCATGGCCACCGCCCCGCTCGGGACGGCCGTCCGGGCGCTGGACCGTCGGGGCAGGTCGAGGGACGGCGCCGTGCCCGTCAGGTAGCTGAAGCCGGGCGCGAACCCGCAGAACGCGCTCGTCCAGACCTGACCGGTGTGCCAGGCGACGAGGTCGGACGTGGACATGCCGACGAGGGCGGCGACGGCGGCGAGGTCCTCACCGTCGTAGGTCACGGCGACGACGACGGGCTCGCTGGTGACGTCGGGCTGCACGGCGGCCCCGGGCTGCACGGCGGCCCCGGGCTGCAGGGCGGCCGCGGGTTCACCGGCGGCCCCGGGTTCACCGGCGACCGCGGGTTCGACGACGGCGGCGTCGAACGGGACCGCGTCGAGCGCCGCGGCGAGGCGTCCGGCGTCGGTGGTGGCGTCGAACCGGAACAGCAGCGAGCGGGCGCCGGACACGACCTCGGTCACGCCCGGCAGACCCCTGGGCAGCGCGGACCGGAAGGCGACGACCGCCGCGAGCGAGTCGAACGTGGCCAGCAGCGCGGCGCCGCCCGCCGGACGCAGGTCGAGCGTCACGGCACGACCGGCACGACCGGCACGACCGGCACGACCGGCGCGACCGGCACCGCGGGCGCGAACGGCGCGACCGGCGAAGCGGGGGCGAACGGCGCGATGCCGACGCCCTGAGCGGTCAGCAGCGTCCGGATCGCCCGCGCCATCGCGACCGCCGAGGGGGAGTCCCCGTGGACACACACCGACTCGGCGTGCACCCGGATCTCCGAACCGTCGATCGCCGTGGCCACCCCTTCCGTGACCATCCGGAGCACCCGGGCGGCGACCTGGTCCGGGTCGTGCAGCACCGAGCCCGCTGTGCTGCGCGACACGAGCGAGCCGTCGGGTTCGTACGCCCGGTCGGCGAAGGACTCGGAGACCGCACGGAGACCACGGCGGTCGGCCGCGTGCAGCAGCTCCGAGTCGGGCAGCGCCAGGACCGCGAGCGCCGGGTCCACGTCGGCGACCGCGCGGACGACGGCCTCGGCCTGGACCGGGTCGGCGCAGGCCGTGTTGTAGAGCGCTCCGTGGGGCTTGACGTAGGTGACGGCGGTCCCCGCGACCCGGGCGGCGGCGGTCATCGCGCCGAGCTGGTGGACGACGTCGGCGTACAGCTCGTCCGGCGTGACGTGGACCGGGCGTCGACCGAAGCCGGCGAGGTCGCGGTAGGCCACGTGTGCGCCGACGGCCACACCGCGGGCAGCGGCGGCGCGGGCGGTCGCGAGCATGATCACGGGGTCGCCGGCGTGGGCCCCGCAGGCGATGTTCGCGCTCGAGACGACGTCGAGCATCGCGGGGTCGTCGCCCATCGGCCAGGCACCGTAGCCCTCGCCGAGGTCGCTGTTCAGGTCGATCGTCGTCACGAGGGCTCCCTGTCGCCGAAGTTGTTCAACAATCTACCGAGGTGGCTCCGGGAACTCCAGTGCGACCGGGTGCCCGATCACCGCGCCGGCCGCGCGCTCGCCGGAGCGCATCGCCGCGGTGACCGTCGCCGGGTCGTCCGTCCAGGTGGCCTCGCCAGCCAGGTGCAGCACGCCGCCGCCGATCGGGACGGCCAGGTCGTCGTGGTCACTCGTGTGCGAGCCGGGGGTCATGTAGGCGTACGACCCCCGTGCGAACGGGTCGTCCTGCCACGCGGTGACGTGCACGCTCGTGGGCTCCGGGACCTCGGGCCCGAACAGTCGCCGCAGCTGCTCGAGCACCGACGCGGTCACCTGCTCGTCGCTCCACCCGCGGATGCCCAGTGCGGCGGGACCGGCGGCGAACGTCAGCAGGGTCGGCTCGTCGTCGAGCCGGGTCAGGTCGTACCAGGAGTGCCACCAGCGTCCCTCGGGGCCGAGCTGCCGGATGCCGTAGACGTCGGAGCCGTCGATCGGGGCCCAGAACCGCGTCGGGAAGCGCAGGACCACCTTCTCGAACGCGTTCATCCGGAGGCGGCCGAGCGCCGCCCGGTGTGCGTCGGGCAGGGGTGGCTCGATGACGAACGCACCGGACTGCAGGACCCCGACGGGCACCGTCACGACGACGGCGTCCGCGGCGAACGACGTCGCCCCGACCGACACGACCACGCCGGACCCCGACCACGCGACGCGCTCGACCACGTGGCCGAGCCGCACGTCGAGTCCCTCGGCCAGGTGCGTCGCGAGCCTGTCGTAGCCCTCGGGGAACACGACCTCGTCGCCGTCGATCGCGTCGTCGTCGAGCCCGTGCGCGGCGAGTCCCGCGATCGTGACCCCGTACTGCTCCTCGCTGCGGTGGGCGAGGTGCTCGCGGACCCGCTCGACACGGTCCGCGGGCCAGTCCTGCTGGGCGAGCGCCGCCTCGGTCACGTCGCGGTAGGTGGCGTCCGGTGCCGAGGCCGCGATCACCGGGACCAGTGCGGCGTCGACGGCGCGCACGTCCGCGACGAAGCGCCGGGTCGCCGCGGGGTCGAGCAGGCGGCCGTCGGGTCCGGCGTAGCTGATCGGCCGGCTGTCCGTCTGGTAGCCGCCGACGGTGAACTCGACCGTGGGCATGCCGAACGCGTGCGCCGCGGCCGCGACCGGGCTGCCGTCGACCCCGTGGATCCACGATGCGCCCAGGTCCGTGACCCGGCCGTCCCACCGGTCCGTCCAGACACGGCCACCGACCCGGTCGCGGGCCTCGAGCACGACGACGTGCTGACCGGATGCCGTCAGCAGTCGTGCGGCGGTCAGTCCGGCGATGCCAGCCCCGACCACGATGGTGTCGAACCGTTCCATGGCCGCAGTCAACACGACCGCACTTACGGTGACCGCCTGGAGGCCCGGTGCCGGCCCGACGGACCGGCACCGGGCCTCCAGGCGGTGCCGTCCCGACGGTCCACGAAACGCGGACAGCCTGGCGGATTCCCTGGTTGCCGAGGATGGTGGAAGGGTGCACGAGACGAGCCCACGACCCCCGACGACGGCGCTGGTCGCCGTCTCCGGGCAGGACACCGACTCGGCGATCACGTCACTCGCGGGCATGTACGCCGGCCGGACCTGGTACTCGTCCGCGCTGGACCAGCAGTACTGGTACAAGTACGTCGCGGTCGGCGACGACCAGCTGAGCGTCCGTCGCTCGCAGATGCACGGCTACCTGCGCGGGGACGTGGTGACGGAGGGCGAGGTCGTCGTGCAGTGGCTCGACCGCGGCACCGCCCGGGTCGACGTCGGACGCGACGAGGTCCGGATGGAACCGGGCGTCCCGACGCTGTTCCCGGTCGGACGACGCTTCCGGATGGAGTACCAGGACTGGGACCAGCGACTCGTGCACCTCGGACAGGACCTGGTGCGCACCGTGGCCGAGGAGGCGGGGCTGTCCGCCGTCGGTCCGCTCGCGTTCGACCACCGCGTCACGCCCGACGCCACGAGCATCGCGGCCTGGCGCACGGCCGTCGCCGGGGCGATGCGCGCACTGCACGCCGGCGGGGTCGGATCGCTCGCCTGGCACGAGGCGCAGCGCGAGGTCGCCCGTGCCCTGCTCCGGCTGTACCCGCTGCAGGCCGGGCCGCTCGCGGCCGAACCGTCGCAGCGCGCCGGTGCCCGGCTCCGGACCGCGCTCGAGTACCTCGAGGCACACGCCCACGAAGCGGTGACCGTCGGTGCGGTCGCCGATGCCGCCGGGTTGAGCATCCGAGGACTGCAGGACTCGTTCCAACGCTCGCTCGAGCAGACCCCGATGGCCTACCTCCGCGAACTGCGGCTGCAGCGCGCCCGCGATCAGCTGCTCCTCACCGGCCCGCGAGAGGCGTCGGTCGCCGACGTGGCGCGCGCCTGGGGCTTCACCCACATGGGGCGGTTCTCGGCGGAGTACGCCGCCCGGTTCGGGGAGTACCCGCGGCACACGCTGCGCCGCTCGTCCTGACCTCAGGCGAAGGACCGCAGCGCCGCGGCGTAGGCGTCGGGATCGGCACGGGTGAGCGTCGTGACGACGAGCGCGTGGTCGCCGACCCGGCGGGTGAACGCGCCCTGGCACGGCAGCTCGATGATCGTGGTCAGACCCGCGCGCCACGCGGGGAAGAGCGCGTCGAGGCTGGTGTGCTCTGGCTGGGCACGCAGCCGTCCGGGAGCCGTCCGCTCCTCGAACCGGGCGCTGTTCCATGCGTCACGACCCGGCGTGAACGCGTCGTCGCCGAACGTCTCCTCCAGCGAGGGGCCGATCAGCTGCGTGAGGAGCGTGTGCCGGCTGTCCTGGTCGAGCGTCGGGCTCGACAGGCGCTCGACCACGGTCGTGTCGCGGGGCAGCGCGGCGTGGCGCAGGCAGGCGTGCCACAGTCCCGGCCACGCAGCCGTCCACGCCGCGATCGGGGTGTCCGCCGTCGGGTGCTCGACGGCGGGCGTGTCGATCAGCAGCGGCGGCAGGTCGTCGCCCACGGGCTCGAGCTCCCACGCCTGCCGGACCCACAGCAGGTCGAGCAGTGCGTGCGAGTCGTCGGTGATCGTGATCACCATGTCGTGCGGCCACGGGTTGCCGGGCATCGGTTCCATCGACTGCATGTCATCCCCCACGTCGTCGAGCCCAGCGAACCACCCTGGGCAGGGCGTGGCAACGCCGCGGGCGGCACGTGCTCAGAGGACGAGGGCGCAGAATCGTGTGCATGGACCTCACGAAGTACACCCACGCCACCGTCGTGCTCACCAAGGACGACACCACCCTCGTGATCGACCCGGGCGCCTACACGCCGAACTCCGCGGACCTGGTCGCCCGCACCACCGCGGTCCTCGTCACGCACGACCACCTGGACCACCTCGACGCCGACGTGCTGACCGCCGCACTCGACGCCCGGCCCGAACTGCGCGTCTGGGCCCCGGCGAGCGTCACCGAGGCGCTCGGGGACCACGACGGTCGCGTCACGACCGTCGCACCCGGGGACACGTTCGACGCCGCGGGCTTCTCGGTGCAGGTCGTCGGCGGCGACCACGCGGTCATCCACGCGGACATCCCGCTCATGAGCAACGTCGGCTACGTCGTCGACGGCGCCGTGTACCACCCCGGCGACGCGTACTTCGTGCCCGAGGTCGCCGTCGAGACCCTGCTCGTCCCGACGTCGGGGCCGTGGGCGAAGCTCAGCGAGCTCGTCGACTTCGTCCGTGCCGTGCACCCGTCCCGCGCCGTGCAGATCCACGACCTGATGCTCAGCGACGCGGGCAAGGGTTCGTTCGCCCAGTTCGCACAGCAGCTCACGGGGACCGAGCTGGTGACGCTGGCGGACGGCGAGACCATCACGCTCTGACGCGACCATCCCCCGGACTGGAGGCGCGAGGCCGGTTGGCACCGCGCCTCCAGTCCTGCCATGGTGCAGTCATGAGCACGCAGGAATCACCGACCAGGACGGCAAGGCCAACGGCCGTCACGATCGCCGTGGCGATCTGGTGGGTGGTCTTCGCCGTCCACATCGCAGTGTCGGTGCCCGGTCTGGTCGGTGCGGTCCGCGAGGCCGGCGGCGCGCTGTTCGGTGCCCTGCTGGGGGTGGTGGTCGTCCTCGCGTGGTCGGCGCTGTTCGTCTGGCTCGCCTACCGGATGGGGCGCGGGGGGCCGAACGCGCGCATGTGGCTCGCGATCTTCGCGGGCCTGTCAGCGGTCTCGTTCGGCATCGCGCTCCTGACGGCACCGCCGACGTGGGGCGCCCTCGAGCCCGTCGCGCTCATCGTCGCCGCGGTGCTGAGCTACCTGCCGTCGGCGCGCGGGTGGTTCCCGAAGGCCGAGCGCCGTCCGCGCCGCGTCGAGCCGAAGACGCTCGGGTGGGACCCGGAGACCGGCGAACGGATCACCGAGGACACCGAGCGCTGACGGGGACGTCGGCTGGGACCACGCCCCTTGACACGCCGGCACATATCGATCATCGTTGTATCGACATTCGATGGTACCGATGATCGATGGTACCGCTGACGGACAGGAGAGGGACCGATGAGTACACCCGTCTACGACCCGCCCCGCGGCAGGAACTCCTACCTGGGCTACGTCGCCGCCTGCGTGATCGGCATCGGACTGCTGGTCTGGCGCTACGTCGCCGACCTGGCTCTGTCGATCCGCACCGGCACCGTCACCGTCCCGGTGCACGTCGACCCGACCAGCGCCGTCCCGCAGCCGCCCGGCGGGGCGACCGTGCGAGCCGACCAGCTCTCGCTGCTGGTCCGGACCGCCGACGTGCCGGCCGGCGCGATCGGGTACATCCGCGTCGGCGACGCCCTGGAACTCGTGTTCGTCGCGGCCCTGATCGGTCTCGTCGCCACCGTCGCGTGGCGGATCTCGCGAGGCGGCCTGTTCGACGCGTCCACCGCGAAGGTCCTCGACGTGCTGGCCGTCGCGGTGTTCGTCGCCGGGTTCGTGCCGGCGTTCGTCCGCCGGATGGGCTGGAACTGGGTGGTGTCCGGACTCGGCTGGGACGGCCGACTGCCCGACCCCGTGCTCGACCCGCCGTACGTGCCGGTCTACCTCGGGCTGCTGCTCGTGATCTGCTTCCGGTTCGCGCTGACCGCCTCGCAGCGGATGGTGCGCGACCAGGCCGGGCTGGTCTGATGCCGCCCGAGTCCGAGGAACCGCATGCGGTCGTCTGTCACCTCGACGACCTGCTCGCCGCGCGGGGGATGACCCTGACCGAGCTGGCGGACCGGGTTGGCGTCACCGTCGTCAACCTGTCCGTGCTGAAGAACAACCGCGCGCGGGCGATCCGGTTCTCCACGCTGACACGGCTGTGCGCGGTGCTCGGGTGTCAGCCGGGTGACGTGTTCTCCGTCCAGCGCTAGATTCGGCGCATGGACGCGGAGCAGCGCAGCATCACGGCCCCCGACGGCACCCCGATCGCCGTCACCCGACACCACGGCGGCGACCGCGCCGTGGTCTTCCTGCACGCGGGCGTCGCCGACCGGCGCGCCTGGGACACCGTCGCGACGGAGCTCGCCGACGACGGTCTCGACCTGGTCGCGTACGACCGTCGCGGCTACGGGGACACCCCGGCGGCCACCGACCCGTCGTCGTTCACCCACGTGGACGACCTGCTCGTGGTGCTCGACGACCTCGGGCTCGAGCGGGCGCTGCTGGTCGGCAACTCGATGGGCGGTGCGCTCGCCCTCGACGCGGCGCTGCTGCACCCCGAGCGGGTGTCCGGCGTCCTGCTCATCGGCGCAGGGGTGTCGGGCATGACCGACGAGGACACCCCCTTCGACTGGGAGCTCGACCCGGCCACCGAACCCCTGCTCGACCGCGCCGAGGACGCCGACGGCCCCGTGGACGACCGACTCGCCGCCCTCGCGCACCTGTGGCTCGACGGCCCCGTGGCTCCCGAGGGCAGGGTCGGCGGCGCGGCTCGGGACCTGTTCCTCGCGATGAACCGGCGCATCCTCGAGGTCGCCGCGCCGGACAGCGCCGGCGACGCCGGGGTGGGCGCGTGGACACGACTCGGCGACGTCGCCGTGCCGGTCCTGACCACCTGGGGCGACCTCGACATCCCGGCCGACCTGCCGTTCTACGAGGAGACCGCCCGGCGGCTCGGACAGGGACCCGCGCGCGTCCTGCCGGGTGTCGCGCACCTGCCCGGACTCGAGCAGCCGGCCGTCGTCGCTGACCTCGTCCGCGACGCGCTCCGAGCTCGGTGATCAGCACGCTGCTCGCCGAGCACCCGACCCTGGTCCGGGTGCTCTTCGCCGTGCTGGTGGTCCTCTGCGCGGCGCTCGGGTGGTGGCTGCACCGCCGTCAGGCCCGGGCGACGCTCACCGCGCTGACCGCGGTCGCTCTGCTCGGGGTCGCCGCGCTGACGTTCTCCCCGTCAGGAGATCCGGGCCCGGTGTCGTGCACCGTCCAGTTCTCGGTCCCCTTCGCAGGCCTCGACACCCTGGCGAACATCGCACTCCTGCTGCCGGCCGTGCTCTTCGCCGCGCTGTCGACCGGACGGCCGCTGCCGGTGTTCCTCGCCGGCACGGGCCTGTCCGCGCTCATCGAGACCGTGCAGATGCTGGTGCCGGACCTCGGTCGGGCCTGCGACACGAACGACTGGTGGACGAACACGATCGGTGCCGCGATCGGCGCACTGCTCTCTCTGGCCATCCTGGTGCTCGATCGCCGACGGCGTCGTATCCTGGACGAGGAAGCAACGGCGGTTCCGGCAGAGTCCCGCGCACAGGCCGACCACCCGGCGTCGAGACGTGGCACACCATCGTGAACGCAGCATGCCCGAACACATCATCGAGTACGTGGCCCGAGACCGAACGGGCATCACCGCCGTCATCACCGAGACCGGCGTCATCGACGTGGACACCGTGATCCGGAACATCCACTCCGGCCACTCCGGCTACTTCGTACGTGCCGGCGACTGGCGCCGCGCCCCCGTGCGCAGCCTGAGCGTGCTCGGCAGCGCCTACCTGTTCGCCAACTGGGACGGCTCGAAGCGGAACAACCTGCACGACGTCGCGTTCCCGGCACCCACCCGCAGCGTGCGCACGGTCCGACCGCGCGGGCGCTTCGGCTTCCTCAGCGCGTTGTTCGGCATCACCGCGCGCTGAGGCGTCAGCTCGCGGTGCCCTCGCCGTCCCGGTGCGTGACCCGGTCCTTCGCGGAACGCAGCGTGTCCTTCGGCACCGGGGGGATGCCCCGACGGATGCCGCGGATGCCCACCGCCAGCAGGATCGCGGTGATGACCGCGAACCCGGCGAACGTGATGCCCGCCGCGGCCCACACCGGCAGTGCCAGCGCCAGCAGCGTCACGACGAAGCCCGCCAGCAGGATCAGCGTCGTGAGCGCGAACGCCACGGCGACCCCCGTGAGCACCAGGCCGTTCTTGGCGCCGCTGGCGCGTTCGCTGACCTCTCGGCGCGCGGACGCCACCTCGTCGCGCACGGCACGCAGCACCGGCTCGAGGGCCTTCTGCACGAGCCCGGCGGTGACGGTGTCGCGGAACGAGGACTTCCCGGTCGGCTGGTCGTCGTGGTCGGTGTTCGTCATGGTGTCTCCTGTCGGGGGCGCGGACGGTGCGGGGGCGCGGACGGTGCGCCCACCAACGGGACGCACCTCGTTCGATGATCGTCACGCGGCAGCCCGCTGTGCCCGGGCTTCTCGCAGGTTGACGTCGCCTGGTGGAGACCCTCAGCCCTGCAGTGCGCGCAGCTCGATCGTCCGGTTGCACGCCACGGAGGCCTCGGTCGCGACGGCCCGCGCGGTCTCGACGTCCGGCAGGTCCAGCACCCAGAACCCCGCGATGTACTCGTCGCCGCCGAACAGCGACCCGTCGCTGACCGTGGGGGACTCGCCCCGCGCATCGACCACGACCGCGTCCTGTGGTGCGGTCAGGCCGCCGGCGAACAGGATGTGCCCGTCCGCCTGCAGGCGCTCGTTGAGCGCTCCGACCGCCTCGTACTCGGCCGCGGTCGCGGAGTCGGTCCGGCCGGCGGCCGCGGCCTGGCCGGTGTCGATGACGTTGACGAGGAACTGCACGGCGCACCATCTCCCTGGGTCTGGTGCGCCTCATCCTGCGCGCGCCCGGCGCTGGTGTCCAGACCCACCGGACGGGAGGCGCGGTGCGGGCCCGCACCGCGCCTCCCGTCCCGACCTGCTCGCGTGCACCGCCCGCCCCCCAGAGCCGGTCGGGTCACGCGAGCGCGTCGCGGCGTCAGTCGCAGGAGATCCCGGACAACCGTCCGATGTCCACCGAGACCACGTGGATGCCGTCCTCGTCCAGCCCGAACCAGACGGGGCCGGTGCCCGTGTCGGCCTTCCACGCCGTGAAGGCGTTCGGGGCGGTCGGCGGATCGACGTACCTGCTGCGCTCCGGGTCCTCGGCCGCGGCGGGGTACGCGGCGCGGAGTTCGGCCAGCGTCGAGCCGATCCCGATGCCCGACGAGGTCGTCGGACCGATCGTCCCGTACGCGCCGGCCCCGGATGACACCCAGGCGGAGACTCCGATGACGCTCCCGCTCTCGGACCAGACGATCAGGGTCGGCTGAGCATCCCGCACCCAGTAGCTCCCGAACTCGGGGCCGCAGACGTCGTCGGCGCCGTCGTGCAGGTACGCGGGTGTGAGGTCGTCGGTCTCGGCTGCCGTTGCTCCCCCGATCGCGACCGGGCCGAACTCGTCACCGGAGACAGTCCACGAGGACGGATCGGCGAGGTCGAACGGCGGTCGGGTCGGGGTCGGCGTCGACGTCGACGTCGGTGTGCTGCTCGGCTCCTCGACGACGGGCGCCGACGAGGGTGTCGGCGTCACGGTCGGCGACTGCTTGTTCGGAGCGGGCGCCGGCGCCGCCGCGAACGGCTGCGGGATCATGCCGAGGGCGACACCGCCGCTGGCGGCGCCGATGCCCAGGACGGCGATCACGCCGATGACGATCCCGGCACGACGTCCGCGTCGCCTGGGCGCGGGGCGCTGCTGGTCGGCGCGCGTCAGGACTTCGCGCTTCATCGAGACGAGCATCTGCTGCAGGTCGTCTCCGGTGGGAGGTTCAGTGTTCATCGTGCGTCACCGCCTTCTTGAGTCGCGCGCGGGACCGTGAGACCCGCTGGGTGACCGCGCCGACGCTCAGCCCGAGCATCGTGGCGGCTTCGGAGTAGGAGTGCCCCTCGAGGAGGCAGAGTTCGCAGATCCGGCGGTCGACCGGCGGCAGCGCCGCGATCTCGTCGCGGACCCAGCGCAGCCGTTCTCGGGCGTCGTCGGCGTCGGTCGGCGCCGCGAGCTCGGCCGGGAGTTCGTCGCCGGCGTTCTTCTGGATGCGCCGTGCCTGGTTGCGGGCGTGGTTACGGCACACCACCAGCAGCCACGGCAGCAGGGTGCCGGTGGGCAGGTCGATGTCCGCGGCCTTCTGCCAGAGCGTCAGGAAGGTGTCCTGCACCAGCTCCTCGACGTCCTGCCGGCTGCCGGCCAGTGCCCACGCGTACCGGGTCAGTGTCGGCGCGAACCGGTCGAACGCCTCGGCCAGCGCTCCGGTGTCGTGTCGTGCCATGCGCCGCGCGAGTGCGGCGTCGGCATCGTCGGTCTCGTTCACGGTGCCCCCTCTCACCCCAGAAGTGTCGAGGGATGCCCGGACCTGACACGTCGTGACCGATCCGTGACCAACGGGTGTCGTCGAGTGGTCAGATCCGGCCCCGGTTGCGGCGTCGGATCTCCTTCGGCGCGCGACCGGCCTGGAACGACCGGGCCGGGTCGACGACGAAGCCCTGGCGCAGGGCCTCGCGCCCGACGAGCATCCGGAAGCCCATCTGGTCGCGGTTGCTCAGCGTCACCTCGGCCTGCACCGTGCGGCCCGCCAGCTCGATGGCCGTCAGCACGACGATGCGCTCCTGGGTGTGCCCGGACGAGCTCCGGACGACGCGGCGGTCGTGCACGGCGCACTCGACGGTCGTCGGGTCGGCGTCGGACTCCTGCCACGGGTGGACCGAGAAGCGCACGCGGTCACCGGGCAGTTCCTCGAGGTCGAACGCGTGCAGCGCGGAGGTGCGGGCACCGGTGTCGAGCTTGACCTTGATCCACGGGATGTCGAGGTCCGGCAGCCCGGCCCACTCGCGCCACCCGGCGACGATCGGGGTGCGCGTGGGGCGCTTCGGACCGTCGGGCATGTGCCCATCCTGGCAGGACGGCGCGCACGGTGCGTCATCCTTCTGCCAGCATGGAGCGTCGCCGTCGCCAGCCCTCGATCAGCGGAGCCTCCCGATGAAACTCGCCATCCTGTCGCGTGCCCCGCAGGCGTACTCGACCGAGCGGCTCCGCACCGCCGCGCTCGACCGCGGGCACGAGGTCAAGGTCCTCAACACGCTGCGCTTCGCGATCGACCTGACGGGCGACGCCCCCGACCTGCAGTACCGCGGCAAGCTCATCTCCGACTACGACGCGGTCCTGCCCCGGATCGGCAACTCGATCACCTACTACGGCACCGCCGTCGTGCGGCAGTTCGAGCAGATGGACGTCTACACGCCGAACACCGCGAACGGGATCACGAACTCCCGCGACAAGCTCCGCGCCAACCAGATCCTGTCCCGCCACGACATCGGGATGCCCGCGACGACGTTCGTCGCCGGGCGCGGGGACGTCCGCGGGGCGATCGAGCGCGTCGGTGGGGCGCCCGTCGTCATCAAGCTGCTCGAGGGCACCCAGGGCATCGGCGTCATCCTGGCGCCCGAGGCCAAGGTCGCCGAGTCCATCGTCGAGACCCTGCACTCCACGAAGCAGAACGTGCTGATCCAGAGCTTCATCTCGGAGAGCCGCGGTAAGGACATCCGCGCGCTCGTCGTCGGCGACCGGGTCGTGGCGGCGATGCGACGCAGTGCCTCGGGCGACGAGTTCCGGTCGAACGTGCACCGTGGCGGGACCGTCGAGGCCGTCACGCTCACGCCCGAGTACGAAGAGGCAGCGGTGCGGTCGGCGCAGATCATGGGGCTGCGCGTCGCCGGCGTCGACATGCTCGAGGGCAACGACGGTCCGCTCGTGATGGAGGTCAACTCGTCGCCGGGGCTCGAGGGCATCGAGCGTGCGACCGGGCTCGACATCGCCGGGGCCGTCATCGACTTCATCGCCAACCAGGTCGCCTTCCCCGAGATCGACGTCCGCCAGCGCCTGTCGGTGTCGACGGGCTACGGGGTCGCCGAGCTCCTGGTGCACACGAACGCCGACCTGGTGGGCAAGACGATCAAGGAGTCCGGCCTCTGGGACCGGGACATCACCGTCCTCACGCTGCACCGTGGCTCGAGCGTCATCCCGAACCCGCGCAGCGGCGTCGCCCTCGAGCCGGGCGACCGGCTGCTGTGCTTCGGCAAGCTCGAGGAGATGCGCTCGATGATCCCCGAGCGCCGCAAGCGCCGCGCCAAGCTCCGGAAGCTGCCGAAGGAGCACCTGCCCGAGGGGTGAGCGCTCCCCGGCCCGGTCACCCGCAGAACTCGTACGGGGGCTTCTCGGTCGAGCCGACCCACACCGTTCCGACTCGCGCACCGTCGCCGTCGAGCTCGAACGTGATGAAGCGGCCGCCTCGCTCGATGCTCCACAGGGCGAACGCGCCGTCGGTGCCGTAGGCCCCGGCGTCGTGCAGGTCCGGGTAGAGCGCCTTGAGCTGCTCGACGGTCGATCCCAGACCAGCATCCTCGGCCGTCGTGGGTGCCCTGCCGGACGTGGTGTCGGACGGCGCGTTCAGACCGACCTGAACCCCGTCGACCTTCCCGTCCACGCGGGTCACCACGAGCCGGGGAGCGTCGCCCCGAGTGAAGAACGCGACATCGGGGTTCGGGCAGTTCGCAGCGGAGTCGAGCGTGTACGTCGGCTGGAGGTCGTCGGTCTCGGCTGCGAAGTCCCCGCCCAGGGCGATCGGCCCGACCTCGCTCCCCGACATCGTCCACGTCGACGGGTCGTCCAACGCGTAGGGCCT
This sequence comes from Curtobacterium sp. Leaf183, assembly GCF_001424385.1. Lineage (GTDB taxonomy): Bacteria > Actinomycetota > Actinomycetes > Actinomycetales > Microbacteriaceae > Curtobacterium. The sequence continues at coordinate 610,546 of NZ_LMPO01000001.1, read as the reverse complement.
CCGGGTCGATGTCGGGGTGGGTGTGACAGTGGGTCGTTCGATCACCGGAGCGGAGGACTCGGTGGGGGTCTCGGAGGGCTCGATGGTCGTGGGGCTCGGCGCCGGCGCCGGTGCTGCGGCGAACGGCTGCGGGATCATCCCCAGGGCGACGCCGCCACTGGTGGCGCCGAGGCCGAGGAGCGCGATGACGCCGATGATGATCCCGGCGCGACGGCCGCGTCGGCGGGGTGCCGGCGTTCGGTCGCCGGCGCGGTCGAGCACGCTCTGTTTCATCGTGACGAGCATGCGCTGCAGGTCGTCTCCGGTGGGGGGTTCAGTGTTCATCGTTGGTCACCGCCTTCTTCAGTCGGGCGCGAGATCGGGAGACGCGTTGTGTGACGGCGCCGACGCTCAGACCGAGCATTGAGGCCGCTTCCGCGTACGAGTGCCCGTCGAGCAGGCAGAGTTCGCAGATGCGCCGGTCCAGCGGGGCAAGTGCTGCGATCTCGTCGCGGACCCAGCGCAGGCGTTCGCGGGCGTCGTCGGTGTCGGTCCGCGCCGGCAGCTCCGGCGGCAGCTCGTCGCCGGCGTTCTTCGCCACCCGTCGTGCCTGGTTGCGAGCGTGGTTGCGGCACACGACCAGCAACCACGGCAGCAACGCGCTCGTCGCCAGGTCGATCGTCGCAGCCTTCTGCCAGAGCGTCAGGAACGTGTCCTGCACGAGTTCCTCCACGTCCTGGCGGCTCGCAGCCTGTGCCCACGCGTAGCGCGTCAAGGTCGGCGCGAACCGGTCGAACGCGTCGGCCAGTGCCGCGCGGTCCCCCTCCGCGAGCCGACGTGTCAGTGCGCCGTCCGCCTCGGTGTCCTCATCCACGATTGCCCCCTCTCACCTCAGAAGTGTCGGGGGCGACGCGATCCTGACAGGCGGTGTGCAGCCGCGGCGTGTCGTGGCGAGGCGCCGCCGTCGCGCCGAGACGCCGCCGTGTCCGGCGGCGTCTCGCGTCGAATGCGGCGTCTCGTGAGTTCGTCGGGGCCCCGGGCGGTGCAGGATCGAGGGGTGAACCAACTCCCCGAGGTCCTCCGGTCCCCGCTGCACGTCGCACCGATGGCAGGCGGGCCGTCGACCCCGGCGCTCGTCATCGCCGCAGCCCGGTCCGCCCAGTTCGCGTCGCTCGCCGCCGGGTACCGCACGACCGAGGAGCTCGCGTCGGAGATCGCCGAGGTCCGTACCCGCACGGACCGCTTCGGCGTCAACCTCTTCGCACCGAACCCGGTCCCGATCAGCGACGTGGACTACGACCGCTACCGCGCTTCCCTCGGGCTCCCGGACCTGCCGGACAAGCGCGAGGACGACGACGGCTGGGCCGAGAAGCTCGCGCTGCTGCTCGACGACCCGGTGTCGGTCGTGTCCTTCACGTTCGGGCTGCCCGCCGCGCAGACCGTCGCGGACCTGCGCCGTCGCGGCACGGTGACGGTGCAGACCGTGACGAACCCGGTCGACGCCCGGGCCGCGGCCGAGCGGGGGATCGACGTCCTGGTCGTGCAGGGCGAGGCCGCCGGCGGTCACTCGGCGGTCCTCGACCCGGAGCAGTCGCCGGTCTGGCAGCCCCTGCCCGACCTGGTGCGCGCGGTCCTGGCCCAGGTCGACGTGCCCGTGGTCGCCGCGGGTGGCATCGGGAGCGCGGACGACGTCGAGGCCGTCCGGCTCGCGGGCGCCGCCGCTGCGATGGTCGGCACGCTCGTGCTGCGGACGGACGAAGCGGGCACCGGGACGACGCACCGTGGGGCCCTCGTCGACCCGGTCTTCGACCGCACTGCGCTCACGCGTGCCTTCACCGGACGACCGGCACGGGCGCTGGTGAACCGCTTCGTCCGCGAGCACGAGGACGCGCCGCTCGGTTACCCGGCGCTGCACCACCTGACCCGACCGATCCGCCGGGCGGCTGCGGCGGACGGCGACCCGCACGCGCTGCACCTGTGGGCCGGCCGGTCCTGGCGGGCCGCGGCGGACGGCCCCCTGGCCGACACCCTGGAGGCCCTGCTCACCTGAGGCGCGCCGGTCACGGCACCGTGCCTCCAGAGCAGCCTCCGGGCGGCCCTCCGGACGGTTCTCCACAGGTCCCGTCCGCTGTGCGCGCGCTCCCTCGGAGCGCACTACGCTCGGATGCGGCCCGCGTCGCAGCGTTGCGGAGGTCTGCGGACCAGTCAGCCCCATGCGCTCAGGAGGAATCCGTGACCGAATCCGCACCCGTCGACCCCACGACGACCGCAGCCTGGAAGACCCTCGCCGGCATCGCCGACGGTTTCTCCCCGGACCTGCGTGGATGGTTCGACAGCGACCCCGGCCGCGCCGAGCAGTACACGTTCCAGGCCGGTGACCTGACCGTCGACCTGTCGAAGGGCCTCGTCACGAAGGAGATCCTCGACGCGCTGCTGCAGCTCGCCCAGGACGCCGGCGTCGCCGAGCGCTACCAGGCGATGATCGCCGGCGAGCACATCAACGCCACCGAGGACCGCGCCGTCCTGCACACCGCGCTGCGTCGTCCGGCACAGGGCGAGCTCGTGCCAGCCAAGGGCTTCGTCGTCGACGGCCAGGACGTCGACGCCGACGTGCACGCCACGCTCGACAAGGTCTACGCCTTCGCGGACAAGGTCCGTTCGGGCGAGTGGAAGGGCGTCACCGGCAAGCGCATCGAGACCGTCGTCAACATCGGCATCGGCGGCTCCGACCTCGGTCCGGTCATGGTCTACGAAGCCCTCAAGCCCTACGTCCAGGCCGGCATCGAAGCCCGCTTCGTGTCGAACATCGACCCGTCGGACATCTACGAGAAGACCGCGGACCTCGACCCCGAGACCACGCTGTTCATCGTGGCGTCGAAGACCTTCGGCACGCTCGAGACCCTGACGAACGCCCGTCTGGCGCGCCAGTGGCTCTGGGAGCGCCTGTCGCTCACCGACGCCGCTGACGAGGCCAAGAACGACGCCGTCGCCAAGCACTTCGTCGCCGTCTCGACCGCCCTCGACAAGGTCGCCGCGTTCGGCATCGACCCCGAGAACGCCTTCGGCTTCTGGGACTGGGTGGGCGGTCGCTACTCGGTCGACTCGGCCATCGGCACGAGCGTCGTCATCGCGATCGGGCCGGACAACTGGAAGCAGTTCCTGGCCGGCTTCCACACCATCGACGAGCACATGCGCACCACCCCGCTCGAGCAGAACGTGCCCGTGCTGATGGGTCTGCTCAACATCTGGTACTCGAACTTCCTCGGCGCGCAGAGCCACGCGGTCCTGCCGTACACGCAGTACCTGCACCGCTTCGCCGCGTACCTGCAGCAGCTCACTATGGAGTCGAACGGCAAGCGCGTCCGCTGGGACGGCTCGCCCGTCACGACCGACACCGGCGAGGTCTTCTGGGGCGAGCCCGGCACGAACGGTCAGCACGCGTTCTACCAGCTCATCCACCAGGGCACGCGCCTGATCCCCGCCGACTTCATCACGGTCGCCAACCCGGCCCGTCCGCTCAAGGACGAGACCGGCGACGGCAAGGCGGTCGAGCCCGGGCAGGACGTCCACAACCTGTTCCTGGCGAACTTCTTCGCACAGACCAAGGCGCTGGCGTTCGGCAAGACCGCTGACGAGGTCCGCGCCGAGGGCACCACGGACGAAGCGATCGTCGCGGCGCGCACCTTCACGGGCAACAAGCCGTCGACGTCGATCCTCGCGCCCGAGCTCAGCCCGAGCGTCGTCGGACAGCTCATCGCGCTGTACGAGCACATCGTCTTCACCGAGGGCACGATCTGGGGCATCGACTCGTTCGACCAGTGGGGCGTGGAGCTCGGCAAGCAGCTCGCGCTGCAGATCGCTCCCGCGGTCGACGGTGACCAGTCCGTGCTCGAGTCGCAGGACTCGTCCACCAAGGCGCTCATCGCGAAGTACCTCGAGCTGCGGAAGTAGCGCCCGGTACAGCACTGCAGAACGGACACGGCACCGCGGATCCCCGTGGTGCCGTGTCCGTTTCGTGGTTCCGTGGTTCCGCGCGGGCCCGCCCGCGCCCGACGACGCCGCTCGTCGACGCCGCGCCCGCTCAGCGCCGGATCGGGTCCAGGTTGAGCGTGGTGCCCTCGTACAGGTACTGCTGCTGTCCGTACACGCGCAGGTCGTGGTTCAGCCAGATGACCGCCTCGACCGAGATCCCGAAGCGCGCGGCGACGTCGCCGATCAGGTCGTCCGGCGCGATCTCGTAGGACGTCGGTGCACCCGAGGACGACGTCGCGGTGACGGCACCGGACGCTCCGGAGCGGGCGCCACCGTCGACCGGGTGCACGTTCGTCGTCCGTGCCGGCACCGACCACCGCACACTGCTGACCGCGAGCACCTTCCCCGGGCCGATCTCGACCGGGATCGACGGGTCGCTCGTGGCGTCCGAGTACGTCACGATCGAGCCGAGCCAGGACGGGTCGTACGACGAGCCCGTCAGCGGGGTCGAGGCCGCGGCTGCCGGCGCCGAGGTCGGTCCGCCCAGCAGGTGGTCGCCGACGCCGTGGTAGGTGATGCCGTCACCGACCGCGGGTGCGGTGTCGACGAGCATCACGCCCACGGGGACCGGCAGCGTCGACGTGAAGCCCGAGTACTCGATCGCGTAGGACTCGCCTGCGGCCACGACGCGGTAGTGGAAGTGGACGCTGCCCTTCGGCGAGGTCACGTCGGCCTCGGCCAGCACGGTGCCGTCGGGGATCGTCGAGATGGTGGGTGCCGGCATCGACGCCTGGGTGGGCTCGGCCGTCGGTGGACGGGGCGAGGCGGACTCGCGCAGCCGTTCGGCCTCGCTGTCGGCGTCCGACGTCGCGGTGTCGGTCGGGGAGGGCGTCACCGTCGCCGAGGACGACCGTGACGGCGCCGGCACGCCGCCGGACTCACCACGGAGCAACGAACACCCCGACAGCCCCACTGCTGCCACGACGACCAGTCCGATCGCGAGTCCTCTGTGCACGATGCCCCCTCGGATCGGCAGCGTAACGGACGGATCGTCGGTTCCGGAACGGTGTGATCGGACTGTGTCCAACGGCCCACAAGGGTGCGGGACGCTCCGTCGAGCACCGTCGCGGAGCGTCGCACAGCGCATCCGGATCGCGCATCCAGGCCGGATGCGGAAGTATGTATCGGTGACGATCATGACGGAACGGCCGGTCGACCAGGCGACGAGCAGCGAAATCGAGCGCCCGGGCAACGCGACGGCCAAGCACGACAACGTCGCCCTGCTCTCGGTCGCGACCACCGTGGCCGAGCGTGTGACGACCTCTGCGGACATCGAGGAGAAGCTGCGTGGCGTCCTGCGCCGCCTGCGTCTGCCGATGGGTCTGCTCGAGCGCGTGGCCGGTGTCAAGGAGCGTCGCAACTGGGGCGAGGGGCAGTCCTTCCAGGACGCCGCGATCGACGCGGGACGCCGTGCGATGGCTGAAGCGGGCATCCGCCCCGAGGACGTCGGCCTGCTCATCAACACGTCCGTCACGCGTCCGCACCTCGAGCCCTCGGTGGCCGTCCGACTGCACCACGGGCTCGGCCTGCCGTCGTCCGCCATCAACTTCGACATCGCGAACGCGTGCCTGGGGTTCGTCAACGCGATGAGCGTCGCCGCCGGCATGATCGACTCCGGGCAGATCAAGTACGCGCTCGTGGTCGACGGCGAGGACGCCGACCAGGTGCAGCTCAACACGATCGAGCGGCTGAACCAGGGCGGCCGCAACCGCAAGGACTTCATGAGCGAGTTCGCGAGCCTGACGCTCGGTTCCGGTGCGGCCGCAGCCGTGCTCGGCCCGGCGGATATGCACCCGGGCGGGCACCGCATCGTCGGTGGCGTCACCCGCGCGGCCACCCAGTGGTACGACCTGTGCGTCGGCAGCGTGGACGGCATGTTCACGGACGCCAAGATGCTGCTCAAGGGCGGCATGGAACTCGTCGTCGCCGCCTGGAACGAAGCGCGCTCGCACTTCGACTGGGCGGACATGGACCGCTACGTCCTGCACCAGGTCTCCGACGTGCACACGAACGCCTTCGTCGAGGCGATCGGCGTGCCGCGCGACAAGGTCCCCACCACGTACGAGCGCTTCGGCAACGTGGGCCCGGCGTCCATTCCGATCACCCTGGCCGACGAGGCCGCCGCCGGCCGGATCCGCCCGGGGGACCGCGTCTTCCTGGGCGGCGTGGGCTCTGGCATCAACACGGCGATGATGGAACTGCGCTGGTGACCTCCGGGCTGCCCCGCGTGGCTGCGAGCACCGCTCCGGCCACGCTGCCGCCCTCGCTGCCCGGACTCGACCCCGCGTGGTCGCGTCTGGTCACGGTGCCAGCAGACCGCTCGGTCCGTCCGGGAGGCTCGGATCACTCCGAGCGCACCTGGCACCTCCTCGACACGGCCGGGTCCCTGGCCGACCTCGGCGTGGAACCGGTCGGCACCCTGCTGTGCGTGCACGGCAACCCGACGTGGTCGTACCTGTGGCGCTCGGTGCTCCGCACGTCGCTTGCGGTGGCTGCCGCCGGTGGACCCGCCTGGCGCGTGGTCGCCGTCGACCAGCTCGACATGGGCTTCTCGGAGCGCACCGGGGTCACGCGCGGGCTGCCGCAGCGGGTCGCCGACCTCGGCGCGCTGACCGACGAGCTCGGCCTGGCCGGACCCGTCGTCACCCTCGGCCACGACTGGGGCGGCGTCGTGTCGCTCGGCTGGGCCGTCGACCACCCCGACCTGGTCGTGGGCGTCGCGACGTGCAACACCGCCGTGCACCAGCCCGTCGACGCCCCGATCCCGGCCCCGCTCCGGCTCGCGCTCCGTCCCCAGCTGCTCGGCCGCGCGACCGTCGTCACGCCGGCGTTCCTCGAGACGACCCTGGCGATCGCGCATCCGAAGCTCGACCGCCTCGTTGCCGACGCCTTCCGTGCGCCGTACCGCGGCGCTGCCCGTCGCGGTGGCATCGGCGGCTTCGTGGCGGACATCCCCGTCGACGCCCGGCACGACAGCGCCCCCGAACTCGCCCGGATCTCGTCGGGTGTCGCTGCGCTCGACGTCCCCGCCTTGCTGCTCTGGGGCCCGCGTGACCCGGTGTTCCTCGAGCGCTACCTGGACGACCTGGCCGAGCGCCTGCCGCACGCGGACGTCCACCGCTTCGAGGGCGCCGGGCACCTGCTGCCCGAGGACGCCGACGTCGCCGGGACGGTCCTCGACTGGCTGGGCGACCGCCTGCCGGACGGCCATGCGCCTGCCGGAGCCGAGGGGGGCCTCCCGTCCGCCGGTGACACCGCACCGGACGTGAGCCGCCCGCTCTGGGCCGCTCTCGACGACCTGCGCGACTCCGACGAACCGGCCCTGGTCGAGATGGCCGCCCCCGGAGGCACCCGCACGATCACCTGGCGGCTGCTCGCCCGACGGGTCGACGAGGTCGCCGCCGGACTCGTCGACATCGGCGTCCACCCCGGTGACCGGGTCTCGCTGCTCGTGACGCCCGGTGCCGACCTGACCGCGGCGCTGTACGCCAGCATCCGGGTCGGCGCGACCGTCGTGGTGGCGGATGCCGGTCTGGGGCTTCGCGGACTCACGCGCGCCGTGAAGGGCGCCCGTCCGGACTGGGTGATCGGCGCACTGCCCGGGCTCGCTGCGGCCCGTGCCCTGGGGTGGCCCGGGCGACGCATCGCGACGCTCGCGCTGCCGGCTCCGGCCCGTGCGGCGCTCCGGGTCGAGCACACGCTCGCTTCGGTCGCGCGTCGTGGTGCCCGTCGTCTCGCGGCCGGTGCCGCCCTGCCCGATGCGCCGGCGCCGACGACCCCCGCTGCCGTGCTGTTCACCAGCGGGTCGACCGGTCCAGCCAAGGGTGTCGTGTACACGCACGGCCAGCTCGGCGCCGTCCGCGACGTGCTCGCAGCGCAGTACGGCATCGGTGTGGGCACCGGACTGGTCGCGGGGTTCGCCCCGTTCGCGCTGCTCGGGCCCGCGCTCGGCGCACGGTCGGTGGCTCCGGACATGGACGTCACGGCACCGCGGACGCTGACGGCGCGTGCGGTCGCCGCGTCGGTGTCCGCCGCTGACGCCACGGTGGTGTTCCTGTCACCCGCGGCGCTCGCGAACGTCGTCGCGACCGCTCCGGCGCTGACGGGCGCCGACCGGGCCGCCCTGGCTCGTGTTCGGCTGTTCCTGTCGGCCGGTGCCCCGGTCTCGGCGACGCTGCTGGCCGCCGCGACCGAGCTCATGCCGAACGCGTCGGCACACACGCCCTACGGCATGACCGAGGGGCTGCTCATGACCGACGTCGACCTCGACGCCGTGCGCGCGGCAGCCTCGACGGTGTCGGGCGTCGGCGGGGTCTGCGTCGGCCGACCCGCACGCGGCGTCGACGTCCGCATCGCGCCGCTCTCCGCGTCGGGGGTGCCGGCCGACACCCTGACCACGGCCCCCGACGTCACCGGCGAGATCGTCGTCGCCGCACCGCATGTGCGCGAGGGCTACGACCGGCTCTGGCGGACGAACCGGGCGTCCCGCCGGGGACTCACCGACCCGCGAGGCCACCGCACCGGTGACGTCGGGCACCTGGACGCCGACGGGCAGCTCTGGGTCGAGGGACGGTTGCAGCATGTGGTCACCACGCCCGCGGGTGTCCTCACCCCGGTGGGTCCGGAGCAGCGCGTCGAGCAGGTCACCGGTGTCGGCCGGGTCGGGGTCGCCGGGATCGGTCCCGCCGGCACGCAGCAGGTCGTCGCGGTCGTCGAGACCGTGCCGCCGGCCCGTCGTCCGGCCCTCGCTCCCGCCGCCCTCGCCGCCGCCGTCCGTGCCGCCGCCGGGGTCCCCGTCGCGGCGGTGCTCGTCGTCCCGGTGCTGCCGACCGACATCCGCCACAACTCGAAGGTCGACCGGGCACGGTTGTCCCGGTGGTCGGCGACCGTGCTCGGCGGAGGACGGATGACCCGCCCGTGAGCGGGCTGCGGGTGCTCGTCACGGGCGCCAGCGGGTTCCTCGGGCGGGCCGTCGCGGCCGCCGTGCGGGACGCCGGGCACGAGGTCCGGACCTTCCAGCGACGGCCCTCCGGCGTCCCCGGGGTCACCGACGTGCTCGGCACCATGACCGACGCCGGTGCCGTGGTCCGCGCGGTCGACGGGGTCGACGCCGTCGTGCACCTGGCCGCGAAGGTCTCGCTCGCGGGGGACCCGGCGGACTTCCGGCGCGTGAACGTCGACGGCACACGGACGCTGCTCGCCGCGGCGCGGTCGGCGGGTGCGTCGCGGTTCGTGTTCGTCTCGTCGCCGTCGGTCGCCCACACCGGGTCCTCGATCGCGGGAGCAGCGGCCACGCCTGCCGACCCGACACACGCCCGCGGGGACTACGCCCGCACCAAGGCCGAGGCCGAGCTGCTGGCGCTGGCTGCCGACGCGCCGGGGTTCGCGGTCGTCGCGGTCCGGCCGCACCTGGTCTGGGGCCCTGGCGACACGCAGCTGATCGGGCGGATCGTCGACCGGGCCCGTCGCGGTCGGCTGCCCCTGCTCGACTCCGGCGCCGCCCTGATCGACTCCTGCTACGTCGACAACGCCGCCTCAGCCATGGTCGCCGCGCTCGACCGGGCCGCCGACGACCGGGTGCACGGGCAGGCGTACGTCGTCACCAACGGCGAACCGCGTCCCGTCGGCGACCTGCTCGACGGCATCTGTCGGGCGTCTGGTGTCCCGTCGCCACGGTTGCACGTCCCGGCCGCGGTCGCCCGCGCCGCGGGTTCGCTCGTCGAGGCCGTGTGGCGCGTGCGCCCGGGCGTCGACGAGCCCCCGATGACACGGTTCCTCGCCGAGCAGCTGTCGACGTCGCACTGGTTCGACCAGCGCCGGACACGTGCCGACCTCGGGTGGCAGCCGTCCGTGTCGATCGACGAGGGCCTGCGCCGCCTGGCCGCGGCGCGCTGAGACCGGTCGGCCCCGTCGCCCGTACTGTCGAGGACATGACCACCACCGTCCTCGTCGCCGGCGCCACCGGTGACCTCGGGAGCCGCATCGTCCACGCCTTGCTCGACCACGACGACGTGCACGTCCGCGCGCTCAGCCGGGGGAGCGGCACCGCCGTCGACGGCGTCGAGACCGTGACCGCCGCCTACGACGACCCCGCAGCCCTCGGCCGGGCGATGCAGGGCGTCGACGTCGTCGTCTCGGCGATCAGCGGCACGCGTTCGGTGATCGTCGACGCGCAGCGGGCCCTGCTCGCGGCCGCGGTCGCCGCGGGGGTCCAGCGGTTCATCCCGTCCGACTACGCCGCGGACTACCGGTCGGTCACGCCGGGGACGAACCGCAACTTCGAGCTGCGCCGGGAGTTCGCGGCGGACCTCGACGCGGCACCGGTGCGTGCGACGTCGGTGCTCAACGGTGCCTTCGCGGACATGCTGACCGGGCAGGCACCGCTGGTCCTGTTCGACCGCCGACGCGTGCTGTTCTGGTCGTCGGCGGACCAGGTGCTCGACTTCACGACGAAGGACGACGTGGCGTGGGTGACGGCGCAGGTCGCCCTCGATGCCGATGCCCCCAGGGTCGTCGAGGTCGCGGGGGACCGGGTCACCTTGCGCAGCCTCGCGGACCTGATGTCCCGGCTGACGGGGACGCCCTTCCGGCTGCAGTGGGCGGGGACCGCTGGGACGCTCTCCGCGATGGCCCGGGTCGGCCGGCGCCTGTCGAAGCCGACGGACGAGCCCTTCCCCGCGTGGCAGGGGATGCAGTACTTCGTGAGCATGTTCAGCGGTGAGGCCGAGCTGCACCACGTCGACGACGACCGGTACGGGCCGCACACGTGGACGAGCGTCGAGGACGTGCTCGCCGCCCACCTCGGGGTCGAGCCGGCCGCCGCACGCTGACCCGGCGAGACGCCGTGGTGTCCCTACGACGCCGCCGTGCTGCCGAGACGCTGCCGCGCTGCCGAGACGCCGCGCTGCAGGACGGCGTCTCGGCAGGCACGCGGCGTCTCGGCGGCCCCGCGGCCCCGCAGGCCCGCGGCGACGTGCACGCACGACGAGCACACCGCCCACGTCGGCAGTCGGCGGTACCGTCGGTGCATGGACAGGTCCGAGATCCTCGCTGCCGCCGCGGCCGCCCACGCCGCCCGCATCGCCGCTGCCGGCGGTGACGACACCGCTGCCCGCGACCGCGCCGACGCCGCCGCGTCCGCTCCGCAGGACCACAGCCGCGTCGACGAAGCAGCACGCGCGGCCGACCGCACCGAGGGCGCGATGGCGTCCGACTGGCACCGGATGGGCACCAAGCGGGGGGTCACCCCGGACGAGCAGGTCCGGGCCGCGTGGTCCGTGGCGGGCGTCCCCGACCCCGGCGCCGGTCGGGCCCTGGCGAACGTCGTGCTCTCGACCGCCAGCCACGCGGGCCGGGTCGCCGACGCGGCACGGCGCAACCGCAACCTCAGCGGCGCCGCCAGCACGGCCGCGCGCCGGACGGTCCGTCGGTACACCGACCACGGTGCCGACATGACGCGCCTCGGTGACGTCCTCGGTGACCAGCCCGGACAGCCGGAGTAGACCGACCACTCCCGAGCTCCCGAGCGTCCCAACGCAGCACGATGGAGCGCTCCCGCGCTGATCGGGGCTTTCTTGGACCGGTCCATCGCATCTGACGTGAGAATGACCGGTTGACAGGACAAAGTTCCGGACTACCATCGGCAGCACGCACCGACGCGAGAACGACGACGAAGGAGTCACCGCATGGTCGACATCAAGCCGGCATCGCCGAGCACGACGCTCCCCCCGGTCGGGACCGGACCCCACCGCCGCCGTCTCGGCGTGCTCGCCCTCGTCGCCACGTTCGGCGGGCTCCTGTTCGGCTACGACACGGGCGTGATCAACGGCGCCCTCCTGCCGATGAAGCAGGAACTCGGGCTGACGAACCTGACCGAGGGCATCGTCACGAGCTCGCTGCTCTTCGGCGCGGCGATCGGAGCCATGCTCGGTGGCCGCATCGCCGACGGGTGGGGCCGCCGCAAGACGATCATCGCGCTCGCCGTGACCTTCTTCCTCGGCACGCTCATCTGCGTCTTCTCGCCGACGTTCGGCGTGATCGTCGTCGGTCGCGTGCTGCTCGGGCTGGCGGTGGGCGGTGCCTCGACGGTGGTCCCCGTCTTCCTGGCCGAACTCGCGCCGTACGAGATCCGCGGGTCGCTGTCCGGTCGCAACGAGCTGATGATCGTCATCGGTCAGCTCGCCGCCTTCCTCGTCAACGCCGCCATCGGCAACCTGTGGGGCGAGGGCAACGGCGTCTGGCGGATCATGCTCGCCGTGTGCGCGCTTCCCGCCATCGCCCTGTTCGTCGGCATGCTCCGGGTGCCGGAGTCGCCGCGCTGGCTGGCGTCGAAGGGCCGCAATGACGAGGCGCTCGAAGTCCTGCGCCAGATCCGGACGGACGAGCGTGCGGTCGCCGAGCTCGACGACATCAAGCGCACCAACGCCTTCGAGGCGAACGTCCAGCGCGAGAGCGGCTGGCGCGTCCTGCTCGGCAACAAGTGGCTCATCCGGATCGTGCTCATCGGTGCGGGCCTGGGTGTGGCGCAGCAGCTCACGGGCATCAACTCGATCATGTACTACGGCCAGACCGTCCTGATCGAGTCCGGCTTCCAGGCGTCGGCGGCACTCATCGCCAACATCGCACCCGGCGTGATCGCGGTCGTCGGTGGCGTCATCGCCCTCGCCAACATGGAGCGGATCAACCGCCGGACGACGCTCATCATCGGGTTCACGCTCACGACGATCTGCCACTTCCTGATCGGCATCGCGTCGGTCGCGCTGCCCGACGGCAACCCGGCCCGTCCGTGGGTGATCCTGTTCCTGGTCGTCGCGTTCGTCGGGTCGATGCAGACCTTCCTCAACATCGCCGTCTGGGTGGTGCTCTCCGAGATCTTCCCGACGCAGATCCGTGCGCTCGGCATGGGCATCGCGGTGTTCTGCCTGTGGATCGCGAATGCCTTCCTGGGGCTGTACTTCCCGACGATCGTCGCTGCGACCGGCATCACCGGGACGTTCTTCGGCTTCGGCATCGTCGGGCTGCTCGCCCTGTTCTTCATCTGGAAGTTCGTCCCGGAGAGCCGCGGCCGCACGCTGGAGCAGGTGGAAGAGGGCGTCACCACCGGCAACATCTTCACGGTCGACAAGCACGGTCGTCGCGCCTGACGGCGGTGACCGTGGGTCGCCTCGCGACCTGGTGACGAACGGGAGGCCCGGTGCCAGCTGGCACCGGGCCTGCTGTCCGTCAGACAGGATGGAGGCATGACTGACTCCGCCCCCGAGGGGACCGACGAGCTGCTCGCCGCATCGCGGGGCCTGCTCGGTGTCGTCGCCCGGTCGCTCGCCCCCGCGCTCGAGGACGTCACGGTCCCGCAGTTCCGGCTCATCGTCCTGGTCGTGACCCTGGGCCCGACGCGGTCGGGTGACCTGGCCGAGCGCCTGGCCGTCGGACCCTCGACGCTCACCCGCAACGTCGACCGGCTCGTGTCAGGCGGCTGGGTCGAGCGCCGGCCGAGCGAGGAGAGCCGTCGCGAGGTCCTCATCGCGGCCACCGACCGCGGACGCGTCCTGGTCGACGAGGTCACCGCACGGCGACGGCAGGAGCTCGCGGCCGTGCTCGGACGCGTGCCGGCCGACGAGCGCCCGGCGGCCGTCGCGGGGATGGCGGCGCTGCGGCGTGCGATGAACGAGCCCCTGCCCGAGGAGATCTCGGCGTTCGGCGGCTGACGACGCTGGTCGTGTCGGTTGCATGGTCGAGTGCGTTGCTGGAGGACGTCGTCCCCGAGGTGGTGGGTGCCACCGAGACCAGCGGCCTCCCCGTCGTCGACGGGTCCGGCCGACCGGTCGGTTGGCTCGGCCCGGCCGACGCACTGCGTGCCCTGGTGCCGTCCACGACGGAGACGGGAGGCCCGTGGCGGATCCGCCACGGGCCTCCCGTCCTGTGCACTGGTCGCGCTACGGGCGCAGGAGCACCTTGCCGACGCGTCCGGCGGTGTCGCTGGCGCGAGCTGCGGCGCGGGCGTCCTCGAAGACGAAGGTCTCCGACACGGGGAGCGTCAGCGACCCGTCGAGCACGCGCGAGATGAGCTCACCGAACAGCTGGCCCTTGAGGTCGGCGGACATCGTCCGGCTGACGACGGCGCCCCAGAAGCCCTTGACCGTCAGCTGGCCGAAGATGACCTTGCCGGACGGGATCTCGAGCGTGGGGGACGCCATCGCGCCGAACACGACGAGCGTGGCGTCCTCGCCCAGGACCGAGGCGATGTCGCCGGCCGCCTTGCCACCGACGGACTCGACGCCCGCGGTGATCGGCGCGCCACCGGTGATCGCGGTGACCTGGTCCTGCCAGTCGGGTGCGTCGGTGGCGACGATGCGCTCGATGCCCTGGGCGCGGAGTTCCTCGACGCCCTCGGCGCGGCGGACGAGACCGACGACGTTGATGCCGCGGGCCTTGCCGAGCTGCGCGACCATGCGGCCGACGGCGCCGTTCGCGGCGTTCTGGATGATCCAGTCGCCCTCGTGCAGGTCGAGCGAGTGCAGCAGGCTGATGGCGCTGAACGGCATCGACACGAGCTGCGCGGCGGACTCGTCGGGCATCGCGTCGGGGACCGGCACGAGACCGGCGGCATCGGCGACGTAGTACTCGGCCCAGACGCCGAACGTGCCGCCGGCGACGCGCTGGCCGACCTGCAGGCGGTCGACACCGTCGCCGAGGGCCTCGACGACGCCGAGCGCCTCGGTGCCGCTGGCGGCGGGCAGCTCCGGCCTGAAGCCGTAGGTGCCGCGGATGGTCCACAGGTCGTGGTTGTGGATGGGGGACAGTACCGTGCGGACGAGCACCTGCCCGGGGCCCGGTGTGGGGACCGGGCGCTGCTCGACGGTCAGGACGTCGGCGGGCTCGCCGAACTCGGGGTGGACGACGGCGCGCATGGTGGTGGGGGTGCTCATGGACTAGTCCTCCGAGACGGTGATCGTGACGTCGATGTTGCCGCGCGTCGCGTTCGAGTACGGGCACACCTGGTGGGCGGCGTCCGCGAGGGCCTGGGCCTGGTCGTGCTCCATGCCGGGGATGACGACCTCGAGCATGACGGCGAGCTGGAAGCCGCCCTGGCCGTTCGGGCCGATCTGCACGCGACCGCCCACGGACGAGTCGGTGACCTTGACCTTCTGCGCGCGGGCGACGCCCTGCAGTGCGGAGTGGAAGCACGCGGCGTAGCCGGCGGCGAAGAGCTGCTCGGGGTTGGCACCGTTGCCGGAGCCGCCCATGTCCTTCGGGATCGCCATGTCGAGGTCGACGCGACCGTCGCTGGTGGCGACGTGGCCGTTCCGGCCCTCGCCGGTGGACAGGGCTTCTGCGGTGTAGAGGACGTCCATGCGGAGGTTCCTTTCCTTCGTGGGGTCAGTGGCCCGCCGGCGCCGGGGTGGGCGCAGCGGCGGCGTGCATCGTCTCGGTGAGGCGCTGCAGGGTACGGATGAGCTCGGCTGCCGCGTCGGCGTCGGGGAGGCCCGTACCGGCGGCGATGCGACCCGGGATGTCGGCGAGCTCGGCGCGCAGGGACCGGCCCCGCTCGCCGGTGGTCACGGTGACGACACGCTCGTCGGTGCTGCGGCGCTCGCGGTGCACCAGGTCGGCCTGCTCCATGCGGCGGAGCAGCGGCGACAGGGTGCCGGAGTCGAGCTGCAGGTGGTCGCCGAGGCTGGAGACGGTCTGGTCGCCCTCGACCCACAGGGTCACGAGGACCAGGTACTGCGGGTAGGTCAGCCCCCAGGGTTCGAGCATCGTGCGGTACGCCTGGGTCGTGGCCCGGGTCGCCGCGTAGAGGGAGAAGCACACCATCTCGTCGGTCACCGGCATGGACAAAGCATTGCACGCAACCGAGTTGTGCACAACCTGGGTGCGCGACCACCGATGACCCCGCGCGCGATCGGCGGTCAGCTGGACGCTCGGGCGATCGTCTCCTCGATCAGTCCCGCGCAGACGGCGGCCTCGTCCTCGACGAGCATGTGGCCGACCCCGGGCACGATCGCCAGCCGGGAACCGGGGATCCCCCGGTGGATCGCACCGGTGTGCTCGGGCCGGATGACGTCGCGCTCGCCGGCGGCGACGAGCACCGGCGCCGTGATCCGACCCAGGTCCGCCGTGGTCATCTGCGGCTCCGTCAGCCAGAGCCGGATCGTCTTCGCGGCCACCGTGCGGAAGTACCCGCGCTCGTGCGGCGCCACCCGTGCCCAGTGGTCGCCGACGGCCGCGTCCAGCTCGTCGACGCTCACGGACCCCGCCTCGTACCCGGACGGGTCGAGGTTGCCCGAGAACGACGTCACCGTCGCGACGAGCGCCGGGTGCTCGATCGCCAGCAGGAGCGCCAGGTCCGCCCCGTCGCTGTGGCCCACCAGGTGCACCGGACCGCCGATCCGCTCGGTGATGACCGCGACGCCCTCGTCGACCATCGCGGCGAAGCCGAAGGGCTCGTCCGTGTCCCGTGTCCGCCCGTGCCCGCGGCGGTCGTACGTCCAGAGCTCGAGCGTGTCGGGCAGTGCCGCGAGCATGCCGTCGAACACCCGGCTGTCCGAGACACCGCCGTGCAGCAGCACGACGCGCGGGGCATCGGGCACGGTCGCCGGGCGGCGGCGGAACCAGACGGGCACGCCGTCGACGTCGTGGGTGCCCGTGGTGGAGTCGACCATCCCGCAAGCCTAGGAGTCGGCCTGCGCACGGTGCTGAGCAGGTCCGCAGCCGTGCGGTTAGGCTGGTCGGACCACTGATGACCAGCAACCACCCAGCCGAAGCACGAACAGCGACCCCCCGAGTCGGATCGTCGTCGTCCCACGGCAAGACGATCCTGATCGGCGAGCACGCCGTGGTGTACGGCGAACCCGCACTCGTGCTGCCGGTCAACGACGTCCGGGTCACCGCGACGGTCACCCCGACGCCCCGGGCGACGGGCCACGGCCTCACCTCCACGGTGCACACGGGCCCGCTCGACCTCGCCCCCGCCGCGGTGATGCCCACCGTCACCGCGGTGACCGCGACGCTGCGGTGGCTCGGCGCCGAGGACCAGCACGTGCACGTCCGGGTCGACAGCGACGTCCCGACCGCTCGGGGCATGGGGTCGAGTGCCGCGGTCGCCGCCGCCGTGACCGCCGCCGTCGCCGACGTCTTCGGGGTCACGCTCGACGCCGAGACCCACCACGAGCTCATCCAGGAGTGCGAGCGCGTCGCCCACGGGCGCCCGTCCGGGCTCGACGCCCGCGGGGTCGTCGCCGACGTGCCGGTCTGGTTCGAGGGCGGCCACGTCGAGCCCGTCGAGCTGTCCGGGGAGTTCGTCTTCGTCGTCGCGGACACCGGCGTCCCCGGTCACACCCGCCAGGCAGTCACCGCCGTGCGCGAGGCCCACGACCGCGATCCCCGTGCGGTCGACGCCCTCCTCGCCCGCCTCGGAGACCTCGCCCGTCGGGCGCGGGGGACACTCGTGGACGGCGACGCCCAGGCGCTCGGTGCCACGATGGACGCCGCACACGGGCTGCTCGCGACGCTCGACGTGTCGAGCGACGACCTCGACCGCCTGGTCGCAGCCGCCAGGCGAGCGGACGCCCTCGGCGCCAAGCTCACCGGCGGCGGGCGCGGCGGATGTCTGCTCGCACTCGCCACGGACGGCGAGCACGCGGACCGCATCGCGGCAGCACTGCGCGACGCCGGTGCCGCCGCCACCTGGACCACTCGGATCGGAGACCGCGCCTGATGACCGCCACCGCCGTCGCGCACCCCAACATCGCCCTCGTCAAGTACTGGGGCAAGGCGGACGCCGACCTCGCGCTCCCCGCGACGGGCAGCGTCTCGATGGGCCTCGACGTCTTCCCGACGACGACGTCCGTCACGCTCGTCGACCGCCAGGAGGCCCGGGACGCGTTCGTCCTGAACGGTCGCGTCGTCGCCGACGGAGCCCTGACACGCGTCGAGCGGTTCCTCGACCTGGTCCGGCAGCTGGCGGGGAGCGACGCCCGTGCGTCGGTCGAGTCGACCAACACGGTTCCGACCGGTGCCGGCCTGGCGTCGAGCGCCTCGGGCTTCGCCGCCCTGGCGACCGCGGCGGCGGCGGCCTACGGGCTCGACCTGTCCGAGCGCGACCTGTCCCGGCTCGCGCGGCGCGGTTCCGGATCGGCGACGCGGTCGATCCCCGGCGGGGTGTCGGTCTGGCACGCCGGCGACGACCAGGGCTCGTACGCCGAGACGATCCCGGCGCCCCCGATGGCCATGGTCGTGGTGACGATCGACGACGGCCCGAAGGCGATCGGGTCCCGCGAGGCCATGCGCCGCACCATCGCGACCTCGCCGTTCTACCCCGCCTGGGTCACCTCGACCACCGAGACGGTCGGCGACATGCTGACTGCGTGCGCCACCGGCGACTTCACCCGGATCGGCGAGCTCACCGAGAGCAACGCCCTGCGCATGCACGCCACGATCGAGGGCTCCTTCCCCCCGATCCGCTACCTCACCGCCCGCAGCGTCGCGGTCTTCGACGCGGTCGGTGCGCTGCGTGCCGCGGGTACCGAGGCCTACGCCACCGCCGACGCCGGCCCGAACGTCGTCGTGCTCGTGCAGCCGCAGGACCGGGCCGCGGTGGCCGCGGCGCTCGCCGACCTGGGCACCGTCATCGAGTCCGGCACCGGGCCTGCCGCGCGCCTGGTCGGCTCCGAAGGAACGGGGAAGCAGCAGCACCCCGTCCAGAAGGAGTCCACCGAGTGATCGAGTTCCGCGCCCACGGCAAGTTGTTCGTCGCCGGTGAGTACGCCGTCGTCGAGCCGGGCCAGCCGTCGGTGCTCATCGCCCTCGACCGCGCCATCACGGCCCGCGTCGCCGAGGGCCACGGGTCCGGCAGCGTGCACTCCGAGGAGTACGGGCACCTGCCGCTGACGTGGACCCGCCGCGAGGACGGCCTCGCGCTCGACCGCGAGCACCACCCCTACGACTACGTCATGGCGACGATCGACCTGGTCGAGAAGCTCCGTGCCGAACTGGGCATCGGCCCGCGCTTCCACGACCTGCGCATCTCGAGCCAGCTCGACGACGCCAGCGGCCGGAAGTTCGGTCTCGGGTCGTCGGCCGCCGTGACCGTCGCGACCGTCGGCGCCCTCGACCGGTTCTACGGGCTCGGGCTGTCCCAACGGCAGCGGTTCCAGGTCGCGCTGCTGGCGACCGTGCGGGTCAACCCGCGGGCGTCCGGTGGCGACCTGGCGGCGAGCACGTTCGGCGGCTGGCTCCGCTACAGCGCGCCGGACCGCGAGCGCCTGCTCGAGCAGCTCACGGGCAACACGGTCTCGGCGATCCTGCACGACGTCGACGCGTGGGCCGGGTTCGACGTCGAGCGGCTCCCCGCGCCGACGGACCTGCGCCTGCTGGTCGGCTGGACCGGGTCGCCAGCGTCCACCACGCAGCTCGTCGGCGCCGTGCGGCGCCACCGGAACGGCGGGTACTCGACGTTCCTCGACGACAGCCGCGCCTGCGTCGACGACCTGACCACGGGCCTCCGGACCGGCGACGCCGAGCAGACGCTCGACGCGCTCCGGCGCGCCCGCGGACTCATGCAGCGGCTCGGTGACTCCGTCGGCTCGCGCATCGAGACCGACCGACTGACCACCCTGTGCGACGTCGTCGAGCGCTCCGGCGGGGCGGCCAAGCCGTCCGGTGCCGGCGGCGGCGACTGCGGCATCGCGCTCGTGCCGGCCGACCTCGACCCGGCCGTGATCTTCCGCGAGTGGGAGGCGCACGACATCCGGCACCTCTCGGTCGCCGTCCAACCCCCGGAAGGCCCCATCGAGTGAGTGACACAGCGAATCCGAGCACCGTCGACAAGACGATCACGCAGACGCCGATCCCGACGCGCTGGGTCGGTCCGCTGCGGGTCAGCGGCAACGCCGTCGAGGGCGAGCACGCCGTGCCCCTGGCGACGTACGAGTCGCCGCTGTGGCCGTCCGTCGGTCGGGGCGCCCGCATCTCCCGCATGGTCGAGGGCGGCATCGTCGCGACGGTCGTCGACGAGCGCATGACCCGCTCGGTCGTCGTCCGTGCCGACAGCGCAGCGGCAGCGCACATCGCCGCCGGGCGCATCCTGGCCCGCCAGGACGAGCTCGAGGCCGTCGTGGTCGGGCAGAGCCGCTACGCGAAGCTGATCGAGGTGCACCCGGAGATCGTCGGGGACCTGCTGTTCCTGCGGTTCGCGTTCACCACGGGCGACGCCTCGGGCCACAACATGGTGACGCAGGCCGCGGACACGCTGCTGCCGACGATCCTCGGCTGGCACCCGGAGCTGTCGTACGTGTCGATCTCCGGCAACTTCTGCTCGGACAAGAAGGCCACGGCGGTGAACGGCATCCGCGGGCGCGGTCGGGCCACGATCGCCGAGATCGTCCTGCCCGGGCAGGTCGTCGAGCGGTTCCTCAAGACCTCGACCCAGCGCATCGTCGACCTCAACACGGCGAAGAACCTGGTCGGGTCGACGATCGCCGGTGCCCTGCGCTCCGCCAACGCGCACTACGCGAACATGCTGCTCGGCTTCTACCTGGCCACCGGGCAGGACGCGGCGAACATCGTCGAGGGCTCCCAGGGCATCACGTTCGCCGAGGCCCGTGGCGACGACCTGTACTTCTCGTGCTCCCTCCCGCACCTCATCGTCGGCACGGTCGGCAACGGCAAGGGCAACGACCTGCCCGTCGTCGAGGACGCACTGACGCGTCTCGGCTGCCGCGAAGACCGGGAGCCCGGCGCGAACGCCCGTCGCCTCGCAGGACTCTGCGCCGCGACGGTGCTCTGCGGTGAGCTGTCCCTGCTCGCCGCGCAGACGAACCCCGGCGAGTTGATGGCGGCACACGTCGCCATGGAGCGTGGCGGGAAGAAGGACGGCACAGCATGACCTCCATCGGCATCCACGACATCGCGGTGACGACCGGGCACCACGTGCTCGAGCTCGACGACCTGGCGGTGCAGCTCGGGGTGGACCCCGCGAAGTACCACGTCGGCATCGGGCAGGACGCCTTCAGCGTGCCCGCCCCGGACGAGGACATCGTCACGATGGGTGCCGCAGCGGCCAAGCAGGTCGTCGACCGGCACGGCGTCGAGGGGATCCGCACGGTCCTGTTCGCGACCGAGTCCGGCATCGACCAGTCCAAGGCCGCCGGGGTGTTCGTGCACGGACTGCTCGGGCTGCCGTCGAACGTGCGCACCGTCGAGCTCAAGCAGGCCTGCTACGGCGGGACCGCGGCGCTGCAGCTCGCCCTCGGGATCGTCGCGCGCGACCCCCGCGAGCGGGTGCTCGTCATCGCCGCCGACGTCGCCCGCTACGACGTCGACACCGCCGCCGAACCCACACAGGGCGCCGGCGCGGTCGCCATGCTCGTCAGCGCCGACCCCGACCTGATCGAGATCGAGCCCGCCGCCGGACTGTTCACCGCCGACGTCGACGACTTCTGGCGGCCGAACGACCGCTCGACGGCGCTCGTCGACGGGCGCCTGTCGGTCACCGCCTACGTCGACGCCTTCATCGGCGCCTGGGACGACCTCGCGTCGCGCGGGGGACCGTCCTACGCCGAGATCGACCGGTTCGTGCACCACCAGCCGTTCACGAAGATGGCGGTCAAGGCGCACCGCAAGCTCACCCAGCACGTCGGGGTGGAGTTCGACGAGTCCGAGCTGCGGACCGGCTTCACCTACAACCGGCAGATGGGCAACACGTACACGGCGTCGATCTGGATCGCGCTGGCGGCGGTGCTCGACCTCGACGACGACCTGGCGGGCAAGCGCATCGGCATGTTCAGCTACGGCTCGGGCAGCGTGGGGGAGCTCGTGACGGGGATCGTCCGCCCGGACCACCAGCGCCACCGTCGGGTGGGCGCGGTGCGTGCCGAGCTCGACGCCCGTGTGCCGCTCACCGTCGCGGAGTACCGGGAGCTGCATGCCGCCGGCGCCGCGACGAGCGAGGACACCGAGCGGGCGCGCGTCACCGACGCGCCGTTCCGCTTCGCGGGTGTGCTCGGGGGCGCGCGGCACTACGAGGCGACCACGCACCAGGCCTGACGGACGGGGCGGACCCGAGCCCGGGCCTCCCGTCCGGCTCGCCGCCCCGCGGTGCCGTCGGTCCCGCCGCCCTCGGCACCGCCCGCGCGGCGCGCGAGGGAGTAGACAGACCCATGGGTCAGCTCATCTACGCCGGACAACCGCTCGACCTGCACATCGACGACCGTGCCCTCACGCACCTGCAGATCGTGATCGTGAACATGCTGCGCCGCGACCACCGGTTCGTGTTCTCGTGGAAGGACGACGCGCTGCACGGCGACGGCCGCTCGACCATCTGGCTGCACCCCGACGTCAGCCTGCACTTCAAGTTCGCCGGCAGCCGGACGCCGTCGATCAACCGTTCCTGGCTCGAGGCGCTCTACGCCTCGGCGTCCTCCGGCGCCGGGCTGGTCCTCACCGCGGAGCCGTCGGACACGAGCGTGGGCGAGGACTCGCCGTGGTCACGCGCCGTTGCACCCGGCAACACCAACGAGCCGAACGCTTAGCACCACCATGGATTCCCAGTCAACGGGTTTCCATCACGGCCGCACTTCGCGTACATTCGTGAGGACCACTCCAAGTACGGCTCCGTTCCCGGCTCAGGGCGCCGCGCGGACACGGGAATCCCGGATCAGGGGATTCCCACGGACTCGAGTGGTCAGGTCGCCGCCCCACCAGAGGATTCGGGTTCCGCACGGTGGGGCGGCGACCACCCACCGCCACCACCCCGTGGTCAGTAGACGTCGCGCACGTACCGCTTGGCCCGGCGCAGGTCTGCCAGGTACTCGGCCGCGTCGTCGTCACCCCGGCCACGCTGCTCGGCGATCACCGCGAGCAGTGCGGTCTCGACGTCCTTCGCCATCCGCGACGCGTCGCCGCACACGGCGAAGGTCGCGCCGTCCTCGAGCCACCGGTAGAGCTCCGCCGAGTGCTCGCGCATCCGCGTCTGCACGTAGACCTTCTCGGCCTGGTCGCGCGAGAAGGCCAGGTCGAGCCGGGTGAGCACCCCGGAGTCCTGCAGATCGGTCAGCTCGTCCCGGTAGACGAAGTCGGTGTCGCGGTGCTGGTCGCCGAAGAACAGCCAGTTGCGTCCCGTCGCGCCACGTGCAGCGCGCTCGTGCAGGAACCCGCGGAACGGCGCGATGCCGGTGCCGGGTCCGACCATGACCAGCGGCGCGTCGTCGTCGGCGGGGACGCTGAACGCCGCGTTCGGCTGCAGGTACACGCCGACCTCGTCGCCGACCGCGACCCGGTCCGCCAGGTGCGTGGAGGCCACACCGGAGTGCCGTCGGTTGACGTCGCCGTACCGGACTGACGCGACGGTCAGGTGGACCCGACCGGGGTGTGCGAGCGGGCTCGACGAGATCGAGTACTGCCGCGCCTGCAGCGGACGGAGGAACGGCAGCAGGTCGTCGAGCCCCGGGGCGTTCGGGCCGGCGTCACGCAGCAGGTCGAGGACGTCCCGACCCCACAGCCAGCGGTCCAGCTCGTGCTTGTCGCCGTGCGCGACGACGGCCGCCAGCTCGCTCGACGGCTCGCGCTGCACCAGGTCGGCGATGAGGTCCTTCGACGGCGTCCTGACCTCGCGGTCGGTGCGCAGCAGGTCCCGCACGGTCCGGCCGTCGAACACCTCGGCGCCCGTCGCGCCGAGGTGGGCGAGCAGGTCGCCGACGAGCACGTCGTCGTTCCGCGGCACGACCGCCAGGGCGTCGCCGGCCGCGTAGGTGATGCCGCTGTCGCCGAGGTCGAACTCGTAGTGCCGGATCTCCTTCGCGCTGCGCGGGTCGGAGAGCAGCCGGTTCGCCACCAGCCGTGCCGGGTACGGGTTCCGCTTGGTCCACTGGGAACCCGGCCGGGAGGCCCGGCTCGCGCCCGTCACGTCGGCTGCGGAGGTCGTCGCGCCGGCTCCACCGCCCGGGGCCGCGCCCGGCTGCACACCGGGCTGCGCTCCGGTCTCCGCGGCGACGCGGTCGAGGACGGCGGCCGTCCAGAGCGCCGCGGGGTCCTCGAAGTCGACGTCACAGTCCACGCGGTCGTGCAGGCGGGTCGCGCCGAGCTGCTCGAAGCGGGTGTCGATGAGCTTGCCGGCCTGGCAGAACTCGTCGTAGCTCGTGTCGCCGAGCCCGAGCACGGCGTACTGCAGGCCCTCGAGGCGCGGCACGGTGCTGGCCTGGACTGCGTCCCAGAACAGGCCGGCGTTGTCGGGCATCTCGCCCTCGCCGTACGTCGAGGTGACGACGAGCACGTGCGACATCCCGGCGAGCTGCTCGGGGGAGACGTCGTCGAGCGCGGTGGCCCGCCCGCCGAGCCCGCGGGCCGCTGCACCGGCGACGAGCTGGTCCGCGAGGGACTCCGCGTTGCCCGTCTGGGTGCCGAACAGCACGTCGACGGTGGTCGTCGGTGCCGGCGGGGCGGACTTCCTGCCCGCGGCGGCGATGCCCGCGATGAACCCGGCGAGCCAGGACTCCTGGGCGGCCGAGAACGGAGCGTCGACCGGGATCAGCGAGCCGGTGGGGGGCAGGACGCTCACGCGGTCACCGCCTCGACGGGCGCCTGCGGTGCACGGCCGGCGATGTCCTCGAGCGCCGCGGTCGCGAGCAGCTCGTCGAAGCGGGCCGCACGGACGCGGCCGGCGTTCTTGGCGTTCTGGTGCATGATCCAGCCGGTCGTCCCGGGCGCGTCCATGCTGCGGGTGTTCCGCTGCGTGAGCGCACGCTTGTAGTCGTCGAGGCGCTTGATCGCGATGAGGGTCGCGAGGTCGTCGTCGGTGAACCGCTCGAGCGTGCCGCGCAGGTACTTGACGACGCGCTGCTTCACGAAGAAGTCCTCGGTGAGCACGAGGTTCTTCACGGCCTCGGCCACGCGGGGGTCGTTCGCGCTCGTCGCGCCGGGGACCCTCTGGAGCGCGAGGTCCTGCGCGACGCCGAGCACCGTGTACGAGGACAGGAGGGAGAACATGTCGTCGCCCTGGTCCCCGAGCGCCGGAGCCCGGCCGTCGAGGACCGTGCGACGGTCGCGGTAGTCGACCTTGAACGCGCGGAGCTTGTCGGTCGCGGTCGAGGTGGCGAGCTCGTCGAGCAGCTCGTTCCGGGTCGCGGCGGCGAGGATCGCCTCGGCGTCCTGGGTGAGCAGGAGTGCACGGGGCATGCCGACGAACACGTGCGTGCGGGTGGTGTCCCAGTCTGCGAGCAGGCGGGCCGCGAGCTCGGAGCCGGTGGCCTCGAGGTGCCACTCCAGCAGCAGGCGCGCGGCGTCCTCGTGGAAGGCGCCCCGGGTCGTGTCGGTGACCGGGAACACCAGGAGCGAGTCGGTGCTCGCCCGCTCGGCCACGCGGTCGGACGGGTCGTACTGGTACAGGAAGCCGCCGGACATGCCGTTGCCGAGGCCCTTGCCGTAGCCGCCGAGGTTGAACACCGCGCCGCCGGTCATGTACTCGCAGCCGAAGTCCCCGATGCCCTCGACGACGGCCGTCGCACCCGAGTTCCGGACGGCGAAGCGGTCGCCCGCCTCGCCCTCGACGAAGGTCCGGCCACCGGTCGCGCCGAACAGCGCGAAGTTGCCGACCAGGACGTTCCCGCCGCGCTCGGTGCTGCCGCCCCCGGGCGCGCGGACGACGATGCGGCCGCCGCTCTGGCTCTTGCCGACGCCGTCGTTCGCGGTCCCCGTGTGCTCGAGGGTCACGCCGTCGTTGGTGAAGACGCCGTAGGACTGACCGGCCGAACCGGTGGTGCGGATCGTCACCGCGCCGTCGACCAGACGTCGGCGGCCGCGGTCGTCGGTCGTGACGGCGGGCACCTCGTCGAACGACGCGTCGCGGAGCTCGTGGTTCAGGATCCGCTCGACGTCGATGCCGAACTGGCCGCCGACGGACTTGTCCGCGTTGCCGAGGTGCACCCCGTCGATCGTCACGCTGTGCTCGTGCCGCGTCAGGAGTGCCGCGCGGACCTGCTCGATCAGGGCGTCGTCGGTGCGGAAGTCCTTCTCGAGGTACTCCGGGTCGGTGACGACCTTCTCGGGCACCTGCGCGAGCAGGTTCCGGACGTCGAGCCGTCCGACGCTCGCCGGGTGGTCGAGCAGCTGGAGCAGGTCGGTGCGGCCACGGGCCTCGCGCAGGGAGCGCAGGCCCAGGCGCGCGAGGATCTGCCGCACGTCGTGCGCGATGTTCAGCAGGTACTGCGCGAGCGCGCGGGGGTCGCCTTCGAACGCCTCGGCGTTGGTGGTCAGGCCCGCCGGGCACTTCACGTTGCAGTTCTTCGCCATCACGCAACCGAGCATCATCAGCGCGGTCGTGCCGAACTCGAACGAGTCGCCGCCGAGCAGCGCGCTCGTGACGACGTCGCTGCCGGTCTGGTGGGCGCCCGAGCAGCGGAGCGTGACCTTCTGACGGAGCCCGTTCGCGACGAGGGCCTGGTGCACCTCAGCCACGCCGATCTCCGCCGAGCGGCCCGCGTACTTCAGGCTCGTGACGGCCGCAGCGCCCGTGCCGCCGGTGTTCCCCGCGACGTTGATGACGTCCGCGCCGGCCTTCGCGACACCGACGGCGATCGTGCCGATGCCCTCCGAGGACACCAGCTTCACGATCACCCGGACGCGGGCGGCCTTGCAGTCGTGGATGAGCTGCGCCAGGTCCTCGATCGAGTACGTGTCGTGGTGCGGCGGCGGCGAGATGAGCTCGACGCCGGGCGTGCCACCGCGGGCGGCGGCGATGTCGACCGTGACCTTCGGCGCGGGCAGCTGGCCGCCCTCGCCGGGCTTCGCCCCCTGGCCGATCTTGATCTCGAGCTCCTGCAGCATCGGGTCGGCGAGGTAGCCGGCCCAGATCCCGAACCGACCGGAGGCGAACTGCTTGATGCGCGAGCCGCGGATCGTGCCGTAGCGGGAGTGGTGCTCGCCGCCCTCGCCGCTGTTCGACATGCCGCCGACCATGTTCGTGCCGTGCGCCACCGCCTCGTGCGCGGTGGCGACGAGCGCGCCGTGGCTCATCGCGCCGGACGCCAGGGTGCGGGTGATCTCGTGCGCGGGCTGGACGTCGTCGAGCTCGACGCTCGCGGGCGCGCTCTCGAGCAGCGCCAGGAGCGCGACGGCGTGGCCGGTGGCGCGGAGGGTCACCTGGGTGTCGTCGGCGTCGTCGAGGTCGACCTGGCCGGGGAAGAGCAGGGCGAGGCCGGCCGCGAGTGCCGTGTGGCGCTCGCTCCCCAGCGACCCCGTGGACGTGAGCCGCAGACGGAACCGCACCGGGCCTCCCAGCTGGCCGCCGTCACCCACTCGTGAACCGAGCAGACCGCGCACCGTGACGCTGCTGTTGCCGGTCAGCGAGAACCGGCCGAGCTCGCGGGCGAAGTCCTCCGCCGTGTCGATCCCGGTCACGTCCGCGGGCAGCGCCAGGACGTCGCGCAGCGCCGAGGGGCGGCGGGAGCGCTCCTCGTGCGTGGTCTGCAGGAACGTCCGGTAGCCGGGCGTGATGCGGAAGTCGTCGATCTCGGACTCGCTGAGGCGGTCGTAGCCGGTGTTGCGGTAGGCCGCGTCGGTGATGCCGAAGGCGTCGTCGAGCTGGCCGAGCGTCAGGAGCCGGAGCGCGTCGGAGTCGCCCGAGCGCTCGAAGGTCGGTCGCTCCTCGGTCATGCCGCCGAAGCCGCGCACGCTCGCGACGCCGAACGAGTGCCCGGCGCCGTCCGACCGCTCCTTGAACAGGCCGAGGAGCGGGACCTGGGCATCGCCCTGCACCGACCGGGCGCGCTCGTGCCAGTCCGTCGCCGCCTGCGCGATGCGGGCGAAGCCGACGCCGCCGACCGGGGCGTCCATGTGCGGGAAGACCCGGGCGAACAGGTCGTCGCGGGTGTCCAGGTAGTTCGGCTCGAAGAACTCGCCGCCGATGTAGCTCTCGGCGGTGCACAGGCCGACGCGGCCCATCGTCTTCGCGAGGGCCTTCTCCGCCGCCTTGCGGAAGCGCTTGAGTGCCGCGTCGGTCTCGGTCAGCTCGCCCGCCGGTGCGGCAGCGGCCGGGTACTGCTCCTCGGCGCGCAGCCGCGCGGACAGGCTGTACACGGCAGCGGCACCGAAGCCGAGCGCCGTCGCGACGTGGTGCGAGGACGGCAGCTGACCGCTCTCGGCGACGACCGACACCCGCAGGCGCAGTCCGGTCTCGATCAGGCGCTGGTTGACCGCGGCGACGGCCAGGATCACCGGCAGCGCCGCGTGCGTGGACGAGACCTCGCGGTCGGACAGCACCGCGATGCCGCCGGTCGTCCGGGCGAAGCGCTCGACGGCGTCGCTGAGCGCGGTCACGGCGGCCCGCACCGCGTCGGCGTTGGCCTGCTCGTCGCCGAGCACCGGCACGTAGAGCATGTCGAAGCGCTCGAGCGGCACGATCGTCTGGTCGCGCAGCCGGACCATGTCGAGGTGTCCGAGGATCGGGGAGTCGACGACGAGCTGGCGGGTGGTGGACCCCGTGCCGTCCGGCTTGGCGCCGAGGGCGACCCGCATGCTCATGCCGTCAGCCTCGCGGATGGAGTCGAGCGGCGGGTTCGTCACCTGGGCGAATCGCTGCGAGAAGTACTTCGCCATGCCGCCCTCGGTGTCGCTGAGCGCGTTGATGGCGTTGCCGTAGCCCATCGCCGAGATCCGCTCCGAGCCGTTCTGCAGCATCGGGTCGAGCATGAACCGGAAGCTCTCCTGGTTCAGCGAGTAGGCCACGTAGCGGCCCTGCAACGACAGGTCGCCGTCGTAGCCGAGCGTGTTCGTGGTGCGGTCGTAGTCCGGCGCGGGCAGGTCGTCCAGGTGCACGCGCGCGGCGTCGAGCAGCGTGCCGTAGTCACGGCGGGCGGCGAGCATCGCCAGCACGTCGTCGGTGCGCATGAGCGTGCCCGTGCGGTGGTCGACGACGAGCATGCCGCCGGCCTCGATGCGGCCGCGGTGCACGACCTGGTCGTCCGGGAACGTGACCTGGCCTGCCTCGGACGACACCATCAGGTACTCGGACGTCTGCACCGTGCGCAGCGGTCGCAGCCCGAGGCGGTCGAGACGTGCGCCCACCACGTCTCCGTCGCTGAAGATCACGGCGGCGGGACCGTCGTTCTTCTCCTCGTACAGCGAGAAGTACTCGAGCATCGCGCGGACGTCGTCCGTCAGGGTGTGGTCGTTCTCCCACGCCGGGGGCATGAGCGACACGACGGCCTCGACGATCTCGAGCCCGTCGTCGAACACACGGCTCTGCAGGGTCTGGTCGAGGCGGCTGGAGTCGGACTGCCCGGGCGGGCGGACGATGCTGCGGGTGCGGGCCTGCGCGAGCGCCTCGTCCGACAGCCGGTTCTTCCGGTCGGTGTTGAGCTCGCCGTTGTGCGCCATCAGACGGAACGGCTGCGCCATCGTCGGGTGCGGCTCGGTGTTCGTCGAGAAGCGCGTGTGGAAGTACAGCGTCCGGATCGAGTGCCGCGGGTCACGCAGGTCGGTGAAGTACCCGATCACCTCGCCCGAGTTCAGTCGTCCCTTGAGGACCTGGGTGCGGGCGCTGAGCGACAGCGGGTACAGCGCGGCGTGGTCGGCGTGCTCGGCGGCGGCCTGTCCGTACGAGACGGCCTCGATCGCGAGCAGGGCACGGTTCGCGGCGGCGTCGACCTCGGTGCGGGACCACTCGTCGGGCGCGCGGAAGACCCACTGCACCACCGGGAGCTGGTACTGCTCGGCCTCGGGGCGCGCGACGGAGTGGTCCACCGGGACGTCGCGGACGAGCAGGAGCTCGAAGCCCTGGTCGGTGACGGCTCCGGTGACGGTGTGCACGGCTGCGTCGCGCTCGGCGCCGCCGGTGGGTCCTGCGGTGCTCGGGACGAAGCAGTTCGCGACCCCGAAGTGGCCGGCGCGCAGTTCCACGCCGGTGATCGCGCTGAAGAACTCCACCGACAGGTCGATGCTCACGCCCGCACCGTCGCCGACGCCCTCGGCGGACTTGCCACCGCGGTGCGGGATCGAGCACAGCGCCTCGTCGCCCTTGACGATGACGTCGTGGCTCGGGGTGCCGTCCAGGCGCGTGACGAAGCCGACCCCGCAGTCGGAGGATTCGCGGGCAGGGTCGTACAGACCGAAGGGGGAGGGGTTCACGAGCGTGTCCAGTGGAGCGTGTGCCGGCAGCGGACGACGGAGGCTGCAACGGTGGAGCGCTCGCCGCGGGCGGACCGTGGGTGGCAGTCGGGCCCTGTGGTGTGGTGGTGCGGTAGGGCGATGCTACGGGCTGGTATACCGACGGCGCAACAGCGGGGACCGACGGTGGTCCGCCGGTCCCCGCTGCAGTTCGCGAGGTGGACTACTCGGAGTCGCCGGCCTCGTCCTCTTCCTGGTTGAAGTGCGAGTCGTCGTCGGTGAACCCGGCTGCGACGCCCTCCGGGTGGTCGGGGATGGTGCCGTCCTTGCCGAGGCCGCCGGGCTTCTCGGTGCCCTCGGGGTCGGGCGTGGTGGTGTCGGTCATGTGCGGCTCCTTCGCTGCCGTCGGGAACGCCACGGTACTCAGGCGTGCTGCTGCGGTGCTGAGGCGTGGCGTGCTGCGCACGGTGCGTACCTGCGCACCGTGCTCGGTTCGTCGGCCCGAGCGCGCCTGGGCACCGCGCTCGGTTCGTCGGCCGTGCGCCGTTCGCGGCCCCGTGCGAGGGTGTTTCCTCGCACGGGGCCGTCGATCTCGCACGGGCCCCGAG
>NZ_LMPO01000001.1:562657-579819 GCF_001424385.1 Curtobacterium sp. Leaf183 | reverse complement strand
GCACCGTGCTCACGCGCACGTGCCCACGAAGCTCGCACCGTGCTCACGCGCACGTGCCCACGAGGCTCGCACCGTGCTCACGCGCACGTGCCCGACCTGGTCACCGGGCTGCGTCGTCGTGCACGGGCAGCGCCTCCGTCGTCGCCGCCGAGGTGGCCGGGGTCGTGCCGGGGCGGATGAGTTCGGGCCGACGACGAGCCCGGAACACCCAGGCCTTGAACAGCACGAAGCGCACCAGCGTCGCGAACAGGTTCGCACCCGTCAGGACGGCGATCTCCGCCCCGTGGGACGCGTCCGGCGTCGTCGCGTGCAGGACGACGAGGGCTCCCGAGGTGATGGCCCAGGCGATCCCGAACACGACCAGCCCCTGCACCTGGTGTCGTCCGGCGCCAGCACGACCACGCATGCCGAAGGTGAAGCGTCGGTTGAGGGCCGTGTTGCCGACCGCCGTCACGAGCAGCGCGAGGAAGTCAGCCGTCTGCGCGCCGAGGACGGGGCGGAGGAGCGCGTACAGCAGCGCGAAGGCGATGGTCGACACGACGCCGATCGCGCCGAACCGCAGGACCTGCCCGAGGATCCCGACGTGCGGGGTCGCGAACGGCCGCCGTCCGATCGACTCGTAGACCGGTGCGATCGGGATCCGCCCGGTGGCGAGCCCGCGCGAGACCCGCCACATCCCCTTGAGGTCCTCGGTCGCGGTCGAGGCGATGTGCACCGACGAGTCCACGTCGTCCACCCAGTCCACCGGTACCTCGTGGATGCGCAGCCCCGCGTGCTCGGCGAGGACGAGCAGCTCGGTGTCGAAGAACCACGCGTCGTCCTCGCAGAGCGGCAGCAGGTGCTCCGCCGCCGCGCTGGTCACGGCCTTGAAGCCGCACTGGGCGTCGCTGAACGACACCCCCATCGTGCTCCGGAGCAGCAGGTTGTACGAGCGGGAGATGAACTCGCGCTTCCCGCCGCGGACGACCCGGGAGGACCCGGCCAGACGGGTGCCGATCGCGACGTCGGAGTGACCCGAGAGCAGCGGGGCGACGAGGGGGTCGAGCGCGGCGAGGTCCGTGGACAGGTCTTCGTCGAGGTACACCAGCACGCGGGCAGGGGACGCGCTCCACACCGCCTTCAGCGCGCGTCCGCGACCCTTCTCCGGCAGATGCACGGCGTGGACCCCGTCGAGCATCGCGGCGAGGTCGTCGGCGATGCTCGCGGTGTCGTCGGTCGAGGCGTTGTCGGCGATGGTGATGCGCCACGTGTGCTGCAGCGAGGTGCGGCAGAAGTCGTGCAGGCGTCGGACGTGCGCGGCGAGGGTGTCCTGCTCGTCGTGGCAGGGGACGACGATGTCGATGTCGAGGGGCTGGTTCGTCTCCGTCATGCTGCTCAGGTTCGGCAGCGCGGCGATGGGGACCGGAGCACCCTCCTGTGGCCACGGTAAGAACCGGTGCCCGACGCCGAGCGACGGGACGCGACCCGTCGGCGCATCCGGGCACGACGGGGCCCCGACCACGCACCGCGGCGACTGCAGACGAGGGCCTGCCGGACGGGAGGCTCGGTGCGGGCCCGCCGCGGGCCTCCCGTCCCGCGGTCCACGGGACCGGTGCCGCCCGCGCTACGCGGGGAGGGTCACCGTGAACGCGGTCCGGCCCGGCTCGGAGGCCACCCGCACGGAGCCACCGTGGGCCTCGACCACCGCGCGCACGATCGCCAGCCCGAGCCCGCTCGTCCCGGACTCGCGGGAGCGCGAGGCCTCGCCACGGGTGAACCGGTCGAACAGCGTGGGCAGCGCGTCCTCGGGGATGGTCGGGCCGTCGTTCGTCACCACGAACCGGATCCCGTCAGCGGCCCGCTGCAGCGAGACGACCACGGCGGTGCCAGCGGGGGTGTGCGTCCGCGCATTGGCGAGCAGGTTCGTGACCGCGCGTCGGAGCTGCACGTCGTCGCCGGGGACCACGATCGGCTCGTCGTCGACCTGCAGCGTCCACCGGTGGTCGGCCGCGGTGGTGCGGGCGTCCATGGTGGCCTCGACGACGACGGACGTCAGGTCGACCGGTTCGGCGGCGACGGGCCCCGGGGCGGCCACGAGCGCCGCCGAGTCGAGTCGCGCCAGCAGCAGCAGCTCGTCGACCAGGGCGCCCATCCGCAGGGACTCGAGCCGGATGCGGTCGACGTCGCGGTGGATGGCGTCGACGTCGGTGGTGCTCGACGACAGCTCGGCGTAGGCGCGCACGGTGGCGATCGGCGTCCGGAGCTCGTGCGATGCGTCCGCGACGAAGGTGCGCATGCCGGCCTCGGCGTCGCGACGGACGGTGAGCGCGCGACCGACGTGCCCGAGCAGCCGGTTCAATGCGGTGCCGACGGCGCCGACCTCCCGGTTCGCGACCAGGTCCAGTGGCGCGACCCGGACGTCGATGTCGGTGTCGCCCCGCTCGAGGTCGAGCGAGGTGACGCTCGACGCCACAGCGGCGACGTGCTCGAGCGGGCGCAACGAGCGGCGCACGAGCATCGCCCCCGCCCAGACCGCCACGAGCAACCCGACCAGGGTCACGCTGCCGATCACCACGACGAGCCGCACGATCGAGGCGCGTTGGTCGTCGAGGGGCAGTGCCGTCACGAAGACGTCGCCGTCCGAGCCGACGGCTTCGGCCCGGTAGGTCCCGAGCGACCCGAGCGACACCGTCACGGGCTGGCCGTCCGTGGCGACGGTCGCCAGGGTCCGCTCCTGCGCGGCGCTCAGCCCGTGCTGCTGTCCCTTCGCGTCCGTGTACCCGGCGAGCACGGTGCTGCTCCCGCGGAAGATCGCCACGACGGTGTCGGCCGACTGCCCCGGGGCACCGATGAAGGCGTTCCCCGGATCTGGGCGGTCCGAGGACGACCCGGACCCGGACCCGGGCGGCGGCTGTCCGTCGCCGGGCCCGAGCGTCCGGCTCGTGGCAGTCGCCAGCTCCGCGTCGAGCCGCCCGACCAGGTACCCCCGGTAGGCCACCACGGTGACGACGCCCACCACGACGTTCGTCAGCACGAGCAGCAGCGCCACCGCGCCGACGATCCGCCACCGCAGCGACGGCACCCGCGACCGGGCCGACGAGCCGAACCGACTCACGACACCGGCCGCAGCACGTACCCGGCGCCGCGCACGGTCTGCACCAGGGGAGACCGTCCGGCGTCGATCTTCCGGCGCAGGTACGAAACGTACATGTCGACCAGGTTGGACGACGACCCGAAGTCCATGCCCCAGACGTTCGCCAGCAGGTGCTCCCGCGACAGCACGCGGTTCGCGTTCCGCGCCAGGTGGCGCAGCAGCTCGAACTCGGTCGGGGTCAGCTCGATCGCCTCGCCGCCCCGGGTCACGGTCCGGGAGTCTTCGTTGAGCACCAGGTCGCCGACGGTGATCCCCACGGGGGCGGTCGCCGCCACGCGGGCCGAGGTCCGGGCCAGGATCCGCGCCCGGACCAGCAGCTCGGCGACCCCGAACGGCTTGGTCAGGTAGTCGTCGCCGCCGCGGGTCAGGCCGGCCAACCGGTCCTCGGACGAGTCCCGGGCGGTCAGGAACAGCACGCGGACGTCGTCCCGCGCATCCCGCAGCCGCTCGAGCACCTGGAAGCCGTCGATGTCCGGCAGCAGCACGTCGAGCACGATGACGTCGGGCTGGAACTCCCGGGCCGCGAACAGCACGTCCCGACCGCGGTGCACAGCACGCACCGACCAGCCGTCCGCCGCGAACGCCTGGCGGACGGCGTCGGCCAGCGCGTGCTCGTCGTCGACGACGAGAGCACGGACGGGTGAGCCGTCGGTGCGCTGGAGCGGCTGGTCGGACATCGCGCCGAGCCTACTTCGCGGTGGTCAGGTCGTAGACGGTCTGGCCACCGACGGTCGTCGACGAGTAGTTCGCTGCCACCCACTCCGTGATCGCCGACGCCGTGGAGGACCCGCCACCCATCCCGCCGCCGTTGCCCGAGGCGATGTAGTACGCGATCTTGCCCTCGGCAACGGAGGCCTTGAACTCGGCCAGCGTCGGGGTCGGGTCGCTCGACCAGCCACCGATCGCCATCACCGGGGTGTTGCTGTCGAGTTCCAGCTGCGCGGCGGACTGCGAGCCGTCCACCGCAGCGGCCCACGTCGTGTCGGTCTGCGCGAGCAGCTTGGTCAGCGCGGTCGAGGTCGTCGCGCTGCCACCGCCCATGCCGCCACCGTCGGTCGCCTGGTCGCCACCACCGGACGGGAGGCCCGTCCCCGACTCCGTCCCGGAGGTCCCGGTGCCGGGTGCCTCGCCGTCGGTGCCATCCGGCACCTCACCGGAGGTCCCGCTGGGCGGGGTCCCGCCGTCCGGCGGTGTGCCGCCGGGACCCTGCTGGGTGCCGCTGTCGGAGCCGTCGCTCTCGGTACCGGAGGCCGATGCGCCGGGGCCCCCCGAGCCTCCCGGCATCCGGCCGCCGCCCATCCCGCCACCGGAGGATCCCGACGGACCGACGCTCGGGATCGAACCGGAGTGCGCCACCGTGGTGGTGGCGAACGCGTAGGCGGTGGTGCCGGTGAGCCCGAACAGGGTGCCGGCCAGCACACCGACGGTGACGAGCTTGCGGAGGGACGGGACGCTCCCCACGACGATCGCGACGGCGGACAGCAGGCCACCGGCGAGCATCACCCATCGCAGCCACGGCAGCCAGGTCGGGTTCTCGTTGAGCAGGCACCAGCCCCAGAAGGCCGTGCTGCCCACCATGGCGGCCAGACCGAGGCGACCGGTCATCCGGTTGCGGGCCCGCCAGAGCAGGGCGCCGCCGGTGCCGACCAGGCCCGCGATCGCCGGGACGAGCGCGACCGTGTAGTACGGGTGGATCGTGCCGGACATGTACGAGAACACCAGGCCGGTGACCAGCAGCCAGCCGCCCCAGAGGACCAGACCCGCGCGTGCCGGGTCAGCCACGTGACGTCGTCCGACGACGACCAGGCCGAGGACGAGCGCGATCAGTGCGGCGGGCAGCAGCCACGAGATCTCCAGGCCCATCTCGGACGAGAACAGGCGGTCGAGACCGGTCGACCCGCCGAAGGACGAGCCTGCGGTGCCGGTCGCGCCACGACCCCCGCCGCCGTTGCCCGAGCCGCCGAAGATCCGACCCAGGCCGTTGTAGCCGAACACCAGGTCGAGCACGGTGTTGTTCGTGGATCCGCCGATGTACGGGCGGGCGTCGGCGGGCCACAGCCACACCGCGACGACCCACCACCCCGCCGAGACGACGAGCGACGCGGCGGCGACCAGCAGTCCGACGATGCGCTTCGGCACGGTGGTGCGGGCGGCGACCAGGTACACCAGGCCGAACGCGGGCAGGACGAGCAGTCCCTGCAGCATCTTCGTCAGGAACGCGAACCCGAGGGCGACACCGGCGAGCGCGATCCACCGCCAGCTGCCGCGGGGGAGTGCCCGCACGGTGCAGTACGCCCCGGCGGTCATCAGCAGCACCAGCAGTGCGTCCGGGTTGTCGAACCGGAACATCAGCGCCGCCGCCGGGGTGGCCGCGACGACGAACCCGGCGAGCAGCGCCCCGACGTTCGCGGTCGTCGACCCGAGGCGCGCCAGGGTCCGCCGGACCGTGCCCCACACCAGCGCGACCGACCCGACGGCCATCAGCGCCTGGGGGAGCAGCAGGCTGGTGCTCGAGAATCCGAACAGCCGGGCGGAGAGCACCATCACCCACAGCGACGCGGGGGGCTTGTCCACCGTGATGAAGTTCGACGAGTCGAGCGAGCCGAAGAAGAACGCCTCCCACGACTTCGTGCCGGCCTGCACGGCGGCCGCGTAGAAGCTGTTCGCGTACCCGGACATGCTGAGGTCCCAGCAGTACACGACGGCGGTGACGACGAGCAGCAGCCAGAACGCCGGGCGGAGCCAGCGGGCGTCGGTGCGCTCGCCGAGGAAGAGCCGGGGGACGGCTCGGCGACGCGTGGGCGCTCCCGGGTGCGCACGGTCGCGACGGTCGGTCACGGGGATCGGGTACGTGGTCATGGCAGTGAGCCTCCGGGGCGTTCCCCGAACGGGCCCATGTGCCACCTGTGGCCTGCCTAAGGAGCTGCGCCGGAGTGCTCGCGTTCGCCGCCCGACCCGTGTCGTGCGACCTTGGCCGGATGGTGCGCGGTTGTTTCCTGGCACCGGGCGATCAACCTCGCACCGAGGCGCAACCTCCCGTCAGGCGTACCGGCGGGCGACCCGGAGTGCGGCGTCGGTGTACGAGCCGCCGAACAGCACCACGTGCAACAGCAGCGGCGCCAGCTGGTGCAGCTCGACGCGCTCCTGCCACCCCGCTGCCAGCCGGGACTCGGCGTCGTACGCCGCCAGCACGGTCTCGAGCCGCGGCAGCCCGAACAGCGCCAGCAGCGCCAGGTCCGTCTCGGCGTGCCCGCCGTGCGGCGTCGCGTCGATGAGCACGGCCCCGGTCGGCTCGGAATGGTCACGCGGCCACAGCACGTTCCCGGCCCAGAGGTCGCCGTGCAGCCGCGCGGGGCCGTCCCCGACGAGCGCGGGCTGCGGGGAGCCGAGGGTGCCGTCCTCGAGTCGGTCGCACACCCGCTCGAACACCGCCGCCTCGGAGCCGTCGTAGCCGCCGGCGTCGACGATGCGCTGCACGAAGTCCCGGATCCGGTACTCGGCGAAGAACTCGCCCCAGGTCGTGGGCGCCTCGGACGCGGGCACGAACGGCGTGCGGGATCGGCCCATCCGCATCGGCCCGTTCGCCGGGTACCCCGGCGACGGCACGCCCCAGTGCGCTGCTCCGGCGGCGTGGGTGTGCGCAAGGGACCGGCCGAAGCGTTCCGCCTGGGCCGCCGTCGGTGCGGTGTCGGAGACGAACTCGAGCTCGAGGACCGTCGGCCGCGGTCGACCGAGCACCCGGGCGATGCGGGTGCCGCCGGCGTCCTCGGCCTCGGCGAGCCACTCCAGGCCGGCAGCCTCGGCAGCGGCCTCGTTCGGGTCGGTGAAGGTCTTGACGTAGGTCTCGGGCATCACCCCATCCAACCCGGACGATGCCCGGAGTGAGCCGACGCCGCCGTTCAGACCGCGGCGACGAGCGCCCTGGTCAGCGGGGACCACGGCCGCGAGGACGGCCCGCTCAACACCAGCGTGCGCTCGAGCCGGGGGAGCGTCGGGACCATCACCAGGTCGTCCGGCAGCATCACCCGCCCGAGCGTCGGCACGATCGACACCCCCTCGCCGCGCTGGATCATCCCGAACATCGTGCTCATCTCACGCACGCGGTGGGCGTAGCGGAACGGCTGCCCGGCGATCTCGTGCATCCGCTGGATCTGGTACTCGCAGCCCCCGCCGCCCGCGACCAGGCCGTCCTCGTGCAGGTCGTCGAGCGTCAGGGCAGCGGAATCGGCGAGCGGGTGGTCGCGACGCACGACGGCGGCCATCTCGTCGGTCGCGACGACCACCGCGCCGGACGGCACCGACGCCGGGTCGACCAGGACCGCGGCGTCCACCGTGCCGGCCTCGAGCCACTCGGGCATCTCGTCGTCGTCGCCCTCGTAGACCTGCACGTCGACGTCGGGCAGCGTCACGGCCCACAGTGCGCGGAGCCGCGGCAGCAGCCCCTGGCAGACGGTGGGGACGGCGGCCAGACGCACGGTGCCGCGCGCCGTGCCGGGCCGCACCACCGCCTCCAGGGCGTCGACCGAGGCGATCGCGCTGCGGGCGTGACCGAGCAGTCGCTCCCCGAGCGGGGTGGGGGCCGCGGCCGTGCCGCGCAACAGGACCGGTCCGCCGAGCTCCCGCTCCAGGCCGGCGACGGCGTGCGACACGGCCGACTGGCCGACGCCGAGCGCGCGTGCCGCGGCGGTGAACGAGCCGCTGTCGACGGTGGTGACGAGGGCGCGGAGCTGGGCGATCGTGACGGGCATGTGGACTCCTCATGGGGGCATGAACCCGATGCGTTTGCCTCATGGGCCCGGGTGGCTCGACACTAGCGGCATGAACGGCATCCTGTTCGTCCTCGTGGCGCTGACCTGGGGATCGAGCTTCCTCTTCATGAAGATCGGTCTCGAGGGACTGTCCCCGCAGCAGGTCGCCCTCGGACGCGTGCTGCTCGGGGCGCTGACGCTGCTCGTGATCCTGCTCGCGACACGCCGTCGGTGGCCGCGGTCGAAGGCGCTGTGGGGCCACCTGCTCGTCCTCGCGGTGTTCCTGAACGCGGTGCCGTCGTCGCTCGTCGCATGGGCGGAGCAGACCGTGCCGAGCGGTCTGGCGAGCATCTACAACGCGACGACGCCGATCATGGTGCTGCTCGCGATGCCGCTGCTGCTGCCCGCGGAGCGGTTGCGCGGACGGCAGCTCGTCGGTGTCCTGACCGGGATCGTCGGGGTGCTCGTGCTGGTCGGGCCGTGGGACCTGATCGGCGACCCGGCGGTGCTGGCCACGGTCCCCGCCCAGGTCGCGCTGCTCGGCATGACCGCCTGCTACGGCTTCGGACTGGCCTACATGCGCCGGTTCGTCGCGGGCAGTGGCCACGACGCCGTCACGCTCACCACCGTCCAGCTGACGCTGGCCGCCGGGCTGATGCTGTTGGTCGCGCCTGTCACGGCGACCGCGCCGATGCATCTGGACTGGAGGATCGTGGCCGCCATGCTGGGACTCGGTTGCGTCGGCACCGGGCTGGCCTACATGTGGAACACGGGGCTCGTGCAGGCCTGGGGCGCCGCTCGTGCGTCGACCGTCACCT
Organism: Curtobacterium sp. Leaf183; assembly: GCF_001424385.1. GTDB lineage: Bacteria > Actinomycetota > Actinomycetes > Actinomycetales > Microbacteriaceae > Curtobacterium. The sequence continues at coordinate 571,120 of NZ_LMPO01000001.1, read as the reverse complement.
ACCTGACGCCCGTGGTCGGGGTGGTGCTCGGCGTCCTGGTGCTGGGGGAGCGGGTGCGCTGGAACGAACCGGTGGGCGGGGTGGTGATCCTGGTCGGGATCGCGCTGGCGTCCGGGCTGCTGCTGCGACGTCGGACGGCCGTGGCTGGTTCCGTCGCGGATGCGGCGGCCGCTGCACCGACCGCCGCGGTCAGCCGATCCGCTCGACGCTGACGTCCCACCCCAGGTCGGCCGCCCGACGCTCGAGCTCCGACACGTTCGAGCGGCAGAGCGACTGCCCGGTGCCGGGGTAGTACCGACGGATGGCCGCGGCGGGGACGAAGCGTCCGCCCAGGGGATCGTCGGTCCGCCGCACCTGCCACCACCGAGCGGTCGCCTGCTCGAGTGCGGCTTCGAACGGCACCTCGACGTCCACGATCCGCAGCCGGTCGTACCCGGCGTCGTCGAGCTCGGACAGCAGGTCGTCGAGGTAGTCGACGCTCGACAGGGTGCCGTGCACGACGACGTTCTCGCCGTCGCGCAGGGACCGGCGTCGCAGGGTGTCCGCGACCGCGGTGGACTCGGCGTGCACGAACGCCGCGAGCTCGCGCGGGCGCACCGGAGCGCCGTCCACCAGGACACGGGCGGTCCAGGCGTCGAGCAGCCCGTCGGCCGTGGCCCGTTCGAGCAGGGCGTCCTTGAAGTCGTCCGCGTCGATGTGCCGGTAGTCGTCGAGCTCGGGCATCCGGGTCAGGGCCGTCGTCTTCCCCGCTCCCGGAGGGCCCGCGGTGACGACGACGGCGAGCGTGCCGTCGTCCGACGGTGCCGGTGTGCGGGCCGTGTGCTCGGCGAGCAGCGCCTCGTGCAGCCGCAGCCGTTCGGCCGTGTACAGGAAGCCGTCCGGGGCGTACCGCAGGCGGGTGCTGCCCGCGGGGTCCTCGGTCCAGGGGTCGTCGAGACACGCCGACTGCAGGAACGCGGCGAGGTCGGCTGCCGTGCGGTCGCGTAGGGCTCGGTCGCCCGGTTCGTCACTCACCGTCCGTGGACCCGGCCGAGACGACCGGCGATGGCCTTGCGGACGGTCTCGTACTCACCCTCGCTGATCAGGCCGTCCTGGAACGCGGCGGCGAGCTCCTTCGCGGTGCCGGTCTGCGCGGCGGCGCTGTCGTAGCCGGAGTCGCGTGCGGGGATGCGGTGCGTCATCGCCATCGTCGAGAGCTCCCGCACCATGGTGTCGGAGTCGATCAGGCCTGCCTGGCGCTGCGAGATGACCTCGCGCGGCGAGGGGCGCGACGCGGTCAGGCCCCGTCGGGTGAGCCGGCGCGAGACCTCGGGCTGCGAGATGCCGGCGAGCCGGGCGATGTCGCGCGGGGCGACCCCGAGGTCGGCGAGCTCGAAGATGCCGCGCCGCAGCTCCATCTCGGCCAGGTGCTGCTGCTCGCGGCTGTGGAGCACGCTCAGCACTGCCCGACGGACCGCGGCGGCGTTGCCGTCCATCCGCGACGTCAGCGCGTCGACCACGCTCTCGATGTCGTGTCGTGTCCGACGCCCGGCTCCGCGTCGGGGATCGAGGTTCGTCATGCTGACTCCGTTCCCGCTGACGCCGATCGTACCGCTGCCCGAGGACTCACTCCGGCAGCGGGACCTCGTGCTCGCGGTCCCACGACTCCTCCCACCCCAGGCGGGTGAACAGGGCGTCGAGGAGCGACGCGGTGAAGCCCCAGACGACGTGCTGGCCGCTGGCGGTGTCGACCGTGAACGCCGGTCCGCGCCACTCGCGGCCGTCCTGGCGCAGCACCGTGACGCCGCGGTGCGCGGGGTCGAGCAGGTCGGCGACGGGTGCACGGAAGACCGCGGCGGACTCGGCCTCGTCGACGACGCGCACGGGGCTCGGGCGCCGCCACCACCCGAGCACCGGCGTGACGAGGTGCCGGGAGAACGCCAGCGGGACCGCCGGCATCGCGCCGAGCACCTCGACGCCCGCCGGGTCGAGCCCGGTCTCCTCGTGCGCTTCACGGAGCGCGGCGGCGGTGGTGTCGGCGTCACCCGGATCGACCCGACCGCCCGGGAAGGCGACCTGGCCGGGGTGTGCCCGCAGCGTCGTCGCGCGGGCGAGCAGCAGCACGTCGAGGTCGCGCGCGACCGTGCCGTGGCTGGCGGGGCGGTCACTCGGGACGTCGTCGAGGACGCCGAAGAGCATGAGCACCGCCGCCCGGCGTGGGGACACGGCTTCCGGTGCGGTCACCAGCGGCCCTGCTCCGTCTCGGACCAGGGCGGCGAGTTCGTCCCGCGCCCTCTGGGTTCCGTCAGTCACTGACACGTTCCCCAGTCTCCACGACGTCCGGTGTCGTCGCGCCCGGATGCCGCGGCCAGACAGCGCTGCCCGGATGCCGCCGGTCGGCACAGCGTGCTCAGCTGTCGCGCAGCGCCCGGACCATGCTGCGGAGCGCCCGGGTCGCCACGACCTGCTCGTCGACCTCCATGCCGTCGAGCATCCGCAGTTCCACCCCGCGCACCGCCGCGGTCGCCGCAGCCAGGTCACGCCGGCCCTGCGCCGTGAGCTCGGTCGGCAGCGCCTTGCCGACCGGAGCCCGCGTCGCCCGCGAGACCACGCCGTCCCGCTCGAGCGTCTGCAGCAGCACGTTCATCGACTGCCGGGTGACGAAGGCGCCGCGCGCCAGCTCCGAGTTGGACAGGCCCGGCCGCTGCGCGAGCAGCTCAAGGCACGAGTAGTGCGTGACCGTCATGCCGAGCGGCCGGAGTGCGGCCTCCATCGCGGTGCGCAACGCACTCGAGGCCTCCTTCAGCAGGTACCCCATCGACGTCTCGAGGTCGATCGCATCGTCGCCTTGACTCATGTCAGTAGTCTGACATACAGTCCTCTGTGTCAGACAACTGACACATACCGAAGGAGCATCCCATGCCGGTCACCGGTCCCGACTTCGTCTCGCTGCAGGTCACCGACCTCGACGCGTCACAGGCGTTCTACGAGCAGTACCTCGGTCTCGTCCGCTCGCCGGCTGGGCCGCCCCACGCGGTCGTCTTCTCGACGACGCCGATCGCCTTCGCCCTGCGCGACGTCGTCGCGGGCACCGACATCGCCGGCACGCCGCAGCCGGGGATCGGTGCCGCGGTCTGGCTGCACGCCACCGGGGTGCAGGAGATCCACGACGCCCTGGTCGCCGACGGGCACACGGTCGTCGCCGACCCGATCGACGGTCCCTTCGGCCGGACGTTCACCTTCGCCGACCCGGACGGCTACCACGTCACGCTGCACGACCGCGCCTGACCACCGTCGTCCGCAGCCCGTCGGTCGACCGCAGCCCGCAGCCCGCAGCCTGTCCGCAGACGCGCGGCCGGTCCGTAGGCTCGGGGCATGTCGTCCCCGGTGCGCCTGCTCCTCGCCTCGTCGCACCCCGGCCCGACCGTCACGGTCACCGTCCTGGCCGCCGTGATCGCCGCCGCGGTCGGGCACCCGGTGGGTCTGGTCGTCCTGGTCGCACTGACCGTGGTCGCCGGGCAGCTGTCGATCGGGCTGGCGAACGACTGGATCGACGCCGACCGCGACCGGGCCGTCGGGCGGTCGGACAAGCCCGTCGCGCAGGGCCTGGTGTCGAAGCGTGCCGTCCGGACCGCCGCGTTCGGCACCGCTGCCGTCGCGGTCGTCCTGTCGCTGTTCCTCGGGCCGGTGGCCGCGGTCGCGCACCTGGTGCTCGTCGGCGCCGGCTGGGCCTACGACGCCGGCCTGAAGCGCTCGGTCTGGTCGGTGGCGCCGTTCGTCGTCGCCTTCGGGCTGCTGCCGGTCGTCGCGGTGTCCGCCGGACCCCAGGCGCAGCTGCCCGCCGTGTGGGCGATCGCCACGGGCGCGGTGTTCGGCGTCGCGATCCACTGCACGAACGTCCTGCCGGACCTGGTCGACGACGCCGCCACGGGTGTCCGGGGCTTCCCGCACCGGCTCGGGCTCCACGCCGCCGGGGTCGTCGCGTTCGGCGCGCTGGTCGTCGCCGCGGGCCTGGTGCTGTTCGGCCAGCTCACCGGCGACGACCCGGTCAGCGGCCCCGGCGTCGTCCTGGCGGTGGTCGGGACGGTCGCCGTGGTCGTGCTCGCCGCCGTCGGGATCCGCCTGGTCCTGACCGGCCCGCCGACCCGCACGCTGTTCCGGCTGGTCATCGCGTCGTCGCTGGTCCTCGTCGTCGAGCTCGGTCTGGCCGGAGCCCGCCTGGTGGCGTAGTCCGGACGGCTGCAGCGGGCTAGGACCAGCGCATGGCGTAGGTGCGCGCGAGCAGCGCGGCGGACGGGAGGCCCAACAGCGTCCGCAGCAGCACCTCGCGTCCCAGCACCGCCGGCCCCACGGCCCGCCCACCGAGTGCCATGTTCGCCTCGGCCTGGCGTGCCGCCCGACGTGCGACGGCCTGGCGTCGTGCCGCGTACGCGGGCCACGGCCCGGCCGAGCCGGTCCGCACGCCCTCGGCCAGCAGCGGTGCGAGCTCGGCGGCGTCGAGCCAGCCGAGGTTCATGCCCTGCCCGCCGATGGGGCTGATCTCGTGCGCGGCATCCCCGATCAGGACGACCCGCCCGACGCCGACCCGCACGGCCTCGCGGCGGCGGACCCGGAAGCCGCTCAGCATCGAGTTCGACGCCGGGTCCACGGCGGCTCCGGTCCGTCGGCGCACGGTCTCGGCCAGCCGCTCGGCATCGACCTCGTCGTGCTCAGGTGCACCACGGCCGGCCAGCGTGACGTAGCGGCGTCGTCCGTCGGGCAGCGGGAACGCCTCGACGACGCCGTCCGGTCCCACGTCGACCAGGGCGTCGGAGCGCGCGGCGAGCGGTTCGGGGTCGGCGAAGTCGCCCATCACGTAGCGGTCCGGGTACTCGCGGCCGGTCGTGGCGATGCCGAGCAGGTCCCGCACGGTGCTGCGGGCGCCGTCAGCCCCGACCACGAACGACGCCCGCAGCTCGATCGCGCCGCCGTCGGGGCCGATGCCGACCGCCTCGACGTGGTCCCGGTGCCGCCGCAGTGCGGTGACGGTGGTGCCGGGGCGCAGGGCCCCCGGCGCGGCGGACTCGAGCCGTTCGCGCAGGATCCGCTCGGTGCGGTGCTGGTCGAGCGTGACGACGTACGGATGGGTGTCGGAGACGCCGCCGAACGACAGCGTGCCGAGGGTCCGGCCGCGGCTGCGCGCCACACCGCGGCGCACGAGCGTGGCCTCGGCGAGCACCGGCACGGCGGCGTCGACCGCGGCGAACGCGTCGAGCGAGGGCGGGTGGATGCCGATCGCGCGGGACCCGGACGGGACGGTGTCACGCCGTTCCCACACCTGGACGTCGACACCCGCGCGCGCCAGCAGCGCGCCGAGGAACACCCCGACGGGTCCGCCGCCGACCACCAGGACTCCGGTCCGCGCAACGGTCACGGGCCGAGCCTACGGACGGCAGGGCCGGACGCGGCCGGCAGTGCCGGATGCGGACCACTGCGGTGGAACCGGTGGGTGCGGCGCCCCGCGCCTCAGCGGAGGGTCTGCGTGGCGGAACGCTCCGCTGCCAACAGGCGCCGGGCCTCCCGGAAGCGGCGGCGGAGCTTCTCGACCGGCACCTCGACCGCGTAGGCCGCGCCGACGGCGACCAGGACCGCCGCGCCGAGCAGCCACACCCAGGCCCACGCGCCGAACGCGCTCGACGCGACCGTGCCCAGCAGGGCGATCACGAGGGGGTGCCAGAGGTAGGCCGAGTACGACACGCGACGGCCGAACCACGCCATCGGGGTCCAGGAGAGCGCGGCGGAGAGCGGGCTTCGGACCGAGACCAGCCCGCCGATCAGGGCCGCGGAGACCAGCCCGGTCGCGGGTAGCAGCAGGCCGAACGTCCACGCGTGCTGCGTCCAGTCGTCGTCGATCCAGAACTGCACCGCGGCGAGCAGCCCGATGCCGACCCACGTGCCGAGGTGCCCGGCGAGCCCGGCGGCCCACGCACGGACGCGCTCGTCGTCGAGGAGCAGTGCGAGTAGGCAGCCCGTGGCCAGGGGCACGAGCCCGAGCACGGGGGAGAAGTACACGTCCGGCGTCGCCCCGCCGTTCGGCGTGCGGTAGCTGGCCCATGACGCGACCGATGCGCCCACGATGACGACGCCGAGGCCCGCCATCAGCGCGCGCCGACGGGTGCGGAGCGCGAAGAGCGGCACCAGGACCGGTGGCCAGACCAGGTAGAACTGCTCCTCCATCGACAGGCTCCACGTGTGCGCGAAGACGCCCTGCGTGGTGTCCCAGAACGAGCGGAAGAGGTTGCCGGTGTAGCTCAGGGCGATGAACGCGGCCTCGCCGGGGGAGAACGACGCGCCCTTGTACCCGCCGACCCACGACCAGAGGGCCAGGCCCGCGGCGACCATCACGAGCAGGGCGGGGTAGAGCCGGAGCAGCCGCTTCAGCCAGAAGGACCCGAGCCGGATCGTGCCCGTCCGACGGTGTTCGCCCAGCAGCAGCGTGGTGATGAGGAACCCGGACAGCACGAAGAAGACCGTGACGCCGATGAACCCGCCCTCGAAGCCCGCGACGTGCAGGTGGTAGAGCATGACGATGACGATGGCGACGGTCCGCAGGCCGTCGAGGGCGGTGGCCCGGGTCGCCAGCGGGGAGCGGTCGGCGGGGCGACCGGCCCCGTGCGTCGCCGGGGCAGTACCGGCAGCGGGGGCCGCCGTGCGCTGGGTCAGCGTGCTCGAGGACATCGTTCGAGGATGCTCCGACTGCCCATGAACGACCTCAGTGTCCGGGGTGCAAGAGCTCCGTCAACGCGGCCAGTCGCTCGTGCGTGACGGCTGCGAGGGAGCGCTCCTCGCCGGGTGCGATCCACTGCCGGAACGCCAGGTCGAACACCGTCACGCCGGTCTCTGCCGCCAGGGTGGCCGCCGGTTCGGGGACGCCGCGCGCGCGGAGGGCCTCGCCGATCCGGACCGTGAGCATGGCGAGCTTGCCGAGTTCGCGTTCCCTCAGGGACGGTTCGGCCTCGATGATCGGTTGGCGCATCCGGGACCACGCGCGGCGCTCGTCGGGGAAGTACGAGCCGGTCTGCTCGAGTGCCGACGCGACGAGGTCGAACGGAGCCGTTCCCTCGGGTGCCTGCGTGATCGGGTCGAGGAACAGCGCGACGAAGTCGTCCTGCCCGGCGAACAGCACCTCGCGCTTGTCGGCGAAGTGCCGGAAGAAGGTGCGTTCGGTGACCTCGGCCGCGGCGGCGATCTCGGCGACGGTCGTCTGCTCGAACCCCTGCTCGGCGAAGAGCTGCAGGGACACCGCCTGCAGTCGCTCCCGTGTGCCGGGTTGCCATCGCACCATGCGTCGAGTCTACTGATGACAGGGGCTGACATCATGCGCTACAGTGATGTCAGCGGGTGACATCACCTCGCCTCGGACCACGCGGCACGGTCGTCGCGTCAGGAAGGACCACACCATGCACGTCTTCGTCACCGGATCCTCCGGCTGGATCGGCTCAGCGACCATCGACGACCTGGTTGCCGCCGGACACCGGGTCACCGGGCTCGTCCGCTCCGACGCCGCCGCCGCCCGTGTCGAGACGGCCGGCGCCACCGCGCTGCGCGGGGACCTCGACGACCTCGACGCGCTGCGTCGCGGTGCCGCCGAGTCCGACGGCGTCGTGCACCTCGCCAACAAGCACGACTGGTCGGACGCCGCGGGCACGAGCGCCGCCGAACGCGCCGCGGTCGAGGCGATGGGCGAGGTCCTGGCGGGCAGCGACCGGCCGTTCGTCGTCGCGTCGGGCATCGCCGGCCTGACGCAGGACCGTCCCGCGACCGAGCAGGACCCGAGCCCGTTCGTCGGACCGGACGCCATGCGCGGCGGCAGCGAGAACCGCGCGTTCGACTTCGTGGCCGACGGTGTCCGCAGCGTCGCCGCACGCTTCGCCCCGACCGTGCACGGGATGGGGGACCACGGCTTCATCGCCGCGATCGTCGCCGCCGCGCGGCAGCAGGGCGTCTCCAGCTACGTCGGCGACGGCACGAACCGCTGGTCCGCCGTGCACCGCTCGGACGCCGCGCGGATCGTCCGACTGGGACTCGAGAGCGCTCCGGCCGGCACCCGCCTGCACGTGGTCGCGGAGCCGGCGCTGACCACGCGGTCCATCGCCGAGGCCATCGGCGACGGGCTCGGGCTGCCGGTGACGTCGATCGACCCAGCCGACGCGGACGCGCACTTCGGGTTCATCGGCCGGTTCTTCGGCTTCGAGATGTCAGCCACGTCCGACGCGACGCAGCAGGCGTTCGACTGGACCCCGACCGGGCCGACGCTGTTCGAGGACATCGCAGCGGGCGCCTACTTCGAGGCCCGGGGCGCGTAGGCGGGCGCTGGGTGCCGTTGCCGCGGCGCGCGCGCGGCGTGCGCGGTGCGCTGGTGCGGCGCTGGTCGCGTGGTGCGGGCTTGTTGCCTCGCACGGGGCGGGTAGCCGCGCACGGAGCGCAGCACGCGCGCGGTGCGCG
>NZ_LMPO01000001.1:562509-562633 GCF_001424385.1 Curtobacterium sp. Leaf183 | reverse complement strand
GCTGGCACCGTGCCTCCCGTCCGACGCGGCGTGCGCTGGTGCGGGGCTGGTTGCGTGGTGCGGACTTGTTGCCTCGCACGGGGCGGCCAACCGCGCACGGAGCGCAGCACGCGCACGATGCGCA
>NZ_LMPO01000001.1:461016-562475 GCF_001424385.1 Curtobacterium sp. Leaf183 | reverse complement strand
GCTGGCACCGTGCCTCCCGTCCGACGCGGCGTGCGCTGGTGCGGGGCTGGTTGCGTGGTGCGGGCTTGTTGCCTCGCACGGCGCGGCCAACCGCGCACGGAGCGCAGCATGCGCACCGTGCGCAGCACGCGCACCGGCGCGCAACCGCGCACGGTGCGCAGCCGCGCCGCGGCCGGCGCTACTCGGCCTTCTGCATCTGCCAGGGCTCCGGCTCGCGGTCGCCGTTCGGGCGCACGGGCCGGACGTCCCCGACGATCGGGATCGAGCGCTTCCGCATGAACCAGAGGTAGCGGACGAAGAAGTGCGACAGGGTCGACAGCCGGTTGCCGTTGCCGAGCAGCGACGCGATGTGCACCGCGACCCAGGCAGCCCAGGCGACCGGGCCGACCATCGTGATCCCCCCGCGCAGCTGGGCGACGGCGGCGTTCGTGCCGATCGTCGCCATGGTGCCCTTGTCGAAGTACTTCAGGTGCTCGGTCGGCTTGCCGTGCAGCGTGCGGACGATCTGCTTCGCGATGTGCTTGCCGCCCTGCAGCGCCGGCTGGGCCAGCTGCGCGAGGGCGTCGTCCTGCGCGGCGATGTCGCCGGCGGCCCAGATGCCCTCGACCCCCTTGACGCTGAGGTCGTCGTTCACCTGGATGCGGCCGCCGTGCGTCTGCGGCAGGCCCCAGTTCGCGACCTCTTTGTGCGCGGCGACGCCGGTGGCCCAGATCACCTGCGAGGCGGGGATGAACTCGCCCTCGGCCGTCATCACGCCGTCGGGGCGCACCTCGGACACGCCGGTGTTGAGCCGGAGCACGACGCCGCGCTTGCGCAGGACCTTGGCCGCGTACCGGCGCAGGCGTGGGGCGAACGGCTTCAGCAGCTCGCCGCTGCGGTGCACGAGCGTGATGGTGATGTTGCCGCGGACGATCTCCGGGTACGCCGCCTGCAGGGCCTGGTCGCGCAGCTCGGCGAGGGCGCCCGCCATCTCGACACCGGTCGCACCGCCGCCGACGATCACGATGCGGATCTCGTCGGGGCCCTGGTTCGCGGCGGCCTCTTCGAGCCGGGTGAACAGCTCGTCGCGGATGCGCAGGGCCTGCGAGCGGGAGTACATCGAGTACGCGTACTCGTAGGCGCCCGGGGTGCCGAAGTAGCTGGTGTTGACGCCGTTCGCCAGCACGAGGTGGTCGTAGCGCAGGTGCTCGCCGTCCGACATCTCGGCGATCTTCTCGTCCGGGCGGATGTTCGTCAGCAGGCCGTGGCGGAACTCGGCGTTGCTCTGGCGGGCGCGCAGGCTGCGGAGGAAGTACGTCACGTCGCCGGCGTTGAGACCACCCGTCGCCACCTGGTACATGAGCGGCTGGAACATGTTGTAGACGTGCCGGTCGACCAGGGTGATGCGGACCGGTGCGTCCGCGAGCTCGCGCATCGCGGCGATGCCGGCGAACCCACCGCCGACGATGACGACGTGCGGGCGGGTGTCCTGCGGCATGGTGGGCTCCGGTCGGGATGGCGAGTTGGTCACCGTCAACGGTACCGCCGGTCGGGAGGCCCGGCTCGCCGCCGTCAGGCCGCGAACTGCCCGTAGGTGCTCAGGACGTTCCCCTTGCTCGTCACGGTGCTGCCCACCAGGCGCAGGCGCAGGGGTGGGTCGGTCGGTTCGAAGAGCTTCCGCCCGGCACCGGCGACCGCCGGGTGCACCATCAGCTGGAGCTCGTCGAGGAGGCCCGCGAACAGCAGGCTGCGCACGAGCGTCACGCTGCCGCACACCGCGATCTCGCCGCCGTCCTGTTGCTTCAGGTCGCGCACGAAGTCGTGCACGTCGCCCTGGATGAGCGAGGTGTTCTGCCACGCCAGGTCGGGGTCGAGCGTGGTCGAGGCCACGTGCTTCTCGATCGGGTTGATCCACTGGCCGAACGGGTCGTCGGGGTGCGCCGGCCACCACTCGGCCCACTCGACGTAGCTGTTCCGACCGAGCAGCACGGTGTCGGTGCTGGCCATGAACGTGCCCATGGCGGCACCGAGCTCGTCGTCGAAGCTGTCGTACTGGAAGGTGTACGGGTCCTGCACGACGCCGTCGACGGAGGAGAACAGTCCAGCGGTCACCTTGCGCATGCTCGGAGAGTAGCGCTCAGCTGTCCGGAGCGGAACCGTCGTGCGTACTGTCGAGGTGTGCGCGCGCTGGTCGAGACGGTCTCGGTGGACGGGATGCCCGTCCGGCTCCACACGATGGCGCCTGCGGGTCGACGCCGGGACTCGCTGGCGCCGACGATCGTGCTCGTGCACGGCATCGGCATGTCGCACCGGTCGTTCGCGCGCTCGCAGCGGGTGCTCTCGCGGACGCACCGCACGATCGCGGTCGACCTGCCCGGCTTCGGCGGCCTGCCCCCGGTCGGACGCCGACTCGAGATCTCCGAGCTCGCCGACGTCGTCATGCGGGCGGTGCGCTCGCGGGGCGTGCACGAGAGCGTCCTCGTCGGGCAGTCGATGGGGTCGCAGGTGGTCGTCGCCGCGGCGCTGCAGCACCCGGACGAGGTCCTGGCGGTGGTCCTCGTCAGCCCCGTGGTGGACGACCGGCACCGGTCGCTGGCCTGGCTCGCGGTCGCGTTGGGTCGTGACGGGCTGGTCGAGGACGCGCGGATGAACGTCGTGCTCCTCTCCGACTACTTCCGGAGCATCCGCCAGTACGTGCGCGAACTCCGGCCGATGGTCCGCTGGCCGATGCTCGACGCCGTCGCCGCGTTGCGCGTGCCGGTGCTCGTCGTGCGCGGCACCCGCGACCCGATCGCCCGCAGCGAGTGGGCGGGACGCCTGACCCGGGCAGCGCGTGACGGGGCCCTCGTCGAGCTGTACGGGGCGCATCACGTGCAGGAGCACCAGCCGGCGCCGTTCGCCGAGCTCGTCGACGACTTCCGCCGCGCCCGGTCGCTCGAGGCGACCCGGTGACCGACCCCGTGGCCCCGGGTGGCGAGCCGACGTCTGCAGGGCGGGTCGTGCCTCCCGTCCGGGTCGGCGTCGCACGCCGCGCGTGGTGGGCCGTCCTCGACTGGACCTACGCGACCGTCTGGCAGGTCCGGAGCCTCGGGACGACGACGGCGGACGACTACCTGACCGGTGACGGCCCGCCGGTCGTCGTGGTTCCGGGCGTCTACGAGACGTGGCACTTCATGCGGCCGCTCATGGACGCGCTGCACGACGCCGGCCACCCCGTGCACGTGCTGGCGTCGCTGCGGCACAACCTGCGACCGGTGCCGGTCTCGGCGGCCGAGGTGATGGCGTCGATCGAGGAACTGGACCTGCGCGGCGTGCTGCTCGTGACGCACAGCAAGGGCGGGCTCATCGGCAAGTACGCCATGGCCGAGCTCGACCCCGAGGGACGGATCGACCGGATGGTCGCGGTGTCGACGCCGTTCGGGGGGTCGGCGTACGCCAACCTCGCCCCGGTGGCGCACCTCCGGGTGTTCCGTGCCGCGGACCCGGTGCTCGCGGCGCTGGCGCTCGAGCGGGACGTGAACGCGCGCATCACGTCGGTGTACGGGGTGTTCGACACGCTGATCCCGGGCGGCAGCGAGCTCGTCGGGGCGACGAACGTGCGCGTGCCGGTCGGCGGGCACTTCCGCATCCTCGGCGACGGGCGGACGCGGGACGCGGTGCTGGCGGCGGCGCAGCCCCGCTGAGGCCGTGGTGCGTTCGGTGCGTTGGGCGCGTTTGGTGCGAGTGCACGATGCCGGTGCGAGGTGCGCACGGTGCGAGTGCATGATGCCGGTGCGAGGTGCGCACGGTGCGAGGTTGCGCCGTGGTGCGGGCTTGACCGCAACGTGCCGGGAAAGACCCCTGCACGGGTCCGTCAGCGCCGCACGGAGCACGAACCTCGCACGGTGCCGCGCCGCGCACCAGGGCTCGAACCTCGCACCGTGCGACGACAACGCAGGGCTCAGCGCCGGGCGACGCTCGCCCGCTCGACGATCCGGTGCGGGATCACGACCGTGGAGGGGGGCGCGTCGCGGTCCGCGATGCGCGCGGTGAGCAGGTCGAGGGCGGCGTCGGCGAAGGCCCGTCGGTCGAACGCCACGGTGGTGAGCGCCGGGATCGCGAACGCCGCACCGTCGACGTCGTCGAACCCGATGACGCTGACCGTGTCCGGCACGCTGATGCCCCGCGCCGCCAGCACGTGCAGCACGCCGAACGCGATCGAGTCCGAGAACGCGAAGACCGCGTCGGGCAGGGGATGCGTGTCGAGCCACGTCGCGAAGGCGCTCGCCGCGTCGGCGGTCGTCCAGCCCGCCAGCGGCACCCGCAGCTCGGCGTCCGGAGCGACGCCGGCCCCGTGCAGTGCCGCGTCGTGGCCGCGGACGCGCAGCTCGCTCGTGGCCGTCCGGCGGCGCGGGTCGACCGTCGGGTCCGGCGCGCCGACCACGACGATCCGCCGGTGTCCGCGGTCGAGCAGGTACGTCGTGACCTCGTGCGCGGCGGTGACGCTGTCGACGTGCACCTGGTCGACGTGCTCGGGTTCGACCTCGCCGATGACGACCGTCGGGGGCAGCCCCGCCGTGGAGGCCAGGACGCTCGCGCTCAACGACACCGGGTTCAGGACGAGCCCGTCGACCAGGTGCGCCCGGGCCCGCGACACCAGCTGGCGCTCGCGCTCCGGGTCGTTCGCGGTCTGGTCGAGCTGCACGACCCAGTCGCGGTCGCGGGCGAGCTCGACGAACCACCGGGCGAGTTCGGCGGAGTAGGCGCTGCTCATCTCCGGAAGGGTCAGGGCGATGGCGCCGGACCGGCCGTTGCGCAGGCCCCGGGCGGACAGGTTCGGCACGTAGTCGAGCTGCGCGAGCGCCTGTTCGACGCGCTCGCGAGTGTCCGGTCGCACGACGACGCCGCCGTTGACCACGTTGGAGACGGTCTTCGGCGAGACCCCGGCCAGGGCCGCGACGTCCCGCACGGTCGCACGCATGGTGTCACCGTAGCGCTCGGCCGAGCGGTCAGGCAGGGGCCGGGGGCCGGACGAACCGGTGCACGTGGGTGACGTACGGCACCCGCACGGTGCCGCTGCCGGCGGTCTCGGACGTCGAGTCCAACAGGTCCTCGACGTCGCGGAGCAGGACCAGGCGGTCGGACGGCTCCATGACGATCACGTAGCTGCGCGAGGCGATCATGTCGAGGAACGCCGATCGCGACTGCTCGTGGACCCAGTCGAACGTCCGGTACTCGTCGTCGGCGAACGGCTCACCCGCGAGCGGCCGTTCGTACGCCATGACCCGCGACTCCGGGCGCTTGATGAGCTCCCCGAGCTGCGCCGTCCACGCCACCGACTCGTCGCGGATGTTCCACACCAGCCCCAGGACGCCGCCCGGGCGCAGCACCCTGGCCACTTCGCGGGCACCGGCATCGGGGTCGACCCAGTGCCACGACTGCGCGAACGTCACCAGGTCGGCGCTGGCGTCGGGCAGCGGCATCGCCTCGCCGGACCCGTCGAGCGCTCGGACCTCGGGAATCGCCGTGGCCAGCTGGGCGCGCATCGCGGCGTCGGGCTCGACCGCGATGACCTCGTCCGCCCGGGCGAGCAGCGTGCGCGTGAACTTCCCCGTGCCGGCGCCGACGTCGACCGCGCGCTCGACGGGGTCCGGCGCGAGCCAGGCGGCGACGTCGGCGGGGTAGCTCGGGCGACCTCGCTCGTAGGCGTCGGCCGCCGCTCCGAACGAGTGCGCGTGCTGCTCGAAGGTCATGCCCCAAGAGTGGCACGACGCCTACGGTGGTCGAGGGAGGAACTGACCGATGAAGCCCAGCACGCTGCCCACCACGACCGCCCCCGTCGACCTCGCCGCGCTCAGCGCAGCGGTCGCCGCCGCGAACCGCCGTGTCGTCGTGATCGACGACGACCCGACCGGCAGCCAGAGTGTCGCCGACCTGCCGATCATCACGACCTGGACGGACGACGACGTCCGCTGGGCATTCGACCAGGACGCCGTCGGGTTCTTCGTCCTCGCCAACACCCGGAGCCTCGACCCCGGGGCCGCGGCTGCCGTCGTCGCCGAGGTGCACGACCGCGTCGCCGCCGTCGCCGAGGAGCGCGGCGAGGACGTCGTGCTGATCAGCCGCGGGGACTCCACGCTCCGTGGGCACTTCCCCCTCGAGACCGACGTCCTGGCTCGCCGCGGAGCGGACCGTGGGCGCGGGGTCGACGTCGTGCTGCTCGTCCCGGCCTACCCGGACGCGGGACGCATCACCGTGGACTCGGTGCACTACATCGCGAGCGCTGACGACTGGACCCCCGTCGGCGAGTCGGAGTTCGCCCGCGACGCCAGCTTCGGGTACCGGGCATCCGCGCTTCCCGAGTGGGTCGCCGAGAAGACCGCGGGTCGCGTCGCCGCGTCCGACGTGGTGCGCCTGACGCTCGACCTGATCCGGACCGGTGGCCCGACGGCCGTCGCCGAGGCGTTGCTGGGCTGCCGGGACGGTCGCGTCGCGGTGGCAGACGCCGTCGACGAGGACGACCTGCGCGTGGTCGCCCTCGGGGCGCTCGCCGCCGAGGCCGAGGGCCTGCGCGTGGTCTACCGCAGTGGACCGTCCTTCGTGCGGGCACGCTGCGGCCAGGAAGCCCGGGGCGCGCTGTCGGACACCGCCCTCGCCCGGGCGTTCGTCGACGCCCCCACGGGACACGGGCTCGTCGCCGTCGGGTCGCACGTCGGGCTCACCGGGCGACAGCTCGAGCGGCTGCTCGCCGAGCGCCCCGTCGTGCCGGTCGAGATCGACCTGGCCAGGTGCCTCGAGTCCCGAGCGGGGTTCCACGAGGTCGTCGAGGACAGCGCGCGGCAGGTCGTCGACCATCTCCGTGACTCGGACGTCGTCGTGATGACGAGCCGGACGCTCGTCCGCGGGACCGACGCCGAGGACAGCCTCAGGGTCTCCCGGGTCGCGTCCGAGTCGCTCGTGTCGGTCGTCCGCGCCGTCGCGGCCCGGCAGCATCCCGCGTTCCTCGTGGCGAAGGGCGGGATCACGTCGAACGACCTCGCCACCGAGGCCCTGGAGATCGACCGGGCGTGGACGCTCGGGACGATGCTGCCCGGGATCGTCTCCCTGTGGGTCGCCGCGGACGGACCGAGCGCCGGTGTGCCCTTCGTGGTGTTCCCCGGGAACGTCGGCGACGACGGAGCGCTCGCCGCGGTGGTCGCGCGCGTCGCGGCGGCAGCCGGGGCCGCTGGAGCCCCCGCGTCGGCCACGTAGGAGCGATGGCCATGGAGACCGAGTGGGAGGACGACGTCCCGCTCACGCGTGACTGGTCGTCGTCCGAGCAGCGCGCCGCGTTCGCCGGCATCGCCGTCCGTCTCGACCGATTGCCGCCCGCGATCCTCGAGTGAGCGGTCACTGGAACCCTCCAACGACTTACAACGATGGAAACGAGTGGCAACAGTTGCCAGTTCGTTGCCGTCCGCGCCAGGGTCGCACCAGGAATCCAACGGAGGGGGCCTGGAGTGACGAAGCTCGACGACCGCGTGCGATCAGCAGCGAGGGGGACCGACGGGGCGTCACCGCGGACCACCGTCGCCCGTCGGAAGACGACCTGGGAGCGCATCCGCCGCGATCGCGTGCTGCTCTGGATGGGACTGCCCGGCCTGGCGCTGTTGCTGGCGTTCCAGTACCTGCCGCTGCTCGGGAACCTCATCGCGTTCCAGGAGTACCTGCCGTTCGTGCCGCTGGGCCGGAGCCCGTGGGTCGGGTTCGAGAACTTCGCCGTGGTGTTCAACGGCGACCCGGAGTTCCTCGGCGCCCTGCGCAACACCCTCGTGATCACCCTGGTGCAGGTCGTGTTCGTCTTCCCGGCGCCGATCATCCTGGCGCTGATGCTGAACTCGCTGCTGTCCGAGCGGATCAAGGGCGTCGTGCAGTCGATCCTGTACCTGCCGCACTTCCTGTCGTGGGTGATCGTCGTCGCGGTGTTCCAGCAGATCCTCGGCGGCTCGGGACTGATCAACAACGCGATCCGGGCCTCGGGCGGCACCGCGATCGACTTCCTCGGCAACCCGCACGGCTTCATCGCCCTGCTCACGAGCCAGGTCATCTGGAAGGACACCGGCTGGGCGACGATCCTGTTCCTCGCCGTGCTCAGCTCGATCGACGCGAGCCTGTACGAGGCAGCCAAGATGGACGGCGCGAGCCGGTGGCGGCAGCTCTGGCACGTGACGCTGCCCGGCATGCGCGGGATCATCATCCTGCTGCTCATCCTGCGCCTGGGCGACTCGCTCACCGTCGGGTTCGAGCAGATCCTCCTGCAGCAGGCCGCCGTCGGCCGGGGCGCCAGCGAGGTCCTCGACACCTACGTCTACAACAACGGCGTGCTCGGCGGCCAGTGGGGTGTCGCTGCCGCCGTCGGACTCGTCAAGGGCGTGGTGGGCGTGCTGCTCGTCCTCGGCGCGAACAAGGTCGCCCACGTCTTCGGCGAAGCGGGCGTCTACCAGAAGGAGACCCGATGACCGCCACGCACAGCGTCACCGTCCCCCAGTCCGGCAAGACCGGCAAGACCGGCAAGGGCAGGCCGAACCGGCACAAGCGCGGCGGTCCGGACACGGCACCGCTGCCCGGGCGCCTGCTCACTGGCTTCGTGCTGCTCGTCATCTGCCTGGTCGTGCTGCTGCCGTTCCTCGGCATCGTGTCGACGAGCGTCGCCCCCTCCAGTCAGGTGAACGGTGCGGGTGGGTTCGTGCTGTGGCCGACCGGGCTGGACCTCGGCGCGTACGAGAGCATCTTCGCGGGCGGCGTCGTCACCCGGGCGCTCGTGGTCAGCATCGGGATCACGGTCGTCGGCACGCTGATCAGCCTGTTCGTGACCGCGATGCTCGCCTACGCCCTGAGCCGACCGGGCTCGTACGGGTCGGGCTTCGTGCTGAGCCTGGTGCTCGTCAGCCTGCTGTTCGCCCCGGGCCTGATCCCGAACTACCTGGTCGTCAAGCAGTTCGGCCTGCTCGACTCGTACTGGGCGCTGATCCTGCCGACGGCCCTCAGCGCGTTCAACGTCATCGTGATGCGGTCGTTCTTCATGGCGATCCCGAAGGAGCTCATCGAGTCGGCACGCATCGACGGCGCCGGTGACTTCGGTGTCTTCCTGCGGATCGTGCTGCCGCTGTCGAAGGCCGTGCTGGCGGTGATCGGCCTGTTCTACGCGGTCGGCTACTGGAACGCCTTCTTCAACGCCTTGCTCTACATCAACGACACCGCCAAGTGGCCCCTGCAGCTCGTGCTCCGCACCTACGTCATCAACAACGCCCAGCTCGGCGGCGCGGACCTCGGCACGAGTTCGGACGCGCTGCCGCCGCAGGCCTCGATCCAGATGGCGATCCTCGTGGTCTCCATCGTCCCCATCCTCATCGTCTACCCGTTCCTGCAGCGGCACTTCGCCAAGGGTGTCCTGACCGGCGCGGTGAAGGGCTGACGCCGTGACCGACACCCACAGCGGCCTGACCCGTCGCGCTCTCATCGCGACCGGTCTCGGCGTCGCAGCCACGAGCCTCCTGGCCGGCTGCGACACCGTGACCCGGTCCACCGACGTGCGGGCCATCAACAAGCCCGTCACCCTGCCCGACTACGTGCCCTGGACGGGAGGCCCCGAGCCGGTCCTGCCGAAGACCAGCGCCCTCATGCCGAGCGCGTTCCGGAAGCTCCCGAGCAGCCTCGTCCCCACGGCGAAGGTCCCCGGCGACGGTTCGACCCTGCTCGGCAGCGTCCCGACGAACTCGCCGATCCCACCCGCCAAGGGGAGCAACCGCTACTGGCAGGGGCTCGACGAGCGGATGGGCGTCGACCTCGACCTGACCATCACGTCGAACGCCGACTGGGCCAGCAAGTTCGCCACGCAGGTCGCCGGCGACACCCTCGGCGACGTGTTCACCGTGTCGGGGACGTTCTCGTACCTGCCGCAGTTCCTCGAGGCCAAGGCGCAGAACCTGACGGAGTACCTGTCGGGCAGCGGCATCCGGGACTGGCCGTACCTGGCGAACCTGCCGACGGCGTCCTGGCGGGGCACGGTGTTCTCGGGCGGGATCTACGGCGTCCCGGTGCCGCGCGGCCCGCTGACGACCGGCGTGCTGCACCGGCGCCAGGACCTCTTCGAGCAGCTCGGCATCGACCCGTCGTTCGGCTCGCTCGACGAGTTCACCGCGCTGTGTCGCGAGCTCACCGACCAGAACCGGAACCGCTGGGCCCTCGGGTCCGTGCCGACGAACATCCTGGCGTCGATGCTCGGCGTCCCGAACCAGTGGGACGAGCAGGGCGGCCGCCTGACCCACATGTACGAGGTCGACGCCTACCAGGACATGCTCGAGGTCTCGCGGAAGCTGCTGGCCGACGGGCTCGTGCACCCGGACAGCGTCACGGCCTACAACGGCAAGGTGTGGTTCGTGCAGGGCTCGGCCGTCATGCTGCAGGACAGCTACAGCGCGATCCCCGGACTGCTGCAACAGGCCGAGCCCGGCAGCGGCTTCGCGATGACGCAGGCTCCGTTCGTGGGTCAGTCGGGCGCGAAGCCCAGGCCGTGGCTCGGTGACCCGAACAACGCGATCACGGCGCTCGCCGCGGGCAGCGAGGACCGTATCCGCATGGTGCTCGACGTGCTCAACTGGTGCGCGTCGCCCTTCGGCACCGAGGCCTGGACCTACCGCAAGTTCGGCATCGAGGGCCGCGACTTCGAGTACCGCGACGGCGCCCCGGTCCTGACCAAGACCGGCAACAGCGAGACCGCGCTCGGCGAGTTCCCGCTGCAGTACTTCACCGAGTGCCCGCTCCCGCTGTTCTACGCCGGGTTCCCGGAGATGACCGAGGTCGTCTACGACTCGCTGGCGTCCTGGCTCGACGAAGGGATCACGAACCCCACGTACGGCCTGTACTCGCCGACGAACTCGACGAAGGGGCCGGCCGTCGGCACCTTCGCCACGAACGCGATCAACGACGTGCTGCTCGGCCGCGCGCCGGTGTCGTCATGGAAGGACACGGTCCGGGAGTGGCGCCGCCGCGGCGGCGACGCGATGCGGCGGGAGTTCGAGCAGGCGCTGGCGGCGCGCGCCGGGTCCTGAGCCGCACCACCACCGGACGGGAGGCTCACTGCCAGGCCGCCCTGCGCCTCCCGCCCGGCGGTGGGTCGCGTCCACCACACGTGATCGTGCCGCCGGTCAGCGAGCCGTCAGATCGAGTGGAAGCCGTCGGTCGCCGCTCGGCGGTGGTTCCCGTTTCGGGAACTGACGAATCAGGTTCGCTCGGCCCGGGGATCGTGAACCGGATTCGTCACCCGCCGATCCGGTTCCGTTCCCCGGGATCCGCTGCCCGGATCAGCCGCGTGTGATCAGGCGAGCCAGGTCGGCTCAGCGAGCAGGCGTTCGATCTCGTTGAGCAGGCGGGTCGTGTGGAAGCCGTCGGCCGCCGCGTGGTTGACCTGGACGGACAGCGGGAGCAGGGTGCGCCCGCCCTCGTCGTGGTGGCCGCCGATCGTGATGATCGGCAGGAGGTGGTCCCAGCCCTCGTGGACCTGCAGCGAGAAGCCCGAGAACGACGCCCACGGCAGCGTCGACACGTCGAACAGGTTCGCCGGGCGCGGCTGCTGCGGGAACATCGCCGTCGCCGAGCGGTGGGTCGTCATGGCCGCGACGGCAGCGTCGTGGAAGGCGCCGAAGTCCGGGTCGTACGGCACGAAGACCGCACAGAAGGTCTCGCGGTCGGGGTTGAACACCGTGAAGGCCGGGTGGACGACGTCCCACGCGGCGGGGGAGCGGTCGGGCAGCAGGGTCATCCGGAACTCGCGGTGGGCGTTCACGGCGGTGGACAGCGCCCAGATCTGCGACGCGTACGTGCGGCGGCCGGTCCGACGCAGTTCGGCGACGAAGTCGGTCACGTCCACCTGCACGGTCAGCTCGTAGCGGCAGGGGACACGGTCGCGGTAGTGCTCGAAGTGCTCGCGGCGGGTCCAGGTGTCGAGGTCGATCGGCGTCGGTGCCGGGTCGGTCGTCATGCGCCCATCCTGCCAGCGAGGTCCCGAGGTCCCGAGGTCCCGAGGTCCCGAGGTTCCGAGGTCCCGAGGTTCCGAGGTCCCGAGGTTCCGGAATTGTGCCACCTCGACCCCGCCGACGGTGCGGTCCCGGAACCTCGACGTCCGGCGTGCGGCATGTCGTGGAACCTCGGCGCTCGTAGGGTGGACGCGTGCCGAGCCCTGATCGTGTCCAGGTGACGCTGCCGACGGTGGTGCTGGTCAGTGGCGCTCCCGGCAGTGGCAAGACGACGCTCGCTGCGGCCCTCGCCGAGCGACTCGGGTGGCCGCGGGTGCACCGCGACGAGCTCTACGCCGGCCTGATGGCGTCCGGGACGCTGTCGCGTGACGAGGTCGTGCCGCACGGCGTCCGGCTGTTCTGGGACGTCACCGCCACGTACGCCGCCGCGGGGTGCAGCGTCGTCGCCGATGCCACGCTCTACCGGGACCAGTCCGAGGTCGACGTCCGCTCAGCGCTGCTGCCGGTCGGCCGTGTGCTGAACGTGCACTGCCGGAGCACGTCGGCGATGGACCGGTTCGTCGCGCGCGGGCACGGCGCCGCGATGGACGACCGAGTGCGTGCCAACCTGCCGCGGGTGTCCTCGCCGCTGGAGCTCGGGTGCCCGGTGCTCGAGGTCGACACGACCGACGGGTACGCACCGGAACTCGACGCCGTCGTGGCGTGGGTGCAGCGTCCGGGAGCCGCCGACTAGGGGACGTCGTCCACCGGTCCGCCCGGTCCGCCGAGCATCGGGCGCAGCGTCGCGACCAGGGCTGCCGAGGTCGCGGCGTCCGGGCCGAACCACGCGTTGCTGGCCAGGACGACCGGGTACGCCTGCGCGAGCACGGCACGCCCCGCGTCGGTGAGCACGATCCGCGAGCGGCGTCCCCGGCCGCGCTCGGACCCGCGGTCGATGAGCCCGCGCTCCGCCAGCGTCACCACCAGCGTGGTCATGCTCTGCGGTCGGACCCCGACGGCGCGGGCCAGGTCGGCCTGCGCCAGACCGGTGGCGGGCTCGGCGAGGCCGTCCGCGGTGCCGCGGTGGTCCGGCTCGTCCGTCGCGCCGAGCTGCACCAGCACCCCGAACTCCACGGGTGTCAGACCGAGCGGCGCGAGCACGTCGGCGAGCCGCCGTGCAAGGACCCGGGCGGCGCGGATCACGCTCCAGGCGGCGATCGCGTCGACGTCGTCGCGCGTCGGGGAGGACCGATCGGGCATGTCCCGATGGTAGCGGAGTACGGTCTGGTATCAGTTAACTGATATGAGGAGGAACCATGACCGGAGCGGTCGCCATCACGGGCGTGACCGGAGACGTGGGCGGGAAGACCCTGGCGCTCCTGCACGATGCGGGGGTGCCCGTGCGCGCGGTCGTCCGACGCGCGGCGCAGGCCGAGGACCTGGTTTCGCGGGGCATCGACGCGCGGATCGCCGACCTGGGGGACCCTGCTGCACTGGCTCGGGCGTTCGACGGCGTCGACCAGGTGTTCCTCGTCACCGCGGCGACGCAGCAGCAGGAGGAGCACGGGACGAACGCCGTCCATGCCGCGCAGGAGGCCGGGGTCCGCGCGATCGTGCAGTTGTCCGGGGGCGATGCCGCCGAGCACTCGCCGATGCCCTGGGCGAGCGCGATCGCGGGCATCGACGTCGTCGTCCGGGCGAGTGGGCTGGCGTGGACGATCCTGCACCCGTCGGGGTTCATGACGAACCTGGAGTCCTCGGGCCCGGTCCTGCGTCGGGGGTTCTTCCCGCAGACCATGGGCCGCGGGGTCATCGGGTGGATCGACACCGCCGACATCGCCCGCGTGGCAGCGACCGTCCTGCAGCAGGGTGAGCACCGCGGCGCCGAACCCGTGCTGACCGGCCCGACGCTGCTCGACGGCAGGGGCGTCGCGCGAGAACTCTCCGCCGGGCTCGGGCGTCGGGTCCGCTACGTCCACCTGCCGAGCCGGGTGTTCGCCGGCGTCCTCCGACTGAGCGGGGTCCCCGCGTGGCAGGCCGAGGGGCTCCGTCAGCAGTTCGGTCGGGTCGCTCGCCGGGGCCTGGACGGGGTGGACGTCCTGACCGACGAGGTCGGGCGGATCACGGGCACGCCAGCACGGCCGATGTCGGCGTGGGCGCGTGAGCGTCGTGCGGTGCTGCTCGGGCGTCGCTGAGGTCCGGGTCAGGCGAAGCCGTCGAGCGCGGCCGTCAGGGCATCGCTCTCGCGCGGTCCGCCGTGGCCCTCGTCCTCGACGATCGTCAGCGTGCTCGCCGGCCACTGCCGGTGCAGCAACCACGGGGTGGCGGCCGGGCCGCTGACGTCGCGTCGACCGTGGACGAGCGCGGCCGGGACGGCAGCGAGCTCCGCCACCCGCGCCAGCACCGCGCGCTCGCCGGGCAGGAACGCGTCGTTCGCCCAGTAGTGGGTGACGAGCGTGGCGAACGCCAGCCGGGCCTCCTGGCCGATGTGTCCGCGACCACGCGATCCGGGGTCGTCGAGCGACACGTGGACGCTCTCCCACCGGTCCCACTCCGCGGCAGCCGCCGTGCGGTCGGCCGCGTCGGCACCGGTCAGGCGACGGGCGTAGGCCTCGACGATCCGTTCACCCGGTCTGCGTCCCGATGCCTGCGCGAAGCGGTCCCAGTCCTCGGGGAACAGCCGCCCGATGCCCTCGGTGATCCAGTCGACCTCGGCACGACTCGTCGTCGTCACGGCCATCAGGGCGAGCGCGCGGACGCGGTCGCGGTGTTCGAGGGCGTACGCGAGCGCCAGGGTCGTGCCCCACGAGATGCCGGCGACGACCCAGGTGTCGATGCCGAGCGCATCGCGGACCTGCTGCAGGTCGGCGACCAGCCGGTCCGTCGTGTGGTCGGCCAGTCGGACTGGGGCGTCCGCCACGCTCGGGTTGCTGCGTCCGCTCCCGCGCTGGTCGATGCCGATCAGCCGGTACCGCGTCGGGTCGAAGTGGGTGCGGTACCAGCCGGAGCCGAGCGAACCGCCCGGGCCGCCGTGCAGCCAGAGCGCCGGGGTGCCGTCGGGGGTGCCGGACTCCTCGACGTACAGGGCCGCACCGTCGTCCATGGTGATCGTCGTCGTGCGGTAGGGCTCGACGCGGGGGTACGGCACGTCAGTCCGCGTGCAACGTCGACCACTGCCGGAACGGCGCCGTGGGGTCCTCGGTGGCGACCTGCTCCGAGGGCAGCGCCCGCTCGTGCGCGGGCTTGGTGTACTCGCCGTAGAACGTGTCGAGCGTCATCAGGCGGTTGCCGTCCTCGTAGTGCTCGGACTCCTGGTCGCGAGAGGCCGCGAAGACGACCCGGTCCGGCTGCGCGTAGTACAGCGCGCCGAGGCACATCGGGCACGGGTACGCGGTGACGTACACGTCGAGGCCGGTCAGGTCGGTCACGCCCATCTCGGCGGCCAGCCGGATCGCGGTGATCTCGGCGTGCGACGTCGGGTCCCCGGACTGGGCGACCTGGTTCGCCGCCTCGACCAGCACCTTGCCGTCGCGGACGATCAGGCAGGCGAAGGGCTTGCCACCCTCGCGGACGTTCTGCAGGGCTCGGGCGACGACGCGTTCGGTCAGACGCGTGTCGAGCTCGGAGGTGCTCATGCGGTGGCGGGCTCCTGTTCCGTGGTGGTCGCAGCGCTGGACGGTGCGAACTGCTCCACCAGTGTGCGCTTGAGCACCTTCCCGCTCGGCCCGAGCGGCAGTGCGTCGACCACGTGGACGACCCGGGGGAACTTGTAGGCGGCGATCTCGTCCGCGACGTGCTTGACGAGGTCCTCGGGCGTCGCGGTGGCCCCGGCGCGCAGGACCACGGCCGCCTCGATCTCCTGGCCGTGCACCTCGTGCGGCACGCCGAACACCGCCGCCATCGTGACGTCGGGGTGCGTGGCGAGCACCTCTTCGACCTGCCGCGGGTACACGTTGTAGCCGTTGCGGATGATCATGTCCTTCGTCCGGTCGACGATCGTCAGGTAGCCCTCGTCGTCCTTCGTGCCGAGGTCGCCCGTCCGGAACCAGCCGTCGACGATCGCCAATGCGGTGTCCTCCGGGCGGTCCAGGTACCCGTTCATCAGGTTGTGCCCGCGGATCACGAGCTCACCGATCTCGCCGCGGGGGAGCAGCACGATCGAGCCGGGCGTCTCCGGGTCGGCGATCTCGATGTCGACGCCCCACACCGGCGTGCCGATCGTGCCCGGGTGTGGGGGCGTGCCGACGTGGTTGAACGACGCGACAGGCGAGGTCTCGGTCAGTCCGTAGCCCTCGTGGATGGGCGCGTCGAACACGGTCTGGAACTTCTCGAGGACCGCCAACGGCAGGGAGGCCCCTCCCGAGATCGCGTAGCGCAGGTTCGGCCGGGCATCGGTGCGCGTCGCTGCGTCGAGGAGCGCCATGTACATCGTCGGGACGCCCATGAAGATCTCGCAGTCGTGCTCGACCATCGCGGCCAGGGCGGAGTCGCCGTCGAACTTCGGCAGCATCACGATCGTCGCGCCCGCCCGGAACCCGGTGTTCATCGTGCAGGTCTGCCCGAACGTGTGGAACAGCGGCAGGGCCCCGAGCAGCACGTCGCCGCGGTGCATGTCGAAGGTGCTCATCAGGTTCGTGTTGACCTGCTCGAGCAACGCGAAGTGCGAGCCCTCGGCGCCCTTCGGCTGCCCCGTCGTACCGCTGGTGTACAGGATCGTGGCGGTGTCGAACGGGTCGCGGGGCACGTAGCGGTCGAGCGGCGTGGCGGACTCGGCCAGGGCCTCCAGTCGGTCCGGCGCGGGAGCGCCCGTGCCGTTGCCCGTCGTCGACTCGGCGGTCGCTGATCCGCCGGGAGGCGCGAGCACGGTCACGACGTCGACCCCGGCCAGGGCTGCTCCCGCGGCCCCCTCCGCCAGGAGCGGCGCTGCGCAGACCAGGAGGGCGGCTCCGCTGTCGCGGAGGACGTACTCGATCTCCTTCCGCTTCAGCAGCGCGTGCACGGGCACGGCGACCGCGCCGAGGGCGAGCGTGGCGTAGTAGACGCGTGGGAAGTCGGCGACGTTCGGCAGGAGCATCGCGACGCGGGACCCCGCGGTGACGCCGCGCTCACGCAGGGCTCCGGCGTACGCGAGCGTCTCCGCCCAGAGTTCGGCGTAGGTGGTCCGGCGGTCGCCCACGATGAGGGCGACGTCGTCCGGGTAGCGTGCGGCCGACTCGGCGAGGATCGCTGCGACGGAGGCGGTCGCCTGCGTCCGACGGGGGCTGGCGGTGGGCTGGGTGGCGGTCATGCCGTTCTCCGTCTCCGGTGACGAGTGATGCTCGACCACCATACGACCGGGAGGTGTGTGGGCGGTGTCCCCTGTGCGGGGCCGGGCCGGGCCGGGCGTGGCCGGGCGGTGCCTGGCCGTGCCGTGCCGTGCCGTGCCGGGCCGTGCCGCGGGCGTGGAGGCCCCGTGTCGCGCAACACGCCGCTCACCTCCGCCGAGGTCGCGCAACCTGTCGGTCGACGGCGCTTCGGGCAGTACTTCGTGCGACCTCGACGGCACGCAGACGGCGGGTCGCGCGACCGGGCGGAGCCAGCGGGTCAGTCGTTCGGGCGGATCAGGCAGAACGGGTGCCCGGCGGGGTCGAGGAACACGCGGAAGGTCTCGGTCCCCGAACCCGTGGCCGTGGCGCCGATGGCCAGGACCGCCTGCTCGCCGGCGTCGAGGTCCTCGACCTTCACGTCGAGGTGCACCTGTTGGGGCGTGTCCTGTCCGGGCCAGACCGGCGCGCGGTAGTCGTCGACGCGCTGGAACGCCACGAGCGGGCGGTGCCCCTCGATCGGCAGGACGACCTCGGCCCAGTCCTCGTCGAAGCCGACGATCTCACCACCGAGCAGCTCCGCGTAGAACCGTGCGAGCGTCCGTGTGTCCGGGCAGTCGAGGACGATGACGTCGAGTGTGCCGATCATGCGGGCGAGGGTAGTCCTCAGCGGGCGGCGGTTCACTGCTTGCATGACCGATGCGTTCTTCTCGCCCTCGTTGGCGACGTTCTTCCGTGGGCTCGCTGCGCACAACGACACCGCCTGGTTCGAGGAGCACCGCGAGGACTGGGAGCGCGACGTCCGCGACCCGATGGACGCACTGCTGCAGGAAGCCGACCGGCGGTACGGCCCCGGCCGGGTGCTACGGCAGCACCGGGACCTGCGGTTCACCCCGGACAAGCGGCCCTACCGCGAGGACACCGGGTTGACCGCAGGCGGTGTCTACTTGAGCGCCGGCGTCGACGGGCTGCAGGTCGGGGGCGGGCTGTACGAGCCGTCCCGCGACCAGCTGCTGGCAGCACGGACCGTGATCGATGAACGACCGCAGGCAGCGGCAGCGTTGCAGCGGATCCTCGACGACCTGACCGACGCCGGGTACGAGCTGGCGGGTCCGCCGCTGAAGACCGCACCCCGTGGCTGGTCGGCGGACCATCCGCGAATCGAGCTGCTCCGGATGCAGCACTACGCCGCGCTGGTGCACCTGCCGTTGACGAGCTCGCTGGACGATGTCGTCGCCGCATGGGACGGTGTCCAGCCGCTCGTCCGGTGGACGGTGAAGTGGGCGCGGGCGGCTGATCCCGAGGCATCGGACGACCCGGCGCCGCCCGTCCCCGGAGCGGGCTCGATCGACACGCGGGCCTGAGGGGCTGGTGCGCTGCGGCGGCTGGCGCGCGTCGGCGAGACTCCGGATCGACGGCTCAGCGCGCCGCGGTGGTCAGGGCCTTGGTGATGCGCTGCAGCGAGACCGTCTCGGCGGTCCCGAGCTCCTGCGCGAACAGGCTGAGCCGGAACTCCTCGAGCATCCACCGTGCGTGCACGAGCTCCGGGTGCGATCCGGGCGTGGGCGGGAAGGTCCCCCCGGCGTCCTCGTAGCGGCCCGTCGCGGCAGACACCTCGCGCATCCAGGTGGCGTCGCGACCGGGGTTCTGCAGGAGCTTCGTCACGCGGGCCTCGACGCCCTGCAGGTACACACGGATGCGACGGAGCCGTCCGAGTCCCGCCACCGAGACGAACCCGGGGAACACCAGGCGGTCCAGCTGTTGGCGCATGTCGTTGAGCGCGGGCAGCAACGACATGCTGTTCGCCTGCTTGAGCGCGCGTTCTGCGCCGCGCAGTGCGGTGAGCACGGCGGCCACCTCGGACACCGCGCCGAACATGGTGTCGACGACGGAGGCCGAGACCGCATCGCGAACGGCCGGGAACTCGGCCCGCGTGAAGAGCAGCCCGGTCGGGTGCGTGGCGCGGATGCCGGCGTCCACGACCGCGGCGAGCACGTCGTCGAACAGGGCGTTCGTCGAGGGGTACGGGCTCGCCGCCAACGCCAGCTTCTCCTGTGCGGTCAGGTGCGACTGGATGTAGGACACGGGGGAGGGCACGGCGAGCATCACCAGGCGCCGCACGCCGGCGGGCATCAGGACGTCGCGGTCACCCGGGGTCGCCAGCAACTGGACCGCCACGGTCGCCTTGGGGCCGGTGCCTTCTTCCACGAGTGCCGGGTAGGCACGGATGACCGCACCGGCCTGACGGGTGTCGAGGACCTCCGGCAGGTCGGTGTCGGGCCAGGCGACCAGTCCGGTGCGTTCGATGCGACGGTCCGGTGCATCATCGGCGACCCGACCAGCCCCGCGCCCGCGCGTCTCTCGCTGGGTGGCCGCCGCGACGCTCTGCTGGGTCCGGTCCTTGAGCTTGGTCTGCAGAGCGGACAGGTCCTTGCCCGCTTCGACGCGGCGACCACGTTCGTCGACCACGGCGTAGGTGGGGAGCAGGTGCGCGGGTACCCGGGACATGTCGAAGTCCGCCTCGGTCACGGGCACGTAGGTCATGCGCTGGATCGTCTTCGCCAGGGTCGCCCGGAAGCTCTCGCTGGGCTCGGTCGGGGCGTCGTCGGGCAGTTCGTCCACGATCTTCTCGGCCCAGTCGGCCGCCGGGACGACGTTCTTGCGGATCTGCTTCGGCAGCGCCTTGATGAGCGCGGTCACGAGGTCGCGTCGGAGGCCACGGACCTGCCAGTCGAACCCTTCTTCGCGCATGCGGGGGAGCAGGGCGATGGGGACCTGCACGCTGACGCCGTCGTCCTCGGCCCCCGGCTCGAACCGGTACCGCACGGCGAGCCGCTGGTCGCCCGAGCGCCACTGGGTGGGGTACTCGGTGTCGTCTTCGGCCGCCGAGGCCGCCGACTCGTCGAGCAGGTCCTCGCGCCGCATCGTGAGCAGGTCCGGTTGGTCGCGACGTGTGCGCCGCCACCAGCCCTCGAAGTCGCGCGTGGTGGCGACCTCGGTCGGGATGCGTGCGTCGTAGAACGCGAACACGTTCTCGTCGTCGAGCAGGATGTCGCGTCGGCGAGTGCGTTCCTCGAGCTGCTCGAGTTCGCGTCGGAGCTTGCGGTTGGCCCGGTCGAACGCCTGTTGGGAGTCCCACTCGCCCTCGATCAGGGCATGCCGGATGAAGAGCTCGCGCGAGTGCACGGGGTCGATCCGGGCGTACTGCACCCGCCGACGCTGCACGATCGGGACGCCGAACAGCGTGACCCGTTCGTACGCGACGACGGCACCCTGCTTCTTCTCCCAGTGCGGCTCGCCGTAGGTGCGCCGCAGGAGGTCGCCGGCCAACTGCTCGGTCCAGACCGGGTCGATGCGCGCAGCGGTCCGCGCGAACAGGCGGCTCGTCTCGACGAGTTCGGCGGCCATCACGGCGTCGGGCTGCTTCTTCGCCAGGACGCTGCCCGGGAACAGCACGAAGCGGGTGTTCCGCGACCCGAGGTAGTCGCGTTTCTCGCGGTCCCGCAGCCCGATCTGGCTCAGGAGCCCGGCGAGGAGCGACCGGTGCACGGCGTCGGGGTCGTCCTTGCGCTCCTTGCCGACGTGGATGCCGACCTGTTTGGCGGCACGTGAGAGCTGGCGGTACAGGTCCTGCCACTCACGGATGCGCAGGTAGTTGAGGAACTCGGCCTTGCACAGACGTCGGAACGCGCTCGAGGAGAGCTCGTCCTGCTTGTCCTCGATGTAGTTCCACAGGCCGAGGAACGTCAGGAAGTCGCTGGTCGGGTCCGCGAACCGTGCGTGCAGCTGGTCGGCGTGCGCGCGCTTCTCGAGGGGACGCTCACGCGGGTCCTGGATGCTGAGCGCCGAGACGATCGCCACGACTTCGCGCCCGACGCCCTGCCTGCCGGCCTCGAGCACCATGCGACCGAGACGGGGGTCGATCGGCAGTCGGGTGAGCTGCCGCCCGGACTTCGTGATCGCGCCGTCCTTGTCGACGGCGCGGAGCTCGCGCAGCAGGTCGAGGCCGTCCTTGACGCCGCGCGAGTCCGGCGGCTGCAGGAACGGGAACGACTCGATGTCGCCGAACCCCAGCGAGATCATCTGCAGGATGACCGCGGCCAGGTTGGTCCGGAGGATCTCGGGATCGGTGTACTCGGGGCGGCGACCGAAGTCGTCCTCGGAGTACAGGCGGATCGCGATGCCCGCGCTCGTGCGCCCGGCGCGGCCCGACCGCTGGTTCGCGCTGGCCTGCGAGATCGCCTCGATCGGCAGTCGCTGGACCTTCGCTCGGGGGGAGTACCGCGAGATGCGGGCGGTCCCGGTGTCGATGACGTACTTGATGCCGGGCACCGTCAGCGAGGTCTCGGCGACGTTCGTCGCGAGCACGACCCGGCGGCGGACGCCCGGGGTCGACGAGCGCTGGAACACCCGGTGCTGGTCGGCGGCAGAGAGCCGTCCGTAGAGCGGCAGGACCTCGGTGCCCTGGTAGTGCTTGCCCTCGATGGCGTCCTGCGCGTCGCGGATCTCGTTCTCGCCGGACAGGAACACGAGCACGTCGCCCGGGTCCTCGCGCGCCAGCTCGTCGAGCGCGTCGGTGATGCCCTGCAGGTGGTCGCGGTCGTCCTGGGCGTTGCCGGCGTCGGCCGTGCGCGAGTCGGTGTCGTCGTCACCGTCGTCGTCCGCGCCGGGTTCTTCGGCGACCAGCGCGCGGTAGCGGATCTCGACCGGGTAGGTGCGGCCCGAGACCTCGATGATCGGGGCACCGCCGAAGTGCTGGGAGAAGGACTCCGGGTCGATCGTCGCACTCGTGATGATGAGCTTGAGGTCCGGGCGTCGAGGCAACAACCGCTTGAGGTAGCCGAGCAGGAAGTCGATCGTCAGGGACCGCTCGTGCGCTTCGTCGATGATGATCGTGTCGTAGCGCTTCAGGTCACGGTCGAAGTGGATCTCGTTGAGCAGGATGCCGTCGGTCATGAGCTTGACGCGTGTGTTCGCACTGACCTTGTCGGTGAAGCGGACCTGGTAGCCCACCAGGTCGCCGAGCTCGCCGCCGAGTTCCTCGGACACGCGCTCGGCGATCGTGCGAGCGGCGATCCGGCGCGGCTGCGTGTGGCCGATGTGCTCCCGCCCGAGTTCCAGGCAGATCTTCGGCAGCTGGGTCGTCTTGCCCGAACCGGTCGCACCGGCGACGATCACGACCTGGTTGTCGCGGATGGCCGCGGCGATGTCATCGCGCCGCTGCGAGACGGGCAGCTCGGGCGGGTACGTGATGACGACAGGCGTGGGAGACATGAGCATTCCAGGATACCGCCCGCGCTCAGGCGCTCGCGAGTTGGCGCGTCAGGTCGTCCGCAGAGCGTGCGGGCAGGGCACACACGTGGTCGTGGCACACGTACGCGGCGGGGTCGAGGCGGTCGCGGGACTCGAGCAGCGTGAACCCCGCAGCTGCCCAGGCTGAGGCCTGTGCCGGCGTCACCGTGAGCACGACGGTGCCCGGGTGACGCGCGCCGATCGCGACGGTCTGCATCGCTGTCGGATCGGTGGCCACGACGACGACCTCGCGCGACGGGCGCTGCAGGGCCAGGGCGAGCCCGAGCGCGTCGGCGTGCCCGAGCGGTCGGTCCACGCCGCTGCGGGCCCGGTCTGCGACGAGTGTCACGGCGGCGGACCGGTAGGCGGGATCGCCGGTCAGGGTGCCGATCACCAGTGCGGCGCTCGCCAGGGCGACGGTCCCCGACCGCAGCGCGGTCTGCGGCTGTTCCCCCGTCGCGGTCCCCGCGCTCGCCAGCACCGGGTCGACCGTCAGCGGTCCCGACAGTGCGTCGTCGACCAGGGAACGGGCAGTCGTGGCGTACCGGAGCTCACCCGTCACGAGTGCGAGCTCGACCAGCCCCTCGGCGAACAGGCCGATGTCCTCGATCGTGGGCGGTGCCGACGAGGATCCGCGCGGTGTGCTCGACCGGACGACGACGTGCCCGTCGCGCAGGTGGGCGTCGATGACCGCGTCGGCTGCTGCCCGGGCCAGGGCGATCATCTCGGCGTCACCGTGCCGGGCCCCCGCGATCGCCAGGCCCCGCACGGCGAGTCCGTTCCAGCCGGTCAGGACCTGGTCGTCGAGTGGTGGGGGATCGAGGAGCGCTCGTTCGGGCCGGGGGCGCCGGTACCACTCGCCCTCGACGCGTCGGCCGTCGATCGTGGACTCGCTGTCCTGTGCCGCGACGAAGGCGCCGTCGGGACGGCGCAGGGTGTCGCGCAGGAAGTCGGCGATGCCGCGGGCCTGGGGCTGGGGAGCGATCGCCAGGAGCCCGGCGTTGTCGTAGAGCATGCGCTCGTAGTGGGGGACGGACCAGTCCCGGCGGGTCGCGTAGCGGAACACCCCGCCGTCCGGATCGGTCAGCTCCGAGGCGGCGATGACGCGGAGCGACCGCTCGCACAGCGCCGTGCCGGCTGGCACCCCGTCGGCCCCGGTGTCCGCCAGGAACTCGAGCAACGGCGCCGACGGGAACTTCGGAGCCCCGCCGAAGCCGCCGTACTCGAGGTCCTCGCCCGGTTCGAGTGCACCGACCACGTCGTGGATCGTCGCGATGGACGGGAGGTCCGGCTCGGCCCCGTCAGCGCCGTGCAGTCCGACCGTGGTGCTGTCCACGGCACCCTGGCGGATCGCCCCGGAGAGGGCGCTGGCGGTGGCGTCGACCTCGGTGCGTCGATCACGCCAGGCGTCGAGCACGGCGCCCAGGATCTGTCGGAACGACGGGTGCTGCCCGACCGGCGTCGGCGGGAAGTACGTGCCCGCGAAGAAGACGTGCGCGTCCGGGGTCATGAACGCGGTCAACGGCCAGCCCAGCTGTTCGGTGAACGCGGCCGCGGCAGCCATGGTGCTGGCGTCGACGTCGGGGCGTTCTTCACGGTCGACCTTGACGGCGACGAAGTCACGCCGCAGCAGTTCGGCGATCTCTGGATCGGCGAAGCTCTCGCGCGCCATGACGTGGCACCAGTGGCAGGTGGCGTAGCCGATCGACACGAGGACGGGGACGTCCCGCTCACGTGCTTCTGCGAAGGCGTCAGGACCCCATTCGCGCCAGTCCACCGGGTTGTCGGCGTGCAGACGGAGGTAGGGGCTGACGGCGGTGCCGAGCCGGTTGTCGTTCATGGCTCCAGCGTGCCCCGTCCGGGCTGGACGGGCGGATCGGCAGCACAGTTGGTGGAGAAGGCACGCTCCTCCACAGCGCTCAGTCGGGAAGCCACCCGGTCAGCGACGCGAGCCGACGGGCGACGTCCGCCGGGGCCAGGTCGTCCGTGTCCACCCGCGTGACCCGGTTTGGTGCAGCCGAGTCGAGCCTCCCGGCGGTCCGTGCGCTGTGCGCGACCTGCGTTGCGGGCGGTGCTCCGCCGACTCGCCGGCCCAGGCGCTGCGCCGTGCGCTCGTCGCCTGCGCGGAGCAACACCGCCACGACCGCCGGGTCGTCCCCCATCGCGGCGGCCAACCGGTCGGCCTCGAGCACCGACACCGTGTTCGTGTAGACGAGCCGGTGGAACCCGAGGGCCCGGTAGTTCGCCCAGATCGCCGCGAGGTTGCGTTCCGCGAGCCGGGCCTCGGGGTGCTCGACGTGGGGTGCCGGGTGTGCCAGGTCGAGAGTGTCGCCCTCGATGACGGCATGCCGGACGTCCCGCGCCGCGAGCAGTTCGTGCAGGGCATCCGCGGCGGTCGACTTGCCGACGCCGGAGCGTCCCCCGATGAACAGCACCTCGGACCGCGGCATCGTCATGTCCCCAGGGAGAGCATGACGAGGGCGGCGTCCTCGGGGCCGTAGTCGAACATCCGGTCCCAGAACGGGTCGGACGCCCACGGCACGTCGCCGTCGGCGGGCGTGCGGCGCGCGGTCTTCCACCAGCCAGTCGAGCTCCGGACGGACGGCGTCGGCGTAGCGGGGCGGTTCCCACCCGAGGGCCCGCGCTGCCGTCGTGTCGAGCACGACGGGCGTCGGCGACGACCACGGCGTCAGGCCGACGAAGGCCGGGGCGTCGGCGTCGAGCAGGACCTCGTCGAACCGGTGGTCCAGGTGCGCTGCGACCGTCCGCACGATCTCGAGCGCGGTCAGTGCCGTCTCGTCCGCCACGTTGAGGATCCGCCGGTCCGGGGCGCCGGCGACCAGGCGGACGAGCGAGCCGATCCCGCTCGCGGCCGTGGTGTGGTCGACGCCGCGGCCGTGGTCGGCGAGCAGGACACGGTCGCGGCCGTCGAGCGCGCGGCGGACGACGAACCACTCGCGCGGGCGGCCGATGCCGGGGCCGTGGACCTTCGACGGGCGGAGGACGGTCACCGGCGCACCGTGGTCGAGCAGCAGCTGTTCGGCGGCGACCTTGGCGGCCCCGTACCCGTCACGGCTGGTCGGGTCGTCGTCGGCCGGCGTGACCGTCGGCTGGATCTCGGTGACCGCCCCGGGGAAGACGGGCTTGTCGACGGAGTTCGCGTGGCGGCCCTGCTCGTCGACGTACACGGCCTTGGACGACAGGAACACGGTGGACCCGATGTCCCCCAGGTACGGCAGGAGCTGTGCGGCGTCGTCGCGGGTGGCGCCGACGGTGTCGACGAGCAGGTCGGCGCCCGGGCGCAGCAGGTCACGGAGGACCTGGGTGTCGCGGCGGTCGCCCGCGGTGAAGGTCGCGCCGGCCGCGGTGAGGGAGTCGGCGACGTCGCCGCCGCGTCGGGCGAGGACCTCGATCGACCAGTCGTCACCGCCGCGGCCCGAGCTGTCGAGCAGTTCCCGGACGACGGCGGAGCCGATGCCGCCGGTACCGCCGAGGACGACCGCGCGCTTGGTGCTCATGGGGCAACGCTAGTGCCGGCGTGATGGGCGGGCCTCCGTGGGCGGATGCGCTGGAGGAGCGTCGAGACGCCCAGACGCCCAGACGCCGCCGTCGTGCTGTGGCGCCGCCGTGCAGCGCAGCGTCTCGGTGACCGCGCAGCGTCTTGGTGACTGCGCAGCGTCTCGGTGACCGCGCGGCGTCTCGACGACTGCGCGGCGTCGGGAACCGCCGGCTTCAGGAAGCGATGGGCTCGAGGTCCCAGCGCCACCAGTCCGCGAGGGACCCGTCGTAGACCTGCACGTGGTCGTGGCCCAGCACGGTCAGCGCGAGGGCGTCGACGCACGCGGCGCTGCCCACGCCGCAGTACGTCACGATCTCGTCGGACCCGAGGACGGGTGCGAACACGTCGCGGAGTGCCGCGGGACGACGGAGCGCATTGGAGTCCTGGTCGATGACCCGGTGCAGGGTGATCGGCGTGGTTCCGGGCACGACGGGCGGGTGCTCCGTGCCCAGGGTGGTGTCGTCGGCAGCCAGCACGAGTGCCGCCGGTTGCGTGCCGTCGACGGCTCGTTCGACCCGGGCGCGATCGGCCCAGAGCGGCCGTTCTTCACCGGCCAGGAACACGTCGGTCTCGGGATGCCGCGCAGCGGCGGTCCGCAAGGCGCCGATCCGGACGGGGCGGCCCTCGTCGCGCCACTTCACGAATCCGCCGTCCAGCACCGCGACGTCGTCGAAGCCGAACGCCCGGAAGATCCACCACAGGCGCGCGGACCACTCGCCGACACTGTCGTCGTAGACCACGACGGTCGACGCGTTGGTGATGCCGAGCGCCCGGACCGCGAGCTCGAACTGCTCGGCGTCGGGCCGGGTGAAGGGCAGGTCGGCCCCGGGCGTCGAGAAGTCGCGCGCCAGGTCGGCGTAGCGGGCACCGGGGACGTGACCGTGCTGTTCGTAGCTGTCACGGGCTGTCTGCCAGGTCGTGCCGCGACCCGTGCCCGACGTGTGCACCGACGCGTCGAGCACGACGAGCTCGTCGGCACCCAGGTGGTCGGCGAGCCACTGCGTCGACACGAGCGGCGAGGTCAGGACGGAGGACATGACCCTGACCATAATGCGCACCCCTGACGGGAGACACGGGAACCGCAACAGTGCGCAATCCAGCGTCGGGTGGAGGGCACCGGACCGAAGGGCGTTCGGCCACGGGGCGCTGGACGACGCACGACGACGGTGCTGGACGACGCACGACGACGGTGCTGGACGACGCACAACGACGGGGTCGCTGTCGTTCGACAACGACCCCGTCGTTCGGAGTTCGAGTGCGGCGGCGGCCACGTCATCCGGCGTCAGCGCGAGGCAGGTGCCACGTCAGTGCGCCGCGGCCGGGATGCTGCCCGTCGCGTTCGCCGCGAGGTGCTCGAGCTTCTGGAGTCGGACAGACTGACGGTTGATCAGGAGCCCGCTGGCGATCGCGACGATCACGAGCACCCCGGCCGAGATCGCGAACGCGACGTGGTACCCGTCGAGTGTCGCCTGGGCCTGCTGGAGCTTGGTCGGCGCCGCCGTCAGGCCCGACAGGCTGTTCTTCACGACGTCCGCGAAGATCGTCGACAGCAGTGCCGTCCCGATCGAGCCGCCGATCTGCTGCATGGTGTTCACCGTCGCGGACGCCACACCGGCATCGGCGCGGGCGACACCGGTGGTGGCGGTGTTCATCGCCGACGAGAAGATCGTGCCCATGCCGAGACCGATGACGATCAGCGCCGGCAGGACCGTGCCGGCGTAGGAGCTGTCGAGGTCGGTGCGGAGCAGCAGCAGGAGCCCGGTCGCCGCGACCAGACCACCGGCGAAGATCAGGACCTTCGGACCGACGCGGGGCAGCAGGCGGCCACCGATCTGCGTGGCCGACACCATGATCGACAGCGGCATGGGCAGGAACGCCAGACCCGTCTGCAGCGACGAGAAGCCCAGCGTCTGCTCGAGGTAGTAGGTCAGGAACAGGAAGATGCCGAACATGCCGATCGCGACCAAGCCGATCGCGATGAACGAGCCGCCGCGGTCGCGGTCGAGCACGACGCGCAAGGGGAGCAGCGGGTGGGCGACGCGGGTCTCGATGACCACGAACGCCGCGATCAGCACGACACCGGCGGCGAGCATGCCGATGGTCCAGGGGTCGTCCCAGCCGTTGGTCTCGGCGTTGGAGAATCCGTACACGACACCGACCAGGCCGGCGGTGATCGTCAGCACGCCGGCGACGTCGATGCGGGGGCGGTCGACCTTCGGCGGCTTGGCCATGAAGACCAGGGCGCCGATGACACCGAGGATCGCGAAGACGACGTTGACGTAGAGGCACCAGCGCCACGAGGCGTACTCGGTCAGGACGCCGCCGAGCAGCAGACCGATGGCGGCACCGGAACCG
Source organism: Curtobacterium sp. Leaf183 (assembly GCF_001424385.1). Classification (GTDB taxonomy): domain Bacteria; phylum Actinomycetota; class Actinomycetes; order Actinomycetales; family Microbacteriaceae; genus Curtobacterium. The sequence continues at coordinate 534,015 of NZ_LMPO01000001.1, read as the reverse complement.
GCGATCGAGCCGAAGATGCCGAACGCGCGGCCGCGCTCCTTCGGGTCGCGGAAGGTCGTCGTGAGCATGCCGAGTGCCGACGGTGCGAGGAGTGCACCGAAGACGCCCTGCAGCGCACGCGCGGCGACGAGCAGCCCGAAGCTGTCGGCGAGGCCGCCCAGCACCGAGGCCACGGCGAAGCCGACCAGCCCGATGATGAAGGTGTTCTTGCGGCCGAAGAGGTCACCGAGGCGACCGCCGAGCAGCAGGAGCGAGCCGAACGCCAGCGAGTACGCGGTGACGATCCACTGCCGCTGGTCCGTGCCGAAGCCGAGGTCGGCCTGGGCGGACGGGAGCGCGATGTTGACGATGGTGGCGTCGAGCACGACCATCAGCTGTGCGAGGGCGATGACCGCCAGCGCGATCCAGCGGTGTTCCTTCCGCCCGCCCGGTGCGGCGCCGGGTGCAGGAACGGTCCTGGCGGGTGAAGTCTGTTCTGCCGTCACGGCAGCCTCCTGGGGATTCGAATGGAGGGAGGAACACGCGCCGTCGGGCGTTCCGGGGAGTTGAGGAAGCGGATGCAGGGCATCCGCTTGGAGCTACTGTAGACCCAAACGGAGCAGGCGCATCCGCTTGTTCCCAGAAAGTTCAATTAGGTTCGTCGTCGTGAGCACCACCGACCAGCACGCGGACCTCGACCGGCCGCTCCGCGCGGATGCGGCGCGGAACCGTGAACTGATCCTGCAGACCGCGCGCAAGTGCTTCGCCGAACGCGGCCTGTCCGTCACCCTCAACGACATCGCGCACGAAGCCGGGGTCGGCGTCGGCACGGTGTACCGCCGGTTCGCCGACAAGGACTCGCTCATCGAAGCGCTGCTGGCGACGAAGTTCGACGCCATGAACGGCGCTGCCGAACGTGCTGCCGAAGAGATCGACCCGCGGGAGTCCCTCCGCCTGTACCTGATGGGCGTCTTCGAGTTCCGTGCCCGCGACCGTGCCCTGGCCGACGCCATCGTCCGCGCGGGCAAGGCCCGTCCGTCGATCGTGCACGAACGTGACCGCCTCGAGCGCCAGGTCAGCACGATCATCGGCCGGGCGCGCGACGCGGGCGTGGTGCGCGAGGGCTTCGACTACCGCGACCTCCCGATGCTCACGACGATGATCGGGGCTGTCGCCGACGCCACCCGGGCCCACGACCCCGACGCTTGGCGTCGCTACGCGCAGGTCCTCATCGACGGCGTCCTGCCGCCGGCCGGGGCCGATGCCGCCCAGCCGATGCCGGGGTCGCCGCTCGACCGCGAGTCGATCGAACGGGCGCTGCACAGCCAGTCCTGACCCGCGGCGGCCAGTCCTGACCCGCGCCGGACCGGACGGTGCGATGCGGACCGGCACCGGGCCTCCAGTCCGGAACCGCCGGACGGGCGCTCGCTACAGCCAGCTCGGCAGCCAGTAGTGCGAGCGGATGAAGTCCCACGGCATCTGCATCGCGGTCCACATCGGGTACCAGTACGCCGAGGCCAGCACGACCACGAGCAGGTACACACCGACCCACACGATCGCCAGCGTCCGGCGGGGTCGTGGGTCCTCACGTGAGCCGAGCAGCAGCCCCACGGCAGCCGCCAACGCCATCACCATGTACGGCTCGAAGGCCACCGTGTAGAACTGGAACACCGTGCGGTCGACGTAGAGCAGCCACGGCAGGTAGCCCGCCGCGACGCCCATCACGACGAAGCCGTACTCCCACTTGCGCCGGGTGATGAAGAGCACCAGCAGTGCCACCACGGCGGCCACGGCCGGGTACCAGATGAACGGGTTCGCGATGCCGGTGATCGCCGCGCCGCAGCGGTCGACCGCGCAGCCGTCCTGCCCGGCGTCGGTGCCGACGTAGTACATCGACGTCGGGCGCTGCATCAGGAGCCAGAGCAGCGGGTTCGCCTGGTACGAGTGCGGCGTGTGCAGGCCGATGTTGAAGCCGTAGATCTCGGACTGGTAGTGCCACCAGTTCTGCAGGCTGTCCGGGACCCAGGCCAGCAGGCCAGTCCAACGCTGCCCGCCCGAGGCGATCCAGTCGCGGTCCCAGCCGTCCTTCGAGACGAACCAGCCGGTCCACGACGCCAGGTAGGTCACGGCCGCGACCGGGACCGTGAGCAGGAAGGTGACCGGGGCCTGCTGCAGGACGGCACTCGATGACCAGAACTCGATGCCCGCGCGCCGCCGCAGCATCATGTCGCTCAGCACCGCGTACACGGCGAAGAACGCCAGGAAGTACATCCCGGTCCACTTCGTGCTGGTGGCGAGGCCCATCGCGAGGCCCATCGCGAGCAGCCACGGCCGCCACCACAGCACGGGGCCCCACAGCGTCGCCCGACCAGCGGCGGCTCGGGCGGCGACCCAGGCGTCCAGCTGCCGGGTCGTCCGGCGTCGGTCGAGCAGCAGCGCCCCGAACCCGAGCAGCACGAAGAAGGTGACGATGCCGTCGAGCAGCGTCACGCGGGACATCACGATGGCCTGGCCGTCGATCGCCATGAACCCGCCCGCGAGCGTGCCGACCAGCGTCGACCGGAACAGCGACCGCGCGATCACCGCGACCAGGAACACCGTCGCGATGCCGAGCACCGCGACCGCGAAGCGCCAGCCGAAGGCGTTGTCCGGGCCGAACAGCAGCATGCCGAGGCCGATGAGGTACTTGCCGAGCGGCGGGTGCGCGATGAACTCCGCCGCGCTCGTGAAGATCGCGGTCTGCCCGTCGGCGAACCGCTGGTCGGTGGTCGGGGACGAGTCGTCCGAGGGGTTCGCCGGCCAGGTGCCCTCGTAGCCCAGGTGGACGATGGACCACCCGTCCTTGACGTAGTAGGTCTCGTCGAACACGAGCGAGTGCGGCCGGCCCAGGTCGACCAGGCGCAGCAGGGCGCCGAGCACCGTGACCGCGATCGGACCGCCCCAGCGCCAGGCGGCGAAGCGCCACGACACCGACAGGAACCGGCCCCACCAGTCGTCGAGACGCGACCCGCGGGGCACAGCGGGCACGGTGTCGAGCGTCTCGGCGAGGTCCGTGGTCATCCGCAGCATCCTACGGATGTCGTGCATGCACTGGCTGCGACCACAATGGGGACGTGATCGTCCTCGCAGCAACCCCCATCGGCAACCTCGGCGACGCGTCGCGCCGACTCGTCGAGACCCTGTCCAACGCGACCGTCGTGGCAGCGGAGGACACCAGGACCGCCATCCACCTGATGCGCGCGCTGGGGATCGAGAACCGCCCGCGGCTCATCGCGCTGCACGAGCACAACGAGCGCGCCAAGGCCGCCGAGGTCGTCGAGCTCGCGCGGGACCAGGACGTCGTGGTCCTGACCGACGCGGGCATGCCGGCGATCAGCGACCCGGGGTTCCCGTTGGTCGAGGCCGCTGCGGCCGCCGGGGTGACCGTCACCGCCCTGCCGGGTCCGTCCGCCGTGCTCATGGCCCTCGCCGTGTCCGGCCTGCCGACCGACCGGTTCACGTTCGAGGGCTTCCCGACGCGCAAGGCGGGGGAGCGCCGCCGGGTCTTCGAGGCGCTCGCCGGCGAGCAGCGGACGATGGTGTTCTTCGAGTCGCCGCACCGGCTCGCGGACACACTGACCGACATGGCCGCCGGGTTCGGCGCGTCGCGCCGGGCAGCGGTGTGCCGGGAGCTCACGAAGCTCTACGAAGAGGTCAAGCGCGACTCGCTGGCGTCGCTCGCCGAGTGGGCGGCCGACGGGGTCAAGGGCGAGATCTGCATCGTCGTCGCTGGGGCCTCGGGGTCGGTCGACGAGGTCTCGCTCGAGGACGGCGTCCGACTCGTGCTGGAACGGGTCGCCGCCGGCACCCGCATGAAAGAGGCGTCGGCGGCCGTCGCGGACGCGACGGGGCTGTCCAAGCGGGACCTGTACGAGGGCGCGCTCGCAGCGCGCTGAGCCGACCACACACCGGACTGGAGGCCCGGTGCACGCCCGCCACGGGCCTCCCGTCCGACTTCTCCACAGGCCACCGCAGGTCGCGTCATCGAGGGACGGTGCGCCCGTAGGATGGTCCGCATGTCCGACGGGTCCTCGTTCAGCATCACCACGCCGATCTTCTACGTGAACGACGTGCCCCACATCGGGCACGCCTACACCGAAGTCGCCGCGGACGTCCTCGCGCGCTGGCACCGTCAGCGCGGTGACGACACCTGGCTCCTCACGGGCACGGACGAGCACGGTCAGAAGATCCTGCGCACCGCGTCGGCGAACGACGTCTCCCCGCAGGAGTGGGCCGACCGGCTGGTCACCGACGCCTGGAAGCCCCTGCTCGGCACGGTGGACGTCGCCAACGACGACTTCATCCGCACCACCGACGAACGGCACGAGCGCGGGGTGACGGCCTTCCTGCAGAAGCTGTACGACGACGGCTACATCTACGCCGGCGAGTTCGAGGGCTTCTACTGCGTGGGCTGCGAGGAGTACAAGCAGCCGAGCGACCTGGTCCCCGGCACCGGCGCCTACGAGGGGCAGCAGGTCTGCGCCATCCACTCGATCCCGGTCGAGGTCTTGTCCGAGCGCAACTACTTCTTCCGGATGTCCGACTTCGAGCAGCGGTTGCTCGACCTGTACGAGTCGAACCCGTCCTTCATCCAGCCGGACAGCGTCCGCAACGAGATCATCTCCTTCGTCAGACAGGGCCTGCGTGACCTGTCGATCTCGCGGTCGAGCTTCGACTGGGGCATCACGATCCCGTGGGACCACGACCACGTGCTCTACGTGTGGTTCGACGCGCTGCTCAACTACGTCACGGCGCTCGGCTACGGCAGCGACGACGACGAGGCCTTCCGTCGTCTCTGGCCCAGTGTGCACATCGTCGGCAAGGACATCGCCCGGTTCCACGCCGTGATCTGGCCGGCGATGCTGATGGCCGCCGGGCTGCCTGTCCCCGAGCGGGTGTTCGGCCACGGTTGGCTGCTCGTCGGCGGCGAGAAGATGTCCAAGTCGAAGCTCACCGGCATCGCGCCGTCCGAGATCACCGACACGTTCGGGTCGGACGCCTTCCGGTACTACTTCCTGCGCGCCATCACCTTCGGGCAGGACGGCAACTTCTCGTGGGAGGACATCTCGGCGCGCTACCAGGCCGAGCTCGCCAACGGGTTCGGCAACCTGGCCTCCCGGCTGCTCGCGATGATCCAGAAGTACTTCGACGGTGCGGTCCCCGCGCGTGGCGAGCTGTCGGCGTCCGACCGGGCGATCGACGACCTGGCGCAGAGCGTCACGGAGCGCGCCGACGCCGCGATCGCCGCCTTCGCCCCGCAGGACGCGATCGTCACCACGTGGGAACTCGTGGACGCCCTGAACGGGTACATCACCGAGCAGCAGCCCTGGGCGCTGGCGAAGGACGACGCCCAGCGCGAGCGCCTGGGCACGGTCCTGGCGACCGCGCTGCGCGGCCTCGGCACCGTCGCGGTGCTGGTGTCCCCGGTCATGCCGAAGGCCACCGAGAAGCTCTGGGCGGCGATCGGTGCGGGCGGCTCCATCGCCGAGCAGCGGGTCGACCGCGCATGGGAGTGGCAGGGGGCCGACCGGGTCACCCAGCTCGAGTCTGGGCTGTTCCCGCGCATCGAGCAGGCCGAGCAGGGCGCGGCATGACCGACGCGCACCTGCGGAGCCGGGGCGACCGGAGCGACGGTTCCACGCGCGACATGAGCTACCCGCCACTGCCCCAGGCGCTCGTCGTCCCCGTCTACGACAACCACACGCACATGGAGATCGCCGACGGCGGACCCGAGGGAGCGCTGGACTGGCGCGAGCACCTCGACCGGGCATCGAGCGTCGGTGTCCGGGGCGTCGTGCAGGTCGGCACCGACCTGGCGACCTCGCAGTGGTCCGCCGAGATCGCCGCACGGGAACCCCGCGTGTTGGCGGCCGTCGCGCTGCACCCGAACGAGGCGCCCGAGCTCGACGCGAAGGGGCTGCTCGACGAGCACCTCGCCGGCATCGAGTCGCTCGCGGCGCTGCCCCGGGTTCGGGCGATCGGTGAGACCGGGCTCGACTTCTTCCGCACGGGCGAGGACGGCCGCGACGCCCAGATCCGTTCCTTCGAAGCGCACATCCGCATCGCGAAGGAGCACGACCTCGCGCTGACCATCCACGACCGCGACGCGCACGACGCGGTCGTGCAGGTGCTCGACCGCGTGGGTGCTCCGGAGAAGACCGTGTTCCACTGCTTCTCCGGTGGCCGTGACCTCGCCCGGCTGTGCGCCGAGCGCGGGTGGTACATGTCGTTCGCCGGCACCGTCACGTTCAGCAACGCGCAGTCGCTGCGGGACGCCCTGATCACCGCCCCGCGGCACCTGATCATGGTCGAGACGGACGCGCCCTACCTGACGCCGACACCGTTCCGCGGCCGGCCGAACGCGCCGTACCTGATCCCGCTCACCCTCCGGTCGATGGCCGAGACCATCGGCACCGACGCGTCGATGCTCGCGGCGCAGATCGCCTCGAACACCGAGCTGGTCTACGGCGCGTGGGACGCCGAACCGATCACGGTCGAACAGTGAGCGCACTGCTCGGCCCGGCCGAGATCCGCGACCTGGCCTCGCAGCTCGACGTCACGCCCACCAAGAAGCTCGGCCAGAACTTCGTCCACGACGCCAACACCGTGCGGCGCATCGTCGCAGCCGGTGGGGTCACGGCCGACTGCGCGGTGCTCGAGGTCGGGCCGGGCCTCGGGTCGCTGACGCTCGGGCTGACGGAGACCGGCGCGCCCGTCACCGCGGTCGAGATCGACGCCCGACTCGCGGCACAGCTCCCGACCACCGTCGCCGCGATGCAGCCGACCGCGCAGTTGACGGTCGTGCACCAGGATGCGCTGACGATCGGTCCGGACGACCTGCCGTCGGCGCCGACGCACCTCGTCGCGAACCTGCCGTACAACATCTCCGTGCCGGTGCTCCTGCACCTGCTCGCGACGTTCCCGTCGATCGAACGGTCGCTCGTGATGGTGCAGGCCGAGGTCGGGTATCGGCTCGCCGCCGATCCGGGCAGCAAGGTCTACGGCTCGCCGAGCGTCAAGGCGGCGTGGTACGGCGCGTGGCGCATCGCCGGGCAGGTCAGCCGCCAGGTCTTCTGGCCGGTGCCGAACGTCGACAGCGTGCTGGTCGGGTTCGTGCGGCACGACCCGCCGGGCGACGAGGCCCTTCGCGCCCAGGTGTTCGCGCTCGTCGACGCGGCGTTCCAGCAGCGTCGGAAGATGCTCCGCCAGGCGCTGTCCGGCGTCCTCGGCGGCAGTGCGCACGCGTCCCAGGTACTCGAGGCGTCCGGCATCGCGCCGACGGCCCGAGGCGAGGAACTCGGCGTCGACGACTTCGTGCGCCTCGGGCGCACGGTGCTCGCCGCGGCGGACTAGCCCGTCCGTCGTCGCACCGTGCCTCGTCGCACCGTGCGAGCGTCGCTGCACGTCGGACGTCGCACCGTGCGAGCTTCGCGGCCCGTGCGACGCTGATCGAGTGGTGCGAGGAAACAACCTTGCACCACGCGATCACTCCCGCACGAGCGCCCTCGCCGCGCCGCCGCGCCACCGCGCCCGGCCACACCGTGCGAGCTTCGCCACGCCGGACGCTCGACCTCCCTCAGTGCGACGCGAGCCGCTCGATCAGCTGCTGCTGCGTCCCGTCACGCTCCGACCACCGCAGCGGCAGCACGTTCTGTACCAGGACCTCGGGCGACGCCCCGGCCTGCAGCAGGGCCACGACCTCGCTCAGGAAGTCGTCGAGCGGCATCCCGCCGAAGTCCACGCCCGCGCCCTGCAGGTCGGTCGCGACCGCCGGGGGCACGAGCTCGAGCACCGAGACCGGCGAGCCGACGAGCTGCTGCCGCAGGGACAGCGTGTACGAGTGCACGGCGGCCTTCATCGCGCTGTAGGTCGGCGTCGGGGTCAGCGGTGTGAAGGCGAGCCCGGACGAGACCGTCATCACGGTGGACGCCTGCTGTGTCAGCAGGTGCGGCAGGAACGCGTCGACGAGCCGGACGGTCCCCAGGAAGTTCGTCGTGACGGTGGCTTCGGCATCCGCCAGGTGCGCCGACGACCGCAGGTCCTCCTGGCGCATGATCCCCGACATCGTGACCAGGGTGTCGAGCGCGGGGTGCGTCTCGATGACCGAGGCTGCCGCGGCGGTGATCGACGCCGGGTCGTCGACGTCGATCTGCACGGTGCCGAAGCCGTGCTCGGCAGCCAGGGAGTTCAGCAGCGACTGACGGCGCCCACCGATGACGACGGTGCTGCCGGCCTGCTGCAGGCGGAGGGCGAGACCCAGGCCGATGCCCGAGGTCGCACCGGAGATGAAGACGGTCGAGTTCGTGATGTCCATGCCGACCACGATGCTCCGGCGGTCGCGGCGCATCCAGAGCCCGCACATCGGGGGACCGCCGGTCCCTGGCACCGGCGCGCGGGGCGCAGCAGACTGGTCGGCATGGACCGCCCAGCGCTCGCCGACTTCCTCCGCCGTCGCCGTGAGCTCCTGCGCCCGGAGGACGTCGGGCGCGGTGCCGGCGCGCGGCGTCGCACGCCCGGGCTGCGCCGCGAGGAAGTGGCCGCACTGGCGGGGATGTCCGTCGACTACTACACGCGTCTGGAACAACAGCGCGGCCCGCAGCCCTCCGAGCAGATGGTGGCCGCGATCACCCGGGCGCTGCGCTGCTCCCTCGACGAGCGCGACCACCTGTTCCGCCTGGCCGGCCACAACGCGCCGGTCCGGGTCCACCGCAGCGACCACGTCGACGCGGCGATCCTGCGCGTGCTCGACCGGCTCGAGGACACACCGGCGATCGTCGTGAGCGACCTGGGGGAGACCCTCGTCGAGAACCGGCTCGGTGCCGCGTTGCTCGGCAGCACCGTCGGGCTGACCGGCAACGAGCGCTACCAACCGTGGCGCTGGTTCATGACCACGACCGAGCCGGCGAAGTACGCGCCCGAGCAGCACGACCGGCTCGCGCGAGCGCAGGTCGCCGCGCTCCGTGCCGCGGTCGGCGCCGCCGGGCCGGGCGATCGCCGTGCAGCGGCCCTCGTCGCGGACCTGCAGGCGCACAGCGAGGCGTTCCGGCAGCTCTGGGCCCTCCACGAGGTCGCCAGCCGCTGGGAGGACCACAAGACCTTCGTGCACCCGGAGCTCGGGCGGATCACGGTCGACTGCCAGGTCCTGCACACGTCGACCCAGACCCAGGCCCTGTTGCTCTTCACCGCGCCGGTCGGCAGCGAGGACGCCCAGAAGCTCGACCTGCTCGGTGTCGTCGGCAATCAGGTGTTCAGCGCATGACCCGCTTGGTACGCGAGCCGGTCCTTCGCTAGGATGAGAGCCGCAGGACGCCGAAGGCCTCCCGCACCTGCCAACGCCCCGCTCACGCGGGGCGTTGTGTCGTTCCGTCTGGTTCCTGACGGACTCCGGGCCTGTTCATGACGGGCTCCAGACGTAGTCCTTGATCCTGATCTGCGTGATCAACGAGACCACTTTGGCCACCGCTGCTGCTGAGCGTGCGTCGCGCTCGACGATCGTCTTCGACCTGTTCAGGAAGAACGTCGCCAGGTCAGCGGCTTGCAGCATGCGACTCTCATCGGAGGGCCCGAAGTAGATGGTGTCCGCGATCCTGGTCAAGGGCCGCTTGGTGAATCCGGGAGTGCTCTCGACCTTGAAACTCCGCGGGCTCCGTCGAGCGCCGGCGGCAGAGTGGTGCTCGTCGGCGAGGACGAGACCGAGTCCGTCCTCCGGATCCAGCCAGGCCAGCCGCTCGTCGACGCACTCGAGCAGGTGGGCGAGCGTCAAGAGATGCGCTGGGTACGCTCGCCGTCCGTAGCGGCGACGGTGCGCTTCGAGGTCGACACCGCGGAAGACGAAGGACGCCGTGGAACGCGCCAGCACCTTCGCGACGAGTGTGCACGCCTTGACGCGCCACACGACCGGGACGTCCTTCCACGCTCCGGCGCCGTGGAACATCTCGACGGCATGGAACTCCGTGCCGACGCGTCTGCCACGAGCGCCCCGAAGAAGTAGTAGGCGTCGTCGCGGGCAGATTCGTCGATGAAGATGAGGCGCACGAACACCCAACCTACTGATGTTCCACACAAGGGTCCCCGGGCAACACCGCGTCACACACCTGGCACCTGCCGACCCGCCGTGCCTAGGGTGGACGCGTGAGCACTCCGCGCGTGTACGTCATCCACGAGAACCCCGAGTGGTTCCCGCCGCTCGCCGCTGCCTTCGAGGCCGAGGGCGTCCCCGTTCAGGAGATCCTGCTGACCGAGGGGCAGATCGACCTCGGAGCCGAGCCCGAGCCGGGCGTCTACTGGTCCCGGATGTCGGCGAGTTCCCACACCCGTGGGCACGAGCACAGCAAGGAGTACACCCGTGCGGTCCTCGGCTGGCTCGAGCGCGCCGGACGACCCGTCGTCGGCGGCAGCCACGTCCTCGAGCTCGAGGTCTCCAAGGTCGCCCAGCACGGGCTGCTCGCGGGCGCCGGGTTCGACGTCCCGCGCACCACGGCCGTGTTCGGCTCGACGACGCTCAAGCAGGCCGCTCGGACCTTCACCGACGGCCAGGACGTCCCCTTCATCACCAAGCACAACCAGGGCGGCAAGGGCCTCGGCGTCCGCCGCTTCGACTCGCTGGCCGAGTTCGACGCTTACGTCGACTCCCCGGAGTTCGAGGAACCGGTCGACGGCATCACCCTGCTGCAGGAGTACCTGACCGCCCGCGAGCCCTTCATCACCCGGGTCGAGTTCGTCGGCGGCGAGTTCGTCTACGCCGTCCGCGTCGACACCAGCGCCGGCAGCTTCGAGCTCTGCCCGGCCGACGCCTGCGAGGTCCCCCAGGTCATCGCCGGTGCCGTGTGCGACGTCCCCGGCGCCGAGACGGCCGGCGCACCGTCCGCGTTCAGCGTCCGTGCCGACGTCACCGCGGCCCATCCCCTCGTCCAGCAGCTCCGCACCTTCCTCGCCGACCAGCGCATCACGATCGCCGGCGTCGAGTTCATGGAGACCACCGACGGCCGCCACGTCGTGTACGACATCAACACGAACACGAACTACAACCCCGCCGTCGAGGAATCGGCGCCCGCCTCCGGGCCGCGCTCGATCGCGCGCTACCTGGGTGGCCTGCTGGACGCCGCGTACCAGCCCGCCACCGCGGGCGCAGCGGCGCGCGACTGACCCGACCACCCACCGGACGGGAGGCCCGGCTCACCACCGGCACCGAGCCTCCAGTCCGTCGTCCCCACCAGCAAGGAACCTCGTGCGATTCGGATACTGGACCCCGCTCTTCGGCGGCTGGCTGCGCAACGTCGACGACGAGCAGATGCCCGTCACCTTCGACTACGTCAAGCGCCTGGCGCAGCGCGCCGAGCGGATCGGCTTCGACCTGACGCTCGTCCCGGAGCTCAACCTCAACGACATCAAGGGCGTCGCGGCGCCCTCACTCGAGGCGTGGGCGCTCGCCGCGGCCATCGCGGCGACCACCGACCGGCTCGAGATCATGGCGGCGATGCGCCCCGGCTACCACCTGCCGGCGGTCACGGCCAAGCAGGCGGCGACGATCGACGACATCTCCGGTGGCCGGTTCACCTTCAACGTGGTGAGCGCGTGGTGGGCCGAAGAGGCACGGCAGTACGGCGGGATCTTCTCCGAGCACGACGACCGGTACAAGCGCACGGCCGAGTTCGTCGAGGTCATGAAGGGGCTCTGGAGCCAGACCCCGTACTCGTTCTCCGGCGAGTACTACGACATCCAGAACGCCCACCTCGAGCCGAAGCCGCGCGTGACGCCCCGCATCTACGCCGGTGGCGAGAGCGAGGCCGGCAAGGCGAGCATCACCCACTACGCCGACGCCTACGTGACCCACGGCGGGACCGTCGAGGAGCTCCGCGCCAAGATCGCCGAGATGCGCCGTCGCCGCGACGAGGCCGGGCTGCCGCCGTTCGAGGCGTTCGGCATGGCCGCGTACGCGATCGTCCGCGAGACGGAAGCGGAAGCGCAGGCCGAGCTCGCGCGCATCACGGACGTGCAGCACGGCAACGCCTACGAGTCCTACCAGGACTTCATCTCGAAGTCGCAGCTCGAGCACGTCCCCTCGCTCGAGGACTACTCGGTGTCCAACCGGGGCCTGCGTCCGGGCTTCGTCGGGACCCCGGAGCAGGTCGCTTCGCGGATCCGCGAGTACGAGGACGCCGGTGTCGACACCCTGCTGCTGCAGTTCTCCCCGCAGCTCGAGGAGATGGAGCGGTTCGGCGAGCAGGTCATCCCGCTCGTGCGGGCGTCCGTGTCGGCGTCGCCCGTCGCGGCCGGGACGGCGTCCTGATGGCCGCCGAGGACGACTGGCGCTTCGAGACGCGGCAGATCCGTGCCGGGTACAAGGCCGACCCGGGCTTCGGGGCGAACGTGCCGCCGATCGCCCAGACCGCCGCGTTCGTCTACCCGTCCGGCGACGACGCAGCCGACCGCTTCATGCTCGACGCCCCCGGGCACACCTACTCGCGCGTGAACAACCCGTCGGCAGCGGCGCTCGAACGCCGGATCGCCGACCTCGAGGGCGGGGTCGGCGCCCTGGCGCTGGCGTCGGGCCAGGCGGCCACGACGCTCGCGGTGCTCGGACTGGCCCGCGCCGGTGCCCACCTGGTGGCGAGCGCGTCGCTGTACGGGGCGACCTACACGCTGTTCGCGTCGACGCTCAAGGACCTCGGCATCGCGGTCACGTTCGTGCAGGACCCCACCGACCTGTCGGAGTGGGCCGCCGCCGTGCGTCCCGAGACCCGGGCGTTCTTCGGGGAGTCGATCCCGAACCCGCGTGGCGACGTCCTCGACTTCGCCGGGGTCGCGGGTGTGGCGCACGACGCGGGCGTGCCGCTCATCGTCGACAACACCATCGCCACGCCGTACCTGGTCCGCCCGATCGAACACGGCGCGGACATCGTCGTGCACTCGGCGACGAAGTACCTCGCCGGGCACGGCAGCGCCATCGCGGGGCTGATCGTCGACAGCGGGAACTTCGACTGGGCCGCCCACGCGGAGCAGTACCCGCAGCTGACGTCGACGCAGGAGTCCGGCTTCGCGAACACCGACTTCGCCGCCAAGTTCGGGCGCCGCGCCTACATCCAGCGCACGCGGTCGAAGCTGCTGGCCGACCTCGGCCCGGCCATCGCACCGTTGAACGCGTTCCTGGTGCTGCAGGGCATCCAGACGCTGTCGCTGCGCATGGACCGGCACGTGGCGAACGCCGCGACGGTCGCGTCGTGGCTCGACGCCCACGACCAGGTCGAGCACGTGCACTACGCCGGGCTGCCCTCGTCGCCGTGGCACCACCTGCAGCAGCGGTACGTCCCCGCGGGTCCGTCCGCGGTGCTGGCGTTCGACCTCGCCGGCGGTGTCGAGGCGGGGCGTCGGTTCGTCGATGCCCTCGAGCTGTTCGACCACGTCTCGAACATCGGCGACGTCCGGTCGCTCGTCGTGCACCCGGCGTCCACGACCCACGTGCAGATGACCCCGTCGGAGCGGGCATCCGCTGGTGTGGGCGAGGGACTCATCCGCCTGTCGATCGGCCTGGAGCACCCGGACGACATCCTGACCGACCTGGAGCGTGGTTTCACCGCAGCGCGCGCGGGATAGGTTGGGGTCATGACCTCGCTGGCCGCTCCGACACGCGTCCGGACGCGCGCCCCCGGCAAGATCAACGTCTTCCTGTCGGTCGGAGCCCTGCAGGACGACGGCTACCACGACGTCGCGACGGCGTACCAGGCGGTCTCGCTGTTCGAGGACGTCGTCGCCGAACCCGCCGACGACTTCTCCGTCACGTTCACCGGTTCGATCGACACGTCGTCCGTGCCCGTCGACGGCACGAACCTGGCGATCCGTGCGGCCCGGATGGTCGCCGAGTCGGCCGGGTACACCGGTGGGGTGCGGCTGACCATCGAGAAGCGCGTCCCGGTCGCGGGCGGCATGGGCGGGGGATCGGCCGACGCGGCAGCCACGCTGCTCGCCGTGGACACCCTCTGGGGCACGGCGCTCGGGCGGGACGAACTGCTCCGGATCGCCGCACGACTCGGGGCCGACGTGCCGTTCGCCTTCGCCGGCGGGACCGCGGTCGGGACGGGTCGTGGCGACGAGCTCAGTCCGGCGCTCGCGAAGGGCGAGTTCCACTGGGTGCTGGCGCTCAGCGACGACGGGCTGTCGACCCCGGCGGTCTACCGTGCGCTCGACGCCCACCGCGACCGCTACCGTGCCGACATCGCTCCGGCGCCGTCCACCCCGGTGGTGGAGTCCAACGTGCTGCAGGCCCTGCGTGCCGGCGACCCCGACCTGTTGGCCGACTGCCTGCACAACGACCTGCAGGCCCCGGCGATGCGGCTGCAGCCCGAGCTGGCGCGGACGCTCGAGCTCGGGGAGAAGTCCGGTGCGCTGGCGGGTCTGGTGTCCGGCAGCGGGCCGACGGTCGCGTTCCTCGTCGCCGACCGCGACAACGCGCTCGAGGTCCAGGTGGCGCTGAGCGCCGCGGGCTTCGTCGCCGTCCGGGCGACCGGTCCGGTGCACGGCGCCCGCCTGGTGCACTGAGCCGACCCGAGCACCGCCGTCCGCGGCGCCACCGTGCGTCGACGTGGCGCCGTCAGTCGGCTAGGCGCTGGAACAGCACGTGGTCCTGCCAGTCCCCGGCGATGCGCAGGTAGCGCGGCGCGTAGCCGTACCGCTCGAAGCCGCTCTTCTCGAGCACCCGCTGGGACCGCGCGTTGTGGGGGAGCGTCCCCGCCTCGAGCCGGTGCAGCCCGAGGCAGTCGAACGCCATGCGCGCGGCCAGTCCCACGGCCGTGGTCGCCGCTCCGTGCCCGGCCGACTCCTCGGCGACCCAGTAGCCGAGGGTACCGGACTCGAACGCGCCGCGGACGATCGAGTTGACGTTGAGCCGTCCCACGACCACGTCGTCGGTGGTGATGACGAGGGGCAGCATGTCGCCGCGACCCCGGCGGCGCAGACAGCCGTCGATCTCGGCGCGCTGGCCGCCCTCGGTGAAGTAGGAGTCGGGCCGCGCGGGATCCCACGGGGCGAGCCACGCGCGGTTCCGGACGAGCAGGTCGGCGAGCGGTGCGGCGTCGGCCGGCGCGATCAGGCGGACGTCGTGCTGCATGCTCGCAGCATGGCACAGCGCGGCATCGGGACCGTGCAGGTGCTCGCGGGTCAGCGTGCGCGGACGTACTGCGTGAGCAGCACGGTGCCGGTCTGCCAGTGGTGCTCGGCGACGAAGCCCTGTCGGGCGAGCACGGCGGCGGCCTCGGGCTCGATGTTGCGCGAGGTGCCGCCGACGAACCAGACGGTGTCGATGTCACCGAGTCGTGCGGGGACGGTCGTCGCCAGGTCGCCGGTCTGGTTCCAGAGGACGCCGGACTCCGGGCCGTCCTTGCGGACGCCCAGGTCGGTCATGCCGGTGAACGCCCACGGGTAGGACACGCGGATGATGTCGGCGGTGGCGCCCGGGTGGCGGTAGACGCTGCCGTAGATGACGCCCTCGTCGGCGTCGGGCCGGGCGTCGCGGGCGGCGGCCACGATGGACGCGGCGCGTGCCCAGGTGGAGTCCTGCTTCGACAGCGGGGTCTTGACGTCGTAGGCGTTCGGGACGGACAGCACGAGCACCACCGCGAGCCCACCGACCAGCAGGGCCTTGGGCCGCACCACCGTGAGGGCCAGGGCGATGAGCAGGGCGACGAACGGCAGGCTCAGGCTGGCGTACTTCGGGGAGTACAGGTGCTCACCCAGAGCGGTCGCGCCGACGAGGGCCGCGGTCGGCAGGATCGCCAGCGGCAGGGCGACACGGACGGCCTGCATCCGGAACAGCGCGCGGACCGAGGGGCTGCGCCGGTGCGACCGGACCACGGCGACGACGACCCCGACGGCCATGAGGGTCCAGGCGACGGCGGCGTACCAGTTGAGCCCGCCGAACCACGCGGTCGCGAACACCTGGTCGTTGGTGCGCTCGGTGATGCCGGCGATCCAGCCGACCTGCTTGGACTGCGACGCGACCGCGAGCACGAAGGGCGAGACCAGGAGTGCAGCGGAACCGGCGGCGATCATCCACGACCGCACGGCCCGACGGGACACCAGGGGCTGCGCGGACGACCCCCGCGCGGTCATGAGCGAGTCGCGCGTGCGTCGACGCTCGGCGAGACCGGTCCAGAGCAGGACGACCGCGTGCGCGACGACCGCGAGTGCGAGGTAGACGTTGAAGGTCACCGCGACCAGGGCGACGACGCCGTAGGCGGACCACCACAGCACCGGACGACGGCCGGACCGCGTGCGGCGGACCGCGGTCAGACCGACGAGGGTCAGGCACACCGAGAGCGCCGTGATGGTGGCGTACGGGCGGCCCTCACCACCCGCCCACTGGACGCGGGGGAGTGCGAGGAAGACGAGCCCGGCGACGATGCCGAGTCGGCGTCCGCCGAGTCGTCGACCGAGGGCGACGACGAGTCCTGCGGCGACACCGATCGCCAGTGCGCTCGGGAACCGCAGGGTGAAGGGCGTGTACCCGACCAGCCAGAACCACGCGTGCATGAGCGCGTAGTAGAGACCGTGCACGGCGTCCACCGAGTGCAGTTCGGCCCAGAGCTGCGGCCAGCTGCGGGTCGCGCTGGTGACCGTGGCGGCTTCGTCGTACCAGAGCGAGGGCACCCACGAGAACGCCGCGGTGACGATGACCGCGAGTGCGCCGATGGTGAGTTCGGGGGTCCGCACGACGGCCAGACCGACGGCACCGGTGGCCCCTCGGAGCCGGCTGCGCACCGTGGGTGCGGACAGCGGCCGAGGGACGCTGATGGTGCCGGTCCGGGGTGCGCTCACGGGCTTGACGGTATCGGCGGCTCCTGGACGGGGACCCGAAGCGGAGACGCGGTGGGCTGGGAAGGACACCCCCTGATTCGGAGTGCTCACAGGATCCGGCAGGTGTCCGCACCCGCTAACATCCCGGCATGAGCCGCCTACGCATCAGGGATGCCGCCCGGTACCTCGGTGTCAGCGACGACACCGTCCGTCGACTGGTGGATGCGGGGACGTTCACACGTTTTTCGGACGACACCGGCCGCGCGGTCGTCGACGGGCACGAACTGGCCGTGCACGCGAAGGCCCAGAGTGCCGCGCTGCCCGACCCCGCCGTCGGACGGAGCTCGGCACGGAACCGGTTCGTCGGCATCGTGACCGACGTCGTCGTCGACACCGTGATGGCCCAGGTCGAACTGCAGTGCGGCCCGCACCGCGTCGTGTCCCTGATGAGCGCCGAGGCCGTCCGCGAGCTCGGGCTCGAGGTCGGGTCCGTCGCGACGGCATCGGTCAAGGCGACGATGGTCACCGTGGAGGCGCCCCGTGACGACGAGTGACCCGCTGAGCCCCGCCCGACGCCGGCTGGGGTCCCGCACCGCCGCCCTCGACGCCGGCGGAGACCGCACCCTGGAACGCCTGGCGGGCGCACGGGTCCTGGTCGTCGGAGCCGGCGGTCTCGGCGCCCCGGTCGTGTCCTACCTGGCCGGCAGTGGGATCGCCCGGCTGACCATCGTCGACCCGGACACCGTCGACCCGTCGAATCTGGCTCGGCAGACGCTCTTCACGACGGCGGACCTCGGCCGGCCGAAGGCGCAGGTCGCCGCCGAGCACGCGCGGGCGGTCGACCCCGAGGCCGTCGTCGACGCCCGTGTCGAGCGGTTCGCAGCCGCGGTGGTCACCGGGCACGACGTGGTGGTCGACGCCGCGGACTCGGTCGTGGTCACCCGCGAGGTGTCCGACGCCTGCGCCGCAGCGGGGGTGCCGTTCGTCTGGGGGACCGTGCTCGGCTACGACGGGCAGGTGTCGGTCTTCGACGACGCGGGAACGGTGACCGGCACCCCGGTGGACTTCCACGACCTGCACCCCGACGTGCACCCGGACGAGGGGTCGTGCGCGGTCGACGGCGTGCTCCCCGCCCTGTGTGGGGCGGTCGGGTCGGTGATGGCGGCGCAGGTGACGGCGATCGTGGCCGGACTCGGGGACCCGCTGGTCGGCCGGGTGCTCAGCGTCGACGCCCGACGCTGGCGCTGGACCGAGAGCCCGCTGCGACGGGGGCCCGACTCGCGCCGGCCCCCGGCTCCGGTAGCGGAACCCGACCGGATCGCCCCCGCGGCGCTCGCGGCGCGGCTCGCCGACCCGGCCGACCCGCTGGTCGTGGTCGACGTGCGGACGCCGGAGGAGCGGGCCGAGGGGGTCATCCCGGGTGCCGTGACCCCGGACGAGCTCGCGACCGACGGTCAGGACAGCGGATCGGCGCTCGTGGTCGTCTGCGCACGTGGCCCCCGTGCCGTCGCGTGGGCGTCGGCCGCAGGCCGCCCCGCCGTGGTCCTCGACGGTGGCATGCAGGCCTGGCAGCGGGAGGGCCGCCCGGTCGTCTGACCCGTCCCGCGGAGCAGATGCGCCTAGGATCGGGTGGAGTAGTCGCAGATGCGGCTCAGAGGGGATCGGACATGCGCAGGACCAGCGCGATCGTCACGGCGGTCGTCGCCGCCGCGCTCCTGTCCGGGTGCCGCACCCAGGGCGGGACGGACAACAGCGGCGGTGCGAGCACCACGCCGGGCGCCAGTGCGACCCCCACCGGCGCGATCACCGTCTTCGCCGCGGCGTCCCTGCAGCAGACGTTCACCACGCTCGGCAAGGACTACGAGGCGTCCCACCCGGGCGCCACCGTGATCTTCTCGTTCGCGGGCTCGAGCGACCTGGTGTCGCAGATCCAGAACGGCGCCCCCGCCGACGTGTTCGCCAGCGCGGACGAGGCGAACATGACCAAGCTCACCGACGCCGGACTCATCACCGGCGGCACCCCGGCCTTCGCGACGAACACCCTGCAGATCGCGGTCGCCCCCGGCAACCCGAAGGGCATCCTCGACCTGCGGGACCTGACCGCACCCGGACTGCAGGTCGTGACGTGCGCGGCGCCCGTGCCCTGCGGCGCGGCGACCCAGACCGTCGAACAGGCCAGCGGGGTCACGCTGCAGCCCGTCAGCGAGGAACAGTCCGTCACCGACGTGCTCGGCAAGGTCGAGTCCGGACAGGCCGACGCCGGGCTGGTCTACGTCACCGACGTCACGGGCGCCGACGGCAAGGTCGACGGGGTCGACTTCGACGCCGCGGCCAAGGCCGTCAACACCTACCCGATCGGCGTCGTCACGGGCTCGGAGCACGCCGCGCTCGCCGCGTCCTTCAGCGCGTACGTCCGTTCGAGTGCGGGCGAGCAGGTGCTGCGGGGAGCGGGCTTCGGGAAGCCGTGACCCGCACGCACAGCCGCACCGCCACGCCCTGGTGGCTGCCGGTCCCGGCCGTCGTGGGCGGCCTGTTCGTCGTCGTGCCTGTCCTGGCGATGGTCGGCCGTGTCGACTGGTCGTCCTTCGTCACCCTGGTCACCGCACCCGCCTCGCTCACCGCCCTGGGACTCAGCCTCGGCACGGCGGCCGCTGCCACGGGCATCGCACTGGTGCTCGGCCTGCCCCTCGCGGTGCTGTTCTCCCGCGTCCGGTCGCGCTGGATCGGCGTCGCACGGGCGCTCGTCCTGCTGCCCCTGGTGCTGCCGCCCGTCGTGGGCGGGCTCGCGCTGCTGGCCGCGTTCGGGCGCATCGGCCCGGTCGGCGGGTTCCTGGCCGACCACGGGATCCGGATCGCCTTCACCACCGTCGCGGTCGTGATGGCGCAGACGTTCGTCGCGATGCCGTTCCTGGTGTCATCCGTCGAGGGTTCGCTGCGCGTCGGTGGCGACCGGCTCGAACGGGTCGCCGGGACGCTCGGCGCGAGCCCCACGCGGGTGCTCGTCACGGTCACGATCCCGCGCGCGCTCCCCGGCATCGCGTCCGGCGTCGTGCTGTGCTTCGCCCGGGCGCTCGGTGAGTTCGGCGCGACCCTGACCTTCGCGGGCAGCCTGCAGGGCGTCACGCGCACCCTGCCGCTGGAGATCTACCTGCAGCGGGAGATCGATCCGGACACCGCGGTCGCGCTGGCACTCGTGCTGGTCGTGGTGGCGGTCGTCGTCATCGGCGCGACGTCGATCCGCGGAGCGCGGACGGTGACGACGTGACCGGCATGCACGCCCACGTCGTCCTGCGCGACCGTGACGTCGACGTCGACCTGGTGGTCGGTACCGACGAGTGCGTGGCGCTGGTCGGACCGAACGGCGCCGGCAAGTCCTCGGTCGTCGAGGCCGTCGCCGGGCTCCTGCGCATCGACGCCGGCGGCATCGAGGTCGCCGGCCGGTCCGTCGACGACGGGCACCGCTCCGTGCCGTCCCACCGCCGTCGGGTCGGTCTGGTCACGCAGCGCCCGGAGCTGTTCCCGGACCAGTCGGTCGCCCGCAACGTCGGCTACGGTCCGCGCGCAGCCGGCACGGGCGGACGGGAGGCCCGGCTCCGCTCCGACCGGGCGCTGACCGCCGTCGACGCGCTCGCGTTGGCCGACCGAGCGCCGGCGACGCTGTCGGGGGGACAGGCCCAGCGCGTCGCGATCGCCCGGGCCCTGGCCGCGGACCCCGCGGTGCTGCTGCTCGACGAGCCGACCTCGGCGCTCGACGTCGAGGCCCGCGACGACGTCCGGGCCGCCCTGCGCATCGCCGTCGCCGGTCGGCCGAGCGTCATCGTGACCCACGACCCGATCGAGGTCGTCGCCCTGGCGTCCCGCATCGTGGTCGTCGAGCGCGGTCGTGTCGTCGAGCAGGGGCCGACCGCCCGGGTGCTCGGACGCCCGACCAGTGCGTTCGGTGCCGCGTTCTCGGGACTGGCCCTGGTCTCCGGGACGGCCACAGGCCGGGGCGTCCTGCTGCAGGGCGGCGGCGAGCTGACGTCGCGGGCGCACACCGAGCCTCCCGGTCGTGTCGTCCTGGCCGCGTACCACCCGACGGCCGCCGTCGTGACGCGGGACGGTGCCGGGCCGGAGCGCACGGTGCTCGGTCTGGAGCCGCGTGACGGACTGGTCCGGGTCCGCGCCGGCGAACTCGTCGCGGACGTGACGATCGCCACGGCGTCCCGCCTGGGCCTGACCCGCGGCGACCTCGTCCGCATCGCCGTCGAGCCCGACGAGCTCGACGTCTATGCGCCGGCCCGCTGACGTCCAACACGTGCGCGGATGACCGCTCCGTGCGAGGTTCTTTCCGGGCACCCAGCGATCAACCTCGCACCGCGGCGCAACCGCGCACCGTGCGCAAGCGCGCACCACGGCGCAACCGCGCACGTGCGGGCGTCAGCCGCCGGCGAAGGGCGGCATCACGTCGACGAGTGCGACACCGTCGAGCGGCGTCGACCGGTCGCGGGTGCTGAGCCCGTCGACCAGGTACGAGCAGCGCTCCTGCAGCGTGCGCCAGCGGTCCGCGTCGGCGGCGTCCACCCCGCGCAGCGCGTCGTCGAGCGTGTCGGCGTCGACCGTGGTCTCGTCCACGCCGACCGCGGCACGCGCGGCGGCGAAGAACCGCATCGTGGTCATCGTCATCCGCCGATCGCGCTCATGCCGCGGGACGGGTGCACCATGCCGTCCGCGTCGTCGCCGTGGTCGCGCGGCTTCGCCCACATCGCCAGGCGCCAGCGGTCGAGCACCTGGTCGTCCGAGGCACCGTCGCGCATGAGGGTCAGCAGGTCCGACTCCTCGTCCGAGAACAGGCAGCTGCGGACGTGTCCCTCGGCGGTCAGGCGGGTGCGGGTGCAGTCGGCGCAGAACGACTCGGTCACGCTGGCGATGACGCCGACCGTGCCCAGCTCCTCGCCGGTCGCGCGGGACGCCACCCGGAAGCGCTCGGCCGGTGCGCCGTCGCGGGGCGCGTCGTCGGGGGTCAGGACGTGGTGCTCGCCGAGCATCGCGCGGGTCTCGGCAGCGGTCACCATGGACGTGCCGTCCCAGGCGTGTCCGGGGTCGAGCGGCATCTGCTCGATGAACCGCAGCTCATGGCCGCGCTCGAGGCACCACGTCAGCAGGTCGACCGCCAGGTGGTCGTTCACGCCCCGCAGCAGGACCGCGTTGACCTTCACCCCGAGCCCGGCGTCCGCCGCCGCGGCGATGCCGTCGAGGACCCGCGCCAGGAACGGCCGGCGGGTCACCGTGGCGAACACGTCCGGGTCGACGGTGTCGAGCGACACGTTGACGCGCGTGAGCCCGGCGTCATGCAGAGCCTGGGCGCGAGCGGCGAGCCCGATCGCGTTCGTGGTGAGGGAGAGCTCGACGGGCAGTGCGGCGCAGCGCGTGATGACGTCGACCAGGTCGGCGCGCAGCAGCGGCTCACCGCCCGTGAACCGGACCTTGCGGATGCCGAGGTGCTCCGAGCCGAGCCGCACGAGGCGTTCGATCTCGGCCGCGGTCATCAGCGCATCGGTGGGGATGACGGGCAGCCCCTCGGCCGGCATGCAGTACGTGCAGCGGAGGTTGCAGCGCTCGGTCAGCGACACGCGCAGGTCCACCGCGCGACGGCCGAAGCGGTCGACGAGCCCGGTGTCGCCGTCCGGTCGGGGCGGGACGGCGGACTCGGCTCGGACCCGACGGAGCAGCCCGGTGGCCGGGAGTGCGACGGCGGTCATGGCTGCGATGATACGTCGCGCGACATCGGTGCCGGTCGCGGACGGCGCATGCGGGACGGCACGAGTCGGTCCCGCCACCGGAGCCAGTCGTCGCGGTCGGTCCGGACGAGCGTGACGACGACGATCACGAGGACCGCCGCGCCGAGCCACCACCGGTACGCGTCGACCGAGGGCCACACGCCGCGCAGGGCGATGGCGAGCGCGATCGACAGCCACTCCCACCGGCCGGACAGCACCACGAACGGGATGAGCAGGAGCGCGTACCAGGGGTAGCGCGGGGTGACGGCCAGGAAGGTCACGCCGATCATCAGGACCTCGCCGGACCACGGGCGTGCAGGGTCCGAGAGCCGCCACGCGACCACGGCCGCGGCCAGCACGAGCAGCCCGACGAGCACGGTGCCGGCGTCGCCCTCCGTCACCAGCGACACGAGCGCGAAGCGGGAGCCGTCCTCGTAGCCCTCCTCGGTCAAGTAGCCCGGCAGGTACCCGAGCACCTTCGCGCCCGTCGTGACGACGTAGGGCACGTAGAGCAGCCCGAACACGGCGATGCCGACCGGGATCGCCCACCAGTGCCGCCACCGCCCGAGCAGCGGTGGGTAGACGATCGCCGGGATGAGCTTGGCGGCGGTCGCGGCCCCGAGCGCGATCCCGCCCCAGATCGGCCGGCCGAACGCCACGAGCACCGCGCCCGCCGTGGCCAGCGCGGCTCCCAGCACGTCGACGTGCGAGTTGGTCACGGCCTCGGACGCGACGAGCGGCGACCAGGCCCACAGTGCCGCCCACCACGCCGGGCGACCGAGGCGGCGCAGGACGACGAGCAGCCCGACGGTCACCCCGAGGGAGACGAGCAGGCCCGCCACCTGGAACGGCATGTACTGCGCGGACGTCGGCACGACCAGCCGCACGAGTGCGAACCACATCTCGGCGAGCGGCGGGTAGATCGTCGGCACGTCCACGCGGTTGATCGCGACGCAGTGCCCGTCCGCCCCGTCGCCGAGCCCGTGCAGCCGCGGCTTCAGGTTGTCGCACGTGCCGTTCACCTTGTCCGGGAACAGCCAGTCCGGGCGCAGGTGTGCCAGGACCTCGGACTGCGGCGTGTGCGCGTACGGCGAGACCCCGGCGTTCTGCACGATGCCGTCCCAGGCGTACCGCGCGGAGTCCGTGCTCGTGTTCGGCGGGCCGACGAGTGCGGCGAGTCCCACCACGAGCGCCCCGCCGAGGACGATGATGGTCACCAGTCGTGCCGGGACGGACCGCAGCGCCAGGACCGCGATGACGAACACCGCCCAAGCGATCAGGGTCCACGTGACGAATGGTGTTCGATGACCGGACCGGAGGAACCCCAGATGCGTGATGCCGACGGCGATGACGCCCGCCAGGGCCAGCACGCCGACGACGGCGATCACGGTGGACAGGGGATGGCCGAGTCGCAGTCGCATGGTGCGTCGAGGCTACCGACGATCGTGCGTCGCTCACTGCACGACGCCCGGTCCGCGATGGCGTCCCCGAACCGCAACGCCCGGACCGCGGTCGTGCTCGGCCGGCTGCTCGGCATCGCGTTCCTGATCTGCTTCGGCACCGGCGTCTACAGCCACTTCCTGCAGGACCCGCTGCCCTGGATGCGGTTCCCCACGCGGCCGACGCAGCTCTACCAGTTCACGCAGGGGCTCCACATCACCGCGGGGATCGCGATCATCCCGCTGCTGTTCGCCAAGCTCAACACGGTGATGCCCGCGCTCGCGCAGGACCCGCCGGTGCGCGGCGTGCTGCACCTGCTCGAGCGCGTGTCGATCGCGGTCTTCGTCTCCGCGGCCGTCGTGCAGGTCGGCACCGGGCTCGTGAACACCTACCAGTGGTACCCGTGGCCGTTCCCGTTCCGCCAGGTCCACTACGCGCTGTCGTACGTGCTCATCGGCTCGCTCGCCATCCACATCGCCGCGAAGCTGCGGATCATCGCCCGCTACTGGCGGAAGCGGGACGCCTACGACGCCGAGGGCCGGTTCGTGTACGACGGTGCGGTGGGCAGCGAGCTGCCCGAGTACGCCGCGGAGGCCCGGGGCGGGTCCGCCACCTACCCGCGGGGGATCACGGGTCGCGTGATGCGCTGGGCGGACGGTTCCCCCGCTGCCAGCGCGACCGACGGGGCGGAGTCGCCCCGAGCCTCCCGTCCGGTCCGGCGCGAGCGCATCGCGCGCCGCGGCTTCTTCGCCGGTGTCGCGGCCGCGACGGCCGGTGTCGTCGTCCTGACCGTGGGGCAGTCGTCCGAGCTCGGTGAGCCGTTCAACGTCTTCGCACCGCGCCGGCGCCACATCGGGCCGAACGCCTTGCCGGTGAACCGGACGGCGCGTGCCGCCGGGGTGCTGGCGACGGCGACGGCGGCCGACTGGACGCTCACGGTCGCGGGGCCTGCGGTGACGCGGACGTTCTCGCGCGCCGAGCTCGTCGCGCTGGGGATGGCTCAGGTCGAGCTGCCGATCTCGTGCGTCGAGGGGTGGAGTCAGATGGCGACGTGGAAGGGAGTGCGGATGCGCGACCTGCTGGCCGCGGTGCAGGCGGACCCGGGGTCGAGCGTCCGGGTGACCAGCCTCGAGCGCCACGGCGGCTACCGGATCATGGACATGGGGCCCGAGTACGCCTCGGACCCGACGACCCTGGTCGCGCTCGAGCTCAACGGCTCGACGCTCGACCTGGACCACGGGTTCCCGGCGCGGATCATCGCCCCCGGACGACCCGGCGTGCTGCAGACCAAGTGGATCGAGCGGATCGAGGTGCGGTCATGAGGGCCACACGGATCGTGCTCGTCGTCCTCGGTGTGCTCGTGCTGGCGTTCGGTGCGTACACGATGGTCGAGACCGTCCGGCCGAACCGGATCGGCGGACTCGCGACCTGGCTGATCGCCGCGGTGGTCCTGCACGACGCGATCCTGTCCCCGTTCGTGGTGCTCGTCGGGCTCGGTCTCCGACGCGCCGGACGGGCACTCCGGACGTGGGTGCTCGTCGTGGTGCAGACCGCGGTCGTGCTCGGCAGCGTGCTCGCGCTCGTGGTGCTTCCCGAGATCGCGGCGAAGGCGCACGGGGCGAAGAACCCGACCGTGGTGCCGTTCGACTACACGACCCGGCTGCTCCTGGTCGAGGGCGCGCTGCTGGTCGTCGTCGTTGCCGTGCTCGTCGTGGGCTGGGTGACCGCGCGGCGGAGCTCGACTCCCAGGGTGGTTGAAACGACAACCATTTCGTAGGATGGGGTCATGACCGACGAGGTGCCCTGGCTGACGCGCGGACAACTGCGCGCCTGGATGAAGCTCGTCGCCGTCATGGAGCTGCTGCCGGCGGCGCTCGACCAGCAGCTGCAGCGTGACGCCGACCTGACGCACTTCGACTACATGGTCGTCGCGATGCTGTCCGAGACCGAGGGGCGCACGCTGCGGATGTCGGCCCTGGCCTCGGCGACGAACGCCTCGCTGCCCCGGTTGTCGCACGTGGTCTCCCGGCTCGAGAAGCGCGGGCTGGTGTCGCGGTGCCCCTCGGCGGACGACCGACGTGCCACCGACGTGCGGCTCACCGACGCCGGCTACGCGACCATCGTCGACGCGGCCCCGGACCACGTCCGCACGGCACGGCAGTTCGTGATCGACGCGCTGACCGACGACCAGGTCGAGGCCCTCGACGGCATCACCCGCTCGCTGCTGGCACGGCTCGATCCCGAGGGACGCTTCGCGGCGGTGACCTACCCGCGGGACGAGGACGACACCGCGATCTGCGAGGCGCGGCTGACGGGGACGGCGACGGACTGAGCGCCGGGATGGTGTCGGCGCCGGGTGCTTCAGCCCCGCTGTGGCGGCGGCGCCGGGGGCTGTTGGTGCTTGCAATAGGCTCGGCCGCATGAGCCAGCCCGACGTCGAGCCCGACACGTACAGCTACCTCGGACCCGCCGGCACCTTCACCGAGGCGGCCCTCAAGCTCGTCGACGCGGCGGCCGGCAAGCCCTGGCGCAGTGTGAACAACGTCGGCGAGGCCCTGGACGACGTCATGTCCGGCCGGTCCGTCGGGGCCGTCATCGCGATCGAGAACAGCGTCGACGGCGGGGTCAGCGCGACGCAGGATGCCCTCGCGCGCATCCCCGGCGTGCGCATCGTGGGGGAGTACCTGGTCCCCGTCGACTTCGTGCTCGTCGCCCGGCCCGGCACCGCGCTCGCCGACGTGCGGACCGTGAACGCGCACCCGGTGGCCTATGCCCAGACGCACCACTGGCTCGAGGCGAACGTGCGCGGCCACGGCCACATCCCCGCGTCGTCGAACGTCGCCGCCGCGGCCGCGCTGCTCGACGACCAGCCGACCGCCGACGCCGCCGTGGCGCCCCCCGGCATCACCGACCACTACGACCTGGCGGTGCTGGCCGACTCCATCGGTGACAACGCCAGTGCCGTCACCCGGTTCGTGCTCGTCTCGAAGACCCTGGCGATCCCCGAGCGCACCGGATCGGACAAGACCAGCGTCATCGTCGAGCTGCCCGCCGACCACCCGGGGGCCCTGGTCGACATGCTCGAGCAGTTCGCGACCCGGGGCATCAACATGGGGCTGCTGTCCTCGCGGCCGATCGGCGACGAGCTCGGTCGCTACCGGTTCGTCATCGACCTGGACGGGCACGTGCTCGACGAGCGGGTCGCCGACGCGCTGCTCGGCTTGCGGCGGTTCAGCCCGCGCGTGACGTTCCTCGGGTCGTACCCGCGCGCCGACCGGCTGGAGTCCGAGGTGCCGCTGCGCTACTCGGACGAGGCGTTCGTCGAGGCGCGGGACTGGCTGCGTGCGATCGTCGCCGGCGAGCCGGGGGCGTAGCCCGGTCCGCACGGCCCGCTCGGCCCGCGCGCCCGCCCCGCACGGTGCGCGGTTGCGCCCGGGTGCAACTTTGACCGCCCCGTGCGAGCTTGTTGCCCTGCACGGGCCCGTCAACCTCGCACCGAGTGGGAACCTCGCACCGTGCGCCGGCCCGGCCTGCCCGCCCGCCAGCCCGCCTCAGTGGCGGTGCGCCCGGACCTGCCGCGTGGCCCGAGTCTGGTCGCGCGGCCCCGCGACCCGCACCCGCAGGGCGCCCCCGTGGATCTGCGCCTTGAACGCCGTGATCTTGCCCACCGGGTCCCCGTCGATCTCGAACTCGTCGGGCTGTTCGAGCCGCGCCGTGAACTCCTCGCCGCGCAGGTACCGCAGCGGACGCTCCTCGCGGGCGAGCGTGGTGATGCGCTTGCCGATCGCGGTGTGTCCGAGGGCAGATCGGCGGACGGACCGCAGGATCGCGTTCTCCCAGAGCATGCGCGCGGCGATCCGGACCCACCCGAAGAACCCTCGCGGACGCATCACGACCACGTCGAACACGCCGTCGTCGATCTCGGCGTCGGGCAGCAGCGTCGCGCCGGCCTGCAGCGTGCCGCAGTTGCCGACGATGAGCGAGTGCGCGCGCACCGAGCGGTTGCCCTCGCCGTCCAGGCGGTACCGGAACTCGAAGGCGTCGGCATCGCGGAGGGACCGGATCAGCGAGTCCACGTAGGCGAGCCACCCGACCTTCTTCTTCAGCTCGGGCTTCGTGTTCGCGAGCATGCGGGCGTCCAGCCCGAGACCGGCCATCACCAGGAAGCCGAACTGCTCGCGCGACCCGTCCTCGCGCTCGACGCCGACCGTGCCGATGTCGATGGGTCGGTCCTCACCGCGGAAGATCGTGTGGACGCTGGCCGCCATGTCGTCGATCGGGGACGGGATGTTCCGGGCGAGCAGGTTGCCCGTGCCGCTCGGCAGCAGCGCGAGTGCCGCGTCCGACTCCCACACGACCTCGGCGACCGCGCGGACGGTGCCGTCACCGCCGGCAGCGGCGACGACGTCGACCCCGGCCGCGATGGCCTCGCGTGCCATCCCGCCGCCCGGGTCCGCTTCCGACGTCTCGAACCACAGGGTCTCGTTCCAGCCGGCTTCGCGCTGGTACCGCTCGACCGTCCGCTTGAGGGTGGGGAGGTCCACCTTGACGGGGTTGTAGACGACGGCGGCGGTGTGCTGCTCTGAGGCGAGGGCGTCCGGCTGCGCGGGCGCGGTCTCCGAGGGCGATGACATGCCCTCGACCGTACCGACGGCGGCTGGGGAGCGCGCACCGGGGCGGGACCCGGCCACGGCCGGACGGGAGGATCGTGGCGGCGCCCGCACCGGGCCTCCCGTCCATCTGCTGGTCACCTGGCTCTGGCTAGGATGAAACGGTGATTGACCCACAGCTGCTGCGCGACGATCCCGATGTCATCAAGGCCTCACAGGCTGCGCGCGGCGCCTCCGTCGAGGTCGTCGACCGGGCCGTCGCGGCGGACGCCGCGCGCCGCAGCGCGATCTCGTCGTTCGAGGCCCTGCGTGCTGAGCAGAACGCCTTCGGCAAGACCGTGGCCAAGGCGCCGAAGGACGAGAAGGCCGCGCTCGTGCAGCAGGCCCAGGCGCTCGCCGCCCAGGTGAAGGACGCGCAGGCAACCGTCTCCGCGGCCGAGGACACGTTCAACCAGGTCGTCCGCGCGATCCCGAACACCGTCCTGCCGGGTGTGCCAGCGGGCGGCGAGGACGACTTCGTCACGCTCAAGACGGTCGGCACGAAGCCGTCGTTCGACTTCGCGCCGCGCGACCACGCCGACCTCGGTGAGCTGCTCGACATCATCGACATCCCGCGCGGGGTGAAGGTGTCCGGCTCGCGCTTCTACTTCCTCAAGGGCCTCGGAGCCCGGCTCGAGATCGCGCTCATGTCGCTCGGGCTCGACCGCGCCGTGCAGCACGGGTTCACGCCGCTGATCACGCCGACGCTCGTGCGCCCCGAGACGATGGCGGGCACGGGCTTCCTCGGGGAGCACGCGGCCGAGGTCTACCGACTCGAGGCCGACGACCTGTACCTGACCGGCACCAGCGAGGTCGCCCTGGCCGGCTACCACGCCGACGAGATCCTGTCGTTCCCGGCCGACGACCCGGCACTGCGGTACGCCGGCTGGTCGACCTGCTACCGGCGCGAGGCCGGCTCGGCGGGCAAGGACAACCGCGGCATCCTCCGCGTGCACCAGTTCAACAAGCTCGAGATGTTCTCGTACGTGCACCCGGACCTGGCCGACGCCGAACACCAGCGGCTCATGGCGTACCAGGAGTCGATGCTGCAGGACCTCGGGCTGCACTACCGCGTGATCGAGACCGCCGCGGGCGACCTCGGCACGAGCGCGGCGCGCAAGTACGACCTCGAGGCCTGGGTCCCGACCCAGGGCACGTTCCGCGAGCTGACCTCGACGTCGAACTGCACCACGTTCCAGGCCCGGCGCCTGGACATCCGCTACCGCACCGAGAGCGGCAAGACGGCCCCGGTCGCCACGCTCAACGGCACGCTCGCGACCACCCGCTGGCTCGTCGCGATCCTCGAGACCCACCAGCAGGCCGACGGGTCGGTCGTGGTGCCCGAGGTGCTGCGGCCCTTCCTGGGCGGCGTCGAGGTGATCGAACCCCGATGAACGACGCACACGGCACCGCCGCCACGACCCGCGTGAAGCGCTGGCTCGTCGCGCTCGACATCGACGGCACCGTCATGCGTGAGGACGGCGTCGTCACGCAGGCCACCGTCGACGCGATCCACGCCGCGGCGGCCGCGGGGCACGAGGTCATGCTCTCCACGGGTCGCAGCGAAGGGATGACCGTCCCCGTGCTCGACAAGATCGGCCTGCAGCCCGAGTACCTCGTCTGCGCGAACGGGGCCGTCACCCTGCGACGCTCCACCGCTCCGACAGCCATCAACGGGTACGTGCGCGTGCACGTCGAGACCTTCGACCCGACCGACGTGCTGCAGACCATCCGCGGCGCGCTGTCGAACGCCGCCTACGGTGTCGAGTCGCCCGACGGCGCCTACCTGCTGTCCGGGGAGTTCCCGGACGACGCCATGACGAAGCACGGCTCACACGTGCCGTTCGAGCAGCTGCTCGGCGTGCAGGCGACCCGCGTCGTGGTGATCTCCCCGGAGCACGGCCTCGAGGAGTTCCTGCAGATCGTCGACCGCATGGGCCTGCACAAGGTGTCGTACAACGTCGGCTGGACCGCATGGCTCGACATCGCTCCCGAGGGCGTCACCAAGGCCACGGCGATGGAGCGCGTGCGCGAGTGGTTCGACATCCCGCGATCGCGGGTGTTCGCAGCGGGTGACGGCCGCAACGACATCGACATGCTGCGGTGGGCATCGACGTCCGGCCGCGGCGTCGCGATGGGGCAGGCGCCGTCCGACGTGGTCGACGCCGCGAGCGAGATCACGGGCGGGGTCACGGACGACGGCCTGGCGGCCGCGCTCGACACGCTGCCCCGGTAGTCCTCCGTCGCGTCCCCCGGGTGGTCGCCCTGCCCGGTGTGGAGGCCCGGTACACTTTCCGGGACGCGGTCACGTCTCGCCACGTGGCCGTGTCACCTGGAGGGTTGTCCGAGTGGCCGATGGAGCCTGTCTTGAAAACAGGTGGGCAGCGATGTCTCGTGGGTTCGAATCCCACACCCTCCGCCACGGTGCCGATCGGGACGGGCACCGGCCCGGTCAGGGCAGCACGATGACCTTGCCGGCGACCCGGCCGGCCTCGGCTTCGGCGTGCAGCGCCGGCAGCTCGGCCAGCGGGATGCGCCGGTCGACCTGGACGGTCAGCTGCCCGGCGTCGACGAGGGACACCAGTTCCGCCAGCCGCTCGCGGTCCGGCCGGACGAACACCGTCGTCGCCGCGACGCCGCGCTCCTCGTCACCGGGTGTGGCCATGAACGCGGTCGTGCTGACGACCGTGCCACCGTCGCGGACGGCGGCCACGTCGGCAGCGAACTGCTCGGGGTCGATCGGCGCGAGGTTGAGCAGCACGTCGACCTGACCGTCGAGGGCGTCGAGCGGTTCGGTCGTGGTGTGGTCGATCACCTGGTCGGCGCCGGCGGCACGGACGGCAGCGACGCTGCGGGGGCTGGCCGTCGCGACGACGGTGACCCCGGCGCGCTTGGCGAGCTGGATCGCGTACCCGCCGACGACCCCGCCGGCCCCGACGACCAGCACGCGCTGACCCGCCGTGAGGTGCCCGTCGTCGAACAGTGCCTGCCACGCGGTGAGCGCCACCGAGGGCAGGGCCGCGGCGTCCGTCAGGGGGATGCTCGTCGGCGCGGGGACGAGCGACGCGGCGGGGGCGACGACGTACTCAGCTGCGCCGCCGTCGAGCTCCATCGGCAGGAAGCCGATCGCCGCGTCGCCGATCGACAGTCCGTCGACCCCGTCGCCGAGCGCGTCCACCGTGCCGGACACGTCGTACCCGGGGACGTGCGGAAGCTGGACGGGGATCGGCAGGAACCCGCCGCGCATGCCGCCGTCCGCGGCGTTGTAGGCCGATGCGGCGACACGGATGCGCACCTGGCCGGTGCCGGGGGTGGGCCGGTCGATGTCGACCAGGTGGAGGACCTCGGGTCCGCCGACTTCGTGGAACTGCACTGCCTGCATGGTTCTCTCCTCTGCCCAGTGCTTCGAGTTCGAAGCACTGGGCAGAACCGTATCACTGCTGCGAATTCGAAGCAACAACGGATCGAGCATCGAGCGGAACTCCGGTCACCGACTGTTGAGGCGCCCCGCGTAGCGTCGTTGCAATGAGCGACATCATCATCTTCGGCGGCCACGGCAAGGTCGCACTCCTCGCGACGCGCATCCTCAGCGAGCGCGGTCACACCGTCACGTCCGTCATCCGCAAGCCCGAACAGGCCGACGAGATCGCCCAGCACGGCGGCGAGGCGACCGTCGCCGACATCCAGCAGCTGACGCTGTCGGGCTTCGAGGACCTGGTCCGTGGCAAGGACGCGGTCCTGTGGTCCGCGGGCGCCGGCGGGGGATCGGTCGACCGCACCTGGGCGATCGACCGCGACGCGGCCGTGCTGTCGGTGCAGGCCACCGCTCGCGCCGGCGTCGAGCGCTACGTGATGGTCTCCTGGTCCGGCTCCGAGCTCGACCACGGGGTGCCGCAGGACGACGACTTCTTTGCCTACGCCCAGTCGAAGATGATCGCCGACGCGGTGGTCCGTGACTCCGGCCTCGAGTGGACGATCGTCGCACCGAGCACCCTGACGGACGACGAGCCCACCGGCGCGGTCGACTGGGATGGCAAGGGAGCGAAGGTCTCCCGTGCGGACGTCGCGCACGTGGTCGCCGACGTGCTCGAGTCGAGCGGCACCGCGGGCAGCACCTACCGCTTCAACAGCGGCAGCACCCCGATCGCCGACTTCCTCCGCGCCGACCAGGCCTGACCGGTCGGATGCAGCCAGACCAGGGCCGGCGCGCACTGCTCGTCGAGGCGGCCGCGGTCGCGTTCGACCGCGACGGATACGCCACGGCGAGCATCGCCGGGATCGCTCGTGCGGCCGGGGTCTCCCAGGGGACCCTGCACCGGTGGTTCCCGACCAAGCACGCGCTGGCGCTCGCCGTCATCGACGAGCAGAACGCCCGGACCTTCCATGCGCTGCAGTCCGTCGACCCCTCGCCACTCGTCACGCTGATCCGCGCGTCGCGAGGGGTCGCCGACCTGCTGATGACCGACGTGGTCGTCCGGGCAGGCATCCGCATCTCGCTCGAGCACGGTGTCCTGGCGCAGCAGACGGCGAGCTTCTACGAGCAGTGGATCGCCGGCGTGGTCGACGTCTTCCGACTCGCGGTCGCGAGCGGCGAGGTGCGCTCCGACGTGGCACCGGAGGCACTCGGCGCGACGCTCGTGCCGTACTTCACCGGTGTGCAGCTCGTGTCGAACGTGCGGTCGGGACGAGCGGACCTGCTGCCCGCGGTGTCGACGATGTGGCAGGTGCTGGTGCACGGGGTCGCCGAGCGGACCCACCGCCGACGACTGCTCCGCGTCGTCGAGGAGACCTTCATCGCCTGAGCTGTGTGCTCAGACGTCGCGGAGTTCACGGTCGCGGAACCACCGGAGCAGCCACGCCGCGCTGGTGCGGTCGAACGACGGCGGGAAGTCCATCCCACCGCGCAGGAACGGACTGAAGCCGTCCTCGGACGCCAGGTCGTGGTCGTCCAGGCTGTGGAAGGCCATCGACCACCCGTCGAAGCGCCGCTCCGGGATCTCCTCGCGGATGAGCGAGGTCAGGTCGGTGTGCTTCGGGTCACGGGCGATCGCGGCGTACCGGTCGTCGACGCTCCATGCGGGACCCTCGAGCAGCTGCATGAACCGGCCGCCCTTCGCCACGAGCAGCCCGGACACGCCCAGCGCTTCGTTGCGGAGCCGCGACCCGTGCAGGAGTTCGGCCATCGCGGCGTCGTCGAAGTCGGCGACCGCGCGGCTCATGTAGACGATCGAGACCAGCACCCGTCCATCCTGCCGGATCAGGGCGGTCAGTGAGCAACCCGTGACTGGAACCGGATGAGGTACCCGTCCGGATCGGCCACCAGGAACTGTCGGACGCCGACCTCGGTGTCGCCCGTCGGGTACCACTTCGTCTCCGGCGCCATGAAGAGCGGGACATCGGCCTGCCGCAGCGCCTCCGCCACGCTGTCGCTGTCGGGCACAGCGATCTGCAGGTTCACGCCCCGCCCGAGCGGCGGGTCGAGCGGTCCGGCGACCCAGTTCCGTCCGACCCCTGCCTGCTCGAGCATCAGGTGCGCGGACCCGAGCACGAGGTACGCGAAGCGCTCGTCCGGACGGGCGTACCGGATCGTGAACCCGCACCGGTCGACCCAGAACCGCAGGCTGACGTCGAGATCGGTCACCAGCAGCTCGGGGACGAGTGCCGGCTCGTCGGTCACCGGCTCAGGCCTCGGCGCGGCGGACGAACACCCAGCGACTCATCGCCCAGTAGCGGAAGACCATCGCGATCATCGTGCCGATCACCGGGCCGCTGACGAAGTCCGCGATCTCCTGCGTGGCCAGGGTGACGTTCGGGACCTCGAGGCCGAAGGCGTAGCGCGAGAGCCACAGCGGCGCGGAGTTCAGGCCGATCCCGATCGCGCTGACGATCACGAAGTACAGCATCTCGAGCCCGGTGTGCCGACCGCCGCGGTCGCCGAAGGACCACTTCTTGTTGAGCCAGTAGGAGACGACCGTCGCGACGACGGTGCCCACGATCAGCGCGGTCACGGGGTGCTGGGGGATCACGAACAGCTTCAACCCGTAGTTGATGACCATCGTGATGAGGAAGCCGATGCCGCCGACGACGAGGAACCGACCCGCCGAGGGGTAGCGGCGGAACAAGCGGAACACGGCATCCATCACCTCCAGTATGCAGACCGGCCTGGGCGCCCGACGAATCCGTGGTGGCCGCGCGTGAATAGGATCGACCCATGGCGACCGTCCTCCTCGTCCGGCACGGACGCACCACCGCGAACGCGACGGGGCTGCTGGCGGGCCGCACCGCCGGTGTCGCCCTCGACAGCGTCGGCAAGCAGCAGGCAGCACGGACGGCGGAACGCATCGCCGAGGTGCCGCTGGTCGCGGTGGTGTCGAGTCCGCTCGAGCGCTGCCGGCAGACGGCGCGCGCGATCACCGCGTTCCAGCCGGGTGAGCCCGAGCAGCGGATCGAACGGGCGATCACCGAGGCCGACTACGGCGACTGGCAGAACCGGAAGCTCAGCGACCTGGCGAAGGAGCCGCTCTGGCGCGTGGTGCAGTCGAACCCGAGCGCGGTGGTGTTCCCGGGCGGCGAGTCGATGCAGACGATGCAGTCACGGGCCGTCGCGGCCATCCGCAGGATCGACGCGCAGATCGAGGCCGAACACGGCGCGAACGCGGTCTGGGTCGCGGTGAGCCACGGCGACATCATCAAGGCGGTCCTGGCCGACGCCCTCGGCATGCACCTCGACCTGTTCCAGCGGATCACGGTCGGTCCGGCGTCGGTGTCCGTCGTGCGCTACGGCGAGCACCGTCCCGAGGTGGTGTCCACGAACACCGAGTCCGGCGACCTGTCCTGGCTCGCGAAGGCCCCGGCCCCGACCGGTGACGCGGCCGTCGGCGGCGGCGCCGGCAACCCGGTGCCCGACGACGGCAGCGACGCCGAGCCGGACGACGCACCGCAACCCTGAGCGGGACCCCAGACCCTGAACGGACGCAGCCGCCCGCTCCTACAATGCGGGTATGCCCACCATCGTCCACGGCTTCGACTGGCCGGACCGTCTCGTCGTCGGCACCATCGGGAACCCGGGCGAGCGGTCCTTCTACCTGCAGGCCCGTGACGGCCGCCGCGTCGTGAGCGTCGCGCTCGAGAAGGAACAGTCCGCCGTGCTGGCGGAGAAGCTCGACGAACTGCTCGACGAGGTCGCGACGGTCGAGGACAACCGGTTCAGCGTCCCCCCGACGGTGCCGCGTGAGCTGTACGACGTCGACCCGCTCGACCAGCCCGTCGAACCCGAGTTCCGCGCGGGAGCCCTCAGCCTGGGCTTCGACCCGGCGACCGCACAGGTCGTCATCGAGGCGTACCCGATCGACGACGAGGTCGAGATCGTGGCCGAGGAGACCGACACCGACGGCGAGGTCGAGGCCGTCGTGGAGATCCCGGAACCGGCCGAGCTGCTGCAGGTGAAGATCCCTGTCGGTACCGCCCGGGCCTTCGTTGAACGCACGCGCGAGGTGGTGGCCGCCGGGCGACCACCCGGACTGGCATGAGCGGAGCCGCAGACACGAGCGGCATGGAGCTCGTCGCGCGCATCCGTGAGGCCTCGAACGCCACCTTCCTGGCCGAGCTCGACGGCAACGAGGTCGTCTACAAGCCCGTCGCCGGCGAGAAGCCGCTGTGGGACTTCCCGGACGGCACCCTCGCCGGCCGCGAGGTCTCGGCGTTCCTGGTCTCCGAGGCGTTCGGCTGGCACGTCGTCCCGCCCACCTGGTTGGGCGACGGACCGCTCGGACGCGGCATGGTGCAGCGCTGGCAGGACGTCGATCCCGATCAGGACGCCGTCGACGTCGTCCCCGCCGACCAGGCGGAGCAGCCCGGCGTCAAGACCGTCCTCGAGGCGATCGACGAACACGACCGACCCGTCACCCTGGTGCACGAGGACACGGCAGCCCTCCGGCGGATGGCGGTCTTCGACGTCGTCGTCAACAACGCCGACCGCAAGGGCGGCCACGTGCTGGCCATGCCCGACGGCCACCGGTACGGCGTCGACCACGGTCTCACCTTCCACGTCGAACACAAGCTCCGCACGGTGCTGTGGGGCTGGGTCGGCGAGGCGCTCACCGAGGACGAGCTCGCCGGCATCGACCGCGTCACCGCGGCACTCCACGGTGACCTGGGCGAGGCGCTCACCGAGCACCTGACCGTCGACGAGATCGACAACCTCGAAGCGCGCTGCGCCGCCCTGTCGGCCGTCGGCAGCTTCCCGCCGCCGGCCGGGTACGGCTCGGCGGTTCCCTGGCCGCTGTTCTGACGCCGGTCCAGAACGGACAGGAGGCCCGTGGCGGTCCCGCCACGGGCCTCCTGTCCGTCATCCGGCCGGGTCAGCCGGATCGACCGAACGCACCACCGAAACCGCCCCAGTCGTCGTCGCGGAACAGCCCGCCGCCGCGACGCGAGCCGAGGTACGAGCCCACCACCGCGACGCCGAGGTCGTCGTTCTCGGGCGCGGTGACGGTGCCGTCCACGCGCCGGGCCATGCCGTCGATGAACCGGGCGAGCCCCGGGTCGTCGCCGAGCCGGAAGAACGTCGTCTGGGCGCCGAGCCGGTGGGCGTTCTCGAGCTCGCGGACGCTCAGCGCGATGGTCATCGGGTCGGGCGGGTAGCTGAAGAACACCTGCCCGTTCGGCTCGAGGTGCGAGGTCGGTTCGCCGTCCGTGACGATGAGCAGCACGGGCTGGGCCGTCGGGTGCTTGCGGAAGTGCCGGTTCGCCAGCAGCAGGGCGTGGTGCAGGTTCGTGCCCTTGTCCCACATCGCGTCGAGCCCGACGAGGTGTTCGACGTCCATCACCTCGGCTTCGCGGCCGAAGGCGATGAGCTGCAGGTCGTCCCCGCGGAATCGGGTGGAGATGAGCGTGTGCAGGGCCAGGGCCGTGCGCTTCATGGGGACCCAGCGGTCCTCCATCGCCATCGAGAACGACGTGTCGACGAGCAGCGCGACCACGGCCTGGGTGCGGGCCTCGGTCTCCTGCACCTCGACGTCGTCGATCGTCAGCCGCACGCCCGCGCCGGTGCGGCCGGTCGAGGCGGTGCGGGTCACGGCGTTCGTGATCGTCCGGGGGATGTCCCACGGCTCGGTGTCGCCGAACGCCCACTGACGTGTCGCGCCGGACGCCTCGCCCGCGGCACCCGACCGGCGCAGGTCGCGCGCGCCCTGACGGCCGGACATCTTCTGCGCGACGTCCTTGAGCAGGTTCTTGCCGAGCTGCCGCATCGCCTTCGGGGTGAGCCTGAACTGCCCGTCGGCACCGCGGCGCATCGTGCCGGAGTTCTGCAGTGCCTTCTCGAGCTGCTGCAGGGTGCGGGCGTCGACGGCCGCGTCCGCGCCGAGCTGCCGGGCGAGGGAGTCGAGGTCGAGGTCGTCGATGTCCGACCCCGGACCCGACTGCGCCAGTTGCTCGGCGAGGGAGTCGAGGTCCGCGATGTCCTGGAACACGCCGGTGCCGTCGCCCAGCCCGAGCCCCTGCTCGCCCTCCATCCGCTCGGAACCGCCCCAGTCCTCACCGGGGCGCAGCGCGCGGAGGTTGCCGTCGAGCTGGGACAGCGCACCCATCAGGTCGGGGGAGCCGAACGCCTGCTGCGCCAGGGCGTCGAGCTCGTCGCGCTGCTCGGGCGTCATCGAGTTGCGCATCCGCTGGGCGGCGGCCGACCGTGCGGCCAGGTCGTCGAGGAGCTCGTCGACGTTCTTCGGGTCCGACGGGAAGTACTCGCCGTGCTTGGCCATGAACTCGTCGAACTGCTCCTGCGAGTCGGTGCCGGCGCGGTGGTCCTCGAGCAGCTGGTTGAGGTCCTGCATCATCGCCTGGACGTCGGCGCGGTCGTCGTCATCGGCGTTCTCGAGCGCCTGCTTCATCCCCGCGAACCGCTGGTCGAGCATCTCGCGGCCGAGCAGGTCCTTGATCTCGTCGTACTTCTGGCGCGCCGTGGGGCTCTTCCAGTCGTAGCTGCCGAGTTCGCTCACCGCGGCGGCAGGCGACGGGGGCAGGCTGTCGAGCTGCAGTTCGGCCAGGGCTCGGTCGCCGTCCTCGATCTCGGTGTCACGCGCGAGCTGACCGCGTTCGGCGAGCAGAGCCTCGTCGAGCAGCTGCTTGACCTGCTGCAGGGTGCCGTCGAGGTTGTTCTTCGCCGTGAGCTCACGGCGCTTCTCGGCGACCCGGCGCGCCAGGTCGTCGAGTCCGCGCTGGTCACGACCGCCGCGGCGCAGGAACTCCCGCATCGCGCGTTCGGGGGAGTACCCCGCCATGACGTCCTGTCCGATGGCGTCGAGCGCCTCGGACAGGTCGGCGGGCGGGGCGAGCGGGTCCGGCCCGCCCGCGTAGCGGCCGTAGCGGGTGTCCCGCGACAGGCGTCGGTTCTGCCGACTAGCCATAGACGGCTTCGCCCCCGCCGGACTCCTTGCTGATCTTGCGCGCGAGGAACAGCCCTTCGAGCGCGAGCTCGATCGCGCCGGCCCGCTCGCCGTCGTTCGTGGCGCCGAGTCGTTCGCAGATCCGGTCGTACAGGTCGGACTCGCCGAGCGACGGCAGGCCCTCGAGGAACGCCCGCGCGGAGACCTGCTCGCCCGTGGTGACCATCGTGCCGCCGTCGAGGGCCTCGATGAGCTGCGCGAGGTCGAGCCCCCGGAGCCGGGAACGGACCGTCTCGGCCGTGGCGGTGCGGAGCAGGTGCTCGAGGACCTCGTCGGCCCGGTCCTCTTCGCCGGACTCGAACTCGATCTTGCCGCCGAGGACGTCGACCGCGGTCTCGAGGTCGATCGGCCGGGCGACCGCTTCGGACTCGCCCTGCCGCGCCGCACGGTGCACGGCGGCGGCGGAGACGGTCTCGGCGCCGGCGATCGAGAAGCGTGCGCTGACGCCGCTGCGCTGGTCGACCGCGCTGGACTCGCGCAGTGCCCGGGTGAAGCGGGCGAGGATCTCGACCAGGGCGTCCGGGACGTCCGCCGTGAGCTGTGCCTCTTGCCGGATGACGGCGATCTCGTCCTCGAGCTCGATCGGGTAGTGCGTGCGGATCTCGGCGCCGAAGCGGTCCTTGAGCGGCGTGATGATCCGGCCGCGGTTGGTGTAGTCCTCGGGGTTGGCGCTGGCCACGACGAGCACGTCGAGCGGCAGCCGCAGCACGTAGCCGCGGATCTGCACGTCACGCTCTTCCATCACGTTGAGCATCGCGACCTGGATGCGTTCGGCCAGGTCCGGGAGCTCGTTGATCGCGACGATGCCGCGGTGCGCGCGGGGGATCAGCCCGAAGTGGATGGTCTCGGGGTCACCCAGGCTGCGCCCCTCGGCGACCTTCATCGGGTCGACGTCGCCGATCAGGTCCGCGACGCTGGTGTCCGGGGTCGCGAGCTTCTCGACGTAGCGGCCGTCGCGGTGCCACCACTCGACCGGCATCGCGTCGCCGAGTTCCTGCGCCCGCCGGATGCTGGCCGTGGTGATGGGCTCGAAGGGGTGCTCGCCGAGTTCGGAGCCGGCGATCACGGGGGTCCACTCGTCGAGCAGACCCTGCAGGGTGCGGAGCAGGCGGGTCTTGCCCTGGCCGCGTTCGCCGAGCAGGACCACGTCGTGGCCGGCGATCAGGGCTCGTTCGAGCTGGGGGATCACCGTGGTCTCGAAGCCGTGCAGGCCGGGCCAGGGGTCGGTGCCCGCTCGCAGGGCGGTCAGCAGGTTGTCGCGGATCTCGGCGCGGACCGTCTTCTGGACGTGACCAGAGGTGCGGAGCTCGCCGACCGTTCGGATGGTTGGTCGGGTCACGTCTCCGACGCTACGCCTGCGCACCGACAGCGCGGACGGGAGGATCGGTGCCAGCTGGCACCGGGCCTCCCGTCCGTTGCTCCGGACACCGCGGATCCGTCGAGACGCCGCCGAGGACGGCGGCGTCTCGACCACTCGCGGGTGTCTCGCCGAGAGGCCGGCGTCAGCCGAACAGGCGCTTGCTCGCGATCTCCGCGCCCTCGGTGAGCGCGCGGAGCTTCGCCCACGCGACGTCCGTCGCGACGAACTCGTAGCTCGCGAACGTCGCGAGCCCGCAGTCGGTGCCGGCCACGACGCGGGTCGGGTCGCCGACTGCTTCGGCCGCTTCGACGATGCGGTTCGCGACGAGCTGCGGGTGCTCCAGGTAGTTCGTCGTCACGTCGATGACTCCGGGGACGAGCACGGCGCCGTCCGGCAGCGGCAGGTCGCGGAACGCCGGGAACTCGTGTGCGTGCCGGGGGTTGCCGAACGGGATGCTGAAGGCACCGACCTCGGCGCGGTACAGGTGCGGCAGCAGCACGTCGACCGGCACGTCGTCCTGGTGCGGGCCCTGCCAGTTGCCGTAGCAGACGTGCAGGCGGGTCTGCTCCTTCGGGATGTTCCGCAACGCGTGGTTGAGCGCGTCGACGTGCAGGTCGACCGCGGCCAGGAACTCGTCGAGGCTCGCGTCGCCGAAGTGGATCACGCGCTCCATCGCCAGGTCCGGGGCGTCGAGCTGCAGCACGTGCCCGCGCGCGACGATCTCCTCGTACTCGACGCGGAGCTGCTCGGCGAGCGCGAAGACGTACTCGCGGTGGTCGGCGTAGTGCGGGTTGGCGTCGTCGAGGAGCAGCGTCGTGGCGACGATGCCCGGTGTCGCTGCCGAGATGAAGGTGCCGGCGGGGGTGCGGCCCGCGGCGGCGTTGCGGTCGAGTTCGCGCGCGAAGCCGTCGAGGTCCTCGCGGATGCCGGCCCGCTCCTGGTCGTACTGCAGCAGCCCCTGCGCGACCGGGGTGTCCCAGACCCGGGCGAACTCGGCGCCCTCGTCGATTTGCTTCGCCTGGAAGGCCGCGTAGTCCGGGAACTTCAGCGAGTCCAGGGTCGGCTTGCGGTGCCCGACACCGCCGAAGCCGGTCAGGCGTTCGCGGATGTAGGTCGAGAAGCCGACCCGCGGGACCTCGCCGTCGTTCACCACGTCGATTCCGGCGTCGAGCTGCGCGTCGACCGTGCGGGCCAGGACCGCCGCCGTCTCCTCGCGCAGGGCGTCGTGGTCGTACGGCTTGCCCTGGTCGCGGGCCACCAGCAGCGCGCTGAGCTCGGGGGTCCGGGGGAGCGAGCCGGTGTGGGTCGTCAGGATGCGGTCGGTCGGACTCTGGATCGGCACGCTGCCACGGTACTGGTCACGGTCCCGTGTCGTTCCACCGTGACACTTGTCTCTGGCCCTGGCAGCCGCGATGATGCTGGACAGGGTCCGACCGGACGAGCAGCACGCCGTCGGCCCGCCACCGGCGACGGAGCCGGATCTGGATAGGGGGATCCGGCTCCGCGCCGGTCCACCGGCCGCCGTGTCCGGCC
Source organism: Curtobacterium sp. Leaf183 (assembly GCF_001424385.1). Taxonomy (GTDB): domain Bacteria; phylum Actinomycetota; class Actinomycetes; order Actinomycetales; family Microbacteriaceae; genus Curtobacterium. The sequence goes on along the minus strand of NZ_LMPO01000001.1, from coordinate 492,023 downwards.
CGTCTCGTTCCGCCCGGGAACGACCGCGGCGATCCGGGCGTACGTTCTCCATCTGTGCCGGGCGTCGGAGCTCCGGCGGGTGAGGAGCAGGACGCGATGACGACCGCGAACGGGTTGCAGGACGGACAGGTCAGGAGCCTGGTGCCGGCGAGGATGGACCGGCTGCCGTGGACGCGGTTCCACTGGAGTGTCGTGGTGGGACTCGGCATCTCGTGGATCCTGGACGGGCTCGAGATCCAGATCGTCTCGAACGCCGGGTTCCAGGCGGACCTGAACCTGTCGACGCAGCAGGTGACGTCGCTCGGCACGGTCTACCTGTTCGGACAGGTCATCGGTGCCGTCGTCTTCGGGCGGTTGTCCGACCGGCTCGGGCGCCGCAAGCTCTTCATCCTGACGCTGGCCATCTACCTCATCGGTTCGGGCATCGCGGGGTTCGCGCAGGACTACTGGTTCCTCGCCGTGTTCCGCTTCATCGCGGGCCTGGGCATCGGCGGCGAGTACGCCGCGATCAACTCGGCGATCGACGAGCTGATCCCGGCGAAGTACCGCGGGCACGTCGACATCGCCATCAACGGCACCTACTGGGGCGGTGCCGCGCTCGGCGCCTTCGCGAACATCTACCTGCTCGACACCGCGCACTTCGCGGAGAACATCGGGTGGCGGATCGGGTTCTTCCTCGGCCCGGTGCTCGGCATCGCGATCATCTTCCTGCGGCGGCACATCCCCGAGAGTCCGCGGTGGCTCATGACGCACGGCCGCGAGGAAGAGGCCGACGCCACGGTCTCGCGCATCGAGGCCGAGGTCGAGCGGGAGTCCGGCAAGCCGCTCGAGAAGGTCGACGACTCCAAGGCGATGACCGTCACCCCGATGGACAACGTGCGCTTCACCACGATCGTCAAGGTGCTGTTCCAGCAGTACCCGACGCGCACGCTGGTCGGCGCCACGATGATGATCACGCAGGCGTTCCTGTACAACGCGATCTTCTTCACGTACGCACTCGTGCTCACGAACTTCTTCGGGCTCAAGACCTCGGAGACCGCCGTGTACTTCTTCCCGTTCGCGATCGGCAACCTGCTCGGGCCGATCCTGCTCGGGCGGTTGTTCGACACGTGGGGCCGTCGACAGATGATCTTCAGCACCTACCTGATCTCCGGACTGGTGCTCGCTGTCTCGGCGTTCCTGTTCCAGGCCGACGCCATCACCGCCACCGTGCAGGTCGTCTTCTGGTGCATCTCGTTCTTCTTCGCCTCGGCGGGGGCGTCGAGCGCCTACCTGACCGTGAGCGAGATCTTCCCGCTCGAGCTGCGGTCGCAGGCGATCTCGTACTTCTTCGCGCTGGCCCAGATCTTCGGCGCGATCGCACCGCTCATCTACGGCGCGCTCATCGGCGACGGGTCCTCGCGTGAGCCGCTCTTCTGGGGCTACCTGCTCGGTGCCGGCATCATGATCGTCGGCGGGGTCGTGGCGCTGATCTTCGGTGTCGACGCCGCGCGGAAGGGGCTGGAGGACGTCACGCAGCCGCTCTCGGTCATCGTGAAGAAGGAAGACGCGAAGCGCTGACATCCGGAATACCGAATGTTTAGCAGTGAGGGTCCCGGCCTGCAACGCTGACTCCATCGACCTCCGCCGGGGGTCACGACAGCGGGAGTGCAGTGATGCGAGACGGGGTGATCGCGGGGCCCTCCGGGCGACGTGCGGTCGACGGGTGTCCGGTCCTCCACAGGGCAGCGCGACGCGCGGGCGTCCACGGATCGGTCGACCACCGGGGGCGCCGCGGGTGCCATGCGTGACGCTGGTGCCATGGGGTTCGGGGAGACGACAGCGTCCGCTGTGCTCGGGCAGCGGGAGCGCGACGGGCTGGGCGTCCCGCGCAGCCTGCTGCGCGACGCGGTGTTCCTCCGGCTGCTGGAGCGGATCCTCCGGGGCGAGTACCGACGAGGGCAGCGGCTCCGGCTCGAAGCGCTGGCCGACGACATGCGTGTGTCGCGCACCCCTGTCCGCGAAGCCCTCGTGCCGCTCGAAGCGCTCCGCCTGGTGTCGGTGCAGCGGTACGTGGGCGTCGTCATCGCACCGTGGTCGGTCGAGCAGATGCAGGAACGGATCCGTCTCGGATGCGCCATGCTCGCCGAGCCCCCGGCCACCACGGGCGCCACGGACGAGTCCTTCGACCCCGCCTGGACCCGCGACTGCCTGTCCGAAGCTGGGGCCTTCGTCGAGATCGCGGCGTGGTTGCTGCGACGGGCCGGGGCCTCGGTCAGCGCGGACCTGCTCGCGGCGCAGCGTCCGGTGCTCGACGTCTTCTACACGGACGACGTGGCCCTGGCGAACGGCATCGACGCGGACGTCGATCGCCGACAGCGGCTCCGGCTGCTCGACCGTGCCCGCGCCGCCGCCGAGCGGGACGACCTGGTGCTGTGCGGGCAGCTCGTGCGTCAGCTCGGCACCTGCCTGAGCGCGCTGCCCGACCGGTTCCGATCGGCGGAGTCGGCGTGAGCAGGGGGTGATCCGATCGCTGGCCCCCGAACAGGGCACGCCGAGCCGATCGGGTTGCCGGGCCGCTCGCACGGTCTCGGGTATCGTCCCCCCGCGAGTGGCCGGCCCGCAGGCCGCTCGGAGGGAGTCCGCCCGTGACCGATCCCGACGGTCCGTACCGAGACCGCGCCACGTCACCGTCCAGTCCGTCGCCGTCCAGTCCGTCGCCGTCCGGCCCGTCGCCGACCAGTTCGTCGCCGTCCAGCCCGTCGTCGGGCGGCTCGACGTCCACCGGCCCGACGTCCACCGGCACTGCGACCGGAGGAGCGTTCGACGACCTGCTCGACGCACGCCGTCGGCCGTCGGTCGTCTCCGGCCCGGGGTACCGCGTGAGCGGGGCGCGCCACGGTCGTGGGCGTGGTCCGCTCGGGGCGAGGCGCCTGGCGACCGGTGTGGGGATCGTGGCCGCGGTGGCCGTCGCGAGTGCCACGTCGCTCTCCGCCTATGCCGCCTACGACGTCGGGCACGGTTTCCAGCAGCGTGCCGTGGACATCGGGGACGGCGCCTCGACCGACGGTGCCTTCAACGTGCTGGCGATCGGGGCCGACAACGACCCGGCCCAGGGCCAGGCCTACGGGGACCGCGGGGTCACGCTCAACGACTCGAACGTCCTGTTCCACGTCTCCGCCGACCACACCCAGGCCGTCGCGGTGAGCTTCCCCCGAGACCTCATCGTCGACCAGCCGGCGTGCGGCAGCGCACCCGCCGTGACCGACACCCCGCTCAACCAGGCGTACGGCCGCGGTGGGATGGACTGTGTCGTCTCGACGATCGAGCACCTGTCGGGCATGGACGTTCCTTACGCGGCGCAGGTCAGCTTCGCCGGGGTCATCCGGATGTCGGACGCCGTGGGTGGGGTGCCGGTCTGTGTCACGGACGCGGTCGACGACCCGTACACGGGACTCAAGCTGTCCGCCGGCGAGCACACGGTGTCCGGGGCGACGGCGCTCGCGTTCCTGCGGGACCGACACGGCGTCGGGGACGGCAGTGACCTGTCGCGGATCTCGAGCCTGCAGCAGTTCCTGTCGTCGCTCCTGCGCAAGGTCAAGAGCGAGGGCACGCTCAGCGACCCCACGAAGCTCTACGGCCTGGCCAGGTCCGCGTCGAGGAACATCACCCTGTCGACCTCGCTCGCGAGCCCGGCGACGATGGTGGACATGGCCGGGGCACTCGACGGCATCGGCCTGGACCGCGTCACCTTCGTGCAGTACCCGGGCAGCGTCACCGACCCGGCGTTCCCGGGCAAGGTCGTCCCCGACCGGGCGACAGCCGGCAAGCTCATGCGTGCCGTCCGTAGCGACCGTCCGTTCCGGCTCGACGCGGGCGCGACCGGACGCGGTGCGACGGACGCGACCAGCGACTCCCCGGGCGAGGGCACGACCAGCGCGACCGGCGCGGACGAGCCGGCGGGGGCCTCCCGTCCGGACACCGACCCACCGGCGTCGTCGGATCCGACCTCGTCGGCGACCGCCCAGGAGATGTCCGGCGTGACGGGGCAGACGGCCAAGCAGAAGACCTGCGCCGTCGCCGCTGGCTGACCCCGACGCTCCGGGCTGCCCCCGACGCTCCCGGGATCCACACGGAACCGCCAGGCGGACCTGTGGCAGCCTTGTCCGGTTGCCGTTCCCGCGGCGTGACCCGACCGGACCGCGCGCGGGACCCGACGGAGGCGTGCAGGACCGCCCCCGTCATCGTGTCCGCCGACGACAGGAGTGCCCGTGGAAGACGTCCGTGATCGATCCCACCGCCTGAACCGCGCATCCGGGATCGCTCGGCACGGACGACTGCCACGGCACCGACCCTTCGGGACCGTCGCCAAGGTGCTGTCCGGCGTGGTCGCCGTCGCCCTGGTGAGTTCGTTCTCGGTGGCGGCGATCGCGGCGAAGCAGGTCACGGACGACCTCGGCGACGGCGTGCAGATCCAGGGGCAGCCCTCGGTCGCAGCGGAGGGGGAGTCCCTCAGTGCGTACCAGGGCGGCTTCAACATGCTCGTCGTCGGCACCGACAACGACCCCGCGCAGGGCACCCAGTACGGGGAGCGGGACGCGACGCTCAACGACGTCAACATCCTGCTGCACGTGTCAGCCGACCACACGAACGCGACGGCGGTGAGCATCCCGCGCGACCTGGTCACGCCGATCCCCGCCTGCGAGAAGCCCGACGGGTCCGGCACGACGCCGGCGATGGCAGCGCAGCCGATCAACGACGCCTGGGGCGAGGGCGGCCTGAACTGCGTCGTGCAGACGGTGCAGGGACTGACGGGGCTCGACGTGCAGTACTCCGCGGCGGTGTCGTTCAACGGCGTGATCGAGATGTCGAACGCGATCGGCGGCGTGCCCGTGTGCGTCGCGTCGCCGATCAAGGACCGCTACACCGGACTCGACCTGCCGGCGGGGACGACGACGCTGCAGGGGTCGCAGGCGCTCGAGTTCCTGCGGACCCGGCACGGAGTCGGTGACGGGTCGGACCTCGGGCGGATCTCGAGTCAGCAGGTGTTCCTGTCCTCGTTGCTGCGGACCGTCAAGTCGAACGAGACCCTGACCTCGCCCGCCACTCTGTACAAGCTGGCGCGGGCGGCGGCCTCGAACATGCAGTTGTCGCAGAGTCTGAACGACGTCGGGACGATGGTGCAGATGGGCCGGGCGCTGCAGGACCTGCCGCTCGACCAGGTGAACTTCGTGCAGTACCCGGGCGACACCGGCGGGACGGGTGTGTACGCGGGGAAGGTGCAGCCGACGCAGTCCCTGGCGGACGAGCTGTTCGCCAAGATCAAGGCGGACCAGTCGTTCTCGCTGGGCGAGGGCAGCACAGGCATCGGGTCCGAGGCCGCACCGGACGCGCCGTCGTCGGATGCCGCGCCGTCCTCGGACGCCACCGCTCCGACCGGACAGGCGGTGCCCCCGTCGTCCGCGCCCCCGTCGTCCGCGGCGTCGTCGCCGTCGTCGTCGGGCGAGACCGCCGCCCCGTCCGCGCCAGCGACGTCGGACACGATCGACGGCCTGCAGGGGCAGTCCGCGGCACAGGAGACCTGTTCGAAGGCGTTCGGCTCGTAGGCCTTCGGCTCGTGGGCCGACCCCGCGACGCAGAAGCGGGGGCGTGGCCGCGGCCACGCCCCCGCGGAGTCGCTCCTCGGCGGACGCCGGTCATCGGGCGAGCCGGGCCCAGGCCTGGGAGCGACGCTGGGTGCTGTGTCGCGACAACGGGGACGAGCCCCGGAACGTGATCGCCGCGTCCCGATGACCCTACGGCTCGGGGTACGAGCGGACAACCCCGGCGTGTCCCCACTTCGGGGGACCGGCCGCTGAACACCGCAGCGCGGGTGAGTCGAGAGTCCCCGCGTCCTCCTGTATGGTGGTGCCTGCGTCCGCGAGGGCGCACGGAGACGTCGCATAGTCCGGCCGAGTGCACCACCCTGCTAAGGTGGAGTCCCCTTTAGGGGACCGAGGGTTCAAATCCCTCCGTCTCCGCACACGAGCCACACACGAAAGCCCCGCTGCTGTCCAGCGGGGCTTTCGTCGTCGCGGGCACCCGCTCGTCAGCGGCGGCCGTCCGGGTTCAGCGAGTGCTGTTCGAGTCGAGCCACCGGATCCACCCCTCAAGCTGCGCCTTCGCACTGTCGAGCGTGCTGTGGGTGCCACGGACCTCGCCGCCGGTGGACCGCACCGCGTAGCCGTCCTCCCACGACACGATCCCGACGAGCACCTGCCCCGACGAGCCCTCCCAGTGGCGGTCATCGACCTCGACCCAGAGGATGCCGTCGAGGAGCGTCATCGAGGACACCCCGGACCATGAGGGAGTCGGACAGGTGGTGCTTGCATGAGGACTTCCGGTCGGCTTCGGACGAGAGATCGTTCCAGCGGCCGGGGGTCTGGGTCACCTGACGTGGACAGTAGTCCGAGCGGCTGCGCGTCGCCCGGGTCCCTCGGACGGTCCGCAGGTGCACGCCGACAGCGCGATACGGTGTCGACGTGTCCCGTCGCGCAGCGCTCGTCGTCCTCGGAGCGCTCGTCGCCGCGTCGCTGCTGACCGGGTGCGCAGGTCCCGCCGGGTTGCAGGTCGAGGCCTACGTCGAACCCGGCGGCCGAGCGGTGCACCGGGTGCGCGACGCGGTCCCGCTCGCCAGCACCATCGGCATCGACGGCATGACGGTCGCGTCCGACGGGGCGACGCTCGAGACGCCGCCGGGTGGACTCGACACCCTGGCCGCGACCGCGAACGGCGGGGGCGCCGCAGCGGAGCTCCTGGTGAGCAACTACGCCGAGGAGCTCGGGGACTTCTCACCGCGGGTCGGTACGGCGCTGCTGTCCTCGGCGACGAACCGCGAGCGGGTCGCCCGGCAGCTCGCGACGGCGGCCGAGCGGTCCGGGATGCGCGGCGTGCAGATCGACCTCGAGTCCCTGCGCGCCCGGGACCGAGCCGGCCTCGTCTCCTTCGCCGCCGCTGTCCGCACCGCGGTGCACGACCGCATCGGACCCGACGCGACGGTGTCGATGGCGGTGATGGCCTCGACGGACGGCGCGGGCTACCGCGACACGGGCTACGACCTCCGTGCGCTCATGGAGCACGTCGACCGGTTCGTCCTCATGACCTACGACCAGCACGGGCCCTGGAGCAGCCCCGGCACGGTCGGGTCGCTGCCGTGGACCGAACGGGTGGTCCGGGCGGCCCAGCGGCAGGGGCTCACCACGGACCGGATCGACCTCGGCATCGCCGGCTACGGGTACGTGTGGGGCGGGGGCGCGGACCGGCTGCTCTCACCAGCGGCGGCACGCTCGGCTGCCGGGGATGCGGCGACCTGGTCGCGGCGGGACGGTGAGTGGTCGGCCACGCTCGGCGACGGGCGCGAGCTGCACTGGTCGGATGCGCGGTCGTACCGGGTCCGGACCGCGCTCGCCACGGAGCTCGGCCTGCACGGGGTCGCGCTCTGGTCGCTCGACACGATGCCGCTCCCGCACTGACGCCGATGTCGCGCCCGCACTGAGGCCGATGTCGCGCCCCCGCGCGGACATCGCGCCCGCGGTCAACGGGGCGCGATGTCTGCACGGGGGCGCGATGCGCGCGCCCGGGGGGATGGCTGGCCGGGCGGCGCGCGGCGCAGCGACACGCGGTCGACGCGCCGCCGGTCACTGCCGCGGCGGCGCCGTCGTCCCCCGGACCACGAGCGTGGGCGGCACCAGGGTCGTGTCCGGCGTCGGGTGGGCGCCCGTGCCGATCAGCGCGACGAGCCGTTCGGCGGCGAGCCGACCGACCTCGGCGTTGTGCGGGTCCACCGTCGTCAGGTCGACCAGTCCGGAGCCCGCGAACGGGGTCTCGTCGTGCCCGACGACCGACAGGTCCTCCGGCACCCGGAGGCCCATGGAGCGCGCCGCCGCCATCGCGCCCATCGCCATGACGTCGTTCGCCGCGAACACCGCGGTCAGCCCGGGGTGCTCAGTCAGCGCCGAGCGTGCCGCCTGGTAGCCGGCCTGCTCGGAGGTGGCACCGTCGCCGACGACCACCGGCGCGATGCCGGACGCCACCATCCGCTCGACGGTGGCCGTGCGGCGGGCGGCCGCGGAGCCTCCCGTCCCGCTCAGGTGCGCGATCGACCGGTGGCCCAGCGTGACCAGGTGGTCCGTCGCCAGGCGGGCGCCGGCGGCCTCGTCGGAGGCGACCACGTCGACGTCGGCGGGCGCCAGCGCCCGGACGCCGGCGACGACGACCGGGGTGTCGGCGGGGACCTCGAGGTCGGGGGAGCTCTCGGCGGCGAGCACCACGCCGTCGACCCGCAGCGACACCAGGTCGTCGAACGGCGAGGACGGCAGGTGGGCGTTGGCCGTCGTGTCCGCCAGGGTCAGTCGCAACCCGTGCGGTTCGAGCGCGCCGCGGATGCCGTCGAGCATCGGCACGTACCAGGGGTTGCGGAAGTCGTCGATGACCACCCCGATCGTCCTGGTGCGGGTGCCGGCCAGGATCGCGGCGGCGCGGTTCGGCCGGTACCCCAGGTCCGCAGCGGCGGCGAGGACCGCGGCACGTCGGGGCTCGGAGACCCCCGGGTCGTCGCGCATGACCATCGAGACCAGCGACTTCGAGACCCCGGCCTGCGCGGCGACGTCGATGATCGTCGGCGGTCTGCGGTTCGTCACGCGTGCTCCTTGACAGGACATGGGGGCTGGGAGCTACAGTCTGTCACATGCTCTGGAACGTTCCAGAGCACAACGGCACGACGACGTGAACGGAGCACTCGTGCGCACCAACGACAACGACCCCATCGGCGTGGCCGTCATCGGCGCCGGCATGGCGGGCAAGGCCCACATGGCAGCCTGGCGGAACGCCCCGTCCCTGTTCGGCTCCACGCTGCCGCCCGTGCGGCTGGTGTCCGTCGGCGACGTCTTCGAGCCGCTCGCCGCCGAGACGGCGGCACGCTTCGGGTACGCCCGACACGACACCGACTGGCGCGCGATCGCCGCGGCCGACGACGTCGACGTGGTGAGCGTCGTCGTCGCCAACCGGTTGCACCGCGAGATCGTCGAGGGGCTGCTGGCCGCCGGCAAGCACGTGCTGTGCGAGAAGCCGTTGGCGGACTCGCTCGAGGACGCCCGCGCCATGGTCGTGGCCGCGGACGCTGCTGCCGGGCGAGGCCAGGTCGCACGACTCGGCTTCACGTACCGCCGGGCACCGGGGCTCGCCGCGATCCGACAGCTCGTCGAGGACGGCACCCTCGGCCGGGTCCTGCACGTGTCCGGACGGTACTGGACGGACTACGGCTCGTCGCCGGACGTCCCGTTCTCGTGGCGCTTCGCCGGGGCACCGGGCACGGGGGCGCTCGCCGACGTCGGGTCCCACCTGACGTACGTCGCCGAGTTCCTCGCCGGGGACGTCCGGAGCGTGCGCGGCGGGCTCTTCAGCACCACGATCACCGAGCGACCCGTCGCCGCGGGACACGTCCTGCGCGGGCAGCAGGCCCAGGTCACGGGCGAGACCGCGCCCGTCGAGAACGACGACTACGCCACGTTCGGGGCGCGCTTCGGTGACGGCTCGGCGGTCGGCTCGCTCGAGGTGTCCCGCGTGGCGTGCGGTCACCCGAACGGCCTGGTCGTCGAGGTCTTCTGCGAACACGGTGCCGCCCGCTGGGACCAGGAGCGTCCGTCGGAGATCGGCCTCGCCCTGCAGTCGGACGGCTCGCGGCTCGGCGGGTACCGGCAGGTGGTGCTCGGACCGGACCACCCGTACGTCGCCGGTGGCATGGCCATGGACGCACCCGGGGTGGGCTGGGGGCAGAACCAGATGTTCGAGGTGCAGGCACGGGCGTTCCTCGACGAGGTCGTGGGTGCCGATGACGCGCTGCCGCCCAACGCCACCTTCGCGGAGGGCGTCCACAACATGGAGGTCCTCGACGCGGTCGCGCGGTCCGCCGCAGCCGGGGGAGCGACCCAGACCATCGACACGAGCACGAGCACGAGCACGAGCACGAGCACGGGACAGGAGCAGCACGCATGAAGCTCGGCCTCTACGACGCGGTCTTCCACGACCGCCCCCTCGCCGACGCGATCCGTGCCGTCCGGGACAACGGCCTCATCGGCATCGAGCTGAACACGGGCGGCTTCCTGCCCGCGGTGCACGTGCCGGACATGGACGCGGTCCTCACGGACGACGCAGCACGGGACGCCTTCCTGGCGCAGTTCGACGGGACGGGGGTCGCCGTCGCGGGCCTCAACTGCAACGGCAACCCGCTGCACCCGGACCCCGCGATCGGCCCCGCGCACGCCGAGGACGTCCGACGCAGCATCCGTCTGGCCGCGCGACTGGGACAGGACCGCGTCGTGACGATGTCGGGCCTGCCGGCGGGGGAGCCCGGCGGTACCCGGCCGAACTGGGTCGTCAACGCCTGGAACTCCGCGGCCCTCGACGTGCTCGAGCACCAGTGGAGCATCGCCGTGCCGTTCTGGCAGGAGATCGACGCCCTCGCCCGCGAGCACGACGTCAAGGTCGCACTCGAACTGCACCCCCAGAACCTGGTGTTCAACCCGGCCACGGTCCGCGAGCTCGTGTCGCGCGGCGGACTGACCAACGTCGGGGTCGAGCTGGACGCGTCGCACCTGTTCTGGCAGCAGATGGACCCGGTGGCCGTCGTCCGTGACCTCGGTCCGCTCGTCGTCCACGCCGCCGCGAAGGACGTCCGGATCAACCCGCACGCCGCGATCAACGGCGTGCTCGACAACGGGTTCCGGCGGCTGTCGCCGGACGAGCCGCGGACGAACCTGGGCGGCGACGAGTGGGCCAACGCGTGGCCGAAGCCGTCCGCCTGGGACTTCGTCGCGCTCGGCAAGGGCCACGACCAGGCGTACTGGACCGAGTTCCTGCGGACCCTGCACGAGGTCGACCCCGACATGTGGGTGAACATCGAGCACGAGGACACCGAGCTCGGCCGCGACGAGGGCGTCGCCGTGGCTGCGCGCGTGCTGCTGGCCGCGGACGCGGCCCTGGCACCGCACGGCGGGCGCGTCTGACGCGCGGTCCCGCCACCAGACACGGACGGGAGGCCCGGTGCCGGTGAGCCGATCTGCGCACCTGCACCGCGCCTCCCGTCCACTGCCGTGGTGCCGACGGCACATCGGTGACACATCCTCCGGGTGCTGTCACCGGCCCGATGTAGCATGCGCGGACATCGAACCGAGGAGACCTGCGTGCCGGAAGCCCCCGACTTCGCCTTCCCCATCGACCGGGTCCGTGACGCCGGTGCGGCGATCATGTCCGCAGTCGCGACGGTGGTGGACGGCAAGACCGACGCCATCCGCACGGCGCTGACGGTGATGCTCGCCGAGGGGCACCTGCTCGTCGAGGACGTGCCCGGCGTCGGCAAGACCGTGCTGGCGAAGGCCCTCGGTGCCTCGGTGGGCGGGTCGGTGAACCGCATCCAGTTCACCTCGGACATGCTGCCGTCCGACGTCACCGGCGTGAACATCTTCGACCAGTCCTCGGGCACCTTCCGGTTCTCGCCCGGCCCGGTCTTCGCGAACGTCGTCATCGGCGACGAGATCAACCGCACCAGCCCGAAGACCCAGTCCGCGCTGCTCGAGGCGATGGCCGAGTCGCAGGTCACCGTGGACGGCGTCACCCGGCCGCTCGAGCAGCCGTTCATGATCGTCGCGACGCAGAACCCGGTCGACATGGAGGGCACGTACCCGCTGCCCGAGGCACAGCGCGACCGCTTCATGGCCCGCATCGCCATGGGGTACCCGAGCGTCGAGGCCGAGCGCCGCATGCTCACGGCCCGCGGCACCCGCGACCCGCTCGAGTCCGTCCGCCCGGTCGTCGACGTCCAGACGCTCCGGGCGATGATGCAGGCCGTCCACCAGGTCCACATCGCGCCCGACGTCGAGGCCTACGTCATCGCGATCGTCCGCGCCACGCGCACCCACCCGGACCTGCTGCTGGGCGCCAGCCCGCGCGCCACCCTGCACCTCGCCCAGGCGACCCGGGCGCACGCGGCGTTGCTCGGTCGGCCCTTCGTCACGCCGGACGACGTCGCCGAACTGGCGCCGATCGTCCTGGCGCACCGCCTGGTGCCGGTCGCCCGTGGGCTCGGTGGTTCCGCCGAGGACACGGCGCGCGAGATCGTCGTGCGCGTCGTCGCCGAGACGGCCGTGCCCTTCACCGCCGCGCCCGTCCGCTCCTGATGGCCCGGTCGCCGGTGGCCCCGCCGTTGCTGCGCCGAGCGGGTGCCGCCCGCTCGGCGCTGTCGCGGTGGACCCGCCGGGGGACCGCGGCACTGCGACGGACGCCGTTCCCGCGGCCGACGGCCCGCGGCTGGACCGTCATCGCGGTCGGCATCGGCCTGGTCGGCGGCGGGTTGGTCGCCACCACGAGCGTCGCCGTGTCGGCCGGACTGCTGCTCCTGGTGCTCGTCGTCCTGGGGTTCGTGATGGCGTTCCTCGTCGCGGCGCCGCTGCGCGGGTCCCGTGTCGCTCCGCGGGCGATGGTGCAGGTGGGTGAGGTCTACCGCGAACGGGTCACGCTGCGTGGTGCCACGATGGCGCTCGGACCGCGGTCGACCCTGCTCGTGCGGGAACAGCTCGACGACGCGTTCGCCAGCGTGGCCGAGGCCGAGGCGTACGTCGAGGTCGGCCCGTCCGTGCCGCCGGCCGTGTTCGACGTCGAGGCCCTGGCGATGCACCGCGGGCGCGCGACCGTCGGCCCGGTGACCATCCGCGTCGAGGACCCCTTCGGGCTGCTCCGCATCGACCGCCCCGTCGTCGCGCCGGACGAGGTCGTGGTCGTGCCGTCCTCGACCCCGCTGTCGGCGGTGGACACGGGCGCGCTCGCCGGGGCGGTCTCCGCCGACGAAGGCCGCGTCGGGCAGGGTGGCTCCGCCGACGACAGCGAACTCCGTCCCTACCGACCGGGGGATCCGATCCGTCGCGTGCACTGGGCGCAGAGCGCCCGCCGCGGTGAGCTGCACGTCCGGCAGACGACCCAGGCGCAGCCGCCCGAGGCCGTCATCGCGCTCGACGTGCGGCGCGAGTCGTACCAGCAGCTGGGTCGGGACGACCTCGCCGAGCTGAGCGACCTCGGCGGCGACGCGGCGTTCGAGCACGCCGTCGTGGTCGCCGCGAGCGTCGCACGGGCACTGGCGGCACGGACGTCGCGCGTGGTGCTGGTCACGGACGACGCCGACGGCGCCACGCGGCACACGGGTGACGCCGGCGGCCTGACCGACGTGCTGGTCGGGCTGGCCGAGGTGCACCTGCGCAGCGACGCCCGCGTCGTCACCGACGTCCTGCCCGACGTGCGGGGGCGGGACGTGCACGGCATGACCGCCGTCGTCACGGGCAACTGCACGGCGGAACAGGCCGCAGCGCTCGTCTCCTCGACCAACGGTTCCAGCCGCGGGATCCTGGCCACGATCGTGCCGCCGGACCCCGTGGTGCGCGGGATCCTCGACCGCGGCGGCTGGCGCACCCTCGTGGTCCCCGTCGCCGGGACCGGAGCGACACGATGACCACGCAGGACACGGGGCGCGGTGGTGCCGGCGGCGGACGCGGTGGCGGGGCTGGCGGGCGCGGTGGCGCGGCCGGCAGGCGCGGTGGCGCGGCCGGCGGGCCGTCGGCCCGCGCCGGAGGTGACCGTCGTCGGGCGGACGTGCGCGAGATCCTCGAGCGCGACGAACCCGTCCGCGGCCCGTCCGCCTGGGTCGTGGCACTCGCCCCGGTTCCCGTGCTCATCGCGGCGCTCGCGTTCCGCCCCCTCGTGCAGGGCATCGCCTGGTGGACCTCGGCGGTCGCGATCGTCGTCGTGCTGGTCGGCGTCGTGCTGGCCGTCCGCCAGCGACCACCGGGCGTCCGTTTCATCGCCCTCGTCGCGACGCTCATCGCCAGCTCGTGCGCCGCGGCACTCGTCAACGACATCCAGCCGCTCGGGTGGATCGACGGGGACGGGGCACTCGGGCAGACGATCGCCGCGATCCGGCTGAACCCCGCCCCGCTGCCGCAGACCGACGCGATCCGACTGGTCGTGACGGTCGCGATCGCCTGGGTCGCCGCGGCGTCGATCTTCCTGGCGACGGTCGCCCCGGCCGCAGCGCTCGCCGCGGCCCCGGCGCTCGTGATCCTCATCGTCCCGGGCGTCGTCACCGGAACCCCGGCGAGCACGGGGCTCGTGGTCGTCACCGGCCTGGCCTTCCTCGCGATCCTCTGGCTGTCGGTCAGACCCGTGCAACGCGCCCTGCCGGCGACGGTCGTCGGCGCCGTCGCGCTGGTCGTCGCCGTGGGACTGCCGTCGATCGTGCCGTTGAACGCGAGCTGGCTCTCCGGGGTGACCGGTGCCATCCAGTCGCCCATCCAGCCCGGTCGTCCTGGCACGCTGCTCAACCTCGGCCAGGACCTCCGCCGGCCGAACGAGCTCGAGGTGTTCCGCTACCGCACGTCCGACGGGCAGCCCGAGTACCTGAAGCTCGCCGATCTCGACGACTTCGGTTCCGGCGACTGGGTCCCGACCGTCACGGATGCCAGCAACGCCCCGACGGCTGACCAGCAGCAGTGGGCGGTCGGGATCAACCCGCGCCTGGCCAGCCGCGGCGACGTGACGATCCGCATCACCGGACTGTCGAGCAACTACCTGCCGGTGCCCGCGGGAGCGGTGTCGATCGAGTCCCAGTCGACGAACCTCGAGCTCGACCAGTGGCGGTGGATGGCCAACTCGAACACCGTGCGCTCCACCGGACCCGCCACCCGCCGGGGCGCCACGTACCAGGTGTACGGCGCGTCGACCTTCGCGAACGCGTACCTCGACGCCGTCGACGCGTCCGGCCGCCTCGCGGACTTCGACGGCCGCGGCTACCCGACCCCCTCCACAGCCGAGCTCCGGACCGACCGACAGCTGCCGAAGGACCTGCCGAAGAGCATCGCGGCCACGGCACAGCGGGTCGCCGGCAGCGCGGCGACCGAGTACGAGCAGGCCCGCTCGCTCGAGCAGTGGTTCCGCAGCGACCTGTTCACGTACTCCGAGACGGCGCCGGTGGAGCAGGGCTACGACGGGGACAGCATGGACGTCGTCGCCAAGTTCCTGCAGGTGCGCGAGGGGTACTGCGTGCACTTCTCGTCCGCCATGGCCGTGATGGCCCGTACGCTCGGCATCCCCTCCCGGATCGCCGTCGGGTACCGCGCCGGCGGCACCGCCGAGGACGGCGAGTACACCGTGTCGAACCGGCAGCTGCACTCGTGGCCGGAGCTCTACATCAAGGGCGCCGGCTGGGTGGCGTTCGAGCCGACGCCGGACTCGGACGAGGCCGCGACCACGGAGCCGCAGACGTCGGCGAGCCCGTCCGCCGCCGATCCCGAGACGCCCCTGCCCGCCCCGGACCAGGCCACCCCCTCGACCACGGCCACCCCGACCCCGTCGGCATCCGCCGAGGCCGGCGCGGCGACGACGACCGGTGGTGGCAACGGCCCGTGGGGGCTGCTCGTCGGGATCCTCGTCGCGATCGGGGTGCTCCTCGCCCCCGGGCTCGTGCGGGCCGTCCGACGCCGGGCACGACTGACGGCCGTCGCGGCGGGTCGCTCGCCGGCGGTCACCGCGTGGCGGGAGCTGCTCGACGACGTGGCCGACCACGGGTACGCGCCGGGACTCGCACCACCGGGTGACGCGGCTGCGGTGGCCCGGACGGCACGGGCCGTCCTCGGGCGGCTCCGGGTGTCGGTGCCCCCGACGGTGATCGGGCACCTCGAGGCCGTCGTCGACGCGATCGACCAGGAGCGCTACGCCGCGGTGGGTTCCGTCGACGGTGATCGGCTGGTGGTGGTCCTGCGCGACGCCCGGGCCGCGCTCGACGCGTCCGTCGCCCTGCCGGTGCGCCTGCGTTCCCGGCTGCTGCCGCCGAGTCTGACGCCGTCGTCGGCGTGGTCCCACGAGGGCCGCCGCCGTCCCGCGCGGTCGTAGCGCGTCGGGCAAGCACGGTGCGAGGGAGCACCGTGCGAGGGAGCACGTCCGTGCGCCGCTGACCGGGTGGTGCGAGGCTGATGCCCCTCACGGGGCGGTCAACCTCGCACCGAGCGCCCGCGGCGCCAGCGCCCGCAGCGGCAGCGCCCGCGCGTCAGCGTCGGCGGATGACCGCCTCGACCAGGGTGGCGACGACCTCGCCCGGGTCCGTCCCGTCGAGCGCGGGCGCATCGAACACGAGACCGACGTTCGCAGCGATGAGCGCCTCCGAGAGCACGTCGAGCGGCATGCCCGGATCGACCTCGGGGTGCGCGCCGAACCACAGGTGCACGAGCCGCGCGACGCCGTCTTGCAGCACGCGACGCTGCCGGACGAACTCGGGCAGGAACTCCGGGTGCCGGATGGCGTACCCGCGGAACTCGGACAGCAGGGCGAACTGCTCGCTCTGGTCGTGCCGCCCGAACGCCGTGCGGACGACGTCACCGATCTCGGTCGCGGCGACGTCCTCGCTGACCAGGTCGTCGAGCGAGCCGAGCACCAGGTTCGTCGCGCGCTGCATGACCTGCGCGAGGAGGTCCTCCTTCGACGAGAAGTTCGAGTAGACCGCACCCTTGCTGAAGCCCGCGTGCGCGGCGACGTCGTCGAGGCGGGCCTCGTGCACACCGTGTTCGGCGAAGACCGCGGCGCCAGCGCTCAGCAGCCGCTCCCGGACCTCGGCACGCGGCGTCCGGGTGGGGCCCGTCACAGTCGACCCGGACGGGGCCGAGCCCGCACCGGACGAGCCCGCACCGGACGAGCCCGCACCGGACGAGCCCGCACCGGACGGGTCCGCCTCGGTCATCGGGCAGTCGTCGGGGACATCGGCGTCGCGCATCTGGTCCTGGTTCAGATGAGTGCCCCGCCGAGCGGTGGGGCAGGTGTGGTGGGCGCTGGTCCCACTCGTCGTCAGTGCGGTGCGGCCCGGGGGCCTGCCGCACCGCGCGTCTGACCCCGCGCGGAGCGGTGGAGCCCCCGGTGGCTGCACATCCCGCGTCGCTCCGACCGGTACCGCCGCATTCGGGTCGCGTCGGTGTCGCGCCGGGCCCACGGAGTGCGGAACACGCCGTGCGGGACAACGCCGGGATGAGGTTCGCCGGGTACTCGATACCCGGCGGTCTCGATGATAGGCGTCGCGTCCGACCCGGGGAAGCCGGTCGACGCGATCGGGACAATGTCCGGGCGCGTCAGTGGTCGTCGTCGGTGTGCACGCTGCGGGTGCCGGGCCGACGTCCGGGGCGTCGGAGCAGCCGGACGGGGTCCGGACGCAGTCCCCGTCCCCGTCGCAGCAGCGAGGCGAGCGTCGACTGCGGCTGCCACTCGCGGCCGTTCGGGAGGCCCCAGCCCCACCGCACGGCACCCCAGCGCAGCAGGAGCGAGAGCACCACCGCGGCGACGATCCCGATCGTGGGCGAACCGAGCGCGGATGCGATGACCATCACCGCCGAGGCGGCCACGGCCACCGACGCGTAGAGCGCGTTGCCGCCGAACACCGCCGGGACGCGTCGGAGCAGCAGGTCACGGCCGACACCCCCGCCCACGGCCGTGATCGTCCCCATGATGATCGCCGCGGGCCACTCGAGCCCGGCGTCGAAGGTGCGCTGGACCCCGACCACCGCCCAGAACCCGATGACGGCGGCGTCGAGGAACGTGAACAGGCGGTCCCAGCCGCGCTCGGAGAACGACACGAGGAAGGCGATGAGCGCTCCCGCGACCGCGACCGGTACGTACAGCGGATCGGTCAGCGCGACGGGCGGCCCGTTCTGCAGCAGCACGTCGCGGAGCATCCCGCCGCCGAGCCCCGAGACGAACCCGACGACCAGGAACCCGAAGAGGTCGAAGTCCATCGACCGAGCCACGGCGCCCCCGAGCAGCGCGGACGCGAAGACCCCGGCCAGATCGAGCACGTTCGTGACGGCGGCGAGTCCGTCCGCCGAGAGCAGGTTCATGAGAACCATCAAACCCCACGCCGCCGTGCTCGACGGGAGCCCGGAAGTAAGGCTAGCCTTGCCTACGTCATGCTCGCCACCCTCGTCATCGGTCTCCGTGAAGGCCTTGAAGCCACGCTCATCGTCGGCATCATCGCCGCGTTCCTGCGCCGCAACCGTGTCCCGCTCGCGCCGATGTGGCTCGGGGTCGGCATCGCGGTCGCGCTGAGCATCGCGGTCGGCTTCGGCCTGCAGGTCGTCGAACAGGCCCTGCCCCAGGCGCAGCAGGAGGGCATGGAGGCGGTCATCGGCATCGTCGCGGTCGTCTTCGTCACGGGCATGATCGTCTGGATGCGCACGCACGCGCGGCACCTGACGAAGGAGCTCGAGGCGAGTGCGACCGAGGCGCTCGGCCGCGGGACCGCCTGGGCCCTGGCGGGGATGGCGTTCCTGGCGGTGCTCAAGGAGGGCTTCGAGACCTCGGTCTTCCTGCTCGCCACGTTCCAGGCGTCGAGCGACACCGGGCTCGCGGCCCTCGGCGCCGTCGTGGGCATCGCCGCCGCGGTCGCCGTCGGGTACGGCATCTACACCGGTGGCGTGCGGATGAACCTGGCGAAGTTCTTCACCGGGACCGGCGTCTTCCTGGTCTTCGTCGCCGGCGGCCTGGTCCTGACCGTCCTCCGCCGCGCCCACGAGGCCGGCTGGGTCGTCATCGGCCAGCAGCGCACCGTCGACCTGAGCTGGCTCGCCCCGAACGGCTCGGTGCAGGGCGCCCTGGTCACCGGCGTGCTCGGCATCCCGCCGGACCCCCGCGTGATCGAGGTCCTCGGCTGGGTCCTCTACGTCGTGCCCGTCCTGGCGATCTCGCTCTGGCCCCGAGCCTGGCGACCGGCTCCGGCACGCGTCCCCGTGGTCCGCGGGAGCATCGCAGCCGTCCTCGCCGTCGCAGCAGCCGTGCTGGCGCTCGCCGTCCCGACAGGCGGCGTCCACGTCCCGTCGACCGTGTCGGCGACCGGTGACCAGACCTCGGTGTCGGCCGAGGTGCACGGGCAGGCTGCGATCCTCCGCACCCGCGGACACGGACGGGAGGCCCGTGTCGACTTCCCGGCGTCGACCCACCGGTCCGTCACGCGCGCCGGGGTCACCGCGGACCGGTGGCGGTCCACCACCGACGACGGGGCCGACGGCCAGCCAGCCTCGC
Source organism: Curtobacterium sp. Leaf183 (assembly GCF_001424385.1). GTDB lineage: Bacteria > Actinomycetota > Actinomycetes > Actinomycetales > Microbacteriaceae > Curtobacterium. Next base: position 472,910 of record NZ_LMPO01000001.1, on the reverse strand, counting down.
TGACGCTCGACGACCTGGTCGGGGTCTTCGGCCGCGTGCCCGTCGGCATCTCGCCCTCCACGAACCCCGGCCCGTTCCGGGCCACCTGGTCCGTCTCGACGACCACCACCCTCTGGTCGGTCGATGGCGGGGTCCTGGACGCGACCAGCACCCAGCGCTCGGTGCTGACGCTGCGTGGTGGGGGCCTCCCGTCCGCACGCACCACGTCGATCGACCGCACCGCCTTCGCGGTGCCAACCGCCCGCGTGCAGCGCACGGCCACCGCGGTGGCCGCAGCCGAGACCCGCTCCGCCGAACTCGCGCTCTGGAGCGCCTGGCTGCCGATCGCCCTGGGTGTCGCTGCAGCGGCGCAGCTCGGCCTCGCCCTGCGCGACCGTCGCCGTCTGGCGGCACCCGCGCACCACGACCCCGTACCCGTCCCCGCCCGCGGACCACCCGCCGGGGACCCGACAAGGAGCACCGCCCATGCCGTTCGTTGAGCAGACCGTCCGACCCCTCACCATCCTGGGCGCGATCGGCGTCGTGACCGCGCTGGCCCTGACCGGCTGCGCCGCGAACCCGTCCTCGGCGACGGACGACCCGTCGGCCTCGGGCAAGGTCGCCCGCGTCGCGATCACGCTGACGAACGACGGCTCGGACAAGTGCGCCGTGTCCACCACGAAGGTCCCGGCCGGCCCCGTCACCTTCACGGTCAAGAACGAGTCCTCGACCGCGATCACCGAGGTCGAGCTGCTGCAGGACCAGCGGATCTTCGGCGAGAAGGAGAACCTCGCACCGGGCCTGGCCGCGGTCTCGTTCACCAGCACCCTCGGCGGCGGCAAGTACCAGGTGTACTGCCCCGGCGCCGACACCGAGCTCACCGACTTCACCGTGACCGGCAAGGTCGCCTCGACCGCGAACAGCAGCGCCGCGACCCTCCTGAAGCAGGGCGCCACCGGGTACGCGGACTACGTCGACGCCCAGGTCAGCGACATGGTGACCGCGGTCAAGCAGCTGCAGACCCACGTCGAGGCGGGGGACCTCGACGCGGCGAAGCAGGACTACGCCGAGGCCCGCCCCTACTACGAGCACGTCGAGAGCGACGTCGACGGGTTCGTCAAGAAGGGCCACAAGGCAACGGACAACGCCGGCAACCTCGACTACCTGATCGACATGCGCGCGTCGAACCTCGACCCGGCCGTCGGGTGGAGCGGGTTCCACGCCGTCGAGCGGGACCTGTTCGCCAACGGGGCGATCACGGACGACACGAAGAAGACCGCCTCGGACCTGACGACGAACGTGGAGCTGCTCGCGAAGCTCGTCCCGACGCTCGACTACCAGCCCGAGGACCTGGCGAACGGCGCCGCCGGGCTGCTCGAAGAGGTGCAGTCGAACAAGATCTCGGGCGAGGAAGAGGCCTACAGCCACATCGACCTGGTCGACCTGGCCGCGAACGTCGAGGGCGCCCGCCAGGCCTTCGCCTACCTCAAGCCGGGCCTGACGAAGCTCGACCCGACCCTGACGAAGCAGATCAGCACGCAGTTCGACCAGACGAACACGATGATGGACGGCTTCCGGAACGCCAGCGACCTGGGCGGCTTCGACAGCTGGACCGACGCCACCAAGTCCGCGCACGCCAACGAGATCTCCCAGCGCGTGCAGGCACTGCAGGACCCGCTGTCGCGCCTGGCCGAGAAGGTCGCGACCGCGTGACCGGGGTCTCCAGGCGCGGTCTGCTCGGCGCAGGGCTCGCGGCGGCCGGTGCCGGCGTCGGCGCGGTCGCGGGCGTCGCCGGAGCCACCGCGGCCACCGGGGTCGACCCGTTCACCGCCGCTGCCAACGGCGACGAGTCCATCGACCTGTCGCTGAGCCACCCGTTCTACGCGACCGCCGCACGGCAGCCGCAGGGCGGGATCCGCACCGAGCCGCAGCGGTACTGCGTGTTCATGACCTTCGACCTGTCGTCCTCGGTGACGAGCGACCTGCAGGTGCTGCTCGCGCGGTGGTCGGCGTCGATCGCACAGCTGCAGGCCGGCAAGACCGTCGGTTCCGTCGAACCCGCGCACGGCAACGGCGTCGGTGCGGACACCGGCGAGGCGCTCGACCTCGGCCCGGCCTCGCTCACCGTCACGGTCGGCCTCGGCCCCGGGGTGTTCGACGAGCGCTTCGGCCTGGCTGCGCACCGACCGGCGCAGCTGCAGGACATCCCCGCGCTGCCGAGTGACCGGCTGCAGGACGGCCTGACCGGCGGGGACCTGTCCCTGCAGGCGTGCGCCGACGACCCCCAGGTGGCGTACCACGCGGTGCGCGACCTGGCCCGCATCGCCCGGGGCACCGCGACCGTGCGGTGGACCGTGCTCGGGTTCGGCCGGGCGTCGGCCGGCCCGTCGCAGACGACACCGCGCAACCTGATGGGCTTCAAGGACGGCACGCGCAACATCACGACGGACGAGGACTACGACCGGTTCGTCTGGCTCGGGGACGACGCCGGGTGGATGGCCGGCGGGACGTACCAGGTGGTGCGGAAGGTCCAGATGAACATCGAGATCTGGGACGCCGACGTCGTTAGCGACCAGCAGCGGGTGTTCGGCCGGACGAAGGTCGAGGGCGCGCCGCTCTCCGGCGGGTCGGAGCACACGACGCCCGACTTCCACGCCCGCGCGGCGGCAGGTTCCGGGGAGTCGGACGGCGGCACGGCGATCGACGCGCGCTCGCACGTGGCCCTCGCCGCGCACGAGAACAACGGCGGCGTGAAGATCCTGCGGCGCGGGTACAACTACACGGACGGGCTGAACCAGTACGGGCAGCTCGACGCGGGGCTGTTCTTCGCCGCGTACATGACCGACCCGGAGCACTTCACCCGGATCCAGCGGCGCCTGGGTGCGGTCGACCGGCTCAACGAGTACATCGCCCACATCGGGTCGGCGGTGTTCGCCGTGCCGCCGGCGCCCCGCGCGGGCTCCTACATCGGCGAGCAGCTCTTCCGGTAGCGCGCTGGCGGGGCGCTCCGCGCGGGCGACCGGGCGATCGGCAACGTGCTGGCGCCGATCGGCGACGAGCCTGCGGCGACCGGCGCAGTGTCGGCGTCGACCGGTGCGTCGAGGTCGCACAACTCGCCGCTCAGGTTCGTCGAGCTGCGGCGAGCGTCCGGTCCGCAGCCGTCAGATGCCGGAATTACGGAACTCCGAAGACTCAGGTGGGTCACCTGTGAGGGGTCGTGGCTGGATGCAGGGCGGACTGGAGGCTCGGTGCAGGTCGTGCCCGCGGCCTCCGTGCCGGCGGCGGACGTCCGGAAAGCTGTACTGCACGGCTCCGCCCTGGTTGCGCGACAGTCCGCTCAGGTTCGTCGAGGTACCGCAGTTCACCGGAGTAGACGCTCGAGATGCCAGAATTTCGGAACCTCGGGCGGGGCAGGGTTCTCGGGCGGGGCATGCTCGAGCAGGGCCCTGAGGTGGGTGTCCTCCGCCGTTTCCCTGGAGACGGAGGACACCCGCGCCACGGAGTCACGCGAAACGGAACCACCGCTCGCGAAGAGAGGCGACCCAGCGTGGCGCGTCGCGGGGCGACAGGCCTGAGGTTACCCGCCGTTCCCGGGGAACGACAGGCGATCGACGCCGACTGGCTACGCCCGGAGCGGACGTCCAGGTTCCCGGACATGACGGACGCCCCCGTGCCGCATGACTCGGGGGCGTCCGGCGCGCGGATCAGGCCGTCAGGCCCGCGTGCGCCTGCGACGAGCCGCCACCATCGCCGTGATCCCGGCGAGCAGGAGCAGCCCGGCGATGACGGCCGGAGCAGCCAGTTCGGCACCCGTGTACGCCAGGTCGCCGGAGCCGCGGACGGCCGAGCCGCCCGTGCCCGCGCCGACGACGCTGCCGGTGCCTGAGCCCGTTCCGGTGCCGCCGTCACCCGCGACGGGATCGGTGCCCGGGTCGGTGCCGGGGTCGGACGGGTCCGTCGGGTCGGTGCCCGGGTCGACCGCCGCGGCGAGCGGGACGGTCACGGGGAGGACGATCCGCGTCGCGCCCACGGTGATGACGAGGGGCTCGTCGGTGGTCGCCGCACGGCTCGTCGGAGCGTCCGCGGCGGTGGGGACGGTGAACGCCAGCGAGGCCGTGCCCTGTTCGTCGGTCGTGTCGACGACCGTCGGGTCGATGTCCCCCGTGGCGAGCACCTGGTCGCCGGCGCTGACCGACACCGTGGTGGGCTGGTCGGGTGCGCTGCTGAAGACGAGCGACGACAGCTGCAGGGCGACGTCGTCGCTGGGCTGGAAGCCGCCCTCGGGCGTGGGCGTGACCGTGACGCCGATCGAGCGCTGGTCGTCGGCGACGGTGACGTCCGGGTTCGCCTCGAAGTACTCGACCTGGGCCTCGAGGTCGACCTTGCCGCTGTCCTGCTTGGCTGCCGCACCGGCGAACGCGGTGAAGTTGTCGCCGCCCGACGCCAGGAAGGAGTTGACGGTGACCTTGTACGTCGTGCCGGGGTCGATCGGGGTGCCGTCGAGCGTCATGGACGTGATCCGCGAACCGGCAGCGGCCTCCGGGTCGTAGGCGTACGAGAAGCCCTCGGAGACGCCGAGCTTCAGGAACGGCCGGCTCGCCGTGGACGGCTGCCACTGCTGCTCGAGCGCCTGCTTGACCTGGGCCCCGGTCAGGTCGAGCACGACCAGGGTGTTGGCGAAGGGCTGGACGACCGCGGCTTCCTTGTAGGTCACGTCGCCGCCGGCCAGGTCCGCACGCAGACCGCCCGGGTTCATGAACGCGATCTGCGCACCCTGGCGCTCCTCGGTCGCGCTGCGCTGCACCTCGGCGACGAAGTTGCCGAGCGTGGACTCGCCACCGCGGTTCTCGCTGCCGTCGGTCTGCACCGCGCGGCGCATGTCGACGTCGGTCTCGCCGATCACCTTCGCTCCGCGCACGTCGGCCTCGGCGACCGCGGCGGAGACCGTCGCGGCGACCTGGGCGTCCGGCGCGAAGGTGCCGTCGACCAGCGAGATGTTCTCGGCGGTCGCGCCGACCGTGCCGTCCGCTGCCACCGTGAGCTGCAGGTGACCGAGGTTGAAGCCGTACGACCCGGTCTGGACCACCGGGCGGGGGACCGTGCCACCATCGGGAACGACGTTGTGCACGTAGGTCTGGTGGGTGTGGCCGGACAGGATCGCGGACACCTTCGGGGTCACCCCGTGCACGGCCTTCGCGAACGCGGTGTCGTTGTCGAGGTCACTCGGGGCCGAGGTCTCGGCGCCGTCGTGCACGAGCAGCACGAGCACGTCGGCCTCGCCGTTCGACTCGTCCCCGTCCTGCAGGTCCGCGGCGACCGCGTTGACCGAGGTGGTGATGTCCGCCATGCGGAGCGTGGAGATGCCGTCGGGGCTGACGAGCCCGGTCAGGTCCACCGTCGCGCCGATGAAGCCGACGCGCTTGCCGCTGATCTGCTGGATCGAGTACGGGTCGAACGCGGGCTGGCCCGTCGTCGCGTCGATGACGTTGGCGGAGACGTAGTCCCACTGCGCGTTGCGGGCGTCGTCCGGCCCGATCACCCGGTCCTGCAGGTCGGCGCGGCCGCGGTCGAGCTCGTGGTTGCCGATCGCGCTGACGGACAGGTCCATCTGGTTGAGGACGTCGATCGTGGGCTGGTCCTGCTGGATGAAGGACTCGAACGTCGAGGCGCCGATGTTGTCGCCGGCGCTGACGAACGCCGAGGTCGAGGGGTCGTCACCGCGCAGTTGGTCGAGCGCCCCGGCGAGCACCGCTGCGCCCGCGGCGTCCCCGGCGCGCGGCGTCGGCGTGCTGAGGGACTGGGCGATGCGCCCGTGGAAGTCGTTGACGTCGTAGATGTCGATCGTCGTGTCGCCCGGGGCCGCGACGGCGGCGGAGGGGACGGACAGGGCGACGAGGACGCCGGCGGTGGCCAGGGCTGTACCGGCTGCGATGCCGCGCCGTCGGGAGGTCGGTTTCGTGTTCATCGGCGTCGAACCTACGAGGATCCACAGACAACCCGCCAGGCTCGCGGGGCGAACGTCACACGCTGTTCACATGTCCGGACTGGAGGCCCGGCAGACGTGACCGACGTCGGTCACCCGAGCCGGGCCTCCTGGCTGGTGCCCACCGCCGGCCGTGACACCGGTGTCAGCCGATCGCGCCCCAGCGGCCGTCGGCCGCGCTGGCGACGACGGCGTCGATCACCTGCGCGGAGCGGGCGCCGTCGGCGAAGGTCGGCAGGCCGTCGGGCGCCACCCCGGTCCGGACCGCGGTGTAGGTGTCGGCGACGAAGGCCGCGAAGGCGTCGAGGTACCCCTGTGGGTGCCCGGACGGCACGATCGCCAGGCGGCGCTGGTCGGGGGAGCCCTGCGACGGGTCGCGGACCAGGATCTGCGCCCCGGTCTCGGTGCCGAACCACGCGGACTCGGGCTGCTCCTGGTCGAACGCGGCGGACCCCCGTGTGCCGTCGACCTCGAACCACAGCCGGTTCTTGCGACCCGCGGCGACCTGCGAGATGACGACGTTGCCGATGCGACCGCTCCCGGTGCGGAAGGTCGCGACCGCGGTGTCCTCGGTCGTCACCTCGGCGCGGGTGCCTGCGTCGGCGATCGGGTCCGGGTCCGGCGACCCGGAGAACGACGGACCCGATGCTGCTGGTCGTGTCGGGTAGACGATGTCGGTCGCAGCACTGACGGTCGCGAAGCGCTCGCCGGTGACGAACTCGACCAGGTCGCACCAGTGCGACCCGATGTCCGCGAAGGCGCGGGACAGTCCGCCGGAGCCGGCGTCGACCCGCCAGGACGACGAGTCCTCGTCGAGCATCCAGTCCTGCAGGTAGTGGCCGTGGACCGCGAGGACCCGACCGAGGTCGCCGTCGGCGATCTTCGCGCGGACCTCGCGCACCATCGGGTGGAAGCGGTAGACGAACGGCACGGTCGCGACGACACCGGCCTCCGCGGCGGCGCGCTCGAGCTCGAGGGCCTGTGCGCTCGACACCGCGAGGGGCTTCTCGCACACCACGTTGATGCCCGCGCGGATGACGGCGAGCGCCTGCGGGTGGTGCTGGTCGTTCGGCGTGCAGACGTGCACGACGTCCGGCGCGTCGGCGATGACCTCGTCCAGCGAGGCGTAGCCACGCGGGACGTCGAGCTGCGCGGCGACCTGGGTCGAGCGCGCCGCGTTCCGGCCGAGCACCCCGAGCACATCGGCCCCGGCCGCCTTCGCGGCGCGCACGTGCACGGCCGCGATCATCCCCGTGCCGACCACGACCACGCGCAGTCGTCGTCCGGTGTCCTCAGTCGCCATGGTGCTCCCTCGCGCCGGTGCAGGTCTCCACAGTATTGGAACCACCCGTCCGTGCACCGGAACCGGTGGGTACGGTCGGGGGCATGGCGAGCCTCCAGACCACCCTGCTCATCCTCGGCGCCAGCGGCGACCTCTCCAAGCGCCTGCTGCTGCCGGGCCTCGCGACCCTGCTGGAGGTGAAGGAGGACTGGGACATCCAGCTCGTCGGTGCCGGCGTCGAGGACATCTCGGACGCCGACTGGAAGCAACTGGTTCACGACTCGTTCGAGAACGCACAGGCCTCCAAGAACGAAGAGGACGAGGGTGCCTCCGGGTCGAAGCCGCTGCCGAAGCGCCTGCAGGACGTCATCGACGCCTCGTCGTACCGCAAGGCCGACGTCACGAGCGCCGACGACCTGCGGGCACTCCTGGCCGACTGCCACCACGACCCCGCCGTGTACTTCGCGCTGCCGCCCGCCGTCACCGAGAAGAGCTGCGCCGTCCTCAAGGACCTGGACCTGCCGACCGGCACCCGCCTGGCGCTCGAGAAGCCCTTCGGCACCGACGTCGCCAGCGCCGAGCACCTCAACGCCCTGCTCCTGTCGTTCCTGCCCGAGGAGCGCATCCACCGCGTCGACCACTTCCTCGGCCGCGCCACCGTCCTCAACCTGCTCGGGCTGCGCTTCGCGAACCGCATCATCGAGCCGCTGCTGTCGTCCGCGCACGTCGAGCGCGTCGACATCGTCTACGACGAGACCCTCGGGCTCGAGGGCCGTGCGCGCTACTACGACAAGGCCGGCGCCCTGGTCGACATGATCCAGAGCCACCTGCTGCAGGTGATGGCCGTCGTCGCCATGGAAGCTCCCGCGTCGATCGACGCCGACGACCTGCGCACCCAGAAGGAACTCGTGCTCCGCGCCGTGCGGCCGTGGGGCGGCGACCCGCTCACCGCCGGCAAGCGTGCGCGCTACACCGCCGGCACGGTCGGTGACCGCTCGATGCCCTCCTACGTCGACGAGGACGGGGTCGACCCGTCGATCGGCACCGAGACCCTGGCGCAGATCCAGCTCGAGATCGCGAACTGGCGCTGGGCGGGCGTGCCGTTCACGCTGCGGTCCGGCAAGGCCCTCGGTGCCCAGCGGCGCGAGATCGTCATCACGTTCAAGGACTCGCCGCACGTGCCCGACGGGCTCACCGGCGTGCAGCGTCCCGACCGGCTCCGGATCTGGATCGCGCCGGACAAGATGGACCTCGAGCTCAACGTCAACGGCCCGGGCGACCCCTACACGATCGACCACACCGTGCTCGAGACCACGTTCAACCCCGGCCGGCTCAGCGCGTACGGCGAGGTCCTGGCCGGCGTGCTCGAAGGCGACGCCACGCTCTCGGTCCGCGGGGACAGCGCCGTGCAGGGCTGGAAGGTCGTCGAGCCGTTCCTGACCGCGTGGAAGGCCGGCAAGGTCGACCTGGACGACTACGCCGCCGGGTCCGAGGGGCCCGACGGCTGGGACAACATCGACTGCTGAGTGCCTGCGGAGCCACCGGCCCGTCGTCCCCGGCAACGGCCGGGGCGGCGGGCGTAGCGTCCGGGACATGACCACGATCGACGACGTCCTGCAGACCGTCCCCGAACCCGCCGGAGCCGACATCCGTGTCGAGCCCGTCCGCTACGACCACGACGGGACCGCGCTCCTCGGGGTCCTCGCCAAGGACGCCGCCGTGTCGGGTCCGCGGCCCGGCGTGCTCGTCATCCACGACTGGCACGGCGTGAACGAGCACGTCGAGGCCCGCGTGACGATGCTCGCGCGCCTGGGGTACGTGGCGTTCGGCGCCGACGTGTACGGCGAGGGCGTCCGACCTGGCGACGACACCGCCGGCCAGGTCGCCGGCTCGTACTACCAGGACCTGCCGCTCATGCGTGCCCGGGTGCAGGCGGGCCTCGACCGGCTCCGCGCCGACCCCGACGTCGACCACTCCCGGATCGTGGTGATGGGCTACTGCTTCGGCGGCTCCGCGGCGCTCGAACTCGCCCGGACCGGTGCCGACCTCGCCGGGGCGGTGTCCTTCCACGGCGGGCTGATCGCCCACGACCCGTCCGACGCGTCGGCGATCCGGGCGAAGCTGCTCGTGATGACCGGTGCCGTCGACCCGGTCGTGCCCGATGACGCGGTCCAGGCGTGGGAGGACGAGATGCGCGCCGTCCCCGACCTCGACTGGCAGGTCGTGACGTACGCCGGGGCGATGCACGCCTTCGCGGTGCCGGAGACGGACGCACCCGACCACGGCGCGCAGTACCAGGCCCGGGCCGACCGCCGCTCGTGGCAGGCGCTCGAGGTGTTCCTCGCCGAGGTGTTCGGCGAGGAGCTCGCCACCGTCTGACCGCCCGTCGAGCCGGGCGACACGCCGACCGCGGCGTCGACCCCGGCTCGATTGGCGCTCCGTGCTGCACCTGTTGTAGAGTCTTCCACGGCCGCTTCGGCAGCCATGCGCTCGTAGCTCAATGGATAGAGCATCTGACTACGGATCAGAAGGTTGGGGGTTCGAGTCCCTTCGAGCGCACAGTACCGTCGATTCAGGACGACGGACTGACACCGAACCGCTGAAGGCCCCGATGCACACCGCATCGGGGCCTTTCGCGTTCCCGCCGCGACGGTCGGGCACCGCGACGGTCAGGCACCGCGACGGTCAGGGGCGGTGTCGGCCGCGGGCAGGAGACGGACAGACAGACAGGAGGCGCGGTGCCAGCCGGCATCGCGCCTCCCGCTCGTGTGGGCGGTGGTCCTAGGCTGTCGCGCGCACCTCGGCCAGCGTCGGGTAGTCCGTGTAGCCCTCGGCGCTCGCCCCGTAGAACAGCTCCGGCCGGGGCTCGTTGAGCTCCGTGTCGCGCTCCCAGCGGTGTGCGAGGTCCGGGTTGGCGATCGCCATCCGGCCGACGGCCACGGCGTCCGCCTGGTCGGCGTCGACCAGGGCGATGGCCTCGTCGCGGGTGGTCAGCGACGAGAAGCCCGAGTTGACGACGAACGGGGCGCCCGCGGTGCGGCGGATGTGCTGGACGAGGTCACCGGTCGGCTCGGCGTGCAGGACGTCGATGAACGCCAGGCCGAGCGGTGCCAGACCCTCGGCGACGGCAGTGTAGGTGGCGCGGACGTCTGCGGCGTCGTCCTCGATGACGCCCTGGATGCCGTGCTCCGGCGACAGGCGGATGCCGGTGCGGTCCGCGCCGACGGCCTCGGCGACCGCGGTCGTGACCTCGATGGCGAAGCGCGCGCGGGCCTCGGGGGAGCCGCCGTACTGGTCGGTGCGGGTGTTCGACACCGGGGACATGAACTCGTGTACCAGGTACCCGTTGGCACCGTGGACCTCGACCCCGTCGAGCCCGGCGGCGATCGCGTTGCGTGCGGACTGCGCGAACTGCTGGACGACCTCGGCGACCTCGTCCGTGGTCAGCTCGTGGGGGACCGGCATGTCCGCCTTCGAGCCATCGGCCAGGTGGGTCTGTCCCGGTGCGGCGACGGCGCTCGGGCCGACGATGCGCGGGGTGGCGGAGATCGACGTGTGCGACACGCGGCCACCGTGCATGAGCTGCATGACGATGGTGCCGCCCTCGGCGTGCACGGCGTCGGCGACGCGGCGCCAGCCGGCGATCTGTTCGTCCGTCTCGATGCCGGGCTGGCCGGGGTAGGAGCGGCCTTCCTGGACGGGCCAGGTGCCCTCGGTGATGATCATGCCGAGCCCCGCGCGCTGGCGGTAGTGCTCGACGAGCAGGTCGTTCGGGATGCCGTGCTCGCCGGCGCGGGTGCGGGTGAGCGGGGCCATGACGATGCGGTTCGACAGCTGCAGGGCGCCGAGGGAGGTGGGTTCGAAGAGCTTCACCTCAGGGCGAACGCACCGTTGCGGCGTGCAATTCCGTGTGTGCGGAGACCGGTCAGTCGCGCGGGCAGACCAGCGTCGAGGAGCGCACCTGTCCCTCGGGTCGGATCACCTGGTGCAGCGACAGCGGCCGGTGGCAGATCGGGCAACCGCGGTCGACCGTGCGGTCGTCGAGGCCCTCGGCGTGCCCGGCACCGATCTGCGACGGCCCCATCTTCTCGATCAGCGTCGTGTTCCACCGCTCGTACCACCGGCTGAAGCGTCCCACGGTTCTCCTTTTCGTTCGTGCACTCACCATTGTCGCACGAACGAGTCACACCGTGTCGACGAGTTCCAGCAGCGCGGTGAGCTCGTCCTTCAGGGCCTCGAGGCGCGACAGCGGCCACCCGAGGCGCTCGGCGATCGTCACCGGCACCGTGCGGGCGCGGTCCCGGAGGGCACGTCCTGCCGTCGTGAGCGTCACCTCGAGCTGCCGTTCGTCGGCGGTGCTGCGCGTCCGCCGCACGTACCCGGAGGCTTCCAGTCGCTTGAGCAGCGGGCTGAGCGTCGCCGAGTCCAGCCGCAGCTCGCTGGCGATCTCGCGGACCGAGCGCGGGTCGTGCTCCCAGAGTGCGAGCATCACGAGGTACTGCGGGTGCGTCAGGCCCATCGGCTCGAGCAGGTCGCGGTACAGCCCGATGACGCTGCGGCTGGTCGCCGCGAGCGCGAAGCAGAGCTGTCGGTCGAGGGCGAGCGGGTCGAGGTCGGTGCGGGCCATGCTGCCAGCGTACCGTTCGTGCG
>NZ_LMPO01000001.1:439351-461003 GCF_001424385.1 Curtobacterium sp. Leaf183 | reverse complement strand
CCCGGTGCCGGTCTCGTGGACCGGCACCGGGCCTCCAGGGTGGTGCGATGGGCGCGGTGCTCCCCGCTACGCGCGGTGCGCTGGCGGGTGCCCCGAGTCGTGCGTCGCGGCGTCCGGCGCGACCGGCAGGACGTGCGTCCCCGTGTGCGTCGACTCGCGCGGCATCTCGTGGCGGTCGCCGGGGTGGGAGCGCTCGAGCTTGGCGCCCTCGACGTCGACGTCCGGCACGATGCGGTCGAGCCACTTCGGGAACCACCAGGCGCTCTCGCCGAGCAGGTGCATCGCCGCCGGGATGAGCAGCATGCGCACGACGAACGCGTCGACGAGCACACCGAACGCCAGGCCGAAGCCGATCGGCTTGATCGTGGAGGAGTCCGAGAAGATGAAGCCCGCGAACACCGAGATCATGATGATCGCCGCTGCCGTGACCACCGCGCGACCCGCGTGCAGACCGCGCTGGACGGCCACCTTCGCGTTCGCGCCGTGGGCGTAGGCCTCACGCATGCCCGACACCAGGAACAGCTGGTAGTCCATCGCGAGCCCGAACAGGATGCCGATCTCGATGATGGGCAGGAAGCTCAGGATCGGCGCGGGGTCGTGCACCCCGAACACGCTGCCGAGCCAGCCGAACTGGTAGATCGCGGTCAGGCCACCGAACGACGCCAGCACCGACAGGATGAAGCCCGCCGTGGCCGTGATCGGCACGAGGAACGACCGGAACACGATGATGAGGATGATCAGGGACAGCCCGACCACGACCGCCAGGTAGAGCGGCAGCACGTTCGACAGCTTCTCGGACACGTCGATGTTCGCCGACGCGTTGCCCGCGACCCCGAGCGAGACCGTGCCGTCGTCCACGCTCACGTCCTGCGTGCGCAGGTCCTTGACCAGGTTCTCGGTCGAGACGCTGTCCGGGCCGCCGTTCGGCTTCACCTGGAAGGCGATGACCTCGCGTGACTTCGAGGCGCCGATCGGCAGCACCGCATCGACGTCGTCGTTCTTCGCGATCGCCTGCCCGATGGTGACCTCGGTCGCGGTGACGTCGTCCGCGCTGACCGCCTTCGGCAGGGTCGCCACGACCAGCAGCGGACCGTTCTGGCCGGCGCCGAACTCCTTGTCGAGCGCCTTGTACGCCTTGTACTGGCTGGAGTCGACGGCTTCGGACGAGCCGCTCGGCAGGCCGAGGCGCATCTGCGTTGCCGGGAGGGCGATCGTGCCGAGCACCGCGACGCCCGCGACGAGCGTGATGACCGCGCGCCAGGTCGACATCGGCTTGTTCGGCACGCGGGTCGAGCCCGTGTTGCCGATGCGCTCCCGCTCCTTGCGCCGCAGGATCCGCATGCCGATGAGCGACAGCAGCGCCGGGGTGAACGACGTGGCGATGCAGATCGCGAAGAAGACCGCGACCGCGCCGACCGTGCCCATGAGGCCGAGGAACGGGATGCCGGTGATGTTGAGCGCGAGCAGCGCGACGATGACCGTGGCGCCCGCGAAGACCACGGCGTTGCCCGAGGTGCCGTTCGCCAGGCCGATGGACTCGTGCACCGGCATGCCCTGCTTGAGCTGGGTGCGGTGGCGGTTCAGGATGAAGAGCGAGTAGTCGATGCCGACCGCCAGGCCCAGCATCACCCCCAGCACCGGCGTGACCGAGATGAACTCGACCAGGCTCGAGAAGGACAGGGCCGCGAGTGACGCGACGCCGACGCCGAGCACGGCCGACACGAGCGGGACCGCGGCGCCGATCACCGTGCGGAGCATCAGGAACAGCACGATCGCGGCGATGATCACGCCGCCGATCTCGCCGGGTCCCAGGATCGACGGCACGCCCTGGGCGATGTCGTTCGACACGTAGACCTCGACGCCGTCGATCTTGGCGTCGTCGGCCTTGTCCGAGATCGCGGTCTTCGTGGACGCGGGCACCTCGTAGGTCGACTTCGTGAACTGGACCGTCCCGATCACCGTGCTGTCGTTCTTCGACACGAAGCGGATGTCCTTCGACAGGTCCAGCAGCTTCGTGCCCTGCGTCAGCTCGGTCGCGTTGGCGTCGAGCTTGTCCTTCGCCGCGTCGAGCTTCGCCTGCCCCTCGGTGAGCTGAGCCTTGTTCGCGTCGAGCTCGGACTGGGCGGCCGTGAGCTGCTGCTGCGCCGCCTCGGCCGCGGCGCCCGTCAGCGCGGAGGCCTGCTGCTTCTGCGCATCGAGCTGCTGCTGGCCCTGCGTGACCTGCTGGAGACCGGAGTCGATCGTGGCCTGCTGCTGCGTCAGTTGGGCGCGGCCGTCCGTGATCTGCTGCTTGCCGTCGACGAGCTTCTGCCGCTGGTCGTCGAGCCGCTTCTGGGTGTCGAACCCGCTCGTGGCGCCCTTGACGCCCTTGAGCTGTTCGACGTCCTTGAGGAAGTCCGCGACGCCGGTCTTCTGTGCGTCCGAGAACGCCGCGCCGTCCTTCGTGGTGAACACGAGCGTGCCGGTGCCGCCGTTCGCGCTCGGGAACTTGTCCGCGAGCTCGTCCTGGACCTGGCTGGTCTTGGTGCCCGGGATGGTGATCGACGAGGAGATGGTCCCGGCGAACAGGGCGTACGTGCCGCCCGCGATGCCCATCACCACGATCCACGTGATGATCACGAGCCAGTGCCGCCGTGCGGAGAATCGTCCGAGGCGGTAGAGCAGACCGGCCATGCGGTGCCCCGTTCCTTTCGTAGAGGGTGGTGCTGTGGGTGCGGGGCACGCCGGCGGACCCCTGGTGGTGCGTCTAGTGGTCGGCCATGTAGCCGCTGCGGACACTGTGCACGAGTCGCGCGAGCAGGGCGTCCCAGTCGTCGAGGGCCGCTTGGTCGAGCCGCGGGCCCGTCGTGGTGAGCCAGTGTTCGGCGATGACGACGATGCCGCTCATGAGCGACTCGACGAGCAGCGCGGCATCGAGGGCGTCGGCGGCGGGGTGCCGGCGGGCGACCTCGTCGCGGAGCCGGCCGGTGACCCGGGTGAACGCCGTCTGCGTCAGCACGGCGGCCTTGGCGTCGGTCTCCTCGTCGGGCTCGCCGAGGATCGTCTGCATCCGGACGATCGCGGGTGCGAGGTCGGCTCCGCGGGCGGCCGACTCGAGCTCGTCGAACATCGCCGACCGGGTGCCGTCGCCGACGGGTGTGTTCGCCATGTCGGCGAGGAACCGGTCGATGATCACGCTGAGGACCTCTTCGCAGACGGTCAGCAGGATCTCGTCGAGCGAGGAGAAGTGGTTGAACACCGTGCGACGGGCGACGTCGGCCCGAGCCGCGAGCTCGTCCACGCTGAAACCACGGCCACCGCGCTCGTCGACCAGTTCCCGCGCGGCCTGCAGGATCGCAGCACGGTGCTTCGCCTTGAGGGCAGCACGACGGTCGATCGACAGGGTCACGACGTGAACACTAAGTGCATCGATGCACTCGGTGCAACGAGCACGAGTGGATGCTCAGGCTTGTCCCCCGACTACGATCGCCGGTGAACGACGGTGCAGAACAACTGTTCCGTGATTGACTGGCCGGGCCATCACCACCGTACGAAGGAGTACCGATGTCCGTTCGCCTGTCTCCGGACACCCTCGACGAGATCGCCGCGAGCGGTGTCGCGGTCCCGACGTACGACCGGGCCGGGATCACCGCCGGCATCGTCCACTTCGGCGTCGGCGGCTTCCACCGTGCGCACCAGGCCATGGTCATCGACCGTCTGCTGCAGCAGGGCGAGGCTCGTGACTTCGGCATCTGCGGCGTCGGGGTCCTCGAGCAGGACCGCCGCATGGCCGAGGCGATGGCGACCCAGGGCGGCCTGTACACGCTCGTCCTCAAGCACGCGGACGGCACTCGCGAGGCCCGGGTCATCGGCAGCATCGTCGACTACCTGCTGGCGGTCGACGACCCCGATGCGGTCATCGAGAAGATGGCCTCGACCGACACCCGGATCGTCAGCCTGACCATCACCGAGGGTGGGTACAACTTCGACCACGTGACGGGGGAGTTCGTGGCGGACGAGCCCGGTGTCGTCGCGGACCTGTCCGGGGACCAGCCGCCGCACACGGTCTTCGGCTTGGTCGTCGAGGCGCTGCGTCGACGGCGCGACCGCGGGCTCGAGCCCTTCACCGTGATGTCGTGCGACAACATCCAGGGCAACGGCCACGTCGCACGGGAGATGTTCACCGCCTACGCCCGCCTGCAGGACCCGTCCTTCGCCGACTGGATGGACGAGCACGTGCACTTCCCGAACTCGATGGTGGACCGGATCACGCCCGTGACGACCGACGAGGACCGCGCGTCGGTGCGCGACGACCTCGGCATCGAGGACGCGTGGCCCGTCGTCGCCGAGCCGTTCTTCCAGTGGGTGCTCGAGGACGACCACCCGGCGGGACGTCCGCCGTACGAGGACGCCGACGTGCAGCTCGTCGACGACGTCGAGCCCTACGAGCTCATGAAGCTGCGGCTGCTCAACGCCAGCCACCAGGGGCTGTGCTACTTCGGGTACCTGGCCGGGTACCGGTACGCCCACGAGGCGACCCAGGACCCCGCCATCGCGACCTTCCTGCGGCGCTACATGGACGAGGAGGGCACGCCGACGCTCAAGGCCGTCCCCGGCATCGACCTCGACGACTACAAGGCGACGCTCATCGAGCGGTTCCAGAACCCAGAGGTGCGCGACACGCTGGCGCGCCTGTGCGCGGAGTCGAGCGACCGCATCCCGAAGTGGCTGCTGCCGGTCGTGCGCGACAACCTGGCTTCCGGCGGCCCGGTCGCCCTGTCCGCGGGCATCGTCGCTTCGTGGGCGCGCTACGCCGAGGGGACGGACGAGTCGGGCGAGCCCATCACGATCGTCGACCGGCTCGCCGACTCGCTCAACCGCATCGCGCTCAGCCAGCGGGAGGACCGGCTCGCCTTCATCGAGAACCGTGCGGTGTTCGGGGACCTGGCCGACGACGAGCGGTTCGTCACGGCCTACCGCGACGCGCTCGACGGACTGATCGACGACGGCGCCCACGCGACGGTGGAGCGCCTGTCCCGCTCCTGATCCCTCATGCCAGCAGCGCCGTGACGCGCGGGTCGCCGGGCGGCGCGGCGGCGGGCATGGCGCGAGCGTACCGGCGGCTGTCCACAGATGCTCCCTGTGTGCCTCTGACTTCCGTCAGCGACTGTCAGCATCCAGAGGATGACGAACGCGAGACGCCAGCAGCCGCTTCCGACGCCCCGGGTCCCGATGGAGTTCGACCCGGGGGTCCGCGTCCGACATCGCACGGCGATGTGGTTGGCGATCGAGACGGCCGCTGTCACGCTCGTCGCACAGCGGGGCTTCGACGCCGTCACGGCGCAGGACATCGCGGCCGAGGCGGACATGACCCAGCGGACCTTCTTCCGGTACTGCCCCGCGAAGGTGGACGCGTTCCGGTTCGGCGTGCACCACGTCCACCGGTTCGTCGGCGCGCTCGTTCGCGACCCCGTCGACTTCGAGGCCGTCACGGAGCGGGTCCTCCAGTGCCTCGGCCGGATGGAGGCGGACCGGACCGGAGGGCGCGAGCGGCTCCGGAGGATCTGGGACCTCGTCGTCTCCGATCCGGCGCTGTCGGCTGCGATGGCTGCGCGGGACGCGGAGCAGGTGGTCGACCTCCGGAGCGTCTGGCGGTGTCCGGATCCGTTCGTGGTGCCGATCACGCTCCTGGCGCTGCGGGTGTCCCTCGAGATCTGGGCGTCAGCAGACGATGCGACGCTCGGCGATGCCTTCCGCTCGGCCGGCGCGCGCCTGCGCGACAGTGTTCGACCGTGACGCAGGTCGGTGTCGGATACTGGCGGCATGCGTGCAACGACGATCGTCTCCTCGTCGGCGATCGGCCTGGCGGTCGTGCTGGCGGCGGCCGGCTGCAGCGGAGGCGCCACGCCGGCTGCCTCGACCGCGACGTCGACGGGGGCAGCGGCGGCGGCAGCGACGACGGGCACGGGCGCGTCCCAGCGATCGGACGACGCCTCGTTCCGACAGCTCGAGCGGCAGCACGACGCGCGCCTGGGCGTCGTGGCGGTCGACACCGGCTCCGGACACCGCGTCGCGTACCGGTCGGGGGAGCGCTTCGCGTTCGCGTCGACGAACAAGGTGTTCATCGCCGCGGCGGTCCTGGCGGGGTCATCGGACGCCGACCTCGACACCGTCGTGCACTACGACCGAGGCGACCTGCTGTCCTACGCCCCGGTCACGAGCCGGTTCGTCGACTCCGGGATGACGGTGCGGGAGCTGGTCGACGCGGCCCTGCGCTTCAGCGACAACACCGCGGCGAACCTGCTCGTCGAGCGGGTCGGCGGTCCGGACGCCGTCGAGCGGTACCTGCGCGGGATCGGCGACCGCACGACGAACGTCGACCGCCTCGAACCCGAGCTCAACGAGGCGACGCCGGGTGACCCGCGCGACACCACGACGCCGGCGCAGTTCGTCACCGACCTGCGGAAGGTGCTGCTCGGGACGACCCTCGACACGACGGACCGGACGTTCCTGCGCGACACCATGCTCGACAACACCACGGGTGCGGCAACGGTCCGCGCGGGCGTCGATCCGACGTGGCCGGTCGCCGACAAGACGGGCACGGGGGAGTACGGCGTCCGGAACGACATCGCGGTGGTCTACCCGGCCGGTCGTGCCCCGGTCGTGGTCGTGGTCATGACGAGCCGGGACCAGCCGGACGCCACGACCGACGACGCCCTGGTCGCCGCCGCGACGAAGGCCGCGGTCGGAGCGCTGCGCTGACCCGGAGCACCGCGGCGTACGATCCGCGACATGGCTGACTTCACCGCCGCACAGGCTGCCGTCGTCCGGATCGAGCGCGCCGAGGAGGGCCGTTGGGACCTGACCGTCATCAGTGACAGCGGTGTCCCGATGGGGCACGGCGTGTACCTGTTCGAGCCCGACCGCGACGACGAACAGGACGAGGTCGCCGGCGCGGCCGAGTTCGTCGGCGAGTACGGCTTCCGCTTCGACCCGGAGGCCGTCGTCGCCGACGGCCCCGATGCGTTCTGGGCTCCGCTGCTGCCGAAGGACTGACCACGCGACGGACGGGAGGCCCGGTGCCAGCTGGCACCGGGCCTCCCGTCCGGATCGGCGTGGGTCTAGGACAGCTTCTTGCTGTCGTCGAGCCAGCCCGCCAGCTGCGTCATGTACTGCGCCTGCGAGGCGTAGTCGAGTGCCGGGAACGTCCAGCTGTGGACCTGGCCGGCCTGCAGTGCCGTGTTGTCGGCGAACGTCGGCTGCTTCTCGAGGTCGGCGACCTGGTACCCCTGCTGTGACAGCAACAGCACGTCACCGCTGATCTGGCCCGCGTTCTCCCAGCTGTAGATCCCCCAGTAGTAGCCCTTCGGCTTCGGGGTGACGAGGTCGACACCGAAGTCGCGGTACATCTGCAGGGTCGGTTCGTCAGCGGGGCGGGTGACGTAGGCGCCGTCGCCGTCGGCGTACATCGAGACGACCCGCAGGTCCTGTCGCTTCGTCGCCGCGGTGAGTTCGTCCTTCGCGGAGTCGAAGCGCTTCTCGGCAGCGGCGACCGTCGACTCCTTCGCCCCGAGCGACTCGGCGAGCCCGCTGATGTCCTTGATCACGTCGAGGCCCTTGCCGCCCCACTTGACCTGGACGATCGGGGCGATGGCCGCGATCTGCTTCTCCTGCGCCTTGTCCTTGAAGCCGTAGCCCGGCGCCTTCGGGTCGAGCGTGCCCTGTTCGTCCGTCGGGTACACGGAGGTGACCACGAGGTCGGGCTTCAGCGCCGCGAGCTGCTCGAGGTCGATGTCGCCGTACGCCTTGCCGAGCTGGGTGATGCCGTCGGTGTCGAGGCCCTTGAACCGCGCGTCGGAAGCCATCGTCAGCTGCCCGAAGGTACCGACCGGGCGCAGACCGTACTGCACGAACGAGATCGCGATGTCGTTGAGGACGACGACCCGCTTCGGCGTGTGGTCGACCTTGACGGTGGTGCCCGTGGCGTCCTCGTACGACCAGGCACCGCCAGCGGCCGCGGAGGAACCGCTGCCCGCGGACGATCCGGTCGTCCCGGTGCTCGAGCAGCCGGCCAGGAGGAGGGCCGATGCGGCCACTGCGGTCAGGAGAATCGATCGGAGCTTCACATTAGGGGAGCCTAACCTAAGTAAGTCGAGTCGGCGAGACCCGTGACGTGGTCGAGGTCGTGTTCGTCGGCCTCGGGCACGACCATCGGCGCCCCGGTCACCGGGTCCGGGACGACGCGGGCGTGGAGTCCGAACGCCTCGGCCAGGACGGCGGGCGTCAGCACCTCGTGCGGCGTGCCGTCGGCGACGACGCCGCCGTCGTGCAGCACGACCAGGCGGTCCGAGTACCGGGCGGCGAGCGTCAGGTCGTGGAGCACCATGACGACCGTCGCGCCCTGGTCGCGGTTGATCCGCCGGACGAGCCGCAGGACCTCGAGCTGGTGGGCCAGGTCGAGGTAGGTCGTGGGCTCGTCGAGCAGCAGGGTGTCGGCGTGCTGCGCGAGCACGAGGGCGATCCACGCACGCTGCCGCTGACCGCCGGACAGGCTCGCGACGTCGCGGTGGGCCACCGCCGTCAGCCCCGTGGCGGCGATGGCGTCCTCGGCGACGGCGGCGTCCTCGGCGGTCCACGGCTTCGCCCAGGACTGGTGCGGGTTGCGGCCGCGCATGACCAGGTCGAGCACGGTGGTGCCGGCCGGGGCGACGGGGGACTGGGGCAGGATGGCGAGCTTGCGGGCGACGGCGCGGTTCGGCTCCGAGCGGATCGGGACGCCGTCCAGGTGGACCTCGCCCGCGATGGGCTTGAGCACCCGCCCGAAGGCCTTGAGCAGCGTTGACTTGCCGCAGCCGTTCGCCCCGAGGAACGTGGTCACGGTGCCGCGCTCGATCGACAGGTCGAGGTCCTGCAGCACGGGGTGGCGGTCGTAGCCGACGGAGAGCCCGCGGGCCTCGAGCACGGACGGGGTCATCGGGACATCTCCTTGCGGTGGCGGACGAGCAGCCAGATCAGGTACGGGGCGCCGATGACGGTCGTGACGATGCCGACCGGCACCTGCCACGGGAACGCCGAGCGGGCGAGCAGGTCGGCGCCGAGGACGAGGACCGCCCCGAGCGCCGCGGACAGCAGCAGTGGCGGACGGTTGGTCCCCGCCAGTCGGAGGGCGATCTGCGGCACGACGAAGGCCACGAAGCCGACCGGGCCCGCGGCGGCCACGGCGGCGGCGGTGAGCACGACGGCCAGGGCGATCACGAGCAGCCGGTGTCGCTGGATGCCGAGCCCGACGCCGACCGCGACCTCGTCCCCGAGCTGACCGATGCCGAGCGCCGCGCTCGTCGCCAGGGCGATGGGCACCGCCACCACGGCCACGGCGAGCAGCGGCCAGACGCTCGACCACGACGTGCTCGACAGGCTGCCGACGAGCCACTGCGACGCCGCGGTGGCCTGGGTGATCTGGGCACGGACGAGCAGGTAGCTGGTGACCGCGTCGAGCGTGGCGCTCACCCCGATCCCGACCAGCACGAGCCGGTAGCTCTGCACGCCGCCGCGCCAGCCGAGCCCGTAGACGGTGACGGCGGCGACCAGTGCGCCGATCGTGGCCGCGACCGGGATGCCGCCGCCGAGCACGAGCGTGCTGATGGCGGAGCTCCCGCCCCCGAGCACCACGGCGGCCACCGCGCCGACGCTGGCGCCCGAGGTCACCCCGATGATGTCGGGCGTGCCGAGCGGGTTCCGCGTGAAGGTCTGTGTCAGCGCCCCGGCAACGGCGAGCGTCAGCCCGACGAGCGCCCCGGTGAGCACCCGGGGCAGTCGGAGTGCGGTGACGATGAAGGCGTCGGGGCCGCTCTCGAGCCCGACCAGCGACCGGATGACGACACCCGGTGCGATCCACGTCGAGCCGATCGCGACGCCGAGCACCACGAGCAGCACGGCCACCACGACCGCGCCGACGGTCATGCCGAACACCCGTGGGCGCCAGGCGAGTCCGATCGGCCCGATGCGGACGCCCCGGCGCGGACCGGGGTGCGGTGCGACGACGCCGGCGTCGGCGAGCACCCGCCCGCTCACAGCGACACCAGCGATCGACGTCGGGCGACGGCGACGAACACCGGGCCGCCGATCACGGCGAGCACGATCCCGACCTCGACCTCGGCGAACCCGCCGATGAGCCGGCCGACCACGTCCGCGAGCAGCACCAGCGCGGCCCCGAGCAGCGCCGACGCCGGCAACGCCCATCGGTGGCCCGTCCCGACGAGGGCTCGTGCCACGTGCGGGACGGTCAGACCGACGAAGCCGATCGGGCCCGCCGCCGCCGTCGCTCCGGCGGCCAGCAGGGTGATGCCGCCCAGGCCGACCAGGCGTGCGACGAGCACGTTCTCCCCGAGGCCCCGCGCCAGGTCGGCGCCCAGCCCGAGGGCGTCGAGCGCGCGGACGTTGGCGACCGCGAGCACGAGCCCCACGACCAGGAACGGCCAGGTCGCACCGAGCACGTCGAGCTGCCGTCCGGACAGGGACCCGACCACCCACAGGCGGTACGCGTCGAGCGAGTCCCGGTCGGTGAGGACGATGAACGACGTCACGGCGCCCAGCAGTGCTGACACCGCGGCTCCGGCGAGGGCGAGCGGCACGGGGCTCGCCGTCCCGCTGCCCGCGATCGTGACCGAGAACACGACGACGCTGGCGACGACCGCGCCGGCCAGGGCGAACCACACCGTCACACCCGTGTTCGTGATGCCGAAGACGTAGACGCCGACCACCACGGCGAGCCCCGCGCCGGCCGAGACCCCGAACAGGCCGGGGTCGGCGAGCGGGTTGCGCGTGTGTCCCTGCATGAGCAGCCCCGCGATGCCGAGCGCTGCACCGACGGTCGCGCCGATGAGCGTGCGGGGGATCCGGGAGCCCCACACGATGGCGTCGTCGGTGCTCGTGCCGGTGTGCAGCAGCCCGGCCAGGACCCGGTCGACGCCGATGTGGTTGCTGCCGAGCAGCATGCTCAGCACGCTCGTGACGGCGAGCGCCACGACCATGACGACGACCAGCAGTGACCGCCGGCGGAGCGTCGCACGGTGCACCCCGGTTGCGCCGACCGACGTGCCTGCGGTCAGCGGGCGGATGTCCGTGGGGACGGGAACGGAGACTGGCACGCGAATCATCTTAGGTTAGCCTTGCCTCATGGCGAAGACCCCGCGGCTCATGCCCACGAACCCCCGGCTGTTCCGGGCGCGCGTCCTCCGGACCGAGCGCGCGACGCCGTCGATTCACCGCGTCACCGTCACCGGCGACGACCTGCACGAGTTCGGGTACCTCGGCTTCGACCACTGGTTCCGCCTGTTCATGCCGCTCCCGCACCAGGACGCGTTCCGGCTGCCGGAGCTCGACGGCGCGAAGTGGTGGCCGCCGTTCCTGGCCATCCCCGAGGACGTCCGCCCGCACTGCGCGAACTACAGCGTCGCCGCCTTCCGCCCCGGGACCGAGACGTCGCCGGCCGAACTGGACATCGACTTCGTCGTGCACACCGACGTCGACGGCACGCCCGAGGGCCGTGCGGCGCTCTGGGCCTGCGCAGCACAGCCGGGCGACGAGCTCGCCTTCCTCGACCAGGGCTGCATCTTCGACTGCCCGGACGACGCCACCGAGGTGCTCGTCGTCGCCGAGGAGACCGGACTGCCCGGCGTCGTCGGCATCGCGGCGTCGCTGCCGCGGGACGCCGTCGGACGGATCATCATCGAGGTCCCGACGGCCGCCGACATGCGGGAGCTCGACGCCCCCGACGGTGTCTCGGTGACCTGGCTCGTCCGCCAGGACCCGCACGCGACCCCGGGTGCCGCCGCCCTCGAGGAACTCCGCCGCCACACCCCGTCCGACGACCGTGGCTACGCGTTCGTCGTGGGGGAGTCGACCCTGGCCACCGAGGGCCGGCGCCACCTGCACCGGTCGGGGCTGCCGAAGTCCCGCATCACCTTCAGCGGGTTCTGGAAGCAGGAGCGCACGCGCGTCCACGCGTGACGTGCCCGCGGCCGGACACACGACGGACGGGAGGCCCGGTGCCAGCTGGCACCGGGCCTCCCTTTCGTCGTGTGGTGGCGTCAGCCCTTGAGGCCGGAACCCGTCACGCCCTCCACGATCTGCCGCTGGAAGATCAGGTAGAGGATGATGAGCGGCAGCGCCGCGAGCAGCGCACCGGCCTGGATGTCGGCGTAGCGCTGGCCGAAGCTGCCCTGGACCGTCGCCAGACCGACCGGGATGGTCATCAGGTCCGGGTTCGACAGGACGAACAGCGGCAGCAGCAGGTTGTTCCAGACGCCGACGAACGTCAGGATCGTCACCGCGGCGATGACCGGACGCGACAGCGGCAGGATCACCGACCAGTAGACCTTCCAGATGCCCGCGCCGTCGATGCGTGCGGCCTCCTCGAGCTCGCGGGGGATCCCGTCGAAGAACTGCTTGAAGATGAACACCGCGATCACGGCCGGCACCTGCGGGAAGATGACCGACCAGTAGGTGTTCAGCAGGCCGACGGAGTTGAGCTCCTGGAAGATCGGGATGATCAGGACCTGCGTCGGGATCATGATGCCGAGGATGATCAGCAGGAACGCGACGTTGCGGCCGCGGAACACCAGCCGGCTCAGTGCGAACGCCGCCATCGAGGCGAACAGCACCGTCAGCAGCGCCGTGATGACGCTCGTGATGCCGCTGGCCAGGTACCAGTTCCAGATGTCGCCGGCCTGGAACAGCGACGCGTAGGAGTGCAGCGTCGGGTTCCAGTTCGACAGGATCGAGTTCGCGCCGAGGGCCGCGACGCCGTTGTCGGAGAGCGACGTCTTCAGGGCGAACAGGCTCGGGATGAGCCAGATGATCGCGAACACCGTCAGGATGATGCCCGACGCGATCGTGAACCCACGGCCGCTGACACCGATCTTGGCGGCGCTGGTCGGTGCGGCCGACGAGACGCCGGAGCGGTACTTCGGGCGCTCGGTCGTGATGCTCTCGGTGGCGGTCATGTCAGGCACCGATCTCTCGCTTGGCGGCAGCGCGCTCGACGAGCTGCCGGATGACCGCGATCGCGACGATCACGATGAACAGGAGCACCGATGCAGCCGATGCCGCACCGAGCCGGTTGTCGGTGAAGCCGACGCCCGTGATGAGCTGCAGCGAGACCTGGGTCGAGATGCCCGGGCCGCCGTTCGTCATCAGGTAGACCTGGTCGAAGATCTTCAGGCTGGCGATGATCTGCAGCAGGATGACCAGGGTCGTCGTGCGGCCGAGCAGCGGCAGCGTGATCGACTTGATCTGCTGCCAGTTCGACGCACCGTCGACCGCGGCCGCTTCGTACAGCTCGCGCGGGATCTCCTGCAGGCCGGCCAGGTAGAGCACGAAGTTGAAGCCGAGCGTCCACCACACGGTGGCCAGGGCGACGCCGATCATGGCCGTGTTCGGGCTGGCGAGCACACCGGCGCCCGGGGTCATGCCGAGCAGCGACTGGATGCTCGCGAACAGGCCGGTGCTCGGCGTGAAGATGAACACCCAGATCAGCGAGATCGTCGCCGAGGGCAGGATGAACGGCAGGAAGAACGCCAGGCGGAAGAACCACTGACCCTTGTTCATGCGGTTCGTCAGCACGGCGAACACGAACGCCAGGATGACCAGCGGCGGCGTCGTGTAGAGCGTGAACTGCAGGGTGTGCCAGAGCGACGACCAGAAGTCGTCGCGGCCGAGCATCTCCGCGTAGTTCGAGAAGCCGGCGAAGCTGCCGAGTCCGGTGCGGACCGTCGAGGTGTTGAAGAAGCTCGTGACGAGCATCCACACGGTCGGTCCGAGCAGGAAGGCGATGTAGAACAGGCCGAAGGGAGCCAGGAAGAGCCACCCGCTGCGGCCCTGGCCGCGGGTGAGGCTGGTGCGGTAGGTGCGCAGCTTCCGGGGCGCGGACGCGGCGTCCGTGGGCCGGTCGAGGACAGGTGCTGTGGTCACGTCATCGTGCCTTTCGCAGGGTGTTCACGGCGTTCGTGGTGGTCGTCGGGCTGATCACAGCGGGCTCGGCGTGTTGAGGTAGGTGGACAGCTGGGACTTGATCGCACCCATGGCGGCGGCGGGGGAGCTGCTGCCCTGCTGGACGAGCGCGAGCTGGGCGCCGACGGTGTTCTCGAACGTCGAACCCGACCCGCCGTACCAGGCGGCGTCGTCGAACACGGCCGACTCGGCGGCCGACGCGTAGTTCGACTGCGGGGTCAGGTTCTTGTACGCGGAGCTGTCGTACGTCGGCAGGTAGGCCGGCACGTGACCACCCTGGGCCCAGGTGAGGCTCTGCTCGAGCATCTGCTTGATGAAGAGCATCGCCGCCTTCTTCTGCTCCGGCGTGCGGTCCTTACGCGGCAGGATGAAGGTGTGCGAGTCGGCCTGGGTGGCGGGCTTGTCGAACAGCTGCGGGACCGGCGCCATGCCGAACTTCAGTCCCTTGATGGACTGCGCGGTGCTGATCTCCCACTCGCCCTGCATGAAGAACCCGGCCTTGCCGGTGAACATCAGCGTCTGCGCCGTGGCGTAGTCGAGGCCCTTGTTGAGCCAGCCGCTCTTGACCCACTTCTGGGTCATCTCGGTGACCTTCGTGTACGCGTCCTCGTTGACGGTGAGCTTCGCGCCGCCGTCGCTGATGAACGGCGTCGCACCGTTGATCTGGTTGTACATCGTCCAGAAGAAGCGCCACGGGGTCGCGACCTCGCTGACGTTCGCGACGTTGAGCGCCGTGCCACCGGTGACCTTGGAGACCGCGGCCAGCGCGCTCTCGAAGGCATCCACGCCGGTGAGGTCCTTGAGCTTGCCGTCGCCGTCGAGCAGTCCGGCCTTCTGGCAGACGTCGACGTTGTAGAAGAGCACGAAGGGGTGCGTGTCGAGCGGGATGCAGATGTTCTTGCCGTCGGTCTTCTGCGCCGTCCACGCCTTCTGGTTGAAGTCGCTCGCGCTGAGGCCGACGCCGGCCAGGTCGTCGGACGTGATCGGGTCGAGCAGGTCGCCGTCCCACAGCGGCTTCGCGCGGGTGAGGTGCGAGATCGCGACGTCCGGCGGCTTGTTGCCGACGGTGGCCAGCGTGACCTTGGAGTAGTACGGGTTGCCCCACGCGAACGTGGTGGCCTGCAGCGAGCTGGAGCCGCCGTGCTGCTTGGCGTAGCCGCGCTCCATCTCCTGCATGCGCAGACCGTCACCGCCGCCGAACAGGTTCCAGAAGACCAGGGTCTCGGGGTTCAGGGCACTGCCGGCGAGACCGGCGGAGAGTGGGCTGGAACACGCGGCGAGCGGCAGGACCGTGGCAGCCGCGGCGCCGGCGGCGAGCAGGCTCCTTCGGGAGAAGCCCGCGCCGCGCATCTGCGTGACGGGTGGGACGGGTCGGATCGGCATGGCATCACTCCATCGGGATGGGCCGGGCGAGGACACCTGGGTCAGTGTCCCGTGAGCGCTCACATTAGCCCGCGTGTCCACGGTGCGCCAGCCCTTTCGTCGCGCTGTGGATACCGGTAGCGTTACGGACAGGTGAGCGCTCACTTTTCGTGACGGGGTGCCACCGAACGCACGACCCCTGCACGACGAACAGCCTGATCAAAGGAGATCCATGCCCCGCACACACCTCGTCCTCGACGCCGCCTTCACCGTGGGGCCGGTGCGCCGTCGTCTCTTCGGCGGGTTCGTCGAGCACCTCGGCCGTCACGTCTACGACGGCATCCACGAGCCGTCGCACGAGACGGCCGACGAGCACGGCTTCCGCAAGGACGTCATCGAGCTCGTCAAGGAGCTCGGCGTCACGACCATCCGCTACCCCGGCGGCAACTTCGTCTCCGGCTACAAGTGGGAGGACGGCGTCGGCCCGGTCGACGAGCGTCCGAAGCGCCTCGACCTGGCATGGCACTCCACCGAGACCAACGAGGTCGGCCTGCACGAGTTCCAGCAGTGGCTCGACTCCGTCGACTCCGAGCTGATGCTCGCCGTGAACCTCGGCACCCGCGGGACCGAGGCGGCCATCGAGCTGCTCGAGTACGCGAACATCCCCGGCGGCACCGCCCGCTCCGAGGAGCGCAAGCGCAACGGCCGCGAGGCACCGTTCGGCGTCACGATGTGGTGCCTGGGCAACGAGATGGACGGCCCCTGGCAGCTCGGCCACAAGAACGCCGACGACTACGGCAAGCTCGCGGCGATGACCGCCAAGGGCATGCGCCAGATCCAGCCCGACCTCGAGCTCGTGATCTGCGGGTCGTCCGGTGCCTCGATGCCGACCTTCGGCGAGTGGGAGCGCACGGTCCTCGAGCACGCCTACGACGACGTCGACTACATCTCGGCGCACGCCTACTACGAAGAGGGCGACGACCTCGCGACCTTCCTGGCGTCCGGCGTCAACATGGACCGCTTCATCGACACCGTGACGACCGCGGCCGACCACGTGCAGGCGCACAAGAAGTCGGACAAGCGCATCGACATCTCGTTCGACGAGTGGAACGTCTGGTCGATCTCGAAGTGGAACGAGATGCAGAAGGAGTTCACGATCGACGAGTGGCCCGTGGCCCCGCGTCTGCTCGAGGACATCTACACCGTGGCGGACGCCGTCGTCGTCGGCGGCCTGCTCATCTCGCTGCTCCGCCACGCCGACCGCGTTGCCTCGGCGTCGATCGCACAGCTCGTCAACGTGATCGGCCCGATCATGACCGAGCCCGGTGGCGAGGCCTGGCGCCAGACCACGTTCTTCCCGTTCTCGCTGACCTCGCGCCTGGCGCACGGCACCTCGCTGCAGGTCATCGCATCGGGTGACACGGTCGACGGCGGCACGTACGGGCAGGTCCCCGTGGTCGACTCCGCCGCCACGATCGAGGACGGCAAGGCCGCGGTGTTCCTGGTGAACCGCCACCTGTCCGAGAGCACGACGGTCACGATCGACCTGTCCGGGCTCGACGTCACGGGCGACCTGCACGCCGAGGGCGTCTGGGACGACGACCTGCACGCGGTCAACGACCTCGCGAACACGGCGCGCGTGGGGCTGCGCACGAACGAGACGGCTCGCCGCGAGGGCGACACCGTCACGATCGAGCTGCCGCCCGTCTCGTGGACGGCNTGGGTTGGGATCCCCGACCCACCACGCGCGTTCCTGCTTCCCGGGCCGGCAGGCGGGCGCGACGGCGCACGCTGCGGACGGGAGGCCCGGTGCCGGGCCGCCACGAGCCTCCCGTCCGCACCGTGCGCGGTTCGCGGCCCGTGCGAGGTTGCACGGGTGGTGCGGCGCTACAACCTCGCACCGGGCGGTCAGGCTCGCACGAAGGACCAACCGCGCACCGTGCCGTGCCGCGCCGCGCCGCGCCGCGCGCGCTCAGCGCGCCGGCGCCGCCGTGCTCGCGCGCTCGACGAGCCGCACGGGCACCAGGTCCGTGGCGGTGGCGACGACCTCGCCGTCGATCTGCGCGAGCAGGGTCGCGACCGCGCGCCGGCCGACCTCGTCGAAGGACTGGTGCACGGTCGTCAGCGGCGGCCAGAACGAGTCGGACTCCGGCGAGTCGTCGAAGCCCACCACGCTCAGTGACGACGGGACCGCGCGCCCGAGCTCGTGGCACGCCCGCAGGATCCCGAGCGCCGTCTGGTCGTTCGCGGCGAACACGGCGGTGATCTCCGGCCGTTCGGCGATCTCGAGCCCGGCGCGGTAGCCGGACGAGGTGTTCCAGTCGCCGCGGAACACGGGTGGCACCGTGCGTCCGGCCCGCTCGAGCGTCGACTGCCACGCGGCGAGCCGGCGTGCTGCCGAGTACGACGACGAGGGGCCGGCGACGTGCCAGACGGTGTCGTGGCCCAGGTCGAGCAGGTGTTGCGTCGCGAGCCGGGCGCCCTGGGTCTGGTCGGTGTCGATCGCCGGGTGGTCCGTCGTGCCGGTGGAGTCGACGACCACGACCGGGACGCCGTCGGGCAGGGCGACCTCCGCCGTGTCGATGACGTGCGACTCGATGATGATGATGACCCCGTCGACGGCCTGTTCGTGCAGGCGCGAGAAGGCCGACCTGACCCCTTCGCCCGTACGGGATGCCATTGGCAGCAGGGTGATGGTGAAGTCGGCGACCCCGGCGGCGTCGGCGATGGCCTCGAGCGTGCGCATGTTGCCGAAGGACGCCAGCGTGAACATGATCACGCCGATGGTGCGGAACCGGCCGGAGCGCAGGGCACGCGCGGCGCGGTTCGGCCGGTAGCCCAGCGAGGTCATCACGGCCTGGACGCGGAGTCGGGTGTCGGGGCTGACGTTGTCGAAGCCGCGGGCGACGCGGGAGACCGTCTGCATCGAGACACCGGCGGCGTCGGCGACCTCGGCCATCGAGGGGGAACGCCTGGTTCCGGGCGACGGCTCCGTCGTCACGATGATCCCTCTCGACACGTGCGGCAACCGTGCGGGATCCCGAACGGCCTCCCCGGACGGTAACGCATGTTGACGTTGCCATGCTATCGTCGGCTCATTCGATGTTGACGTCAACATCGCGACGCGGAACGCCGCGTTGCACGACCCACGACGACGCCATCGACCACACCCGAACGCTGCAGACAAAGGAGTCCCATGAGCACGCTCGCAGCGCGCACGGCACCGGCAGCCTCGCCGGCATCGCCTCCGCGACGGCGGCCGAAGCCCCGCGGCCGCTACACCGGCTGGCTGTTCGTCGGGCCGTTCGTCGCCGTCCTGGTCCTCATGCTCATCGTCCCGATCGGGTACGCGCTCTGGCTCAGCCTGTTCCGCGACCAGCTCGTCGGCGGCAACCAGTTCGTCTGGTTCGCCAACTACGTGCAGCTGTTCCAGGACTCGCAGTTCTGGACGGGGTTCGGCCGGGTCGCGGTGTTCCTCGTCATCCAGGTGCCGATCATGCTCGGCCTGGCGCTCGTCGCCGCGCTGGCGCTCGACAGCGCCCGCCTGTGGGGAACGGGCTTCTTCCGCATCGCGGTGTTCCTGCCCTACGCGGTCCCGGGCGTCGTCGCGGCCCTCATCTGGGGCTTCATCTACGGCAACCAGTTCGGCCTGACCGGGGCGGCGAACGACGCGATGGGCATCGACCTGCTGCAGCCGTTCAGCCCGACGTGGGTGCTCACCTCGATCGGCAACGTCGTCACGTGGGAGTTCCTCGGCTACAACATGCTGATCTTCTACGCGGCCCTCCGCACGGTCCCCGGCGAGCTGTACGAGGCGGCCGAGCTCGACGGCGCCGGCCCGATGCGCACGGTGTTCTCGATCAAGCTCCCCGCGCTCCGCGGCCCGATGGTCATCGCCACGATCTTCTCGATCATCGGCAGCTTCCAGCTCTTCAACGAGCCGAACCTGCTGAAGACCCTCGCCCCGAACGTCATCGGCAGCTCGTTCACGCCGAACATGTACGCCTACTCGCTGTCCTTCAGCGGCCAGCAGTTCAACTACTCCGCCACCGTCGCGATCGTCATGGGCGTGATCACCGCCGTGATCGCCTACGTCGTGCAGGTCCGCGGCACCCGTCAGGAGAACCGATGAGCACCCTGCAGCACCCCGCCACCGGTCCTGCCGCTCCGGCCACCGTCACCGAGGCGACCACGACGCTCCGCGACGGCCGTGGCGGAGCGGGACGAGCCTCCAGGAAGGCGAAGCCGCCCGTCGACGGCCGGAAGCCGAAGCGCTCCGGGCTGCTGACCGCCGTGATGATCGTGTTCGTCGTCTACTCGTTCGCGCCGCTGTTCTACCTGCTGGTCAACAGCACGAAGACGCAGTCGTCGCTGCTGAGCACCTTCGGACTCTGGTTCGGCGGGGACTTCAACCTGTGGCAGAACATCGTCGAGACGGTGACGTACAACGACGGCATCTTCCTGCAGTGGTTCGGCAACACGCTGCTGTACGTCGTCGTCGGAGCTGGTGGGGCGACCCTGCTCGCGACCGTCGCGGGCTACGGCATGGCGAAGTTCTCGTTCCCCGGCCGCCGTGCGGTGTTCGCGGTCGTCCTCGGCGCGATCGCGGTGCCCGGCACGGCGCTCGCCGTCCCGACCTTCCTGCTGTTCTCGCAGGTCGGCCTGACGAACACCCCGTGGGCGATCATCCTGCCGTCGCTCATCAGCCCCTTCGGCATGTACCTGATCTGGACCTACGCGGTCGATGCGATCCCCGCCGAACTGCTCGAGGCCGCCCGCATGGACGGTGCGGGGGAGTTCCGGATCTTCTTCACGATCGCGCTCCGGCTGCTCGCTCCCGGTGTCGTCACCGTGCTGCTGTTCGCGGTCGTGGCCACGTGGAACAACTACTTCCTGCCGCTCATCATGCTGAGCGACCCGAAGTGGTACCCGCTCACCGTCGGCCTGAACCAGTGGAACGCGCAGGCCACCGGCTCCGGCGCGCAGCCCATCTACAACCTCGTCGTCACCGGGTCGCTCCTCACGATCATCCCGATCGTGGTCGCGTTCCTGTTCCTGCAGCGCTTCTGGCAGTCCGGCCTGGCGGCCGGGTCCGTCAAGGCCTGAGACCCGGACTGGAGGCTCGCGTCTCCCGTCCGCACCACAGCAGCACCACCCCCAACACGAAGAAGTGAAAGGCACCCCATGAACACCAGGCTCCGGCGCGGACTCAGCGCCCTCGCCATCGGCGTCACCGCCGCCATCGCCCTGGCGGCCTGCGCCTCCGGCGGCTCCTCCTCCGGCGGTTCGTCGTCGGACATCGACTCGGCGCTGTCGAAGGGCGGGACGCTGACCTACTGGTCGTGGACCCCGTCCGCGAAGGCCCAGGTCGCCGCGTTCGAGAAGCAGTACCCCAAGGTGAAGGTCAAGATCGTCAACGCCGGCACCGGTGCCGACCAGTACACCAAGCTGCAGAACACGATCAAGGCCGGCTCGGGCGCCCCCGACGTCGCCCAGGTCGAGTACTACGCCATCCCGCAGTTCTCGCTGTCCGAGTCGCTCCTCGACCTGTCCAGCTACGGCTTCGGCGACCTGAAGAGCAAGTTCGCGGCCAGCACGTGGAGCTCCGTCACCGACGGCGACAAGGTCTACGGTTTGCCCCAGGACTCCGGCCCCATGGCGCTGTTCTACAACAAGAAGGTGTTCGACGAGCACGACATCGCTGTGCCCACGACCTGGGACGAGTACGTCACCGCGGCCGAGAAGCTGCACCAGGCCGACCCGAACGCCTACATCGCGGCGGACTCCGGCGACGCCGGCTTCACCACGAGCATGATCGCCCAGGCCGGCGGCACGCCCTTCACCACGAAGGGCGACAAGGTCTCGATCAACCTCGCCGACTCCGGTGTGCAGAAGTGGACGAAGACCTGGAACCAGCTCGTCGAGAAGGGCCTGCTGTCCAAGACCGTCGGCTGGACCGACGACTGGTACAAGCAGCTCGGCAACGGCGAGATCGCGACCCTGATCACCGGCGCCTGGATGCCCGGCAACCTCGAGGCGAGCGTCGCTGACGCGTCGGGCAACTGGCGTGTGGCCCCGATGCCGACCTACGACGGCTCGAAGGCCGCCACGGCGAACAACGGCGGCAGCGCCGAGGTCGTCATGAAGCAGTCGAAGAACCCGGCTCTGGCCGCGGGCTTCCTCAAGTGGCTGAACTCGTCGAAGGAGTCCACGAAGGTCTTCATGGAGTCGGGCGGCTTCCCGTCGACCACCGCTGACCTGGAGTCGTCGTCGTTCCTCAACGAGGAGCCGTCGTACTTCG
>NZ_LMPO01000001.1:345684-439335 GCF_001424385.1 Curtobacterium sp. Leaf183 | reverse complement strand
CCTGCCGTACCAGGTGTACGCGAACAGCGTCTACGCGGACACGGTCGGCCAGTCGTACGAGAAGGGGACGTCCCTCGAGTCCGGGCTGCAGGCCTGGCAGGATGCGCTCGTGAAGTACGGCAAGCAGCAGGGCTTCACGGTCTCGACCAAGTAGTCCCGCCACCGCACACCCCTGGAGGGGCCGCACGGGCAACCGTGCGGCCCCTCCGCTGACAGAAAGGCGCACGATGCGCTTCGCCATCGGCGACACCGACTTCCTGCTCGACGGCGAATCGCACCGGGTCCTGTCCGGCGCGATCCACTACTTCCGCGTCCACCCGGACCTGTGGCAGGACCGCATCCGCAAGGCCCGGCTGATGGGCCTGAACACCGTCGAGACGTACGTCGCGTGGAACGCGCACGAGGCCACGCCGGGCGACTTCGACTTCACGGGCGGCCTCGACCTCGGTCGGTTCCTCGACCTGGTCGCCGCCGAGGGCATGCACGCCATCGTCCGCCCGGGCCCGTACATCTGTGCCGAGTGGACCAACGGCGGTCTGCCGTACTGGCTGTTCACCGACGGCACCGTCGGCATCCGGCGCGACGAGCCGCAGTTCCTGGCCGCCGTGTCCCGCTACCTCGACGCCCTCGCACCGATCCTCGTGCCACGCCAGATCGACCAGGGTGGCCCCATCGTGCTCGTGCAGGTGGAGAACGAGTACGGCGCCTACGGCTACGACCCGGTCTACCTGTCGAAGCTCGAGCAGATGCACCGCGACATCGGGCTGACGGTCCCGTTCACGAGCGTCGACCAGCCGATGGGCACCATGCTCGAGGACGGGTCGCTGCCCTCGCTGCACAAGACCGGGTCCTTCGGATCGCGCTCCACAGAGCGGCTGGAGCGGCTGCGGCAGGCGCAGCCGACCGGACCGCTGATGTGCTCGGAGTTCTGGGACGGCTGGTTCGACAGCTGGGGCGAGCACCACCACACCACCCCGGCCGCCGCATCGGCGTCCGACCTGGACGACCTGCTCGCCGCCGGCGGCTCGGTCAACGTCTACATGTTCCACGGCGGCACGAACTTCGGCTTCACGAACGGCGCGAACGACAAGGGCGTGTACCGGCCGATCGCGACGTCGTACGACTACGACGCCCCGCTCGACGAGGCCGGCCGACCGACAACGAAGTTCCACGCGTTCCGCACGGTGATCGAGCGCTACGCGCCCGTGCCCGAGCTGCCGGCATCGATGCTGCCCGGCGGATCGGGTCGCCTCGCTCCGGTGGGTGCGACCGGAGATGCCCTGGAGGACCGGCCCACCCCCGCCACGGACGTCACGGTCCGACTTGACCGGTCCACCCCGCTCGCCTCGCTGCTCCCGCAGCTCGCGTCCTGGACCACCCACCAGGACGTCCCGACGTTCGACACGCTCGGAGCCGCCTCGGGCTTCGTGCTGTACCGGACCGAGGTCGACCTGCCCAACGGCGGTGTGCTGACCGTCGGCACCGAGGTCCGCGACCGTGTCCTGGTCAGCGTCGACGGACGCCCGGTCGGAGTGCTCGAACGAGAGCACCACGACCGGGCGATCGCGCTCCCGCCGGTGACCGGCACGCTCGAGCTGCTGGTCGAGGACCAGGGTCGCGTCGACTACGGCACGCGGATCGGCGAGCCCAAGGGCCTGATCGGCGGCGTGTCCGTCGACGGTGAGCCGCTCGAGCGGTGGACGGTGTCGCCGCTCGCGCTCGACCCCCTGCCCGAGGCGGCGCTCGACGTCCTGCGGGCACTCCCGATCACGGACGGCTCCGTCCTCGCCGGGCCCGTCGTCGCGCTCGGGTCGTTCGACCTCGACGTCATCGACGACCGGTACCTCGCGCTCGACGGCTTCCGGAAGGGTGTCGCCTGGGTCAACGGGTTCTGCCTCGGCCGGTACTGGTCCCGCGGACCGCAGCGGACGCTCGCGGTGCCCGGACCGGTGCTGCGGGCGGGGCGGAACGAGGTCGTCGTGTTCGAGGTACACGCCTCGGCCGCGCGGTCGGTGTCGCTGCTCGTCGAGCCGGACCTGGGGCACACCGAGGCCTAGTCGAGGGCGTCGAGGTCCTGCAGCGCGCGATCGGCGTCCGCGACCCGGTCGGCCTCCGGGCGGTCCCACCACTCCGGTCCGCGTTCGCCCAGGCCGTGCTTCGCGATGCCGTTCCGGTGCCGCGCCGCCGCGAGGGCCTCGTCGTCACCGGACCGTTTCGCCTGCTTGACGGCGTTCCGACCGCGCCCCAGGTGCGACCGGAGCGCTGCGGCCGTCGCCTCGGGGATCGCCGGGTCGGTCCTGCGCCACCGACGGCCGTCGACGACGAAGAAGTGGTCGTCGGGCTCGCTCATCCCCCGAGTCTGCTCCGCCGGGGACGACCGGGTGACAGACAGACGTGCGGACGGCCCGGCATCGATGGATGCCGGGCCGTCCGTACGTTCAGGAGCCGGTGCTCACTTGCCGTCGAGGGCGTCCTTCGCCTTCTCGGTCTGCATGCGACCCTCGCCCATGACCTGGTCCTTCTGGCCCTGGTGCGTGAGCTCGGCGTCGTCGGTGTGCTTGCCGACGGTCTCCTCGACCTTGCCGACGATCTTCTGGGTGGCGTCCTTGGCCTTGTCTCCGAGCGACATGGTGATTCCTTCCGATGGGGCATCACCGGTGGACCCGGCGGTGTGGATCCGACTCTACGGACGCCCGTGTACCCCGTTCCCGGGCTCGGGCCAGGTGTGAGACGGCAACGTCGGCGGCGGAGCATGCTGGACCGACGGATGTCGTCCCAGCCCCGGACCGACCAACGGAGTACAAGTGCACATCACACGCCGCAACCTCCTCGTGGGGCTGGGTGCGCTGACGCTGCCCGCAGCCCTGGCGGGGTGCGGGTTCGTGCCGCAGGACACCGGCGCGCGGAACGACGCCGACACCCTGACCTTCACCACCTGGGGGACCGACGCCGAGCTCGCCGGGTTCCGCTCGGCGATCAAGGACTTCCAGCGCGCGTACCCCGGACGACGGGTCGAGCTGAACGCCGTGCCCTACGAGCAGATGTTCACGAACATCGACGCGCAGCTGCAGGCCGGGAACGCCCCCGACGTCTTCCGGGTGCCCTACTACTCGTTCGGCGCCTACGCCGGACGCGGGCAGCTGCTCGACCTGTCGCGCTCGCTCAACGCGAGCGTGGGGGACCGGTTCACCGAGACGGCGTGGGCGGCGGTCCAGTCCGACGGTCGGCCCTTCGGCGTGCCGCACCACACGGACACGTCCGCGATCCTCGTCAACACCGACCTGATGCGGAAGGCGGGCATCACCGAGCTGCCGCGGTCGGTCGACGAGGCCTGGACCTGGGACGAACTCGGCGACGTCGCGGGGAAGCTGCGGTCCGGGCTGCCCGACGACGTCCACCCGTTCGCCTACAACTGGCAGGGGAACGGCGTCACCAGGTGGCTCAGCCTGCTGTTCCAGGCGGACGGTGCATTCCTCGGCTCGGACCAGCGGACGCCGCGGATCGACAGCGCCGCCGGTCGCGATGCCGTCGCGTTCGCCAAGCGGTTCTTCTCGGAGGGGTGGGTGCCCGCGAACGACTCGGTGAAGTCGGCGACCTACGCCAGCGACACCTGGTACCGGCAACGCGTGGCGATGGTGTGGTCCGGGGCGTTCCAGATCCCGGACGCCGCCTCGACGCTCGACTTCCCCTGGACCGCGACGTACGCGCCGCGGCGGGACCGGGGCGGCAGCGACTTCGGCGGCAACGCCCTGGTGGCGACCGCCCAGTCCCAGAAACCGGACCTCGCCGCGTCGTTCCTCGACTTCGTCACCCGCCGACCCCAGATGCAGGACTTCTGCGAGCGGGCCTCGTTGCTGCCCACTCGTCGGGACCTGCTGGACGGTGGGCTGCGCTTCGCGGTGCGGCCTGAACTGACGTCGGTGTTCGTCGACCAGGCGTCGGTCATCCGGCCGGCGGACGTCGCCCAGGTGGCCTCGCCGGACATGGCCGCGATCATCACCGTGCTGCAGAACGGCATCGAGGACGCGCTGGTCGGCGGTGTCGGTGCCGCCGAGACCGTGCAGCGCCTGCAGCGGGGCATCGCCGACGCGACGGGAGCGACGGCATGACCGCCACGACCGGGCGGAGGATCCGCCCCCGCCGTTCGCGCTCCGCCCGGCACGAGGAACGCGCCGCCTACGTGTTCATCGCGCCGAACATGGTGCTGCTCGCGGTCTTCGTGCTCGTCCCGCTCGTCGGGGCGTTCGTCATCAGCTTCCAGCGCACGAACGGCTTCGGCGCGGCCGAGTGGGTCGGGCTGGCGAACTACCAGCGCCTGCTCGGCGACGCGCTCTTCTGGCGGGCGCTGCTCAACACCGTGCTGTTCACGGTCCTGGTGACACCCATCTCGATGGGGCTCGGGCTGCTCGCGGCGCTGCTGCTCAACTCGGTGCTCCCTGCTCGAGGACTCTTCCGCTCCATCCTGATCATGCCGATGGCGGTGTCCGGCGTCGCGACGGCCCTGATCGGCGTCCTGGTGTTCGACCAGAACTCCGGCGTGCTCGACGCGCTCCTGGGCGTGGTCGGCATCTCGCCCGTGCAGTGGCAGTCCGACCCGACCGCGGCGTTCGCGTCGGTCGTGCTCGTGACCATCTGGTGGCGCGTCGGGTTCAACATGCTCATCTACCTTGCGGGGCTGCAGGGCATCGGCCCGGAGCTGCCCGAGGCGGCGATGCTCGACGGCGCCGGGTGGAGCCGACGACTGCGCTCCGTGACCGTCCCGCTGCTCGGCTCGTCGACGTTCTTCCTGACGGTCCTCAACGTCATCTACTCGTTCCAGGTGTTCGACATCGTGTTCGTGCTGACCGGAGGTGGCCCGCGCAACGCGACGTCCGTGCTCGTCACGTACGCCTACGACACCGGGTTCGTCACGCGTGACCAGGGCTACGCGGCGGCGATCGGCATGGTGCTGTTGCTGCTGGCGGTCGTCTTCGCGATCGCGCAGTGGCGCGGCAGCCGCAACCGGGACCTCGCAGGATGAGCGCCCGCACACGCCGGGCCCGCATCGGCCTCGCCGCCCGGACCGTCCTCGCGATCGTCGTCGCGGTGGTCGTGATCGCTCCGCTGTACTGGATGGTCGTCGTGGCCTTCTCGCCGCGTTCCGAGCTGCTCGGAGGGGCCGTCCGGTTCTTCCCGCGCACGCTGACGCTCGACAACCTCGACCGGGTGTTCTCGTCCTTCCCGGTCGTGGAGTGGCTCGGCAACTCGACGGCCATCGCCCTGTCGGTCGCGATCCTGACGACCGCGATCAGCCTGCTCGCCGGGTACGCCTTCGCGCAGCTGCGGTTCCGGGGCTCGACCGTGCTGTTCTTCATCGCGCTGGCGACCCTCGCCGTCCCCGTGCAGGTGATCATCGTGTCGCTGTTCCGCATCGTGACGGGCATGCACCTGTACGGCACGTACTGGGCGGTGATCCTGCCGAGCGCGGCGTCGGCCTTCGGCGTGTTCCTCGCCCGGCAGTTCCTGCTCGGGATCCCGAAGGAGCTCATCGAGGCGGCACGCATCGACGGTGCCGGGCACGTTGCGGTGTTCTTCCGGATCGTGCTGCCGATGGCGCGGCCGCTCGTCGCGGTGCTCTTCTTCATGAGCCTGCTGCAGGCGTGGAACGACTTCGCCTGGCCGTTGATCGCGCTCCGCGAGAACCGCCTGTTCACGCTGCCCATCGGGCTGCTCTACCTGCAGGGACAGTTCAACTCGGACTACGGCGCCACGATGGCGTTCGCCCTGCTCGACGTCGTGCCGATCGTCGTCGTGTTCCTGCTGTTCCAGCGGTGGTTCGTGCAGGGGTTCGCGCGGAGCGGGATCCGCTAGGCCCCGGGCCTCAGGGGACCAGGCGGTCCGCTCGGTACCGGTCGAACAGGTCGGTGAAGGACCGCTCGGTGCGCCGGTACCCGGTGAACCCGGCCTCGCGGCTCTTGCTCATGTCGGTGACGACCTCCATGGCACGGCCGAGGTCGGCGTCGGTGTGCCACCAGGACGCGACCCGGTCGATGTCGGGCTCGACGAGTCCGTGGCGCTCGGCGATCTCGGGCCATGCGGACGCGTGCGGTCCCATCTGCTGCTCGAGCGGCCGGGGTGCGTCCTGGTAGCCGACGACCCGCGCCGGGTCGACACCGAGGTGCGCGGCCAGGCGCGGCCACATCCAGCGCCAGCGGAAGACGTCGCCGTTCACGATGTTGAACGGCTCGTCGGCGCCCTCGGGCGAGGTCGCGGCCCAGACCATGTGCTCGGCGAGCAGTCCGGCGTCGGTCATGTCGGTCAGGCCGTTCCACTGCGCCTCGCTGCCGGGGAACACGAAGTCCAGGTCACGGTCCTTGGCGATGGTCGCCTGGACCGCCAGGGTCAGGCCCATGTTCATCGCGTTGCCGACCGCGTGGCCGATGACCGTGTGCGAGCGGTGCACGGACCACGTGAAGCCCTGGCGCTCGGCGGCCGCCATGAGCTCGTCCTCCTGCGCGTAGTAGAAGTTCGGGGTGTCGAGGCGCGGCTCCTCCTCGTGGAAGGGCGTGTCCGGCATCTCGCCCGCGGCGTACGCCTCGAACGGGCCGAGGTAGTGCTTCAGCCCGGTCACGAGTGCGACGTGCTCGAGGGGCGCGTGGTCGAGCGCTGCGAGCAGGTCGCGGACCATCCCGCCGTTCACGGCGATGTTCTCGGCCTCGGTCGCCTGCCGCTGCCACGCGGTGAAGAAGACGTGGGTCGGGCGCTCGTCGGCCAGCGCGGTGCGGAGCGACTCCGGGTCGCGGAGGTCTGCGGCGACGCCACGGACGCCGTCGCGGGTGCCGGCGCGACGGGAGAGCGCGGCGACGTCCCAGCCGTCGCGGGTCAGGTGCTGCACCAGGGCGGAGCCGGTGATGCCGCTGGCACCGACGACCAGGGCGCTGCGGGGGACGGTGGACTGCGTGGTGGTTTCGTCAGGAGACATCGTTTGGAGCCAACACCTGTCGTCCTGCGGGTGTTCCCGCAGCGGGTGTCGCCTCAGCGCGGACGACGGATCCGGATCGGTCCCTTGGCCGTCGACGGGTCGACGACGGTGCCGCCCTGCGTGATCTCGACCTCGCCGCGCGCGACCATCCGGCGCGCGGCACGACGGGCGGGTTCCATCAGGTCGCGCCAGTCGTCGTCGCCGACCGCGCGGGCAGCGTCCGACGGGCAGATGCTCGAGGTCACGGCCCGGGCGTCGAGGAGCTCGTCGATCGTGCGTTCCAGTGCGCGGTCGGTGTCGTCGAGCTTGTGTCGACGGCAGGCGTCCGAGCACCACTTCGCGTCGGGTGCGGCGTTCGTCGGCATCCGACGTCCGCACGACGCACAGGTCCGCTCGGCGTGCGCTGCATCGCTGCGCTCGGCGTCGGCCTCGGTGCGGATCGCTCGTCCCATGGCTCCATCCTCGTCCGGAAGCGCATCGCCGTACCCAGCGAGTGCGCCACCTGGCAGCATCGGAGCAGTGACCACCGACATCGTGCCCGACCGTCCCGCCGAACCGGACTGGGTGCGTCACGTCATGTGGTGGCACGTCTACCCGCTCGGCTTCGTCGGCGCCGAGATCCGACCGGAGGCACCCTGGGCGGACCGCGCGGTGGAGCACCGGCTCGACCGGATCACCCCCTGGCTCGACCACGTCGTGGACCTCGGCCTGAACGGCGTGCTGCTCGGCCCGGTGTTCGCGAGCTCGACCCACGGCTACGACACGGTCGACCACCTGCGGATCGACCCGCGCCTGGGTGACGACGACGACTTCGACGCCCTGGTCCGTGCCGCCCACGACCGCGGGGTCCGGGTGCTGCTCGACGGCGTGTTCAACCACGTCGGTCGGGAGCACCCGGCGTTCCGAGCGCTCGAGACGCAGGGGCCGGCGGCGGACTCCGCCCCGCTGTTCGGCATCGACTGGACCGGCTGGAACCCGGGCGACCCGGTACCGGTCGGACTGTTCGAGGGCCATGACATCCTCGTCGCCCTCGACCACACCGCCCAGGCCACCGAGGACCTCGTCGTCGAGGTCATGACCCACTGGCTCGCGCGCGGCGTCGACGGCTGGCGGCTCGACGCGGCGTACGCGCTCTCCCCGGCGTTCTGGGCACGGGTGCTGCCGCGCGTCCGGGAACAGTTCCCGGACGCGTGGTTCAGCGGCGAGGTGATCCACGGGGACGCCGCCGCGATCGTGTCCGCGTCGACGATGGACTCCACGACGCAGTACGAGCTGTGGCAGGGGACCTGGCACGGGATCGCCGACCGGAACTGCCACGAGCTGGCCCATGCGATCGGTCGACACGACGCCCTGCTGTCGACGTTCGTCCCCACGACCTTCGTCGGCAACCACGACGTCAGCCGGATCGCCAGCGCGGTGGGGGAGCGGTTCGCCGGGCACGCCGCAGCGGTGCTGTTCACGGTGGCCGGCACGCCGGTCGTCTACGCCGGCGACGAGTACGGCTGGACCGGCGTCAAGGAGGAGCGCGAGGGCGGCGACGACGCCGTCCGTCCGGCCTTCCCGGACGCACCGCCCGCCGCGACCGACCTGACCCACGCCCACGAGGCGCTCATCGCCCTGCGCCGTCGAGAACCGTGGCTGCACCGGGCGCACACCGACGTGACGCACGTGGAGAACACCGCGATCGTCCTGCGGACCGCGACCGCGGACGCGGCCGTCGTGACGGCCCTGAACCTGGGCGACGACCCCGTCGAGTTGCCCGTGGCCGACGCGACGCGGGTGGAGGCGGGCGGTGGTGACCTGCGGGACGGGACCGTGGTCCTCCCGGCTGCCGGTTGGGCAGTCCTGTCCCGCTGACGCGACCATGACGGCACCGCGGAACGGACACAGCACCCCGGAGATCCGAGGTGCTGTGTCCGTTCCGCGGTGCGGTGCGGTGCGGTGCGAACGTGCCTACTTGCGCGCGGACGCCGCCCGGCGCTTGTTGAACACGTCGAACGCGACGGCTGCGAGCAGCACCAGGCCCTTGATCAGGGACTGGAACTCGGTGCCGACACCGAGGATCGACATGCCGTTGTTCAGCAGACCGATGATGAGACCACCGATGATCGCGCCCGGCACCGTGCCGATGCCGCCGGTGACGGCCGCGCCGCCGATGAACACCGCGGCGATGGCGTCGAGCTCGAAGCCGTTGCCCGCGCCCGGTGCCGCCAGGTTGAGCTGCCCGGTGAACACCACGCCGGCCAGCGCCGCGATGACGCCCATGTTGACGAACAGCAGGAACGTGACCCGCTTCGTCTTCACGCCGGAGAGCTGCGCCGCCAGGGCGTTGCCGCCGATGGCGTACACGTGGCGACCGAAGACCGCGCTGCGCATGACCACCGAGTAGACGACCACGAGCAGGCCGAGGATGACCAGCACGATCGGGGTGCCGCTGTAGCTGGCGAGCAGCAGGGCGACGTAGATGACCAGCAGGGCACCGAAGGCGAGCTTGACGATGAACCAGACGAACGGCTCGCTCTCGAGCTGGTACTTCCGACGCGTGGCGCGTCCGCGGATCGACACGACCACCATGACCGCCGCGGCCGCGAAGCCGAGGATCATCGTGAGCGGCTCGTAGCCCGAGCTGCCGAAGGTGGGCAGGAAGCCGGAGCCGAGCGAGCGGAACCCGGTCGGGAACGGCGAGATCTGCTGGTTCTGCAGGACGATCTGCGCCGCACCGCGGAAGGCGAGCATGCCGGCCAGCGTCACGATGAACGCCGGGATCCCGAAGTAGGCGATCCAGAAGCCCTGCCATGCGCCGACCAGGCCACCGAGCACCAGGCAGAGCACCACGGCGATCGGCCACGGGATGCCCCACTGGGTGATCATGACGCCGGCCATGGCGCCCGTGAAGGCGACGATGGACCCGACGGACAGGTCGATGTGGCCGGCGATGATGACCATCACCATGCCGATCGCCAGGATCAGGATGTAGCTGTTCTGGACGATCAGGTTCGAGACGTTGATCGGGGCCAGCGTGATGCCGTTCGTGGTCACCTGGAAGAAGACGACGATGACGATCAGCGCGATGAACAGGCCGATCTGTCGGAGCTGCCCGGTGAGGTAGCTGGCGGCGGACTTAAGCGCGTTCATTGACTGGGGTCTCCCGTTCCTGGGTCATGTACTGCATGAGGACCTCGGGCGTCGCCTCGGAGCGCGGGACGTCGGCCGTGATGGTGCCCTCGGAGAGCGTGTAGATGCGGTCGCAGATGCCGAGCAGTTCCGGCAGCTCCGAGGAGATGACGATGATGCCCTTCCCCTGGTCCGCGAGCTGGTTGATGATCGTGTAGATCTCGTACTTCGCGCCGACGTCGATGCCGCGGGTCGGCTCGTCGAGGATGAGCACGTCGGGGTCGGCGTACATCCACTTCGACAGGACGACCTTCTGCTGGTTGCCGCCGGAGAGCTTGCCGGTGACCGCGTTGACCGACGGCGCCTTGATGTTCATGTTCTTCAGGAACTGCCGGGCGACGCTGGTCTCCTCGGAGCTGTTGACGAAGCCCCAGGTGGCGAGCTTGCCGAGTGCCGAACCCGAGACGTTCCGCTTGATGTCGTCGAGCAGGTTGAGGCCGTAGCGCTTGCGGTCCTCGGTGGCGTAGGCGATGCCGTTGTCGATCGCCTGCGACACCGTGTGCGTCTTGATCGGCGTGCCGCGCTTGTACACGGTGCCGGAGATGCCGGTGCCGTAGGAGTGGCCGAACACGCTCATCGCGAGCTCGGTCCGTCCGGCGCCCATCAGCCCGGCGATGCCGACGATCTCACCCGAGCGGACCGCGAGGTTCGCCTGGTGGATGATCTCGCGGGACCCGTCGAGCGGGTGGTGCACGGTCCAGTCCTCGATGCGCAGGAGCTCTTCGCCGATCGTCGGCTCGTGCTCCGGGTACCGGTTCGACAGGTCGCGACCGACCATCCCGCGGATGATGCGGTCCTCGGAGACGTCGTCGGCGTGCATGTCGAGGGTCTCGATGGTCTTGCCGTCACGGATGATCGTGACCTTGTCCGAGATCGCCTTGATCTCGTTGAGCTTGTGGCTGATGATGATCGCCGTCATGCCCTCGGCCTGCAGCGACCGGATCAGCTCGAGCAGGTGCTCGGAGTCGTCGTCGTTCAGTGCGGCGGTGGGCTCGTCGAGGATGAGGAGCTTCACCTCCTTGGACAGCGCCTTGGCGATCTCGACGAGCTGCTGCTTGCCGACACCGATGTCGACGATCTTGGTGACCGGGTTGTCCTTGAGACCGACGCGCTGCAGGAGCGCCGCGGCCTCGAGGTTGGTCTTGTTCCAGTCGATGAGCCCGCCGGTCGAGCGCTCGTTGCCGAGGAAGATGTTCTCGGCGATCGACAGGAACGGGCTCAGTGCGAGCTCCTGGTGGATGATGACGACGCCGGCTGCTTCGGAGTCGTTGATCGACCCGAACTTCACCGGCTCGCCGTCGAGCAGGATCTCGCCCT
This sequence comes from Curtobacterium sp. Leaf183, assembly GCF_001424385.1. GTDB lineage: Bacteria > Actinomycetota > Actinomycetes > Actinomycetales > Microbacteriaceae > Curtobacterium. The sequence goes on along the minus strand of NZ_LMPO01000001.1, from coordinate 427,883 downwards.
CGAACGAGCCGTGCGGGTAGACGCCCGACAGCACCTTCATCAGGGTCGACTTGCCCGCGCCGTTCTCGCCGCAGATCGCGTGGACCTGTCCGCGCTCGACCTCGATCGAGACGCCCTGCAGGGCCTTGACGCCGGGGAACGTCTTGGTGATGTCCCGCATCTCGAGGATGGTGTCCGCCATGTGGACGCCTTTCCGTCGTGCGCGCGTGCGCGCTGGTGGAGACGGACAGGAGGCGCGGTGCGGGCCGGCACCGCGCCTCCTGTCCGTCAGATGGGCAGGACCTACTTGAGGTCGGCCTCGGTGTAGTAGCCGCTGTCGACGAGGACTTCCTTGTAGTTGTCCTTCGTGACGACGGTCGGCTGGAACAGGTAGGTCGGGACGACCTTCACCTTGTTGTCGTAGCTCTTCGTGTCGTTGACCTCGGGCTTCTTGCCGGTGAGCAGGTCCTCGGCCATGGTGACCGACTGCTTGGCGAGCTTGCGCGTGTCCTTGTAGATGGTCGAGTACTGCTGACCGGCGATGATCGACTTGACCGAAGCGGCCTCGGCGTCCTGACCGGTGACGATCGGGAGCGGACGGTCACTGCTGCCGTAGCCGGCACCCTGCAGGGCCGAGATGATGCCGATCGACATACCGTCGTACGGGGAGAGGACGCCGTTCAGCGTCTCGCCACCGGAGTAGGACTTGGCGATGAGGTTCTGCATGCGGGCCTTGGCGGTCGCCGGGTCCCACTGCTGCGTCGCGGCCTGCGAGAGCTGGTCCTGGCCGGACTGGATCTTCAGCGTGCCGTCCTCGATGTACGGCTTGAGGGTCTCCATGGCGCCGTTGAAGAAGAACCCGGCGTTGTTGTCGTCGAGCGAGCCAGCGAAGACCTCGATGTTGAAGGGGCCCTTCTTGCCGGTCTTCTTGCCGTCGGAGTCGACGACGCCCAGGCCGGTGAGCAGGCTGGTGGCCTGGTCGACGCCGACCTTCTCGTTGTCGAACGACACGTAGTAGTCGACGTTCTTGTTGCCCGTCAGCAGGCGGTCGTAGGAGATGACCTTGATGCCGGCCTTCGCGGCGGCGTCGAGCTGGTCGGAGAGCGCGCCACCGTCGATCGACGCGATGATCAGGACCTTCGCGCCCTTGGTGATCATGTTGCTGACCTGCTGGGCCTGCTGCTGGACCTTGTTGTCCCCGTACTCGAGGTCGACCTTGTAGCCGGCGTCCTCGAGGTCGCTCTTGACGGCGTTGCCGTCCTTGATCCAGCGCTCGGACACCTTGGTCGGCATGGCGACGCCGACCAGGGCGCCCTTGTTGTCGGTGGAGCCGCTGCCGCTGCCGGCGTCGGAACCACGGCCACCGGCGGAGCAACCGGCGAGTGCGATGGCGATGCCGAGGGCGGCGACGCCCGCGACGATCCTGCGCTTCATCATCGAAGTACCTCTGTTCCTGTCACGTCGACATCGACGTGAGCTGTGTGACTTCGGCTGCTGTGCCGTTGTCGGAGATGTGATCGCTCGGAGTGAGCGCTCACATCTTGGGCGTTGTGTACCGCGGTGTCAACTCAGGACATGGGGATGTCCGCGCCGTTGCGGGAATCCGCGTGAGCGGTACGGTTGCCCCGTGACGACCACGGCGGCGAACAGCAAGGGGCGCAAAGCCCCGACGATCTTCGACGTCGCCGAGCGCGCCGGGGTCTCCCACCAGACCGTCTCCCGCGTGATCAACGGGGACCCGACGGTCCGCGACCACTTCCGCTCCCGCGTGACGACCGCCGTCACGGAGCTCGGGTACCGGCCGCGAGCGGCGGCCCGCGCGCTCGCCGGCGGCCGCAGCAGGGCCCTCGGACTGGTGACAGCGGGCGACGCGCTCTACGGACCGTCCAGCACCGCGATCGGGTTCGAACGTGCGGCTCGTCGGGCGGGCTACCACGTGCTGCTCTCGACGTTGCCGGACGACCCCCGCGCGAACGACCTGTCGAACGCGCTGACCACGCTGCTCGCCCAGGACGTCGCCGCGGTCGTGCTCGTGGCCGCCGACAACCGCGTGCTCGACTCGCTCGCGTCGCTGACCGTGCCCGTCAGTGTGCCCGTGGTCGTGTCGAACGCGGTGCAGCGGGACGCACGTCGCGCCGAGCGGCTGCCCACCGTCGCCGCGGTCGCGATCGACCAGGCCGCCGGCACCCGGATGGCGATGCAGCACCTGTTCGACCGCGGGCATCGGCGCATCGTGCACATCACGGGCCCGAGCGTCTCGCAGGAGGCCGAGGTCCGACGCGCCACGTACCTGGACGTGATGGCCGCGGCCGGGGTCGAACCCCTGGTGCTCGACGGCGACTGGACACCGGGCAGCGGGTTCGCCGCGGCCCGGTCGCTCGACACCGCCGCGGTCGACGCGGTGTTCTGCGGGAACGACCAGATGGCGCTCGGGGTCCTGCACGCCTTCGCGGACGACGGGCTGCGCGTGCCGGACGACATCGCGGTGCTCGGCTTCGACGACATCCCCGAGGCGGCGCACTTCACCCCGCCCCTCACCACCGTGCGCCAGGACTTCAAGGCGATGGGGGAGCAGGTGCTCGCCACGGCCAGGTCTCTGGTCGAGGGCGAGCCGCTCGACGAGATCCTGCTGCAGCCCGAGCTGGTGGTGCGGCGCAGCGCCTGAGCGCTGCTGCGGCTGCGGCTGCTGCGCACCGTGCGCGGTTCGCGGTTCGTGCGTGCTGCGCACGGTGCGAGGTTCGCGGTTCGTGCGGGCTTGATCGCCTGGTGCGAGGCTGGTTCCCTGCACCGAGCGGTCAACCTCGCACGGCCCGGGGAGCGAGCACCGTGCGAGGGTCGCACCGTGTCCGGAACCTCGCACCGTGCGCGTCAGGCCAGCGGGAGCCAGACGCGCATCGGGACCGCACCGCGGTTGGCCCAGGCGTAGTACGGGATCGCGACCGCCGTGACGGGACGGAGGGCCGGCTCGGCCCCGCCGCCACCGGTCACGTCGTCGGCGCTGGTCGCGGTGCGGGCTGCAGCCGAGCCTCCCGGACCGGGCGCCGCGTCGAGACGGCGGTACGGCCACGATGCCTGCTCGTGCCCGGCCGGCGCATGGGCCGGCACCCGCAGGGTGACGACGCCGTCGAGCAGGTCGTCGCGCTGCTCCTCGGTGATCGGCGCCTCCGCATCGATCGTCAGGTCGTCGACGGTGAAGCCGTCCTGGTCGGGCTGCTCGACCGCGTAGACGAGCGGACCGCGCTCGATCGCGACCTGCCCGCGGGCGGCGTCGATCCGGGCGTCCGCGACGAAGCGGTGCGGGGTGGTGTCGAACACGAGCTCGACCGTGTCGCCGGCGTGCCAGTCGCGTTCGATGGTGTGCACGGTGCCGGGTTCCGGGTGCTGTTCGGAGCCGTCGAACGTGACCGTCGTGGTGTCGGACCAGGCCGGGACCCGCAGCCCGAGGGCGAGCGGGCCGTCCTGGGTCACCGTCACGCGGACCGTGCCGTCGTGCGGGTAGCCGGTCTCGACGCTGACGGCGCCGAGGTCAGCCGTCGCGTACTGGTGCACCTGCAGGCCGCCGTCGGTCGCGGTGGCCAGGTAGCCGTCCAGGCTCGCGAACGTGCGCATGATGTTCGGCGGGCAGCACGCGCAGTCGAACCAGCCGCGGCGCCCGTGCGCGGGGGAGCGGTTCTCGTCGGCGTGCGCGTGGTCGCGGTGCTGCAGCGGGTTCACGTAGAAGTACTCGGTGCCCGCCAGGCTCACACCCGGCAGGAACGCGTTGTACAGCAGGCGCTCGACCGCGTCGGCGTACTCGGGCCTGCCCGTGGCCAGCAGCAGCCGCCACGCCCACTGCACGCCCCCGATCGCCGCGCAGGTCTCGGCATAGCCGCGGTCGGTGGGGAGCTCGTACGGGTCGCCGAACGCCTCGAAGTCCCATCGCGCGCCGAGTCCGCCGGTGATGAACGCCTTGGTCGCCATCATGTCGGCGAACTGGCGCTCGCTCGCCGCCAGCAGTTCGGCGTCGCCGGTCTCGATCGCGACGTCGACCGCGCCCGCGGCCAGGTACACGGCGCGGACGGCGTGGCCCTCGACGGTCGTGGCCTGGCGGCTCGGGACCCGGTCCGAGAAGTAGGTCGGCTCGCCGCCGGCGCGCTCGATGATGCCGTGCCCGCGGGCGTCGACGAACCAGTGCGCCAGGTCGAGGTAGGCGCGCGTGCCGGTCTCGCGGTAGAGCTCGACGAGTCCCATCTCGACGACCGGGTGGCCGTCGACGTCGCGGACCTGGTCGGCGCCGTCGCCGAAGGTGCGCACGAGGTGGTCGGCGTTCCGGATCGCCACGTCGAGCAGCGCGGTGTCGCCCGTCGCCCGCGACTGTGCCACGGCGGCCTGCATCAGGTGCCCCGCGCAGTACATCTCGTGGCTCCACTTGAGGTCCGTGTACCGGGCGCCGTCGAAGCGGACCTGCTGCACGGAGTCGACGTAGCCGTCGTCGGCCTGTGCTGCTGCGACGAGCGCGGTGACCTCGCGCTGGAGCTCCCGCAGGTCGTCGGCCGGTTCGCGTCCGAGCTCCCAGGCGACGGCCTCGAGCCACTTGTACACGTCGGAGTCCATGAAGATCGGCCCGACGGCCTCGCCCTGCTCGGTCCCCGCCGCGATGCGCAGGTTCCGGAAGTTGCCGGCCGCCTCGAGCTGGCGGTACCCGTCGCGGACGGCGTCGCGCCCGTTCCGCTCCTGACGCAGGTGCCAGAAGCCACCGGTGATCCGGGCGGCGTCGGCGGGGAGCGGCCGGAGGGTCAGGTGCGCCTCGGCGGTCGGGAGGACCGGGGTCGCGGTGTGTGCGCGGCTGTCGGTGGCGAGCGTGGTCGTCATGGTGTCTCCTGCTTGCGTCGGACGCCACGGCCAGCTTCGGGCCGCGATGCCCTCGTCGAGTTCGCACTGCCGAGCGGCAATTGCGGAAAACGGTTTCTGCTGGATGACGCTACGACACCCCCGATCGGTCCGCAAGAGCCGATCCGGTGGTTCATCGTATGATCGTGGCCACGACGGACAGGCGGAAAGGAGTTGCCGTGACGCTCGAACGATCCGGCAGGCCCGGGTCCGACCCGGTGCGCATCACCGACGTGGCGGCGCTCGCCGGCGTCTCGATCGGCACGGCGTCGAAGGCGTTGAACGGCACCGGGCAGCTGCGCGACGAGACCCGGGCTCGGGTGCGCGCGGCGGCGGCCAAGCTCGGGTTCGTCGGCGATGCCCGCGGACGGGCACTGTCGTCGGGCCGGTCGTACACCGTGGGCATGATCACGACGGACTCGTTCGGGCGGTTCTCGATCCCCGTGCTGCTCGGTGCCGAGGACGTGCTGTCGGCCGGGCAGATGGCCGTGCTGCTGTGCGACACCCGTGACGACCACGTACGGGAGTCCCACTACCTGCGCTCTCTCGTCGCCCGGCGCGTCGACGGGATCATCGTCACGGGGCGGTCCGCCGACCCGCGGCCACCCATCGACGTGGACATCCCCGTCGTGTACGCGTTCACGCCGTCGACCGACCCGGCCGACGTCTCCGTCACCCTCGACGACGAGCACGGGGCGGCGCTCGTCGCGTCCCATCTGCTGACGCTCGGGCGCCGGCGCGTCGCCATCGTGACCGGACCCGCGTGGGCCCGGTCGGCGACCCGACGGGTCGACGGTGCGACCCGTGCGCTCGGGTCCGCGCTCGTGGGGCCCGCGCTGTACGGGGAGTGGTCCGAGCGCTGGGGGCGCCAGGCGGTCGACGTGCTGGACCGCGGCGAGGGCGGCATCGACGCGATCGTGTGCGGGTCCGACCAGATCGCGCGCGGCGTGTGCGACCGGTTGCGCGAGCTCGGGCGTTCCGTGCCCGGCGACGTCGCGGTGGCGGGCTTCGACGACTGGGACGTGATGGCGCTGGCGAGTCGGCCGCCCCTGACGACCGTCGACCTGCGGCTCGAGGAGCTCGGTCGCGTCGCCGGCCAGGCCCTGCTCGACCTGATCGAGGGCTCCGCCGCCCGGTCGGCCACGGTGACCCCGACCCTGGTCCTGCGCGAGAGCACCCTCGGCGCCTGACGCGGTCGCTCCTCGAGGTTCCACAATTGCGGCATCTCGAGCCCGCGCACCGACGACTCGTGGAACCCCGGCGCACGCGAGCGGCGTGTCGTGCGACCTCGTCCAAGGCCACCGGACGCCCCGAACCGTCCGCGTCGCCACGACGCGCGCGGCGCGTTGCGAGAGTGAGCGCTCACGTGCCAGGATGTGAGCGCTCATCCGACGGTGGGCACGGACGACGGAGTCTCGGGAGGACTGCATGGACGAGGACCGCCGACAGCAGGTCGCGGACGGCCGCACGACCCTCGGGATCGAACTCGGATCGACGCGCATCAAGGCCGTCCTCATCGACGAGGACCACCGCCCGGTCGCCAGTGGCGACCACGAGTGGGAGAACGCTTACGTCGACGGGCGCTGGACCTACTCCCTCGAGTCCGTCGAGACCGGACTGCAGGCTGCCTACGCCGCACTCGTCGCCGACGTCGAGTCGCAGTACGGCCTCCGACCCACCACCTTCCGCGCCGCCGGGGTCTCCGCGATGATGCACGGCTACCTGGCGTTCGACGCGTCCGGCGAGCTGCTCGTGCCCTTCCGCACGTGGCGCAACACCTCGACCGGCCCGGCCGCCGAGGAACTCAGCGCACGCCTCGGCGCGAACATCCCGCTCCGGTGGTCCGTCGCGCACCTGTACCAGGCCGTCCTCGACGAGGAGCCCCACGTCGCCGAGGTCACCAGCGTGACCACGCTCGCCGGGTACGTGCACCGACGGCTCACCGGGCGGGACGTCCTGGGGGTCGGTGACGCCAGCGGCATGTTCCCGATCGACCCCGCCACGGACGACTACGACACCGCCATGACCGGGACCGCCGACGCCCTGATCGGGATGTCCGTGCGCGAGCTGTTCCCCGAGGTGCTCACCGCCGGCCAGGACGCCGGTGCGCTCACCCCCGACGGCGCCGCGTGGCTGGACCCGACCGGCACGCTCGAGCCCGGCGTGCCGCTGTGCCCGCCCGAGGGCGACGCCGGCACGGGCATGGTCGCGACGAACGCCGTCGCGCCCCGGACCGGCAACGTCAGCGTCGGCACGAGCATCTTCGCGATGGTCGTCCTCGAACGCCCGCTCACGACCCCGCACGAGGAACTCGACGTGGTCACGACACCCGCCGGCGACGCCGTGGCGATGGTGCACTGCAACAACGGCGCGAGCGAGGTCGCCGCCTGGGCCCGGGTGTTCGCACGGTTCGCGGAAGCGGCACGAGCACGCACCGGCGGCCCGGCGATCGACATCGACGACGTCTACGCGACGCTGCTCGCCGAGGCAGAGGAAGCCGACCCGGACGCCGGCGGCCTGCTGTCCTACAACTACCTGGCGGGGGAACCCGTCACCGGCGTCGCCGACGGCCGCCCCGTGCTCGTCCGCAGCCCCGACGGCCGGTTCACGCTCGGCAACCTGGTGCGGGCCGAGGTGCAGGGAGCGTTCGCGACCCTGGCGATCGGCATGGACGTGCTGCACGGCGAGGACGTCGTCGTCGACCGGATGACCGCACACGGCGGACTGTTCCGGACACCGGGCACGCCCCAGCGTCTGCTCGCCGCCGCGCTCGACGTGCCGGTCGCCCTCGAGGACACCGCCGGCGAGGGCGGGGCCTGGGGCATCGCGGTCCTCGCGGCCTACCTGGCGCACGCTGCCGACACCGACCTGACGCGCTACCTGGCCGACCGCGTCTTCGCGAGCGACAGCGTGCACGTGGCCGAACCGGACGGGCGCGACGTCGCCGGGTTCCGCGCGTACCTCGAGCGCTTCCGCGCGGGCCTGCCCCTGCAGGCGGCGGCGGTCGCCGCGACGACTCTGGCCCACGACAACCCCGCCCACGACGCCACCACCGGTGGACCGGAGACGACGGCCGGAGCCGAGCCGGGCCTCCAGACCGAGAAGGAGCCGACCCGATGACCGACACGAGCCAGCAGGACGCGACCGACCACGACCCCGCCACCCGGGAGGCCGTGGCCGCCACCCGCGAGCGCGTCGCCCGCCTGCACGGCGAGCTGGTGCGCTACGGCCTGGTCATCTGGACCGGAGGCAACGTCTCCGAGCGCGTCCCCGGCACCGACCTGTTCGTGATCAAGCCGAGCGGCGTGTCCAGCGACGACCTGACGCCCGAGAACCAGGTCGTCTGCACCCTGGACGGCGTCCCCGCCGACGGCTGGGGCAACGCCCACGGTCCGTCGTCCGACACAGCCGCGCACGCCTACGTGTACCGGAACATGCCCGAGGTCGGCGGTGTCGTGCACACCCACTCGACGTACGCGACCGCGTGGGCGGCCCGTGCCGAGGCGATCCCATGCGTGATCACCGCGATGGCGGACGAGTTCGGCGGCCCGATCCCGGTCGGCCCGTTCGCGATCATCGGCGACGACTCGATCGGGCACGGCATCGTCGAGACGCTCAGCGGGCACCGCTCACGCGCCGTGCTCATGCAGAACCACGGCGTGTTCACGATCGGCAAGGACGCGAAGGACGCCGTGAAGGCCGCGGTGATGTGCGAGGACGTCGCGCGCACCGTGCACATCGCGAAGCAGGGCGGCGAGGTCGTCCCGATCGCGGAAGCAGACATCGATCGACTCTTCGATCGCTACCAGAACGTCTACGGACAGAACCCCGAAGGAGCCATGCGATGACGCAGGTGGACCCGCAAGCAACGCTCGACAGCTACGAGATCTGGTTCCTCACCGGGTCCCAGGGCCTGTACGGCGAGGAGACCCTGCGCCAGGTCGAGGAGCAGAGCCGCGCCGTGCACGCCGAGCTGGCGCCCCACGTGCCGGTGACGCTGGTGTGGAAGCCCGTCCTCAAGGACGCCGACGGCATCCGCCGCGCGCTCATCGAGGCCAGCGCCGACGACAAGGTGATCGGCGTCACGGCCTGGATGCACACCTTCAGCCCCGCGAAGATGTGGATCGGCGGCCTCAACGCGCTGACCAAGCCGCTGCTGCACCTGCACACGCAGGCGAACGTCGTGCTGCCGTGGGCGGACATCGACTTCGACTTCATGAACCTCAACCAGGCCGCGCACGGTGACCGCGAGTTCGGGTACGCCCTGGCCCGCATGGGTGTCCGCCACGCGACCGCGATCGGTCACGTCTCCGACGAGCGCGTGCAGCAGCGTGTCGCGAACTGGAGCCGTGCCGCCGCCGGGGCCGCCGCGATCCGGTCGCTCAAGCTGACGCGCTTCGGCGACAACATGCGCTACGTCGCCGTCACCGAGGGCGACAAGACCGAGGCCGAGATCGAGCTCGGCGTGCAGGTCAACACCTGGGCGGTGAACGAGCTGGCCGAGGCCGTTGCGGCCGCCACCGATGACCAGGTCGACGCACTCGTCGCCACGTACGAACGCGACTACGACGTGGACCCGTCGTTGCGCCGCGACGGTGGCGACCGACACGGCGCGCTCCGCGACGGTGCCGCGATCGAGCTCGGGCTCCGTGCGCTCCTGGAGCAGAACGACTCCGCCGCCTTCACCACGAACTTCGAGGACCTCGGCGCGCTCAAGCAGCTGCCCGGGCTGGCCGTGCAGCGCCTGATGGCCGACGGCTACGGCTTCGGGGCCGAGGGCGACTGGAAGACCGCCGTGCTCGTCCGCGCGATGAACGTCGCCGGCGCGGGGCTCCCCGGCGGGGCGTCGCTCATGGAGGACTACACGTACGACCTCACGCCCGGTGCCGAGAAGATCCTCGGCGCCCACATGCTCGAGGTCTCGCCGACGCTCACCAGCGCAACGCCCACGCTCGAGATCCACCCGCTCGGCATCGGCGGCAAGGACGACCCGGTGCGCCTGGTCTTCACCGCCGACTCCGGCGAGGCCGTGGTGGTCGCGCTCTCCGACACCCGCGACGGGTTCCGCCTGACCGCGAACGTCGTCGACGTCGTGCCGCCGACCGAGGCGCTGCCGAAGCTCCCCGTCGGCCGTGCGGTCTGGGAGCCGCGGCCGTCGTTCCCCGTCGCTGCCGCGGCCTGGCTCACGGCCGGCGCCGCCCACCACACCGTCATGACGACGGCGGTCGGACTGCAGGTGGTCGAGGACCTCGCCACGATGCTCGGGACCGAGTTCCTGGTCATCGACGAGCACACGACCTCGCGGGGCTTCCGCGACGAGGTGCGCGGGCAGCAGACCTGGCACCGTCTCGACCGCGGGTTCTGAGGACCGGACGATGACCGACGTGACCGCGACGCAGCGCACCAACTGGGCCGGCAACCTGACCTACCGGGCGGCCGCCCTGGAGCGCCCGTCGTCGGTCGCGGCGGTGCAGGAGCTCGTCGCGTCGACGCCGCGCCTGACGGCGCTCGGGTCGACGCACTCGTTCAACGACATCGCCGACACCGAGGCCGTCCAGGTCACGCTCACCGACCTGCCGCCGGTCCTCGAGATCGACAGGGCACGTCGGGTGGTCCGGGTGGCGGCCGGGATGACGCATGCGCAGGTGGCCGCCGGACTGGAGGCCCGTGGCTGGGCACTCGGGAACCTCGCGTCCCTGCCCCACATCTCCACGGCAGGTGCGGTCGCCACCGGCACGCACGGGTCCGGTGTCCGGAACCCCTCGCTGGCGCAGGCGGTCGTCGGGCTCGACGTCGTGCGGGCCGACGGCTCGCTCGTGCAGGTCACCTCGGACGGCTCCGGCTCCGGCTCCGGCACCGGCTCCGGTTCCGCGGGTGACCTCGACGCGCACCGGGTCGCCCTCGGGGCGCTCGGGGTCGTCACCGCGGTCGAGCTCGCGATCGAGCCCTCGTTCCAGGTGGCCACCACCGTCCACCTCGACCTGCCGTGGGACGCCGTCCTCGAGCACTTCGACGCGGTGATGGCTGACGCGTACTCGGTGTCGATGTTCACCGCGTTCGACGACCGCGGTGCCCGGCAGGTCTGGACGAAGCACCGCGTGGACGAGCCCGCACCGTCGATGGACCTGGTCGCGCTCGGGGCCCGTCGCGCCACCGGTCCCGTGCACCCGGGGGAGAACGACACCGCCGGGGTCACCGAGCAGGGCGGCGTCCCCGGGCCGTGGTCCGAGCGGCTGCCGCACTTCCGGTCGTCCTTCTCGCCGTCGACCGGGGCGGAGATCCAGGCGGAGTACCTCGTCCCGGCGGCGTCGGCCGTCGCGGCGATCCAGGCGCTCCTGCCGCTCCGCGACCTGTTCGCGCCGATCCTGATCGCGGCCGAGTTCCGCACGGTCGCGCCCGACACTGCGTGGCTGGCGCCCTCGTCCGAGCGGCAGTCGGTCGGGCTGCACTTCACCTTCCGGCGGGACGTGTCGGCGGTCGCAGCGGCGGTCGAGCAGATCGAGGAGGCCCTGGCGCCGTTCGACCCCCGGCCGCACTGGGGGAAGGTCTCCGCGGCGACTCCGTCCCGGCTGCACGAGGCCTTCCCGCACCTGGCGGCGTTCGCTGCGCTCGCTCGCGACCTCGACCCGACGGGGCGGTTCCGCAACCCGTTCCTGGAGCGCGTGCTGTCCTGACGACGAGGAGCGGTCGCGCCGCCGGCTGCGGCGCGACCGCTCTGGTCACTGGCCTCTGCGGTACAGGTCGTGCAGGAACCGAGCGACGGTCACGAGCAAGCTCGCGATCCCCAGCCACGGGACCTGACGCCTGGGCCGGCGCTCGTCGTCGTGGGACATCGAGTACCTCCTGGTGTCGTCACCGGCGGACACGAGGAGCAGTCGGCCAGGGGTGTGGAGCCGAGCGAGCTCAGCTACACTGACTCCCGAGTGTTCGACTCGGGGAAGTCTGTTTTCCCCTGGCTCTCCACTCGGAGAGCGAACCGAAGCCCGGAACTGTTTGCGCAGTTCCGGGCTTCACTCGTTCGCCCTGGGGCCGCGTTCCGGTGGTGACGCGGCCCCGTGACCAGCCTACCGATACTGATGTTCTGGTTGGGCTCCCAGCAGATCGGGATGCGTTCCGGGGGCGCTGTACTGCCGGGATGCTGAGAGCGCACATGTGCGGACGCAAAGGTCGGTTCATGGCAAACCTCTCTCGATTCATCGGCATGGCCTCGAAGGTCATCTCCAAGCAGATGCAGCAGCGCGGTCAGGGGAACACCGCCGCGGGTCACGGGCAGTCGTCGCAGGGCGGGAACGACTGGCGTGACATGGTGCGGACCGCCGCCGACAAGCTGACCGGGGACGACCGGACCCAGCCGCAGCGGCCCCCGCAGCAACACGGCCAGCCGCAGCAGCACGGCGAGCAGCAGAGCCGGCCGCAGCAGCCCGCTCGGCCGCAGCAGCCCGCTCAGCCGCAGCGCGGGGCCGCTGACGCGGACAAGGTGGCCCTCGCGAAGTACGACTACCTGCTGCGCACAGCGTCCCCCGACCAGCTGGAGCAGGTCCACCACGACGCCTTCGCGCGGCTCACGCCCGAGCAGCGGCACGCGGTGCTCCAGCGCATGAACACCGAGCTCCCGCCGCACGCCCGGCCCGCGGACGCCTCGGCGGCGGGGATGGCTCGCGCGATGACCCGCGGCGAGGTCGCCCGTCCCGGCATGGCCCGCCGCGTCCTGGGTGGGGCCGCTGTCGGCGCCGGAGCGATGGCGATCGGCGGCGTCGCGGTCGCGGTCGCCGGTGGAGCGGTCATGAGCGCGGCCGCCGGACCGGTGCTGGCGGGTGCCGCCGACCTCGGGATCGACTTCGAGGGGATCGCGTCGGGGATCGGCGACGTCGGCTTGGCCGACCTCGGCGGTGGGCTCGGCGAGCACGTCTCGGGCCTCGGCGAACAGGCGTCGGGTCTGGGCGAGCAGGTCTCCGGGCTCGGCGAACAGGCGTCGGGCCTCGGTGAGCAGGCGTCGAACCTCGGCAACGACTTCCTCGGCGGCCTCTTCGACCGCTGACCCCGGCGGGGGAGGACCTCGGCGGGTGTGGACTGCCGATCGGGAATGGCGGCGATGACGCACGGCTTGGATTGTTTCGTCGTGCGTCATCCCGTGCATGCCGCCCCGAGTGCGCGGTGCCAGGATGGACGCCGCCGCGGCGGTCACATCGCCGCCGGTACCGCAGCAACCACCCCCACGAGGAGCAGCCCCGTCATGAGACGCCCGAAGCGCCTGACCATCACCGCGGCAGTCGCCGCAGCCGCAGCCCTGGTCCTGACCGGCTGCTCGGGCGGCGGTGCCTCGGACGACGCCTCGGCCGGCACCAGCAAGGGCGGCACGCTCGACATCCTCACGCCCCAGACCGCGCTGCACTTCGACCCGGCCACCAGCCAGAGCCTCGGCATCACGTCGATGGGCCTGGTCGCTCGACGCCTGACCACGTGGAGCGTCGAGCCGGGCAAGACCGCCAAGGTCGTGCCGGACCTGGCGACCAACACCGGCGACTCGAGCGACGGCGGCAAGACCTGGACCTACCACCTGAAGCAGGGGCTGAAGTTCCAGGACGGCTCGGCGATCACCACCAAGGACATCAAGTGGGGCATCGAGCGCTCGTTCGCGCCGACCCTGACCGGTGGTCTGAGCTACCACAAGTCGCTGCTCGTCGGCGGCGACACGTACACGGGGCCGTTCGAGGGCAAGACCCTCGACAGCATCGAGACCCCGAACGACTCCACGATCGTCTTCAAGCTCAACGCGCCCTACGGTGACTGGCCGTGGCTCGCCTCGATGCCGGCGTTCACGCCGGTCCCGGAGGGCGAGGGCACCGACACCGGCGCGTACGACGCCAAGCCGGTCGCGAGCGGCCCGTACCAGATCGAGTCCAACACCCAGGGTTCGCAGGTCACGCTCGTCCGCAACAAGGAGTGGAGCGCGAAGACCGACTCCGTCCGCACCGCCGGCCCGTCGAAGATCGTGTTCAAGGAGGGCCAGGACGCCTCCACCATCACGCAGAGCCTGATCGCCGACAACGGCGACGCCAAGAACTCCTTCGGTGCGATCTACCTCGGTGCCGCCGAGCTCAACCAGGTGCGCTTGAACCCCGCCGCGCAGGACCGTCTGGCCACCTCCAAGGCCGGTCCGATCACCTACATGGCGATCAACACGCAGCGTGGCCAGCTGAAGGACCTCAAGGTCCGCCAGGCACTGCAGTACGCGGTCGACCGCAAGTCCTTCCGCATCGCGGCGGGCGGCGCGCTCGCCGGGTCGTACGCGTCGACGCTCATCACGCCGGGGATCGCCGGGCGCCAGAGCTACGACCTGTACGAGCCGGGTGCGTCCGGTGACGTCGCCAAGGCCAAGCAGCTGCTCAAGGAGGCCGGGGCGACCGACCTCAAGCTCACGCTGGTCACCCAGAACGACCCGACCTACCTGGCGCAGGCCCAGGCGCTGCAGTCCGGGCTCAAGCGCGCCGGCATCACGGTGACGCTCAAGCCGCTCGACTACGACTCCTTCACCCAGGCCACGACGAACGGCACCGACTTCGACCTGTCGCTCTCGAGCTGGCAGCCCGACTTCCCGAGCGCGAACGCGAACCTGCAGCCGCTCTACGCCTCGTCGCAGATCGGCGGCGGCGGGTACAACATCTCGAAGTACAGCAACCCCGACGTCGACGCGCTCATCGCGAAGGCGACCAGCACGGTCGACCAGAGTGACGCGCAGAAGCTCTGGGCGCAGGCGGACAAGAAGATCATGGAGGACGCCCCCGTCGTCCCGCTGATCTACGCCAAGCAGTCGTTCCTGGCCGGCTCGAACGTCGAGAACTTCCGGATCGCGGACTTCCCGGCGTACCCGAACTACCTCACGGTGTCGCTCGCCAAGTGACCGATCCGATCCTGCAGGTCGAGGGGCTCCACGTCGCGTTCGGCGACGCGGAGCCCGTCGTCCGTGACGTCTCCTTCTCGCTGACGCCCGGACGGGTGCTCGCCCTGGTCGGTGAGTCCGGGTCGGGCAAGTCCGTCAGCGCCATGAGCGTGCTCGGGCTCCTGCCGCCACAGGCGCGCGTGTCGGGCAGCGTCCGGTTCCGTGGTGACGAGCTCGTCGGCGCACCGACCGAGCAGCTGCGTGCCGTTCGCGGCGCTGGCATTGGCGTCGTGTTCCAAGAGCCGATGAACTCGTTCACGCCCGTGCTGTCCATCGGGACGCAGATCGCCGAGGCGGTGCGAGCACACCCCCGAGGCCTCGACCGCGCGGGGGTCTCCGCCCGGATCGACGAGCTGCTGCGCTCGGCCGGCCTGTCCGACCCGGACCGCATCCGCCGCGCGTTCCCGCACGAGCTCTCCGGCGGACAGCTGCAGCGCGCGATGATCGCGATGGCGCTCGCCGGTGACCCCGTCGCACTGATCGCCGACGAGCCGACCACCGCGCTCGACGTCACGGTGCAGGCCGGGATCCTCGACCTGTTGCGGGACCTCTGTCGCGAGCGGGACCTGGCCGTGCTGCTCATCACCCACGACATGGGTGTGGTGGCCGACGTCGCCGACGAGGTCCTGGTGATGCGCCGCGGCGAGCCCGTCGAGCACGGCGCGGTGGACGCGCTGTTCCGTGCGCCGCAGGCCGCGTACACGCGCGCCCTGCTGGCAGCCGTGCCCGGACTGGAGGACGGGGTCGACCCCGCCCCGTCGGCGCAGTCCGCAGCGGGCGCGGCGGACGCGAGTCGGGCCTCCCGTCCGGTCGTCGCCCAGGTGCGCGACGTGAGCGTCCGGTACGACCGGCGCGGTGCGCCGACCGTCTTGGGCATCGACTTCACGCTGCACGCGGGGCAGACCCTCGGCCTGGTGGGGGAGTCCGGCTCCGGCAAGTCGACCATCGGGCGAGCGCTCGCCGGTCTGGTGCCGGTCGTCGCCGGATCGGTCGAGGTCGACGGCAGCGATCTCCGGACGGCGCGTGGACGTCGACTGCGCGAGGTCCGCAGCCGCGTCGGGATCGTGTTCCAGGACCCCGCGTCGTCCCTGAACCCGCGCCAGACCATCGGCTGGAGCATCGCCGAACCGCTGCTCGTGCACGGGGTGTCCGCGTCGGAGCGGGCCACGCGCGTGCACGACCTGCTCGTCGCGGTGCAGCTCGACCCGACCTGGGCCGAACGCTTCCCCCATGAGCTCTCCGGCGGCCAGCGGCAGCGCGTCGCCGTCGCTCGTGCCCTGGCGCTCCGACCCGCCCTGGTGATCGCCGACGAGCCGACCTCGGCCCTCGACGTCACCGTGCAGGCGGCGGTGCTCGATCTGCTGTCCACCCTGCAGGCCGAGTTCGGCTTCGGCATGCTGCTGATCAGCCACGACCTGGCCGTCGTCCGGCAGCTCGCAGACCACGTCATCGTGCTGCGGGACGGGCGCGTCGTCGAACGCGGCGCGACCCGGACCGTGCTCGATGACCCGCAGGAGGACTACACCCGCATGCTGCTCGCCGCCGCCCCCGTGGCCGACCCGGTACGACAGGCGACGCGACGCGAGGCGTGGCGCCGACTCGTGGAGGTGGCATCGTGACGGCGAACGTCGTCGACCGCCCGGTCGCGACCTCGGGCGCTCGCTCGACCGGCCTCCGCGCCGTCGTCCGGCGGGTCCGGAGCGACCGGTGGGCCGTGGCCTCGGCCGTCGTCATCGTCGTCTTCCTGCTCGTCGCCGTGCTCGCGCCGGTGATCGCCGGGATCAGCGGGCAGGACCCGTACGGGTACAACATCAACGCGCTCAACTCGTTCGGCGCCCCGCGCGGGTCGCTCGGCGGTGTGAGCGGCACCCACTGGTTCGGCGTCGAGCCGCTGACCGGACGCGACCTCTTCGCGATCGTCACCTACGGCGCGCGGACCTCGCTCGGGATCGGGCTGGCTGCCACGGCGATGTCGATCGTGATCGGCGTGCTGGTCGGTGTCACGACGGGGTTCTTCGGGGGCTGGTACGACCGCGTGCTGTCGCGCGTGGTGGACGTCATGTTCGGCTTCCCGTCGCTGGTCTTCATGATCGCGCTGACGGCGATCGTGCCGACGTCGTTCCCCAAGCCGCTGCTCGTCGTCCTGGTCATCGGGTTCTTCGGCTGGCCGGCGGTCGCCCGCGTGGTGCGTGGGCAGACGCTGTCGCTGCGGACCCGCAACTACGTCGTGGCCTCGACCGCACTCGGCGCCGGGCGCTGGCACGTCATCCGCACGCAGCTGCTGCCGAACCTCGCCGCGACGATCACCGTCTACGCGACGATCTCGATCCCGTCGATGATCGGCGCCGAGGCCGCGCTGTCGTTCCTGGCCGTCGGCGTCACCCCGCCGACGCCGTCGTGGGGCCGCAGCATCGGTGACGCGATCGGGTGGGTGCAGACCGACCCGATGTACCTGGTGTTCCCCGGTGCCGCGCTGTTCCTGATCACCCTGGCGTTCAACGTGCTCGGCGATGCCCTGCGTGACGCCCTCGACCCACGGCGAGGCACCCGATGAGCGCCCTGCGCTTCCTGCTCTTCCGCGTGCTCGGCGCCGTGGTCGTCCTGCTCGTCGTCGCCGCGGTGACCTACGCGCTCTTCATGCTGCTGCCGACCAACCCCGCCCGTGCGATCTGCGACAAGCCGTGCACGCCGGAGCGTCTGGCACAGGTGCAGGCGTTCCTCGGGACGGACAAGCCCTGGATCGCGCAGTTCGGCGCCTACCTGGGCGGGATCGTCACCGGGCGGACCTTCGGCAGCGGCGCCTCCGCCATCCACTGCGCCGCGCCGTGCTTCGGGTACTCGTTCCAGCTGCACGACAGCGTCACGTCGCTCATCCTGACCCGCCTGCCCGTCACCGCGTCGATCGCGGTCGGTGCCGCCGTGCTGTGGCTCGTGGCCGGTGTCGCCGGGGGAGCCGCCTCGGCCCTGCGCCGTGGGTCCGTGCTCGACCGCACCGTGATGGGCATCGCCGTCGCGGGGGTGTCCTCGCCCGCGTACCTGATCGGGCTGCTGTCCATCCTGCTGTTCGGGTTCGTGCTCGGGATCCTGCCGACCAGCGGGTACGTGCCGTTCGGCGAGGACCCCGTCGGGTGGCTGACCCACCTGGTGCTGCCGTGGTGCGTGCTCGCGTTCATCAGCGCAGCCATCTACGCCCGGCTGACCCGCGGCGAGATGCTCGAGGCGATGTCGCAGGACTTCGTCCGGACCGCCCGTGCGAAGGGCATCCGCGAGCGCCAGGTCGTCGTGCGGCACGGACTGCGGACCGCGATCCTGCCCGTGGTGACGCTGTTCGGGCTCGACCTCGGGTCGCTGCTCGGCGGAGCCGTCATCACCGAGAAGGTGTTCTCGATGCAGGGCCTCGGCGCGCTGCTCATCGACGCGGTGCACACGCTCGACCTGCAGGTCGTCGTCGGCTTCACGCTGTTCTCGGCGTTCCTGGTCGTCACCGCGAACGTGATCGTCGACGTGGTCTACGCGGTCGTCGACCCCCGGGTGCGCCGGCGGGCATAGGCCCGGCCGCGCGTGGTGCGAGCTTGATCGGCCGGTGCGAGGTTGTTTCCCCGCACCCGCCGATCAACCTCGCACCAGCCGCGGACCACGCAGGGTGCGACGGACCGGCCGCGCGTCAGAAGTACGTGATGCCGTGCGGGGTCCGCACGGGCAGCAGCATCGCACGCAGCAGCACGGGCACCGCCGGGTCCGTCGCCCGCAGCAGCCCGGCTGCGGCGAGCGTCACCGGGGACACCGAGCCGAGCAGCAGTGCGCCGAGATCGGCCACGTCGAGTTGCACGTCCGACGGGGCATCGGCGGAGTCGGACTCTCGTGTGACCGTGCCCACGCCGGAGACCACGTCGAGCCGGAACGTCCCGGTGGCGTGTCCGAGTGCGTCCGACACCGACAGCACGAGCGTGCCGTCGACCGCGAACGGCCGCGAGGACAGCGACGCCGCGACGTCGAGCACCCGGAGCCAGACGTGGTCCTCCTCGTGGTCGACGTCGTACGCACGGTTGTCGCCGAGCGCCGCGACGATCGGGTCGTCGAGCCGCGAGCGGTTGTACCGCACCACGTCGTTCAGGTCGATCGAGAGCAGGAACTCCCAGAGCGACAGGTACGCCTGGTCGGTGGCGTAGACCAGGTCGAGGACCTCGATCGCGGTCTCGTCGCCGGACTCCTTGACGCGCCAGGTGACGTACCCGTCGACCTCGTCGGCCGCCGACGCCCGGTGCACCGCAGCGCGGACGCCCTTCGCCTTCTCGCCGTCGGAGCCGTACTCGCCGAACACGACCGGCCACGTGCCCGCGTTCCGGACCATCGACCCGGGGGTCCGCTCGTGGAAGCGTGTGAACACGCCCTTGCCGACGCCCTCGGCGAGCCAGGTGGTCGGGACGACCGAGACGACACCCGACGTCGGCGCGACGAACGGCAGCGCACGGTTGCGGCGCACGCGCACCGCGCGCTCGCGGATGGCGCAGCCGAAGCCGAAGCGCCGGTAGATCGTGCCCTCGGACGCGGTGAGGGACGCCATCGCGTAGCCCTCCTGCACACCGCGGTCGAGCGCGTGCGTCATCATCGCGCGCAGGATGCCCCGGCGGCGTTCGGTCGGGCGGACGGTGACCGCCGAGATCGCCTGGGTGTCGACAGTCGCCCCGTC
This sequence comes from Curtobacterium sp. Leaf183, assembly GCF_001424385.1. GTDB lineage: Bacteria > Actinomycetota > Actinomycetes > Actinomycetales > Microbacteriaceae > Curtobacterium. The sequence goes on along the minus strand of NZ_LMPO01000001.1, from coordinate 408,405 downwards.
GCCCCAGCTGAGCTCCTTGCGGAACCAGGTGAAGGTGCCGGCCGGCCAGGTCGTGTCCACCGACCCGGGCACCGGGTCCGTGACGTAGACGCCGAGGAAGGTCTCCTGGTCGGCGATGAAGTTCGCCGCCATCCGGGACGCGAGCTCGGGTGAGGCCGAGGCCTCGTGGAACCCCATGCCCACGGCCTCCATCCAGTCGGCGGTCTGCGCGTCCGGCGCGCCGTCGGCGTCGGTGCTGGGCGTGAACTCGCGGAGGTCGAAGCGGGTGGTGAATTCGTCGTTGATCGATGCCACGCTGCGACCCTATCGGTGCCGCGTGACCGTCCGGCAGCACGGTGTCAGAGGCCGAGCACCACGAGCCAGGCGACGACCGACATCCCGACGGTCCGGAGCACCGATGCCGCGCCGTGCCGACCACGCCACGTCGCCACGAACTCGGCGATGGCAGCCACGAGCGCCGTCAGGGTGACGACGACCGCGATGCCCGGCAACGGGTGCCCGACGACCCCCGCGCCGACCTGGTGGAACGCCACGATGCCCCACGGCACGATCCCGACCGCCGACCCGAGGCCCAGGGGGACGCGCGACCCCGCGCTCGGCGTCGTCTGCGGTGCGGAGCGGTCCTGCACGACCGCGAACAGCACTCCCGCGGACGCCAGCGCGTAGATGCCGACCAGGGCACCGACGTCGCGCACGCCGTTCAGCTGCGCGATCACGAACAGGGTGATCGGTGTGGTCAGCAGCGGGTCCAGGACCCACGCCCGGCGCGCGGGGAGCGCCCGGGCCACCGCCACGAGGGCGAGCACCACGACCATCGCGACGTCGAGGTCCACGCGCGACAGCACGGCGGGCGCGCGCCCGTCGAGCGCCACCGTCACCGCCCTCGTGGTGCGGTCGCCGAGGAGGGCAACGACGAGCAGGACGACGGTCTCGATCCCCACGAGCACCGCGACGAGCACTGGGACCCGGACCCCGACCGGGACACTGACGTCCCCGCGACCGTTGCCCATGTCGGCCAGCCTGCCACGTGGCCCCCGCGCGCACGCTCGAGGACGCCTTGACCGGTCCGCCCCGCGGGAGGACCATCACCGCATGAGCCTCTTCATCAGCTGCCCGGTGGACAGCGTCGAGCGCGCCACCGCCTTCTACGACGCCCTGGGCTGGACCCGCAACGCCGACATGTCGAACGACCAGGTGTCCTGCTTCGCCGTCCGCCCCGACCAGTACGTGATGCTCGCCAGCCGCGAGATGTACGCGAGCGTCGGCGGTGTCGAGGAACTCGTGTGCGGTCCCGACACGCCCTCCAAGGTCACCGTCTCGTTCGACCTCGACAGTCAGCAGGCGGTCGACGACCTCGTCGAGCGGGCCCGTGCTGCCGGTGGGCGGATCGGGGACACCGACGACTACCCGTTCATGTACCAGCGCCAGTTCGACGACCCGGACGGGTACCACTGGTCGCCGTTCTGGATGAAGTCGGGCAGCGCTGCCGACGCCTGATCAGTCCCGCGGCTGCGGGTCGTGCGGATGCGCCGGATCCGCCAGGAAGACCCGCTCGTACACGTCGTACACGACCGCGGCCTTCGCGTCGTTGTAGCGCAGGGACCCCGTGCCCGCGGCAGCGGCGCGCTTGGCGGCCGCGTAGGCGCGCCGGTCCGCGGGATGCGTCCGCAGCCAGTCGACGAACACCCGGTGCCGCTGCGGCTCGACGGCCCCGGGCGCGAAGACGTGCAGGTTCGCGTTCGGCTCGGCGAGGCTGAGCTGTCGGTGCGGCGACCCGCCCAGCCCGTCGCGGAAGAGCAGCCGGAAGCCCACGGCCTCGAGCGCGGGCAACCAGGAGTCCTCGTCGGCGACGTCCGGCACGAGCAGGTCGACGTCGATCACCGGTTTCGCGAGCAGGTCCGGCACGGCCGTCGACCCGACGTGGCCGATCCGGACGCCGGGTCCGAGCGCGGTCTCGACGGCGGCGCGCACCACCAGGAACGCGTCGGCCCAGCGCGGGTCGTGCTGCTGCAGCGGACCCGGCTCGGTCTGGCGGAACGCCACGCGCTGCGCCTGCCGGGCAGCGTTGCTGCCGGCGGCGAACGGACGCCAGAGCGGATGCCGGACCACAGCACGAAGCCTGCCACACGACGGACGGGAGGGGCGGTGCCAGCCCGCCCCGCGCCTCCCGTCAGGCGGTGTTCAGGGCGTGCGGCGCCGGGCCTCCTGGCTGACCACCTGCTCGCGGTCCGCCATCCCGCGCAGCTGCCGCAGCGGCTGCGTCATCCGCGGGTTGCCACGCAGGTCCGGCTCCGCGCGGTCGAGGAAGGCCCAGTACCCGGCGGTGAAGGGGCAGGCGTCCTCGCCGAGCCGCTTGGTCGGGTCGAACCGGCAGCTGCCGCAGTGGTCGGTCATCCGGTCGATGTAGCGGCCCCCGGCGGCGTAGGGCTTCGTCGCGACCCGCCCGCCGTCGGCGTGCTGGGACATCCCGATGACGTTGGCCGGCATCACCCAGTCGGTGCCGTCCACGAAGACGTCGGTGAACCACTCCGTCAGCTGGACGGGGTCGTAACCGCGCTGCAGCGCCCAGTTGCCCAGGACCATGAGCCGCTGGATGTGGTGCGCCCAGCCGTGGTCGGCGACCCCGTCGATCGCGGTGGACAGGCAGACGGCCTCGACCTCGGACGCGTCGAGCTCCCGCCACCAGCGGGGCAGCCGGTGCGGCGGCTCGTTGCCGAGCGGTGCGGCGGACGCCCCGTACTCCTCGCCGAACCACCAGTAGAGGTGCCAGACGTAGTCCCGCCAGCCGGCGACCTGCCGCACGAACCCCTCGACGCTGCCGAGCGGGGCGGAGCCGTCCTCGTACGCCGACACCGCCGCCGTGATCGCGGTGCGGGGGTCGAGCACGCCGAGGTTCATCGGCACGCTCAGCAGCGAGTGCGCCATCGTCCAGTCGTTGGTCAGCACGGCGTCCTCGTACGGGCCGAAGTCGCCGAGCCGCACCTCGATGAAGTCCGCCAGCGCGGCCTCGGCCTCGGCTGCCGTGACGGCGAAGCGCCGACGGTCGTCGCGGCCGACGAACTGCACGAGGCCGTCCCGCTCCCACCGGTCCAGGTCGTGCCGGACCTCGTCGTCGACGTCGTCCTCGGTCGGCCACCACGGATCGGGCAGCCCGAGCGACATCGCGCCCTTCGGCGGTGGCTGCCGGTTGTCGGCGTCGTGGCTGAACCGTCCGCCGACCGGGGCGTCGCGGTCCATCAGCCAGCCCTCGCGTCGCCGCACCTGCTCGTAGAACGTCTCCATCAGGAACCGGTCGCCGCGGCCGGTCGCCCACGCGCCGAACTCGTCCTCGCTGGTCACGAAGCCGCGGCTCGGCAGCACGCGCGTGTCGTGACCCCAGTGCCGGACCTGCCCACGCAGCAGCCGTGACGGCGGATCGACCACCTCGAGGTCCGTGCGACCGACCAGCGCGTCCCGCAGCCGGTCGACCCGGACGTGCTCCGCGCGGTCGCCGAGCTCGCGCACACGGTGCCGCAGGGCGCTGAGCCACAGGTGCGCCTTCGCCCGGTGGACCGGACGGGCGGTGAAGAACTCGCGCGCCTCGACCACGAGCGCCGGGCCGCCGTCGTCGAACTGCGGGCCGTACTGCCCCGGGAGGACCAGGCGGGTACGGGGAGCGTCGGTCACCACCCGGACGGTACGCGAGCGCCCGTGGCGGTGACCGGCCGGTGGCCGTCACGCGCGCTCGGCGCGGCGCGGTCGGACGGGAGGGCCTGGTTGCCGCCGCGCGGCTCGCCCGGTGCACCTGGCGCGGTCGGACGGGAGGCCCTGGTCACCGCCGCTCGCGGCTCGCCCCGCGCACACGCCGGCCCGGTCCTCAGTCCGTCGCGCCCGCCGGTGGGTCGACGAGCAGCCCGACGCGGTCGGCCAGGTAGTCCTCCAGCGGGACCGCCGTCGCCGCCGTGGGGGACCAGCGCACCATCGGCACGTCCCCGCCGACGAACAGCACGCCGTCGCCATCGACCAGCGAGTCGTCCAGGTCGATGGAGGTCGCCCCGTGGTTGACGGTGTCGCCCGCGTCGAAGCGCCCGCGCACCGCTGCGGCGCGGTAGGCGCGGCGGGTCTCCATGGACACCGACTGGAACTGCGCGCGTCCGGGGTCGGTCACGCGGGTGATCGTGCCCGTCGCCCAGACGCGTCCGCCGGTCTGGAGCGAGGACCCGATCAGCAGGGCCCCGACCCGCCAGACCCGGCCGAGGGAGCGCATCGTGGCCTCGCGGCGGATGCCGAGCACGGGCTTCGGCACGACGTACTCGCCGAGGGCCTCGTCGGGGACGTCCGCCGCGCGCAGCCGCCGGGCCGCGGCGTCGAGCAGCGCCCGCGCCTGCACCACACCGTCCGTCACGTCCACCGAGCCTAGACGCGGTGCTCCGGCAGTCGTGCAGGTGCTCGTCGACGTCCGTGGAGACGACCGGCCCGACGGCGCCGGACGGCGGACACGGCGCCGATCGTCACCATGACCGCGCCGTACGCGATGAGGACACCGGCGACCAGGGGGACGAGCCACCCGCGCGACCCGTTGACCACCTGGTTCACGGACCCGAGCACGGGGACGCTGTACCAGACGACGCCACGCACCTGGACGCCGCGGACCGGTGCGTCCGGCTCGGCGTTGGCGTCGCCCTTGACGACGAACGTGTGTTCCCCGTCCGAGGACGACGCGACGGACACCACGCGGTGGCTGATGACCTCCGGGTGCCCGGACCTGATCTGGTAGGTCAGGACGTCGCCGACGCGGACGTCGTCGAGCGGGGTGGGCCGGACGACGAGCAGGGTCCCCGGCGGCAGGGCCGGCTCCATCGACTGCGTGAGGACGGTGAGCGGGGTCGATCCGGTGACCTTCGGCACGACGACGAGCACGACGGCCAGGCCGGCGACGACCAGGAGCATCCCGGTGCTGAGTCCGAGTGCGATCGCGTGCACGAGGGACCGCCACCCGGTTCGTCGGGTCACCGCGTGCGCCGTCATGCGCCGCACCGGAGCGCGGGCCCGTCGTTCTGGGTGAACAGGGTCACGGGACCGCTGCCGGCGACCGTCGAGGTCGGGTTGCCGTCGCCGTCGAGCACCTTCACGACCACGGTCTGCGTGCCGGTCGTCGCGACGGGGGCCAGGTCGTTCGGCGCGAGGGTGATGAACCCGGAGTACTGCTGTGCCCGCGAACCGACCATCGTGTCCCGCACGTACGCGGCGTACCAGGTGTCGGCCGCGCGGGACGAGTCCGGCCACCGGACGTCGACGTAGTTGCCGCTGTGGTCGGTGCAGGTCAGCGCCGGCGTCGCGGTCGTGGCGGCCGCGGTGTTGAGGTAGAAGCCGCCCTGCACGACCGCGGACCGCCAGCTGCCCCACGTGGTCGTCAGGCTGATGACGACGTTCGAGGTGCTCGACGCCGGTGCCGAGGCCTGCGGGGTGCTCCGCGTGCACCACACGGCACTCGCGCCCGCGGCCAGGGTCGACGTCATGCTCGGCAGCGACGCCCAGGTCCCCGTGACCGATCCGGAGCCCACGGCGGCGCCGTCGGTGCACGCGGCGGTCGAGCCGACGGGCCAGGCGACGACGTCGACGGCCCCGGCCAGGGCGGCGGGCTTGTCCGACTGGGGAGCGACGGACGTGGACGTGGTGCCGGCCAGGTTGCCGGTGTTCGTCAGGGTGACCGGCTTCGTCATCGACCGCACGGAGTCCGAGAAGGTCACCGTCATCTGGTCGGTCCCGCTGATCGTCGCGGCGAGCTTGCCGATCGTGGTGCTCGACGTCGCTCCGGCGCTCGTGGTCCAGAGCGCCCAGGCGGCACTCGAACCGCCCACGACGAGGACCGCGGTGAGCAGCAGGGTGACGAGCACGCGGACACGGCGGTTCACGGTGCCACCTGCGTGCCGGTCACCGTGAGGGTGAAGTCCGTGACGGCTCCCGAGACCGTCTGCGGGGCGTCCTGGGCCAGCGTGATCTCGACGCAGGCGACCCCGCTCGCGCCGACCGGCAGCGTGTAGTAGCCGCTGCCGGTGTCGAACGAGGCGAGCGGACCGCTCGCGCCCCCGAGGCCGGCGCGGCAGGCTGACGCGGAGCCGACACTGGCGAGCTTCAGTGTCTGCGCGCCGAGCACCACGGCGTCTGTGGCACTGGCGTACGACACCTTGGTCGCGGTCGTCATCACCCGCATCGAGAGCGGGACGGTGCCCGTGTTCCGCACCGTGAACGAGCCGACCGTGCTCGAACCGGGTCCCAGCGTGGGGGACCGCATGGCGGAGAGCGGCCCGACGGAGACCGTCGCGGTGCCCGACTTGACCGTCGCGCCGTTCGTGCTGGCCGACGCGTTCCACAGTGCGTACGTGCCGCCCGTGCCGAGCAGCGACAGCAGCACACCGAGCACCAGGATGCCGGCCGCGGGCCAGAGCACGCGGGGCCGCACCGGACGTCGGACGCGCGGCGCGCGGTGACGTCCGGAGATCGTCGTGCGGGTCATCCTCGTCACCCCCCGGTGAACTGGTCGGACGGACGGGTACCGGCGCGGTCGGCGGATCAGGGACCGACCGCGCCGGGGATCAGGAGCCGATCGCGATCTGCGTCAGCGTGAAGGCGAGCGCACCGACGTTCACGGAGCCGTTCTGCCCGGTCGTGGCCGACGAGGGCAGCTCGATGGTGAAGAGGACCTTGACGGCCGAGGTGCCGGCCGCGGGGGACACGACGAAGGTGTTGGCGTTCGCGGTCGACTGGACGACCGAGGCGCTCGTCGAGGTCACGGACAGGGTCTTCGTCGTCGCTGCGAGCAGTGCTGAGTCCCCGGTGATGCTCTGGTTGGCGTAGGTCAGGTTCGCCTTGAGGTCCTGCCCGGTCGCCCCGATGTTCAGGGTCTGCGTGAACTGGTACTTGTTGCCCGGGACCATCAGGACGTTGGCCGGGTTGATCGTGGTCGAGCGGCCGTTGGTGATGTCGGTCCAGACGCCGTCGTTCGCGGCGCTCAGCGTCAGGGTGCCGGAGCTGACCGTGGTGGCGGCGGTCGAGGCGTTCGCGTTCCAGAGGGCGAACGTGCCCGCCCCACCCAGGAGCAGCGCGATGCCGGCGGCGCCGGCGATGGTGCCGGTGACGATCTTGTGCATGGTGTTCCGTTCCGCGCACAGGGGTGCGCTTCGAGCCAGCGGCACGGTGATTCGGGTCGGGTGCCGGTGGGACGGTGTCTGTCGACCCCGCAGGAGCAGGGGTCGCGGCTGACCGGTGCCGAGGGTGACCGCCGGGCTCCGAGGCTCAGAGGCGGCTCGGGCGGGCTGGATCGCTCCTGTCATCGACGCTACCGGTCCCCCAAAGTGCTGACAACGGGGATGATGCTTTTGCATGGACCCAAAACGGGGGTGATTTCGGTCCCCAGCAGTGCGGACCGGGTTTGTACCCCGATCTTGCGGTGGCGCGCCAGGAATGCGGGGTGGGGGTGCGTGGTTGGATGCACCGGAACGAGGAGGCACCAGATGGGCATCGTGCGCTGGTTGTTCGACGCGCAGATCGTCATCGGTGACCAGGCCGTGCTGTGGCGCGAGGTGATCGGCAACGTCTTCGGGCTGCTCAGCGCGCTCGGCGGCATGCGTCGCAAGGTGTGGGCGTGGCCCGTCGGCATCGTCGGCAACGTGCTGCTCTTCACGGTGTTCATGGGGGCGCTCTTCGACACCCCGAACCCGGTCAACCTGCTCGGCCAGGCGGGCCGTCAGGTGGTGTTCGTCATCGTCAGCGTCTACGGCTGGTACCGGTGGACGCACCGGCCCGCTGCGGCGACGACCGTGATCGACCCGCACTGGGCCTCCTGGCGGACCCGGGGACTGCTCGTCCTGACCCTGGTCGGCGGGACCGCGCTGCTCACCCCGGTGTTCCGTGCGCTCGGGTCCTACGAGCCGGTGTGGAGCGACGCGTGGATCTTCGTCGGGTCCCTGCTCGCGACGTACGGCATGGCGAAGGGCTGGGTCGAGTTCTGGCTGGTCTGGGTCGCTGTCGACCTGGTCGGGGTGCCGCTGCTGTTCTCGGCCGGCTACTACGCCTCGGGGCTCATGTACGTCTTCTACGGCGTGTTCACGCTCACCGGGTTCTTCGTCTGGATGCAGCAGCGCACCAAGCCGTCGTCCGCGCCGGTCACCGTCGGCTGAACGGACGCACGTGCCTGCTCCGGAGCAGAGTGGACGCATGAGTGACGGCCCGTTCGCGATCGGCTGGCGCGTGTACCGCGCACGTCGGCGCGAGTTCCTCGACCCGGCACGGCTCCGCCGTCGGACGGTCGTGTGCGCGACGGTCGCGACGGTCACCGGCGCGGTGGTCATCGTGTCGCAGCTGCTGTGGGGGTGGTCCGGTGTGTCCGGACCCGCCGGGGTGGTCGCAGCGGTCGCGTTCGCCGCGGCGCTGGGGTGTCTCACCGCGGCGTTCATCCGGACGAGCCGGAAGCTCCAGGCGCAGCCGTTCTCGCCACGACCCGGCGGCTGGCGTCGTGACGAGCGCATCGGAGCGCAGTTCGCCGCCCGGCCGCCGGCCCTCGTGCCCGAGGACCGTGACGCGGTGCTCGAGCAGGCGGAGCGGGTCGTCGAACCAGCGATCGCGACGATCGACCGGACGCGGTGGATCCCGGCGGGGTGGTTCGCCGCCTGGATCGGTGCGCTCGCCGGCGGGTTCGCCTCCGACGGCCTCGTCCCGCTCCTGCTGCCCCTCGTGTTCGGCGTGCTGCAGAGCGCGACGACGGTGGCGACGACGACCTGGCTCGGTCGCGCCGAGCTCACGCGGGCCCGGGTCGCCGCGACGCCACGGGTCGAGCCAGCCCCGCCGCTGCCGCAGCGGAACGTCGAGCCCCGCGGGTCGAAGGTCGCCCTGCCTGACGAAGGGCGTCCGACCGCCCAGTGAGCGGTCACGACCCCCGGTCTGGGTCAGGACAAGCGCGCCCCGATGCGGTGCAATGTCCTGGTGGAGACCCTCACTGACGGAACGATCGTCGAAGAACAGACGATCGCGGAGCGCCTGACCCGGGCCGCGATCCGCGCCTACCGCATGTACCCGTTCACGGACGTCGACGCCGCCGTCGTCGCCGAGGTGGCCGGCGTGCCGGTCGACGTGGTGACGCGGGCGTTCCCCTCGTGGGACGCCCTGCTGCTCGTGACGTACGACTACTGGACGCAGCTGCGTGGATCGACCCGACGGCGGAAGCCCTCGTGTGCGGTCGACCACGTGCGGATGACCCTCGCCGAGGACATCGCCGACCCGGGCCTGGTGCGGGTCCTCGCCGGCGTCATCAACATCGCGGGTGCCGACACGAGCTTCGCCGAGCTGTTCCGGAAGCGCTACGAGGACTACGTCACCCAGCTCGCCGTCGCCCTGCGCCGTGACTTCGACGCCGGCGTCGAGGCGTCCGTCGTGCCGGCCGAGCGCGCCGCCACCCAGCTCCTGGCCCTGTACGAGGGCTTCCAGATCCAGCTCCTGGTCCGACCCGGACTCGACGTGCTCACGGAGTGGGACGAGGCCGTCCGTGGCCTGCGTGCGGGGTGGCGCACGCCGCGTCCGATCCCGGCGTGGGACATCGACTCCGTGCCGACGTCGCCGATCCTGCCCGTCTGAGCTCACCCGGCCACGCCGGGACGGACAGGAGGCCCGGTGCCTGCCAGCACCGGGCCTTCCGTCCGTCACCTGGTCGCGTCCCTACGCGCGCAACCAGACCGTCCCCACGCCCGTCAGGGCGCCGTCTGCCACCGGCGCCGAGGCGAGCAGGAGTTCCCCCGCAGGCAGGTCGTAGGGCTCGTCGCTGAACACCGTCACGCTCGTCCACCCGTTCGGACGGCGGAACGCCAGGACGTCGTCGCGACCGGTCTCCAGCCACTCGAGGTGCTCCTCGGACTGCAGCTGCCCACGCAGGCCGAGGGCCCTGCGGTACAGGTTCAGCGTGGATCCCGGGTCGGTGTCCTCGGCCTCGACGCTGGACGCACCGAACCACGCCGGCTGCGGCAGGTGCGAGCCGCCCTCGCCGAAGCCGAAGCTCTGACCGTCGCGCGTCCACGGCAGCGGGACGCGGCAGCCGTCACGGCCGACGTCGACGCCCGGGTTCCGGAAGAACGCCGGGTCCTGTCGGTCGGCGTCCGGGATGTCCCCGACCTCCTGCAGCCCGAGCTCCTCACCCTGGTACAGGTACGCCGAGCCGGGGAGCGCGAGCTCGAGGAGCGTCGCCGCGCGGGCACGCCGGAGCCCGAGCTCCTGGTCGAGCGCGTCCTGCGATCCGCCCGCGAGCAGCCAGGCGCCGCCCTGCTTCTCGTGCGCCCCGCCTCGGGGCGGCAGCGCGTAGCGGGTGGCGTGCCGGACGACGTCGTGGTTCGAGAACACCCACGTCGTCGACGAGCCGGACTGCTCGGCGAGGCCGAGGTTGAACTCGATGATGCTGCGGAACGAGCCGGCGTCGAAGTCGGCCTCGAGCAGGTCGAAGTTGAACGCCTGGCCGAGCCCGTCGGCGCTGGCGTAGCGGGCACGGCGGTCGGCGGCGACCCAGGCCTCGGCGACCGCGGTGCGTGCGGGGGTGTACTCGTTGAACACCGTCCGCCACTCGGCGTAGATCTCGTGCACGTCGTCGCGGTCCCACAGCGGGTGCGAGCCGTCCTTCGGCATGGCCGAGAGCTCGGCCCAGGTCGGCAGCACCTCGCCCAGGTCCTTCGACAGCCCGTGCGCGACGTCGATGCGGAAGCCGTCGACCCCGCGGTCCGACCAGAAGCGCAGGGTGTGCAGGAAGTCGTCGCGGACCTCGCGGTTCGCCCAGTTCAGGTCGGGCTGCTCCTTCGCGAAGGAGTGCAGGTACCACTGCCCGTCGCCCGCCGCCGTCCAGGCGGGACCGCCGAAGATCGAGATCCAGTCGGCGGGCGCCTCGGAGCCGTCGGGGCCGCTGCCGTCCCGGAAGACGTAGCGGTCGCGCGCGGGGGAGCCGGCGGGGCTCGCGAGGGCCTCACGGAACCAGGCGTGCCGGTCACTCGTGTGGTTCGGCACGACGTCGACGATCACCCGGATGCCGGCGCCGTGCAGGGCCGCGACCATCGCGTCGAAGTCGTCGAGCGTGCCGAGCTTGGGGTCCACGTCGCGGTAGTCGTCCACGTCGTAGCCGCCGTCCGCGAGGGCGGACGGGTAGAACGGGCTGAGCCAGACGGCCTCGATCCCGAGGGACGCCAGGTACGGCACGCGGTCGGTGACGCCGCGCAGGTCGCCGATGCCGTCGCCGTTCGCGTCCGCGAACGACCGCGGGTAGATCTGGTAGACGCTCGCCTGACGCCACCAGGTCTCGTCAGTGGCGGTCGTCGCAGGGGTGGGGGCCGGCAGGGTGTCGGTCATGGGGTTCCTCTCGTCGGTCCGGCTCGTCACTTGATGGCGCCCTGCGTCACACCGGACATCACCCAACGCTGGGTGAGCACGTACACGATGATCGACGGGGCCATCGCCATGAGGTACGAGGCGAACGACACGTTGTAGTTGTTGCTGAACTGGCTCTGGAAGATCTGCTGGAGCACCGGCAGGGTCTGCAGTGCGGGGTCTGCGGTGATGAGCGCGGGCATCATGTAGTCGTTCCACGACGCCAGGAAGGCGAAGATCCCGACCGTGGCGCTCATCGGTGCCAGCAGCGGGAACAGCAGCCGCCAGAACACCTGGCCGACGCTCGCGCCGTCGATCCGGGCACTCTCCTCGAGCTCACCCGGGATCGACCGCAGGAACGCGGTGAAGAGCAGCACGCTGAAGGACAGCTGGAACATGACGTGCAGGATCGCGACGCCGATCGGGTTGTCGAGACCGACCATGCCCGTGAGCTTCACCTGCGACAGGGCGAGCACCGGGAACGGCAGGAACATCGCCGCCAGCAGGTAGAAGAACGACCAGCGGAACAGCCGGTGCTGCCAGTTGTGCGAGATCGCGTAGGCGGCGAACGAGGCGAGCAGGATCGTGCCCGTCACCGAGATCGCGGCGACCAGGACCGAGACGCCGAACGCCCGCGGGAAGTCGGTCAGCTTCCACGCCTGCACGAAGCCGTCGACGCTGAAGGGCGCCGGCAGCGAGAACGCGTTGCCGTCGAGCGCCTGGCTCGTCGTCTTGAACGCCATCACCACGGTGACGTAGAGCGGGACCAGCACGGTGAGCGTGCAGATCGACAGGATGATCGTCAGCGGCCAGTTCCAGCCGCCGTTCTTCGACCTGCGACCTCGGGCGGTGTCCGCGTCGACGGACCGCATGCTGCCGGTCTGGGTGGTGCCGGGCTGCAGTGGGGCTTGGAGCGTCATGAGAAGAGGGCCTTCCCGCGGCTGAGCCGCAGCTGGACGAGCGCGAGGACGACGGTGATGACGAAGAAGATCGTCGCGTTCGCCATCTGGTAGGAGTAGTCGCCGCTGTTGAAGCCGTTGAAGATCGACATCGCGACGCTCGTCGTGGAGGTCCCCGGTCCGCCGGCCGTCAGGCCGACGATGATGTCGTACGCGTTCAGGAAGTTCTTGAACCCGAGGATGAGGTTGATCACGATGTAGCCGGCGGTGAGCGGCATCGTGATCGAGATCAGCTGGCGCCACGAGGACGCGCCGTCGATCGCAGCCGCCTCGTACACCTCGCCGGGGATGGCGAGCACGCCCGCGATGTAGATGAGGAGCGTGCCGGGGATCGCCTGCCACGTCGTGACGATGACGATCGCGACCCAGGCCAGGTCCGGGTTGGCGAGGATGCTCGTCTCGAGCGGGGCGAACCCGAGCGACGACGCGAGTGCCGGCACGCTGTTCGAGAACAGGAACGAGAACACGTACGCGATGACGATGCCCGAGATGACCATGGGCAGCACGAACACGGCGCGGAGGGTGACCTTCGCCCGGATGCGGCTGGTCAGGGCGATCGCGAGCAGCAGCGCGAGGGCGTTCACCACGAGCACCGTGACGAGCGAGAAGCCCATCGTGAACAGGTACGCGTGCAGGATGGCCGGGTCCGAGAAGATCGCCAGGTAGTTCGTCAGCCCGGTGAAGCCGAACTCACCGAACCCGACGGAGTCCGTGAAGCTCAGGACGATGCCCATCACGGCCGGCACGGTGATCGCCAGCGTGAAGACGACGAGGGTGGGGAGCAGGAAGGCCAGGAACACCGGCTGGATGCGGTGCGAGTGGGGCCGACGAGCGCGAGTGGCTGGTGCGCTCGCCGTGGGGAGGCCGTCCGGAGCGGTGTCCGGGCTGCCGGGGCGGGGTTCGTTCCGGCGGTTCCCGCCGGATGACGTCGTGGCGATGGCCATGGTGATCGTCTCCTCGGTCCGGGACCGGGTCAGGCCTTCCGGCGCGCGACGCGCGCCCAGTCGGCATCGAGTGTGCGGAGCTGCGGAGCGGGGGCGCCACCGAGCGCGATGGTCTGCGCGTAGTTGGCGACGGGGATCTCGGCGGGGACGAGCTGCGACACCCCGAGGTAGAAGGCGGCGTCGTCGTAGTACTGCTGCATGCCCTTGAGGGTCGGGTTGGCGACCGGCGGGGAGTCCTTGCGGGTGCCGAACCCGTTGTTGTCGGCGTTGTACTGGTCGGCGATCTCCGGGGACATCAGGAACCGCAGGAACTCGCGGGCTGCATCCTGCTTCTTCGACGCCTTGGGGATCCAGAGCGCCAGGTCGACGTTCACGCGCACCTTGAGGTCGCCCGGGTCGTCGGTCACGGGCAGCGGGAAGGTGCCCAGGTCCATGTCCTTCGTCGTCTTCGCGATCTCGATGAGCGCCCAGGGGCCCTGCAGGTACATCGCCGACTCGCCCTTCGCGAAGGCGAGGTTGCCGTCCCCGTAGGCGCGGCTGGCCGCGTTCGGGTTCATCCACTTCGCCAGCTGCTCCATGCGGCCCATGGGCGGTTCGAAGTCCTTCGAGAACGACACCGGCGACGAGGGGGTCAGGCTCGTGCCCTCCTTGTCGAGCGCGTCGAAGGTCTTCTCGACGTCGAGCATGCCGCCGATCGAATAGTCGAACATGCCCTGCGCGATGGTCCAGGTGTCCTTGTACGTGCCGTAGAACGGCGTGATGTCCGCGGCCTGGAGCTTCTCGCAGACCGCGGTCAGTTCGGTCCACGTCGTGGGGACCTCGATGCCCTGGTCCGCGAAGATCTTCTTGTTGTAGATGACCGAGGCGGCGGTGACCGAGTACGGCAGCGCGTTGCGCTCACCCGGGTACGACGCCGTCTGCTCCATGAGGGGCCAGAGGTCGGGGTTGATCGCCTTGGCCTCGTCCATGTCGGACAGGTCGGTCAACGCGCCGTGCTCGACGAACGACACCATCGCGTAGTTGTAGTTCAGGCACCCGAGGTCCGGGGGAGCGCTCCGGACGAAGTCCGCCGGCAGCGACGACGTCGAGTCGCGGATGACCCGGACCTTCGACTGGCTCTTGTGGAACTTCGCGATGACGTCGTCGAAGTAGCCGATGACCTCGGGCTTCGACACGTAGAAGGTGATCGTCTCGGTGCCGCCCGAGGATGAGGACATCGGGGCGCATCCGGCGAGCGCGAAGCCGCTGGCGATGCCACCGGCCCCGAGCAGGAAGGAGCGTCGACTGAACCCGGAGGGCTTGGGTGTCGTGGCGTGATGGTGCACGTCGTCTCCGTTCGACCTGGCCCGGCGTCCTTGCCGTCCTGGTCCCGCGTCCGGCTCCGATGCCGCCCGCACGACTAAATGTAGCGAGAAAATCTAATAGCGCAAGGAACCCGTGCAGCGATATCCTCGCGGCATGCCCGAGCGCCGCGTGACCGTTCGTGGTTCGAGCACCGAGACGGTGCTCGACCACGCCTTCGCCGCGCGCGCCTTCACGGCGACCGATGCCATGCACGCCACCGGGCTCACCCGCTCGACGGTCCTGGCCGCGTGCGACGAACTCGTCCGTCTCGGGTGGATCCGCGAGCTCCGCGATGCCCGAGCGGTGGGCCAGTACCGAATCGGTCGTCCCGCCAAGCGCTACGGGCTCGACGAGCGCGCCGGCGTGGTCGTCGGCGTCGACGCCGGACAGCATCGTGTGACCGCGTTCGTCACGGACCTGCGCGGACGCGTCCTGGCCCGTGCCGAAGGTGCTCCCGGCCAGGCCGACCTCGATCTCACGGTGCGGCGCGCCACCGTGTCGGACACCATCGCGCGGGCCCTGTCATCGGCGGGCGTCGCCCACGAACGCGTCCTCGTCACGACGATCGGCGTCCCGGCTCCGGTCGCGGCAGACGGGTCCTCGCTCCCCGGGGACGGCGGCTACTGGGCCGCGATGAACCCGGGCTTCGACGGCGTGACCGGCCACGGACGCGTGGTCGTCGAGAACGACGCCAACCTCGCCGCGGTCGCCGAACGGGACCTGCGGGGAGACGCCTCGTTCGCCGCGCTGCTGGCGGGTGAGCGCTTCGGCACCGGCCTGGTCGTCGACGGTCGGCTGCTGCGCGGCTCGCACGGCGGCGCCGGCGAGATGCGCGTGCTCAGCATGGTCGAGGGGGTCGGTTCCGCGGACGGGCTCGGCCGCGAAGCCGCCGCACTCGTGCGTGCCGCCGGACGGGAGGGCCGGATCGCGCCCGGCACGCCGCTCGCCGCCGCCGTGCGCGCCGGCCACACCGACGCTGCGGCCGTGTTCGCCGCCGCCCGCGATGCAGACCCGGTCGCGCTCGACATCGTCGAGCGTCTGGGCGACCGGCTGGCGCGGGTGTGCGTGGTGCTCGCGAGCCTGCTCGACATCGACCGCGTGGTCGTCGCGGGAGCGATCGCCGAGCCCGCGGTGGCGGTGATCGAGCACGCGCGGACACTGCTGCACGGGTGGAGCCTCGACCCCCTGCCCGAGATCGTGGCGTCCACCCTCGGCGCGGACGTCGTCGTGCACGGTGCGATCGCGCTGGCGCTCGACGTCGTGCAGGACCACCCGCTGTCGCTGCAGCTGCCCACGGAAGGCACACCGGCCGGACCCGTGACCGCGGACGCCGTCCGGACGGCTGACGCCGCGACGGACGACGCCGTGGTGGCACCCGCCCCGGTCTAGGAGCGCTTCCTGCGCCAGGACAGCACCTGGCGCACGGTGACCTTCGAGCCGTACTGCGCGACGGAGTGGCGGAACAGGTACTGCGCGAACCAGAGCAGCACGAGGGCCACGACGAAGACCTCGACGATGCAGACGACCGACTCGACCGGCGACAGCGCGCCGACCGCGTTCCGGACCATCGCCGTGATCGGGGTGAACGTCGGGAAGTACGTGAAGAACGCGGCGACCGGTGTCGACGGGCTCGTCATCACGAAGAACGCGGCGTACACCGGGATGATCAGCGCGAAGATCGCCGCCGACTGCAGCGTCGAGGCGTCCTTGATCGTGGGGACCGCGGCGCCGACGGCGACGAACAGCGCCGATGCCAGCAGCACGCCGCCGATCAACAGCAGCGCCCCGACCACCATCCGCCACGGGTCGACCACCACGTGCCCGAGCCGGCCAGCGAGGAGCGGGACCACCACCACGAGCGAGAGCAGCCCGGGCACCAGGAACACGCCGATCTGCACGAGCCCCACGAGCAGCATCGCGATCACCTTGCCCCGGATGAGGTCACCCGCGGTCACCGTGGTCAGGATCATCTCGGAGATCCGGTTCTCCTTCTCCTCGACGACGACGGTCACCATGCGGGCGGCGAGCAGGAGCACGAGGCCGAAGAACGCGGCGACGTAGACCAGGGGCGGGATGACCGACAGCCAACCGGGGGCCACCCTGCCGTCGGCGTACGCGGTCACGTCCGCGGTGGGTGGCGACCGCAGGATGCTCACTGACTCGGGGTCGTCGACGTCGGCCGCGACGCTCTGCTCGAGCACCCGTTCCGCCAGCGAGGAGTACGCGCCGTTGCCGAACAGCCCGCGGTCCTTCGCGGTGACCTCGATCGTGCTGCTCGACGGGGTCCTCGGGTACACGATCAGCGCGTCGAGCCGCCCGGCGACCACGTCTGCCCGGTCGCCGGACTCGTCCGTCGACGGCGTCCCGCCCCACCGTGCCGCGACCGAGGGCGACACCAGGCCGGAGCGGTCGACGTAGTGGAACGGGGTCTTCGTCGCCGACGAGCTCGACAGCACCGAGTCCGACCCGGCGCTCTGCCCGACCCCGACCAGCAGGGAGACGACGACGATGACGAGCGGCAGCGCGAGCGTGCCGATCCAGAACGCCGGCTTCTTGACCGCGCGCACGAACTCGAAGCGGACGACGGTGCCCAGGCGGCTCATCGTGCGGCTCCGGTGGTGGTGCTCGCTGCCTCGTCCGCACCGGCGTCGTGGCCGTACACCTGCACGAAGATCTCGTCGAGCGGGATCCGGCGCATCTCGAAGCCCGTGACGTGCACACCGGCCGTGACGAGCGACGCGAGGATGTCGGACCCGTCGGCCTCGGCCGTGGTCGACGGCACCAGGTAGGCGACGTGGCCCTCGTGCCGGGCGAGCTTGTACAGCGGTGACCGCGGGACGGCGCCGTCGAGCGCGACCTTCGCGACCGCGCCGCCGAACCGGTCCTGCACGTCCGGGATCGTGCCGTACGCGGCGGCGGTCCCGTCCTTGAGCAGCAGGATCCGGTCGCACAGCCGTTCGACCTCGTCCATGTGGTGAGTGACGAGGACGACCGTCGCCCCGTCGGCCTTGCGCTCGTCGACCAGGTCGAGCAGGAGTCGACGGTTGACCGGGTCGAGGCCCTTGGTCGGCTCGTCGAGGATGAGCAGGCGTGGCCGGTCCATGATCGTGATCCCGAGCTGCACCTTCTGCTGCTGTCCGCCGGAGAGCTTGTCGACGCGGAGCTTTGCCTTGTCGCCCAGACCGACGCGGGCCAGGTAGTCCATCGACCAGCTCGTGGCCTGCGGCCGGGGCATCCCGCGCAGCGCCGCGAAGTAGGTCATGACGTCGATCACCGATTCCTTGCGGTAGAGCCCGCGCTCCTCGGGCAGGTACCCGATGCCGCCGGTCGCCGGACGGTAGGGGCGACCGTCGATGGTCAGGGTGCCCGCCGTGGGGACGGTGATGCCGAGCAGTGCGCGGATGGTCGTCGTCTTGCCCGAGCCGTTGCTGCCGAGCAGCCCGAAGGTCTCACCGGGGGCCACCTCGAAGGACAGACCGTCGACCACCGCGCGGTCGCCGAACCGCATCACGAAGTCCTGCACGCTGATGCTCGCCCCGGCCATGGAGCCCCCCTCTCATCGCGCCGACCTGACTGGTCGCGCCAACCCGACTGGTCGCGCCGACCCTACTGGTTGTCGGGGCGTGCACGCTGGGGGTCGCCGAGGCGCTGCCGCATCGCGCACGACGGGGCGTCGCCGTCGGGGCGGGGCCGGGCCGGGCCGGGCAGCACGAAATCGTTTCTGGCGCTGACGAATCCGGTTCGGAGATCTCGGGTCCACGGAACCCGATTCGTCACTGACCAGAACGACAACGTCCCTCGGCTCGGCTCGGCTCGGCTCGGCTCGGCTCGGCTCGGCTCGGCTCGGCTCGGATCGGCTCGGCTCGGCTCGGCTCGGATCGGCTCGGATCAGCTCGGATCAGCTCGGCTCGGGCTACGGGCGGGGGATGGGCGCCAGGCGCGCGAGCTGCGTGACGTGGCCGGGCTCGAGCTCGTCGAGTGACGCGACCCCGAGCAGCCGCATCGTCCGCTCGATCTGCTCGGACAGGATCTGGATCATCCGGTCGACGCCAGCTTCGCCACCCGCCATCAGCCCGTACAGGTAGGCCCGCCCGACCATCGTGAACGTCGCGCCCAGGGCGACCGCGGCGACGATGTCGGCGCCGGACATGATGCCCGTGTCCAGGTGCACCTCGGTGTCCTTGCCGACCTCGCGCACCACCGAGGGCAGCAGGTGGAAGGGGACGGGAGCGCGGTCGAGCTGCCGGCCGCCGTGGTTCGACAGCGTGATGCCGTCGACGCCCAGGTCGGCCAGGCGCTTGGCGTCGGCCAGGGACTGCACGCCCTTGACGACGACCTTGCCCTTCCACTGCGACCGGATCCACGCCAGGTCCTCGTAGGTGACGGTCGGGTCGAACATGTGGTCGAGGAGCTCACCGACCGTGCCGGACCACCGGTCGAGGGACGCGAACGCCAAAGGTTCGGTGGTCAGGAAGTCGAACCACCACCACGGGCGCGGGATCGCGTTGACGATCGTCTTCACCCCGAGCTGCGGCGGGATCGAGAACCCGTTCCGCTTGTCGCGCAGCCGAGCGCCCGCGACGGGGACGTCCACGGTGACCAGGAGCGTGTCGAACCCGGCGGCCTCGGCACGGGAGACCAGCGCCATCGACTTCTCGCGGTCCTTCCACATGTACAGCTGGAACCAGTTGCGCCCGTGCGGGTTCGCGTCGCGGACGTCCTCGATCGCCGTGGTGCCCATCGTGGACAGCGAGAACGGGATGCCCGCGCGTCCCGCGGCCCGTGCGCCGGCCCGCTCGCCCTCGGTCTGCATCATGCGCGTGAAGCCGGTCGGGGCGATGCCGAACGGGTAGGCGACCTGCTGGCCGAGGACCTCGCGGTTCGTCGCGACCGTCGACACGTCGCGGAGGATCGCGGGCGTGAACTCGATGTCCTCGAACGCCTGGCGGGCTCGGGCCAAGGAGATCTCCGCCTCGGCAGCGCCCTCGGTGTAGTCGAACGCGGCCCTCGGTGTGCGCCGGGCGGCGATGTCCCGCAGGTCCCAGATCGTCAGCGCCGACTCGAGGCGACGGCGGCGGGCGTTCAGGTCGGGCTTCTTGAACTGCATCAGCGGCGCCAGGTCGCGCACCGTCGGCAGCTGCCGCTTCATCGGGGTGCGCCGCGCGGACGGCGTCCCCGGAGTTGCTGCCGGGGCTCCCGTGGCGGGGTCGACGCGGTGCTGGTCGTCGGTCGAGGTCATACAGACATCCTACGTCTCGGGGTGGGTCGATGGGTGGTCCGGTTCGTGCTCGGGGTGTAGCGGACGGGCTCGACGGTGCGGGCGACCAGTTGACGGAGCGCTTCGAGCGAGGCTCCTCCGAGCCCGGCGAGTCCCGCTGCCCGCACCTGCACCAGGATGTTGCCCAGGGCGGTGGCCTCGACGGGCCCGGCGAGCACGGGCAGTCCCGTCCGGTCGGCAGTCAGTTGGCACAGCAGCCGGTTCTGCGATCCGCCGCCGACGATGTGCACCTGTCGGATGTCCTTGCTCGTGAGGGTCCCGATCGTCTCGAGCGTCTCGGCGTAGGCCGCGGCGAGTGACTCGAGGATCGAGCGTACGAACTCCGCCGGCGACGCCGGTGCGCGCAGCCCACGCGCGTCGCACCAGGCGGCGATGCGCGCCGGCATGTCCCCGGGTGGGGTGAACGCGTCGTCGGCGACGTCGAACACCGGCACGGGTGCGGTGACGGCCGCGGCGGCGGCGAGCAGGGCCTCCAGGTCGACCCGGTCGCCACCGTGCTCCCAGGTGCGCACGCTCTCCGAGAGCAGCCACAGTCCGGACACGTTCTTCAGGAAGCGGACACGGCCGTCGACCCCGCCCTCGTTGGTGCAGTTCGCCAGCCGTGCGGCGTCGGTGAGCACCGGCGCGTCGAGCTCGACGCCGACGAGCGACCACGTGCCGGACGAGATGTAGGCGAAGTCCGGTTCGGTGGCCGGCACGGCGACCACGGCACTCGCCGTGTCGTGTGAACCGACCAGGGTGACCGGTGCCGACGTCGCGAGCAGCTCGGGGAGCACCGGACCGAGCTGGTCGCCCGGGTCGCGGAGCGCCGGCAGCAGCCCGGACGGGAGGCCCGCGGCAGCCCGCAGCGTCGGGTCCCATCCACGTGTGGTCGCGTGCAACAGCCCGGTGGTCGACGCGTTGGTGCGCTCGGCCGCCTCGACGCCGGTGAGCCAGTACCCGAGCAGGTCAGGGACCAGCAGCGCGCGGTCCGCCAGGGCGAGCGACGGGTCGGCAGCGAACTGGAAGAGCGTGTTGAACGGCAGGTGCTGCAGGCCGTTCCGGGCGTACAGGGCCGCCGCGTCGACCCGGGCGTGCACGGCAGCGACGCCCTGCTCGTGCCGCTCGTCGCGGTAGTGGTACGGCAGGCCGAGCAGGCGACCCTCGCGCAGCAACCCGTAGTCGACGGCCCACGAGTCGATGCCGATGCTGGCGATGTCGGCGTGCTGGCGGAACGCCGTGCGCAGCCCGTCGAGGACCTGCCGGTACAGCTCGACGGCGTCCCAGTGCAGTGCCTGACGTCCGCGCTCGTGGATCGCCACCGGGCCGTTCGGGAAGCGCGCGACGTGGTCCGTCCGTACGCCGTCGGCGTCGACGTGGCCGACGATCACCCGGCCGCTGGTGGCGCCGAGGTCGACCGCGGCCACGCTGCCGCTGCTGGCCATCCGGCTACCTCAGGAACGCGGCGGCGACGCCGGCGTCGACCGGCACGTGCAGGCCCGTGGTGTGCGAGAAGTCGTCCGTGCAGATCGCGAACACCGCGTTGGCGACGTTC
Organism: Curtobacterium sp. Leaf183; assembly: GCF_001424385.1. Classification (GTDB taxonomy): domain Bacteria; phylum Actinomycetota; class Actinomycetes; order Actinomycetales; family Microbacteriaceae; genus Curtobacterium. Next base: position 386,973 of record NZ_LMPO01000001.1, on the reverse strand, counting down.
TCGGGCACGACCTCGCGCTTCAGGATCGTGCGCTGGGCGTAGAACGCGCCGAGGTCCTGCTCGTCGATGCCGTACGTCTTCGCGCGGTTCGCTCCCCAGCCACTGGCGAAGATGCCGGAGCCACGGACGACACCGTCGGGGTTGATCCCGTTGACGCGGATGCCGTGGCCACCGAGTTCGGCCGCCAGCAGCCGGACCTGATGTGCCTGGTCGGCCTTCGTGGCGGAGTACGCGATGTTGTTCGGGCCCGCGAACACGGAGTTCTTGCTCGAGATGTACACGATGTCGCCCCCGAGGCCCTGCTCGATGAGGACCTTCGCGGCGGCCTTCGACACCAGGAACGAGCCCTTCGCCATGACGTCGTGCTGCAGGTCCCAGTCCTGCTCGGTGGTCTCGAGCAGGGACTTCGACAGGGAGAGTCCGGCGTTGTTGACGACCAGGTCGAGTCCGCCGAAGTGCAGCAGCGTCTGCTGGATCGCGCGGTCGATGTCGTCGGCGCTCGTGACGTCTGCCGCGACGCCGATCGCCTGGTCGGGCCCGCCGATCTCGGCTGCCGCGTCCTGCGCCTTCTGCGGGTTGAGGTCCGCGATGACGACCGCGGCGCCCTCGGCGGCCAGACGGGTCGCGATCGCCTTGCCGATCCCGCTCGCGGCACCCGTCACGAGGGCGATGCGGGTCGCGAGCTTCTTCGGCGCGGGCATCCGCTGGAGCTTCGCTTCTTCGAGGGCCCAGTACTCGATGCGGAACTTCTCGGCCTCGTCGATCGGGGCGTAGGTGCTGAGCGATTCCGCGCCGCGCATGACGTTGATCGCGTTCACGAAGAACTCGCCGGCGACGCGGGCGGTCTGGGCGTCCTTGCCGTACGAGAACATCCCGACGCCGGGGACCAGCACGATGAGCGGGTCGGCGCCCCGGATGGCGGGGGACTCGGGCGTTGCGTGCCGGTCGTAGTAGGCCTGGTAGTCCTCGCGGTAGGTCGTGTGCAGCTCGTGCAGGCGTGCGATCTGGTCGTCGACGGTGGCCGTCGTCGGCAGGTCGAGCAGCAGCGGCTTCACCTTGGTGCGCAGGAAGTGGTCCGGGCAGCTCGTCCCGAGCTCGGCGAGTGCCGGCGCCTTCTCGCTCGCCAGGAAGTCGAGCACGACGTCGCTGTCCGTGACGTGCCCGACCACCGGCTTGTCGTGTCCGGCGATGCCGCGGATCGTCGGGGCGAGCGCGGCCGCACGGGCACGTCGTTCGTCGACGAGCAACGCCTCGAAGCCCCGGCGGACCGGGCCGAACGGGTCCGCTGCGCCGTGCTGTGCGATGTACTGCTCCGCGGTGTCGATGATCCAGCGGGAGTTGCGCTCGGCCTCGTCGCTGGTGTCACCCCACGCCGTGATGCCGTGCCCGCCGAGGATCGTGCCGATCGCCTCCGGGTGGTCGCGCTTGATCGCGGCGATGTCGAGCCCGAGCTGGAACCCGGGACGGCGCCACGGGACCCACACGACCTTCTGGCCGAAGATCGTCTCGGTCAGGGCCGGACCGTCGGCCGCGGTGGCGATCGCGATGCCGGCGTCCGGGTGCAGGTGGTCCACGTGCGGGGCGTCGACCAGGGCGTGCATCGCCGTGTCGATCGACGGCGCGGCGCCGCCCTTGCCGTGCAGGCAGAAGTCGAACGCGGCGACCATGTCGTCCTCGTGCTCGACGCCGGCGTAGACCTGCTCGAGGGCCCGGACCCGGTCGACCCGCAGCACCGCCAGCCCCGACGGGGTCAACGTGCCGAGGTCGCCCCCGGAGCCCTTCACCCACAGCAGCTCGACGGGCTCGCCGGTCACCGGGTCGACGTCGGTGCCCTTCGCCGAGGTGTTCCCGCCGGCGTAGTTCGTGATCCGCGGGTCCGAGCCGAGCGCGTTTGAGCGCGCGATGAGCGCACTGACCGTCTCGTCTGCTGACGTGGGCTGCGTTGCGGGGTCCACCGGGGCCTCCAGGTCGTTCATGGTCATCGGTCTACGCGCCCCAGCCGGCCTGCACGCCGCCGACGCGGTCCTCGGCGATCTGGCGCTGGTACCCGGAGTGCCGGTACGCGCGCATCGGGTTCGCGGGGAGCCCGCGGGACTCGCGCCACGCGGCGAGGTCCGCCCGCACGTCGGTCTGGTACGCGTCCATGAAGACCTCGTTCGCGCCGAGGACGTCGTGCGCCTCTTGTGCGGCGGTCAGCGCGACACGGTCGAGCAGCAGTGCCCGGGCCGTCATCTCCTGCACGTTGAGCACGGAACGGATCTGCCCGGGGATCTTGTCCTCGATGTTGTGGCACTGGTCGAGCATGAACGCCACGTCGGGGTTGTCGTAGCCGCCGCCGCGGATGACCTCGACCAGGATGCGGAACAGCTGGAACGGGTCGGCGGCGCCCACGATCAGGTCGTCGTCGGCGTAGAAGCGCGAGTTGAAGTCGAACGACCCGAGCTTGCCGAGGCGCAGCAGCTGCATCACGATGAACTCGATGTTCGTCCCCGGGGCGTGGTGGCCGGTGTCCAGGCAGACCATCGCCTTGTCACCGAGCGCGCTCGTCTGCACGTAGCTGGTGCCCCAGTCGGGGACGTCGGTGTGGTAGAACGACGGCTCGAAGAACTTGTACTCGAGCACCAGGCGCTGGTCGTCCCCGAGGCGGTCGTAGATCGTCGACAGGCTGTCATGCAGGCGGTCCTGGCGGCTCCGCATGTCTTCCTGGCCCGGGTAGTTCGACCCCTCGGCGAGCCAGATCTTCAGGTCGCGGCTGCCCGTTGCGTCCATCACGTCGATGCAGCGCAGGTGGTGGTCGATCGCCTTCTGCCGGATCGTCTCGTCGACGTGGGTGAGCGCGCCGAACTTGTAGTCGTCGTCCTGGAACGTGTTCGAGTTGACCGTGCCGAGCTGCACGTCGTGCTCTTCGGCATGGCGCTTGAGGTCGGCGAAGTCGTCGACCAGGTCCCACGGGATGTGGAGCGCCACGGTCGGGGCCAACCCGGTGAATCGGTGCACCTGCGCGGCGTCGGCGATCTTCTCGTAGGGGTCGCGCGGGGTGCCCGGCGTGCTGAACACCTTGAAGCGGGTGCCGGAGTTGCCGAAGGCCCAGCTCGGCAGCTCGATCCGTTGCGCTGCCAGCTGCGCGGCGATGCCGGCGAAGCTCGGGGTTGATGTCATCGTGCACTTCCTCGTGGTCGATTGAATCGTTTCATACGGTACTCGGCGGCGACGCGTCGCGCAACCGTCGTGGGCCGCTGTGTCACCGAACCCCGTCTCGGACACAGCACCGCGCACCTCCGCGGTGCTGTGTCCGTTCTGCGGTTCCGCGCGGGGCAGCTACCCGGCCGGGACCGCAGCCGGTGCGCGCAGCTCGTGCGAGCCTCCCGACAGGCGCTGCTCGTCGAGGCCGGGCAGCCGCACGACGGCGGTGACGCCCTCCGGCACGGTCGCCTGCAGGACGAGCTCGCCGTCGACGAGCTCCCACCGAACCGCGATCCGCCCGTGCACGCTCTCCAGCGAGGTCGACGCCCACGTCAGGCCCCCGCCCGGCTGCGGCGCGATGAGCACCGACGCGTAGCCGGGCTCCAGCGGCGCGAGCCCGCCGACCACGCGGTGCATCCAGTCCGCCACGGCGCCGAGTGCGTAGTGGTTGAACGAGGTCATCTCGCCCGGGTTGATCGTGCCGTCGGGCAGCATCGAGTCCCAGCGTTCCCAGACCGTCGTCGCACCCATCGTCACCGGGTACAGCCACGACGGGCACTCCGTCTGCAGCAGCAGCCGGTACGCGTCGTCGAGGTGCCCGGTCTGCGTCAGCGCATCGGTGATGAAGGGCGTGCCCGCGAAGCCGGTCGAGATCCGGTACCCGGATGCCGCCGCCAGCTCCGCCAGGCGGTCACCGGCCCGGCGCTCGTCGTCCTCGGACAGGATCCCGAACACGATCGCCAAGGCGTAGACGGTGGTGCAGTCGGAACGGATCCGGCCGTCCATCACGTAGTGCTGCCGGAACGCGGCCTGGAGGCCCGTGGCCAGCTCCTCGGCCTCGCTCGCCTCGGCCGGGTGACCGGTCAGACGGGCCGCCTCGGCCACCAGCCGTGCGCTGCGGTACGCGCATGCCGTCGCGACGACGCCCGGGTCGGCCTTCGCCTTGGCCGCGTCCTCCGGCGGGGCGTCCGGGTCGAGCCAGTCGCCGAACTGGAACACGGTGTCCCACAGTCCCTCGGGCGACAGGTGGTCGCGGATGCGACGCAGGTGCGCGACCATCGAGTCGAGCTGTTCCTCGAGCACCGCGGTGTCGCCGTACGCCTGGTACAGCGTCCACGGCACCCAGACCCCGGCGTCGGACCAGATGGCGGTGGCGTCGGGGGTGCCGAAGTCCTCGGCGGGGGAGTACTTCAGCACGTCCGGCACGACGAAGGGGATGATCCCCGCGTTGTGCTGCTGCTCGAGCGCCAGGTCGCGCAACCAGTCGCCCAGGAAAGCACGGGTGTCGAACAGGTACGACGCGGTCGGGGCGAACGCCGCGATGTCGCCCGTCCACCCCAGGCGCTCGTCGCGCTGCGGGCAGTCGGTCGGCACGCTGAGGAAGTTGCCCTGCATGCCCCGCACGACGTTGTCGTGGAAGGTGTTGAGCAGGTCGTGGCTCGATGCGAACGTGCCGGTCCGGGGCAGGTCGGAGCCGACCTGCACCGCGGTCAGCGCGGCACGGAGCTCGTCGAGCGTGCCGGGCCAGCCGTCGACGGACGCGTACCGGAAGCCGTGGAACGTGAAGCGGGGCTCGAAGCGGTCCTCGGCGGAGCCGCTCAGGGTGAAGTGGTCCGTCGCCTTCGCGGTGCGCAGCGGACGGGTGCCGAGCTCGTCGTGCTCGAGCACCTCGGCGTGCGTGATCGTCAGGACGGTGCCGGCCGGGCCGGATGCGACCACGCGCAGCCAGCCGACCAGGTTCACACCGAAGTCGACGAGCGTGGTGCCGGACGGGCTCGTCCAGACGTCCACCGGGGCGATCTCGGCGAGGGGTCGGACCGGCGGGACCGTGTCGGCGACGAGTTCCCGGTCGCCGAGGTCGACCGTGTGCACGGTCGTCGTCGTACCGGTGTGCCCGTCGACGCTCGGGGTCGTCACGGCACCGGGGGTCAGGAAGCTGCCGTCGCGGAGCCGCGCGTCGATGTCCTGCCCGTCGTACAGCTGGTCGTCGGTGATCGCGCTCGACAGGGCCTGCCAGTCGGTACCCGTGGCGACAGTCTGCACGTGGCCGTCCGCGAACTCGATGCGGAGCTCGGCGAACCCGGCGCGTTCGTCGGTGTACCAGCCGCCGCCACCGCCCCACGCCAGGCGTCCGGCGGCCCAGCCGCGCCCGAGCACGAGCGCCAGGACGGCGGCGCCGCCGGGGTGCGTGCTGCTCAGGTGCGACAGGACGTCGTGCGATGCGACGCGGATGCGCCACTCGTAGCTCGTCCAGCCCGGTTCGAGCAGGTGGTCCGAGACGCGCTGCCCGCCCAGCCAGGCCTCGACGACGCCGAGGGCGCTCACGTCGAGCGTCGCTGCGGTGACGGCGCCGTGACCGTCGTCGAGGGTGAACTCGTGGCGCAGGATCGGTGCGGAGTCGCGGTCGGCGTCGCCGTCAGCCGCGATGAACGATGCGGTCCAGGTGGTCATGTGTGGTTGCCTCTCAGCCCTTGACGGCGCCGCTGGTCATGCCGGCGACGATCTGGCGTTGGAAGAAGATGTACAGGATCAGTGGCGGGATCGTGATGAGCAGCACGTCGGTGAACAGCAGGTTCAGCTGGCTGACGGACTGGCTCTGGAACGCGTACAGCGTCTGCTGGACGGTGGCGTTCTCGGACCCGGGCAGGAAGTACAGCGGGTTGGCGAAGTCGTTGAAGACGGCGACCGACTGCACGAGCACCACGGTGATGATGACCGGCTTGAGCAGCGGCAGGACGACCCCGAAGAACAGGCGGATCGGCCCGGCGCCGTCGAGCACGGCTGCCTCGTCGAGCTCCTTCGGGATGGTCGCGACGAACGCGCGGAACAGCAGGATGCAGAACGACAGCCCGAAGGTCGCCTCGATGAGGATCATCCCGCCCATCGTCTTGAACAGGTTGAGCCCCTGCAGGACCCAGATCGTCGGGACGATCGCCGGTGGGACGATCAGGCCGGCGAGGACGAAGAAGTTGACCACGCCGTTCCACCGCCCCGGGCGACGCTGCAGGACGTAGCCCACCATCGCTGAGAACACGACCATGATGACGACGCTGCCCACGGTGAGCACAGCGCTGTTCAGGAACGCCCGGACGATGCCGGACTCGCCGCTCTGGAACACCGCCTGCAGGTTCTGCCACAGCTGCCACTGCGTCGGCAGCGTGAAGCCGAGCTGGTTCGCCTCGGCGGGGGACTTCGCGGCCTGCAGCAGGACGAAGACGAACGGCACGAGGAAGACCACGAACGAGACCACGATGGCGACGATGCCGATGATCCACTTGCGGGTGGCCGGCGGGCGTCTCCTGCGCGGCGTCGGCGTGCTGATGGCGGTCACAGTTCCGGCTCCTTCCGGTTCAGCAGCCACGAGACGGGGACCATGATCGCGGTCACGACGACGAAGAGCACGACGTTGCCGGCCGTCGACAGTCCGTAGAAGCCCGCCTGGTACTGCTTGTAGATCACACTCGCGATGACGTCGCTCGTGAACCCCGGCCCGCCGCCGGTCATCGCCCAGATCAGGTCGAAGGACCGCAGCCCACCGATGAGCGACAGGATGATGACCGTCCCCATCGCCGGGCGGGACAGTGGGAGCGTGATGTTCCGGAAGATGGTCCAGGCGCTCGCGCCGTCCACCCGGGCCGCCTCGAAGTACTCCTGCGGGATGGCCACGATGCCGGCGATGAAGATGAGCGTCGCGATGCCCACGCCCTTCCAGATGTCGACGGCGGCGACGCTCCAGAGCGCCAGCGCCGGATCGGTCAGCCAGCCCGGTGTGGGCAGGCCGACCGAGCCCAGCAGCCCGTTGACGATCCCGTGGAACGGGTCGAGCAGGGCCTTGAACGTGATACCGATGCCGATCGTCGACACGAGCACCGGGAAGAACACGACCGCGCGCAGGTAGCCGCGGCCGAGCACCGGGGAGGTGAGGAGCAGGGCGAGGGCGAGTCCGAGGACCACCTTCGCCGCGCTCGTCACGAACCCGTACTCGAACGTGTGGATGAACCCCGAGACCAGTTGTGGGTCCTGGAAGAACCGGACGAAGTTGTCGAGGCCGATGAAGGTCTGGTCGAACAGCGTCCAGCGCGTCAGCGAGAACCAGAACCCGGCGAAGGTCGGGACCGCGAAGAACACGACGTACAGCGCGATCGCGGGGATGAAGAACCACGCGGGGTAGAAGGAACGCATCTTCCCGCGAGCCGGACCCGGCCCGGACTTCGTCGTCTGCGGCGGGGCCACCGCCGTCGTGAGCGTCGCGGTCACCGCCGTCACCAGCCCGTGATGCCGAGCTGCTGGGCCTGCTGCACGACGTCCTGGTCGTACTGCTTGGCACCGACAGCTGCGGTCGAGATCCCCGAGCCGACCTGGACGCAGATCTTCTCGAGGTTCGGGCCCTTGATCGGGGAGAGGAACTCGAGCGCCGGCGTCGCCTTGCCGTCGTCGATGTACTGCTGCAGGTCGCTCAGCATCGGCGGGACGTCGTCGGGCAGTGAGCACGAGCTGATGACGTAGGGGCCACCCGGGGTGCCGGTGTCGTTCTGCACCGCGCAGCCCTCGGACGAGTTCGCGAACGCGATGAACTTCTTCGCCGCTGCGAGCTTGTCGCCCGTCGACGTCTTGGGGATGTACAGGCCGTTCGGCTCCCAGATCGTCAGGTTGGTGTCGCTCGCGTCCTCGGCCGGCAGCGCGAACGCGCCGATGTCGTCCACCGCGTCGGGACTGTCCTGCTGGAGCGTCGAGATGGCGTTCGTGAGCATCGGGTACTGCGCGCCCGTGCCGTCCGCCAGCATCTTCAGGCCGTTCGCCTGGGTCGCGGACGCGTAGTCCTCGTTGACCAGGCCCTTGTCCGTGATCTCGGCCAGGTGCTCGAAGCCCGCGAACGCCGGGTCCTTGGCGTAGGACTCCTTGTTGGCGGTGTACTTCGTCGCCCAGTTGGCCTGCTGCGCGGTGATGTTCGCGAAGTCGCCGAGCACGAAGAGCTGGCTGGTCCACGTGTCGCCGTACGTCTGGATGATCGGCGCGACCTTGCCCGCGTCCTTGATCTTCTCGCTGTTGCTGATGAACTCGTCCCACGTGGTCGGCACGCTCAGCCCGAGGTCGGCGTAGATCTTCTTGTTGTACATCACGCCGCCGCCGAAGCTGGTGCCGAAGGGCGCGCCGTACATGCCCTTGTCGGTGCTGACGACCTTCGTGAACTGCTTGTCCACGTCCTTCGCCCAGCTCTGGTCCGACAGGTCGACCAGGGTGTTGTCGGGGTTCAGCGCCTGCATGAGTGAGCCCGAGTTGTAGTTGAAGACGTCGTCCATCTCCCCGGTGGACAGCCGGGTCTTGACCAGGTTGTCGCCGTCGGTGCCCTGCGGCTTCGTGTCGACCTTCACCGTGATGTCGGGGTTGGCCTTCTCGAACGCGGCAACGAGCGCCTTCGTGGTGACGGCGGTGGCGGTCGAGTTGTCGACCAGGTAGCTGATCTGGACCTTCCCGCCGCTGCTGCCGGTGTCGGCGGAGCCGCCCGACGAACAGGCGGCCAGGCCACCGATGAGGACCGTGGCGCCGCCGATGGCGAGCAACCGTGTGGTCAGGGAACGAGCTGACATCCTTACCTCCTCGTAAGGCCCGGGCTGCGGGGAACCCGGGTGAAACGGACCCGGTCACCGCGTCGTCGCGGCGGCCGGTCGTGCTGTTTAGAACGTTTCAACCGGAATGGAACCACGCGGATTGAAGCGTGTCAATCGCCAGGTCCGATTCGTTGTGGAAGGCGCGCGGCGTGCGCCCCACCGGACGGGAGGCTCGGTGCCGGGCCGCCACGAGCCTCCCGTCCGGTGGTCCGGCGGTCCGGTGGGAGGGCGCGCTGGTGCGCACGGTGCGAGGTTGGCCGTCGGTGCGCGGTTGGTGGCTCCGTGCAGCGGAACGACTTCGCACCACCCCACGAAGCGCGCACGGAGTGCGAACCTCGCACCGTGCGAGGGTCGCACGGGACGTCGAACCTCGCACGGTGCGGGAGCAGTCGTGCCGCGCGCCCGGACGTCGTGCTCGCTGTCAGGGCTCGGAACGCCGCGGATCCGTCGGCGTCGCGGCCATCCGGGCACGGTGCGCCGCTGCGGCTTCGCGCCCGAGGGTGCTCTCACGCGGCACGAGCTCGCTGCCGAGGACGACGGTGCGGTGCACGTGCTCGCCGGGCGGGTCGGTCAGTTCGGTCAGCAGCAGGTCGACCGCGACCCGACCCATGTCGGCGCCGTGCATCGTCACCGAGGTCAGGGGGACCGCGCCGCCCCAGGCGATGGAGTTGTGGTCGCAGCCGGAGACCGGGATGTCCTCGGGCACGCGGATCCCGGCGGCGCGCAGCTCGGTGACGACGGCCATGGCGAGCAGGTCCGTCACACCGAGCACCCCGTCCGGGCGTTGGCCCTCGGGCATCCGGGCGATGCGGGCGCCGGCGTCGGTACCGCCGGGTGGGTCGATCTCGCCGGCGTCGACGTCGACCAGGGTGACTCCGGGATGCGCGGCGATCGCGCGCAGGACGCCGGCCCGTCGGCGGGACACGGGCTGCAGGTCAGGGCGGGCGCTGACGAAACCGATGCGCCGTGCTCCGCGCTCGATGAGGTGCTCGGTCGCGATGTACCCGGCCTGCTCGTTGTCGACGATCACCGAACAGGCGTCGACACCGGCCGGTTCGTAGTTGACGTAGACGACCGGGTGACCGTGGCGGCGGGTGCGTTCGACCTGGTCGCGGGACTCCTCCATCGTCGCCAGCAGGACACCCGAGGTGCGGGTGCTCTCGAGGTAGGCCAGATGGTCGCCCTGCGCCTGCAGGTCGTTCTCGCTGCTGGCGATGAGCAGCGTGAACTCCCGCGCGCGGGCCGCGAGCTGCGCTCCGTTCAACACGTCGCTGAACAGGGAGTTCTGCAACGAGGACACCACCAGGCCGATCGACCGGGTGCTGCCGGAGACGAGTGCCCGGGCGTTCCGGTTCGGGGTGTAGCCGAGGTCGGCGATGGCCGCGTGGACGCGGGCGGCGGTGGCCTCGCGCACGCGTTCGGGGTGGTTCAGGACGTTCGACACGGTCGCCAGCGAGACTCCCGCCTGCGCGGCGACGTGGTGCACGCTCGGCGGCCCGTCACGACGAGGGGGCTGCACCATGTCTCGATCGTAGATGCGCTGCCGGCCCCTCCCGGTCGCCCGGTCTCAGCGGTCGCGGACCGTGGACTGCCGCACGACGAGCTCCGGGGTGAACTCGACGTGTTCGAGTTCGACGTCCTGCCCGTGCTCGACCTGCTGCACGAGCAGCTCGATCGCCCGTCGGCCGAGGTCCTGCGCCGGCTGTCGCACGCTGGTCAGGGGCACGACCGCGGCTTCGGCGAAGGCGATGTCGTCGTAGCCCACGATCGCGATCTCGTCCGGGACGGCGACGGACCCGCGCATGATGAACGCCTGCTCGAGACCGACCGCGATCAGGTCGTTCGCCGCGAACACGGCGTCGGGCCGCTCGCTCGCGGGCCGGCGCTGGATCGCTTCGCCGATGCGTCGCCCCTCGAGCACGGAGAGCGACGTCGTCGTGAGCACCTCGAGTGACACATCCGCAGCGGTCACGGCCGCGAGCGCACCGGCGTGCCGGTCGACGACCTGCCGGATGCCGAACGGGCCGCCGACGTACGCGATCCGCCGGCGTCCGATCGCGAGCAGGTGTTCCACCGCGATCCTGCCGCCCGCGACGTCGTCGACCGAGACCGAGGCGAAGTGCTCGTCGTCTGCGCGCCGGTCCACCAGGACGACTGCCGTGCCCTGGTCGCGGAGCCGGGCCAGCCGGGCGAGGTCGTCGCCGGCGGGGGAGATCAGCAGCCCCGCGACCCGGCGCTCCTCGAACAGGTCGACGTAGGTGCGCTCGCGGTCGGTGGACTCGTCCGAGTTGCCGATCAGCACCGCGAGGCCCTTCGACATCGCCGCGTCCTCAGCGCCGCGGGCGACGTCGGTGAAGAACGGGTTGCCGCCGTCGAGCACGATGAGCCCCACGGTCGAGCTGCGTCCGGCGCGGAGCTGCCTGGCGGAGTCGTTCCGGACGAACCCGAGCTCGGCGATCGCGTGCTGTACGCGCTCGACCGTGGCGGGAGCGACCTTCTCGGGGCGGTTCAGCACGTTGGACACGGTGCCGAGGGACACGCCCGCGAGTGCCGCGACCTCACGAACGCTCACCGTCATGCGGTCATCCTGGCACCCCCGCGACGTTCAGCAGGCGCGGACGAGGGCGCGGCGCTGCAGTGCTCGAGCAGCACTTGCGGTGACGAACGACCAGCGCGTATCGTCCCGGCAGCACCGTTGAAACGATTCACCGACGAAGACGCACGAACGGAGGACCAATGGCGGTCCGTATCGGAGCCAGCAACACCACCGGCTGGAAGGCCACCGTCTCGGTGGCGATGTCGAACTACATCGAGTCCGGGTCGATCATCGCGATCGCCACGAGCCTCGGTCTGTGGCAGGCCCAGTTCCACATCGGCGACCTGCAGGTCGGACTCCTCGCGAGCCTGTCGGCGAACGCGTTCGGCGCAGCCGCCGGGGCGATCATCGGCGGTCCGCTGTGCGATCGCTACGGCCGCAAGTTCATCTACACCTACGACCTGCTGCTCTACATGCTCGGCATCCTGCTCGCGGTGTTCGCCGGCAGCTACGGGATGCTGCTGGTCGGGTTCATCCTGACCGGCATCGCCGTCGGCGCCGGGGTGCCGGCCAGCTGGACCTACATCGCGGAGCAGGCTCCGGCCGACAAGCGCGCGGCCCACGTCGGCACGGCGCAGCTCGCGTGGTCGATCGGCCCGATGGTCGGCTTCGCGCTCGCCATCGCCGCGGCGCCGCTCGGGCTGCTCGGCAGCCGGCTGATCTTCGCCCACCTGTTCGTGGTCGCAGCGATCGTCTGGTGGCTGCGTCGTGGGCTCCCCGAGTCCACGATCTGGAAGGACGAGCGCGCCGCGACCGGCAGCGCGAACTTCTTCCACGGCATCACCCAGCTGTTCAGCCGCAAGGTGAACCTGACCGCGATGCTCTTCCTGTTCGGCGTCTACGCGCTCTGGAACACCGTCGCCGGGCAGGCCGGGATCTTCCAGCCGCGCGTCTACTCCGCCACGGGCGTGACGAGCACGACCGAGCAGTACGGCCTCCAGATCCTGGTGTGGGGTTGCACGGTCGCCGCCACCTACTTCGGGTTCATGCGCTTCGCCGACCGGATGAGCCGCCGCGTGCTCTACGCCGTCGGGGCTGCGCTGGCGATCGTCGCGTGGGCCGTCCTGATCTACGCGCCTGCGAACCTCGGCACGCTGCTGTTCTTCGCGATCGCGTGGGGCATCTCGTCGGGCATCGGTGCGCAGGCGTTCTACGGACTCTGGACGAGTGAGCTCTTCGCCACGCGCTACCGGGCAAGCGCGCAGGGCGTCCTGTTCCTCGCCGCGCGGGTCATGGTGGGCCTCCTGAGCATCTGGTTCCCCCTGCTCCTCAACGGCATCGGCCTGCAGGCACTGGGCGGACTCATCCTGGGCCTGCTCGCGCTGTCGTTCCTGGTCGGCACCATCTGGGCGCCGTCCACACGGGGTCGTTCCCTCGAGGACATCGAGACCGAGCGGTACGGCACGGTCACGAGCGCGTCCGGCACCGTCCGCGCCGTCGACGAGCGCGCCGTCCGATGACGGGAGGCCCGGCGCACGTCACGCGCGTCTGCTTCCGTCTGCAGGTGGCCGCCCAGCACATGGACGCCTACCGCGAGCGCCACGCGGCCGTCTGGCCGGCGATGCTCAGGGCCATCGCTCGTGCCGGCCGACGCAACTACTCGTTGTTCCTCGACGACGACGGGCTCCTGATCGGCTACTACGAGACGGACTCGGTGGCCGATGCCGATGCGGCGCTCGCGGCGAGCGAGGTCGCGGCGGCGTGGGAGTCGCAGATGCAGGACCTGTTCGACGGGGCTGCCGGTCGGGCGGACCAGACGGCGCGGATCCTGCCCGAGGTGTTCAACCTGGAGGACCAGCTCGCCGCGGCCCGCGAGCGCTGATCACTCGGGCCGGAGGGTCTCGTTCGTGTCGCTCGTGCTGACGGGCAGCGGCTCCTCGGTGGTCCAGCTGTACCAGCGGCCCCCGACCTCGGCGGTGGCCCGACCGTCGCCGCAGTCGACGAGACCCGTCGTCGGCAGGTCGTCCGGGAGGAAGTCCGCCGTCATCGCCGGACCGCCGAAGGTGCCCTGGAGCGGCGTGCAGGCGGCGGTGTCGACGCCGTCAGCGGAGTCGAACCCGATGGCGTACCCGGGTCCCTCTGTACGGAGCCGCACGTCGATGTCCTCGGCGTCGTCGGGCACCCAGGACGGCATGAACCAGGCGGCGTCGTCCGACTTCGGGCTCGAGGGGGCGTCGGTGTAGGCGGCGTAGTGACGCTGCTGCTCCGGTTCGAAGGACTGGATGAAGCTGCACCCGGTGAGCGTGAGGAGGACGGCGCCCATCCCGAGGGTGGCGACTGCGGTGGTGGCGGCGGATCGGCTTACGCGTGTGGTGGTCATGTGTCAAGTGTGGAAGACCGATGTCACCGCTGGAATACGGGCAGCCGGAGCTGTGGAGGTGGGGACAACCCCCGTTCGGCTGTGGACGGATGCACGTGCCTCCGGCAACACAGACCCCTGCTGGCCGCCGTGGCTACGGTCGAGGCATGCAGACCCCTCAGCCCGGCACCCTCCGCATCCTGCACCTGTCCGACACCCACCTGACCGGCGACGGTGCGCTCCACCAGGGCACGGTCGACACGACCGCAGCCCTCGATGCGCTGCTCGCGCGACTCGACAGCACCGAGGGCGTGGGACTCGTCGTCGTGTCCGGCGACGTGTCCGAGGACGGCTCACCCGAGTCGTACGCCGCACTCGTCGAACGGGTCGGCGGCTGGGCGACCCGGCACGGCGCCGCGCTCGTCACCGTCCCCGGCAATCACGACCAGCGCGAGGGGTTCCGGCAGGTGCTCGCGAACGGGCACCTGCTCGGCGAGGGCGGTCGGCCGATGATGCACACGATGGAGTACCACCCGCCGACGGTGCCCGTCTGGGGGCAGTCGCTCGTCGCGGGTCGGCGCGTCGTCACCCTCGACACGAGCGTCCCGGGTGCGGGGTACGGACTGCTCACCGCGGAGACGCTCGAGCGCCTGCGGACGGCGCTGGCCGACCGGTCCGAGGCCCCGCACGGCAGCGTCGTCGTGCTGCACCACCCACCGCTGCCCGCACCGACCGCGCTGCACGAGGCCCTCCGCCTGCAGAACCCCGAGGACCTCGCCGACGTCATCCGCGGTTCGGACGTGCGGGTGGTCCTGGCCGGGCACTACCACCACCACTTCGCCGGGAGCATCGGCGGTGTGCCCGTGCTCGTCGCGCCGGGGGTCGCGAACGACACCGACGTCGCCGGTCCGTACGGCGAGGAGACGGCGTACATCGGCACCGGCGCGCTCGTGGTCGACCTCGCCCAGGACGGGTCGCTCTGGTCGACGCCGGTCCGGGCGCCCGTCGCGGCGGCGGACAGCATCGCCGTGCACCACGACGCCGACGCGGTCACCCGGATCATCGACGCGGTCGGTCCGCGCTGAGAAGTCCCCCGGACGCGCGGGCGGTGCCGGGTCGGCGCGAGTATCACGGTGCAACACGGTCTGAAGGAGTGAACCATGCGCACCGGCAACGCAGTGCAGTACGCCCGCTACGGCGGGTTCGACGTCGTCGAGGTCGTCCCGCAAGAGCGGCCGAAGCCCGGCCCCGACGAGATCGTCGTGGAGGTCTCCGTCGCGGGCCTCAACCACATCGAGCGGTTCCTGCGCGAGGGACGCCTGCAGGACTCCATCCAGCTGGACTTCCCCGCGCGCCAGGGCGTCGACTTCGCCGGGGTCGTCGCGGCTCGCGGGTCCGACGTCCGCGACCTCAAGGTCGGTGACGAGGTCATGGGCCACGCCCCCCACGGCGGCTCCCACGCGACGTGGGTGACCGTTCCCCGGAGCGCCGCGGTGAAGAAGCCGTCGACCATGAGCTTCGAGGTCGCGGGCAGTCTCTACCTGGCAGGCTGCACCGCGCTGTCCCTGGTCCGGTCACTGCGGCTCGGCCCGCAGGACACCGTCGTCATCAGCGCCGCGGCCGGCGGCGTTGGCCACATCGAGTGCCAGCTCGCCAAGGAGGCGGGCGCCACCGTCATCGGCCTCGGCAGCCCGCGCAACCACGACGCGCTCCGCCAGATCGGCGTGCTGCCCGTGGCCTACGGGGAGGGCGAGGAGGACCGGATCCGCGAGATCGCGGACGGTCGCCCGATCACCGCGTTCATCGACAACCGCGAGCACGGCGAGAACAACGAGCTCGCCCGTCGGTTGGGTGTCGACGAGAAGCGCTTCATCACGAGCGAGCAGCGGGGCGACCTGGAGATCCGGTTCCTGCGGGCGCCGGGCGACGACTCCGAGGCGATGGAGATGCTCACCACGCTCGGCGACCTGGTGCAGCGGCACAAGGTGCAGTTCATCATCTCGGGCTACTACCCGTTCGAGTACATCGTCGACGCCTACGAGGACCTGGCCGAGATGCACTCGCGCGGCAAGGTCGTGGTCGGCATGCAGCCCGTCGAGACCGGTGCCCGCCTGCACTGGTACAAGTCCGAGAAGTCCCGTGACCTGCGCGACCCGGTCTCCAGCGGAGCGCCGGCCCGCCCCGAAGCGCAGTAGCCGCACACGACGACGGGCCCCGGTCGACGACCGGGGCCCGTCGTCGTGTCACGTGCTCAGCTCAGGACGTCCTTCGACGCGAACCGGGCGTAGGCGAGGGTGCCGAACACCGCGACGTAGCCGAGCTGCAGCAGGGCGTTGCTGCCGAAGGAGTCGAAGGCGATCGGGTCGCGCAGCAGGTCGCCGAAGCCGAGCCACTGGTGGGAGAACAGGAACGGGTGCAGCCAGTCGAGCTGCGGCAGCTGGTCGAGCACCTGGGACGCACCGGCGAGGACGACCGTGGCGGCCATCGCCCCGACGGGCACGTTGGTCAACGACGACGCGAACAGGCCGATCGCGGAGAGCCCGAGCATCGACAGCGTGACGTACAGCGCGAGCAGCACCGCTCGGCCCGCGTAGGACCAGCCGTCGACCTGGGTGCCCGACAGCAGCGTGACCGGACCGATCGGGAACAGCAGCGCGCCGATCGCCGCACCGACGAGCACGATGACGACCGTCGCCGCCAGGCAGAACGCCACTGCGCCGACGTACTTGACGAGCATGAAGCGGAGTCGCCCGGTCGGTGCGACGAGCAGGTACCGGAGCGTGCCGTGGCTGGCCTCGCCCGCGACCGTGTCACCCGCCACGACGCCGACCGTGAGCGGCAGGAACAGCGGGATCGAGACCGTGAGCGCGGTGAACGACACGAACAACCCGTTGTTCGTGATGTCGCCCAGGAACGCGGGGCCACCGGAGTCGCCTCCTGTGGTCAGGCGCACCGCGACGGCGATGAGGATCGGCACCAGGCCCAGTGCGCCGAGCATCGCCCACGTGCGCCGGCGGCGGAACACGAGTGCGAGTTCGGAGCCGAGCAGGGCGAAGGTGCGCGTGCGGGGCCGCGCCGGCGACGGCACGGGCGACGTCTGCGGCGCAGCCGATTGCGCCGTCGCGTCGCCGGCCGGACTGGAGGCCGTGGTCGCGGTGGTCGGGTCAGGCAGCGACATCGAAGCCCTCCCCGGTGAGCGCGACGAAGAGGTCCTCGAGGGTGCCGCCGCCGACGGCGATGCCCCGGACCCGGACGTCGGCGTGCACCAGCTCGGTGACGATGGTCTCGGGCAGCAGGGAGGCGGGCAGGTCGGCGACGAGCGCATCGGCACCGCCGTCGTGCCGTGGGCTCAGACCGAGGCGCATCATGACCGAGCCTGCTTGCCCGACGTCGGGGGTGCGGACCGTCACCGTGCGTGCGCCCGCCGAGCGGAGGTCGTCGAGCGTGCCCTGCGCGACGAGCTTGCCCGTGCGCATCACCCCGGCGTGCGTGCAGACCTGCTCGATCTCGGCGAGCAGGTGACTCGAGACGAACACCGTCGTGCCGTCGTCGGCGAGGGAGCGGATGAGGTTGCGGACCTCGCGGGTGCCCTGCGGGTCGAGGCCGTTCGTCGGTTCGTCGAGCACCAGCAGCTCGCGGGGCGTCAGGAGGGCGTTCGCGAGTCCCAGCCGTTGCTTCATGCCGAGCGAGTACGCGTGCGCCTTCTTGTCGGCGGCGTGGGAGAGCCCGACACGGTCGAGCGCCGTGGCGACCCGGTCCTTGCGCGTGCGGGCGTCCGTGGTCGGGTCGGCGGCGTCGAACCGGGACAGGTTCGCCCGCCCGGACAGGTACGGGTAGAACGCGGGCCCCTCGACCAGCGCCCCGACCCGGGGGAGCACGGTGCGCAGCGCTTGCGGCATGGACTCGCCCAGCACCTGGATCGACCCGCCCGTCGCCGACGACAGTCCGAGCAGCATCCGGATGGTGGTCGTCTTGCCGGAGCCGTTCGGCCCGAGGAACCCGTACACGGACCCCCGGGGGACCGCGAGGTCGATCCCGTCGACCGCGCGCTGTCTGCGGAAGACCTTCGCCAGGCCCGCGGTGCGGATCGCCAGCTCCGGATCCGTCACCGCGCCGGTCCGGTCGTGCTCGGTCGGTGCGGTCGTGCTCACTTGGCGGCGGCGACCAGGGACGACACCGGCACGGCACCTGCCAGGACCCGACCGTCATCGGTGAGGTACACCGAGACCAGCGAGGTCTGGATGGCCCGGCCACCGTCGACGGCCTTCGTCACCTGACCGAGCAGGGCGCTGCCGTCGGCGTCGAGGCTGCTGGTGTCCGCGCTGCCGGCGGGGAGCTCGGCGATCATGGCCCACCCGGTGCCGGTGGTGGTCGGCGCGGCGCCGCGGTCGCCCGCGTGGCCCCGGTGACCGGCATGGTGCTCGACGTCGGACAGGTCCTTCGTGGTGACCTTCGCGTCGGACGGCGGGGTGAAGTCGAACAGCCGCGAGGCCGGGGCGCCGTAGGAGAGGCTGGTGTAGCCGACCTGGAACGCCGGGTCGGACTGGCCCTTCGCCAGGACCGTGGCGCGGAGCGGCAGGCCGGTCTGCTGGTCGACGGCGAGCTCGACGCGGCCCACGAGGGTGTCGGAGGACTTCGGCGTCAGCACGACCTGCCAGGCGCGCTGACCGGCGACCGTGGTGCTGGTCGGCTTGGACACCGAGGTGCTCGGCGTGATGGCGTCGATGGCCTGCTTCGCGATGTCGGCCGGGGTCGTCGTGCCGTGCTCGAGCGAGGTCGCGGTGTCCTTCGGCAGGGTGACGTGGGTGGCCTCGCGCTGCTTCGAGTCCCAGGTCCAGACGTCGCTGCCGTTGCGGACCAGGTCCTGCTCGGCGAGCTGCTGGGTGACCTGGATGCGCTGCTTGGACCCACCGTCGACGTACACGCGGGCGGTGTGCGACTGGGTGAGCATGCTGAGCGCGTCCGAGGCGTTGCCCTCGAGCGAGGACCCACCCGAGCCGGTGGGCAGTTCGGGGAGTCCGAGGTCACTGGTCTGCGAGAGCTTGCCCGAGTACTGCGCGTCGGAGGACTTCGCGACGCTGGCGATCACGTCCGCTGCGGTGGGGTGGGACCCGGCGAGCGGGGTGTCGGCGGCGTTGGCCAGTGCCGGGGCGGCGATGGCACCGGCGACGACCACGGGTGCGATGACGGCGGGCAGCCATGCGGACTTCTTCATTGCGGATCCCCTCGGTGGAGCGTTGGAGTCGTGAGCACAGTAGGTCCGGCAACCGACAGTCCGCTGTGCTCCGACGCGGTCCGCGGACCTTCGTAGACTCGGGCGTGCGGCCCCGTCGGGTCGGATGGCGGCGAAGGAGACGGCATGCGGGCAGTGCTCGGTCTGGACATCGGGACGTCGAGCACGAAGGCGCTGCTGGTGCGGTTCGACGGACACGTCAT
The DNA here is from genome assembly GCF_001424385.1 of Curtobacterium sp. Leaf183. Taxonomy (GTDB): domain Bacteria; phylum Actinomycetota; class Actinomycetes; order Actinomycetales; family Microbacteriaceae; genus Curtobacterium. Next base: position 367,850 of record NZ_LMPO01000001.1, on the reverse strand, counting down.
CGCCGAGGTCGTCCGCCACCACGAGGTCGACCGCCCCGAGCAGGGCCTGGTCGAGATGGACGGCGCCGTCTGGTGGGACGAGTTCGGCGCACTGACGCGGGAACTCCTGGCGGTCGTCCCCGACGTCGACGTGGTCTCGGTCGGCGTGAGCGGGATCGGCCCGTGCGTGCTGCTGACCGACGACGCCGGCGAGCCGCTGCGCCCCGCGGTGCTGTACGGCATCGACACCCGGTCGGCGGCGATGCTCGCGGACCTGACCGCCGAGCTCGGCGGTGAGGACGCCGTCCGACAGCGATGCGGATCGGCGCTGAGCACCCAGGCCGCCGGGGCCAAGCTCGCCTGGGTCGCCCGTCACGAACCCGCGGTGTGGGAACGCGCCGCGCGGTTCACGATGCCGTCGTCGCGCGTGGTCGAGCTCCTGACGGGGGAGTACGTCCTCGACCACCACTCCGCCAGCCAGACCACGCCGCTGTACGACGTCCACACGAACGCGTGGATCCCGGAGTGGTGCGACCGACTCGCGCCCGGTCTGCCCATGCCGCGCCTGCTCTGGTCCGGTGACCAGGCGGGGACGGTGACCGCCGCCGCGGCCGCGGCCACGGGCCTCCCGGCCGGCATCCCGGTCACCGCCGGGACCATCGACGCCTGGGCAGAGGGGGTCAGCGTGGGCGAGTCCGTGCCGGGCCGGATGTTCCTGCAGTACGGAACCACCATGTTCATGATCGTGCCGACCGCCGAGCCGACCCCGGTGCCGGGCATGTGGACGACGGTGGGCACCCACCCGGAGCAGCCGAGCGTGTCCGGCGGGATGGCGACCTCCGGGGCGATCACCGAGTGGCTCCGGCGGCTCGTCGACGGCGACTGGCGGTCGATGCTCGACGAGGCGGACGCCTCCGGGATCGGCGCACGCGGGCTGCTGATGCTGCCGTACTTCGCGGGTGAGCGGACGCCGATCGCGGACCCCGACGCGCGCGGGGTGATCGCCGGACTCACGGTGCGGCACACGCGGGGCGACCTGTACCGGGCGACGCTCGAGGCGACGGCGTACGCGGTGCGGCACAACGTGGAGGTGCTGCGGGACGCGGGGGTCGTGGTCGACGAGCTCGTCGGTGCGGGCGGGGGGCTGCTCGGGCGGCTGTGGCCGCGGATCGTGTCCGACGTGACGGGCCTGCCGCAGACGATCCCCACGGTGACCGTCGGAGCGGCGTACGGGTCGGCGTTCCTGGCGGCGGCACTCGTTGCCGACGTCGACATCGCCGCGTGGAACCGGCCCGCCGAGCGCATCGAGCCGGACCCCGTTGCGCACGCGGCGTACGAGCAGGGGTACCGCGACTACCGCGAGCTGTACGAGGCGACGAAGGCCGTCGTGCACCGGTTGGCGGCGCGGAGCTGACGCGTCAGTCGCCTCTGGCGCGGAGTGGCTCCGCTGGCCGGTCGTGTGCCGCTGGCGCGGAGTGGCGCCGCACAACCGGGAGCAGTTGGCACCACGGGAATCCGTGGTGCGAACTGCTCTTGGTTGTGCGACGGCGTCGGCCGCGAGCGCGCCCTACGCCTGCGCGTCGACGCCGGCCGGCGCGCTGCCGTCGTACTCGCAGATGGCGGCGACCTTCTCGGCGCTCGCCGACGCGGTGTCGAACTCGTAGCCGAGCCACTCCTTCGCCAGGCGTCGGGCCAGCTCGACCCCGATCACCCGCTGCCCCATGCAGAGCACCTGCGCGTCGTTGGACAGCACGGAGCGCTCGACGCTGTACGAGTCGTGCGCGGTGACGGCACGGATGCCGGGGACCTTGTTCGCGCTGATCGCGACGCCGAGCCCGGTGCCGCAGATCAGGATGGCCCGGTCGGCCTCGCCGTTCGCGACGAGACGAGCGGCATCGACGGCGACGTGCGGGTAGGCGGTGTGCCCGTCCGCGTCGACCCCGACGTCCACCACGGACGTCACGCGGTCGTCGCTCTGCAAGTCCCGCTTGATGATCTCCTTGTAGTCGAACCCGGCGTCATCCGAGCCGATCACGAGACGGTACGTCATGCGTGCGTTCCTTCCTTGTCTGCTGCACGGTCGGCGAGGACCTCGCCGACGCGCGTGAGGATCATCCCCATCGAGGTGGCGCCCGCGTCGGGCGTCCCCAGGCTCTTCTCGGCCAGCGGTCGGGCGCGCCCGACCTTCGGCCTGAGGTCGGCGGTCGCCTGCGCCTCGGTGACCGCGACGGCGGCGGCGGACTGCCATGCGTCGGCGAGCGGACTGCCGGACCCGACCGACGACCGCAGGTCCTCGACGAACGGCAGCAGCGCGTCGAGCAGCGTCTTGTCGCCGCGTGACGCCCCGCCCAGGAGCACGATCGAGTCGGCGAAGGCCTGGGCGGCGTCGACGACGTCGGTGGGCTCGATCGCGGAGCGGTCGTCGCCGAGCGAGCGGCCGAAGGCCTCGAGCGCTGCACCCCACAGCACCCCGGACGTGCCGCCGGCGAACTCGGCCCACGCGTCACCGGCGCGTCCGAGGACGAAGGCGACCCCGGCCTCCTGGCCGACCCGGTCGACCGCCTTGCCGGCGGCACCGATGCCCTTGACCATGCCGCGGCCGTGGTCGCCGTCGCCGGCGACCGCGTCGATGCGGCCCAGCTCCTCCTCGTGCTCGCGGAGCAGCGCGTCGATTGCGTCGATCGCAGCGCGCGCGGTCTGCGCGGCGTGCCGGGAGGCCTCGGTCGCGTCCGGCACGACGAGTGCGTCGTCCTCGGCGTCGGCCACCGCCTCGGCCGGCACGAGCGCGGCGACCGGCGCCGCGACCTTGCGGTACGCCGGCGTGTAGGCGTCGGCGCGCCAGAGTGTCTCGAGCTCGTCGTCGAGCCACTGGAGCGTGAGCGAGCAGCCGCCCATGTCCAGACTGGTGACGAGCTCGCCGACCTCGGGGTCCACGACCTCGAGGCCGGCTTCCTGCAGCAGGGGGAGCACTCGGCCCCAGAGCAGGAAGAGTTCTTCGTACTTCGTGTCGCCGAGCCCGTTCAGGATCGGTGCGACACGGGTCCCCGCACTCGCGGGACGCTCGGACAGCAGCCGCTCGACGAGCAGCGCCGCCAGGTCCGTCGCACGGAGCAGCGGGACATCTTCGATGCCCGGCTCGCCGTGGATGCCGAGCCCCAGACCCAGGTGGCCGTCGGGCACGGTGAACAGCGGTTCGGTGGCGCCGGGCATCGTGCAGCCCGAGAAGGCGACGCCGATCGTGCGCGTGGCGGCGTTGGACGCGGTCCCGATGCGCTCGACCTCGTCGAGGTCCGCGCCCGCTGCGGCTGCCGCGCCCATCGCCTTGAACACCGAGAAGTCCCCGGCGATCCCGCGGCGCTTCGCTTCCTCGTCGGCGCTGGCCACGTCGTCGGTGACGATGACGATCCGGGTGTCGATGCCCTCGGCGTTCAGCCGTTCGGCCGCCAGCCCGAAGTTCATCGTGTCCCCGGCGTAGTTGCCGAACGACAGCACGACGCCACGGCCCTGGTCGGCGGCCTTGGCGACCGCGTAGACCTGGGCCGTCGACGGCGAGGTGAAGACGTTGCCCACGACGGCGCCGGTGGCGAAGCCCGGGCCGACGACACCGCAGAACGCGGGGTAGTGGCCCGAGCCGCCGCCGATGACGACCGCGACCTGCGGGTCCGCGTGCTCGGTCGGCAGGGCGACGACGCCGCCGTGGACACCGCGCACCCGGTCGGCGTACAGCGCCAGCCAGCCGGCGAGCTGGTCCTCGGCGAACTCGTCGGGGTCGTCGTGGATGGTGGTCATGAGCGTGGGTCCTGTCGTGTCGGGGTTCAGTGTGCGCCTGCCGGGTGGGTCGACGGTCAGGCGGTGGCTCGGCCGGGCACCGGTCGGGCGGGTGGTCCGGCAGGGCACTCGTCGCGGGTGCCCGGCCGGACCGGGGTCCGTCAGTGCGCGCGCTCGCCCTGCGGCACCTTGAGGAAGTGGATCATCACGAAGGCGCAGGCGTACAGGCCGACGAAGGTCCAGGTCACCGCCTGGCCGCCGCCGCCCAGGGCGAAGACTGCCGCGACGACCCCGGTGCCGAGGAACGCAGCACCACCAGCGGCCGTCGTGTACATCGCCATTGCGGCGCCCTTGTGCTCGGGTGCGAGCGCCGGCATGATCGCGCCCATCGGGACGAACCCGGCGAGCAGGCAGCCGAACACGCAGCCGGCGATGACGGAGAGCACGTAGCCCCACGTCGAGCCGGCGGGGACCAGCTGCGGGACGTACCACCAGGCGACGAGCCCGATCGCGGAGCCCATGATCCCGAACCACTTGACGGTGCGCTGCCAGCCGATCTTGTCGCCGACCCAGCCGAACAGGGCGTTCACCAGGATGTTCGTCGCGTACACGCACACGGTCATCAGCAGCCAGCGGCTCTGACCCCACCCGCGGTCGTTCGCGATCACGGCGGGCAGCACGACGAACATGCCGAACTCGGGCGCCGTGTTGATCAGGCGCACCAGGAAGCCCATCAGGATCTTCGGGCGGGTGGCCGTCAGCCGGATGCCGCTCGTCATGACCCGCCAGGCGCTCTCGCCCTCGGGGGCGATCCGGCTGAACCCGTTGGGCAGCCGGACGCCGAACAGCAGGATGAGGAAGCCGATCACGACCAGGCCGATCGACGCGACCATCGCGCCGGTCTCACCCACGGTGCCGCCGCCGAACACCGGGATGGCCCCGATGGCGAAGAGCGAGCCCAGCGTCGGCAGGCCACCCGTGAAGGCCACGTAGAACCACCCGACGGCCGAGCCGTTGCGCTCGACGGGCGTCGTGATGTTCACCCACACCAGGAACGCGAACGCGAAGAGCGGGTAGCCGAACCCGCGGATGGCGTACGCGGTGGCGGCGAAGGGCACGCTGCCGACGCCGAGCGCGAGCAGGAACAGCACCTCGAACACGACCCACACGGCGAACCCGAGGATCATCACCCGGCGAGGGCCGATCAGGTCGGACAGGGCGCCCGACACGTAGCTGCCGATCAGGGCGGCCAGGCTGTAGAACGTCACGATCGTCGCCACGGTGGCCTCGGGGGACCCGAGCACGGCGACCATGTGCGGCGTGATGAAGTTCGACTCGACGCCGTTGCCGGTCATGAAGACCAGGACGGCGAGGAACCCGAGTGCGAGCGGACGGGGGATGCCCATCCGGTCGAGGCGGCCCTCGGCGGCGCGGACCTCGGACACTGAGCCCGGAGGGCGAGTGGTGGCGTTCGTTGCGGGACCCATGTGCACCCTTCGGATCAGACGCTCATGCTCGGGATGATCGAGACCTTCACAGATCCACCCGACGAGTCGCCGACCAGGTCGAGGGCGTCCTGGAAGCGCTCGAGCGGGAACTGGTGCGTGCAGATCTCGTCCATCGGCAGGGTCTCGGCCTCGAGCAGCTTGATGGCGGCCGGCCAGGTGTGCGGGCCGAGGTGGGCACCGCGGACGTCGAGCTCCTTGTCGTCCGAGATGATCGACCAGTCGACCGACACAGCGTCCTTGAAGACCGAGTACTCGACGAACGTGCCGAGCTTGCGCAGCAGGTTCAGGCCCTGGGGAACCGCCGAGGGGTGGCCGGTCGCCTCGATGTAGACGTCGGCGCCGTAGCCGTCGGTCAGTTCCTTGATGACCGACACCGCGTCGTGTTCAGCGATGTTGATCGTCATGTCCGCACCGACCTTCTCGGCGAGGGCGAGCTTCTCGGGGACGACGTCGAGCGCGATGATCTTCAACGGGTTCTTCTGGCGTGCACCCGCGATCGCGCTGAGGCCGATCGGCCCGGCGCCGGCGATCACGACGACGTCGTTGAACTTGATGTCGGCGCGCTCGACCGCATGGAAGGCGCAGGAGAGGGGCTCGGCGAAGGCGGCGACGTGCCCGGGGAGGTCGCGCCTGACCGGGTGGGTCAGGGCCTTCGTCGGGACGAGGACGTACTCGGCCATGGCGCCGTCGTAGCCCTTGAAGCCGAACATGTCGTGCACGGCGCACATCCAGTAGGCGCCGTCGAGGCAGTAGCGGCACTCCCAACACGGCACGATCTGCTCGCAGGCGATGCGGTCGCCGAGCGCAACGCCGCGCTTGGCAAGGGCTCCGTCGCCGGCGGACACGATCGTGCCGACGAACTCGTGTCCGGGGATGCGGTCCCGCTCGGCCCACGCCGTGCGGTTCTCGTCGCCCCAGAACTTCGCGGCACCGTGGTAGCACTTCAGGTCACTCGCGCAGACGCCGACGGCATCCGTCTTGAGCAGTAGTTCACCGGGGCCGGGGACCGGGACCGGACGCTCTTCGAGCCGGTAGTCCTCCGGTCCGTGGACGACGACCGCTCGCATGGTGCTGGGGATCGTCTCCGTGCCCGAGGGCGTGGGGATGGTGGTCGTGGACATGGGGCAAACCTCCGTTGGTCTCGTCCTGCCGCGCAAGTCGCTGCATCGCGACGATCACGGATGGCACTTCCTCGCGCCGAGGGCGACGATACACCTTCCGGAACAGAAGTGAAGAACAGAATTTCTTCATCGATCGCGGCCGCCCGAGAACGTGACCTCGAAGTTTTTTCGGTGTTGGACTTGCGGAACAGACGTGAAGAACATAATTTCTCCTTCGACCCCGACCCCCATGAACGGAGCGTCCGCGATGAAGCGTGATGTGCACCTGATCTCTCCGACCGCAGCGGAACCGATTCGATGACCGCGACCACGGTCAGCCGACCGAGGAACCGTCGGCGCACGGGCCGCATCGTCACCGCTGTCGTGATCGTGATCGTCGTGATCGTGATGGCGCTGTCGACGAAGGTGGTGCCGAAGGGCTCCGACCTCGGCGCAGGCCCCACCGCGTTCTCCGCCTCTGCGTGGGGGAAGACGAACTTCCCGAAGGTGCAGAAGGCGATCGCGAAGAAGGCGACCCCGGCCGCCACGCTCGCCACGGCCATCGCCGCGGACCAGACGGCCGCCGCCACGAAGTACGGGGTCGACGCGGGCACAGGGCCCGAGTTCGCAACCACCTTCACCGGCATCGTCGGCGCAGCCCAGGACGGCGTCTCCCCCGTCACCGTCAGCGGCATCCCGAGCGACCTCGTCATCCGGATCCAGACCGGACCCGCGATCAACGGCACCGACCTCCGGGACGCACCGGGGACGATCGAGTACGGGCAGTTCACGAACCAGATCGACTACCAGAATGCCGCGAGTGCGCTGAACGACCAGGTGAAGAAGCAGGTCCTCGCGAAGACGGACGTCGGTTCGCTCGCGGGCAAGACCGTGACCGTGACCGGTGCGTTCCAGCTCGTGAACCCGAAGGGCTGGCTCGTCACACCCTCCCAGCTGGAGGTCAAGTGAGCACCGGGGCCGACCCCAATGCACAGGGGGGTGACGAGGACGGCGCGGGCCGAGCCTCCAGTCCGGTTCCGCGCGAGGCCGATCTGCGCACCGGTGAGGTCGTCCTGAAGGCGACCGACGTCGTCAAGACCTACGGGGTGACCCGTGCACTCAAGGGCGTCGCCTTCTCGATCCACCGCGGGCAGGTGACGACGCTCTTCGGTGAGAACGGCGCCGGCAAGTCCACGCTCATGAAGATCCTGTCCGGGGTCGAACAGCCGACCTCCGGGGAGTTGACGCTCTTCGGCGAGCCGGTCTCCTTCACCGACACCGTCGATGCACGGGAGCACGGGGTGTCGATCATCCACCAGGAGCTGAGCCTCGCCCCGAACCTGTCGGTCCGGGACAACATCTTCATGGGCCGCGAGATCACCGGACCGACCGGAGTGGACTACGCCGAGGAGGCGAAGCAGGCCAAGGCAGTCCTCGAGGAGCTCGGAGAGGACATCGATCCGCTCACCAAGGTCGCCGACCTCCGGCTCGGCCAGCAGCAGGTCGTCGAGATCGCCCGCGCACTGAGCGTCGATGCGCGGATCCTCATCATGGACGAGCCGACGAGCGCGCTCAGCGCGTCCGAGGTCGAGGTGTTGTTCAAGGTCATCCACGACCTCACCGCCCGCGGCGTCTCCATCGTCTACATCTCGCACCACCTCGAAGAGGCGCTCGAGATCACAGACCACGCGGTCGTGCTCCGCGACGGCTCGATCACCGCAACCGCTGTCGCTGCGGACATCGACCTCGAGTGGGTCGTCCGCGCGATGGTCGGCGAGGGATTCGACCTCGGCAGCCCGCCCGACGTCGAGTTCGGTGACGTCGCACTCTCGATCCAGGACGTCAGTGTCGCCGACGTCGAGAACCGCGAGCGCAGCGTCGTCGACCGGCTCTCGCTCGACGTCCGTGCCGGCGAGATCGTCTGCATCTACGGGCTGATGGGTGCCGGCCGCACCGAGCTCCTCGAGGCGGTGGCTGGCCGCGTGCCGCTCACCCGCGGTCGGGTACTGATGGGCGACCGGGACCTCGCCGGGATGTCGATCGCCGAGCGGATCGATCTCGGTCTCGGGCTCGTGCCGGAGGACCGGCAGCGCGACGGACTCGTGCAGACCATGACGGTCGGCACGAACATGTCGCTCGCGAGCATCGGGTCGTTCGTCAAGGGGCTGTTCATGTCCAGCCGGAGAGAGGTCGACCTCGTCACGGAGTCGATCCAGACCGTGCACGTCAAGGCCTCGGGCGGCAGTGCGCCCATTGGATCGCTGTCCGGCGGGAACCAACAGAAGGTCGTCATCGGCAAGATGCTCGCCACCCAGCCGGACGTGATCCTGCTCGACGAGCCCAGCCGCGGCATCGACATCGGCGCGAAGGCCGAGGTATTCAAGCTCCTCGCCGAGCGTGCCGAGCAGGGACTGGCCGTCATCTACTCGACGTCTGAGGTCGGAGAGTGCCTGAGCATCGCCCACCGAATCGTCGTCATGAGCCGCGGGCGCATCTCTGCCGAGTTCGGCGCCGACACCACCAAGGAAAAGATCATGGCCGCCTCCGGCGAGGCAGTGATCGCATGACCTCCACTGAACGGAACACCATGACCAGCACCACGACCGGCCGTCGCCCAGCGATGTTCTCCGGCGGCTTCGACCTCGGCCGGCTGCTGCTGCAGGGCAGGGCGTTCTTCGCCCTCATCGCGATCATCGTCGTCTTCTCGATCCTGTCGCCGAACTACTTCACGGTGAGCAACCTGCTCACCATGTCGTCGCACGTGGCGGTGTACGCGATCCTCTCGATCGGCATGCTGCTCGTCATCCTGAACGGCGGCATCGATCTTTCCGTCGGCTCGACCCTCGGGTTCTCGGGCGTCATCGCAGGCTTCTTCATGAAGGGCGTCGCGATCGGCGGGGTGACGCTCTACCCGAAGGTGTGGGTGGTCGTGATCATCTCGTGTGCCGTCGGAGCGTTCATCGGGTTCGTCAACGGCATCCTCGTCGCGCGGTTCAAGGTCGCACCGTTCGTGGCCACGCTCGGCATGCTCTACGTGGTCCGTGGCATCGGGCTCCTCATGACCAACGGCCTGACGTACAACAACCTGGAGGGCAGTCAGGCGCTCGGCAACACCGGGTTCGACTGGCTCGGCTTCAACCGACTCCTCGGCCTGCCGATCGGCGTGATCGTGATGATCGTCGTCGCGATCGTCGCGAGCCTGCTGCTCAACCGCACGGTGTTCGGTCGGTGGCTGTACGCCTCCGGGGGCAATGAGCGTGCCGCCGAGCTGTCCGGTGTCCCGGTCCGCCAGGTCAAGATCCGTGTCTACGTGATCTCCGGCCTGTGCGCAGCGATCGCCGGTCTCATCCTGTCCTCGGAGCTGACGAGTGCCAGCCCCACCGCCGGCAACTCGTACGAACTCACCGCCATCGCCGCGGTCGTCATCGGCGGTGCCGCGCTCTCCGGCGGAGTCGGCAACATCCGCGGGACGCTCCTGGGAGCGTTCGTCATCGGCTTCCTGTCCGACGGACTCGTCATCATCGGCGTCTCCGCGTACTGGCAGACGGTCTTCACCGGCGCGGTGATCGTCTTCGCCGTCCTCCTGAACGCCGTGCAGTACCGCGGTCGTGCACGGAGCCGCAAGAACGGCCAGGGCCCCACGTCGTCTTCTCCGAGTGTCGACACGCGATCCCCCTCGGGGGCCGTCGCCGAGAAGGCCGCCGGCTGAGCCCGGTCGGCCATCACCTGGAAGACCACCGACTGACGCACGTCAGCCGGAACACAGCGAAAGGAAACATCGACATGAACCGCAAGCTGGCAATGGTGCTCGTCGCGGGCGTCGGCATCAGCCTCGCTCTCACGGGCTGCTCGGCCGGGAGCTCGGACTCGTCCGGCTCCGGCTCGAAGAAGGGCGGTCTGATCTCGATCATCGTCAACGACCCCTCGAACCCGTACTGGCAGACCGAGGGGAAGGTCGCCTCGGCCGAGGCCAAGTCCCTCGGGTACAAGTCGAACGTGTCGGCGTCCAAGGGCGACACGAACACCGAGAGCAACCTCATCGACACCGCGATCACGAACAAGTCCGTCGCGATCATCCTCGACCCGGCGAACGCGTCCGGCTCGATCGGTGCGGTGAAGAAGGCCGATGCCGCGGGCATCCCGGTGGTCCTGGTGAACGCCGAGATCAACCAGACCGGGCTCGCCAAGGCGCAGCTCGTGTCGAACAACGCCCAGGGTGCCGCCATCGGCGCGCAGCAGTGGGTCAAGGACGTCGGCGACTCGGGCAACTACGCCGAGCTCTTCGGCGCGCCTTCGGACAACAACGCGCAAACGCGTTCGAACGGCTACAAGACCGTGCTGAGCCAGTACCCGGACCTCAAGGAGGTGGCCAAGCAGGTCGCGAACTGGGACCGCACGCAGGGTCACGACAAGACCCAGTCGATCCTGCAGGCGAACCCGGACATCAAGGGCATCATCGCTGGTAACGACGAGATGGCCCTCGGCGCCATCGCTGCGCTCAAGGAATCGGGCAAGCTCGACCAGGTGAAGGTCGGAGGCTTCGACGGCTCGCCCGATGCGGTGGACGCGATCAAGGCGGGCGAGTTGCAGTACACCGTGCTCCAGCCCGTGGCGACGTTCGCCAAGAAGGCCGTGCAGGAAGCGGACAGCTACATCCGCACGGGCAAGACCGGGGCTTCGCAGGAGAAGCAGTCGTTCGACTGCATCCTCATCACGAAGGACAACGCGGACGACTTCACGGCGCCCTTCACCCTGAAGCAGTAGTCACTCCGGAGTCAGGGGCTGATGCGTTCCCCACATCAGCCCCTGCTCCGTCCTCCCCGTGAGCCCGAGAGCCCGAGAGCCAGACACTACGATGAGACGTCAGAGGTCGAGGTCGGCCGCCGACCCAGGACGGGCCGACGGGGCCACGAATGAGAGGCTGACGGATGGCTGAGGACCGGGCCGCTACATCCCGCCAGGGCGGTGCTCGGTTCCCGCTCGACATCGTGTACCAGGCGGCGCGGATGTACTACCTCGAGGACGCGACGCAAGTCGAGATCGCCACCAGGCTCGACGTGTCACGCCCCACCGTCTCCCGGCTCGTTGCCGAGGCACGCCGGATGGGCCTCGTGAACATCGAGGTCGTCGATCCGTTCCAGGACGAGACGACGGTCCTCGCCGAACGACTCCGGGATGCGCTCGGACTGCAGGCGGTGTACCTCACCGCGGTGACGCATGCCGCAACGCTCGGTACCGACGTCGCCAGACCGGTGGCGGCAGCCGTGCATGCGATGGAACTCACCCGCGGTGACGCCGTGTTGTTGTCGTCCGGGCGGACCACGTACGAGATCGCCCGGACCGGCATGCCCTCGCTCGCCGGCGTGCAGCTCGTGCCCACAGTGGGTGGTCAGGCCGACCCGATGCCGTGGTTCCAGACGAACGAGATCACCCGCACTGCGGCCGAGTACTCCGGTGGCACCCCGACGTTCCTGTTCGCGCAGGCGATCCCGAGTGCCGCGATGCGCGCCAGCCTCGACGAAGACCCGGGGTTCCAGCACGTCGTGGGGCTCTGGGACAGAGCCAAGGGCGCATTGCTCGGCATCGGGGCGCCCCCGGCAACCCGTGACGCGCTCGCCAGGGGCATCCCGGTCGAGGACGATGCGTTCGACAGCGCCGCAGGCGACGTCTGCCTCAACTTCTTCGATGCCGACGGCGCAGCCATCGAGTTCCCCGGCAGCGAACGGATGGTGCGCATCCCTCCTGAGACGCTCGCTGCGATCCCGCACGCGGTCGGCATCGCCGTCGGAGCCGCGAAGGTGCCGAGCATCCTGGGCGCCGCACACGCTCATCTGGTCAACGAGCTGGTGTCGGACGCCGCGACCGCGCGCGCCCTGCTCGACGCGCTCGCCTGAGCGGAGCGGCTCCGGGCGCACCACGCACCGGACGGGAGGCCCGGTGCGGGCCCGCCCCGCGCCTCCTGTCCGACTACAGCCGACCCTGGTGGCTGCGCCGCACGTCCCACAGGTGGTGGACCGGATCGTGCGCGTAGTAGACCGCCAGCGAAGCGACCGTGAAGGCGCTGCCGTCCGAGCGGAGCCCGGTGCGGTCGAGCTGGTCGTCACGGACGTCGTCGAACGCGCGCGCTGCCCGGTGTGCGGCCTCGCCGAGTTCCCGCTCGACGGTCGCCGGGTCCTGCTCGTCGTAGGCGTCCTCGACCGCGGTGGCGTCCTGGTCCCAGTTCGCGAACGTCGGGGTGTCCTCGGACAGCATGAGCGCCAGACGCTCCGTCATCGTCCGATGCACGTCCCGCACGTGGGCCGCGTACTCGAGCGTCGACCAGGTCGCATCGTCCGGTCGGTCGCGGACGTCCGGACGGGCGAGTGCGGTCGGCCAGCCGGTGGCGTTCGCCTCGACGATGCCGGGCACGTCACGGATCGTGGTCGTGCTGCCGTCGTAGCCGCAGTCCGGGCACGGTGTCCCGATGACCCAGGTCCAGTTCTTCGTGTCGGGTTCGATCGCCATGGGCCCGATGTTACGAGGTCGTGACCGGCCCGCCCGTTTCCGCAGCGGGCTGCTGATCGGTGGTGGACGGGCGCGGGGGACACGCCCGGTCCCTGGGAATCGCCGGTCAATGCCGTCTCGGGCGGCTCGGTAACGTCGCGGGCTGTTCGTCCGACCCGAGGAGAGATGCATGGGTTCCGACCCCAGCAGTACCGAGCGCCGACGGCACACCCGTCGGCTCCGCGAGAGCGACGTCACCGTCGTCGACAAGAGCATGATGCGCAAGGCCGTCAGCGGCATGGTCGTCGGCAACACCATGGAGTGGTACGACGTCGGCGTCTACGGCTACCTCGCCGTGACCATGGGGCGGGTGTTCCTGCCCACCGCCGAACCCGCGGTGCAGATCCTGTTCAGCCTCGGGGTGTTCGCCGCGACGTACATCGCCCGCCCGCTCGGTGGCATCGTGTTCGGCCGTCTTGGAGACCGGGTCGGCCGACAGAAGGTGCTCGCCACGACGCTGATCCTGATGGCGGCGTCCACGTTCCTGATCGGGGTGCTGCCCGCGTACGCCACGATCGGGGTGTTCGCCCCGGTCATCCTCGTGGTGCTCAAGCTGCTGCAGGGCTTCTCGACGGGCGGTGAGTACGCCGGTGCGACCACGTTCGTGACCGAGTACGCCCCCGACCGCCGCCGCGGGTTCTTCGCGAGCATCCTCGACTTCGGCAGCTACATGGGCTTCGCGCTCGGCGCGACCGTCGTCTCGGTGCTGCAGATCACCCTCGGCGAGGAGACCATGACCGCGTGGGGCTGGCGGCTGCCGTTCCTGGCCGCCGGCGTGATCGGCGCCGTGGCGATCTGGTTCCGCCTGCGCATCGAGGAGTCGCCCGCGTTCCAGGCGACCCAGGCGGCGCAGGAGGCGGCGAGCGAGGCCCGGGCCGACGCGAGCGGGCAGCGGCCCGCGAACGTGGTCGCCATGGTGCGCGAGCACTGGCGTCCGATCGTCATCGCCGTGATGCTCGTCGCCGCGTCGAACACCGTCGGCTACGCGCTGACGAGCTACATGCCGACGTACCTGACCGACTCGCTCGGGTACTCCGCGATCGACGGCACGCTCCTGACGATCCCGGTGCTCGTGCTGCTCGCCGTCATGCTCCCGCTGACGGGCAAGCTGTCCGACCGGCTCGGGCGACGCGTGGTGATGTGGATCGGTGCGGCGACGACCGTCGTCCTCGTGGTCCCCGCGTTCCTGCTCATCGGACACGGCGAGCAGTGGTCCACGCTGTCCGGACTCGCCCTGCTGGCGCTGATGACGGCGCTCTGGGTGTCGAACCAGGCTGCGTCGCTGCCCGCGCTCTTCCCGACCTCGACGCGCTACGGCGGGATGGGCTTCGCGTACAACATCGCGATCGCGGTGTTCGGCGGGACCACGCCGCTCATCGTGCAGGCCCTGCTCACGGTGACCGGTGACGAGCTCGCCCCCGCGTACTTCCTGATGGCGATGAGCGTGCTCGGGGCGGTCGGGGTGTTCTGCATGAAGGAGTCGTCGCAGCGCCCCCTGCCCGGGTCGATGCCCGCCGTGGAGACCGCCGACGAGGCCCGCGAGCTCGTCCTCACGCAGGACACGAACCCGCACCTCGACCTCGGGGACCTGCCGTTCGCCGCGCAGGACGCCGTGCACGCGGCCGCCGAGCGCGAGGCGGACCCGGCGCGGTGACCCGGACCCGGCCCCGGTGCGACGTCGTCCGGGGTCGGGCAAGGTCACGCGTGCGCGTGCGCCTGCGGCGCCGGGCGTGGTCACTCGTGCTCGTGCAGCGCCGGCCAGACCGGGAACGGGTCGGCCCATCCGCGCCAGAGATCCGGGCCCGCGAGAAGCTCCGGCGCCCGCAGGAGCGCCGAGTCGAGCGCCCGTTCGATCCCGCGTACGTCGAGCCGCTCGCCGACGAACCAGAGCGCCTGCCCGATCGGGGCGTCCTCGTCCCACGACGGGTTCGCCGTCGGGTCGAGGGCCAGCATCGCCCCGAAGCTCGACCACGACCCGACGTGGTCCGGCCGTGACGCTAGCCGGAAGAAGCCCCGCGAGCGCAGCACCCGGCCGTTGACCCCGGGGGAGAGGTCCTCGGCGATCACCGACGCGAGACGTCCGGGGTGGAACGGCAGCGGCTCCCGGTAGCGCAGCGCGACGAGGTCGTCGTGGACGTCCCGCCCCGCGTCGGCGCCGCCGGACAGCGCGAGCATCCAGCCCGCTCCGGTGGCCAGCAGCCGGGCGGCGCCGCCGTTGGACGCGGGCAGGTCGTCGGGGCCACGGACGTGGTCGAGCGCCATGATCGTCGCGTACGGCGCCATCCGGTGCAGCAGGGCGACGAGGGCGCGTCGTCGGCGTCCGCTCAGCGGCCCGAGCTGGTCGAGCGCGATGACGGTGGCGTACTCGACGGCGGACGCCACCCGGTCTGCGGCGACGAACGCGTCGTCGACCTCGGACCAGAGCAGGTGTGCGACCTCGTCGGCACGCAGGACGGTCACCGCGTGGCGGAGCACCCGGTCGTGACCGTGTTCACTGCGTGACGCGTTGGCGAGCAGCATGCCGACGGCCCGGGTGTCCGACCCCGGCGCCAGGGTGACCACGAGGCCGTGGTCGGCGTCCGGCCCGCACACCCGGTCGAGCTGGTCGGTGCGGGCGGCGATCGTCCGGGCGGCGGCGAACGCGCTGCCCGCGACGTGCACCCGGTGACCGGCGCCACGGCGGACCCCGACCAGCCGGGCGGCGACGCGGTCGGCATCGGCCTGGTGCAGGGCGGACACGAGCGTGATGACGGCGGAGCGCATGCGCACTACGCTACATGAAAACCGTTATCAACAAGGAGATCCCCGTGAAGGTCCGCAACTCGCTCAAGGCGCTCAAGAAGATCCCCGGCTCGCAGGTCGTGCGACGCCGCGGGCGCGTGTACGTCATCAACAAGCAGAACCCGCGGTGGAACACCCGCCAGGGGTGACCCGGTCGCCGGTCAATAGGGTGGGAGCATGCGACTGCTCCTGATCCGCCACGGCCAGACCCCCGCGAACGTGCTCGGCGTGCTCGACGCCGCGGTGCCCGGCCCGGGCCTGACGGAGTTGGGGGAGCAGCAGGCCCAGGCGCTGCCCGCGGCGCTCGCCGACCGGGGCATCGAGCGGGTCTTCGTCTCGTCGATGGTCCGGACGCAGCACACCGCGGCACCGCTCGCCGACGCGCTCGGGCTCGAGCCGGTGGTCCTGCCCGGACTGCGCGAGATCGAGGCCGGCGACCTGCAGGGGCTGCGCGACCAGACGTCGGTGCAGCGCTACCTGGCCGCCTGCTACGCGTGGGCGTCCGGGGAGCGCGAGGCGCGGATGCCGGGCGCAGAGACCGGCGAGGACTTCTTCGACCGCTACGACGACGCCGTGCGACAGATCGAGGCGACCGGCGTGCAGGTCGCCGCCGCGTTCAGCCACGGTGCGGCGATCCGCATCTGGGCGGCGACCACGGCGCAGAACACCCCGAACGACCTCGGCGCCGACCGGCACCTCGAGAACACCGGTGTCGTCGAGCTCGAGGGGTCGTCCGCCGACGGCTGGCGCCTGGTCGACTGGGAGGGCGAGCCGATGGGCGGCGACGACCTGATCGACCGGACCGCGCAGGACCCGACCGGCGAGCGGTTCTAGACCTCCGACAGACGGACGGTCGGGAGGCCCGGTGCCAGCTGGCACCGGGCCTCCCGTCCGTCGCGTGGTGACGCCGTCGTCTGCGCGAGACGCCGTCGTCTGCGCGAGACGCCGCCGCCCCGCCGAGACGCCGTCGTAGCCGGCGGCGTCTCGGTCTCAGCGAGGCGTCTCGATCGCCGCGGCGCCTACGAGGCGCTGGATGCCGTGGCGGTGAGGGGCACGATCACGCCGTGCGACTCACGCAGGACGTCGAGGGTGCGCTGGACCTCGTCCGCACGCTCCTCGGTGCTCCAGCCGAGGGCACCGGCGAGCACGTCGGCCAGCTCGTCGAGCAGGTCGATCGTGACGCCGCCGACGAACGCCAGGTTCGTGCGGCGCAGCACGACGTCGATCAGGTGGACGGCCTGCTCGTGCTCGGCGAAGTACGCGACCTCGGCCCGGGTCAGGGTCGGGTCGGACTCGAGCGGCTCGACCGGTCCGTCGGTCAGCACGTCGACGACCTCGGCCGCGCGGGTGCCGTAGCGCTCGAGCAGCCCCTCGACGAGGTGCTCGTCGAGCCCGTCGCGGTGGGACTTGATCCACAGGGCGCGCTGGGCGTCCGTGGTCGGGAAGTCCTTGCCGCCACCGATCGCCATGCCGGTGGTGTCGACCGTGCGGGCGACGCCGAGCTTCTGCGTGGCCTCGGTCGACAGGTGCGCCGCGAGGGCGCGGAAGGTGGTCCACTTGCCGCCGACCAGCGACAGCACGGTCGTGGCGCCGAGCCCGGGGATCTGGGTGTCGACGATCCGGTAGTCGCGGGACACGAAACCGGGGGCGGTGTCCTCGTGGCGGGGGAGCGGCCGGATGCCCGAGTAGCTGTAGACGATGTGGTCCCGGTTCACGTCGATCTGCGGGAACACGTGCTTGACCAGCCCGAAGAAGTAGTCGATCTCCTCGTCGGTGGTCGTGACGGGCTTCGACGGGTCGGCGTCGATGTCGGTCGTGCCGATGAGCACCCGGCCCTTGAGCGGGTAGATCAGCACGATGCGGCCGTCGTCGTTCTCGAAGAACAGCTCGCGGCCCTTGGTGGCCTCGAGCAGCTCGTCGTTGTGCACGACGATGTGGGAGCCCTTGGTGCCGCCCATGTACTTGGTCTCGCCGCCGAACGCCTGGTTCGTCAGGTCCGTCCAGGGGCCGGAGGCGTTGATCACGACGTCGGCCTGGAAGGCGAACTCCTCGCCGGTCTCCAGGTCGCGCAGCAGGACGCCGCCGTCGCGGGTGCCCGCGGCCTCGACGTAGTTCGTGGCGCGGGCGGTCGCGGCCGACCCGGTCCCGGTGCCCGCGGTCAGGCCGTCCTTGAGCACGTCGAGTGCCAGGCGCTCCGGCTCGTGCACGCTGGCGTCGTAGTAGGTGCCCGTGTACTTCAGGTCCTTGTTGAGCGCCGGCATGTCGGACAGCGCCGCCTTCTTGGTGCGGAAGACGTGCTTCGGGACCGAGCCGCCGTCGCGCGAGAAGGAGTCGTAGATCGTCATGCCGATCTTGATGAGCATCGCGCCGCGCTCCTTCGTGGAGCGCTGCTTGTGCGTGAGCATGCGCAGCGGGGCGTTCATGATGCCGGAGAACGTCGAGAAGATCGGCATCGTCGTCTGCAGCGGCTTGACGTAGTGCGGGGCGATCCGGATCAGGCCGTTGCGCTCCTGGACGCTCTCGCGCACCAGGCGGAACTCGCCGTTCTCGAGGTAGCGGATGCCACCGTGGATCATGTGGCTCGACGCCGCCGAGGCGCCGGAGGCGTAGTCGCCGCGCTCGACGAGCGCGACGTCGACGCCCTGCAGGGCGAGGTCGCGGAAGGTGGCGATGCCGTTGATGCCGCCACCCACGATGAGGACCTGTGCGTTCGGGCGCTCGGTGAGGGCGGTCACCGTGCGTCGGGGCTGCGTCGTCTTCGACATGTGCGTACGCGTCGCTTTCTGGGGTCGGTTCGTTGGTCTTGACTTGATCGTGCGCCTGTTGAGAAGTCGGGGCAACTTGCATGCACGAACGTGCAGAACGCCTGTGACCCGGCTCGAGACAGCCGTGGCCCGGCTCGGGGCGGGGGACGGGAGGCTCGACAGGGCTTGCAGCGGCCGTGCACGTCCGTGCATGGTTGGCTCCATGAGTTCTGGTGCGGGTGCCGCAGTTGGTGCGGGTGCGGGTGCCGCTGATGTTCCCGGTGGGGGTGCCGCGGATGTCTGACGCCGCGCAGCCGATGCGGACGCAGCAGGCGCTGCGTGCCGCGCACCTGTACTACCTGCAGGACCTGACGATGGACGCGATCGCGGACGAACTCGGGACGTCGCGGTCGTCCGTCTCACGGCTGCTCAAGCACGCCAGGGACACGGGACTCGTCGACATCCAGATCCGGTCGCCGCTCGACCAGGCCGCCGCGCTCAGCCGGAACATCCGCGCGCGCTTCGGGGTGCACGCGCACGTCGTGCCGGTGCCGGACCACACGAGTGACGTCGACCGTCTCGAGCGGGTCGCGCTGTCTGCCGCCCGGATCCTGACGCAGTACATCGAGTCGAACATGGTGATCGGCATCTCGTGGGGCTCGACCGTCAGCGCGGTCAGCCGGTACCTCGTCCCGAAGACCACGCACGGCTCGACCATCGTGCAGGTGAACGGCGCGGCGAACACCCGGACCACGGGGATCGTCTACGCGTCCGAGATCCTCCGGCGGTTCGGCGAGGCCTACGGCGCCCTCGTGCAGCAGTTCCCGGTCCCCGCGTTCTTCGACGACCCCGCGACGAAGGAGGCCCTGTTCCGCGAGCGCTCGATCCGCCGCGTGCTGGACCTGCACGAGCGCATGGACGTCGTCGTGTTCGGGGTCGGCGCACCCCAGGCGCCGGTGCCGTCCCACGTCTACTCCGGCGGGTACCTGGACCCGGCGGACCGGGACGAGCTGGCGTCGGCGAAGGTCGTCGGGGACGTCTCGACGGTGTTCTACCGCGCGGACGGGTCATGGCGGGACATCGGTCTGAACGCCCGCGCCGGTGGGCCCGACCTCGACACGATCAAGCGCGCGCCCCGGCGGATCTGCGTGGTGGCGGGGCGGGGCAAGGCGGCCTCGCTCCGTGGCGCACTGGCGGCCGGCCTCGTCACCGACCTGATCCTCGACGAGAGCATCGGCCAGGCGATCCTGCAGAACTGACGGGTCCGGCTCCGATGTCAGTGGTTGCTCGTAGGTTCTCGGACATGGTGCTCTCCAGCGAAACCACGCCGACGACGGCGATGCGCGCTGCCGCTCTGCCCGTTGCAGAACGGTTCGTTACCTCCTCCCCTGACCGCCGTGGAACGACCGACGGCCGCTGGTCCAAGCGGCTCGCGGGGTCCGACATCGACCACGCTGTCGCGTTCTTCTCCGCCGGGTACGACCTGCGCACGCCGGCCGTCCGGCGGACCTCGGCCGACAGTGGCTGGAGCTTCGCCGGCGTCGGCGACGACCGGATGTCGCTCCGCAGTGCCCGCTTCCAGGTCGACCTGCGCAGCGAGTCCCTCGTCGAGGACGAGTTCATCGTCGTCTGGCTGCGCAGCGGGACCAGCACGATCTCGTACGCGGGGCACACCATCGACCTGCACCCCGGTGTCCCCGTCGTGCTGCCGAGTGACGGTGCATACCAGCTGCACCACCGCGACATCGCACTCAACCTCGTCCAGCTGGACCGGTCGTTCGTGGCCGAGCTCGCCGGTGACGCCGACTTCGCCTTCGAGCCCCTCCAGCGGGCCACGGCCGAGGGCACCCGCATCTGGCAGCAGACCGTCCGGGCGCACTCGGCGACCTGGCTCGACATGGGCCACGGACTCGGGGAGACCGCTCGCCGCGCGATCGCCGACACCTTCGCCGGCGCCGCGCTCCGGGCGTTCCCGAAGCGCACGTCCTGGCGGGCGTCGGTGCCCGGCACGGGGCCGGAGCACGAGCGGCTCCGCCGTGCCCTCGAGTTCGTGCACGCCCACGCCGCCGAGGCGATCGGCACACCCGAGATCGCCTCGGCCGCCGGCCTCAGTCCCCGCGGGCTGCAGCAGTCGCTCCGGCGGCACCTCGACCAGACCCCGGGCGACCTGCTCCGCGGCGTCCGGCTCGACGGCGCGCACACCGACCTGCGGCGCTCCGACCGCGACGAGACCTCGGTGGCAGACATCGCCCGCGCGTGGGGCTTCGGCCACCTCGGTCGCTTCTCGGCGGCGTACCGGGCTCGTTTCGGCGAGCTCCCCAGCGAGTCGCTCCGCAGCCGGGGCTGATCCGCCGAATCTCGTCGCACGGATCCGGCGCACACCAGTCGGATGTTCGGGCGCAACATGCCGGACACGCGGGACTGGCTGGATGGTGGGTGTCACCGCGGCACGTCCGCACGCAGCCCACGAAGGAGTCCGCCATGCGCATCGGCGTCCCCACCGAGATCAAGAACAACGAGTTCCGAGTCGCAGCCACCCCGGCGGGCGTCGCGGAGATGTCCCTGCACGGCCACCAGGTCATCGTGCAGGCCGGAGCCGGTGACGGGTCGTCCTTCCCCGACGCCGAGTACCAGGCCGCCGGTGCCATGATCGTCCCCGCCGCGGCCGACGTCTGGGCGCAGGCAGAGCTGGTCCTCAAGGTCAAGGAGCCGGTTGCCTCCGAATACGCGGCGATCCGCCCGGGCCAGGTGCTCTTCACCTACCTGCACCTGGCGGCGGACCGCCCGCTGACCGACGCGCTCATCGACTCGGGCGCGACCGCCATCGCGTACGAGACGGTCCAGCTGCCCGACCGGTCGCTGCCGCTGCTGTCCCCGATGTCCGAGATCGCCGGACGGCTGTCCGCCCAGGTCGGCGCGAACCACCTCATGCGCGCCCACGGAGGACGGGGGCTGCTGCTCGGTGGGGTCCCCGGCACGCCGAAGGGCCGCGTGGTGGTCATCGGCGGCGGTGTCGCCGGCGAGCACGCTGCCGCGATGGCGCTCGGGCTCGGCGCCGAGGTCACGGTCTTCGACATCAGCCTGCCGCGCCTGCGCGCGCTCGACGCCCGGTTCGACGGACGGATCACGACGCTGCGGTCGTCGAGTCACGCGATCGCCGAGGCACTGCGCGACGCGGACCTGGTGATCGGGTCCGTGCTCATCCCCGGGGCCTCCGCACCGAAGCTCGTCACCGACGCGATGGTCGCCGACATGCGCCCCGGTTCGGTCCTCGTCGACATCGCCATCGACCAGGGCGGCTGCTTCGAGGGTTCGCGGCCGACCACGCACGACGACCCGACGTTCCGGGTGCACGACACCGTCTACTACTGCGTGGCGAACATGCCGGGGGCGGTGCCGCGCACGTCGACGATCTCGCTGACGAACGCGACGTTGCCGTACGCGCTGGCGATCGCCGACCAGGGGTGGGAACAGGCGCTCGAGTCCGACGCTGCCTTGGCCCGCGGGCTCAACGTGCACGCCGGCCGCGTCACGAACGACGCCGTGGCCGCTGCCCACGGCCTGGTCGCCGCGGAGCGCTGACGCGTCCCGCGCCGGGCTGGTCTGGCCTGGCGCCCGCGCCAGGCTGGTTCGGCCTGGCGCTCCGGTACCTCCACGAAAGCGACATCGGGTGCGGGTTGGCGCGTCGCATCCGGATGGGTGATGTCGCTTTCGGTGCTGCAGGGTTGGTGCGTGCACGTCGT
>NZ_LMPO01000001.1:345579-345660 GCF_001424385.1 Curtobacterium sp. Leaf183 | reverse complement strand
GGGTGCGGGTTGGCGCGTCGCGTCCGGATGGGTGATGTCGCTTTCGGTGCTGCGGGGTTGGTGTGTGCGCATCGTGCGACG
>NZ_LMPO01000001.1:345358-345423 GCF_001424385.1 Curtobacterium sp. Leaf183 | reverse complement strand
TGGCGCGTCGCGTCCGGATGGGTGATGTCGCTTTCGGTGCTGCGGGGTTGGTGCGTGCGCGTCGC
>NZ_LMPO01000001.1:294728-345275 GCF_001424385.1 Curtobacterium sp. Leaf183 | reverse complement strand
TGGCGCGTCGCGTCCGGATGGGTGATGTCGCTTTCGGTGCTGCGGGGTTGGTGCGTGCGCGTCCGGATGGGTGATGTCGCTTTCGGTGCTGCGGGGTTGGTGTGTGCGCATCGTGCGACATCGGGTGCGGGTTGGCGCGTCGCATTCGGATGGGTGATGTCGCTCCAGTCGTGGTCCGCGCCGCCGATCGGCCCCGTGGCTCAGGACACGCGGGCGGCCGAGGCCGTGCGCGCTGCCGACCATCCGGCGCGGGCGCGGACCACGAGGGTGACGACGACCGCTGCGGCAGCGGCGACGATGGCCGCGACCGCGGTGGGCGTCGACACGAGGGGCCCGTCGAGACGAGCGACCGCGACCCATGCCAGACCCCACGCGAGCGACACCACCGGCGACAGGCGACCCCGGCCAGCGACGGCCACGAGGACCCCGACCAGCCCAGCGACGAGCGCCACGACGACACCCCACACGTCCTGCCCGAGTCCGAAGCCGCGGAACCCGGCGGCCGTCAGCACCGCGGCGGTGTTGGCCGCCGTCGCGACGCAGAGCCACCCGAGGTACAGCCCGAACGTGCCGTCGGTGACGATCGCCTCGACGATGCCGGACGGCCGCGTGCGCCGCAGGATGACGAACGCCCACGCCAGCACGGCGAGCAGCGCGACGATGATCGGCTCGCTCGCCCACAGGAACCCGAACTGCACGGACAGGATCCATGCGGCGTTGAGCAGCAGCGACAGCACCGCGGGGACCGCGAGTCGGTCGTGGCGGGCCTGGTCCGCACGACGCGGCAGGAACTGCCAGACCGCGAACGCGATGAGCCCGACGTAGATGACGCTCCAGATGCCGAACGCGGGGCCGCCCGGGGCGATGGCCGTGGACGACGCCGACAGCGCCCCACCGGCCGCGTCCTGGATCGGCGTGCCACCCGCGGCACCCGAGCCGATGAACGAACCCACCACGGCGACGACGGCGCTCACCGCGATCGCGATCTTCCGGAACCAACGCATGACCACTCCTTCCGTCAGCAGCCACTCGTCAGCATGCTGAAGACATCACGGTATGCCCGTTCGCTGTCACGTCGTGCAGGTGCTGCTCAGCGGACGGGGGACGTGCGTAGCCTGGCCCTGTGACCGTCGAGCTGAACACCGTCTACGTCGACCGCATCGCACCGATGGTGAGTCCTTCGCTCGATGACACCTTCCGGATGATGTCGGACCAGGACGCCAGTGCCTGCATCGTGCTGTACCAGCCCGACGCGACCGAGCTCGGCGACGTCGCCGTGGCCCTCGGGCTGCACGAGCTGGCGGTCGAGGACTCCGCCGAGGGGCACCAGCGCCCGAAGCTCGAGCGGTACGGCTCGACGCTGTTCGCGGTCCTCAAGCCGGCGCTCTACAACGACCGCCGCGAGGAAGTGGCGTTCGGCGAGGTGCACGCCTTCGTCGGGGACGGCTTCTTCCTCGCCGTCGTGCAGGCGGACCCGCGCGGTCGGCAGGTCGTCCCGCGCTCTCTGCAGCGGATGAGCGGCAAACCGGGACTGGTGACGGCCGGCCCGCAGGCCCAGCTCTGGGCGCTGATGGACTCGATCGTCGACGACTACCTGCCGGTGATCGACGGGCTCGAGGAGGACATCAACCAGATCGAGGACCAGCTCTTCTCCGGAGTGCCCGGGGTGTCCAAGCGCATCTACGAGCTGTTCGGCGAGGTCGTCGACTTCCAACGAGCGGCGCGTCCGCTCGTGTACATGATCGAGAACCTGCATCGCGGCGCGGAGAAGTACCACCTGCCGGTCGAGATGCAGCGGCGCTTCCGCGACGTCCTCGACCACGCCATCCGCACCGCGGAGCGACTCGACACCTTCCGCCAACTGCTGCAGAACGCGCTGACCGTCGACGCGACCCTGGCGGCACAGAAGCAGAACGACGACACGAAGAAGATCTCGGGCTGGGCGGCGATCCTCTTCGCGCCGACGCTCATCGCTGCGATCTACGGCATGAACTTCACCCACATGCCCGAGCTGACGTGGACGTGGGGCTACCCGCTCGCGGTCCTGGCGATGATCGTCTTCGCGGCGGCGCTGTTCGTGGTCTTCAAGGTCAAGCGCTGGTTCTGACATACTTGCCACGCACATAGTTGCGAGACAAAAGAAAGAGCTCCGATGACGCAGCAGACCCATCCCGACGCCCTCGTCCACCTGACCGCGGCGGGGGTGTCCCTCGTCCTCGACTGCACCGAGGGGCGGCTGCCGGCCGTCGTGCACTGGGGTGCCGCGCTCGGGCGGCTCTCCACCGAAGACCTGGCGGCACTGGTCGTCTCCGGACTCGAGCCCGTCGTGTCGAACGCGGTCGACGAGCCGATCCGCCTGGCGGTCCTGCCCGAGCCCCACGCGGGCTGGTCCGGCAAGCCGGGGATCAGCGGCCACCGCGACGGCCACGACTGGTCGCCACGGTTCACGACGACGAGCATCGACGTGGTCGGCGAGGCGCACGAGGACGGGCGCCTCGTCGACGCCGGACCGGCCGCGGTCGTCGTCGAGGCCGCGGACCCCACCGCGCAGCTCGCCGTCCGCCTGACGATCGAGCTGCTGCCCTCCGGCCTGGTGCGCACGCGCGCCGCCGTCACGAACACCGGCCCGGGCTCCTACACGGTCGACGACGTCACGGTCGCGCTGCCGACCCCGACCCGCGCCCGCGAGGTCCTGGACTTCGCCGGCCGCTGGGGCAAGGAGCGCACCCCGCAGCGCAGCGACCTCGTCGTCGGCATCCACGAGCGCGAGGGCCGCAAGGGCCGCACGGGCGCCGACGCCGCCACGGTCCTGAGCGTGGGCGTGCCCGGGTTCGGATTCGCCCACGGCGAGGTCTGGGGCGTCCACACCGCGTGGAGCGGCAACCACCGGCACTTCGCGGAGCGGCTGTTCAACGGCAAGCAGGTCGTCGGCGGCGGGGAACTGCTGCTGCCGGGCGAGGTCCGGCTCGGGACCGGGGAGACCTACCAGGGGCCCTGGGTGTACGGCGCGTACGCCGACGGCCTCGACGCCCAGGCCCGTCGCTTCCACACCCACCTGCGCAGCCGGCCGCAGCACCCGACGAGCGACCGTCCGATGACGATCAACGTCTGGGAGGCCGTCTACTTCGACCACGACCTCGATCGACTCACGGACCTGGCGGACCGCGCCGCCCGGCTCGGCGTGGAGCGCTTCGTCCTGGACGACGGCTGGTTCCGCCACCGTCGCAACGACTTCGCCGGGCTGGGGGACTGGTTCGTCGACGAGGGCGTCTGGCCGGACGGTCTCACCCCGCTCGTGGACCACGTCCGTGCCGCCGGCATGCAGTTCGGCCTGTGGTTCGAGCCGGAGATGGTGAACGAGGACAGTGACCTGGCCCGTGCGCACCCGGAGTGGATCATGCAGGCCGACGGGCGGCTGCCGATCCGCTCGCGGCACCAGCAGGTGCTGAACCTGGCGATCCCCGAGGCGTACGAGCACGTCCTCGACCGGATGACGGCGATCATCGACGAGTACCGGATCGACTACGTCAAGTGGGACCACAACCGCGACCTGGTCGAGGCGGGCCACCGCGGGGGCGGTGCGGCCGTGCACGAGCAGACCCTGGCCGCCTACCGGCTGATGGCGGCACTCAAGGACCGCTTCCCGGGCTTCGAGATCGAGTCGTGCTCGTCGGGTGGCGGCCGCGTCGATCTCGGTGTCATCGAGCACACCGACCGCGTCTGGGTGTCCGACTGCATCGACCCGCTCGAGCGCCAGCAGATGAACCGCTGGACGATGCAGCTGCTGCCCGCCGAACTGCTCGGTTCGCACATCGCCAGCGGCGTGAACCACACCACGGGTCGCTGGCACGACCTGTCGTTCCGTGCGGGGACGGCGCTCTTCGGGCACCTCGGCATCGAGTGGGACCTGTCGAAGGCCTCCGCGGCCGAGGAACGCGACCTGGCCGAGTGGATCGCGCTCTACAAGGAGGCCCGCCCGCTGCTGCACGGCGGCGACCTGGTGCGGGTCGACCAGGTCGACGAGACGCTGAACGTCTACGGCGTGGTCGCCCCGGACCGAGGCGAGGCGATGTTCTTCCTCGCGTCGCTCGGCAGCCCCGAGGCGAGCGTCCGCGGCCGTGTGACGTTCCGCGACCTCGACCCCGACACGCGGTACCGCGTCGACCCGGTCCTGATCGGCACGGGCGCGGACGGCGTCCGCGCGCCGCAGTGGTGGTCGGGCGAGCGCGTCTTCACCGGACGTGTCCTGACGACCGTGGGGCTCGAGGCCCCGGCCACGTCCGCAGAGCGCGTGGTCCCCTTCCGGCTGACCGCCGTGTAGACGCGACCGTCGACATGACGGGAGGCCCGTGGCGACGCCGCCACGGGCCTCCCGTCATCTGATGGCCAGGATGTCTTGACAAGCGGTTTGTTTTGCGGCGACACTAAAGCCGTCCGGGCGCTGCCGCCCGACGGAAACCGCGTTGACGAAGGAGTCACGATGGCCACCGAAACACCCGTGTCGTCACCCTTGACGACGAGTGCCCGGCGCAGCCGGACCGTCGCCGGGACCACGGCCAGGGCCGCGAGCCCGAAGCGCCGACGTCGCAACGACCTCTGGCTGGCGCTGGTCTTCATCGCCCCGGCCTCGATCGGGTTCGCCGCGTTCCTGCTCTGGCCGACCCTGCGTGGCATCTACCTGAGCTTCACGACGTACAACCTGCTCACCCCGCCGGTGTTCACCGGCCTGCAGAACTACCAGCGACTGCTGCAGGACTCGATCTTCTGGCACTCGATGGCGGTGACGGTCGAGTACGTGCTGCTGAACATCGGCTTCCAGACGGTGCTCGCGCTGTTCATCGCGGTGATGATGCACCGCCTGACCAAGTCGACCTTCGTCCGGGGCATCGTCCTCGCGCCGTACCTGGTGTCGAACGTCGTCGCGGCGCTCATCTGGCTCTGGATCCTCGACACGCAGCTCGGCATCGGCAACGAGGTCCTCAACGCGATCGGCGTCGGGCGCATCCCGTTCCTGCAGAGCGACGTCTGGGGCATCCCCACGATCGCGTTCATCAACGTGTGGCGGAACGTCGGCTACACGGCGCTGCTGATCTTCGCGGGGCTGCAGGCGTTGCCGGAGCAGGTGTACGAGGCCGGCCGCATCGACGGTGCCAGCGAGTGGAACATGTTCTGGGGCATCACGGTGCCGCTGCTCCGCCCGATCCTGTCGCTCGTGCTCATCATCACGGTCATCGGTTCGTTCCAGGTGTTCGACACCGTCGCCATCACCACGCAGGGCGGTCCGGCGAACGCCACGAACGTCGTGCAGAACTACATCTACAACCTGGCCTTCGGTCGGTTCCAGTTCGGGTACGCGTCCGCCGTCTCGGTGGCACTGCTCGTCGTCCTCAGCATCATCACCGTCATCCAGTACCGACTCTCGCGCTCCGGCGAGAGCGACCTGGACTGACGCGGCCGCCCGCCGCCCCCTGACGCAGCACTGACCGGAAGCGAGTCGACGATGACCAGCACCCTGCCCCCGGTGGTCGAACCCACCACCCGCGCCGTCACCACCCGTGGTGCCCGAGCCCCCCGCCCGAAGCCGTCCGTCGGACGCGTCGTGGCCTGGATCGCGATGATCGCCGTGATCGTCGTGACCCTGTTCCCGTTCTACTGGATCCTCCGGACGGCCCTGTCGTCCAACGGTGCGATCTCCGCCGACCCGACGTCGCTGCTGCCCACCGGCTTCAGCCTGGGCGGGTTCGAGCGGGTGTTCGGCCTGCAGTCCACCAAGGAGGCGCTCGCCCAGGGCGGCTCCGGCGCGGCCATCAACTTCTGGCAGTACCTGCTCAACTCGGTGCTCACGGCGACGATGATCACCGTCGGCCAGGTCTTCTTCTCCGCCGCCGCGGCCTACGCCTTCGCCCGGCTGCGATGGCCCGGACGCGACAAGGTCTTCGGCGTGTTCCTGGCGGGGCTCATGGTCCCGACGATCTTCACGCTGCTGCCGAACTTCACGCTCATCAAGTCGCTCGGGCTGGTCGACACGCTGCTCGGGATCTCGCTGCCCTCGATGCTCATGACGCCGTTCGCGGTCTTCTTCCTGCGGCAGTTCTTCCTCGGCATCTCGAAGGAGGTCGAGGAAGCCGCGCTGATCGACGGCGCCGGCAAGGTGCGGGTGTTCTTCCGGCTGATCCTGCCGATGGCGTCCGCGCCGATCGCGACGCTCGCCGTCCTGACCTACATCACCGCGTGGAACGACTACTTCTGGCCGCTCATGGTGTCGTACACGGACAGTTCGCGGGTGCTCACCGTCGCGCTCGGTGTCTTCAAGTCGCAGTCCCCGCAGTCGGGGACCGACTGGGCAGGGCTCATGGCCGCCACCCTGGTGGCGGCGCTCCCGATGATCGTGCTGTTCGGCGTCTTCGCCAAGCGGATCGTCAACTCCATCGGCTTCTCCGGCATCAAGTAGGGATCCCTCCTCATGACGAACCCCATCACCCGTCGCTCGCTGTTCGCCGGCGGCGCCTCGGCCCTGGCCCTGGGCGCGCTCGCCGCGTGCTCGTCACCCGGCACCGTGAACCCGAGGAGCGGTGCGACCGGCACCGTGTCGTACTGGCTCTGGGACGCGAACCAGCTCCCCGCCTACCAGGCCGTCGCGAAGGCCTTCGAGCAGGAGAACCCGGACATCCGGATCAAGATCACCCAGCTCGGGTGGGCCGACTACTGGACGAAGCTCACGGCCGGGTTCATCGCCGGGACCGCGCCGGACGTGTTCACCGACCACCTGTCCAAGTTCCCGCAGTTCGCCGACCTCGACGTGCTGTACAAGCTCGACGAGCTCGAGGCGACCTCGTCCATCCGCGACGACGACTACCAGTCCGGGCTCGCGCAGCTCTGGAAGGGCAAGGACGGACACCGCTACGGGTCCCCGAAGGACTGGGACACGGTGGCGATGTTCTACGACGAGAAGGTGATCGCCAAGGCCGGCTACTCCGCGGCGGACCTGGCTGGACTGTCCTGGAACCCCGATGACGGTGGCACGTTCGAGCAGGCCGTCGCCCACCTGACGATCGACTCCAAGGGGCGTCGCGGTGACGAGTCCGGGTTCGACAAGTCCGACGTCGCGGTCTACGGGATGAGCGCGAACGGCAGCGGTGGCGACGGGTTCGGGCAGACGCAGTGGTCGCCCTTCACCGGGTCGACGGACTGGTACTACACGAACAGCAACCCCTGGGGGAACCGGTTCCGCTACGACGACGCCGGGTTCCAGAAGACGATCTCGTGGTACTTCGGCCTCGCCGAGAAGGGCTACATGCCGAAGTACGGCGTGTTCTCGACGACGACCGGGCCGGACGTGCAGCTCGGCGCGAAGAAGGTCGCGCTGTCGTTCAACGGCTCGTGGATGATCGGGACCTACGCCAACCTGCCGGGCATCACGGTCGGCATCGCTCCGACGCCGTCCGGTCCGGTCGGGCACCGGGCCTCCATGTTCAACGGCCTCGGCGACTCGATCACGAAGCAGGCGAAGCACCCCGAGGCCGCGGCGAAGTGGGTCGCCTACCTCGGCGGTGCCACCGCGCAGGAGATCGTCGGGCGGGCGGGGATCGTGTTCCCGGCGCGCCGCTCGGGCACGGACGCCGCGGTCGCCGCGTTCCGCAAGCGCGGGTTCGACGTGTCCGCGTTCACGGAACAGGTCGAGGACGACACCACGTTCCTGTTCCCGGTCACGCGGAACCCGGCCGACGTGCAGGCGCTGGTCCAGCCCGCCTTCGACGACATCTACGCGAACGGCAAACCGATCTCGACGCTCACCGCCGTCAACGAGCAGGTGAACACGCTGCTGCGGCTCACGTAGGAGCGGTGCGCACGGTGCGCACGGTGCGCGGTTGCGGGGTGGTGCGGCGTTGACCGGGTGGTGCGAGGCAACAGGGTCGCACGGGGCGGTCAACCTCGCACCGGAGGCGGGCTGCGCCGACGCAACCCCGCGCTGCGCGCTGCGTCAGGCGCCGAGCGCGTGCATCTGGATGGCGACCGCGGCTGCGCCACGGGCCCACTCGTTGAACCGGAACGGCTGCGCGACCAGGGTCGGGGTGGGGGTCGACCAGTGGCGTGCCGCATCGACGGAGCGGTCGAGCGCCGCGCGGCCGACCTCGGCGACCGCGACGAGCTCGCCGGAGAGCAGGACCACCTCGGGGTCCACCACGTTGACGACGTCCGCGACGAGCAGGCCGAGCGCCTCGGCGGCGGTGTCGACGACGTCGCGAGCAGCCGGGTCGCCGTCCCGCGCGGCGTCGAGCAGCGCTGCGGCCGTGACCGTCCGACCGAGGGCACGACTGCCGGTGAGCGCGATCGCCCGGGCGCTCAGGACCGCCCGGGCGCATCCGCGGTGCCCGAACTCGCACTCCACGTCGGACGCGCCGACCGAGCCACCGAGCCGCTGGTGACCGATGCTGCCCGCGGTCGAGTGCGCGCCGTCGACGACCGAGTCCCCGACGACGAGCCCCAGTCCGATCCCGGCGCCGATGGTGAGCAGGGCGAACGAGCGACGGTCGCGGCCCTCGCCGAACCAGTGCTCGGCGTGGGTCAGCGCCCGCACGTCGTTCTCCACGCTCACGGGGAGCCCGGTCGCGTCGGTGAGCAGGGCGGCGAGCGGGACGTCCTGCCAGCCCAGGAACGGCGCGCGGCGGATGACGCTGCGCCCCTCGGTGGCGCCGCCCACGGCGACACAGCAACCGCGGATCCGGTCGTCGTCCTCGACGAGCCCGGCGACGACCGCGGCGACACGGGCGACGACGGCCGGGACGGTCGGGTCCGGCAGGGGCTCCTCGCGCTCGGTGAGGACCCGGCCGCGGCGGTCGGTCGACACCGCGAACAGTCCGTCGCCGGTGAGCTTCACCCCGACGAAGTGGTGCGCGTCGGCGTCGATGTCGAGCGGGATCGACGGCCGACCGGTCCCGGTGCCCTGCACGCCCTGCCGTTCGACCAGGATCCCCGACCCGAGCAGGGGCTTCGTGATGCGCGACAGGCTCGGTCCGGACAGCCCGAGGCGGGCGGCGAGCTCGGTGCGGGGTCGGGGCCCGGCGCGGAGCACCTCGAGCACGACCGACTGCGCGCTGCCGACCAAGGGGTCCCAGGCGCGCGGGCGTCCAGCTTCGGGGATGTCGGGCACGTCGTCAGCCTAGGGCGCGACCGGGCCCGGGCCGTGCTGCCGATAGGGTTCCTGACATGCCGCACGCTGCTCACGCGACACCGATCTGGGCCGTCAAGCTGGCCGTCGTCACCGCCCTGGTCGGCATCGCGGGTGGCGTCGCCGGGGTCTCGGTGTGGCTCGCGCTGCAGCTCATCCAGTTCGTCGCCTTCGGGTACCCCTTCGGTGGGCACCTCGAGGCCGCCGACGCCCCGTCCGGCCTGAACCGCTTCCTGGCGCTCGCCGCCGCCGGCGTCCTGACCGGGTTCGCCTGGTGGGCGCTGCGCCGCTGGGGCCGTCCGACCGTGGCGGTCACCGCGGCGGTCGGCGGCACGCGGATGCCCACGCTGGTGACCCTGGCCAACGCCGGCGTGCAGATCCTGGCGGTCGGGCTCGGCGCCTCCATCGGCAAAGAGGTCGCGCCGCGCGAGGTCGGCGCGTGGTTGGCGCAGGTCGTCACGCGCCGCGCCGGCCTGACCGAGCGCGAGACGAAGATCCTGGTCGCGTGCGGCGCCGCGGCCGGTCTGGCCGCGGTCTACGACGTGCCGCTCGGCGGTGCGCTGTTCGCGGTCGAGGTGCTGCTCGGGGAGCTCACCCTGGCGACCGCGCTGCCCGCCTTCGCGACGAGTGCCATCGCCGCCGTCGTCGCGCGCCTGGCGATCCCGGACGAGGTGCTCTACCACGTGCCCGCGATGCACATGTCACCGTCGCTGCTCGTCTGGGCCGCGATCGTCGGCCCGGTGCTCGGCTTCGCCGGGGTCGGGTTCGTGAAGCTGACGAACCGGCTGCAGGGGCTCGCGCCGAAGGGGTGGCGACTGCTCGTGGTCCTGCCCGTGGTGTTCGCGATGGTCGGGCTGATCGCGGTGCCGTTCCCGGAGATCCTCGGCAACGGTCGCGCGCTCGGCGTCCTGGCGATGAACACCGACCTCGACGGCGACCCGGTGACCGGCATGGCGCCGATCCTGTTCCTGCTGGTGCTCGGGGTGATCCGCACGATCACGACCTCGGCCACGATCGGCGCCGGCGCGGTCGGCGGCACCCTGACGCCGTCGATCGCCATCGGCTCGGCCTTCGGCGGGTTCCTCGGCGGGGCGTGGCTGCTGCTGTGGCCGGCGGACGGGTCGAGCCTGGCGTCGTTCGCGTTCATCGGGGCGGCGGCGTTCCTCGCGACCACGATGCGGGCGCCGTTCACCGCGCTCGTGCTCGTCGTGGAGTTCACCGAGCAGGGGACCGACATCCTCATCCCGGCGCTGCTGGCGATCACGGGGTCGGTCGCCGTCGGGTTCGTGCTCGCGCGTCGCCGCAGTGCCCAGATGGCCTGACGAGCGCGCCTCCGTACGCCCGCCCTCGCGCACGCCCGTGCACTCGGCCGCCTGCACGCTCACGAGCCCACCACCGAGCGATCGTCACGGAATAGGCGCGACCGGCCTACCATCGGCTGCACACGCCGGGGCAGCGGGTCCCGCGTCGGAACGAGAGGCACGGACATGGCGGGGTTCGACGACATCACGAAGAAGGCGCAGGAGTTCCTGAAGGACGGCAAGGTCCAGGACGCGCTCAAGGGCGAGAAGGCCGAGGACATCAGCGACAAGGTCCTCGACGGCGTGGCCGACGCGGTCAAGAAGGCCACGGGCGGCAAGTACGACGACAAGATCGACGGCGCCCGCGACTCGGCCGACAAGCACATCGGCAACGAGTAGCCCGACCGGCGACCACGGCCCCGACGTCCCCGCGGCGCCGGGGCCGTTCGGTGTCCGGCTGGACTCGGGCCGGAACAACGGGGACGATGGAGCGGTTGACCCCGACGACAGCAGGAGGAACCAGCCCCGTGACGATCGTCGCCCCAGCCCATCCGCTCACCGACGCCGAGGTCCGGCGGATCCGGGCGGACTTCCCGGTCCTCGACCAGCAGGTGGACGGCGTCCCGCTGGTCTACCTGGACTCGGGTGCGACGGCCGAGCGCCCCCGCCAGGTCCTCGATGCCGAGCGACGCTTCCTCGAGCACGACAACGCCGCCGTGCACCGCGGTGCGCACACCCTGGCCGCGCGCAGCACCGACGCGTACGAGGACGCCCGCGCCACCGTCGCCGGGTTCGTCAACGCGGCGTCACCGTCCGAGGTCGTCTGGACCGCGAACGCCACCGACGCGCTCAACCTCGTCGCCTACGGCATCGCCAACGCCAGCCGCGGGCGCGGTGGACCCGCCGCCGAGCGCTTCCGCCTGGGACCCGGTGACGAGGTCCTGGTCACCGAGGCCGAGCACCACGCGGACCTCGTCCCCTGGCAGGAACTCGCCCTCGCCACCGGCGCCACGCTCCGCTGGGTCCCCGTCGACGACACCGGCTGCTGGACCGCGGCCGACGCGCTCGCGCTGATCACGGACCGCACGAAGGTCGTCGCGTTCGCGCACGTCTCCAACGTCACCGGCATGATCGCCCCGGTCGACGAACTCGTCGTCGCCGCCCACGCGCACGGCGCGCTCGTCGTCCTCGACGCCTGCCAGTCGGCGCCGCACCGCCCTCTCGACGTGCAGGCCCTCGGGGTCGACTTCGCGGCGTTCTCCGGGCACAAGATGCTCGGCCCGAACGGCATCGGCGTGCTGTGGGGACGCCAGGAACTCCTCGACGCGCTGCCGCCGTTCCGCACCGGCGGGTCGATGATCACCACGGTCACGATGGAGCACACCGACTTCATGCCCGCCCCCGAGCGCTTCGAGGCCGGCACGCAGCCCGTGTCCCAGGCGGTCGCGCTCGCCGAGGCCGTCCGCTACCTGCAGGCCATCGGCATGGACCGCGTCCGCGCACACGAGGAGGACCTGGCCCAGCGGATGCTCACCGGCCTGGCCGCCGTTCCCGGCATCACCGTGGTCGGACCGGCCGCGGGGGTGGCGCGATCCGGCCTGGTGTCGTTCGACGTCGCCGGGGTGCACGCGCACGACGTGTCGCAGTACCTCGACGCCCAGGGCATCGCCGTCCGCTCCGGCCACCACTGCGCGCAGCCGCTGCACCGCCGCCTGGGCCTGACCGCAACGAGCCGGGCGAGCACCTACGTGTACACGACCGACGAGGACGTCGACCGCTTCGTCCGCGCCGTCAGCGAGGTCCGCGGGTACTTCCGTGCGGACGGAGCCGACGCGTGAGCGCCCTCGACTCCCTGTACCAGCAGGTGATCCTCGACCACGCGAAGGCCCGGCACGGTGACGCCGTGCTTCCGGACGCCGACGCGTCGCACTTCGAGCGCAACCCGACCTGCGGCGACGAGATCACGGTCAGCGTGCGGCTCGAACCGGGGACCGACCGGATCGCCGCGGTCGCCTGGCAGGGTGACGGGTGCTCGATCTCGATGGCCTCGGCGTCGGTGCTCACCGACATGGCCGTCGGGCGGACCGTTCCCGAGCTGCTCGCGCTGGTCGAGGAGTTCCGGTCGATGATGCGCTCGCGCGGTGCCGGCGAGCCGGACGAGGACCTGCTCGAGGACCTGGTCGCCTTCCACGGGGTCTCGAAGTTCGTCATGCGCGTCAAGTGCGGGATGCTCGCCTGGGTCGCGGCCGAGGCCGCGGTCCGCGAGGCGACCACGGCTCGCTGACGCGGCCCCGGCGCGCTGACGCGACCCCAGACGGACGGGAGGCCCGTGGCGACGCCGCCACGGGCCTCCCGTCCGTCTGAAGAGCGGTGTCACCCGTCGGTGACGAGCAGCCGCAGGGTCTCGGCCAGGACGGCTCGCTGGGATTCGTCGAGCGGGGCGAAGAGGTCGTCGAGCACCGCGGCGGCCACCCGGTGCCCGTCCGTCAGCGCCGTCCGTCCGGCGGGCGTGAGGGTGTGCTCGATGCGTCGGCCCTGACCGGCGGCCCGCACGATGAGCCCGCGGTCCGTCAGCCGCTTCGCCAGGGTGCCGAACGCCTGGTCGCTCTGGAACGTCGCCACCGCCAGGTCGTGGCCGGACGCGCCCGGCATGCGGTCGACCGCCCGGAGCGCGTCCCACTGCACCAGGGTCACGCCGAAGTCCTGCAACGCAGCGTCCATCGTGCGGTGGTTCCGGTACTGCGCGCGTTTGACGGCCTGGCCGAGGGATTCCAGATCGGTGGTCATGGTGCTACCGTATCAACACTCGTACATAAACATGCTTACAAAGGAACCCCGTGACGAACACACTCCTCGACGACCGTCCCGCCCTCCGATCCGGCGACCCCGCAGCCCGCACCGCGCTGGTGCTGCACGGCGGTGGTGGTCCCGCGACCGTCGCGCCGATCGTCGAGCACCTCGGCAGCACGATGCACGCCGTGGCACCGACGCACCCGGGGTGGGACGGCACTCCGCGCCCCGACGGCATCGGGTCGGTGGCCGACCTGGCAGCCGCCTACCTCGACGCGCTCGTGCGGGACGGTGAACGTGACGTCGTGCTGGTCGGGTCGTCGATCGGCGGGTGGATCGCGCTGGAGATGGCCGTCCAGGCAGCAGCGGACGACCGGACGTCGGGCGTGCTCGGCGCGGTCGTCCTGATCGACAGCGTGGGGGTCGTCGTCCCGGGGGAGCCGATCGCGGACTTCTTCGCGCTCGACGCCCGCGGGCTGGCCGAGGCGGCGTGGCACGACCCGGAGCGCGGGTACCGGGACCCCGCCGCGATGACGGACGAGCAGCGCGCCGTGCAGCGGTCGAACGGCGCGACCATGGCAGCCGTCGCGGGTGCCGGCATGAGCGACCCGGCACTGCTCGGGCGCCTCGGCTCGATCTCCGTGCCGACGCTCGTGGTCTGGGGTGCGAGCGACCGCATCGTCACGCCGGCCCACGGTCGTGCCGTCGCCGCGGCCGTCCCCGGTGCGGTGTTCGCCGAGGTCCCGGAGGCCGGGCACCTGCCGCACCTCGAGGCGCCGGCAGCGACCTGGGCTGCCATCGACCCGTTCCTGGCGACGGGGGCCGAGGTCAGGTCAGGGCGATGACGGCGATCCAGGCCCAGACCGCGACGACGACCGCGAGCGCGACCGCATGGGCCACCCGGTGCGCCGCGACGACGGCGACGAACTCCCGCAGGAACGCACTCGGCACGTAGTACCGCGCCGTCCGGGCACCGACCACCTCGGCGGAGCTGCCCAGGCTGCGCGCCAGCATCGCAGCGCGCATCACGTGGTAGTTGCTCGTCGCCACCACGACGGTCCCGGTGACACCGGCCGCCTGCTGCACCTCGCGCGAGAAGCGCAGGTTCTCGTCGGTGTTCCGCGACCGGGTCTCTGGCAGCACGGCGGACTCCGGCACACCCTGCGCCACGAGGTACTCCGCCATCGCCGTGCCCTCGGGCCGTGGTTCGTCCGAGCCCTGGCCGCCGGAGGGGATCATCACGGCGGCACGTCCCTGCGCCGTCGAGTGCCGCCAGACCTCGAGCCCCTTGTCGAGCCGCGATCGCAGCAGCGGCGACACCTCGCCGCGCACGAGCCCCGAGCCGAGGACGACCACCACGTCGGCCTCGCGCGGCTTGCCCACCCGGCCGTAGACGACCGCGTACAGCAGGAAGACCAGGAACACGACGCCGACGTACCCGGCGACGGCCAGGACCAGCAGCAGCGCGGCTTCGCCGACGGTGGAGCCCGAGCGCAGCAGGAGCAGCAGTACGGCGACCACGACGACGAGTGCCACCCCGACGACGAGCGAGAGCATGTTCCCCAGGCTGCGGCCCTCGCGGCGGAACATCCGGACGCCGTTCGCGATGAGGAAGCCCGCCAGCACGACGACCCCGACCGGGAACAGCAGGATCGCGCCGACGATCAGGACCTCGACCGCCGGGAACCGCGCCGCCGCCAGTTCGGTCACCCCGAGGACGGCGAAGAAGAGCGTCGCCAGCAGCAGCACCCCGTTGCGGAGCATCCGGCGGTCACGACGCCGCAACACCACGTAGACGAGGGCACAGACGACGGCGAGCGCGAGGAGGACCACGAGACGAACCCTACGGGGGAGTGGCGGGGGAGGACGGACGGGAGGCCCGGTGCCAGCTGGCACCGGGCCTCCCGTCCGTCAGACGCGACCGCGTCAGACGAGCGCGGTGAAGGACGCGTCGCGGACCAGCACCGTGGTGGCACCGTCCCCGACGTGCTGCTCGGTGTCGCTGGAGAGCCCGAGCGACCACGAGCCGCCATCCGGCTTCTCGGGCAGCGTGAACTCGACCGTCGTGTCCGATGCGTTCAGCAGCACCGCGACCGTGTCGTCGCCCTGCTCGAGCACGAGCATCACGGCGCGGTTGCCGGTGTCGGCCCAGTCCCCGTCCTCGAAGCCCGCGTTGTCGGCGCGGAGCACCGACACGGTGGACTCGGAGTCACCGGGAGCGGTGCGGTACCACTCCGGACGCAGCGCGACGTGCTGCTTGCGGAACGCGATCGCCGAGCGGGTGAAGGCCAGCAGGTCCTGGTCTGCGGCGTCCCAGTCGAACCACGAGATCTCGTCGTCCTGGCAGTAGGCGTTGTTGTTGCCGCCCTGCGACCGGGCGATCTCGTCGCCGCCGAGCATCATCGGCACACCGGCGGAGAGCATCAGCGTGCCGAGGAAGTTGCGGCGCTGACGGTCGCGGTAGTCGTTCACCGCGCCGTCGTCTGTCGGGCCCTCGATGCCGCCGTTGAACGACGTGTTGTTGCTCTCGCCGTCGTTGTTGTCCTCGCCGTTGGCCTCGTTGTGCTTCTCGGCGTACATCGTCAGGTCGGCCAGCGTGAAGCCGTCGTGCGCGGTGATGAAGTCGACGGAGCACACCGGTGCACGGCGCGATCCCTCGTAGACGTCGGGGCTGCCGAGGACGCGCTGGACGGCGTCGCCGAGCGTGCCCTCGTCACCGCGCCAGAACGAGCGCATGTCGTCGCGGTACTTGCCGTTCCACTCCGCCCACTCGGCCGGGAAGCCGCCGACCTGGTAGCCGGCGGTGTCCCACGGCTCGGCGATCATCTTGACCGTCCGGAGCACCGGGTCCTGGTGGATGA
The DNA here is from genome assembly GCF_001424385.1 of Curtobacterium sp. Leaf183. Lineage (GTDB taxonomy): Bacteria > Actinomycetota > Actinomycetes > Actinomycetales > Microbacteriaceae > Curtobacterium. The sequence continues at coordinate 329,154 of NZ_LMPO01000001.1, read as the reverse complement.
TGTCGAGGAACGCGGAGCGGCGGCTCGCCTCGTTGTCCTGGCGGGTCAGCGTGGTGGCGAGGTCGAAGCGGAAGCCGTCGACGTGCATCTCCTCGACCCAGTAGCGCAGCGAGTCGGCGATCAGCCCGAGCGCCGCGGGGTGTGCGACGTTGAGGGAGTTGCCGGTGCCGGTGGTGTCGAAGTAGCTCGAGCCGTCGTCCTCGACCAGGCGGTAGTACGAGGGGTTGTCGATGCCCTTGAAGGACAGCGTCGGGCCCATGTGGTTGCCCTCGGCGGTGTGGTTGTAGACGACGTCCATGATGACCTCGAGCCCCGCTGCGTGCAGGGCCTTGACCATCGCCTTGAACTCGGCGACCTGCTGGCCGGCCGTGCCCGAGGAGGCGTACTCGTCGTGCGGGGCGAAGAACCCGATGGAGTTGTAGCCCCAGTAGTTGCGCAGGCCCTTGTCGGCGAGCGTCGAGTCCTGCACGAACTGGTGCGTGGGCAGCAGCTCGACGGCCGTGACGCCCAAGTCGACCAGGTGCTGGATCGCGGCGGGGTGACCCAGACCGGCGTAGGTGCCGCGGATCTCCTCGGGCACGTCGGGGTGCTGCTTGGTGAAGCCCTTGACGTGCACCTCGTACACGACGGTGTCGGCGAGGGAGGTGTCCGGGCGGGCGTCACCCTCCCAGTCGAAGCTGCGGTCGGCGACCACGGACTTCGGCATCGCGCTCGCCGAGTCGGTCTCGTCGATCTGGTCGGGGTTCTCCATGTCGTGCCCGAACAGCGCCTGGCCCCATTCGTAGGTGCCGTCGATCGCGGTGGCGTACGGGTCGAGCAGCAGCTTCGCGGCGTTGTGGCGGAGGCCGTTGGCGGGGTCCCAGGGGCCGTGCACGCGGAAGCCGTACCGGGTGCCGACCGTGACCTCGGGGACGATGTCGTGGAACGTGTAGCCGGTGCGGTGGGTGAGCTCCGTGCGGTGCTCGGTCCCGTCGTCGTCGAAGCGGCAGAACTCGACACGGTCGGCGGTGGTGGAGAAGAGAGCGACGTTGGCGCCGCCGTCGACGAGCGTGACGCCGAGCGGCGTGCGCGAGGAAGAGGTCATGCTCCCAGTTGTACCGACCGCGTGCTGTGCCCGGCAGCGCCCTGCGTACCCCGGAGCCGTGGCAGCATCGGGGGATGGACATCGCCGTGCCGACCGACACCAGGACCGAGCCGTTCGCCGAGGGTGACCGCGTCGCGATGCGGAGCGTGAACACGTACGGAGCGCACGGCGAGGCCGTCGGCTTCGCCGTCGCCGGACGCGTGCTCGTGGACGACGACGACCTGGCCGTGGTGGCGACACCAGCGGGTTCCGCCGTCCGTCGTCGCGCGGGGGCGGGCAGCGGACCGAACGGACGGCTCGTGGTCCCGGACGACTGGGACGGCTCGTACGTCGAGGACCGCTGGTTCGGCGCACCCGTCGTCCGCGTGCACCGGAAGGGCACGCCGTGGTCGGTGTGGCGCTGGCACGACGGCGTCGGCTGGGAGCCCGACTGGTACGTCAACCTCGAGTTGCCGTGGACCAGGACCGCGACCGGCTTCGACAGCCAGGACTGGACGCTCGACGTCGTCGCCCGCTTCGACGACGACGGCTCGTGGTCGGTCCGGTACAAGGACGAGGACGAGCTCGCCTTCTTCGCCGACCTCGGCCTCTGGCCCGCCGCGATGCGGTCGGTCATCGAGGGCGTCGGTGCCCAGGCCGTCGCGTCCGCCACGGCCCGCACGTTCCCCTTCGACGCGGACTGGTCGGCCTGGGTGCCCGACCCGACGTGGGCCCCGGTGGACCTGCCCACCGGGTGGGACCGTCTCGACCGCCACGACGGCTGACGGGAGGCCCGTGGTGCGGAACGAGGTCGTCGCGCGGTACACGCACCGAGCCGCCGAGTACGCGCAGCAGCTCGGCACCATGGCGCACGTCCACCCCGCCGACGACCACCTGGTGACGTCGTGGGCGTCTGCGATGACCGGCCGCGTGCTCGACGCCGGGTGCGGACCCGGTCACTGGACCGCGCATCTGGTCGAGCACGGCGTCGCGGCCGTCGGCATCGACGCAGTACCGGCGTTCGTCGAGCGCGCACGCCGTTCCTGGCCGGGCGTCCGCTTCGACGTCGACGACGTGGCCGACCTCCGGGCAGCCGACGACGCGTTCGCCGGCGTGCTCGCCTGGTACTCGCTGATCCACCACGAGCCTGCGGCGCTCCCCGCGGTGTTCGCCGAGTTCGCGCGGGTCCTCGAACCCGGCGGCGGCCTGCTCGTCGGGTTCTTCACGGGGGCGGTCGTCGAGCCTTTCGACCACGCGGTCACCACGGCGTACCGCTGGCCACCCGAAGCGCTGTCCGAGGTGCTGCGCGCCGCGGGGTTCACGGTGCTCGAATCGCACACCAGGACGGTCGTGGGGGGCCGTCCACGACCGCATGGCGCACTGCTCGCCAGCCTGGGGAAGGAACTCCCGACGTCCTGGGGAACGTGACAGTCGCAGACAGGTTCCCCAGGACGTGGGGCGGGGGACCAGTCCGCCGGCCCGACGACGTCACCGGCCGCGCAGGTCAGGTGGTCCGTGTCCAGGGCGTCCAGGGCGTCCAGGGCGCAGCGTGTCCAGGGCTCAGCGCATCCAGGGGTCCTCGGAGCGCCGACCCGGGCGGAAGCCGAAGTGCTCGAGCATCGCGACGGCCTCGGGGAACCCGTGCGCGAGCGACTCGGGCGCGTGCGCGTCGCTGCCGAACGTCACCGCACGGCCGCCCTCCTGCGCCCACCACTCCGGGATCCACGGCCACAGCCGCCGCGTGTTCATCTCGAGCGCTCGCCCTGACCCGGCGATCGCCCGCATCGCCGAGCGGAAGCCGTCCTCGAACGCTCGCGGGTCGAACGACCCCTCGGTGTCGGACGGCCAGCTCCGGACGGCGTAGTCGATGTGGGTGNNNNCCTCGGCAGCAGGCTGCTGCCGGTACAGGGTGACGGGCTCGGCACGGAGCCCGTCGGACCGCGGCAGCATGTGCAGGGACCCGTTCACGCGGTCGATCGCCCCGCTCGCGAGCACCGCCGAGGCCGCCGACTCCCAGAGGTGCGGCTGCCCGAACTCGAGCCCGGTGAGGATGCGCAGCTCCGGGAAGGACTGGCGGCATCGGTCGATCTGGTCCAGGTACCCGTCCAGGTCGAACGGGGGCAACCGGACCATGCCGTCGCTGCCGATGTACTTCGACGCGTGGTCCCCCAGGTCGCCGTCGTCGACACACCAGGCGTCCTCGAGGTCGAGGTGTTCCGTGAACACCAGGGCGGACAGCCCGATCCGGACTGCTCGGGCACACGTCCGGCGCATCAGGTCGACGGACCCGGGGTCGGACCCGGCGTCCCAGGAGAACTGGCTGTGCACGTGTGCGTCGGCGGGCATCGTCATGGTGCCGAGACTGCCACGGTGGGCCGTCCGGTTCACGCGCATCGGCGGGATCCTCAGGTCTCGTCGGTGGCGAGCCGCGCCGGTCGTGTCACGATGGCGCGGTGCGGGACGATCGCGACGGAGACGGCCTCGACGTGGCCACCGAGGGCGTGCCGCCGGGGTTCCGGGATCGCGCTGCCCGGCGACTGCCGTCGGTGGTCTTCGGCGTCGCCGGTCTCTCCACCCTCGTCGTGTCGGTCGTCGCCACCGCGTCGCCGGTGCACTCGGCCGCTTCCATCATCAGCGGGATGGCGACGCTGGTGGGGCTGTGCGTGCTCGCGACCGGGGGAGCGGACGAGCGCCCCCTGCGCGGTGTCCGCTGCGCCATGCCGTTGCTCATGGTCGCCGCCGCGTCGTCGATCGTGAAGACCGTGCTCCTGCAGGCCGGGCAGCCGCTGCCGTCCACCGTGGCGATCGCGGCCGCTGTCGGCGTCGTCGGCGGGGTCGCCGTGGCGCTCGCCGTCGTGCTGCTCCTGCTCGCACGTGCGCGGCATCGGCTCGCCGCCACCACCCTGATCGGGCTGAGTGCGATCGCCGTGATCGCGCTGACGTCCAACGTGCTGCAGGTGCTCGGCGTCCCGCACATGGAGACGCACGGGCTGACCGCGGTCACCGGTGCGGCGCTCCTGCTGATCGCCGCCGGCCTGTTCCTGCGACCGTCGGGCCGACGGCAGCCCTGACCGCCGGCAGCGTCATCCTTCGTCACCTTGCGTGACCCGCACGCCGACCCGCCGTAGCGTCGCGATCGTGACGGAGCCGACGAACCCTTCGAACCCCACCAGGCAGATCCGCTTCAACGCGTTCGACATGAACTGCGTGGCGCACCAGTCCTCCGGGTTGTGGCGCCACCCGCGCGACCGGTCGCGGAACTACCGCGACCTGACGTACTGGACGGACCTGGCGCAGACGCTCGAGCGCGGTGCGTTCGACGGCATCTTCATCGCCGACGTCCTCGGCACCTACGACGTCTACGGCGACTCGAACGAGGCGGCACTGCGGACCGGGTCGCAGGTCCCGGTGAACGACCCGATCCTGCTCGTGTCGGCGATGGCGTCGGTCACCGAGCACCTGGGGTTCGGCATCACGGCGGGGACGGCCTACGAGCACCCGTACCCGTTCGCCCGTCGGGTCTCGACGCTCGACCACCTCACCAAGGGCCGCGTCGGCTGGAACGTCGTCACGGGGTACCTGCCGAGCGCTGCGCGCAACATGGGCCAGACCGACCAGCTCAGCCACGACGACCGGTACGACGTCGCCGACGAGTACCTCGAGGTGCTCTACAAGCTGTGGGAAGGGTCGTGGGAGGACGACGCCGTGGTCGAGGACCGCGAAGCCGGTGTCTTCACCGACCCCGCCAAGGTGCACCCGATCGAGCACCACGGTGCGCACTTCGACGTGCCGGGCATCCACCTCTCCGAGCCGTCGGTCCAGCGCACGCCGGTGATCTACCAGGCCGGCGCCTCGCCGCGGGGCATCGCGTTCGCCGCCGAGAACGCCGAGGCGATCTTCGTCGGGGCGCCGACGCTGCCGCAGCTCGCCGCGACCGTGACGAAGATCCGCGACGCGCTCGAGGCCGCGGGGCGCGACCGGTACGCCGCCCGGATCTACACGCTGCTGACCGTCATCACCGACGCCACCGACGAGCTGGCGCAGGCGAAGTACGAGGACTACCTGTCGTACGCGTCCGAGCTCGGCGCGCTCGTGCTCAACTCCGGCTGGATGGGCGTCGACCTGTCGCAGTGGGACCTCGACGAGCCGCTCGGGGACGTCGAGTCCAACGCGATCCAGTCCGCAGCGGCGAACATCTCGGCGGCGACCGGCGAGGACGGCAGCGCGTGGACGATCCGCGACCTGGCCCGGCACACCGCGATCGGCGGGCTCGGTCCGGTGGCGGTCGGTGGGGGAGCGACCATCGCCCAGCAGCTGCTCGACATCCAGGAGCAGACCGACGTCGACGGGTTCAACCTGGCCTACGCGGTGACCCCGGGCACCTGGGAGGACGTCATCGAGTTCGTGATCCCCGAGCTCCGTGCTCGTGGCGCCTACCCCACCGAGTACACCGTGGGCTCGCTGCGCCACAAGCTGCACGGTCGCGGCGACCGCCTGCCCGCCGAGCACCGCGGTGCCGCCTACCGGATCGGCAGCGACGCGGTCGTAGGCTGACCGGGTGATCGAGTCGTCCGTGGTCGTGCGCCCCGCGAACCCGGACGACGAGCCCCGCTGCATCGACCTGTGGTGCGCCGCCGTCGCCGCCCGCGACGGGGTGCCGGAGCACCCTGCGACCCGTGCGCGGGCCGAGCAGAAGTTCACCGCCCCCCGGGTGGCGCTGCTGGTCGCGTCCGGGGTCGCAGACCGGCTCGACGGCTTCGTGCTCGTCACCGAGCCGGGCACCGGTCGCCCGACGGACCCGGAGGACGCGGCCTACCTGTCGCTGCTCGCGGTGCGGCCGGACGTCCAGGCCCACGGAGTCGGCCGGCGCCTGCTCGTCGAGGGGGTCACCGCCGCCAGGGCGGCTGGACACCCGGCGATCGCGCTGCACGCGCTCGCCGACAACGCCCGTGCGGTCCGCCTGTACGAGGCTGCCGGCTTCCGATCCGCCGGTGTCGACTTCCCGCATGCACTGACCGGCACGCCGACCCGCACCTACGTCACCCGCTGACGGACGGGAGGCCCGGTGCCAGCTGGCACCGGGCCTCCCGTCCGTCCTCACGTCCGCTGCGCCGGGGGCGACCTCGCCCACCGGTCCGCCGACGAGTCGTCACCGGGCCCCCCGGGTCGTGACGGCTGCGCACCGTCACCGGGTCGGACGGAGCCGTCCGGCGGTGTCGGCCGGGGCGCGAGTCCCGTCGTCGTCCGCCACCCGTCGCGGACGACGTCCGCGAAGAGCGCGTCGACGATGACGGACTCGACGTCACGGAGCAGCTCGTCGTCGACCTCGGGCGGCTGCACTGCTGCCACGAGCTCCACGGTCGCTCCCGGTCCCGGATCAGCCGGCGAGTGCCTGCTGGTCGGTCGGTGCGCCGCTCGTGACCTCGATCTTCCGGGGCTTGGCCTTCGGGGTGACCGGGATCACGAGGGACAGCACACCGTTGTCGTAGTGCGCGGAGATGGCGTCGGAGTCGACGCCCTCACCCAGGCTGAACTGGCGGAGGTAGGAGCCGTGCGGGCGTTCCCGCAGCAGCCACCCGCCGCCGTCGGTCTGGGTCGGGGCGGTGCGCTCGGCGCGGATCGTGAGGAGCTGTCCGTCCACGTTGATGTCGACGGACCCCGGGTCGATGCCGGGCAGGTCGGCGTTGAGCACGTACTGGTCGCCGTCGCGGTGCAGGTCGACCGGCATCGGCCTGAGCGTCTGGCGGCCACCCAGCAGGGCGCCGGTCAGGCGGTCGAGTTCCGAGAGAGGATCGAACGTCACAGCCATGGTGGAGATGTCCCCTTCCTGATGTCGAGTTGTGGTGTCCGGGGTTCGTCACCGGGCACGATCAGAAGGTAACTCCGTCGCTGATCCAGTTCCTCGAAAGGCGCTGGAACGTCGCTTCGAGCTTGCTCGGAACGCCTCAGACCCGCCATTTCGGGCGCGGGGCGGACAGCTCGCCGGCCTGCATCGTCGGGTAGGTGATGAGCTCCAGCGTCGATCCCCACGGGGTGCCGACGTACACGAAGCGGTTGCCGGCGCCGCTCTCGTTGCCGCCGAGGTCACGTGGATCGGCGTAGCGACGCCCGCCCGCTGCCTCGATCCGGGCGAGCGCACGGTCGAGGTCGTCCACGTAGAAGGCGACGTGCTGCCACCCGAGGTCACTGGGACGGGCCGCATCGCGCTGACCGCGCCCGTGGTACTCGAACAGCTCGAGCCCGGGGCCGTTCGGCAGCGCCAGCATCCGCAGGGCGCCCTGGGCCATCGTGTGCGGGATGCCCAGGCGCCGCTGCACGTCGGCCTCGCCGCGGACGGGTTCGCTCCGCAGGAACCGGTCGTACAGCACGACCGCCGCGAACCCGTCGACGAAGAAGTCGGTGGCCCGGTCGATGTCGGGAACGGTGAGCCCGATGTGGTCGATCCCACGGACGTTGCCGGGAGTGGCTGCTGCGGCAGTCGATGATGCGCGCGGTGCAGTGGTCGTCATGGCCGTCTCCCCGGACGTCGGCTGGCGTGGACCCGTCCAGTGGACCGGCTGGTCCGTCCAGCGGCAACCGGGGCCGTCGGGGCGTGCGGGGAACCGCGCTGATCGTGCGTGTTCACCACTCTCTGAGGGGGTGCTCAGACCACCGGTGTCCATGCGGGGAACGTCGCCGACCGGCCGTCGCCCGACGAGCGTCGGGTCACGCGCCGACCGACCCACGGCAGCACGTGGTCGCGGTAGTAGCGGAGCTCCTCGGGCAGGCGCGCCTTCGCCGTCCGGGCGTCCGCCGGTTCCGCGGGGAGGGGGCCGGCCTCGATCGCGTGCAGCGCGAGGTCGGCCACGCGCTGGTGCCCCGCGGCGTTCATGTGCAGGCGGTCCTCCGACCAGAACTCCGCACGGCCGAGGTGCCGGTCGCGCGACACGTCGACGAAGGGCAGGTCGTGGCGTCGGGCCAGGCCCTCGAGGGCATCGGCCCAGGCATCACCGCGGCGGTTGATGAGCGCACCGAGCGGCAGGCGGGCGCTCGGGTCGGCGGGGCTCAGCAGTGCGAACCGGATGCCGCGCGCCAGCACGCGTTCGACGGCGGCCTGGAGCGGCGCGATGAGCACGGCGGGGTCGAAGGCCGGACGCAGCAGGTCGTTGCCACCCGCGCAGAAGGTCAGGAGCGTCGGGGCCGGGTCGAGGGCGAGCGCTGCGTCGAGCTGTCCGTCCAGGACCCCGGCGAGCAGTCGACCGCGGACGGCGAGGTTGGCGTAGGACACGGCGGCGCCGGGGTGGAGTGCGGCGATGCCCGTCGCCAGGCGGCCGGTCCACCCGGGGAGCGTCGGGGTTCCGGCGGTCGTGCCGTCGCCGGTGTCGCCGATGCCCTCGGAGAAGCTGTCGCCGATCGCGACGTAGCGGATGGAGTCCATGCCGCCATCATCGTGCACATCCCTGTGCATGATCCTGGTCGGCGGGTGCTGTCAGCGGTCCGGGTCTCAGCGACCGGTGGTCGCGCGCTGGACCAGCCGCCCGTTCGCCGCGGTCGCTGCCGCGGTCATCCGGTCGAGGAACCGGATGACCGCCTCGAGGTCCTCGGCCGGGGTCTCCTGCACGGTGGCCGCGATCTCGGTGCCCGCGAAGGCGAGGAACCGCTGGCTCTCGGCACGTGCCGTCGCCGTCGCACGGAGGGTGATGCGCCGGCGGTCGGCGCTCTCGCGGTGCCGCTCCACGTGCCCGGCCGTCTCGAGGCGGTCGAGCAGGATCGAGGTGGCGCCGCTCGTCATCCCGATCCGCCGCGCCAGCGACGCGGGCGACAGGGGGGCGTCGGCGACCTCGGCCCAGATGACCTGGCCGAGGGCGTTGGCATCGGACACCGGCAGTGCCATCCAGGACGACAGGTGGTGGTTCAGCTCCATGAAGGTCACCGCCCAGTCGCGCAGGCGGTGCATCGCGGCGACCTGGTCCTCGGCCCACGGGTGGGTCAGGGGGTCGATCTCGGTCATCCAGGTTCCTTTGCTGCAAAGTCGCTTTACTGTAAAGCATGACGAAACCACATGCAGTGATCTCCGGGGCGAGCATCGCAGGTCTGTCGGCCGCCTGGTGGCTCCGGCACACCGGATGGGACGTGACCGTGATCGAACGGGCACCCGCGTTCCGTGACGGCGGATAGAACGTCGACGTGCGCGGTGTCGCCCGCGAGGTGCTCGACCGGATGGGGCTCGTGCCGGCGATCCGCGCCGCGAACACCACCGAGACCGGCACGGTGCTCGTCGACCGGGACGGCCGGGTCCGGGCGGAGCTGCCCTCGGACGGTCCCGACGGCGCGACCGCCGAACTCGAGGTCCTGCGCGGCGACTTCGCCCGCGCGGTGCTCGATGCGCTGCCCGCCGGGGTGGAGCTGGTCTACGGGGAGACGATCGACGAGGTCGAGGACATGGCCGGGGGAGCGAACGACGGTGCGGACGCGGACCGTGTCACGGTGACCACCGGCACCGGACGGGTCCTGCACGCTGACCTGCTCGTCATCGCGGAGGGCGTGCGGTCGCGGACACGGGACCTGGTGTTCCCGGACGACGACGTCGACGCGCGGGACCTGGGTGTGACGATGGTGTTCGGGACGATCCCGCGCACCCCGACGGACGACGACCGGTGGCGCTGGTACAACGCGGTGGGCGGCCGACAGGTGCACCTGCGCCCCGACCCCTACGGCACGACGCGGGCCATCCTGGCGTACGCCGGCGGCGACGCGCTGGCGGGCGTGCAGCGTGACGAGGCCGTGGCGGTGCTGCGTCGCCGGTACGCCGGTGCCGGCTGGGAGTCCGAGCGGGTGCTCGACGGCCTGGCCGAGTCCGACGACGTGTACCTGGACGAACTCACGCAGATCCGGATGCGGCGGTGGCACCGGGGACGCGTCGTCGCGATCGGGGACGCGGCGTGGTGCGTGACGCCGATGGGCGGCGGCGGTGCCTCGCTCGCCCTGACGAGCGGGTACGTGCTCGCCGCGAGCCTGTCCGCCCGTGGCCCTGGACGACCCAGCCGGCGGGACCTGGACGCGGCGTTCGGTGCGTTCGACCGGTGGATGCGGCCGCTCGTCGACCGGATCCAGGGCATCCCGAGGGGCATCGTCCACTTCGCCTACCCGCAGTCCCGCCTGGGGCTGGCGGCCCGCGGCGTCGCCGACAAGGTGCTGACGTCGGCGCTGTTCCGACCCGTCGCTGCGAAGCTCACCCGGGTGGCCGACTCCGCCGTCCCGCTGCCGCCGATCGTCACCCACGCGGTCTGACGGTCGCCGTGACGACCGTCGACCGTGACGGCCGTCGACCGTCTCGGCCGTCGACCGTCACGCCCGACTGCCGGTCAGCGCCGGAGCGTCGCCCGGGGGTACTCGCCGTGCCGCTCCAGGTAGGCGGCCGAGAACCGCCCGGCGTGCGCGAAGCCCCACAGCCGGGCGACGTCGGCGATGCTCGTCGTGGCCGGGTCGCCCTGCAGCAGCGCGTCACGGACCCGGTCGAGCCGGACCTGCCGGATGTACCCGTTGGGACTGACGCCGAGCTGTCGCTGGAAGGCCTGCTGCAGGGCGCGCAGGCTGAGCGCGGCCACCTCGGCCAGGTCGGTGCTGGTGATCGGCTGGTGGGCGTGCTCGTGGACGTACTCGACCGCGCGCCGGATGTGGGCGTTGCGGGGGAGGAGCAGCTCGCCGGGGAGCGACGCCGTCACGAGCGGGTAGAGCTCGAGCAGCGCCAGTGCGCCGAGCCGTCCCATCTCGGCCTGCAGTAGCGGTGACGCCTGCCGGTCCATGATCGTGTGCGAGATGAGGGAGACCGTGTTCCTCCAGATCTGCATCGCGCGGTCGTCGGGGCGGATGGTGTGGTCGAGGTGCACCTGGCCGGCCTCGACCCCGCGTTCGCCGGCGAGCTCGACGAGTGCCGAGCGGTTGACCTGCACGAGGCGCTGGTCGTAGTCGCGGTAGGTGAAGGTCGCTCCGTGCTGCGGCCAGAGCTGCGGCCGACCGACCTCGCTGACGATGCGGGCATCTCCCTCGCCGATCGAGCCCGAGCCACGGGTCACCCACTGGACGACGAAGTCCGTCGTCGGGACCATGACACCCTCGAGGTGCCCGTCGAACCGGATCGCGCGGAGGGTCATCGCCGAGTCGCCGACGGCGGAGTACCGGAAGTCGAACGGCTGTGTGGTCGTCTCGGCACGCCACTCGTCGGCGTCGTAGGCACCGATCAGGAAGTCGCGCGCCTGCTCGATGTCGCTGGACCGGGTGTCGTCGTGCACGCGCGCGCGGTCGTCAGTCATGGAGCATCGTGTGACCGACTGTGCCGGACGGCCGGGTCCCTGGCACGGCTGCTGTCCGGGAAGCGCTCATCTCCCGGGTGCCCGCGCATCGCGGACACGACCGACCCGCGGGGTGATGTCCGGAATCCGGCTGTCCGGGGCGTCCGGACGTCCGGGATCCGAGACGTCCGCCGACCCCGCCGGACACGCGTCGCGCCGACTCGTAGGTTCTGATCGACACCGACGGCACCCCGCCGTGACGACGAGGAAGAGGACCATGAGCACCGTGACCGCAGCACCGATCGAGTCCGCCGCAGGGCCCAAGGCCGCGTTCGACGCGGTCGCGATCAGGGCACGCGCACACCACCGCAGCGCGTTCAGCGAGGTCCGCGACGCGCAGCGCCACCGTGCGCTGCAGTTCGCCGCGATCGGCAGCGGTGTGGTCTCGGTCACCGTCCTGGCCTCGGCCGCCGTCGTCCTCGGGCTCTCGGCATGAGCGCCGTCACGCCGTACGACGAGACCCTGACGCAGCCGATCGACATGGCCGCGCTGCTCGCCGAACAGGAGCGGGTCGATGCGTGACCGCGGCTCGCTCGAGGAACTCCGGCGCGACCCGGCGGAGTGGCGTCGCCGGGGACTGACCCCGCCGGACGACCTCGCGGCGATCGTGCGGTCCCGCCTGGGCCACGGCTCGGTGGCCGACCCCACCTACGCGGACTTCTTCGCCGGGTGACCCCCGGTACCGAGACCGACACCACCGATCGACGACCGAGCGACCAGGACCAGGCGAACCCACGATGACGATCCTCACGTTGACACCGCCCGCTCCCGAGACGAGCCGACAACGCGCGGCCTCGTCGGCTGCCGACGCGCTCTTCACCGAGCACGGCGTCCAGCCCGTCACGATGGAGGACGTCGCCGTGCGCGCGGGGCTCAGCATGGCGGAACTGCGATCGGCCTACCCGACCAAGCAGTCCCTGGTCGTCGCGGTCCTGCGGCGCTGGCACGGTGCCTGGCGACGGGCGCTCGCGCACATCGCGGAGGCCTCTCCGGACCCGCGTGACGAGATCCTCGGCATCTTCAGCTACCTCGAGGAGTGCTTCGAGGACGAGGGCTGGCGCGGTTGCGCGTTCATCAACGGGCACGCCGAGCTCGGCCGCCAGGACCCGCTCATCGCCGAACTGGCCGCGGAGCACTTCCGCGACGTCGAGCACCACCTCGCCCTGCTCTGCGCACGGGCCGACATGCCGTCCCACATCGCCGAGACGCTGTCGCTGCTGGTCGAGGGAGCCCGCGTCGAGTCCGCCGTCCAGGGGTCGGCGAAGCCGGCCCGGTCCGCGCGCCTCGGCGCGGCGATGCTGATGTCGGTCTTCGAGGAGCGGCCCGCGTTCTGAGCGCCCCGCGCTCAGGACGGACGGGAGGCCCGGTGCCAGCTGGCACCGGGCCTCCCGTTCGTCTCGTCGCGCGCCCGGATCAGGAGGGCGCGCGACCCGCCGTCACGCCCGCTCGCGCCGACGTGCCAGCCGGACGACCGCACCGGCGACGACGCCGCCGAGGATCGGGGCGACGATGAACACCCAGAGCTGCGCCAGCGGGTCGGCACCGCCGTAGACCGCGCTCGCGATCGAGCGGGCCGGGTTCACCGAGGTGTTGCTGACCGGGATGCTGATGAGGTGGATCAGCGTCAGCGTCAGGCCGATCCCGATCGGGGCCAGCGCCTGGTACTCGCGCTTCGCGGTCACCGAGAGGATCACCGCGACGAAGACGCCGGTCAGGACCGCCTCGGTCAGGAACACCGCGCCGAGGCCGTAGCCGCCGGGACTGTGGTCGCCGAAGCCGTTCGAGGCGAAGCCGGCGTCCTGCGCGGCCGCGAAGGCCCCGCGCTTGCCGGACAGCACGATCGCGATGACGCTCGTGCCGGCGAGGCCGCCGAGGACCTGGGACACCAGGTACCCGGGGACGTGTTTCGCGTCGGTGCGACCCGCGGCGAACAGCCCGAGCGTGACCGCCGGGTTGAAGTGGCCGCCGGAGATGTGCCCGACGGCGGCGATGCCGGCCATCACGGTCAGGCCGAACGCCAGCGCGACGCCGAGGAACCCGACGCCCGACTGGTTGTCGGTGCTGCTCGGGAAGTTCGCGGCGAAGAGCGCCGTGCCGACGCCGCCGAGGACGAGCAGGAACGTCCCGAAGAACTCGGAGAGGTACCGTGCGAGCGGACTCCAGGCAGCGGCGTCCTCACGCCGCTGCTCGGAGGTCGACTCGCTCACCGGCTCGTTGCGACCGGTCATTCGACGCGCGACTCCTTCTTGTCGTCGTTGTCGTCGTCGTCACCGGGGATGTGGACGTCCTGGACGGTGACGTTGACCTCGGCGACCTCCATGCCGACGATCTGCTGGAGCGCACGCGTGACGGACGCGCGGACGCCGTCGGCGACCTGCTGCAGTGCCACGGGGTACTCGGCGACGATCACGATGTCAGCGGCGACCTGCTTCTCGCCGACCTCGACCTTGACGCCCTGGCCGTGGTCGTGCTGGCCGATCGCGTCACGGATGGCGCCGATCGCGCGGGCCGCGCCGGATCCGAGCGAGTACACGCCGTTGACCTCGCGGGCGGCGATGCCGGCGACCTTCTCGACGACGGTGTCCTCGATCTTCGTCGCGCCGGAGACGCCGTTCGCGCCCGCGTGCTGGCCGCTGCGCGTGGCAGCGGCGGTGGTCGCCGGGGTGGTGGTCGTGGTGTCAGCCATGTGTCGTTTCCTCTCGTGTTCCCGCCGGGCGTTCCCGGCGGTTGCTGTTCACCAGTGAGACGGGGTGAACCCGACGGAAGTCACACACCCGCGGGAATCGGCTCGCCGGTTGCGGGTGCACTCCTGCGTCGACGTCGGTAGTGTGCTGGTCATGCAGTGCCGCTGAACCGTCTCCGACCACATCTGCGCGCCGATCCCCGGCGCACGTCCGAGAGGTCCACCATGTCCGCACTCCTTCCCCTGCACGGCAAGACCGCCCTCGTCACCGGCGTCTCGCGGCGCCGCGGCATCGGGTTCGCCGTCGCCCGCAAGCTGGCCGCACTCGGCGCGGACGTCGTCATCCACCACCACCGACCACACGACATGGACCTGCCGTGGGGCGGTGACGACCTGGACGCGGTCCGCGACGGCATCCGCGACGTCCTGGTCGACGGCGCCCGGTTCGCAGACGTGTCGGCCGACCTGCGCGATCCGTCGTCCGTGCCCGACGTGCTCTCGGCGGCGGCTGCGCTCACCGGGCAGGTCGACGTGCTGGTCTGCAACCACGCGAAGAGCGGCGACGACGGCAGCATCCTCGACATGACGCCGGAGCGGCTCAGCGCCTTCTGGGAGGTCAACACCCGAGCGACCATGCTGCTCACCGCGGAGTTCGCCCGTCGTCGCGCGCCCGCCAGCGACGGACCACGTCGTCCGGGTGACCGGATCGCGGGGACCGGGCCGTACGCCGAGGTCCAGGGTCACGTCTTCTGGATGACGTCGGGGCAGATCCACGGCGCGATGCGCGGCGAGGTGGCCTACGCCGCCAGCAAGGCCGCCCTCGCGGGGGTCACCGCGACGGTGGCCGCCGAGCTGCTGGAGCTCGGCATCGTGCTCAACACGATCAACCCCGGTCCGGTCAACACCGGCTACATGGACCCGGAGACGACCGACCGATCGCTGGAGGACCTGGACGCGTACGTCGCGAGCACGCCGTTCGGGCGGGTGGGGACGCCGCAGGACCCCGCCGAGCTGATCGGGTGGTTGGCCACGTCGAGCGGCAGCTGGGTGGTCGGGCAGGTGCTGACGTCGGACGGTGGGTTCGGTCTCTGACCGGTCCCGGCAGCGGCGACCAGGCCGGGGCTCTGGTGCGCGGCCCTCTGGAAGGCGTCAGCGGCTGACGCGTTCCAGAGGGCGCGTGGGGGCACGTGCCGTCCGGACGGCGGTTGGCGTGCCCGCCGGTCGGAGGAGCCGCGGACCCGGGCTCCGCCACCCGATGTCCCCTCTGTTGGGGACATGCTTGTCCCCGCCTGACGACCCCATGTCTCCGAAGGATCCGCAACCAGCCTCACCAGGATCGGATCCCGCATGCTCACCACCGTCCCCTACCGAACGTTCGTCGGTCCGCTCACGTTCGCCGACCCTCCCGTCCGGCCTGCCGCGCGACTGCGCGCGGTCGCTCCCGCGGTGGCCCTCAGCCGTGCCGCGGCGGGCGACGCCGACCGGACGCTCGTCCGCCGTGCATCGGCAGGCGACCACCGTGCGCTCGCGCAGATCGTGCGGCGCAACGCCGGACTGCTCCGTGCGACCGCGCTCGGGATCCTGCGGAGCTCCAGCGACGCGGACGACGTGGTGCAGGAGACCTTCATCGCCGCCTGGACGCACTTGGGCGCCATGGCGGACGGTGCTGCCGTCACGGGCTGGCTCGTGACGACGGTCCGACGCCGCAGCTACGACCGGCTTCGGGGCTCCGTGGCGCAGCGCCGGACCGGGCTGGACGACTCGATGCCGGCCTCCACCGACCGTGCTCCGGCGGCCGTGGCGGAACGGGCGTCCCTCGTCGTGGCGGCGCAGCGTGTACTGGACGCCATGCCGTCCCTGCAACGTCGCTGCTGGGAGCTGCGACACCTCGAGCGCCACAGCTACGAGGCGATCGCGCTCGAACTCGACGTGCCGGTCTCGACCGTGCGTGGCCAGTTGGCACGGGCACGCGTGGTGGTCGAACGGGAGCTCGCGCCCTGGCGGTGACCGCGTCACCGGGTGCCCGGCGGCGTGGCCCCGAGCAGCACGGGCCGGGGACTCGCCGGGTCAGACCCTGCGTGCCCGACGACGGTGTGTGACGACCGCGAGGGCGATGCCTCCGGCGAGGAGCGCCCCGGCGATGCCCAGGGGCAGGGTCGGGTCGGTGCCGGTGAACGCCAGTTCACCGGTGGGCCGGTTCCCGCCACGACCGGCGGCCGGTGTCGGTGTCGTGCCCGGCGTCGTCGGCGTGGTGGCCGGAGCGGTGGGCGTTGCCGTCGGTGTGGCCGTGGGCGCCGGCGTCACGGTGCCCGCGCCTGGCTGCACGGTGATCGACACGGTGGTCGTCGCGTCCGGCCCCGTGCCGTTGGACGCGGTCACCGTCGCAGTCGTCGTCCCCGGTGTGGTCGGCGTGCCCGAGATGACGCCGGTCGTGCCGTTGATCGTCAGCCCCGTGGGCAGTCCCGCGGCGCTGTAGGTCGGCGTCGGGGTGCCGGTCGCGGTCACCGTGTAGGAGTACGGCTGACCGGCGGTGGCATCGCTCGGGGTGCCCGCGGTGATGGTGGGGCCGGTGGTCTCGGACGTCGAGCCCGGTGCGGGGCAGCCCTGCGATGCGGTGATCACGTTCGAGTCGAGCGTGACGGCGGCGTTGTTCGCGAGGAGTCGTCCGGCCACGGTGGCGCCGGTCGTCGCGGTGATCGACTGGTTCGCCAGGACGGTGCCCTGGAACCGGGCCTTGGTCCCGATCGTCGCGGAGCTGCCGACCTGCCAGAAGACGTTGCACGAGCTCGCGCCACCGGTGATCGTGATCCGGGTGCCGGACCCGACGGTCAGGGTCGAGGCGGCCTGGAACACCCACACGGAGTCGGCGCTGCCAGCCAGGGTCAGCGCGCCGTTGTTCGCCAGCTGCAGCGTGGGCCCGGAGTACACCCCCGGTGACAACGACAGGCCGTTCAGCTCGGTGAGCCCGGTCCGCTTGGGGCTGAGCGACGCGGCCACGTTGTAGGCGGTCGTGGTGTCCAGCTGCGCCTGGGCGGCTTCGGCGTCCGTCTGGTGCGTGGTGCCGGTCACCCTGCCGTTCGGCGCGCCCCCGAACCCGGTGATGGACGACTCCGGCGAGACGCCGAGGTCGCCGTTCACCACCGTCGGCCCGGTGTTCGTGACGGCGCTGGCGCCGAGGATGCCGTAGGTCGCGGCGGTCCCGAGGTCCACCGGCCCCGAGATGACCGTGGCCGCTGACGCTGCAGAACCGGAGGCCAGGGCCATCGCTGCGGCGAGTCCGATGCCGGTGACGGCGATCAGCGTGGGGCGGAGGAAACGGGACGTGGCCATTCGAGGCGCCTGTCTGATCTGGAGAGGCACAGTGTGGGCATCGATGACACGCACGTGATCTCCGGTGTGGCGAGTGTGCGCCTGATCGGGGGTGTTCTGCAGGATCCCGGTCGTTTGGGGGTTCCGGGGGTACGGCATGCCGACACACGCGTGTACCCCGATCGCCCGCGGTCGTGCGGGCCGAGGACGCCGGTGCCCCGAGCACCGCGGGTGCGCTCAGTGCGCGCGCGCCTGCTCAGCCAGGAACGCGTTCCGCTGCCGGATGAGGTGCAGCATGTACCGCCCGAGCACGAGGACCTCGGCCAGGCGCCCGAGCGGCCCGAGGGGCGCGCGGAAGGTGATGGTGTCGACCATCCGCGTACCACGGGCCGACGGCTCGAACCGGTGTTCGTGGTGGAACCGGGCGAACGGTCCACGCACCTGTTCGTCGACGAACCGGTGCGGCGCCTCCGACGCGGTGATCTGTGAGGTCATGCGCCAGACCACACCGAGGTGCCGCGCACGCCAGGTGACCGTCTCGCCCAGGCCGATGGTGCCCGACGTCGTGCCGCTCACCGCACGCTCGCCGCTGGCGGCCATCGACTGCTCGTGCGCGCCGATGTCGAGCGAGAGCGCGAAGGCTCGCTCGGGGGTGGCGTCGAGCTCGGTCACGACCCGGAACGAAACCGTCATGGTCCGATCCTGGCGTAGGGCAGGATGGTGCCGTGACATCGATGACGGAAACGGCCAGGAGGCTCGCACCCGGTCTCGCGCTCGCCACCGGCATCGCCGTGGTCGCCACGGTCATCGGCCGGTTCCTGCCCGTCGTCGGCGCGCCGGTCAGCGGCGTGGTGCTCGGTGCGGTGATCGGGATGGTGCGTCGCCCCTCGGACGCGCTCAAGCCGGGCATCACGACGGCCAGCAAGTTCGTGCTGCAGCTCGCCGTGGTGCTGCTCGGCGCGCAGCTGTCGCTGCTCGAGGTCGCCCGCGTCGGCGTCGAGTCGCTGCCGGTCATGCTCGGCACCCTCGTGGTGTGCCTGCTCGCGGCGTGGGGTGTCGGCCGGCTGCTCGGCGTCGTCGGCAACCTGCGCACGCTCATCGGTGTCGGGACCGGCATCTGCGGCGCGTCGGCGATCGCCGCGGTGACGCCCGTGATCGGCGCCGTGTCGGTCGAGGTCGCGTACGCCGTCTCGACGATCTTCCTGTTCAACGTGGCGGCCGTCATCGTCTTCCCCGTCGTCGGCCACGCGCTGGGGATGAGCCAGCACGCGTTCGGGCTGTTCGCCGGGACCGCCGTGAACGACACGTCCTCGGTCGTGGCGGCGGCGAGCACCTACGGCACCCAGGCGGCGAACTTCGCCGTCGTCGTGAAGCTCGTCCGGACGCTCATGATCATCCCGATCGTGCTCGGGCTGGCGTGGCTGGTCGGCCGACGCGAGGAAGCCGCCGTGCGACTCGCAGCCGGCGACACCGGTGCGTCCGCGACGCCGCGGCAGCGCTGGGGCGTCCGTCGCGTGTCCCGACTCGTCCCCTGGTTCCTGATCGGGTTCGTCATCGCCGCGGCCGTGAACTCCACGGGCGTCCTGCCCGGACCGGTCCACCCGGCGATCTCGACCGTCGCGGCGTTCCTGATCACGGTGGCCCTCAGCGCGATCGGCCTGTCCACGGACATCGCCGGGTTCCGTCGTGCGGGGTTCCGCCCCCTCGTGCTCGGGCTGGTGCTGTGGCTCGTCGTGACCGGCTCGAGCCTGGGGCTCATGGCGCTGACGGGCGCGTTGTAGCGTCGAGGGCATGACGCTTCCCTTCCCGGTGATCGACGGCCACAACGACCTGCCCTGGGAACGGCGCGAGTCCCATGACTCCGGCGTCGAGGGC
The DNA here is from genome assembly GCF_001424385.1 of Curtobacterium sp. Leaf183. Taxonomy (GTDB): domain Bacteria; phylum Actinomycetota; class Actinomycetes; order Actinomycetales; family Microbacteriaceae; genus Curtobacterium. Next base: position 309,893 of record NZ_LMPO01000001.1, on the reverse strand, counting down.
ATCGACACCGAGCAGGACTCCCTGCACACCGACCTGCCGAAGCTCCGCGCGGGCGGTGTGGTCGGGCAGTTCTGGTCGGTGTTCGTGCCCGCCGACGACCCGGAACCGGTTCGCACGACGCTGCAGCAGATCGACGTCGTGCACCGGATGGTCGAGCGGTACCCGGACGACCTCGCACTCGCCCGCACCGCCGCCGAGGTCCGGGCCGCGACGCGCGCCGGCCGGATCGCGTCGCTGCTCGGCGCCGAGGGCGGGCACTCGATCGGTGACGACCTGGCCGTGCTCCGCGACTTCGCCCGGCTCGGGGTGCGCTACATGACGCTGACGCACAACGACGACACCCCGTGGGCGGACTCGGCGACGGGGGATCGGGCCCACGGGGGTCTGACCGACCGGGGGCGGCAGGTCGTCGCCGAGATGGAGCGCATCGGCATGCTCGTGGACCTGTCCCACACGGCGCCGGCGACCATGCGCGACACCCTCGACGTCGCGACCAGTCCGGTGGTCTTCAGCCACTCGTCGACGATCGCCCGCAACGACCACCCGCGGAACGTCCCCGACGACGTGCTCGCCCGGCTGGCCGACAACGGCGGCGTGGTGATGGTCACGTTCGTCCCGAAGTTCGTCTCACGGGCGTGGGCGGACTGGGAGGCAGCGGGATCGGTCGGCGACGGTCCGCTCGTGACGGTGTCCGACGTCGCGGACCACGTCGAGCACGCGCGGGACGTCGCCGGCGTCCGGCACATCGGCCTCGGTGGGGACTACGACGGAACGCCGGTGCTGCCCCCGGACCTGCGCGACGTGTCGCGGTACCCCGTGCTGGCGGCCGAGCTCGAGCGGCGCGGATGGGGTGCGACCGACCTCGAGGCACTCGCCGGCGGCAACGTCCTGCGCGTGCTCGAGGCGACGGACGAGCGCTTCGCGCGCACGGCGTTCGTCCGGTAGCGCGTGGCGACGGGGTCGGCTCGCCGGGGGGTCGGTGCCGGTGGTCAGCCGTAGGTCGGGTACTGCGGCCACCCCGCGGGGCTGTCCTCCCAGTCCTGCTGCCGGCCGTACACCGTGCGGTCCATGATGTGCGCCACCGGCAGGATCGCCTCGGTCCCGCGGGCACTCGTCGCGTACGTCAGGTACGGCACGCCGTCCCGCAGCAGGTAGTACGAGTACCCGGGCAGGGGGAAGTCCGCTCCGTCGTCGTCCTGGACCGTCCAGCCCCAGTCGTCGTGGTAGCTGGTCGCGCCCGAGGACACCCAGGTGTGCGGCCACCCGCGCGCACGTTTCCAGGAGTCGAGCTTCTCGATCGGTGCCTGCGAGATCATCGCGAAGGCGATGCCCTCGTCCTCCACGCGGCCCATGTCCGCGGGGAGGTTGTCGACCGCCCAGGTGCAGCTCGGGCACCCTTCGTCCCAGTTCGGGGCGAACATCACGTTCTGCACGAGCAGCAGGTAGCGGTCGCCGAAGAGCTCGGACAGGTGGACGGGGCCGTCGGGTCCGGTGAACGCGTAGTCCTCGACCCGGACCATCGGCAGCCGGCGCCGTGCGGCCGACACGCGGTCGCCGTGCCGGGTGACTTCCTTCTCGGCGTCGACCTGTTCCGCGAGCGCCTGGTCGAACGCGCTGCGGTCGACCACCGGCGGAGCGGCGTCGGGGTGTGCTGTCCAGGGCATGGTGACCTCCTCGTCGTTCCCGCGCAGGGTACTCGCGTCGGGCGGATCGTGCCCGCGGCGGGACGATCGTGATCGCGCCTGACGTGCATACCGGCGATGCAGTCCTCGTCGGCTGCGCGGGGCAGGCTCGGACGATGGCCGACGATCACCCCCTGCCGACTGACTACGGCGAGACGCTCGAGCTCATCAGCACGAGGGTCCGCGCCGCGCGGAGCCGTGTGCAACTCGCCGCGAACGCGCAACTCATCCACCTCTACTGGTCCATCGGTTCCGTCTTGCTCGAACGGTCGGCTCGTGGGCGTTGGGGGAGCGGTGTGCTGCCCCGCCTGGCGGGCGATCTCCGTCGGGCCTTCCCGGACGTGAAGGGGTTCTCGGCGACGAACCTGAAGTACATGCGGCAGCTCGCAGCTGTGGCCTGAAGAATCGTCATGAGGTCAACAGGCTGTTGACCAATTGCCCTGGGGACACAGCTCTCGTTCTACGTCACCGTCGTGGACGACCGCATGCGGCTCTCGACACACGCCGAGACCGTGGGACTGCTGCTGGTGACGGGCAAGAGCGACGCCGTGGTCCGGTACGCACTCGGCTCATCCGCGGCGCCCGTCGGCGTCGCCCGCTACGACCTCCTCCCGCCCGAACTGCAGCGAGCGCTGCCGTCCGAAGCCGACCTACGGCGCGCACTCGACGCGAGCGTCGGCTGACGGACCGCAGGCCGGTGCGGCTCCCGCGAGCCGCTCGCGTCATCGACAGGGCCACGTCGGGTCCGGTGGCTAGGATCGCAGCGCACGCCGCGCCTCCACGTCGGACCGCGGGCGACCGAACGTGAGGACGGAACGGATGACCGGCACCATCTACGACAACATCTCGCAGGCCTTCGGCAACACCCCGCTCGTGCGGCTGAACCGACTCCCCGTCGAGGGCGGCGCCGAGATCCTGGCGAAGCTCGAGTTCTACAACCCCGGTGCCAGCGTGAAGGACCGTCTCGGCGTCGCGATCATCGACGCTGCCGAGCAGTCCGGCGACCTCAAGCCCGGCGGCACGATCGTCGAGGGCTCGTCCGGCAACACGGGCATCGCGCTCGCACTCGTCGGAGCCGCTCGCGGGTACCGGGTCATCGTCACGATGCCCGAGACGATGAGCGTCGAGCGTCGCGCCGTGATGCGTGCCTACGGTGCCGAGATCGTCCTGACCCCGGGTGGCGAGGGCATGCAGGGAGCTGTGTCACGAGCCGCCGCCATCGTCGACGAGACGCCCGGCGCGATCCTGGCGCACCAGTTCGAGACGGCCGCGAACGCCGCGATCCACCGTCGCACGACGGCCGAGGAGATCCTCCGCGACACCGAGGAGCACGTCGACGTGTTCATCGCGGGCGTCGGCACCGGCGGGACCATCACCGGTGTGGGCCAGGTCCTCAAGGAGCGCGTTCCCGGCGTGCAGATCGTCGCGGTCGAGCCGAAGGACTCGCCCCTGTTGACCGAGGGCAAGGCGGGGCCGCACAAGATCGCGGGCATCGGTGCGAACTTCATCCCCGAAGTGCTCGACCGCTCCGTGATCGACGAGGTCTTCGACGTCGAGCTCGACGACGCGCTGCGGGTCGCCCGTGCGCTCGCGACGGACGAGGGCATCCTGGCGGGGATCTCCTCCGGCGCGATCATCCACGCCGCGATCGAGATCGCCGCCCGGCCCGAGAACGCCGGCAAGCGCATCGTCGCGATCGTCTGCGACACCGGCGAGCGGTACCTGTCGACGGTGCTCTTCGAGGGACTCACTGCGTGACCCATCGCCGTCACGGCGTGCTGCGGACGGTGCGAGAGGACCTCGCCGCAGCACGCCGAGGAGATCCCGCTGCCCGCGGTGACCTCGAGAACGCGGTGGTCTACTCCGGGTTGCACGCCATCTGGGCGCACCGGGTGGCACATCGGCTCTGGATCGCCCGTGACCTGCCCGGGTCCCGCTTCGCGGCCCGGGTCGTCGCGCAGACCGCTCGCGCCCTGACCGGGATCGAGATCCACCCGGGCGCCCGCATCGGACGACGGTTCTTCATCGACCACGGCATGGGCGTCGTGATCGGCGAGACCGCGGTGGTCGGGGACGACGTCCTGATGTTCCACGGCGTGACGCTGGGCGGACGCGGCGGGGCGCACGGACCGGGCGCCCAGCGGCACCCGACCGTGGGGGACCGGGTCGTGCTCGGTGCCGGCTCGTCGCTGATCGGGGCGATCACGGTCGGTGCGGACTCGGTCGTCGGCGCGAACACGGTCGTCACCAAGGACGTCCCGGCCGGGTCGGTCGTCACCGGTGTCGCCGGAACCGCCCGTCCACGCTCCGGCGGCGAGGGCGTCCCGGCGCTGTGACCGTCGGGGTCAGCTGATCTCGCAGGCGATCCCGTCGCCGTCGGCGTCGGACTTCTTGTTCGCGGCGTAGAGCGCGTCGTCCTTCTTCACGGTCCCCTGCAGCGCGCGGTACGTGACCTTGCCCTTCGTGGTGACCCGGTTCTGCGTGACCGACTTCTTTGCGATGCCGCCGGAGTACACCTTGTGGACCGCGTCGCAGTTCTTGTAGACGGTCGCGGCGGCCTCGGCTGGCGTGGCCGTGCCGAGACTGACCGTCGCGGCGAGTGCCAGGGCGGTGGCGGTGACGCCGATCGACGTGATGATGCGCATGGTCCCCCCAGGGGTCGTTCCCCGTCACGTCGGACACGTGACGGTTGATCGTACGCATCGGTCCGCGGTGCCCGAGACCCCCTGTCCGGGGCTTCGGGCATGCTGGGGCGATGGACGGAGCAGCGCTGCACGAGATCGCGGTCCGCACGGCGACGGGCCTGCCGGCGGTCGAGGAGACACAGCCCTTCGGCGAGGGCGCGTTCGTCTACAAGGTCGTCGGCAAGATGTTCGTGATGACCTCGGAGCTGCGGGGCGTGCCGATCGTCAACCTGAAGTGTGCGCCGCCGCACGGCGCTGCCCTGGTGCGGGACCACGACGAGATCACGCCCGGGTGGCACATGAACAAGCGGCACTGGATCACACTGGCGCCCGGGGACGGCATCGATGAGACCCTCGTCGAGGACCTGGTGGCGAACGCGTACGACCTGGTCGTCGCCGGGCTCCCGCGAGCGAAGCGCCCGCTGGACCCGAACCGCGGGCGCGACGACTGACCGCGACCGGGACGCCTGGTCCGCCGCTGACACCTGGCAGGCTGGGCCCATGCTGTGGCGCACCGACTCGATCATCCTCGACGCGGCGACGACCGCCGCGGCCCGACTCGGCGGGAGCCGTGCGGGCGACGCGACCCACACGGTGGCGGCTGCGGCGATGGACCTCTCCGGCCGAGTGCACGTCGCAGCGAACGTGTTCCACTTCACCGGCGGCCCCTGCGCCGAACTGGCCGTGCTCGGCGCGGCCGCAGCCGTGTCGGACGACCCGGTGATGTCGATCGTCGCGGTCGGGGACGGCGGGCGCGGCGTCCTCGCCCCGTGCGGCCGGTGCCGCCAGGTCCTGCTCGACCTGCACCCGCAGGCCCTCGTGCTGGTCCCCGGCATCGGCGCGGAGCCGGAGAGCGTCCCGGTGCGCAGCCTGCTGCCGCGGTCGTACCGCTGGCCGGACGCGCCGGCACAACGGGTCGTCCGGTTCGCGGGCCGGTACCGCGACGCCGTGCTGGCGGGGCGGAAGACCGCGACGATCCGGTTCGACGACCCGCAGGGTGCCGGACCCACGACGTTCGCGTTCGAGGACGAGCACGCCGAGGCCTTCGACGCCGTCCCCGCAGTGGTCACGTCGGTGACCCGCAAGCGCGTCGCGGAGATCGACGACCAGGACGCCCGCGACGAGAACGTCGGGTCGGTGGCGGCACTGCGGGACGGGCTCCGCGGGCACTACCCCGGACTGGCCGACGACGACGTGGTCGAGGTCGCGCGGTTCAGCCTGCGGGGGTGACGTCCGCCGAGCGTCGGGCGAGCGCCTTCGTGACCTCACGCAGCACCTTCGGCGCGAGCGCCCGCCCATCGGCCTCGTCGAGCACCGCCTGGGCGCGTTCCGGCGTCACCCCGGAGAAGAGCTCACCGATCGTGACACCGTGCTCGGGACGGTCGACGACCACGACGGGGTCACCAGCGGCGACCGGCCCGGACTTCACGACGCGCAGGTAGGCGCCGGGGCGGCCCTCCGCAGCGAACCGCTTGACCCACTTGTCGACGTCCATCCGTCGGGCGAAGGTGCCGCACGGGATGCGCGGGATCGTGACCTCGAGCACGAGGGTGTCGCCGACCCGCCAGCGCTCCCCGGTGACCGCTCCGGTGACGTCGATGCCGCTCGTGCGGAGGTTCTCGCCGAACAGTCCGGGTGCGATCGGCCGGTCGAGCATCGCGGCGAAGACGGCGGCGTCCTCGTCGGCGTACGCGTAGACGGCCTGGTCCTCGCCGCCGTGGTGCTTGCGGTCGGCCTGCACGTCGGCGTGCAGCCCGAGCGGACGGACACGGACCGGGCCGTCGACCGGACGCTTGTCGATCGCGGTGACCCCGATCGTGCCGCGGTCGGGCAGCAGGCGGTCGACGCGGCAGACGGCGGTGACGAGCGACATGCACCCAGCCTGCCCCACGGAGGCCGCCGAGCGGAACCTGGCAGTTCGCTGGCGCCTGTGACGTTCCGCTCCCGACCACCGTCACATGGGTGGACCCGGCAGTCGCCGCGTCCCCACGAACGAAGCAGGAGCACACCATGACGAACTCCACGAACACCACCGGCCGCACCGTCATCGAGGACGCCGTCGTCGAGAAGGTCGCCGGCATCGCCGCGCGCGAGGTCCCCGGCGTGTACGCCATCGGTGGCGGAGCCGCCCGTGCGATCGGCGCCGTCCGCGACGCGATCGGGCAGCGCGACCACGGCCAGGGCATCTCGGTCGAGGTCGGCGAGAAGCAGGTCGCCGCCGACGTCGTGATCGTCGCCGAGTACCCCGTGCCGCTGCAGCGCCTCGCCGACGACGTGCGTTCGTCGATCGCCCGCGCACTCGAGCAGATCGTCGGCATGGCGGTCGCCGAGGTCAACGTGACGGTGCAGGATGTGCACATGCCCGAGGAGGACGCCGACGAGACGGAGTCGCGCGTCTCCTGACACCGAGCCCGCACTCGCGACCTGGAGAACCAACCGTGCACCACCAGCCACCCCGGACGGCACTCGTCGACCTCGACGACGGCGTCCTCGCCGGACGGTCGACCGACGGTGACGTCCGGGCCTTCGAGGTCCTGATCCGCCGGCACACCCCGCTGCTGCGTGCCTACGCGCGCCGCACCCTGGGGTCGACCGACGAGCTCGACGACGTCGTGCAGGAGACCTTCATCACCGCGTGGGACCGGCTGGACTCGCTCGAGGACCGGTCGCACGTGAAGGCGTGGCTGATGCGCATCCTCAGTCGCAAGTGCCTCGACCGCATCCGGGCACGACGCGACCACGACGACGTCACCGAGATCGAGGTCGCCGCTCCTGCCGACGGAGCTCCCGAACGCGTCGCCGAGGCCCACGACCGCGAGCACGCCGTCGAGCTGGCCCTCGAGTCCCTTCCCGAGGCGCAGCGACGGTGCTGGCTCATGAAGGAACTCCTGGGTTCCTCGTACGAGGAGATCGCCGAAGACCTCGGCGTGCCCGTCTCCACCGTGCGCGGACTGTTGTCCCGCGCCAGAAAGAACATGATCAGTCTGATGGAGGGCTGGCGATGAACGAACTGCCCGACAGTGCTGCACTCGCGTCCCTCGAACCCGACGACCTCGACGGTCACTCGATCGACGAACTCGCCGACTACCTCGACGCCGGCATGCAGCCACCCGTCCCGAGCATCGACGACTCGCCCGCGTGTCAGAACGCCCTGGCGGCGATCATCCGCCTGCGTCACGCCTCGCTCGGCTCGCTCGAGAACGCCGCCCGCTCCGAGGCCCCGGCCGACGAGTCCTGGATCGGCGGTGTCCTGGCGAACATCTCGATCGAGGCCCGCTCCGGCCGCGACGTCCCGCTCCGGTCGTCGTCGGCGACCGAGCGTCCGGTGATGACCGAGGGTGCGATCCGGTCACTGGTCCGGCGTGCCGGTGACTCGGTCCCCGGCATCGTCGTCGCCCGCTGCGCCATCGAGGGCGACGTGACGCAGCTGCTCGCGCCGGTCCGCGTCTCGGTCGAGGTCGCGATCGTGGCGGGCCCGTCGATCCCGGCGACGGCGGACCTGGTCCGGACCGCGGTCGACCAGACGCTCCGCGAACAGACCGACCTGGTGGTCGAGGCGGTCGACGTCGTCGTCCGTGACCTGCTCGTCGGACGCGACGCCGAGGAGGCGCACGCCGACCCGGCGGCGGTGGACGTCGACACGACCGACCCCGACCGCGACACCGAGACCGACACCACCGAGGAGGCCCGAGGATGAGCGACCCCAGCCACACCGACGACGCGCCGCAGACGAACGAGACCTGGTCCGTCGACACGGTCGACGCCGTCGAGGCCGCGGTCCTCGAGGTCCCGGGGGTCGCCGAGCTGTACCGCGCCAAGCCGACCCTGCACAGCGCCGTCACGGCGGTGCAGCGCATCTCGGCGACCGGGAACCCGCCGCGTGTCGTGGTCGACGGCGACGTCCTGCGCGTCGTCATCGGCACGGACGGCTTCGCCCCGGCACCGCAGGTCGCACGTGCCGTGCACGACGCGGCGCTCGCCGCCGCGACGGCTGCCGGCCACACGCTGTCCCGGGTCGACGTGCGCGTCGCACGCGTCGGCTGACGCGACCGCAGACCGTCCGTCAGTCGACCGGGCTGCGCTCCGCGACCTCCAGGACCACCACGATCGCGGCGACCGCGAGCGCGGTCACCACCAGTGACGCGGTGGGGACCGCGATGCTCGCCAGCACCACCAGGACGAGTGCGACGACGGTCACGTTCCACCGGGGCGCCAGGGTCGGTCGGAGCGCGAGCGCCCACACCGCCGCGACGAAGAGCGCGACCGGCACCGCGATGGTCGCCGCGACGGAGGCCCGGGTCAGGTCCGCCTCGCCGGCGTCGGCACTGACGGCGACCTCGATGCCCGCGGGGAGTGCGGCTGCCGCGGCGAAGACCACGTAGTGGCCGTAGCCGAAGACCAGGGCGCTCGGCAGCCCCCGGATGTGCTCGTGCTGCTCGCGGGCGAAGTAGATCCACCAGAGCCCGGCGACGACCACGAGTCCGCCGCCGGCCAGGGTGAGCAGCGGTCCGAGGTGCTCCGCGTGCCGCAGGCCGTCGATGACGGCGTTCGCCGAGGCCACCAGTCCCTCACCGAGGACGATGAGCGTGAAGAGCGAGTAGCGCTCGGCGATGTGGCGAGTGTGCCACGGCGTCGTCTCGGAGCTGGACTCCGCCCAGACCGGCACCAGCAGCTCGAACAGCACGAGGAACGGGATCACGGCCGGCGCTGCGGCGTGCGGGACCGCCAGCAGCGCGACCCAGAGCGCCTGCACGACGACGACGCCGACGACGTACCGCGTCGCCGTCGACCGGTACTGCGGAGCGGACACCCCGGCGCGGACCCACTGTGCGACGAGCGCGAGCCGCATCACCACGTAGCCGATGACCACGACCACCGGCGCCTCGCCGTGCATCGCGGGCCCGACCCCGGCGGCCAGGACGAGCACCCCGGCCATCTGCACGAAGGTCGCCACGCGGTACAGCCAGTCGTCCGTGTCGAAGGACGTCGCGAACCAGGTGAAGTTGATCCACGCCCACCAGATGGCGAAGAACACGAACGCGAACGACAGGATCGCCGAGCTGACGTGTCCCTCCGCCTCGATCTCGTGCAGGTTCGACGCGGCGAAGCCCACGGCGACGACGAAGACCAGGTCGAAGAGCAGCTCGAGCGGGCTGGCGGCGCGGTGCCCCTCGGCGGGGTCGCGAGGCCGCATCCGGCGCAGTCCGATCGTCGTCACCGTGCATGCCTACACGAGGACCGGCCCCGGGCGGAACCCGGGGCCGGTCGACGTGTCGCTCAGACGGTGCCTGCTCAGTAGAAGTTCGTCGCCTGCGAGTGGCTCCAGGCTGCGCACGGGGTGCCGTACGCGTCCTTGATGTACCGCAGCCCCCAGGTGACCTGGGTCGTGGCGTTTGTCTGCCAGTCGGCGGCGACGGTCGACATCTTCGAGCCGGGCAGCGCCTGCGGGATGCCGGTCGCGCCGGACGGGTTGTACGCCTGGTAGTCCCAACCCGACTCCTTCGTCCAGAGGCTGTCCAGGCACTGGAACTGGTCGGACCCCCAGCCGTACTGCGACGAGGCGAGCGAGGCCGCGGTCGACTTCGCCCCAGCTGGGGTGTTCGCGGCGGCCTGGGCGGCGGCGGCCTGGGCGGCGGCCGCGGCTGCGGCGTCCGCCTCGGCCTTCGCCGCTGCTGCGGCCTCGGCGGCCCGTGCTGCGGCGGCCGCGTCGGCCGCGTCGCGCCGGTCCTGGTCGGCACTCGCCTGGGCGACGTCCTGCGCGGTGTCGACGGTTGACTGGATGCGGTCGCTGATGGCCGCCCCGGACAGCTGCCGGTAGTCGGACAGTGCGCTGATCCGTCGTTCCAGGGAGGCGGTGTCGGTCTTGTCGTTCGCGTCGGCGACCACGGTCTTCGCGGTCGTGATCGTCGCGGCCGCCTGGGCGCGGTCGAGCGCGGTCCCGCTCAGCGCGGGCGCTGCGGAGGCCGTGGGCATGCCGATGGCCTCGCCGATCGCCGGCTGGGAGCCGACGGTCAGTGCGCCACCGGCGACGACGAGCACGGCGGCGCCGCTCGCGAGCAGCACGCCGCGCTTGCGGAGCGCGCGGCGGATCCGGCGCGACGGGCTGTCGAGCGCAGCGCGCCGGGTCGTCGGGACCGGGTCGGTGGGGATGGGCGTCGGGGCGTGGGGGTGCAGTCCTGGCATCGTTTCCGGGTGTCGGGCGGGTCGGCCGTGCGCACCGCATCGTCGCAGCGCAGCAGGGACCCGCCGGTGGGGGAGTCCGGACGGTGCTGTGGGGGCCCGTCCGTCCGCCGGGCGGCCGTGTGGGGCGGCCGCCGCGATGACGGAAACGGCCACCCTGGACGACGACCCTGGGCGAACCGTCAACAGCGACTGGCAGAACGGTCCGTCCACCCGGTTGGCGCGATGCCTCAGGGGGGTGCTCAGCGCTCCGAGCTGGGCTCCTGCTGGACGCCTTGGCCCTGTGCAACGCGCTCCAGCGCGTCGAGGGCACCGGCGATCGCGTCGAGGTCGCTGGCGGGCAGGTCGTGGATGAGCTCGGCGACGATCCCGGTGCGCTGCGACCGGGCGTCCTCGACCGCGGTGACGCCGGCGTCGGTGATGCTCACCTTGAACGCTCGACCATCGGTCGGGTCGGCCTCGCGAGCGATGAGCCCGCGCTGCTCGAGCTCCGTCAGGATGCGGGTCATCGTGGGCTTCGTGACCACCTCGAGTCGCGACAGGTCGCCCGGACGGAGCGGTCCTTCGCGCTGGATCGTCGCCAGGGCGGAGACGATCCCGTACCCGAGCGACGCCGAGTCGGAGCGTGCGCGCCGGTTGATCCGTCCGACCGCCCCGGCCAGGCGTGCGGCGATCTCGGTGCGGTCGGTCTGCCCCATCGGGTGGTCCGAGTTGTGCTGCCTCATCGGGTGCTCCAGGGGGTCGTGCGGTGGTCGAGCCGATGCTACCGGCTCGGTCGGGACGGGGTTCCCTGTACGTCTCCGCAGGAACGGTGTCAGTGCTTCTCCCCGGGGAGCTGGTGGATCGCCTCGGTGGCGAGCTCGGCCTCGACGTTGTCGCCGTTCTCCGTGGCGCTGCGCAGCCGCTTGAAGTCGGCGGTCATCCGGTCCCAGTCCACCAGTTCGTCGAGGTTCGGCAGGCGCAACCGGAACGCGAGCCCGTCCATCGTGTCCGTGCACACCCGTCGCAGGTTCTCGTTGCCGCACTCGGCGACGTACAGGGCGAACACGCCGAGCGCGTCGGTGTTGACGGCGCGGACGTCGTGCGCCTCGAGCTCGGCGATCGTGCGGTCGAGCGCCGCCAGGACCTTCTTGCGTGCGCTGGCCCCGAGCCGGGGGACCGCGAGCCGGACGACCCCGCCGAACAGCACGCCGAGTGTCTGCAGCGCCTCGATGACCTCGTCCGGCTTGGGTGTGGTGATCCGGGTGTACCGGTTCGGCGCCATCTCGATGAGCCCGGCCCGGGCGAGCTGGCTGAGCGCTTCGCGGATGGGGGTGCGGGAGACGCCGAGCCAGGCGATGAGCTCGTCGTCGTTGAGACGCTCACCGGGTTCGAGCGTGCCGTCCATGATCGCGGCGTGGATCTTCTGACGGACGGTGTCGCGGAGCAGCTGGTGTTCGGTCGGGGCACTGCTGGGGACCGGCATGTCGTTTCCTTCGGTTCGGGTTCCGTCGGCCGACGCTGGTCGGTGTGCGGATGCACGGCCGACGATACCTGACATACGAACGGTGTTCCGCTCGGTTCAGGGTGTGTCAGTGTCCCGCAGTCGCCCCAGGGTCACCGCGTCGTCCTCGCCGGCCCACCAGCGGTCCAGCACGGCACGGAACGGGGCGGGATCGTCGGCCACCGCGGCGAACAGCGTCATCGAGGACCGGAGCTTGACGGCGTCGATGCCGCCCATGAGCGCGTCCACCGAGCGCGCCCGGCTGGTCGCTGCGGCGTCGGCGACCTCGAGCAGCCGCGGTCCGAGCACGGGGTGCGCCAGGTAGGCGCGTGCCTCCGCGGCACCGCTGATGCCGTACCGCACGGCCGTCGCGCTGTGCCCGAGCCCGGCGAGCTGCGGGAACACGAACCACATCCAGTGCGTGTCCTTGCGTCCCCGGCGCAGTTCGGCCAGCGCGATCTCGTGCACACCGTCCTGGGCGCGCTCGAACCGGTCGAGGTCGGGGTGCGTACTCACCGGACCACGTCCCCCCACGCGTACCGCACCGTCGTGCCGTCGAGCACCAGGAGCGAGTCCGGTGCCCGGTCGAACAGCCCCGACATCCCGACAGCGTCGGGCAAGTCGCCCTCGAGCCGTTCCAACCGCGCCTGCCGGAGTGTCAGCGGCGGGTGCTGACGCTGCCAGAACACGGTCTGCGCCAAGTGCCGCGCGTGGATCCCGGACCGGGTCGTGAGCTCCGTCGCCAGCGGGGTGTCGTCGACCGCACCGGCCACGACCCGGACCGCAGCGGCGTGGCGGGGCTGGACCGCGCCTCCCGTCGGTCCGCGCAGGACGCGCAGACGACCGAGCGGGCCCCCGGAGCGTTCCGGGTGCCGCACGGAGCGGTAGCGCAGCGCGTCCCCGCGGCGCCTGCCACGCGCGTGTGCGAACGTGTACGGCACACCGAGGAGCGCGTGTGCTGCCACGATGGCGGGCACGTTGGCGGTGTCGACGGTCCGGTAGACCACACCGCGTCGACCGCGGTCGTCGATCGTCAGGATCTCGATCGTGACCTCGGTCATCGAGCCGATTCGCCGCGACGGCGGGAACGGCGGGACCCGGGTGTCGCGGAACACGTACGACGTCAGGCCGGCCCACGCGCTGCCGTCGACGACGTCGGGGCGTGTGCCTCGCGGCACGAGCTGCGCCAGCGACGCCGGGTCGTGCCGCCAGTGCGCGAAGACGACGTCCTCCCACGCGTGCACCGTGACCGCGCGGTGCACCAGGGGGACGGACGCCCGCTCGCGCGCCGTCGGGGTCATCGTCGCGGCGCGTGCCGACCGACGCGCAGTGCCCACAGGACCAGCGGCGCCTGCAGGGGGAGGCGCACCACCGAGACGAGCCGCATCGCCCGGGTCGACCGCGGGCTGTCCAGCATGCCCTTGGCCATCGTGACGTTCGCGGGGAAGACGGCCAGGAAGAGCGCGGCCGCGGCCATCCCGGACGCGCGGCGGGTGGCCGGGATCAGCAGACCCGTCGCGATGCCGAGCTCGGCGGCTCCGGAGAGGAGCGTCGTGGTCCGGGGCGGCAGGCCGGCCGGCACGATGCGGTCGTAGCCGCGCGGGCGGAGGAAGTGCGTGACGCCGGCGCCGCCCAGGAGGACCGCGAGCGCGCCCGCGGTCCTGGTGGCGCGTCTGGCGCGTGCGGAGCGTCGTCCCATGGCCCCATCGTGGCCCGCCGGTCGGTGGGTGCTCCCAGAAGCGACCCAGGATCCTGCGGCGGGGGACCGAGCCCGGAGCGACCAGGTCAGGGTGATCAGGTCAGGGCGATCAGGTCAGCGCGGTCGCGACCAGGTCGAGGACCGCGGCGGCCACCTCGGCCTTCGTGCCGGATGCCGCCCGGATGACCTCGCCACCGGGGACGAGCACCTCGATGGCGTTCTCCTCGCGCTCGAAGCCCTCGGACCACCCGACCCGGTTCAGCACGAGCATGTCCGCCGGCTTCCGGGCGATCTTCGCGCGACCGAGCTCGAGGCGCGCGTCGCGGTCGGGTTCCGTCTCGGCGGCGAACCCGACGATGATCTGACCGGTCCGGCGGTTCGCCACCAGGTCGGCCAGGACGTCCGGGTTCCGCACCAGCTCGAGCGACATGCGCTCGCCCTGTGCGTCCTTCTTGAGCTTCTCGGACCGGACCTCGGCCGGTCGGTAGTCCGCGACCGCCGCGGTCATCACCACGACGTCCGCGTCGGCGGCGGCGGCGTGCACGGCGTCTGCGAGCTCGAGGGCGGAGCCGACGGGGACGACGTGCGCGTCGAGTCCTGCGGTCAGGCTGCCGTCGACGTTGGCCGCGACCAGGATGACGTCCGCACCGCGGGACGCGGCGGCGGTGGCGATGGCGACGCCCTGCCGTCCGCTCGAGCGGTTGCCGACGAAGCGGACCGGGTCGAACGGTTCGCGGGTCCCACCCGCGCTGACGACGACGCGCACGCCCGCCAGGTCGCCCTGCTCCCCGCGGGCGCCGGTGCTGCCGGCGGTCGCGGACTGGAGGCCCGGTTCGGCTCCGTCGGGTCGGCCCACGCCGGTGGTCTCGGCCAGCACGGCCAGGGCCGCCGCCAGGATGTCCTCCGGTTCCGACATGCGACCGATGCCGGCGTCGTCACCGGTGAGTGCACCGACCTCCGGGCCGACGACGTGCACCCCGCGGCTGCGCAGCGTCGCGATGTTCGCGCGGGTCGCGGGGTGCTCCCACATCTGCGGGTGCATGGCCGGTGCCACGACGACCGGGGCCTCGGTCGCCAGGAGCGTCGTTCCGAGCAGGTCCCCGGCCAGCCCCGCGGCCATCCGGGCGAGCGAGTCGGCGGTGGCGGGGGCGACCACCACCAGGTCCGCACGGCGGCCGAGTGCCACGTGGCGGACCTCGGCGACGTCCTCGAACACGCTCGTCGTGACGGGGTTCCGGCTCAGGGCCTCGAGGGTGGGCAGTCCGACGAAGCGCAGGGCGCCCTCGGTCGGGACGACGTGCACGTCGTGGTCGGCCTTCACGAAGCCGCGGATGACCTGCACCGCCTTGTAGGCCGCGATGCCCCCGGTGATGCCGACGACGATGGTCCTCCGTGCTGCGTTCACGGTGGCCACGCTACCCGGGGCCCGTGGGAGGG
>NZ_LMPO01000001.1:274191-294655 GCF_001424385.1 Curtobacterium sp. Leaf183 | reverse complement strand
GCTGCCGTGCGAGGATCGAGCGCATGTGTGCCGGGTCCGCCGGTTCGGCCTGGGACGGTTGAGCCCCGGCTGCCGTGCGAGGATCGTGCGCATGTGCACCGTCGTCGTCCGCGTCGATCCCGGCTCCGCGTGGCCCGTCACCATGCTCGCGATGCGGGACGAGTCGCCGGACCGTCCGTGGGACCCGCCGGCGGCGTGGTGGCCCGAGCGCGACCCGTCCCTCCGCGGCGTCCGCGACCGCGAGGCGGGTGGTGCCTGGCTGGCTGCGTCGGACCAGGCCGGGCTCGCCGTCGTGTTGAACCGCTGGGAGGACGTGCCCTCGTCCGACGGCACCTGGACGACGCGCGGGGTCCTGCCGCTCGACGCCCTGCAGGGGGCGATGCCCGGCCACGACGACACCGTGCCGACCACGCGCGCGTTCAACCTCGTGCGGGCGACGGCCACGGGTGCTTCGGTCGTCACGTGGGACGGTGCCCGTGTCCGCACGACCGAGCTCGGACCCGGCGTGCACATGGTCACGCACGGTGAGCCCGACGACCCGGCCGCGCCGCGCATCGGCCGCTGGCTGGGGGCCTTCCGCGAGGTCGACGCCCCGAGCGGCCCGCCGGCACTGGCACCGTTCGACGAGCTCCGGGCGGCGGACGCGGGGACGGACGCCGGCGACGGGTGGAGCCCGTGGTTCGGCGTGCTCGCGGCGTCGGCAGCGCTGCCCGCCGACGACGCGGACGCGATCCTGCGGGACTCCGTCGAGCCCGAGGGGCACTTCGCGACCCTGTCGATCGTCGCCGCGGCGGTGGGGCCGGGGCGGACGGTGCTGCAGCACGCCCGCCTGACCGACCCGGGCGACATCACCAGCGCCGTCGAGCTCCACCGCGCCTGACGTCGCGCGCGGCGTCGCACCCCCTGACGGACATCGCGCCCCGTTGCCTGCGGGCGCGACGTCCGCACGGGGGTGCGATCCGCCCGCAGCGCGGCGCAGCGCAGCGCGGCTCCGTACCGGGGCCGAGCCGGGCCTCCCTCCCGGTGCCTGTGCGCACCGGAAGCGGACGGGGTACGCCCCCGCCGCTCCGGCGATGCCCAGCGCGCGTACCGTCCCCGGACGTGACGACCCGACCACGTACCCTGCTGGCCGCCCTGCTGGCCACGGCTGCCGTCCTCGCGCTGGGCGCCTGCGCCGAGGACTCCTCCGTCGCGGCCCAGCGGACGCCGACCGCATCGTCCACCTCGCGGCCGTGGGACCACGCCGCGCACGTGCGGGTCGTCGTCGTGGGCGACTCGATCAGCGGCGGGCACGGACTCCTCGAGTCGCAGGCCTGGCCCGCGATGCTGGCCGACGAGCACCACTGGGCGCTCACCAACCTGTCGTGCGACGGTGCGGGCGTGGCAGCGCTCGGTGACGACGACGACTGTGCGAGCGCCTACCCGACCCTGGTCAAGCGCGCGGTGGAGCTCCGGCCGCAGGTCGTGTTCGTGCAGGCGAGCTCGAACGACCTCGGCATGGACGACGCCGAGATCCGCAGTGCCACGAACCAGGTGGTCGCCGACGTGCACCGCCGGCTGCCGGGTGCGAAGCTCATCGGCCTGAGCGCGATCTGGGACCAGGACGCGCCCCCGGCCCAGCTCGCCGTCATCTCCAAGGCACTGCGCAAGGCGATCGGGCGCGATGGCGGGCAGTACGTCGACATCGGCGAACCGCTCCGCGGACACCCGACCTGGATGCAGTCGGACGACGTGCACCCGACGGTCGAGGGGCAGCAGGCGATCGAGACGGCGGTCGCATCGGCCTTCGCGCGCGACCACGTGCGGTTCTGACCCGGGGCACGCCCGCGTGGTCGGTGTGCACGGTGCGCCGTTCGTCGTCCGTGCGAGGTTGGTGGCGTGGTGCGGGGAAACAACACCGCACGACGCCGGCAAGGGCGCACGGGGTGCGAACCCCGCACGGTGCGGACTGGAGGCGCGTGGCGGCCCCGCACCGCTCCTCCCGTCCGGTGGGCCGGTGGGCCGGTGGGCCGGTGGGCCGGTGGGCCGGTGCGAGGTTGGTGGCGTGGTGCGGGGCAACAACCTCGCACGACGCTGGCAGGGGCGCACGGGGTGCGAACCCCGCACGGTGCGGACTGGAGGAGCGTGGCGGCCCCGCACCGCTCCTCCAGTCCGGTGGGCCGGTGAGCCGGTGAGCCGGTGCGAGGTTGGTGGCGTGGTGCGGGGCAACAACCTCGCACGACGCCGGCAAGGGCGCACGGGGTGCGAACCGCGCACGGTGCGGAGCTCGCACCGTGCGGAGCTCGCACCGTGCGAAGCGCAAGCCCGCGCCGCGCGTCAGGCGGGCAGCGAGGTCCCCGTCAGGTCCTCGGCGACCGCCCACAGGCTGCGTGCCAGGTCCGTGCTGCGCGCCGAACCCGGGATCGACACCGTGGTGGTCGGCCCGGTCATGCCGAACGGCCCCGACGGCCCGTAGTAGGCGCCGCCGACCGCTGCTCGCCCGACCGCGGCGAACAGCAGGGGCTCACTGCCCTGCTCGACCCCCTGGTTGAAGGGCATCGCCCGCTGGCCGCCGGGGACCGGGCGTGAGCCGCCGAGCGAGCGTCCGGCCGCCTGCAGGTTCGTGCGGGTGTAACCGGGGTGCGCGGCCGTCGAGACGAGGGGCCAGTCGAGCTCGACCGACAGCGTGTGCAGGTGCAGCGCGAGCAGCAGGTCCGCCAGCTTCGACTGCGCGTACGCACGGAACGGTGAGTAGCGCCGTGTCCACTGCAGGTCGCCGAAGCGGATCCGACCGGGGATCGCGGCCAGGCTCGACATCGTCGCGACCCGGGGTGCCTCGGCGCGCAGCAGTGCCGGCATGAGCAGGTTGGTGAGCGCGAACGGGCCCAGGTAGTTCGTGCCGAACTGCAGCTCGAAGCCGTCGACCGTCTCGAAGCGCTTCGGCGGTGCCATCACGCCCGCGTTGTTCACGAGGACGTCGAGCGGCCGGTCGTCGTCGATGATGCCCGCCGCGAAGCGCCGCACGCTGGCCAGGTCGGCGAGGTCGAGCTCGCGGACCTCGACGTCGGCGTGCGGGAACTGCCGGCGGATCGCCGCGGCTGCCTCGTCGCCCTTGGGCGTCGTCCGCACCGCGATCACGACCGAGGCGCCGGCCTCGGCCAGACGCGTGGCGGTCTCGCGGCCGGTGCCGCTGTTCGATCCGGTGACGACGACGCGGCGTCCGGTCTGGTCAGGGAGCTTCGGCATGTCCCGGACCGTACACGGGGGCGCTGGACCGATCGGCCCCGTCGTGCTAGATTCATGCATACGCATTCACTTGGAGGACGCGATGAGCAACGCATTCGGTACCGGTCGTCCCTCGGACGTCCCGCCGCCCGCCCCGGACCGCGTGGGGCCCGTGCAGCTCGGCCTCGACACGTTCGGCGACGTCACCGAACTCGCCGACGGCTCGCTGCAGAGCGACGCCCAGAGCATCCGCGACGTCGTCGACCAGGCCGTGCTGGCGGACCAGGTCGGCATCGACTTCATCGGCGTGGGCGAGCACCACCGCGAGGACTTCGTCGTCAGCGCCCCCGAGGTCGTCCTCGCCGCCATCGCCGCAAGCACGTCGCGCATCCGCATCGGCAGCGCCGTGACGGTCCTGTCGAGCGACGACCCCGTCCGCGTGTACGAGCGCTTCGCGACCGTGGACGCCCTGTCGAACGGCCGCGCCGAGGTCATCCTGGGCCGTGGCTCGTTCACCGAGTCCTTCCCGCTGTTCGGCTACGAGCTCGCCGACTACGAGGTGCTCTTCGAGGAGAAGCTGCAGCTCTGGGCCGCCCTCCGCGCCGGTGACCCGGTGACCTGGAGCGGCTCGAAGCGCGCGGCCCTGACAGACCAGGACGTCTTCCCGAAGCTCGAGCACGGACCCATCCCGACCTGGATCGGCGTCGGCGGCTCGCCGCAGTCGGTCATCCGCGCCGCGTCGTACGGCATGCCCCTGTTCCTCGCGATCATCGGTGGGCAGCCGGCGCAGTTCGCTCCGTTCTCGCGTCTGTACCGCCAGGCGCTGACGCAGCTCGAGCTCCCGCAGCAGCCGATCGCGATGCACTCGCCCGGGTTCATCGCCGCCACCGACGAGGAAGCCGCCGAGCGCTACTGGCCCTACCACAAGGCCGTCACCGACCGCCTCGGCCGTGAACGCGGCTGGCCACCCCTCGACGCCGCGCAGTACCAGGCGGGCCTGTCGGCCGGCGGGTCCCTCTACGTCGGTTCGCCGGAGACCGTCGCGCGCAAGATCGCCCGCAACATGCGGATCCTCGGCGTCACCCGGTTCGACATGCGCTACGCCACCGGCCGCCTGCCGCACGCGGACATGATGCGGTCGATCGAGCTGTACGGCAACGCCGTCGCGCCCCGCGTGCGCGAGCTGCTCGCGGAGCCCGTCCCGGTCCCGTAGCCGCGCGACCCGGGTCGCGACCCGACCTGACGGACTGGAGGCGTGCCTCCAGTCCGTCACGTGACTTCACGGTCGCGCCGCGTACCGTCCACGACATGCCGTCGCGTCATGCAGTCACCGAACGTCGTTTCCGTGGTCGGATCTTGGGCGTCGGGACGACCTCCGGTGTCCGACTCGTCATCGGGATGTGGGACCGGTCCCCGTTCGGCGCGTTCACCGACGTCTTCGTCGAGCTGCCCGACGGGTCGAGCGTGCTGCTCGCGCCCGACGAGATCGTCGCGGCGTACGTCTCGGGCACCTACCGCTTCGACGCGGTCGACGTCGTGCCCGTGAACGCCCGCCGGACCGCCGCCGGGCTCGAGCTCGACGCCGGCCAGCTGCGTGCGACCGTCGACGTCGGGACCATCTCACCGCTCGGCCGGGTCCTGCGGGTCGTGCCCAAGCCGATCGCCCGGGACCCGCGGTGGCTGCGGGTGATCGACCCGATCGCGCGGCTCGTCGCGCCGGGGGCCGGGACGGCGGGGTCGGCCGGCAACGGTCGTCGCGAGTACTACGGCGTCACCGGGGCGCACGACGTCACCGGCGTCCGGGGAACCTGGGCGGGGGAGCCGTTGGGCTCGTTGGCGCCGCTCGACCCGCCGGTGCGCTTCGGGTTCGCGTCGATGCCGCGCATCCCGCAGGTCGTGGACGTCGAGACCACGATCCACGAGCCCGCCTGACGCGCTGCGTGGCGCCGACGCATCCCGGACGCGTCCAGACTGCGGGGGCAGACTGGTCCGACGGCAGTGCCCCGCGTTCCCGGTCATGACGGGCGACACGGGGTGCACGATGCGAAGGAGCACCATGACCGACAACCAGACCGACCAGCGCGCCGCCATCTCGGACATCGTCCACGGGGCCCGTACAGCACTCCTCACCACCGTCAGCGACGACGGCAGCCTGCACGCCCGTCCGCTCGCGGTGCAGGACAAGAGCTTCGACGGCACCCTGCGCTTCCTGGTACAGGACGGCAGCGAGAAGGTCGAGGACATCGCCAGGAACCCCCACGTGAACGTCGCCATCGAGTCGCAGGGCGGGTACCTGTCCATCGCCGGGACCGCCACCGTGACGAAGGACGACTCGGTCATCGACGACCTGTGGTCCCCGTTCGCCGAGGCCTGGTTCCCGGACGGCCGCGACGACCCGAGCATCCGCCTGCTCACCGTCGAGGGCGACTCCGTCGAGTACTGGACGCAGGACACCGGCCCGGTCGGCAGCCTCGTCCAGACGATGAAGGCCGCCCTCGGCAAGCAGGACCGGCCCGACGTGGGGTCGCACGGCACGCTCGAGCTGTAGGTCGATCCCCGCACGGTGCCGCCGGGACCGTGCGGACCCGCTGGTCGGTGCGTCGTTGATGGCCCGGTGCGCGGTTGTTGCCGCTCACGGGGCCATCAACCTCGCACCACCCGTTCGGCCGGGGGCCAGCGCAGCAGCGCACGCGCTACGGCGGGCCCAGCAGCCAGAGCACCGCCACCAGGACGGGCTGACCGGCGAGCGCGCAGGTGACGAGCGTCCAGCGCATCCACGGCTTCGCCACGAGCTCGGGTGACCCGAACAGCGGTGCGAGCGGCATGAGCAGCCGCGGTGTCGACGCCATCGGCAGCGACACCGCGAACACGTACAGGGCGTAGGCGCCGGCGAACAGCACGGTCGTGGACCCGAGCGTGCGCGTGGACCGGCGCGTCAGCCACACCGGGTAGGCGACGAGCAGCCCGATCACGATGAGCACCCCGCCCACGCCGAGCCACTTGGCGGTCGTCAGGAACCACGGCGACAGCGGGACGAAGTCCACCCGACCGATGAAGTTCACCCACCACGACATCTCCGTCGCCAGGTAGGCGTCGGGTCGACCGGTCACGTGCGCGGCGATGACCGGCCACGCCAGCCCGGCCGCGACCATCACCGCGCCGGAGGCCACGACCCGGGCCAGTTCGTGCAGCGGGAAGCCGTCGAGCACACGCTCGTCGCTGCGGCGAAGTCGGACCAGGCGCACCAGGGCGATCACGCCGAGCGTCAACGGGATCGCGAGAGCCCCGGGGCGCGTGAACGCCGCTGCGACGCCGAGCGCCGTCAGCAGCCCGTACCGCCGGTGCTCGAGCGCCAGCAGCGCGCCGAACGTCAACGCCAGGAACATGCTCTCCGCGTAGCCGACCTGCAGCAGGAACGACAGCGGTCCGCATGTGAAGAAGAAGACCGCCCACAGCGCGGCGGCCTCGCCGGCGCGGTCGCGTACCAGGCGGTGCAGCAGGAACGCGGCGACGAGCCCCGCGGCGAGCGCGATCAGCGGAGCCGCCACCTCGAACGTCATGCCGGTCCACACCGTGACGAACCGGATCGCGAAGGGGAACGCCGGCAGGAACGCCCACGCGTTCTGTGCGACGTGCCCTGCACTGTCGAGCGGCAGCGTCGTCGGGTAGCCGTGCAGGGAGATCTGCTCGTAGTACTGGCCGTCCCACGCGGTCAGGAACCGCAGGAAGCCGTGGTCGTTGCCCCAGATCGCGTTGTCCGGCATGGAGCGTCCGACGAGCGGGTAGACCAGCGCGAGCCAGAAGGTGGACAGCACGCGGCCACCGGCCCAGACCAGCACGATGGTCGCCCACACTGGCAGACTGGTGACCACGTCGAGGACGCGGCGGCGGCCGGAAGCGATCGACGACGGGGCGGACGGCACTCCCCGACGATAGCGGCACGATCCTGGACGGTGCGCCGCCACACGGCCGGGAGGTCCGGTTCACGTTGTGCACGACGGAACCGCCCGTCTCGTGGTCGCGTCGCGCCGCACGGGTCCGCTCTACCCTGGAGGTCCCGTCCGCCACCTCGTGAGGAGCCCCACGTGTCGAAGACCGCCATCGTGACCGACAACGCCCCGAAGCCCGCCGGCCCCTACAGCCAGGGGATCGTGGCGAACGGATTCCTGTACACCGCCGGGTTTGGCCCGCAGGACCCGGCGACGGGGGAGATCGCCGACGACGTCGCCGGGCAGACCGCCCAGGTGCTCGCGAACATCCGCGCGGTGCTCGCCGAGCACGGCGCGACGCTGGACGACGTCGTCAAGTCGACCGTCCACCTCGAGCACTCCGACCGCGACTTCGCGGCCTTCAACGCCGAGTACGCGAAGCACTTCTCCGAGCCGTACCCGGTCCGCACCACCGTGCAGTCGCACCTCGCGTCGATCCTCGTCGAGATCGACGTCGTCGCGGTCCTGCCGAGCGCGTCCTGACCGTGCCGTCCTGACGTCCGCACCCCGGGGCCGTCCTGACGTCCGCACCCCGGGCGGTCCCGGACCCGCAGGACGACACCCCCGGTCACCGGGCTCTGCGGAGCCCGCGACCGGGGGTGTCGTGCGTCAGGGCACCCCCGGCGAGGACGGGGACGCCCGCGACCAGGACGTCGTCGATGCCCTCGGCCAGGCGCATCGGGTGCGCGTACGTCGAGCGTGCTGCGACCCGGTCGGGGTCGACGACGACCAGGTCCGCGACCGCGCCGGGCCGGACAACGCCGCGCGCCCCGAGGCGGTACCGCTCGACGGCCGTGGTGGACAGGTGCCGAGCGGTCTCGGTCCAGCTCAGGCGACCGGGCAGCGTGTGGTCCTGCAGGTAGCGCGCGAAGGTGCCGTACGCCCGCGGGTGCGGGTGCGTGCCGACGAAGATGCCGTCGGACCCGGCCGTGTGCCCCGGCAGCCGGAACAGCGGCGTCAGGTCCTCGGCCGTCCGGGGGTGGGGTACCCGCATCACGACCGTGACCTGCAGCGCGGAGTCGACCAGGACGTCGAGCGCCAGGTCCAGCGGGTCGCTGCCAGTCAGGTCGGCGGCCTCCGCCAGGGTCCGTCCCTGCAGCGCGTGGAACTCCGGTGCCGGCACGTGCGAGAGCGTGACCTGCTCGGCCCATCCGGTGCCCAGGTCGGCGCGGGCCAGCACCCGGTCGAGCACGAGTCCCCGGACCCGGGCCCGTCCGGCCGGGTCGACGATCGCCCGCGCCAGGTCCGGGGTGCCGGGGCGCGCCAGGTCGGCGGGCAGCAGCAGCATCGACAGGATCGTGCAGCCGCGGGAGTACGGGTAGGCGTCGAACGACATCGGGGCCCCCGCGCGCTCGAGGTCGTCGAGCGCCTCGACGGCCAGGTCGACCGGTGCGTGCAGGTGGGACACGTGCGCGCGGACCCCGGTCGCCCGGACGAAGTCGGCGATCTCGTCGAGCCCCGCGCGGGCGTTCGCCTCGTACCCGCCGCGCATGTGCGACACGTACAGCGCGTCGGCGTCCGCGACCTCGACGCAGAGCGCGATGAGCTCGGCGGTGTCGGCGAACAGCCCGGGCACGTAGTCGAGCCCCGTCGACAGGCCGACCGCCCCGGCGTCCAGCCCGTCCCGGACCATGGTGCGCATCGCCCGGCGTTCGTGCGGCGCCGCGGGCCCCGGGTCGTCCCCGCGCACCGCGTGCCGGACCGTGCCGGCGGGCACCAGCGTCGCCACGTTCACCGGGGTGGTGCCGTCGTAGGTGCTGAGCAGCCCGTCGATCCCGCTGCCGTCGTGCCGTGGGTGCGGACCGTCGATCGCGGCGAAGTACGTGTCCGCGTACGCGCCACCGCCCGGTGCGGGACCGACTCCGTCCTGCCCCGTGACGATCGTCGTGACACCCTGGCGCAGGAGCGCGAGCTGCACCGCGGGGTCGAAGACCAGCGACCCCGCGTGCGAGTGCGCGTCGACGAACCCGGGCAGCACCAGGCGCTCGCCGCAGTCGAGCACGCCCGTTCCCTCGGGCACGGCGAGGTCCGTCCCGACCCGGCTGATCCGGTCGCCCTCGACCAGGACGTCGGCGCGGACGACGCCGTCCGCTCCGACGACCGAACCGCCGCGGAGCAGCACCGGGACCGCCTCCGCGTCGGTCATCGGCGCAGCGCGGCGACGAGCCGCTCGGCGCGGACGCGGAGGGCGTCGAGGTCGCCGGAGGTCAGGGCGTCGCCGACGAGCGGCGAGCCGAGGCCGACCGCGACGGCTCCGGCGTCCAGGTAGTCGCAGGCGTCGTCGACCCCGATGCCGCCGGTCGGGATCACGTCGACGAAGTCCAGGGGCGCGAGCACCTGGCGCAGGAACGCGGGGCCGCCGAGCTGCGCCGCCGGGAACACCTTGACGGCCCGCGCGCCGAGCTGCCACGCGCGCACGATCTCGGTCGGGGTCGCCGCGCCGGGGTACCAGCCGAGTCCGCGCTCGTGGGCGCGCTCGCCGATCGCGGCGTCGGTGTGCGGGCTCACCGCGAAGGACGCACCGACCGCGGCGGCCTCGTCGAGCTGGCGCGGCTCGAGCACCGTGCCGACCCCGACCGACGCCGCGCTGCCGTAGCGCTCGACCGCCCAGGCGATGCCGGCGTGCCACCCGGGGGTGTTCGTGGTGATCTCGATCGCGGTGACGCCGGCCTCGACCAGGACGCGCACGACGTCCTCGACGTGGTCGCCGGTACCGCCCCGCAGGATGGCGATCGCCGGTCCGGCCTGGTGGCGGTGTCGTGGGGTGGCGTCGGTGGTCTCGGTCATGCGAGCGGTCCTCCTGGTGTCTCGGTCAGCGGTCGACACGGTCGTGCACGGCGTGGTCGGTGCCGAGCGGGTCGGCGATGCCGAGGGCGGTCGGGTCCGGTCGGCGCCAGTCGCCGTCGACCGTGCAGGCGAGCGCCCCGGCGTCGGCCGCGCGGTCGAGCGCCTGCTCCGGCGAGGCGCCGGTCAGGTCCGCGGCGAGCCAGGCGGCGACGAACGCGTCGCCCGCGCCGACGGGGTCGACCACGGCGACGGGACTCGCCGTCCGGCGGTGCAGGACGCCGTCGACCGAGGCCACGGCGCCCCGGGATCCGAGCTTGACGACGGCGCGGCCGTTCGCCAGCGCGGCGAGGTCGTGGGCGAGCGACTCCTCGTCACCCGGACGCTCGTCGTGCCCGAGGACGAGACGGGCCTCGTCGTCGCCGGCGAACACCACGGCGGCGTGGGCGGCGACGGCGCGGTACCAGCCCCGTCCGGTGACGTCGTCGACGAGCTTCGGACGGTGGTTCACGTCGAACGCCACGGGGACACCGGCGTCGTCGGCACGGACCACCGCCGCGTGCACGGTCTCGCGGGCGGTGTCGGACAGCGCGAGCGTGATCCCCGACACGTGCAGCAGCCGGGCACCCTCGACGCTCCCCGACGGCAGGTCGCCCGGGGTGAGCGCGGAGGCCGCGGAGCCCCGACGGTGGTAGGTCACCCGGGTGCGGCCGTCGGGCAGGCGTTCCTTCAGCATGATGCCCGTCGACCGCGCGGGGTCGTGCACCGGGACGACGTGCACGCCCTCGGCTGCGACGTCGGCCAGCACGCGGTCGCCCGCCGGGTCGGATCCGACCCGTCCCACCCAGGTCACGTCGACCCCGGCACGGGCCAGCCCGATCGCGACGTTGCTCTCGGAGCCCCCGGTGTCGACCGTCATCGTGGCGAGGTCGGCGAGCGGACCTCGACCGGCGAGCAGCAGCATCGTCTCGCCGAACGTCAGGACGGTGTTCATCGCGCACCCCGGGCGAGCGCGAGCTGTGCGGACGACGACCCGAGCGCGACCGAGATCTCGAGCGCGGTCCGGACCACGCGGCCGCCGAGCTCGCGGACCGCCGAGGCCGGGAACCGGACGGCCAGGCCCGAGATGCTCATCGCACCGACCACCTGGTTCGCGTGTCCGAGCACCGGCGCGGCGACGCACCGGATGTCCGGCTCGTTCTCGCGGTCGTCGATCCCGTAGCCGCGGTCGCGCGTCCGACCGACCTCCTGGCGCCAGCGGTCGTCGTCCACGATCGTGTGCTCGGTCGTCGCCGTCACCGGGCAGCCCACGACCCGGTCGAGCAGGTCCGGAGCGCCGAACGCGACCATGGCCTTGCCCGACGCGGTGTTCCGCATCGGCAGCCGGTTGCCGATGCGCGAGGCCATCCGCACGGTGCCCCGGGTCTCGACCTTGTCGACGTAGACGATGTCCGTGCCGTCCGGCACGACGAGGTGACACGTCAGCCCGGTCTGCTCGGCGGTCCGTCGGAGGAACGGACCGGCGGCCGTCCGCAGGTCGATGCCCTCGAGGTAGCTCTGCCCGAGCAGCAGCGCGCCGAGCCCGAGCGTGAAGCCGGCGTCGGCCGTGCGGCGCAGCAGGTCGTTCTCGAGCATCGGAGCGGTCAGGCGCAGGACGGTCGACTTCGACGTCCCGAGCTCGGCGCTCAGCGTGGTCAGGCGCACCGACGTCTCGCCGTTGCGGGTCCGGTCAGCGACGACGTCGAGGATCCGCAGTCCCCGCCGCAGCGACAGTGCGGCGTTCCGCACCGGGACGTCCTCGGTGTCGGCGGAGCCCATCAGAACCACGTCGCGATCGTCTCGAGGACGACGTCGTCGTCGTCGACCACGTGCACCTGCCGCCACTTGTCGAAGACCGTGCACGGGTGCGAGATGCCGAACACGACGACGTCGCCGGGCGCCAGCACGACCCCGTCGGCCAGCGCGAGGTAGCAGTGCTGGTCGTCGAGACGGGTGACGGTGACCGCCCCGGGTGGCGGGGTGCTGCGTGGGCCCCGCGCCGGGCCTCCTGGCCGGACCTGCCGGACCACCGGCAGCCCCTCGTCGAACGAGATGTCCCGTTTGCCGACGGCCACCAGCGCCAGGCCGGGTTCGGGGCAGGACGTCACGCGGCCCCAGACCTCGATCGCGGCGACCAGGGACCCCTCGGTCGGATGGCGGTGGAAGGGCGTGCGTGCCTCGTAGAAACCGTCGTCGTGGGTCAGGGACGCGCCGGACCGGAGCACGACGTCGAGGTCGGCGGGGCGGGCGGCGACGGCGTCGGCGACCGCGTCGAACCAGGCGCTGCCGCCCATGCTCAGCAGGGCACGGTCGCCGCGGACGAGCGGGCGCACGTCGGACGCGATCGCGAGCACCCCGTCGACGTAGCGTCGGGCCGCGTCGACGTCGGGCAGGCCGCCCTCGTAGCCGGAGACGCCGCGCAGGACCAGGCCGGCGTCGACCGCGCGCTCGGCGACGTCCCGCGCGGTGGCGGCGTCGCGCACCCCGGTGCGCCCGCCGGTGAACCCGACCTCGACCAGGACGTGCAGCTCGCCGGCGACCGCGCGGGCGGCATCGGCGGCGGCGGTGACCCCCGCCGCCGAGTCGACCCAGCAGAGCACGTCGGAGCCGGGGTCGACGGTCTGCCGTGACGCGAGCCAGGCCAGACCGGCGGGGTCGAGGACCTCGTTCGCGACCAGGACGTGGCGCAGTCCGTGGTCCCACGCGACCATGGCCTGCTGCACCGAGGCGACGGTGACGCCCCACGCACCCGCGTCGACCTGCCGCTGTGCCAGGGCCGGCGCCATGTGGGTCTTCATGTGTGGGGCGAACAGGAAGCCGTGCCGCTCGACGTACGCCTGCATGACCGCGGTGTTGTTGCGGAGCGCCGTGTCGCGGAGCGTCATCACGGGCAGGTGCGCGTCGTGCAGCACGTGGTGGGGGAGCGGGCTCGCCGAGTCCCAGGCGCCCTTCGCCGTCACGGTGGCCGGGGTGGTCGACATCGATCCTCCTTCGTCGCCTCCACGGTCGTGCAGGGGCGCCCGCGGGGACAACAGCATCGACACCAGCGTTCCACGATGCAGAACGGCGCGTCCAGTGAGCGACCCCGGCCTACGCTGACAGGCGAGATGACGACGACGACACCAGCCAGACGACGGACGGGCAGCACGGCGGTCGCCGTGCTGGTGGCAGGCACCTTCTTCATGGAGCTGCTGGACGGGACGATCCTGGCGACGGCCGCGCCCGCGATGGGCCGCGACCTGGGGGTGGACTCCGCGGCGATCGGCATCGCGATCACGGCCTACCTCGTGACGCTCGCGGTCCTCATCCCGGTCAGCGGGTGGTTGACCGACCGGATCGGCTCGCGCACCGTGTTCGTCGGCGCGATCGCGCTGTTCACGATCGCGTCCGCACTCTGTGCCGCGTCGACCGGGCTCGTCGACCTCACGATCTGGCGCATCGTGCAGGGGATCGGCGGGGCGCTCATGGTGCCGGTCGGGCGGCTCGTCGTCCTCCGGAGCGCCGGGCGCGAGCAACTCGTCACCGCGATCGCGATCCTGACCTGGCCGGCGCTGGCGGCACCGATCATCGCGCCGTTCATCGGTGGCGTCCTCGTCGACACCCTGTCGTGGCACTGGATCTTCCTGGTGAACATCCCGCTCGGTGTCATCGCGCTGGTGGCGGCGATCGTCCTCGTGCCCCAGGAGCGTGCCGCCCAGCGCATCCCCTTCGACTGGCTCGGCTCGCTGCTGGCGTGCTTCGGGCTCGGCGCCCTCGTGGTGATGGCCTCGATGCTGTCGCTCGACGTGGTCCCGGTCGTGCCCGCCGTCCTCGCCGGTGTCGTCGGGGCCGCCTGCACCTGGCTCGCGATCCGGCACTTCCGACGGGCGCCGCACCCGATCATGGGCCTGGACGCGTTCCGGCTCGAGACCTTCCGCGTGTCCCACGCCGGCGGCAGCCTCTTCCGGTTGGCCGTCTCGGCCGTGCCGTTCGTGCTGCCCCTGCTGTTCCAGGACGCGTGGGGGTGGACCGCGCTCGAGGCCGGGTCCGCCGTGCTCTGGGTCTTCGTCGGCAACCTCGGCATCAAGCCCGCGACCACCCCGTTCCTGCGCTGGTTCGGGTACCGCCCCGTCATCATCGTGTCCTCGGCGATCGCCGCGCTGTCCGTCGCCGCGATGGCGTTCCTCGCTCCGACCACCCCGTTCTGGCTGCTCGCGGTCCTGCTCGTCGTGAGCGGTGCCGCGCGATCGGTGGGCTTCACGGCCTACAACACCATCGCCTTCGCGGACGTCGAGCAGGCGGACATGACCCCGGCCAACACGCTGTCCTCGACACTGCAGCAGACCGCGGCGGGGTTCGGCGTCGCGGTGGCCGCCGTGGTCATCCGCGCGGCCGCCGGACTCGGTGGGTCCGGACCGTACGTCGTGGCCTTCTGGGTCATCGCCGCACTGCTCGTGGTGGCCTGCGTCGAGGGCATCGTCATGAGCAAGACCGCCGGGGACACCGTGCGACCGGCGCGGCGCGTCCGTCCATGATCGTTCGCGGTCGGTTCACGCACCGGCGAACCGCCACGCGCTACAGTCTCAGAGACCGCTCGTCGACGCCGGGTAGCGTTGCCGCGGCAGACTGAGCAGGACGTTCGGACCCCGCTCCGGAAGGAAGGCAGCATGCCCGTGCCAGACCAGCAGAGCAGCGTCCAGGACGACGCCGACACCGAGTCCCGGACCATCCGCGTCGTCAGCTACAACCTCCGCGAGCACACCGCCAACGGCGAGCTCGCCGCGCTCGCCGAGGCCTCGGACGCCGACGTCCTGTGCGTCCAGGAGTGCGACAGCAACGACCTCGCCACCTCGGTCGGCGGGCTCACGCTCGCCGCATCCACGAAGACGAACCGCCTCGGCCTGGCGATCTACAAGCGCGACGACCGCTTCCAGGTCAAGGACTTCAGCATCCACTCGCTGCAGAAGTCGCTGCACGACCGGGTCCTGGCGCCCGCGCACGAGCGGCTCATCGCCATGCACCTGCACGACGAGCACGCCGGCAACGACGTCATCGTCGCCTCGTTCCACGCATCGCCCCTGACCGCCACCAACTCCCTGCGCCGCAAGCAGATCGAGGCCGCGCACCAGTTCGTCCGCGACCTGTCGAGCGAGGCCCCGGCAATCATGGTCGGCGACTTCAACTACCCCTGGTTCCAGACGAACCTACGCCGCAAGATCGAGTCCCACGGCTTCGCGCTGTCGCTGTCCGACCAGCCCACCTACCTGCGCTACCGCAAGTTCACCGGACACTTCGACTTCGCGACGAGCGTCGGGCTGCACATCGCGGGCGTCGAGACCCTGCCCGCCGGCATCTCGGACCACCGGCCGATCCTGGTGCGCGCGCACTACGAGGAGCCCGCGGCTGCCGCCGGCACGGACGAGGCCTCCGCGGCCTGACCGCGCCGGGCGCGTCTGCGCGGTGGTGCGCGACTGCCCGTCCTTCCTCAGGTTCCAGATGCCCGTCGTTCCTCAGGTTCCAGAATTCTGGCATCTCGAGCGCTCGGACCGGGTGATCGCGGAACCTCGGCGGAACTGAGCGGCATGTTGCGGAACCGCATGCAGTCAGACGAGCGCGACCAGCCGACCCACGAACGCACCGGAACGCGACTGTCGACGGACGGGAGGCGCGGTGCCAGCTGGCACCGCGCCTCCCGTCCGTCGGTGTGCGGGTCCACCGACCCGGCGCGTCAGCGACGGAGCGTCGCCCGGGCCAGCCGGTTGCCGACGAACTGCCCGACCTGCACGATGACCACGATCGCCGCCACCGCGACGTAGACGATCCACCAGTTGTACCGCTGCGAGCCGTACGTGATCGCGTACTCGCCCAGGCCACCGCCACCGATCAGGGCGCCCTGCGCCGTCATGTCGACGATGCCCACGAAGATGAACGTGTAGCCGAGGATGAGCGGCCCGAGCCCCTCGGGGATGAGCACGGTCAGCAGGATCGACACCGGGTGCGCTCCCGATGCCCGTGCGGCCTCGACCACGCCGGGGTCGACCGCCAACAGGTTCTGCTCGACGATCCGAGCCACGGCGAACGACGCAGCCAGGGAGATCGCGAAGGTGACGGCCGGCACGCCGATCGTGGTCTGCACCGCGACCCGGGACAGCGGCGCGATGGCCGCCAGGAAGATCACGAACGGGATCGGCCGCACGATGTTCACGACGAGGTTGATCACCGTGTACGCCGTGCGGTTGCCGAGCACGTTGCCCGGACGGGTCGCGTAGAGCGCCAGCCCGAGCACCAGCCCGATGACCCCGGCGATGACCAGGGAGACGACCGTCATGACGATCGTGTCCCGGACGGCACCGAGGAAGACGTCGAACGTGTCGATCACGCTCTGGAACGAGTTGTTCATGCGCCCGCCTCCTCGTCGGCGGTGACGCCGTCGGCACGCAGGGCGGCCACGGCGCGGTCGATCGCAGAGCCGGAGGCGTCGGACGCGTCGACCAGCTCGTAGGTCAACGACCCGATCCGGCGCTCCCGGATCTCGCCGACCCCGCCGTAGACGAGCTCGGCGGTGACCCCGGCGGAGCGGAAGACCCGGTCGATGCGGTTCTGCAGCCCGGCCTCGTCGGTGATCTGCACCGTCACGAGCCGACCCGGGTGCCGCTCGCGCAGCCGCGCGAGGGTCTCCACCGACGGCCGGTCGTGCAGGGCCGTGCGGACGAAGCGCCTGGTGGCGGCGTTCTGCGGTGTCGAGAACACGTCGTAGACGTCCCCGACCTCGACCACCCGCCCGCGCTCCATCACGGCCACGCGGTCGGCGATCTGGCGGACGGCGTCCATCTCGTGGGTGATGACGATGATCGTCACGCCGAGCTCCCGGTTGACGCGGCGCAGGAGCGACAGGACCTCGGAGGTGGTCTCCGGGTCGAGCGCACTCGTGGCCTCGTCGGCGAGCAGCAGCTCGGGGTTCGACGCCAGCGCCCGGGCGATCCCGACGCGCTGCTTCTGCCCGCCGGAGAGCTGTTCGGGGTGGGAGTGCGCACGGTCGAGCAGTCCGACGAAGTCGAGCAGCTCGGCGACGCGGCGGTCCCGCTCCGCCTTGCCGACGCCGGCGACCTTGAGCGGGTACGCCACGTTGCCGGCGACGGTGCGGGAGCGGAACAGGTTGAACTGCTGGAAGACCATCCCGATGCGGCGGCGCGCCAGACGGCGGTCCCGCTCGGGGATCGCCGTCAGCTCCTGGCCCGCCACCGTGACCGTGCCCGAGGTGGGCAGTTCGAGGGCGTTGACCAGGCGGACCAGGGTGGACTTGCCGGCGCCGGAGTACCCGATGACGCCCAGGACCTCGCCCTGTTCGACGTCGAGGGACACGTCCTCGACGGCCACCACGGTCTCGCCGGTGTCCGCGCGGCGGTAGCGCTTCGAGACGCCGCGGAGTTCGACGAGGGCAGCCACTACTTCGTTGCCGCCTTCGCGTCCTGCTCGACCGTCGTGAGCTCCTTCTGGAGCGTCGCCGGGCTGGCGTCGCTGGTCACCGCGTCGGGGTAGTCCTTCGCGAACACCTGCTGCACGGCGTCGTCCTGGAACAGCTCGGCGAGCGACAGGTACGTCTTGTTGGTCTTGTCGGCGTCGCGCACCGTGAACACGTTGACGTACGGTGCGGCCGAGGCGCTCTTCGGGTCGTCCTGGAAGATCGCGTCCTTCGTGTCGAGTCCCGCCGAGGTGGCGTAGTTCACGTTGACGATCGACCCGTCGACCGAGCCCTGCTGCAGCGCGTTCGCGGTCTGCGAGGCGTCGAGCGGCTGCACGTCGACCTTGTGCGAGGTGATGTCGGCGACGGTCGAGAACGCGTTGCCGCCGTCCTTGAGCTCGAGCAGGTCCGCGGACTGCAGCACCAGCAGCGCCCGGGCCTCGTTGATGGCGTCGTTCGGGATCGCGATCTTCGCGCCCTCCTGGAACTCGGACGGCTTCGACACCTTCGTCGAGTACAGCGGCAGCGGGTACACGGCCGTGGCGCCGATCGGCTGCAGGTCGTCGTCCGAGGTCACGTTGTAGTTCGCCAGGTACTGGATGTGCTGGAACTGGTTGATGTCGATCTGCTTGTCCTTGAGCGCCGGGTTCGGCAGCGAGTAGTCCGAGAAGTTCTGCAGCTTCACCGTCACGTTCAGCTTCTGCTTCGCCAGGTCGACGTAGGTGTTCCAGTACGGCAGCGACTTGTCGGCGACACCGATCGTCACGGTCTTCGGCGCCGCGTCCGAGCCACCGGCGGCCGCGTCCGAGGACCCACCCGAGCGGACGGCGACGGCGACGACGGCGATGATGATCGCCACGACGACGACGGCAGCGGCGACGATCCAGCCGACGGGGCGCTTGCGCTTGGGCTTGTCGGGCAGTGCGGGTGCGGTCATGGGGTGCTCCTCGTGGTCGGGCGGGGTCACACGCTCGTGGACCGCACCGAGTGTGCCCCGCCGTGGGCACGCGGGCGATTCGCGTTCCGCCGTGTTACATCCGCGTGGGGCACGCAGGCGGTCCGGGCAGACTCGACGTCGTGCGCAGCATCGAACTCGTCCTCGACGACCGCTCGGACCAGGTGGTGCGCGGACTCTGGCAGGCCCTCGTCGCCGCGGAGCTACCGAGCCTCGGGCACTCCGGCACGAACGACCCCCACGTCACGCTCGCCGCGGGGGAGTCCGTCCCGATGCCGATCGGCCTCGACCACCCGCTGCCGACCGAGCTCCGCGTCGCCGGCGTCCTGCTCTTCCCGGCCGGGCCCGGCCGGCACGTGTTCGGCCTCGGCGTGGTCGTCGACGAGCCGCTGGCACGCTTCCACCGGGCCGTGCACCTGGCTGCGCCCGGGTCGCTCGACCCGTCGTCACCCGGTCGGTGGTCGCCGCACGTCACCCTGGCCCGCCGCATCCGCGACGTCGACCTGCCGATGGCGCTCCGGTCCGTCGCCGCCGACGCGCCGCTGCCCGAGGTGCTCACCGTGGGCGGTCTGCGCCACTGGGACGGCGACACGAAGGTGACCACGCCGCTGGCCTGACCGGCGAGGCGGCGGCGCGTGGGGCCTCCTGGACCGACTGGAGGACCGGCTCAGGTCCCGAGCACCGGCTCAGCTTCCGAGCACCCGCTCGCCGAAGGCGGACGCGAACGTCCGGTCCGGGTCGGCACGCGCGACCAGCGCGCGGAACGCGGGCAGGCGCGGGTACAGGGCGGCCACCGCGTCGCCGTCGAGCGAGCTCATCTTGCCCCAGTGCGGTCGGCCGTCGAAGGGGGCGAGCCGTGCCTCGAGGTCGGGCAGGAGTGCCGCGACGGCCTCGGGGTGCTTCTTCCACGTGAAGGCGATGCAGAACACGTCCTGACCCTGGGTCGGGCTGAGCCACAGGTCGTCGGCGGCCATCGTCCGCAGCTCGGCCACGTGCAGGTGCGGCTGGATCCGGTCGGCCAGGCCGCGCAGGGCGTCGAGCGCGGCGGCCGCGTGGCGGAGCGGGACGAAGTGCTCGCTCTGCACCTCGGAGCCGTGTGACGGGACGGACCCGATCGGGAAGTGCGGC
Organism: Curtobacterium sp. Leaf183; assembly: GCF_001424385.1. GTDB lineage: Bacteria > Actinomycetota > Actinomycetes > Actinomycetales > Microbacteriaceae > Curtobacterium. Next base: position 275,115 of record NZ_LMPO01000001.1, on the reverse strand, counting down.
AGCCGGTCCCACCACGGTCCCATCGAGCCGTCGCGGGCGGTGCGGTGCTCGTCGCCCGGGCCACCCGGCAACCGCGGGGCACCGACCAGGTCGTCCGGCACGTGCTCGGCGCGGGACTTGACGAGCACCTCGCCGATCGCGCCGCCCTCGTCGTCGTCCCCGAAGCGGGTGTAGGCGCAGACGGAGTACCCCGCGGCGTGGATCTCGGCCGCGTGGTCGAGGAAGGTGCGCCACGGGACGGGGCCGTAGGAGTCCTGGCGCATGCGGTAGCTCGGCTCGACCGCGAGCGTGACGCGGGTGACGATCCCGAGCAGCCCGAGGTGCAGGACGGTGCCCGGGAAGTCCGGGTCGGTGCGCGTGACCGTGCGGATCGTGCCGTCGGGGCCGATCAGCTCGAGACCCCGGACAGCGGTGCTCAGCGACCCGAGCCTGGTGCCGGAGCCGTGCGTGCCGGTGGCGATCGCGCCGCCGACCGAGATGTGGGGGAGCGACCCCATGTTGTGCAGGGCGAGCCCCTCGGCGTCGAGTGCGGGGGCGACGTCGCCGTAGCGGGTCCCCGCGCCGAGGGTGACTGTCGTGCCCTCGGGGGTCCGGTCGACGAGCAGGTCCGTGGGCACCTGCGTCAGGTCGAGCAGTACGCCCGGGGTGTCGGCCACGTCGTTGAACGAGTGCCGGGTGCCGAGGCCGTGGACGCGGGGTTCACGGGCGACGATCGCGGCGGCCTGGTCGAGGGAGGTCGGACGCTCGACCCGCGACGCCGTGTACGTCACCGTGCCGGACCAGTTCAGCTCGCTCGTCGTCGACCGCATGCGCCCACGATGCCACGCGCGGGTGACAGCGAGGTGGCGCGCGGGGGCCGGCGGCTGCGGCGCGGCGCGGCTGCGCGGCGCCGGCGGGCGGCTGCGGCGCGGCTGCGCCGGCGGG
>NZ_LMPO01000001.1:265865-274157 GCF_001424385.1 Curtobacterium sp. Leaf183 | reverse complement strand
CTCGAACCACGGAAGTCCGTGGTTCGAGCCGGTTCTGGTGGTGCGATGCCGATCCGCACCGCGATGACGGGGACCAGCGGTCGCACCGCGACCACCGGGCGCGGCTGGGCCGCGTCGCCGGCTAGTGCGCGATCGGGGTCGGCGCGCCCTCGGGGGTGACGGGCTTGCGCACGAAGCACGCCGCCAGGATCCCGAACAGCGAGATCACGCCGCCCACCAGGAAGGCGGTCGAGACGCCGGAGGCCGTGGCTTCGGCAGCGCCGGCCGCACCCGACCCGGCCGTGGCCGTCGCCGCGCCGATGGTCAGCAGCGTGATGAACAGGGCCGTGCCCGCGGCACCGGCGAGCTGCTGCGCCGTGCCGAGCACCGCACTGCCGTGCGAGTACAGCTTCGGGGGCAGACCGCCGAGCGCCGCGGTGAACAGCGGCGTGAAGGTCAGCGCGAGCCCGATGCTCAGGACGACGTGGGCGCCGAGGACGAACCACACGCTGGTGTCCGTGCCGACGGTGGCCAGTGCCCACATCACGACGCTGATGATGACCGTGCCCGGGATGAGCAGGACCCGCGGGCCGTGCCGGTCGTAGACCCGACCGACGATCGGCGAGAGCAGCCCCATGAGCAGGCCGCCGGGGAGCAGCAGCAGGCCGACGTTGAGGACCTCGAGGCCGAGGACGCGCTCCAGGTAGATCGGCAGGACGATGAGCGTGCCGAGCATCACCAGGAAGCTCAGGCCCATCCCCACGATCGGCACCGTGAAGCCCTTCGTCTGGAAGGTCCTGAGGTCGAGCAGGGCGCGGTCGGAGCGCTGCAGCCGGGTCTGCCGGAGGATGAACAGGGTGAGTGCGACGGCACCGATGACCAGGGCCGTGACCGGGACGACCGGACCGGTGGTCGCGATCTCGCCGATGCTCGACAGGCCGTAGACGATCCCACCGAACGCGAACGCTGACAGCACCACCGAGACCACGTCGAGCGGAGCCGTCCGGGGCGTCCCGACGTTCTTGACCTTCACCATGCCCAGGATCAGCGCGGCGATCGCGATCGGCAGCACGAAGCCGAACAGCCAGCGCCACGAGAACGCGTTGAGGATCAGCCCCGAGATCGTCGGGCCGATCGCCGGCGCGACCGAGATGACGATCGAGATGTTGCCCATCACGCGGCCGCGGTGTGCGGGTTCGATGAGGGTGAGCACCGTGGTCATGAGGAGCGGCATCATGATCGCGGTGCCGCTGGCCTGCACGATGCGGCCGACGAGCAGCACGGTGAAGCCGGGAGCGAGCAGGGCGATCAGCGTGCCGGCGGAGAACAGGCTCATCGCCCAGACGAACACCGGCCGCGTGTTGAAGCGCTGCAGCAGGAACCCGGTGATCGGGATGACCACGGCCATCGTCAGCAGGAACCCGGTCGTCAGCCACTGGCCCGTGGCCGCGCTGATGTCGAGGTCGTCCATGAGCCGCGGGAGCGCGACGCCCATGATCGTCTCGTTCAGGATGACGACGAAGGCGGACACGAGCAGCAGCCCGATCACGAGCCGGTCGTCCGCGGCGGTCCGGCCCTGCTGCTGCGGCTGACTGCCCGTCCGCGGAGCGGTGTCGATGGCGTGGTCGGTCATGGGGAGGGGCTCCGAACGAGAGTCGATGGGCATTGCTCAGGTGCAGCACCTGAACGGATTCGATCATTCCACGACACGCCGACACCGACGATGAACGATCAGTGCAGGATGTCGAACGTCTCCGCGTCGCCGTGCGGGACGACGGGTCGGATCGCGACCTCGGTCACCGTCGCGCTCGGTGGCCCGGAGTGCAGGAGTGCGACGAGGGCGTCGACCGCCGGCGCCGGACCTTCCGCCTCGACCTCGACCGTGCCGTCGAACAGGTTCCGGGCGTACCCCGTGAGTTCGAGACCGTCCGCCTTGCGTGCTGTCCAGTAGCGGAACCCGACCCCCTGGACGGTCCCCGTCACGACGGCGTGCACCCGTGTCACCGTTGTCATGCGCACCACGCTAGGCCGGGTGTGTTTCCGGATCGTCACTGTCGTGTCACGATGTCGCGACGCAGTGATAGTGTCTCCTCAACCCGAACAGTTCGGGTCAACGTGACCAGAACGAGTGGAACATGGACGACGGCATCCGCGTCGCGGTCTCGACCGTGATCGTCGCCCTGCGCCCGCACCCGGACACCGGGGCGCCGGCGCTGTGGATGCCCCTGGTCCGACGGACCACCGAGCCGTACGCGGGCTCGTGGGCACTGCCCGGCGGCTGGGTCCGCCCGGACGAGGGACTCGAGGACTCGGCGGCAGCGCGACTGCGCGAGACCACGAACGTCCAGCCGCGGTACCTCGAGCAGCTCTACGCCTTCGGTGACGTCGACCGCTCGCCCACCCGCGTCGTGTCGATCGTGTACTGGGCCCTCGTCCGTCCGGACGAGGCGAGCTCGGTGCCCGACGACTGGAACGTGCGCTGGTTCCTGGCGGACGAGCACCCGCCGCTGGCGTTCGACCACGACCGCATCGCCGAGTACGCGCTGTGGCGGCTCCGCACCAAGATGTCGTACTCCCGGATCGCACAGGCGTTCCTCGGCGACCGCTTCACCCTCGCCGAGCTCCGAGCGGTGTACGAGGCCGTGCTCGGCCGCCGGCTCGACCCCGCCAACTTCCGGCGGCAGGTCGCGCAGTCCGACGCGGTCATCGCGACCGACGAGACGACGAGCGGGGACCGGCACCGTCCGGCCCGCCTGTACCGCTCGAACCCCGACCTGGCCTACGCGGACAACGGCCCGCTGCAGCCCGGCCCCACCACCCGCACGACCTGACGGGAACCACCGTGTCCATCGCCACCACCATCGAACTGATCTCCAACGGCAGGGCCGAGGGCAGCACCTGCACGCCCGACCTCGCGATGCCCACGTGGGACTTCGACGCCCGCCCCGGCTACGGCCCGGGTTCGTCGATGTCCGACGTGATCCCCACGACGGCTCCGCGGCAGGGTGTCCTGCCGGACGAGTACAAGCAGGCGCCGGTCGACGAACTGCACGAGCGCATCGAGCGGGCGAAGGCGACGCTGGGGGACCGGGTCGTCGTGCTCGGGCACTTCTACCAGCGCGACGAGGTCGTCCGGCACGCCGACTTCCTCGGCGACTCGTTCCAGCTCGCCAACGCCGCCCTGACCAAGCCCGACGCCGAGGCGATCGTGTTCTGCGGCGTCCACTTCATGGCGGAGACGGCCGACGTCCTGGCCAGGGACGACCAGCACGTGATCCTGCCGAACCTGGCCGCCGGGTGCTCGATGGCGGACATGGCCGACATCGACAGCGTCGAGGCCGCGTGGGCCGAGCTCGAGGCCGTCTACGGCACCGAACCCGACGCCGACGGCCGCGTGCCCGTCATCCCCGTCACCTACATGAACTCCGCCGCTGACCTCAAGGCGTTCTGCGGCCGGCACGGCGGCATCGTGTGCACGAGCTCGAACGCGGCGACCGTGCTCGAGTGGGCGTTCGAGCGCGGGCAGCGTGTCCTGTTCTTCCCCGACCAGCACCTGGGTCGCAACACCGCCAAGGCCATGGGGATCAGCACCGACCTGATGCCGATGTGGAACCCGCGGCTGCCCGGCGGCGGCAACACCGCCGATGCGCTGCGAGCGGCGAAGGTGGTCCTGTGGCACGGGTTCTGCTCGGTCCACCGTCGCTTCACCGTCGAGCAGATCGAGCGGGCCCGCGCGGAGCACCCCGGCGTCCAGGTGATCGTCCACCCGGAGTGCCCGATGGCCGTCGTGGACGCGGCCGACGTCGCCGGCAGCACCGACCTGATCCGCAAGACCGTCGCGGCCGCCACGGAGCCGACGACCTTCGCGATCGGCACCGAGATCAACATGGTGAACCGGCTGGCGGCCGAGTACCCCCAGCACACGGTCTTCTGCCTCGACCCCGTCGTCTGCCCGTGCTCCACGATGTACCGGATCCACCCGGGCTACCTGGCGTGGGTGCTCGAGGCGCTGGTGCGTGGCGAGATCCTCAACGAGATCGTCGTGCCGGACGCCGTCAAGGCCGACGCGAAGGTCGCCCTCGAGCGCATGCTCGCCGCCAAGCCGAGGGGCTGACCGTGCACGTCGTCATCGTCGGCTCCGGCATCGCCGGACTCACCACCGCCATCCGGGCGAGCGCCCGCCACGACGTCACCCTCGTCACCAAGGGCGCCCTCGCCGACGCCGCGACCAGCCACGCCCAGGGTGGGGTCGCCGTCGCGCTCGGCGTCGACGACACCGCGGCGCTGCACGTGGCGGACACACACCTGGCCGCCGCCGGCAGCGCGGACGCCCGCGCGGTCGAGGTCCTGTGCACCGACGGACCCGCGCGGGTCCGCGACCTGCTCGCGCTCGGCGTGCCCTTCGACCGCACCACCGACCCGGCCAGCATCGACCGCCACGGCGACGACCTCGCCCGGGGACGAGAGGCCGCACACTCCCGATGGCGTGTCGTCCACGCCGACGGCGACGCGACAGGCGCCGCGATCGAGCAGACCCTCATCGCCGCGCTGCACCGCCAGCACGTCACGATCCTCGAGCGCACCTGCCTGACCGACCTGGTCGTTCGGGACGGCAGCGTCGTCGGGGTCGACGTCCTCGACCTGCTCGGCGATCCCCGACGTATCGACGCCGACGCCGTCGTGCTGGCGTCCGGCGGCGCCGGCCACCTGTACCGCGAGACGACCAACCCGCTCGTCGCGACGGGTGACGGGCAGGCAGCGGCCTGGCGTGCCGGAGCGGTCCTCGCCGACCTGGAGTTCGTGCAGTTCCACCCCACCCGGCTCGCGGTCCCGGGGGGCGGCCTGGTGTCCGAGGCCGTCCGCGGCGAAGGCGCCGTCCTGCGCGACGCTCGCGGCCACCGGTTCATGACGGCCGTCCACCCCGACGCCGAGCTCGCCCCGAGAGACGTCGTCGCCCGCGGCATCGCCGCGGCCGTTCGTGACACCGGACTCGTCGAGCTCGACGCGACGGCGCTCGACCCGACCTTCCTGGTCAGCAGGTTCCCGGGCCTCACCCGCGCCACGCGCGCCGCCGGCTTCGACTGGACGCGGCAGGGCGTCCCGGTCGCCCCCGCGGCGCACTACGCGATGGGCGGCATCGCGACCGACGCCGAGGGCCGCAGCAGCCTGCCCGGGCTCTGGGCCGTCGGCGAGGCCGCCTGCACCGGGGTGCACGGCGCCAACCGGCTGGCCTCGAACTCCCTGCTCGAGGGACTGGTGTTCGCCGTCCGCGCCGCGGACGCGCTCGGCGGTCCGCGACCCGGCCTGCTCCGGCTGCGCGGCGACGCGGCGCTCGCCGTGACCACGGTGGACGACGTGACGGAGTCGACCCGGGCCTCCCGTCCGGTGGATGCCCGAGCGGAACGGCCTGGAGGCCCGGCTCGGCTCAGCGAAGCGGCCGACGTCCGGCAGACGCTGCAGACCGTCATGACGGAGCGCGTCGGCCTGCTGCGGGACGCGGGTGGACTGTCCGTCGCGCGGCGAGCGCTCGACGCGCTCGCGGTGCCCGTCGCCGACACGGTGCGCGACCACGAGGACCGCGCGCTCCTCGACCTGGCGCGCCTGACCGCGCGGGCAGCAGAGGCACGCGCCGAGTCCCGCGGCGCCCACGCCCGGACCGACCACCCCGACACCGACCTGGACGCCGCGGCCTCGCGCGCCTGGGCCCGCACCCCCGCGAGGGCACCGTCTGCCCTCGCACTCGTCCCCGAGGGAGCACGCGCATGACCACCACTGTGCCCGCCGACGTCATCGGCACCATCCCGCCGCACGCCCTGCAGCGCGTGGTCCACACCGCGCTCGAGGAGGACGCACCGTGGGGGGACGTGACCAGCGAGACCCTCATCCCGGCGTCCGCGACGGCCACCGCGACCCTGGGGGCGCGCGAGCCCGGGGTGCTGAGCGGCGGCGCGGTGTTCACGGCGGTGATGCACGCGGTCGACCCGGCCCTCGACGTGACGCTGCACGTCGCCGACGGCACCGCGTTCGTGTCGGGGGACGTCCTGGCCACGGTGACCGGTCCGGCGCGCGCGGTCCTGCGCGGCGAACGGGTGGCGCTCAACCTGGTGCAGCGGATGTCGGGCATCGCGACGGTGACCGCGCGGTACGTCGCCGCGGTGGCGGGGAGCCGCGCACGCATCGTCGACACGCGCAAGACCACGCCGGGGCTGCGCGCGGTCGAGCGGTACGCGGTCCGGTGCGGCGGCGGCCACAACCACCGCACGTCGCTGTCGGACGCGGTGCTCGCGAAGGACAACCACCTGGCGGTGCTGCTGGCGAGCGGGATCGGGCTGGGCTCGGCCATCCGCGGCGCTCGGGAACGGCTCGGACACACCGTGCACCTCGAGGTCGAGGTGGACCGCATCGACCAGATCGAGCCGGTCGTCGCGGCCGGGGTGGACACGATCATGCTCGACAACTTCAGCCCGGCCGACCTGGTCCGGGGCGTCGAGCTGGTGGCGGGCCGTGCGCTCGTCGAGGCGTCGGGCGGGGTGTCGCTGGACACCGTCGCGACGATCGCCGCAGCCGGCGTCGACGTCATCTCGGTCGGGGCGCTGACGCACTCGGCACGGGCGCTCGACCTCGGGCTCGACATCGATGTGGCACCCGGGTCGGCGTCGTCGTCCGCGTCCGCGGTCTGAACCGTGTTCTACCTGGACCGCGCGGCCACGACGCCCGTGCGTCGCGAGGTGCTCGAGGCGATGTGGCCCTGGCTGACGGGCGGGTTCGGCAACCCGTCCTCGACGCACGGACTCGGTGACCAGGCGGCGCGGGGACTGTCGGCCGCGCGCGGACAGGTCGCCGAGGTCCTGGGATGCCGGCCCGGCGAGGTCGTCTTCACCGCGGGCGGCACGGAGGGTGCGAACACCGCCGTGAAGGGCATCGCGCTCGCGGCACCGCGCGGGCGCCACGTGGTGACCAGCGCGATCGAGCACGAGGCGGTCCTGGAGAGCTGCCGGTACCTCGAGCGCTTCCACGGGTTCGCCGTCACTGTGCTGCCCGTGGACAGCACCGGGCGGGTGGACCCGGACGTGCTGGCCGCGGCGCTCCGACCGGACACGACGCTCGTCTCGGTCGCGCACGCGGACAACGAGGTCGGCACGGTGCAGGACCTCCCGGTGCTCGGCGCGGTCGCCCGCTCCGTCGGCGCGCGGTTCCACACCGACGCCGTGCAGTCCGCGCCGTGGCTGCCGGTCGGGCTCGACGTGCTCGGCGTCGATGCGCTGAGCTTCTCCGGGCACAAGCTCGGCGCGCCGAAGGGCACCGGCGTGCTCGTGGTCCGGTCGGGCGTGCCCGTGGAGCCGCTCGTGCACGGCGGTGGGCAGGAGCGAGGTCGTCGCTCGGGCACCGAGGACGTCGCCGGTGCGGTGGCGGTGTCGACCGCGCTGGCGCTCGCGGCCGCCGGACGGTCGGACTCGGCGACACAGGCGACGGCCACGCGCGACGCGGTGATCGCGGGCGTGCTGCACGAGGTGCCCAGCGCGCTCGTCACCGGGTCGCTCGACCACCGGCTGCCCGGGCACGCGTCGTTCTGCTTCCCGGGCGTCACCGGGGAGACCGTGCTGCTCGAGCTCGAACGGCGCGACGTCGTGTCGTCCTCGGGGAGTGCCTGCGCCGCGGGCAGCACCGAGGCCTCGCACGTGCTCACGGCGCTCGGACTGTCCGAGGACGTCGCCCGCAGTGCCGTGCGGCTGACGTTCGACGCGACCCTGTCGGCGGCGGACGTCCCACTCGTGGTCCGGGCGGTCGCGGAGGCGGTCAGCACGGTCCGGGCGATGCGCTGGGTGTACTAGACGTTCTACTCCAGCACTGGGGCCGTGTCCCCCCTTCTGCGGACATGCGCGGTGGGGCAGAGTGTCCACATGGCAGATGCGATGACGACGCGGCGGGCCCCACGGGGAGACCGCTTCCGAGTGGTGCAGCTCCTGCCCGCACCCGCGACCGTCCTCGCGCTGACCGTGGCAGCGAGCCACGACGTGGGGTCCGCACCCCTCGGGCTCATCGCGATCGTGGGCACGCTCGCGACCGTGGCGAGCGCCGTGCTCCCGATGGTCTGTCCGTCCGCCGCGCGACGGGCGATGCCTGCTCCGGCCGAGTCGGACCGCTGGCGGGAGGACGTCGGAGACCACTGAGACCGGCGTCGTCCGAGCTCGTCAGCGACGGGCCGGGCGACGCGACCAGCCGGACGTCGCCCCTGAAGCGACGCCCGGAGCGGGCCACGGCATCCCTGTCGTCGCGGCTCGCTGCACCCTGAGCCCCGCTGCGGGCCCGGAT
>NZ_LMPO01000001.1:259382-265729 GCF_001424385.1 Curtobacterium sp. Leaf183 | reverse complement strand
CCACGTCGTCATCCCTGGACGACGCCTCCGAGCCCCTGTGCCCGCGGCGGGTCATGGTGCGCCCCACCGACGACGACGCCCGGTAGCGTCGGGTCGTGCCCTCGTACCGTGTGACGCTCGCCGTCGGAGCCCTCGCGCCGGGTGTCGCCCCCGACGCCGTCCTGCCCGCCGCCGCGCGGCTCGCGGGGGAGCGCGCGGTCGTCGAGGCGCAGGACGTCCGGCTGCTGCGCGGGGTCCCGTGCGCGGTCGTGCGCTACGAGACGGCCGACGACACCGAGGCGGTCGCCGTCGGACGGCACGTGGTCAGCGGGCTCCGCGACGTCGTCGAGGTGCGGTCGGACGTCGTCACCCGGCGCGACGGTGGGCGGTGGACGCCGATCGCGTGACGTCGCGGGTGTCCTTCGCCGCCGACGGCACGGGCCACACGTAGTCCAGGTCGTCGGGCACGTCGGGGAACAGCGGCCGGTAGTGCTCGCGGTCCTTCTGCACCAGCTTCGACCGGTGCGACCGGTGCACGGCCTCGTCCTCGTTCCACGACGGCACCGGGAAGTCGCCGCGTTCGTACGCCGCTAGGTCGTCCGGGGAGCGTCCGAGGTCAGCCAGCGTCTTCGCCAGGCAGGTGTCGGCGTGCCCGCGCTCGAGCCAGACGGAGCACGTCGCGTCCTGGTACGCCATGAGCGCCGGGCGGTACCCGCGCCACATCGCGACGACCGGGTGGTGCTGCCACCCGTAGTCGGGGAGCGTCAGCGCCCGCATGACCTGCAGCGTCTCGACGCGCTGCTTGCCGAGCCGCTTGTCGTCGAGGACCTCGGCCGAGGCCCGGAAGTCGGCGAAGGGCAGGAACGTCTGCATGCCGGGGACGGTACGCCGCCGTGGCTGGGGTGACACAAGTCGTCACACGCGGGCACGGCACCGACGCCGCGTGTGAGCATCGACCGCATGAGCGGAGAACTCGTCGTCGGTGTCAGCGGCAGCCCGTCCGACCCCTCGCGCACGTCGACCCTGGTGGCGGCGACCGTCGCACGGCTGGCCGACGACATCGAGGACGCCCGGACCCAGGTCGTCGAGATCGGTCCGTTGCTGGCCGACCTCGGGGCGGCGTCCGACCGCGCGGCGATGGCACCCGCGACCGTCGCCGCGCTCGAGGCCGTCGAGTCCGCGGACGTGCTCGTGGTCGGCAGCCCGGCGTTCCGCGCGGCGTACTCCGGGGCGTTCAAGCTCTTCTTCGACTGGGTCGGGCAGTACGACCTCGTCGACACCCCCGTGCTCCTGACGGCCACGGGCGGCAGCGATCGGCACGCCCTGCTCGTCGAGCACCAGATGCGGCCCCTGTTCGGCTTCTTCCAGTCGACCACGCTGCCGCTCGGCGTCTTCGGCAACGAACGCGACTTCACCAAGCGTGACGGCGGCTACGACATCAGCAGCCTCGACCTCGAGCTGCGCATCGACCAGGCCGTCCGGCGTGCGCTGCCGATCATCCGCGGCGGGTTCGTCGGCGCGACGACGACGGACGTCCGGCGACCAGCGGACTTCTGACCTCAGGGCAGCAGCGACGCCACGTGGGCGACCGCCAGTCGGTAGCCGTCCGCGCCCGCGCCCGCGATGACGGCGGTGGCAGCCGTCGCGACGTGGTCGACGTGGCGGAACGGCTCGCGCTTCCACGTGTTCGACAGGTGCACCTCGACGACGGGCACGCTCAGGGCCTCGACGGCGTCGTGCAGGGCGACCGAGGTGTGGGCGTAGGCGGCGGGGTTGATGACGACCGCGGCGAAGTCGTCGAGCGCTTCGTGCAGCCACTCGACGAGCTCGCCCTCGCGGTTGGTCTGCCGGAAGTCCGCGTCGAGCCCGTGCACGGCCGCTTCGGTGTGGACGACGGCCTCGATCTCGGCGAGGGTGACCGTGCCGTACTGCTCCGGGTCGCGCCGGCCGAGGATGTCCAGGTTCGGGCCGTTCAGGACGAGGATGCGCGACTGATCGGTCATGGCGCGATCCTATCCACGAGCTGGCGCCGACCGTGGTGTCCGTCGGGGGTGGCCGGTAGCATTCCACCGTGACCGACGCCCCGCACCCGCAGCCCGACCGCACCGTCCCGCTGTGGGCGATCGTCGCGTTCCTCGTCCTGGCGCTCGGCGGCGCGTGGGCCGTGACGCTGCCGCTGTGGCTGTCCGGGCGCGGCCTGAGCGCGCCCGGGGCGACCCTGTTCATCGTCGGCATGATGTTCACCCCGCTGGTCTCGGCGGCGCTCGTGCTCCTCGTGCTCGGACACCGTCGGCCGCGCCCGGTGCTGCGGTTCCTGGGCGTCTGGCCGCTCCGTCCCGCCAAGCGCACGGTGTGGGTGACCGTCGCCGCCTACCTGGGCGGGGTGCTGCTGCCGTTCGCCGCGCTCGCCGTCGCCGCGCTTGCCGGCTGGTTCCCCCTCGACCTGACCGGGTTCAGCGGCTTCCGCGACCTGCTCCGCGCACAGGGGCTCACCGAGCTGCCCGTGCCGATCGGCGTGCTGGTCACGGCCCAGCTCGTGCAGCTGCCCCTGCTGGCGGCCGTCAACGCGTTCGTGACCATCGGCGAGGAGATCGGGTGGCGTGGGTTCCTCGTGCCCGCACTGCTGCGGTTCGGCACCTGGCCCGCGCTGGTCGGCTCCGGGGTCGTCTGGGGCCTCTGGCACACGCCGATCATCCTGCTGGGCTACAACTTCGGTCGGTTCGACGCGCTCGGCGTGGTGTTCATGGTCATCGCCTGCGTCCTGCTCGGCACCGTGCTCGGGTGGCTCCGGTTGCGGACGGGATCGGTCTGGCCCGCGGTGTTCGCGCATGCCGGGGTGAACGGGGCGGCCGGGGTCGGTGCCGTCCTCGGCGCCTCCGGGGTCGGCGTCTCGACCGTGCTCCACAGTCCGCTCGGGGTGTCCGGGTGGATCGTCCTGGCGGCCGTCATCGCCGTGCTGGTCCTCACCGGTGCCGTCCGCCGCAGGGGTGAACTCGCGCCGCGCCGCACCCGAGGCGCCGAGCTGAGCGTCACACCGGGCGACTGAGGAAGTACTGCCGCACCGCGTCCCCGTAGGGGGTCGGCGTCCCGTTCCAGTCGCTGATCAGTGCCGAACCGCCGTACTGGCCGCCGTCCGGACAGCCCGTCGTGCCGAAGTTCCAGAAGACGTACCCGTCGCCGCCGTTCGCGTCCATCCATCGCATGAAGGCCAACGGCATCGTGGTCGAGCAGTCGTTGACGCCGATCTCCTCGGCCACCATCGGCATCTTCGCGGCGACCGGCCCGAACTTCGCCGTCCAGCACGACGCGGTCACGCAGCTCTTGAAGTTGTAGAGGTGCTGCCCGGCCACCAGGGCCTTCGCGGGGTCGGTCGGCATCGCGGTCAGCAGCGGCGCCATGTCGTGGCCCCAGTCGAGCCCGTTGACGATGATCGGCTGCTTCGCCCCGGTGGCCCGGATGGTCGAGACGAGCTGCTGGTACCCGGCCGCCTGCCAGCCCTCGGGCATCGTGCAGCCGTTCCGCCAGCAGTCGACCGAGATGTCGTGCGGTTCGTTGAAGGGTTCGTAGAGCACCGCGGGGCTGGCGGCGAAGCGGCTCGCGACCGACGTCCAGAACGGCAGCGAGTACGTCGTGTTCGCCATCTCCTTCTGCTGCTCGCCCCAGATCGCCTTCGGTCCGGTGAAGTGCAGGTCCAGGATCGTCCGGATGCCGTTCGCCGCCAGACGGTTGACGTAGTCCTGGACCGCCGCACGGTAGGGCTCGCCCGTGGACTGCGGTGCCCAGTCGATGCCGAGCCAGCAGTGCTCGTTCAGCGGCAGGCGGACGGCGTTGACGTTCCACGACCGCAGCAGGTCGATGGAGGCCTGGTCGGTCGGTCCGGAGAAGACGCCCCCGCCCTGCTGGCAGTTGTACTCGGTGCCCGACCGGTTGACGCCGCGCAGCTTCACGGCCTTGCCGGCGGTGTCGACCATCACGTTCTTCGTCACGCGCAGCGCCGTGACGGGTACGGCGGGTGTGGTGGCGGCGGATGCCGCGGTCGCGGGGACCAGGAACCCCGCGACGACCGCGGTGACGGTGAGTCCGGTCGCGACGCTGCGCCGGAGGATGGTGGATCGCCTCATGGGGTCATGGTCCACCCGACCGGGGCGGCTGTCCATCGGGGCTCCCGCTGTCAGCCTGTACCCCCAGGGGGTATCGTGGGGACATGGCCGAGCGCAACGAGCACCAGGATCGCGGCACGACCGTCCGCGACGCCGCCCACGACGACGCCCTCCGGCACGACCTCGACGTCGACGGGCACGGGCGCGGGGACACCGCCCACGACGGGCACGCCGACGCTGCCGATCACGATGCGCACGCGGGTCACGAGCACGCGGACCAGGCGCACGCCGGGCACGAGCACCACGGGCACGATGCCGGCGCGCACGACCACCACGGGCACGGCGGGCACGGCGACCACGCGGCGATGTTCCGCGACAAGTTCTGGTGGAGCCTGGTGCTCGCCGTCCCCGTCGTGGCGTTCAGCTCGATGTTCGCGGACATCCTGCACTATCCGCTTCCCGACGCCGCGTGGGCCGGCTGGGTCTCCCCGGTGCTCGGCACGGTGCTGTTCCTGTACGGCGGGTGGCCCTTCCTGAGCGGCGGGGTCGCCGAGGCCCGCGCGAAGCAGCCCGGCATGATGCTGCTCATCGGCATGGCCATCGTCGTGGCCTTCGTCGCGTCCTGGATCACCAGCCTCGGCCTGTTCGGGCTCGACCTCGACTTCTGGTGGGAGCTCGCGCTCCTCATCGTGATCATGCTGCTCGGCCACTGGATCGAGATGCGCGCCATGGGCGTCGCGTCGAGCGCGCTCGACGCGCTCGCTGCCCTGCTGCCGGACGAGGCCGACGTCGTCGACGACCAGGGTGCGGTGTCCCGGGTGGCCGTGTCGAGCCTCCAGGTCGGCCAGACCGTCGTGGTTCGCCCCGGCGGACGCGTGCCGGCCGACGGCCAGGTCGTCGACGGCCGCGCGCAGGTCGACGAGTCGATGATCACGGGGGAGTCCGTCGCCGTCGAGCGTGGCTCGGGGGACCGCGTGGTCGCCGGCACCGTCGCGACCGACAGCTCGATCCGCGTCCGGATCACGGCGACCGGTGACGACACCGCGCTGTCGGGCATCCAGCGGATGGTCGCCGAGGCGCAGTCGTCGTCCTCGCGCACCCAGGTGCTGGCCGACCGCGCAGCGGCGCTGTTGTTCTTCTTCGCCACCGGCGCCGCGATCATCACCTTCGTCGTGTGGATCCTGCTCGGCAGCCCGACCGAAGCGATCACCCGCACCGTCACCGTGCTGATCATCGCCTGCCCGCACGCACTCGGGCTCGCCATCCCGCTCGTCGTCGCGATCTCGACCGAGCGCGCGGCGAAGGCCGGCATCCTCGTGAAGGACCGCCTGGCGCTCGAGCGGATGCGCAACGTCGACACCGTCGTGTTCGACAAGACCGGCACCCTGACCACCGGGTCGCCCGAGGTCGTGGACACCGTCGGGGACGACGCCGTCCTCGGACTCGCCGCTGCTGCCGAACGCGACAGCGAGCACCCCGTGGCCCGCGCGATCGTCGCCGCTGCCGACCAGCGTGGCGTGGCCGTGCCGTCCGCGGTCACCGAGACCGGGTCCGTCCCCGGTCGTGGCGTCACCGCGACCATCGCAGGCCAGCGCGTCGAGGTCGGCGGTCCCGCCATGCTGCGCGAACGCGGTGCCGCCGTGCCCGCCGAGTTCGAGGACACGCTCGCGCGCTGGCGTGCCGAGGGTGCCGCGGTCATCGTCGCGGTCGTCGACGGCACCGTCCGGGCAGCATTCGCCGTGCGCGACGCCGTCCGTCCCGAGTCCGCCGAGGCCGTCCGCGCCCTGCACGACCGCGGGGTCCGTGTCGCGATGGTCACCGGGGACGCCCAGCAGGTCGCCGACGCGGTCGCTCGCGAACTCGGCATCGACGAGGTCCGTGCCGAGGTCCTCCCCGAGGACAAGGACGCCGAGGTCGCACGCCTGCAGCAGGGCGGCGCGGTGGTCGCGATGGTCGGGGACGGCGTGAACGACGCGCCCGCGCTGGCCCGGGCGGACGTCGGCATCGCGATCGGCGCTGGCACCGACGTCGCCGTGCAGAGCGCTGGTGTGGTGCTCGCGTCGAACGACCCGCGCCGGGTGCTCACGGTGATCGACCTGTCCCGTGCGACCTACCGCAAGATGGTGCAGAACCTGGTCTGGGCGACGGGCTACAACCTGCTGTCGGTGCCGCTCGCGGCCGGGGTGCTCGCCGGGGTCGGCTTCGTGCTCTCGCCCGCCGTCGGCGCGGTGCTGATGAGCCTGTCGACGGTGATCGTCAGCCTGAACG
>NZ_LMPO01000001.1:251062-259364 GCF_001424385.1 Curtobacterium sp. Leaf183 | reverse complement strand
GGGGGGGGGGGGGGGGGGGGGGGGGGGCGGACGGCACGCTCCTTGCTCGAGGTTCCAGAATTCTGGTATCTCGAGCGCTCGGACCGGCGGATGGTGCGACCTCGACGACGTTCGCGCGGCGAGTTGTGCGACCTCGGCGGGGGACCACGCGCGGCGAGTCGTGCAACCTCGGCGGGGGACCACGGGCGGACTGGCGGCCCGTCCCGCCCGCGCCCGACGTCGCACGACACGCTGCTCAGGTCCGCCGACATCGCCGGATCCGTCGGCCCGGCCCCTCGCTGGCGGCAGTTCGTACGACCTCGAAGCAGCGCAAGCGGCGCGTCTCGCGACCTCGACGCGGCGCAGGCGCGGCGCAGGCGCTGCCCGCTCACGTGTCGTCGGCGTCGGTGTCGGCACGCACCGGCAGGATGGACCCGTGACTGATCTGGTGACCGGGGACGACGGACTGGCCCGCCCCGCCTGGGCGTCGGTCGACCCGATGCTGCGCGACTACTACGACACCGAGTGGGGCATGCCCGTCCGCGACGAACGGGGTGTCTTCGAGCGGCTGTCGCTCGAGGCCTTCCAGTCCGGCCTGTCCTGGCGCACCATCCTCGCGAAGCGCCCCGCCTTCCGCGCCGCCTTCGCCGACTTCGCCCCTGACACGGTCGCGGCGTTCGGCGAGGACGACGTCGCCCGGCTGATGGCCGACGCCGGCATCGTCCGGAACCGCGCGAAGATCCTCGCGACGATCACCAACGCGAACGCCACGATCGCCCTCCGCGCGGACGGCGGCCTGGCGGAGTTCGTGTGGTCGTTCCGCCCGGAGTCGACCCCGCAGCCGACGACGTTCGCCGAGGTCCCGACCACGAGCGAGGAGTCCGTCGCCCTGTCCAAGGCCCTGCGGAAGCGCGGGTTCGCCTTCGTCGGCCCGACGACGATGTTCGCGCTCATGGAAGCGCTCGGCATCGTCGACACGCACCTGGTCGACAGCCACCGCCGCGGCACCTCGGGCGTCTGGTCCTGACCGCTACCGTGGTCGGATGGACGACGCGACCCTGGCATCGACGCTGGTGACCGAGTCGGCGGCACTGGCCGAGCACATGCGCTCCGCCGGGGTCGCTGCCGAGGAGAAGACGTCGGCGTCCGACCTGGTCACGGCGGCCGACCGAGCGGCCGAACGGCACATCCGGGACGTCCTCGAACGCGAACGCCCGGGCGACGGACTGCTTGGCGAAGAGGGCAGCGCCACGGGCGGCACCACCGGTCGACGCTGGGTGGCCGATCCGATCGACGGGACCTTCAACTACGTGTCCGGACTCCCCGCGTGGTGCAGCGCCGTCGCACTCGAGGTCGACGGACACCTGGCGACGGCCGCGGTGCGTCGACCCGTGTCCGACGAGACCTGGGTTGCCGCTGCAGGGCGCGTCGAGTGCAACGGTGTGCCGATCGGACGGCTCCAGGACCGTGCGCTGGCGCTCGGGAGCGTGGCGACCTACCTGCACCCGGGCGACCTGCAGGACCCGCTCGTCATGGGTGTGTTCAGCCACGTCGCGGCTGCAGCGGCGACGGTGCGCATCAGTGGCTCGGGGACGTGCGACCTGGCCGACGTCGCGGCCGGTCACATCGGGCTCTGGGTCCAGTACGACTGCGCCGACTGGGACTGGCTTCCGGGCCGGGCGTTGGTCGAGGGGGTCGGCGGCGCGACCGAGATCGTGCACCGGGCCGGGCGTCGGTGGCACCTCGCCGGATCGCAGCAGGCCGTGGCCGAGGCCGCGGCCCTCCTGCACGCCGTCTGACGACCATCCCGCACCACGGGCGTCGGGCGTCGGGCGTCGGCCGCCGGCAGTCCGCAGCACGGACCGACCCGGGGGTGCCGGACTATCGTCGCGGCATGACGAACGAGCACCCGGACGCCGCCCCGCTCACGACCCGGGTCGCCCCGGTCGACGCCGAGCACGTCGCCGTCCCGATCGACGTCGTGGTGCCCGAGCCCGATGCCCGCGCCGAGGACGCGACGCTCCCCGAGCACGACCCCGCCGAGGTCCAGATCGCCTTCCTGCTGTTCCCCGACCTGACGATCCTCGACCTGGTCGGCCCGGCCCAGGTCCTGACCCGGGTCCCGGGAGCGCGCGTCGAGTACGTCGCGGCGACGCTCGACCCGGTCCCCACCGACACCGGTCTGTCCCTGGTGCCGACCGTCACCTTCGCGGACGCGACACCCGCTGACGTGCTCGTCGTCCCCGGGGGCGACGGGGCGTTCGACGCGATGCTCGACCCCGAGGTCATCGCCTTCGTCCGACGTCAGGCCGAGGACGCGACGTGGATCACCTCGGTGTGCACGGGTGCGTTCGTCCTCGGCGCGGCCGGGCTGCTCGCGGGCAAACGGGCGACGACGCACTGGGCCTCGAAGCCGATGCTCGCCGCGTTCGGTGCCACGCCGTCCGACGAGCGCATGGTCGACGACGGCTCGGTGGTCACCGCGGCCGGTGTCAGCGCCGGGATCGACATGTCGCTCTGGCTCGCCGCCGAGCTCGCCGGGCAGCCCGAGGCCGAACGCATCCAGCTGCAGATCGAGTACGACCCGCAGCCGCCGTTCGACGCCGGGTCGGCCGAGCGTGCCGACGCCCGGGTCGTGACCGAGGCCCGTGCCGCTGCCGAGGGATCGCGTGGCGAGCGCGTCGCGCAGGCCGCCGCGGCGGTCATGCGCTGATCCGCGGTCAGTCGAGCGGCAGCAGCATCTGCGTCGAGGTCACCCGGTACCCGAGCTGCGCGTAGAGGCCCTGCGCGCCGGTGTTGTACCCGAAGACGTTGAGGCCAATGGTGCGCGCGCCCTCGTCCTTCGCGACCTGCTGGCCGAGCTCGAGTGCCCGGCGTGCGTGTCCCCTGCGGCGGTGGTCAGCGGAGATCTCGACGTTGAACACCCACCAGTCCGTGCTGCCGGTCTCGAACGGACCGATCCAGAGGTACCCGACGACGGTGTCCTGGTCGTCGAGGACGTCCCACACGTGGTGACCGGCGAGCGGCTCACCGCCGGGGAACCAGCGCTCGAGTGACTGTTGCTTGTTCTCCTCGGCGCGTTCGCGGCTCTCGCCCGACTGCATCCGCGACCGGACGTACTCCGCCATGGTCGTCGCCAACCAGGCCGGGAGGCTCGTGGCCGGCATCGCCCGCAGGCGCGTGTCCGTCACCGGTTGCCCTTCGACCCCCGGCTCGGCTTGCCCCGCATCTTGCCGCGGCCCGGCGTGGGGCCCTTGCCGGTGTTGGAGTTCTTGCCGCCACCGGACTTGCCGCCGCCCGGGGACTTCGCCTTGGCCTTGCCGCCGACGGTCCCCGCTCCGCCGCCGGATCCGGCCTTGCTGCCGGTGCCGGCCTTGCCGCCCGATCCGGCCTTCGACGCGCCACGGGACGGACGCTGGTCGTCTCCGTCGACGCGGTCCGGGCCTCCCGGCTGGTCCGGCTGACTGCGGGAGCTGTTGGCGGTCCGCCCACGCACCACGCCGATGAACTCGGCCGTGAGGTCCGAGGCGTCCGCTTCGCGCCAGACGAGCGCGACTCGGGTGCCCTCGGCGTCGGCCAGCGGGCGGGCGACGAGGTCCTTGCGGCTGGCCTTGCGGAAGAGCGACTGCGGCAGGACGACGACGCCGACGTCGGCCTCGACCAGGTCGAGCGACGCGTCGAGGTCCGCGGGGACGGGACCGGCGTCGATGACGTGCACGTCGGCGAGGTCGGCGGTGGAGAGCTCCGCCGACTTCGCCAGGGCCGAGTCCTTCGGGGTGGCGACGACGGCGGTCTCGGTCCAGAGCGGGATGGCGTTGTGGGACTCGGAGACGGGGAGCCGGGCGAAGACCATGTCGACGTCGCCGGCCAGGGTGTCATCGACCTCGGACTGTCCGATCGGGCGGAGCAACAGCTCGACGTCGGGGAACCGGTCGCGCCAGACGCGAGCCCACTTGGCGGGGGAGACGCCCGGCACGAAAGCGATGGTGAGTGCCGCGGTCATGCAACCGAGCATAGGGGCCGTACCCTTGTCACCATGGCGCAGGAACAGACGATGAAGCCCGAGACGGCTGCGAAGAAGCTCGGCATCCTGCTGTCGGCCGCTCCGGAGTCCTTCCGCGACGCGCCCGTCACGCGGACCGCCTTCGACGAGCTGCGGACCTCGCCGCCCGAGTGGCTCGAGGACCTTCGCCGCGACGGACCCCACCCGCGTCCGGTCGTCGCGCAGAAGCTCGGCGTGTCGATCTCCGGGCTCAGCCGCTCCGGCATCGACGACGCCCTCACCACGGCACAGATCAAGGACCTGCTCGTCGAGAAGCCCGAGTGGCTCGTGCAGGAACGTGCGACGCAGGCCGCCGTCCACGCCGAGAACGCCCGCGTCAAGCAGGAGCGCGCCGCCAAGACCGCAGCCCGCGCCGAGGGCTGACCCGCCGGCCCGACCCGTCCCCAGGACCGCCCGTGCACCAGACCGTGTCCGACGCACTGCTCGTCGTGCCGCAGTTCGCCTCGGTGTGCTGCATCGTCGGGGACCGGTACCGCCCGCGTCCCGGGGTGATCGTCCCGGCGGCGGTCATGCTCGTCGCGATGCTCATGCCCGTCGTCGACGCCGGGGCCGTGTGGACGCTGCTGGCGGCGACGCTGCTGCTGCTCCTGGCGCCGCTGCCGGTGATGCGACGACGACGTGCGGACGGTCGCCGGGCCGAACCGATGGACGTGCACCGGGCGCTGTCGTCGGTCGTGATGGCCGGGATGCTGCTCATGGGGCACGCCACCGGCCTGGCCGACGGACACGCGGCGCACGGCATCGCGTTGACGGCGGTGCTCGGCGGCGGGGTG
Source organism: Curtobacterium sp. Leaf183 (assembly GCF_001424385.1). GTDB lineage: Bacteria > Actinomycetota > Actinomycetes > Actinomycetales > Microbacteriaceae > Curtobacterium. The sequence continues at coordinate 254,549 of NZ_LMPO01000001.1, read as the reverse complement.
ATCGGGTACTGCGCGTTCAGTGGGTGGTTGCTGCGGTACGAGTGGGGTCGCGAGGACCGGCGTGCCGTCCGCAGCGGCGAGGTCTTCGCGATGACGGTCGCCGTGCTCGGCATGACCCTCGCGATGTAGCGCGCCCACCTCCCTCGACCGCACGCCGATCGCCCGCGCTACGGTGGGCGACGTGTCCGACCGTGCCGCTCGACCCGACCCAGCGCCGCGACTCGACGAGGTCGACGAGCGCATCCTCTGGACCCTCGCCGCCGACGCCCGGATCCCGAACAACCGGCTCGCGGCCGCGGTGGGGATCGCGCCGTCGACGTGTCTGGCCCGGGTCCGGGCACTCGAGGACGCCGGTGTCGTCCGGGGCTACCGAGCGGACGTCGACATCGCCCGGCTCGGCTTCTCGATCGAGGCGATGGTGTCCGTCCGGGTGCACGCGGCCGCTCGGCACGAGCTCCGGGACTTCGCCAAGCGCCTGCTGCGGGTCCCCGTCGTGCTCGACGTGTCGTTCCTGGCGGGCGACAAGGACTTCCTGGTGCACATCGCCTGCACGTCGACCGAGCAGCTCCGCGACTTCGTGGCCGACGAGCTGAGCGGGGACCCCTCCGTCGCGACGACGCAGACGAACATCGTGTTCGAACGGCTCACCGCGGACCGTGGGCACCAGGCCCGGTCGTACGACGAACTGCGGCGCTGGCGGGCCTGAGCCCTGCCGGTGCCCGGGCTCAGCGCGTGCGGGTCATCGGGACGTGGGGGATCGTGTCCTCCATGTAGTCCTCGCCCGACCGGACGAACCCGAACCGTCCGTACCACTGCTCGAGGTGTGCCTGTGCGCCGAGGACGACGACGGGGGAGCGGGTCTCGGCGAGCGCGGCCTCCATCAGCTGCGCGCCGAGGCCGGTGCCACGCGACCGGGCAGCGGTGACGACCCGGCCGATGCGCTCGGTGCCGTCGGGTTCGCGCAGCAGCCGCAGGGTGGCGTCGACCGAGCCCTCGCCGGCCCAGAACTGCACCGTGCCGGGCTCGAGGTCGCGTCCGTCGATGTCCCCGTACGCGCAGCCCTGTTCGACGACGAAGACGTCCTGTCGCAGGCGGAGGATCTCGTGCAACGTCACGATGTCGAGATTGCGGGTGGGAGCGCTGAAGACCGAGGCCATGCGGGATTTCCTGACGATTGCTTGTGAAGGGGGTTCCGGGATCGCCCCGAGAGGCGTACCGTGCCGGTCAACCACTCTACGTGCGCAGCCAGATCAGGAGGTGAGCGCATGGTCAAGCCGTTGCGCGCACCCTGGCGCGCTGCGATCCGGTACGCCCTGATGGGCACCGGGGTGAGCGCCGCCGCCGTGCTGCTCTCGCTGACCGTCGGCGCGCACGCCGCGTCGGCCGCTGAGCGTGCGCCTGCCCAGGGCCTGGTCAGCGGGGTCGTGCAGGGCCTCGGTGACACCGTCCAGGGCGTCACGAGTGGCGTCGGTCAGGTCGTGAGCACCGCCGTCGAGCCCGTCCAGGCTGCTGTCCCGAAGCCCCAGGGAGCACCGGCGCCCGCAGCACCTGCGCCCGCCGCCCCGGTCCCCGCCGCACCTGCGCCCGCCGCCCCGGTCCAGACGGCTCCGGCCCCGGCCCCGGCTGCGCCAGCCGTTCCAGCACCTGCGGCTCCCGTCGCGGCACCGGCACCGGCCGCTCAGACTCCCGCTGCGTCCGTCCCCGCGGCGCCTCCTGCTCCCGCGGCAGCTGCCACTCCGGCCGCGCCCGCCGGCACCTCGGCGGCACCGGCGCCGGCCCCGGCGACCGCCGCCCAGCCCGCGGAACCGGCCACCGACAGCAGCGCGACCGCCCCGGCGACGCCGGTCGACGCGGCGGCGGCGACAACGGCCTCCCGTCCGCTGACCGACTCCCTGGCCACCGTCCTGCGGCCCGTCACCGGGACCGTCGAGGGCCTGACGGGCGCACGCCCGGTCACCTCGCTCGTGAGCACGCTCGACCACGTGGTCGGCGCAGTGCCCGTCGTGGGCACGGTGCTCGGTGACGACACGCTCGGCACCGTCACGGCACCGGTCACGGGGTTGGTGGACGACACACTCGGCAGCGTCGGATCGGTCGTCGGGGACGTCCCGGACGTCGTGTCCGGCGTGTCGCCGCCGACGGTCCTCCTGCCTGGAGGCCCCACTCCCGTCCTGCCCGCACCCGCGCCCCCGGTGGGCACCGGCTCCGGCACCGCGGGGGCCTCACCGCCACCGGCGTCGTCGGCGTCCGTCGAGCCCGTTGCAGCACCGGTCGCGCTCGCGCCATCTGCTGCCGCCGTGCCGGCTGCTGCCGCCGCCAGCGCGGACGCACCCTCCGCGCCGTCGCCGTCGCGCGCCGTCGTCGGCGTGGCGACTCCGCAGTCGCCATCGGCCAACGCGGCACCCGCGTCCGCCACGCTCGGCGGAACGGCGCTCGTCGTCCCCGACGGCCGTACCCCCGGTGACCAGCCCCTCGGCGGCGCCGGCTCCTCGACCTCCGGCGGCACCGCGAGCTCCGGGTCCGCCGGGGCCGGTGTCATCGGCACCGTCGGCGCGTCCGCCGACCAGGACCCCCTCGCCGCCGGGACGCGCGGCACCATCGCCGACGACGTGGTCCCCACGTCGCTCTCCGGCGAGCACGACGTCGCCCCTGACTGAGATCGGTGCACCTGCCCAGCACGGCAGGAACAGCACCACCGACCGCGACCGCGGTCGTGACATCTCGATCAGGAGTGATGACCATGAACAAGTACGTCTCCAGAGGGCTCTGGTTCGCCCTCTTCGTCGGCGGGTTGACGTTCGGAGGTGCTGCCGCGGCGAACGCTGCGACCACCACCGGCGCTGACGGTGCCGTGTCCGGGACCCAGGTGGCGCCGTCCGTCGACGCCCCCGTGTCCGTCCTCGGCAACGCCCTCGGGGTGCTCGGTGACGCGGTGTCGTCCGCGGCCCCGGCGGCACCTGCGCCGGCTGCACCGTCACCGGCTGCCGTGCCGGCGCCGACCCCTGCCGCACCGGCTGCCGCCCCTGCCGCACCGGCTGCCGCCCCGTCGACGTCCGGGTCCGACGGTGTGGCCTCGGGGACCCAGGTGGTGCCCGAGGTGACCGCCCCCGTGACGGTCGGCGGCAACGCCATCGCCGTCGGCGGCGACGCGGTGGCGACCGCGGCTCCGGCTCCTGCCGCACCGGCCGCGGCCCGCGCGACCCCCGCGGCACCGACGACGTCGGGTGCGGACGCGGTGGCGTCCGGCTCCCAGGTCGCCGGCACCGTACAGGCTCCGGTCGACGTGACCGGCAACGCGATCTCGGTGCTCGGTGACGCGACCTCGACCGCGGTGGCTCCGGCCGCCACGGCCCCGGCGCCGGCCCCGGCCACGTCGGCACCGTCGTCGCCGTCGGCACCGTCGGCACCGTCGTCGCCGTCGGCACCGTCCGAGGCCGCTCCGACCACGGACGGCTCCGACGGGATCGCATCCGGGACGCAGGTCGCT
>NZ_LMPO01000001.1:250893-251041 GCF_001424385.1 Curtobacterium sp. Leaf183 | reverse complement strand
GACGGTGTCGGGCAACGGCATCGGGCTGCTCGGTGACGGGACCTCGACCGGTTCCTCGACCGGTACCGGCTCCGCCGGCGCGAGCGCCGGCACGTCGGGTCCGGCAACGACCGGTTCCGACGGCGTCGCATCCGGGACGCAGGTCGTC
>NZ_LMPO01000001.1:236173-250854 GCF_001424385.1 Curtobacterium sp. Leaf183 | reverse complement strand
GACGGTGTCGGGCAACGGCATCGGGCTGCTCGGTGACGGGACCTCGACCGGTTCCTCGACCGGCACCGGCTCGGCCGGCGCGAGCTCCGGCACGTCGGGTGCGACCACGACCGGTTCCGACGGGATCGCATCCGGGACGCAGGTCGTCCCGGTGGTCTCGATCCCGGTGACGGTGTCGGGCAACGGCATCGGCATCGTCGGTGACGGCACCTCGACCGGTTCCTCGACCGGCACCGGTACGACGGGTACGCCCGGTGCCGGCACGTCGGGTCCGGCAACGACCGGTTCCGACGGGGTCGCATCCGGGACGCAGGTCGTCCCGGTGGTCTCGATCCCGGTGACGATCGGCGGGAACGGCATCGGCATCGTCGGTGACGGCACCTCGACCGGTTCCTCGACGGGTTCCGGCACGGGTACCGGCACGACGGGCACCGGTACCGGCACCGGCAGCACGACCACCGGCGACGGCGGGCTGCTCTCGGGCACCCAGGTCGCGCCGGTGATCGGCATCCCGATCACCATCGGCGGGAACGGCATCGGCATCGTCGGTGACGGCACCAGCACCAGCACCACCACGACCCCTGGTGACGGGACGACCCCCGGTGACGGGACGACCCCCGGTGACGGGACCGACCCTGGTGACGGGACGACCCCCGGTGACGGGACGACCCCCGGTGACGGGACCGATCCCGGTGACGGGACCACGCCCGGCTCCACGACGACCCCGATCGACGGCGGGACGACCGCGCCGATCGGCGTCGTGACCACCGGCACGGTCGCCACCGTCGCCACGGCACCGACCGCCACGACGGCCCGCACGGTCCCCACCGTCCCGGTCGCCGCCGCCGCTGCGACGTCGGGCACCACCCCGTCGACCCTGGCGTACACGGGGGCGACCTCGCCCGCCGTGCCCCTGGGGTTCGCGCTGCTGCTGCTCCTCGCCGGTGCCGGGACGCTCGTCCTCCGACGCCGGCACTGACCACCGACTCCGAGGGGCACCGGTCCGCCGGTGCCCCTCAGAGGCGTGCCACTGCGTACCCGGGGAAGTGCGGAGGGCAACCTGGGAACGATCCGTATGACGTCTGGGTGTGGTTGATGCCGATGCTGTGAACAGCGGAAGCGCCTCGGCAGCCCCTCGGCAGCCGCTCGGCAGGACGATGAACCCGTGTTCACCGAACTGCTCCGCGTGCCGATCGTCACCCCCCAGGTGCTCGTCCCCGTCGACGTCCTGGCGGCGCTGCTGACCCTCTGGACGCTCCTCGGTCGGCGTCGGGGGCTGGTGCTGCGGGTGGTCGCCGTCGTCGTCGGTGCCGCTGTCGGGCTGCTCGCCGTCTGGTGGTTCGGCGACGTCCGCGACGAGTTCGGCGTCGCGTTCACCCCGGTCACACGGATGTGGGTCGCTCTGGCGTTCGCCGGCATCGCGCTCGCCCTGGTCGTGCTGGTGCAGGGCGGGCTCGGCGGACGGGCGTGGGGGCGTCGGGTGCTCGCGGTCACGGCGATGGCCACCATGGTGCTGGCGGCGGGCCTCGGGGTGAACGTGGACTTCGGGGCGTACCGCACGATCGACCAGGCCATCACGACGAACCCCTACCCGGACGGCACGCTCGGACACCAGCACGCCGCAGCGCCGGGCGCGACGGTCGTCGACGCCGCGACGTGGACCGCACCGGCCGGCATGCCCCGCGAGGGCAAGGCGATGTCGTTCCGCATCCCCGGGACGGTGTCCCACTTCCACGCCCGCAAGGCCGTCGTCTGGTTCCCGCCGGCAGCGCTGACGAAGGACCCGCCGACCCTGCCCGTGCTCGTGACGTTCTCCGGTCAGCCCGGTCAGCCGTCCGACATGTTCCAGGCGGGTGGCATGGGCCGGTACCTTGACGCCTATGCAGCTGCGCACCGGGGCCTGGCGCCCATCGTCGTCGCGCCGGACCAGCTCGGGGCCCCGAACCGCAACCCGATGTGCCTGGACTCACGGCAGCTCGGACGCAGCGCGACCTACGTCATGACGGACACCGTGCACTGGATCGAGAAGCACCTCGACGTCGCGTCCGGGCCGTCGGCCTGGGGCGTCGACGGGTTCTCCGAGGGGGCGACCTGCGCGATGCAGTTCTCGGCGGAGCACCCCGGCGTGTTCGGTTCGGCGCTCGCGATCTCCAGCGAGATCGCGCCGTTCACCGGCTCGGCGCAGCACTCGGCCCAGGTGGCGTTCCACGGAGACCGTGCCGCGTACGCCGCGGCCGCCCCGATCGCGATCATGCACCGCAACGCGCCGTACCACGACCACCTCACCGTCTTCGGCTTCGGCCAGGACGACGCCCCGTACCGAGCAACGACCGCGCGACTCCGCTCCGCCGCCGAACAGGCGGGCATGCAGACCGACGTCCTGGTCTCACCGGGTTCGGCACACGACTGGAACACCGTCCGGTACGTGCTCGCCCACGGACTCCCGCTGGTCATCGCTCACCTCGGCCTGCCGGCGCAGGACGGCGCGCTGTGAGCCCGCGCGACCTCGGGTCGACGGCGCTCCGCTCGGCCCGACGCGCCCCGGTGACGGTCACGATCACGGTGCTGGTCCTGCTGACCACCGTCGTGGGGGTCGTGATGCGTCTCGCCCACGCGCCGAACGGTCCGCAGGACCTCGGACCGTTCCGGGTCTTCGCGGCCTCGACGGGGGTGCTCGCGCTCCTCCTGACGCTCGCCGGCGTCGTGGTCCTGGTGGGGGCCTCCGAACGGTTGATGGGATCGAGGCGGACGGCCGCCGCCTTCGTCGTGACGACCGTCGTCGGGACCGGCCTGGGCGCGCTCAGCGCCTTCATCGACCTGGACGGACGGAACGCCGGGGCGCTGCTGCTCGGGCGGGCGACGAGCTTCGACCCCTGGACGGCGATCGTGGGGACGATCGCCACCGCCAGCGCGTTCGCGGGACCGCTCTGGCGCCGGCGCATCCGCGTGAACACCCTCGCCGTCGTCGCGGCGCTGTTCCTGTACGCCGGACACGCGTCGGACCTGTACGCCGTGCTGGCCGCGGCGACCGGCTGGATCCTCGGCGAGGTGCTGCGGCGGACCCCGAAGCGGGTCGGGTGGACGCGCAGCTCGCACCGCGAGATCCGGGTCCTGCTCGGCACCGTCGTGCTCGTCTCCGCCGTCGGCCCGGTCATCGCGCTCGTCTCCCGCGCACGCGTCGGCCTGCTCGCACCGATCGCCGCCGTGGTCGGCACCGGTCCCGTCACCCCGGTGTCCGGCTGCCGCGCGGACGGGGTCGCGGGGGAGTGCCTGCGCCACCTGCTCGCGTACCGGGCGACCGACCCGTGGACGCTCCTGCTCGCCGTCCCGCCCCTGCTGGTCCTGGTCGTCGGCGGGCTCGGGCTGTTCCGCGGCAGCCGGTTCGCGGTGTGGCTCGTCGTCGTGGTCGACCTGGTGACGGCGATCGCCGCAGCGGTGACCTACACGGCGGTCCCCGGGCGCATCGAACGACTGCACGGTACCGAGGACCAGTTCATCGTCACGCTCTCGATCGTCGCCTCGGTCCTGGTGCCGCTCGCGACGGCCGTGGTGCTGGTCGTCCTGCGTCGGTCGTTCACTGTGCTCCCCACCCGCCGACGCCTGATCGGGTTCGCGGCGGTCGTGCTCGGGACGGCCGCGGTCCTGGTCGCCGTGCTGCTCGTCGTCGCCGACGCCTCGCCGACCCGGGTGGCCGACCCGCTGGGGATCGCGGTCGCCGCCCTCGGGCCGATCTCGCCGACCACCTTCTGGGACCACCTGCCGACGATGGGCGCCGGACTGCGGTTCTCGCTCGCGATCGCGGGCCCGGTCCTCTGGTTCGTCGTCGCGATCGCCGCGGTCCGCCCGACCGGAGCGGCTCCGCTGGACCTCGACCCCGACGGCACCCGGGCGGACCGCGAGCGGGCCCGAGCCCTGCTCAAGGCCGGCGGCGGGGACACGTTCGGGTGGATGACCACCTGGCAGGGCAACACGTACTGGTTCGCCGACGACGGCCGCGCCGGGATCGCCTACCGGAGGAACGGCGGGGTCGCGGTGACCCTCGGCGGGCCGTTCGGGTACGAGGACGCCAGGACCCCGGCGCTCGCCGCCTTCGCCCGGCACTGCGACGACAACGGCTGGACCCCGGTGTTCTACGGCGTGGACGACGCCGTTGCGGTGCCGCTCCGTGCCGTCGGCTGGAGCACCCTGCCCGTCGCCGAGGACGCCGACTTCGACCCGCGCCCGTGGACGACGAGCGGCAAGAAGAAGCAGGACGTCCGCACCGCGGTCAACAAGGCCGCGCGCGAGGGGATCACCGCCACGTGGTCCGCCTGGCACGAGCTGCCGACCGCCACCACCCGACAGATCGAGGCGATCTCCGAGGAGTGGGTCTCCGAACGCGAGCTGCCGGAGATGGGGTTCACCCTCGGTGGCGTCGACGAGATGCGCGACCCCGACGTCCGCACCCTCGTGGCGCAGGACGCCGAGGGCACCGTCCTCGCCGTCACCAGCTGGCTGCCGTCGTACCGCGAGGGCCGGGTCGTCGGGTGGACGCTCGACGTGATGCGCCGCACGAACGCGGCCCCGAACGGCGTGATGGAGTTCCTGGTGGCGAGTGCCGCGGACCGGATGCGCGAGGACGGTGCCGAGAAACTGAGCCTGTCCGCCGCGCCGCTCGCCCAGGCGCCGGGGGCGGCTCCGTCCGGCGACGGTGTGCAGAGCCTGCTCGACCTGGTCGGCGGCGTGCTCGAGCCCGTGTACGGCTTCCGGTCGCTGCTGCGGTTCAAGCTGAAGTTCGGCCCCGACCTGCACCCCCTGGTGCTGGCGTACCCGGACGCGGTCGCGCTGCCCGCCATCGGCGTCGCGGTCGTCCGCGCCTACCTCCCCGACCTGTCGCTCCGGCAGACCCTGGCCCTGGCACGCGGACGCGGCTGACCCTCGCTGGCGCGTGACGGCGCATGACCACACCGGGCGCGGGTGTCGGGGTGCTGCGGTATCGTCTGGGGTACGCAAGCGCTCCGGGGTCGGTGCAAGTCCGAACCGGTGGTGACAGTCCACGAGCTGACGACGGGTCCACGCCCGACCGATGCTGACCCGGTGTGAACTCCGGGACCGACGGTGAGAGTCCGGATGGAAGGATGCGCTGGCGGACGGCACCACCATGCCCGGACCCCGCAGGTCCGTGGCCGCGGTGCACCCGTCCGCTCCGCCGACGACCGTCGTGCACACCCGGAGTCCCGTAGGAAGGGCACCAGTGTTCACCGGCATCATCGAGGAACTCGGCACGGTCACCGCCGTCGAGCAGCACGGCGACTCCGTCGCGCTCACCATCCGCGGCCCCCTGGTCGTGGCCGACGCCAGCCACGGCGACTCGATCGCGACCAGCGGCGTCTGCCTGACCGTCGTCGGGCAGACCCCCGAGTCCTTCACCGCCTTCGTCATGAAGCAGACGCTCGACATGAGCGCACACGGGTCGCTGCGGGTCGGTGACCCCGTCAACCTCGAGCGTGCGGCATCGGTCGGGGACCGACTGGGCGGCCACATCGTCCAGGGCCACGTCGACGGCACCGCGACCGTGCTCGAGACCGCGGACGGCGACGGCTGGCGCCGGGTCCGCTTCGCCCTGACGCCCGAGCTCAGCCCGCTCGTGGTCGACAAGGGCTCGGTCGCGCTCGACGGCGTCTCGCTCACCGTCAGCGCCGTCTCACCCGAGACGACCGACCCGTCCGACGCCTGGTTCGAGGTCAGCCTGATCCCCGAGACCCTCGCGGCCACCACCCTGGGCGACCGCGTCCCCGGTGACCGGGTCAACGTCGAGACCGACGTCCTCGCCCGCCACGTCCGTCGCATGCTCCGGCTCGACGCCGCGGCGCAGGCGGTCGGTCTGGAGGCCCGGTGATGGGCACCGAGACCGGACACCTGACCGACGTGGCCGGCGCTGCGGACGCGGGGCGGGCCTCCAGTCCGGCCGACGGCCCGGCGGCCGTCCGCGGTCTGTCGACGATCGACGCGGCCGTCGCCGCCATCGCGGCGGGTCGACCCGTCATCGTCGCCGACGACGAGCACCGCGAGAACGAGGGCGACGTCATCCTGTCCGCCGAGCTCGCGACGCCCGAGTGGATCGCGTGGACCGTCGCGCACTCGTCCGGGTTCATCTGCGCCCCGGTCAGCGCCGAGATCGCCGACGCCCTCGACCTGCCGCCGATGGTGGCGCACAACGAGGACGTCCGGGGCACCGCCTACACGGTCACCGTCGACGCCGCGGTCGGCGTGACCACGGGCATCAGCGCCCACGACCGCGCCCGCACGCTCCGGGTGCTCGCCGACCCGGCCTCGGTGCGCGACGACCTGCACCGGCCCGGCCACGTCGTGCCGCTGCGGGCCCGCCCCGGCGGGGTGCGCGAACGCGCCGGGCACACCGAAGCCGCGATCGAGCTCGTCACGGCCGCGGGGTTGCGCCCCGCCGCCGCGATCTGCGAGATCGTCGACGAGGACGGCAGCATGATGCGGCTGCCGCGGCTCGTCGAACTCGGGGCACGCGCCGACGTGCCCGTCATCACCATCGCCGCACTCGTCGAGTGGCTCGACGCGGCAGACCGGGCGGCGACGGACGTCGCGCCCACGGAAGGAACCGAACGATGAGCGGAGCAGGAGCAGCCGAGCGCGACCAGGTCGACGGCAGCGGGATCCGGGTGGCGATCGTCGCCGGGCAGTGGCACGAGACGATCGCGGCCGGGCTGTTGGCCGGTGCCCGACGCGAGGTCGAGCGCCTCGGTGCCCAGGCCACCGTGCTGCCCGTGCCGGGCAGCTTCGAGCTCCCCGTCGTCGCGAAGGCGGCCCTCGGCGCCGGGTACGACGCGGTGGTGGCGCTCGGGGTCATCATCCGCGGCGGCACCCCGCACTTCGAGTACGTGTCGTCGGCGGCGACCGATGGGCTGACCCGCGTCGCGATCGACACCGGCAAGCCCGTCGGCTTCGGCGTGCTCACCCTCGACGACGAGCAGCAGGGGATCGACCGCGCGGGCCTGCCCGGCTCGAAGGAGGACAAGGGGGCCGAGGCCGCGCACGCCGTCGTGTCGACCGCCGTGCTGCTCCGGACCGTGGCGGTCCCCGTCGTCTGACGGCGGCGGACCGGAGGGTCGGCGCCGCCCGGACGCTCGGTGCCCTCGGAGCCCTCGGTGCCCTCGGTGCGCTCGATGCGTCGTGTCCCGTCGCCGACATCGCACCCCGTCGCCGACATCGCGCCCCGATCCCTCGGGGCGCGATGTTCGTCAGGGAGTGCGAAGCGAACGACGACCGCACGCGGAAGACCCGGTACGCAGAACGGCCCCGCACCGATCGGTGCGGGGCCGTTGTGCGTGCGGTGTGACTACCGCTTGCCGAACACGTGGATCGGCAGGAAGAACGAGAGCGACATGAGGAGCACGCCGCCCATGAAGACGAAGGCCTGACCCGAGGCGACCTGGAAGGCCACGCCGAACAGGTACATGGAGACCACGAGCAGCAGGATCGAGAAGACAGCAGCGATGACGCGGCCCACGGTGGTACCTCCGGAAGTCAGGCGGGTGGAACGCCGCCAGTCTATCCCCAGGTGCCGACGTCCGGGTTCACGCCCCGGGCCGGGCGGACACCAGACGGTCGACCACCATGAGCAGGGGTTCCATGTCGACGCTCGCCCGGTCGGGGCGGCCGGCACTCGCCGCGCCGAGGGACGCCGCGTGGTACAGCCCGTCGCCCATGAGCTTGATCGCCTGCGCCGTCGGCACGTCGCCGAGCGCGTCCACCAGCGTCGCGAGCCAGGCGTTCTCGGTCTCGTCGAGGGTGCGCCCCGCCTCGTCGTAGCCGGCCTGCTGCAGGCGACTGGCGGCCAGCAGTGCGAGGTCGAGCTCGCTGCCGACGAACTGGCAGTTGCGGACGAAGTAGCGAGCGGGGCCGTCCTCGGCGTCGCGCATCCGGTCCACGTCGGCGGCGGACAGGTCGGCGAGCCGGTCGCAGAGCCCCTCGACCAGGGCGGCCTTCGACCCGAAGTGGTAGAGCAGCCCGCCCTTGGAGACGCCGGCCCGCGCGGCGACGGCGTCGAGGGTCGCGGGACGCTCACCCTCCGCGCACACGATGGCGACGAAGCTGTCGAGGACGCGGTCGCGAGCACTTGCCATGAGGGGGAGTCTAGAGAGTCACGGGTGGCGGGACGGTACCGCCCCGCCGCCCGCGGACTCAGCCCTTCAGGGCACCGGCCGCGATGTTCGCGATGAAGTGCCGCGACCCGATGATGAACACGCCGATCAGCGGGAACACGCTGATCACCGCGCCCGCCATGACGGCCCCCAGGTCGGTCGCGTTCACCGAGCTGAGCCCGGCGAGCGCCACCTGCAGCGTCTGGCCCTTCGGGTCGATCAGCACGATCAGCGGCCAGACGTAGTCGTTCCACGCGGTGATGAACGTGAAGATCCCGAGGAACGCCAGACCGCCGCGCAGCATCGGCACCGCGATCGACCACCAGGTCCGGAAGAAGCCGGCCCCGTCGACCCGCGCGGAGTCGATGATCTCGTTCGGGATCGAGCCGGTGGCGAACTGGCGGAGCAGGAAGATGCCGAAGGCGTTCGCCGCTCCCGGCACGATCAGGGCCTGCAGTCCGCCGATCCACCCGAGGTGCGACATCAGCACGAAGCTCGGCACCAGGGACAGGCTGCCGGGCACCAGGAACGTCGCGAGCATCACCGTGAAGAGCGACCGCTTGAACGGGAACTCGTACTTGGCGAACGCGAACGCGGCGAGCGAGTCGAACAGCATCACCAGCACGGCGGTGGACCCGGCGACGATCACCGTGTTCAGCAGTGCGCGGAGCATGTCCACGTTGGCGAACACCGAGGCGACGTTCGCCAGCGCGTTGCTGCCGAACCACAGCGACGGCGGGTAGCCGAAGATCTGCGCGTTCGTCGACGTGGACATGACGAGCAGCCACCAGAACGGGAAGATCGAGAGCACGACGCCGACCACCAGGCAGACGTGTGTCACGAGCGTCCCGACCCAGCCGCGCCGGAACCCGCGGTGCGGGTCGTCGGCAGCGGCACCGGGGCGGCCGAGGGCGGCCGCCGTGTTCGTCGTGGTCGTGGTCGGCTGTGTCGCGGTCATGCGTCGACCCCCTTCGTGGTCGAGCGGACGGGGCGGACCGTGCGCGCGGTGCGCAGGCGCCGTGGTGTCTTCAGGCCGTCCCGCTCACTGAGTAGGCGCCAGTTGATGATCGCGAAGACCACGGAGAACAGGAACAGGACCCAGGCGATCGCGGACCCGTACCCGAAGTCGAACTGGTTGAACGCCTGTTCGTACTGGTACAGCACGATCGTCATGCCCGCCTCGTCCGGTCCGCCGACCGAACCGCCGTTGAACAGGATCTGCGGCTCCGTGAAGAGCCCGAGTCCGCCGATGGTCGACGTGATCAACGTGAAGAGGATCACCGGCCGGAGCAGCGGGACCGTGATGCGGGAGAAGATCTGCCAGGTGTTCGCACCGTCGACCTTCGCGGCGTCGTAGAGCTCGGTCGGGATCGACTGCAGCCCGGCCAGGTAGATGATCGCGTTGTAGCCCGTCCAGCGCCAGATGACCATCACGGAGATCGTCACCTTGATGCCCCAGTACGACGACAGCCATCCGACCGGGTCGGCCCCGAGCGTTCGGAGCGCGGCGTTCACCAGGCCGAAGCCGTCGGAGAACACCGAGCCGAACACGATCGCCATCGCGACCATGCTCGTGACGTTCGGGATGAAGAACGCCACCCGGTAGAAGCCCTTCGCACGGATGTTGCCGTGCAGCAGGAACGCCAGCACGAGTGCCAGGAAGAGCATCGGGATCGTCGACATCACCCAGATCAGGAACGTGTTGCCGACGGCGTTCCAGAACCGCGGGTCGCCGAGCAGGTACTCGTACTGCGCGAACCCGACCCACGCCGGTGCCCCGATGCCGTCCCAGTCCGTGAAGGACAGCACGATCGAGAAGACGATCGGGAACAGCCCGAACACCAGGAACAGCACGTAGAACGGCGCGATCGCGACGTACTGCGGCCAGAACCTCCGCAGTCCCAGGCGCTTCCCGGAGGCCGCCGTGGTGATCGACGCCGTGGGGGTCCCGACGACCGCCGGGATGCTCGTGGTCGGTGGTGCCTGCTTCGTGCTCATGCGCCGACCCCACGCTTCTCGAGGACACGGTTGGTCTGGTCGACGGCGTCCTGCCACGCGCGGTCCGGGTCCTTGCCGGCCGCTTCGACGTTGGTGATCTCGGTCGCGAAGGCGCCGATGAACCGTTCGTTGTTCGAGATGTACGTCACGGGGACGTCCATCGCGGTGTCGCTGAAGAACGTCAGCGGGTCCTGGTCCCCGAAGAAGTCCCCTGGCTTGCGCATCAGACCGTTGTCGAACGACGACGGCGTCGACGGGAACAGCTGGATGTCGTTGTACGTGTGCGACTGGACCTCGGGCGAGGTGATCCACTGTGCGAAGGCCACCGCGGCAGCGGGGTCCTTCGAGGTCTTCGGGACCGTCAGGAACGAGCCGCCGCTGTTGCCGGGCCGCTCGGGCTGGCGGGCGATCCGCCACTGCCCGGAGGAGTCGGGTGCGGTGTCGTGGATGACCTGCGTCCACCAGGCGCCCTCGATCTGCCCGGCGACGCGGCCCGACACCCATCCGGCGTTCTGGTCGGTACCGGACTGCAGGTTGCCCGTGACCCCGGACTTCGCGCACGCCACGGCGTTCTCCCACGCCTTCCGGATGCTGCTGTCGTCCCGCTCGAAGACCGGCCGGTCGTCGCGGTCGAAGTACCGTGTGGGGCTGGCGTACACGTACTGGTTGAAGAGCTGGTTCGCGGTGATCACCGTCGCGACGCCGGCCTTCTTGCGGAGCGTCGCACCGAACCGGCGGAAGTCGTCCCAGGTGCTGATCGCCGCAGACACCTCGTCGGGGTCCGTCGGGAGGTCGGCCTTCGCCAGCACGTCCTGCCGGTAGAAGAAGGCGGTCGGCCCCGTGTCGACCGGCCAGAAGCACTGGCGTCCGGTCGGGGTCCGTCCGAGCGAGAGCTTCCAGTCGTAGTAGTCGCTCGACTTCGCCTTCCCGCCGTGGGCGTCGAAGTCGGTGAACAGGTCCTCGTCGGGGAAGTACAGCCAGCAGTTCGAGTTGACCATGAGCACGTCGGGGATGAACGCCTTGCCCGCGAGCGCCGTGCGGAACTTCGTGTCGTACGCCGCGCCGCCGATCAGGTCGGGACGCAGCCGCATCGGTCGGTGGCCGTCGATGCCGCGGGCCGCCTGCTGCAGGAACTTCGGGTCGAGCGACCGGTTCCAGTACCAGAGCACCAGTTCGTCGGGGTCCTTGGAGATGGCGGTGCCGCTCGAGCACCCGGCCAGGAGTGCGGTGCTGGCGAGTGCCCCGAGGGCACCTGCACCGGCGAGGAACCCCCGCCGGCTCAGACTGATCGATGGTGCTGCTGTCACTGGAGACCTGCTCTCGTCGTTGAGATCGGGTGCCGTGCGCGTTCGACCGTGAACGCTCACGGAACTGGAGCAGAGCATTGCCTGCGCGACACGCCGTGTCAAGCACCGGAGCCGTTGCAGCGGGCGGATCGCGGCGATACCGTCGTCACGACCCCGAAGGACCGTGAAGGTTCACGAGACGAACAGGATCCGCATGTCAGCGCAGACCGCGACCACCGCCGGCACCCCCACCGCCGCCGCCCACGACACGCCCGGCTGGGCCGTCCTCGGACCGGGCAGCATCGCCCGCCGCTTCCTCTCCCAGCTGCCCGCGAGCACCGCCGGAGCCACCCTGGTCGCCGCGGGGAGCTCGTCCGCCGAGCGCGCCCAGGCATTCGCGGACGACGCCGTCGAGCACGGCTTCACCGACGTCGCCGCGCGCACCTACGAGCAGGTCCTCGCCGACCCGGACGTCGACGCCGTGTACGTCTCGACCGTGCACACCGGCCACGCGCACCTCGTGCTCGCCGCGCTCGACGCCGGCAAGGCCGTGCTCTGCGAGAAGCCGCTCGCCCCGAACCACGGCACCGCCATGGCGCTCGTCGACGCGGCGCGCCAGGCCGGCCTGCCGCTCGTCGAGGCGTACATGTACCGCTTCCACCCCCAGACCGCTGCCCTGCTCGACCTCGTCCGCCAGGGCGCGATCGGTGACGTCACCCACGTCGACGCGTCGTTCGCGTTCCGTGCCGGGTCCCGCACCGGCCGCCTGTTCGACGTCGAGACGGCCGGCGGCGGCATCCTCGACGTCGGCGGCTACCCGGTCACGATGGCCGCCGCGGTCGTCCAGGCAGCCACCGGTGTCGCGGTCGCCGAACCGACCGAGCTCACCGCGACCGGCTCGCTCGGCCCGACGGGTGTCGACGAGTGGACGAGCGCTGCCCTGACGTACCGCGGTGGCGCGAGCGGCCCCGGAACGATCACCGCGAGCGTCCGGACGGGCGTCCGGGTGCAGGACGACAACGTCGTCACCGTGTACGGCACGACCGGGCGCATCAGGCTGACCGACCCGTGGACCCTGAGCGACGACCCGACGATCCAGATCAGCACCGTCGACGAGGACCCGCGCACGCTGTCCTTCGCCGGTGCGGCGCCGTACGCGCTCGAGGCCGACGCCACGACCGCGGCCCTCGCGGCGGGCCGGGTCGACGCGCCAGAGCACACCCTCGACGAGTCGCTCGCCACCGCCCGCACGCTCGACCGGTGGCGCGCCGCGATCGGGCTGCGGTACCCGTTCGAGGCCGAGACCGCCGTCATCCCCACGGTCAGCGGTCGTCCGCTCACCGTGCAGGTCGACAACACGATGCGGTACGGCGAGATCCCCGGCGTCGGCAAGCGCCTGTCGCGCCTGGTGATGGGCGTCGACAACCAGCCTGACCTGGCGCACGCCAGCGCGATCTTCGACCTGTTCGTCGAGCGCGGCGGCAACGTGTTCGACACGGGCTACATCTACGGCGGCGGCGTGCTCGAGGGGCGCCTCGGGAAGTGGATCCAGAACCGCGGACTCCGCGAGGACGTGGTCGTCATCACCAAGGGCGCCCACACCCCCTACTGCGACCCCGAGTCCCTGAGCCGTCAGCTGCTCGAGAGCCTCGAGCGCCAGGGCACCGACTACGCGGACATCTACATGATGCACCGCGACAACGAGGACATCCCGGTGGGGGAGTTCGTCGACGTCCTCGACGAGCACCGTCGCGCGGGTCGCATCCGCGTGTACGGCGGGTCGAACTGGAGCCTGGCGCGCTTCGACGAGGCGAACTCCTACGCCCGCGCGAACGGCAAGCACGAGTTCGAGGTCCTGAGCAACCACTTCGGCCTGGCCGAGGCGTACGACGTCCCGTGGGCGGGCTGCCGACACGCGACGGACCCCGCCTCGAAGGCCTGGCTCGAGGAGCGCCAGGTCCCGCTGCTGCCCTGGTCGTCCCAGGCGCGCGGGTTCTTCACCGGACGCGCGAAGCCCGAGGACACCAGCGACGCCGAGCTCGTGCGCTGCTACTACTCGGACGACAACTTCGAGCGCCTGCGTCGTGCCCGCGAACTCGGCGAGCAGTTCGGCGTGCCCGCGACGGCGATCGCCCTGGCCTACGTGCTCAACCAGCCGTTCCCGACGTTCCCGCTCTTCGGACCGCGTACGATCGCCGAAGCCCGGTCCTCCATGACGGGCCTCTCCGTCGACCTCACTCCCGAACAGGTGGCATGGCTGGACCTCCGCGACTGACCGACCCGGCCAGCGACCCCGGGTCCGGACCGGGGCACGCTCCCGCCGGCCGGGCGACGATCATCGACGTCGCCGCGGCCGCGGGGGTGTCCCGGCAGACCGTCACGCGCGCGATGAACGGCATGCCCGGCATCAGCGCGAGCACCAAGGAGCGCGTCCTGTCCGCGGCGGCGGTCCTGCACTACCGACCCTCGCGCTTCGGCCGCGGGCTCGTCACGGGCGGCGACCACCAGCTCGGGCTCGTGGTGAACGACCTCCGGAACCCGTACACGCCGCAGCTCGCCGCCGCGGTGGTCGGGCTCGCGGCGGAACAGGGGTGGAACGTCATGCTGGCCGACGTCGACCTGGTGAGTGACGCGGACCGGATGGTCGCGGCGCTCGGCGCCCAGACCGACGTCGTGATCGGGTACTTCGGCTCGCGTCGCGAGCGCTGGCACGAGGTGCTCGGCACCGTCCCCATGGTCGAGCTCGACCCGGCGTCGGAACCCCCGACGGGCGCGGTGTGGATCGATCCCGCCGACGCGGTCGAGGTCCTCGCCGACCACCTCGTCGCCACCGGCGTGCGGCACCCGGTGGTGCTCGACAACTCCCCGCCGGACCAGACGAGTGCGCGCGGCGTGCTCATGCTCGACGCCCTCCGGCGGCGCGGCTACCTGCCCCGGATCGTGCACGGTGCGCACGGCACCGCGGAGTGCGGCGCAGCGGAGACCGAGCGGATCCTCCACCGCCGCGGTCGTCTCGACGCGATCCTCGCCTTCAACGACGTGATGGCACTCGGCGTGCTCTCCGCCTGTCGTCGTGCCGGGGTCGACGTCCCCGGAGACGTCCGCGTGGTCGGCGTCGACGGGCTGCCGCTCGGCACGCTCGTCACGCCGACGCTCACGACCCTGGCGGTCGACCTGGACGCCGTCGCGCGCGAAGCGCTCGACCTGGCGCTCGGGATGCTCGCGGGCGAGCTGCCGCGGCACG
>NZ_LMPO01000001.1:236033-236145 GCF_001424385.1 Curtobacterium sp. Leaf183 | reverse complement strand
GTGCCGCCGTGCAGCGGACCGTGCGCCACCGGCTCCTGCTGCGCGAGTCGGCGTAGCCGTCCGGCGACCACAGGGCGGACGGGAGGCCCGTGGCGGCGCCGCCACGGGCCTC
>NZ_LMPO01000001.1:234240-235997 GCF_001424385.1 Curtobacterium sp. Leaf183 | reverse complement strand
CCGTCCGTCCTGTGTTGCATTTGCCACGTCAACCGTCCAGACGGTACAGTGGACGGGTCCTGCCGGGCTGCGTGACGACTTCCGCGCCCGGAGCAACACCCTCGAAGTCCGTGGAGCACCACCATGTCCGCACTCCTCACCAGTCCCGTCGCGACCCGTGTCACCGCGAGCCGGTCCCGACGCTTCCTGGCGCTCGCGGTGCTCATGCTGCCCGTGCTGCTCATCTCGGTGGACAACACCATCCTGAGCTTCGCGCTGCCGTCGATCGCCCGCGCCCTGCACCCGGACGCCACCACCCAGCTCTGGATCGTCGACGCGTACCCGCTCGTCCTGGCCGGGCTGCTCGTCGTGATGGGCAGCATCGGCGACCGCATCGGGCGTCGTCGCATCCTGGTGACCGGTGCCACGGGCTTCGCGCTGCTGTCCGTCGCCGCGGCGTTCGCGACCGACGCGTGGATGCTCGTCGCCGCCCGCATCGCGATGGGCGTGTTCGGCGCGATGCTCATGCCCGCGACCCTGTCGATCATCCGCAACGTCTTCCCGGACGCGGGCGAGCGGCGCATGGCCCTCGCGGTCTGGTCGACGATGTTCGCGGCCGGCAACGCGCTCGGCCCGCTGGTCGGAGGCGCACTGCTGGCGCACTTCCACTGGGGGAGCGTCTTCCTGGTCGCCGTCCCGATCCTGGTCGTGATGCTCGTCGCCGTGCCGTTCTGCGTGCCGGAGTCCCGTGACCGCAACCCCGGGCCGGTCGACGTCGTGAGCATGCTGCTGTCGCTCGGCACCCTGGCGCCCGTCGCCTGGGCCATCAAGTCCGTCGTGCACCCGGAGGAGCGCGGCCTCGCGATCGCGATGCTCGGCGTCGGCGTGCTCTGCGGCGTCGCGTTCGTGCGGCGGCAGCTGCGGTCGCGCACCCCGATGCTCGACCTCCGGCTGTTCCGCAGCACGGCCTTCACCGGCAGCGTGCTCATGAACATGGCGGCGATGTTCTCGCTCACCGGGTTCCTGTTCTTCATCGCGCAGCACCTGCAGCTCGTCGCCGGCCTCGACCCCTTCGCCTCCGGGGTCGTGCTCATCCCCGGGTCGGTGCTCACCATCGTCGCCGGGCTCGTCGTCGTGCCGATCGTCGCCCGGGTCGCCCCGCGCTGGGTCGTCGCCGTCGCGCTGCTGTTCTCGGCCGCCGCGTACGCCCTGGTCGCGGTGCTCGGCCACGACGCCTCGATCGCTGCGCTGGCGTTCGCCTTCGTGCTGCTCGGCATCGGGATCGGCGCGTCGGAGACCGTGACGAACGACCTCATCATCTCGACGGCCCCCGCGGACAAGGCCGGCGCGGCGTCGGCGGTGTCCGAGACCGCGTACGAGATCGGAGCGGTGCTCGGGACGGCGATCCTCGGGACGATCCTGGCGACGGCCTACCGCGCGCACGTCGTGGTGCCGAGCGGGCTGTCCTCGACGGCGCACACCGCTGCCCAGGAGACGCTCGGCGGTGCCGTCGCCGCGGCGTCGTCGCTCGGCGGGTCCACCGGGCAGGTGCTGCTCGAGTCGGCGCGGGCGGCGTTCGACTCGGGCGTGACGATCACGGCCGGCGTGGCCGCGGTGCTCATGGTCGTCGCGGCGGCGGGTGCCCTCGTGATGCTCCGTCGCCGCTGAGGCGCGCCGCGCGCCGCGGGAGGTGCCCCGAGCGCGGCACCGTGCGAGCTTCGTCCGTGGTGCGAGGTTGTGTCCTCGGTGCGAGGTTGTATCGGCGCACGGGGCCGTCA
>NZ_LMPO01000001.1:218331-234211 GCF_001424385.1 Curtobacterium sp. Leaf183 | reverse complement strand
GCGAACCTCGCACCGTGCGACCCCGCACCGCCCGCGAACCTCGCACCGTGCGACCCCGCACCGTGCCCGAACCTCGCACCGAGCGGTCCCCGCGGCACGCCCGGGGTGCACCGAACCTGTGAATCGCTGACCTCGACCGCGGTCGAGGTCCTACGTTGGGACATGGCCGCGAGCACCGCGACCACCGCCAAGACGAGGAACGAACCACGACTCCCATGCCCGAAGCAGCACCGTCGGACGCCGCGCCGTCGACCACCGTCCCGTCGGGCATCACCGACGCCTACAAGTCGGCGTTCCGCGGCCACCCCGCCGGCGTCGCGGTGATCACCGCCGAGGGACCCGACGGCCCGACCGGCCTGACCGCATCGAGCGTGGCCAGCGTCGCGATCGACCCGCCGGTCCTCGTGTTCTCGCTGTCGACGAACTCCGGATCGGCCGGCACGATCCTCGGAGCCCCGCTGTTCGTCGTCCACCTGATGGACGCGCACGGGGTCGCGCTCGCGAAGCGCTTCGCCAGCACGGGCAGCCCCGCCGCTGACGACCCGGTGTGGGGCACCCTGCCGTCCGGGGACCGCTACCTGCCGTCCGCCGCGTCGGTGCTGCGGTGCCGCCCCCTGTCGACGACGCCCATCGGTGGCTCGACCGTGGTCGTCGCCGAGGTCCTGGACATCGTCCTCGGCGCCGACCGGGGCGAGCCGCTGGTCTACCACAACCGGGAATTCCACTCCCTCACCGATCGTTCCCGGCTCTCGTGAGCTGCGGAGCACCATCCGCCAACCACTGATCGAAAGGAACTCACATGGCTGAGTACACCCTGCCGGAGCTGCCGTACGACTACGCCGCACTCGAGCCGCACATCAGCGGCAAGATCATGCAGCTGCACCACGACAAGCACCACCAGACCTACGTGACGGGTGCGAACACCGCGCTCCAGCAGCTCGCCGAGGCTCGTGAGTCGGGCAACCTGGTGAACGTGAACAAGCTCGAGAAGGACCTCGCGTTCAACCTCGGCGGCCACGTCAACCACTCGATCTTCTGGACCAACCTCGGCCCGGACACGAAGGTCCCGGAGGGCGAGCTCGCCGCGGCGATCGACGAGTTCTTCGGCTCGTTCGAGAAGTTCCAGGCCCAGTTCACCGCCGTCGCCACGGGCATCCAGGGCTCCGGCTGGTCCGTCCTCGCCTGGGACACCGTCGGCCAGAAGCTCACCACCTTCCAGCTGTTCGACCAGCAGGCCAACGTGCCCTTCGGTCTGGTGCCGGTCTTCATGCTGGACATGTGGGAGCACGCCTTCTACCTCGACTACCTCAACGTCAAGGCCGACTACGTCAAGGCCGTGTGGAACATCGTCGACTGGGAGAACGTCGCGGCGCGCTTCGCGAACGCGAAGTCGCAGCAGTTCGTCACGCTCTGAGCGTGACCGCCTGAACGACGGGAGGCCCGGTGCCAGCTGGCACCGGGCCTCCCGTCGTCCGTCGGTGCCGTCCAGGTCGGCGGTTCAGCCCGCCGGGACGCGCGCGTCACTCGTCAGCCCGCGTGCGACGGCCCGCAGCCGTGTGTCGACGTCGGTGTGCCCGTCGTCGACGATGTGGCTCCACTGCGCGCCGCGCGCCGCGGACACCAGGGCCTGCGCCGTCGTGGCCGCGGTGTCGGCCGTGTGACCGTGCGCGGTGCACCAGGCGGACACCGCGTCGACGAGCGCCTGGTGGGACCGGTGTTCGTGCGTCCGACCAGCGAGCGACTCGACGGCCCCGAGCTCGAACGTCAGGCGTGCGGCGAGGGCACGGTCGGGGTCGTCGAGCCCCCCGAACCGTGCCACGAGCCAGTCGGCGAGCCCGGTGGCGTCTGTGCCGGGGTCGAGCGGCTGATCGGCTGCCGGTGCCAGGTGGTTGACGACGGCGTCGATGAGGGCGTCGCGTGAGCCGAAGTGGTAGACGATCGGGTACGCGCTGGTGCCCAGGACGCGACCGAGACTGCGGACCGAGACGTCCGCGATCGGGGTGTCGCGCAGGTGCTGGACGACCTTCTCGACGATCGCTGGCTTGAGGGTCGGGTCGGGCTTGCGGGGCATGGGCGTCTCCGGCGGTGCGGGTGTGCTGCGGTCGCGGCGGGCAGCGGCCGCGGCGGGCCGCTGGAGTGCGGCCAGGAGCATGGTACCGCTGAAATGTCTCGTATCGACAGAGGAGCCCCTGGCATGTGGATCTGAAGGAGCATCCAGGTCGACACCCAGAAAAGCGGAGTATTGCTCGCTTACCCGTAGGCTCTGTGTGATGACCAACCTCCCCGAGCGCCCTGTGCCCCCGTCACGTCCCGGAGGCACCGCCGGCGGACGGTCGGTGGGTGGACGCCGTCGTGGGGCGGGGAAGCGCTTCCTGGTGGTCGGTGACGTCCTGGACGGCGTGATCGTGCACACCCGGGCACAGGCGACCGGCGACCACGATGCGACCGCGGAGATCCGCCACCGTCCGGCGGGCGCGGCCGGCAACACGGCGACCTGGCTCGGGTGGCTCGGCGCCGACGTCGACCTGGTGGGCCGCGTCGGGGTCGACGACGTCTACCGGCACGAGCGGGCGCTCGAGGACGCGGGCGTCCGACCGCACATCCGGTACGACGCCCGGACGTCGACCGGCGCCGTCGTCTCGGTGCGCAGCGACTTCGGTCGGACCTCGATGTCCGACGGCGGCGCGAGCGCGGTGCTGAGTGCCGACGACGTGCCCTCGGACCTCGCCGGCCGCGCCGACATCGTGCACCTCACCGGGGAGGCGATGCTCGGCACCGGGGGAGCGGACCGGGTGGCGGCCCTGGTCGAGCGCGCTCGAGCGGGCGCCGCACGGGTGTCGCTCGACCCGTCGTCGGTCGGGGTGGTGCGTGCGATCGGTGCTGCTGACCTGCTGGGGGCCCTCGACGGCGTCGACGTGCTCCTGCCCGGGCGTGCCGAGGCGGCGGCGCTCAGCGGGACGACCGACATGGACGAGGCGGCGCGCATCCTCACCGAGACCGTGCCCCTCGTCCTCGTCACGCTCGGGGTCGACGGCGTACTGCTCGGGCGTCGAGGACGCGTCCCGCAACGGGTCCCGGCGACGCCGGCGACGGTCGTCGACACCCTGGGTGCCGGAGACGCGTTCGCCGCGGGGTTCATCCGCGCGTGGGCCACCGACCAGGTGCGCGTCGGGTCCGCCGCGCGCGAGGGGACCAGGGTCGCCGCGCGCGCCCTGGGGTTCGTCGGCGGGCGCCCGCCGGTCTGACCCGGACGCTGGACGTCAGCGGTCGCGCTCCACCGGTTCCGCGGCCACGACCAATGTCTGGACCAGCCCTGACGCGAGGGGTGCGAGCCGGATCTCGACCCGGAGTCGTCCGGCCGTGCCGGGGAGCCACCAGCGCAGGTGCGTCGGGGCCGACGAGGACTCGCCGACGGGGTCCGCGTGCACGTCGGCACCGACCGCGGCCACGGCACGCAGGGCGGCCGAACGGCGCCGGTCCCAGGGCACGTCCATCGGGACGTTCGGCGAGCAGATCGCCTGTGCGACGGGGTCGTGGGTACTGTCGGGCGCAGCCGGGTGCTGCGTCTCCGTGTCGGTGCTCGTCGTGTCGATGATCGTCGTTTCGGACGCTGTCGTGTCGGACGCTGTCGTGTCGGTGCTCGTCGTGTCGGGCGCTGCCGTCCACGCGGCGAGGAGGCGCGTCACCGCTGCCTGTGCCGCGCGCGTCGCGGGCAGCACCGTCACCGCGGCGGGCGGGGACGCAGCGGGCGTCCGGGTCGCCTCGGAGGGCCGGACGCCCGGTCGCTCGATGCCGAGCAGCAGGTCGTGCGCGGCCTCGGTCGGGACCGACACCTTGGCCTGCGTGGCGTTCTCGAACGCGACGACCCCGAGGCCGGTGCGGACCGACCAGCGCATGTGCGCGGAGAACCCGGGGTACCCGCCGGAGTGCGACACGATCGGTCCGACCGCGTCGTCCTGTTCGACGAACAGCCCGAAGCCGTACCCGATCGGGCGACGGGCACCCGGGATCGCCGGCGCGGGGATGACGCGCATGGCCTGCTGCATCGTCCGACGGTCGGCGGGGGAGACCGGCCCGGGCTCGGCAGCGCCGTGGGGGTCGACCACCGACGCGAACGCCGACGACAGGTGGCGCGCCCAGCGGGACAGGTCCGTCACGGTGGAGAACAGCCCGCCGATCGGCGAGAAGGCGCCGGGGCCGCTGAGGGGCAGCGCTTCCCATGCGTCGTCGTGGCGGCGGGCGCCGGCGACGACGACGCCGCGGGCGTCGGCCGCCGCGAACACGGTGTCGTCGAGACCGAGTGGGCGCAGGACGATCTGGGACGCCACCTCGGTGAAGGGGCGGCCCGCGACGACCTGGACCGCACGACCGAGCAGTGCGTACCCGAGGTTCGAGTAGGCGAACCCGGTGCCGGGCACGCTGTCGAACAGCAGCCCCTCGCGCAGCACGGCGTCGAGCTCGGCGTCGGTGATCGACTCCTGGCGGTCGCCCCAGGGGTCGTCGGTCGGGAACCCGGCCGACATGGTCAGCAGCATGCGGAGCGTCGGCACGGCCGAGTCGGCGGTGGGCAGGGTGACGTCCGCGAAGGCCGGGACGAAGTCGGTGATCGGCACGTCGAGCGAGACGCTGCCGTCGGCGACGAGCGACAGGAGCGTCGCCGCGGTGACGCTCTTCGTGCAGGACGCGATCCGGTAGACCGTGTGCGCGTCCGGTGGTGCGCCGTCACCACGGTCACCGTGACCGCCGGTCGCGACGAGGCCGTTGCGGTCGAACACACCCCAGACGGAACTCGGAGCGATGCCCTGGTCGACCCGATCGCCGAACAGCCCGTCGATCCGGTCGATCGCCGCCGCGGTGGCACCGGTCATGCGCGGCGCATCCGGTCGTACGCGTCGAGGGCTCGCTGCCGGGTCTCGCGCAGGTCGAGCATCGGCTCCGGGCGTTCCTCGTCGGCGGGGACCCAGCGCCGCACGTACTCGCGGTGCTTGTCGAACCGCTCGAGCTGCCGGTCCGGGTTGAACACCCGGAAGTACGGCGCCGCGTCGAACCCGGAGCCCGCGACCCACTGCCAGTTGCCGGCGTTGTTGGCGGGGTCGGCGTCCACCAGCGTGTCCCAGAACCACTGTTCACCGATGCGCCAGTCGACGAGCATGTTCTTCACGAGGAAGCTCGCCGTGGCCAGGCGCACACGGTTGTGCATCGCGCCCGAGCTCCACAGCTCGCGCATGCCGGCGTCGACCAGGTCGAACCCGGTGGTGCCGTGGTACCAGCGCTGGAGTTCGTCCTCGGGGGCATCGCGCCACGGGAACGCGTCGAACTCGCGCCGGACGTTCACCATGGCGAGCTGCTCGCAGTGGAAGTACTCGTGCCAGTTGAACTCGCGCCAGGCGAGCTGTCGCAGGAACGCGGGTGCCTGCTGGCGCTGGTGCGGCTCGAGCTTGCCGTGCAGCCGGTGCCACACCTGGTACGGGCTGATCTCGCCCCACCGCAGGTGTGGGGACAGGTCGCTGGTCGCGGCCATGGCGGGTTCGTCGCGCTGGTCGTAGTCCTCGAGCGCGTGCTCGACGAAGTCCTCGAGCAGCTTGGCCGCACCGTGCTCGCCCGGCGTCCACGCGTCACGCAGCCCGCCGGCCCAGTCCGGGGAGGTCGGCAGGAGCGCCCAGTCGGCGAGGTCGTCACCGGTGGCGGACGACGGGTCGGGCAGCGTGCGCGGCTTCGGGAGGGGGTGCCGGGGCTCGGGCATCGCCTGGGCCGCACGCCAGAACGGCGTGAAGACCTTGTAGGCCTCGCCCGAGCCGTTCAGCACGGTCCACGGTTCCCAGAGCAGCGACGCCGCGAAGCTGTGCGCAGCGATGCCACGGTCGGTCAGTGCGGCCTTGATGCCGGCGTCGATCTCGCGTTCGACCGGGCCGTACCGACGGTTCCAGTAGACGCCGTCCGCTCCGGTGTCGGCGACGAGCTGGTCGATGACGTCGGGCGCGGCGCCCCGGCGGAGCACGAGTCGGGACCCGCGTTGCCGCAGGTCGGCGTCGAGCGACGTCAGCGACTGGTGCAGCCACCACTTCGCCGCACCGCCGAGCGGACGGATCCCCTCGCTCTGGTCGTCGAGGACGTGGACGACGGTCAGGTCACCGCCGTGGTCGATGCCCGCGCGGAGTGCGGGGTTGTCAGCGAGCCGCAGGTCGTCGCGCAGCCAGACGATCGCGCCGGTCATGCCGTCGCCACGTCGGTCAGGGGCGCGCCGCCGCGTCGGGCGGGGACCGGGTCGGAGGTCGCCGTGCGGAGCTTGGTGCAGAGGTCGGTGAGGGTGCGGAGCTCGGCGTCCGTCAGGCCGGCGCTGACCTGGGCGGCGATGCTGGCGGCGTGCTGCACGGCGACCGCGCGGTAGACGTCGAAACCATGGGGCGTGAGGGCGACGATCACCCCGCGGGCGTCGGTCGGGTCGGGCTGCTTCTCGACGATGCCGCGCGACGCGAGCCGGTCGACCAGCCGGCTGACGCTCGGCTGGGTCAGGAGCAGGTGCCCCGTCAGGTCCCGCATGCGGGCACGTCGGCCGGGCTGCGTGGAGAGGTTGAAGCAGACGTCGTACTCGTTGAACGAGATCTCGCCGCCGGGGAACTCGTTGTTGAGGTTCCGCATGACGCTCACCTGCGCCCGGAAGAGGGCTTCCCAGGCGGCGACGGCGGTCGACCTGTCGTTCACGGTGGTACTCCCTCTGGTCCGGTGGTCCTCCACACTACCGACGGGGGCAGACACTCGGATCGCGGAGGGCTCCGGACGGACGAAGGCCGGTCGCCCTGGTGGACGACCGGCCTTCTCCCTTGCACCAAGAGTGTCCTGCAATCACATTCCGCAGGCGGAGCCACAGCAAACCCCGACTGCTGCTGACGACTGTATAACGAAGGGGTAACGGGCGCCACCATCCGACGGCTTCGTTCGCTGCGAGTTCACCAAGAGGCGGCACGGACGCCGCATCGAAGGTCAGAACAGGTCGGGCGACGGTGTCGATGCGTAGCGGACGGCGACGTCGGCGTGCCGGTCGAAGCGGTAGCCGACACCCCGGACGGTGCGCACGATCTCCTCGAAGGCACCGAGCTTCGAACGGAGTCGTCGGACGTGCACGTCGATGGTGCGCTCGTTCGGCGTCTCGTCCTCGTCGTCCGACCACAGGCCGTCGATGATCGCCGAGCGGTCGACGGTGCGGCCCTCGCGCAGGACGAGGAACTGCAGGAGCTCGAACTCCTTGTAGGTCAGGGGAGCGGCCTCGCCGTCGAGCGTGACGCGCTTCCGGGAGATGTCGATGACGACACCGGTCTCCTCGGGTTCGGTCTTCTCGGCCTGCTTCCGCGCGGCGACCGCGGACCGGTCCTGCAGGGCGAGGCGCACCACGTCGACGTCGCGCCCGCCGGAGTCCTCGGCGGCCACGGCCACGGCGGCGTACGTCTCGGCGGTGGGGACGAGCTGCGCGGTCAGGGCCTTGAGCTGCTCGACCACGGCGGCCAGGGTCGTGCCGGCCGCGGCGGCCGCTGCCTCGTCGATGCCGACGTACAGGGCGAATCCGCGTGCCTCGGTGCCCTCGGGGAGCGACCGGTTGCGCTGCGGTGCGACGACGGGGCTGGTCGGCAGTGTTGTGCGCGCGGGCTGGATCGGCGTGCGCCGGGTCCGGATGGGCGTCACGGAGCCCAGGTCGAGCGGCGCGGGGGCGGTGGTGGTGCGGGGCTGGGCGATGGTGAGCGACATGGTGGTTCTCCGGGCGGTGTGGCCGGTGCTCGCGAGGAGCGGGGCGGCCGGTGTCGAATGCGTCAGCCCGGGTGCGGTTCGTGCGGTCGACGCCCTGCGGGTGTGCAGGGGAGCCGACCTGCCCTGCGGTCCGACGTCGGACCGGGGCTGACCCGGGGGAGCGGTCGACGACCTCGTGACACGCCGTGCGCGTCGTCGGTGGTCGTCACCGTGGGGATCAGGCGCTCGCGACCGGGGTGGTGTCGCGGCGGATCCGGCTGGAACAGGTGCCGGTCAGGCACACATTCGACAACGCATGACGGCCGCCGCCGACATCATCGTGCCGACGGTCCGCACTGCCCCGGTGGAGGGGCACGCCTCGGAGAGGACGCGGGACACGGTTGCAGTCATGTCGATGAGTATCAGCGGTATACCAAGCGGCTGTCAACCGTCCGCCCGGACGGTCTGCCGACGGTGGGCGCTACTCGGCCAGTCCGTACAGACGGTCGCCCGCGTCCCCGAGACCCGGGACGATGTAGCCGTTCTCGTCCAGCCGCTCGTCGAGGGCACCCAGCACGATGGTGACGTCACGGTCGCCGACCGCCGCCTCGACGGCCTTGAGTCCCTCGGGCGCACCGAGGATGCACACGCAGGTGACGTCGACGGCGCCGCGGTCGAACAGGAAGTCGATCGCCGCCGCGAGGGTGCCACCGGTCGCCAGCATCGGGTCCAGCACGAAGCACTGACGGTTCGACAGGTCGTCCGGCAGGCGCTCGGCGTAGGTCTGCGGCTCGAGGGTCTCCTCGTTGCGGGCCATGCCGAGGAACCCGACCTCGGCCGTGGGCACGAGCTTGACCATGCCCTCGAGCATGCCGAGTCCCGCACGCAGGATGGGGACCACCAGCGGACGCGGCTTGGCGATCGCGACGCCCATGGTCTGCGCGACCGGCGTGGAGATCGGCGTGGCCGTGACGCGCACGTTGCGCGTGGCCTCGTAGGCCAGCAACGTGACGAGTTCCTCGGTCAGCGCGCGGAACGTGGGTGAGGGAGTGGTCCGGTCGCGGAGCACCGAGAGCTTGTGGGTGATGAGCGGGTGGTCGGCGACGTGGACTCGCATAGGGTCGAGCGTACCGTGCCGCGTGCCGACGGACGGCCGCGCGCAGGACCGAGCAGCGCAGGAGGACCCGTGGACGACCCCGCAGCCCGGCCGTGGCGCTCCGCCATGGAACAGGCCCTCACCGAGGCCCGGGCGTGCCTGGCGACGGGGGACGTCCCGGTGGGAGCGGTCGTGGTCGACGAGCACGGCACGGTCGTCGCGACCGGGCGGAACGAGCGCGAGGCCACGCAGGACCCCACGGCGCACGCCGAGGTCCTGGCGCTCCGCGCCGCCGCCGCGTCGGTGGGCGACTGGCACCTCGACCGGTACACCCTGGTCGTCACGCTCGAGCCCTGCGTGATGTGTGCGGGCGCGATCCTGGCCGCTCGCGTCCCGCGCATCGTGTTCGGCGCCTGGGACCCGAAGGCGGGGGCGTCCGGCAGCGTCCACGACATCGCCCGGGACCGACGGCTGCCGCACCGGTCCGAGGTCGTCGCAGGCGTGCTCGAGGAACAGTGCGCCGCCCTGCTGGACGCGTTCTTCGCCGACCGACGCTGACCTGCCGACCGACGGTGACGCACCGACGGTGACGCACCGACGCTGACGCGCCGACCGCTAGTCCGCCGCGCGGATCACGATCGCCTCGGTCGGCGGCCGCGGCCCCGTCCGCAGGACGTCCGGCTCGACGTAGATCACCCGCGCAACCGGCACGGCCCGACGCACGCGCTGCTCGACCGCGTCGATCCCCGCGGCCACGTCACCGAGCCGCCGGTCGCCGTCGACCGCCACCTTCACCCCGACCATGAGCTCGTCCGGCCCCAGGTAGAGCGTCTTGATGTGGATGATCGACTCGATCTCCGGGCCGTCGAGCAGCGCGGCCTTGATCGCGGTGACGTCGGCGGCGCTGGCACCCTCGCCGACGAGCAGGCTCTTCGTCTCGACACCGAGCACGAGCGCCACGGCGATGAGCAGGACGGCGATCAGCACCGTGCCGATGGCGTCGAACACCCCGTTGCCGGTGAGCGCGGTCAACCCCACGCCGAACAGGGCGAACACCAGACCCGTCAGCGCCGCGGTGTCCTCGAGCATCACCACGGGCAGCTCGGGGGCCTTCGCGCGGCGGACGTACTGCACCCAGGACATCGAGCCCTTGTGCGGTGCCGCTTCCTTCAGCGCCGTGCGGAGCGAGAAGCCCTCGAGCCCGATGGCGATCACGAGCACGAGCATCGGCAGCCACCAGTTGTCGAGCGGGTGCGGGTCGGCGAACTTCTCGATGCCCTCGTAGAGGGAGAACACCCCGCCGACCGAGAACAGGACGATCGACACGACGAAGGCGTACACGTAGCGCTCGCGGCCGTACCCGAACGGGTGTTCCTCGTCGGCGGCACGTCGGGCGCGTCGGCCACCGAGCAGCAGCAGGAGCTGGTTCGCCGAGTCCGCGAGCGAGTGCACGCCCTCGGCGAGCATCGACGCGGAGCCGCTGATCGCCGCCGCGATGAACTTGACGACCGCGATGCCGACGTTCGCGCCGAGTGCGGCGAAGATGGCCCGGTTGCCTCCGGAAGCGCTCACTGTGACCCCTGTTCTGCTGACCTGCTGCACGATCCTACGGGGAGGCTGCTCGGTAGGGTCGGGCCATGACGATCGAACTGCCCCGCACCGCGCTGCTCGGTGTCGGCTCCATGTCCGGCGCGGTCCTGGACGGTCTGCTCGCCGCCGGACTGGACCCGGCGACCGTGGTCCTGACGACGAAGTCCGAGGCATCAGCCGCCGCCCACCGCGAACGCGGCCTCGACGCGCACGCCAGCGACACCGATGCCGACGCCAACCGCGCTGCCGTCCGCGGCGCCGGCATCGTGGTGCTCGGCGTGAAGCCGTTCGGTGTGGGGGACCTGCTCGACGAGGTCGCCCCCGACCTGGCTCCGGGCACCGTGGTGGTCAGCGTCGCGGTCGGAGTGACGACCGCCGCGATGCAGGCCCGCGTCCCCGACGGTGTCCGTGTCGTCCGCGCGCTGCCGAACACGCCGATCGGCGTCGGTCACGGCGTCACCGGGGTCAGCGGCGGGACGTCGGCCGACGCCGATGCCGTTGCGCTCGCGTCGCGCCTGTTCGACGTCTCCGGCTCGGTGATCGAGGTCCCCGAGGACCGGCTGGACGCGCTCTCCGCGGTCTCCGGGTCCGGTCCGGCGTACGTGTTCCTGCTCATCGAGGAGTGGCAGCGCGCTGCGGAGTCGCTCGGCTTCACGCACGACCAGGCCGAGACGATGGTGCAGGGCACCGTGCGGGGCGCGGTCGAGCTCCTCGAGCGCTCCGGCCGGGAGCCGTCGGACCTGCGGCGCGCGGTCACGAGCCCGAAGGGCACGACCGAGCGCGCGGTTGCCGTGCTGCAGCAGGCCGACCTGGCGGACACACTCCGGCGCGCCGCCGACGCGGCGATCGCGCGCGCCGAGGAGCTGTCGGAGCTCTAGTCGCGACCAGCGGACGGACGGGAGGCCCGTGGCGGCGCCGCCACGGGCCTCCCGTCCGGTGTCGGGTCTACTCCAGGGCGGCGAAGCGCTCCAGCGCCGTCGTCGAGCCGGACACGATGATGACGTCGTGCTCACCGATGACGCTCTCGGGGGTGGCGGGCACGAAGGCCTCGCCCGGGGGCTTGATGCCGAGGACGGTCAGCCCGAAGCGGGTGCGGATCGCCGTGGTGCCGAGGTCCTTGCCCCGCACCGAGCGCGGCGGGAACATCTTCACGACGGCGAAGTCGTCGTCGAACTCGATGAAGTCGAGCATCCGACCCGACACCAGGTGCGCGGTGCGCTCGCCGGCCTCGCGCTCCGGGTAGACGACGTGGTTCGCGCCGATGCGCGACAGGATCGTGCCGTGCGAGCGGCTGATCGCCTTCGCCCAGATCTGGGGGATGCCGAGGTCGACCAGGTTCGCCGTGATCAGGACGCTGGACTCGAGGTCGCTGCCCGTGCCGACCACCGCGATGGGGAAGTCCTGCGCGCCGATCTGCCGCAGGGCGTCGATGTCGGTCGCGTCGGCCTGCACCGCGTGCGTGACCCGGTCGGACCACTTCTGCACGAGCCCCGGGTCGGTGTCGACGACCAGGACCTCGCGGTCCTGGCGCTCGAGCTGCCCGGCGGTCGCGGCGCCGAACCGGCCGAGACCGATGACGAGCACCGGGGCGTCGTGGCTGACGGCACCGAGCGGGTGCTGCGGACGGGTTCGGTCAGCCAACGATCGGCCTCTCCTCGGGACGGCGGAACAGTTGCCGGCTCTGGCTGGCGGCCAGCGCGGCGGCGATGGTCACTGTACCGACACGGCCCAGGAACATCGTCGCGGCGAGGACGTACTTGCCCGACTCCGGCAGGTCGGCGCTCACCCCCGACGACAGGCCGCAGGTCGCGAACGCGGAGATGACCTCGAACAGCACGCGGTCGAGCGACTCGTGGGTGATCTGGAGCAGGACGACGGTGGCGACGGCGACGATCGTGGCTCCCCAGAGCACGACCGCGACGGCCACGCGCAGCACGTCGCTCGGGATCCGTCGACCGAAGGCCTCCATGCTGCGACGGCCGCGGGCCTCGGCGACCGCGGCCAGGAACAGCACCGCGAGCGTCGTGACCTTGATGCCGCCGGCGGTGGACGCGGAGCCGCCGCCGATGAACATGAGCATGTCGGTGACGAGCAGGCTCGATCCGTTGAGCTGGTCGAAGTCGACGAGCGAGAAGCCACCCGACCGGGTCATCGTCGACAGGAAGAGCGCCTGGAACGCGGTGCGGCCGGCTCCCTCCTGCCCGAACGTGCTCGGGTTCGAGGCCTCGAGCGCGATGTAGACGGCCGCGCCGCCGAGCAGCAGCACCCCGCTCGTCGCCAGGGTGAGCTTCACGTGGATGGGCCACCGTCGCGGCGTCCGGAGCTGCTTCGTGAGGGCGCGGATCACCGGGAAGCCGATCGACCCCGCGACCACGCCGACCATGAGCAGCGACAGGAACCAGTAGTCGTGGGCGAACGGCTCGAGCCCCGTCGCGTTCGGTGCGAACCCGGTGTTCGTGAAGGCCATCGCGGCGTAGTAGAAGGAGTCACCGACTGCGGTCCAGAACGGCATGCCGGCGATGAGCACCGACGGCAGCAGCAGGAGCCCCAGGACGATCTCGATCGACAGGGTGCTGATCGCGACCGTCGCGAGCAGGGTGCCGACCTCGCCGAGCCGCACGGCCTGTCCCTCGGGGACCGCGCCGTGGTGGGTGCGGAGCGGGTTCGAGTCC
The DNA here is from genome assembly GCF_001424385.1 of Curtobacterium sp. Leaf183. Taxonomy (GTDB): domain Bacteria; phylum Actinomycetota; class Actinomycetes; order Actinomycetales; family Microbacteriaceae; genus Curtobacterium. The sequence goes on along the minus strand of NZ_LMPO01000001.1, from coordinate 221,134 downwards.
CCGGCGGCCATGAGCTTGGCGCGCAGGCCGAGCTTGCGCGTCACGAACAGCCCGAGGATCGACGCGAAGGTCAGCACGCCGACGGCGCCGATCTGCGTGCCGATGACCACCAGGGTCTTGCCGAACACCGACCAGTGCGTCGCCATGTCGACGGTGGACAGGCCGGTGACGCACACGACCGACGCGGCGGTGAAGAGCGCGTCGGCGAAGTGGGTCGACGAGCCGTCCGCGGTCGCCAGCGGGGTCATGAACAGGCTCGTGAAGACGAAGATCAGCGCGACGAACACCACGATCGCCAGACGCGACGGCGACGACCGGAGCGCAGTACCCAGCCGGGAGGGGCGCCGACGCGTCGCGCCCACCGCGCGGGACGGCGGCTCCGTGCGGTCGAGCATCGTATGCCTCCGAGGACATGGGCGGGACGCCTCGCATGGTACATCGCGCGGCGCGGCGGTTAGCCTTGCCGCATGGCCGACATCTTCAGCGTGGTCGCGGACCCGACGCGGCGCGAGCTCCTCGGCGCGCTCCTCACCGCGTACGGCGCGGACGCCACCGGCGGGGAACTGAGCGTCGGCCAGCTCGTCGAGAAGCTCGGGGTCAGTCAGCCCACGGTGTCGAAGCACCTGCGTGTGCTCCGTGACATCGGGCTCGTCACCTCCCGCGAGGAAGGGCAGCACCGCTTCTACCGTCTCGACCCGGAGCCGCTGCTGCACATCGAGGAGTGGGTCGTGCCGTTCACCGGCGCGGTCGACGCCGACGGCACACCGGCGACCACCGCCTGGACCCCGGACGGCCAGCCCGTGTCGGTGCGCCGGAACGGAGTGGCGGGCAAGGCCACGGTCGAGGTCGGCACCGAACTCGGGCGCGTGATGGCCGAGGCGTCGTACCGCGCGACGGCGGCGTTCTCGGGTGCGCAGCAGGGCTGGGAGCGGGTCGTGGACCGGTCCCGTCGACGCTTCACCAAGCGCCCCGACCAGGACTGACCGAGAACGCTGGACACCGGGCCGCAGACGCCCCTACAGTTGCCAGTGACCACTCAGGTCACACCAATCATCCGCGTCCGGGAACGAGCCGATCGGCCCCGGCGCAGCCTTCCGGAGGCGGACCATGAACGGCACTTTCGACGACGTGCGCTTCCTGACCGTCGCTGAGGTCGCCGAGATGATGCGCGTCTCGAAGATGACCGTCTACCGCATGGTGCACGCGGGGGAGCTCCCCGCGATCCGCTTCGGACGGTCCTTCCGCGTGCCCGAGTCGGCCGTCGCCGAGGTCCTGCGCGGCGGCATCGCCGACGTCGGCTGAGACGTTCCGGCTCCTCGGCGCACCGGCCCGTTCGACATCGGAGCACCGCTCCGGTAGCATCGGGGAGGTTGATTTTCCGCGGCTTCATCGGCCCGGTGTCCGTACATCAGCATCAGTCCGAGCGAGGTCCACATGGGTTCTGTCATCAAGAAGCGTCGCAAGCGCATGGCGAAGAAGAAGCACCGCAAGCTCCTTCGCAAGACGCGCCACCAGCGTCGCAACAAGAAGTAGGTCGCAAGACCGTCGTCGAAGCCCCGGTTCGCCGGGGCTTTTGCGTTCCCCGGCCACGGGCCTGGCTACGCTGGGAGCATGCCCGCCGTGACGCTCCTGACCAAGCCCGGATGCCACCTCTGCGACGACGCCCGACCCATCGTCGAACGGGTCGTCGCCGCGCACCCCGGCGTCACCCTGACCGAGCGGTCGATCCTCGACGACGACGCGCTCCGGCTCGAGTACGCCGAGGACATCCCGGTCGTGCTCGTCGACGGCAGGGTCCACAGCAACTGGCACGTCGACGCCGACCGGCTGTCGCGTGCGATCGAGAAGGCCGAGGCCACCGCATGATCAACCACGTCGTCTCCTGGGGGCTCCGTCCCGAACTCGACCGGGCCGCCACGATCGAACGGATCCGGACGCTCCTGACCGGGCTGGTCGGGGTCGTGCCGTCCATCCGCACGCTGCGGGTCGTCGACAACGTCGCTTACCCCGACAAGAACCACGAGGTCGCCGTCGTCGCGACGTTCGACGACCTCGCCGGGCTCGACGAGTACCAGGTGCACCCGCAGCACCAGGCCGCCGCCGCCGAGATCCGCGAGCTCGTCGCGAGCCGCGCCGCCATCGACTGGCAGGACTGAGCCGGGCCTCCATACCGGGGCGCGTGCGCGCGCGTACGGCTGCGCGTGCGCTGGCGCCGTCGCGTGCGCCTGCGCCGCGCTGGTGCGCATCGGCGGCGCACAACGAAAGCCGGCTCGAACCACGGAAGTCCGTGGTCGAGCCGGCTTTGGTTGTGCGGGTGCGGGTGCGGCTCGCGTCGCCCCCGCGCGCCGACTACGGGGTCAGGCGCGTCGGGCCGCGGAACAGGTACGTGACCTCGCGGATCGAGGGCTCGCCGAGCATGAGCATGAGCACGCGGGCCAGACCCATGCCGAACCCGCCGTGCGGCGGCACGCCGTAGCGGAAGAAGTCCAGGTACCAGCCGAGCTCGGCCGGGTCCAGACCCTTCTCCTCGGCCTGGGCGGTGAGGACGTCGACGCGGTGCTCGCGCTGAGCGCCCGTGGAGATCTCGGCGCCGTTGAACAGCAAGTCGTAGCTGTTCGTGAGCGTCGGGTCGTCGGCGTGGCGCATGTGGTAGTACGGCCGGATCGAGGCGTCGTAGTCCGTGACGAACACGAACTCCGAACCGTGGTGCTCCTTGGCCCAGGCGGACACGCGGCGCTCGCCCTCGGGGTCCAGGTCGCCGTCGGCCCGGACGACGTCGTGGCCGCTGTCGGCGACGATCGTG
>NZ_LMPO01000001.1:202478-218316 GCF_001424385.1 Curtobacterium sp. Leaf183 | reverse complement strand
CCTCCTCGATGTCCCTGCCGTACTTCTCCTTGACCGCGGTGATGCCCGCGACCAGCACCTCTTCGTGCATCGCCATGACGTCCTCGTGGGACTCGATCCACGAGAACTCGGCGTCGACACTGGTGAACTCGGTCGCGTGGCGGCTGGTGAACGACGGGTCGGCGCGGAAGGCGTCGGCGATCTCGAACACGGCACCGAACCCGGCCGGCTGGGCCATCTGCTTGAAGTTCTGCGGCGACTGCGCCAGGTAGGCGGTGGTCTCGAAGTACTCCAGCTGGAAGAGCTCGGCGCGGGACTCGGACGCCGACGCCATCAGCTTGGGGGTGTGGATCTCGATGTAGTCGCGCTCGACCCAGTAGGTGCGGAACGCGTGCTCGAGGGTCGTCTGGATGCGGAAGATCAGGTTCTGCTTGCGGTTGCGCAGGTCGATGAAGCGCCAGTCGAGCCGCTTGTCGAGCGAGGAGTCGTCGGCGATCGGGGTCTCCGGGATCGCCGCGCTGACGACGGTCAGCTCGCCGACCTTGACCTCGAGTCCACCGAGCTTGACGCGCTCGTCCTGCTTGAGCGTGCCCGTCACGTGGATGAAGGAGCCGTGCGCCAGGCCCGAGATCGACTCGGTCGTGGCCAGGGCAGCCGCGGATGCGTCGTCGCCCTCGGTCGCCTCGCGGGTGGCCGGGTTGACCAGCTGGACGGCGCCGGTCTCGTCGCGGAGCACGACGAACTGCACCTTCTTCTGATCACGGACCGTCTCGACCCATCCGGCCACGGAGACGGGACCGTCGGGGAGAGCGGCGAGGTCGCTGATGCGGGTGCGTTCGATCACGGTCGTCGAGTCTATCCGGCTCCGCCTCCTGCACAGGCCGGTTGCGGTTCGCAGTTGTCCACAGACCCGGTCGGGAGGCCCGGATCGCCGTCCGGGGATCCGTAGCGTTCCGGGGGTGGCCGGGTCGCGAGCGGGGGACTCGCGGCCCGGTCCGCCAGGGCTGGCCCGTCCGGCCGGCAGCGTCCGGCCTGCCAGGGGCTGGCCCGTCCGCCGGGCAGCGGCTGGCCCGCCAGGGGCTGGCCCGTCCACCCGGCAGCGGCCGGCTCAGGGCAGCGAGGCGCGGAGGGTCCCGAGTGTGCCGATGAACTCCTCGGCCATGCCCGCGCGTTCGACGAGCTTCGCGTGACGGTCGCGGGCGTCCTGCAGGAAGGCGTCGAGCCGAGCGGCGCGAGCGGCCGTGTCCTCGGCGTCCGTGCCGGGCAGGCCGTCCACGATGCTGAGCAGGTCGCCCATCTCGTCCAGGGAGAACCCGAGGGGCTTCATCCGGCGGATCACCAGCAGGCGCTCGAGGTCGCGCTGGGTGTAGACCCGGAAGCCGCCGGCGGTCCGCCCGCTCGGCACCAGCAGGCCGACCTCGTCGTAGTGGCGGATCGTCCGCAGGGACATCCCCGCGCGGTCGGCGAGCTCACCGATGTGCATCGAGCCGGGATCGCGATCATCCGTCATGCGCCAACCCTACCCTCACGTGAGGGTAGGGTTGGCGGCGATGACCACCCTCACCTCGGCTCCGCCCGCCCAGAGCGTCCTGTCGGCCCTCCGCTCGCCGCGCATGCTGTCACGCGAGGTGCTCGCCGGTGTCGTGACCGCGCTCGCACTCATCCCCGAGGCGATCTCCTTCTCCGTCGTCGCCGGTGTCGACCCGGCGGTCGGCCTGTTCTCCAGCGTGGTCATCGCCGTCGTGATCGCCGTCGTCGGCGGGCGGCCCGCGATGGTCTCGGCAGCGGCCGGCTCGGTCGCGCTCGTCATCGCGCCGCTCGTCCGCGACCACGGCATCGCCTACCTGGTCCCGACGATCGTGCTCGGGGGCGTGATCCAGCTCGTGCTCGGGTTCCTCGGGGTCGCCCGGCTGATGCGGTTCATCCCGCGCAGCGTCAACGTCGCGTTCGTCAACGCCCTGGCCATCCTGATCTTCACCGCACAGCTGCCGAACCTGTTCGGCCACGACGTCCCGTTCGTCGTCTGGCCCCTGACCGCCCTGGGAGTCGCGGTCATCGTCGGGTTCCCCTACCTGACCAAGGCCGTGCCGGCACCGCTCATCGCGGTCGTGGTCATCACCCTGATCACGGTCGTGTTCGGCGTCGCCGTGCCGACCGTCGGCGACGAGGGGGCGCTCCCCACGGCGTTGCCGGGGTTCAACGGCATCACGGTGCCGATCTCCTTCGACACCCTGACGATCATCGCGCCGTACGCGTTCGGCATGGCGATCGTCGGACTCATCGAGACGCTCCTCACGGCGCAGCTCGTCGACGCCCTGACGGACACCGGCTCGAGCAAGTGGCGCGAGTCGTGGGGTCAGGGCATCGCCAACATCGCCTCCGCGTTCTTCGGCGGCACAGGCGGCTGCGCGATGATCGGGCAGACGGTCATCAACGTGAAGACCGCCGGCGCCCGGACACGCATCTCGACGTTCGCCGCGGGTGCCTCGGTGCTCGTGCTGACGATCGTGCTCCACGACGTCGTCGCGCGGATCCCGATGGCCGCGCTCACGGCGGTCATGCTCATGGTCTGCGTCGCGACCTTCGACTGGCACAGCATCCGTCCCCGCACGCTCGGCCGGATGCCGCTCGGCGAGACGGCCGTCATGGTGATCACGGTCCTGGTGGTCGTCGTCACGGACAACCTCGCGACCGGCGTGCTCGTCGGAGTCGTGGTCGCCGCGCTCGTCTTCGCCCGTCGGGTCGCCCACGTGGTCGAGGTCGTCCGCGAACCGGTCGACGACGACACCGTGCGGTACCGGGTGCGTGGTGCGCTGTTCTTCGCGTCGTCGAACGACCTCGTCACGCGGTTCTCGTACGCCGAGGACCCGGCGAACGTGGTCATCGACATGTCCGACGCGCACGTGTTCGACGCCAGCACGGTCGCTGCACTCGACGGCGTCGAGCAGCGGTTCGCCAAGCACGGGACGCGGGTCGAGGTCGTGAACCTCAACACCGGGTCGGTGGCGTTGCACGGCCGGTTGTCCGGGCACCTCGGCTGAGCGGTCCCGAAGCCGCCAATCCGCTGTGTGGCCAGTGGGAACGGTCGCGCGACCTACACTGGAACCCATGCCGGCGACCCGAATCCACCTCGTCCGTCACGGCGAGGTCCACAACCCGGACCGCGTGTTGTACGGGCGTCTGCCGGGCTTCGGACTGAGCGAGCTCGGGCACCGGATGGCCGCCGCGTCCGCCACCGCGTGGAAGGACGCCGGCGTCGACGTCCGCCGCATCGTGGCCTCGCCGCTCCAGCGCACGCAGGAGTCCGCTGCACCATGGGCCGCCTCCTACGGGCTCGACGTCAGCCTCGACGAACGCCTGATCGAGCCGACCAACCGGTACGAGGGACAGCCTCCCGGGTTCACCAAGCGCTCCGTCCGGCGACCGGCCGAGTGGCCCTGGATCGCGAACCCGTGGCGGCCCAGCTGGGGCGAGGCCTACGAGTCGATCGCCAACCGCATGCTGGCCGCTGTCGGCAGTGCGTGGGAGAGTGTCGACGAGGGCGACGTCGTCCTCGTGAGCCACCAGCTGCCGATCTGGATGGTCCACCGTCGTCTCGCGGGGGAGCCCCTGTGGCACGACCCGCGCCGACGCCGGTGCGACCTCTCCAGCATCACGACCCTCGAGCGCGTGCCCGCCACGTCCGGCGGCCGCTTCATCGAGGCCGGGTACGCGGACCCGGCGATGGAACTCCGCGAACGCGCCGTCGACGAAGGAGCAGTGTGACCAACCGCAGTGTCAGGAAGCGTGTCGTCGCGGTCGCGGCGACCGCCGTGGTCGCCGCCCTCGCGCTGGCCGGGTGCTCCGGCGGCAGCGACTCGCTGTCGAAGCAGTACGGCAGCGGCACCACGCAGAACTACATCTCCGGCGACGGCGCGGTGACCGAGGTCGCGGCCGACAAGCGGACGGACACCGTCGACTTCACCGCGAAGGACACCGATGGCGGGACGCTGTCGGCGAAGGCGCTGCGCGGCAAGGTCGTCGTGCTGAACTTCTGGTACGCCAGCTGCCCGCCCTGCCGCGCCGAGGCGAAGTACCTCAACACCGTGCAGCAGAAGTACGCGGACAAGGACGTGCAGTTCATCGGCGTCAACGTGCGCGACCAGGCCGCCACCGCCGCGGCCTTCGAGCGCACCTTCGGGATCGACTACCCGACCGTGCTCGACGCCGACAAGGGCACGATGCAGCTCGCGCTGTCCGGGCAGATCGCGCCGAACGCCGTCCCCGCGACGATCGTCCTCGACACCAAGGGCCGCGTCGCCGCCCGCGTGCTCGGCGCGATCGACGGCACGAGCATCCTCGACACCCTGGTCAGCGACGAGCTCGACGGCAGCAAGGCGTCCTGACCCGTGGGCAGCAACCCCTTCTCCGACGCGATCCTCAGCGGACAGATGCTGGTGGCGCTGCCCGTGGCCCTGCTCGCGGGGCTCGTGTCGTTCCTCTCGCCGTGCGTCCTGCCGCTCGTCCCCGGGTACCTGGGGTACGTCAGCGGGATCGCCGACGCGGGGAACCGGGGTCGGGGTCGCGTGGTCCTCGGGGTGCTGCTCTTCGTGCTCGGCTTCACCGCCGTCTTCGTCGCCTACACGACCGTGTTCGGCGCGCTCGGCTTCTGGCTCGTCCGCTGGCGTGACGTGATCACCCAGGTCCTCGGCGTCGTCGTGATCCTGATGGGCCTGGTCTTCATCGGTCGCTTCACCGTCCTGCAGCGCACGCTCAAGCCGTCGTGGACCCCCGCGACCGGCCTGGTCGGTGCCCCGCTGCTCGGCATCGTGTTCGGCCTCGGCTGGACCCCGTGCCTCGGCCCGACCCTCGCCGCGATCAACCTGCTCAGCGTGCAGGCCGGCAGCGCCTGGCAGGGCATGTGGCTCGGCGTCGCCTACTGCCTGGGGCTCGGCATCCCGTTCCTGCTCGTCGCCCTCGGCGCCGGGTGGGCAGCCGGAGCGATCCGCGTCGTGAAGCGCCACATGCGCGTCGTCAACATCATCGGAGGAGCGATCCTGATCGTCATCGGTCTGCTCATGGTCACCGGCATCTGGTCGGCCGTCATGTCGAGCGTCGGGGCGGTGATCCAGAGCTATGTCCCGGCAGTCTGACACCGACGACAGTCGCCTCGAGAACGGCACCGCCTCCGACCCGATGCGTCCGTCCGACCATGTCGACGGAGCGGGTCCGGCCGACGGCCCCGGCGAGGTCAACCAACCGAAGCTCGGGTTCCTCGGGTACGTCCGGTACTTCTGGCGCCAGCTGACGAGCATGCGCACGGCGCTGTTCCTGCTGATGATGCTCGCGCTGGCGGCGATCCCCGGGTCGCTCGTGCCGCAGCGCACCGCCGACCCCAACGGCGTCGTGCAGTACAAGGCCGACCACCCGCAGCTCTTCCCGGTGCTCGACAAGCTCCAGGTCTTCGACACCTACACCTCGGTGTGGTTCTCGGCGATCTACCTGCTGCTGTTCGTCTCGCTCATCGGCTGCATCATCCCGCGCACCAGGCACCACTGGCAGGCGTTGCGGACCCGCCCGCCCAGGACCCCCGCCCGACTGACGCGACTCGCGGGCTACCGCAGTGTCCCGGTCGGGCCGGACACGGTGGCGGACGGTGCACGCGGGACGGACCCGGCCACGGGCCTCCCGTCAGCCGACCACGCCGTCACCCGCGCCATGGCGCTGCTGAAGCGCTCCGGGTACCGCGTCGAGCGGTTCGGCGACTCGGTCAGCGCGGAGCGCGGCTACCTGCGCGAGACCGGCAACCTGGTGTTCCACGCCGCGCTCGTCGGCGTGCTCGTCGCCGTCGGGATCGGCGGCGGCTTCGGGTACACCGGACAGCGGCTGCTCGTCGAGGGACAGACCTTCTCGAACGTCCTCGGGTCGTACGACTCGTTCAACCCGGGTCGCTGGTTCCAGCAGACCGACCTCAAGGGCTACAACCTGACCCTCGACAAGTTCGTCACCAAGTACGAGGAGCGCAACCTCGACGCGCTCGGGCAGGCGACGGACTACTCGGCGACGGTGACATCGCAGGCCAAGGGCGGCCAGCCGACGACGGGCCGGCTCGGCGTGAACGACCCGCTGTCCATCGGCGGCACGAACGTGTACCTGCTCGGCAACGGCTACGCCATGGACGTCACGGTGCGCGACGGCGACGGCAACGTGGCGTTCCAGGACGACGTGCCCTTCCTGCCCGCCGACGCGAACTACACGTCGACCGGTGTCGTCAAGGTCCCCGACGCCGCACCGGACCAGCTCGGCATGGTCGGGTTCTTCTACCCGACGGCCGTCAAGCTCGGCACCGGGGCGTTCACGTCGAACTACCCGGACGCCGAGAACCCGCTGCTGACGCTGCAGGTGTACACCGGCAACCTCGGGTTGGACGACGGTGTGCCGCGCAGCGTCTACCAGCTCGACACGAGCGGGCTCACGCAGATCGCCGGGACCAAGTCCGAGGCCAAGAGCATCGAGCTGAAGCCCGGCCAGACCAAGACCCTGCCGCAGGGAGCCGGGTCGATCACGTTCAACGGCGTGAAGCGGTACGTGTCGCTCGACGTGCACCACGACCCCTCGCAGCTGTGGGTCGGCGGGTTCGCCGTGCTCAGCGTGCTCGGGCTGCTGACGTCGCTGTTCGTCCCGCGCCGTCGTGTGTGGGTGAAGGTCGTGCCGCGCACCGGCGCCGAACACGGCGAGTACGACCTCGAGTACGCGGGGCTGGCCCGCGGCGAGGACCCCAATCTCGAACGGGCCGTGGCGGACATCGCCGCCAAGCACGTGTCAGACCTCGGAGTTAGGATTCCCTCGTGGACATGACGACGAACCTCGCGACCTACTCGGTCGTCCTCACCTACTCGGCCATGGCCGTGTACGTGGTGGCGTTCATCTCGTTCGCACTCGACATGGCCAAGCGGTCCGGCGAGGTCACGGTGGGTGCTGACGGCACCGCCGTCGCCTCGACCGTGCGGCAGCAGCAGGCCAAGACCGTCGCGACGGTGCAGGGCGGCACCGTCGTCCTCGAGCGTGTCGAAGCGCCCGCCAAGACCGGCTCTGGTCGACGCGGGTCGCGGTTCGAGCGCGTGGGCATGGCGATGACCGTCCTGGCGCTCGTGCTGCACGTCGGGGCGATCGTCCTCCGTGGCATCGCAGCCGATCGTGTGCCGTGGGGCAACATGTTCGAGTTCTCGCTGACGGGCACCGGGCTGATCATCGCGATCTTCCTGCTCGTGCAGCTCTGGCAGAACCTGAAGTTCCTCGGTGTCTTCATCACCGGGCTCACGCTGATCCTGCTCGGCATCGCCACGGTCAACTACTACGTGCCGGTCCGGCCGCTCGTGCCCGCGCTCGAGTCCTACTGGCTCGTCCTGCATGTGTTCGTCGCGATCGCCGGTACGGGGTTCTTCGCCCTCGGCGCTGGCCTGGCCGTGTCGCAGCTCATCCAGACCTACCGCCTCAGCCACAGCGGAGCCTCCAAGCAGCTCCGCTTCATGGAGACCCTGCCCGACGCCGACCGGCTCGAGGTCCTGACCTACCGCGTCCTGCTCGTGGGCTTCGTGCTCTGGACCTTCACGCTCATCGCGGGCGCCATCTGGGCCGAGCGGGCTTGGGGCCGCTACTGGGGCTGGGACACCAAGGAAGTCTGGACCTTCATCATCTGGGTCATCTACGCCGGGTACATCCACGCCCGTGCCACCCGTGGCTGGCGCGGCGCTCGGTCCTCATGGCTGGCACTCGTCGGATTCTCCGCGGTGATGTTCAACTTCGCCGTCGTCAACGTGTTCTTCAAGGGGCTGCACAGCTACTCCGGCCTGTGAGCCACTGACGCTGCAACGCCGCGAGCACGGTGTCGGTCCGACCGACACCGTGCTCCTCCCGTTCCGGGGTACTGACCGGTCGCTCCGTCACTGGCGCTGGTCACTGGCCCTGCTCACCGGCCTTGCTCACCGGCACTGGCTCCGCTCGTTGGACCCGGTCGCCCTCCCGTGGTCGCACGACTTGCCGCTGGTTGGTCGTCGTGGTTGCAGAAGCTGCCGCCTTCGAGCCCCGCGAGCGGCCGTTTGCGCGACTTCGGCAACGCTGAGCGGCAGGTCGTGCGACCACCGCAGCCGTGCGGGCAGGCGGGGAAGCGGCCAGTCCGGGTCTCTTCGTTCCGGTTGGGGGCCCACCCGCCAGGAGGCCCGGTGCACGACCCATGCGGACGCGACACCCCGCCGGTCGGTCGCCAAGTGGTCCGAGCACGCCGTCCGCCGAGACGTGGTCGCGCGACTCGCCGCTCGGGTTCGCCGAGGTGTGACGACTCCACCGTGCCGGGGCTCGAGATCCCACAATTGTGGAACCTCGGGAACCCTGGAACCCGAGAACCCGAGAACGCGGAACCTCGGGAACCCGAGAACGCGGGACCCCGGGAACCCCGGGAACCCCGGGAACCCCGGGCGACGCGGCCGCTACGCGGTGACGTCCGCCGCGAGCAGCGCGTGGACGCGCTCCGCGCGTGCGCGCCACCAGGCGGTCCGCTCCGGGGATGCGGCGAACCGGGCCAGCAGCGTCGGCGAGACGTCGACGCGGCGCACACCGATCCTCCCGTTCGTGGGCAGCACCGGATCGGAGGTGACGTCACCCAGGAACATCGCGGCGGTCCCGAGCCCGGCGGCGTAGCCCGGCGTCATCGCCGCCGCGGCGAGGAACGCCCCCATCCCCAGCCCGACGGACGTGTCGAGCGCACTCGAGACGACACAGGGCAGGCCCGCATCGGCGATGACCCGCCGTGCCGCGGTGACCCCACCGAGCGGCTGCGCCTTCACCACCAGTACGTCGGCCGCCCCGGCTCGGGCGACCGCGAGCGGGTCCGACGCCTTGCGTACGCTCTCGTCGGCGGCGATCCGGACCCCGAGTCCGGCGATGCGGCGTCGGAGCTCCGCGAGTTCGTCGACCGTCCGACACGGCTGCTCGGCGTACTGGAGGTCGAAGGGCGCCAGCCGCTCCAGGGCAACGACCGCCTCGTCCAGGCTCCAGAGCCCGTTCGCGTCGATCCGCACCGCGGCGTCGGCGCCCATCACCCGCCGGACCTCGGCGACCCGGGCGACGTCGTCCTCGACGGTGGTGCCGGGCTCGGCGACCTTGACCTTGGCGGTGGTGCAGCCGGGGTACCGCGCCAGGAGCCCCTCGACGGCGCCGGGGGCCACCGCGGGGACGGTGGCGTTCACCGGGACCGACTGCGCCGCGGGGACGTGCTCGGTCCAGCCGAAATCGATCGTGGCGCGCAACCACGCGGCGGCCTCGGTGTCCGCGTACTCCACGAAGGGCGAGAACTCGGTCCAGCCCTGCGGGCCGCGCAGGACCAGCGCCTCGCGAGTCGTGATGCCGCGGAACCGCACGCGCATCGGCAGGGCGACGACGTGCGCGTCGGACAACAGGTCGGTCAGGTCGGGGAGCACCGGCCCATCCTCGCAGCGGACGTCACAGTTCCTCGGAGGCGAAGGCCAGGGCGGCGCAATAGCATGCTCCGGTCGGCGACGGTTCCCGTTCGGTGACCATGCAGTGCACGACCGGACACGACGACCAGAGGGAGGCCCCGTGGCGACTGACCCGCCGCAGCGGTCGCCCCGCCCGTCCCGAGCCGCGTCGCCGACGGCGCGGACCGCATCGACGCAGAACGGTCGAGCCGCTGCACCCGCCGCTGCTCCGACGTCCGCCAGGCCCACGTCGCCCGGCCGAGGCACCGCCGACTTCGAGCGGCTGATGCAGCGCAACACGGTCGACGTCCGTGCCCAGACCGGCGCGCAGCGTCGCCGCCGCCGCAACCCGATCGTGGGCAAGATCGCACTCGGCCTGGCGATCGTCTCCGCCGCCGTGGACGCCAGCGCGTTCGCGGTCTTCATGGGCGGCGACACCACGTTCGCGTTCGGGATCTGCTTCGTCGTGGTGTTCCTGACCCTCATCGCGGCGATCCTCGGCTTCATCGCCGCGGTCGGGGGGCTCGGACGGTGGTACGGGGCGGTCGGCGTCGTGGTGGCGTTCTTCGCCAACCCGGTGATCCTCGTCGTCCTGCTCGTCATCGTGGCGCCCGAGATGCTGACCGGGATGAGCGGCGCCTGACCCACCCGGCGCACGACCGGGCCGGAGCACCCCGACGCCTGACCCACCCGGCGTCTGATCCACCCGGCGCACGACCGGGCCGGAGCACCCCGACGATAGGTTGGGACCATGCCCGACACCGTGTCCGACCTGTTCGACCCCGACGTCTGGACGACCGCCCCCGCGTCGGCGTCCTTCACCGACATCACGTACCACAAGCACGTGTCGAAGGGCATCGTCCGCATCGCGTTCGACCGCCCCGAGGTCCGGAACGCCTTCCGTCCCCGGACGGTCGACGAGCTGTACCGCGCCCTCGACGACGCCCGCCAGGACCCCCGCGTCGGCGTCGTCCTGCTGACCGGCAACGGCCCGAGCCCGAAGGACGGCGGCTGGGCGTTCTGCTCCGGCGGTGACCAGCGCATCCGCGGCCGCAGCGGCTACCAGTACGTCGGCGACGAGGGCGCTCCGCCCGAGGGCGTCGACCCGGCCGCCGCACAGGCCTCGATGGGTCGGCTGCACATCCTCGAGGTCCAGCGGCTGATCCGGATGATGCCCAAGGTCGTCATCGCGGTCGTCCCGGGCTGGGCCGCCGGCGGTGGGCACTCGCTGCACGCCATCTGCGACCTGACGATCGCCAGCGCCGAGCACGGCCGGTTCAAGCAGACCGACGCTGACGTGGGCTCGTTCGACGGCGGGTACGGCAGCGCCTACTACGCCAAGCAGATCGGCCAGAAGCTCGCGCGCGAAGTGTTCTTCCTCGCCGAGGAGTACTCCGCCCAGCGCGCGTACGAGATGGGTGCGGTCAACCGGGTGGTGCCGCACGCTGACCTCGAGCACGAGGCGATCCGCTGGGGCGAGACCATCCTGGGCAAGTCACCGACGGCGATCCGGATGCTCAAGTACGCCTTCAACGCGGTCGACGACGGTCTGGTCGGCCAGCAGGTCTTCGCGGGCGAGGCCACCCGTCTCGCCTACGGCACCGACGAGGCCGTCGAGGGCCGTGACTCCTTCCTCGAGAAGCGCGCCCCGGAGTGGACGTCCTTCCCCTGGCACTACTGATGACCCGACCGCTGGTCACGCTGGACGCGTCGGACCCGCTGGCCGTGCTGCGCGGACTGGAGGCCGCCCTCGCCGGCGGCCCCGCGCTCCTGCCGGTCGCCGAGGACGTCCCGGCGCTGCCGACTCCGCCTCCGGCCGACGTCCCGCAGCGGGTCGCCCTGGTCGTCGAGACGAGCGGGTCCACCGGCACGGGCAAGCGCGTGGCGCTGTCCGCCGACGCGCTGCTGGCCGGCGCGGCCGCCGCCGACCAGGCGCTCGGGGGACCGGGCAGCTGGGTCCTCGCGCTGCCCACCCACTACATCGCGGGCCTCAACGTGCTGACCCGGTCGATCGTCGCGGGCACGACCCCGTCCCTCGTGGCGCCGGGACACTTCACCGCCGAGGCGTTCGCGGACGCCGCGGACCGCCTCGAGGTCGGGCTGGCCGCACCACGCCGGTACACCTCGCTCGTCCCGGTGCAGCTCGCCCGTGTGCTCGACGACGCCCGCGCCACGGCCGCCCTCGCGCGGTTCGACGCGGTCCTCGTCGGCGGACAGGCGACCCCGGCACCCCTCCGCGACCGGGCCCGCGCCGCCGGCGTCCGCGCGGTGACGACGTACGGGGCCAGCGAGACGAGCGGTGGGTGCGTCTACGACGGTGTCCCCTTCGGCACCGTGCAGACACGACTCGTCGACGGTGAGCTCTGGCTGCACGGACCGATGCTCGCCGAGGGGTACCTCGGGGACGACACCCGGACCGCGTCGACGTTCGTGGTCGACGACGGGCTCCGGTGGTACCGGACGGGCGATGCCGCGACGACCTCGGACGGCGTCGTGCGGGTGCTCGGGCGGCTCGACGACGTCGTCATCTCCGGCGGCGAGAAGGTGCCGCTCGGTCTCGTCGAACGCAGCGTGCGCGAACTCCCCGGGCAGGACACGGCCGTGGTGACCCGACGCTCGTCGGACGAGTGGGGCGAGGTCCCCGTCGTCGTGACCGCCACCCCGATCGACCTCCAGCGGGTCCGCGACCACGTCCAGGCCGCCCTCGGTCGAGCGGCGCGCCCGGCGGCGGTGGTCCTCGTCGACACGCTGCCGATGCTCAGCGCTGGCAAGCCCGACCGGCGTGCGATCCGCGCCCTCGTCGACGACGAATAGGATCGACACCCGTGGCACGATCGAAGAACGCAACCCAGAAGCAGGGCCGGTCCGGCAACCCGGCGAAGGCCGCCTCGCCGGTGGCCCCGAAGCGTCGTGCGACCGCACGCGACTGGATCGGCGGTGCCCGACTGCGCACGTTGACCCTCGGGGTCGTCCCCGTCGTGCTCGGCACCGCGGTCGGGTTCGTGGACAGCGGCATCGCGGGGGACTTCGGCGACTACCTGTCGCAGGACGCCCACCTGGCGGTCGCACTCCTCGCACTCGCGGTGGCGCTGTTCCTGCAGATCGGCGTGAACTACAGCAACGACTACTCGGACGGGGTCCGCGGCACCGACGAGTTCCGCGTCGGACCCGCACGGCTCACCGGTGCCGGGCTCGCGAAGCCGCGCACCGTGCTGACCGTCGCGCTGACCTTCTTCGGGCTCGCCGCGGTCGCCGGGATCGCCATCGTGGTCATCACGCAGCTGTGGTGGCTGCTCATCGTGGGGGCCGCCGCGATCGTCGCCGCGTGGTTCTACACCGGCGGCAAGAAGCCCTACGGGTACAACGCCCTCGGCGAGGTCTTCGTCTTCGTGTTCTTCGGCCTGGTCGCGGTCCTCGGCACGCAGTACACCCAGATCCAACAGGTCACGACGAGCGGGTGGGCCGCAGCCGTCGCCGCGGGCTTCTTCGCCTGCGCCGTGCTCATGGTGAACAACATCCGCGACATCGACGAGGACCGTCTCGCCGGCAAGCGCACCCTGGCCGTCGTCCTGGGCAGCGGTGTGGCGCGGACGCTCTACGGCGTGTTCCTGATGCTGCCCTACGTCGTGCTGCTCTGGTTCGTGCTGCTGTACTTCCGCACCGGCCTCACGTACTTCTCGCTGCTGCTCGCCCTGCCGGCACTGCTCATCGGCGTGACGTCCAAGAAGCCGCGCGAGCTGATCACCGCGCTGCAGCTGTCGTCGTTCGCGTCGCTGGTGTTCGGCGTGGTGCTCGGCATCACGCTCGCCGTCCAGCCGTAGCCGGAACGCCGGAACGCCGGAACGCCGGAACGCCGGAACCAGCATCGGCACCGGCGCGGCCGCGAGTCAGCCGGCGGTCGGCCCCTCGCGGCGGTCTGCGTGTCGGTCGGCGTCGGACACCGGACGCACCGTCGGCGCGTCCGTGTCCTCGGCGTCGACGAAGTCGTCCTCGAAGTCCGAGTCGGCGTCGTGCGCCGGACGAGGGCGTCGGGACGCGAGGCTCAGCGTGACCTGCTCGCGCAGCCGGGGCAGCGCGATGTAGGACACGAGCAGCCCGACGAGCGCCGCACCGATGGTCGCCCAGTACCAGGGCAGCCCGATCACGAACAGGACGACGAGCGCCGCCGCGAAGATCCCGAGACGGGCGAGGGTGTACACGAGCCACGCTTTCACGCGGCAAGTCTACGGACCCGCACTCCATGAGGCCCGTCACAGACTCCCGACCTAGACTCCGTGCATGATCCGCTTGTGGCTCGTCGTCGCAGTCGCCGCCGTGGCGTTCACGGTGTACGCACTCATCGACTGCGCCACGATGCCCAAGCCCCGTGTCCGGTCGCTCCGCAAGGGCATCTGGGTCCTGTTGATCATCGTCCTGCCGGTACTCGGTGCCCTGCTGTGGTTCCTGCTCGGCCGTGCACCCGCCACCCCCGAGCGCATCGCCCGGTACCGTGGTCCCGAAGACGACCCGGACTTCCTCGGCGAGCAGGCTCCCGAGCGGCCCCGCACGGACAAGGACCAGGACGACGCCACGCTCCGCAACCTCGAAGACCAGTTCCACGACACCGACGACGACGGCCGCGCCGATCGCTGACGCCCCCGCCGGGTCGGCCGACCCGGCGTCCGGCAGCCCGGCGTCCGACTTCGCACTCGCGCTCCTGCAGGAAGCAGCCCGCGCGGGCGTGACCGACGTCGTCGTCAGTCCCGGGTCGCGCTCGCAGGCGCTCGCGCTGGCGGCGGTCGCGCTCGAGCGGGCCGGCGGGATCACGGTGCACGTGCGCCTCGACGAGCGCACCGCGGGGTTCTTCGCGCTCGGACTCGCGGTCGAGACCGGCCGTCCGGCGCTCGTCGTGACCACGTCGGGCACCGCGGTCGCCAACCTGCACCCGGCGGTCCTCGAAGCGCACCACTCGGGTGTCCCGATGCTCGTCGTCTCGGCCGACCGTCCGACCGAACTCCGGGGGATCGGCAGCAACCAGACGACGGTGCAGCCGGGGATGTTCGCCGATGCGGCCGCGTTCGTCCGCGACGTCGAGGCGCCGTCCGCGCACGGCATCGACGAGGACACCCGGACGGTCGTGCGCGGCATCGTGCGGGAGGCCGTCGCCGCGGCGTCCGGGCACACCGGCCAGCCCGGCCCGGCCCAGCTGAACGTCGCCTTCCGCGAGCCCCTGTCCGCGACGCTGACCGACGTCGTCGGCGTCCCCGAGGACCAGGTCGACACCGCGTTCGCCGTCCGCCGCGTCCACTCCGGGCTGCCCGTCGCGGAGCTCGCGCCGGACGACGACCCGGCGACGGTCGTGATCGCGGGGCACGACGCTGGTGAGGACGCCGAACGGATCGCGTGGGAGCTCGGAGCGCCGCTGATCGCCGAGGTCTCGAGCGGGGCGCACTTCGGCCGCAACCTCGTCGTCGCCTACCGTGCGCTGCTCGGTGACCCGGAGTTCGGCGGCCGTGTCCGTCGAGCGGTCGTGCTCGGACACCCGACACTGTCGCGCGAGGTGCCGGCGCTCCTGCAGCGGGACGACGTCGAGGTCGTGACCGTCCGTGGGGCGGGTGCCGACGCGTACGACCCGAGCCGCGCCTCCCGGCTGGTGTCGGACGTCGAGGTGACCGGACGCACCGGTCCCGCCCACCGCGCCTGGGTCGGGCGGTGGGTCGCGGCCAGCCGGGCCGCGCTCGGCGCCGGTGACGCCGGGCCCGACCTGGACGCCAAGCGCTCGGACGACCGCGCCGAGCGGAACCGGTTCCTCCGCGACGAGGTGGCGCTCCGCCGTCGCCCCGTCGACCGCGCCATGCTCGCGGATGCCGTGTGGGGCGTCACCTGGCCGCACGACCGCCTGGTGCTCGGCGCGTCGCAGATCATCCGCGTCGCCGACGGCCGCGTCGCCGGCAAGAAGATCCACGTGCACGCCAACCGCGGCCTGGCCGGCATCGACGGGACCGTCTCGACCGCACTGGGCATCGCCGCCGCCCTCGAGACCACGCAGGCGGCCGGCGGCACCACGCGCGTGCTGCTCGGCGACCTGACCTTCCTGCACGACCTCGGCGCGTTCGTCACCGGGACCGACGAGTCGACACGCCGCGTGCAGGTCGTCATCGGCAACGACTCCGGCGGCGCCATCTTCCGCGGACTCGAGGTGGCCGAGACCACGCCGGCCGAGGACATGCGGCGCATGATGACCACCCCGCAGCACGTCGACGTCGAGCGGGTCGTCACCGGGCTCGGGTGGGAGTACCGCCGGGCCGCGACCTGGGGTGACCTGGAGCAGGTGCTGACGGACCCGGCGGAGCGGGTCGTCATCGAGGTGCCGCTGGCCGACTGACCGCGCACCGTGCGCGTTCTGG
>NZ_LMPO01000001.1:202311-202448 GCF_001424385.1 Curtobacterium sp. Leaf183 | reverse complement strand
TGCGGGGTTGTTGCCGGGCACGGCGCGGTCTTCCTCGCACCAGCTGCGGATCGCGCACCGTGCTGGAGGCTCGGTGCGGGCTGTCAGCGAGCCTCCGGTCCGGTGGTCGGCGTGTCGGTGCACCGTGCGCCTTCTGT
>NZ_LMPO01000001.1:188629-202283 GCF_001424385.1 Curtobacterium sp. Leaf183 | reverse complement strand
TGCGGGGTTGTTGCCGGGCACGGCGCGGTCTTCCTCGCACCAGCTGCGGATCGCGCACCGTGCGGCGGCGCGCTACGGCCGCGCGTCAGCGGCCGCTACGCGAGCGCGTCGCGGATCGGGCGGAACTTCAGGGCCGTCTCGGCGACCTCGCGCTGGGGGTCCGAGCCGCCGACGATGCCGGCGCCCGCCCATGCCGTGACCGTGCCGTCCGGGTCGATCTGGGCGCTGCGCAGCGCGAGCATCCACTCGCCGTCCCCGGACGCCCCGAACCACCCGACCGGCCCGGCGTACCGCCCCCGGTCGACGCCCTCGAGCTCGGAGACCAGCCGCACGGCGACGTCCGTCGGGGTGCCGGCGACGGCGGCGGTGGGGTGGAGCGCGTCGGCGACGTCGAGCGAGGTGGTGCCGACGGGCAGGGTCGCCTGCACGTCGCTCGCCAGGTGCCACAGGTTCGGCAGCTGCAGGCGGAAGGGCTCGGGGTCGACGCGGAGGTCGGTGGCGAGCGGGCGGAGCGCGTCGACGAGTGACGCGGTCGCGAACGCGTGTTCCTCGACGTCCTTGGCGCTGGCGGCGAGGGCCTCGGCGGCGGCCCGGTCGGCGACGGCGTCCGCACCCCGGGCGGCACTGCCGGCGAGGACGCGCGCGGTCAGCCGCGTGCCGTCGGTGCGGGCGAGGGTCTCGGGCGTGGCGCCGACCATCCCGTCCACGGCGAACACGACGCACTGCGGGTAGGTGGCGGCGAGGTCGAGCAGCAGTGCTCGCTGGTCGGCCCGCGGCGGCAGGACTCCGACGAGGTCACGGGCGAGGACGACCTTGCGGGCGTCTCCCGCCGTGATGCGTCGCACGGCCTCGGCCACGGACGCGGCGTAGGCGTGCTCGTCGATCCGGCCGGGGCGCAGCGCGACGGACAGGTGCGGTCCGACGTGGGGGACCGGGACGGACGTGCGGGTGAAGGCGAGGGGGGCGGGGTCGGGTGTGGTGTCGATCGCCGTCAACCAGGCCTTGCCCCGGCGCCGCCCCACCACGACCCGCGGGACGATCAGGACGCTGGTGGACGCGGAGTCGTCGGCGAACGCGAAGGTCCCGAACGCGACGAGCCCGGAGCCGCGCAGCTGGACCGGGTCGTCGACCTCGGCGCGGGCGACGATGTCACGCCAGACGGCGGCGGCGTCGCGCATGCGCGTGGGCCCGGTGAACACGAACCGGAGGGCTTCGCCGATCCCGACGATGCCGTCGCCGTTGCGCACGAAGGCGAGCGGTTGGTCGGGGAGCGTGTGGCGGAGCACGGCGCCCGGGTCGTCGAGGATCCGGGTCGAGACCGTGAGCGGCGGCGCCGCCGTGGCGGTTCGGTTCACGGGCCGATCGTACGCGAGGCGTCCGACGCCGGGCCGCGCGGACGGTCGGCTGCGGCCGCTGTCGGCGGACGCGCCCGGGAGGCCCGCGGCCGCGCCGGTCGTTCCGGCAACGCACGGGACGGACCTCTAGGATCAGACGGGTGAGCAGAGCGGACATGCACAAGCGGCCGGACGAAGTGGCGGCCATGTTCGACGACGTCGCGGAGAAGTACGACCTGACCAACGACATCCTCTCCGCCGGCAACGCCCCGCTGTGGCGGGTGGCGACCGTCCGCGCCGTCGATCCCCAGCCGGGCGAGCGCGTCCTCGACATCGCCGCGGGCACCGGCACGAGTGCGGCCGTGATCGCGAAGAAGGGTGCCGACGTCACGGCGCTCGACCTGTCGGCGGGCATGATCGCCGTCGGACGTGAGCGGCACCCCGAGATCACCTTCGTCGAGGGCGACGCCGAGCACCTGCCCTTCGACGACGACACCTTCGACGCCGTCACCATCTCGTTCGGTCTGCGCAACGTGAACGACCCGCACCAGGCGCTCGGCGAGATGCTCCGGGTGCTCAAGCCCGGCGGCCGCGTCGTGATCTGCGAGTTCTCGACCCCGCCCCTGGCCGCACTGCGGCTCGGCTACGGCGCGTACCTCAAGCGGGTCCTGCCCGGCATCGCGCGCGTGTCGAGCAGCAACCCCGCCGCCTACCGCTACCTGGCCGAGTCGATCGAGGCCTGGCCCGAACAGCAGGTCCTCAGCCAGTGGCTGCGCGGCGTCGGCTTCACGATGGTGGCGTACCGCAACCTGACGGCCGGTATCGTCGCCCTGCACCGCGGACGCAAGCCCGTCGCCGGGACCGTGCGCGAGTCCGTCGCCCGTCGTGCCAAGGCGCGCCGGGACCACCAGGGCACCGGCGAGCAGCCGCGTGTCGAGCCGACCGACAGCTGACCGGCACCTCCTCCCGCACACGGCCCCCGAACACGGAGCACCACTTGAACCCGAGCGTCCCGGTCGCACGCCGCGCACCGAGTCTCCGAGCGTCGCTCGGCATCGGCGAGCGGATGTTCGCCAGCCCCGCGGAGCGTCGGTTCATCACCGCCGTGGACGACGGCCTCGAGCTCGTCGAGCAGGGCTTGGACGACGCCATGCGCTCTGCCGACACGCTGGCCGACACGACCAGCCGGTACCTGCTGTCCGCGGGCGGCAAGCGGATCCGCCCCACCCTGACGCTCCTGATCGCGCAGCTCGGCAACGGTGTCACCGACCACGTCGTCAAGGCAGCGGTGAGCGTCGAGACCACACACCTGGCGTCGCTTTACCACGACGACGTCATGGACGAGGCACCGGTGCGCCGCGGTGTCCCCGCCGCCCACGTGACGTACGGCAACAACGTCGCGATCCTCACCGGCGACCTGCTCTTCGCCCGCGCCAGCCTGATCACCGCGGACCTGGGCCCCGAGGGCATCCGGATGCAGGCAGAGACCTTCCAACGACTGTGCATGGGGCAGCTGCACGAGACGACTGGTCCGCAGCCCGACGACGACCCCGTCGAGCACTACATCCAGGTGCTCAGCGACAAGACCGGGTCCCTCATCGCGACGGCCGCCCGTGCGGGTGTGCTGTTCTCCGGTGCCGACCGCGCCTACCTCGAGGCCGTCGGGACGTTCGGCGAGAAGGTCGGCGTCGCCTTCCAGCTCGTCGACGACGTGATCGACCTGGCCCCGGCGAAGGACAAGACCGGCAAGATCGCCGGCAACGACCTGCGGGCCGGTGTCGACACGCTGCCGCTGCTGCAGCTCCGGCGTCGTGCGGCGTCCGAGCCGGGTGCCGCCGCGCTGCTCGAGCGGATCGAACGCGACGTCACCGGAGCCCCCGACGACGCGGTCACCACGAACGAGTACCTGTCCGCGGTCGCCGCGCTCCGCGACCACGAGGCCACCGTCGCCACCCGGGCGCTCGCGGCGCAGTGGGCCGGCGAAGCGGTCGTCGCCCTCGAACCGCTGCCCGACGGCGTCGTGAAACGCGCCCTCACACGGTTCGCCGAGTCCGTCGTCGACCGCAGCCGCTGACCCGGCGGGCAACCGCGCCGCACCACGGCACCACCCCTCGAACGAACCTGGAGACGATCAGTGCCCACCCTCCGCCTCGCCATCGTCGGCGCCGGTCCCGCCGGCATCTACGCCGCGGACATCCTGCTTCGGGAAGCGCACGCCTACGACGTGTCGATCGACCTCTTCGAGCAGCTCCCGGCGCCCTACGGCCTGGTCCGGTACGGCGTCGCGCCCGACCACCCGCGCATCAAGGGCATCATCAACGCGCTGCGCGACGTGCTCGACCGCGGCGACATCCGGATCTTCGGCAACGTCGAGTTCGGCAAGGACATCACGCTCGACGACCTGCGCAAGCACTACAACGCCGTCGTGTTCTCGACGGGCGCGATCAAGGACGCCGACCTCGACGTCCCCGGCGTCGAGCTCGAGGGCTCCTACGGCGCGGCGGAGTTCGTCAGCTGGTTCGACGGACACCCGGACGTCCCCCGCACCTGGCCGCTCGAGGCCGAGAGCGTCGCGGTCATCGGCAACGGCAACGTCGCGCTCGACGTCTCCCGCATCCTGGCCAAGCACGCCGACGACCTGCTGCCGACCGAGGTTCCGGACAACGTCTACCAGGGCCTCAAGCGCTCGCCCGTCACCGACGTGCACGTCTTCGGCCGCCGCGGTCCCGCCCAGGTGAAGTTCACCCCGCTCGAGCTCCGCGAACTCGGCGAGGTCCCCGACGTCGACATGGTCGTGTACGACGAGGACTTCGACCACGACGAGGCGTCGCTCACCGCGATCCAGACGAACAAGCAGGTCATGGTCATCAACCGCGTGCTCGAGCAGTGGCGGAAGCGCGAGGTCGGGCAGGCCAGCCGCCGCCTGCACCTGCACTTCTACGCGAAGCCGCTCGAGTTCGTCGGCGACGACCAGGGCCGCGTCGCAGCGATCCGGTACGAGCGCACCCGGCCGAACGGTCAGGGCGGCGTCGAGGGCACGGGCGAGATCCGCGAGATCCCGATCCAGGCGGCCTATCGCGCGGTCGGCTACTTCGGCTCCCCGGTGCCCGGCGTCCCGTTCGACGAGCGGCACGGTGTCATCCCGAACCACGAGGGCCAGGTCCTCGACGACGACAACCAGCAGATCCCGGGCCTGTACGCCACGGGCTGGATCAAGCGCGGGCCGGTCGGCCTGATCGGCCACACCAAGTCCGACGCGATGGAGACCGTGCAGCACATCGTCAACGACCAGGCCAGCTGGTGGACGCCGGAGGACCCGTCCGAGGGCGCGATCCCGGCGCTCCTGCGCGAACGCGGTGTCGAGTACACCGACCTCGACGGCTGGCACCGCCTCGACGAGCACGAGATCGCGCTCGGCGAGCCGCAGGGTCGTGCGCGGGTCAAGGTCGTGCCGCGCGACGCCATGATCGACGCGTCACTCGGCCGCGAGCCAGCCGACCGGGTCTGACGCCATGACCGCCGTGCGCCCCGCCCTCGCCACCGAGGTGCGGGGCGCCCGCCTGTCCGGGGTCGACGTCGCCCGGGCGGTCGCCCTGTTCGGCATGGTCGCCGCGCACGTCGGCGGCATCGCCGAGCAGCTCGACTGGAGTGACCCCGCGTCGTGGTCCGCTGTGGTGAACGGCAGGTCCTCGACGCTCTTCGCCGTGCTGGCCGGGGTGTCGGTCGGGCTCGTCAGCGGCCGGCAGCACCCGCCCGGACCGCAGGCGATCACGCGGATCCGCGGTCGTCTGGCCGTCCGTGCGCTGGTCATCGTCCTGATCGGCATCATGCTCATGGGACTCGGTACGTCCGTCTACGTGATCCTGCCGACCTACGGCGCACTGTTCCTGCTCGTGCTGCCGGCACTGCGCTGGCGACGACGCACACTGCTCGTCGCCGCGGGGGTCTGCGCGCTCGTCTCCGCGCCCGCGGCGATCGCGATCGTGCCGCTCTACGCCGGGGCCGACACGTTCGGGGTGCAGCTCGGCCTGGTGTACCCCGTGATCACCTTCCTGGCGTTCGTGCTGGTCGGGCTGGCGGTCGCCCGGTCTGTACTGGAGGAGCGGGGCACGCAGATCGCGCTCCTCGCGTCCGGCGCACTGGTCGCCGCCACCGCGTACGTCGTCGGCTCGGTCGCCGCCCCCGTCCCGGTCGATGCGGGGGACGCGTTCCCCGGGGTGCCGTTCGTCCCGGAGGGTGCGACGGTCGGACAGGGGTTCGCGCAGGTGTTCCTGTCGCCGCGCGACCACTCCGGGTCGATCGTCGACGTCGTCGGGTCCGCCGGGGTCGCCGTCGCCGTCATCGCGCTCTGCACGTTGCTGGTCGACGGCCGCGGGCGGACCGTCGAGCGGATCGCGACGCCGTTGTCCGCGGTCGGGTCGATGCCGCTGACGATCTACGCGCTGCACCTCGTCGTGATCGCCGCACTGCCCGCGCTGCCGCAGCAGGCCGCGACGTGGTGGTGGTTCGTGTTCGGCGCCGTGCTGTTCGCGATGCTGTGGCAGCGGTTCCTCGGCCGGGGACCGGCCGAGCGGCTCGTCGCCCGGATCGCCGCGTCGGTCGTCCGCTGACACCGTCGGGACCGCAGCGGCACCACCGGGCGCGAGCCGGGCCTCCTGTCCGGCGCTACTGCAGTGCTGCCGTGAGCCGCGCGACGTTGTCGAGCACCTGCGAACGTCGCGTGCGTCCGAGCCAGGTCTCGAGGTCGAGCTGGATGCTCTCTTGACGGTACGAGCTCTGCACGCCACGAAGGGCGTTGACGAACCGCTCGCCGCGCACCATGACCGAGATCTCGAGGTTGAGGGAGAACGAGCGCATGTCCATGTTGCTCGATCCGATGACGGCGACGTCGTCGTCGATCGTGAAGTGCTTGGCGTGCAGGATCGTCGGTGCCCGGTACAGCCAGATCTTCACGCCGGCGCGGAGCAGACCCTCGTAGTACGAGCGCTGCGCGTGCCACGTCATCGCGTGGTCGCCGATCTGCCCGACGAAGAGCTCGACCTCGACCCCGCGCTGCGCCGTCGTGGTGATGGCGTAGAGCATCGAGTCGTCCGGGACGAAGTACGGCGAGGTGATCGACACCCTCTTCTGTGCCGAGTAGAGCAGCGCGTTGAACAGGCGCAGGTTGTTCTCGCCGTCGAAACCCGGGCCGGAGGGGACGACCTGGCAGTCCAGGGCGTCGCCGCGGTCGGCTCGCTGGACGGGGTCGCTCTCGCGCAGCAGCAGTTCGTCGGTCTCGCTGTACCAGTCGGTCACGAACAGGGCGTTGATCCCCGCGACGACCGGGCCCTCGAACCGTGCGAAGAGGTCCTTGTACGCCAGGCCCTTCTCGATGTGCGCCTTCGTGTCGTAGGACCGGTCGATCAGGTTCTGCGAACCCGTGAACGCGATCGACCCGTCGATCACCATGATCTTGCGGTGGTTCCGGAGGTCGGGTCGCTGGAACTTCCCCTGCAGCGGCTGCAGCGGCAGCATCAGGTGCCACTCGATGCCCGCCTCGTCGAGGAACGCCAGCGTGTCCTTGAAGCCCGGGTACCCGCGGCTGGCCCAGTGGTCCATGAGGAACCGGATGGTGACGCCCCGGGCCTGTGCCCGCGCCAGCGCCTCGAAGAACGGGCGGGTGGTGTCGTCGAGCGAGGCGATGTAGAACTCGACGTGCACGAAGCGCCGGGACGCGTCGATCGCCTTCGCCATCTCGGCGAAGGACTCGTCGTAGTCGGGGTAGAGCTCGGCCGAGTTGCCGCCGACCAGGGGCATCGCGCCCAGCGTCCGGTTCAGCGTCGTGATGCTCTCGAACCAGTGCGGCCACGGGTGGTCTCGTCGCACACGCTCGATGCCCTCGGTCTGCTCGAGGATGTACGCGTTGATCTCGGTCTGCTTCTCTCGCCGGGCCTTCGGCAGCTTCGTCGACCCGATGACCAGGAAGACGATGAAGCCGATGTAGGGGATGAGGAAGATCGCGAGGAGCCAACCCGTGGCCGTCTGGGGCTTGCGGTTGATCGGGACGTAGATGATCGAGAACGCGCGGATCGCCAGGTCCAGCAGGATCAGGAGGATGACCAGGGCGACGGTGAGCCAGTGCTCCACGGGGGTGTCGAGTCGTCGGGGGGTCGGCGCGTCAGCGGAAGTTGATGAACTGCAGCGGCACGTCGAACTCTTCGCCCTTGAGCAGCTGGATCGTGTTCTGCAGGTCGTCGCGGCTCTTGGAGGAGACCCGGAGTTCGTCGCCCTGGATCTGGCTCTTCACGCTCTTGGCGGCGTTGGCCCGGAGGAACGCGCCGATCTTCTTCGCCACGTCCTGCTCGATGCCGTTCTTGAACGACACCTCGATGCGGAACTCCTTGCCCGAGGCGTAGGGCTCGCCGGCATCGATGCTCTTGAGGCTGATGCCGCGCTTGATGGCCTTCGACTCGAACACGTCGAGGACGGCCGTGGCGCGCTCGGCGGTGTTCGCCTTGATGAGGACGTCCTCGCCGCTGAACGCGATCGAGGCGCCGACGCCCTTGAAGTCGTAGCGCTGCTCGATCTCCTTCGCGGCCTGGTTGAGGGCGTTGTCCGCCTCCATCTTGTCGACCTTGCTGACCACGTCGAAGGAGCTGTCTGCCATGCCGTCCACCCTATCCATCGCTGCTGATCGCGGTTGGTCGCGACCATCGCCGACCATCCGGTATGCTGTTCTGGCGCCTCCGGTTGGTGATCACACGGGCTGGGTGCGCGCATGGCGAGTTACCCAAGCGGCCAAAGGGATCTGACTGTAAATCAGCCGGCGTAGCCTTCGGGGGTTCGAATCCCTCACTCGCCACGTGTCCATTCGCTGAAGAACTCTCTGCGGGTGGTGACGACATCGGACAGGGCCCCGTTTCTGACGGGGCCCTGTTCTGTTTGTCGACAGGGCCCCGCTTCTGACGGGCCCCTTTCTCGTCGTGTGCCGCACGCCCTCGTTCCTGACGGGCTGGACCGCGCCGGACAGGAGGCCCGGTGCGGGCTGGACCGCTGCCTCCCGTCCGGTGGGCCCGGCCTGAACACCCGGTCGCACGGTGCTGGGAGGATCGGAGCATGAGCGCTGAGCCGACACCGACCGAACTCGCCGACCTGGCCCAGGCCATCGCGACCGAAGCCGCCACACTCGCAGCCCGCCGTCGTGCCGAGGGCGTCGAGGTCGCTGACCGCAAGTCCAGCATCGTCGACGTCGTCACCGCCGCCGACCGAGAAGTCGAGTCCCTCGTCCACGACCGCATCCGCGCAGCACGCCCCGACGACGGCTTCCTGGGCGAGGAGACCGGTGCGACACCAGGCTCCACGGGCATCACGTGGGTGGTCGACCCCATCGACGGCACCGTCAACTACCTGTACGGCAGCTCGCAGTACGCCGTCAGCATCGGGGTCGTCCGCGGCGAACCGGACCCCGCCGTCTGGGAGCCGATCGCCGGCGTCGTCGTGGCTCCTGCCACCGGCGACGTGTACCGCGCCGTCGCGGGGTCACCGGCGACGCTGAACGGTGCGCCGATCGCCGTCGCCACGCCGGCGTCGCTCGCCGAGACCCTCGTCGCCACCGGGTTCGGCTACACGGTGGACCGCCGTCGTGAGCAGGTCGCCGTGCTCGCCGGACTGCTCGGCGAGGTCCGCGACATCCGCCGCGGTGGCTCCGCTGCGCTCGACTGCTGCGCGGTCGGTGCCGGCGTGGTGGACGCCTACTACGAGCGTGGTGTGAACCCGTGGGACATCGCAGCCGGAGCCATCGTGGCCGCCTCGTCCGGCGCCGTCGTCCGCACCTGGCAGGCGGGCGGTACGCGCTCCTTCCTGTTCGCGGCACCGTCGGTCGCCGCACCGCTCGAGGAACTCGTCCGCACCGCCGAGGCCACTGCTCTGGCCAGCTGACCCCACCTCTGGGGAGCGGTCCGGGTCCCCGTCACGACTGGCGGAGCGCCGAGAGCCCTGGTACCGTCGCTCGGGTCCCGTTATCTGCTCGTTACCAATGAGCGCATCTGCCTCGATCAGGATCTGCACCGTACGTATGCCCCGAACTCCGCTCTCGCCCGTCGCCGCCGACCAGAAGGTCTCCGATGCACCGGCACCAGCCGTCCATCTGACCCGCCGGGCCCGTATCGAAGCGGAACGCGCCGTCGCCAAGCAGTCGGTCCGACGCGACCAGCCCGTCGCCGCCCCTGCCGAGCCGGTCGCCGCCGCACGTTCGACCGCTGACTCGCCCGCGCTGCCGGTCACGCCGCCAGCACCGGCTTCCCCGGTGCTGCCGGCCTCGACGCTCCAGCCGGAGACGCCCCCGGCGCCGACCTCGCCGGTCGTCGCACCGGCGGCCGTCCGTCGAGCCGCAGCAGCGGCCTCCGGTCCGAGCGCCCCTCGCCCGACGGCCACGCGCCCGGACGCCACCCCGCGCGGCGCCGCCAGGACTGCTGCCCCGCGCAAGCAGACCGCCGCTCCCCGCCCGCAGACCGCCGCTCCGCGGCCGCAGGCAGCCGCGTCCGCGCGCACCGCCGCTCCGGTGGCCCCGCGCCGTGTCGATCGCGCGACCCGCCACCTCGGTGCCACCGCTCGTCCGGCTGCGATGCCCACGCCGCGACGGGGGAGCGCCTTCCAGCGGAACGCCTCGCGGGTCACGGCGGTCGGTGCACTGCTCTTCGTCGCCGGGCTCGTCGTGTCGACGTCGCTGCCGGCGCAGGCGCTCTACACCCCGGAGCCCGGCTCGACCACGCAGCGGGCCGCCGTCGCGGGCGACGCCCAGTCCCTCGCCGTCGGCGACGCCACCGAGGCCGAGACCGGTCGCGACGCCTACACGGTCTCCGACGCCACGCAGTACAAGAACGTCGACTCCTCGAGCTTCACGAACGACGCGAACGGCACCATCCAGTGGCCGTTCCTGACCGGCGTGCCGATCACCTCCGGCTTCGGCGGTCGTCAGGTCGAGGGCTGCTCGTTCTGCTCGACGAACCACCAGGGCGTCGACTTCGCACCGGGCGCCGGCACGCCGATCCGCGTCATCGCCGCGGGCACCGTCATCAAGGTGCAGCCCGACGACGGCGGCTTCGGCAACGACGTCTGGGTCGAGCACGACGTCGACGGCAAGCAGTTCACCAGCGTCTACGGGCACATGATGGACAACTCGTTCAAGGTCGTGAAGGGCCAGCAGGTCGCGGTCGGCGACGAGCTCGGTCTGGTCGGCTCGACGGGCAACTCCACGGGCCCGCACCTGCACCTCGAGGTCCACGTCGACGGCGTCCCGGTGGACCCGCTGGCATGGCTCAAGGCGAACGCGAACTAGCTCCGCGGACGGCACGCCCGGGCGTCGTGGCCGGTTCCGGACCACCGTCCGGGTTCTGCTATCCTCGTGTGGTGCCGCTCGCGGTACTCGCCCCGATAGCTCAGTGGTAGAGCACTTCCATGGTAAGGAAGGGGTCGTCAGTTCAATCCTGACTCGGGGCTCCGACCCGGCGAGAACTCATCGCCGGATCTGTGGCGGGGTAGCTCAGTTGGTTAGAGCACACGACTCATAATCGTGGGGTCGCGGGTTCAAGTCCCGCCCTCGCTACCGCAAGCCCGGCGTCCGCGCCGGGCTTTCGTCGTTCCCGGGGCTCGCGCTGGTGGCGTGGCGGACGGGGAGCATCTCGCACGAACGCAGTTCGCGCCCCCTTGCGGACGTCGCGCCCCGTGGTGCGGGGGCGCGACGGGCGTGCGGGGGTGCGACCCCACCGACTGGAGGCCCGGCGCGCGTCCGCCGGACCGGAACGGGGCCTCCAGGCGGTCGCCGCCCGCCGCTCGACGCCGCCGAATTTCTCACAACCGCGATCACGTCGCGCCGTGCGTTCACGTGGTTCCGCGCGCCTTGAGTTCCGCGAACGCAATTCGCATGACGCCGGACCTATCGACCGCCCGGCGCGACGAGCAAGCCGGCCGCGCGCAGCGACCCCTCGACCGCGCGCGACACCCGCCGCCAGTGCTCCCGCCGCCGGTCAGCGCCGATCGACCCGCCCACCACCGCCGGGCCGTGGTCGGCGTGCCGCAGCGTCAGGGTCGACCGGCTCCCTGCGGTCGACACGACCAGCTCGTACCGGCGGTACTCCCGCGCCGGGTGGACGAGCGCGCCGAGCAGCATCGTCAGGACACGACTGCCGGACTCGGCGACGATCGTCCCCGGGGCGGCGTCGACGCGATGCCCGGCCGACCGCAGTGCAGCGCCGGCGAGCTCCATCGCGGCGCTGCGGTCGCCCGTGTGCACCGCGTACTCGATCGTGGTCTCCATCGCACCCTCCCAGAGTGAAGACAGCGCGTCGACGCCCCCTCCGGCACCGCGCCCCGCGAGCATACGCGATCCATCCTCAGGACCCGTGCGACCCGCTGCCGTCGATAGACTGCCGGTCGTGTCAGTGAACCCCGAGCTCGTCGGCAGGACGTTCCCGCCGGCCCCGCCCTACCTGGTCGGTCGCGAGAAGGTGCGTGAGTTCGCACGCGCGACGTTCGCGACCAACCCGATCCACCACGAGACGGACGCCGCCCGTGCCGCCGGCTACGCCGACGTCGTCGCACCGGCCACCTTCGCGGTCGTCGTGCAGGAAGCCACGTTGGCCCAGCTCCTCGCCGAACCCGACGCGGGCATCGACTTCTCGCGCGTGGTGCACGGTGAGCAGAAGTTCACCTACGACCGGCCGATCGTGGCGGGTGACGAGCTCACCGCGACCCTGACGGTGACGAGCGTCAAGACGCTCGGCGGCAACGCCATGGTCACCGCCGAGAGCACCATGAGCGACGCCGCGGGGGAGCACGTCGTCACGGCGACCTCCACCCTCGTGGTCCGAGGAGACGACGCATGAGCACCGCAACCCCCACCACGGCCGAGGTCGGCACGGTGGTCGCCGAGCGTGAGGTCCACCTCACCCGCGACTCTCTCGTGCGTTACGCCGGTGCGTCCGGGGACTTCAACCCGATCCACTACCGCGACGACGTCGCCACCTCCGTCGGGCTGCCCGGTGTGCTCGCGCACGGCATGCTCACGATGGGCCTCGCCGTCCAGCCCGTGTCCGAGTGGCTCGGCGACCGCGGGTGGATCGCCTCCTACGGCGTCCGCTTCACGCGCCCGGTGGTCGTCGACCCCGAGCAGGGCGCAACCGTCGGCGTCGTCGCCAAGGTCGGCACCGTCGACGACCAGGGCCGTCCGCAGCGCATCGACCTCACCGTGACCGCCGCCGGACAGACCGTGCTCGGCAAGGCGCAGGTCACGGTGGTGTTCCGCTGATCGTGGCCGACACCCTCCTCGCCGACCTCACGACCCTGCGCGTCGGGGGAGCCGCCGGTCGCCTGCTCACCGCGGACACCACCGACGAGCTCGTCGCGCACGTCCGCCACGCCTGGGGCGACGACGACTGGCTCGTGGTCGGCGGCGGCAGCAACCTGCTCGTCGCCGACGACGGCTTCGACGGCACCGTGGTGCTGGTCCGGACCCGGGGCGTCGAACACGACACCACCACGGACGGCGTCACCGTCCGCGTCGCCGCCGGGGAACCCTGGGACGCGTTCGTCGCGTCGACCGTCGAGCGCGGTTGGACCGGACTGGAGGCCCTCAGCGGCATCCCGGGCACCGTCGGTGCGAGCCCCGTGCAGAACATCGGGGCGTACGGGGTCGAGCTGTCCGACGTGCTCACCCGGGTCGAGTTCCTCGACGCGGCCACGGGGGAGCGCGCGTGGCTCGACGCGGCCGAGCTGGAGCTCGGCTACCGCACCTCGACGCTCAAGCACGGGCGACGCGGGGTCGTCCTGACCGTCGAGTTCGCGCTCGGCACCGACGTCCAAGGTGGTGTGCCCGTGCGGTACGCGCAGCTGGCTGGCTCCCTCGGTGTGACGCTGGGCGACCGGGTCGACCCCGCCCAGGTGCGTTCCACGGTCCTGGCCTTGCGGTCCTCGAAGGGGATGGTCCTCGACGACGACGACCAGGACACCTGGAGCGCCGGCTCGTTCTTCACCAACCCGATCGTCTCGGCCGGGTTCGCCGAGTCCCTGCCTGCCGACGCGCCGAGCTGGCCGGTCGGCGAGGACGTCAAGCTCAGCGCCGCGTGGCTCATCGAGCACGCCGGCGTCCACCGCGGGTACGCGCTTGCCGGCTCCCGTGCCGGCATCTCCACCAAGCACACGCTCGCGCTGACGAACCGCGGCGGTGCGACCGCCGCCCAGGTCGCCGAGCTGGCGCGGTACGTCCAGGTGAGCGTGCTCAACCGCTTCGGTGTGGCGCTGGTGCCGGAACCCGTGGTCGTCGGCGACCTGCTCGCCTGAGCCGT
>NZ_LMPO01000001.1:188482-188597 GCF_001424385.1 Curtobacterium sp. Leaf183 | reverse complement strand
ACCGGGCCTCCCGGCCGGCCGTTCCCCCGGTCCGCCGGAGCCGCACCCCCGGAAGAACGTCGCGCCCCGTGGGAACGGGGCGCGACGTGCGTGGCGGGGTGCGAGCGCCTCAGCT
>NZ_LMPO01000001.1:60013-188452 GCF_001424385.1 Curtobacterium sp. Leaf183 | reverse complement strand
GAAGAACGTCGCCAACCGGGCGACGCCCTCGGCGATGTCGTCGTCGCCGAGCGCGTAGGACAGGCGCAGGTAGCCGGAGGGGCCGAAGGCCTCGCCGGGGACGACCGCGACCTCGGCGTGCTCGAGGATCAGGTCGGCCAGCTCGAGCGTGGTCGTCGGCGTCGAGCCGGCCCACTCGCGACCGAGCAGCGCCGTGACGTCGGGGTAGACGTAGAAGGCCCCCTCGGGCGTCGGCGTGACGAAGCCCGGGATCGCGTTGAGTCCCGCGACGATGGCCCGGCGACGGCGGTCGAAGGCCTCGCGCATGGCGACGACCGGTTCCTGCGGCCCGGTGAGCGCGGCGATCGCCGCGCGCTGGGACACGTTCGACACGTTGCTCGACAGGTGCGACTGCAGGTTCGACGCGGCCTTGACGGCGTCGGCCGGGCCGATGAACCACCCGACGCGCCACCCCGTCATCGCGTAGGTCTTCGCGACGCCGTTCACCAGGACCGTCGTGTCGGCGAGCTCGGGGACCGCCTGGAGGATCCCGGTGAAGGTGGTGCCGTCGTAGACCAGGTCCTGGTAGATCTCGTCGCTGATCACCCAGATGCCGTGCTCGAGCGCCCACTCGCCGATGGCGCGGGTCTGCTCGGCGGAGTAGACGGCGCCGGTCGGGTTCGAGGGGGAGCAGAACAGCAGCGCCTTGGTCGTGGGTGTGCGAGCCGCCTCGAGCTGCTCGACCGTGACCAGGTAGTCCTGGTCGCTGCCGGCGAAGACCTCGACGGGCTCGCCCCCGGCCAGTCGGATCGCCTCGGGGTAGGTGGTCCAGTACGGCGCGGGCAGCAACACCTGGTCGCCGTCGTCGACGATCGTCTGGAAGGCCTGGTAGACGGCCTGCTTGCCGCCGTTCGTGATGATGACCTGCGACGGCTCGACGGTGATGCCGGACGCACGCGCCGTCTTGTCGGCGACGGCCTGCTTGAGCTCCGGCAGGCCCGTGGCGGGCGTGTACCGGTGGTTCTTCGGGTCCTGCGCCGCGGCGACCGCGGCGTCGACGACGTGCGCGGGCGTGGCGAAGTCCGGTTCGCCGGCCGCGAAGGAGATCACGGGTCGTCCGGCCGCCTTGAGCGCCTTCGCCTTGGCATCGACCTTGAGCGTCGCGGACTCGGCGATCGCGGCGATGCGCGACGCGATCCGGGGTCGCTGGGTGGTGGTGGACTCGGGGCCTTCGGCTGCGGTGCTCACCCGCCCAGCCTATCGGCGCGGCACGCCGCGAGACCCCTCAAGTGGACACCGCGCGACGCACTCCCGTACACTCGTCTGCGGCGGTCGCGACCCGTTGATGACGGACGCGTACCACCCGGAAGACGGCATCGTCTCCCGAAGGGCGGTGGCTCAATTGGTAGAGCAGCGGTCTCCAAAACCGCAGGTTGCAGGTTCGAGTCCTGTCCGCCCTGCACATCTGGAAGGTGACGAAGTTGGCGAGCAACGACATGGAGACGACGACGGACGACGTCGTCGCCAAGGCGAAGCAGGACCGTGCCGCGCGCCGGGGCCCGTTCGCGGCCATCGCGCTGTTCATCCGCCAGGTCATCGGCGAGCTGCGCAAGGTCGTCACGCCGACGCGCAAGGAACTCTTCAGCTACACCGGCGTCGTCCTGGTGTTCGTCGTCGTGATGATGGTCCTCGTGTCGATCCTCGACTTCGTGTTCGGGCTCGGCGTCGGTTACGTCTTCGGCAACGGTCCGACCGCCTGATCGGTGTCGCACCCGTCGGGGCTCGTCTCCATCGGCCGATCCCGACCCACGCCGGCGGCGACGCCGAGCAGCGTGACCAGTGACCAGCGCGAACAGTGACCAGGGCGAACGCCGACCCGACCCGCACCACCGAACGGAAAGAACCGACAGTGTCTGACTACTCCCGCGACGACATCGACCTCGCGACCGCTGCAGAGCAGTCCTCCGAGGTGGAAGAGAACCAGGAAGGCGACGTCGAGACGGGCGAGCTCCGTTCGGCCGAGTCCGCCGAAGAGCGTGCGATCGCGGTCGAGGACGAGGACGACGAGTCCCTCGGGCTGAGCGCCGAGCCGGACGACGGTGACGTGGACGGCATCGACGAGACGCTCACCGCCCTCGCCGAGTCCCGCGACGCCGAGGCCGACGCGGTCGTCGACGACGCGCTCGAGATCGACTCCGCCGACGAGGCCGAGGCTGCCGTGGAGGCCGTCGAGGACGAAGAAGAGGCCGAGCTCGAGACCGAGACCCCCGCCGAGGCGAACGCGACCATCGCCGCCGAGGAGTCCACCGACACCCCCGGCGCGATCGCCTCCGAGTCCGAGGTCGACCTGGCTCCGGGCACCGAGGTCTCGATCGAGGCCGACCCCGACGCCGACGCACTCGAGGACGACGAGCCGGCCGAGGTCGACCCGTACGAGGCCTTCAAGGCCGAGCTGCGGATGAAGCCTGGCAAGTGGTACGTCATCCACTCCTACGCGGGCTTCGAGCGCCGCGTGAAGTCGAACATCGAGAACCGCATGGTGTCGATGTCGATGGAGGACTACATCTACCAGGTCGAGGTCCCGATGGAGGACGTCGTCGAGATCAAGAACGGCCAGCGCAAGCTCGTCACGCGCGTCCGGATCCCCGGGTACGTGCTCGTGCGCCTCGACCTCAACGAGGACTCCTGGTCCGTCGTCCGGCACACCCCGGGCGTCACCGGCTTCGTCGGCAACGCGCACAACCCGACGCCGCTCCGCTTCGACGAGGCGTTCGGCATGCTGAAGTCCCTGGTGCAGGTCGCCGAGACCGCACCGAGCAAGGGCGGCAAGGGCTCCGGCCTCACGCAGGCCCAGCCGGCCGCCGAGGTCGACTTCGAGGTCGGCGAGACGATCACCATCAAGGAGGGCTCGTTCGCGGGTCTGCCGGGGTCGATCTCCGAGATCAAGCCGGAGAGCGGCAAGCTCACGGTCCTCGTCTCGCTGTTCGAGCGCGAGACCCCGGTCGAGCTCAGCTTCGACCAGGTCACCAAGCTCTGACGCCGACAGGCATCAGGTAGACTCATCGAGTTTGGGCCTGCGACGCCTCGTGCGTCGCAGGCTCGTCACCGCGAGCCGGAACCGCCGGCCACGCGGGAGAGTGCACGGAATCCCGTGCGTTCGATCCCAGGAGGAAAGCGAACATGGCACCGAAGAAGAAGGTCACGGGCCTGATCAAGCTGCAGATCAACGCGGGAGCCGCCAACCCGGCCCCGCCGATCGGTCCGGCGCTCGGTCAGCACGGCGTGAACATCATGGAGTTCTGCAAGGCGTACAACGCCGCGACCGAGTCGCAGCGCGGCAACGTCGTCCCGGTCGAGATCACCGTCTACGAGGACCGTTCGTTCACGTTCGTCCTCAAGACCCCGCCGGCCGCCGAGCTCATCAAGAAGGCTGCGGGTGTGCAGAAGGGGTCCGCGACCCCGCACACGGTCAAGGTCGCGAAGATCTCGATGGACCAGGTCCGTCAGATCGCCGAGACCAAGCAGGCCGACCTGAACGCCAACGACATCGACCAGGCCGCGAAGATCATCGCCGGTACTGCTCGTTCGATGGGCATCACGGTCGAGGCGTAAGCCTCTCCCTCAGGTCCACACCCCAACACCCTTCCGTGGGAGAGCCTCGCCGGCTCGCCAACCACGTATCTCGCAAGGAGACCACCATGGCGAAGAAGTCCAAGGCCTACCAGGCCGCGGCCGCGAAGATCGAGGCCGACAAGTTCTACACCCCGACCGAGGCCGTCGCCCTGGCCAAGGAGACCGGCTCTGCGAAGACCGACTCCACGGTCGAGGTCGCGCTGAAGCTCGGCGTCGACCCCCGCAAGGCGGACCAGATGGTCCGTGGCACCGTCATCCTGCCGCACGGTACCGGCAAGACCGCCCGCGTCATCGTCTTCGCGACGGGCGCTGCGGCCGAGGCCGCGATCGCAGCCGGTGCTGACGAGGTCGGTGGCGACGAGCTCATCGCGAAGGTCGCCGAGGGCTACACCTCGTTCGACTCCGCTGTCTCGACCCCCGAGCTCATGGGCAAGGTCGGTCGTCTGGGCAAGGTGCTCGGCCCGCGTGGCCTCATGCCGAACCCGAAGACCGGCACCGTGACCCCGAACGTCGCGCAGGCCGTCAACGACATCAAGGGCGGCAAGATCGAGTTCCGCGTCGACAAGCACGCCAACGTGCACTTCGTCGTCGGCAAGGCCTCATTCACCCCGGAGCAGCTCGACGAGAACATCTCGACCGCGCTCGAGGAGATCAACCGCCTCAAGCCGAGTGCCTCGAAGGGCCGCTACGTCATGAAGGGCGCCGTCTCGACGACCTTCGGGCCCGGCATCCCGCTGGACGTCAACAGCATCTGATCGACTGACGACACGAACGGCCTCGCTCCCACACCGGAGCGGGGCCGTTCGGCGTCGCGGCCGCTAGGTTGGATCGGTGCGCACCCTCGTCAACGCCCTGCGGCTCATCGCCGTCATCGCGATCGTGGCGGCGATCGTCGCGCAGTTCCTGCGGAGCGTCGAGAGCCCGGTCTACAACTTCTTCAACTTCTTCGGGTACTTCACGATCCAGTCGAACGTGTTCGTCGCACTGGCGTTCGCCCTGACGCTGATCGCTGCGGCCCGACGGAAGCGCGGGCAGGTCGGTCTCTCGGTGTTCCGCGGTGCGGCCACGGTCTACATCGCCACGACGGGGATCGTCTACAACACGCTCCTGGTCAACGCGACCCTCGACCAGTCGTTCACGGTGCAGTGGTCGAACGACGTGCTGCACAAGATCATCCCGGTGTACGCGGTCCTCGACTGGCTGCTGTTCTCCGACCGCGGCAAGCTGCTGCTCCGGCACGTGTGGTGGTTCTTGGTCTACCCCGCGGTGTGGCTCGTCGTGATCCTCGTCCGCGGGGCCACCGACGGGTGGGTACCGTACCCGTTCCTCGACCCGGCGCAGGGCTACGGCGTCGTGGCCCTGTACTGCCTGGGCGTGGCGGTGTTCATCGCGCTGATGGGCATCCTGGTGGTCGGCATGAGTCGACTCCGGCTGGTCAAGGTCTAGCGACGCGGCGGCGCGGCGATCCAGCGGCACGGCTAGCGAGCGGAGCGGAGCCGATCGAGCACCATGTCGGCGAGCGACACCAGCCCGCGGATCTGGTCGTCGTCGCGGTCGATCCAGGTGCACTCGGGTTCGTCGGCGATCGGCACGAAGTCGTCGTGCTTCTCCCAGACGAACAGCGTGCGCTCGGCACCGAGCACGTACTGCTGCCACCAGACCTGCCGCAGGTAGTGCCGCGGGACGCGCTTCCAGCCGTGGGAGGTGGTCTTGATCTCGGCGAGCAACAGGCGCCCGTCGCGGTCCTGTCCGACACCGTCCGGCGTGGCAAGGTGCGCACGGTTGGCGGCCGCGTGGAACAGGTGCGCCGAGGGCTCGATGCCGTGGGTCGCGGCGACCCACGCGGCGATGACCGGTTCGCGGTCGCGGCCGTGCTCGGTGTAGACGTTGCCGGAGAAGCGGGACCCGTACCGCTTGTCGGTGACGACGGCCTCGATCGCGTGGTGCGACGCCAACCGCGCCACATCGGTCGCGGTGATGCCCGCCGCACGGGCGCGGAGCCACGCGACGCGGTCTGACGAGTGCGCGACGATCCGCTCGGTGTGGCCGCGCAGGGCCGTGAAGCTGTCGCGGACCGTGGTGACGGGCGCGTCGGAGCCGGACAGGGCCTCCAGACTGTCCCACAGGGTGGGCTGCACGATCGTCACCCGACGATTCTCACCCCGACCGGTGACGGACGCGAATCCGGCGCGCGGTCAGGACACCAGCTGACGGCCCTCGGCGTAGGCGACGAGTTCGTCGACGCCCGCGGGGGAGAGCGCGTAGCCGATGGCGAGCGACGCGGCACCCTGGAGGGCCGCCATGCCCCCGGCACGCGACGGCGCGATGACGAGGTGCTCGGTCGCGAGCGGCATCGAGCGCGAGTAGACCACCTCGCGCACGCCGGCGAGCAGGTGCTCGCCGGCCTGGGTCACCGACCCGCCGAGCACGATGACCTGGGGGTTGATGAGCGAGATGCAGGTGGCGAGGACCTCGCCGATGTCGCGGCCGGCCTGGCGGACGGCGTAGATGGCGTCGAGGTCGGACCGGTTCACCAGGGCGATGACGTCCGCGCTCGAGGTGGCGTCGTGGCCCTTGTCGCGGAGTGCGCGGGCGATGGCGGGTCCGGAGGCGACTGCCTCGAGGCACCCGGTGTTGCCGCAGTGGCAGGGGACGTCACCGGCGCGGGAGACCCGCACGTGCCCGATGTCGCCCGCGGTGCCCTGCGCGCCGCGCTGCAGGCGACCCTCGGAGACGATGCCCGACCCGATGCCCGTGGCGACCTTCACGAAGAGCAGGTGGTCGACGCCCGGCCAGCCGTGCTCGCGTTCGCCCAGGGCCGCGATGTTCACGTCGTTGTCGAGCAGGACGTGCGCCCGGATGTGCTGGCGCAGCCACGACGGGACGTCGAACCCGTCCCAGCCGGGCATGATCGGCGGGTTCGCGGGGCGTCCCGTCGAGAACTCGACGGGGCCGGGCACGCCGATCCCGATCGCGATGACGTCGTCGCGTGCACGACCGATCTCGTCGAGCAGTTCGTCGATCGCCTGGACGAGCCAGGTCAGGGTCGGGACGGGGCCGGCGGCGATGTCGATCCGGGCCTCGCGGGTCGCGAGCGGCTGCGCCACGAGGTCGGTCACGGCGACGCGGCCGTGCGAGGCACCGAGGTCGGCCGCGATGACCAGGCGGGAGGTAGGCCGCAGCGCGACCTGTGCGGGCGGGCGTCCGCCGGTGGACGCGGCCGTCTCGACCGCGCCGACGAGGCCGACGTCGACGAGGGCGTCCAGGCGCACGCCGATGGTCGAGCGTGCTGCTCCCGTCAGGGCGGCGAGTTCCGACCGGGTCCGCGGCACACCGTCGCGAAGGATCTGGAAGAGCTCGCTCGTCCCGACCGGCGGCGTCGCTGCCGTCCGTGCCAAGTCGACCATGGTGCGAGTGAAACACACTTCGAATGCGGCACGCAACGAAGTGCGTCGAACATCTGCGGACTTCTGCTTGACGGCCGACAGAAGTGCTCGTAGTGTGACGAACGGTCAGAGACGACCACACCACTCGACGAGGAGAACACCGGTGACCCAACCGCTTTCGGTCCAGCTCTACACGGTCCGCGACGCGCTCAGTGCCGATCTGCCCGGCACCCTGCAGCGCATCGCCGGCATCGGCTTCACGGACGTCGAGCTCTTCGGCTACGTGGACCGCGCCGACGAGTACGCCACGGCCCTGCAGGACGCCGGCCTGGTCGCACCGAGCGGGCACGCCCGACTGCTGGACGCCGGTGAGCAGGACCTCGAGCGCATCTTCCACGCCACGGCGCAGGTCGGCACCGAGACGCTCATCGACCCGCACATCGACGAGGCCCGCTGGACCACCCGCGAGGACGTCGAGGCCATCGCCCGCGAACTCAGCGCGCTCGCCCCCCGTGCCGCCGACCACGGCCTGACGCTCGGCTACCACAACCACGCGTTCGAGTTCTCGAACCGCATCGACGGCGTCAGCGCCTACCAGGTCTTCGCCGACGCGCTCTCCGACGACGTCGTGCTCGAGCTCGACACCTACTGGGCGAAGGTCGGCGGTGACGACCCGGTGGCCGTGCTGCGCACGCTCGGCGACAAGGTGCGCTTCCTGCACGTCAAGGACGGCGACGGCTCGCACGACGACAAGCGCCAGGTCGCCGTCGGCAACGGCATCATGCCGATCCGCGACATCATCGCGGCCGCACCGGACGCGCAGCAGGTCGTGGAGCTCGACGACCACGACGGCGACGTGTTCCAGGCCGTCACCGACTCGTACT
The DNA here is from genome assembly GCF_001424385.1 of Curtobacterium sp. Leaf183. Lineage (GTDB taxonomy): Bacteria > Actinomycetota > Actinomycetes > Actinomycetales > Microbacteriaceae > Curtobacterium. The sequence continues at coordinate 180,570 of NZ_LMPO01000001.1, read as the reverse complement.
CGTTCCTGCAGGGGGCCCGCGCATGACCGACACCACCACGACCGCTCCGGCCGACAGCACGGCGTCCGCCACGGCCCGCCGCACCGGCCCGGTCGGCGTCGGCGTGATCGGCGCCGGGGTCATCTCGGACCAGTACCTGTCGAACCTGACGGTCTTCCCCGACGTGCAGGTCCGGTTCATCGCCGACATCGACGAGCCCCGCGCCGCTGCCCAGGCCGAGAAGTGGGGCGTGCCCGCGTCGGGATCGGTCGAGCAGCTGCTCGCCGACGACGACATCGAGATCGTCGTCAACCTGACGATCCCGGCCGCGCACGTCGAGGTCGCGCTGCAGGCCATCGCCGCCGGCAAGCACGTCTGGGGCGAGAAGCCCTACGCCCTCGACCGCGAGAGCGCCACGCAGCTCCGCGACGCCGCTGCCGCCGCCGGCCTGACGGTCTCCGTCGCGCCGGACACCTTCCTCGGCGCCGGGCTGCAGACCGCGCTCCGCACGATCCGCGACGGCCGCATCGGGACGCCGCTGAACGGCCTGACGCTGTTCCAGAGCCCCGGTCCGGAGTCGTGGCACCCGAGCCCCGAGTTCCTGTTCGCGTACGGCGCCGGCCCGCTGTTCGACATCGGCCCGTACTACATCACCACCCTGGTGCAGGCGTTCGGCCCCGTGTCGAAGGTCACCGCGACCGCGTCGAAGTCCCGTGCCACCCGCACGATCGGCTCCGGGCCGAAGGCGGGGACCGAGTTCCCGGTCGACGTCCCGACGAACCACTCCGCGCTCATCGAGTTCGAGAACGGCGGGAGCGCGCAGAGCGTGTTCTCGTTCGAGTCGGACCGCGGCCGCACGGGTGTCGTCGAGATCGCCGGCGAGACGGGCACCGTGGTGTTCCCCGACCCGAACAACTTCGACGGCGACACCGAGCTGTACGCGCTCGGCGCCGACGAGCCCGAGACGATCCCGGCCGTCGGGTCCACGTACTCGCGCGGCACCGGCGTGGTCGACCTGGCCCGCTCCCTGCGCGCGGGCGAGACGAACCGCGTCCCCGGTGCGCTCGCCTTCCACGTCCTCGACGTGATGGTCTCCATCGCCGAGGCCGCCGAACGTGGCGAGGCGGTGCTCGTCACGAGCACCGTGTCGCCCTCCCAGACCCTCGACGAGGGCTGGGACCCCGCGGAGCAGACCCTGGTCTGACCCGCGAGAACACCGAGCACGACAGCACCACACGCACGACAGCACCACACAGCAGCACCCGAACGCTCCATCCCTGCACCATCTCAACGACGAGAAAGTAGAGAGTCATGCGCACTGCCATCCGCGCACTGGCCATCACCGCGGCCGCGGCACTCACCGTGACCGGCCTCGCAGCCTGCTCCGCCGGAGGGTCCGGTTCGTCCGGCGACTCCAAGACGCTCACCTACTGGGCGTCGAACCAGGGCACCTCCCTGCAGAACGACAAGGAGGTCCTGACCCCCGTCCTCAAGCAGTTCACCAAGCAGACCGGCATCAAGGTCGACCTGCAGGTCATCGGCTGGAACGACCTGCAGACGAAGATCCAGACCGCCGTCACCTCGGGCCAGGGCCCGGACGTCGTCAACATCGGCAACACGTGGGCGACCTCGCTCCAGGCCACCGGCGCCTTCCAGGAGTTCGGCGACTCGGAGATGAAGTCGATCGGCGGCGCCGACAAGTTCGGCAAGGTCGCGCTGTCGACCGGTGGCGCCCCCGGCAAGACCGTCACGAGCGTCCCGCTCTACGGTCTCGCCTACGGCCTGTACTACAACAAGCAGATGTTCAAGGACGCCGGCATCGAGGCCCCCACCACGTGGCAGGACCTGACCGCCGACGCCAAGAAGCTCACCACGGGCGGCAAGTACGGCTTCACCATCGCCGGTGGCTCGTACACCGAGAACGCGCACTTCGCGTTCATCAACTCGGCGCAGAACGGCGGCGAGTGGTTCGACAAGAGCGGCAAGCCGACGTTCACCTCGAGCGCCAACGTCGACGGCATCAAGCGCTACCTCGACCTGATGCAGAGCGACAAGGTCGTCAACACCTCGAACGCCCAGTACGACAACGGCACCCAGGCGGTCTCGGACTTCGCGAACAAGAAGGCCGCGATGATGCTGACGCAGAACAACGCGAACGCGACGATCACGTCGAACGGCATGTCCGCCGACGAGTTCGGCGTGGTCCCCTTCCCGGCCCCGACCGGCGGCAAGGAGATCGCGAGCTTCCCGGCCGGCATCAACCTGTCGATCTTCAAGAACACGAAGAACAAGGACGGCGCGCTGAAGTTCGTCAAGTACATGACGAGCGCCGACACGCAGTCGACGCTCGACAAGCCGTACTCGGCCCTGCCGGTGCTCGCCTCGGCTGCTGACTCGGTCACCGACGAGCAGACGAAGACGTTCCTCGACATCTACAACAACAAGGCGAAGCCGCTCCCGCTGGTCCCCGCCGAGGACCAGTTCGAGTCCACGGTCGGCAAGGCGATGAACGACATGTTCGCCAAGATCGCGACCGGCGGCACGGTGTCCGACAGCGACATCAAGTCCGCGCTGCAGACCGCCCAGGACCAGGTGTCCCAGGCGAACGGCTGATCCAGCCACATCCAGGAGGCCCGGGGCGCGTCCGCAAGGTCCGCCCCGGGTCTCCGCCCCCGCCACAGCAATGACAACCCGGCTCAGCGCCGGCCGTGAGCCGACCGGCCCACGCACCCCGAGCCTCCCGTCCGCCGCATCGCGGCGACCGCCGCTGCCACGGCGCCGGCTCTCCCGAACTCCCTCAGCCGAAAGGCCCTGCCCATGTCCACGACGGTCCTGCCGGAACCCGAGGCCCTCGACCTGACCCGCACGAAGGCGCCGACCCTGTCGTCGCCTCCGCCCCGCGGGAAGCGCCGCCGCCAGTGGCTGCCCTACGCGCTCGTCGGCCCCGCCATCTTGTTCGAACTGCTGATCCACATCGTGCCGATGCTCACGGGCATCTGGATCTCGTTCATCCAGCTCACCAAGTACTTCATCGCCAACTGGGGTGCCGCGCCCTTCGCGGGGTTGCACAACTACGCGGTCGCGGTCGACTTCAACCAGGCGATCGGCAAGGGACTGCTCAACTCGTTCCTGATCACCGTCGCGTTCACGATCCTGGTGGTCGGCCTCTCGTGGGGCTTCGGCATGGCGGCGGCCGTCGCGCTGCAGAAGCCGTTCGCGGGCCGTGGCCTGTTCCGCACGCTGTTCCTGGTGCCCTACGCGCTGCCGATGTACGCCGGCGTGATCACCTGGAAGTTCATGTTCCAGCGCGACTCGGGTGCGATCAACCACATCCTGGTCGACCAGCTGCACCTGGTCAGCGGCAGCGGGCCGTTCTGGCTGATCGGCAACAACGCCTTCGTGGCCGTGGTGGTCGTCGCGATCTGGAAGACCTGGCCCTTCGCCTTCCTCATGCTCATGGCCGGCCTGCAGTCCGTGCCGGCCGACGTGTACGAGGCTGCCTCGGTCGACGGTGCCAAGCCGTTCCGCCAGTGGCGCTCGATCACGCTGCCGATGGTCCGCCCGGTCAACGTGACGCTCGTGCTCGTGATGTTCCTCTGGACGTTCAACGACTTCAACACGCCCTACGTGCTGTTCGGCTCGACGGCGCAGCCACCGGCCGCCGACCTGCTCAGCTTCCACATCTACAACGCGTCGTTCATCACCTGGAACTTCGGTTCCGGTGCCGCGATGAGCGTGTTGCTGCTCCTCTTCCTGCTCGTCGTCACCGGCATCTACCTCGCCGTGACCAACCGGAGGTCCGTCCGTGCGTGAAACAGTGGGCGCCAAGTCCTTCAAGGTCATCGTCCTGGCACTCCTGACCGTGTTCACGGTCGTGCCGCTCTACGTGATGGTCACCACGGCGATCAAGCCGCTGGGTGACGTGCAGAACGACTTCACGTGGATCCCGACCAACATCACCTTCCAGCCGTTCATCGACATGTGGTCGACCGTGCCGCTGGGCCAGTACTTCATCAACTCGCTCGTGGTCTGCACCGTCGCGACGGTGTTCTCGCTGATCATCGCCACGTTCGCCGCCTACGCGGTGTCGCGGTGGAACTTCAAGGGCAAGAGCGCCTTCACGACGACGGTGCTCTCGACCCAGATGTTCCCGGGCGTGCTGTTCCTGCTCCCGCTGTTCCTGATCTTCACGAACCTCGGGAACTCGCTCGGCATCCAGCTCGTCGGCAGCTGGACCGGCCTGATCATCACGTACCTGACGTTCACGCTGCCGTTCTCGATCTGGATGCTCGCGGGCTACTTCGAGACGATCCCGCGTGAGCTCGACGAGGCCGCGATGGTCGACGGCTCCGGCCCGATGGGCGCGCTGTTCCGGATCATCCTGCCCTCGGCTCGTCCGGGCCTCGTGGCGGTCGGCATCTACTCGTTCATGACGGCATGGGGTGAGGTGCTGTTCGCCTCGGTCATGACGAACGGCAACGGGCAGACCCTGGCGGTCGGCCTGCAGCAGTACTCGACGCAGACGAACGTGTACTGGAACCAGATCATGGCGGCGTCGCTCGTCGTGTCGATCCCGGTCGTCATCGCGTTCCTGATCGTCCAGCGCCAGTTCGTGGCCGGCCTGACCGCCGGCGCGGTGAAGTAGGGCGCTGCGCGGTCGGCGCTGCGCGGGCGGCGGTACCGATCGGCGTCGCACAACCAATGACGGTCCGCACCACGGGTTCCCGTGGTGCGGACCGTCTTCGGTTGTGCGACGCCACATCGAACCGGGGCGCCGAACCGGGCGCCGGACCACGCCGAACCGGGCGCCGGAGCGGACCTCGCGGCACCGGGTGCCGCAACGGGACACCACACGACAGGATGGAACCATGAGCGACACCACCCGCGGGCGGCAGCTGCTGCCCGGACAGACCAGCCGCGTGCACGTGTACGACATCGAGGCGCGCACGAGCCGACTCGTGTTCGAGTCGAGCACCGTGCTGGTGGAAGCGCCGAACGTCCTCGACGCCGACACCCTCGTGCTCAACGGCGACGGGGACCTGTGGCTGCTGCGGCTGCCGACCCCGGGCGACGACACGGTCCTCGACGAGTCCGCGCTCGTGCCGGTCCCCATGCCGGGCGTCGACGAGATCAACAACGACCACGTGCTCGACCCGTCCGACGGCTCCGTCGTGGTCAGTGCCCGGAACGGCGAGCTGTACCGCGTGCCCCTGCCCGCCGGGGGGACCGCAGAACAGCTCACCGACGCCGCGGCCGTGCTGCCCGTGCGGCGGAAGTACTACCTGCACGGCGTCGCGGCGGACGGGTCCTCGCTCGCGGCGATCGTGGGCGAGCTCAGCGAGGACGGGGTCTGGACGACGGACGTCGCGCTGGTGGACCCGGCGACGGGCGAGACGACGTTCGTCACCCGCGACGCGTTCCCGTCGGACGGGTGCTCGTTCGCCGGCGACGTGCTGGTGTACAACTCCGAGGTGTTCAGCCCCGGGACCGCGCAGCTCGTGTCCCGCCGACCCGGGGCGACCGAGCCCGTGCGGATCACGGCCGACGACCGGGTGAACTGGTTCCCGCACGTGTCGCCGGACGGTGCGCACCTGCTGTACCTGTCGTACGAGCCCGGCGTGCAGGGTCACCCGGCCGACCAGCGCGTCGAGCTCCGGCTGCTCCCCGGCGTCCTGGTGCGGGGTGCCCGGATCGCGGTCCTCCCCGAGACGCTCGTGACGCTCGAGGGCGGCCAGGGAACGGTCAACGTCCCGCCGTGGGCTCCGGACTCGCGCTGGTTCGCCTACTGCGACTACCCGACGGGGCCGCGCCCCTGACGGGTCGCACCCCGGCACGGTCATCGCGCCCCGAGGGGACGGGGCGCGCTGTCCGCGCGGGGGTGCAGTGGGGACGACCAGCAGCCGGAGGCGCGGCTCTCGTCGGACGCGCACCGGGCCTCCCGGCCGCCCCGGACCGCGCTACCGTGCCTCGCGCACCTGGCCGCTCTCGAGGTACAGGCGCCGCTCGGCGCGACGCGCCACCCACGAGTCGTGCGTCACGACGACCACCGTCAGCCCGCGGTCCTGCCACTGTCCCTCGATGAGCCCCATGATCTCGTCGCGGGTGCCCTCGTCGAGCGCGCCCGTCGGCTCGTCGGCCAGCAGCACGCTCGGGTTCTTGACCAGGGCGCGGGCGATCGCGACCCGCTGCTGCTGGCCTCCGGACAGCTCCGCCGGCAGGTGGTCGAGGCGCTCGCCGAGGCCGACCTCCCGGAGCGCGTCGGCCGCCCGCTGCCGGATCTCCGCGCGACTCCGGTTCGCGAGCGCACCGGCGAACGCGGTCTCGACGTTCTCGAGCGCGGTCAGCGTCGGGATGAGGTTGAAGCTCTGGAACACGAACCCGATCTCGGTGGCGCGCACGGTCGTCAGCGCCCGGTCGCCGAGCGTCGCGACGTCGTGTTCGCCGAGCTCGACTGATCCCGAGGTCGGTCGGTCCAGCGCGCCGAGCATCTGCAGCAGCGTCGACTTGCCACCGCCGGTCGGCCCCTGCACCGCGACCATCTGCCCCTGTGGGATCGTCAGGTCGACGTCCGTCAGCGCGGTGACGGTCCGCTGCTTCTGCCGGTAGGTCTTGCGCACGTTCGTCAGGCGGTACATCGGCCGGGAGGCCCGGCTCGCCTCCGCTGCGGAGGCTGCGGTCTCGGTGCTGGTCACGGTGGCTCCTCGGGTCGGCTCGTGCTCGTGTGTCGCGGTGGTGTCGGGAGTGCCCGGCACGGTGGCGCCGGATGCGGTCGGGCGGGGCATCACGCCACGCTCCGCAGGGCCTCGGCCGGACGCAGCCTGCTCGCGCGCCAGCCGCCGAGGGCACCGGCGATGAGTCCACCGAGGACCGCCAGCCCGATCGCCAGCAGGATCACCTCGACGGTCACCGGTGCGTGCAGGACGACGTCCGTGGTCGACGCGGTGCTCCCGCCGCCGCCGAACCCGCCGGCCGGGACACTCCCCGCGGTGCCGCTGCCCGCTGCGGCCGTGGCAGCACCGCCGGGCATCCGGCCGGCGCCGGGGCCGGTGCCCGCCGACGCCGAGGCGCTGGCCGAGATCGTCGGGGCGATGACGTTCACGACGAGGATGCCGAGCAGGCCGACGGCGGTCCCGATCACGCCGCCGATCAGCCCCTGTACGAGGGACTCGCCGGCGACCTGCCGGGTGATCCGGCCGTTCGACCAGCCGATCGCCTTGAGGGTGCCGAACTCGCGGGTGCGTCGGGTGACACCCGAGATCGTGAACAGGATCGCGATGAGGAACGCCGCCGCGAGGACGACGACCGACAGCCAGGTGCCCAGGTTCGAGACCAGGGTCGACGCGGTCGACAGCGAGCCGGAGACGCTCGAGGCCAGGTCGGACTCGGTGGAGACCGTGGCACTCGACAGCTGCTTCTGCAGCGCGGTCTTGATCGTCGCGACGTCGGACGACGACGAGGCGGAGACGTACACGGACGTGACCTTGCCGTCCAGGTCCGCGAGCGCCTGGGCGGTGTCGAGCGGGACGTAGGTGTTCGAGCCGGTGGTGCTCGCCGACCCGGTGGACGACACGATGCCGATGACCGAGAAGTCCTTCCCGCCGATCGACACGGTGTCGCCGACGGCCTTCGACTCGCTCTTCGCGTACGCGGCGTCGAGGACGACGACGTCCTTGCCGGCGTCGGCCTTGGTGAAGGCGCGGCCCTTGGTGACCTCGGTGCTCGTGAGCGGGCCGACGGTGTCGCCGGTGACGGGGATGCCGGTGACGGTGAACGAGTCGACGCTGAAGGAGCCGCCGCCGAAGCCGCCGCCGGTGCCGGAGTCACCGCTGGGCGGGCCCTGCTCGGTGCTCGTGCCGTTGGACGTGCCGCTCTCGGTGCTCGTGCCGCTGGAGTCGCTGCCGCCCTGCTGGACCGAGCCGGAGAACGTGCTGTCCTCGAGCGTCAGGACCCCGGTCGCCGCCGCGACGCCGTCCGTCGCGGCCACGGTCGCCACGTTCGCGGTGGTCAGCGTGCTCGTCCCGCGGGCCACGGCCAGGCGGGACTGGGACAGATCGGTGCTGCCGCTGCTCGACGAGCCCTGGTCGCCGAAGTCGAACGACGGCCGTCCGCCGTTCGTGGACGAGGGGGTCTCGGTCTTCGTCACGGTGATGTCGGTGCCGACGCCGTACACGGACTGCAGGACGCTCGACTGCGCGGCCTGCACGCCGCCCGCGATCGAGGACACGATCACCACGAGGGAGATGGTGAGCGCCATGCCGATCGCGATGACGGCGGTCTGCTTCCTTCGGTTCGTGAGTTCGCGCCTGAGGTAGGTCAGGAACATGCTTCTCCTCGGTGGGGGCCGGCGCACTGGTCACCGGTCGCGCATCGGGAGCGCGGCGGGGCCGACCTGGGGAGAAGCTAGGGACGCACCCGATGACCGGGCCATGCCGTCCCCAAGAGACGGCTAAGGGGCGTAGGTCCGGCGCAGGTGCTCGGCGTACCCGCCCGGGGTGCGCCCGGTGAAGCGTCCGCTGGTCACGACGGGCAGGTCGGTCGTCGCCGCGACCCGCAGCCCGAGCGCATGGGCACGTTCGACGAGGCGCACGTCCTCGTGCTCGGGGACGGGGTCGAAGCCGCCGAGCGCCACGTAGGCGTCGGCGCGGACGCCGAGGTTCGCGCCGTGCACGTGCCCGAGTGCCGCCCCGGGCGGGTGCGCGACGGTCCAGCGGGCGAACACCTCGGGGTCGAGGTCGGCGGAGTCGGGCACGACGGCGCCGACCAGCACGTGCGACCCGTCGGCGAGGGCGTCGGCCTGCTGCACGAGCCAGTCGGCGTGTACGCGGGAGTCGGCGTCGGTGTGTGCCAGCCACCGACCGGTCAGGTCGGCGCTGCCGGACGCCAGCGCCTGTGCGACGCCGAGCGACCGGGCCCGTCCGACCCCGACGTGCGCGGTCTCGAGGACCCGCACGTGGTGCCGCGCGACGACCGACGCGGTGCCGTCGGTGCAGCCGTCGAGGACCACGGTGATGCCGACGGGCACGTCGGGCCGCTCGATCGCCAGCCGGATGGCGGCGGTGTCCAACGCGGCGAGGCACGCGCCGATGCGGTCGGCCTCCTGGTGGGCCGGCACCACGACGTCGATCCGTGTGGCAGCGTGCGGCGGCGTCACGGCGCGAGCCCCTCGGTGCGGGCGACGGACCGCACGCCGGCGCCGGGCAGCACGCTCAGCACGAAGTCGTCCTCGACGTGCCGGACCAGGGCCGCGCGGGGCCACCGCTCGGCCAGTCGGGCGTCGACGACGTCCCCGCTCGAGACCGCCTCGTCGTCGGGGTGTCGCCAGTGGCAGGCGACCAGGACGCCGTCGTCGGCGAGGGACGCGAGCACGTGGTCGATCGTCCGGTCGAGGTCCTCGGCGGACAGGTAGTAGCCGACCTCGGACATCACGACGAGGTCCCACGCGCCGTCAGGCCACTCGTCGGGCAGGGCGGCCTGCACGAAGCGTGCCCGGGGTGCGCGGACCTGCGCACGGGCCAGGGGCGCCGCGGCGATGTCGGTGCCCAGGACGTCGTCGGCCCGGTCGGTGAGCGCCGCGGTCAGCACACCGGTGGCGCAGCCGATCTCGAGTGCGGACCGGTAGCGCTCGCGGGGGAGCGCGGCCAGGGTCACGGCACGCTTCCGCCGCTCGTACCAGGACCCGTCGAAGTCCCACCCCTCGGGCTTCCGGGCGTAGTGCGCGTCGAAGGACTCGCGCGAGCGGGACCGCGGCGTGCCGAAGAACCACTCGGTGTCGCGCAGGTGGTGCGCTCCGTGCCGCTCGTCGACCACCGGCTCGTCTCCCGGTGCCGGCGAGAGGGGGAGCACCTGCGAGCGGTGTGCTGCGAGCGCCGAGCGCTTGCGGCCCAGGACCTCCGGCGTCAGCGGGAGCGCCCGGGCGGTGTCCCACGGGGCGGCCGGAGCGCCGGCGTCGTCCCAGTGCCAGGCCCAGATCGGGTAGGACAGCAGCGTGACGTCGTCCCGCTCGGCGGCGAGCGTCTCGGCGACCTCGCCGGCGACGCGGTGGTCGCGGTGGCCGTCCCCGCGCCACGGTGCCACGAGCAGCGTGCGACCCGGTGTCGCGTCGAGCCGTGCGGCGACGGCGTCCCGCAGGGTCTCGGGCTGCTCGCGGATCCCGACGTCCGGGACCCCGAGGGAGTTGGCCGTGACGTCGGGGTGCAGTTCCGTCAGCGCGTCGCGGAACTCGACGGCACGGCGGCGCGCGAGTTCGTCCGGGGTGGTCGTGGGCGAGTCCGGGTGCGAGCCCTCGCCGAGCGAGACGAGGACCACGTGCACCGGGAGCCCGGCGTCCGCGGCTGTCGCGATGAGTCCACCGGCGCCCAGGGTCTCGTCGTCCGGGTGCGGCGCGACGACCAGCACCGCGGCGGACCCCGTCAGGTCGACGGGGCGGGCGTCGACCGTGTCGAGGAAGGCGGTCCAGGCCTCGGGTGCGGTCCCCGGCTCGCGGTGGTCGAAGCTCACCACGCGACACCACCGCGTTCGAGGACCATCCGGCCGATGCGGGCGAGGTCCCGGTCGCCGTGGTCCTGCAGGACGTAGAGCTCGAGGTCGGCGACCCGGGCCGCGACGGCGGGGTCGGACGTCAGCGGACCCGGCCCGACCGCGCTGACGACCCGGACGCGGACGGCGTCGACCGCACGCCGGACCCGCGAGCGCACGGTCTGCGCGAGGAGCGCCCAGTCCGTCTCCTGCCCGCCGTCGATCCGGGCGGCGGCGTCGGCCAGGGCGTCCTCGGCGTCGGCCAGGTCGGTCACGACGGCGCCGAGGGCGACGCGCAGCAGTTCGGCGTCCGGACGCTGCGCGGCGTGGTCACGGAGGACCCGGGCGAGCCCGACGGCTCCGCCCCACCAGCAGGCCGCGACGCCGATGCCGCCCCACGCGAAGCCCGGACGGGTGAGGTACCAGCCGGGACCGCCGACCGGTGCGGCCGTGACCCCGTCGAAGTCCACCGGGCCGCTCGGCACGTCGGGCATGCCCCGTGCGACCCAGGCCTCGTCGTGCGGGGTGACACCGTCCTGGCGCAGGTCCACGGCGAACAGCTGCCGCTCGTCCTCGACGTGGGCGGTGACCAGCGCGTGGGACAACGACGACGCGAGCGAGCACCACGGCTTCGTGCCGTCGAGCACGACGCTGTCGTCCCCGACGGACGACGGCGTCGCGGTGAGCTGCACCCCGGGGCCCTCGGCCGCGAACACGCCCCACGTCGACCCCTCCGGCACCGCGACCCCGGCCTGCGCCAGGATCCCGAGCGCGTCCAGGTGTGGTTCGACGGTGCGGGCGAGGGCGACGTCCACCGCGGCGACGGCCGCGAGCGTCACGAAGGTCCGTCCGGCCGTGCCCGCGGAGAGGGGCGGGGTGGTCGCCGCGACCGCGCGTGCCAGGGCGAGCCGGTCGGACGGGGTTGAGCCGGGCCTCCCGGCCGCTGCCGTGAGCGCGTCGACGTCGACGGCGGTGGCGTCGGCGGGCCAGGCGGCGGATCGGATCATGGGACCGACCCTACGGAGGCGGTCCTCCGGATCGTGACGGTTCATCCACAGACCGTGGAGGGGTGCTCCACAGACGCCTCATAGGAACCCCTCCGACACTCGACGACGTGACCATCTCCCAGCAGCAGCAGCAGACAGCCCCGCGCCTCACGCGTGCCGACGGTTCGCCGTTGCGCATCCTCGTCGTCGACGACGAAGCCAGCCTCACCGACCTGCTCTCGATGGCGCTGCGCTACGAGGGGTGGGACGTCACGAGCGCCAACGGCGGGCAGGACGCCCTGACGAAGGCCCGCGAGTTCAAGCCGGACGCGATGGTGCTCGACGTGATGATGCCGGACCTCGACGGCCTGCAGGTGCTGGGTCGTCTGCGGCAGAACAACGACGACACCCCGGTGCTGTTCCTCACCGCGAAGGACTCGGTCGAGGACCGCGTCACGGGGCTGACGGCCGGCGGCGACGACTACGTCACGAAGCCGTTCTCGCTGGAAGAGGTGGTGGCACGGCTGCGCGGACTGATCCGTCGCTCGCAGATCTCGGTCTCCGAGGCCGGCGACTCGCGCATCGTCGTGGGTGACCTGGTGCTCGACGAAGAGTCGTACGAGGTGTCCCGCGCCGGCCGACCCATCGAGCTGACCGCCACCGAGTTCGAGCTGCTGCGCTTCCTGATGCGCAACCCGCGCCGCGTGCTGAGCAAGGCGCAGATCCTCGACCGCGTGTGGTCCTACGACTTCGGCGGCAAGTCCAGCGTCGTCGAGATCTACATCTCCTACCTGCGCAAGAAGATCGACGCCGGCGAGCAGCCGATGATCCACACCGTCCGCGGTGTCGGGTACGTCATCAAGCCGATCTCCTGAGCCTGCCGTGACCCTGCGCCGTCGGCTCGTCCTGAGCATCGTCGCCCTCGTCGTCGCCGTCAGCGCGGTGATCGGTGCGGGCAGCATCATCGCGCTCTTCTCGATCCAGCGTTCCGCGATCGACGAGCAGCTGCAGTTCGCCACGGGTCGCGCGCAGCGTTCGGTGGAGCAGCAGGGCGGGAACGGCCCCGGTCTCGACATCGGCCGACCGTCGGGGCAGGCCGCCGGGACCCTCACCGTGTACTTCCTCAACGGCGACGCGGTGGTCGGCAGCGTCCTCGACAACGACGGTGACATCGACCGCCTGTCCGGGACCGTCGTCGCGCCGCTCGGGTCGGTGACGGTCGACAAGCAGCCACACACGATCGACCTCGGCGGCGACCTGGGTCGGTACCGGGTCACCGCGGCCACGGTCGGCCCCGCCGTGCTCGTCGTCGGTCTGCCGATGGCGCCCGTCTACGAGAGCGTCTGGAAGCTGTTCGGGGTGGTGCTCGCGGTCACCGCACTCGCCCTGCTCGCGGCGTCGCTCGGCGCAGCGGTCGTCGTCCGCCGGTCACTCCGACCCCTCGAACGCGTCGCGGAGACGGCCTCGACCGTGGCTCGGATGCCCCTGGAACGCAGTGACGCCCTCGACGGCGTGCGCGTCCCCGACACCGACCCGCGCACCGAGGTCGGCCGTGTCGGCACCGCGTTCAACCGGATGCTCGAGCACATCGGCGGCGCGATGCAGGCCCGTGAACGCTCCGAGCAGAAGGTCCGGCAGTTCGTCGCGGACGCCTCGCACGAGCTCCGGACGCCCCTGGCCTCGGTGCGCGGGTACGCCGAACTCACCCGGCGCATGGGCGGGGACCTGCCGCCGGACGTCGTCTACGCCATGGGCCGCATCGAGTCCGAGTCCCTGCGCATGACGAGCATGGTCGAGGACCTGCTGCTCCTCGCGCGCCTCGACGAGGGTCGCGAGATCCAGTTCGACGACGTCGACCTGACCGGGCTGGTGTTCGACGCCGTCAACGACGCGCACGCGGCGTCACCGGAGCACCCCATCGACGTGGACGTGCCGGACCAGCCCGTGGTCGTCCCCGGGGACGCGGCTCGCCTGCACCAGGTCATCGTCAACCTCGTCACCAACGCCAGGACCCACACCCCCGAGGGCACCCGCATCACCGTGGGCATCGCGCCGCGTGACACCGGCGTGGACCTGACCGTGCGGGACACCGGCCAGGGCATCGACCCCGGGTTCCTGCCGAAGCTGTTCGAGCGGTTCGCGCGGGCCGACAGCTCACGGTCGCGCAGCGCGGGCTCGACCGGCCTCGGGCTGGCCATCGTCGACGCGGTCGTGCAGGCCCACGGCGGTTCAGTCGAGGTCACGAGCGAGCCGGGGGACACCGTGTTCACCGTGCACCTGCCCGCCGTCGCTCCGCAGGCGGATGTCGACGGCTCGGCCCGCTCGGTGGACTCGGCTGCATCATGGGCCACCGTGCCGGACCGCGCGTAGGAGGTCGAATCGCGCGTAGTTGGTCGGTTCTTCCGACCCCCAACGCGCGATCCGACTTCCTTTCGGACCCGACCCACTGACGGACAGGAGGCGCGGGGCGGGCCGGCACCGGGCCTCCCGTCCGGTGGTTGGCGGCGCCCGTGCCGTCTGGTACAGTTCTCGAAGCCAAAGACCGCCGGTCGTTGCCGTGCTTGCACGTCAACCGAAGGTCCTCTCTCACGAGGCAGCCCGCGCAGGTGTTCCGAACCACTCCTTCCGTTCGCGGGGGGAGCAGCTCCGAGCCTCTGCGCCGGAGCTTTTTTTCGTGTGGTGGTTGTGTACGTCGCAACCGGGGACCTGGGGCTAGCCGGCAAGACCCCCAAGGAGAACCATGGCGAACAAGGAAGCTGCGGTCGCCGAGCTCACGGAGTCCTTCCGTAGCTCGAACGCCGTTCTGCTCACCGAGTACCGCGGTCTCACGGTCGCGCAGCTCAAGGAGCTCCGCAACTCGATCCGTGAGCACGCCACGTACGCCGTGGTGAAGAACACGCTGACCAAGATCGCGGCGAACAACGCCGGCATCTCGTCGTTCGACGACGAGCTCGCCGGTCCGTCCGCTCTCGCCTTCGTCCACGGTGACACCGTCGCCGTCGCGAAGTCGCTGCGTGCATTCGCCAAGGCGAACCCCGAGCTCGTGGTCAAGGGCGGTTACTTCGACGGTAACCCGCTCTCCGCGACCGAGGTGGACAAGCTCGCCGACCTCGAATCCCGTGAAGTGCTGCTCGGCAAGCTCGCCGGTGCCTTCAAGGCTTCGCTGTTCGGTGCTGCGTACCTGTTCAACGCACCCCTCTCGCAGGCCGTCCGCACGGTGGACGCCCTCCGCGAGAAGCAGGAGTCCGCGGCCTGACCAGGCACGCGTTCATCAACCACACGTACTAGCTAGTAGTAGGAGAAAATCATGGCGAAGCTTTCGCAGGACGAGCTCATCGAGGCCTTCAAGGAGCTCACGCTCATCGAGCTCTCGGACTTCGTGAAGAAGTTCGAAGAGGTCTTCGAGGTCACCGCTGCTGCCCCCGTTGCCGCTGCTGCGGCTCCCGGTGCTGCTGCTCCGGCCGAAGAGGTCGAGGAGAAGACCGAGTTCGACGTCATCCTCAAGTCGGCTGGCGACAAGAAGATCCAGGTCATCAAGGAGGTCCGCAGCCTCACGTCGCTCGGCCTCGGCGAGGCCAAGGCCCTGGTCGAGACCCCCGACGCCAAGGTGCTCGAGGGTGCGAACAAGGAAGCCGCTGACAAGGCGAAGGCAGCCCTCGAGGCCGCCGGCGCCACGGTCGAGGTCGCGTAGTTCGATCCGCTTCATCACGACGGCCGCTGCCCTTCGGGGCGGCGGCCGTCGTCGTTCGTGGGGGCTGTGTGGGTGGGGTGGGTGCTGCCGTGCTGTGGGGGGCTGCGGGGGCTGTGGGGCTTTCCCGCTCCGAAAGCGACATCGCAGGCGGTTCCGCGACGCGCTTTCGGTGCCGCGACGTCGCTCGATGCGCCGACATCGGGTCCAGCCGGCGCCGGGCGACATCGCGGCAGCGAAAGCGTCGCGCTTTCGCTGCACTCATGTCGCATCACGTGCATGACCGGTTCCTCCACAGGTCGGGGTCGGTGACGATCGGTCCACGGTTCTGGTCGCCCGGTCCCAGGCGTCGACGGGCTCAACGACGCTGAGTGCATGGAGATCGAGACCTCGTACGAACCGCAGCTCTGGCGCGCATCGTCCGGCCGCACCGTTGCTCGACGGCTCCAGCGTCGGGCGGCCGAACGGAAACTGACCCGGCTCGTCCCCGGCGTCTACGTCGACCCCGACGAGTGGGACCGACTCGACACCCACGCGCGACATCTGACCCTGGTCCGGGCCGTCACGCCCAGGATCCCGCACGACGGCGTCGTCTCGCACCTGTCCGCCGCGGCACTCCGCGGATGGGCGCACATCGGACCGTGGCCGGACCGGGTACAGGTCACCGTGCCCCACGGTGGGCGCCGGCGCATGTCGGGTGTCAGCGTCCGGTCATCGCCCCAGCCGGAGCGCGCATCGACTTCGCTCGACACGTACGCCGGGGCCCGGCTCGCGGACCCGGTCAGCACCGCTGTGGGAGCTGCCCTCGACCTGCAGTTCCCCCAGGCGGTGATCGTGCTCGACAGTGCGCTCCGCGGGGGTCTGGCGCGGACGGCGTTGACCGCGTTCGCCGACCGGTTCGACGGACGTGGGCGCGTCCATCTCGACCGGGTCGTCCAGACGAGCGACGTCCGTCACGAATCGGTGGGTGAGTCGTTCTGCGCGGCTCGGCTCGCCGAACTCGGCATCACCGCAGTCGAGCCGCAGCACGAGTTCGTCAGCGACGGATTCGTCGACCGAGTGGACTTGTGGCTGCCCGCCGAGCGGATCGTGATCGAGTTCGACGGCCGTCAGAAGTACACCGACCCGACCATGCTCGCCGGTCGGACGCCGCAGGACGTCCTCTGGCACGAGAAGCAGCGCGAGGACCGCATCCGGCCCGGCGTCGTCGCGTTCATCCGGGTGCGATGGTGGCACCTCGTCGACGTCGATCGGCTGCGGGCACTGCTCCGCGGCCACGGACTGCAGGTGTGAACCGTCTCCGGGCGATCCGGGCGGTCCGGGCGATCCGGGGCGCCGGAAGAGCAGAAGGGGCCCGGGGTTGCAGGCGGCTCAGCGGCTCAGCGGCTCAGCGGTTCAGCGGTTCAGCGGTTCAGCGGCCCAGCGGCTCAGGCGAGCGTGCTGTGCCGGCGGCCGTACAGCACGTAGAGCACGGCGCCGGCGAGCATCCACACGGCGAAGGCGATCCAGGTGCCCGCGCCGAGGAAGACCGCGAGCAGGACGCAGCACAGGGTGCCCAGGACCGGGACGACCGGGAACAGCGGCACGCGGTACGAGCGCTCGAGCGTCGGTTGCGATCGGCGCAGGATGATGACCGACACGTTGACGAGCGCGAAGGCCACGAGGGTGCCGATGCTCGTCGCGTCGGCGAGTTCGCCGAGCGGGACGAGCGCGGCGACGACCGTCACCACGACGCCGACGATGAGGGTGTTGGCGATCGGGGTGCCGGTGCGCGCCGACACCCGTCCGAACACCTTCGGCACCAGGCCGTCGCGCGCCATGGTGAGCAGGATGCGGGTCTGGCCGTACAGGACGGTCAGCACGACGCTGGCGATGGCGATGACGGCGCCGACCGAGAACACGAGTGCCACCCACGGCCGACCGGTGACGTCGACGACGATGCGCACGAGCGAGGCCTCCGTCGACGAGAACGACTCCCACGGCCGGGCGCCGATCGCCGCGATCGCCACGAGGATGTACAGCGCGGTGATGACCACGATCGACCCGATGATCGCCCGGGGCAGGTCACGGCGCGGGTCCTTCGCCTCTTCGCCCGCGGTCGAGGCGGCGTCGAAGCCGATGTACGAGAAGAACAGGCGAGAGGCAGCTGCGGTGACCCCGGCGGCACCCATCGGCGCGAGCGGCTCGAAGTTGCCCGCCTGGAACGCGGTGAACGCCACGACGACGAAGAACACCAGCAGCGCGATCTTCACGATGACCATGAGGGTGTTCACCCACGCGCTCTCGCGGGCACCCGGCAGCAGCACCGCGGTGGCGAGGAGCACCAGCACGGCGGCGGGCAGGTTGACGACGCCGCCGTCACCGGGAGGAGCCGACAGGGCTGTCGGCAGGTGCAGGCCGAACACGCGCAGCGTCTCGTCGACGTACTCGCTCGCACCCACGGCGACGGCGGCGACCGAGACGGCGTACTCGAGGACCAGACACCAGCCGCAGACCCAGGCGATGCCCTCGCCCATGGTCGCGTACGTGTACGAGTAGCTCGACCCCGAGGTCGGCACGGCTCCGGCCATCTCGGCGTAGGACAGCGCCGACAACAGCGCCGCGACCCCCGCCAGGACGAACGAGATCCAGACCGCCGGCCCTGCCAGCGGCACCGCGGTCCCGAGGACGACGAGGATCCCGGTGCCGAGCGTGGCGCCGACGCTGATCATCGTCAGGTGCCAGACGCCGAGGGTCCTGCGGAGTGGCTGCCCGTCGACGCCGGCTGCCGCATCTGCCTGCAGCTGGTCGATCGGTTTGCGCCGCGCGAGCTGGTGGCGGAGGGTCCGAGCGGGACGGGGCTGGGCAGGACGGGGTGGCGCGGACGACATGGGACCTCGTGGTGGGGGAACGGGACGGGTCATGCTCGCATGGCCCCGGAAAGGGGTCAATTCCGCTGTCAGCGACGTTCTCCACAGATGTCGCTCCCGGCCGCACCGCTGTCGTACCGCGGGGATACATTTGCTCTCGCGGATGACCGGTCGGGCCCTCCGGGCGAAAGGATCTCGCATGAGCATGATGCGCGGCGGCGGCCACGGTGGCCGCATCTCGAGCGGCGACTTCGACGCGCAGCGTGCCGCGAACGCCCAGGCGCCGGCGGTCCCGCACCTGCTGCGGCGGATCGCCGGGCTGTTCGTCCCGCACCGTCGCTCGATCGTCTTCACGATCGCCCTGGTGCTCGTGGGGGCCGCGCTGTCGGTGATCCCGCCCCTGTTGACGCAGCAGGCCTTCGACCGGGGACTGTTCCCCGAGTCGGGGACGCCGAACGTGCCGGTGCTGTTCTGGCTGGTCAGCGGGATGGTCGCCCTGTGGATCGCGAGCGCCGGTGTCGGTGTCTGGCAGACGTACCTGACGGCGACCGTCGGCAACAAGGTGATGGGGGCGCTGCGTATGCGGCTCTTCGCGCACCTGCAGCGGATGGAGCTGGCGTTCTTCACCCGGACCAAGACCGGCGTGATCCAGTCGCGTCTGCAGAACGACGTGGGCGGCGTCGCGAGCGTGCTGAACAACACGATCTCCTCGGTGCTCGGCAACACCGTGACCGTGATCGCCGCAGTCGTCGCGATGCTGCTGCTCAGCTGGCAGATGACCATCGTGGCCGTCGTCCTGCTGCCGCTGCTCGTGATCGCGCAGCGTCGGGTCGGTCAGGTCCGCGCGAAGATCGCCGGGCAGACGCAGGAATCGCTCTCGGACATGACCGCGATCACCCAAGAGGCACTGAGCGTGTCGGGGATCCTCCTCGCCAAGAGCTTCAACCAGCAGCGGGCCGAGACCCACCGCTACGGCGACGAGAACCGCAACCAGATCTCGCTGCAGGTCCGCCAGCAGATGTCCGGACAGTGGTTCTTCGCCATCGTGCAGATCTTCCTGTCGATCATCCCGGCGATCATCTACCTGGTGGCGGCGTACCTGATCCTCGGTGGAGTCCCGATCACCGCCGGCACGATCGTCGCGTTCACGACCGTGCAGTCGCGGCTGCTGTTCCCGACCGTGGGGCTGCTGCGTGTCGTGCTCGACCTGCAGACCTCCGGCGCGCTATTCGCCCGCATCTTCGAGTACCTCGACCTCAAGCCGGCCATCACGGACTCGCCTGCTGCGGCCAAGGTCGACGAGAGTCGGGTCGGACACGTCGCCTTCGACGACGTCACCTTCACCTACCCGGACGGCGAAGCCGACAAGCCCACGCTGCGCGGTGTGTCGTTCGAGCTCCAGCCAGGGCAGTTCGCCGCCTTCGTGGGGCCGTCCGGTGCCGGCAAGACGACGGTGTCCTACCTGGTGCCACGACTGTACGAGGCCACGAAGGGGTCGGTCCGTTTCGCCGGGGCCGACGTCCGCGACCTCGAGCACGAGGACCTCATGCGGCACGTCGGCATCGTCAGCCAGGAGACCTACCTCTTCCACGCGACCATCGGCGACAACCTCCGGTACGCCAAGCCGGACGCCACCGACGCCGAGCTCGAGCGCGCTGCACGGGCAGCGAACATCCACGAGACGATCGCGTCCTTCCCCGACGGCTACGACACGGTGGTCGGGGAGCGCGGGTACCGGTTGTCCGGGGGTGAGAAGCAGCGGATCGCGATCGCTCGCGTCATGCTCAAGGACCCGCCCGTGCTCGTCCTCGACGAAGCCACGAGTGCCCTCGACTCGATCTCAGAGCGGGTCGTGCAGGCCGCGCTCGATGCCGCAGCGCGAGGACGGACGACCATCTCGATCGCGCACCGCCTGTCGACCGTGCGGGATGCCGACGTGATCTTCGTGCTCGACCACGGACGGATCGTGGAGCAGGGGACACATGACCAGCTGCTCGCGCTGGACGGCATCTACACGACGTTGAACCAGCAGCAGGCCGCGCCGATCGACGCCCTCGGCACCTGACGCGCACGCGCCGCACGCACCGGACGCTCCGGACACACCGCACGCGCCGCACGCACCGGACGCATCGGACGCCGCACGCATCGGACGCCGGACGCACCGCACGCATCGGACGCCGGACGCACCGCACGCTCCGGGCGCGCGGTGGGCACCGGCGTCGACTGGCTCGTTTTGCGGACA
Source organism: Curtobacterium sp. Leaf183 (assembly GCF_001424385.1). Lineage (GTDB taxonomy): Bacteria > Actinomycetota > Actinomycetes > Actinomycetales > Microbacteriaceae > Curtobacterium. Next base: position 160,311 of record NZ_LMPO01000001.1, on the reverse strand, counting down.
GGGGACGCGAAACGGACACGAGTGTTACTCGCGTGATAGATGTGATGGGCGCCGAATCAGCGGCGTCGCACGACCAGGAGCCCACCGGCACCAGTGGGCTGTCGATCGGAGTCATCGTGACCGCAGCCCCTCCGTCCTCGCCGGATGACCGGCCCGCCGACACACCAGCCGCGTCGCACGGCGCAGACCCGACCGGCACGAACCCGACCAGCACGAACCCGACCGGCACGAACCCGTCGGGCTCCCACGCTCCCGGCTCCGTCCCGGCCGACCCCATCCCCCCGGCCGACCCCATCCCCCCTGCCGGGCCCGGCACCCCGAGCGCCGACCCCGCACCCCGCCGACGCGGTCGCTGGAGCCGGTTCCGGAAGACGGGGTCCCTCGACATCCAGTCCAAGCTGCTGGTGATGCTGCTCGGGGTCAGCGTCCTCGCGGCCCTCGTGGTCGGTGCCGTCGGCTACGTGAACGGCCGCGACTCCCTGCAGGCGGCGGCGCTCAACCAGGTCACCTCGCTGCGCGAGTCCCGGATCACCGAACTCAAGCGGTCGTTCGACCAGTTCACGCAGACCGTGGTCTCGCAGAGCCGCAACGCGAGCGTGATCGGTGCGACGCAGGCGTTCGAGGCCGGGTGGCGTGACCTGCAGGACCAGCCGGTGACCTCGGCCGACCAGTCCGCGGTGGACGCCTGGTACCAGGACACCTTCGTGCCGCAGCTCGACCAACGGAGCGGCGGCACGGCGAACCCGGAGCAGTTCGCGCCGACGCGTGACCCGCAGACCTACCTCCAGGCGCGCTACACCGCCCCGTTCGACGACTACGACAAGGCCATCCAGCGGGACGACGCCGGCGACGGCAGCACCTGGAGCGCGGCGCACGCCCAGTACCAGTCGTACTTCCGGCAGGCGGTGGACGCGCAGGGCTACGAGGACCTGCTGCTGATGAACACCGACGGCGACGTCGTCTACTCGGCCTACGGCGGTGCCGACCTCGGCTCGGACCTCGAGGACGGTCCGTACCGCGACTCGAACCTGGCCACCGGGTACGAGCAGGCCCTGCAGCTGACGAACTCCGACGCGGTCGTCGTGACGGACTTCGGACGGTACGTCCCGAGCCTCAACGTCCCGACCCTGTGGGTGATGAGCCCGGTGGCCGAGGACGGTCGCGTGATCGGCGTGATGGCCGTACAGGTGCCGGTCGACCTGATCACCCAGGTGATGACGGGCAACCAGGGCTGGAAGAACGACGGGCTCGGCGACACCGGCGAGTCGTACCTCGTCGGAGACGACAACCTGATGCGGTCCTACCCGCGGCAGCTCCTCGAGCACCCGAAGCAGTACCAGCAGGACGTGATCGCGGCGGGGACGGCACCGGCGACGGCGAAGCGCGAGGTGGCGGTCAAGGGCTCGGTGCTCCTGCAGCAGGTGAACACCACACCGGTCACCCGGGCGCTGCAGGGCAAGACGGGCACGGTGATCGCGAACGACTACCGCGGCAAGGAGACCCTGGCCGCCTACGCCCCGCTCGAGGTCGACGGGCTGCGGTGGGTGGTCGTGGCGCAGATGGACACCGCCGAGGCCTTCGCGCCGGTCAACGACTTCACGCGCAACATCGGGCTCGCCCTGGTCGGCATCATCGTGCTGGTGAGCCTGCTGTCGCTGTTGCTGGCGCAGGTGTTCGTCCGGCCGATCCGCCGACTGCAGACCGCGGTCAACCGTGTGAGTGCCGGGGAGATCGGCGTCGAGGTGAAGACGAAGCAGGGCGACGAGATCGGTGACCTCGGCCTGGCGTTCAACGACATGAGCCGGAGCCTCCGCGTGAAACAGGACCTGTTGGACGAGCAGCGGCGGCAGAACGACACGATGCTGCTGACGCTCATGCCGGAAGAGGTCGCCCGTCGCTACAAGCAGGGTGACGAGACGATCGCCGAGGACCACCAGGACGTCGCCGTCGTGTACGCGGACATCATCGGGATCGACGACTTCGCCGCGGGCCTGACCGCCGAGGAGTCGCTGTCACTGGTGAACGACGTCTGGCGTTCCTTCGACGAGGCGGCGGCCCGGCACGGGATCGAGCGGGTCCGGACGACCCGCAGCGGGTACCTGGCGAGCTGCGGCCTCAGTGTCCCGCGGGTCGACAACGTCCGCCGCGTGATCGAGTTCGCCGCCGAGGCTGAAGGGGTGCTCGAGCGCTTCAACGCGCAGCACGGCGCCTCGATCGCCCTGCGTGCCGGCGTGGACACCGGTCAGGTCACGAGCGGCCTGGTCGGCCGGTCGAGCATCGTCTACGACATGTGGGGCGACGCGGTCAGCCTGGCGTACCGGGTGCAGGGCATCGCCCCGACGCCTGGTGTCTACGCGACGCAGCGCGTGGTCGACAAGCTCGGTGACCGCGCCGACGTGCGGGACGTCGGCGAGGTCCAGACCCAGTCCGGTCCGCAGCGCGTGTGGAAGCTCGATCGGCCGAGCGCATGACCGCCTTCTGGGAGCAGTCGTGGTTCTGGCCGGCGATCGTGGTGATCATCGGCCTGCCGGTGACGCTCCTGGTCCTCACCGAGCTGCAGTCGAGCCTGCAGCGGCGCGGCAACGAGCTGTCCAAGATCGTCGGGTTGCTCCGGAACGCCGTGGTGCCGCTCATCGCCATCCTCATCCTGTCCGTGCAGGTCACGGACGCGGTGGACCCGGAGCAGCTCACCACGAACCGCATCATCGCGACGGTGCTGGGCTTCCTGGTCATCGTGTTCGTGCTGAACGGCCTGAACATCCTGCTGTTCACGAACGCGCGGAAGGGCAGCTGGCGCGAGAAGATCCCGTCGATCTTCGTCGACATCGGTCGGATCGTCCTCATCGCGCTCGGGCTCGCACTGGTGTTCCGGCTGGTCTGGGACGCGGACGTCGGCGGTGTGTTCACCGCGCTCGGCGTCGGTTCGCTCGTCATCGGCCTCGCGCTGCAGTCCGCGGTCGGCCCGGTCATCGCCGGCCTGTTCCTGCTGTTCGAGCAGCCGTTCCGCCTGGGCGACTGGCTCGACGTCGGGGGCACGCGTGGTCGCGTCATCGAGGTGAACTGGCGGTCCGTCCACATCGAGACCGGCGACGGCATCCTGATCACCCCGAACTCGTCGCTGGCCGGTGCGTCCTTCACGAACCTGAGCCGGACAGGAGGCGCGTTCACGGTCTCGACGGAGGTCGCGTTCACGACGGACGACGCGCCCGCGGCCGTGGTCGGCCTGCTCCAGCGGGTCGCGTCGAGCCTGCCCCAGGTGATCCCGGGGACGACACCGAGCGCCGTGCCGAAGGGCGGTCCCGCCTACGAGGTGTCCTTCGAGGTCCGCGGCCCGTCCCAGGAGGGCGCTGCCCTGGCCACCTTCCGGATGTGGCTCTGGTACGCCGCTCGGCGCGCCGGTCTCGGACTCGACGGCGACACCACCGACGACTTCGTCACCGACGAGCGTCGCGACGCCGCCCTCGAGACGATCTCGCCCACGCTGTACCTGACCGGTGACGACGCCCTGGCGCTCGCGCCCGTGGTCCGTCTCGAGCGGTACGCGGCGGGCGAGGTCGTCTCGACGGTCGGCACGGTGCCGGACGCGGTGCGCTTCGTGCTCGCCGGCAGCGTCGAGCTGCGCGTGCCGTTCGAGGACGCGGAACTGCCGGCCAGCCGGGTCGAGGCCGGCGACTACCTCGGCCAGACGGCGCTCACCCGCGAGGCCATGCTCACGACGGCGATCGCCCGGAACGAGGTCGCCGTCCTGGTGGTCCCCGCGACCGCGCTCGACCAGATCGTCCGGTCCACGCCCGCGCTCGCCCGGGACATGGGCGACGTGATCGACCGCCGTCGACACGAGGTCGCCGCCGCGGTGACGGCCCACGTCGAGTCGCAACGCGCACCGGCACGTCTTGATCGGTAACGGCGGCAGGAGCCCCGCCTAGACTCGGCCCGTGCGTTACGCGAACTCGGTCGTCGACCTCGTCGGCGACACCCCGCTCGTCAAGCTGAACCGCGTCACCGAGGGGATCCGGGCCACGGTCCTGGTCAAGGTCGAGTACCTGAACCCCGGCGGCTCGTCGAAGGACCGCATCGCGACGCGGATCCTCGACGCCGCCGAGGCTGCGGGGGACCTCGGCCCGGGTGGCACGATCGTCGAACCGACGTCCGGCAACACGGGCGTCGGGCTCGCGCTCGTGGCCCAGCAGCGCGGCTACCGGTGCGTGTTCGTCTTGCCGGACAAGGTCGGCGAGGACAAGCGGAACGTCCTGACGGCGTACGGCGCGGAGATCGTGGTCACGCCGACCGCGGTCCCGCCCGACCACCCCGAGTCGTACTACTCGGTGTCCGACCGGCTCGTCCGCGAGATCCCCGGGGCCTACAAGCCGAACCAGTACGCCAACCCGAACGGTCCCCGGAGCCACTACGAGACGACCGGGCCGGAGATCTGGCGCGACACCGACCAGCGCATCACGCACTTCGTCGCCGGCGTCGGCACGGGCGGCACGATCTCGGGGACGGGGAAGTACCTCAAGGAAGCGTCGGACGGTCAGGTACGGATCATCGGCGCCGACCCCGAGGGGTCCGTGTACTCCGGCGGCACGGGGCGTCCGTACCTGGTCGAGGGCGTCGGCGAGGACTTCTGGCCGAGCGCCTACGACCCGAGCGTCCCGGACGAGATCATCGCCGTGTCCGACGCCGAGTCCTTCGCCATGACCCGACGTCTGGCGCGCGAAGAGGGGCTGCTGGTCGGCGGCTCGAGCGGCATGGCGGTCGTCGCCGCGCTGCGCGCCGCACGTGACCTGCCCGAAGACGACGTCGTCGTCGTGCTGCTGCCCGACGGCGGCCGCGGCTACCTCGGCAAGATCTTCAACGACCGCTGGATGCGCTCGTACGGCTTCGCCGAGACCGACGACGCCCGGACGGTCGGGTCGCTGATCGCGGGGAAGGACGGCCGTCTGCCGGACCTGGTCCACGCACACCCGGGCGACACCGTCCGCGAGGTCGTCGACATCATGTCGAAGTACGGCGTCTCGCAGATGCCGGTGCTCAGCGCCGAACCGCCCGTCGTGATCGGCGAGGTCATCGGGGCCGTCGCCGAGAAGGACCTGCTGGAGCAGGTCTTCACCGGCGCCGCGAAGATGGCGGACCGGGTCTCCGGATCCGTCGGTGACCCGCTGCCGCTCATCGGCATCGGCGAGTCGGTCTCCACGGCGCGACGTGCGCTGGAAGAGGTCGACGCGCTCCTCGTCGTCGAGGACGGCAAGCCCGTCACCGTGCTCACGCGACACGACCTGCTCACCTTCCTGTCGGAGTGATCCCGGCCGTGCGCGCACCGTGCGGTGCGCGCGCGGGCCGTGCTGAGCCTCCCGTCCGACACCCGAGCCCCCACCTGGAGAACGCACCATGACCGAGTTCGACACCCGCGCCGTCCACGCCGGCCAGGAGCCCGACGGCCCGACCGGTGCCGTCATCCCGCCGCTGTACCTGACCTCGACGTACCTGCAGGACGGCATCGGGCAGATGCGGAACGGCTACGAGTACTCGCGCTCCGGCAACCCGACGCGCGACTCGCTGCAGACGCTGCTCGCCGACCTGGACGGCGGGGTGGCCGCGTACTCGTTCTCGTCCGGTCTGGCCGCCGAGGACGCCCTGCTCCGCGCCACCCTCGCCCCCGGCGCCCGTGTCGTGATGGGCAACGACGTCTACGGCGGCACGCACCGTCTGGTGGACCGCCTGCACGTCCCGTGGGGCGTCGAGCTCGTGGTCGTCGACATGAGCGACCCGGACCTCGTCCGTGCGGCGCTCGAGGGAGCCCCCGCGAAGACCGTCCTGTGGGTCGAGACCCCGACGAACCCGCTCATGAAGATCGCCGACGTGACGGCGCTCGCGGCGATCGGGCACGAGGCCGGCGCGCTCGTCGTCGTGGACAACACGTTCGCGTCGCCGGCTCTGCAGCAGCCCCTCGCACTCGGTGCCGACGTGGTGGTCTACTCGACGACGAAGTACCTCGGCGGGCACTCCGACATCGTCGGCGGGGCCGTGGTGCTCCGCGACGCCGAGCTCGCCGAGCAGGTCGGCTTCGTCCAGTTCGGTGCCGGGGCCATCTCGTCGCCGTTCGACGCGTGGTTGACGATCCGCGGGATCAAGACGCTGTCGGTCCGCATGGAGCGGCACTCGCGGAACGCCCAGGCGGTCGCCGAGTCCCTCGTGGGCAACCCGGCCGTCGAGCGTGTGTACTGGCCGGGACTCGCCGACCACCCGGGGCACGACGTCGCGGCCCGGCAGATGCGCGGGTTCGGCGGCATGCTCTCGGTCGCGCTCGCCGGTGGACCCGAGGCCGCCAAGCGCTTCGCGGAGTCGACCGAGGTGTTCGCCCTCGCCGAGTCGCTCGGCGGCGTGGAGTCGCTCATCGGGTACCCGAGCGAGATGACCCACGCCTCGGTCAAGGGCACGGAACTCGCGGTGCCGGAGAACTTGGTGCGGCTCTCCGTCGGGATCGAGGACGCGGGCGACCTGGTCGCCGACGTGCAGCAGGCGCTGCGCCGGTAGCCGCGTCACCCGTCGGCCCTACGATGAGCCGGGTGACGACGACGGTGACGCGGACGACCTTGTTCAGTCGGGGCTACGCGCTCCCGACCATCGGCATGGTCGCGATCGTCGCCGTCTCGGCGTTCCAGAACCTGGCGATGACGACGATCATGCCGGAGATCAGCCGAGACCTGCGCGGCGAGACCCTGTACTCGCTGAGCTTCGCGGCGCCGCTCGCGGCCGGCGTGCCGGGGATGGTGCTCGCGGGGAACTGGACCGACCGCGCGGGCGGCCGGGTGGTCGCGTGGGTCTCCGCAGCGCTCTTCGCCATCGGCACGGCGATCGTCATGCTCGCCCCGACGATGCCGGTGTTCCTGGCCGGTCGACTGGTCGAGGGCTTCGGGGCCGGTGCGATCGACGTCGTGCTCTACGTGCTCGTGGCCCGGATCTTCCCCGAGGACCTGCACGGCCCGGTGTTCGCCGGGTTCGCCGCCGCCTGGGTCGTCCCCGCGCTCGTCGGTCCCGCACTCGCCGGCATCGTCACCGACCTGTTCAGCTGGCACTGGGTCTTCGCGGGTGCCCTCGTGATCGCCGTCTCCGCCTTCGCGCTGCTGGTCCCGACGCTCGGCCGCCTCCACCCGCCCGCCGTCGAGCGCCGCCCGCCGTGGCAGCGCGGACGGATCGCCTGGTCAGCCGGTGCCGCGGTCGCGGTCCTGCTGCTCAACGTCGCACCCGACCTGCCGGTGGTCCTGCGGGTCGTCTCCGTCGTCGTCGGCGTCGCCGGTGCCTGGTTTGCCCTGCGACCGCTGCTGCCGCGCCGTACCCTGACCGCCGCACCGGGCCTGCCGTCCGTGGTGCTGCTGCGCGGTGTCCTGGCCGCGGGCTTCTTCGGCAGCGAGGCGTACGTGCCCTTCCTGCTGCAGGCCCAGCACGGGCTGTCGCCCTCGGCCGCCGGGCTCGCACTCACCGTCGCCGCGCTCAGCTGGGCCGGCGCGAGCTGGGTGCACGGTCGGCTGGGGGAGCGACGGCTCCCCGCTGCCCGTGCGTTCGGCGTCGGGCTCGGCCTGGTGCTGGTCAGCCTGGTCGCAGCCCTCGCCGTCGCACTCGCCGACCTGCCCGCGTGGGTGCTCGTCGCCGGCTGGTTCGTGGGCGGTGCCGGCATGGGGGTGGCGTACCCGCGCACGTCGATGCTCACCCTGCGCTTCTCGACCGAGGGCGACGACGGCTTCGCGAGCTCCGCCTTGACGATCGCCGACGCCTCCGGCAGCGTGGTCGGGCTCGCGGTCGCGGGACTGCTGTTCACGGCGCTCGGCGGGCGCTCGGACCCCCTGGCCTTCGCCGCGGTCTTCGCCGCGATGATCGTCGTCGCCCTGGTGGGGCTGTTCGCGGTCCGCCGGCTGGGCCCCGTGCCGCCACCGGCCTCCTCCGCGGGGAACGGGTAGCGTGGTGGGTCCACGACGAGGAGGAACCGTGCGCCGCACCCTGGTCTCCGCCGCTCTGGCGGTCATCGCCGTCGTCGTGATGACCGGGTGCACGGGGACGACCAGCGCCGCGCCGACTCCGGTGCAGAGCACGGACCTCACGAGCTCGGACGGCGGCTTCGACCAGCACGCCGTGGTCGGCGTGCTGCTGCTGTCCGCGGCCGCCACGCCGGGGCCCACGTCGGGCGGCGTCGCGCTGCCCGACCGGTTCCGGTCCGACCTGACGACCGCGGGGTTCCGTCCGGACGTCCGGGTGGCCAGCGCGACCGACCCGGCGACGTCCCAGGTGCGCGACGTCCAGGCCCTCGTGCAGCGCGGGGCGAAGGCACTGTTCGTCGAGGCCGCCGATCCCGACGCCCTCACCGGTGCCATCCAGACCGCGCACGACGCCGGTGTGGTCGTCATCGCCCTCGGTGACCCGCTGCCGTCGTCCGGCACGGGCGGCGACGGGCTCGCCACCGACTACCGGGTGCAGGGCACCGACTCCGACGCGGCCATGGTCGGCAAGGCCGTCGCGGTCGTCGAGTCACTGCAGCGCGGCAAGAAGCCCGCGGGCGACTGAGCGCTGCGGGAACGGGTCGGTCGCCGGCTGGGCACAAGCCCCCGCGCTCCGCTTCACGGCTCGGACCCAGTCGGCCGATGGGCATCACAGCAACGACGCGGATCCGGGGCTGAACACAGCGACAGCTTCACCCCCCGGACGGGTGACATGGCAGGTCGGTGGTTCCACTGACTGTCTGTTGGTTCGCGGAACTTACTACAGTCAGCTCACTCCACACCATGCAGTTCCCGAGAGGACCCGACGTGCAACGACGCTCTCCCACTCCCTCCACCCGCAGGCGCCTCACCGCGCTCGCCGTCACGACAGCCGCCTGCACCGTCGGCGCGGTGCTGTTCGCCGGCGGTCCAGCCGACGCCGCGACCCGCCAGGTCCTGCCCGACTCCGTCCCGACCTGGGCGACGGCACCGAACGACGCCGGCACGGTCGCCGCGTCCACCGACGTCGAGGGCGAGGTCTACCTGCCCCTGAAGAACCAGGCCGGTGCCGAAGCGCTCGCGACCGCGGTGTCCACCCCGGGATCCCCGCAGTACCGCAAGCCGCTCACCCCCGCTGCCTGGATCGCCGCCTACGCCCCGAGCAAGGCCGACGTCGACCAGGTCACCGGGTTCCTGCGCGCACAGGGCCTGTCGATCACCGCCGTGCCCGCCAGCCACGAGTACGTGGTGTTCCGGGGAGCGGCCTCGGTCGTGGACTCGGTGCTCGGGACGACCCTGCACTCCTACCGCCACGCGCAGCAGACGCTGGTGGCACCGTCCACCGCACCGAGCCTCCCGGCATCCATCGCCGGACTCGTCAGCGGCGTCAGCGTCGACCAGGGACGGCTGCTGACCCACCCGGAGCTCGTCGAGCAGGGCCAGGAGCCCGCCTCGTCGACCCCGACCCGGTCGCTGCGCCAGCAGGCGACCACCCCGACCGGGATCAACGCCCAGTGCTCCTCGTACGCGGGCGAGCACACCGCGACCGTCCCGTCCGCGTACGGCAAGACCGTGGTGCCGACCTTCGCCTGCGGCTACGGCCCGTCGCAGCTCCGCTCGGCGTACGGCGTCGACGCGCTCGCCGCGAAGGGCGTGTCGGGCCAGGGGCAGACCGTCGCGATCATCGACGCGTACGCCTCGCCGACGATCATCCACGACACGAACTCATACTCGCAGCAGCACGGGGAGCCCCAGCTGACGGGCGCCACCTTCGAGCAGCGCATCCCGTCGCCGTCGCAGTTCACCGACCAGGTGCTGTGCCAGCAGCCGAGCGGCTGGCAGGGCGAGGAGACCCTCGACGTGCAGTCCGTGCACGCGGTGGCCCCGTCGGCCAAGATCCTCTACGTCGGTGGTACGAACTGCGGTGGCGGTCTCGACGTCGCGATGTCGAAGATCCTCGACCAGGGCCTGGCCTCGCTCGTCAGCAACAGCTACGGCGACGTCGGCGAGAACGTCCCGCTGTCGAGCATCCGCGGTCAGGAGAACCTGCACATCCAGGCCGCCGGCGAGGGCATCGGCCTGTACTTCTCGAGCGGTGACCACGGCGACGAGTCCGCGGCGCTCGGCAGTGCGCAGCCGGACTTCCCGGCCTCGAGCCCGTGGGTGACCTCGGTGGGTGGTACGAGCCTCGGCATCGACAAGACCGGCAAGAAGTCGTTCGAGACCGGTTGGGGTGACCTGCTCGACCAGATCGTGAGCAGCCCCCGCGGCAACGTCTACTCCGCGGCACTCCCCGGCAACCTCGACGGTGGTGGCGCCGGCGGTGGCCAGAGCACGCTGTTCGACCAGCCCGCGTACCAGAAGGGCGTCGTCCCGGCGTCCCTGGCCGGCGGCAAGCGCGTCTCGCCCGACCTGGCCGCGCTGGCCGACCCGTACACCGGGTTCTCGATCGGCATCCGCCCGATCACGGACGACGCGACCCTCAAGGCCGGCCAGTTCGTGAACGAGACGTACGGCGGGACGTCGCTCGCGTCGCCGATCACCGCGGCGCTGTCGGCCATCGTGCAGCAGTCGACGAACGTCCGCCTCGGCTTCGCGAACCCGACGCTGTACGCGACCTACCGTGCGACGCCGTCGGCCTTCGCCGACGTCACGTCGCCGCGGTCGCCGCTCGCCCTGGCCTACACCAGCGCGACCAGTGGACACGACTTCCTGGTCACGCTCGACCACGACACGTCGCTGACCACGGCCAAGGGCTACGACGACGTCACCGGGCTGGGCGCGGTGTCCTTCACCGGGATGAGCCAGGTCGCGCATCACTGACGTGACCACCTGAACGACGGGAGGCCCGGTGCCAGCTGGCACCGGGCCTCCCGTCCGTCGGTGTGACGGTCTCGGGCGTCGCGTCAGCTCCACCAGGCCGGGAACGACTGCGTGATCGTGTCGACGAGCGCCTTGCGGGACCGCCGGGGACCGGCGAGCCACGCCTCGATCGCGCCGACGAAGCCCTGCGCGACGAAGCCCGCGGCGACGTCGTCGAGCAGCTCGGGCCGGGTGGCGGGGTCGAGCTCGCGGATGTGGATCGCGCTCGAGACGGTGAAGTGCTCGACGAGCAACCGGTGCAACGAGGCGTCGTTCGCGTCGGGCAGCGCCCGCAGGTAGATCTCCCGGTGCGTGACCACGTGCTCGACGACGGCGTTGATCCCGCGACGGGTGATCGCGGCGAGTTCGTCCCGGCCGGCACCACGCTCGGCAGCCACGCGCCGCGCATCGGAGTCCTCGGCGCGGATCTCGTCGAGCTCGGGCGTCAGGACGTCCGCGAGCAGCGAGCCGGGTGAGACCGCGTGGGAGTAGAACGTCGCACGGTTGATCCCGGCGGCGCGGGTGACGTCGGCGACGGTGATCTCGGAGACGGGTCGGCCCGCCGCGAGACGCAGGATGGCCTCGCGCAGGGCTGCCGTCGTGTGCAGGATCCGAGCGTCGACCATGACGCGCACCCCCTCTTCCGTGCTGACCCGGGGGCTCCCGGGCGGTACGACGGTACCGCAGCCCGGAGTCCGGGCCGTTCGTCGTGTCGCTCGACACGCGGCAACGACCGGCAGCGGGTGTCGCGATGCCCGGCGTCGGTCCTAGGATGGTTCCACGGCCGAATCGTTTCGATCGACGCCGACGCCGCTCCGCCGACCGCCCCTCACCGCCGAAGGACACTGCTGTGACCGCGCCTGCGACCACCGGTTCGATCCGGGTCATCCTGCACCCCGGGGACTCCCTGACCCGCGCCCAGCGCCTCGTCTACGTCTTCGTCCTCGGTGCCCTGACCGCGCTCGGGCCGTTCACGATCGACCTCTACCTGCCGGCGTTCCCCTCGCTGAAGGAGCAGTTCGGCGTCACCGACGGGGCGGTCCAGCTCACGCTGACGGCCACCACGCTCGGCTTCGCCGCCGGGCAGCTGCTCGTCGGTCCCTGGAGCGACAAGGTCGGTCGTCGGCTCCCGCTCATCATCGCGACGACGGTGCACATCGCCGCGTCCATCGGTGCCGCGACCGCGCCGGACATCGAGCTGCTGGGGCTGTTCCGCGTCCTGCAGGGGATGGGTGCCGCGGCCGGCGGTGTCGTCGCGATGGCCACGGTCCGCGACCTGTTCGGCGGCAAGCCCCTCGTGCGCATGCTCTCGCGGCTGGCGATGGTGAACGGGCTCGCGCCGATCCTCGCCCCGCTCATCGGGTCGCAGATGCTCCGGTTCACCAGCTGGCGCGGCATCTTCGTGTTCCTGGCCTGCTACGGCCTGGCGGTGGTGATCGCGTCGATCCTGCTCATCGTCGAGACCCTGCCGCCGGCCCGCCGCCAAGAGGCCGGACACTCCACGATGCGCCAGCGCTACCGCGCGCTGTTCACGGACCGGATCTTCGTCGGCGTGGCGCTCATCGGTGCGATGGTGTTCAGCGGGCTGTTCTCGTACCTCAGCGCGTCGCCGTTCCTGTTCCAGGGCGTGTACGGGCTGAACGCGCAGCAGTACGGGCTGCTGTTCGCGGTGAACTCGATCGGGGTCGTCCTCGGCGTGCAGATCTCGGCGCGACTCGCGCAGCGCGTCGGCCCGCAGTGGATCCTGGCGTGCTCGACGGCGACGCTGTTGCTGGCCTCGACCGCGATCATCGTGCTCGACCTGCTCGGTGCCGGGCTCGTCGGGGTCCTCGTGCCGCTGTGGTTCTTCATCGCGGCGTGCGGCTTCTCGTTCCCGCTCGTACAGGTCATCGGTCTCGCCTCCCACGGGAAAGAAGCGGGGACGGCGGCCTCGGTCCTCGGCGCGCTGAACTTCGGTGTCGCCGGGCTGATCTCGCCGATCGTCGGCTTGCTCGGGATCACGCAGGCGGCACCGATGGCCGCGGTGATGGCCAGCACCGCCGCCGTGGCGGTCCTGCTGCTGTGGTTCGTGGTGCGGCCGAGGTCGGTGCCGGCACTGACGCACTGAGGCGCTGCGCGGGACGCGCGTGCTGCGGGTGCGTGTGCGTGTTCCGACACGGCAGAGGTGGTTCGACGCGTGCGGTGTCGGCTGATGCGGACGCATCGGGTGCGTGTGCATGTTCCGACACGGCAGAGATCGTTCGACGCGTGCGGTGTCGTCTGATGCGGACGCATCCGGATCGCTCGCGACACGAGCCGGGCGCAGAGCCGGGTCCGTCCCTAGGCTGAGCGCATGAGCGACGCGGTGGAGCAGGCACGAGCGGCGGCCGAGGCGGCACGGGCAGCGGCTGACGAGGCACGACGACTGGCCGACGAAGCAGTCGCCCGCGCCGAGGAGCTCGCCGCGGCGCTGGCCCAGGCAGCTCCGACCCCGGCGACCCCCGCACCGGAAGCGCCGCCGGCGCCGGACGCACCGCCCGCGCCGGACGCACCACCCGCACCACCCGCGCCGGACGCACCGGAAGCGCCGCCAGCGCCGCCCACGCCGGACGCACCACCCGCACCGGACGCGCCCGCGGCCCCGGACGCGCCCACCCCGGGCCCGACGGCTGCGACGCCGACCGGCACCGAGCCTCCCGTCGGTCCGCTCGACGACGCCGCGATCGCCGCGATCCGCGACGGGTACGCCGTCGACGGCAGCGCGCTGGAGCTCGGCGCCCTGGTCAACGGCGCCGCCCTGCCCGACGTCCAGGTGCGCATCCCGCTCGGCATGCTCAACCGCCACGGGCTCGTCGCCGGTGCCACCGGGACGGGCAAGACCCGCACGCTGCAGGTCCTCGCGGAGCAGATCGCGGCGAACGGCGTGCCGGTGTTCGCCGCCGACATCAAGGGCGACCTGTCCGGGCTGGCGGTCGCGGGGACGAGCAGCGACAAGCTCCTGGCGCGCACGGCCGGGATCGGCCAGGACTGGACCCCCGCCGCCAGCGAGGCCGAGTTCTACTCGCTCGGCGGCCAGGGCTCCGGCGTGCCGATCCGTGCGACGGTGTCGGGCTTCGGGCCCCTGCTGCTCGCGAAGGCCCTCGGCCTCAACGCCACCCAGGAGTCCTCGCTCGGTCTGGTGTTCCACTACGCCGAACAGGCCGGACTGCCGCTCGTCGACCTCACGGACCTGCGGAGCGTCCTGACCTTCCTGGTGAGCGACGAGGGCAAGCCGGAACTGGCCGACCTCGGCGGGCTGTCGAAGCAGACGGTCGGGGTCATCCTCCGCGAGCTCATCACCTTCGCCGACCGGGGTGCCGACCGGTTCTTCGGCGAGCCGGAGATCGACACGCAGGTCTTCCTCCGGACGACGGCGGACGGGCGCGGGATCGTCAGCCTCCTCGAGGTCCCCGGCGTGCAGGACCAGCCCGAGGTGTTCTCGACCTTCCTGATGTGGCTGCTCGCGGACCTGTTCAACGAGCTGCCCGAGGTCGGCGACCAGGACAAGCCGAAGCTCGTGTTCTTCTTCGACGAGGCGCACCTGCTCTTCACCGGTGCGTCGAAGGACTTCCTCGAGCAGATCGTGCGCACCGTGCGGCTGATCCGGTCGAAGGGGGTCGGCATCTTCTTCGTGACGCAGACCCCGAAGGACGTGCCGAACGACGTCCTGGCGCAGCTCGGCTCCCGCGTGCAGCACCAGCTGCGGGCGCACACCCCGGACGACGCGAAGGCCCTGCGTGCGACGGTGTCGACCTACCCGACCAGCGACTACGACCTCGGCGAGGTCCTCACCTCACTCGCCACGGGTGAGGCCATCGTCACGGTGATGAACGAGAAGGGCGCGCCGACCCCGGTCGCGTGGACCCGCTTGCGCGCGCCGCGTGGATCGATGGAGCCGATGCCGTCGGCCGACCTGGAGGCCCGGGTCACCGCGTCCCCGCTGCTCGCCGCCTACGGCACCCGCGTCGACCCCGACTCGGCCCACGAGATGCTCGCCCGCCGCATGGAGGCAGCCGCTGCGCAGGCAGCAGCCGCGGACGCACACGAGGCGGCCGAGGCCGCCGCCGCGGACGCGGAGAAGGAGGCCGCACGCGCGGCCGCCGCCGCGGCGAAGCAGGCGGCCGCCGACGCGAAGCGCGAGGCACGCGAGCACGCGACGGCGCAGCGCGAGTACGAGCGGACGCAGCGGGAGTTCGAGCAGGCGGAACGTGCCGCCGAGGCCCGTCGGTCGCGCGGCTCGTCGCGCTCGGGCACCCGGACGACGTCGAGGCGTCGGCCGACGGACCCGCTGTCCGACCTGCTCGGTGGCGGCCTCGGGGGCAGCATCGCGAAAGAGGTGGTGCAGGGGATCTTCTCGACGCTGCGCCGACGCCGCTGACGCCGGACCGGGTTCAGCCCGCAGGCTCCGCCGTGACGACGACGTTCCGGGTGGAGGGACGTCCGTCGGGGGTCTCCAGGCACGTCAGCAGCACGAGTTCGTCGGGCGTCGTCGACCAGAGCCGGTCGCTCCCGGGCACGGACTGCTTCGTCGGGGTGCCGATGCCGGTGACGCGCCACGATGCACCGTCAACACTGACGGTGTCGCCGATCGCGATGCGGGGGCGTCCGGCGTCCGTGTCCCAGAGGGCGTTCCCGGGTGCACGGCCCCCGCCGCGCAGCGCGTGCATGGCGATGTAGGTCCCGGTGGCCGAGGGCACGTCGGTCGTCAGGCCCTGCACCTCGTACGCGGCGGCGAAGCCCGGCGGGTCGACGACGCCGTGCCGGACCTGCATCGTGTCGAGGGGGACGTCGAGCCCGACCGCCGGCACGACCAGCCGGTCGCCCCCGCTGCCCACGGTCCCCGCGGTCGTCGACGTGGTGGGGGCCACCGTCGCGGGTGGAGCGCCGACCACCGGACGGCCGTCGAGGTCACGAGCCACCCCGGCACCGGGGTCCGGGGCCGGCGTCTGCAGGCTGACCACGCCCGCGGCCATGGCGGCGACCGCGAGCACGCCCAGGACTGCGGCCGGCAGGGCCCTCACGCGACGCCCACCGCCGCCGTGGCGCCGAGGGCGTCGTCGTGTCGCGCATCCGCGTCCCGGACGTCGTCGTGCAGGACGTCCTCGTGCCGCCGGACGTCGTCGTGCAGGACGTCGTCGTCGCGTCGCCGGTGGCGCGGGGGAACCCCGAGGAACTCCCGGATCGCCCGCACGACGCGCCGTCCCGCGTGTCCGTCGCCGTAGGGGTTCTCCACGGCGGCCATCCGCGCACGTGCTCCCGGGTCGTCGAGGACCTCGCGGAGCGCGCTCGCCACGGCCGCACGCTCGGTGCCGACGAGCCGGTTGGCACCGGCGGCGACGGCTTCCGGGCGCTCGGTGGTGTCGCGCGTGACCAGCACCGGGACCCCGAGCGACGGTGCCTCCTCCTGCACCCCGCCGGAGTCGGTGACGATGACGGTCGACAGCTGCATCGCCCGGCAGAACGCGGGGTGGTCGAACGGGTCGGTCACCACGGCGGACGCCACGCGGGCGAGTTCGGGCAGGACCGCGTCACGCACCACCGGGTTGGGGTGGAGCGGGGCGAGCAGCAGGGTGTCCGGACGGTCAGCCAGGACGTCGGCCAGGCCAGCGGCCACCCGGGCCAGTCCGCCGCCCCACGACTCGCGGCGGTGCGCCGTGAACAGCACGACCTGACGAGCCGCTGCGGCCCGTTCCTCGAGCGGTCCGGGCAGGTTCGGTCGTGCCCGGTCCAGGGTGTGGAGGAGCGCGTCGACGACCGTGTTGCCGGTGACGACGACGCGCTCGGCGGGCACCCCCTCGTGCAGCAGGTTGTCCCGCGCGGTCGCGGTCGGAGCCAGGTGCAGCCCGGCCAGGCGACCGATGACGCTGCGGTTCGCCTCCTCCGGCCACGGGGACCACAGGTCGCCCGACCGGAGTCCTGCCTCCAGGTGTGCGACCGGGAGGTGCGCGTAGTGGGCGGCGAGTGCCGTGGCGGCCGCGGCGGTCGTGTCGCCGTGGACGAGCACGAGGTCGGGTCGCCACTCGGCCAGGAGCGACCCCACCGCGGTCATCGTCCGTGCGGCGATCGCGCCGACGGACTGGCCCGGTCGCGCGATCGACAGGGTGCAGTCCGGGTGGGTGCCGAAGGTCTCGTGCACCGCGGCGGTGAGGTCGGGGTGCTGTCCGGTGTCCACGACGAGCGCCTGCAGGTCGGGGTCCTGGCGGAGGGCGAGGACGACGGGGGCGACCTTCACCGCCTCGGGCCGCGTGCCGTAGACGACGAGGACTCGCGGGCGGTACGTCATCGGTGTGCTCCTGTCCGTGCGGTGGTGAGGACGAGTCGACGGTGCCGTTGGCGACCGGCGACGGCGGGGCCGCTGCGCAGCAGGACGGCGAGCTGCACGGGGAGCAGGGGGACGAGCGCCAGGGTCGTCGTGGTGAAGACGACCGCCGGGACCGGGTCAGCCGGGTCCCCGGTGACGACCCAGGCCCAGAACACGAGCCACGACGACGAGGTCATCACCAGCGCCGCGATCCCGACGCCCGACGCGCGCGAGCCGAGCCGCCGACGGACGGTGAGCGCCGCGGCCGACGCCGCCACCGCGAGGTGGAGACCGAGCGCCAGCAGCGGCAGGCTCGCGAGCGCGCCCGCGGCGACGGTGACCGGCGACGCACCCGTGTCCGCGGAGTCGACGTCGGGATCGAGCAGTGCTGAGACCGCGCGGTCGGCGAGCACGACGGTCGTCGCCGGGTGGACGACCGCCGCTCGGACGAGGTCGAGGTCGTCGAGGGTGGCGAACGCGGGGTCGGGGTCACCGTCCCGGATCGAGCCGTCGCCACTGCCGGGTCCGAGCCCGAACGTCGCCCGCGCGGCGTCGGACCCGATGACCGACGCGACCACCTGGACGTGACGGGTCCTGGCGTCGACGCCGTCGTCCGGCGACGCCAGGTGCGCCCCGGTCCAGGCGCTGGTCGCGAGCGCGGCGACCGCCGCGCCGGCGACGGCCAGGCCGACGACACGGTCGACCCCGGTCGCGCGGACGACCACGACGGCGACGACCGCGGCGACGACGGGCAGGACGACCCACGCCAGCGTCGGTGCCGCCGTCACCCAGGAGGCGGTGCTCACGGTGATCGCGGCCGTCGCGACGAAGGGCCTCCGCGGCAGCCAGGCCGCCGACACGGCGGTGGCGGCCGCGCCGAGCAGCGCAGCCGACTCCGGCCCGGCAGCGAGCAGCGTCCGCACGGACCACGGGTCGACGAGCGCCCCGACCGCGAGCACGGCGGCGCCCACGCGGACCACCAGCCGACCGGGCACGGCGAGGGTCCCCGCGACGACCACGACGGCCAGCACGAGGGCGATGACCGCCGCGGCCAGTCGGACGTCGAGCCCGGCGGCACCGGTCACGAACGGGGTGAGCAGCTCGGCGAGCCGGAACGGGAGGGCTGCACTGCTGACGGTCGCGGTGCCGTCCGCCGGCGAACACGCGGCGGCCGTCCAGGCGTGCGCGGGCCAGAGCGGTGCGCCGAGAGTGCGCGGCGGCGCGACGTCGAGCAGGCAGAGCACGGCGTCGTCGAACCGGACGCGCGGGACCGCGGACACGAACCGCCAGAGCAGGACCGCGACGGTGACCGGGCCGAGGAGGAGCAGGAACAGGCGCTCGCCGAGTCCGCGCTGCCGGAAGCGCCCGGCAGCAGCCCGGCGCTCAGCCCGGGAGCGTCCGGCAGCAGCCCGGCGCTCAGCCCGGGAGGACGACGACGTCGGTGCGATCGTCACGGGGCTCACCCCCGATCGTGCAGCGCAGGGTGACGGCGCCGTCGGCACGGACCACGACGCCCGACGGTGCGAGCCCGGTCGGCAGCCGACCGCCGACGAAGGTCTCGGCCGCGTCGCGACAGCGTGTCGTGATCGTGGCGGGGGAGAGGTCCTCGGTGTCGGAGGTCAGCGCGATCCACGCGCCGACCTCCTGGGTGGTGTGCGGCAGGTCGCAGCGCACGCGGGAACCGTGCGCGGACCACGCGTCGCCCTCGGGCAGCTGACTGCGGCACGCCCGGACGACGGCCGAGCTGTCGGTCCCGGTCCCCTCGCGGCCGGCGATGCCCTGCAGCGAGGTCCGGAGGGGGAGCGGCGTCGCGGCGGCGTCGACCGGGACGGACACGGTGCACGCGACGCGGTGGGACCCGTCGGCCCACCCGCGGGCGGACGGGGCGAACCGGCTGATCGTCAGGTCGGTGAGGGCGTCGACCGCCTGGGCGCCGAGGAAGGCACGGAGTGCGTCGGGTCCACACACCCCGGCCGTCGCCGCGGCGAACACCGCGGCGGTCGGCCGCTGCCGCCACTGCCCGGCGAGACCGGGCACGGTGGCGACTGCGAAGACCTGGTGGGTGTGCTCCCCGGCGCAGGCAACCGGGTCCGGCGTCGTGCGTGCCGAGCGGTCGCGCGGCGTCGCCAGGTCCAGGCATGCTCCGACCCGCAGCGCTGTGCCCGCGGCCCGGGGTGGTTCGGCACCGGCGGCCACGGTCGCGGCCCCCCACACCAGCGCGCCGCTGGTCGCGACGGCCAGGAAGGCGGCGACGAGTCGGCTGGCACGCCCGGTCACGGCGCCACCTCGATGGCGCGGGCCCGGCTGGCGGCACGACGACCCCGTCGGCGGACCGGCTGGTGGAGCGCCAACCGGAGCTGCAGCAGGAACGCCGCGGCGAAGCCGGCGATCACGAAGAGCGATCCGGCGTACTCGTGCACCACGTCGAAGCCCTGCTCGCCCCACCCCTGCAGCGCGAGCGCCGACCCGAGGTACCGCAGCGTGTTGCACGCCACCACGAGGACGACCGCGGCGGCCAGGCCGATGGCGACGCGCGGCGTGCGGTTGCCGCGCGTGACGAGCGCGAGCACCGCGGCCAGCAGGAGCAGCGGCACCACCAGGACCACGCTCGAGCACATCGGGGTGATCTGGATGCCGTGCACCGTCCGGGTGCCGAGGCCGAAGTACGCGACGCTGCCGGACGCGGCGGTGCCCCCGTCCGCGAGCGGAGCCAGCGCTGCGGCGACGCCCCGGGCCTCCAGCGGGTGGATCGCGTTCGCGGCGGCGAGGGTCGCGACGGCGGCGGCGGTGGCGAGGACGGCGAGCAGCACGTGGCCGCCGCGGTGGCGGACGCGCCGGGCGGCGGGGACGACGGCGTGGGACATCAGACCTCCGTGGCCAGCAGCAGGGAGCCGGACTCGGCGTTCCGTCGGGTCTTCGCCCACCCGGCGCGACCTCGGACCAGCCGGACGAACGCGCGCGGGACGCAGATGTAGCTCTGGTACATGTACAGCCAGTAGCCGAGGGCCCAGAGGAGCGCGGTGCCGATCTTGGTGCCCGGCTCGGCGCGACGGCGGTAGATCAGCGGCCACATCGCGAACGGGGCGATGCCGGTCACGACGACGAGCGGGAGCAGCCACCAGTTCTCGGCGGCCCAGGCGGCGGCGCTGCCGGCGGACACGGTGCCGGCGGCGAGCATCGAGACCAGGACGGCGGGCCACAGGAGCACGCCGGCCAGTTGGGTGAAGGGCTGGATGAGGAAGTAGCTCGCCTCGATCGCGCCGGCGTGCGTGACGTGGCGCGAGGCGAAGATCCGCGGCAGGTACTTCGCGCACTGCATGCCGCCCTGGCACCACCGGGTGCGCTGGGTGAGCAGGCGGCGGACCGACGGCAGCCCCTCCTGCTCGACGTGGGTGTCGTGCAGGTACACGTTCCGGAAACCGGCGAGCATGACGTGGACGCCGAGTTCGTAGTCCTCGAGCAGCGACCCGTGCCACGGTGTGCCGTTCGCGGCGCCGATGCGGTCCAGCGTGCTCAGCCGGGTGAACTGGCCGTTGCCGCCGAGTCCGACGGACAGGGTGTGTCCGCGGAGGCACTGCATCGCCGCGATCGCGGTGCGGAACTCGATGTCCTGCATCCGGACCAACCAGCGACCCCACCGGGAGAGTGGCACGGCGGTGCCGGCATCTGCTTCGTCGTCGTCGCCGTCTCCGGCTCTGCGCAGCGCAGTGCGGTTGGACATCCACACGGCGGCCTGTGCCGCGCCCACCCGCGGGTCGCCGAAGGCCGTCGGGCCCGCGGCCTGGGCCAGCGCGTTGGCGGCCAGTCGTCCGTCCGCGTCGACGACCGCGACGACGACACGGTCGTGCGCGGACCCGGCCGGGAGCCAGCCCCCGAGTGCGTGGTACGCGGCGTTGAGCGCGGCACCCTTGCCGGTCCGTGCATCCGGCAGACGCCGTTCGACCAGGTGCACCATCGGGTCGGACACGGCGCGGACGACGTCCCCGGTGCCGTCGGTGCTCGCGTCGTCGACCACCCACACGTGGGCGGCGGGGAAGTCCCGGCGCAGCCTGGCGAGCGTGTCGCCGATCACCACGACCTCGTCGCGGCAGGCGACGAACACGTGCCAGTCCAGCGTTCCCGGGTCGCCCTCGGCAGAGGGACGCCGGCGCAGGAACGGCACGAGGATCGCGGTCACGTACGCGAGGAAGACGACCAGCAGGACGAACGCCAGGGTCTGCGCGGATTCGGAGGCGGACACGACGGTCCTTTCCGTGAGGAGGGACGAGCGGGGTGCGGGTGTGGGGGAGTCAGGGGCCCGTGGAGCGCAGGTCCCGAACCTGCGCGTCCACGGGCCGGTGACCGCCTCGGCCAGCGGCCGGGAAGGCGGTCACCCGGGGAGGACCCGTCGGACGACCCGACGTCGGACGTGTCCTCCGGCGGCCGCCTCGTCCTCCTGATCCAGGGACGAGACGGCCGACGGTGTCACCGGTCGACGCTGGTTGCGCGTCGGCGGCGGTACAGCACGCGCCAGAGCACGAACGCTGCGAGGACGGCGCCGAGCACCAGCAGCGCGATGCCCATCGCGGGGGCGCCGGCTCCCGCGGCGATCACTCCGCCCGTCATGACGGACGGCCCGATCGAGCCTGCGCGGTACATCAGGCGGCGGCGAGTGCCGTCGACCGACGACGGCGCTGCACCAGCAGTGCTGCGATCGCCGCGAGGACGAGCGCACCACCGGCGATGCTGGCCGATGCCGGGTTGACGACGGGGACCGCTGCGATGCCGGCGTTCGGGCCGACGGTGGCGCTGGCGAGGTCGACCGCTGCGATGCTGCCGTTCGGTCCGACACCGACGCGGAGTGCCGTCTGTGTGAAGGCGCCGTCCGCGCCGGTCGCCTGGCGGTTCACGTTGAGCTGCGCCGCGGTCGTGATGGCCGGGGCGAGGTTCGTGCTCAGCGTGGACGAGAGGGCGGTCAGGAGCGGGTTCAGCGTCGTTCGCGCGGTCGTGATCGCCGCGTTCAAGGTGAGCCCACCGACGCCGCCGAGGTTCGTCGCACCGGTCGCGAGCTGGGCGAGCGTGGCGTTCACCGAAGCCGTCACCTGCGTGGTCACGGCCTGTGGGACGTAGTTGAGCAGGTTGGTGTTCGCCGGCAGGTCGTTCACGCTCGTGACACCGGCGGCGTCGAGCAGCTGCTGCAGCGTGACCCGGACGGTGCCGTCGGCGGCGATCGGGTTGGCGACCGTGACCCCGAGGCCGTTCGCGACGCCGATCACGGTGGCCAGCGGCGTGCGGAGCCCGTTGAGCGTCGGCGCGAGCACGGTGCCGCCGGTGATGACACTGCCGTCGGTCAGCGTGTAGCGGCCGGTCTGCGTGCCGTCGGCGGTCTGCTGTGCCGATGCCGCGAGACCGGTCAGTGCGACGTTCAGCGAGACCGGGCTGGCCGCGGTGCCGACGGTGATCTGCGCGTTGCTGCCGGCGGTCGGGGAGCCGACGTCGCCGCCGTTCACGGTCGTGCCGGCGCCGATGAGGCTGGCGGCCTGCGAGACCGCGCCGGAGAACGCGGCCGAGGAGCCGTCGTCCGCCGCGCGGCCGTACTGGCCGACCGCACCGAGCTGGATGACCCCGTTCGTGCCGAACAGGTTCGACGCCCCGGCCTGCAGCTGCACGAGCTGCGCGACCGCGGTCGCGTCGAGGGGGGTGTTCACCACCACGTCCCCGGTGGCGTCCGCGTTCACGGCTGCGGCACCGCGGAGCGTCGCGACGGTGTCGAGCACCGTCGAGCTCAGCAGCGACGTCTGCACGAGACGGCCGGTGCCCTGTGAGACCACAGGGGCGGCCGAGGCCGCAGAGGGGGCGAGCAGGGTGACGGCCAGGCCGACGGAGACTCCCATGAGTCCCATCAGTGCTGGTGCACGGCGCGACGAACGCGCACGCGATTGCGACATGGCAACCTCTTTCGGATACGCGGCGAGGGAGGGTAGGGACCTCCGTCACCGTCTGTGCGATGTCTGAGTCACGTTAAGCCCAGACTGAGAGGAGCACCAGCGTGCCCGGGTGGAAGTCCCGGCTGATCGGACCCCAGTCCGGGGGTGACGGTCGCGGGCGCGGGCGCGCCGAACGCAGCACGACAGCCGTTGCCCGCCGGGCACCGGGTCAGAAAACGCGTGCTGCCCAGTGCATTCGTTAGCATTGACGGGTTCCCGTCGGATACGCGGGAACACCTGATGACCTGCCGCCGTGTTCGCGCACGACGACAGGCCGTCGCGGGGGCGGCCGGCTGTAGGGGCCCATGAGCGCCGCCCCCGACCCTCCGGGTTGGTTGGACCCGGCCGGACTGGTGAGGTCCGGATGTGGTGGCACTCGTGATGAGGTGATGTCACCATCACGCATCGTCTGGACACGTGTCAAGCGCGTGTGCGTTTCCGGGCGTGCCGGACCGCCGCGAGCCCCTTCACGGGGCGTCGGACAGCGGCGCGCGGGTGCGAGCTCCCTCAGGGGACGTCGTGCAGCGCCGGGTCAGTCGTCGCGGCGCCCGCGCAGGGTCCGTCGGGCGAAGTCCCGCGCGGGCATCGGTCGCCGGAGCTCCGTGATCTGGACGCCGAGGGTCTCGACGACCCGGTCGATCGCGTCCTCGCCCCAGACGTCCGCGCGCATCCGGAACAGCCGTGCGCCGGTGGCGTCGACCGCGACGAGCTCGCGCGTCGTCCGGTCCACCGAGCTGCCGAAGGTCGTGCCGAGCACGAGGCCAGCGACCTCGGAGCGTGGGAAGGTCCGGGCCGGGGTGACGAGACCGCGGACCGCGACCGCGTCGGTGCCGATGCCGACGAACGCGAACCGCAGCCGGACGAAGGCCAGACCCGCGACCACGGCGAGCACCACGACGGCCGTCGCCACCAGGGCCCAGAGCCGCAGCGGGAGCGCGACCCAGACGAGTGCGACGACGAGCGGCACGGCCGAGAAGACGATGCTCAGCGCGGTCGACCGCACGAGCGAGGACCGCGGGCGCAGGACGAGCTCGTAGGCCGTCTCCGTCCGGGGCGTCTCCGCCGGCACCGTCGTCTCCCCCACGGCTTCGCTCCTGTCCCCTCGGGCGCCCGTGTCGGGCCGCCCGTCCCGGCCAGCATAGGGGAGCGGCGGAGGCCCGCGACAGATCTGTCCACCCTTCCCACGGCGTTCCTGGCGAACGGGGTGCAGGGGCGTCCACCGGGTGGGGGACCGGCCCCAGACGGACGCGGCACGACCGACGCGGCACGAACGACGAGAGCGCGAGACCCGACGGGGTCTCGCGCTCTCGGTGGTGCTGCGGAGAATGGGGGATTCGAACCCCCGAGGGCTTGCACCCAACACGCTTTCCAAGCGTGCGCCATAGGCCACTAGGCGAATTCTCCTGGTGCCGTCTCGCGACGACACCCCATGGTACAGGTCATCGGGCCTGTGGACGACCACCTCCGTCCACAGTGGCCCGGTTCCCAGTGGCCACGACGGGCGCGCCGATACGCTGAGACGGTGTCGACCCGCATCTACATCACGTCAGCAGAAGGACACACGGGCAAGAGCACGGTGGCGCTCGGTGTCCTCGAGACCCTCGCGCGCACGGTCGGACGCGTCGGCGTGTTCCGGCCCGTCGCCCGTTCGGTCGAGGAACCCGACTACGTGCTGCAGCTCCTGCTCCAGCACACCGGCACCAACCAGTCCTACGACGACGCGCTCGGAGTGACCTACGACGACGTCCACGCCGACCCGGACGCCGCCCTCGCGACGATCGTCGGTCGCTTCGGGCAGGTCGAGCGCCAGTACGACGCGGTCCTGGTGCTCGGGTCGGACTACACCGACGTCGGCAGCCCCACCGAGCTGTCGTTCAACGCCAAGGTCGCGGCGAACCTCGGTGCACCGGTGCTCCTGGTGCTGGGCGGCCGGGTGTCCGCCGAGCGCGGGGCACGCACGCCGGCCGACATGGCACAGGTCGCCGACGTCACCACCAGCGAACTCCGCGCCGCACACGCCCAGCTGCTCGGGGTCGTGGTGAACCGTGCCGACCCCGACGCGCTGGACACCGTCTGCGCGAGCGTCGCCGCCGCGGTCGCCGACCACCACCCGGACACACCGGTGTGGGCGATCCCCGAGGACACGGTCCTGGTCGCCCCGACCGTCCGGGCCCTGCTCGCCGCCACCGACGCCACGTTCGTCCGCGGCGACGAAGCCCTGCTCGACCGCGAGGCCCTGGGCACCGTCGTGGCGGGCATGAGCATGGAGAACGTGCTCCCGCGTCTGATCGAGGGCGGGATCGTGGTCGTCCCCGGCGACCGCAACGACGTCCTCATCGCGACCCTGCTCGCGAACCAGTCCGAGACCTTCCCGAGCCTGGCCGGGGTGATCCTCAACGGCGGGTTCGAGACCGCGCCGCAGATCACGCGCCTGCTCGAAGGGCTGTCCAGCTCGCTGCCGATCGCCACCAACCACCTCGGCACGTACGACACCGCGCTCCGGATCACCCAGACGCGCGGGCGGCTCGCGGCGGACTCCCCGCGCAAGGCCGACCTGGCGCTGGCGCTGTTCGAGCGGCACGTGCGCGCGGACGAGCTCCTCGCCCGGCTCGAGGTCACGCCCTCGGGCGTCGTGACACCGCTGATGTTCGAGCACGGCCTGATCGAGCGGGCGCGCGACCACGCCCGGCGCATCGTCCTGCCCGAGGGGGACGACGACCGCATCCTCCGCGCGGCGTCGACGCTCCTGCAGCGCCAGGTGTGCGACCTCACGATCCTGGGCGACCCCGCCGCCATCCGGGCCCGGGCGACCGAGCTCGGCCTCGACCTCGACGCCGCACAGCTCGTGTCGCCCTTCGACCCGGAGCTGCGCGAACGCTTCGCTGCCGAGTACACCCGCCTGCGCGCCCACAAGGGCATGAGCATCGAGCTCGCCCGCGACACCGTGACCGACGTGTCGTACTTCGGCACGATGATGGTGCAGCTCGGGCTCGCCGACGGCATGGTGTCCGGGGCGAAGCACACCACGGCGCACACCATCCGGCCGTCCTTCGAGATCATCAAGACCCGCCCGGACACCTCGATCGTGTCGAGCGTGTTCCTGATGGCGCTCGCTGACCGGGTGCTCGTCTACGGTGACTGCGCGGTCATCCCGGACCCCACGAGCGAGCAGCTCGCCGACATCGCGATCTCCTCCGCCGAGACCGCGACCCAGTTCGGCATCGACCCGCGCGTGGCGATGCTCAGCTACTCGACGGGCGACAGCGGCACGGGGGCGGACGTCGACAAGGTCCGTGCCGGCACGGCCTTCGTCCGCGAGCGTCGCCCCGACCTGCTCGTCGAGGGCCCGATCCAGTACGACGCCGCCGCCGACCCCACGGTCGCCAGCACGAAGATGCCGGACTCCCCGGTCGCCGGGCACGCGACCGTGTTCATCTTCCCGGACCTCAACACCGGCAACAACACGTACAAGGCCGTGCAGCGATCAGCCGGCGCGATCGCGATCGGCCCGGTGCTGCAGGGGCTCCGCAAGCCCATCAACGACCTGTCCCGTGGCGCGCTCGTCAGCGACATCGTCAACACCGTCGCAATCACCGCGATCCAGGCCGGCACCGCCGAGCCGGACGCGGGCTGACCGCCGGACCGCACCCGCGCCTCCAGACCGGCCCGACCGGGCCACGCACAGAAAGCGAGCGACACGTGACATCCGCCCTCGTCGTCAACTCCGGATCGAGTTCGTTCAAGTACCAGCTCATCGAGCTCGACGGTGAGCGGATGCTCGCGTCCGGACTCGTCGAGCGCATCGGTGAGTCGTCCGGCTCGTGGAAGCACACGAACGCGCTGACGGGGGAGTCCGCGTCGAACGACTCGGCCGAGGTGCCGGACCACGCGGCGGGCTTCCAGGCGATGCTCGACGCGTTCAGCAGGACCGGCCCGTCGTTCGACGAGCACCCGCCGGCGGTCGTCGGCCACCGCGTCGTCCACGGCGGGACGACCTTCGACCGGGCCACCGTCGTCACGCCGCAGGTCGAGCAGCAGATCGAGGCGCTCTCGAGCCTGGCGCCGCTGCACAACCCCGCCAACCTCGAGGGGATCCGGGCCGCACAGCGGGTCTTCTCCGACGTGCCGCACGTCGCCGTGTTCGACACCGCGTTCCACCAGACGATGCCGCCCGAGGCCTACACGTACGCGATCCCGGCCGACCTGGCGTCGCAGTACTCCGTGCGCCGGTACGGCATGCACGGCACCAGCCACAAGTACGTCTCCGAGCAGACCGCCGTGTTCCTCGACCGGCCGCTGTCCAAGCTGAAGACCATCGTCCTGCACCTCGGCAACGGCGCGTCGGCGGCGGCCATCGACGGCGGTCGGTCGATCGAGACCTCGATGGGCCTCACTCCGCTCGAAGGTCTGGTGATGGGGACCCGCTCCGGTGACCTCGATCCCGCGGTCCTCATCCACCTGCACCGACAGGCCGGGCTGTCCTTCGACGAGCTCGACGACATGCTCAACAAGCGGTCCGGACTGCTCGGACTCACCGGCAACGGTGACATGCGCGACGTCCAGGCAGCAGCGATCGACGGGGACGAGACCGCCGAGGCGGCGCTCGCCGTGTACCGGCACCGCATCCGCCGGTACGTCGGGGCCTACACCGCGCAGCTCGGCGGGCTGGACGCCGTCGTGTTCACCGCGGGCGTGGGCGAGAACAACGCGCTGCTGCGTCGGCGGGTGCTCGCCGGACTCGAGCACCTCGGCATCGAGATCGACGACGACCGCAACGAACTGCACGCGAAGGACGCCCGGCTCATCTCGACGGACTCCTCACGGGTGGCCGTGCTCGTCGTCCCGACGAACGAAGAGCTCGAGATCGCGCGGCAGTCCGCGGCCGTCGCGCTGTAGACACCCACAACGGACAGGAGGCCCCGCGCACGTCGCGCACGGGGCCTCCCGTCCGTCCGTGGGTCAGCCCAGTGCACCCAGTGCGGCAGTGATCGGCGTGTTGCCGCTCGTGACCTCGAACTGCACACCGATCGCGGCGTCGTCGAGCAGCGCGTGCAGCACGACCGCCGCGACGTCGGCCCGGGGGATCGTCCCGCGGGGGACCGTGGACCCCACCGTCACGGTGCCCTGCGGCGGGGTGTCGAGCAGCCCACCGGGACGGACGATCGTCCAGCGCAGGCGCCGCGCCCGGATGTTCGCGTCGGCCTCGGCCTTGGCGCGCAGGTAGACCTGGAACACCGCGCGGTCGTCTGCCGCGGGGACGACGGCCTGGGTCGCGTCGTAGGTGTCGGCACCCATCGCCGAGATCATCACGTACCGTTCGATGCCGACCCGGACCGCGGCATCGGCGAGCAGGACCGCGGCGTCGCGGTCGACCGTGAGCTTCCGCTCGGCGCCGCTGTCCGGCCCAGCGCCGGCGGCGAACACGACGGCGTCCACCCCGCGCAGCCGGAGCGCGAGCTCGTCGTCGTCGAGCTGCTCGAGGTCGGCGATCATCGCGGTGGCCCCGGTCTGCTCGACATCGGCGACGTGGGCGGGGTTCCGGACGATGCCGACGGCCTCGTGTCCGGCGTCGACGACCAGGCGGGCGAGGAGGAGGGCGATCTGGCCGTGGCCTCCGGCGATGGCGATCTTCATGCGTTCGATCATGCCCGTCGGTTCCGGTATGCTTCCGGAGGCTCCTCACGTGACGCCATCCAGGCCAACTCCCCCAGGGCGGAAACGCAGCAAGGGCAACCGGGCTCTGGCGGGTGCGTGAGGAGTCTTCTTCGTTCGCGGACGGGTCCACGCCGGTCGCTCCGACGCCTGTGGAGAACGGCCTCCCGGTGTCGGCTGTCCCGGCTACCCTTGTCGCGTGGTCACCGCCCTGTATCGCCGTTACCGGCCCGAGAACTTCGCCGAGCTGATCGGACAGTCGCAGGTCACCGATCCGCTCCGCACCGCCCTCCGCACGAACCGTGTCAACCACGCCTACCTGTTCAGCGGGCCGCGCGGCTGTGGCAAGACGACCTCCGCCCGCATCCTGGCGCGCTGCCTGAACTGTGCCGAGGGGCCGACCGACACCCCGTGCGGTGTCTGCCCCAGCTGCGTTGAACTCGCACGCGGCGGCAGCGGCTCGCTCGACGTCATCGAGATCGACGCCGCCAGCCACAACGGTGTCGACGACGCGCGCGACCTGCGTGACCGCGCGGTGTTCGCACCGGCGCGCGACCGCTACAAGATCTTCATCCTCGACGAAGCGCACATGGTGACCCCGCAGGGGTTCAACGCGCTGCTCAAGCTGGTCGAGGAACCGCCGGAGCACGTCAAGTTCATCTTCGCGACGACCGAACCCGAGAAGGTCATCGGCACGATCCGGTCGCGCACGCACCACTACCCCTTCCGGCTCGTCCCGCCGGCCGCGATGCTCGAGTACATCGAGCAGCTCTGCACGCAGGAATCGGTGACGGTCGACCCGGGTGTGCTGCCGCTGGTCGTCCGTGCGGGTGGCGGGTCCGTCCGCGACACCCTGTCGCTGCTCGACCAGCTCATCGCGGGCAGTGAGGACGGCGCGCTCCGCTACGAGCGTGCGGTCGCCCTGCTCGGGTACACGGACAGCGCCCTGCTCGACGACGTCGTCGACGCGTTGGCGGTCGCTGACCCCGGCTCGGCCTTCGCCGCGGTCGACCGCGTCGTGCAGACCGGTCAGGACCCGCGCCGCTTCGTCGAGGACCTGCTCGAACGACTCCGCGACCTGATCGTGGTCGCCGCGACGAACGAGAGCGCGGGCGCCGTCCTGCGTGGCGTCTCCCCGGAAGAGCTCGACACCATGTCGCGCCAGGCCGGTGTGTTCGGTGCCACCGGGCTGTCCCGCGGCGCCGACATCGCGAACCGCGCACTGACCGACATGACCGGAGCGACCTCGCCCCGACTGCACCTCGAGCTGATGGTGGCGCGGATGCTCGTGCCGGAAGCGGACGACACGCAGCGTGGCGCCCTGGCCCGGGTCGAGCGCCTCGAGCGTCGTGTGGGCGTCGGCGACGCCGGCGGGCACCAGGCGCCGGCCGAGGCGCCGGCGGCCCGGACCGGATCGCAGCCTGCGCGCACCGCTCCTGCTGCCGCGTCGTCGCAGCCGGCAGCGCCGGCACCCGACGGCGGCGCTGCTCCGGCCAGTTCCGCCCCGACGGCTCCGGCTCCGTCGGCACCACCCTCGTCGGCGACTGCTCCGTCTGCGTCCGCTCCGTCCGCGTCCACCTCGGCAGCGTCGGTCCCACCGGCTGCCGACTCCGAGTCCGCGCCGGCAGCCGCCGCGAACGCCGCCCAGGACGCAGCGGCCTCGTGGGCCGCCGTCGCACCGGGAACGCCGCACGCCGAGTCCACCGCACCCTCCGATCCGTCCGTGCCGTCGGAACACGCGTCGTCCTCCTCGACGGGCCAGGGCACCGTCATCGGGTCCGAGCCTGCCGTCCAGCCGATCGCCGCGGTCGGTCTCCAGCAGATGCGCGACGCCTGGCCGCAGGTCCTCGAGCACGTCCAGCGCGCCAAGCGCTCCGCGTGGACGGTGATCGTCACCGCACAGGTCACCTCGCTGCGGGACGACGTCCTGGCGCTCACGTTCCCCAGCCACCAGGACGTCGCCTCGTTCAAGGAGATGTCCGACCCGACGACCAGCGTGAGCGAACTCGTCCGCCAGGCGATCAACGACGTGCTCGGCTTCCGCGTGAAGTTCGTGGCTCGCGGCCCCGGACAGGGTGGTCCCGGGCAGCAGCGTCCGAGCGGCGCCGGCGATCCCGGGCCACGGCGCACGGGCGACGGACACGACGCGTCGCCGACGTCCGAGGCTGCCGCTCCGCCAGAGCCCGCGGCGCGGACGGCCTCCGGATCGGCCGCTCCCGCGACGACTCGGCAGGCCCAGGCTCCCACTGCGACCGCCCCGACGTCGGACGCAGCCGCGCAGGCGCCGACCCCGGCGGCCCCGGCGCAGGCTGCACCTGCACCTGCACCCGCCGCGTCGAACGACCCCGTCACGGAGTGGGCCGTCGCGTCCATCCCGGCGACCGACCCGACCGCGGGGACGGTCCCCGACAGCGTCGAGCCTGCCTGGGGCGCCCCCTTCGGGTCGACCGGCCCCGGTGACACCGTCGCTCCCGCGCAGCACGGAGCGGCCGCCCCCGACGCATCGACCGGAACGGACGCACCGGCGCCGACTGCTGCGACGGCACCGACTGCTGCGACGGCACCGACTGCTGCGCCGGCACCGACTGCTGCGCCGGCACCGGCCGACCGACCGGCACCCACCGGTCCGGGCGAGCGCACGGCCGCAGCACCGGACGTGCCCGTCGACGACTACCCACTCGACGACGGCCCCTTCGACGACGTCCCACCCGACGACGGTGCCCGACCGCACGCGCCCGCCGCCGGGGCGGTGGCCACGGCTCCGACCGGCACGGCTCCGGCCGCACCGGCATCCGCGAACGGGACCACCGCGGCGCGGACGGCGGCAGCGCCACCCCGACAGCCCCAGCAGCCGCGCCGCGCAGCGGTCCCCGGCCGGTACGGCGAGGCCGTGGTGCGTGAGATCCTCGGCGCGCAGTTCATCGAGGAGACCACGTTGAGCGAGGGCGCCTGATGTACGACGGCATCGTCCAGGACCTCATCGACGAGTTCGGCCGCCTGCCCGGCATCGGCCCGAAGTCGGCGCAGCGCATCGCCTTCCACATCCTGCAGAGCGAGTCGTTCGACCCGTCCCGGCTGTCGGAGCTGCTGGCCGACGTCAAGGAACGCGTCCGGTTCTGCGAGGTCTGCGGCAACGTGACCGAGTCGGAGCGCTGCAGCATCTGCCGCGACCCCCGACGACAGCCGGCGGTGATCTGCGTGGTGGAAGAGGCGAAGGACGTCGCCGCGATCGAGCGGACGCGTGAGTTCCGCGGGCTGTACCACGTCCTCGGCGGCGCCATCAGCCCGATCGACGGCGTCGGACCGGACGACCTCCGCATCCAGCAGCTCATGACACGCCTGGCCGACGGCACGGTGGAAGAGGTGATCATCGCGACCGACCCGAACCTCGAGGGCGAGGCCACCGCGACCTACCTGAGTCGACTGCTCGTGCCGATGGGCATCCGGACGACGCGGCTCGCGTCCGGCCTGCCGGTCGGTGGCGACCTGGAGTACGCCGACGAGGTCACGCTCGGCCGTGCCTTCGAGGGTCGGCGGCTCGTCGGGGGATAGCGCACGCAGGATCGTTGCGTGGACCCCCGTCCGGACGCAACATCCCCGGAACACCGACTACGATTGTCGAAGCCGTGCAGCGTCGCGGAACCTCGTCCCAGGAGTGCTCGCCCGTGGCCTTGATCGTGCAGAAGTTCGGTGGATCGTCCGTCGCGGACGCCGAGAGCATCAAGCGCGTGGCCAAACGGATCGTCGAGACCAAGAAGGCCGGCAACGACGTCGTCGTGGCGGTCTCGGCGATGGGGGACACCACCGACGAGCTCGTCGATCTGGCCCACTCGATCACGCCGATCCCGGCCGGGCGCGAGCTCGACATGCTCCTCACGGCGGGCGAGCGCATCTCGATGGCGCTGCTCGCGATGGCGATCAAGAGCCTCGGCGTCGAAGCGTCCTCGTACACGGGCAGCCAGGCGGGCATGCTCACGGACGCCCAGCACGGCAAGGCCCGGATCGTCGACGTCACCCCCAAGCGCGTGCGTGAGGCCCTCGACGCCGGCCACGTCGCCATCGTCGCCGGCTTCCAGGGCTTCAACCGCACCACCGGTGAGATCACCACGCTCGGACGCGGCGGCTCGGACACGACCGCCGTCGCGCTGGCGGCGGCGCTCGACGCCGACATCTGCGAGATCTACACCGACGTCGACGGCATCTTCTCCGCCGACCCCCGCATCGTCCCGAAGGCCCACAAGATCGACCGGATCACCAGCGAGGAGATGCTCGAGCTCGCGGCGTCCGGCGCCAAGGTCCTGTACATCCGTGCCGTCGAGTACGCCCGTCGGCACGGCGTCACCCTCCATGTCCGCTCGTCGTTCAGCAACGCCGAGGGCACCATCGTCTACAACCCTGCCGAGGGGGAAACCGTGGAAGAACCGATCATCACCGGCATCGCCGGCGACCTCTCCGAGGGCAAGATCACCGTCGTCGGGGTGCCCGACCAGCCCGGCAAGGCCGCCGAGATCTTCACGATCGTGGCCCGGGCCGGCGCGAACATCGACATGATCGTGCAGAACGTCTCCGCATCGAACGGACGCACCGACATCTCCTTCACGCTGCCGAAGGACCAGGGCCAGACCGTCATGACCGCACTCGGCGTCGCGAAGGCCGACATCGGCTTCGAGGGCATCCAGTACGACGACCAGATCGGCAAGCTCGCCCTGGTCGGCGCCGGCATGCGCACCAATGCCGGTGTGTCGGCGGAGCTCTTCCGCGCGCTGCACCAGGCGTCGATCAACATCGAGATGATCTCGACGTCCGAGATCCGCATCTCGGTCGTCACCCGTGCCGACACCCTCAACGACGCGATGCGCGTCGTGCACCAGGCGTTCGGCCTCGATGCCGACAACGAAGCCGTCGTCTACGCCGGCACCGGCCGCTGACCCGCCGCCGCGACCAGGAGCACCCATGACCGACCTCACCATCGCCGTCGTCGGCGCGACCGGACAGGTCGGCGCCGTCATGCGCCGCCTGCTCGAGGAGCGCGCCTTCCCCGCCGCCACCGTGCGGTTCTTCGCCAGCGCCCGCTCGGCCGGCACGACGCTGCCGTTCCGCGGCGAGCAGATCGTCGTCGAGGACTCCGAGACGGCCGATCCGACGGGCATCGACATCGCGCTGTTCTCGGCCGGAGCCACCGCTTCCCGTGCGCTCGCACCGAAGTTCGCAGCGGCCGGCGCCCTGGTCATCGACAACTCGAGCGCGTGGCGGTTGGACCCCGAGGTCCCGCTCGTCGTCAGCGAGGTGAACCCCCACGCCATCGACGCCGCGCGCAAGGGCATCATCGCGAACCCGAACTGCACGACGATGGCGATCATGCCGGTCCTCAAGGTGCTCGACACCGAGGCCGGTCTCCGTCGACTGGTCGCGACGACCTACCAGGCGGTCTCCGGCTCGGGGCTCGCCGGTGTCGAAGAGCTGCTCGGCCAGGCCCGTGCCGCGCTCGAGCAGGACACCGCGCGGCTCACCCACGACGGGTCCGCCGTCACCTTCCCGGACCCGGTGAAGTACGTCCGTCCGATCGCCTTCGACGTCGTGCCGCTCGCGGGCAGCATCGTCGAGGACGGCCTGGGCGAGACCGACGAAGAGCAGAAGCTCCGCAACGAGAGCCGCAAGATCCTCGAGCTCCCGGACCTGCTCGTCGCCGGCACCTGCGTGCGCGTGCCGGTCTTCACGGGGCACTCGATCTCGGTGCACGCCGAGTTCGCCAAGCCGCTGTCCGCAGCACGCGCGACGGAGCTCCTCGCCACGGCCCCCGGAGTCGAGCTCTCCGACGTCCCGACACCGCTGCAGGCGGCGGGTGCGGACCCGACGTTCGTCGGGCGGATCCGGCCCGACCAGTCGGCCCCCGAGGGGCACGGCCTCGCGCTCTTCGTCAGCAACGACAACCTGCGGAAGGGCGCGGCACTGAACGCCGTCCAGATCGCCGAGGTCGTCGTCGCGCGTCGCGCGGTCGCCGCCTGACGCGACCACCGACGGACTGGAGGCGCGGGGCGGGGATGCATCGAGCCTCCTGTCCGTCCGCTGTTCACCTGTCGGCGCACGCTTGTAGGATCATCGGGTGGCAGTGAAGCAGGTGGACCCGATCGACGTCGTCCTCATCGGCGGGGGGATCATGAGCGCCACGCTCGGCGCGCTCATCCACCGGCTCGAGCCGAGCTGGAAGATCCGCGTGTACGAGCGCCTCAGCGGCGTCGCGCAGGAGAGCTCGAACCCCTGGAACAACGCGGGGACGGGGCACTCGGCGCTCTGCGAGCTCAACTACACGCCCGAACTGCCCGACGGCCGGGTCGAGATCGCCAAGGCCGTCACCGTCAACGAGCAGTTCCAGGTATCGCGCCAGTTCTGGTCGTTCCTCGTCGAGAACGGCACGCTGCCCGACCCCACCAGCTTCATCAACCCGACGCCGCACATCTCCTTCGTGTGGGGTGCCGACAACGTCGAGTACATGCGCAAGCGGTACGAGGCGATGCGGGACCACCCCCTGTTCGCCGGCCTCGAGTTCAGCGACGACCCCGAGCAGATCCGCCAGTGGGCCCCGGCGCTCATCCCCGGGCGCAAGAAGGACCAGCCGATCGCGGCCACCTACTCGGCCGCCGGGTCGGACGTCGACTTCGGGTCGCTGACCCGGCAGCTCTTCGACCAGCTCGAGGTCGACGGTGTCGAGTTCGAGCCCAACCACCAGGTGGTCAGCATCCGCCGCGGCAAGGTGTTCGACGGGTGGGCGCTCGACGTGCGCAACGAGGTCGGCCGAACCCGGCAGTCGATCGCGGCGAAGTTCGTGTTCGTCGGTGCCGGCGGCGGGGCGCTGCACCTGCTGCAGAAGTCCGGCATCCCGGAGATCCGCGGGTACGGCGGCTTCCCGGTCTCGGGTGAGTTCCTGCGCACGGATGACCCCGAGGTGGTGCAGAAGCACGCGGCGAAGGTCTACGGCAAGGCGAGCGTCGGTGCTCCGCCCATGTCCGTCCCGCACCTCGACACCCGCATCGTCGACGGCTCGGCGTCCCTCATGTTCGGCCCGTACGCCGGCTTCAGCCCGAAGTTCCTGAAGCAGGGCTCCCTGTTCGACCTGGTCAAGTCGATCCGGCCGCACAACCTGCGACCGATGCTCAGCGTCGCCTTCTCGAACTTCGACCTGCTCCGCTACCTGATCGGACAGCTGCTCGCGTCGAAGCAGACCAAGTTCGAGGCACTCCGCGACTTCATGCCGGCCGCGCAGCCCGACAACTGGCACAAGATCATCGCCGGGCAGCGCGTGCAGGTCATCAAGCCCGACAAGGACAAGGGCGGGGTGCTGCAGTTCGGCACCGAGGTGATCACCTCGGCAGACGGCTCGATCGCCGGCCTGCTCGGCGCGTCCCCCGGGGCATCGACCGCCGTGCCGATCATGCTCGGTCTGCTCCGCAAGTGCTTCCCCGACCGCTGGGACCGCTGGGAGGACGCGGTCCGCGTCATGGTGCCGACGTACGGCAGGGACCTTGGCGAGGACGCGGCCCTGGCCGACGAGACCCTCACGCACACGGCGAAGGTCCTGGGTCTGCACCACTGACACCCGATCGCACTTGCGCCGCGTTCGAACGTGTGTTCGAATGACGGCATGCGATGGGACGGGCAGGCGATCGACGCGTCACGGGACGACATGCTCCCGGGGCTCGAGTCGAACACCGGGTTCGTCCGCAGTGTGACGACGCCGGAGTTCACCGGCGTGACCTTCCACGAAGTCCTGGCGAAGTCCGCGCTCAACCGCGTGAACGCGATCGACGGCGGCACCTGGGGCATGACGATCAACCCGTACCGCGGGTGTTCCCACGCGTGTGTGTACTGCTTCGCCCGCCCCACCCACACCTGGCTCGAGTTCGACGGCGGCGCGGACTTCGACCAGCAGATCGTCGTGAAGACCAACGTGGCCGACGTCCTGCGGCGCGAACTCGCGAAGCCGACCTGGGACCGTCACCCGGTCGCGCTCGGGACGAACACCGACCCGTACCAGCGGGCCGAGGGCAAGTACCGGTTGATGCCCGACGTCATCGCCGCCCTCGCCGACTCGGGCACGCCGTTCAGTATCCTGACCAAGGGCACGCTGCTGCGTCGGGACATCCCGGCGCTGGTCGCGGCCTCGGAGCGGGTCTCCGTCGACCTGGCGATGTCGATCGCCGTGTACGACGACGAACTGCAGCAGTCGGTCGAACCAGGGACGCCGACCACCGCGGCACGCCTGGCGACCGTGCGGGCGGTCCGCGACGCCGGGCTGACGTGCTCGGTGTTCCTGATGCCGGTGCTGCCCTACATCACCGACACGGTCGCGCACCTGGACGACGCGATCGGTCGCGCCGCCGCGGCCGGGGCGACGAGTGTCATGTACTCGGCACTCCACCTGAAGCCGGGCGTCAAGCCGTGGTACCTCGAGTGGTTGGCGCGGACGCACCCCGACCTGGTGCCGCGGTACCGCGCGATGTACCTCGACAACACCTTCGCACCCAAGGACTACCGCCGGTGGCTCGCCGAGCGCATCCGGCCGATCCTCCGCGCGCACGGAGTCGGCGTCGGCCAGGTCGACCCCGCCACCGGGTCGATGGGGTTCTCGCAAGGGGCCGGCCCCCTCGGCAACGACCCTGTCGGCGACGGACTCACGGCCGACCCCGCTGCCGGGCCGGGCAGCGACCGAGCCGCTGGGATCTCGCCGCTCAAGCGCGCTGACCGCACGTGGGACGAGCGCCAGCAGCGCGACCGCCGCGATCTGCGCACCCGCTCGCTCGTGCCGGCGGGGGCGTCGCGTCCGGCGTCCGGCACCGGGATCTCGAACGGTGGACCGACGCTGTTCTGACGTCGCGGAGTGCGGGCCGCGGAGCGCGTTCGGGGGACATCGAGCGTCAGTGGAGGCCGGTACCATTGAGTCAGTCGTCTCCCGGTACCCGATCCGGGGTACACGACCGCCGTCGTGGTGGTTGGATCGAGGGCGGCGCTCCCTGGCTCCCGGAAGGACGATCCACCGTGCTCGGCATCCCCACGCACCTCGCTCCGCGAGTGAACGCGTGGTCGACCGTGCGGGCGTTCCACGCGGCGGCGATCGGGTCGCTGGTGGCTGCGGTGATCACCCTGGTGCTGTTCCGGATCGACGACCCCCGCGTGGCCGTGGTGCCCGCCGTCGTGGCGGTCCTGCCGATGCTGGCGATGATCGGCGTCCACGTCCAGTTCAGCACGTGGCGGTCCGCCGTGGCCTTCCTGGCCGTCGGTGGGGCCTGCGCCTGGTGGTTCTCGGTCATCGTCCTCCGCGAGCTCCCCGTGCCCTGGGTGTCCTCGTACCTGCTGTCGCTCGTCGTCGTGCCGCTGGTCCTGGTCGGCGGAGCGGGCGCCGTCCCCGGCCGTGTCGTCCTCTGGTCGATCGCGGGGCTCGTCGTCGGGCGGCTCGCCACCGCGATCGCCACGTTCCAGAGCGGTGGTGTCGGACACCCGCTCGTCCTCGCCTGGGTCACCCTGGCGTCCGTGATCGCCATCGTGCTCGTCGCCAGCCGCACCACGGCCCAGTCCCAGCGCGTGCAGCCCGAACTCCTGCGCTCCGCCCGCGAAGAACACGTGTCCGCCTACCGTGCCGGCGTCGAGCTCGAGGCGTCGGCGATCCTGCACGACACCGTGCTCAACCACCTCGGCGCGATCTCGCTCGCCCCCGACGGACCGATGGACGCACAGCTGGCACGGACCGTCGAAGCCGACGTCGCGATGCTCACGGGGTCCGAGTGGTTGGCACCGTCCCCGCCGACCGATCCCGGCGCGGCGGTCGACGCCTTCGAGCACATGCTCGCCGAGGAACGCGCCGAGGGGCTCGACGTGACGGTGACCGGCGACGCCGCGGCGATGGGCCGACTCGACTCCACCGCACTGAACGCCCTGGTCCGAGCGGTCGGACAGTGCCTGGCGAACGTCCGCAAGCACGCCGACACGGACACCGCCGAGGTCAGTGTCTTCGACGACGGCGTCGCCTGCACCGTGATGGTGGTCGACGACGGGCGCGGCTTCGACGAGCAGCAGACCGGGGCGGACCGCATGGGACTCCGCAACTCGGTCCGCGAGCGCGTCGGTCGCGTCGGTGGCGACGTCCAGGTGTGGTCGTCGCCCGGCACCGGCACCAGCGTCATGATGACCGTGCCGTTCGAGGTCCGGACCGGTGTCGTCGCGGCGGCGGACGGGGCCACTCCGTGAACGCTCGCCTTGCGGTGCCGTCCGGGCCGCGACAGCGTCGGGACGCCACACGGCGCCCACGCCGTGCCGTGCCGCGTCGACCCCTGGACGGTGGGACCGGACGCACCGCCCAGCAGTACGACCCGCTCGGCGCCATGGGGTCGCGCCCGCTCGCCGTCGTCCTCGGTGCCGCCGGTGTCCTCTGGGCGATCCTGACCTCGGTCTTCGACCGCGACGTCGCGGGCAGCCCCACGCTGAGCGCGATGACGGTCCTGCTGCTCGCCGCGTCGGCCGCGGTCGTCCTCGTGGCGTCGAGTCCCTTCCGCGCGCCCTTCCCGCGGTGGGCGTTCGCCCTGCACGTCGTGCTGCTCGCCGTCGCCGCCGTCACCAGCGTCGCGGCACAGTGGGGACCCGACCGCAGCGCGCTCAACGACTTCATGTCCCTGCTCACCGCGACGGGCATCGTGATGGCGGCGCCGTACCGCCCCTGGGCCGACCTGGTGATCGGCGGCCTGGTCCTGGCCCTCGTCGACGCGGCCGCGTGGGGGACCGCCGCGACGGTGTTCCCGCACGGTGTGCCGGTGTCCGTGTCGGCGTTCCTGGCGGCCGCGCCGACGCTCGTGCTGACCGCGGCCGCCGGGGTCTTCGCGTGGACCTTCGGCGGGCTGGCCGAGCGCGTGCAGATCCGCGCGGGCTCGTACTCGGTCGAGCGTGCCGAGCGGGACGGGATCGCCGCCAGCGTGGAAGAGGACCGGTCGACGATCCTCGCGCGCGACGTCGGGCCGTTCTTCGCCGAACTCCGGACCCGCGAGACCATCACGGACGCCGACCGCGCCCGAGCACGGGCGATCGCAGACGGCATCCGTCGTGCGATGGTCGCCGACGCCGACCGCACCTGGTTCGAGCAGGCCGTCCGTGCCCACGGCGGAGCACGCGCTGTCGTCGACGACCCGGACGGGCTCATCGCCACGCTCGACACCGACCAGCGCACCGTCGTCCGGACCGTGGTCCGAGCGGTCCTCGGCGCCCCGACCGTCGACCCCGCCGGCTTCCACGCCACGGTCCGTCGTGCAGCCGACCGCCGCACCGCCGACGCCCGCGGCGATCAGGACCCGCCGACGAACCGCGTGCTCGTCTCGCTCGACGTGGACGTGGCCGACACCGACGTCGGCATCCACCGCACCTTCGACCCCTACTTCGCCGTCCTCCGGGTCACGTTCCCGGACCTCGACGTCGCCGTCCGTCCCTCTTCCCTCGCACTAAGGTTCTCCTATGACCAGCACTGACCCGAACAGGCTGACGGAGGGCACTCCCGCCCTGCCGAACCCGGGCTCCCGCCGGGTGCGTCTGGCCATCCTCGACGACCACGAAGTGCTGCTGGACAGCCTGTCGAGCTGGATCGCCGTCAACGCGTTCGACTTCGACCTGGCACTGACCGCGCACACCTGGCTCGAGATGGTCCACAGCGACAGCTTCCCGACCGACCTGGTGTTCCTCGACTTCCAGCTCAAGGAACCCGTCTCGATCGAGGCCCGCGTCCGCACCTGCCGTGCCGCCGGTGCCAAGGTCATCGTCCTGTCGAGCGTCGACACCCGCGAGTCCCGCGACCGCGCTCTGGCCGCCGGCGCGGCGGCGTTCCTGTCGAAGTCGCTGCCGATGCGCGAGGTGATGGACGTCGCCCGCGACGTCATGGGCGTGGCGCGCGAGACCCCGCCGCAGCGCGAGTGGCGTCCGTTGCCGACCGGGGCGGCTGCCCACCAGCGCCCGAAGCTCAGCCACGGCGAAGAAGAGGCGCTCCGCCTGTACGTGTCGGGCTACTCGACGAACGAGGTCGCCAGCCAGATGAACGTGCAGTACGAGACCGCCAAGACCTACCTGCGACGCGTCCGCGAGAAGTACGCCAAGGTGGGCCGCCCTGCCTCGAAGAAGTCCGATCTGATCCGTCGTGCGGCGGAGGACGGCTTCCTCGCGTAGTGGCGAAGCTCTACTTCCGCTACGGCGCGATGAACAGCGGCAAGAGCACGGGACTCCTGCAGGCCGCCTACAACTACGAGGAACGCGGTCACCGGGTGCTCCTGGCGAAGCCGTCCGTCGACACCAAGGGCGACCATGAGATCGTGTCGCGACTCGGGGTGACCCGCATGGTCGACATCGTCTTCTCCGCCGACGACGACGTCCGTGCCGCCGTGAG
Organism: Curtobacterium sp. Leaf183; assembly: GCF_001424385.1. GTDB lineage: Bacteria > Actinomycetota > Actinomycetes > Actinomycetales > Microbacteriaceae > Curtobacterium. The sequence continues at coordinate 119,133 of NZ_LMPO01000001.1, read as the reverse complement.
CGCGGCGGGTGCGCGTGACCCGGAGTCGCCCCGTCTCGACGGCATGGTCCGGGCGGTCAGCTGCGTCCTGGTCGACGAGGCCCAGTTCCTCACCCCACGCCAGGTGGACGACCTGCTGCGCATCGCTGTGCTCGACGAGGTCCCGGTGATCGCGTACGGCATCCGCACCGACTTCCGCACGGAGGCCTTCCCCGGCAGCCGGCGACTCCTCGAGCTCGCGCACTCCCTCGAAGAGCTCAAGACGATCTGCCGGTGCGGCCGCAAGGCGGTCTTCAACGCCCGCAAGGTCGACGGGCGGTTCGTGTTCGACGGGTCCCAGGTCGCGATCGACGGCGTCGACGTCGAGTACGAGTCGCTCTGCGCGAACTGCTACCTGACCGAGTCCGGCGGTCGACTCGACGGCGACCTGGCCTGACCGAGTCCGGCGGCCGACTCGACGGCGACCTGGCCTGACGGAGCCGACCCGGGCCTCCCGTCCGGTGCAGGGGACTCGGAATGCACGCGTGCCGGGCGGCGTTGCCGACCACATGAGCGACGCTTCCGTGCACCTGTCCGTCCTCGACCTGGCCACCCGCGAGTACGGCCAGACCAACACCGACGCCCTGCAGGGCTCCGTCGACATGGCGGTGCACGCGGAGCAGGCCGGCTACGAGCGCTTCTGGGTCGCCGAGCACCACGGGATGCCCGGCATCACCTCGTCGGCACCCGCGGTCCTGCTGAGCGCCGTCGGCGCCGCCACGAGCACGATCCGCATCGGGTCGGGCGGGGTCATGCTGCCGAACCACGCGCCGCTGGTGATCGCTGAGCAGTTCGGCACCCTGCGCGCGCTGTACGGCGACCGCGTCGACCTCGGTCTGGGCCGTGCGCCCGGCACGGACGGTGCGACGGCGATGGCGCTGCGGCGCACCGACCGGCTCGACGTGGACGACTTCCCCCAGCGCCTGGCCGACCTGATCGGCTTCTTCACGGGCATGGACGCGGAGAACCCGCTCTCGCGCATCCGCGCGGTCCCCGGCTACGGGGACGTCCCCGAGTTCTGGCTGCTCGGTTCGTCCGGGTACAGCGCGCAGGTCGCCGGTGCGCTCGGCATCTCGTTCGCGTTCGCGCACCACTTCGCGTCGGACAACACCGAGGCGGCGCTGGCCCTCTACCGCGAGTCCTTCCGCCCGTCGCGCTTCCGCTCCGAGCCGAACGCCCTGATCGGCGTGCAGGTCGTCACCGACGAGGACCCCCGGGTCGTCGAGGAGCAGAGCGCCCCCGGGATGATCTCGTTCATCCGGATGCGACAGGGCACCAAGCCCGAGCCGGTGTCGATGGACGAGGCCCGTGCCTACGAGTTCAGCGACCTCGAGCGCCGCTTCATCGCTGCGCGCACCGAGCGACAGGCCTACGGCACCGCGGACCAGGTGGCGGACAAGCTCAACGCCCTGCTCGAGTCGACGGGTGCGAACGGCGTCATCGTCGCCCCCGGTGCCGCCCAGGCGCGCTACCGGCACCAGGCCCTCGACGTCGTCGCGGCGCTGCACCGCGAGGCTCGTCTGGTCCGGTCCGCCGTCGCTGCCTGACGCAAGCGGCCGGCGCAGGCGGCTGGCGCAGGCGGCTGGCGCAGGCGGCTGACGCACGGTTCGGATCGGATTCGCACAACCGGGACCCGCTCGAACCAGGGGATCGCGTGGTGCGAGCGGGTCCCGGTTGTGCGCCGTCGCGCCGTCCCGCCGTCGGTTCGGCGATCCGGCCTGGAGGCTCGGGTCAGCTGAGCAGGCCGAGTCGCGTGGCCGTCGCCACGGCTCCCACCCGGCTGGTGACGTCGAGCTTCCGGAACACGTTGTAGACGTGGCGCTTCACCGTCCCGACCGCCAGGCCGAGGTCGGCTGCGATCTCGGCGTTCGAGCGTGCCGCCGCGATGAGGCGGAGGACCTCGACCTCGCGGTCGCTGAGCGGTGAGCCCGCCCGCGCGTCCGTGACCACGTCGACGGGGAAGGTGACCGGCCCGCCGGGGTGCGTGCCGGCGCGGACGATGCGCTCGACGAGTTCGCGGCTCGGGGTGTCCTTGGTGACGAAGTCCACCGCACCGGCGTCGAGCAGCGCCCGTCGTAGTACGGCGTCCCGGTGCATTGTCAGGACCACGACGGCGATCTGCGGGTGGTTCCGCCGGACGGTCGCGATGGTCGTGCGTGCCGGGGGCCCGTCGAGCTCGACGTCGAGCAGCAGCACGTCGACGGCGGCGACCTCGAGCCCGTCGAGCACGTCGGACGGTCGTTCCCCGTGCGCGACGACACGGATCGTGGGCACGGCGGCGAGCAGCGTCGCCAGGCCCTCGCGGAAGAGGCGGTGGTCGTCGACGATCGCGACGTGGGTCACCCCGGTGGTCACAGTGCGCCCTGCGGGACCACGAGCGTGACGGTGGTGCCGGCGCCCGGCGCGCTCCGGACGTCGAGCCGTGCGCCGATCAGGGCCGCGCGCTCGCGCATCGTCGACTGCCCGAGCCGTCCCTGGGCGAGCACGTCCTGGTCGAAGCCGGGGCCTTCGTCGTCCACCGTGACGGTGACGGCGTCGTCGCTCCAGGTGAACACGACGCGGACGGCAGCGTCGCGCGCGTGCTTCCACCAGTTCGTGAGCGCCTCGAGCAGGATCGTCAGTGCCTCTTCTGCCCGCCAGTTGACGAGCACGCTCGGCGTGCCGTGTGAGGAGATCGTCACGCGCTCCGTGTCGGGGAACAGGTCGGCGGTGTGCCGCGCGAGTGCCGCGTCGAGCAGGTCGTCGCCGACGCGGGCGTGCAGGGCGACCGCCAGGTTCTGCACGTCGCCGAGGGCACGCCGGAGCTGGGTGGCCGCGGCCTCGAGCTGCGCCGTCCGCTCCGGCGCCGGGGGATCGGTGAGCAGGGCCAGGTCGATGCGCTGCAGCCCGGCGAGGATGCCGTGGGCGACCCGGTCGTGCAGGTCACGGGCGATGTGCGCGCGGGAGTCCAGGTTCGCGGTCGTGACGCGCTGGCGCAGCGCCTCGGTGTAGGCGACGGCCCCGGCGGGGAAGCGCCGCCAGATGCCCGCGTGGAGCGCCCTGGCGGCGCGGAGCAGCTCGGCCGGGGTCTCGGCGCCGACCTCGTCGACGAACACCGGCAGGTACTCGTCGAACAGCACCTCGGCGGCGAGCATGGCACCGGCGGGGTGCTGCATCCGCTCGGCGTGCAGGGCGCCCGTCGCCAGGTGTTCGTCCGCGAGCAGCTGGTCGCCCGTGACCGAGGCCTCGAGCCCGTCGGCGTAGTGCCGGTGTGCATCGGCGAGCATCGACGTGACGTTCTCGTACAAGCTCGCGGCCATCACGGGGTCGTCCCCGAGCTCGGGCGACGTCGCGGCGATGCGCTGCAGGACAGGGGCGAGGGGCTCGGGGATCTCCATGGCCCAGCCAGGGTAACGGGGGAGCGGAGCACTGCGGCCTCGGCTCGGGTGCCCTGTGTCGGAGGACACACACGGGGGCGTGCGGACATGGCAGAAGGCCCGGATCCAGGTGGATCCGGGCCTTCGTGTGTCGGGGTGACAGGATTTGAACCTGCGACCTCCTCGTCCCGAACGAGGCGCGCTACCAAGCTGCGCCACACCCCGCGGTGTGTTGGCCGTTCCGTGGAGCGACCTGAAGCAGTCTAGCGGATGATCGAGGGTGCTCACGACCACCCGAACGGCCCGTCAGGCGGGACCGGGCGGTCAGGCGGTGCGCGCTGTCAGCGTCACGACGACGGCCTCAGGGCGCACGGCGAACCGCACCGGTGCGTAGATCGAGGTGCCGAGCCCCGCCGAGACCTCGAGCCACGACCAGTGCGTCTTGTTCTGCCACCGGTGCAGGCCGCTGGCGTACTCGCGGGGGAGGTCGCAGTTGGTCACGAGTGCGCCGACACCCGGGACCGCCACCTGGCCACCGTGGGTGTGGCCGGCGAACACGATGTCGGCGCCCTGCGTGACGAAGGCGTCGAGCACACGGCGGTAGGGCGCGTGCGTGACGCCGATCGACACCGGTGTGGGGCCGTCCTCGTCCTCGGACCAGGGGACCTCGCCACGCATCTCGTCGACGTTGGTGGGGAGCAGGTCGAGCCGGTCCCAGTCGCGGTGCGCATCGGAGGTGCCGAACAGTTCGAACCGGGATCCCCGGACCTCGATGGCGCGGGCGTGGTCGTTGAGGTCGAGCCACCCGAGGGACTCGAAGAACGCCGTCTGCCGTTCGACGTCGAGGTCGACTGGGGTCGCCTTCGCGTGCATGGCACTCGGCCCGCTGAAGTAGCGCAGCGGGTTGCGCGGGGAGGGTCCGAAGAAGTCGTTCGAGCCGTACACGAACGCCCCCGGGACGCCCCGGAACGGCTCGAGGGCGTACTCGACCGCAGCGTTGGCCGTCGCGTGCCCCAGGTTGTCGCCGGTGTTCACGATGAAGTCCGGCTCGACCAAGCTCAGGTCACGGAGCCACTGCTGCTTGTCGGCCTGCCACGGCGCCATGTGGATGTCGGACAGGTGCAGCACGACGACGTCACGTGACCCCGGCGGCAGGACCGGAACGGTCTCCCACCGGATGCCGAAACGGCGGCGTTCGACGAGCGTTCCCCACGCCGCCGCGGCGGTGCCGGCAGCGGCGCCCGCGGCGAGGACACCGAGGGCGGCGCGACCGGTGCGGGTCACTTGCAGCCCTTCGGCGCCTTGCCGTCCTTGTCCCCGTAGAGCTTGAGCGTGACGCCGGTGTCCTTCGAGGTCGCCGTGCCCGGAGCCGGGTCGATGCTCGCGACGGTGCACTGGTTCTTGCCGTCGCCCTTCTCGAACGCGTCGGCCACCGCCACGTTGCCGAACCCGGCGTTGTTCATCGTGGAGCGGGCGTCACCGACGGACTGGCCCGCGGCCTCGGGGACCGTGGACTGCGTGCCGTCGGTCGTGTAGACGGTCACCGACGAGCCACGCGAGAGCAGCGACCCGGACCCGGGGGAGGTCGAGGACACCGTGCCCGCCGTGCCACCGCCCGGCTGCGTGCCGCCGTCGACGTAGGTGAACCCGGCGGCCGAGATGGCCGAGCGGGCCTGGTCGGCGGTCTGCCCGGCGACGTTCGGCACGGCGATGCTGTTGCCACGGATCGCGGTCTGCGACGGCGCGGGGAACGCTTCGCCGGGGAAGTACGTGTTGATCGGGGTCATCGCCTGGCGCCAGACGTCGGCGCGGTTGCTGGCGTAAGAGCCGTACCCGGACCCGCTGTAGTAGTGACGGAGGTTGGTCTTGCCGCCGTCCCAGTTGCCCTGCCAGTACGCCGTGGCGACCTTCGAGCTGCCGCCGACGAGCCAGATCTGGTCGGCTTCGTCGGTGGTCCCCGTCTTGGCGAACATCGGCGTGCCGCCGGCCGTCTGCGCGCCGACCGCGGTGCCGTACTTGATCGTTCCCTGCATCGCATAGGCAGCCGTGGCCGCGACGCTCGGGTCGAGGACCTGCTTGCACTCCTTGGGCTGGCCGCCCAAGCTCTTGCCCGACGCGTTGGTGATGTTGTCGATCGCGATCGGGGCGCAGTACGTGCCGCCGTTGGAGATGGTGGCGTAGGCAGCCGCCATCGTCATCGGGGCGATCTCGTTGATGCCGAGGACCGACGTCGGGTTCGACTTGAGCTCGCCGCCGTCGGCACGGTGGACGCCGAGCGACTTGGCCGTGTCGCGAATGTCGCAGAGATCCAGCTTCTGCGCCATGTTCAGGAACGCGACGTTGACGGACAGCGCGGTTGCTCGAGCGACGGTGAAGTTCCCGTTCTCACCCGGGCTGTCGTTCTTGGGGGTGTAACCGCCTGCGTAGTACGGCGCGCCGCATTCCTTCCAGCCGGACGCCATCAGACGCGGCGTCCCGCTCACCGTCTCGTTGAGTCCATGGCCGTTCTTCAACCAGTCGAGCAGGGTGAAGATCTTGTACGTTGATCCGGTTTGGAAACCGCCGGAGCCGCCGTAGTCGAAGTCGGTGCTGTAGTTGATTGACGTCGAGGTAGGCGCAGTTTGCAGTGCCTGGTCGTAGTCCTTGTTCTGGGCCATCGTGAGGATGCGGCCGGTGGACGCTTCGATGGAGTTCATCGTGGACCCCAGCGCGAACCGCGTCTCAGTGTTCGGGTCGTACTTGTTGAGCAGGTCCTTCTGCTGACCGTTGAGGTCGAGGTTCAGCGTGGTCTGCACGGTGTACCCGCCGTTGCGCCACGCGACGCCGCGTTCCTTCTCGGTGCCGCCGAGCTGCGACATCTGCTTGACGACCTTGACGGCGTAGTCGCAGAAGAACTGCGACCCGTTGCCCGCCGCGGCCTTGCAGCCCTGGTTCGGTGCCGTCAGGTGCACGTAGTCCGCCGGCTTCGACGCGATCGCCGAGTCGAACTGCTCCTTGGTCAGGTGCTTCTGCGCGTACATCGACTTGAGGATGACGTCGCGTCGGGCGACGTTGGCGTCGTAGTACTTCGGGTCGGACAGGTTGCGCGTGTTGGGCGACTGCACGATCGCCAGGATCGATGCGGCCTCTTGCGGCGTGAGGTCCGTGGCGTTCTTGTTGAAGTAGTGCTGCGCGGCTGCCTGCACCCCGTAGGTCTGGTCGCCGAAGTAGGCGATGTTCAGGTACCCGGTCAGGATCTCCTTGTGCGAGTACTTCTTCGCCAGGCCGATCGCGAGCTTCATCTCCTCGAGCTTGCGGGGGATGGTCTGCTCGACCGCGTCGTTGTAGGCCTTGTTGCGCTCTTCTTCGGTCGGGAGCTCGAGGGCCTGCTGCATCTTGATGTTGCGGACCAGCTGCATCGTCAGCGTGGACCCACCACCGGACTCGCCGAGGCCGCCCGCGAGCGAGCCGACACCGGCACGCACGAGCGAGGTCATGTCGACACCGCCGTGGTCGTAGAAGCGCTTGTCCTCGCCGTCGATGGCCGCGTTCTTCAGCTGGTCGCTGATCTGGTCGAAGCTCAGTTCCTGACGGTTCTGGTCGTAGACCGTCGCCAGGTGCACGGACTGCCCGCCCTGGTACGCCAGGACCTCGTTGCGCTGCGGGAGGTCACCGATCTCGATGTACTCGGGCAGCGACTCGAACACGCCGATCGTCGAGGTCGTCGTGACACCGGCGACCGCGATCGCCGGCGTGACACCGATGGTGACCAGCAGGCCGGCCAGCACACTGAAACCGACGAAACCGACGAAGGCGCCGACTGCAGAGACGGGTTTGGTCCGCGAGGCAGACGTCTTCTGGGCAGACATAGGATGCAGCCTAAACGACACCCACGACTGAAAGGCTGGCAAGGAACCGCATGACTCGCTGGGAGTACTTCACCACGCCCCTGATGATCCACAACACCACCGCCATCCTCAACAACTACGGGGACGAGGGCTGGGAGCTGGTCCAGATCGTCACCGGGCCCGAGGGTGGACTCGTCGCCTACCTGAAGCGTCCGAAGGCCCAGGCATGAGCGTCTCCGACCGGCTCGCCGAGCTCGGGCTGACGATCCCCTCGGTCGCTGCCCCCGTCGCCGCGTACGTGCCGGCGGTCGTCACCGGGCAGTACGTGTACACCGCGGGGCAGCTGCCGTTCGTCGACGGAGCACTCCCGGTCACCGGCAAGGTCGGCTCGGACGTCGACGCCGAGACCGCGACGGCGCAGGCCCGCCAGGCCGCGCTCAACGGGCTCGCCGCCGTGGCCTCGGTCGCCGGGTCGCTCGACCGGGTCGCCCGGGTCATCAAGGTCACGGTCTTCGTGGCGTCGGACCCGTCCTTCACCGGGCAGCCCGGCGTCGCGAACGGCGCATCGACCCTGATCGGTGACGTGTTCGGCGATGCCGGCGTGCACGCGCGGAGCGCCGTGGGCGTCGCCGTGCTCCCGCTGGACGCGCCTGTCGAGGTCGAGCTCGTGGTGGAGCTGACCGCCTGACGGCGGTGACCGACACTGCACACGTAGGTGGGGCCTCTCCCCACCGGCACGGCCGGCCTGCCGCTGGCGCGTCAGTCCGGAACCGGCGGCGTGGGCCCAGTCCGGATCCGGACGGGAGGCCCCACCTGCGTTCTGCGGTCTACATCAGGTCGGTGATGGTCGCCATGATCGTCGGGTCGGCCAGCGTGGTCGTGTCACCGATCTTCCGGCCCTCGGCCGCGTCGCGGAGCAGCCGGCGCATGATCTTGCCGGACCGTGTCTTCGGCAGCTCCGGCACGATGACGACCTGCTTGGGCTTCGCGATCGCGCCGATCCGGGTCCCGACCCAGGCGCGGAGCTCGGCGGCGACGGCGTCGCGGTCGACACCGTCGGCCGCTTCGGTGGTCAGAATTACAAACGCGACGATCGCCTGCCCGGTGGTCTCGTCGGCGGCACCGACGACGGCCGCCTCGGCGACGCCCTCGTGGCCGACGAGTGCCGACTCGATCTCGGCCGTCGAGAGCCGGTGCCCCGAGACGTTCATCACGTCGTCGACCCGGCCCTGCACCCAGATGTCGCCCTGGCCGTCGAGGCGTGCGCCGTCACCGGCGAAGTAGCGGCCGGGGAAGCGGTCCCAGTACGTCTCGACGAACCGGTCCGGGTCGTTCCAGATGCCGCGGGCCATGGACGGCCACGGTTCGGTGATGGTGAGGTAGCCGCTCTCGCCCGGGTCGGCGCGGTGGCCGTCCTCGTCGACGATCTCGGCGACGATGCCGGGCAGCGGCGTCTGGGCGGCACCGGGCTTCAGCTTCGTGACGCCGGGCAGGGCGGAGATCATGATCGCGCCGGTCTCGGTCTGCCACCACGTGTCGACGATCGGGGTGCGGTCGTGGCCGATGACCTGGCGGAACCAGTGCCATGCCTCCGGGTTGATCGGCTCACCGACGCTGCCGAGCAGGCGGAGGCTGTCGAGGCTGCGGGAGTCGGGGACCTGGCGGCCGCCCTTCATCGCCGCGCGGACGGCGGTCGGGGCGGTGTAGAGGACGGTGACGCCGTAGGAGTCGACGATGTCCCACCACCGACCGGGCTGCGGCTCGTCCGGCGTGCCCTCGTAGAGCACCTGGGTGACGCCGTTCGCCAGCGGGCCGTAGACGACGTACGTGTGCCCGGTGATCCACCCGATGTCGGCCGTGCACCAGTACACGTCCTTGTCGGGGTGGATGTCGAAGACGTTGCGGTGCGTGTACGTGGCCTGCGTCAGGTAGCCGCCGGACGTGTGCACGATGCCCTTCGGCTTCCCGGTCGTGCCCGAGGTGTACAGGATGAACAGCGGGTTCTCGGCCGGGAAGGCCCGCGCGTCGTGGTGCGCGTCGGCGGTGGCGAACACGTCGTGCCACCACAGGTCACGCGCGTCGTCCCACGCGACCTCGTTGCCGCCGCGACGGACGACCAGCACGTGCTCCACGCTGTCGGTGCCCTCGCCCGCCAGTGCTTCGTCGACCGCCGGCTTCAGCGGGGCGACGGCCCCGCGGCGCCAGCCGCCGTCGGCGGTGACCACGAGCTTCGCGCCGGCGTCCTCGATGCGGGCGCGGAGGCTCTCGGCGCTGAACCCGCCGAAGACGACCGAGTGCACGGCACCGATGCGGGCCACGGCGAGCATCGTCACGACGGCCTCGGGGATGAGCGGCATGTAGACGACGACGCGGTCACCCTGCGTGACGCCCAGGTCGGTCAGCATGTTCGCAGCGCGTTGCACGTCGGCGGTGAGCTCGGCGTACGTGATGCGACGGGTGTCGCCGGGAGCGCCCTCGAAGTGGATCGCGACCCGGTCCCCGTTGCCCGCTCGGACGTGGCGGTCCAGGCAGTTCTCCGCGACGTTGAGCGTGCCGTCCGCGAACCACGTCGCGAAGGGGGCCCCGGACCAGTCCAGGGTCTGCGTGAACGGGGTCCGCCAGTCCAGCAGCGTCCGCGCCTGCTCGCCCCAGAACGCCGGGCGGTCGGAGCGCGCGGCGTCGTGCAGGTCCTCGTGCGCGACGGCGTCGGCGACGAACTCGGGAGACGGGGGGAAGGTCCGCTCGGTATCGGCTGCGGCGTCGGTCGGGCCGGCTGCTGCGTCGTCGTTGCGGGGGTCGACCTGGGTCGGAGTGGACATCGATGTCCTTTCGCGTCGTTGCGTCCTCGTGCAGTCGGAGACTACCCCCGGACGCGAGGGCACCGATGCCCGGGACCGCGCGGGCGTGTGCGGTGCACAAGCCGGTCGACGCACAGCGGCGCGTCGAGGTTGCCCGAGTGCGCGAGTCTTGGGGTACACTCGATCTCGCTGGGCTCGTTCCCGGCGGCATCGGATCGGATTCCCCCCAATCCTCCGTTGTCCTGGCGGCACCTGTTCCCCCCAACCGGTGCCGCCTCTTCTTTTTCCCGGATGCGCCCGACACGTGTCGTCGAGCGTTCCGGTCCTCACGACCCCGTCGATCCGCACCGTGCCGCGGAACCATGGACAGAACGGTCCACGTCGGCGCCCACCGCCGCATCGGGTCGTGGGCGCCCTCGCGCCGGGTCGGCGGTCCTCCTCCCGCCCCACCGGCGGCGATCCGGCGGCACCGTGCCGAGCGGCACTCGGCGGGGTACGCCGCGACTGAACGGGGTACAAAAGCGCGCACTGCTGGGGACGACGCAAACCGTCCACAACGGCAGGACCAGGCTCGGGATGCAGGACGATGCGCCCTAGCGTGCCGCAGATGCACCGTCATCGCGCCGATCCCGCACTGTTCCTCCCCGGCCAGGCCACTCCCACCCGGATCCGGTCCGGACCCGACCCGCTGGTGTTCGAGGAACTCGCACCACTGGTGCACGACGACACGGTCACGGACGTGCTCGTCCAGGGCGGCGCCGGGGTGTGGGTCGACCGCGGGGCCGGGCTGGTCCGGACCGGCACCCGTCTGGACGAACGGCGCACCCGCGAGCTCGCGACGAGCCTGGTCGCGGCGGGCGGTCGGCACGTCGACGAGACGACCCCGGTGGCCGACGTCCGACACGGGGACGGCATCCGCGTCCACGTCGTGCTCGCGCCGGTCGCGGTCGGGGGCACGGCGATCTCGATCCGACTGCCCCGCGGCCGCCGACCGACGCTCGACGACCTGGATCGGTCGCACACGTTCGACCGGGTCCCGCGTCGGGTCGTGGAGGACGCCGTGCGCCTGCGGCGGAACGTGCTGGTCTCCGGGGCGACCGGCAGCGGCAAGACCACCCTGCTCGGCGCCATGCTCGCCCGGGTCCCGCACGGCGAACGCATCGTGACGGTCGAGGACGTCGCCGAGCTCCGCGTCGACCACCCGCACGTCGTCGCACTCGAGGCGCGCCAGGCCAACGCGGAGGGCGCCGGGGCGCTCGGCCTCGACCGGCTCGTGCGCGAGGCGCTCCGCATGCGTCCGGACCGACTCGTCGTGGGCGAGTGCCGCGGGGCCGAGGTGCGCGAGCTCATGTCGGCGCTCAACACCGGGCACGACGGGGGTGCGGGGACCGTGCACGCCAACGGTCTCGACGACGTCCCCGCGCGGCTCGAGGCGCTCGGGGGACTGGCGGGGCTCGAGCCCACCGTGCTGGCGCGCCAGGCCGTCAGCGCCTTCGACCTGGTCCTCCACGTCGAACGCCGTCGCGGGGTACGCCGACTCGGGGCGGCGGGGCAGCTGCGTCTCGACCGGGGTGGTCGGCTCGCGGTCGACTGTGTGACCGGGGGAGCGACGTCGACCACTCGCCGCGGGTGAGCGCGCCCGCCGGGTTCGACCCGGTCCGGACCGCGCGGGTGCTCGACCGGGTCGCGACGCTGGTGACCGCGGGGGCCGCTCCGGCGCGGGCGTGGGCGCTCGTCGAGGGCCGGGGCGACGGTGTGGCGGGTGCGGGTGCGGGTGCGGGTGCGAGGGTGGGTGCTGGTGCTGGTGCTGGTGCTGGTGCTGGTGCTGGTGCTGGTGCCGTTTCTGGCGCTGGCGCTGGTGCAGGGCTGGGTGCTCGCGCGACCGCTCGTGGCTCGGCTGCCGCGGACGACGTGCGGGTCGTGGTCGCGGTGGCGGATCGCACCGGGGCGCCGGTCGCCCCCACCCTGCGCGCATTGGCCGAGGCGCTGCGGCGCACCGCCGCCGGTGACCGCGCGGTCCGCGTCGCGCTCGCCGGACCCCGCACGAGCGCGAACGTGGTGCTCGCGCTCCCGGTGCTGGGCGTCGTGCTCGCCTCGCTGTGGGGTGTGGACACGCTGGGCGTGCTCGTCGGCTCCCCGGTCGGTTGGGCGTCCCTGGTCACGGCGGCGTGCCTGGTCGGCACCGGCAGCGCGTGGTCGCGGCGGCTGGTGCGCGCCGTGGAGCCCGACGGGCGGATCCCGGGCGTGCTGCTCGACGTCTGGGCGGTCGCGCTCTCCGGCGGCGGTTCGTGGTCCGGAGCGGGCGACGTCGTGCGCGCGGCGGTGGGGGACCGGCCGACGGACCCGGAGGAGCAGGCCCGCCTGTCCGAGACACTGACACTCGCCCGACGTGCCGGCGTGCCCGCGGCGGCGCTCCTCCGTTCGGCGGCCGAGGACCTGCGCGAGGACGCGGCAGCCGCGTCGCTGGCGGATGCAGAGCGCCTGGGCGTCCGACTCGTCGTGCCGCTCGGGGTGTGCGTCCTGCCGGCGTTCGTCCTGGTCGGGGTGGTGCCGGTCGTGGTCGCACTCCTCTCCTCCACCGTCGCCGGGCTCGGGTGAAGCGTCCACAACCGGGCCGAGTGGGGCCCGTCGGCGAGGCGATCGCGCCAGGCTCGGAGCACCACCGAGAAGGGACCCACACCATGACACTGTCCACACAGCACCGCACCGATCCGTCCCGTGTCGACGAACAACGTCTCGACGAGCCCGGTGCGGACGAACTCTGCGCCGACGAACTGCGCGCCGACGAACTCCGCGCCGACGAGCCCGGTGCGGACGCCCTGCGTGCTGACGACCGGGGGTCGGCGACGGCGGAGTACGCGGTCGTCATCCTCGCGGCGGTCGCGTTTGCCGGCGTCCTCGTCGCCGTGATGCGCTCCGGCGAGGTCCAGTCGATCCTGACCGACCTCGTCCGCGGTGCGCTCTCGCTGTGACCGCGGGGCGGTGACCGTCGAGTTCGCACTCGCGCTCCCCGTCGTCGCGGTGGTCGTCACGGTCGCCGTCGCGGGGGTCCTCCTCGTCGACACCCAGGGGCGACTGCAGCTCGCAGCGGCCACCGCGTCGCGAGCGATCGGGCGCGGCGACGCCGCCACCGGGCAGGCGGCGCTCGCGGGTCTCGGCACCGGGACGTCCAGCGCCGTAACCCACCGTGACGGCCTGGTGTGCGTCCGGGTCGAACGGCAGCCCGCCGGGCCGCTGCCGGTGGTCCTGCGGGGCGACGCGTGCGCCGCGAACGGCGGCGGGTGAGCACCGGCGGCCGCGGTGACCGGGGCTCGGCCACCGTGGTGATGGTCGCGGTCGTCGCGGTGGTGCTCGCGCTCGTCAGCGCCCTGGTGACCGCGGCCGCCGTCCGGGGCGGCACGGTCCGGGCACAGGGTGCTGCCGACGCGGGGGCGCTCTCCGGTGCCGCGGCACTCGTCGGCCTCGTCCCGGGGGGCCCCTGCGCTGTCGCCGACACCGCGGTCACCGCCTCCGGAGCGGTCCTCGCGTCCTGCGAGACCGCGAGTGGCGTGGTCCGGGTGGCCGTCACGGTCCACTCCGGACCGTTCGCGGTCGACGCGGACGCGGTGGCCGGTCCCGCCCCTCCCACGCCGCACCGTCAGCGATGACCTCGTCCGGCAGGCATCCCCGGCACTGTGTGTATGGTGTGCCTGTCGGCCCGCCGGTCATCGATGTCCCGGTCGACCCGGACGCGTCCGCGTCCCAGGGCCGACAGCACCATCGATCAAGGAGTCACGTGCCAGGCACGAAGAAGCTCGTGATCGTCGAGAGCCCCGCGAAGGCGAAGACGATCGCGCAATACCTCGGTGACGGATACGAGGTCCAGGCGTCAGTCGGGCACATCCGTGACCTCATCGAGCCCAAGAACCTCCCCGCCGAGCTGAAGAAGGGGTCGGTCGGCAAGTTCTCGGTCGACGTCGACAACGGCTTTGAGCCGTACTACGTCGTCTCCGACGCCAAGAAGAAGACCGTCGCCGACCTCAAGCGCGCCCTGAAGGACGCCGACGAGCTCTACCTCGCAACTGATGAGGACCGCGAGGGCGAGGCCATTGCGTGGCACCTGCTCCAGGTGTTGAAGCCGAAGGTCCCCGTGAAGCGGATGGTGTTCCACGAGATCACCAAGGAAGCGATCCAGCGGGCGCAGGAAGCCACCCGCGAACTCGACACCGCGCTCGTCGACGCGCAGGAGACCCGCCGCATCCTCGACCGTCTCTACGGCTTCGAGGTCTCACCCGTCCTGTGGCGCAAGGTCGGACCCGGCCTGTCCGCCGGCCGCGTGCAGTCCGCCGCGACGCGTCTCGTCGTCGACCGTGAGCGCGAGCGCCTGGCGTTCGTCTCCGCCAACTACTGGGACCTGACCGCCCGGTTCGAGAAGGCCGGCGACAGTGCCTTCACGGCCAAGCTCGCCCGGATCCACGGCACCCGCGTCGCCTCCGGCCGCGACTTCGACGACCGGGGTGTCACCACCTCCGACGCCGTGCGGCTCGACGAGGCCTCCGCCACCGCCCTCACCGCCGTGCTCGAGCGTGCCGGGGACGCGGTCGTGCGCAGCGTCGACTCGAAGCCCTACACACGTCGACCAGCCGCGCCCTTCACCACGTCGACCCTGCAGCAGGAAGCCGCGCGCAAGCTCCGGTTCTCCGCGCGACAGACGATGAGCGTCGCGCAGTCGCTCTACGAGAACGGCCACATCACCTACATGCGAACCGACTCCGCGTCGCTCTCGCAGCAGGCCGTCTCCGCCGCTCGCAAGCAGGCCTCCGAGCTCTACGGCGGGGACACGATCCCGGACAAGCCGCGCAGCTACGCCGGCAAGAGCAAGAACGCCCAGGAGGCGCACGAGGCGATCCGTCCCGCCGGTGACGTGTTCCGGACGCCGTCGCAGATGGAGAAGGTCCTCCGCGGCAACGACTGGAAGCTCTACGACCTCATCTGGAAGCGGACCGTCGCCTCGCAGATGGCGGACGCCAAGGGCTCGACCGCGTCGGTCGTCCTCGGGATCACCTCCGCCGAGCCCGTCGAGGGCCTCGCGTCCACGGCGCAGGGCACGGACGTGGAGTTCACCGCGTCCGGCACCGTCATCACGTTCCGCGGCTTCCTCAACGCCTACGAAGAGGGCCGCGACGAAGAGCGTCACGACGCGTCGGCGAACGCCGCGGACGCCAAGCTCCCGGCGATGGCCGAAGGCGACCACCTCGGTGTCGACGAGGTCGAGGCCAAGGGCCACGACACCTCCGCTCCGCCGCGCTACACCGAGGCCAGCCTGGTCAAGACGCTCGAGGAGCTCGGCATCGGGCGTCCCTCCACCTACGCGGCGATCATCTCGACGATCGTCGACCGCGGGTACGTCACACCGCGCGGCACGTCGCTCGTCCCGAACTGGATCGCGTTCAGCGTGGTCCGGTTGCTCGAGGACTACTTCGGCGACCTCGTGCAGTACGACTTCACGGCCGAGATGGAGAACGACCTGGACCGGATCGCCAACGGCGAGGCCGACCGCGTCGACTGGCTCAAGGGCTTCTACTTCGGTGGCGGCGACCAGCGCGGACTCCGCACGGTCATCGACAACCTCGGCGAGATCGACGCCAGGGAGATCAACTCCGTCGAGCTCTCGCCCGGGCTGACCCTCCGCATCGGTCGGTACGGCCCGTACATCGAGACGCCGAGCGACGACCCGGAGAAGCCCCGCCGCGTCAACGTGCCCGAGGACCTCGCCCCCGACGAGCTCACGGCGGACAAGGCACGCGAACTCGTCGAGGCCCCGGTCGTCGGCGACCGCGTGGTGGGGATCAACCCGGAGACGGGGAAAGAGGTCCTGGCGAAGGACGGCCGCTTCGGTCCGTACGTGACCGAGCGCACGCCCGAGCCCCAGGTGGACCCCGCCACGGGAGAGGTCATCGAGACCCCTGCCGAGCCGGAGCCCGTCGCGACGAAGACCGCCGCTGCGACGAAGACCGCCGCTGCGAAGAAGGCCGCCGCCGGCACGACGGCGACCGCGACCAAGGCCAAGAAGCCCGCCAAGAAGGCTGCTGCTCCGAAGGAGCGCACCGCGTCGCTGTTCAAGTCGATGGACCCGCAGAGCGTGGACCTCGAGACCGCGCTGAAGCTCCTGTCCCTGCCCAGGACGGTCGGTGCCGACCCGGAGTCCGGTGACGAGATCACGGCGCAGAACGGCCGGTACGGGCCGTACCTGAAGAAGGGGACGGACACCCGCACGCTGCCGAGCGAGGACGCGATCTTCGACGTCGACCTCGCCGGAGCGCTCGAGATCTTCGCCCAGCCCAAGTACGGCGCCAAGCGGGCCGCGAGTGCGTCCCTCAAGGAGTTCGAAGCGGACCCGGTGTCGGGCAAGCCGATCAAGATGAAGGACGGCCGATTCGGGCCGTACGTCACCGACGGCGAGACGAACGCCACGATCCCGCGCGGCGAAGAGGTCGAGTCCGTGGACTTCGAGCGCGCCGTCCAGCTGCTCGCGGACAAGCGAGCCAAGGGGCCGGTCAAGAAGAAGCCCGCCGCCCGACGCGCACCGGCCAAGAAGAAGTGACCGGTCGCTTCATCACGCTCGAGGGCGGCGACGGCGCAGGCAAGACCACCCAGGCGGAGCTGCTCGCGACGTGGCTCGGTTCGCACGGCAGAACGGTCGTCCGGACCAGGGAACCCGGGGGCACCGACCTCGGGCTGCGGGTCCGCGAGATCGTCCTGCACGAGCGCGGACACGTCGCTCCGCGTGCCGAGGCCCTGCTGTACGCCGCCGACCGCGCCCACCACGTCGAGACCGTGGTCCGACCGGCGATGGCCCGGGGCGACATCGTGTTGCAGGACCGCTACATCGACTCCTCGGTCGCCTACCAAGGTGTCGCGCGCGGCCTCGGCGCCGACCAGGTCCGCAGCGTCTCCGACTGGGCCGCCGACGGGCTCGTGCCGGATGCGACAGTGCTGTTGGACCTCGACGTGACCGTGGGGCGCACTCGCGTCGCCGCGGCGCGGGGCGACACGTTCGACCGACTCGAGTCCGAGGCCGCGGCGTTCCACGAGACCGTCCGCCAGGCGTTCCTGGAGATGGCAGCCGCCGAACCCGACCGGTTCCTGGTGGTCGACGCGGCCGCCCCGAGCGACCAGGTGCAGGCAGCGATCCGCGCCGGCATCGGCCCGTTGGTCGGGATCGCTCCGTGACGGTGGTCGCTGCGAAGATGGCGCTGTGAGCGTCTGGGACGGCCTGACCGGGCAGGAAGAAGCGGTGGCCGCGCTGCGGAACGCCGCCGAGTCGCCCGACGGCACCGGCGGCATGACCCACTCGTGGCTCATCACCGGTCCGCCCGGATCGGGCAGGTCCAACGTGGCGACCGCCTTCGCCGCGGCGCTCGTCGGCTCCGGGCCCGACGACGACCACACGCTCCGGCAGATCACCGCGCACACGCACCCGGACGTCGCCGTCCTCACGACGCAGCGCGTCATCATCACCATCGACGAGATCCGCCAGCTCGTCACCTCGTCGTACTACTCGCACTCGGTGGGTCGGTGGCGCGTCGTCGTGATCGAGGACGCCGACCGCATGACCGAGCGCACATCGAACCTGTTGCTCAAGGCGCTCGAGGAACCCCCGGAGCGCACCGTGTGGATCCTCTGCGCCCCGAGTGAAGCCGACCTGCTGCCGACGATCCGGTCCCGCGTCCGTTCGGTGCGGCTCCGTGTCCCGGGCATCGAGGCCGTCGCCGACCTCCTGGTGGCGCGCAACGGCGTCGACCGCGACCTGGCGCTCGACGCGGCTCGCCAGGCGCAGAGCCACATCGGCATGGCGCAGCGCCTCGCGACGAGTGCCGACGCGCGCGACCGTCGCCGTCGCACGCTGCAGACCGTGCTCCGCATCCGGGGCGTCGGCGACGCGGTCACCGCGGCAGCGGAGCTCCTCGCCGTCGCCGACGAGGACGCCAAGGCCATCACGCTCGAGCGCGATGCCGAGGAACGCGATGCCGCCCTCCGCTCGCTCGGTGTCGAACCCGGGGGCACCGTCCCGCCGGCGCTCCGGTCGCAGCTCCGTGCGATGGAGGACGACCAGAAGCGCCGGGCGACGCGCAGCCTGCGGGACGGCCTCGACCGCATCCTCGTCGATGTGTCCTCGCTCTACCGGGACCTGCTGCTCATGGGGCTCGGGGCGCCGGGTGAACCCGTGAACCTGGCGATGCAGGACGACCTCGACCGCGCGCTCGACTCGGTCCCGCCGGCGGCCGCGCTCGAGGTCCTCGACGCCGTCGCGCTCGCCCGAACGCGGATCGCGGCCAACGTCGCCGCACTCCTGGCACTCGAAGCGCTCCTGGTGACGGTCGTCCGGGCCCTCCGCTGAGAGCAGTCCGAGGTCGGTCCGCCCAGCCGGTCCGACATGGGACAATCAGCCCATGCCCGATGCAGAACCCGGCCTGCGTGAACGGAAGCGACGCGCCACCCGACTCGCCATCCAGCAGGCCGCCCTCCGCATCGCGATCGAGGACGGCCTGGCCGCGGTCACCGTGGACGAGGTCTCGCGCCGCGCGGACATCTCTCCGCGCACGTTCTTCAACTACTTCCCGAGCAAGGAACAGGCGATCCTGGGGGACGACCCCACCCTGCCGGACGACCAGGCCCTCGACGCGTTCGTCGCCGGCGGCCCGACGGGTGAACTGCTCGGCGACGTCGGGGCGCTCCTGGTGCACTCGGCGCGGGAACTGATCGAGGAGCGCGGGCTGATCACCGAGCGCCAGCAGGTGCTGCGCGCCAATCCCGAGCTCTTCAGCCAGCGGATGGCCTCGATGAAGGAGTTCCAGGCCGAACTCGAGACGGTGATCGCCCGGCGCATGACCCATGACGACCCGACCGTCACCGAGGACCAGGCGTCCCTGCACCGCCGCGCTCGACTGGCGTCGCTGGTGTCGTTGGCGACCCTCCGACACGCGTGGTGGGAGTGGTCCGAATCGCCCGCGCAGTCGCACCTGGTGGACGACCTGCAGCGCTCCTTCGACGAGCTCGGGTCGCTCGTTTCGCGCTCGCTCGTCTGAACCTGTATAGTCGTGACCCGTGCCGCTCCGGTCTCCGGAGCGTCCGCCGCCTTAGCTCAGTCGGTAGAGCGATTCACTCGTAATGAATAGGTCGTCGGTTCGATTCCGACAGGCGGCTCCACGAAGCAACGAGGAAAACCCCCGGTCTCCCGGGGGTTTTCCTCGTTCCGGAATCGGCACCCGATCACTCCGATCGCGCCACGCGATGCCCGACGATCACACGTCCCGACTCCGCGCGACGGCGACCGCCAGCGCCCCGACGGCAACGACCTCGGCAGCCAGGACCCCGAAGCCGCCCCAGCCGTTGAGCACGAGCCCGGTCTGCGCCGCCGCGGGCACGCCCGGAGGGGAGTACGTGAACAGCTTGCCGCCGGCCTGCGACGGCAGCAGGTTCGCCACGTCGAGGATCCACTGCGCGTTCGTCAGGCTGGCGAAGACCGACAGGATGACCGGCAGCACGAGCAGGATGCCGAGCGTGATCGCGATCCCACCGGCGCTGGAGCGGACGAGCAGCCCGATCCCGTACGCCAGCAGGGCGAGCAGGGTGACGTAGACGGACGAGCCGAGGATCGGCAGGACCACGGCGGGGTCGCTGAGGTGCGGGTGGACGTCGTTGGTCGCCTGCAGCGCGGTCGACACTGCGACGCCGATCCAGGTCGACACGGCACTGACCAGGAACGTCGTCGCGGCGAGGACACAGGCCTTGGCGAGGACCACGCCGATGCGGCGGGGGTCGGCGGTGAAGGTCGACCGGATCTGCCCGGTGCCGTACTCACCGGTGATGATGAGCACGCCCAGGACCCCGACGACGAGCGCCGTGATGGACACCCCGGCGGTGTTGATGTTCACGATCTGCGCGTTCGCCGCGTCGGTGGGCAGCGCGGTGCCGCCCCGGTTGACCAGCGCACCGAGCAGCACGGCCATGGCGATCGTCAGGACGACGAGCGCGCCGTAGCACCACACGGTGGACCGGATGCTGCGGAGCTTGATCCACTCGCTGCGGACCAGCCGGGGGAAGGACAGGCGGGCGTCGGGCGGGATCGTGGCGGTCGTGGTCATCGGGTGCCCTCCGATCGGTACTCGACGTCGTCGCGGGTCAGGGCCATGTAGGCCTCCTCGAGGCTGGCGCCCACCGGGGTGAGCTCGTGCAGGACGATCCCCGCCTGGGCGGCGATCGCGCCGATCGTCGGGGCGTCGGGACCGACGACCAGGAACGACCCGTCGTCGCGCGGTGTGACCGCGGTGGCGGCGGCACCGATCGCCGGGAACAACCGGTCCGGCGTCGGCGTGCGGACGACGACACGCGTCCCACCGCCGCCGTCCGAGCCGGCGACGAACTCGGCGATGGGAGCGTCGGCCAGGACCCGGCCCCGGCCGAGCACGACCACGCGGTCAGCCGTCTGCGCCATCTCGCTCATCAGGTGGCTCGACAGGAAGACGGTGCGGCCGTCGGCGGCCAGACGCCGGGCGAGCTGCCGGACCCACAGCACGCCGTCCGGGTCGAGGCCGTTGACCGGTTCGTCGAGGATGAGCGTCCGTGGGTCGCCGATCAACGCCGCGGCGATGCCGAGCCGCTGTCCCATGCCCAGCGAGAACCCGCCCACGCGTTTGCGTGCGACGGACTCCAGCCCGGTCATGTCGATGACCTCGTGCACGCGGGACTTCGGGATCCCGTGGGTCGCCGCGAGCGACAGCAGGTGGTTGTAGGCGCTCCGCCCGGTGTGCACCGCCTTGGCCTCGAGCAGCGCTCCGACCTGGCGCAGGGGGTCGCGGAGTGCCTGGTACGGCTGCCCGTTCACGGTGGCGCGTCCGGAGGTGGGCCGGTCGAGTCCCATGATCATGCGCATCGTGGTGGACTTCCCGGCGCCGTTCGGCCCGAGGAAGCCGGTCACGCTGCCCGGTCGGACGACGAAGGAGACGTCGTCGACGGCGAGCTTCGGACCGTATCGTTTGGAGAGATGGTCGACTTCGATCACGGCGCCACGGTACGGCAGCGCTCACCTCGGGAACCTCCCCCGCGAGGGTGAGATCAGCGGTGCGACGTCAGCCCAGGTCCTCGTGCACCCGCGCCTCCCAGGGCTGCAGTGATCGGGCGTCGTCCGGTGCGGGGACGCCGAGGTTCCCCAGCACGCAGCGACCGAGACGCTCCGCGACGGCGTCGGGCAGCGTCATCCTCGAGGAGGACAGGTTCGCCACGACGACCAGCCCCGGCTCCGCGGCGTCCTCGAGCGACCGGGTGAACGCCCACAGCGCCGCGTGGTCCGCCTCGAGCAGGGTGAAGTCGCCGACGCGGACGGTCCTGGAGTCATGTCGCAGCGCGATCAGCCTGCGGTGGTGCTCGTACACCGAGCGCTCCCCGGCGGCTCGGTCCGACGCGACGGTGACCCGCGGCCAGCCCTGGCCCATGCCGATCCACGGTTCGACGTCCGAGAACCCGCCGGCCGGCGTCGCGTCGTCCCACGGGATCGGCGTGCGGGCGTTGTCACGGCTGCGGACCGCCAGCGCCTGGAGTGCGTCGTCGACGGGCATGCCCCGCCCGACGACGCCCCGGAACCAGTTGAGCGACTCGATGTCGCGGTACTCGTCGATGGCGGTGAACCCCGCGTTCAGCATGCCGATCTCGTCGCCCTGGTACAGGTAGGGCGTCCCGCGGTGCAGGTGGAGGACCGTCGCGAGCAGGGTCGCCGACTCGTAGCGCAGGTCGAAGGGGTCGGCCCGGAACCCGTGCGCGGCGGCGACGGCAGCGGCGCCGAAGCGGGACACCGGACGCGGCTGGTCGTGGTTGGCCAGGTACAGCGAGTTCCACCCGGTGTCGGCCAGGCCGGTCTGCCAGCGTGCGAGCGAGGCCTTGAGCGCCACCAGGTCGAACGGCTCGTTGTCGAACTTGGACGTCGGTCCGTGATCGAGCCCGACGTGCTCGAACTGGAACACCATGTCGAGCTCGTGCCGTTCGGGGTCCGTGAACAGGACCGCGTCCTCGACGGTCACGCCCGGCATCTCACCGACCGTCAGCAGCGCGTCACGACCGGCGAACACGCGTTCGTGCATCTCCTGCAGGTGGTCGTGGATGCGCGGCTGCATGACGTACGCCGCACTGCCGTCCGCGAGTGCCGCCGGGTCCTTGGCGATGTGGTTGATGACGTCCATCCGGAAGCCGTCGACTCCCCGGTCGAGCCAGTGGTTCATCATCGTGTACACGGCGTCCCGCATGTCCGCGTTGTCCCAGTTCAGGTCGGGCTGCTGCGGCGTGAACATGTGGAGGTAGTACTGACCGGTACCGGGGTCCCACGACCACGCCGGGCCGCCGAACGCCGCGCGCCACTCGTTCGGTTCGTGGCCGTCCACCGGGTCGCGCCAGATGTACCAGTCGTGCTTGGGGCAGGTGCGGGACAGCTTGGCGGCCTGGAACCAGGGGTGCTGGTCGCTCGAGTGGTTGACGACGAGGTCCATCACCACCTTCATGCCGTGGCGGTGCACCTCGACCAGCAGCGCGTCGAACTCGTCCAGGGTGCCGAACAGCGGGTCGATGTCCTCGTAGTCGCTGATGTCGTAGCCGTTGTCCGCCTGCGGGGACCGGTACACGGGCGACAGCCAGACGACGTCGACACCGAGGTCGGCGATGTGGTCCAGGCGACGCCGGAGCCCGGCGAGGTCCCCGATCCCGTCGCCGTTGCCGTCCGCGAAGCTGCGCGGGTAGACCTGGTAGACCACCGCTCCGGTCCACCACGGTTCTGGTTCGTCCACAGTCGGCGCCTCCTCGCGAGTCCCGTGCAGGGCACGGAGCGGAACCGGCCGGGTGCCGTGCCGTGGCTCCTGACCGGACCGGGGCCGGACTGGAGGCCCGTGGCGGTCGGCCACGGGCCTCCAGTCCGGTACGACCCCTGGTCGTTGCGACGCTACGCGCTCACGGCAGGTAGTACGTGGGGTTCGGCAGCTTCACCGCCCGGTCGGCCGAGCCGCCCAGCAGGTCGCTGTACTGGTCACCCACGTTCGCGACGATGTCGTACCGTCCCCCGCTCGGTGTCTCGATGTGCGCCCGCGTCTGCGCCTTGTACTCGACCGTGGTGCACTTCGCGGACGCGCACGTGATGTACGCAGGCTGCTGGGAGGCGCCGATGCCCGTCCACTTCGTGTAGTAGGTCTGGGTCCCGCGCTGCTCGGCGGTGATCTGTGGGTAGCCCACCTTCTGCAGGTTCGCGATCGTCGCGGCCTTCTGGTCGTCGTTGCGTCCGGTCAGCCCGATCACCGTGCACCCCGCGCGCTGCGCGACCCCGGCCAGCGAGGTCATGGAGGGGGTGGCGGGGAAGCGCTGGTCCTGGACCCAGACGTCCTGTTCGGCGGGGTCGAAGACGAAGTGCATGTCGGCGACCTCCATGTCGTACGTCCACAGCGTGGTGTCGTCGGCGTCGAGGACGATCGCCGGGTTCCGGTGCTGGTGCCGGGCGACGACGCACTGCGCGGCGATGACCGGCGCCTGACGGGCGACGATCGACCGCATCTCGCGGATGTACGGCGAGTCGGTCTTGTCCGCGATGCCGGTGCCGGGATCGCCGTAGTACGTGGCGATCGTCTTCTTGACCGAGTCGATGTTCGGGATCCCCTCGCCACCCTGGGTCGCGCCCGAGGAACCGTCAGCGGCCATGGTGAACCGGGTGCGCGGCGCGAGCCGTGGTTCCGACACTCCGGGCAGGTTCGTCGAGGGGAGGTAGTAGGTCGGGTTCGGCAGCTTGACCGAGCGGTCCGCGAACCCGCCCTGCAGGTCGCTCCACTGGTCGCCGACGTTGAGCGTGATGTCGTACCCGAGGTCCTGCTCGATGTGCCTGCGCGTCTGCGCCTTGTACTCGACCGTCGTGCAGGACGCCGTCGCACACGTGATCCAGGCGGGCTGGGTGCTGTCGCCCTTGCCGGTCCACTTCGTGAAGAAGTCGTCCGACGTGAACCCCTGGTAGCCCACCTTCGTCAGGTTCGCGAGGGTGGCGGCCTTCTGGTCGTCGTTGCGTCCGGTCAGCCCGAACACCGTGAACCCCATGCTCGATGCCGTGTTCACGAAGCCGACCATCGACGGGACGGCGGGGAAGCGCTGGTCCTGGACCCAGACGTCCTGTTCGGCCGGGTCGAAGACGAAGTGCATGTCGGCGACCTCCATGTCGTAGGTCCACAGCGTGGTGTCGTCGGCATCGAGCACGATCGCCGGCTTCTCACCGTGCCGGACCGCGCGGTCGTGGATCTGTCGGAGCTGCCGTGTCTGTCGGTCGACGATCGCGCGCACCTCGCGGATGTACGGCGAGTCGGTCCGGTCGGCCAGACCCGTACCGGGGTCGCCGTAGTAGGTCGCGATGGTCTTCTTGTCGGAGTCGATGTTGGGGATGCCCTCACCGCCCTGCGTGGCGCCCGAGGACCCGTCCGGCGCCATCGTGAACGACGTGCGTGGGGTGAGTCCGGCGTCCGGGTCTGCGCCGTGACCGGGTGGACCCCAGCCGTGTGCCGACGCGGGAGCGCCCCCGACGACGGTCGAGGTGATCATGAGCACGGCCCCGACAGCCGCGACGGAGAGGAACCGGGACGTGGACGCGATACGGCGCATGGGTTTCCTGATCTTCGGTTGTCGACCCCCGAGCGGGGGACGCAGGAGCACGCTAGCTGGCAGTCAGCCGGGTAGTCCACTGGTCCGCGATGACGTGGACGACGTCCCGCACCGGACGTGGCTGTGGAGGGCCACCTGGTAGACATGCCGCATGACCGTTCGATGGGGAGTCATCGGGACGGGCGGCATCGCCCGGTCCTTCGTCGGCGACTGCACTCGTGCGGGGGTGGCGTTCGTCGCGGTGGGCAGTCGCACGCGCGAGAGCGCGCAGTCGTTCGCCACCGAGTTCGGCATCCCGCGCGCACACGGCAGCTACGCGGACCTCGTCGCCGACCCCGAGGTCGACGCCGTCTACGTGGCGACCCCGCACTCCCGCCACGCCGAGGACGCGCTGCTCGCGATCGAGGCAGGCAAGCACGTGCTCGTGGAGAAGGCCTTCACCATCACGGCGGACGAGGCCCAGCGGGTCGTCGACGCGGCCCGCGCGCGCGGTGTCGTCGTCATGGAGGCGATGTGGACACGCTTCCTGCCGCAGATGACGATGCTCCGCCAGGTGGTCGCCGAGGGGCGCATCGGCCGGCCCCGCATCGTCGAGGCGTCGCACCACCAGGCCCTGCCGAGCGACCCGTCGCACCGCCTCAACGACCCGGCGCTCGGCGGCGGCGCGATCCTCGACCTCGGCGTCTACCCGATCTCGTTCGCGATCGACGTGCTCGGTGCGCCGACTGCCGTGGCGGCGGCCGGCACGCTCAGCGAACAGGGGGTCGACACCCAGATGGGCATCGTGATGACCCACGACGGCGGCGCGCAGTCGCTCGTGCACTTCGCCCTCGACGTGCGGAGCCCGAACACGGCGTCCGTGATCGGCGACGACGGCCGGATCGACCTCGACGCGACCTGGTACACCCCGACGACCTGGCGGATCCGGGACCGCGACGGTGCGGTGGTCGAGGAGTTCGACAGCCGAGAGGAACTCACCGGCTACGCGCACGAGGTCCGCGCCTTCGAGGCGATGGTCACGTCGGGGGACCACGAGGCCACGGCGATGACGCCCGACGGCACCATCGCCGTGATGCGCGCGATGGACGAGGCACGGCGCCAGGTCGGCGTCCGCTACGCCGCGGACGAGGCCCCCGCCGCGCGGTGACGTCGGCAGCCGGGCGGGTGACCGCAGGAACCGGTCTGGAGGCTCCTGCCGCAGTTCCGTAGGATCGCTTGCGATGTCCGAGCAACCGTCCGAACCCGACCGACCGTCCGTGCCCGCACGGCTGAGCGGGGCCTTCGCCGCGATCCGTGCATCGATCGCCCGCAAGCCCGTGCCCTGGGTGATCGGCGGTCTGGCCGCCGTGCTCGTGCTCGGGTCCGGCGGAGCGGTCGCGGTCGCATCGGCCACGGCGCCCACCGCCGCACGGGCACCGGTCGCGTCGGCGTCGACGAGCCCGAGCGCGCGGACGAGCGCCTCGGCCGCGCCGTCACCGTCGGCCACCGTCCCGCCGCGGACGGTCCCGGCTGACGCCCCGGGCCCCAGCGCGCTGCGGACGTGCTCGATCGCGAGTGCCGCGTCGGCGTCCGGCCTCGGCGACTTCGAGGGGTACGTGATGAACGCCGCCACCGGGGAGATGCTGTTCTCGCGGAAGGGCGACACCGCTGCCCAGACCGGCAGCGTGATGAAGACCCTGACGACGGCGACTGCCCTCGCGGTCCTCGGCGGCGGCCACACCATCCCCACGACGGTCACGGACGAGGGCAACGGGTCGATCGCGATCGTCGGCCACGGTGACGCCACGCTGTCCGCGGGCGGCGCGACCGTCTACCCCGGCGCCCCGACCCTCGGCCAGCTCGCGCAGCAGGTGAAGGCCAAGCTCGGCGACGCACCCGTCACGACCATCGTCACCGACGACACCTACTGGAACGACGCCGACGCCTGGGACCCGACCTGGCCGGTCAGCGAGCGGACGATCGGGTACCAGCCCGAGGTCACGGCGCTCATGGTCGACGGTGACCGGGCGAACCCCGGCGCCGCGACCTCGCCGCGCTCCGAGGACCCGGTGGGTCGTGCTGGTGCCGCCTTCCGCACCGCCCTCGCGAACGCCGGTGTCGTCGGTGCCGGCAGCGCGCAGATCGTCAAGCGTGCGACCACCAGCCAGTCCACGATCGCCCAGGTGGACTCGCAGCCCGTCTCCACCCTGATCGGGCAGATGATTCCGAACTCGGACAACACCCTCGCCGAGATGCTCGCCCGCATCTCCTCGCGCGAGTCCGGCGCAGGCGGCTCCGCTGCGTCGCTGACGAGCGTGTACCAGAAGGCGTTGTCGTCGTACGGGGTCGACCCGTCGGGCATCGTGATCAAGGACGGCTCGGGCGAGAGCGCTGCGAACGCGGTGTCGCCGGACTTCGTCGCGCACCTCATGGTGCAGGTGGCGGCGGGTGCGAAGGGCCTCGACACCCTGGCGCAGTCGCTCCCCGTCTCCGGACAGTCCGGCACGCTGTCCAGCCGCTTCACCGGGGCGAACGCCGTGGCGCGGGGCAAGGTGCACGCGAAGACCGGGTGGATCGACAGTGCCAACACGCTCGGCGGCTACATCGACGCCGCCGACGGCACGAAGCTGACCTTCGCGTTCTACGCGATCGGGTCGTCGCGGGCCGCGGCGCTGCCGGCGCTCGACGCCGTGACGGCGGCCGCGTACACCTGTGGGAACAGGCTCACGAACAGCTGACCCCCGACCGACCGGCACGCCGGGCCGTGTTGGATGGGTCCATGAC
The DNA here is from genome assembly GCF_001424385.1 of Curtobacterium sp. Leaf183. Lineage (GTDB taxonomy): Bacteria > Actinomycetota > Actinomycetes > Actinomycetales > Microbacteriaceae > Curtobacterium. The sequence goes on along the minus strand of NZ_LMPO01000001.1, from coordinate 91,719 downwards.
CCGGGCACTCATCGTCGTGGACGTGCAGAACGACTTCACCGAGGGCGGGGCGCTGGGCGTCACCGGAGGACAGGCACTCGCCGGCCGCATCTCCGCCTTCCTCGCCCGGCACGGCGACGAGTACGACCTGATCGTGGGGTCGCGCGACTGGCACCACGGTGACGACGACAACGGCGGGCACTTCGCCGTCGGCGTCGAACCGGACTTCGTCACCACCTGGCCCGTGCACTGCGTCGCCGGGACGCCGGGGGCGGAGTACCACCCCGAGCTCGACACGGCGCCGATCGACGTGCACGTGATGAAGGGCCAGGGCGAGCCGGCGTACTCGGCGTTCGAGGGGACCACCGACACCGGTCAGGACCTCGCTGACGTGCTGTTCGACCGCGCGGTCCACGAGATCGCGATCGTCGGCATCGCGACCGACCACTGCGTCCGGGCCACCGCGCAGGACGGCCTGCGCGCGGGGCTCGACGTCGTCGTCCTCCGCGACCTGGTCGTCGGCGTCGATCCGGGGCGGAGCGCCACCGCGCTGGCGGAGATCGCCGACGCCGGTGGGCACGTGGACCAGAGCGACATGGACGAGGGCATCGGGCGGCCCGGGGGAGCGCTGGTCTGACGGAGGCCGCGCAGACGGGTCGGCCTCAGACCAGGAGCTGGTGCTTCGCCAGGTCGCGGTACAGCGGGGTCGACTCGACGAGCTCGGAGTGCGTCCCGACCCCGACGACGCGCCCGTGCTCGAGCACCACGATGACGTCCGAGTCCACCACCGTCGACAGCCGGTGCGCGATGACGAGCAGGGTGCGGTCCTCGGCGACGGCGTCGATCGCCAGACGCATCTTCTGCTCGTTGACACCGTCGAGCGACGAGGTCGACTCGTCGAGCAGCAGGATCGGGGGAGCGGCGAGCAGCGCACGGGCGATCGCCAGGCGCTGGCGCTCGCCACCGGAGAGCATCACACCGTCCTCGCCCACCTGGGCGTCGAGCCCGCGGGGGTCGCGGTGCAGGACGTCACCGAGGTTCACGGCCTCGAGCACGCGGACGCAGTCGTCCTCGGATGCGTTCGGCGACCCGAGCAGCAGGTTCGCGCGGATGGTGCCGGCCAGCACGGGGGCGTCCTGTTCGACGTACCCGATCTGGGCACGGAGCTCGTCACGGTCGAGGCCACGGACGTCGATGCCACCGAGGCGGATCACCCCGTCGGTCGGGTCGTAGAAGCGCTCGATCAGGGCGAGGGTCGTCGACTTGCCGGCACCGGACGGACCCACGAGAGCGACACGCGAACCGCGGCGGACCCGGAAGGAGACGTCGTGCAGCACCGCCTGCTCGGCGTCGGGCGCGTCGGCGGCCGGGGCGCGGCCTGCTGGGTGGTCGGAACGGTCACCGGACGCGACCGCGCCGTCCGGACCGGACGCGACCGCGCCGTCGGGACCGGACGCGTCAGCGGACCGGGCGTACCGGAACGTGACGTGTTCGAAGGTGATCGCGTCGTCGGTCGCGATCGCGGCGCTGGGGCGGACGGCCGCGTCGTCCTGGTCCTCGGTGGGCAGGTGCAGGATCTCCTCGATCCGGCCGAGCGCGCCGAGCGCCTGGGCGACGGCGACCGCGGCACCCATGGCCTGGCCGAGCGGCATGATCATCATGAAGAGCAGCAGGATGAACGTGATGAGCGTGGCGATGGTGATCGTGCCTGCGGCGACCTGGGCTCCGCCGACGCCGAGGACGGCGATGAACGCGACCTGCATCACGATGCTCGCGACGGGGACGACGAACGCGGACATCTTCGCGATGTCGAGACCGCGGCGGTACGCCTCGGTGGCGTGGGTGTCGACCTCGGTGACCTCGCGCTCCGTGGCACCGGCGGCGCGGATGGTGCGGACGGCACCGATGCCGCGCTCGACGGCCGCGGTGAGGTCGCCGACCTTCTCCTGCGCACGCTTCGACGCGACGCGGATCCGGCGGCTCAGACCGCCGACGACGACGATGGCGACGAGCACGATGGCGAGGGTGATGCCGAGCAGCAGCGGGTCGATGACCGCCATCGCGATGATCGCGCCGATGAAGGTGAGCGAGCCGCCGATCGACTCGATGAGGCCCTGGGTCAGCACGGCCCGCAGCAGGGTCGTGTCGCTGCCGACCCGGGACACCAGGTCACCGGTGCGGCGCGTGTCGAACTCGGAGATCGGCAGGTTGAGGATCCGGGCGATGAGCTTGCGGCGGGTCGACAGCACGACGCCTTCCCCCGCACGCTGCAGCAGGAAGTGCTGGATGCCGTTGAGCAGCCCGGAGACGATGACGAGCCCGACCAGCAACCACACGAGCATGCTCAGCGTGTTGCCGTGCTGCACCGCCGTGATCACCTGGTTCACGAGCAGCGGCTGCGCCAGGGAGGCGCCCGCACCCAGGACGCTGAGCACGATGATGACGACCATCGCGGGCTTGTTCTCGAACAGGTACGACAGCAGCCGGCCGAACGTGGCGCGGGGGCCGTCGGTCTTCTTGGGGCGGGCGAAGGGGAGGCTCATCGTGTCCTAGTTTCTGCCGTACTTCTTGTGCACTGCCTGGCGGCTGACGCCGAGGAGCGTGGCGATCTCCTGCCACGACGCACCGGCGTTCCGAGCCCGCCGGGCGGCGAGTTCCTCGGTCCGGTCGAGCTCGCGTCGGAGCTCGCGCACGCTGGCCAGGGCGTCGAACGGGTCGTCCCCGCTGGCCCCGGCGGCGAGGTGCGTGATGGTCGGCCGGTCCATGCATGTCAACCTACATTGACGTACCGACACGCGTCAACCTGAGTTGACGCGCAGGCGGGGGCCGCGGGGGTGCCGACGCCGAACGACATCGTCGATGTCGTACGACTGCGGGTCTGTCGTCTCGGCGGCACTCCATGCGCCAGGTGCCACTCATGCGACATCGTCGCTGTCGTACGACGTCGCTCCTGTCGCTCCTCGGGTTCGGGCCGCACCGAGACGGACGGGAGGCCCGGTGCCAGCTGGCACCGGGCCTCCCGTCCGTTCGGAGGTCCGGACTACGGCGTGCGGCTCGCGTCCGTCGGCTCGGCGCTCCGCGCCGCGCCCGCGTCGGCCGCGCTCCAGTCGGTGCCGCGGGTCTCCCGGACGAGCAGCAGCGCGACGAGGGTGACCACGGCTGCGATGGTCAGGTAGAGCCCGACGAGGAAGATGTCGCCGTCCGGCTTCCACAGCGCCAGGGCGATGGTCGGCGCCAGCGAGGCGCCCAGGATCGACGCGACGTTGTAGGCCAGCGCGGAGCCCGTGTACCGGACGTTCGTCGGGAAGAGCTCCGGCAGCAGCGCACCCATCGGGCCGAACGTCAGGCCCATCAGCGACAGGCCGACGATCAGGAACGTCACGACGGTGATCGGTCCGGTCGAGGCGGCGAACCAGAACTGGAACGTCAGACCGAACAGGGCGATGCCGATCGTGGTCGGGATCAGCGTGCGACGACGTCCGAACCGGTCCGCGAGCATGCCGGCGATCGGGGTGAAGATGCCGAAGAACACCACGCCGATCATGAGCAGGGTGAGGAACTCGCCGCGCGAGTAGCCGAGCCCGACCTTCGGGACGAGCGCCGAGGCGGTGGACCCCGTCGTGCCGTAGGACAGCGTGAACGTCGTCATGAAGTAGAACAGCACGTACGTGGCGACCATGCCGAAGGTGCCGACGATGAGCGCCTTCCACGAGGTGCGGAACACCCGGCCGAGCGGCACCTTCGCGACGGTGCCGGACTCCTGCACCCCGCGGAACACGGTCGACTCGACCAGGCGGAACCGGACGTACAGGCCGACGAGCACGAGCACGGCGGAGAGCAGGAACGGCAGGCGCCAGCCCCACGCCTGGAAGTCCGGGTTCGGCGTGCCGTCCGCGCCGGCCGGCATCGCGGCGTTGATCGCGATGAACAGGCCGTTGGCGAGCAGGAAGCCGATCGGCGCGCCGAGCTGGGGCATCGACCCGAAGACACCCCGCTTGCCCTCGGGGGCGTTCTCGGTCGCCAGGAGCGCTGCACCGGACCACTCGCCGCCGAGGCCGACACCCTGGGCGAAGCGCATCACCGCGAGCAGGACGGGCGCCCAGATGCCGATCGAGTCGAACGTCGGCAGGCAGCCGATCAGGAACGTCGCGGTCCCCATGACCAGCAGTGACGCGACGAGCGTGGTCTTGCGGCCGATGCGGTCACCGAAGTGGCCGAAGAGGACCGACCCGACCGGTCGCGCGAAGAACGCGAGGGCGAACGTGACGAACGAGGACAGCTGCGACGCGGTCGGGTCCTCGTTCGGGAAGAAGAGCGTCGGGAAGACGAGCACCGCGGCGGTCGCGTAGACGTAGAAGTCGTAGAACTCGATCGACGTGCCGATCAGGCTCGCGACGACGACGCGGGAGCGCGGGTTGGTCTTCTGGGTGGGTGCGGGGGCAGCCGAGGTGGCGGACATGCGGGCGACTCCGAGGAGAGCGTCGTGGGACGCAGAGGGCGCGAACGGCGGACTCGGACCGGGCCGCGAGGTGGGCGGCTGCTCGGTCGGGTGCGTTCGGGTGGTGGTGGGCCGCTCGTGACGGGGAGGCCCAGTGTACGACGGATGTCGTGGACCTGCGAATCCGCCGAGGGTCTGCCGGTGCCGGTGGCTACTGGTGTGCGCCGGCTTCCAGGTGCTCGGGGAGCTGGTGGCCCATCCGGTCGCGCTTGGTGTCGAGGTACCCGGCGTTCTGCACGGAGATGCCGACGACGAGCGGCACGAGGGTGTCGACCGCGATGCCGTGCTCTTCGAGCTGACGCTGCTTCTCCGGGTTGTTCGACAGCAGTCGCACGCGGTGGATGCCGAGGTCGGCGAGGATGCCGGCTGCGCCGCCGTACGCCCGCGAGTCCGCCGGCAGCCCGAGCGCCAGGTTGGCGTCGAGCGTGTCCAGGCCGTCCTCTTGCAGGCGGTACGCCTTGAGCTTGTTCACGAGACCGATGCCGCGGCCCTCGTGCCCGCGCAGGTAGACGACCACGCCGCCCTCGGCCGCGATCGTGTCGAGGGCGGCGTCGAGCTGCGGACCGCACTCGCACTTGAGCGACCCGAAGGCCTCGCCCGTCAGGCACTCCGAGTGCACGCGGACGAGGGCGCCGTCGACGGGAGCGTCGCCGTCAGGTGTCAGACCGATGACGGCGACGTGCTCGGCCCCGGTGACCAGGTCACGGTAGGCGCGCATCTCGAAGGTGCCGTGGGTCGTCGGGACGTTCGTGGCGACTTCGAACCGGACCGGGCTGCCCGGGACGGGAGAGGTCAGTGCGTCGGTCATGGGGTGCTCCGGTCGGTACGGGCCCCGTCGTCAGCGTGCTCGTCGTGGTGTCGGCGGGAGTCGACACGGACGGGTCGTGCACGCACCAGCAGGTCGGGGCCGAGGCTGGTGGTCGATAGTACGTCCAACCGCAGACGCTGGTTCATGCTTCCCACGCCGATGTCGGAAAGTGCAACACGCGGACCGCCGAGCAGCACCGGGGCCAGGTAGACGAGGACCTCGTCGACGAGTCCAGCCGCGATGAAGGCGGACGCGACGGTGGGGCCACCCTCGACGAACACCGTGCGGACGCCCCGGTCCGCAAGCGAGCCCAGCGCGACGTGGAGGTCGTGGCCGGGCAGGTGCACCAGCCCGCGCGGGTGTGCGCGGACGGCGGCGTCGCCGGGCACGGCACGGTCGCCGAGCACGACGGGCAGCGGCTGGTCGGCCAGGAACTCGCCGGCGTCACCCCGCGCGGTCAGCGACGGGTCGTCCGCCAGGACGGTGCCGGTCCCGACCAGGATCGCGTCGTGCGCGGCGCGCTGCTCGTGCACGTGCTGCCGGGCGGCCGCGCCGGTGATCCACCGGCTCGTGCCGTCCGCCGCGGCGGTGCGGCCGTCGAGGCTCGACGCCCACTTCACGGTCACCCACGGGCGCCCCCGGCGGACCGACAGCAGCCAGCGCTCGAGGAAGGCGGACGCCTGGTCGGCGAGCACGCCGGACACGACGTCGACGCCGGCCGCGCGGAGTCGGTCGGCACCGCCGTGCGCCTGCGGACCGGGGTCGTCGATCGCGTACACGACCCGACCGACACCGGCCTCGATGAGCGCCACCGAGCAGGGCCCGGTCCGGCCGGTGTGGTCGCACGGTTCGAGGGTGACGACGACGGTCGCACCCCGGAGCTGGTCCGGCGTGAGCCGCGACATCGCGTCGACCTCGGCATGGGGTGTGCCGGCACCGCGGTGCCAGCCCTCGGCCAGCGTGGTGCCGTCCGGAGCGAGCACGACGGCACCGACCCGGGCGTGGTCGCCCACGACGGGTCCCTGGGCCGCGAGCTCGAGACCACGGCGCATGGCCTGGACCTCGGTCGCGGACGCCCCTGACGACGTTCGCTCGTTCACGGACCGAGACTACCGGCGTGACCGGCCTCTGGACGCCCGGCGCCGTACGATTCGGTCGGCCAGGGCAGGTCCGACGCGGGCACCCCGTCGGCACGGAGCAGTCCCTTCCACGCCGGCGTGGGGCCACCGTCGCGGCTGGGGATGTCCGCGTCGCCGGTGCCGGTGTAGGCGAAGCCGGCGCGACGGGCGACGGCGGCCGACGCCGTGTTGCCGACGTAGCACTCCCACGACACGTCGGGCGCCCCGCGGTCGAACGCCCAGTCGACGACGAGCGACACCGCCTCGTGCACCAGGCCACGGCCCCGTGCCGACGGCGCGAGCCAGAACCCGAGGTCGCGCCGCTCGGTGCGCCACGAGACCACGCCGTCGAGCCACGTCGAGCCCGGTCGCCGGATCGCCCAGGTGTACTCGCGGTCGGACGCCCAGCCGGGCCCGACGAGCGCGTCGACGAAGGCGTTCGCGTCCTGCGGCCGGTACGGCGTGGGGATCGTGGTCCAACGGACGACCTCGGGGTCCTGGCAGCCCTCGGTGATCGCGACGGTGTCCGCGCGCGTCGGGACCTCGAGCAGCACCCGCTCCGAGCGCAGCGTGACGGGCAGCACGTCAGCGACGACCGCGCGGCACGAAGCCGATGCGGTCGTACACCCGGGCGAGGGTGTCCTCGGCGATCGCGGACGCGCGGTCGGCACCGACGGCGAGCAGTCGGTCGAGCTCGGCCGGGTCGTCGAGGAGCTCGAGCGTGCGGGCACGCACCGGCTCGATCTCGGCGACGACGGCGTCCGCCACCGCGGCCTTGAGGTCGCCGTAGCCCTTGCCCGCGAACGCGTCCTCGAGCGACGCGACCGGCGTGCGCGTGAACGCCGACAGGATCGCCAGCAGGTTCGTCACCCCGGGCTTGGCGGCACGGTCGGCCCGGATCTCGCGCTCAGTGTCGGTCACCGCGGAGCGGATCTTCTTGGCCGTGCGCTTCGGGTCGTCGAGCAGGCGGACGAGACCGTTGTCCGACGCGGCGGACTTGCTCATCTTGCTCGTGGGGTCCTGCAGGTCGTAGATGCGTGCGGTCTCGGTGCCGATCTGCGCGGTGGGCACCACGAAGGTCTCGCCGAACCGGGAGTTGAAGCGGTTGGCCAGGTCGCGGGTGAGTTCGACGTGCTGGCGCTGGTCGTCGCCGACCGGCACCACGGCGGTGTCGTAGAGCAGGATGTCCGCCGCCATCAGCACGGGGTAGGTGAACAGGCCCACCGACGCCGCCTCGGCACCCTGGCGCGCGGACTTGTCCTTGAACTGCGTCATCCGGCTGGCCTCGCCGAAGCCCGTCAGCGTGTTGAGGACCCAGGCGAGCTCGGCGTGCGCCGGCACGTGGGACTGCACGAACAGGGTGGACTTCGACGGGTCGATGCCCGAGGCGATGTACTGCGCCGCGGTCGCCCGGGTGCTCGCGCGGAGTTCCGCCGGGTCCTGCGGCGAGGTGATGGCGTGCATGTCGACGACGCAGTAGATCGCGTCGTGCTCGTCCTGCAGGTCGCGCCACTGCATGAGCGCCCCGATGTAGTTGCCGAGGTGGAGCGAGCCGGCGGACGGCTGGATGCCCGAGAAGATGCGGGTCTTGGTCATGGTGCGGGTCCTGTACGTGACGTGCTGGGAGGTGGGGGAGTCAGAGTTCGTAGTCGACGACCACGGGGGCGTGGTCGGACCATCGCTGGTCGTACGCGTCGGCGCGGTCGACCGTGTACGAACGGACCTTCGCCGCGAGCTCGGGCGTGGCCATCTGGTAGTCGATGCGCCAGCCGGAGTCGTTGTCGAAGGCCTGGCCGCGCCAGGACCACCACGTGTACGGACCGTCGACGTCGCCCGCCTGGTCGCGACCGACGTCCACCCACCCGAGACCGGGCCCGGTGGAGTCGTCCGCCCCGGTGACATCGGTGCCCTCGGCGCCGAAGAAGCGGCTGAAGTACGCGCGCTCCCGCGGCAGGAAGCCGGCACGCTTGACGTTGCCCTTCCAGTTCTTGATGTCACGCTCGTCATGCCCGACGTTCAGGTCACCGACGACGACCGCGAGCGGGTTGTGGGCGCGCAGAGCGGGCAGCCGCTCGGTCATGGCGTCGAGGAACTGCCACTTCTGCTCCTGCTTGTCGGTGCCGACCTCGCCCGAGTGCACGTACGTCGACACCACCGTCACGAGGGTGCCGCCGATCTCGTAGTCCGCTTCGAGCCAGCGACCGGCGGAGTCGAACTCCGACGGGCCGAGCTCGACGCGGTGGATGTGCGCCCGGTGCTTCGACGCGATGGCGACCCCGGCGCGGCCCTTGGCCGATGCGGGGTCGTGCACGACGTCCCACTCGTCGCCGAGCAGCCCGGTCAGGTCGTCGGTCGACGCGCGCACCTCTTGCAGCGCCAGCACGTCGACGTCACGCGTGGCCAGCCAGTCGCCCATGCCCTTGCGGAAGGCGGCGCGGACGCCGTTCACGTTGACGGATGCGAGGCGCAGGCGGGTCATGCCGACCACCTTATCGGCGGGGTGGGACGTACAGGACGACCGACCTCGCAGGCTCGGTCGGCGCTGGCGCCGCGCGCCGCTGGCGCGTCGCAACATGCGGAGCGCGCGCGGGAGGCCCGGTGCCAGCTGGCACCGGGCCTCCCGTCAGACAGGTGGTCGCGGTTGACGCGACGGTCGCGGTCAGGCCGCGTCGTGGTCCGTCTTCAGGAACTCGACCAGGCTGTCCGCGGTGGTCTCGGCGTCGTCGCCGGACACCGTCAGCGTGACCTCGTCGCCGTTCTCGACGCCCAGGCCGAGCAGGCCGAGGATGCTGCCGGCGTTGGCGGACTTGTCGCCCTTGGTGATCGTGACCTGGTGGCCCGACGCGGTGACGGTCTGGACGAACAGGGACGCCGGGCGGGCGTGCAGCCCGGATCCGCTGGCGACGGTGACGGTGCGGGTGGCTTCGGACATCGATTGACTCCTCGTCGATGGGTGGTGCGCTCATGGTAGCGAGCGGCCGGGGGTGGGTCGGACGGAACGGTCAGGGACGGCCAGGCCAGAACACCTCGGTGCCGGCGGCCTCGACCTCGCGGACCAGGTCGAGGTTCACACCGGGGTCGGTGATGATCGTGTCGATCGCGGCCAGGGGTGCGACGCGGCCGAACTCCTCGCGACCGAACTTCGTGTGGTCCGCCAGCAGGATGCTCCGGCGCGCGGACTTGATCATCGCGGACTTGACCGCGGCCTCGGCCATGTTGTGGGTCGTCAAGCCCCGCTCGGGGGTGATGCCGTTGATGCTGATGAACGCGACGTCGACGCTGACCATCCCGATCAGCTGGTGCGTCCAGGTGCCGACGCCCGCGAGCGAGTCGCTGCGGATGTTGCCACCGAGCAGGTGCAGGTCGATGCCCGCGCGGTTCGCCACCGCCATCGCGACCGGCAGCGAGTGGGTGACCACCGTCAGCCCGCGGTCGGTCGGCAGCATCTCGGCCAGGCAGATCGTCGACGTGCCCGCGTCGATCATGATCGAGCCGTTCTCGGGGAGCTCCTCGAGTGCGGCCTCGGCGATGACCATCTTCTCGGTCTGGTTGATGCCGCCGCGGTCGCCGACCCCGGGGTGCAGCGTGATGCGCTCGACCGGGATGGCACCGCCGTGTGCGCGGCGGACGAGTCCGCGGCGCTCGAGCGAGGTGAGGTCGCGACGGATCGTCTCCGGGGTCACCTCGAGGAGCTCGGCGAGGTCCTTGACGTCGACCCGGCCAGCGGCACGCGCCTGGTCGACGATGCGCTGGTGGCGCTCTGGTGCGTACATGGGACCTCGTCGTCGGGCTCGGATCGGGGCGGAACGGACACGGACGGGCAGATTCCGCCGGAGGAGCCCCGGAGTGGGGGGGACTCCAGACGGAAACGGGCATCTGTTTGTGTATTTTTATCCCCGGATGTGTTTGTTTGTCAACGCGGATCGATGTAGTGTGCTCCACAGCCGCACGGACGTGGTCCGCTTCGTGTGCGCAGCACCGAACCGAACCACCCCACCGCAAGCGCGCGTGAGATGAAGGAGTCTCGAATGCCCGAACTGCTCGGAACCGGCGTCGGCCGTGGCGTCGCCCACGGCCCCGTGCTCCGCATGGCGGACCCGCTCGGCGAACCGTCGACGGCGGCACTCGAGGGCTCGGCGGACGACGCCAAGCAGTCCGTGCACGCGGCGCTCGCCGCGGTGGCCGAGGACCTCAACAAGCGCGGGCAGCTCGCCGGTGGCGATGCCCAGGCCGTGCTCGAGGCCCAGGCGCTCATGGCGCAGGACCCGACGCTGCTCGACGACGTGCACGCCCGCGTCGACGGCGGCACCAACGCCGAGCGCGCCGTGTTCGAGGCGTTCGGCCAGTTCCGCGACCTGCTCGTCTCGATGGGTGGGTACATGGGGGAGCGGGCGACCGACCTCGACGACGTCGCCCAGCGCATCATCGCCAAGCTCCGCGGCGTGCACGCCCCCGGTGTCCCCGAGTCGGACACCCCGTTCGTGCTCGTCGCCCGTGACCTCGCGCCGGCGGACACCGCACTCCTCGACCTCGACAAGGTCCTCGCACTCGTCACCCGCGACGGCGGCCCGACCTCGCACACGGCGATCCTCGCCCGTGCCAAGGGCATCACCGCGATCGTCGGGGTGACCGGCGCGGACGACCTGTCCGACGGCACCCACGTCGTCGTCGACGCCGCGGCCGGCACCGTCGTGACCGACCCCTCGCCGGAGCTCGTCGCCGACGTCGACCAGCGCATCGCCGACCGCCTCGCCGCCGCAGCCGCACCGCTCACCGCCGGTGCCCTGTCCGACGGCCACCTCGTGCCGCTCCTGGCGAACCTCGGCAGCCCCGCCGACGCCGCGGGCGCCGTTGCTCTCGGTGCGGAGGGCGTGGGGCTCTTCCGCACCGAGTTCCTCTTCCTCGACTCGCCGAAGGCACCGACGGTCGCCGAGCAGCAGGAGTCCTACCGCCAGCTCCTCGCCGCGTTCCCCGGCAAGAAGGTCGTCGTCCGGGCGCTCGACGCCGGTGCGGACAAGCCGCTGCCGTTCCTCACCGACAAGGACGAGGAGAACCCGGCGCTCGGCCGGCGTGGGCTCCGCGCGCTCCGGAACCACCCCGAGGTGCTGCGCGACCAGCTCACCGCCCTCGCCCAGGCCGATGCCGAGACCGAAGCGGACCTGTGGGTGATGGCCCCCATGGTCGCCGACGCCGAGGAGACCGAGTACTTCGTCGACCTGGCCCGCGAGCTCGGGATCCGCACCGCGGGCGTGATGGCCGAGGTCCCCTCGCTCGCGCTCCTGGCCGAACAGGTCTTCCAGTCCGCCGACTTCGTGTCGATCGGCACGAACGACCTGACCCAGTACACGATGGCCGCCGACCGCATGCTCGGCACCGTCGCGTCGTACCAGGACCCGTGGCACCCGGCCGTCCTGCGCCTCGTCGCGCAGCTCGGCAGCGCCGGTGCCGACGCGGGCAAGGGAGTCGGCATCTGCGGCGAGGCCGCAGCCGACCCGCTGCTCGCCGTCGTCCTGGTCGGCCTCGGCGCCACCACCCTCTCCATGACCCCCGCGGCCCTCGCCGACGTGCGCGCCGAACTCGGCAGGCACACGCTCGACGAAGCCCGCGAGATGGCCCGGGCGGCACTCGCCGCGTCCACGGCGGCGGCTGCCAAGTCCGCCGCGGCGGCCGCGCACGCCGTCTAGCCCCTGCTCCACAACCCGTCACCCTCCACGCAGCAGCACCACCACACAGAAAGTCACCGCACATGACAACGTCGTCCGTTGCAGCGCCTGACGCTCCCGCGAAGTCGCGGGGAGGCGCACGCGTCGCCGTCCAGAAGTTCGGCACGTTCCTCTCCGGCATGGTCATGCCCAACATCGCGATCTTCATCGCGTGGGGCATCATCACCGCGTTCTTCATCCAGACCGGCTGGACGCCCGTCGGCGTCCTCGGTGGCTTCGGCGAGACCGCCGGGGTCGCCAACCCCGGGCTCGTCGGCCCGATCCTGACCTACCTGATCCCGCTCGCGATCGCGATCCAGGGCGGCCGGATGGTCTACGAGACCCGCGGCGCGGTCGTCGGCTCGATCATGACCATGGGCGTCATCGTCGGGGCCTCGGGCACCACGATGATCCTCGGTGCGATGATCTGCGGGCCGCTCGGCGCGTACCTGATCAAGCAGATCGACAAGATCTGGGACGGCAAGATCAAGCCGGGCTTCGAGATGCTCGTCAACAACTACGCGGCCGGCATCCTCGGCTTCGTGCTCGCGATGATCGGGTTCTTCTGGCTCGCGCCGCTGTTCAAGCTCATCGCCGAGGGCCTCGGCGACGCCGTGAACTTCCTCGTCCAGCACTCCCTGCTGCCCGTCGCGAGCATCATCATCGAGCCCGCCAAGGTGTTCTTCCTCAACAACGCCATCAACCACGGCGTGCTCGACCAGCTCGGCGCGCAGCAGGTCCAGGAGTCCGGCAAGAGCATCCTCTTCCTGCTCGAGGCGAACCCCGGCCCCGGCCTCGGCATCCTGCTCGCCTTCACCTTCTTCGGTGTCGGCATCGCCCGCTCGACCGCTCCCGGCGCGATCATCATCCAGTTCTTCGGCGGCATCCACGAGATCTACTTCCCGTACGTGCTGCAGAAGCCGGTCCTGTTCATCGCCGTCATCCTCGGTGGTGCGACCGGTGTCGCCACGAACGTCGCGTTCAAGTCCGGTCTGGTCGCGCCTGCGTCGCCGGGTTCGATCTTCGCGGTGCTCGGCGCCACGGAGCGCAACAGCTTCCTCGGCGTCATCCTGTCCGTGGTGCTGTCGGCCGCGGTGTCCTTCGCCGTCGCGTCGTTCTTCCTCATCACGACCCGCAAGCGCGACCTGGCGAACGGCGGCGGCGACATGAGCGCCGCGATGGCCAAGCTGCAGGCGAACAAGGGCCGCGACGTCAACGCCGCGACCGCCGGCCTGCTCGGCAACAACTCGCCCGCCAACGAGGAAGAGGCCGAGGCATCCCTCGGCGGCGTCGGCTCGGCCAGCACCGCGACGGCCACCCGCGCGCAGAACGTGGTGTTCGCCTGCGACGCCGGCATGGGCTCCAGCGCGATGGGCGCCAGCGTCCTGCGCAACAAGGTGAAGAAGGCCGGCATCGAGGGCGTCACCGTCGTCAACAAGGCCATCGCGAACCTGACGGGTGACGAGGACCTCATCATCACGCAGGAGGAACTGACGGACCGCGCGAAGCAGAAGAACCCGAACGCACAGCACGTGTCGGTCGGCAACTTCATGAACGCACCGCAGTACGACCAGGTCGTCGAGCAGCTGAAGAACCAGTAACGACCGCTGGTCCGACGACCAGTCAACGAGAGCACGATGGAGAGGGGACGGGCGACCGTCCCCTCTCGTCATCACGATCCACGAACGAAGGAGAACCCCCGATGCCCGTCCTGCAGGAGAGCCAGATCCGGATCCACACCGAGGACACCGCCCCGACCAAGTCGGAGGCGATGAAGGAGGCTGCCGAGATCCTCGAGGCTGCGGGCGCGGTCACGGCGGACTACTACCCGGCGATGCTCGAGCGCGAGAAGAGCGTCTCGACGTACATGGGCAACTTCCTCGCCATCCCGCACGGCACGAACGACGCCAAGGACGCCATCAAGTCCTCGGCGCTGTCGTTCATCCGCTACGCGGCGCCGATCGACTGGGACGGCAACGAGGTCCGGTTCGTCGTCGGCATCGCCGGCGTCAACAACGAGCACCTCGACATCCTCTCCAAGATCGCGATCGTGTTCTCCGACGAGGACGAGGTCGCCAAGCTGACCGACGCCCCCGACACCGCGGCGATCCTCGCGATCCTGGGCGAGGTCAACGAGTGAGCGACGGACAGCGCACCGCGGTCCACTTCGGCGCCGGCAACATCGGCCGCGGGTTCGTCGGGCTGCTGCTGCACCAGGCGGGCTACGAGGTCGTCTTCGCCGACGTCGCCGCCCCGCTCATCGACGCCCTCGCCGCGGCGGACTCGTACACCGTGCACGAGGTCGGCCAGGACGCCCAGGACCACGAGGTCACTGGCTTCCGCGCACTGAACAGCGCGCAGGACGAGCAGGCCGTGGTCGACGCGATCGCCACCGCCGAGGTCGTCACGTGCGCCGTCGGGCCGAATGTGCTCAAGTTCATCGCACCGGTCATCGCGAAGGGCCTCGCCGCACGCGATGCCGACGCGGCCCCGATCGCCGTGATGGCCTGCGAGAACGCGCTCAACGCCACCGACATCCTGCGCGGCTTCGTCGTCGACGCGCTCCCGGCCGACACCCGCGACCAGGCCCTCGCCAAGGCGGTCTTCGCGAACACCGCGGTCGACCGCATCGTCCCGGCCCAGGCTGCCGACGGCGGCCTCGACGTCACGGTCGAGACCTACTTCGAGTGGGCGATCGACCGCACCCCGTTCGGCGGGCACGAGCCGGAGATCCCCGGCGCGCACTACGTCGACGGGCTCGCGGCCTCGATCGAGCGCAAGCTCTTCACCGTCAACACGGGCCACGCCACCGTCGCGTACCACGGCTTCCTCGCCGGTGCGGACAAGATCTCCGACGCGATCGCGATCCCCGCGGTGCGCTCCGAGCTGGAGTCGGTGCTCGCCGAGACGAGCGACCTGCTGGTCCGTCGGCACGAGCTCGACCCCGAGGTGCACTGCGCCTACGTGCAGGCGATCATCGCCCGGTTCGAGAACGTGCACCTGCCCGACACGGTCACCCGTGTCGGCCGGCAGCCGCTCCGCAAGCTGTCCCGCGACGAGCGCTTCGTCTCACCCGCTGCCGCGCTGGCCGAGGACGGCACCGAGCCGACTGCGCTGCTCGGCGCGATGGGTGCGGCGCTCCGTTTCGACGTCCCCGACGACGAACAGAGCGTCGAACTGCAGGCGCTGCTCGCCTCGGACCAGTCCGACGCCGAGGTCGTGACGCAGATCACGGGCCTCGAGCAGCAGCACCCGCTGCACGCCGCCTTCGCCGAGCGGGTGCGGTCCGCGCGCGCCTGACGGTCCGACGCGACCCCCTGACAGGACGGGAGGCCCAGGTGCCAGCTGGCACCGGGCCTCCTGTCCGTCAGGGGGTCGCGCCTCAGGCGCCCCGGAGCGTCAGCCCGCCGTGGCGGACCGTCAGGACCGCCTGCACCACGGTGCCGAACGGGTCGCCGTCGAGCTGGACCTGCTGCGGTTCGTCGAGCGTCATCGCGAGCCGCCGGGCGGTCGTGTAGCCCAGTGCGCGCGACTTCGGGAGGAACCACGCGAGCAGGCGTCCGAAGCGCGTGCGGTGGTGGAACCGGTTCATGGACAGTCCCCAGCCGACCTTGGTCCACCCCATCGCGCCGTCCGGCCGGAACGCGACGGCGTCGAGCACCCCGTCGTCGGGCCGCGCCGCCGGCAGCAGGAGCACGCCGGCGGTCAGCGTGCCGCAGTTCCCGACGATGACGGTGTGCGCGCGCATGCTCCGCTCCGGCGCGTCGTCCAACCGGTAGCGCAGTTCGATGCGGCGGTTCCCGAGCACCGACCGCGCGATCGGGTCGGAGTACGCGACCCAGCCGAAGTGCTTCTTGAGCCGGGCGTTCGTGTTCGCCGCCATGCTCGCGTCGAGGCCGATGCCCGCCATCACCAGGAAGGCGTGCCGACTCGTGGCACCGTCGGCCCGCGTGAGGTCCGCGAAGGCGATGTCCACCTGCCGGTCGGCTCCGTGGAAGGCCCTGCGGACCGCCCCCGTGACGTCGTTCAGGCGCACCCCGAGGTTCCGCGCGTACAGGTTGCCCGTCCCGGTCGGGACCAGGGCGAGCGGGATGCCGGACTCGTGCAGCTCCTCGGCGGCGACCCGGAGCGTGCCGTCGCCACCCGCCACGAGCACCACGTCGGCACCGCTGTCCCGCGCCGCGCGTGCCGCCGCGCGGCCGTCGTCGTCCCGGGCGGTCTCGAACCAGCGGGTGTCGGCCCACCCGAGGGTCTCCTGTTCGGTCGTCACCGCGGCGCGGAGCACGCGGACGTCGATGCCCGACGGGTTGACGACGACCGCGGCCCGAGGTGGACGCGCAGCGGAGGGCTCGGGGGACGACACGGAGCCGAGGGTACCGCGGCGGGGCGTAGCGTCCGGTGCATGACGAAGCAGTGGGTGGCGCCGCGTCCCGGCGCGAGCGAGGTCCTGGAGTCCATCGACGTCGACGTCCGGCCGCCGGGGCCGGGTGAGGTCACGATCACCGTCCGGGCCGCCGGCATGAACCCCGCCGACACGAAGCACACGCGCGCCGCCGACTCGTCGGCCTACCCGATCGCGATCGGCTACGAGGTCGCCGGTGTGGTCAGCGCGATCGGTCCCGACACCGAGATCGCCTCCGGAGGGGGTGCCGTCGGCGACGAGGTCCTGGCGTTCCGGGTGTCCGGCGGCTGGACCGAGGAGCTGACGGTGCCCGCTGCCGACGTGTTCGCCAAGCCCGCGTCCCTCGACTTCCCGCAGGCCGCGAACCTGCTGCTGGCCGGCACGACGGCCCCCGACGTGATCCGGGTGACCCGGGTCTCCGGGCGGGACACGGTCCTGCTGCACGGCGCGTCCGGCGCGGTCGGCGTGAGCGTCCTGCAGCAGCTGCGCCCACTGGGCGTCCGCGTCATCGGCACGGCGTCCGAACGCGGTGCGGACACCGTCCGGCGGTACGGCGGCGAGTGGATCGCCTACGGCGACGGTCTGGAGGCCCGGGTGCGTGACCTCGCACCCGACGGCATCGACGTGGCCATCGACTGCGTCGGCACCGACGAGGCGATCGACGTCTCGTTGGCGCTGGTGGCCGACCGGAGCCGGATCGTGACGATCGCCGCGCAGCAGCGTGCGGCCGCCGAGGGCATCCCGATGGTCGGGGGAGCGCAGCCCGAGAGCAAGGCGTTCCGGGACTCGGTGCGGCAGCGGCTGATCGACCTCGCGGCTGCGGGCCAGCTCGAGGTCCCGGTCGCCCGGACGTTCCCGCTGGCGCAGGCCCGCGAGGCGGCCGAGCTGCTCGAGTCCGGGCACCCCGGGGGCAAGCTGGCACTGGTTCCCTGAGCCGGGGTCGGTTCCCTGAGTCGGCGTCGGGATGGTCGGCGTCGGGACGGCCGGCGTCGGGGCGGCCGGCGTCGGGATGGTCGGCGTCGGGACGGTCGGCGTCGGGACGGCTGGCCAGGTCGTCTGGTTGACTCGCAGGCGACGACCGTTCGACCCCGAGGGGGACCCCGTGACCGACCAGTACCCGCCGCAGGACCCGTATGCGCAGCCGCCCGGTGCGGCCCACACGCCGCAGTACGGCGCACCGGCACCGGTCGGCAACGGTGGCGAACCGCCGCTGTGGGCGCCGTGGTACGGCATCTCGTTCGGGCGGGCCTTCGGACGCTTCTGGAAGAAGTACGTCCGCTTCGACGGGCGTGCCAGCCGCAGCGAGTTCTGGTGGTGGGTCCTCTGGGCGTTCCTGGCGAGCATCGTCGTGAACATCCTCGACGGCATCCTCGCCAGCGCCACCGGCACGACCGTCACCTCGACCAGCACCGGCTACTTCGGCGTCCGAGCCAGTTCGGACAACTTCGTCGCGGTCCTGCCGGCGACGCTGTGGGGTCTGGCGATCCTGCTGCCCTCGATCGCGCTGCTGATGCGCCGTCTGCACGACGCGGGCCACAGCGGCTGGTGGTGGGTCATCGGTGTCATCCCGATCATCGGCTGGATCGTGCTGTTCATCATGGTGCTGCAGCGCTCCCGTCCCGAGGGGCAGCGGTACGACCGACCCGATCGGGGGTAGTCGGGGACGCTCCGGTGCGCCGCGTGTCTGGTTGACTCGTGCACGACCACCACTCGACCACCAGGGGGACCCCGTGACCGACCAGTACCCGCCGCAGAACCCGTACGGGCAGCAGCCCGGCGGTCAGCCGAACCCGTACGGCCAACCGAACCAGTACGGTCAGCAGCCCGGTCCGGGCCACGCACCGCAGTACGGGGGCTCGGCACCCGTCGGCCCGGACGGGGCACCGCCCCTCTGGGCACCGTGGTACGGCATCTCGTTCCCCAAGGCCGCCGCGCGGTTCTGGAAGAAGTACGCGCGGTTCGACGGGCGTGCCAGCCGGAGCGAGTACTGGTGGTGGGTCCTGGCGAACGCGATCGTGCTGTTCGTCATCTACGGGCTGCTCCTGGCGATCGTGATCGGGACCGGCACCGGCTCGGCGTCGAGCAGCGCGACCGGGGTGCAGGCCTCGACCAGTTCGACCTCACCCCTGATCGCGCTCCCCGTCATCCTCGGAGCCCTGTGGGGGCTCGCGACGATCGTGCCGAGCCTCGCGCTCGGCTGGCGCCGGTTGCACGACGCGAACCTGCCCGGTGCCCTGTGGATCATCGCGGTCTTCGTCGGCATCGTCGGCATCGTGTTCGCGCTCCTGCCGTCGAACCCCGAGGGGCAGCGCTTCGACGAGCCCGGCCGCGGCTGACCCGCGCGACGACGAGGAAGGGCCCCGGCGAACGCCGGGGCCCTTCCTCGTGGTGGTGGTCGGTCAGACGGCGCGGACCCGCACGAGTGAGCCGTCGACGACGAGGTCGCGGATCGTCGTGGTCGGGTTCGCGATCTGGAAGCGCAGCGCGCCGCCGGGCTGGTCGAACCACGGCGCCACGAAACGGACCGAGACCAGGAACGGACGGTCGACCACGTAGCGGTGGACCTCGGGCGCGGCCGTCACGTGCGGCGGCAGCGAGCGCGCGGGCATCGGGGTGTCGAGCGGGTGCAGCAGGTAGCCGTCCGGTCCACCGATGCGGTCGACGGGGACGCCGGCCGGGATCTGGATCGTCAGGCCGTCTGGCCCGGACTGCCCGACCTGTTGCGCGAGCTGCGGGTACGTCGAGGCAGCGCGGTCCCGCAGCCCGTCGAGCTCGTGCCGCGGCAGGTCGCGCGGTGCCGGGAACGGACGGTTCAGGAAGCGCCGGAGCATCTCCACCGCGTCGTCCTCGCCGCGTGCGGTCGCGAGACGACGGGCGGTGCCGTAGTCGACGACCTCGAGCGCGAAGGTGTCCGCGCCGTCGGCGGGGACGATGCGGAGCGCCCCCTCGACGGGCGGTTCGTGCAGGGTCTCCCCGGGGAGTTGCACGTACCGGATGGTGTACCCGAGCTGGTCGAGGATGGGGCGCGTGTCCGCGAACGTCATGATCGGGAGCCTATCGGGTGCGCCTATGCCCGGCCTCGCATGACGGCCTGCTTGACCTCGGAGATCGCCTTGGTCACCTGGATGCCACGCGGGCATGCGTCGGTGCAGTTGAAGGTCGTGCGGCAGCGCCACACGCCTTCCTTGTCGTTGAGGATGTCGAGGCGCACGTCGGCCGCGTCGTCGCGCGAGTCGAAGATGAACCGGTGCGCGTTGACGATCGCCGCGGGGCCGAAGTACTGCCCGTCGGTCCAGAACACCGGGCACGACGAGGTGCACGCGGCGCACAGGATGCACTTCGTGGTGTCGTCGAAGCGGGCGCGGTCGGCGACCGACTGCACGCGCTCCTTGCCCTTCTCGGGCACCGACTTCGCCTGCAGGAACGGCTGGACCTCGCGGAACGACTTGAAGAAGGGCTCCATGTCGACGATGAGGTCCTTCTCGAGCGGCAGGCCCTTGATGGCCTCGACGTAGATCGGCTTCGAGACGTCGAGGTCCTTGATCAGGGTCTTGCACGCCAGGCGGTTGCGGCCGTTGATGCGCATCGCGTCGGACCCGCACACGCCGTGCGCGCAGGAGCGGCGGAAGGTCAGCGACCCGTCCTGCTCCCACTTGATCTTGTGCAGGGCGTCGAGGATGCGGTCGGTCGGCAGCATCATGACGTCGAAGTCCTGCCAGCGCGGCTCGTCGTCGACGTCCGGGTCGAACCGCCGGACGATGACGGTCACCGGGAACGAACCGGGGGGAGCGTCCTGCACCGTGTCGGTACGGGGGGCGTCGGAGACCAGGGTGTCGGTCATCAGTACTTCCTCTCCATCGGCTCGTACCGCGTCACGACGACGGGCTTCCAGTCGAGTGTGATGTGGTCGTCGGCGAGTGACGAGTGCGGGTCGCCCGTCAGGTACGCCATGGTGTGCTGCATGT
Source organism: Curtobacterium sp. Leaf183 (assembly GCF_001424385.1). Classification (GTDB taxonomy): domain Bacteria; phylum Actinomycetota; class Actinomycetes; order Actinomycetales; family Microbacteriaceae; genus Curtobacterium. The sequence goes on along the minus strand of NZ_LMPO01000001.1, from coordinate 71,247 downwards.
AGTTCTCGTCGTCACGCTTGGGGTAGTCGTCACGCATGTGTCCGCCGCGGGACTCCTTGCGGTTGCGCGCCGAGTAGACGACGACCTCGGCCAGGTCGAGCAGGAACCCGAGCTCGACGGCCTCGAGCAGGTCGGTGTTGAACCGCTTGCCCTTGTCCTGGATGGAGACGTTCATGAACCGGTTGCGCAGGGTGTGGATGGTCTCGGTGACGCGGGCCAGGGACTCGTCGGTCCGGAACACCTGCGCGTTCTTGTCCATCTCCTCTTGGAGCTCCTTGCGGAGCAGCGCGACCTTCTCGGTGCCGGTGGCGGCGCGGAGCTGCTCGAGCATGCCGCGCACGTTGGCGGCGGGGTCCTCGGGCAGGGGCAGGAACTCGGCCGTCTGCACCCACTCGGCGGCGTTGTTGCCCGAGCGCTTGCCGAACACGTTGATGTCGAGCAGCGAGTTCGTGCCCAGGCGGTTCGAGCCGTGCACGGAGACGCAGGCGCACTCGCCGGCGGCGTACATGCCGGGCACGACGGTGTCGTTGTCGGCCAGGACCTCGGCCTTGACGTTCGTGGGGATGCCGCCCATGGCGTAGTGCGCGGTCGGCATCACCGGCACGGGCTCGACCACGGGGTCGACGCCGAGGTAGGTGCGCGCGAACTCGGTGATGTCGGGGAGCTTGGTCTCGAGGACCTCGGCGCCGAGGTGGGTGCAGTCGAGCAGCACGTAGTCCTTGTTCGGACCGGCCCCGCGGCCCTCGGCCACTTCCTGCACCATGCAGCGCGCGACGATGTCACGGGGGGCGAGGTCCTTGATGGTCGGGGCGTAGCGCTCCATGAACCGCTCGCCCGAGGCGTTGCGGAGGATCGCGCCCTCGCCGCGGGCACCTTCGGTGAGCAGGATGCCGAGCCCCGCCAGGCCGGTCGGGTGGAACTGGAAGAACTCCATGTCCTCGAGCGGCAGGCCGGTGCGCCAGACGATGCCGACGCCGTCGCCGGTCAGGGTGTGCGCGTTCGAGGTGGTCTTGTACATCTTGCCGAAGCCGCCGGTGGCGAAGATCATCGCCTTGGCGTGGAAGACGTGCAGCTCACCGGTCGACAGTTCGAAGGCCACGACGCCCGCGGGCTGCTTGCGGGTGACGCCGTCGTCGCCCACGACGTCGACCATGATGAGGTCGAGTGCGTAGAACTCGTTGAAGAAGTTCACGCCGAGCTTGACGCAGTTCTGGAACAGCGTCTGCAGGATCATGTGCCCGGTGCGGTCGGCGGCGTAGCACGCACGGCGGACCGGCGCCTTGCCGTGGTCCCGCGTGTGCCCACCGAAGCGCCGCTGGTCGATCTTGCCCTCGGGTGTGCGGTTGAACGGCAGACCCATGTTCTCGAGGTCGATCACCGCGTCGATGGCTTCCTTCGCCAGGATCTCGGCGGCGTCCTGGTCGACCAGGTAGTCGCCGCCCTTGATCGTGTCGAAGGTGTGCCACTCCCACGAGTCCTCTTCGACGTTCGCCAGCGCCGCGGCCATGCCACCCTGCGCCGCACCGGTGTGCGACCGGGTCGGGTAGAGCTTCGAGATGACGGCGGTGTTCGCCTTCGGACCGGCTTCGATCGCGGCCCGCATGCCGGCCCCTCCGGCGCCGATGATGACGATGTCGAACTGGTGGTGGTGGACGGTGATGTCGCTCAAGGATGTCTTCCGGTCGGTGGTGCGGCGGGTGCTGACGACGGCCCTGCTGCGTGCGTCGTCGTGGATGCGGCTACTGCGCGGGGCAGAACGACGGCAGGTCGGCGGCTGCGGCGCCGGCGGGGCACGGGTCGAACGTCCAGCACACCAGGGTGCCGAGGACGATGAGCAGCACGCAGGCGGCGAGGATCGCGACGAGCAGGGTCTTGCGGATGCCCGGCTTGGCGACGTAGTCGTTGACGATGGTGCGCATGCCGTTCGAGCCGTGGATCAGCGCGAGCCAGAGCATGAGGGTGTCCCAGACCTGCCAGAACGGGCTGGCCCACTTGCCGGCGACGAAGGCGAAGTCGATCTGCTTGACGCCTTCGCCGGCCACCATGTTGACGAACAGGTGGCCGAAGATCAGCACGACGAGCAGGATGCCCGAGCCGCGCATGTAGATCCAGCCCCACTTCTCCCAGTTCGTGGTGCGGCGGGCGGCCTCGGCACTGCGAGGGGGCGCGATGGTCTGCGTGGTCATGGTGTGCCCCTGGTTCAGTGGAAGTCGGCGACGAGGTTCATGAGCTGGCGCGGCAGGAAGCCCGCGATCGCCACGGCCCAGAGCACGAGGACGACCCAGAACATGGCGCGCTGGTACTTCGGCCCCTTGGACCAGAAGTCGACCAGGATGATGCGCAGCCCGTTGAACGCGTGGAAGACGATGGCCATCACCAGGGCGATCTCACCGAGGTTCATGATGGGCGTCTTGTACGTGCCGATCACGGCGTTGTAGGCCTCGGGGGAGAGCCGCACGAGCGCCGTGTCGAGGATGTGCACGAGCAGGAAGAAGTAGATCGCCACCCCGGTGATGCGGTGCAGCACCCAGGACCACATCCCGACGCTGCCCCGGTACAGGGTGCCCTGGGGCGTGCGTGGTGTGCGCGGCGACTTGATCGCCGACCCGCTGGGTCGTCCGTCTATCGACACCGTGGGTGCGGCTGTCGTCGCCGTACCGCCTGTGGTCTGCTCGGCCATGAGCTCGCCCTTCCGTAGGACTGGCTCGTCGATCGGCGAGCCGTTGCCGTCATGTTCGTGTGGAACACGTTCATCCTACGACCGGCCGCTGACCTTCTCGTTCCAACCCGTGAGGACCCTGCGCGCCGCGGGCGGTGCGCCGATGTTCCTGGCCGTGTCGTGGTGCGCCAGGAGCTCGTCGCCGACGGCCTCCCAGGTGGTGTCCTCGACGCGCAGACGACCGGCGGACCCCATCCGTTCCGCGCGCGCCCGGTCGAGGTGCATCCCGAGCACGGCGGCTCGGAGTGCCTGTGGTTCGTCCGGGTCGTAGAGCGCCCCGTCGAGTCCCGGCGCGACCAGGTCGAGCGGCCCGCCCGACGCCGGGGCGACGACGGGCAGTCCCGAGGCGTGCGCCTCCTGCAGCGTCTGCCCGAACGTCTCGGCGGGTCCGGTGTGCACGAAGACGTCGAGCGCCGCGTACACGTCCGCCAGGTCGTCGCCGCGCAGGGGGCCGGTGAAGGTCGCGTCGAGGTGCCGGAGCCGGCGCTCCAGGGCCGGACGGGAGGGCCCACCTCCTGCGACCACGACCCGGATGCCCGGGATTCCGCCCAGCTCGGCGAGCCGCTCGACCTCCTTCTCGGGTGCCAGCCGCCCCACGTACCCCACGATGGTCTCGCCGCGCGGGGCGAGCCGCCGCCGCAGGCTGCGGACGGCCGACGACGTGCGTCGCGCGGGGTGGAAGAGCGCGGTGTCGACGCCGCGCCCCCAGCGCGCGACGCGGGGCACGCCGTCCTCGATGAGCATGGCCGCGGTGGCGGACGACGGCGCGAGCGTCAGCGAGGCGCCGGCGTGGATGCGCCCGAGCACCTTGCGCACGAGGGGGGCGGTCGCGGCCAGGCCGTTGCGGCGGGCGAACCCGGCCACGTCGGTCTGGAACACGGCGACGGAGGGGATGCCGAGCCTCCCGGCTGCCGTGATCGCGCGCCCACCCAGCAGGAACGGACTGGCGGCGTGGAGGACGTCGGCGCCGGAGGCGGCGAGGATCGTGTCGAGGACCGGGTGCGGCAGCGCCACCGGGAACTGTCGGTAGGCGACCGCCGGGACCCGGTGGACGTCGAAGTCGCGGTACCGCTCGAGCTGGGTCCGCGACCGCAGGCCCGCGATCCCGGGGGTGTCCGGTGCGATGACCACGGCTTGGTGGCCGCGACGCTCCAGGTGGTCGAGGACCGCGAGGACGCTCGTGGTCACGCCGTTGAGGGTGGGCAGGAAGCTCTCGGTCACGACGGCGACGGTCCTGCTGGACGTCCCGCGCTCCACGCTGCGTGCGTTCATGGCGTGCTCCAGGCTGCGCGTCGGACGTGTCCGGCAGCGGGTCAGCCCGGTGAACGGGACCTCCGCGGGGGGTGAACAGGTCGTGCGAGCCCGGAGGCGGCGTCGTGCGGTTTCCCGCCGAAGGTCCGGCGGGCACCCAGGAAGACGTGTCGCACGGCGGTAGGTTGAGCCCGTGGCTGCACCCCTCGACGACTTCTACGCGATCATCCCCGCCGGCGGCATCGGATCGCGCCTCTGGCCGCTCTCGCGTGCCGACGCCCCCAAGTTCCTGCACGACCTGACCGGGTCGGGGACCTCGCTCCTGCGCCAGACCTGGGACCGCCTGGCGCCGCTGGCCGGGGAGGGCCGCATCATGGTCGTCACAGGGCGGGCGCACCGGGTCGCGGTCGAGTCGCAGCTGCCGGGGGTCCCCGACCACAACGTCGTGCTCGAGAGCGAGCCGAAGGACTCCACGGCGGCGATCGGCCTCGCCGCGGCCATCCTGCACCGCCGCGAACCCGACGTCGTCATCGGCTCGTTCGCCGCCGACCACGTCATCGGGGACGCCCGCGGGTTCCGCCGGTCCGTTGCCGAGGCCGTCGCCGCGGCCCGCGCCGGGTACGTCACGACGATCGGCATCACGCCGTCCGAGCCGGCGATCGGCTTCGGCTACATCCACGTCGGTGACTCGCTCGGGATCGAGTCCGCGCCGCAGGCGCACACCGTGCGCTCCTTCGTCGAGAAGCCCGACCTCGAGACCGCCACCGGCTACCTCGACGACGGCAACTACCTCTGGAACGCGGGCATGTTCATCTCGCGCGCCGACGTGCTGCTCGCCGAGATCGGCCGGAACGAGCCGAAGCTGCTCGCCGGACTCGAGGAACTCGCCGCCGCGTGGGACACCTCGGCGCGGGGCGCCGTCGTCGACGCCGTGTGGCCGGAACTGAAGAAGATCGCGATCGACTACTCCGTCGCCGAGCCCGCAGCCGCCGCCGGGCGCCTGGCCGTCGTGCCCGGGGACTTCGACTGGGACGACGTGGGCGACTTCGCGTCGCTCGCCAAGCTGCAGTCCGGCGGGCTCGCGAACCACCTGGCCGTGCTCGGCGACGGGGCGCGCATCCTGGCGGACTCGTCGAGCGGCATCGTGGTGTCGCACAGCCAGCGGCTCATCTCACTCATCGGGGTCGACGACATCGTGGTCGTGGACACCCCCGATGCACTCCTCGTGACCACCAGCGCGAACGCCCAGCGGGTCAAGGGTGTGGTGGATGCGCTGAAGATCAGCGGCCGAGACGACGTCCTGTAGCGCTCCATCACGAAATGCCCGGATCTGGGCCGATCCGGTGTCCCCGCGTTACAGGCGCATTACGGTGCGGTCGCGATCCCGTAACCGATCCCCGGGGGCCCTCAGCGGCGTCCTGTACCGGCCAGGCGGTCGTGTACTGTCGCCACGATCGCCCGGTGCACAGTGACCGGGCCAAGCTCCCCGGAGGAACCCACCCGTGTCATCTCGTACCCGTCAGATCGCACTCAGCGGCCTCGCGCTCGTCGGCACCGTCGCCGTCCTGGCCGGCTGCTCCGCCGCTCCGTCCGACACCTCGTCGGCGAAGACCACCAGCTTCCGCCCGTGCATGGTGTCGGACTCCGGCGGGTTCGACGACAAGTCGTTCAACCAGCTCGGCTACGAGGGTCTGCAGGACGCCGCCAAGGAGCTCGGGGCGACGTACAAGTCGGCCGAGTCGAAGGACTCCACGGTCTACGACTCGAACATCGAGCAGCTCGTCAACCAGAACTGCAAGCTCATCGTGACGGTCGGCTTCAACCTCGCCGACGCCACGAAGAAGCAGGCCGCGGCGAACCCCGACACCGACTTCGCGATCATCGACGACAACTCGATCGACGCGAAGAACGTCAAGCCGATCACGTTCGACACCTCGCAGGCCGCGTTCCTCGCCGGCTACGCGGCCGCGTCGTACTCGAAGAGCGGTGTCGTCGGCACGTTCGGTGGCATGCAGATCCCGACCGTCACGATCTTCATGGACGGCTACGCGGACGGCGTGAAGTACTACAACGACCAGAAGAAGAAGGACGTCAAGGTCGTCGGCTGGGACGTCGACAGCCAGAAGGGTTCCTTCACGGGCGGCTTCGAGGCCGGCACGCAGGCCAAGTCGGTCGCACAGACCCTGATCGACCAGGGTGCCGACGTGATCCTCCCCGTCGGTGGCCCGATCTACCAGTCGGCGGCCGAGGCGATCAAGGACGCGAACAACGGCTCCGTGCTGATCGGCGCCGACAGCGACCTGTACGAGGCCGACCCCCGCTACAAGGACATCGCGCTGACCTCCGTCGAGAAGGGCATGCGCCCCGCCACGAAGGACGTCGTCGAGCAGGCCGCCAAGGGCGACTTCTCGAAGACCCCGTACGTCGGCACGCTGAAGAACGAGGGCGTCGGCATCGCGCCGTTCCACGACTACGAGTCCAAGGTCGACTCGGGTCTGTCGAAGGAGCTCGACACGATCAAGTCCGGCATCATCGACGGCTCGATCAAGGTCAAGACCGAGGCGACCGTCAAGTAACACCATCGATGCGGGCGGGGGAGCGATCCTCCGCCCGCATCACCGTGCGCTCAAGAGAAGAAGATCCCGCCACATGAAGCTCGAACTCCGCGGCATCACCAAGCGGTTCGGCCCGCTGGTCGCGAACGACCACATCTCCCTCACCGTCGAACCCGGCGAGGTGCACTGTCTGCTCGGCGAGAACGGGGCCGGCAAGTCGACCCTGATGAACGTCCTCTACGGCATGTACCAGGCCGAGGAGGGCGAGATCCTGCTGGACGACGTCGTCCAGGACTTCGACGGCCCCGGCGACGCGATGCGTGCGGGCATCGGCATGGTGCACCAGCACTTCATGCTCGTGCCGGTGTTCACGGTCGCCGAGAACGTCATGCTCGGACAAGAGGAGACGGCCTTCGGCGGCCGCCTCGACCTCGCCGGTGCGCGCCGACGCGTCCGGGAGATCTCCGAGCGGTTCGGGTTCGACGTCGACCCCGACGCCCGCGTCGAGGACCTCCCCGTCGGGGTGCAGCAGCGCGTCGAGATCATCAAGGCGCTGTCCCGCGACGCCTCGGTGCTGGTCTTCGACGAGCCCACCGCCGTCCTGACGCCGCAGGAGACCGACGAGCTGATGGGCATCATGCGCCAGCTCCGCGAGGCCGGCACCGCGATCGTCTTCATCACCCACAAGCTCCGCGAGGTCCGCGAGGTCGCCGACCGCATCACGGTGATCCGGCTCGGCAAGGTCGTCGGCGAGGCATCGCCCACCGCGACCAACAACGAGCTCGCGGCGCTGATGGTCGGTCGCGCGGTGTCACTCGTCGTCGAGAAGGAACCGTCGACCGGTGGCGAGGACGCCCTGGTCGTCGAGGGCCTCACCGTCACGGACCCGCAGGGCATCGTGCTCGTCGACGACGTGTCGTTCACCGTCCGCCGCGGTGAGGTGCTCGCGATCGCCGGGGTGCAGGGCAACGGCCAGACCGAGCTCACCGAGGCCATCATCGGCCTCGAGCCCGTCCGCGCAGGCCGGGTCACCCTGGACGGCAAGGAGCTCACCGGCCGCAGCGTCAAGCAGGTGCTCGACGCCGGCGTCGGGTTCGTGCCCGAGGACCGGCAAGAGGACGGGCTGGTCGGCGAGTTCACCATCGCCGAGAACCTGATGCTCGACCGCGCCGACCACGCCGAGTTCGTCCGAGCCGGCACCATCCGCGCCACCGAGCGCGACGCCTTCGCCGACGAGAAGATCGCCGAGTTCGACATCCGCACCCCCGGGCGTGCGACCGCGGCCGGCCGACTCTCGGGCGGCAACCAGCAGAAGATCGTGCTGGCCCGTGAGCTCAGCCGCGAACTCCGCCTGTTCGTCGCCGCGCAGCCCACGCGCGGCATCGACGTCGGGTCCATCGAGTTCGTGCACAAGCGCATCGTCGCCACCCGCGACTCCGGTGTCCCCGTGATCGTCGTGTCCACCGAGCTCGACGAGGTCGTCGCGCTCGCCGACCGGATCGCCGTCATGTACCGCGGCGCGATCATCGGCATCGTCCCCGCGGACACCCCCCGCGACGTCCTCGGTCTCATGATGGCCGGAGAACTCCCTGAAGGAACGGAGCTGGCAGCGTGAGCACCCCCACGCCAGACGAGACCCCGGTGACCGACGACCGGATCCAGGACGTCGAGGGCACCCCGCACCTCATGACCGACTCCGCGGCCGACACCGAGCGCCGGGCCGCCGACCGTTCCGGTGCCGACCGCTGGCAGGTTGCCCTGCAGGGCATCATGAACGGTTCCGTGCTCGTCACGGTCCTCGCCGTCGTGCTGGCGCTCGTCGCGTGCGGGATCCTCATCGCGCTGACCGACCAGGCCGTGCAGCAGGCAGCCGGCTACTTCTTCGCCCGACCCGGTGACACGTTGCGCGCGATCGGCACCGCCGTGGGCGGCTCGTACGCCTCGCTGTTCCAGGGGTCGGTCGTGAACTTCGGCGCGGAGTCCTTCGCCCAGGCGGTCGTGCCGATCACCCGGTCCATCGACTACGCCGTCCCGCTCATCGTCGCCGGACTCGGCATCGCGGTGTCGTTCCGCGCGGGGCTGTTCAACATCGGCGGCCAGGGACAGATCCTGATGGGTGCCGCGGCAGCCGGGTGGTTCGGGTTCTCCTTCGACCTACCGGCCGCGATCCACATCCCGCTGACGATCGTCGCGGGCATCGTCGGTGGCGCGGTCTGGGGCGGGATCGTCGGGCTGCTCAAGGCCCGCACCGGCGCCAACGAGGTCGTCCTGACGATCATGCTCAACTACGTCGCGCTGTACCTGGTCAGCTACATGCTCCGCACCCCGGGGCTGCTGCAGGCCGGCGGCAGCCCGAACCCGATCTCGCCCGCGATGAAGGACAGCTCGGTGCTGCCGGCACTGTTCGGGCCGCGCTACGGCGTCGACCTCGGGTTCATCGTCGCGATCATCGCGGTGGTCGTCGTGTGGTGGCTGCTCAACAAGTCGTCGCTCGGCTTCCGGTTCCGGACGATCGGCGAGAACCCGCGCGCCGCCCGGGTCGCCGGCATGAGCGTGCCGTCGTTGACCTTCTGGGTGCTCGTCATCTCCGGTGCCCTCGTCGGCATCGCCGGCGCCTACCAGGTGCAGGGCGCCGTCACGAGCGGGTTCACCTCGAACATCGACGCCGGCATCGGCTTCGACGCCATCACGGTGGCGCTGCTCGGGCGTTCGAAGCCGTGGGGCGTGTTCTGGGCGGCGATCCTGTTCGGCGTGCTGAAGAACGGTGGCTACGCCATGCAGGCCGCGAACGGCATCCCGATCGACATCGTCGGGGTCATCCAGGCCCTGATCGTCCTGTTCATCGCCGCACCGCCGCTCGTCCGCGCGATCTTCCGGATCCCGCAGCCCGGCGCCCGTCGCAAGCGCTCCACGAAGTCCGAGCGGAAGGCCGTCGCCGCATGAGCACCCTCAGCCCCACCGCGGCCGCGCCGCACGCCCCGCTGGCCGACCGCGCCGTCGAGACCACCCGCAGCTGGAAGCTGCCGATCGCGTACGCCGTCTTCACGGTCGTGGCGCTCGTCTTCTTCGTCCTGCTGCACCGTTCCGGGGACGCCACGTTCCGGCTCGCCAACGCGGGTGACTTCGTGCAGCTGCCCGACGTGCCGCTGCCCGCGACGGGCACCGGCGTCGTCGTCACCGTCCTGCTCGCCCTGGCCACCGTGTTCGCGGTCGTCCAGGTCCGCGGGTTCCGGAAGGTCCCCCTGTGGGTCACGTCGGTCTTCGCGCTGCTGTTCGTGGTCGGCTTCCTGGCGTGGGCCGCCGCCGGCGCCACCATCCCGCTGCCCGGTCTGCTGGTCGGCGCGCTCGGCCTCAGCGTCCCGCTCGTGTTCGGTGCGCTGGGCGGCGTCATCTCCGAGAAGGTCGGCGTCGTCAACATCGCGATCGAGGGCCAGTTCCTGGCGGGGGCGTTCGTCTCCGCGATGATCGGCTCCCTGACCGGCTCCGCGTGGGTCGGGCTGGTCGGTGCCCTCGTGGCCGGGGTGCTCGTGTCGTTCGTCCTGGCGGCGTTCAGCATCAAGTACCTCGTCGACCAAGTCATCGTCGGTGTCGTCATCAACGCGTTCATCTCCGGGCTGACGGGCTTCCTGTACTCGCAGGTGCTGTCGCCGGCCGAGCAGACGCTCAACACCGGCATCCGCTTCCCGGTGCTGCCGATCCCGGTGCTGCACCAGATCCCGGTGATCGGCCCGGTCTTCTTCGAGCAGAACGTCATCGTGTACCTGGCGTACGTCGCGGTCGCGGTCGTCACGTTCGCGCTGTTCAAGACGCGCTGGGGCCTGCGCCTCCGTGCCGTCGGCGAGCACCCGCAGGCAGCGGACACCGTCGGCATCAACGTGCTGAGCACCCGGTTCTGGAACGTGTCGCTCGCGGGTGCGATCGCCGGCCTGGGCGGTGCGTACTTCACGCTCGGCTCGGTCGGACCGTTCGCGAAGGACATGACCGCCGGCGCGGGCTACATCGCGCTCGCGGCCGTCATCTTCGGCCGGTGGGACCCGATCCGCGCCACGCTCGCGGCGCTGCTGTTCGGCTTCGCGTCGAACCTGCAGAACGTGCTCGGGTCGATCAACTCGCCCGTCCCGAGCGAGTTCCTGCTGATGCTGCCGTACGTCGTCACGATCTTCGCGGTCGCCGGCCTGGTCGGGCAGTCGCGTGGCCCGGCTGCGTCCGGCAAGCCGTACATCAAGAGCTAGCCAGGAGGCCCGGCACATGACCGACACGAACGCTGCGGGTGACCAGAAAGCTGGCGAGCCCGCCTGGACCGACCCGGCCACGAACCTCCAGTCCGACTCGTCGACGCTCGACGCGGGTGTCGACGTCGACTGGACCGCCCTGCGGCAGGCGGCGACCGCCGCCATGGGGCGGGCGTACGCGCCCTACTCGTCCTTCCCGGTGGGCGCCGCCGCGCTCACCGACGACGGCCGGGTCGTCTCCGGCTGCAACGTCGAGAACGCGTCGTACGGCGTGACGCTGTGCGCCGAGTGCTCGCTCGTGTCGCAGCTGCACATGACCGGCGGCGGCAAGCTCGTCGCGTTCACGTGCGTCGACGGCGACGGCGCGACCCTGATGCCGTGCGGCCGGTGCCGGCAGCTGCTGTTCGAGCACTCTGCCGAGGGCATGCTGCTCGAGACCGTCTCGGGCATCCGCACCATCGACGAGGTGCTGCCCGA
>NZ_LMPO01000001.1:0-59990 GCF_001424385.1 Curtobacterium sp. Leaf183 | reverse complement strand
TTGACTACCGATCGACGAGGTCCTGATGGGCCGTCTCGGCGCCTTCGGCCCGCGCACCCTCGTCACGTACCACCAGGAGCACTGATCCACATGGCCGTCGAACCCTTCGACACCGTCGACCTCATCCGCACCAAGCGATCGGGTGACGCGCTCAGCACGCCCGAGATCGACTGGCTCGTCGACGCGTACACGCGCGGCTACGTCGAGGACCCGCAGATGGCCGCACTCGCGATGGCGATCTTCCTGAACGGGATGGAACGGCGCGAGATCAAGGACCTGACGCTCGCGATGATCGCGTCCGGGGAGCGGATGTCGTTCGCGTCGCTCGGCAAGACGACCGTCGACAAGCACTCCACCGGCGGCGTCGGCGACAAGATCACCCTGCCCCTGGCGCCGCTCGTCGCGTCGTTCGGCGTCGCGGTGCCGCAGCTGTCCGGGCGCGGTCTCGGGCACACCGGCGGGACGCTCGACAAGCTGGAGTCGGTCCCCGGGTGGCAGGCCGCCGTGTCGAACGAGCGGATGATGGCGATCCTGTCCGACGTCGGCGCGGTCATCTGCGCCGCTGGGTCCGGCCTGGCCCCCGCGGACAAGAAGCTCTACGCGCTCCGCGACATCACCGGCACGGTCGAGTGCATCCCGCTCATCGCGTCGAGCATCATGTCGAAGAAGATCGCCGAGGGCACCGGCGCGCTCGTGCTCGACGTGAAGTTCGGGTCCGGCGCGTTCATGCCCACCTACGAGGCCTCGCGGGAGCTCGCGCAGACGATGGTCGACCTCGGCAACGACGCCGGCGTCGCCACGAGCGCCCTGCTGACCGACATGGAGGTCCCGCTCGGGCTGACCATCGGCAACGCGCTCGAGGTCCGCGAGTCCGTCGAGGTGCTCGCCGGCGGCGGCCCGGCCGACGTGGTCGAGCTGACCGTCGCGCTGGCGACCGAGATGCTGCGGCTCGCCGGACTGCCGGACGCCGACCCGGCCGCGGCGCTGGCCGACGGGCGGGCGATGGACACCTGGCGTCGGATGATCCAGGCGCAGGGCGGGGACGCGGCGGCCTCGCTGCCGGTCGCCCGTGAGCAGCACGTCGTCACCGCGACGTCGTCCGGCGTGCTCGCCGAGCAGCAGGCGCTGCCGTTCGGCGTCGCCGCGTGGCGGCTCGGGGCCGGACGCGCGCGCGCCCAGGACCCGGTGCAGGCCGGGGCGGGGATCGAGCTGCACGTCAAGCCCGGCGACACGGTCACCGAGGGGCAGCCGCTCTGGACGCTGCACTCCGACGACGCGTCGCGGATCCCGCGGGCGCTGGAGTCGCTCGAGGGCGCCTGGTCGATCGGCACGTCGGCCGAGCCGCGCGGCCCGATCGTGCGCGAGCGCATCGGGAACTGAACCGACGGGGCGCCGGACTGGAGGCTCCCCACCGGACCGGTGGGGAGCCTCCAGTCCGATGCCCCGGAAGTTGTCCACAGGCGCCAGCACGCAGTCGGTGACCACCGCTAGCCTGGTCTCCATGAGCGCCGACGCCGTCCCCACGTACCGACTGCCCGACGCGGGTGCCGTCATCAACGACCTGCCCAAGGTGTCGCTGCACGACCACCTCGACGGCGGCCTGCGTCCGGCGACGATCATCGAGCTCGCCGCGGCCGAGGGCATCACGCTGCCCTCCACCGACGCCGACACGCTGCGCCAGTGGTTCGCTGACCAGTCCGACTCCGGCTCGCTCGTCGAGTACCTGAAGACCTTCGACGTCACCACCAGCGTGATGCAGACCACACACGGGCTCGAGCGCGTGGCGCGCGAGTTCGTCGAGGACCTGGTCGCCGACGGGGTCGTCTACGGCGAGGTCCGATGGGCTCCCGAGCAGCACCTGCGGGGCGGACTGACCCTCGACCAGACGGTCGAGGCAGTGCAGGCGGGCATCGAGTCCGCGGTCGACGCCGCCGGCGGTGCGATCCGCATCGGACAGCTCGTCACCGCGATGCGTCACGCCGACCGTGCACTCGAGATCGCCGAGCTCGCGCTGCGTCACCGCGACCGCGGTGTGGTCGGGTTCGACATCGCGGGCGCCGAAGCCGGGTTCCCCGCGTCGAACCACCGAGCCGCCTTCGACCACCTTGCCTCCGAGCTCTTCCCGGTCACCGTGCACGCGGGCGAAGCCGACGGCCTGGCATCGATCCGGTCGGCGCTGGTCGACGGCCGCGCGCTGCGCCTCGGGCACGGCGTCCGCCTGTTCGAGGACGTCACCCTGTCTGACGCGGGCGACGGCTCCACGCTGGCGTCGCTGGGCGAGGTCGCCTCGTGGGTCCGCGACCGCGAGGTCCCGCTCGAGCTCTCGCCGTCGTCGAACCTGCAGACCGGGGCGATCGCGGCGTGGGGCGACGACCTCGCCGACCACCCGTTCGACGTGCTCTACCAGCTCGGCTTCCGCGTCACGGTGAACACCGACAACCGCCTGATGAGCAACACCACGCTCACGAAGGAGCTCGCACTGCTGGCTGGCACGTTCGGGTACGACCTCGACGACCTCGCGGCGTTCCAGATCAACGCCGCGCTCGGGTCGTTCCTGCCGCTCGAGGACCGCGAGGAGATCATCGCGATGATCACCTCCGAGTACGCGGAGGCCTGACCCGATGAGCCTGCCGTCACTGTCCGACGACGCCGTCGTGCTGGGGGCGTCCGCTGCGTCGTGGCGGGACGCCCTCCGGCTGGCCGGTGGCGCCCTCGTCGCGTCAGGAGCAGCGACCGACGAGTACACCGACGCCATGATCGCCATGGTCGAGGAACACGGGCCGTACATCGTCATCTCGCCCGGGCTCGCCTTCGCCCACGCTCGTCCCGGCGCGTCGGTGGTGCGCGACGGGCTCTCCGTCGTGACCCTCGCCGAGCCGGTCGCGTTCGGGCACCCGCACAACGACCCCGTCAGCGTCGTGCTCGGGCTCGCCGTCGCGGGGATCGGGACGCACCTCGAGTCCATCGGCGAGATCGCCAACCTGTTCAACGACGAGTCGGTGACCTCGCGCCTCGCCGCAGCCACCTCGGCAGCCGACGTGCGCGCCGTCATGGGGGTCTCCGCATGAAGATCGTGACCATCTGCGGCGCGGGCATCGGCTCGAGCGCCATCCTCAAGGTCAACGCCGAGAAGGCCCTGGCGACGCTCGGCCTGTCCGCCGAGGTCGTGGCGGCCGACGTCGCCTCGGTGCGCGAGGTCGCCGACGACGCCAACGTGATCCTGACGTCGCAGGAGTTCGTCGAGGCGATCGGCGACACCTACGCCGAGGTCATCGTGATCCGCAACCACTTCGACCAGCGCGAGATCGCCGCGGCGGTCGAGCGGTCGCTGGGGGACCCGACGGCTCCGTAGCGCGGCGTCCGGCGGGGTCGCGGGTGTCCGAGCGCGGCGTCCGGGCGGGGTCGCGGGTGCCCCGTAGCATTGCGGCATGGCAAGCACGAACCCGCTCAACGACCCCTCCGTCGACCCGTTCGACGTCGCCCGCGACGCCGCCGCCGTCATCGCCACGGAGTCCGGCATCGAACGGCACGACATCGCACTGACGCTCGGCTCCGGCTGGGGCAAGGCGGCCGACCTGCTCGGCGAGACCGTGTCCTCGATCGACGCCGCCGACGTCCCCGGCTTCAGTGCGTCGGCGGTCCCCGGGCACTCCGGCACGATCCGCTCGGTCCGGCTGTCCGACGGTCGGCACGCGCTCGTCGTCGGTGCGCGGACGCACTACTACGAGGGGCACGGCGTGCGTCGCGTCGTGCACAGCGTGCGCACCGCTGCGGCGACCGGCGCCGGCACGATGGTCCTGACGAACGGGGCCGGCGGCATCAAGGAGCACTGGAAGCCCGGTACCCCGGTGCTCATCAGCGACCACATCAACCTGACGGCCGACAGCCCGCTCGAGGGCGCGACCTTCGTCGACCTCACCGACCTGTACTCCGCCCGGCTCCGCGCCGTCGCGAAGCAGATCGACCCGTCCCTCGACGAGGGCGTCTACACGCAGTTCCGCGGGCCGCACTACGAGACCCCGGCCGAGGTCCAGATGGCGAAGGCCATCGGCGGGCACATCGTCGGCATGTCCACCGCGCTCGAGGCCATCGCCGCCCGCCAGGCCGGCATGGAGGTCCTCGGCTTCTCGCTCATCACCAACCTGGCCGCCGGCATCCAGACGACCCCGCTGTCGCACACGGAGGTGCTCGAGGCCGGCCGTGTGGCCGAGCCGGTGATCGCCGACCTGCTCGCCCGGGTCGTGGCCGCCCTGTGAGCGGGTACACCGGGCCGTCCGACGGGGCCATCGCGGACGGGGACCTGGTCACCGACACCACCCCCCTCGATGCAGCACGGGCCTGGCTGGTGCAGGACCCCGACCCCGAGACGCGGGACGAGCTCGACGCGGTCGTCGCCGCGGCGGGCAGCGGGGACGCGACGGCCCTCGCCGTGCTCCACGAGCGCTTCGCAGGACGGTTGCAGTTCGGCACCGCCGGGCTCCGCGCCGAGCTCGGGTGGGGACCGCTGCGGATGAACCGGGTGGTCGTCACCCAGGCCGCGGCCGGGCTCGCACGGTTCCTCATCGACACCGGTCGTGACCGCAGCGTCGTGATCGGGTACGACGGCCGTGTGAACTCCGACGTCTTCGCTCGGGACTCCGCCGAGGTCATGCGCGGGCTGGGGCTCGACGTCACGCTGCTGCCGAGCGCGCTGCCCACACCGGTGCTCGCGTTCGCCGTCCGACACCTGGGCGTCGGCGCCGGGGTCATGGTCACGGCCAGCCACAACCCGCCGCGCGACAACGGCTACAAGGTGTACCTCGGCGGGGACGACGACGGGTCGCAGATCGTGCCGCCCGTCGACGCCACCATCGCCGCGGCGATCGACGCCGTGGCGGCGACGCCGCTCGGTGATCTGCCGCGGGCGACCGACTACACGCTGGCGAGCGCGGACCTGGTCGGGGCCTACGTGTCCGCGACGGCCGCGATCGTGCCGGCCCCGGCCCTCCCGGTCGACGCGCAGCCCAGCGTCGTCTACACGGCCATGCACGGCGTCGGGTGGGACACCGCCCGCGCCGTCTTCGCCGCGGCCGGGTTCGCCGAGCCCGCGGTGGTGCACGAGCAGATCGAGCCCGACGGCGCCTTCCCGACCGTGTCGTTCCCCAACCCGGAGGAACCGGGTGCGATGGACCTGGCGATCGCCCGGGGCGTGGCCGTCGGTGCCGACCTCGTCATCGCGAACGACCCTGATGCGGACCGGCTCGCGCTGGCCATCCCGGACGGCTCCGGCTCGTACCGGCGGCTGTCCGGCAACGAGGTGGGGTGGCTCCTCGGCTGGCGCGCTGCCCAGCGCGCCGTCGCCGCGGGGCAGACCGGGGTGCTCGCCGCGTCGATCGTGTCGTCGCCGGCGCTGTCCCGCGTGGCCGAGCGGCACGGCCTGGGGTACCGCGACACGCTCACCGGCTTCAAGTGGGTGTCCCGCGTGCCCGACCTGCTCTTCGGCTACGAAGAGGCGCTCGGCTACCTGGTCGACCCCGAGGTCGTCCGCGACAAGGACGGCATCTCGGCAGCGCTCGTGCTACTCGATCTGGCCACGACGCTCGCCGCTGCGGGATCGAGCATCGCCGGGCAGCTCGACGCGTTCGCGGCGGAGTTCGGTGCGTTCGCGTCCGGACAGGTCGCGACCCGTGTCGACGATCTCGCCCGCATCGGCACGATTATGCAGGACCTCCGGTCGTCGCCACCGTCGACGCTCGGCCCGCTGACCGTGCTGCGCACGACCGACTACGCCGCCGGGGTCGACGGCTTCCCGCCGTCCGACATCCTGCGCTACGACCTCGACGGCGAGGCGCGCGTCATCGTCCGCCCGAGCGGCACGGAGCCGAAGGCGAAGGTCTACATCGACACCGTGGCGGCGACGCCTGCCGAGGCGCAGTCGCTCGTCGAGGCCCTCGCCGACGCGATCCGCCCCCGCGTGTCGTAGGGCGGCGCGGCGTGGCTCCTTGGGCTGGTTCGCACCCCCGCACGCATATCGCGCCCCGATTTCCCGGGGCGCGATGTCGTTCCGGGGGTGCATGGTCGGCGATGGAAGTCCTCCACATGCCGTGGTCCGCTCGGCCCCGTCCACATACTCGCTCGTTCGTAGCCCAGCGCGCGTCCGAGCTGTGACGCTCGACGGGTGTGTATCGATCTGGTCTCCACGGGCGCGGGAGTGGACGCTGCGTCGGCCGCCCGTGTCCGTCGGAGTGCGGCCAAGGGAGAACTCGTCAGGGTTTCCCGCGGGAACTTCGCGGACGCTGCGCAGTGGAACGGGGCCAGCGCTCGTGATCGACACGTGGCGCTCATCCGCACCGTGGACTGCCTTCCCGGGTCTGGGCTGGTGGTGTCTCATCGGTCGGCCGTCGCCATGCACGGTCTCCCGTGGATCGGTACGTTCGGCGATCGAGTGGTGATCGCCGATCCCACGCGCGACCGAGGGCAGACCAAGGGCACCGTCCGGCGAGTCGGCACAGCTGGCCGGGTTCCGGAGGCGGTCATACTGTCGGGCCTCGCCGTCACGTCGCTCGTCGTGACGGCAGTCGACGTCGCGCTCGCTGAGCATCCGTGGCGAGCGATCGTCGTCCTCGACGCCGTTCTCCGTCGTGGAGTCACGCGAGCGGCTCTGGACGCAGAACTCCACGCCCGGGGTGCGGCGCGAGCGCGTCGGCGCGCGGCGGAGCTCATCCAGGTCGCCGATGCAGCGGCGGAATCGCCCGGCGAGAGCATCACTCGGTGGGGTGCGCATGTCCTGGGCGCGCCGGAGCCGATCCTGCAGCACGGCTTCGACACCGAATGGGGCACGCAAGAGCGAGTTGACTTCTGGTACCCGACCTCGGGCACGGTCATCGAGTTCGACGGCGCCGTCAAGTACCACGACGCTCGACTCCGGAAGGGCCGGTCAGCGGACGAGGTCGTCGTCGAGGAGAAGCGGCGCGAGGACGCGCTTCGGCGCAAGCCCGAGATCTTCCACTTCGGGCGCGTCGTCTGGGCCGACGCCATGCCCGGCGGGCAGTTGCCGCGGCGGCTGCACGATGCCGGTGTGCCACTCGGGCCGAACTGGGCCGGTGCTTGGCGTGCTGCTACGCTTCGCTCCCTCTGACGAACATCGCGCCCCGTGGTTCCAGGGCGCGATGTTCACTCCGGGGCGCGAAGTACGCGCGGCTCCGGGACGCGAGGACGCGCGCCCGGTGCCCGGCGCGCGGTTCGGCGCGCGACGCGCGCGCCGCGCTACGCGAGCTCGAGCAGGACGTGGCCGGACGAGATCGTCTGGCCGACGGGGGCGTTCAGGCCGGTGACCACGCCGTCCTTGTGGGCCTGCACGGGCTGCTCCATCTTCATGGCCTCGAGCACCACGAGCAGGTCGCCCTTCACCACGGTGTCACCCTCGGCGACCGCGAGCTTCACCACGGTGGCCTGCATCGGCGAGGTCACCGCGGCGCCCGACGACGTCAGCCCACCGCGCACCGCCGACGACCGGCGCTTCGGCGGAGCGGAGGGCCCGGCCGGACGACGACCGGCCGCAGCGCCCGCGCCGCCGCCGACGATCGACGGCATGGTGACCTCGATGCGCTTGCCCTGGACCTCGACCACGACGGTGTCGCGCGACGCGGGCACCGGGAGTTCCTCGGGGGAGCCGCTCCATGCCGGGATCTCGTTGACGAAGTCGGTCTCGATCCACTGCGTGTACACCGAGAACGGCGTCGCGTCGTCGGTGGCGAACGCCGGGTCGGACACCACGGCGCGGTGGAACGGGATGACGGTGGGCAGCCCCGCGACCTCGAACTCGGCGAGTGCGCGCCGCGACCGCTCGAGCGCCTCGGCACGCGTGGCACCGGTGACGACGAGCTTGGCGAGCATCGAGTCGAACGAGCCGGACACGACGTCACCGGACACGACACCCGAGTCGACGCGGACACCCGGGCCGGACGGTG
The DNA here is from genome assembly GCF_001424385.1 of Curtobacterium sp. Leaf183. Taxonomy (GTDB): domain Bacteria; phylum Actinomycetota; class Actinomycetes; order Actinomycetales; family Microbacteriaceae; genus Curtobacterium. The sequence continues at coordinate 52,041 of NZ_LMPO01000001.1, read as the reverse complement.
CGTGGAACACGTGCACGGGGCCGGGCGCGGGGAAGAAGTTGCGGCCGGCGTCCTCGCCGTTGATGCGGAACTCGAAGGAGTGTCCACGGGGCGCGGGGTCGTCGTAGTCGAGCGTGCCGCCCTCGGCGATGCGGAACTGCTCACGCACGAGGTCGATGCCGGTGACCTCTTCGGACACGCAGTGCTCGACCTGCAGGCGGGTGTTCACCTCGAGGAACGACACGGTGCCGTCGGCGCCGATGAGGAACTCGCAGGTGCCGGCACCGGCGTAGCCGACCTCGCGCAGGATCGCCTTCGACGACTCGTACAGCAGGGACTCCTGCGCCGGGGTGAGGTACGGCGCCGGTGCCTCCTCGACCAGCTTCTGGTGGCGGCGCTGCAGCGAGCAGTCGCGCGTCGAGACCACGACGACGTTGCCGTGCTCGTCCGCCAGGCACTGCGTCTCGACGTGGCGCGGCTTGTCGAGGTACTTCTCGACGAAGCACTCGCCGCGGCCGAAGGCGGCGATCGCCTCGCGCGTCGCGGACTCGAACTGCGCCTCGACCTCATCGCGCGAGCGGACGACCTTCAGCCCACGACCGCCCCCACCGAACGCGGCCTTGATCGCCACGGGCAGCCCGACCTGGTCGACGAAGTCGATGACCTCGGACACGTCCTGCACGGGCTCGATCGTGCCGGGCGCGAGCGGTGCACCGACCTTCTCGGCCACGTGTCGGGCGGAGACCTTGTCACCGAGGCGCTCGATGGACTCGGGCGACGGACCGATCCAGACCAGCCCGGCGTCGAGGACGGCGCGGGCGAAGTCGGCGTTCTCCGCCAGGAAGCCGTAGCCGGGGTGCACGGCGTCGGCGCCGGACCGTCGTGCGACGGAGATGATCTTGTCGATCACCAGGTAGGTGTCGGCGCTGGTGGTGCCGTTCAGCGCGTAGGCCTCGTCAGCGAGGCGTGCGTGCAGGGCGTCGCGGTCCTGGTCGGCGTAGACGGCGACCGAGGCCTTGCCAGCATCGCGGGCCGCGCGGATGATGCGGACGGCGATCTCGCCGCGGTTCGCGATGAGGACCTTGCTGATACGGGGCATGGTAAGTCAGCGTATTCGTGCTGCGGGAGCGGGAATTGACCGGCATCCACAAAGAACGACCGCGAAGCAGTGTGGATGTCTACAGTGCCCAGAGGTCGTGCCAGGCCACACCGAAGCCCCGCAGCAGCATCGAACGGAGCACCGGCAGGGACAGTCCGACCACGGCGGACGGTGCGCCGTCGATGCGGGTGATGTACGCCGCGGCCCGGCCGTCGATCGTGAAGGCCCCGGCGACCTCGAGCGGTTCACCGGTCGCCACGTACGCGTCGATCTCGTCCGCGGACACGTCGTCGGCGAAGGTGAGCACCGCGCTGTCGACCGCGACGACGCGGTCGCCGTCGACGACGAGCGCGGAGCCGCCGGGCGCGACGTCGCCGATCGACCCGACCCACGCCCCCGGACCGGCACCGGGACGGACGGGAGGCTCGGTGCGGGCCGGTGACGGGCCTCCCGTCCGTCCCCTGGCCGGGTCCAGGTCCCGGCGCCGGTCCACGACGCAGTGCCCGCTCCACAGCGTCCCGCCGCCGGCGGCCAGCATCTGGCGCCAGCGCTCCCGGGCGACCGCCGGGTCGTGCGGCTTGCCGTACAGCCGCCCGTCGACCTCGAACGCGGAGTCCCCGCCGAACACGAAGCCGTCGACGGGCGACCCGGCGACGGCGGCGTCCGCGACGGCGGTGGCCTTGGCGACCGCCAGCAAGGACACGAGCTCCGGCCCGGTCAGGGCGCGCCCGAGCCGCTCCGTCTCGGCGGCGGCCGCGGCGTCCTCGTCGACTCCCGGGGACACCAGCACCGGCTCGATGCCGGACTGCGCCAGCAGGGCACGTCGGGCGGGGGAGGTACTCGCGAGGTACAGACGCATGGGACCATCGAACCATGGGTGAATCGGTCGGAACGCTGCTCGAGCTCGACGTCACCGGGATCGCGCACGGCGGCATCTCGGTGGCACGACACGAGGGGCGCGTGGTGTTCGTCTCGGACGCCATCCCCGGCGAGCGGGTCGTGGCGCGCGTGACCGAGGACCGCAAGAAGTCGTTCTGGCGCGCGGACACGGTCAGCGTCATCACCCCGAGCGAGCACCGCGTCGACCACGTCTGGCCCGAGGCCGGGCTCGACCGCGACCCCGCCGTCCGTCCCGGTGGCGCCGAGTTCGGGCACATCGCCCTGGACCACCAGCGCACGCTCAAGCACGACGTCCTCGTCGACTCGTTCGCGCGGTTCGCCCACATGGACCTCGCCGAGGTGCTCGGCCACGACGTCGTGGTCGAGGCCGCGCCGGGCGACGACGCGGCGAACGGTCTCGGATGGCGCACCCGCGTGCGGTTGCACGTCGACGAGGCCGGCACCGCCGGTCCCTTCGCCGCGCGCTCGCACGACGTGGTCCCCGTCTCGTCGCTGCCGCTGGCGACCGCCGCGGTGCAGCAGAGCGCGCCGCTCGGGCGCGCCGCGATGCCCGGTGCCTCGGTCGTCGACGTCCTCGCGCCGAGCGACGCCGACGGCGCGCGCCTCGTGATCGACGACCAGGCACCGACGGTCGTCACCGAGACGGTCGGCAACCGCACGTTCCAGGTCGACGACACCGGCTTCTGGCAGGTGCACCACGCGGCGGCGGCGGTGCTCACCGAGGCCGTGCAGGACCTGGTCGACCGCGGGCGCCTCGACCCGGAGGGCACCCACCTCGACCTGTACGGCGGGGTCGGGCTGCTGGCCGCCGCCCTCGGCGACCTCATCGGTCCGAAGGCGCGGATCACGAGCGTCGAGAGCTCCGCGCGGGCGACCGAGCACGCGCAGGAGAACCTGGCCGAGTGGATCGGTGCGCGTGCCGAGACCGCCCGGGTCGACCGCTGGCTGGCCCGCACCGCGTCGACGGCAACCCCCGCCGAACGGCAGCGGTACCGCGCGGGCACGATCGTGCTCGACCCGCCGCGCGCCGGCGCCGGGCGCGAGGTCGTCGTGCAGGTCGCCGCTCTCCAGCCGGAGCAGGTCGTGTACGTCGCCTGCGACCCCGTCGCACTCGCCCGCGACGTCGCCACCTTCGCCGACCTCGGCTACCGGCTCGAGGCACTCCGGGCCTTCGACCTGTTCCCGCACACGCACCACATGGAGGCCGTGGCTCGACTCGTGCCGAGCGCTTAGCGGAGACTGGTCGCGTCGGGGGTCAGAACCCCGTCCGACCTGGGTATCCTTGGTTGCTGATGGCAACCCGGTTTCAGGGGCCGGGCCCGTCGGAACGAGAGGTCACCGTGCCAGCAGAAACGACCACAACCACAGGGACGACCGGGCTGACCACCAGACCGGTCCGCGTCGCGATCGTCGACGACCACGAGTCCGTCCGGCTCGGCATCCAGGCGGCCTGTCAGAACGAGGGCTTCGAGGTCGTGCTCACCGCGGCGAGCGTGCCGGAGTACATCGCGAACCTCGACGGGCGCGAAGTCGACGTCGTCGTCCTCGACCTGTCGCTCGGCGACGGCTCGACGGTCACCGAGAACGTCAAGGGCGTCCAGGGCACCGGTTCGGCCGTCCTGGTGCACAGCATCGCGGACCGCGTCGCCAACGTGCGCGAGGCACTGGCGGCCGGGGCTGCCGGGGTGATCCCGAAGTCGTCGGCCACGAAGACCGTGATGGCGGCGGTCGCCACCGTCGCGCGGGGTGACGTGCTCAACAACCTCGAGTGGGCGAGCGCGATCGACGCCGACCGCGACTTCGCCAAGGCGCAGCTCGGTCGTCGTGAGCGGGAGATCCTGCACCTCTACGCGTCGGGTCTGCCGCTCAAGCTCGCGGCCCAGCAGCTCGGCATCGGGTACTCGACCGCCCGCGAGTACCTCGACCGCATCCGCGTGAAGTACGTCGAGGTGGGCCGCCCCGCCCCGACCAAGGTGGACCTGCTCCGCCGTGCGGTCGAGGACGGCATCCTGCCGGGCCTCGACTCCGGACTCGACCCCGACGGCGACGGGCGCTGACGCCGTCATGCAGCGGGCACTGACCAGCCCACGGACCGTCCCCGATCGGCGGTGACCCGATGACGACCGAGGTCGCGCCGTTCGGAGTGGACCCGTCCCGCAACGTGCGGGCAACGGTCTCCCAGGCCTCCGTCGAGCGGGCGTTCGCGATCCTGCTCGCGGTCTTCGCCATCGGGTTCGGGGCGGTGAACGTCACGACCGTCCTGAACCAGCAGCGGTTCCTCGACGTGACCGGCGGCGTCGTGCTCCCGGTGGCGCTCGCGGCGGCCTTCATGCTGGTCGGCGTCTCGGTCTTCGTCCCGCGGCTGGTGCAGCCGGCGCAGATCGTGACCGCACTGCTGTTCCTCGTCGTGCTCGTCGTCTGGCCGTTCACGGTCGAGCGCCCGCTCGTCGGACAGCAGCCGTGGCCGTGGTTCATCTGCAACGTCGGGACCGTCGCCGCGGCGATGGGGTTCGCGACCTGGCGCGCGGTGGTCTACACGGCCGTCGTGCCGGTGGTCTACGCGGTCATCCGCCTGACCCCGGCCGGTGGTGACGCGGGCGTCCTCCGGGCGGTCGTCGACGGTGTGTTCATCGGGATCCTCGGCGGCGCCGCGCTCGCCCTGATCGTGATGCTCCGACGCGCGGCGGCCGCGGTCGACTCGGCGCAGGCGACCGCGGTGCGCCGGTACTCGCACGCCATCCGCGAGCACGCCACCGAGGTCGAGCGCATCCAGGTGGACGCCATCGTGCACGACAGCGTCCTCACCACGCTGCTGTCCGCCGCCCGCGCCGACACCCCCGACGGCCGGATGCTCTCCGCGCGGATGGCCCGCAACGCGATCGACCACCTCGCCGCCGCCGGGGACACGCCTGAGGACGTCCCACCCGTGCGCCTGGCGGAGCTCCGCGCGCGGATCGCCCAGGCGGTCGACGAGCTCGCCGTCCCCGTGACCGTCCGGCTCGGTGCGATCTCCTCCAGGACGGTCCCCGCCGCCGTGGCCGATGCACTGGCGTCCGCAGCACTGCAGGCGGCCGTCAACAGCGTCCAGCACGCGGGACCGACCGCCTCGAGGTGGGTGACCGTGGACCACACCGCCGGGGTCGTCCGCATCGAGGTCGGCGACGACGGAGTGGGCTTCGACCAGGCCGCGATCCCCGCGGAGCGCCTGGGCGTCCGTCGGTCGATCCTCGAACGGGTGGCATCGGCCGGTGGCGCCGCCCGGATCGACACCGCGCCGGGCTCCGGCACCCGCGTGGTGCTGACGTGGCCAGCGCCAGGAGCGGGGGAGCAGTGAAGGTCTCCGTCCCGGCGGGCATCGCCACCGGCCTCGCCGCGCTGTTCTCCGTCTACCACCTGGTCCTCGCCCTGACGGCGCTGCCTGCTGCGAGCGACATGGGACCGGTCATCGCGAGCATGGTCCTCTACGCGGCCGCCACCGCCACGGTCCTGTTCCTGCGGGAGGCGGTGCTGCCGGTCTGGTCCGCGTGTTTCGCCCTGGCGACCGCCATCGCCGTCCCGGTCGTGGCCGCGCCCGTGGTCGACCCGTCCGACGAGGCCGGCTACGGCACCTGGTGGGTCGCCGCGGTCGGAACGCTGATGGTGATCCTCGTCGTCCGGCAGCGCGCACCGTTCGCCTGGGCCGGCGTGTTGTTCCTCACCGTGTTCGTCGCCGCGTGGGCCGGTGCCGGTTCCCTCAGCAAGCTCGGCGTGATCGGCAGTCTGTCCTGGGTGGCGATCGCCTCGGCCTTCATCGTCGCGATGAACCGCGCGACCCGCATCACCCGGGACTTCATGCGGGCCGAGCAGGAGACGGCGGACTGGCAGGCCGCGCAGGACGCGCACGTGTTCGAACGGCAGTTCCGCCTCAGCCAGACCACCCGGATGGCGCTGCCGATGCTCCAGCGCATCATCGACTCGTGCGGTGACCTGACCGAGGACGAACGCACCGAGTGTCTGCACCTCGAACAGGCCATCCGTGACGAGATCCGCGGGCGGTCCCTGCTGTCGGACGACGTCCGCGACGAGGTGATGCGCCTCCGTCGCCGCGGAGCCGTCGTCCAGCTGCACGACGACGGTGGACTCGACGAACTGCCGGTGGACGACCTGCGGCGCATCCACCTCCGCCTGGCTGACGCGCTCCGCCAGGCCCACGACGCCGACAACGTGATCGTCCGGACCGTCCCCGAGGGCTCCGACGCGGCGGTCAGCGTCGTGGGGCTCCGCCTCGACCTGGCGGCGAGCGAGTCCGCGGCGCTCGGGGCCGACCTGGACGACGACGACGAGGACGGCGACGAGGACGACTCCGTCGCGCTCTGGCTCGAGATCCCGCGGCACGAATCCGTCTGACCGCGGACCCGGCTCCGAGTCGCGAGAGGGTGGCCGGGAGGCCCGGTGCGTCTCTGCCCCGCACGTCCCGCAGCTGGACGCTCGCGTTGCGGCATGCGTGCCCATGGTGCGACAGGGTCGACGTCGTACGGCCCGACGATGTCGATGTCGTACGACATCGATGGTGTCGTTCGTGGGGACAGCGGCGCACGGCCCGACAATGTCGATGTCGTACGACATCGGGGGTGTCGTTCGTGGGGAGGGCGGCGCACGGCCCGACGATGTCGACGTCGTACGACATCGGTGGTGTCGTTCGCGGGGACGGCGGCGCGCGGTGCGACAAAGTCGACGTCGTACGACATCGGTGGTGTCGTTCGCGCGCAACGCCGGACCGCGCGCCCGGCCGGAAACGGGGAACGGGCCGGTCGGAGAACCCGACCGGCCCGTTCACGACCCGAGGCAGAGCGACAACCCGAATATCGCCCTGGCTCGCAGCGGACGATGGCGTCGTACCCTAGTCGGCCACCGTCCGGCGATGTTCTTCGTAGAAGGACACCGAACACAAGTAACTATGCCGACTGGCACGTCGTGTGTCAGTCGTCATTATGGGGGACATTTCCGACCATTTCGACGCCGTCGTCGGGATCATGACCCCCGACCGAGGGGAGACGGACCGGGAAGTGCACCGCGCAACGCCCGCAGAGTGGAGGACCCGAGGGGTACATCGTTGCACGCTGGTCCGATCCCGGGGAAGGGGGCCGTGGGTGCTGGCGAGGACGGTGCGGACTACCGCAGGGACCGCGACCAGGCCCCGTGCCCCGACGGGAGTGTCCCGCGCAGCCCGCGCGCCGACGCGTTCCACGACGCACGCGGCGATGCCTCGACGCGTGCGCGACCCGCCGCCGCCGCCTCGTCGGCCTGGCGCTGCAGGACGGCGACGACCGCCGCCAGCTCTTCCGGCGTGGGCTCGCCGGACACGACGCGCACGTCGGCGACCGACGCGGGCTCGTCCGCGGGGACGGCTGCTGCGTGCTTGGCCATCAGCGCGCGCTCACAGCGGGATGTTGCCGTGCTTCTTCGGCGGCAGCGACGCGCGCTTGCCCCGGAGTGCACGGAGGGCCTTGATCACGGACACGCGGGTGGCATGCGGCTGGATGATGCCGTCGAGTTCGCCGCGCTCGGCTGCCAGGTACGGCGAGGCCACGTTGTACGTGTACTCGTTCGCCAGGCGGGAGCGCACGGCGGCGACGTCCTCGCCCGCTTCTTCGGCACGCTTGATCTCGGAGCGGTACAGGATGTTGACCGCGCCCTGGCCGCCCATGACCGCGATCTCGGCGGTCGGCCACGCGAGGTTGATGTCCGCGCCGAGCTGCTTCGACCCCATCACGATGTACGCGCCGCCGTAGGCCTTGCGCGTGATGACCGTGACGAGCGGCACGGTGGCCTCGGCGTAGGCGTACAGCAGCTTGGCGCCGCGGCGGATGACCCCGGTCCACTCCTGGTCGGTGCCGGGCAGGTAGCCGGGCACGTCGACGAGCGTCAGGATCGGGATGCCGAAGGCGTCGCAGAAGCGGACGAAGCGCGCGGCCTTCTCGCCGGCGTCGATGTTCAGCGTGCCGGCCATCGCCTGCGGCTGGTTCGCGATGATGCCGACGGTGCGGCCCTCGACCCGTCCGAAGCCGATCAGGATGTTCGGGGCGAAGAGCGGCTGCACCTCGAGGAAGTCGCCGTCGTCGACGACGTGCTCGATGACCTGCGTGACGTCGTACGGCTGGTTCGTGGAGTCGGGGATGACGAGGTCGAGCTCACGGTCGGCGTCGGTGGTCTCGAGCTCGGGGGCGACGTCGTACGCGGGGGCGTCGGACAGGTTGTTGTCGGGCAGGAAGCCGATCAGCGAGCGCGCGTAGTCGAGCGCGTCGGTCTCGTCCTCGGCCAGGTAGTGCGCGACGCCGGAGATCGCGTTGTGCGTCTGCGCGCCGCCGAGTTCCTCGAAGCCGACGTCCTCGCCCGTGACGGTCTTGATGACGTCGGGGCCGGTGACGAACATGTGGCTGGTCTTGTCGACCATGATGACGAAGTCGGTGAGCGCCGGGGAGTACACGGCGCCACCGGCTGCCGGGCCCATCACGATCGAGATCTGCGGGATGACCCCGGAGGCCTGGGTGTTCAGGCGGAAGATCTCGCCGTACTTGCCGAGCGCGACCACTCCCTCTTGGATGCGGGCGCCGCCGGAGTCGAGGATGCCGATGATCGGCACGCCGGTCTTCAGCGCGTGCTGCATGACCTTGATGATCTTCTCGCCGGCGACCTCGCCGAGGGAGCCGCCGAAGACGGTGAAGTCCTGCGCGTAGACCGCGACCTGGCGCCCGTGGATGGTCCCGAAGCCGGTGACGACGGCGTCGCCGTAGGGCCGCTTGGCGTCCATGCCGAAGGCGTGCGTGCGGTGCCGGACGAACTCGTCGAGCTCGACGAACGAGTTCTCGTCGAGGAGCTGCTCGATCCGCTCGCGCGCCGTGGTCTTGCCCTTGGCGTGCTGCTTCGCGATGGCGGCTTCGCCAGCGGCGGTCACGGCTTCGTGGTAGCGCACGCGGAGGTCGGCGAGCCGGCCGGCCGTCGTGGAGAGATCGGGGGTGTCGCCTTGAGTCACCCGCTCACCATACCGGGGCACGCACAGCCCACGGTTGGAGGATCCCCACGGCTCCTGCCCGTACATTTGCGTGCATGTCCACACCCGTCCTGCCGCGTTCCCGCGCCGTCGTCGAGTCCCGGGGTGCCGCGTTCGACCTGCGGACCGTGACGGGTTCGACGAACGCCGACCTCCTCGCCGCGGCGACGGACCTGCCCGACGGCAGCGTCGTCGTGACGCTGGACCAGACGGCGGGACGCGGCCGGCTCGACCGCACGTGGTCCGCCCCGTCCGGACGGGCACTGGCCGTCAGCGTCCTCGTCCGCGCGCCGCTGGACGATCGTGACCGCGGCTGGTTGCCGCTCGTCGCCGGGGCCGCGATGCGCGACGCCGTGCAGGCGGCCCTGCAGCCCGCACCCGCGGACGGGACCGCCGTCGCGGGGGCGGGGGGAGCCTCCCGGGTCGCGGTGAAGTGGCCCAACGACGTGCTCGTCGACGGCCGCAAGGTCTGCGGCATCCTCTGCCAGGTGGCAGCCGACGGTTCCGTCGTCGTCGGCGCCGGCGTCAACCTCACCATCCCGTCCGAGCAGCTGCCGACGCCGTCCTCGACGTCGCTGCGCGTCGCCGGCGCGACGGACGGAGCGCCGGAGCTGGCCGACGCGGTGCTGTCCGACTTCCTCCGGGGCCTCCAGGAGGCGGTGGGTGCGCTCGTCACGGGCGGTCAGGCCGCCGAGACGGTCCGGTCCCACGTCCGGGCCGGCTGCGGCACGATCGGTGCGCGGGTGCGGCTGGAACTGCCCGACGGCACCGCCGTCGAGGCCGACGCGGTCGGCATCGACGACGACGGCCGCATCACGATCCGGGACCGAGACGGCTCCACCAGGGGCGTCGCCGTGGGGGACGTCACCCACCTGCGGTATGCATGACGCCATGACCGCCGAGCCACTGCCGGAACGCGTGGTCGCACGCCTCCGGCCACACGCTCGGAGCCTGGTGCGACCAGCGGTGTTCGTCGTGCTTGTGGCCGCCGCCGGCGGGTTCGGCTTCGGGGTGTTCCAGGCGCAGCTGGCGTGGGTGAACGTCGTCATCGCGGTGCTCGTCGTCGTGCTCGTGCTGTTCGGCGGACTCGTCCCGTTCGTGCGGTGGCTGACGCATCGCTACGTGGTGACCACGCGGCGGCTCGTCGTCGTGCGCGGACTCGGCACGCGCACGCGGCAGGAGCTGCTGCACTCGCGGGGGTACGACGTCACGGTGCGCCGCCGTGGCCTGCAGGGGGTGTTCCGCTCCGGCGACGTCCTGGTTTTCCCGGGCGACGACCCGGCCGTGGTGCTCGCCGACGTGCCGCACGCCGACCTGGTCGTCGCGGTCCTGCACGACCTGGTCGAGACGTACGAGGCCCGTCGCCGGCACCGGGAGCCCGACTGGGACGAGATCGTCGGCGGTCCGGACCGTCCGCCGTGGGGGGACGTCCACCACCGGTCGTGAGCATCGCACTCGGTGGAAGTTCGTTCAGGAACCGGTAGCGTCGTGGCGTGAAGATCTCCGTCATCGGCTGCGGGTACCTCGGTGCCGTGCACGCCGCCTCCATGGCCAAGCTCGGACACGACGTCGTCGCCGTCGACGTCGACCCCGTCAAGATCGAACGGCTCGCCGCGGGCGACGCACCGTTCTTCGAACCCGGACTCCCCGAGATCCTCGCCGAGGCGATCGCCTCCGGCCGCATCCGGTTCACCACCGACATGGCCGCGGTCGCCGGGTCCCGTGTCCACTTCCTGGCCGTCGGCACCCCGCAGGGCCCCACCGGTGCCGCCGACCTGACCTACGTCGACGCCGCGGTCGCCGGGCTGGTGCCGCACCTGTCCGACGGCGACTTCGTCGTCGGCAAGTCCACCGTCCCCGTTGGGACCGCCGCGCGACTCGCGGCGTCGGTGTCCGAGTCGGTGCCCGGCGCGACGCTGGTCTGGAACCCGGAGTTCCTGCGCGAGGGCTTCGCGGTGCAGGACACGATCTCACCCGACCGGCTCGTGTACGGCGTGCCGTCCGGTGCCGCGGGCGACGCCGCCGTCGCCGCACTCGACGAGGTCTACGCGACCACGCTCGCCGACGGCACCCCGCGCCTGGTCGTCGACCTGGCGACCGCCGAACTCGTCAAGGTCAGCGCGAACGCGTTCCTCGCCACGAAGATCTCGTTCATCAACGCGATGGCCGAGATCGCCGAGGTCGTCGGAGCCGACGTCACGGCGCTCGCCGACGCCATCGGGCACGACGAGCGCATCGGGCGGAAGTTCCTGAACGCCGGACTCGGCTTCGGCGGCGGCTGCCTGCCCAAGGACATCCGCGCGTTCCAGGCGCGGGCGACCGAGCTCGGCGTGGGGGAGTCGCTCGACTTCCTGGCCGACGTCGACGCGATCAACCTGCGCCGCCGCGCCCACGTGGTCACCCTCGCCCAGGAGCTGCTCGAGGGTGCGGTCGCGGGCAAGCGCGTGGGGGTGCTCGGCCTGGCGTTCAAGCCGAACTCCGACGACGTCCGCGACTCACCCGCGCTCGACATCGCCGCCCGCCTGGTCGAACTCGGCGCCACGGTCAGCGCGTACGACCCCCAGGCCAACGGCACCGCGGCGCGCATCCGTCCCGAGCTCACCTACGTCGACTCCGCCGACGCTGCGGTCCGCGATGCCGACCTGGTGCTCGTGCTGACCGAGTGGAACGAGTTCCGCACGCTCGACCCGGCCCGGGTCGCCGGACTCGTCGCCCGTCCCGTGGTCGTCGACGGGCGGAACTGCCTCGACCGCGACGCCTGGACGGCCGCCGGCTTCACGGTGCGCGGCATGGGGCGCTGAGCATCCAGGTGCCGCGCTTCCTGAGCCGCCTGCAGCGACACGACTGGGCCACGCCGACCGTCCTCCTGGCCGTCGTCGTGGTGATGGCGGCGTCCGTCGCGCGCGCCTTCACGACCGACCCGCTCGGCAGTGCCGACGAGCCGGCGCACATCGACTACGCGCTCCAGGTCTGGCACGGACACCTGCCCCGGTTCGCGGACGGGTTGCGGTACACGGCGCCGTTCGGTGCGCATCCGCCGGTGCAGTGGGTCGCACAGCACCCGCCGCTGTTCTACCTGGTGCTCGCCCCGGTGGTCGGCCCGGCCTGGGACGCCGGACACCTGGTGCTCGCCACGATGCTCGGGCGCATGGTCAGCGTCGTCGCCGCCGGCGCGCTCGTGCTGGCGTGCGCCTGGGCGGCGTCCCGGGCCTTCCCGGCGATGCGCCGCCTGCCCTCCGCGGTCGCGGTGGTCACCGCGCTGACCGGCATCGTCGTCGTCCAGGGCGGGTCGATCTACAACGACGCCTTCTACGCCGTGCTCTGCGCACTCGCGGGCGGGGTCGCGGCGTCCGCGATCCGCCGCGGTGTGGGGCCGCGCCTGCTCGTCGCCGGGGCGCTCGTCGGTGCCGCCGGCATGACCACGCGCCTGTCGTTCGGCATCTGGCTGGCGGCCGTCGTGGTCGGGTTCGCCCTGGCCCACCGGACCCGGCTCGGACGCCTGCGGGGCGCGGCCGCGCGGGTCGTCGCCGCACTCGTGCCGCTCGTGGCCGCCGGGGCCGCGTCGGGCTGGTTCTGGGTCCGGAACCACGAGCTCACCGGGTCGTTCAGCGGACGCCCCACGACCTGGACCGGGCACGTCCCGCGCGAGAAACGGACGGACCTGCAGGTCGTCACCGATCCCGACTACTGGCGGGGCATCTTCGGCGCCTTCCGCGGTGCGCTCGACCCGCTGAGCGCGACGCCGTGGCTGCTGCTGCTCGTGCCCGTGTTCCTGGCCGCCGTCGCCGTCCTGCTGCACGCGGTGCTGCGTGGCCGGCGCCGACCGTCGTCGGACGGGTTCGTGCCCGCCGCGCTGGTCGTCGCCATGTTCGCGGTCGTGACGCTGCTGTTCACGATCGTCGAGATCCGTTACGTGGCCGGTGGCGGTGGCACCATCAACCGCTACGTCCTGACCGTGCAGCTGCCGATCGCCCTGCTGGTCGCCGGCGGCCTGGCGGCCTGGGGCCGGGCCTCCTGGGTGCTCCTGACCGTGTGGTCCGCCGTCGCGCTCGTGCCGTACCGCTCGCTCGTCGTCCTCGGTGGGCTGCCGTCGGTCCCCGGCGCCGACCTGGTGGCGGGCACGGCGTTCGTCGTGTCGCTCGTGGCGCTCGCGGTGGCGCTGCTGGCCGTCGCCGTGCCGGACCTCCGGCGGGGTCGCGGACGCCGGGTGGGCGGCCCCGCTCAGCGCAGGGCGTCGCGCAGCACCGCGCGGTAGCGTTCGCCGATCCGCTCGCCGGAGAACGCCGCCGCCGCGGCGGTCGCGCCCTGTTGCCAGCGCGCGCGGGCCTCGTCGTCGGTCAGTGCCCGGCGGAGGGCCGCTCGCAGCGACGCGACGTCGCCCGGGGGCACGAGCAGACCGGAGACGTCGTGCTCGACGACGTCCCGGATGCCGGGCAGGTCGCTGGCCACGACGGCCGCGCCGACGGCGGCTGCCTCGAGCAGCGTGACGGGCAGCCCCTCCTGGTCGCCGTTCGCCGCCGGGACCGACGGCAGCGCCACGACCTCGGCCGACGCCAGCGTGTCGAGCACCTCGGTCTTGCCACGCTGGCCCGGGAAGGTCACGGGCAGGCCGGCTGCCTGGTCCTGCAGCCGGGTGCGGTACGGGCCGTCGCCGACCACCACGAGCTCCCACGGGACGTCGTCGATGCCGCGCAGGGCCTCGAGCAGGGTGCCAAAGCCCTTCTTCTCGACCAGGCGGCCGACGGCGACGACGCGGCCGGGCTGCCGGACGGTGCGGGTACGGGCGGCCGCGGCGGGCTCGAGGTCCACGCCCATCGGGACGACGCTCGACCTGGTCTCCGGCACGCCCCAGCTGGTCAGACGCTCGCGCATCTCGCCGTTGACCGTGGTGACGTGGGCGGCACGACCGAGCACCCACCGCTTCAGCCGGACCAGCGGCGCGGCCCGGAGCGCGTAGACGTCGCCGCCGTGGGTCGTCACGACGAGCGGGACACCCGGCGCGGCGAGCGTCGCCACGAGGGCCTGCGGGATGGCCCAGTGCGCGTGGATGACGTCGGGGCGGAACGAGCGGACCGCGCGGCGGACGGCCGCGTACTGGGCGGCCATCAACGCCGGCACCTGCACGATGCGGCTGCGGCGTTCCGCGAGGTTGTCGAGGATCGCGCCGTCGGCCAGGTCCTCGAAGCGCCGGGGGAAGTAGGGGAAGCGCACGACGCGGACGCCGTCGACGACCTCGGACCGGGCGGCGTCCGGTACCCGCGGCGTCAGCACGGCGGTGTCGAACTCCTGGGCCTCGTGACGGGCGAGGTCGAGGACGAAGGCGGGCACCCCGTCGTCGGCCCGGGCCGGGAACGTGGACGCCAGCACGAGCACGCGCGGACGACGGTCGGGAGCGGGCATGGTGTTCCTCCGGTGCGGTGTGCGGTCGCGAGCGGACGACCGCCGTTGGTACCCTGCTGGGGGTCCGCGGCGCCCGCCGGACGGCTGGCGACACACGGACCGGACCCCGAGCAGGAGACCCGTGCGAGTTCTGATCCACAATAGCGATTCCCCGCACAACCGAGGGGACCGCGCCATCCTCGCCGGCAACATCGAACTCGCCCGGCACCGCTGGCCCGGCGCGGAGATCGTCTCGCTCTCGCAGTACCCCGAGCGCGACGCCGCGTGGTTCGGCATCCGGTTCCTGCCCGTGTCGCCGTACAGCACCGGCGTCGGCGACATGCTCCGACTCCTGCGTGCTGCGCGGAGCGCCGACGTGGTGCTCTGGGGCGGCGGCGAGATCTTGAAGGACTACACGAACAAGCTCGGCCTGGTCTACTGGCTGCTCAAGCTCGTGCTGCTGCGTGCCGCCAACCGCCACCTGGTCGGCGCCTTCCAGGGGATCGGTCCGACGACGGCCGGCATCAGCAAGCGCCTGATCCGGGCGACGGTCGACCTGACCGAGGTGTTCCTGGTCCGCGACGACGAGTCCCGCGAGAAGCTGCGCGCCTGGGGCGTGCGGACCCCGGTCATCTCGTCGTTCGACCCCGCGGTGGTCGGCACCGTGACCGCGCCGGACCAGCACGTGCTCGAGCGGCTCGAGCGCACCACCGGCCTGACCGCGGAGCGGCTCGACGGGTCGATCGGCATCGGCGTGCGCCGCTGGTTCCACTACAAGCGCAGCGGCTGGATCCCGTTCCGGTTCATCCCGAAGGCCCTCCGCAGGCAGCAGGCCGAGTCCGCCGAGCTGCAGCGCTACCGGCAGGCCCTGACGGAGCTGGTCGACCGGGTCGTCGAGCGCTGGGACGCCGACGTCGTGTTCTACCCGATGCACATGGAGGCCTCTGAGGGCGACGCCGCGTTCGCGCGCGAGGTCATCGCGGGCATGCGCGAGCCCGGTCGGGCCCACGTCATCGAGGCCGACAGATTCTCGCCGGCCGAGTACGCCGGGCTGATGTCGCGCAGCCGCCTGTTCATCGCGAGCCGCCTGCACTCCGCCATCGTCGCCACGATCGCCGGGGTCCCCGCGACGGTGCTGTACTACGTCGACAAGGGTCGACTGTTCTTCGAGCAGATCGGCATGCAGCGCTTCGCACGCCCGATCGAGGACGCACTCAGCCCGACCTTCGTCGAGGACGTCCTCGCCACCCTGGACGCCCTCGACCGGGACCGCGAGCGGGTCGTCGCCGACCTGGCCGCCGGGGTCGCACGGATGAGCGACGCCCTGCACACCGACTTCGCACAGGGCACCCGGGGCCTGCAATGAGTCCGCGGACACGGGCGGTCCTGCGCCGCGGCGTGCCGGTCCTGTTCTACGTCCTGCTGGCGGTCTTCCTGTTCCTGTACGTGCGCAGCGTCGACTGGAGCCAGCTCGCCGGCATCCGCTGGAACTGGTGGTGGGTCGCCGTCGCGACCGTGATCAGCCTGGGCTTCCGGTACTGGGGCGTCGGCATCTGGTTCTTCCTGCTGCGTCGACTCGGCGCCACCGGGCTGCGGGGCAGCGGCGTCGCGTTGACCGCCGTGTACGCCAAGTCGTGGATGGGCCGCTACATCCCGGGAGCCGCCACCTGGATCATCGGGAAGGTCTACTTCGCCTCACGACACGGCGTCTCGAAGGCGCGGCTCGGAGTGAGCGGCCTGCTCGAGGGCGGCCTGCAGATCGCCGCCACGCTGGCGCTGGCCCTCGTCCTGCTGCTGGTCGACCCCAGGACCCACGCCCTCGACCCGTGGATCGTCGTGCTGATGATCGTGGCGTTCGTCGGGTGCGTCGTCTGCCTGGTGCCGAGGGTGTTCGTGTTCCTGGTCAGCACGGCATTGCGGGTCCTGCGCCGCCAGCCCCTCGACGAGGACGTCACCCCGGGGATCGCGACGGTCCTCGGTGGTGCCGGGCTGTACGTCGTCGGGGCGCTGTTCTCCGGCACGGCGTACTACTTCATCACGCTCGCCGTGTACCCGTCGCTGAAGACCTCGGACGCGGCGTTCGTCATCGGTGCCGCCAGCATGGCCTCGGCCATCAGCATGCTCGCGGTCTTCGCGCCCGGCGGGCTCGGCGTCCGTGAGGGCGTGCAGGCGCTCCTGCTCGGCCTGGTGATGCCCGGACCGATCGCCCTGGTGGTCGTGGTGGTCACCCGCGTGTGGAGCCTGGCCGTCGACGCGCTCTTCCTGCTCTGCGCCTCGGCCCCGACGTGGTTCGCGCGGCGTCGGGCCGACGAGCCGGACGAGGTCACCGCGCGCTGACCCCGCGCGAACCGGACGAGGTCACCGCGCGCTGAAGCCGGGCGAACCGGACGAGGTCACCGCGCGCTGACCCCGGGCGAACCGGATGCGGTCACCGCGCTGACCGCGCGACGGTCCCCGGGCGCCACCGCGACCGCGACGATCCCCGCGACCATGCCGACCACGACGACGGCCAGCAGCACGGCGACCACCGCGGTGGGCACGGGTCCGAGTGCCGCGTACCGTTCGGCGTCCGCGACGGACAGCGGGACGCGAGCGGCGTTCCAGAACCACGCGGTGACGACGGTCAGCCCGTACAGCCCCACCACGGGTGCAGCGACGGCGAGCACGACCGCCAGGACCCGTCGCCCCGCCCCGGTCCGCGGGATCCGGCGCCATGCGACGGCGCTCACCACGATCAGGCACACGACCGCGGGGAAGTAGTATCGACCCTGCGTCGCGGCGACCTCGGTGGTCGTCAGGTACGCGTGCGCGCTCGTGTACGTCTGGATGCCGATGAGCAGCGCGGGGAACACCGCCAGCACGACGACGGTGCGGAGCTCCGGGCCGCGGCGGAACGCGAACACCACCACGACCAGCAGCGCGACGGCGGTGAGCACCGCCGTGAAGACGTCGCCGATCGTGACCTGCGCCTTGATGCCCGGGCTGCCCCAGAACGTGCGTGCGAGCGTGCCCCAGCTGACGTCGAGGAAGTGGCCCAGCGTCGGGTGCTCCCCGGGTGGGAACTCCTTCGGCGGGCGCATCGCGGCGTACCCGTTCGGCTGCAGGCGGTGGTATGCGACGAGGTTGTGGAGCCACCACCACGCGCCGATCGCCGCGGCCAGCCCGAGTGCGGCGACCGTGCGCACCAGGCGTCGTGCGAGCGGGAGCACCCCGGCACCGGCCACCAGCACGACGAGCGCGACGAACGGGATCGCCGGCAGCGCGGTGCCCTTCACCCAGATCGCGGCGCCGACCGCGACCCCGAGCCCGAGGACGGTCCGCCAGCGCAGGTCGCCCGTCAGGATCCGGGTGGCGAGCCAGACGACGATGCCGGTCAGCAGCATCACCGGTGCGTCGTTCGACACCGACGCCGCGATGGACGCCAGCTGCGGCGTCGCGAACAGCGCGAGCGCGCCGAGGACCGCAGCCCGGGGGGACCGGGTGACCCGACGGACGGACGCCCACGCCAGCAGCGCGAGCGGGGTGACCGCCACGACGTCGGCGATCCGCAGCGCCAGCACGGCGTGGTCCCAGCGGAGGTCCCCGAAGTGCGCCGCGCGGAGCACGGCGGCACCGACCAGGTAGGCGGTCGGCGGGTGCTGCGTCATCTGGTTGACGGTCGCCGAGTCGCCGGGGTGCTCACGCAGCAGCTCGGTCATCGTCGACCACGACGACTGCGGCTCGGTCGCCTGTTGCTGCGCGGCGGCCTGCACGGCGTTCAGCACGTGCATCGCGCCGGGTGCCGACCACGGGTCGCCGATCGCCAGGTGCACCGCCGCGTCGATGTGGGCGGTCTCGTCGGGCGCCTGGAACGTGGGAAGGACGAGGGCCCACGCGAGCAACCAGCACCCGAACGCGGCGGTCAGGACCGCGATCGCGATGCGCTCCCAGCGGGCGACGGCGCTGACGGCTGTCGTCGGGCGGGCGGTCACGTCGGCGGGAGCGGTCGGCGGCACCCGACAATCCTAGGTCGTGGTCGGGCCTGCACCGGCGTGGGCGTTGGGGTCCTGGCGGGTCGCCACAGCGGGCGCCCCGTCGCGTCGTCGCGCTGCCTCGCGCTCGGCGCGGTCCGGGTGGTAGACCCACACCTTGTACAGCCAGAAGCGGAAGAGCGTGCCGAGCAGCAGGCCGATCACGTTGCCGGAGACGTTGTCGGCCAGCGCGGACGTGAAGCCGAGGACGTAGTGCGAGATCCCGAGGCAGCCGAGCGAGATCACCATGCCCCCCAGCGAGACGACGACGAACTCGATGCCCTCGCGCGTGGCGACCGACCGTCGCTGGTCCCGGAAGGTCCAGTACCGGTTGCCGACCCAGTTGACCCCGATCGCGACCACGGTGGAGACGACCTTGGCCCAGAACGGGCCGGAGTGGACCTCGTCGGGGGAGAGCACCGTTGCCCGCAGCACGTTGAAGATGCTGAAGTCGACGACGAAGCCGACGGCGCCGACCACACCGAAGCGTGCCAGCTGTGCGATGAGTCGCCGCACGGTGTCTCCCGGGATCCGTAGAGTTGTCGCGGGCCGTTGGTTCGGCCCCGTCGGTCGGGACCTCCTGACCGGAGACCGATTCTAGGCAGGCACTTCTCACGGCTCGGTGGGAAGGCCGGAAGGAACACACAGCATGGCGTTGCGCGTCGGGGTCGTCGGTGGAGGTCAGCTCGCCCGGATGATGGTGCCGGCCGCCGTCGAACTGGGGATCGACATCCGGGTGCTGGCCGAGGGACCCGGCATGTCCGCCGCGATCGCCGCCACCGCCGAGGGTGACTACCACGACGCCGAGACGGTGCTGGCGTTCGCCCGTGACGTCGACGTCGTCACGTTCGACCACGAGCACGTGCCGCAGGACGTGCTCCGCACGCTCGTCGACGCCGGGGTCGCGGTGCGCCCCGGCCCGGACGCGCTCGCCGTGGCACAGGACAAGATCGTGATGCGCCAGCGGCTGACCGACCTCGGGCTGCCCGTGCCGGACTGGGCCGCGGTGCAGGACGCGGACGCGCTGCGCGCCTTCATCGCCGAGCACGGCGGTCGTGCGGTCGTCAAGACGGCCAGGGGCGGCTACGACGGCAAGGGCGTGCGGGTCGTGTCCGACCCGGCCGAGGTCGACGACTGGTTCACCGCGATCGCCGAGACCGGCGCCGACCAGGCGCTGCTGGTCGAGGAGCTCGTGCCGTTCACCCGCGAGCTCGCGCAGTCCGTCGCTCGGCGGCCCTCCGGCGAGGTCGTCGCCTGGCCCCTCGTCGAGACCGTCCAGCGTGACGGCGTCTGCGCCGAGGTCGTCGCACCGGCGCCCGACAGCGCCGGACGCATCGCGGACGTCGCCGAGTCCATCGCGGTCCGCCTCGCCGAGGAGCTCGACGTCACGGGCGTCCTCGCCGTCGAGCTGTTCCAGACGGGCGACGAGCGCATCCTGGTCAACGAGCTCGCGATGCGGCCGCACAACACGGGGCACTGGTCCATCGACGGTGCCACGACCAGCCAGTTCGAGCAGCACCTGCGAGCCGTGCTGGACCTGCCGCTCGGCGCCACCGGGATGCACGCGCCCGCCGCGGTCATGGTGAACGTGCTCGGTGGACCGGCCGACGGGGACCTCGCCGCCCGGTACCCCGACGCGCTGGCCGCCTTCCCCGAGGCCAAGTACCACTTCTACGGCAAGGCACCGCGCGCCGGCCGCAAGGTCGGTCACGTCACGGTGCTCGGTGACGACGTCGACGACGTCGTCTACCGGGCGCGCGCCGCCGCGGCGCACTTCGACGACTGACGCGACCGTCGGACGGCCGCACCACCCTGGAGGCCCGGAGCACCTCGACGACGCACGTCGCGTCGTACCGGTGCACCGGGCCTCCCGTCCGTCGACCGTCCGCAGGACGCGTGCCACCCGACCAGGTGGCACCCGCTCTGGCGACTGTCGGCGCGCGGACGAGCGTGGTGCCATTGGGCTGTCCGGGTCGAGAGTCCGAGGGGGAGTCGCGCAGTGCGCCGTCACCAGTTCATCGCGGGCGCCGTCGCGCTCCTCAGCGTCGCCGGCGTCGTGTCGGTCCCGACCTGGGCGTCCGCGGCCACCACCGCGGCGCAGATCCGGTCGGCCTCGTCAGCGCAGCTGTACGGGAACGGACAGTACAACCCACCCACGAGTGAGGCCGCGAAGAACGCCACCGCGCTCGCGACCACGGACCCCGCCGGCGCACGCGCCGCCGCCACGATCGCGAAGTACCCGGTCGCGACCTGGCTCGGCGAGTGGACCACCGGGGCGGCTCTGACCCGGACGCTCGACCAGGCGACCGCGGGTGCGGCGGCGAACGGCACCACCGCGGTCTTCGTCACCTACGCGATCCCGCAGCGGGACTGCGGCGGCTACTCCGCCGGGGGCTTCGACGAGGCGTCGTACGACGCGTGGGTGGACCAGATCGTCGCCCGACTGGCGGGCAAGCGCGCCGCGGTCGTCGTCGAGCCGGACGCACTGGCGATGCTCAGCAACGCGGCCTGCACGACCGTGCTCGACCAGCAGCGGTACCGGATCCTGTCCCGCGAGGTCGCGGCCTTCACCGCGGCCGGGATCCCCGCGTACCTCGACGCGGGGAACTCGAACTGGGTACAGCCTGCCGTGATCGCCGCACGGTTGAACAGCGCCGGTGTCCAGGGCGCCCGCGGGTTCTTCACGAACGTCGCGAACTACTACCCGACCGCACAGGAGCAGGCCTACGCGCAGAAGGTGTCGTCGCTGACCGGCGGCTCGCACTACGTCATCGACACGTCGCGCAACGGGCAGGGGTGGCGCGGGACCTGGTGCAACGGCCCCGGTGCCGGTCTCGGGACGACCCCGCGCGTGGTCACCGACGGCACCGCGCTCGACGCGCTGCTGTGGGTGAAGACGCCCGGTGCGAGCGACGGCACCTGCGGTGGCGCTCCGGCCGCGGGCAAGTGGTGGTCGGCGTACGCACAGGCCCTGGTCGCGAACGCCGCGCTCGGCGCGCCGCCGGCGGTGCGCGCACCCGTGGGCACGCTCGACGCCGCCACCGGCGGGACCCGCGCGGTCCGGGTGCAGGGGTGGGCGTACGACCAGCACGACACCGCAGCGACGGTGGACGTGCGGGTCAGCGTCGACGGCTCGGTGGTGTCGACGCTCGCGGCCGACCGCCCGCGGCAGGACATCGACGACGACTACGGGGTGGGCGCCGACCACGGCTACGACGCCACGGTCGCCGTCGCTGCCTCCGGTCCGGCGTCCGGTGTCCGGTCGGTGTGCGTGACCGCCGTCGGAGCGGCCGCCGGTGCGGACCGCCGACTGGGCTGCGAGGACGTCGTCGTCTACGGGGACGACCCGGTCGTCCGGATCGACCGGGCGACGGTCGTGCGCGCCGGCATCGACGTCACCGGCTGGGCTGCCGACCCGGACGCCGGCACCGCGCCCGTCGCGGTGGACCTCACCGTCGACGGCAAGCGGGTCCGGAGCGTCACGACCACGATCGACCGGCCGGACGTCACCGCTCCGACCGGGAGCGGCACCCGGCACGGGTACCGGACCGTCGTGCCCGCGGCGGCCGGGCAGCACACCGTGTGCGCGGTCGCGCGGAACCAGGGTGCCGGGGCCGATGTGCGGTCCACGTGCTCGACGCTCACCGTCGCGGCGAGTGCGCCGTGGGGCTCGCTCGAGTCCGTGTCCGCGCTGTCCTACCACCGGACGACCGTCACCGGGTGGGTGTTCGACCGGGATGCGATCGCCCGGGGGCTGACCGTGCGGGTGACCGTCGACGGCAGGCCGAGCACGACCGTGCTCACGGCGGACGCCAGCCGGCCAGACGTCGACGCGACGTGGGGATCGGGTCCCGCACACGGGTTCTCCGGGCGGATCCCGTCGTCCTCCGGGACGCACACGTTCTGCGTGACCGCGGTCGGGGCGGGGAGCGGCGGGGACAAGGCGCTGGGCTGCCGGACGGTGCGCGTGCCCTGACACGGCGACCCGGGTGGGCCAGGGTCGTGCTCCGCTAGCCTCGTCGGGTGACCGACACCACCGCTCCCGCGCCGCTCGTCTCCATCGTCATGGGCTCCGACTCGGACTGGCCGACGATGCGCGCCGCCGCCGACATCCTGACCGAGCTCGGCATCGCCTTCGAGGCCGACGTCGTCTCGGCACACCGCACCCCGGACAAGATGGTCCGCTACGCCAGGGCCGCAGCCGGGCGCGGGGTCCGCGTGGTCATCGCGGGAGCCGGGGGAGCGGCGCACCTGCCGGGCATGGTCGCGTCCCTCACGACGCTGCCCGTGATCGGCGTGCCCGTACAGCTGGCACGCCTGGACGGTCTGGACTCGCTGCTGTCCATCGTGCAGATGCCGGCCGGCATCCCGGTCGCGACGATGGCGATCAACGGCGCGGCGAACGCCGGGCTGCTCGCCGCACGCATCATCGGATCGGGCGACCCGGCCGTGTCGGCCCGCCTCGCCGAGTACGCCGAGGGCCTCGAGCAGGTCGTCGAGCAGAAGGCGGCCGCACTCCGGGCCCAGCTCCAGTGACGCCGAGGGCCGGCACCGTGTGGTGCCGGCCCTCGCCACCGATCCTCCCGGGCCGGCTACTCGTGCTTGCGCGCGAACAGGTGCAGGTTGCCGATCGTGCTCTCGTAGACGTCCTGGTCGCCGGGGAACGTGCCCTCGGCCCGCCACTGCCAGAACTTCCACTTCGTCCAGCTGTGGCCGAGCTCGCCGGGCGAGGTGAAGTCGTTCACGGGGTAGATCGCCACGAACAGCGGGTTGTCCGAGAACTGCCGGCTGTTGTTCGTGCAGCGCTTCCACCAGTCGGTGGTCGTGTAGATCGCCGGGTAGCGGTGGATGCGCTCGTACACGCGGTCCGAGAAGTCGTGGATCCAGGTCCGCATCGCGCCCCAGCTCAGGCCGTAGCAGGTGCCCTGCGACGCGTTGCCGTACTCGATGTCGAGCAGCGGTGGCAGCGTGATGTCGTCGTCGCTCCACCCGCCGCCGGAGGCGAAGAAGAAGTCCGCGGTCGCGCGTCCGCTCGCCTGGCTCGGCTGGGCGTAGGCGTAGCCGCCGCGGACCATGCCGGCCTGCGCCGCGTCGAAGTACTGCTTCTGGTAGGTCCGGCTCGTGTAGGTCGTGCCCTCGGACGCCTTGATGTACGCGAAGCGCGCACCGTTGGCGTAGGCGGTCCGGAAGTCGGCGTCGGGCTGCCAGGCGCTGACGTCCATGCCCTGCAGCTTGCCGGGCGGCGGACCGGAGGCTGCGGCGCGGGCCTGCGGTGCCGCGAGCGTCGTCGTGCCGGCAGCCGCACCCGTCGCGGCCGCGTGCGCGTCGATGCTCGAGCCCATCGTGTGGTTCCCCGTCGCGTCCTGCGTCGCGAGCGACGGGTCGCCGTCGGTCGTGGTGTTCGTCGTACTGACGGTGTTCGTCGTGGCGGTCGTCGGTGCCGGGCCGCTGGCGGCGTCGGCCGGCCCGGAGATCGCGACGGTCACCAGCAGGCCCGCTGTGATCACCGCCGCCGTCGTGGTGGTTCGTCGCGCAGTCGCACGCATCCGGTTCGCTCCCCTGTCAGAGATGCCGGGAACGGACGTGCCCCGGCCGTGTTCCGGGGAAGCCTAACTGACGTGTGTCGTCCTGACGGGTCGACGATGCCCGTCCGCACGTTCCCCGGTCAGAGGTCGGCGTGCAGCTGCCACGTCTCGGTGGCGGAGTCCCGCCAGTCGAACATCCGCGCCCGGTCGGGGCCCGCGATGGCCAGGTGGCCGCGGAGCAGCGGGTCGTTGACGACCTGGTAGACCGCCTGTGCGAGGCGCTCGGCGTACCCGGTCCGGGGTTCCAGGGCGACCGTCACACCGGCGTCGGAGGCCACTTCGCGCACTGCGGGGTCGTCGGAGTGGATGACCGGCGTGCCGAGGCTCATCGCCTCGACGACGGGGAGCCCGAACCCCTCGGCGAGGCTCGGGAAGACGAAGACCGTCGCGCGGTCGTAGACGACGGCGAGGTCGGTGTCGCCGACGCGTCCGAGGACCTTGACGCGGTCCTGGGGCAGGCCCGCCTGTTCGGCGATGCCCACGACGTCGACGTCGCCCCAGCCGTCGGGGCCGCTGATCACGAGCGGGACGTCGGACGGTGCGTCCGGGTGCGCCATGGCCTCGATCAGGTGCTGCAGGCCCTTGCGCGGCTCGAGCGTGCCGACAGCCAGGACGTACCGGTCGGGCAGCCCGAGCCGCTCGGCACGGAGGTCGGCGTCGACCGGGACCCGGAGCCGCCCGGAGGGGGCGCCGCCGATTACCCGCAACCGGTCGTCGAACCGGTGGATGTCGTTGAGCGCCGCCGCCACCGCGTGGGTGGGCACGACGACCGCGTCCGCGTGTTTCCACGCGCGCTTGACCATCGCCTTGTGGAAGTGCACCCCGCGCGACGTGAGCGTCTCCGGGTGGGTCCACGGCACGGTGTCGTGCACGGTCACCACCGTCTGCCGCCCGGGCTCCTGGAAGCGGTTGTGCTTGACGAGCGGCGCCATCACGCTCGGGGCGTGCAGCATGCCGTGGGACGCACCGCGTGCCATGCCGCCCTGCCAGGCGAGCGCGAGTTCGCGTCGGGGGAGTGCGAGGCGGTCGACACCGCCGAGTCCGGGCAGGAGGGTCCGGATGTGGGCCAGGTCCGCCGGCGACACCGCGGACACCACCGCTTCGACGTCGCAGCCGGTCGGCGCGGTCGCGACGAGCTGACGCGTCAGTTCTTCCGCGTACCGTCCGATGCCGCCGGGGACCGGTGCGACGACCTGGTCCACGATCACTCGGAGTGTGGTCACGGGGCTCCTCGAGAGGTGGCGGGCAACGGGCTGCCAGAGACTAGCAGGCGGGGATCGGCACTCGGTGAGGGCGCCACCCCGGGCGAGCGGGGTCGCGTGTCAGCCCTGGATCACGAACCGGCCGTCTTGCTGGGCGAACTCGGCCCCGTCCCGCAGCACCCACACGTCGAGGTAGTCGACCCGGACGTGTTCGAGCCGGCTGCGGTTCTCCGCCAGGAACGACCGGACCTCGGGTGTGACCGGGTACCGGATGTCCGGTCCGATGGCGAGCGCACCGAACTTCCCGTCCTCCGGCTTGCCGGATGCGTGCCCGCGGAAGTACACGCCCCACGTCGAGCCGTACTTCACGAACAGGACCCGGTGGTCGGCGGGCATGCCCTCCGCGCGCAGCGCGTCGCCCAGCAAGGCGATCCCGGCGGGCCGCGCGGCTGCGATCGTCGAGGCGAGGGTCGCTGCGGGGACGACGGCGGCGAGGGCGAGCGCCGTCGCGACCACCCGCATCACGACGCCCGCGGTCGAGACGGAGGGGCGTCGTGCTCGCACGCGGCCCTCGGTGGCCGATCGCCGGGGGGCGCGGGGTCGTCGTGGGTCGGCGACCCGGGCGAGGCGCGTGTACCCGACGGCGGCGAGGGCGACGAGGAACGGCATCCAGACGTCGTAGTAGTGCGGGAGCGCCACGTGCGCGACCACCGTCGAGAACAGCATCAGCGCCGCGAGGGCGACCACGAGCACGACCACCAGCCGGTCCGGCCGGACGACGAGCGCGGCGAGGACACCGACTCCGAGGACGGCGACCATCACCCACCCGATGCCGTTCGCCATGAAGGCGAAGTCGGCCCACCACGGGGCGTGCAGGTAGACGACGCCGTTGATCGTCGTGCGGTGGCCGCCGCCGTTGTGCGCCGTCTGGAAGGCGATCATCCGCTGGATCGGGGCCACGACGCCGAGCGGGACGTAGACCAGGACGACGACCGCCGCGGACGCGACCGCGCTGAGCGGCGCACCGATCAGCAGCGCACGCCACCGCCGGTGCACGATCGGCACGGTGATCAGCGCGACCACGAGCACCGCGGTCGTCACCTTGCTGGAGACGGAGAGCCCGAGGAACACCCCGCTGAGGACCGGCCACCACCAGCGCCACTCGCGGGTCCACGCCCAGGCGCAGGCGAGCGACGCGACCGCGAACACCAC
Source organism: Curtobacterium sp. Leaf183 (assembly GCF_001424385.1). Classification (GTDB taxonomy): domain Bacteria; phylum Actinomycetota; class Actinomycetes; order Actinomycetales; family Microbacteriaceae; genus Curtobacterium. The sequence goes on along the minus strand of NZ_LMPO01000001.1, from coordinate 25,645 downwards.
CATCACCGGCTCGAGCAGCGCGAACCGGTCGATGCGCGCACCGATCCCCGAGCCCAGGTCCGGCCACGCGGCGCCGATCGCCCGCGGGGTGAGCCACCAGAGTCCGGCAGCCAGGAGCGCTCCCCAGAAGCCGAGTGGTCGTCGGAGCCACCAGAAGAGGAGCAGGCCGGTCGCCAGGACGGCCGTCGCGGCGACCAGCCGGGGACCGAACACGCCCTGGCCGAAGACGAGCTGCGCCGCACCGAACAGGAACTTCGCCAGCGGCGGGTGTTCGGTGTTGCCGGTGAAGTCCCCGTGCACGTACTGCCAGCCGACGCTGACGTAGACCTGCTCGTCATTCATGATCGTCTGCGCGCCGAGCCGCCAGAACAGGTCGAACGCGGTGGCGGCGAGCACGAGCACGAGCGCGGCGACGCGGAGGGGCAGCGACCTGGTGGACACCGAGCGATCCTGGCAGACGCCGCGGTGCGCCGGGAGCGCCGCGCCGGAGTTCGGGGCCCGCGTGGACGGATGGCACGATGGTCGGGTGACCCGAACACCGCCGACGGCTGCGTCGCCCGCCGCGCTGACCGCCCCGACGGCTGCGGCGTCCGCTGCGATGACCGCCCCGACGGCTGCGGCGTCCGTCGGTCGGCGTCCGCTCGCGATGGTCAGGGGCTCGGTCGTCCTCGGTGCGGTGCTCGTCGTCGCGGTCGTGCTCGTCGCCGTCGTCGTCGCCCAGCAGCGGCTGCAGGTCACGTCCGGCGACGGGATCTCGTACCTGTCGATCGCGCAGCAGTACGCGCGTGGGGACGTGTCGGACGCGGTCAACGCGTACTGGTCGCCGATGGTGTCGTGGTTGTCCGCGGCGCTCATCGCGGCCGGGGTCGGCCTCGAGGACGCGATCGGCGTGGTCAGCTGCTTCGCCGCCGCCCTCGTCGTGGGCGTCGGCGGGTGGCTCGTCTGGAGCGAGACCCGACGCATCGTCCCGGCACTCGTCTACATGGTCGTCGTGACGCCGGCGGTCATGCAGGCCGCACCCCCGCGCACCCCCGACCTGCTCGTGGTCGCCTGGGTCGTCGTGTTCCTGTGGGCGTTGCGCTGGGCCGACCGGTCACTGCGTTCCGGCGTGCGGACGCGTGTGGCGTCGGCCGCCGTGCTCGGGCTGGTCGTGACCCTGGGGTACTGCACCAAGCTCTACGTCCTGCCCGTCGCGGTCGTGTCGGTCGTGGCGTGGTTGCTCGTGCGGTGGTGGTCGGCGCGGCGCACGGGCCCAGACCGGGAGCGGATCCGCCGCCCGTGGCTCACCCCGGTGGTGGTGGCGGTCGCGTTCGCGCTGACCGCGGCGCCGTGGGTGGGGGCGCTCAGTGTCAAGTACGACGGGGTGATGATCGGATCGTCGTTCGGGGTGAACTTCGGCAACAAGTTCAGCTCGGCCACGAACGACCAGGGCTGGCCGTTCCTGCCCGTGCCGCCGAACCCGGCTGCCACCACCCCGAACGAGGACTTCACCCCCGACGTCTACCGCCAGGGACCGTTCGACCGGCCGACCGACACACCGGCCCCGACCTCGACCCCGACCGCCGACGCCGCCGCGACCACGGCGACGACCCCGGACCGGTCGCTCGCGGGCAAGGCGCGGTACTACGTGTCGCAGCGGCTGCAGGCGTTCCCCTTCTACGTGAAGAAGATCTCCGACGCGAACGTGGCGACCCTGCCGGTCGGGCTGCTGTTCGCCGCCGCGCTCGTCGTCGGGGCGGTCCGGTTCCGGCGGTCGCCGTTCGTCGTCCTGACCGGGGTGGTCGGGCTCATCTACTTCCTCGGGTACGCGGCGATCACGTCGGCCTCGAGTGCCGGCGGCAACGTCCGGTACTACTGGCCGCTGTTCCCGGTGGCCATGCTGCTCGCGACGGTGATGCTGCCTCGGGTGTGGCGCGCCGCGTCCGTCCGGGGCGTGGTCAGCCGGGTCGTCGTCGTGCTCGTGGTGCTCGCGCTCGCCCTGGCGTCCTTCGCCCAGAACGTCCTCGGGACGCGGGCGCCCTTCGTGGCCTCCACCGCCAGCGGTGTCGCCGTGCCCGTGCTGACCGGCCCGGGGAAGCCCCCGATCCGTCAGCTCGCCGAGGACATCGCGGCGAGCGGCGACCTGCCCGCGGGTGCGCGGGTGATCGGCACGAACACCCGCGTGACGTCGAGCCTGGCGCTGCTGGTCGACGCGCATGCCTACGGTCGGTCCGGTCAGGGCTACGCGATCGACTCGGCCGAGCAGCGGGAGCTGTTCTCGCAGGTGGGGATCGAGTACTTCCTGCAGTACGACGACGCCGGGCAGCCGGAACGGGACTACGCCGACGTCGGGACCCGGGTGGGGTCGTTCGTGGCGCTGATCCCGTGTACGGACGACAGCCGGGGTGGCTCGGCGACGCCCTGTCGAGTGGACATCGTCCGACTCGACCCCTGACGCGTTCCCGTCGCCGCCGGAAGCCGCCGGAAGCCGCCGGAGGCCGACGCCGGAAGCCGAGACCGGCAGACGCCGGTAGACGACGGTGCGCGGCCCCGGTCGGGACCGCGCACCGTCGGTGGTGGGACCGACTAGGCCAGGACGCCCGCCTGGACCGCCGCGTGCAACGCCGCCCGCCAGTCGCGCATCGGCTCGAGGCCGGCGCGATGCCAGGCGTCGTGTCCGAGCACGCTGTAGGCGGGGCGCGGCGCCGGACGCACGAAGGCCGAGCTGTCGGTCGGCAGGACCCGCTCCGGGTCGAGGCCGACCTCGGTGTAGATCGCCTTCGTGAAGTCGAGCCAGGACCCCTGGCCGCCGTTCGTGCCGTGGTAGATGCCGGCCGGAGCGTCCGCGTCGAGGAGCGCGACGATCTGGCGGGCCAGGTCACCCGTCCACGTCGGCTGCCCGATCTGGTCGGTGACGACGCTCACGGTGTCGTGCGACCCGGCGAGGCGGATCATCGTCTTCGCGAAGTTCGGACCGCCGGCACCGTAGAGCCACGCGGCCCGCACGACGTACGAGGAGTCCGGGGCGATCGCGCGCACCGCTGCTTCGCCGGCCGCCTTCGTCCGGCCGTAGGCGCCGATCGGGTCGGTCGGCTCGTCCTCGGCGTACGGCGAGGTGCCGTTGCCGTCGAAGACGTAGTCGGTGGACACGTGGACGAGCTTCGCGCCGGCGGCGACCGCGGCGGTGGCCAGGACCTCCGGGCCGCGGGCGTTGACCGCGAAGGCCGCTGCCTCGTCGGACTCTGCGTCGTCGACCTTCGTGTACGCCGCCGCGTTGATCACGACGTCGTGGCCGGTGACCGCCGCGGAGACGGCGTCCTGGTCGGTGATGTCGAGATCCGCGCGGGAGAGCGCGGTGACGTCACGGCCGGCGAGTGCCTGCTGGAGGTCCTGGCCGAGCATGCCGGCGGCGCCGGTGATGAGGTACCGGGTCATGCGAGCGCCGCGCGCTCCTTGAGCGGCTCCCACCAGGCGCGGTTGTCGCGGTACCACTGCACGACGTCGGCGAGGCCCTGCGCGAACGGGACCTGCGGCTCGTAGCCGAGCTCGGCCTGGATCTTCGAGATGTCCACCGAGTAGCGGAGGTCGTGGCCGAGGCGGTCGGCGACGCGGTCGACGTAGGACCAGTCCTTGCCGGTTGCCTCGAGCAGCATCTCGGTGAGCTCCTTGTTCGTGAGCTCGGTCCCGCCGCCGATGTTGTAGATCTCGCCCGCACGGCCCCCGACGAGCACCATCGCGATGCCGCGGGTGTGGTCGTCGACGTGCAGCCAGTCGCGGATGTTGTTGCCCTCGCCGTAGAGCGGGACGTGCACGTCGTCGATGAGGTTCGTGACGAACAGCGGGATGACCTTCTCGGGGAAGTGGTACGGCCCGTAGTTGTTCGAGCAGCGCGTGATCGAGAGGTTCATGCCGTGCGTGCGGTGGTAGCTGCGGGCGAGCAGGTCGCTGCCGGCCTTCGACGCCGAGTACGGCGAGTTCGGCTCGAGCGGGCGGTCCTCGGCCCACGAGCCTTCGCTGATCGATCCGTAGACCTCGTCGGTGGAGACGTGCACGAAGCGCTCGGTGCCGTGGCGCAGGGCCGCGTCGAGCAGGCGCTGGGTGCCGACGACGTTGGTCTCCACGAAGATGCCGGAGTCGCGGACGGACCGGTCGACGTGCGACTCGGCCGCGAAGTGCACGATCGCGTCGACCGTCGGGACGACCTCGTCGAGCTTCGCGGCATCGCGGATGTCGCCCTGCACGAACGAGTACCGCGGTGAGTCCGCGACCGGGGCGAGGTTCTCGAGGTTGCCCGAGTACGTCAGGGCGTCGTAGACGACGACCTCGGCACCTTCGAGGCCGGGGTAGGCGTCCTGCAGGGTGCGGCGGACGAAGTTCGAGCCGATGAAGCCGGCTCCTCCGGTGACGAGGATCTTCACGCTGGTTTCCTTTTCGTGGCCGATGGAGGTCGGCTCGATGTGCCGACGACGGTCGCCCGGCAGTCTAGCGGCGTCGTCCAGGGCCGTCAGTCGCGCGCGAAGACGATGATCGTGAACGCGCTCTCGGCCCACTGCCGCTCGACGTGCCACCCCTGCGCGGCGAGCTGCTCCTCCGGGATGCGAGGCTGGTCCGGCGTCGCCTCGCCGACGAACCAGACCCGGTCGACGCCCTCGGTGCTCGGCAGGGGGTCGGCGGTCGTGGTCCGGTCGGCCCAGAGCTGACCGATCGAGACGGCACTGCGCCGCTCGGTCAGGTCCCGCATGCCCGCGAACGCCTGCGGGTAGGACGACGCGACGAACTCGGTCGTGCGGTTGGTGTGGCTCGGCAGTGGCCCGTAGTAGACCGCGTCGACGGTGCCGGCCGGCTCCTTCGCGCGCTCGGTGGTGATGAGCGCCGCCGCGACGTTCCAGGTGGAGTCGTCCTTGGAGGTCGGGGTGCGCTGCGCCAGGTAGATCGGGGCCACCAGGCCCGCGGCCACGACGAGCGCCGCTGCGGTCGCGGTGCGCCACGGCAGGCACGTCAGCGCCAGCCCGAGCAACACCGCGACGAACGGGGTGCAGAAGGTGAAGTAGCGCGGGTCGTAGAACGGCCGGATCAGGATCGACACGGCCACGACCACGACGGTGGGGATGACGACGACCGGCACGGCGACCTCGAGCGCGGGGATGCGTGTCCGGAGCCGGGGCACCGCGAGGGTCGCCACGGCTCCGACCGCCATGAGCACGAACGGCACCGGAGCCCACGCCCCGAAGCCGAGGAACCACTGGTCGACGAAGACCCGCTTGGTCAGGGCCGGGCCGATGGTCAGCGGACCCATCCAGTACAGCTGCGCGGTCTGGCCGGAGACGGTCCGGACGAACGGCAGCAGGGCGGCACCGGTGACCACCGCGGCGCCGAGCCAGAACACCGCCGGCCGCACCATGGACGGTGACCGGCGACGCGCGAGGCGGCGCAGCTGCCAGAGCGCGAGGGTGACGGCGTGGGCCACGAGGATGAGCGCGACGTAGACGAAGAGCACGCTGCCCGCGATCGCCACGACCGCGTAGAGCACCCACCACAGCCAGACGCTGCGACGTCGCTCCACCGTGGCGGCCACCGCGACGACGAGCAGCAGGGTGAGCCCGACCGCGGCGGCGGCGGTGAGGGCGTTCGAGCGCCCCTCGATCGCCGAGAAGGTCACGCGCGGCAGGATGCAGTACACGATGCCCGCGGCGACGGCCGGGCGGATCCCGGCGAGCCGGTGGACCAGGAGCACGACCAGCCCGGCGGCGAGCCCGGTGGCGAGTGCGCTCGGCAGCCGTAGCCAGAACGGGCTGTACGGCACGACCTCGAACCACAGGTGCAGCAGCAGGTAGTAGAAAGAGTGAACCCCGTCGACGTTGTGCGCCATGTGCCAGAGTTCCGGGATCGACCGCCGGACGCCGCTCATCGTGGCCGCTTCGTCGGCCCACGCGGCCGGGATCCACGACCCCGCCGCGCCGACCACGACGCCGAGCACGGCCACGGCGGCCGCCCAGAGCAGGGTCGATCGGGTGGGACGGCTGTCCGTCGTCACCTCAGTCCCCGTACCGTGCGAGCTTCTGCAGGTCGAGCTGTTCCTCGGCGAGCGTGCGGTTCAGGCGGGTCAGGTCCGCGACGACGCCGATCACGATCGCGAGCACCGCCGTGATGAGCAGCACCACCCCCAGGATGATCGACTGCAGGTGGTTGCCGCCGGAGTGCATGGCCAGGAGCACCAGGTACCGGACGAGCGGCCAGGCGCCGAGACCACCGAGCACCAGGGCGACCCAGAGGAACAGCGCCATCGGGCGGTACATCAGGTAGACGCGGGCGATGGCGGAGCCCGACTGGAACATGTGCTGCCAGATGTTCTTGAAGAGCCGGGACTCGCGGGTCTTCGCGTTCGTGGTGATCGGGATGCTCGCGATCGCCAGGCGCTTGTAGCCCGCCTGCACGATGGTCTCCATGCAGTAGCTGAAGCGGGTCACGATGTTCAACCGGATCAGCGAGTACTTCGAGTAGGCGCGGAACCCGCTGGCGGCGTCGGGAAGGTCGAGACCGGCCGCACGGCTGGCCACCCAGGACCCGAAGCGCTGCATGACCTTCTTGAAGCCGGAGAAGTGCTCGATCGTGCGGGTCTGCCGGTCGCCGATCACGATCTCGGCGGTGCCGGCGATGATCGGCTGCACGAGTTCGGTGATGTGCGCCTGGGGGTACTGGTTGTCGCCGTCGGTGTTGACGACGATGTCCGCGCCGTGCAGCAGCGCGTAGTCGACCCCGTCCCGGAACGACCGTGCGAGCCCCATGTTCGTGGTGTGCCGGACGAAGTGCCGGACACCGTGGGCCTTCGCGACCTCGACGGTGCGGTCCGTCGACCCGTCGTCGATGACGAGCACCTCGATCTCGTCGATGCCCGGGATCGAGGTCGGGATCGTCTCGAGGACGGCGGGGAGCGTGTGCTCCTCGTTGAGACAGGGGATCTGCACGAACAGCTTCACGTGGGTGACGGGTCCTCGGAGGTCGGCGTGGCGGGCAACCCGACCATCCTACGGGCGCGAGCCACTGTCATGATGGCGGGATGGCCTCCGTCGACCGTCCCCGCTTCCTCCGACGGCTCACCGACCGGTTCCGGCGTCCTGCCGGTCGTCGTCCGGTGCTGGGCTACGTCGTGCACGGCGCCGGCGGTCTGCACGCGCCCTCCGCGCACGTCCGGGTGGTGCAGCGCGTCGAGATGACTGCCGCGTCCGGCCGGGCCGACGTCGTCCAGGTCGACCCGGCGGCCTACGCGGCCGGCGCGGACTCCACGCGGTACGACGTCGTGCTCGTGCAGCGGGACGCCCTGCCGGCTGCCGTCCTCGATGCCTTCCTGGACCGGCTCCGGACGACGGGGACGCGTCTGGTCGCCGAGGTCGACGACGACTTCTTCACCGACGAGGCGCGGGACCGCCTGAGCCGCGCCGAGTACGACCCCGGCCGCCTGGCGTCGGTCACCGCGGTGGTGCGCGCCGCCGACACCACGATCGTCAGCACGCCCGCACTCGCCGAGGCGGTCCGGCGTGTCGGCGGCACCCCCGTCGTCGTCGAGAACCAGGTCGACCCGCGACTGTGGACCTCGCCGATCGCGACGGACGCACCCGCGAGCAACGATGCACCGGCAGACACACCGGCAGACACGCCGGCAGACACGCCGGCAGACACACCGGCAGACGCCCGCACCGAGGGCGCGCCGCACCGCGTCCTCTACGCCGGGTCCCGCACCCACGGCGCCGACCTCGCCCTGCTGCGCCCGGTCTTCGACGGGCTGGTCGCGCCGGACGGCCGCCCGGTCCGCCTCGAGGTCGTCGGGGTCAGCGAGGACGTCGAGGACTGGTATGACGATCTCCCCGTCCCGGACAGCGCCGGGCACTACCCCGCCTTCGTCCGCTGGCTCCGCGGGCACGCCGCGCGCTGGGACGCCGCCGTCGCTCCGCTCGTCGACGAACCGTTCAACCACGCCAAGAGCGACCTGAAGTTCGTCGAGTACACGCTCCTCGGCCTGCCGGTCGTGCTGTCCGACGTCGGCCCGTACCGTCGCCACGCCGAGCTGGCGACGGTCGTCCCGAACACCACGGCTGCCTGGCGGGAGGCCGTGGTCGCCGCGGTGCAGACCGGCTCGCGACGGCAGGCCGACGAGTACGTCCGTGCGCACCGGCTCATCGGCACCGACGACGTCTGGGAGCGCACCTTGCGGGTGTGAGCCGGATCGAGACCGCGACCGACCAGGACCGGGACAGCGGCGGTCAGTACAGGAACGACAGCCAGAGCACGCCGCTCGCGAGCAGCGCGACGACGGACAGTGCCGGGAACAGCACGGCGGCGTGACGCTCCCGCAGCGCCAGGCGCGCCGGCACCAGTGAGGCGAGCCCGAGGACGAACGGTGCGAGCAGCGGGATGAAGTACCGGCCCTGCACGCCGACCGCCATCGGGTCGCCGACCGCGTTGAACGTCAGGTAGAGCGCGCCGATCACCGCGAAGCCCGCGACGACGCTGCCGAGCAGGAACGTCAGCCCGACGACCCGTCGGAGCCGCTCGGCGTGGAACGCGGCGAGCACGACCGTGACGATGCACATCGTGACGAACGGCTCCACCTGGTGGACGGTGTTGTACCCGAAGTTGCCCGTCAGGCTCTCCGTCCAGGACAGCCCGAAGACCTCGATCGTGCGCCAGAGCACCACCGGGACCTGCAGCGGGTGGTGCAGCAGGTACTCGATCTGCGCACCGCTGTCGGCGCCGCGGTCGTAGGTCGCGGCGATCGCGGTCGTCGAGTTGCCGGTCATCTTCAGCACGACGAGCGCGACGGCTCCGACCAGGACGACCATGCCGGCCGCGACGGCCTTGCCCACGAGCGCCGGACGTCCGACCCGCTCGGCGATCCGTGCCGGCAGCATCCGGGCACCCGGTATCGCGAGCAGCGCCAGCACCAGCACCACGTAGGTGGGTTTCGCCGCGGCCATGCCGAGCCCCGCCGCCACGGTGCCGGCGAGCATCAGCGCCCCGGCCGGTCTGCGATCGAGCGCGAGTCGGGTGACCGCGGCGGCGAACAGGAGTGCGATGCCGTCCGTGTACGAGTCGGCGGTGACGTACGCGGCCTGGAAGACGGTCTCTGGCAGGAGCCCGACGGCGAAGAACAGCCACCGTGCCCGGAACGGCGCCAGGACCGCGACGGCGATCGCCCCGAGCGCGACGAAGACCAGCCCGTTGAACAGCTTCGCGAGCATCATCGTGGTGCCGACGTCGGCGCCGAGCACCGAACCGATGCGCATCCCGACGGCAGCCGGCAGGTACGGCACGAAGCTCGATGCCGACGCGTTCGAGACGTCGTAGTCGACGGTGGGGTCACCGCGTTCGACCACGGCGGCGTTCAGCCGGTGCACTTCGCCGCGGTTCGAGAAGTCCGCCCGTTCCCAGGACGGTGCGCTCCGGTCGACGCCGTTGGACGCACTGAACCCCGCTGCTTCGAGCGCCATGATCTTCTCGGGCACCGCCGCGCCGAGCGTCTTGCCGTCGTCGCGCTGGTACGGGAGCGGGATCCCGCGGCTCACCTGGTAGGCCCGTGCGACGTGCGACTGCTCGTCGAGCCCCCACCCGACCGGGACGACCGCGCAGAACACCGAGACGGCGGCACCGGCGATGGCCGCGAAGACCCAGGCGGCTGCGTGACGACGGAGATGGGCGAGCAGCGATGTCACAGGTGGTTCCCCCGGTTCAGTACACAAACCACGCCATCGTAGCGGCGGTGCGCGTTGCTAGGATCGCCGGGTGCAGATCCGCGAACTGAAGATCCAAGGCGCGTGGGAGTTCACCCCCGTCCAGCACGGCGACGCACGAGGAGCCTTCCTCGAGGCCTACCGTGCCGACGTGCTCGAGACGACGGTGGGACACCCACTCGACCTCCGGCAGGTGAACATGTCGGTCTCGGCGCGCGGTGTCGCGCGCGGGATCCACTACGCGCTCGTCGCCCCGAGCCAGGCGAAGTACGTCACCGCCGTGCGGGGTGCGTTCATCGACTACATCGTCGACATCCGTGTCGGCTCGCCGACCTTCGGCCAGTGGGACTCGGTGCGCATCGACGACGTCGACCGCCGCGCCGTGTACCTGTCCGAGGGCCTCGGGCACGCCATCGTCGCGCTCGAGGACCAGAGCACCGTGAACTACCTGGTCAGCGCTCACTACGACCCCCAGCGCGAGAAGGGGATCAGCATCCTCGACCCCACCGTCGGTCTGCAGCTGCCCGACGGCATCGGCGAGCCCGTCCTGTCGGAGAAGGACACCAGCGCGCCGACCCTGGAACAGGCTGCCGAGCAGGGCCTCCTGCCGACGTACGACGAGTGCATCGCCTACACCGAGTCCCTCCGGACGAACAAGTAAAGGAGACCCGATGAAGGGCATCATCCTCGCCGGCGGTTCCGGCACACGCCTGTGGCCGATCACCAAGGGCATCAGCAAGCAGCTCATGCCGATCTACGACAAGCCGATGGTCTACTACCCGCTGTCGACGCTGATGATGGCCGGCATCAACGAGGTCCTGGTCATCACCACGCCCGAGTACAACGACCAGTTCCGGGCGCTGCTCGGCGACGGGTCGGCCCTCGGCATGGACATCCAGTACGCCGTGCAGCCGAGCCCCGACGGACTCGCCCAGGCCTTCGTCATCGGCGAGGACTTCATCGGCGACGACAGCGTCGCGCTCGTGCTCGGCGACAACATCTTCCACGGCACCGGCCTCGGCACGAGCCTGACGAAGAACACCGAGGTGCAGGGCGCCACGATCTTCGCGTACCACGTGGCCGACCCGAAGGCCTACGGCGTGGTCGAGTTCGACGACGACTTCACGGCGGTCTCCATCGAGGAGAAGCCCGCCCATCCCAAGTCGAACTACGCGGTCCCCGGCCTGTACTTCTACGACAACGACGTGGTCGCGATCGCGAAGACGATCGAGCCCAGTGCCCGCGGCGAGCTCGAGATCTCGACGGTCAACGAGCGCTACCTCGAAGCGGGCACCCTCGGCGTCGAGGTCCTCGACCGCGGCACCGCCTGGCTCGACACCGGCACCTTCGAGTCGATGATGCAGGCGTCCGAGTACGTCAAGGTCATCGAGGACCGCCAGGGGCACAAGATCGGGTGCATCGAGGAGATCGCCTGGCGCAACGGCTGGATCGACGACGACGCCCTCGCGGCGCTGGCCGCCCCGCTCGCGAAGAGCGGCTACGGCGTCTACCTGCAGCAGCTGCTCGCGAGCTGACCCGCAGGTGGCCCTGTTCCGACGCCGCCGTCACGACGCGACGGGCTCCGACCAGGAGGCCCGTCAAGCGTCGGCGACGGCGGCGTCGCCCGTTCCGGTGGCCGGCTGGGACGGCGACCTGCCGCAGCCGGACCGTCGTGTGACGGTCGTGGTCGTCAGCCGGTCGGACCGGCACGAGACGGTGCCGCTCGCGGTCGCGTCCGCGCGGCAGGCCTTCGGCAGCGACGCCGACGTGCGCGCGGTCGCGTACGTCGCGGACGCCTCACCGGTGGGGGAGCAGCAGCGCGGAGTGCCCTGGGTCCGCCCGGACCCCGTGGACGGCATCGCGTCAGCGATCAACGCCGGGGTCGCCGCCGGCGTCGGACGCGTGCTCGTGGTCGTCGACTCGACCGTCGGCGTGACCGACCAGGACCTCCAGGTGCTCGCGGAGGCGGGCGCGGCCGGCGTGGTGCAGGCCCGAGTACGGATGGCGGACGGCGGACAGCGGAACGGTGCGCTCCTGCTGCGTCCCGGTGCCCTGCCCTGGACCGACGACGGCAGTCGCGACGGACCGCCGGTCGACCGGCCGCTCGCCGAGCGTGCCGCGTTCGCGGACACGATCCCGACCGACGAGGTCTTCGCGGCGGACCAGCCGGTGATCGCGATGCCGCGGGCTGCGCTGGTGCCCGCACCGGGCCTCCCGGACGAGCGCATGACGCTGACCGCCTGGACCCGCGCCGCCGCCGACCGGATCGACGGGCCCGTGCGCGTCGTCTGGACCGTCGGCCGGTCGGCCGAGGCCGGGCGCACGATCGACGCCGCGACCGTCGACGCCCTGTCGGCGTGGCGCGACCGTCCGGTCGACGGTGACGGCGTGGTCACGGCGGGTCCACCGCTGCCGCCGTGGGGCGCGCGCACCGTCGCGCCGGGCGGAGCTCGTCGCGACGGGCAGACGCTCGCATGGTCCCTGAAGACCGCCGCGCCCGCCGGGCCGGACGGGGACGGCTGGGGCGACGTGCACTTCGCGGCCGAGCTGGCCGCGGCACTCGAGCGGCTCGGACAGCACGTCCGGATCGACCGGCGCGACGCCCACGTGCGCGACGACGACGCCACCGACGACGTCACGCTCGTGATCCGTGGGCTCGACCGTGTGCCGCCGAACCCGGCGTCGGTCAACCTGCTGTGGGTGATCAGCCATCCGGACGACGTGCCCGACACCGAGCTGCGCTCGTTCGACGCCGCGTTCGCGGCCGGTCCGGTGTGGGCGGACGCCGCCGCCCGGAGAGCCGGCGTGCCGGTGCGGACCCTGCTGCAGGCGACCGACCCGAGCGTGTTCCACCCCGGCGTACGGTCGTCGTCGAGCCCGGACGCCGACCGGGTGGTGTTCGTCGGGTCGACGCGGGGTGCCGCACGACCCCTCGTCGCCGAGGCCGCCGGGCTCGGTGCGGACCTGACCGTGCACGGACCCGGGTGGGAGGGCGTCCTGCCGGCCGAGACATTGGGCGAACCGTTCCTGGGCCGTGCTGAGGTCGCGACCGCGTACGCATCCGCCCGGGTCGTGCTCAACGACCACTGGCCGGATATGGCGGCGGGGGGCTTCGTCTCGAACCGGGTCTTCGACGTCCTGGCGGCCGGTGGGGTCGTCGTCACCGACCGCGTCGCGGGCCTCGCCGACGTGCTCGAGGTCCCGACACTCGCCGTGGCGGACACACCGGACCGGCTCGCGGCGCTGCTCGACGGCGCACACGCATGGCCAGGCGCCGATGCGCGCGCGGCCGTTGCCGCGCGGATCGCCGCGGAGCACTCTTTCGACGCCAGGGCGCGGGTGCTGCTCGACACGGCGCTCACCGAGCGGCGGCGGCGTTTCCCCGTCTGACACCCGGTGGGACGCCGGCTACTTCCGGGTGACCCATCGAGCGCGGGCGCTCAGCCCCGCGTGCAGCGCGAGGCGCAGCGGCCACAGCCACCAGGACCGGTACTTGCGCGACAGGAAGCGGTAGGCGCTGCGGTGGTGCTCGACCTCCATGCGGCGGCGGTTCGACGACGTCGAGTGTGCTCCGGTGTGCACGACGGTCGCGGTCGGGACGTACACGTTGTCCCGCCCGGACTCGCCGACGCGCTGCCCGAGGTCGACGTCCTCGAAGTACATGAAGTACGACTCGTCGAACCCGTCGAGTTCGCGGAACACCGACGTGCGGATCAGGAAGCACGCGCCGGAGAGCCACCCCGCGGTCCGTTCCTCGACCAGGGTGGTGGACCAGTACCGCTGGCTCCACGGGTTGGCGGGCCAGAAGCGCGAGAACGCCGCGTGACCCAGCCCGGTCCGCAGTGACGGCAGCTGCCGGGCGGACGGGTAGGTGTCGCCCTGGTCGTCGAGGATCTGTGGTCCGAAGGAGCCGCCACGGGGGAGCCGGTCGGCCGCTGCGACGAGCTCGTCCACCGCGCCGTCGTGGAAGACCACGTCCGGGTTCGTCACGAGGACGAACTCGGGCACGGCATCGGGCAGGACGTCGTCGAGCGCGGCGAACGCGGCGTCGATCCCGCCGCCGTACCCGCGGTTCGCCCCGGACGACACGACGGTCGCGCCGTGCGTGTCCGCGATGGCGCGGAGTGCGTCGAGGTCGTCCGAGCCGTTGTCGGCGATGACGACCGGCAGCGGGGTGACGGACGCCCGCGCGACGCTCTCGAGGAACGGCCGGATGGTCTCACCCGTGTTGTAGGTGACCGTCAGGACGACCACACGCGCGACGCTCACCGTGCGACCTCGGCGTAGACGTCGGCGTGGACGCGGGCGGTGGCGTCCCAGCTGAAGTCGTCGGCGCGACGGAGTGCCCGCCCACGGTGGTCGTCACGGCGGTCGGGGTCGTCGAGGAGCGCTGCGAGGGCGTCGGCCAACGACCGCGCGTCGGGCTCGGTGTAGACCGCGGCGTCGCCCCCGACCTCGGGCAGGGAGAGCCGGGGGGTGGTCAGCACGCAGGCCCCGGCGGCCATCGCCTCGACGACGGGCAGCCCGAAGCCCTCGCCGAGGCTCGGGTAGACCACGACCTCGGCACCACCGAGGAACCCCGCGAGGTCCTCGAGCGGCAGGTAGCCAGCCTCGACCACGCGGTCGTCGTCCCGCAGCGCGTCGAGGGCAGCGATCGCCCCGGTGTCCCAGCCGCGCGCGCCGGAGAGCACGAGCCACGGGGTGTCCCGGCCGGCGGCCGATCGCTCGGTGCGGACGGAGCGGTACGCGTCGAGGAGCGCGCCGACGTTCTTGCGCGGTTCGATGGTTCCGAGGAACGCGATCCACTCGGCGTCGTCCGGCAGGCCGGCGGCGACGCGGGCGTCGGCGACCTGGTCGGGTGTCGGCTCGTGGAAGACCCCGCGGTCGACACCGAGGTGGGCCACCCGGACGTCGGCGCGGACGTGCCCGACGGCACGGGCGACCTCGGTGCGGGTGGCGACGCTCGGCACGATCACCACCGGGCGACTGCGCAGCGCACGGCGGCTCCACCAGGTGAAGAACGTGCGCTTGCGCCGCGAGTGCCACTCGGGGTTCGAGAAGAACGTCGCGTCGTGCAGTGTGACGACGGAGCCGCCGCGCCAGGCGAACGGGAACGTGTAGTGCGGCGAGTGCAGCACCCGGACGTGCAGTCGACGGGCCAGCAGCACCAGGCCCGTCTGCTCCCAGAGGAAGCGCAGCGGGACCGAGCGCACCCACGTCGGTGCGACGTGCACGGTGACGTCGGGAGCGATCCGTCGGAAGTGCTCGACGTGCTCACGGCGCACGACGAGGTGCACGGCGGCCGCGGGGTCGGCCCCGGCCAGGTGCGCGACGACGCCCTCGAGGTACCGGCCGACACCACCGAGGGCCCGCGGCACGGCGGTCCCGTCGACCAGGACGGTGAGCTGCGGCACGCGGTGTTCCTTTCGGCCGGGGCCGTCGACGGATGACGGTCCAGCGTATCGCGGGTCGCTCATGCCCCCGTGTCCACCCGGTCGCGGGGGACGACGGCGCGCGCCGTCTCGGTGCGCCGGCGCAGCAGGTGGTGGGGGAGGTGCGTCAGGACGTCGACCAGCGCACCCAGGACGAGCCGGGCCTCCCGTCGGCTCGACCGCGTCAGCGCTCCCCGCACGCCGCGGCCGGCCGTCCGGACGGCGGCGCGTGCCACGGTTGGCCACGGTGCGTGCCACAGGGCGACGACCAGGCGGTTGCGGGCGTTCCGCGACACGAACAGGTCGCTCTGCACGCCCGACGAGGCGGAGTGGTCGTGCTCGACGACGGCGTCGGCCGCGTACTCGACACGCCATCCGCGCCGGGCGAGGCGCCAGGCGAGCTCGGTGTCCTCGTAGTACATGAACAGGCTCTCGTCGAGCAGGCCGACGTCCTCCAGGGCCGCGCGACGCAGTGCGCTGGCGCCGCCCGAGAACCCGAAGACCCGGACGTCCGCCGCCGTCGACACCGGCGCGAGCCAGTCGCGGTCGGCGCCGTTGCCGACCCGGTCGACCCGGACGCCGGTCGAGTTGAGGCGGGCCTCGCCCTCCGGCGACGGGGTCCAGAGACGGCTGTCGTGGGCGCGCAGCGTGCGCTGGTCCGGACGCGCCACGGCACCGGACGGGAGGGGCGTCCAGCGTCCGGCGAGCACGATGCGGCCCGTCACGGCGGCGACCTCGGGCGCGGCGCCGGCCAGGTGGTCGCGGAGCGCGCCGACGAAACCGGGTGCGGGGACGGCGTCGTTGTTGAGGAGCACGACGACGTCCGCTCCGGTCGCCCGGATGCCGGCGTTCGCCCCGGCTGCGAAGCCGCCGTTGTGGTCGCGGACGACGAGCGTGGCGTCCGGGACCTCGGCGCGCAGGACGGCCACGGAGTCGTCGTCGGAGCCGTTGTCGACGACGACGACCTGGTCGGCCGCGGGGTCGGCGAGGACGGCCCGGACGGCCCGGACGGTCAGGTCGGCGCGGTTCCAGTTGACGACGACGACCGCGGTGCGGGTCAGTCGACGTCCTCGAGCGAGGGCTCGGCGTAGACGGTGCCGACCGCGTTGCCGAAGGGCGCGACCTCGAACGAGTCGCACTCCGGCAGGTCGTGCAGGTGCCGACCGGCCGAGTCCATCATCGAGACGTTGATGAAGTACTTCCCGGTGCCGAACGCGGTGTCGGCGATGCGGATCCGCAGCTTGCGCCGACCGTGCAACGGCTCGAGGGTGACGCCCATGATGCCCGTGGTGGTGCCGAAGACGACCTGGCCGGCGGTGTTGTTGACCTGGACCGCGGCTTCCCAGTCCTCGACGCGGTCGAGGTGCTCGAACTCCATGTCGACGATCAGGTCGTCGCCGGGGCGCACGCTCTCGCCGTGCTGCTTGCCGTCCACGTGGACCGTCGCGCCGAGGACCGTGCCACGACCGACGGCGACGTCCTGGCTGAGCTCGCCGTGCCGACGCTCCTCGAGCACGTCGCGGAACATGCTGACCGCGGCGACCGGGTCACCGTCGTGCAGCACCTTGCCCTTGTTGAGCAGGATGACGCGGTCGCACATCTCCTGCACCTGGCTGAGGGAGTGCGTGACGATGATGATCGTCTTGCCCGCCTCTTGGAAGGTGCGGATGCGGTCGAGGCACTTGCGCTGGAACGCCTCGTCGCCGACGGCCAGCACCTCGTCGACGAGCAGGACGTCGGGGTCGGTGTGCACCGCGACCGCGAAGGCGAGCCGCACGTACATGCCGGATGAGTAGAACTTCACCTGGGTGTCGATGAAGTCGCCGATGCCCGAGAACGCCAGGATGTCGTCGAAGCGCTCCTCGGTCTGCTTGCGCGTCAGGCCGAGCAGGCTCGCGTTGAGGAACACGTTCTCGCGGCCGGACAGGTCCGGGTGGAAGCCCGCGCCGAGCTCGAGCAGTGCGGCCAGCCGCCCGCGACGGGACACGGTGCCGGACGTCGGCTGGATGATGCCGCCGATCGCCTTGAGCAGGGTCGACTTGCCGGAGCCGTTCTGACCGATGAGCCCGACGGTCGAGCCGGCGGTGATCGAGACGGTGACGTCGTCGAGGGCCCAGAAGTCCTGACGGTGCTTGCGGCCGGCGCGGCCGAGCGTCACGATGCGCTCGCGGATGGTGTTGTCCTTGCGCACGATGAAGCGCTTGCGCACGTGGTCGATGACGATGACCTCGGGGCGCGCACCGGCGCGTGACTGGGTCGACGGCGCGACGGGGGTGCTGATGGCCATGGTCTAGAGCTCCTGCGCGAAGTTGCCCTGCAGTCGCGAGAACACGCGCTGCGCCCCGATGAGGCAGAACACCCCGATGACGAACGCGATGAGCAGGCGCAGCATCAGGTGGTCCGGGTAGTCGACGATGCCCGGCTTGTGCAACCAGATGGCGTTCTGCAGGCCGAGCACGGACAGCGTCAGCGGGTTGTTCGTGTAGATCGCCAGCAGCCAGCCCACGTTGAGGCGGTCGACGACCATCGAGTACGAGTAGACGATCGGGGATCCCCAGAGCAGCACCATCAGGCCGACGTCGATGACGAACTGGACGTCGCGCAGGTAGACGTTGAGCGCGGAGAGGACCAGCCCGATCGCCGAGCCGTACACCAGGATCACGAGCAGCGACGGGATCAGGTAGACCAAGCCGCCGTGCCACGGGAACTTCCCGAGCACCGCGGTGGCCACGATGAGGATCGCGAACTGGATCGCGTAGTTGACCAGGGCGGCGCCGACGCTGGCGAGCGGGAAGACCTCGCGCGGGACGTAGACCTTCTTGATCAGGCCGCTGTTGCCGACGATCGAGCCGGTGGAGCCGGCGACGATCTCGCTGAAGAGCGTGTACGCGGTCAGCCCGGTGAAGACGTAGATCGCGAAGTTGTCGATGCCCTTCGCGGCCATGAGGATCTGCCCCATGACGAAGTAGTAGATGAGGAGCTGGGTGAGCGGGCGCACGAGCGTCCACACGAACCCGAGTGCGGAGTCCTTGTACCGGGCCTTGAGGTCACGGCGGATCAGCATGCCGAGCATCTCGCGCTGGTGGAACACGTCGCGCAGTTCACGCCAGGTGCCACGGATCGCGCTCGACGGGGCACCGACCACGACGAGGGGCTCCGCCGCGAGCTGCTGCATGCGGTTGTTGTCGACCATCACACTCTTCGTTCCGGGGGCAGGACCTGGACAGTGTAGCCGTGCGTCACCCGGACGAGCCGTGCCCCCGGTGCGGGGGCCAAACCCGGTCCGGGACGGTTTCCGTCTTCCCTCTGGCGTTCTCTCTTGTCACACTGGTCACACCCGAAGCCCTGTGTCCACCGCTCCTCACCAAGAACGGCACCCGTGCGTCGCACTGCAGCAACCTCTTCCCTCCTCGGTCTGGGCACCGTGGTGGTCCTCGTGCTCACCGCCTGTTCGTCGGGCGACGGCGGCGACCGTCCCACCGCGTCCCCGACCCGGAGCGCGTCCGCCAGCGCCTCGGCGTCGGCGTCGACGACGGCCGCACCGTCGGCACCGGCGTCGACCGGACCCGGCGCGTCGGGAGGGGACGGCGGCGACACCACCGTGCCGATCCCGAGCGAGACGCCCGCCGACGACCCGTCCGAGGCGCCGCCGTCGGACTTCCCGGCCACCGCCCTGGTGACGTACGCCGGGTGGGACACGGGATCGCAGACCCTGCAGGCGTCCGGCATCGTCAGCGGCGCGACCGACACCGGGGGCACCTGCACGTTCACCGCCACCATGGGCGGCACCACCCGGACGCAGCAGAGCGACACGTCCGTCGCGAACACGAGCGTCAACTGCGCGCAGGTCGCGTTCCCGCGCACCCAGCTGGGCACCGGCACCTGGACCGTGGCGCTCCGCTACGCCCTCGGCGGCAAGTCCGTCACCTCGACCACGACGACTGTGGAGATCCCGTGAACGTCCCGTCCGACATCCGCCCGACGGCACCCACCACGCGCCGTCGGCCGCGCGCCTGGATCGCGATGCTGACGGCGGTCGTGGCCGTCGCCGCGGCGCTCAGCGCGTTCACCGTGGTCACCGACGACCAGCCCGCCGGTGCGGCGACCGCGAGCGGCTTCGATCCTGGCAACATCATCAGCGACGCGAACTTCTACAACGCGAACGCGTTGACCGCCGCGCAGGTGCAGTACTTCCTCGACCAGAAGGTCCCGACCTGCCGGTCCGGCTCGGGGCCCGCGTGCCTGCGGAACTACACGCAGAACACCCGCGCCATCGGTGCCGTCGCCGGCCGGTGCAGCGCCATCGGCGGCGGGACGATGACGGGGGCGCAGATCATCGACGGCGTCGCCCGCGCGTGCAACATCAGCCAGAAGGTGCTGCTCGTGCTGCTCGAGAAGGAGCAGGGGCTCATCACCTCGAGCGCCCCGAGCTCGTACAAGTACACCCACGCCACGGGCTTCGCCTGCCCGGACACGGCACCGTGCGACCCGGCATACAACGGCTTCTTCGCCCAGGTCTACGCGGCCGGCCTGCAGTTCCAGCGCTACAAGGCGTCGCCGAACTCGTGGGGCTACCAGGCGGGTCGCACGAACACGATCCTCTACAACCCGAGCGCGTCGTGCGGCACGAAGCAGGTCTACATCCAGAACCAGGCCACCGCCGCGCTGTACATCTACACGCCGTACGTGCCGAACCAGGCCGCGATGAACAACCTGTACGGCACCGGTGACGGCTGCTCGGCGTACGGCAACCGGAACTTCTGGCGCATGTACACCGACTGGTTCGGCTCGACGACCGGGGGGAACGCGCCGAACGGTGCGATCACCGGTGTCAGCACCGGGTACCGGCAGGCCGTCGTCACGGGCTGGGCCGTCGACCCGGACACCACCGACCCGATCCGCACCGACTTCTACGTCGACGGCAAGGGCGCGGCGAGCACGATGGCCGACGTCGCGACGTCGTCGCTGGCGAACACCCTCGGGGCGAACAACACCCGGCACGGGTTCTCCGCCACGCTCACGGGGCTGAGCGCCGGGTCGCACCAGGTGTGTGCGTGGGGGATCAACGCCGGGGCCGGGTCGAACGCGCAGTTCCAGTGTGCGGACTTCACGATCGAGGGCGGCAACCCGGTCGGCGTGATCGACCAGGTGAGCAACGCGATCGACACCGTCAGCGTGCGGGGCTGGGCGATCGACCCGGACACCACCGCAGCCGTCACGGTGCGGGTGCAGATCGACGGCGTCACGAAGGCGACGTGGACGGCGAACGCGACCAAGACCGGGCTGAACGCCGCGAAGCCGGGGTTCGGTGACGCCCACCAGTACTCGGGCACGATCACCGGCGTCGCTCCGGGGAGCCACCAGCTCTGCGTCGTCGCGACGAACGCCGCGGGCAGCGGGTCGGACGCGACGCTCGGTTGCCAGTCGTTCACCCGGCAGACGGGGTCCCCGAACCTCAACGTCGACCAGGCGGTCTCGAAGTCGCCCGGCACGATGACCATCCGCGGGTGGTCCATCGACCCGGACACCGCGGCGTCCGTCCGCGTCGACGCGTACGTCGACGGTACCCGCGTGAAGGGCCGCAAGGCGGACATGCCGAAGGCGTCGCTCGCGACCGCGTTCCCCGGGTACGGCGCGAACCACCAGTTCAGCATGAGCGTGTCGGGGCTCACGCCCTCGGTGCCCCACGAGCTGTGCCTGGCCGCGCTCGACGCCGTGGGCGGGAACGGTGCGACCTGGCAGTGCATGACCGTGGCACAGCCGACCGGTGACCCGGTCGTGACGATCGAGCAGGCGAAGGCGACGGCGATCGGGACCCTGAGCGTCAGCGGGTTCGCCGTGGACCCGGACGTGGTCACCCCGGTGGCGGTCTCCTTCACCGTCGACGGCACCGCGGCAGGCTCGACGGTCGCCAAGGCGGACAGTGCCGCGGCCGCGTCGCGGTACCCCGGGTACGGCTCCGCGCACGGCTTCACGGCCACGCTGCCGAACGTCGGGCCCGGGCAGCACACGGTCTGCATCACGGCGAAGAACGCCGGTGGTGGGAAGGACGGGACGTCCTGCCAGAACGTCTCGATGCTGTCGGGATCGCCGAGCCTCAACATCGACGAGGCGTCGTCGCGGACCGCGGGGTCGATCACGATGCGCGGGTGGGCCGTCGACCCGGACACGACCGCTCCGGTGCGGATCGACACCTACGTCGACGACATCGGGCGATCGAGCATCCAGGCGAACGGCACGAAGGCCTCGCTCGCGACGGCCTTCGGCACGGCGTACGGGGCTGCCCACCAGTTCAGCCAGACCCTCACCGGGTTCACGGCCGGGACGCACCAGGTCTGCACCTGGGCCATCAACACCGGCGCCGGCTCGAACGTCCAGGTCTGCTCGACGGTCACCGTCAAGTAGGCCGCACACGACGAAGGGGCACCGCCGCGGCGGTGCCCCTTCGTCGTGTCCGGCTCGGCGTGGCCCGGTCAGCGCCGGTGCATGGCCTTTGCGACGCGTTCGGCGAGCCGGTAGGTGCGGCTGCGGGTGACCTGGTCGAGCCGGACGGCCAGGCGGTCGCGTTCGGCCCGCAGTGCGTCGGCCTCGGCTCGGGCGGCGGCGGTCTCTGCGGCGTTCCGCTGCGCGTCGGCAATGGATGCGACGAGCCGCTCGTTGATGTCGTGCACACCGGCGAGGTGGACGTCGCGTTCCTGTTCGGTCTGACGTAGTCGCTCGCGCATGTGCGCCGCCCAGATCAGGAACGGTCCGCGGTCCGGCCCCGGGAGGCCGCGGCGTCGCGCCACCGCCTGCCGCAGGTCGGCGTCGGCCGAGGCGGCGCGCGAGGCGTAGGTGTGCCGCTCGAGCACGACCGCGCGCAGCCGCTCCACCAGGGCAGCGTCCGTGTCGGCAGCGGCGAGCACGAGGGACGGGCCGTCGTGGTACGTGGGGAGGTCGCCGAGCCCGAGCTCCTCGAGGCCCTCGGCGCAGTTCGTCACGACGAGGGACCCGGATGCGAGGCCCTCGAACAGTCGGGAGTTGTGCGTGGCGTAGGCACGGGCCGGCGGGATCACGTCGTCGACGACGACACGCGCGGCGGCGTACACGGCGGGCAGGTCGAAGAAGGACGCGTGCCCGCGGTGGTCGATGCGGTCCGAGCGCACCAGGTGCTCCTGGTTCGCGCCGTACCAGACGACGTCGCGCTGCTCGGCGAGTTCGTCGAGCGCGCTCGTGCCGAGGCGTTCCGCACCCCAGAAGTTGACCGTCGTCACGACGTCGATGGGCGAGGACCCCTGGTCGTCCCCGCTGAAGAGCTCGGGGTCGACGCCGATCGGGAGCAGGTGCACGGCGCCGTCGTACCGCTCGGCGATGCGGTCCCTGGCCGCGGTCGACGAGGTCCAGACGGCGTCGAACTCGTCCAGGTAGGGCAGCTCCGCCCAGACGTCGGTCCAGTTGCGCACCCAGCCGACCAGAGCGGTGTGCCGGGGCAGGAGACCGGGGACGAACGACTCGATCATCGACACGACGACGTCGACGTCGTCCGGGACGTGGGTGTCCCACCGGTCGATCGGCCACAGCTGCACCCCCCAGCCGAGCCGTTCGAGGTACTTGGCGAGTCCGAGGGCGACGTAGACGTCACCGGCGCCGGCGTCGACGTCGTCGGTCGAGACGGCGAAGGCGACGGTGCCCAGTTCGCCGTGTCGGTGGTCGCCGGCGGCGATGGATCGGTAGAGGGCGGCCTGGTCGTCCGCGGGGGAGAGAGGATCGGGCATCGCCCCATCATGCCGCAGCGTCCGTCCCCGACGTCGGCACCGTGCGGTGGGGCGGCGCTGGCGTCCGGTGTCGGCCTTGTAGGGTGTTCACCGCACGGCGCGGGTCGTGACGGCCTGCAGGGCCGGATCACGCAGACGAAAGGGTTCGAGTGAGCGAGCGCAGGACGGGGGTCGTCTCGGTCGTCCTCGTGAACTACAAGGGCACCGACGACACCCTCACGAGCATCGTCGGGCTGACCGAACAGGACTGGCCCGCGGACAAGCTCGAGATCATCGTCGTCGACAACGACTCCGGGCCGGAGCACGTCGGCCGGCTCAAGGCGTCCGACCTCCCCTTCACCCTCGTCGAGTCCGGCGGCAACCTCGGGTTCACCGGTGGGTGCAACCTCGGCGTCGCGAACACCACCGGCGAGTACGTCGCCTTCCTCAACAACGACGCGCGTCCCGACCCGGGCTGGATCCGCGAGGCGATGGCCACCTTCGCCTCCGGGCGCGACATCGGCGCCGTCGCCAGCAAGGTCCTCGACTGGGAGGGCGTCAACGTCGACTTCACCGAGGCCGCGATGACCTGGTACGGCATGGGCTACAAGCCCTTCGCCGGGTCCCCGGACACGGGTCGCTGGGAGACCGAGACCGACGTGCTGTTCGGCACCGGTGCGGCCATGTTCATCCGCGCCGACCTGTTCGAGCAGCTCGACGGCTTTGACGACCGCTACTTCATGTTCTACGAGGACGTCGACCTCGGGTGGCGGCTCAACCTGCTCGGGTGGCGCTTCCGGTACCAGCCCAAGTCCGTGGCGTTCCACAAGCACCACGCCTCGATGAACAAGCTCGGCGACTTCCGCGAGACCTACCTGCTCGAACGCAACGCGCTGTTCACGCTCTACAAGAACCTCGGCGAGGAGCAGCTCCGCACGGCGCTCCCCGGCGCCCTCGCCCTGGCTGTCCGTCGTGCGGTGGGCCGTGGCGACATGGACTCCGAGGCGCTCGACATCCGGCGCCCCGGTGGCGACCACGAGCCGACGATGCCGGTGCCGAAGACCTCGATGGCCGGCGTGTTCGGCATCGACCGCTTCGTCGAGGAACTCCCCTCGATGACCGAGTCGCGCCGCCAGATCCAGGCGTCCCGCGTCCGGAGCGACCGCGAGCTGCTGCGCCTGTTCGGCAACCGGGACGAGCCCGCGTACCCGATCGAGTCCTACCTGGCCGGCTACGACAAGATCGTGCACTCGCTCGGTGTGCTCGAGGTCGGCGCGCGTCGCCGCATCCTCATCGTCACCGGCGACGCGATCGGCGAGAAGATGGCCGGCCCCGCGATCCGTGCCACGAACATGGCGAAGGAGCTCTCCGGCGAGCACGACGTCCGCGTCGTGAGCCTGACCCGGTCGACGCAGATCGACCCGGACTACGACGTCGTCACCGTCCCGCACCGCCACCCGCGGCAGATGGTCGAGCACGAGGCCTGGGCCGACGTCATCATCGTGCAGGGTCACGCACTCCGGCTGTTCCCCGTGCTCGAGTCGACGGCGAAGATCCTGGTCGTCGACGTCTACGACCCACTGCACCTCGAGCAGCTCGAACAGGGGCGCAGCGACGACGTCGAGCAGTGGGACCGGCAGATCCTCGACGCCTCGGACACGCTGAACCACCAGCTCGAGCTCGGCGACTACTTCATCTGCGCCTCCGAGCGGCAGCGCCTGTTCTGGCTCGGGCAGCTCGCCGGGTCGGGCCGCATCAACGCGCGCACCTACTCGCGCGACCCGGAGCTGCGCAGCCTGATCGGCGTCGTGCCCTTCGGGCTGTCGGCGAACCCGCCCGTGCACACCACGAACGTCGTCAAGGGCGTCGTGCCCGGCATCGGTGTGGACGACAAGCTGGTCGTCTGGGGCGGCGGCATCTACGACTGGTTCGACCCGATCACACTGGTCCGTGCGATGGGCGAACTCGCCGAGCGTCGGCCCGACGTGCGCCTGTTCTTCATGGGCGTCCAGCACCCGAACCCCGACGTGCCCGAGATGGACATCGTCGCGAAGGTGCGCCAGGCGTCGGCCGAGCTCGGGCTCACCGGCAAGAACGTCTTCTTCAACGAGTCGTGGATCCCGTACGAGGAGCGCGGCGCCTACCTGGCCGAGGCTGATGCCGGTGTCTCGACGCACTACGAGCACCTCGAGACGACGTTCTCGTTCCGCACGCGCATCCTCGACTACCTGTGGGCCAGTCTGCCGATCGTGACGACGGGCGGCGACTCGTTCGCCGAGCTCGTCGCCGAGGAGCGCCTGGGCGAGGTCGTGCACGAGCGCGACACGACGGCCCTCGCCGACGCGCTCGAGAAGGTGCTGTTCGACGACGACGCCCGCGCGACCTACCTCGAGAACGTCACCCGCGTGCGGCAGGACTTCACCTGGCAGAACGTGCTCGAGCCGCTCGTCGAGTTCTGCCGCAACCCGATCCGCGCCGCCGACAAGACGGTCCGTGCCCAGGCCGGGCTGCCGACCGCTCACGAGATGCGCGTGCGCGTGCCGGAGCGCCAGAAGCTCTACGGGGTCCGGTACGACCTCGGACGCGCGGTGCACTACCTGCGCACCGAAGGCCCACGGAGCGTCGCCGCCAAGGTGAAGCGCCGGCTCACGAACCGATGACATCGGTGCACGACCCCGCCACCCGCCCCGCCCGGCTCGCCCCGGTGCGGCGGCGGGTGTCGGCGTTGGTGGTGCCGCGGGTGTCGGGGTTGCCGCGGGTGTGGGTGGTGGTGTGG